>NZ_JOBH01000009.1 GCF_000717745.1 Streptomyces violens
TGCAGCAGATGCAGATCGATGAAGAGAAGGTCGGGCTCGCCTTCCGCGCGCCGGACGACATGGTCGTCCCAGACCTTCTCCGCGAGTGTCCGTCCCATCGCTGTCCCTCCGGCCGGCCGACTTCGCCGGCCCAACTCGTCTGATTGCGCGCCGCTCGTACCCCTCGTACCGGGCGGTACACGGGCCCCGGTCCAGGGCCTCGGTTCAAGAGTGGCGACTTCCGCAGAAAATTGAACTTGCGTTTCACAGTGTGAGACGCGAGTATCGTTGCATGGACAACTCTAGCGGCGTCGGCGTTCTCGACAAGGCGGCTCTGGTATTGAGCGCTCTGGAGTCCGGTCCGGCCACCCTCGCCGGGCTGGTCGGAGCGACCGGGCTCGCGCGCCCCACGGCGCACCGGCTTGCGGTAGCACTGGAACACCACCGGATGGTGGCGAGGGACATGCAGGGCCGGTTCATCCTCGGACCGCGGCTGGCGGAGCTCGCCGCCGCGGCCGGTGAGGACCGGCTGCTGGCCACGGCGGGGCCGGTGCTCACGCACCTGCGCGACGTGACGGGCGAGAGCGCTCAGCTCTATCGCCGGCAGGGCGACATGCGGATCTGCGTGGCCGCCGCCGAGCGGCTCTCCGGCCTGCGGGACACCGTCCCGGTGGGCTCCACGCTCCCGATGAAGGCGGGCTCGGCCGCCCAGATCCTGATGGCCTGGGAAGAGCCGGAGCGGCTGCACAGGGGCCTTCAGGGGGCCCGTTTCACCGCGACCGCGCTCTCGGGCGTACGGCGCCGTGGCTGGGCCCAGTCGATCGGCGAGCGGGAGCCGGGCGTGGCCTCGGTCTCCGCGCCCGTCCGCGGCCCGTCGAACCGCGTGGTGGCCTCCGTGTCGGTCTCCGGGCCGATCGAGCGGCTGACCCGCCACCCGGGGCGGATGCACGCCCAGGCCGTCATCGACGCGGCGGCCCGCCTCAGCGAGGCCCTGCGCCGTACGAGCTGACGCCTGCGAGCCGATGGATCGCCCCGCGCCTGCCGTCGCCAACGCCGCCGGCGGTGGGCAGGGGCCCTTTCCGCTCTTCTTTTCTTCGCGCGCTTCTTTCTTTTCCTGAGGAGCGCGCTTTTTCATCATGGCCGATACGCGCCATTGCGAAAGCGGGCGCACGAAAAAGGCCCTCCACTTGAGTGGAGGGCCTTTCTCTCTGTGTACCCCCGACCGGATTCGAACCGGCGCTACCGCCTTGAGAGGGCGGCGTGCTAGGCCGCTACACAACGGGGGCTCACCTGCGGTTTGAGCAGGAAGTCTGCAGTCCACCTGCTCAACTGCGCTGGGCTACCAGGACTCGAACCTAGACTAAATGAACCAGAATCACTCGTGCTGCCAATTACACCATAGCCCATGGTGGTTGAGACCAATCCAGGATTGGTCACCAGTACCCCCGACCGGATTCGAACCGGCGCTACCGCCTTGAGAGGGCGGCGTGCTAGGCCGCTACACAACGGGGGCCCTAGCGATCCTCATCATCACCGCATCCGGGAGCGACCCGAAGGTGGTGGAGTGCAAGGATCTGTACCCCCGACCGGATTCGAACCGGCGCTACCGCCTTGAGAGGGCGGCGTGCTAGGCCGCTACACAACGGGGGCTGGCACTGCGATCAAGAGACTGTACTGCCGGGAAGACGTACTTCCGAGAAGACGATCTCTTGCTGGGCTACCAGGACTCGAACCTAGACTAACTGAACCAGAATCAGTCGTGCTGCCAATTACACCATAGCCCACCAAAACGCAACCCCTTGCGGGATTTTGTTTGGCTTGCGCTTCCCGCCGGGCCTGTCGGCCCTCTCGGGCGGCGCAGAAAGAACATTACCCGAAGGTGTCCGGCGCTCCAAAACGGGTATCGCCGCGCAGCAGGCCGGGGAGCTGGTTCAGGCCGGTGATCCGGATCAGCTCGGGCCGGCCGCCCAGTCCCCGGCGGTCCAGCCAGATGCCCCTGAGGCCCGCGGCCACGGCGCCACCGGCGTCGATGTCGGGCTGGTCCCCCACGTACGCCACCTCCGCGGGCGGCAGCCCCAGGGCCTCACAGGCGGCGTGGAAGGCCCCTGCGGCGGGCTTGGCGATCCCCAGCTCCGCCGCGCACACCAGCGCCTCGAAACGGTCCCTTACCCCCAGAACCCGCAGCTTGCGGTCCTGATTGTGAACAGAGGAGTTCGAGAGCACCGCGTGCCGGTACTCCGCGGCGAGCAGCTCCAGCGCCGGCAAGGTGTCCGGGAAGAGCGCCCAGGCGGCCTCGTAGTGCGCGAGGTACCGCCCGAACCACCCGTCGGCGTCCTCGTCGCTCATCGAGGCCGTACCGAGGAAGTCCCGCACCCGGTCCCGGCGCTGCGCCTCGAAGGTGATCCCGCCGGCCTCGAACCGCCGCCAGTGCAGCGCGGTGAGCTCCTTCCAACGGGCAAGGGCCTGCTCGACGGAGGGATATCCGTCGGTCAGGCCCTCGGCGAGGAGATGTGCCTGCATCCCCACCTGGTCGGCGTTCGCGTAATCGAAGAGCGTGTCGTCGATGTCCCAGAGGACCGCGCGTATGGGCATGATCCCGACGGTAGCCGAGGCGCACCCGACCGGCTGGGGGTTCGGGGGTCATCCCCCGAAGAATGCAGCGTCGATGTCCCAGAGGACCGCGCGTATCGGCATGATCCTCACGCTACCGGCGCGGCAGCTCTCGGGAGACCCGGTTTCCCGGCTCCCTGGGGTACGAAAAGGGGGGCGCCGACCAGCACGGTCGGCGCCCCCCTTTCAGGAGCGGGCGTTACGCGGCCAGCTTCTTCAGGGCCGCGTCGATGCGGGCGAGGGTGCGGTCCTTGCCCAGGATCTCGAGGGACTCGAAGAGGGGGAGGCCGACCGTGCGGCCGGTGGTGGCCACGCGGACCGGGGCCTGGGCCTTGCCGAGCTTGAGGCCGTGCTCCTCGCCGGCGGCCAGGACGGCCTCCTTGAGGGACTCGGGGCTCGACCAGTCCGCGGTCTCCAGCTTGGCGCGGGCGGTGGTGAGCAGGGCCACCGGGTCGCCCTTGCCCATCGCCTTGGTCCAGGACGCCTCGTCGAAGACCGGCTCCTTCAGGAACAGGAAGTCGACGTTGTCGGTGATCTCGGAGAGGACCTTCAGGCGGCTCTGGGCGTGCGGGGCGATGGCGTCGAACACCGACTGGTCGAAGTCCGCCTCGTCCCAGGGGGCGAAGGGGGCGCGCAGCCAGGGGGCGCAGCGCTCGGTGAAGTCCTTCACGTCCAGCTGCCGGATGTGGTCGGCGTTGATCGCCTCGCACTTCTTCAGGTCGAAGCGCGCCGGGTTGGCGTTGACGTCCTCGATCTCGAACTTCGCCACCATCTCGTCGATGGAGAAGATGTCCTGGTCCTCGGAGAACGACCAGCCGAGGAGGGAGAGGTAGTTGAGGAGGCCCTCGGGGAGGAAGCCGCGCTCGCGGTAGAGGTTGAGCGAGGACTGCGGGTCGCGCTTGGAGAGCTTCTTGTTGCCCTCGCCCATGACGTACGGCAGGTGGCCGAAGGCCGGGATCTGCTTGGCGATGCCCAGCTCGATCAGCGCCTTGTACAGGGCGATCTGGCGCGGGGTGGAGGAGAGCAGGTCCTCGCCGCGGAGGATGTGGGTGATCTCCATGAGCGCGTCGTCGACCGGGTTGACGAGCGTGTACAGCGGCGCGCCGTTGGCGCGGAGGATGCCGTAGTCGGTCACGTTCTCCGGCTGGAAGGTCAGCTCGCCGCGGACCAGGTCGGTGAAGGTGATCGTCTCGTCGGGCATCCGGAAGCGGACGATCGAGGTGCGGCCCTCGGCCTCGTACGCGGCCTTCTGCTCGGCGGTCACCGCGCGGCACTTGCCGTCGTACCCGGAGGGCTTGCCGGCCTTGCGCGCGGCCTCCCGGCGCTCCTCCAGCTCCTCGGCGGTGCAGTAGCAGTGGTAGGCGTAGCCGCCGTCCAGCAGCTTCTGCGCGACGTCCTGGTAGATGTCCATGCGCTGCGACTGGCGGTACGGGGCGTGCGGGCCGCCCACCTCGGGGCCCTCGTCCCAGTCGAAGCCCAGCCAGCGCATGGCGTCCAGGAGCTGGTTGTAGGACTCCTCGGAGTCGCGGGCCGCGTCGGTGTCCTCGATCCGGAAGACCAGGGTGCCCTCGTGGTGCCGGGCGAACGCCCAGTTGAAGAGGGCGGTGCGGACCAGGCCCACGTGGGGGTTGCCGGTCGGCGAGGGACAGAAACGTACGCGGACGGGGGTCGCGTTAGCCACGCTTGATCACCTTGTTGGTGAGAGTGCCGATGCCTTCGATGGTGACGGCGACCTCGTCGCCGACGTTGAGCGGGCCGACCCCGGCGGGGGTGCCCGTGAGGACGACGTCGCCGGGGAGCAGCGTCATCGCCTCCGTGATGTGGACGATCAGGTCCTCGATCGAGCGGACCATCTCGCTCGTGCGGCCCAGCTGGCGCTGTTCGCCGTTGACCGTGCACTGGATGGTCAGATCGCTCGGGTCCAGCTCGGTCTCGACCCAGGGGCCGAGCGGGCAGGAGCTGTCGAAGCCCTTGGCCCGGGCCCACTGCGCCTCGCGCCGCTGTACGTCGCGCGCGGTGATGTCGTTGGCGCAGGTGTAGCCGAGGATGACGTCCTTCACGCGCTCGCGGGGGACCTCGCGGCACATGCGGCCGATGACGACGGCGAGCTCGGCCTCGTGGTGCACCTCCTGCGAGAAGGAGGGGTACACGACGGGGTCGCCGGGGCCCACCACCGAGGTGGAGGGCTTGAAGAAGGCGACCGGCACGTCGTCGACCTCGTTGCCGAGCTCCTTGGCGTGCTCGGCGTAGTTGCGGCCGATGGCCACGACCTTGTTCGGGAGGACGGGCGGCAGCAGCCGCACCTTGTCCAGGGGGACCTTCTGGCCCGAGCGCTCGAACTCGGCGAAGGGGTGTCCCTTGATGACGTCGAGGTCATTGCCCTCGACGACGCCGAAGCCGACGTTGCCGTCGATGGAAAATCTGGCGATGCGCACGGAAGCCGCTGCCCCTCTTGATCTCTTGCCGGGAGTGGACACCCCAGGCTATCGCGGGAGCGGGGCCCGCCCTCTGTCCTTTGTTGTGCGCCGCGTCCTACTCGGGCGCGTCCATGAGGACGGTGCGGCGGGGGTTGGCGGTCTGGGTGGGCAGCTCGACGGCGTGCTCCGGCTGTGCGGCGTCCTCGACCGGTGCGGTCTGCAGCTCCTCGGCGTCCTTCAGGTGCATCAGGGTCGTGCGCCGCGGGTTGGCTATGGAGCGGAACATCATCGTCGTCTTCACTGTCGGAATGCCTCGCGTATCTCGCTGTGGTGGTCACTGCCCATGCAGGTGCCGCTGGGCGATTGCGGCACAGGTGTAAAGCGTCAGGCTATGCGCGCTATTCCCGTCGATCTTGCGGTCAAGTCGGTGATCATCGTGTGAGTTTGCTCACGAACTCTGCGGCAAATGCCGCAATTTTCATGATCGAACGCCGTTGACGAAACGGACATTGGCGGAGCGAAGCGCATGTTCCACTCCCCTTTACGGGACCCGGGGTCGGGCGCTATAGCGCCCGTAACGCTGGCAAAAGTCCGTTATAAGGGGCGGGAGCTTCTACTACTCGTTACTCACTCCATACATTGCGTCACTCATGTCACAGCCGGGGGCTCCGCTCTTGTTGCCCGTCCGGCACTGTGCTGGAATTCCCCGGACCGCCGCATGTTTCACACGGCGCGCAGGGGGCGCAGAGCAGCGCCGCGCGGTGGGTGCCGCTCTCTTCGCCAGAGGGAGTAGCCCGCCGGTCACACTCACGACCGCCATGGGGCAAGCGGCCCCCCTACGACTCGACACCGTCCCGCCGTCACCGCGGAGGGACGCCTGGTCCAGAGGTTGCGACGCTAGTGCAGGGACGTTTCAAGAGGGATGGCAGCGCTGCGGCTGACCCGGAGCTGCGCGGCGGGACCGACCGCGCCTCCTCGCAGCAGCGCGCCCAGAGCAACGGTCCGGCGAGCGGCACGTTGCCGACCGACCGGACCGACCCGGCGCCGGCCGGCGACTCCGCCGCCGAGCGCCCCAAGGCCAAGGGCCCCATGGGCCCCGGGGCCCGTCTGTCGCTGCGCAACTGGCGCATCAGCACGCGTCTGGTCTCCCTGATCGCGCTGCCCGTGGTCGCCGCCACGACGCTGGGCGGGCTGCGGATCAGCAGCGAGCTGGACAACATGGACCAGCTCGACCGGATGCAGCTCCTCACGGAGATGACGCGGCAGGCCACCGAGCTGGCCGACGCGCTCCAGGAGGAGCGGGACCGCTCGGCGGGCCCGCTGGCCGGCTCCGGCAACACCAAGGACGACACCGATGTGGTGGCGCCGCGCGAGGAGACCGACCGCGCGATCAAGTCCTTCAAGGAGCACACCGACGACGTCGACGCGGCACGCGGCTCGATGGCCGGTGTGCGCGCCACGATCGTCGACATCCAGCGGCAGCTCGGGACCCTCAACGAGGTACGGAACAAGGCGTACTCCGACAAGGAGAACGTCGCCCAGACCGTCACCGCGTACAACCAGCTCATCACCTCCCTGCTCGCGCTCTCGCAGGACATGGCGCAGGCGACCAGCAGCCCGGAGATGATCCAGAGCACCCGCTCCCTGGCCGCGTTCTCCTCCGCCAAGGAGTACGCGTCGATGCAGCGGGCGTACGTCAGCGCCGGTCTGTCGAACAAGGGCCACGCGCACCTGTCCGCGAACGACCGGCTGGCCGGCCGTACCGCCGAGGACAACGAGGAGTCCGCGCTCAAGCGGTTCTCGAACATCTACCCCGGCGCCGCCTCCCTCATGGAGGGCCTGGACAGCGGCAACGACGACATCGAGCACGCGAACTCCTTCGCCGACCGCAGCTTCAAGACCGAGTCGGGCATCCGCGGTGAGCAGATGTCGTACCTGGACTGGTACGACCTGGACACCAACAAGATCAACCTGATGTCGCGGATCGAGACGACGCTGCTCTCCCAGATGGAGCAGAAGTCCCGCGAGCTGCGCAACGACGCCACCACCGGCGCGATCCTCAACGGTGCGGTGATCCTGCTCGTCCTGGGCATCTCGCTCGTCGGCGCGTTCGTCGTCTCCCGCTCCATGGTCCGCTCGCTGCGCCGGCTGCAGGACACCGCGCAGACGGTCTCCCAGAAGCGGCTCCCCGAGCTGGTCAAGCAGCTCTCCGAGGCCGACCCGCAGGACGTGGACACCTCGGTCGAGTCCGTCGGCGTGCACAGCCGCGACGAGATCGGCAAGGTGGCCACCGCGTTCGACGAGGTGCACCGCGAGGCCGTCCGGCTGGCGTCCGAGCAGGCGCTGCTGCGGGGCAACGTCAACGCGATGTTCACCAACCTCTCGCGGCGGTCGCAGGGCCTCATCCAGCGCCAGCTCTCGCTGATCTCGGAGCTGGAGTCCCGCGAGGCCGACCCCGACCAGCTCTCCTCGCTCTTCAAGCTCGACCACCTCGCGACCCGAATGCGCCGTAACGGCGAGAACCTCCTCGTCCTCGCGGGCGAGGAGCCGGGCCGCCGCTGGACCCGCCCGGTCCCGCTGGTCGACGTGCTGCGCGCCGCCGCCTCCGAGGTGGAGCAGTACGAGCGCATCGAACTGAGCGCGGTACCGACCACCGAGGTCGCCGGCCGCGTCGTCAACGACCTCGTACACCTCCTCGCCGAGCTGCTGGAGAACGCCACCTCGTTCTCCTCGCCGCAGACCAAGGTCAAGGTCACCGGCCACGCGCTGCCCGACGGCCGTGTCCTGGTCGAGATCCACGACACCGGCATCGGCCTCTCCCCCGAGGACCTCTCGGCGATCAACGAGCGGCTCGCCAGCCCGCCGACCGTGGACGTCTCGGTGTCCCGCCGGATGGGCCTCTTCGTGGTCGGCCGCCTGTCCCTGCGGCACGGCATCCGCGTCCAGCTCCGTCCCTCGGACTCCGGCGGTACGACCGCACTGGTCATGCTGCCGGTGGACGTCGCGCAGAGCGGTGGCGCCGGCAAGAAGCCCGGCCCGGGCGGCAAGCCCGCCGGCGGCCGCGGTTCCGGCGACGCGGGCGGCCAGCACTCCAGCCGCCTCGCGGGCCTGCAGCCGCGCGGCCAGATGGGCTCCGGTCCCCGTACCGCGCTGCCGAGCCGCCCCGGAGCGGGCGCGCCCGGCGGTGCCCCCGGTGGCGCGCCCGGCGCCCCGGCCCGTAGCCAGAACAACGCCTTCGGCAACTCTCCCGCGGCCCCCGCCGGCCAGGACCGGCCCACGCTGCCGGTGCGCGGCGGCGAGCCGGCCCAGCCGCCGGCCGCGAGCCACCGGCCGACCGTCGCCCCGCCCACCGGCGCGCCCGCGCCGCGCGGCGAGCGGCCGCAGCTGCCCACCCGCAGCCCGGCCGGCGAGCTGACCGGCGGTACCTCGAGCGCGGCGGAGTCCGCGCCCCTCCAGTCCGGCGAGCAACCCGGCCAGCAGCCCGGCTCCAGCTGGGGTGCGCGGCGCGAGCGCGGCGAGGCGGCCGGCGACTGGCCGCTGGCGCCCCGCCAGGGCCAGGACGACCACCCGCGCGGCCACGAGGAGCCGGAGAGCACCGGCCGGCACGGCCGCGGCGAGATATCCGGCCAGTACCCGCGTCCCGAGACGACCGGGCAGTTCGAGCGCCCGGCGGCCGGCGGCCCCGGTGACACGGCGCAGTTCGAGCGCCCGGACTTCGGCGTTCCGCGCCCCGGCGCGAACGCCCCGGAGCGCGGTACCTCCCCCGCACAGGGCTCCGCGCAGGACGCCCGGCCCCTGTGGAGCGGCGAGTTCGAGCTGCCCTCGGCGCCGTCGTCCGGCGGGTCCGCCCAGGAGGCGCCCGCGTCTCCCCCGGCGCCCGACCGGCCCACCAGCCCGATGTGGAGCGGCGAGTTCGCCCCGCAGTCCGAGCAGTCCCCGCAGTCCGCGCACTCCGCGCAGGACAGCCGCCCCGCCGAGGAGAGCGCTCCGGCGCGCGGCGGCCAGGCCTACGACGCCGACTCCTTCGGCCGCGACGACGCGTTCGGCCGGGACAGTGCCTTCGGGCGCGCTCCGCGGGCCGACGAGGTCCCCGTACAGCAGCAGCCGTACTCCGCTCCGGACGACGCCGATCTGCTCGGCGGCCCCGCGCCGCGGAGCACGGGCGACGCGGGTTCGCCGATCTTCGACACGATCGAGTCGAATTGGTTCACCCAGCCGGGCGGCGGCGCCGCCGAGGAGCCCGTGAGCCGGCCGCAGAGCGCCCCGGAGGCGCCGCGGCTGCCCCGGCGCGAGCCGGCCGGGAGCGGCGCTCAGGCGCAGGCCGAGTGGCGTTCCTCGCCCAATGACGACGTCTGGCGCCGGGCCGAGCAGGTCCGGCAGCCCGCGGCCGGCGGGGTCACCACCTCCGGGCTGCCGCGCCGCGTCCCGCGTGCGAACCTCGTCGCAGGTACCGCGCAGCAGGAGCAGCGTGCGGGCGGCCCGCAGGTCTCCCGTTCGCCCGACGACGTGCGCGGCCGGCTGACCAATCTCCGCCGGGGCATCCAGCAGGGCCGGCAGGCCGGGCACACCGGCACGCACCCCATCGTGGACCCCACTCACCAGCAGGAGCGTTAGTTGAGTCCGATGAGCCAGGCGGCGCAGAACCTGAACTGGTTGATCACCAATTTCGTGGACAACACCCCCGGGGTGTCCCACACGGTGGTCGTCTCGGTGGACGGTCTGCTGCTCGCGATGTCCGAGGGCTTCCCGCGGGACCGGGCCGACCAGCTCGCCGCGGTGGCCTCCGGGCTCACCTCCCTGACATCCGGCGCGTCCCGCATCTTCGAGGGCGGGAACGTCAACCAGACCGTGGTGGAGATGGAGCGCGGCTTCCTCTTCCTGATGTCGATCTCGGACGGATCGTCGCTGGCCGTACTGGCGCACCCCGAGTGCGACATCGGCCTCGTCGGTTACGAGATGGCTCTGCTGGTCGACCGTGCGGGCGGCGTGCTGACGCCGGACCTGCGGGCCGAGCTGCAGGGCAGCCTGCTGAACTGATCCGCCACCGATCCCACGTGCCGAAGAGCCCCCCACCGGCCCGATCCGACGACAGCCAGTTGTCCAGCCCGGAGGACCCATGACCCCGCCACCCGCTTCGCCCGGCCCGTACGGCTATACCAGCGAGCCGTACGGCGACGACGGGGGCGACCAGCCACTGGTCCGCCCTTATGCGATGACCGGAGGCCGGACCCGGCCGCGCTACCAGCTCGCCATCGAGGCGCTGGTCAGCACCACGGCCGATCCCTCCCAGCTGCCCGGGCTGCTGCCGGAGCACCAGCGCATCTGCCATCTGTGCGCCGAGGTGAAGTCGGTGGCGGAGGTCTCCGCGCTGCTGCACATACCGCTGGGGGTCGCCAGAATCCTGGTCGCCGACCTGGCCGAGGCCGGCATGGTGGCGATCCACCAGCCCGGCGGCAGCGGTGAGGCCGGCGGCACGCCCGATGTGACCTTGCTGGAGAGGGTGCTCAGTGGACTTCGCAAGCTCTGACGCCACGCCCCGTTCGACCACGTCCGCGAAGATCGTGGTGGCGGGCGGTTTCGGCGTGGGCAAAACCACCTTTGTCGGGGCGGTTTCCGAGATCAATCCGCTGCGTACCGAGGCCGTCATGACGTCCGCTTCCGCGGGCATCGACGACCTCAGTCACGTGCAGGACAAGACGACGACCACCGTCGCCATGGATTTCGGGCGTATCACCCTCGATCAGGATTTGATTCTTTATCTGTTCGGCACTCCCGGCCAGGACCGTTTCTGGTTCATGTGGGATGATCTGGTCCGCGGTGCGATCGGTGCCGTGGTACTCGTCGACACCCGCCGGCTCTCGGACTGCTTTCCCGCGGTCGACTACTTCGAGAACAGCGGGCTGCCGTTCGTGATCGCGCTGAACGGGTTCGACGGGCAGCAGCCGTACACCCCCGACGAGGTGCGCGAAGCGCTGCAGATCGGCCCCGACACGCCGATCATCACCACCGACGCCCGGCACCGCGGCGAGGCCAAGGGTGCCCTCATCACGCTCGTCGAACACGCCCTCATGGCGCGGCTCAAGTAACGCTGCCGTACAGCCAGTTGCGCCGGGGTGCGCTGTGTCCTTGGACACGCCGGACCCCGGCGTTCATAACGTTTCGACAGAGAAATCCCGGGAGCTCGACACCGGATGCGCACAGCTGGCTTCGCTGTGTTCACTTTCCCCCCGGCTTTTGCCGCGCCTCGCCCTTAACGCCCCTTTTATCTGGCGTCCCGCAGGGCTTGCTCATCTTGTCCGCACTGTTTGGAACGCGCGGCCCTGACGTGCTGGAATTCGCTGAACTCCGGAGTAGGTAACGCCCAGAACGAAACGGCACAGCGAGATACGTGCCGGCGCCGAGAGGTTGTTGGTCGAGTGAGGCGAAGCAAGTCGGGCCCCGCGCCGCAGCAGGCGGCGCAGCGGGGCAACTTCACACCGCCGCCGCGTCATACGGCGTCGCCTTCCGACGCGCCTGAAAGTCCGCTGAGCAGTCGGCCCGTGCGTGGCAACCGGATGTCCCCGCGCAACTGGCGTGTGGCCACCCGGCTGAACGCGATCCTGCTGCTTCCCGTCATCCTGGCGCTGATCTTCGCCGGGCTGCGGGTGAACACCTCGGTCTCGACCTGGAACGAGGCCCAGGACGCCGAGAACACCGCGAAGCTGGTCCAGGCGGCCGCCTCCTACGGCCAGGCCCTCGTCGACGAGCGGGACCGCACCGCGGCGCCGCTCCTCCAGGGCAAGCGCAACGACCCGGTCGTCCGGGACGCGCGGGCCACCACCGACGCCGCCGCCGCGGACTTCCACGACGCGGTCCGGAACATGCCCGACAAGCCGGGCCTGAAGCGCCGCCTCGCGGTCTTCGAGAAGGTCGAGCCCAAGCTCGACGTGCTGCGCAAGGCGGCCTACACCTCGCAGCTCACCGGTGTGCAGACCGAAGAGGGCTACACCGAGGTCCAGCACCCGCTGATGGAGTTCTCCAACGAGCTGGGTCTGGGCACCGGCAACATCACCTCCTACGGACGCACGGTCTACGCCGTCTCGCTGGCGAAGGCCGCCACCTCCCTGCAGCGCTCCATCGGCACCCACCTGCTGGTGCACCCGGCGGCGGGCGCCAAGGAGCGCAAGAAGCAGCTCACCGCCTTCGCGTCGTACGCCTACCTGGAGGGCATCGCCATCGGCGAGTACACCTCCGGCGGCACCCCCGAGGACATCGCGCGGCTGAAGAAGGACTCCGCGGCCCTCAAGAAGAAGGGCCAGCAGGAGGCGGCCAAGGCGCGGAAGCAGGCGAGCGCGGCCGGCCGGCAGTTCCAGTCGCCGCCGTCCATCGACGCGATGGTCCAGGCGATCTCCTCCGGCGCCTCGCCGCAGCTGCTCGCCGCCAAGGGCGTCACGCCGCAGACCTGGTTCGCGGCGTCCACCGGCAAGTTCGACATGTACCGCGGTATCGAGGAGGACCTCGCCGACAAGGCGGTGGACGAGGCCGCGGCGATCGCCGACGACGCGCAGCAGACCACCTTCGTGGACTCCGGCGTCGCGCTCGGCGCGCTGATCATCGCCTTCCTCATCGCCGGCCTGATGGCCCGCTCGATGACCCGCAACATGCAGGAGCTGCGCACGGCCGCCTTTGGCATCGCCGAGCAGCGGCTGCCGATGCTGGTCGACCAGCTCTCCCGTACGGACCCGGGCCGGGTCGACACCCGCGTCAAGCCGATCCCGATCTCCACCACCGACGAGATCGGCGAGGTCGCCCGCGCGTTCGACCAGGTTCACCGCGAGGCCGTGCGGCTCGCCGCCGAGCAGGCCCTCCTGCGGGGCAACGTCAACGCGATCTTCACCAACCTCTCGCGCCGTAACCAGGGCCTGGTCGAGCGCCAGCTGACGCTCATCACCGACCTGGAGAACAACGAGGCCGACCCGGACCAGCTGGAGAACCTCTTCCGCCTGGACCACCTCGCCACCCGTATGCGGCGCAACGGCGAGAACCTCCTCATCCTCGCGGGCGAGGAGCCCGGCCGCCGCTGGACCCAGCCGGTCCCGCTGATCGACGTGCTCCGCGCGGCCACCTCCGAGGTGGAGTCCTACGAGCGCATCGAGCTCCAGGGCGTCCCCGAGAGCGAGATCCACGGCCAGGCCGTCACCGACCTCGTGCACCTGCTCTCCGAGCTGCTGGAGAACGCCACCACGTTCTCCTCGCCGCAGACCAAGGTGCGGGTCACCGCGACCCGTCTCCCCGACGGCCGCGTGATGATCGAGATCCACGACAAGGGCATCGGGCTCACCCCCGAGGACTTCGCGGACATCAACCACAAGCTGGCCAACCCGCCGACCGTCGACATCGCGATCTCCCAGCGCATGGGCCTCTTCGTGGTCGGCCGGCTGGCGGACCGGCACGGCATCCGCGTCCAGCTGCGCCCCTCGGGCGAGCAGGCCGGCACCACCTCGCTGGTCATGCTGCCGGAGGCGATCACCCACGGCGGTGGCGGCGAGGACACCTTCGAGGACGACTTCACGGTCTCCCGGATCATGCCGGAGCACCCGCAGTCGTTCCAGCAGCCCGAGGACATGCGTACCGCGGCCGAGCTCGGCTTCGACGACCACTACCGGCCGTCGGACGACTCCGCCGACCTGGACCCCGTGGGCCGCTCGCTGCTCCGCGAGGAGCGCCGCGCGGCACTGGAGGCACAGAACGGCGCACCGCGCCACGGTGCGCCCGGCCAGGAGCCCGCGCAGAACCCGGCGCAGGACTTCGGCGGGCTCCCCCGGCGCGGTGAAGCGGAGGGCTCGGGCGCCGCGTACGACGGCTTCCAGGAGCACCCGTACGCCCCCCAGGAGACCGTCGGGCAGCAGTCCCACGACGGACCCACCGGCGCCTACGACGACCGTTCCTTCGGTGGTCAGAACCTGTTCGACCAGGGTTCTCCGGAGCCCGCCGGCGAGCAGCCGCAGTACTCCGCAGACGGCCGGCAGGGTCCCGGATGGAGCGAACCGGCTCCGTTCCAGGGCTACTTCGGCGGTCAAGCGGAATCGGACCACAATGGTCCCGACGCTCCCGCGCAGCCGCAGGAACGCGTAGCATTCGATCGTCCGGGTCCCACCCCGAGCGAAACCCACTCCCTGACCGACGCCGGCCTTCCGCGCCGCGGAGGTGACAAGGCCCCCGGGCAGCAGGAGTGGCAGCAGCCCGAGGAGCCGGCGTCGCCCCCGCAACAGCGGAGCACGTCGGAGGACAGCTTTGGTTGGCGTACTGCCAACGATGAGCGCTGGCAGCGGGCGGAGCAGCTTCGCGAGCCGAAGGCAGGCGGGATCACCTCCTCCGGTCTCCCCCGGCGGGTGCCCAAGGCCAATTTGGTCGAGGGCACGGCGGAGCAGACCCCGCAGGGCGGCCCCCAGGTCTCCCGTGCGCCCGAGGACGTCCGGGGCAGGCTGAGCAACCTGCGCCGCGGTGTCCAGCAGGGACGCAGTGCCGGTATGGAGTCACCCAAGAATGACCAACAGGGCTTCGGCCCCGGCAGCACCTACGATCAGGAGCGTTAGTGTGAGCCCGATGAGCCAGGCGGCGCAGAACCTGAACTGGTTGATCACCAACTTCGTGGACAACACCCCCGGTGTGTCCCACACGGTCGTGGTCTCCGCAGACGGTCTCCTCCTCGCCATGTCCGAGGGATTCCCTCGGGACAGAGCCGATCAGTTGGCGGCGGTGGCCTCCGGGCTCACCTCGCTGACCTCGGGTGCCTCCCGCATTTTCGAAGGCGGGAGCGTCAACCAGACCGTGGTGGAGATGGAGCGCGGGTTCCTCTTCATCATGTCCGTCTCGGACGGATCGTCGCTGGCCGTACTGGCGCACCCCGAGTGCGACATCGGCCTCGTCGGTTACGAGATGGCTCTGCTGGTCGACCGCGCGGGCAGCGTTCTCACGCCCGATCTGCGCGCCGAACTGCAGGGCAGCCTTCTCAACTGACAGACAGGCAGTGCGTTTCTCGCCACCGCACCATAGGGTGCGGTGGCGCGACCGGCGTCGGATTGGCAAGTTGGAGGAGGAAACGTGGCAACGCCCCCTAGCGGATACCCGTACGATTCCGGGCATCTGCCCGAGTCGCAGGGCGAAACCCAGTACAACCGCTTCAACTTCCCGTCCGCGCCGAGTCGTCGGCAGCCGCGGCCCGCGCCGCAGCAGCAGCCCTACGACACGACGTACGGCAGCCCCTCCCCGTCGCCCTACGGCTACGGCGACGAGGGGTCCCGGGTGCCGCGGATAGAACCGGTGCAGCCGCCGCAGCGGCGCGCCGAGCCGTCGGCGCCGACCGGCGGGGCGCAGAACCCGCTGGTCCGCCCGTACGCCATGACCGGGGGCCGCACCCGGCCGCGCTACCAGCTCGCCATCGAGGCGCTGGTGCACACCACGGCCGGCCAGGCTCAGCTGCAGGGCCAGCTGCCGGAGCATCAGCGCATCTGCCATCTGTGCCGCGAGATCAAGTCGGTCGCCGAGATCTCCGCGCTCCTCTCCATCCCCCTCGGCGTCGCCCGGATCCTCGTCGCCGACCTGGCGGAGGCCGGACTCGTCGCCATCCATCAGCCCGGCGGTGACGAGTCCGCCGGCGGACAGCCAGATGTGACACTGCTCGAAAGGGTGCTCAGTGGACTTCGCAAGCTCTAGCGGTGCAGCCCGCTCCACCACCTCCGCGAAGATCGTGGTGGCGGGCGGCTTCGGCGTGGGCAAGACGACCTTCGTCGGGGCCGTCTCCGAGATCAATCCGCTGCGTACCGAAGCCGTGATGACCTCCGCCTCGGCGGGCATCGACGACCTGACGCACGCGCCGGACAAGACCACCACGACGGTGGCGATGGACTTCGGCCGTATCACGCTGGACCAGGACCTGATCCTGTACCTCTTCGGTACGCCGGGTCAGGACCGTTTCTGGTTCATGTGGGACGACCTGGTCCGCGGCGCGATCGGCGCCGTGGTGCTCGTGGACACCCGCCGCCTGGCGGACTGTTTCCCGGCGGTCGACTACTTCGAGAACAGCGGCCTGCCGTTCGTCATCGCCCTCAACGGCTTCGACGGACACCAGCCGTACACGCCGGACGAGGTCCGTGAGGCCCTCCAGATCGGCCCGGACGCCCCGATCATCACGACGGACGCACGGCACCGCAGCGAGGCCAAGAGCGCGCTCATCACGCTCGTGGAGCACGCGCTCATGGCGCGGCTTCGCTGACGCCCGACGGCCCGCCCGTACGCGAAGGGCCCCGCACACCATGGTGTGCGGGGCCCTTCGCGCGCCCTCAGGGGCGCGGGGAACTGCGCGACCGGCCACGACGGCGCGTCAGCCGTCAGCGCAGCGTGCCGCCCACGGCGGTGACGATCAGCGCAAGCGACGTCGCCCCGGCGTCAGCGTGGCCGTAACCGAGGTCGCCCATGCGGGCCGCGCGGCCCCGTGCCGGTACGAGTTCCGCCGTCGCGGCCGCGGCCTTCGTGGCGGCCTCGGCCGCCGCACGCCAGGCGGTCGCCAGATCCTCGCCCGTACGGGCGCAGAGCTCGGCCCGGAACGGGTCCACCGCATCCAGCATGGTCTTCTCACCGACCTGGGCCCCGCCCAGCTCACTCACCGCCCGCTGCGCCGCAGCCACCGCCTCCGCCAGCAGCGCCGTAGAACAGCCGGCCCCCTCCGGAGCCCGCACGAGAACGGCACCGGTCTCGGCCAGCAACGCCCCGTACAGCGCGCCCGACGCGCCCCCGGAGGCATCGGCGAGGGCGAGACCGGCGGACAGCAGAGCCGCACCCGCCGAGCGCGGATCCCCGGCCGGACCGGGCTCCGCCGCCCGCGCCGCGGCCACCGCAGCCCGTAGCCCGCGGACGATCCCGATGCCGTGGTCCCCGTCGCCAGCGACCGCGTCCAGCCGCCCCAGCTCGTCCTCGTTCGCCTCGACCAGGTCCAGCGCCGCCTGGAGCGCCGCCGTCGCGGGCAGGTCGGCGGCGGACGCCCCGGCCTGCGCCTGCGCCCGCTCGTGCTCAGCGGCGGCCGCCGGGCCCTCCCGTACGTCGTCGGCGTCCCTACGAGGCCCCGGCAGGCTGCGGAACGCCGGGCTGTCGCAGGGCGCGTCGTACAGCTCGGCCAGCTCCTCGTCGAGGACCATCACCGACAGCGAGACGCCCGCCATGTCGAAGGAGGTGACGAACTCGCCGACCTCCGGCCGGAAGGGCGTCAGTCCGGCCTCCTTCAGCCGCCGGTTGACCTGCCGGAAGACGACGAACATCTCCTCGTACTTGGTCCGGCCCAGGCCGTTGAGCAGCACCGCGACCCGGTCGCCCGCGCCCTCGGGCAGCGGGGGCAGCTCCGGGAGCAGGTTGTCGACCAGCTCGTCGGCGAGTTCGGTCGCGGTGAGGCTGCGGGTGGTACGCAGACCGGGCTCGCCGTGGATGCCCATGCCCAGCTCGGTCGTACCGGAATTCACGGTGAACAGCGGCTCGCTCGCGCCGGGCAGGGTGCAGCCGGAGAACGCGGCGCCGAAGGTGCGCGTCATGGCGTTGGCGCGGGCCGCGAGCGCGGTCACGCCCTCCAGGTCGTCGCCGCGTTCGGCCGCCGCGCCCGCCACCTTGAAGACGAAGAAGTCGCCGGCCACCCCACGCCGGTCGCGCGAGGGGTCGATCTCCTGGCCCTCGACCGGCGGCGGGCCGCTGGCCACGTCGTCGGTGACCAGGACGGTACGTACGGGCACGCCCTCGGCGGCGAGCCGGCGCGCCGCCAGGCCGAAGTGCATCACGTCGCCCGCGTAGTTCCCGTAGGACATCAGCACGCCGGCGCCGCCGTCGGCGGCCCTGGCGGTGCGGTAGATCTGCTCGGCGCTGGGGCTGGCGAAGACGTCGCCGACCGCGGCGGCGTCCGCGAGCCCGGGCCCGACCAGTCCCGCGAAGGCCGGGTAGTGGCCGGAGCCGCCGCCGATGACGACGGCGACCTTGCCGGGGCGCGGGGCGTGGTGGCCGACCACGCCGAAGGTGCCGGGGACCCGCCGGAGCGTGCGCGCGTACGCGTCGGCCAGTCCTTCCAGCCAGTCCTCGCGGAAGGTCGCGGCGTTGTGTCCGAGGCCGTCGGGCGTCGTGGTCATCAGGGCACACTCCTTTGTTCTGTCCCTGTTGGATTTAACACCCACATCACAGATTCGTCACCCCTCAGCGCGTAAATCACGCTCGGTGCTGTGAGAACCACGGCCCAGAAAAGCGCGCTTCACATCTTGCATGTGAAGTTCACAGGATTCATGCTGCTGATGTCCCACCGCCACCACTCTCGCTCCTACGGAGGCGCGACATGGCTCCACCATCGGCGCTCTCACTGCCCGACCGCCTCGGCATCCCCAAGGCGCTGGTCTTCGGCTACCTCGGCGTCCTGCTCTTCATGGTCGGCGACGGTGTCGAGTCGGGCTTCATCGCGCCGTACATGGCGGACCACGGCGCCGGTACCGAGGTGCACGCCTCGTACGTCATCACCGCCTACGGTGTCACGGTCATGCTCGCCTCGTGGCTCTCCGGCGCGCTGTCGGACCTGTGGGGGCCGCGCCGGGTGATGCAGCTCGGGCTGGCCGTCTGGATCGTCTTCGACGTCCTCTTCCTGGTCTTCGCGCTCGCCCCGCAGAACTACCCCCTCATGCTGGTCTTCTACGGGCTGCGCGGCTTCGGCTACCCGCTCTTCGCCTTCGGCTTCCTGGTCTGGATCACCGCGACCGCGACCGTGGCCCGGATGGGCACGGCGGTGGGCTGGTTCTACGTGGCCTTCACCGGCGGTCTGCCGACCCTCGGCTCCGTGGTCGCCGGGATCACCAACCCCGTCTTCGGGCAGTTCGGCACGCTCTGGGTGGCGCTCGGGATCATCGCGGTCGGCGGCGCGTTCTGCCTGCTCGGCGTCCGCGAGCGCACCGGCTTCGCCCGCCTCGCCCCGCCCGAGGTGAAGCCCGTCCAGTCCCTCCTCTCCAGCCTCTCCATCGCCTGGACCCACCCCAAGGTCGCGGTCGGCTGCGTGGTCCGCATCATCAACACCGCGCCGGAGTTCGGCTTCCTGGTCTTCCTGCCCACCTTCTTCGCCAAGGAGCTGGGCTTCGGGGAGGGCCGCTGGCTGACCCTGCTGGCCGTCATCTACGGCACCAACGTCTTCTGCAACCTGCTCTTCGGCTGGCTCGGCGACCGGATCGGCTGGCGGAAGACCATCGCCGGCTTCGGCGGCATCGGCTGCGCGATCACCACGCTGACGCTGTACTTCGTCCCGCTGGCCGTCGGCTCCCATTACGGGGTCGCGCTCGTCTGCGGCATGCTCTACGGCGTGACGCTGGCCGGCTTCGTCTCCATCTCGGCCCTGATCCCCGCCCTCGCGCCCGACAAGAAGGGCGGCGCGATGGCCCTGCTGAACCTCGGCGCGGGCGGCGCGGCCTTCGTCGGCCCCGCCATCGTCAGCGTCTTCCTCGGCCCGCTCGGCCCGGGCGGCGTGGTCATCATCTTCGCGGCGCTGTACGTGGTGTCCGCACTGCTGACCCTGTACCTGAAGCTGCCCGGGCAGCAGGGCGAGACCGCTCCCCCGGCGGCCACCACGGCGGAACCGGCCGCGGTGCAGGCCTGACACCGCCGGTACGCGAAGGGCCCCCGTACACCGAGAGGTGTACGGGGGCCCTTCGCGTCGCGTGTGCTACCCCTGCCAGGAGCGCGCGCCGCGGAAGCCGCGCTGGCGCTCCAGCCGGCGCCAGCGCGCGGCCGTGGCGTGCGGCTGCGCCGGGAGCGCGGCCGGCCGGTGGGCGGCGCGGGCGAGCAGCACCGCGGTCAGCGCGGCGAGCTCCTCCTCGCTGGCCTCGCCCTTCTCGACGCGGACCAGGGAACGGTCGGAGGTATCGGCAGGATTCACTTTCGTCGTCTCCAAGGTCGCAGGGTGGCTGCGGTACAGAGCGGTAGGAATTACTGCGGCGGGTTGCCGTGCTTACGGGCCGGCAGGTCGGCGTGCTTGGACCGGAGCATGGCCAGCGAGCGGATCAGCACCTCGCGGGTCTCGGCCGGGTCGATCACGTCGTCGACCAGGCCGCGCTCGGCCGCGTAGTACGGGTGCATCAGCTCGGACTTGTACTCCTTGACCATCCGGGCCCGCATGACCTCCGGGTCGTCCGCCTCGGCGATCTGCTTGCGGAAGATCACGTTGGCCGCGCCCTCGGCGCCCATCACCGCGATCTCGTTCGTCGGCCAGGCATAGGTGAGGTCGGCACCGATGGACTGGGAGTCCATGACGATGTAGGCACCGCCGTAGGCCTTGCGCAGCACGACCGAGATCCGCGGCACGGTGGCGTTGCAGTACGCGTACAGCAGCTTCGCGCCGTGCCGGATGATGCCGCCGTGCTCCTGGTCGACGCCCGGCAGGAAGCCGGGGACGTCCAGCAGCGTGAGGATCGGGATATTGAAAGCATCGCACATCTGGACGAAACGGGCAGCCTTTTCCGACGCCTCGATGTCCAGGACGCCCGCCAGCGACTGCGGCTGGTTGGCGACGATGCCGACGACCTCGCCGTCCATGCGGGACAGCGCGCAGATGATGTTGGTCGCCCAGCGCTCGTGGACCTCCAGGAACTCGCCGTCGTCGACGAGCTCCTCGATGACCTTGCGCATGTCGTACGGGCGGTTGCCGTCGGCCGGCACCAGGTCCAGCAGCGCGTCGCCGACGCGCTCCGCCGGGTCGTCGCAGGGGACGGACGGCGGGTTCTCGCGGTTGTTGGACGGCAGCAGGGCGAGGAGGTAGCGGACCTCCTCCAGGCAGGTGGCCTCGTCGTCGTACGCGAAGTGGCAGACACCCGAGGTCTCGGCGTGCACGTCCGCGCCGCCCAGCCCGTTCTGGGTGATCTCCTCGCCGGTCACCGCGCGGACCACGTCCGGCCCGGTGATGAACATCTGCGAGGTCTCCCGCACCATGAACACGAAGTCCGTCAGGGCCGGGCTGTACGCCGCGCCGCCCGCGCATGGGCCGAGCATCACCGAGATCTGCGGGATGACACCCGACGCCTTGGTGTTGCGCTGGAAGATGCCGCCGTAACCGGCGAGCGCCGAGACGCCCTCCTGGATACGGGCACCGGCGCCGTCGTTCAGCGACACCAGCGGCGCACCGGCCTGAATGGCCATGTCCATGATCTTGTGGATCTTCGTGGCGTGGGCCTCGCCCAGCGCGCCGCCGAAGATCCGGAAGTCGTGCGCGTACACGAAGACGGTACGGCCGTGCACCGTGCCCCAGCCGGTGATCACACCATCGGTGTAGGGCTTCTTGTTCTCCAGCCCGAAGCCGGTCGCCCGGTGCCGGCGCAGGGGCTCCACCTCGTTGAAGGACCCCTCGTCCAGCAGGAGGTCGATTCGCTCGCGGGCGGTGAGCTTGCCCTTGGCGCGCTGGGCCTCGGTGGCGCGCTCACTCGGGCCTCGCCGGGCCTGCTCACGGATCGCGTGCAGCTCGGCGACGCGCCCGCGGGCGTCGTTCGCCTCGGCGGGCGCATCTTCGACAGTGGTCATGCATCGACGGTACGCGGACACCTGCTCATGAACCGATGTCGGTTTCTCACAACGTCGAGCGCGATTTCGTGGGCAGGCAGGACAGAACCACGCTGTACGGGGGACGCGGAGGCGGCCCGGACACGCGGGAGCGGTTTCCGGTCGCTGTGCAGGACCCACAAAAGACACCCGTGTGGTCTTGTGGCGGTCCGCCGGTTGACCGCACATCCCGGCCACCGGGCCGCGATCCGCGGGGCGGCGCGGGATTCCCCCGCACGCCGCCCCACGGCCGGGTCAGTGTGTAGTGACCGTACAGGTGTGCGTGGCGCAGACCTTCCCCGGGCTGATCCGCAGCCGCAGCCGGCGGCCCGTCTCCAGGACCGTGACGCCGGGCCCGGCGCTCACCGCCTCGCGTACCGGGCGGTCCCAGACGAGCTCCAGCGGCCGCCCCGTGCGCGGCGGCTCCGCGACGGACAGCGTCGCCGTCCGGCCGCGCCGGCGCACCAGGACGGAGGACGGCGCCGAGGCGGTCAGCAGCCCCGCCGTCCCGGCCGTCCAGAAGTTCGCCGCGGTCACGCCGAGCGCGAGCACCTCCACCGCCTGCGCCGCGCCCGTGTTGGCGGTGATCCGCAGCCAGTGCCGGTCGGCGGCGCGCGCCGCGAGGGTGCGCGGTCCGGCTCCCGGCATCAGCAGATAGGCGTACGAGGCGTCCGCCGGGTCCGTGCCGTGGTTCCGCCAGAGCGTGAGATAGCGGCGGGTGACGCGCTCCGGCGACGAACCTGTATTGATGTCCCGCCAGGCACCCGTGCGCGCCTCGCGCAGCGCCCGGAGCGGCATGCCGCCGGGGAAGACGTAACCGCCGTGCCCCTGGAGGTGCGCCCAGCGGGCCCGCGGGAAGGCACCGGTCCAGCCGGTCGTCACGGGCTGGCGAACCCCGTCGACGGTGAGGGCCGGGCTCCCCGAGGCACCGAGATTGCGGTTGTCGACGATCGTCTCGGCGGGCACGCCGTCCCGGCCGGTGATCCCCGCGCCGAGGCAGACGACGGTGTCGGAGAGGCAGAACCAGGACTTCTTGGCGCGAAGCGTCGAGGCGAGCCCGCGCACGTCCTGCCCGATGGCGGCGAACTCGCCGTCCGTGGTGCCGCCCACCCACGTGGCCGCGGGCTTGGGCTCGCCCCAGCCGCCGCCCTCGTTGTCGGCGAGCTTCTTGGTGGAGACCGTCGTCCCCGGCAGGCGGTACGGGTCCACCGTCGGCCAGAAGAAGTCGGTGTACTGGCCGCCGCCGAAGTCCGCGCCCCACCAGTAGAGCATTCCGGCGCCGGTGTGCCAGCCGCGCGGATTCTCGCCGTTGCCGTTCTCGTAGTACGCGATCCGGTCCGAGGCCATGGCGATGTTGACGGCGAAGCCGGGTCTGCGGTGCACCGCCCGGTCCATGGCGGGGAAGAGCTTGTGCGCGACCGGCTCGGGCGCCGCGGTGCCGGGCCCCGCGGCCACGGCGGCCAGCCGGGCGGCGTCCGCGACCGTGAACTGACGGTCGGTCAGCACGTCCAGCGTGGTGTCCCGCTCGATCCAGCCCTTCAGCAGTCCGTGCCAGCGGTCCCGCTCGGCGGCGGAGGCGCCCTGCGCGAGTATCGCGACGGCGGCCAACAGTGCGTGCCCGTGGAAGTGGTCGCTGCGCATCACCTTGCGGTCGTCGCTCCGGAGGTAACCGCGGCTTATGGCACGCCCGTTGACGCTGTCCATCATCAGGCCGTTGTGCAGCAGCGGCGCGTAGGCGTTCTCGACACTGTCGAAGATGATCTGCCGCTTCGGGTCGGTCACCTCCCAACTGCTGCCGCGCAGCAGGGTGAAGAGGCGCCCCAGTCCGTCGAGCAGCACGTACCCGTACGTCCCCGAGTACGCGACCCAGGTGTGCTGGATGAACGAGCCGTCGGCGTACAGCCCGTCGCCCTTCTGCACGTACGGGAAGACGGGCGAGAGCGCGTCACGGGCGAGCGCGATCTTCTCCGGCGCCCGGCCGAGGACACCGCGCAGGGCGACGACCCGGCAGAGGTCGACACGGTTGGCGCCGGTGCTCGTACCTGTGTAGTCGCCGAGCATGGAGTCCGGTACGAAGTGGTCGACGGCAGCGAGGTAGGCGGCGCGCTGGGCGTCGGTCAGCCGGTCGTCCAGGATCGCCACGGTGTCCAGCAGCAGCCGCGGGCTGCCGATCTGCCACTCCCACCAGTTGCCGTACCGGGTCGTGGCGGGGTTGTAGACCCGCGCCTCCAGATGATCGAGCCCCTTGATCACGTCGGCGGCGAGCGAGGCGTCCCCGGTGAGCCCGGTGCCGTCCTGCGCGTACGCCTGCGCCATGGTGTTCAGGCGGCTGTAGCTCTGGGTGATGCCGGCCGGCGGGTCGAAGGGGTGGTCGGGCCAGAGCGAGGAGTCGGCGGGCGCCATTTCGGCACGGAAGCGGCGCGCGAGGTCGCCGGTCTCCTTCAGGCGGGAGGCGTACGGCTCGGCGCCCGGGTCGTATCCCGTACCGAGCTGAAGCTCCAGCCAGCGCCGCCGCAGGGTGGCGAACTCGTCGTCGGCGGGGACCGCTTGGGCCGCTCCGGCGGCGCGGGCACCCGACGCAGGCAGGGCGAGTGCGGCCGCGCCCGCGCCGCCCGCCGCGAGGAAGCCCCTACGGGACCAGTGGGAAGCACAGGCAGCCATGGTCAGCAGCCGCCGCAGTTGTAGTAGAGGACGTCCCAGTGCGACCCCTCCTTGGCATAGATGTTGCCGGAGCCGGACTTGTACATGGGGGCGCCGTCGCCACGTACGCCGATGTAGGTGAACGTACCGGTCACGTAGTTGCTGACGCAGCTGGAGAGGGCGAAGTCCAGCTTGAAGCCGTTCCAGTGGCTGTACGTGCCGCTCGCATGCCCGGTCTCGGTACCGCCAGTGATGTTCAGCGCGCAGCCGCTCGCCTTCTTGAGCGTGACGGCGCCCTGGGCGGTGGGCTGATTGAGCTGGTCGAAGGACGTGCAGGTCGGAGTGTTGCGGTCCGAGCAGCCGCCGGAGGAGGACCAGGTGATTCCGGCGTTCCGGAACATCGTGGTGGCCTGCGCGTGAGTGAGCTTGGTGACGGCGTGCGCCTCGCCGGCGTCGGTGAGGACGCCGAAGCCGGGGGCGAACAGGGCGCCGAGGACGAGGGTCAGCGCGCTGAGGACGGTACGGGCTCTCAAGGGGAACCTCCTGCGGTGAACCGGTGAACCGTGCGACGGATGATTCGGCGGTGCAGGTGGAGCACCGCAGATGATGCCCGACCTCTACGCGCGTCGCCAGCCCTCGCGAGCAGGGCGGATGAAGGCCGTACGGCATCCCTCCGACAGAAAGGTTGAAACTTGAACCAGTAGCGGTTACGCTGAATCTCGTTGAAGGTTAAACAACACAACCTTTCGCCACCCCGAGGTCTCCCCGACCCGTCCCCCGAGGAGGAGCCATGGCTCTGTTCAACCGCAAGCGCACCGCCGAGACCGCTGCCCCCGCCGCCACCGCGACCCTCGTGGCGGACCCGGCGCTGGCCGCCCTGACCGGCGACTACACCATCGACCCGGCGCACAGCAGCATCGGCTTCACGGTGCGGCACGCCATGGTCACCAACGTCCGCGGCTCCTTCGCCGAGCACGAGGGCACGCTGCACCTCGACGGCTCCGACCCGGCCGCCTCGACCGCGAACATCGACGTGAAGATCGACAGCATCGACACCGGCATCGCGGACCGCGACGGCCACCTGAAGAGCGCCGACTTCTTCGACGCCGAGCAGTTCCCGCTGATGACCTTCCGGTCCGTCGGTGTCGAGCAGGTCGGCGCCGAGACGTACCGCGTCACCGGCAACCTCACGATCAAGGACGTCACCAAGCCGCTCGCCATCGACCTGGAGTTCAACGGCGCGGCCACCGACGTCTACGGCGCGCAGCGCGTGGGCTTCGAGGGCAGCGCCGAGATCCTCCGCTCGGAGTGGGGCCTGACCTGGAACGCGGCGCTGGAGACGGGCGGCGTGATGGTCAGCGACAAGGTGAAGCTGACGTTCGACATCTCGGCGGTGAAGGCGGGCTGACCCGTCCCAGTAAGCGCCGCGGCCCCGGCCAGTCCTTTCCCCCGGGGACCGTCCGGGGCCGCGGCGCTTACTGGAGCGGGAAGGGCAGTCGCTCGCCGTGCCATTCGAGCATGTGGCGGCGGTACCGGATACGGGCATCCACCTCGCCCGAGAGGTCCCGCTCGTCAGCGGCAGCCCGCATGTGGGTCAGCAGGGTGGCCGGCCTGGCGGATGCAACGGGTGTCGATACCAAGTCCGTTGAACGCTGGCTCAACCTCGGCCGAACCCCCAGGCGCGCTACGGCGCTTCAAACTGCCGAAGTCTTAGGGGAAGACGTGCACGCACTCTGGCCGGCGCTACGACAGCCACGCGCCGCACGGGCAGTGAGCCCGGAACTGGTCGCACTGTACGAACAGCGGGCGGACATGCCGGTGTCCGTGCTCATCGATCTCATGGCCCGGGCCCGTAAAGGCATCGACATTCTTGTCTACGCAGCCGTGTTCCTGCATGAGGCGTATCCCCGGCTCAATGGCCTTCTGCGAGAGCGAGCAGCCGAGGGCTGCACCGTACGCATTGCCGTCGGCGACGCCGACAGTGAGAACGTCCAGCAGCGGGGCAGGGAAGAGAGGTTCGGGCACGGCATCGAGTCACGCTGCCGGCTTGCGCTCATGCACTACCAGCCGCTGTCCGGCGTACCAGGGATCGAGCTGCGTACGCACGGGACGACGCTCTACAACAGCCTGTACCGCGCGGACGACCAGTTGCTGGTGAATGCACACGTGTGGGGCGTGAACGCGTACGCCGCACCCGTATGGCACCTGCGGCAGAGCAACGACAACGGCAACCTGTTCAAGACCTACGCGGACAGCTTCGACGCCGTGTGGGAGACCGCACGCCCCGTGACAGGGTGACGCCATGGCCCGTACCGAATACTTCGACGATCCGGACGCCCCCGAGCCGAACAGCATGGTCGTGGCGGCTTCCGCCGTGGTCACGGATGCCGAGGGGCGCATCCTTCTCCAGAGGCGCGTCGACAACGGTCTGTGGGCCCTCCCGGGGGGCGCCATGGAGCTGGAGGACTCCTTGCCCGGTGCAGCGGTCCGAGAAGTCAAGGAAGAGACCGGGCTGGACGTGGAAATCACTGGTCTGGTCGGTACGTACACGGATCCCCGCCACGTCATCGAGTACGGTGACGGCGAGGTACGGCGGCAGTTCAACGTGTGTTTCACGGCGCGCGCGGTCGGGGGGGCACTGGCCGTCTCGGACGAGTCGACGGAAGTCCGGTTCGTGGCGCCGAGGGACATCGATGCACTGTCCATGCACCACACACAGCGGCTTCGCCTGCGGCATTTCCTGGAGAACCGCCCGGATCCCTATCTGGGGTAGCCGCCAGAGCGCGGCCCCGCCCCGTTCGCAAGAACCGGGCGGGGCCGCCGTCGTACCGGTCAGTCCTCCGGCGTCACTCCCGCGCGCACCAGCCCGTACGCGTACGCGTCGTCCAGGGCCTGCCAGGATGCGGCGATCACGTTCTCCGCGACGCCGACCGTGGACCACTCGCCGCGGCCGTCGCTCGTGGAGACGAGGACGCGGGTGATCGAGCCCGTGCCGAGCGCGCCCTCCAGGATGCGGACCTTGTAGTCCACCAGCTCCAGCTCCGCGAGCTGCGGGTAGATCTGCTCCAGTGCCACCCGCAGCGCCCGGTCCAGCGCGTTGACCGGGCCGTTGCCCTCCGCCGTGGCCACTATCCGCTCGCCCTTGGCCCACAGCTTCACGGTCGCCTCGTTGGCGTGCGTGCCGTCGGGGCGGTCCTCGACGATCGCGCGCCAGGACTCGACGGTGAAGTACCGCAGCGGCTTGCCCTGGACCTCCTCGCGGAGGAGGAGTTCGAAGGAGGCGTCGGCGGCCTCGTAGGTGTACCCGGCCAGCTCGCGCTCCTTGACGCGCTCGACGACCCGGGCGACCAGCTCGCGGTCCTCGCCGAGCTCTATGCCCAGCTCCTTGCCCTTGAGCTCGATGGAGGCGCGGCCCGCCATGTCGGAGACCAGCATCCGCATGGTGTTGCCGACCAGCTCGGGATCGATGTGCTGGTACAGGTCGGGGTCGACCTTGATCGCGGAGGCGTGCAGGCCCGCCTTGTGCGCGAAGGCGGAAACGCCGACGTAGGGCTGGTGGGTGGAGGGCGTGAGGTTGACGACCTCGGCGATGGCGTGCGAGATCCGGGTGGTCTCGGCGAGCTTGCCCTCGGGCAGCACCTTGCGGCCGTACTTCAGCTCCAGCGCGGCGACCACCGGGAAGAGGTTGGAGTTGCCGACCCGCTCGCCGTAGCCGTTGGCGGTGCACTGCACGTGCGTGGCGCCCGCGTCGACCGCCGCCAGGGTGTTGGCCACCGCGCAGCCCGTGTCGTCCTGGGCGTGGATGCCCAGCCGCGCGCCGGTGTCCGCCAGTACGGTCCGTACCACCGCGGTGACCTGCGCGGGGAGCATGCCGCCGTTGGTGTCGCAGAGGACCACGACGTCCGCGCCGGCCTCGGACGCGGTCTTCACGACCTTCTTCGCGTAGTCGGCGTCCAGCGCGTAGCCGTCGAAGAAGTGCTCGCAGTCCAGGAAGACCCGGCGGCCCTGCGCGCGCAGGTACGCGACGGTGTCCCGGATCATCGCCAGGTTCTCGTCGAGGGTGGTGCGCAGCGCCAGCTCCACGTGCCGGACGTGGGACTTGGCGACCAGCGTGATCACCGGGGCCTTGGAGTCCAGCAGCGCCGCGACCTGCGCGTCGTCCTCCACCCGCACGCCCGCCTTGCGGGTGGCGCCGAACGCCACGAGCTGTGCGTGCCGGAAGGGCACCTCTTCCTGCACCCGCTGGAAGAATTCGGTGTCCCGGGGGTTGGCGCCGGGCCAGCCGCCTTCGATGAAGCCCACGCCGAAGTCGTCCAGGTGGCGCGCGATCGTCAGCCTGGCTCCTGTCGGGATCTTCGGTCTACCGGAATGACCGGTGCCACCGTCCCCCTATGATCCCTCGCGCTTCCGTTCCCGGTGACGGGTGGGCCGGGAAACGAAAAAACCTCTCGCGGGTGCGAGAGGTCTGCGCGCGGGTCTGGGACGACGGTGCCGCGCCGTACTCGGTTTGGTACGGGGCGGTCACTGCGGACCGGCGCGCCTGCTGCCAATAATCATGGCGAACGAGAGCATGGGGGCAGTCTTGCATATGACTGCCCCCAAAGCGCCCACCGTCTCAGGATGCGAGCAGCCGCTCGTCCTTGCCGGTGCCCTTGTCGTCCTTGGCGACCCGGTGCAGGTCGATCGTCCGGGTCTCGCGCATCGTCAGGTAGACGACGAGGGAGACGGCGGCGCAGCCGGCGACGTACCAGTAGTAGCCGGATTCGTTGCCGCCGCTCTTGAACCACAGGGCGACGTACTCGGCGGTGCCGCCGAAGAGGGCGTTGGCGATGGCGTACGGGAGGGCGACGCCGAGGGCGCGGATGCCGGTGGGGAACAGCTCGGCCTTCACGCAGGCGTTGATCGAGGTGTAGCCGGTGACGACGACGAGGGCGAGCAGGGCGAGGCCGAGGGCGGGCCAGAACGAGCCGGCGTGCCGCAGCAGCGTCATGATCGGCACGGTGAGGAAGGTCGAGCCGATCGCGAAGGTGATCAGCAGCGGGCGGCGGCCGATGCGGTCGGACAGCCGGCCGGCCAGCGGCTGGATGCACATGAAGACGAAGAGGGCGCAGAAGCTGACGAGGGAGGCGGTCGGCTTGTCCATGCCGGCGCTGCCGGAGAGGTACTTGGTGAGGTAGGTGGTGTACGTGTAGTACGCCACGGTGCCGCCCATGGTGAGCGCGATGACGAGGAACGCCTCGCGCTTGTGGGCCCAGAGCGCCTTGAGGGTGCCGCGTGCGGGGTCGGCGTTGGCGCTGTCGTCCGCGGCGTAGACCTCGGTCTCCAGCATGTTGCGGCGGAGGTAGAAGACGATGCCGGCGCCGAGTGCGCCGATGATGAAGGGGATGCGCCAGGCCCAGCTGTGCAGGGCGTCCTCGGACATGGTGCGCTGCAGGATGATCTGGAGGCCGAGGCCGAGGAGCTGGCCGGCGGTCATGGAGACGTACTGGAAGCTGGAGGCGAAGCCGCGGCGGCCGGGTGCGGAGGCTTCGGTGAGGTAGGTGGCGCTGGCCGCGTATTCGCCGCCGACGGAGAGGCCCTGGAGCATGCGGGCGATGAGGAGGACGGCGACGCCGCCGTAGCCGGCGACTTCGTAGGTCGGGGCGACGGCGATGAGGACGGCGGAGGCGGACATCAGGGTGACGGTGAGCGTCAGGGCGGCCTTGCGGCCCTTGCGGTCGCCGACGCGGCCGAGCAGCCAGCCGCCGACGGGCCGCATGAAGAAGCCGACCGCGAAGACGCCCATGGTGTTCATGAGGTTGGCGGTCTCATTGCCCTTGGGGAAGAAGGAGTCCGCGAAGTACACGGCGAAGCTCGCGTACACGAACCAGTCGAACCACTCGACCATGTTGCCGGCCGAGCCGACCCAGATCTTCTTCCATTGCTCTCGTCCCATAGCGGAAAACGGTGCCGGAGCTGGGGCTGGACGGCAAGGTGCACCAGGCAACGATCAGGCGACGTTCTGTGCGTTACGTTCCCGCGGCGGTGTCGGGCGGGGTCAGTGCCTCGTCGAGGAAGTCGCGTACGTGACCGAGGACGTCATCGCGGGAGAGGCCGGGGAGGCCGACGACGAGGTGGGTGCCGAAGCCGTCGAGCAGGGCGCGGGTGCGGACGGCGAAGCGTTCGGCGTCCACGGGGCGCAGTTCGCCCTTGGAGGCGCCTTCGACGAGGAGGGCGACCAGGTCGCGGTGCCAGGCGAGTTCCAGGTCGAGCTGGCGTTCGCGGGTGGGGTCGTCGGCGTTCTGGGAGCGGTTCCAGACCTCCAGCCAGAGGGTCCAGCGCGGGTCGCGGTGGCCTTCGGGGAGGTAGAGGTCGACCAGGGCGTCGATGCGGGCGCGGGCGGGGACGCGGCGGGCCAGCTCGGCGCGGCGTTCCGCGCCGAGCTGTTCTTCGCTCCACTGCAGGGTCTGGAGCAGCAGCTCGTCCTTGGTGCCGAAGTAGTACAGGATGTGGCCGCTGCTCATGCCGACCTCGCGGCCGAGTCCGGCCATGGTGAGCCGGTCCAGGCCCTCCTCCGCGATGGTGGTCATGGCCGCGGCGAGCACCTGTTCGCGCGGCTGGCTGAGGCGCCGCCGGGGACGGCGCTCGGGACCGGGCACGGGGACCTCCTGGACCGGCTGATCGGGTCCGCTGATTCAGACCTTGGGCTGCTGCTGGGTGATGCAGTGGATGCCGCCACCCGCAGCGAAGATCGTACGGGCGTCGACGAGGGTGACCGTACGGTCGGGGAAGAGCCGGCGGAAGATGCCGGCCGCGTGCTCGTCGCGCGGGTCGTCGAAGGCGCAGAGGACGACGCCGTCGTTGCAGAGGTAGTGGTTGATGTAGGAGTAGTCGACGAACTCGCCGTCCTCCTCGATGACGGTGGGCGCGGGGACCTCGACGACCTCGAGCTGCCGGCCGCGGGCGTCGGTGGCGGCCTTGAGGATCTTGACGATCTCGGCGCAGACGGCGTGGTCGGGGTGGGCGGGGTCGGGCTGGGTGTGCACGACGACGGTACCGGGGCGGGCGAAGGCGGCGACGATGTCGACGTGGCCGCGGGTGCCGAACTGGCCGTAGTCGGCGGTCAGTCCGCGCGGCAGCCAGATGGCCTTGGTGGTGCCGAGGAAGGCGTGGATCTCGGCCTCGACCTCTTCGCGGGTGCGGCCGGGGTTGCGGCCGGGGTCGAGCTGGACGGTCTCGGTGAGGAGGACGGTGCCCTCGCCGTCGATGTGGAGGCCGCCGCCCTCGTTGACGAGGGGGGTGGGGTAGCGGCGGGCGCCCGCGAGGCCCGCGACCTCGCCGGCGATCTTCGCGTCGTGCTTCCAGCTCGCCCATTCCTGGGCGCCCCAGCCATTGAACACCCAGTCGGTGGCGGCCAGTTGGCCGTTTCCGGTGAGGAAGGTGGGGCCGATGTCGCGCATCCAGGCGTCGTCGAGCTCGCGCTCGACGATGTCGATGTCCGAGCCGAGCAGGCCGCGCGCGGCGGCGGTCCGGCCGGGGCCCGCGACGACGGTGACCGGCTCGAAGCGGCGGATCGCGCGGGCTACTCGTGCCCAGGCGACGCGTGCTTCGGAGAGCGTGCTGCCGCCCTCCTCGCCGAAGGTGAAGTTGGCACTGGGCCAGGCCATCCAGGTGCGCTCGTGCGGCGCCCACTCGGGGGGCATCGTGTAGCCGTCGGCGGCCGGGGTCGCCCCGGCGGAGGGCAGGGGAAGCGTCGTCATGGGCTGCGTCCTTGCAGGTGGGAAGGGCAGGTGGGAAGGAGGGCGAGGCCGGCGCCGCCACCTGGTGAGGGGTGGCAGCGCCGGGACCGCCCGAGGCAGGGACGTGGCCCCGGGCGGGGTGCGGGGGCCGGAGGGACGCGCCCTCCGGCGAGCGGCGGCGCGGCTCGGAAAACGAACCGCTGCGGCTCAGAGGAAGTACAGCCGCGAGAGCGACACGTACTCGGCGGGGTCGGAGCGCATCGGGGCGCCGTCCAGCGTGACCAGGCCGCTGTCGCCGTCGACCTGGACGCTGCCGACGCGGTCGTTCAGCAGCAGGTCGCGCGGGCCGATGCCGCGGGTGCCGCGGACGGCGACGCGCCGGCGGCGGGTGGGCAGCGAGTCGAAGGCCTTGCCGGGCGAGCCCGCCTCGACCGCGGCGCCGGAGACGAAGGCGACGGAGAGGTCGGCGGCGGTGGCGCCGTGCCCGCCGAACAGCGGGCCCATGACGAGCGGTTCGCAGGTGTCGGTGGCGGCGTTGGGGTCGCCGGTGACGCCCCACGCGGGGAAGCCGGACTTCAGGACCATCTGCGGCTTGGCGCCGAAGTAGCGCGGCTGCCACAGCGAGATGTCGGCCATCTTGCCGACTTCGAGGGAGCCGATCTCGTGCGAGAGGCCGTGTGCGATGGCGGGGTTGATGGTGAGCTTGGCCATGTAGCGCAGGACGCGCGCGTTGTCGTCGTGCGCGCCGTCGCCTTCCATGGGGCCGAGCTCGGCCTTCATCTTGCCGGCCATGGCGAAGGTACGGCGGACGGTCTCGCCGGCGCGGCCCATGCCCTGCGCGTCGGAGGAGGTGATGCCGATGGCGCCCAGGTCGTGCAGGACGTCCTCGGCACCCATCGTCCCGGCGCGGATCCGGTCGCGGGCCATGGCCGCGTCGCCGGGCAGGTCGGTCTTCAGGTCGTGGACGGAGACGATCATCCCGTAGTGCTCGGCGACCGCGTCCCGTCCGAAGGGCAGGGTGGGGTTGGTGGAGGAGCCGATGACGTTCTCCACGCCGGCCATCTTCAGGACGTTCGGTACGTGTCCGCCGCCGCAGCCCTCGATGTGGAAGGCGTGGATCGTACGGCCGTCCAGGACCTTCAGGGTGTCCTCGACGGAGAGGCACTCGTTCAGGCCGTCGCTGTGCAGCGCGACCTGGACGTCGTGCTCCTCGGCGACGCGCAGCGCGGTGTCCAGGGCGCGGGTGTGCGCGCCCATGTCCTCGTGGACCTTGAAGCCGGAGGCGCCGCCCTCGGCGAGCGCCTCGACGAGCGGGGCGGGGTCGGAGGACGAGCCGCGGCCGAGGAAGCCGATGTTGACGGGCCAGGCGTCGAAGGAGTTGAAGGCGTGCCGCAGGGCCCAGGGCGAGTTGACGCCGACGCCCCAGACGGGGCCGAACTCCTGGCCGATGATCGTGGTGACGCCGGAGGCGAGGGACGCCTCCATGATGCGCGGCGAGAGCAGGTGGACGTGGGTGTCCACCGCGCCCGCCGTGGCTATCAGGCCCTCGCCGGAGACGATCGAGGTGCCGGTGCCGACGACGACGTCGACGCCTTCCATGGTGTCGGGGTTGCCGGCCCGTCCGATGCCGCTGATCCGGCCCTCGCGGATGCCGATGGAGACCTTGCGGATGCCCTGTACGGCGTCGATGACCAGCACGTTGCTGATGACGACGTCGCAGGTCTCGCGGACGGCGGCGGCCTTGAGGTGCAGTCCGTCGCGGGCGGTCTTGCCGAAGCCGGCGAGGAATTCGTCGCCGGGCTTCTGGGCGTCGGACTCGACGCGTACGACGAGGCCGGTGTCGCCCAGGACGACCCGGTCGCCGGCCCGGGGGCCGTGTACGGACGCGTACTCCTGCGGATCGATGGTCATGCCCGCTCCTCCTCGCTGCTCGCCCCCAGATAGCCGCAGGCGGCCGCCCGCCGCAGTGCTTCTTCCTTCGCGCCCGGCGCGTCCAGCGGGCCGTCCACCAGGCCCGCGAAGCCGATCGCGATCCGGTCGCCGCCGATCGGCACGAGGCCGACCTCTTCCTCGGCGCCCGGGTCGAAGCGCTGGGAGGAGCCGGCGGGGACGTTCAGCCGCATGCCGTACGCGGCGGCGCGGTCGAAGTCGAGCCGGGGGTTGGCCTCGAAGAAGTGGAAGTGGGAGGTGACGCTGACCGGGACGGTAGCGGTGTTGCGGACGCGGACGGTCAGCGCGGGCGCCGGGGCCTCGTCGGCCGGGCCCGGCAGTACCGCGCCCGGCGCGGCGTCGCCCTGCGAGCCCCCGCCGATCGGGTCGCTGACCACGGCGAGCCGGGAGCCGTCGTCGAAAACCGCCTCGACGTGCACCTCGGTCACCACGTCGGCGACGCCGGGCAGCACGTCGTCCGGGCCGAGGACCGCGCGGGCCGCCGCGATGGCGTCGGCCAGCCGGCCGCCGTCCCTGGCCACCTCGCAGACCGTGTCCGCGACCAGCGCGGTCGTCTCGGGCACGTTCAGCTTCAGGCCGCGTGCCCTGCGCGCTCTCGCCAGTTCGGCGGCGCCGAACAGCAGCAGCCGGTCGCGCTCGGTCGGGGTCAGCCGCATGCCACCACACCTCCTGATCGATTTGAGCGCCACTCTAACCAAGGAAACCGGTTGTCCGAAAGGGTTGACCGGGCACAGGGGCATGGGTCACATTGAGCGCCGCTCAATAAAAGCGGAACGCCACTCACCGGAATCGGAACGCCACGCACCGGGGCGGTACCGCCCAGCACTCGTCCGGCCTCTCAGAGGAGCCCTCTCATGCCGATCGAACAACGCGGAGTCGACACGATTCCTGACGAGGAGCGCACCAGCCGCCCCCGCGACCTCGTCTCCATCCTGCTCGGCTCGAACCTCGCCCTGGGCGTGGTGATCTTCGGCTGGCTGCCGGTCTCCTTCGGACTGGGCTTCTGGCCGTCGGTGACCTCCCTCACCGTGGGCACCCTCGTCGGCACGCTCCTGACCGCGCCGCTCGCCCTGGTCTCCCTGCGGACCGGCACCAACCTCTCCACCAGCAGCGGCGCGCACTTCGGCGTGCGCGGCCGGCTCGTCGGCTCGGTGATCGGCCTGCTGCTCTCGCTCGGGTACACCGCGCTCACCCTCTGGGTCGGCGGCGACGCGGTCGTCGGCACCCTCGCCCGGCTCATCGGCCTGCCCGACGGCGGCGCCAGCTACGCGGCCGTGTACGCGCTGCTCGCGGTCTGCACCGCGGCCGGCGCGGTCTACGGCTACAAGCTGCTGCTCCGCCTCTCCCGCGTCCTCGCGCTCGGCATGTCCGCGATCCTCCTCGTCGGACTGTTCGCGTACGCGCCCGACTTCACCACCGCGGCGCCGCAGGGCAGCGAGTACCTCCTCGGCGCCTTCTGGCCCACCTGGCTGCTCGCCGTCGTCTCGGCCGGCCTCAGCGGACCGATCGCCTTCATCACCCTGCTCGGCGACTACACCCGCTACATCTCCCCGCGCCGCCACAGCTCCCGCAAGGTCTTCCTCGCGACCTGTCTCGGCCTGGTCGCGGGGCTGCTGGTCCCCCAGCTCTTCGGCACCTTCACCGCGCTCGCGGTCGGCGCGGCCGACGACTACGCCGGCCCGCTCGTCGCGGGCGCCCCCTTCTGGTTCCTCGTCCCGCTCTTCCTCGCCGCCTCCGCGGGCTCGGTCGGCAACGCGGGCCTGATGCTGTACTCGATGGGCCTGGACCTGGACGCGATCCTGCCGCGGGCCACCCGTACCCAGGCCACGTACGTGGTCGCCGCGGTCGCCACGTTCTTCGTCTACGTCGGCCACTTCGCCTGGGACGCGCAGGACGCGATGACCTCCTTCGTCCTGCTGCTCACCGCGGTCGGCACACCCTGGGCGGTGCTCACCGTCATCGGCTACGTCCGCTGCCGCGGGGTCTACGACTCCGAGGCGCTGCAGGTCTACAACCGCCGTGCCCGGGGCGGCCGTTACTGGTACACGGCGGGCTGGAACGTGCCCGCGACGGTGACCTGGGCGGCCGGCTCGGTGGTCGGCCTGGCCGCGGTGGACACCCCGCTCTACACCGGCCCGCTCGTCCCGTACACCGGCGGCATCGACCTGTCCTTCCTGCTGTCGGCGCTGGTCACGGCCGCGCTGTACGGGGTGCTGACGCGGCGTCCGGCGACGGTGCCGGCGACCGTGGCCCCGGTGGAGGAGGCACCCGCGGAGGTGCCGTAGGAGGGACCACGGACCACGGACAACAACGGGCCGCCCCGGAATGTACGCGTCCGGGGCGGCCCGTTGCAGGTGGTGCGGCTGTGGCGGGATCAGCCCAGGGGGTGCATCCAGCCGTGGGTGTCCTGCGCCGTGCCGCGCTGGATGTCCAGCAGCGCCTCGCGGAGCTTCATGGTGACCTCGCCGGGCTCGCCGCCGCTCTGGGTCCACTCGGCGCCCTTGCGCTTGACCGTGCCGACGGGCGTGATCACCGCGGCGGTGCCGCACGCGAAGACCTCGGTGAGCGTGCCGTTCTCGGTGTCGGCCTGCCACTGGTCGATGGAGACGCGCGCCTCCTCCGCCTCGTAGCCCAGGTCGCGGGCGACGGTGAGGAGGGAGTCACGGGTGATGCCCGCGAGCAGCGAGCCGGTCAGGGTCGGGGTGACGATCTTGTTCCCGTACACGAAGTACAGGTTCATGCCCCCGAGCTCCTCGACCCACTTGTGCTCCACCGCGTCGAGGTAGGCGACCTGGTCGCAGCCCTTCTCGGCGGCCTCGGCCTGGGCGAGCAGGGACGCGGCGTAGTTGCCGCCGGTCTTGGCGTCGCCCATGCCGCCGGGGACGGCGCGCACGCGGTCCTCGGACAGCCAGATGGAGACGGGCTTCACGCCGCCGGGGAAGTAGGCACCGGCGGGCGAGGCGATCACGAGGAAGAGGTACTCGTTGGCGGGCTTCACGCCGAGGCCGACCTCGGAGGCGAACATGAACGGGCGCAGGTAGAGCGACTCCTCGCCGCCGTGCGCCGGCACCCAGTCGCGGTCCTGCCGGACCAGCGCGTCGCACGCCGCGATGAAGGTCTCGACGGGCAGCTCGGGCATGCCCAGGCGGCGCGCGGAGCGCTGGAAGCGCTCGGCGTTGGCCTCGGGGCGGAAGGTCGCCACGGAGCCGTCGGCCTGGCGGTACGCCTTCAGACCCTCGAAGATCGTCTGCGCGTAGTGCAGCGTCATGTTCGCCGGGTCGATCGAGAGCGGCGCGTACGGCACGAGCTGCGCGTCGTGCCAGCCGCGGCCCTCCGTCCACTTGATCGTCACCATGTGGTCGGTGAAGTGCCGGCCGAAGCCGGGGCCGGCCAGGATCTTCTCCCGCTCCGCGGCGGGCAGCGGGTGCGAGGAGGGCTTGAGCTCGATCGTGGGCGTCGTCATGAGTGCGTGTCCTTCACCGGTGTGGTTGTGGCGGCTGCGCACGCGCGGCGTCCGGTCAGTACGTGGACGTCCGAGCTTCCCCTGGTGCGTGGCCCCACATCCGATTATCGCTCGGGTGGGACCGCGGAGAGGAAGGAGGTGGCGTAGTGCGCGTGCGTGGCCTGGGGTCGATGGTCGCACCCAACCGGCGAGTAGCCCAGCGGCCGGGTACGTGAGTACCTGTATGCCGCTGGGCTACTGGCGGGAACAGCTCTAGAAGCTGTCGCGTTCGAGCAGCGGCGTCAGCCGGCTACTCGGCCGGCGAGCGCGTCGCCGATCTCGTCGGTGGTGCGCGGGCTGCCGTCGCGGGCCTCGAGGTCCGCGGCGACGGCCTCCTCGATGCGGGCGGCCTCGGGCTCGTAGCCGAGGTGCCGCAGGAGGAGCGCGACGGAGAGGATCGTCGCGGTCGGGTCGGCCTTGCCGGTGCCGGCGATGTCCGGGGCCGAGCCGTGGACGGGCTCGAACATGGACGGGAAGGCGCCCGAGGGGTTGATGTTGCCGGAGGCGGCCAGGCCGATGCCGCCGGTCACGGCCGCGGCGAGGTCGGTGAGGATGTCGCCGAAGAGGTTGTCGGTGACGATGACGTCGAAGCGCTCCGGCTGCGTGACGAAGAAGATCGTCGCGGCGTCGACGTGCAGGTAGTCGGTGGTGACCTCGGGGTACTCCTCGCCCACCTTGTCGAAGATCTTCTTCCACATGTGGCCGGCGTGGACCAGGACGTTGTTCTTGTGGACCAGCGTCAGCTTCTTGCGCGGGCGGGCCTTGGCGCGCTCGTACGCATCCCGCACGACCCGCTCGACGCCGTACGCCGTGTTCAGGCTCACCTCGGTGGCGACCTCGTGGGGCGTACCGGTGCGCAGGCTGCCGCCGTTGCCGGTGTACGGGCCCTCGGTGCCCTCGCGGACGACGATGAAGTCGATGTCGGGGCGGCCGGCCAGCGGGGTGCCGGTGTTCGGGAAGAGCTTCGACGGGCGCAGGTTGACGAAGTGGTCGAAGGCGAAGCGGAGCTTCAACAGCAGGCCGCGCTCCAGGACACCGGAGGGCACGGACGGGTCGCCGATGGCGCCGAGCAGGATGGCGTCGTGCTGCTTGAGCGACTCCATCTCGGCGTCCGGCAGCGTCTCGCCGGTGGCGTGCCATCGCTTGGCACCCAGGTCGTACTCCTTGGTTTCCAGCTTCACGTCCTGCGGGAGGACCGAGGTCAGGACCTTGAGGCCCTGGGCCACGACTTCCTGGCCGATTCCGTCACCGGGGATCACTGCGAGGCGAATGCTGCGAGACATGCCTGGACCCTACTCTTCGTCCCATGGATTGACACCCGGTGTCCGGCATGCGGACGTGTGAAGGTCCGGTCAACTGGAGTTAACCCTGTATATGCCATCCGGTTTCCGGGTGATGTCACGTTCACGGCATGGCTTCACGTGAGACCCCCGCTTCCCCCGACATCCCCCGCTTCGGCATCCCCGAGCGGCTCGCCGCCCGTATGTCCATGGCCGAGCAGCACGAGTACCTGCGCACCAAGCTGTCCCGCCGTGGGCTGCTGCGCACCTCGGCCGCCGGTGCGGGCGTCGTCGCGGGCAGCGGTCTGCTCGGCTCCACCACGGCGTGCGCGGCGCCGCGCTCCACCACGCTGCTCTCCGCGCCCGCCACGGCCGCGGTGGACGGCTCGATGGTGGCGCCCTTCGGCCGGCACCTGCAGTTCGGCGCCGACCCGAAGACGCAGATGCGGGTCTCCTGGCAGGTGCCGTTCGCGGTGAAGCGGCCGTATCTGCGGGTGGGTCTGAAGCCGTGGGACCTCAGCCGGAAGATCGAGGCGGAGGTGCGGGACCTGCACACCCCCGCGCTCACGAAGAAGCTGCCGGCCGTCGACCAGTACTACCTGCACGCCGCGCTGGACGGCCTCAAGCCGGGCACGACGTACTACTACGGCGTCGGCCACGACGGCTTCGACCCGGCCGACGCGCGCCACTTCGGCACGATCGGCACCTTCCGCACCGCGCCGGCCCGGCCCGAGAAGTTCACCTTCACCGCCTTCGGCGACCAGGGCGTCAGCTATCACGCGCTCGCCAACGACCAGCTGATCCTGGGCCAGAACCCCTCCTTCCACCTGCACGCGGGCGACATCTGCTACGCCGACCCGGACGGCCAGGGCTCGGAGGAGGACACCTACGACGCGCGGGTCTGGGACCAGTTCCTCGCCCAGACCGAGACGGTCGCCAAGTCCGTGCCGTGGATGGTGACGACCGGCAACCACGACATGGAGGCGTGGTACTCGCCGAACGGGTACGGCGGCCAGAACGCCCGCTGGTCCCTGCCGGGCAACGGCCCCGACGCGAAGAACGCCCCCGGCGTGTACTCCTTCACCTACGGCAACGTCGGCGTCGTCGCCCTGGACGCCAACGACGTCTCGTACGAGATCACCGCCAACACCGGGTACACGAACGGCCGGCAGACCAAGTGGCTGGACCGCCGCCTCGGCGAGCTGCGCGCGGACAGGGCCATCGACTTCATCGTGGTCTTCTTCCACCACTGCGCGTTCTCCACGACCGTCTCGCACGCCTCGGACGGCGGCGTCCGCGACGCCTGGCTGCCGCTCTTCGAGAAGCACGGCGTGGACCTGGTCATCAACGGCCACAACCACATCTACGAGCGCACCGACGCCATCAAGGGCACCGACGTCTCCCGCAAGGTGCCGGTCGGCGGCAGCGTGGACTCCGCGCGCGAGGGCATCGTGTACGTCACGGCGGGCGGCGCGGGCAAGGAGCTGTACAAGTTCCCCGTGCCGGACAGCTACGAGGGGCACGTGAAGGACCTGGACGAGGTCGACACGTACCACTGGAGCAAGGGCGGCGGGAAGAACACCGAGAAGGTCGAGTGGTCGCGGGTGCGCTACACCGGCTTCTCCTTCCTCGCCATCGAGGTCGAGACCGGGCACCGGCCCCGGATGAAGGTCACGGCGCTCGCCGAGACCGGCGAGCGCATCGACCACTTCGACGTGGAGCGCACGTCCCGGACGTCCGGCGCGTCCGGCACGTCCCGCTGACGGCCGCCGGGGTCAGCCGTTGGGGAGGATCACGGCCCGGCCGTTGATCTTCCCCGCGTGCAGCCGCTCGTAGGCCAGCGGCGCGTCGTCGATGCCGTACGTCTCGACGTGCACCGACAGCGCCCCGGCCCGCGCCAGGTCCAGGACCTCGGCCAGCTCACCGCGGCTGCCCCAGTACGGGGAGGACACCGAGACCTCGTACGCCGAGGTGCCGAAGCCGACGGGCAGCGCGCCGCCGCCGAGGCCGACGATCGTCACGTCCGCCTCGACCGCGGCCACCGCACCCGCCGTGGTCACGGTGGGCGCCGCGCCGACGAAGTCCAGGACGAGCTGGGCGCCGAGGCCGCCGGTCAGCTCGCGGACCTTCGCCGCGGCGTCCGCGTCGGAGAGCACCGTCTCGTGCGCGCCGACCTCGCGGGCCAGCGCCAGCTTCGCCTCGCTGAGGTCGAGGGCGATGACGCGGGCCGGGCTGAGCGCGCGCAGCAGCTGGATGGCGACGTGGCCGAGGCCGCCCGCGCCGATGACGACGGCGGTGGAGCCGGGGACCAGCTTGGGCAGCGAGCGCTTGATCGCGTGGTACGGGGTGAGGCCCGCGTCGGTCAGCGGCACGGCCTGGACGGGGTCCAGGCCGCCGAGGGGCACGAGGTGGCGGGCGTCGTCGATCAGGAGGTACTCGGCGAGGGCCCCGGGCTCGCCGAGCCCGGGCGGGCGGATGCCCAGCTCGGGGGCGCGCAGGCAGTAGTTCTCCTTGCCCTCGGCGCACTTGGCGCAGGCGCCGCAGCCCCACGGGCCGTAGACGGCGACCGCGTCGCCCACGGCGAAGGCGGTGACGCCCTCGCCGAGCGCGGCGACCGTGCCCGCGCCTTCGTGGCCGAGGGTGAGCGGCAGCGGGAAGGGCAGCGCTTCGGCCGGCCATTCCATGACCGCGATGTCGGAGTGGCACACGCCGGCGGCGGTGACCTTCAGCAGTACCTGGCCGGGCCTCGGCTCGGGGACCGGTACCTCGACGACCTCGGGTGCGGCACCGACCGTCCGGTACTGCACGGCCTTCATCGTGGCCTTCATGAGAACCTCCTCGTTCTCCGCGCGGCCCCCCTATATATGTACTGTACAACTAAAGCCGCGGCCACCCTGCCGTCTCAGATAGTAGGAAGCCCAAGTAATTGTGCAGACATCACGGCTCTACTGTCCTACTTTTGTAGAAGCCGAACGTCTCGCTCCACCCAGCGAAGGCGGCTCCGGCCGGCGCGCACCCACAGGCGACCCCTGGCGCGACCTGGCCCCGCCCGCTCCGGCGTCGCATTCCGCCTTCGTGGCATCTCGGGGATCGATCAGACGATTCTTAAGGAGACGTGGACATGGCCGACACCGCTGCCCCCGCCCGCAGGATCCGCCACCGCGTGCGTACGTCCGGCGAGACCGACCGCAGGAACGCCGCCGCTGCCCTGCAGCGCGCCCTGGACCGCCGCGACAACGGCGGCGCCACCGGGCACTGAAACGCGAAAACCGCCCCCGGCCCGAAGGCCGGGGGCGGTTCGCCGCAGGGCCTCAGCCCATGTGCGGGTAGCGGTAGTCCGTCGGAGCGACCATCGTCTCCTTGATGGAGCGCGGCGACATCCAGCGCAGCAGGTTGAACTTCGAACCCGCCTTGTCGTTGGTGCCCGAGGCGCGGCCGCCGCCGAAGGGCTGCTGGCCGACGATCGAGCCCGTCGGGCGGTCGTTGACGTAGAAGTTGCCGGCCGCGAAGCGGAGCTTCTCGGAGACCTCGGCGACGACCTGCCGGTCCTTGGCGAGCACGGCGCCGGTCAGCGCGTAGGCCGAGGCCGACTCCATCTGCTCGACGGTCGCGTCGAAGTCGGCGTCCTCGTAGACGTGGACCGCGATGATCGGGCCGAAGTACTCGGTCTTGAAGACGTCGTTCTCCGGGTCCGAGCAGGCGATGACGGTCGGGCGGACGAAGTAGCCCACCGAGTCGTCGTAGCTGCCGCCCGCGATGATCTCGCAGGCCGGGTCGGCCTTGGCGGCATCGATGGCGGCCTTGCTCTTGGCGAAGGACCGGTCGTCGATGACGGCGCCGATGAAGTTCGACAGGTCGGTGACGTCACCCATGGCCAGGCCCTCGACCTCGGCGGCCAGCTCGTCCTTGAAGCCGTTCTCCCAGGTGGAGCGGGCGATGTAGGCACGCGAGGCCGCGGAGCACTTCTGGCCCTGGTACTCGAACGCACCACGGGTGATGGCGGTCTTCAGGATCGCCGGGTCCGCGGTGGGGTGCGCGACGATGAAGTCCTTGCCGCCGGTCTCGCCGACCAGACGCGGGTAGGAGCGGTACTTCTCGATGTTCTGGCCGACCTCCTTCCACAGGTACTGGAAGGTCTTCGTCGAGCCGGTGAAGTGCACGCCGGCCAGCTCCGGGTGCGGCAGCGCGACCTCGGAGACCTCCTTGCCGTCACCGGTGACCAGGTTGATCACGCCCTTGGGCAGCCCGGCCTCCTCCAGCAGCTGCATCAGCAGGACGGCGGAGTGGGTCTGGGTCGGGGACGGCTTCCAGACCACCACGTTGCCCATCAGGGCGGGGGCGGTGGGCAGGTTGCCGGCGATCGCGGTGAAGTTGAACGGCGTGATCGCGTAGACGAAGCCCTCCAGCGGGCGGTGGTCCAGGCGGTTCCAGACGCCGTTCGGCTGCACCAGCGGCTGCTCCTGGAGCAGCTCACGCGCGAAGTGCACGTTGAAGCGCCAGAAGTCCACCAGCTCACAGGGCGCGTCGATCTCGGCCTGCTGGGCGGTCTTGGACTGCCCCAGCATGGTCGAGGCGGCGATCGTCTCGCGCCACGGGCCCGACAGCAGGTCGGCGGCCTTCAGCAGGATCGCCGCGCGGTCGTCGAAGGACATCGCGCGCCAGGCCGGGGCCGCGGCGAGCGCCGCGTCGACGGCCTCCTGCGCGTCGGCCTTGGTGGCGTTGGCGTACGTACCCAGCACGGCCTTGTGGTTGTGCGGCTGGACGACGTCGAAGCGCTCACCGCCGCCCATCCGCTTCTCACCGTTGATCGTCATCGGGAGGTCGATGGGGTTCTCGGCGAGCTCCTTGAGCTTCGCCTCCAGGCGGGCACGCTCCGGGGAGCCGGGGGCGTAGCCGTGCACCGGCTCGTTGTACGGGGCGGGGACGTGGGTCACAGCGTCCATGGCGGCCGTGTCTCCTTCTGTCGGGTGCGGGTGCGGAGTATGTACGGGGCCGGGCCCGGCCCCCGGTGTCAGCTGCGGGTGAGCAGCGAGCGGGCGAAGAACGCGAGGTTCGCGGGGCGTTCGGCGAGCCGGCGCATGAAGTAGCCGTACCAGTCGGTGCCGTAGGCGATGTAGACACGCATGCGGTGGCCCTCGGCGGCGAGCCGGCGGTGCTCGTCGTCCCGGATGCCGTAGAGCATCTGGAACTCGTAGTCCTCGTTCTTGCGGCCGGCGCGGAAGGCGAGGTCCTGGGCGATGGCGACCATGCGCGGGTCGTGCGACCCGACCATCGGGTAGCCCTCGCCCTCCATCAGGATCTTCAGACAGCGGACGTACGCCTTGTCCACCTCGGCCTTGTCCTGGTAGGCGACGGTGGCGGGCTCCTTGTACGCGCCCTTCACCAGCCTCACTCGCGAACCTTCCCCGGACAGCGCGCGGCAGTCGTCCTCGGTGCGGAAGAGGTAGGACTGCAGGACGGCGCCGGTCCCCGGGAAACGGGTGCGGAGCTCGCCGAGGATGGCGAGGGTGGAATCCACGGTGGTGTGGTCCTCCATGTCCAGGGTGACCGTCGTGCCGATCGCGGCGGCGGCCTCGACGACCGGGGTGACGTTCTTCAGGGCCAGCTCGTGGCCGCCGGGCAGGGCCTGCCCGAAGGCGGAGAGCTTGACCGACATCTCGGCACGGGTGCCGAGGCCGAGCGGCTTGAGGCCCTCGACCAGCTCCAGGTAGGCGTCGCGGTTGCGGAGCGCCTGCGCGGGGTCGGTGATGTCCTCGCCCAGCACGTCCAGGGTGACCTCCAGGCCGGCGTCGGCCAGGGAGCGGACGGCGGGGACGGTGTCGCCCAGGGTCTCGCCCGCGATGAAGCGGTCGACGACGGGGCGGGTGACCGGCGCGGCCGAGACGAGACGGCGCATTTTGTCGCTGCGCGCAGCGGCGAGGATCACGGGACCCAGCACGGGACACCTCCACGGTTCACGGATGACAGATGCCGAGCGTGTTGGGCGCGCCGGCAGGTCGAGCCACCAGAAACGTAAGTTTCACGGTACGTCGGTAGCCATCGACAGCTGTCACGCCTTCGTGTCCGGCATCTCAGACAGATGTATGAGAATGTGCGGTGACATCTGACGCAGGGGTGACCGGAGAGGAGCCAGGCGGCGCATGCCAGGGGACTACGAGCAGCTGGTGGACGAGATCTCGGCGGCGCTCGGCGCGCCCGCGACGCTGGAGGACCGGGACTTCCGGCTGATCGCGTTCGGTGCGCACGAGGGCGACGACGACTCGATGATGGACCCGGTGCGGACCCGGTCGATCCTGCAGCGCCGGTCCACGGCGGCGGTCCGCGCCTGGTTCGAGGGGTTCGGCATCGCCCGCGCCAAGTCCGCGCTGCGCATCCCGCCGGACCCGGCTGCCGGGGTCTTCAAGGGCCGCATCTGTCTGCCCGTACGCCACCGGGGCATCGTGCACGGATACGTCTGGCTGCTGGACGACGGGCACCTCAGCAATCTGGAGCTGGGCGGGCGCGGGACGCCGCCCGATCCGCGCATCGAGCAGGCGATGGACACCGCGGCGCGGATCGGCGCGCTGCTCGCGGCCGAGGCCCGGGCCGGTGCCGAACTGGGCGATCTGCTGCGGGAGTTGCTGCTGAGCGGGGCTTCCGAGCGGCAGGGTGCGGCGGACGCGCTGCGGGGTGCACTGCGGCCGGGTGCGGCCGAGGCACCGCTCGCGCTGGTGGCCGTGGCGCCCTGGGACACCTCCGACACCGACGCGGCGCCGCTGCCGGGGCTGCCGGGGCTGCTCGCGGCGAGCGCGATGCCGTCGGGCGCGGCCGGGCCCGCGGACGCGGGCGAGCGCCCCGGCGGGCCGCCCGGCACGGGGGCGCGGCCCGGGGCGGCGCCCGGGCACACCCTCGCTGCGCTCGTGCGCCTGCGGACGGCCGGGGGGCTCGCGCCCGCGCATTCCGCCGCCGAGCACCTGCTGCGCTCACCGCGCGCCGGGAGCGGCGCCGCCGCAGGCATCGGGGCGGCGCGCGAGGAGCTGACCGAGCTGCCCGGTGCCTGGTGGGAGGCGCTGGCCGCGGCCCGTGCCGCGCGCGCCGAGCCGCGGCTGGGCCCGGTCGCGCAGTGGGACGCGATCGGCGCGTACCGACTGCTGACCGGCCTGCCGGCCGGCCAATCCGACGAAACGATTCGCCCGCTGCTCTCCCCCACCCACGCCGAACTGGCGCGCACCGCCGAGGCGTTCCTGGACTGCGCGGGCCAGGCCAGCCGCACGGCCCAGGCCCTCGGCATCCACCGTCAGACCCTCTACTACCGCCTCGGCCGGGTCGAGAAGCTCACCGGCCTGGACCTCGACGAGGGCGCCGACCGCCTCCTGCTGCACATGGCACTGAAGTCGGCGCGGCTGTAAGGCGCCCGCTTCTGTGTTCTGCTGGAGGAAGAGGGCGGCTCCTGGAAGGAGGAGCGCCATGCTGCACTCCCGCATCGTGGCCCCCGCGCCGGCACAGTCCGCCGGCCTCCTGCCGCGGCGTGAGCTGGCTGCCGCGTGGACACTCATGATCCTGCTCGCCGGCCTGGCATGGGCGCTCACTGTGACCCAGTCCCGCGACATGGGCATGGAACCGGGAACGATGGGGATGGCGCTGCCGCTCTTCCTGCTGCTGTGGGTGACCATGATGGTGGCGATGATGTTCCCTTCGGTGGCCCCGGTGTCCATCGCCTGGGCGCGGGCCATCGGCCGGCAGTCGGCCGGCGCCGCCCGCGCTGCGCGCATCGCCCAGTTCGCCGCGGGCTACCTGCTCTCCTGGGCGGCATTCGGTCTGCTCGCATACGGAGCACTGGCGGCGACCGGGAGGCTGGTCGACAGCCATCCCGGTGCGGGTCGCTGGCTGGGCGCCGCCGTCTTCCTGCTCGCGGGGCTGTGTCAGTTCGGGCCGCTGAAGCGAGTCTGCCTGCTCCACTGCCGGAATCCCCTGGCGCACCTCATCCGGTACGCGCACTTCCGGCCGTGGGCCCGGGATCTGCGCGTGGGCGTGCACCACGGGCTCTACTGCGTGGGCTGCTGCTGGGGCCTGATGATCGTCCTCATCCCGCTCGGCGTGATGAACGTGGCGGCCATGGCCGGACTGGCGGCGGTGATCTTCTTGGAGAAGCTGTGGCGGTGGGGCCCCTGGCTCACCTGGGCGGTCGGCATCGCCTTCCTGGTCCTGGCCGTGCTCGCGCCGTTCCAGGACGGACTGCTGCCCGGCCTGGAGATGTCCGAGCCCTCGATGATGTAGCCGCTCGCTTCCCGGGCCGACGAGGCGCACGATGGAAGGTGCAGGCCGTTTGCGATCCCGAGGGCGGCTCGGGACACGGTCTCGCCACTCCACGTGAGCTTCCATCGGCTCGACGGGGAGGGAAGCACCATGACAGAGCAGGTCACTACCGACACGCGCTGGCATCTGGCCGGCGACTGGTTCGATGTGTGCAAGTGCGCCATCCCGTGCCCCTGCACGTTCGCGCAGCCCCCCACCTACGGTGACTGCGAAGGCGTGCTGGCCTGGCACATCCGGGAAGGCAACTTCGGCGACGTACGGCTCGACGGTCTCAACGTACTCATGCTCGGCTCCTTTACCGGCAACCCCTGGACCCGCTCGCACACCGACGCATACGCCGCGGTCTTCTTCGACGAGCGCGCCGACGACCGGCAGCGCGCCGCCCTGCAGAGCATCTTCGGCGGCGAAGCGGGCGGCTGGCCTGCGGAGTTCGGCGAGATGTTCGGCCCCGAGATGCGGGGCATGGAGTTCGCTCCCATCCGGATCGAGGTCGACGAGGACCTGGCCGCATGGCGCGCGGAGATCCCCGGGCGGGTCTCTGCGAGCGCAGAGGCGCTGACCGGGCCGACCACCCCGGAAGGGGCCCGGGTACAGGTGCTCAACGCGCCGGGCGCCGAGGTCGGGCCGGGCCAGGTCGCCACCTGGGGACGGGCCACCACCGACCGCGCCGACGCGTACGGCTTCTCCTGGGACCGCTCCGGGAAGTCGAGCAAGCACTTCCCCTTCGACTGGAACGGGGGTCCGGCCACCTAGCGGCTGCGGCGCCCCGGCCGGACCGGGCGCCACACCGGAAACACCGGCTTCATCTTCCGCGCATGGGCGGGTAACACGGCCTTCCTAGGGTCCGGCCATGGACACAGGGCTGTACACCGAGGCGGACACCGCGCCGGCTCCGCCGCGCACTGGTCGGGCGGAGCACGACCAGGCGGCGAAGGAGACGCTGGAGGACTACACCCTCCGCTTCGCGCCGCGCAGTTACCGCCGGTGGACGCCGATGGTCGTGGCGACCACCGCGCTGGGCGGGATCGCCTACCTGGCCGACTTCTCCATCGGCGCGGGCATCGGTCTCGCGCACGGCACCGGGAACGCGCTGGCCGCGATCCTCGTCGCGGCCGCGGTCATCTTCGTGACCGGCTTCCCGCTCGCGTACTACGGAGCGCGCTACAACATCGACCTGGACCTGATCACCCGCGGCTCCGGCTTCGGTTACTACGGCTCGGTGCTGACCAGCGTCATCTTCGCCAGCTTCACCTTCATCTTCTTCGCCACCGAAGGCTCGATCATGGCGCAGGGCCTGAAGCTCGGCCTCGGCCTGCCGCTGTGGCTGGGGTACCTGGTCTCCACGCTCCTGGTGATCCCGCTGGTCGTGTACGGCATGAAGGCGCTCAGCAAGCTCCAGGTCTGGACGACGCCGGTCTGGCTGCTGCTGATGGTCGGCCCGCTGGCCTACCTGGTCGCCACCGACCCCGGTACCGTGCACCGCTTCCTGGCGTACCCGGGCACCGGCGGCGACGGCGGCCTGAACACCGCCTCGGTGCTGCTCGGCGCGGGCGTGTGCCTGTCGCTGATCGCGCAGATCGGCGAGCAGATCGACTACCTGCGGTTCATGCCACCCAAGACCCGGGAGAACCGGCGCAGTTGGTGGACCGCCGTGATCATGGCGGGCCCCGGCTGGGTGGTGCTGGGCGCGCTGAAGCAGGCCGCCGGCATCTTCCTCGCGGTCTACGCGCTGGCCGAGGTCGCCCCGGCGGCCGCCGCCGAGCCGATCCAGCAGTTCAAGGGCGCCTTCGACGCGATGCTGCCGCCCTGGCTCGTACTCCCCCTCGCCGTGGTCCTCGTCGTGATCAGCCAGATCAAGATCAATGTGACCAACGCCTACTCCGGCTCGCTGGCCTGGACGAACTCCTTCACCCGGGTCACCAAGCGCTACCCCGGCCGGATGGTCTTCGTCCTCGCCAACCTCGGCATCGCGCTGATCCTGATGGAGGCCGACATGTTCAGCTTCCTCAACGCCGTGCTGGGCTTCTACTCGAACTGCGCCATCGCCTGGATCGTCACGGTCGCCACCGACATCATGGTCAACAAGTACCTGCTGAAGCTCTCCCCGCACGCCCCCGAGTTCCGCCGCGGCATGCTGTACGCGGTCAACCCCGTCGGCGTGGTGGCCTTCACCGCCGCCTCCGGCCTGTCGATCGCGATGTACTTTCACGCCCTCGGCGACACCCTGCAGCCGTACTCCCCCGTCGCCGCCGCCGTCCTCGCCTTCGTCCTCACCCCGCTGATGGCCGTGGTCACCAAGGGCCGGTACTACCTGCGGCGGACCGCCGACGGGATCGCCGAACCCCTGCTGGACGCGGACGGCAACCCGAGCGCGCGGACGTACACCTGCCACGTCTGCCGGCAGGAATTCGAGCGCCCCGACGTGGCCGCCTGCCCGGCCCACGACGCGGTGGTCTGCTCGCTGTGCCTGAGTACGGACCGCACGGGCGCGCATGTCCTCCCCGCGGGCGCCTGACCTCCAGGTACAAAGGCGACGCCTGCCCGTGCTGAACCGGGCAGGCGTCGCGTGATCGTGTACGGCGAGCGGAGAACCGCTCGGGGGTCACCAGGTGTGCCCCGTGTCCTCCTCGCCGGTCTCCTTGGTTCCCTTGCGGCCGGCGCGGCCCGTGGGTCCCGTCCGGCCCTTGCCGGTGGGCGGGTGCACGCCGTCGTCGAACTCCAGCTGCTCCCGGCGGACCTCGGTCGACACCTCCTGCTGCTCGGTGACCCGGTCGGTCTCCAGCCGGACCCGCTCGTAGGGCCGCGTCTCCTTGCGGATCACGGGCTCCTCACGGTGCAGCGTGATGTCGTACTCGCCGTCCTCCAGGTTCACGGGAGTGCCGGCGCTGCGGCGGGCCTCCTCGTCGGAGATCGGCTCGCGGGTGATCCGGACCTCTTCGTGGCTGACCGGCATGGTCCGGCTCACGTTCTCGGTCACCACGTGCTTCCGCAGATGCGCGTGGCCGCTCTCGTGCTCCTCGACGCCGAACTCGGCGCGCTCCTCCGAGAGCGTCATCTCGGGGTTCTGCTCCTTACGGGAACGCCGGTCCGCGTCCGTCGGACCGCCGCGCGACATGGCCATCTGCCCGGCGCCCGCGCCGGCCAGCGGCCGGTCGGCCTCGGGACGGGTGTTCTGCCCGGCCATTCCGGCCGCACCCGCGGTGCCCATGCCACCGGCGGCGGCTGCCGTACCCATACCTCCGGCCTGCCCCGTGCCCGTGTCGCGGCCCATGCCGCCCCGGCCCGATCGGGTCAGACCGTAGTGCCGGTACAGGCGCTCCTCCTCCGACGGTTCGAGGTGACCGTCGGCGTCCATCCGCGGAGCGTCCTTGATCTGGTCCTTGGTGTGCGGAACACGTATCGCGTCGTCCACCCGCGTGCAGCCGGCCAGCGGGACGAAGGTCTCCTTCGTACCGAACAGCCCGGTGCGCACCGTGATCCACTCCGGCTCATTGGTGGCGTCGTCCCGGTAGACCTGCTGGACAGTGCCGACCTTCGCGCCGTCGGCGTCGATCACGCTCAGCCCGGCCAGGTCATGAGGGGTGTCACCCAGAGGTGCATTCATGGCGTCTCTCCTTTCGCGCGCGCCTGCAGGAGAGGCACGCACCACTCCCATTGCGCACCCCATGGGGCCGCGCAGCGAGTCGGGAGCACACCGGCCGGGCTCCGGCTACCGGTCCACACCGGCCCCGAGGCCGCTCGTGGGGGCGGAGCGCGGCACCGTACGGCGCGGCGCCCCACCCACCGGTACTACTCCATTCGAGTGACGGCACCCCTCTGGGTTCAGCTCCCGCTGCCGTACGGGCGGGTGATCAGCTCCATGTAGTGGCCGTCCGGGTCGGGGAAGTACACGCCGCGGCCGCCGTCGTTGGTGTTGATCTCGCCGGGGCGGGTGCGGTGCGGGTCGGCCCAGTACGTCAGGCCCAGCTCCTTGATCCGGTCGAAGCTGCGGGTGAACTCGTCCTCGCTGATCAGGAATGCGTAGTGCTGCGGGGTGATCTTGCCGTCGTCCTGCGCGAAGTCGAGGGTGACCCCGTTGTCCATCACCACGGGGAGGAACGGCCCGAATTCGGGCTGCACCTGCAGTCCCAGGATGTCCGCGAGAAACTCCGCCGACCGCTTCCGATCACTGGCGTGCACGATCGTGTGGTTCAGCTCAACTGCCATGGATGGCCTCCCTGTTGTCCCTGCCGAGCCTAGGCGTCCCGGCGGCCGCTGCCATCGTCCGCTGGTCGGAATGACGATTCGGACGGTCCTAGGACGGAAGGCGGGGAACGGCGAAGGGCCCGGACGGAAGAAATCCGTCCGGGCCCTCACGCAGGCGTGCGGCGTCAGTCCGTGAGGTTCACCGTGCGCGCCGAGGTGGCACCGATCTCCTCGGCGATCTCCGTGAGCACCGGGGACGCGATCGTGTCGTCGACGGTCAGCGCGACCAGCGCCTCGCCGCCCACGTCGGCGCGGGAGACCTGCATGCCGGCGATGTTGATGCCCGCCTCGCCCAGGATGCGGCCGAGCGTGCCGACCACGCCGGGGCGGTCGCTGTAGCGCAGGAACGCCATGTGGTCGGCGAGCGCCAGGTCGATGCTGTGGTCGTTGACGGCCACGATCTTCTGCTGGTGCTTGTGGCCGGCCAGCGTGCCGGAGACCGAGATCTCCTCGCCGCCGGAGAGGGTGCCGCGCACGGTCACCACGTTCCGGTGCTCGGGCGACTCGCTGCTGGTGGTCAGGCGTACCTCGACACCGCGCTCCTGCGCGAACAGCGGGGCGTTGACGTACGACACCGTCTCGTCGACGACGTCCTCGAAGACGCCCTTGAGCGCGGAGAGCTCCAGGACCTTCACGTCGTGCTGGGTGATCTCGCCGTACACCTCGACGTCGAGGCGGACCGCGACCTCGCCCGCGAGCGCGGTGAAGATCCGGCCGAGCTTCTCGGCCAGCGGCAGACCGGGCTTCACGTCCTCGGCGATCACGCCGCCCTGGACGTTGACCGCGTCCGGCACGAGCTCGCCGGCGAGCGCCAGGCGCACCGAGCGGGCCACCGCGATACCGGCCTTCTCCTGCGCCTCACCGGTCGAGGCGCCCAGGTGCGGGGTGCACACGACCTGGTCGAACTCGAAGAGCGGGGAGTCCGTGCAGGGCTCGGAGGCGTACACGTCCAGGCCGGCGCCGGCGACCCGGCCCTCCTTGAGCGCCGTGGCGAGGGCGGCCTCGTCCACGATCCCGCCGCGCGCGGCGTTGACGATCCGGACCGAGGGCTTGACCTTGTGCAGCGCCTCGTCGCCGATCAGGCCGACGGTCTCCGGGGTCTTCGGGAGGTGGACGGTGATGAAGTCCGAGACCTGGAGCAGCTCGTCCAGGGACAGCAGCTTGACGCCCATCTGGGCGGCGCGCGCGGGCTGGACGTACGGGTCGTACGCGACGACCTTCATGCCGAAGGCGGACATCCGCTGGGCGACCAGGACGCCGATGCGGCCGAGGCCGACGACACCGAGGGTCTTCTCCGCCAGCTCGACGCCGGTGTACTTGCTGCGCTTCCACTCGCCGTTCTTCAGGGCGGTGTTCGCCTGCGGGATGTTCCGCGCGGTGGCGACCAGCAGGCCGCAGGCCAGCTCGGCGGCGGTGACGATGTTGGAGGTCGGCGCGTTCACGACCATCACGCCGGCCTTGGTGGCGGCGGAGACGTCGACGTTGTCCAGGCCCACGCCGGCACGGGCGACGACCTTGAGCTTCTTCGCGGCGGCGATGGCCTCGGCGTCGACCTTGGTCGCGGAGCGCACGAGGATCGCGTCGACGTCGGCGATGGCGGGGATCAGCTCGGCGCGGTCCGCGCCGTTGCAGTTCCGGATCTCGAAGTCCGGACCGAGCGCGTCGACGGTCGCGGGCGACAGCTCTTCGGCGATCAGTACGACGGGTTTGGCGGAGGCAGTGCTCACGTGGTCTTCAGTCCTCACTAAATCCTTCGCGGACGGCCGTCCCGACGGCCGAAGGCGGTGAAGGGGGCAGCCGCGTGGAAGACGCACGACGTTGTGAGCCTGACGCGCTTGTGGTCAGCAGTGTAGTGGCGTTTCAGGGCTCCTCCTTCGCCGGACCGGAAGGATCACCCGTGCGTGGTTCTACGCAGTGGACAAGGCGGCGGCGGAAGGGGCCGTGCCGATGCGGCACGGCCCCTCGCGCAGGAGGCTTACGCCTCCTCGTCCACCCAGCTCATCAGGCCACGCAGCTTCTTGCCGGTGGTCTCCAGGAGGTGGTCGGCGTCGGCCTTCTTGTACTCGTTGTACTTGGGCAGGCCGTCCGCGTACTCCTTCATCCAGGTGTTGGCGAAGGTGCCGTCCTGGATCTCGCCGAGGACCTTCTTCATCTCGGCCTTGGTGGCGTCGGTGACGATCCGCGGGCCGGTGACGTAGTCGCCCCACTCGGCGGTCTCGGAGATCGACCAGCGCATCTTCTCCAGGCCGCCCTCGTACATGAGGTCCACGATCAGCTTCAGCTCGTGGAGGCACTCGAAGTACGCGATCTCCGGCTGGTAGCCGGCCTCGACCAGGGTCTCGAAACCGGCCTTGACCAGGGCGGCGGTGCCGCCGCAGAGCACGGCCTGCTCGCCGAACAGGTCGGTCTCGGTCTCCTCGGTGAAGGTCGTCTTGATGACGCCCGCACGGGTGCCGCCGATGCCCTTGGCGTAGGACAGGGCCAGCGCGAAGGCGTTGCCGGAGGCGTCCTGCTCGACGGCGGCGATGCAGGGCACGCCGCGGCCTTCCTCGTACTGGCGGCGGACCAGGTGGCCCGGGCCCTTCGGGGCGACCATGCAGACGTCGACGTTGGACGGGGGCTTGATGAAGCCGTAGCGGATGTTCAGGCCGTGGCCGAAGAACAGGGCGTCGCCGTCCTTGAGGTTGTCCTTGACGGACTCCTCGTAGACCTTCGCCTGGATCGGGTCCGGGACCAGGATCATGATGACGTCGGCCTCGGCCGCCGCCTCGGAGGGGCTCACCACGCGCAGGCCCTGCTCCTCGGCCTTCGCCTTGGACTTGGAGCCCTCGTGCAGGCCGACGCGCACGTCGACGCCCGAGTCGCGCAGCGACAGCGCGTGGGCGTGGCCCTGGCTGCCGTAGCCGAGAACCGCGACCTTACGGCCCTGGATGATGGACAGGTCGGCGTCGTCGTCGTAGAACAGCTCGGCCACTTCGGGTATCTCCTTGGTACTAGCTGGTGCCCACAGACTATGCCGGGGCTGGGGGGTGAAAGCTCAGGGTCTCGCCATACGGGCAGCGGCCGCGGGCGAGGGGGTGCGTTCCGGCCGCGGCGGGGTCCCACGGCCGGAGTACGCGGGTCAGGCCGAACGGTCCAGGGCGCGCAGCGAGCGGTCCGTGATGGACCGGGAGCCGCGCCCTATGGCGATCGTGCCGGACTGGACCAGCTCCTTGATGCCGAACGGCTCCAGCATCTTGAGCATGGCTTCCAGCTTGTCGGCGCCGCCGGTGGCTTCGATGGTGACGGCCTCCGGCGAGACGTCCACGGTCTTGGCGCGGAACAGCTGGACGATCTCGACGATCTGGGAGCGCGTCTCGTTGTCCGCGCGGACCTTGACCAGGACCAGTTCGCGGTGGATGGCCGAGGCCGGCTCCAGCTCGACGATCTTCAGGACGTTGACCAGCTTGTTCAGCTGCTTGGTGACCTGCTCCAGCGGGAGCGATTCGACATTCACGACAATGGTGATGCGTGAGATGTCGGGGTGCTCCGTGACACCGACGGCGAGTGAGTCGATGTTGAAGCCGCGGCGGGAGAACAGCGCGGCGATCCTGGCCAGGATACCCGGCGTGTTCTCCACCAGGACGGAGAGCGTGTGCTTGGTCATGTGCTCGGTCTCTTCTCTTCTGTCCTGGCCGGTCAGTCGTCTTCGTTGTCGCCGAAGTCGGGGCGCACCCCGCGGGCCGCCATGACCTCGTCGTTGGAGGTGCCGGCCGCGACCATCGGCCAGACCATGGCGTCCTCGTGGACGATGAAGTCGACGACGACCGGGCGGTCGTTGATGGCGTTGGCCTTGGCGATCACGGCGTCCAGCTCGGCCGGATCCTCGCAGCGCATCGCGACGCAGCCCATGGCCTCGGCCAGCTTCACGAAGTCCGGGCAGCGGGTGCCGGTGTTCGGGGCCGGCTCGTCGTCCGGGCCGCGGTGCAGCACGGTGTTGCTGTACCGCTGGTTGTAGAACAGCGTCTGCCACTGGCGGACCATGCCCAGCGCACCGTTGTTGATGATCGCGACCTTGATCGGGATGTTGTTCATCGCGCAGGTGACCAGCTCCTGGTTGGTCATCTGGAAGCAGCCGTCGCCGTCGATCGCCCACACCGGGCGGTCCGGCTGCCCGGCCTTGGCGCCCATCGCGGCCGGGACCGCGTAGCCCATCGTTCCGGCGCCGCCGGAGTTCAGCCAGGTGGCGGGCTTCTCGTAGTCGATGAAGTGGGCGGCCCACATCTGGTGCTGGCCGACGCCCGCCGCGTAGATCGTGTCCTCGGCGGCGAGCTGCCCGATGCGCTGGATGACCTGCTGCGGGGAGAGGCTGCCGTCCTCGGGCAGGTCGTAGCCGAGCGGGTAGTTCTCGCGCCAGCGGTTCAGGTCGTTCCACCAGGCGGCGTAGTCGCCGGTGCGGCCGGCCTCGTGCTCGGCCTGGACCGCCACGATCAGGTCGGCGATGACCTCGCGGGCGTCGCCGACGATCGGCACGTCGGCCATCCGGTTCTTGCCGATCTCGGCCGGGTCGATGTCCGCGTGCACGATCTTGGCGTACGGGGCGAAGCTGTCCAGCTTGCCGGTGACCCGGTCGTCGAAGCGGGCGCCCAGCGCGATGATCAGGTCGGCCTTCTGCAGCGAGGTCACCGCGGCCACCGAGCCGTGCATGCCGGGCATGCCCAGGTGCTGCGGATGGGTGTCGGGGAAGGAGCCCAGCGCCATCAGGGTGGTGGTGACGGGGGCGCCGGTCAGCTCGGCGAGGACCTTGAGCTCGGCCGTCGCGCCGGCCTTCATGACGCCGCCGCCGACGTAGAGCACCGGGCGCTTGGCGTCGGTGATCAGCTTGGCGGCCTCGCGGATCTGCTTGGCGTGCGGCTTGGTGACCGGCCGGTAGCCGGGCAGGTCGGTCTGCGGCGGCCAGGAGAACGTGGTCTTGGCCTGCATGGCGTCCTTGGCGATGTCCACCAGGACCGGGCCGGGACGGCCGGTCGAGGCGATGTGGAACGCCTCGGCGATCGTCTTGGGGATGTCGGCCGGGTCGGTCACCAGGAAGTTGTGCTTGGTGATCGGCATCGTGATGCCGCAGATGTCCGCCTCCTGGAAGGCGTCCGTGCCGATCGAGGCGGAGGCCACCTGGCCGGTGATCGCGACCAGCGGGACGGAGTCCATGTGCGCGTCGGCGATGGGGGTGACCAGATTGGTGGCGCCGGGGCCCGAGGTGGCGATGCAGACGCCGACCTTGCCGGTCGCCTGCGCGTATCCGGTGGCCGCGTGGCCCGCGCCCTGCTCGTGGCGGACCAGGATGTGGCGGACCTTCTGAGAGTCCATCATCGGGTCGTACGCCGGGAGGATCGCACCGCCGGGAAGGCCGAATACGGTGTCGGCCCCGACCTCCTCGAGAGAACGAATGAGGGACTGCGCGCCCGTGACGTGCTCGACGGCGGAGGCGGACTGCTGAGATCCGCCGGAACGGGCCCGCGGCTGCGGATGGTGGGCCCCGGTGGCCTGCTCGGTCATCTGCGTCTCTTCTCGGAGGTGAGGGTTTTGATGTGGTTTGGCGGTGCTGGTGCAACAAAAAACCCCTCGTGCCGTCAGGCAAGCGAGGGGAGCGCGTCGGTGCGGTGCGCCGGGCTACTGCAGGGCCCGGCTTCAGCCGACGCGCTGTCCAAGTACGAGAATTCGGGTGCGCATGGCTCTGACCTTCCCCCCGGCGCACCTGGAGTGTCAAGTGGGTGGGACAGGGGTCTCACTATTTGAGCGCAACGGGGGATGGCTGATCGCGTCGGGACCGGCCGGTACCTCCCCGGCGCCGAGCCGCCGCGGCAGCTCTCCCAGCCGCCCACCGCCGCCCGGCTCCCGGACGCCGGAGGCCCGCCGCGCGGCCGGCACGGTGCTGCTCAGCACCATCTCGCGCCCCTCGGGCAGCAGTCCGGGAAGGGGATACGCGCCGATACCGAGCGCCCGGCGCAGCCGGTGCTCGTCCAGCGGCCCGGAGAACGCCATGCCCTGGCCGTGTGTACAGCCCATCGCGCGCAGGGCGCTGACCTGCTCGGGCCGGTCCACACCATCGGCCACGGACTGCAGCCCCAGGTCGCCGGCGATCCGCAGCAGCCCCGCGGTGATCTTGTGCAGCCGCGCGGACTCCACGACCCCGTCGACCAGACCGCGGTCCAGCCGCAGCACGTCGATGGGCAGCCGGCGCAGCGCGCTGATCGCGGCATACCCGCTGCCGAAGCCGTCCAGCGCGATGCGTACGCCGAGCCGCCGCAGGGCCGCCAGCCGGCGCTCCAGCTCGTCCAGCGGGATCCTCGGGTCGCTGTCGGACAGTTCCAGCAGCAGCGACCCGGACGGCAGGCCGTGCCGCGCGAGTAACGTCTCGATGCTCCGGGGCGGGAGCTTGCGGTCCAGCAGCCGCCGGGCGGAGAGCCGGACGGCGACGCAGACCGCGTGGCCCGCGCGGTGCCGCCGCGCCGCCTGCTCGACGGCCTCCTCCAGCTGCCAGCGCCCCAGCTCGGCGGTGCGCTCGCCGTCATCCGCGACGGCCTGGCCGCGCTCGCCGACCCGCAGGAATTCGGCGGGGGTGAAGAGGATGCCCTGCGCGGAGCGCCAGCGGGCCTGGGCCGCGACGGCCGTGATCCGGCCACTGGCGAGCTCCACGACGGGCTGGTGGAGCAGCGCGAATTCGCCGTCGTGCAGCGCCGCGCGCAGCCTCGTCGCGATCTCTGAGCGGCGCACCACGTCGGCCTGCATCTGGGGTGCGTACAGCTCCACGCGGCCCTTGCCGGCCTGCTTGGCGCGGTACATCGCCAGGTCGGCGTTGCGCATCAGCCCGGCCGGGGTGACGCCGGGCTCGGCGAAGGCCACGCCGATGCTGGCCGCGACCCGGACGTCCTGGCCGTCGATGCGGTACGGCTCGGACAGCCTGATCCGCAGCCGGTCGGCGATCTCGTGGACGCGGAACTCCCGGCTCGTACGGTCGCGGCTGCCGTCGCCCATGATGAGCGCGGCGAATTCGTCGCCGCCCAGGCGCGCGGCGATGTCGCCGGCCCGTACGGATTCGGCCAGCCTGCGGGCGGCCTGAATCAGCAGCTCGTCCCCGGCCTGGTGTCCGATGGTGTCGTTGACCTGCTTGAAGCCGTCCAGGTCGATGTAGAGCACGGCCGTGTCGTGGTCGGAGGAGCGGCGGCCGCTGACGGCCTGGCTGACCCGCTCGGTGAACAGCGCGCGGTTGGGCAGGTCGGTGAGTGCGTCGTGCGAGGCGTTGTGCTGGAGCTGGGCCTGGAGGCGCACCCGTTCGGTGACGTCGCGGGAGTTGAAGATCAGGCCGCCTTCGTGGCGGTTGACCGTGGACTCGACGTTCAGCCATTCCTCGCCGCCGGGGCGGCCGCCGCCGGCGCGGAAGCGGCACTCGATGCGGGTGGTGGGCTCCGCCTCGGGGTCGGCGGCCAGGAATCGCCGTACTTCGTGCACCACGCGGCCGAGGTCCTCGGGGTGGATCAGGGAGGCCAGCTCGGAGCCGACCAGGTCCTCGGCGTCGCGGCCGTAGACGCCGGAGGCGGCGGGGCTGACGTAGCGCAGTACGCCGGTCGGCGCGGCGATCATGATGACGTCGCTGGAACCCTGCACCAGGGAGCGGAAGTGGTTCTCCTTCTGGGCCAGTTCCTGGGTGAGGGTGATGTTGTCCAGCAGCATGATCCCCTGGCGTACGACCAGGGCGAGCACGACCGTGCAGCCCGTGAAGAGCACGACGTGGTCGATGCGGCGGCCGTCCAGGACGTTGAGCAGGATGCCCAGGGTGCAGACGGCGGCGGCGAGGTACGGGGTCAGCGCGGCGAGCGACCCGGCGATCGGGCGGCTGCCGGGGGGGCACGGTCGCGCGCCGGGTGGCGCGCGTGAAGGCGTCGCCCGCGGAGTCCGTGCCGCAGCGCGCGGCGACCCACGGGGCGTACGCCAGCAGCATGGAGCCGGCGAACCAGCCGGCGTCGAGGATCTGCCCGGAGCGGTAGTGCTCGCGGAGCAGCGGCGAGGTGAACAGCGCGTCGCACAGCACGGTCAGCGCGAGCGCCGCGATGGCGGTGTTGATCGCCGAGCGGTGCGCCGAGGAGCGCTTGAAGTGCAGCGCGAGGACCATGCTGACCAGGACGATGTCCAGCAGCGGGTACGCGAGCGACAGGGCGCCCTGCGCGACCGTCTGGCCCTGGAAGTGGGCGTTGTGCGCGAGCGCCAGGCTCCAGGAGAGGGTGAGCAGCGAGCCGCCGATCAGCCAGGCGTCCAGCGCCAGGCAGACCCAGCCGGCCCGGGTCACCGGCCGCTTGGCGAGCACGAGCAGGCCCACGATGGCGGGCGGCGCGAAGAGCAGGAAGCAGAAGTCGGCGATCGAAGGGCTGGGCACGGGGGCTTCGAGGACGACCTCGTACCATCCCCAGATGCCGTTGCCGAGGCCCGCCATCGCCGAGGAGGCCGCGAAGAGCAGCCAGGCGGGTCGAAAGCGGCTGTGGTGCCTGCGGGCGTACAGCACGCAGGAGACCGCGGCGGCCAGGGCGGCCGCGCTGAGCCCGAAGTCACCCATGATCAGGGCCAGTTTCTCCGAGCCCCAGCCGAACGCGGCGCCCGTGGCGTAACCGCCGCAGACGACGGCGAGTACGATCTGGGGCAGGCTGCTCGCGGGCCGTGGCCGGGCCGGCGGGGCGAGCACCGCGCCGGAGGCGGTCACCGGGCTCTCCCCCGTGCGGCCCACCGGCTTGGTCGTGGCGGGCACGGCCCGCGCTGCGTCCGTATCGCGGTGGGTACGCGCGGAACGCGCGTGTGCTCAGCGGTCCTCGTCTCGGTGGTGCATCGGCCGTACATCGCCCGTCGCCCCCCTAGGTTCCGGTCGTTCGCTGCGCGCCGCCACGTCCCGGCGCGGGCCCCGTTCGGGACGATACACCAGTTCCGTCACACAGGGACATAGTCGCTCTACGGAGCGTGACTGGCAGGCGAGTTGGCCGCACAGGACGCAGTCGTACGACTCCGTAGAGCTACGCGCAACCCGTCAGTCGGCAGTCGTGATGACGTTCCGGAGAGGCTCGCCGGCCGCGAAGAGCCGCAGTTGATCACGGAGAAGCCGCTTCGCACGGGGCAGGAAGGCAGTACTGGGGCCACCGACGTGCGGAGTGATGAGCACGCCGGGAGCGTGCCACAGGGGGTGAGTGGCAGGCAGCGGTTCCGGATCGGTTACATCGAGTGCTGCCCGCAGCCGTCCCGACTCCAGTTCGGCGAGCAGTGCCTTGGTGTCGACGACTCCCCCGCGCGCGATGTTGACGAGCAGTGCGCCGTCCTTCATGCGGGCCAGGAAATCGGCTCCGACCAGGCCACGGGTGTCTTCGGTGAGCGGCGTCGCCATGATCACGACGTCGGCGTCGGGCAACAGGGCGGGCAACTCCGCGAGTGGAAGCACGGGCCCGCGCACGGTGTCACGGGCGGTGCGCGCAATGCGCGCCACCCGCGCACACTCAAAAGGCGTGAGCCGGTCCTCGATAGCACTTCCGATCGAACCGTAACCCACAATGAGGACTGACTTGTCGGCCAGCGAGTCACGGAAGCCCGGCCGCCACTCCCCCGCGTCCTGGGACCGCACGAATGCGGGGATGTCGCGGAGCGCGGCGAGAATGAGCGTGAGGGCGAGCTCGGCGGTGCTCGCGTCGTGCAGACCGCGCGCGTTGCACAGCTGGGCGCCGGCCGGCAGCTGGGGCACGGCGGGCAGCATGTGCTCGATGCCGGCCGTGAGGGTCTGGACGACGCGCACGTTCGCCATCTCCGGGAGCGGCTTCAGGATGCGGTCGGCGGGCTTCATGTAAGGGACGGCGTAGAAGGCGCAGCGGGCGGGATCCGCGGGGTATTCGGGGCCGGCGTCCCAGTGGACGTAGGAGAGGTCCTCGGGGAGCCCGTCGATCTCGGTGGCGGGGATCGGGAGCCAGACGTCGGTGGCGTGAGTGGTGTCTGCGGAAGCCATGGCCCGAGGCTATGCGAAGAGTGCCCGTCATCAGACGTTAGTTTGGTCAGCGCCCTTGACCGGGGCGAGGGGACGGAGGCACGACCAGGTGGAGCGCAGGACAATCGGCGCGGCGGCGCTCGAAGTGGGCGCTATCGGGCTCGGCTGCATGCCGATGAACTGGGGGTACACCGCGTCGCAGCAGAACGGGGAGGGCTCGGTACGCACCGTGCACGCCGCGCTCGACCGGGGCTGCACCCTGCTGGACACCGCCGACATGTACGGCCCGTTCACCAACGAACTGGTACTGGGGCGGGCACTGAAACAGCGCCGGGACCAGGCGTTCCTCTCGACCAAGGTCGGGCTGCTGGTCGGCGACCAGCACATCGTCGCCAACGGCCGTCCCGGTTACGTGAAGCGGGCCTGCGACGCCTCGCTGCGCCGACTGCAGACCGATCACATCGACCTGTACCAGCTGCACCGCTCCGACCCCGAGGTGCCCATCGAGGAGACCTGGGGGGCGATGGCGGAGCTGGTGGCGGCCGGGAAGGTACGCGCGCTGGGGTTGTGCGCCGTGGGCGCACGGGCCCCCCGGCGCCGCGGCGCCCGTACGCACGACCTCACGCTGCGCCAACTGGAGCGCATCCAGCAGGTGTTCCCGGTCAGCAGCGTGGAGGCGGAGCTGTCGGTGTGGTCACCGGACGCACTGGAGGCGCTGCTGCCGTGGTGCGAGACGCGCGGCGTCGGCTTCCTCGCGGCGATGCCGCTGGGCAACGGCTACCTCACCGGCACGCTGACACCGGGCCAGGGCTTCGAGCCGGAGGACCTGCGGGCCCGGCACCCGCGCTTCACGGCGGAGATGATGGCCGCCAACCAGCCGGTCGTGGCGGGACTGCGCCGGGTGGGCGCGCGACACGGCGTGACGCCGGGCCAGATAGCGCTGGCCTGGGTACTGGCCCAGGGCCGCCACGTGGTCCCGATACCGGGCACGAAGAAGGAACGCTGGGCCGCCCAGAACGCCAAGGCGGCCGCGGTGCAGCTGACCCACCACGACCTCGCGGAGATCGCTTCACTGCCGCCGGCACAGGGGTCTTGGGACTGAGGGCGGGTACGGGGGACTTGGACTGAGGGGGCGCGGGTACGGGGTGGCCCGGCGCGGGCACGGGTGGCCCGGCGCGGGCACGGGTGGCCCGGCGCGCCTACGGGGGCGAATCGAACGGCCTTGGCCCCCTGGCCGGGGGTTACCCGAGGAACGGGAGCGGAAACCGGCGCGCGGGCGCGGGGCGTATGTGGTGTGCTGGTGCTTGCCGCCGACGAGAGGAACGCCGCCGTGCCACGCCGTACCGCGACCGCCGTGCTGACCGCCGCCGCCCTGCTCCTGGCGGCGGGCTGCTCCTCCGGGGGCTCCTCGGGCGGCTCATCAGGCGATGGCGGTACGACGGGGAAGTCCTCAGAGCCCTCGCGCGGCGGGAGCGCGTCGGGCTCGCCGCACCGTACCCCCTCCGCCGCCCCCGCGAAGGGCTCGGTGAAGGTGGTCGCCACCCTGACCACCGGGCTGAAGTCGCCCTGGGGCGTGGCCGCGCTGCCCGGTGGTGACCTCCTCGTGGCGTCGCGGGACACCGGGACGATCATCAAGGTGGACGGGAAGAGCGGGAAGAAGACCGAGGTGGGTTCGGTGCCCGGCGTGGCCCCGGACGGCGAGGGCGGGCTGCTGGGCCTCGCGGTCTCCTCGACGTTCGGCGCGGACCACCTCGTGTACGCGTACTTCACCACCGCGTCCGACAACCGCATCGCCCGCATGGTGTACGACGATAAGCGCCCGGCAGGCGATCAACTGGGCGCCCCCGACACGGTGTTCAGAGGCATCCCCAAGGGCCATGTCCACAACGGCGGGCGGATCGCGTTCGGTCCGGACAAGATGCTGTACGCCGGTACGGGCGAGACCGGCGACGGCGAACAGGCTCAGGACAAGGACTCCCCGGGCGGCAAGATCCTGCGGATGACGCCGGACGGCGAGCCGGCGCACGGCAACCCCTCGGCCGGCTCCGTCGTCTATTCGTACGGCCACCGCAACGTCCAGGGGCTGGCCTGGGACGCCGACAAGCGGCTGTGGGCGTCGGAATTCGGCCAGAACACCTGGGATGAACTGAACCGGATCCGGCCGAACGGGAATTACGGCTGGCCGGAGGCCGAGGGGAGGAGCGGCGGGGACTCCTCACACGTACAGCCGGTCGAGCAGTGGCGTACGGCGGACGCCTCGCCCAGCGGGATCGCGTACGCCAAGGGGTCGATCTGGATGGCCGGGCTGCGCGGCGAGCGGCTGTGGCGGATCCCGTTGCGGGGCACGGAGCCGGTGGCGAAGCCGCAGGCGTTCCTGGAGGGGAAGTACGGGCGGCTGCGGACGGTCCTGCCGACCGGGGACGGCGGGCTGTGGCTGGTCACCAACGAGACGGACAAGCGGGGCACACCGGAAAAGGGCGACGACCGGATTCTGCGACTGAAGATCACATGATGTCCTTTTTGCGGCGGGCGTGCCTACACTGACCGCAGTGAGCAGGACGCCACGCCAGGGGGTCGCGATGTTCAACCTCGCCGAAGAGCTCTTCGCGCCGGGCCGCAAGCACACCGAGGACGAGCGGCAGAAGCTCGCGCTCGTAGTCGCGGACATCGGCGACTCCGACCCGGGCCTCGGGCCCATCGACCTCGCCTCCGGGCGGGTGGTCGTACGCCTGCCGCACCCGGCGGCCTGACGGGACCGCCGGCCTCGGGCAGCGGCTCTCAGGCCGACTCCGCCTCGGGGAACAGTCGCAGCCGGTGTGCCAGCGCGCCCGCCTCGCCGCGCCCCGAGACGCCGAGCTTGGCCAGGATGTTGGAGACGTGCACGCTCGCGGTCTTCGGTGAGATGAAGAGCGCGTCCGCTATCTGGCGGTTGCTGCGCCCCACCGCGACCAGCCGCAGCACGTCCTGCTCGCGCGGCGTGAGCCCCAGCGAGTCGGGGGTTGTATCGGGTGTCGCGTCGGACGGAGCGTTGGACGTCGCCGCGGCGGTCTCCGCTGTGCGGTCCCCTGCCGGCCCGGCAAGCACGGAAGCAGCCCGCGCGGGCCCGGCGAGCGCGGGCGCGGACTGCGCGGGCACCGACGGGAGACCGCCGGATCTTCGTCCCTCCGGCAGCGTGATCCGGGCCCGCTGGGCGAGCCGGTCGATCTCCAGGGCCAGCGGGTCCGCGCCCATCCACCACGCCGCGTTCCGTGCCTCGGCGAGCAGCGCCGTGGCTGCCTCACGCTGCTCGCGGGCGGCCGGGCCGCAGGTCAGCAGCGCCTCCGCCCAGCGGTGGCACGCCCAGGCCAGTTCGTACGGCCGCTCGACGCGGCGGAGCGCGGCGACCGCCTCGGCCCAGCGCTCCGGCGCCGGCCGCCCCTCGGCCCGGCACAGCTCGGCCTCGGTCAGCCGGCCGTACGCCTGCCACACCGGGACCGGGCGGGGCAGCGTCCGCGCCACCGCCGCCAGCCGGGCGAGCATCTCGTCCCATCCCGCGGCCGCGGCGGGCAGCCCGCGGGCGTCCGCCTCCGCGGCGGCGGCCCGCCACAGCAGCGGCCAGCCGAAGCTGTACGTGTCGAGCGGGAACCCGGCCGTCAGTAACGGCTCCAGGACTTCCCGGGCCGCCGCCGCGCCCTCCCGGTGGACGGCGATCTCGTACGCGAAGCGGGTCATGGGGATCGTGTACTGCGGTTGGTTCTCATAGCTGCCGAAGTCGCGGCGGGCCACCGCCAGTTCTTCCGCGGCGGTGTCGAAATCGCCGCGGAGCAGGGCCAGGTCGGCGTGGCGGGAGGCGGCGAGCGCGCGGGTGCGGCTGCCCAGGGCGAGGCGCCGGCAGTCGGCGGCGGCCGCGGCCGACTCCGTCCAGCGGCCCAGCGACATAAGGCTTTCGGCGAGGTTCCCGTAGACCCAGCTGCGGGAGTCCTTCAGGCCGAAGTGCTCGGTCATGGCGAGCCCGCGCTCGGTCGCGGCCACCGCCTCCGCCGAGCGGCCCACCGACTCCAGGTGCGAGGGGAGGTTGGTGAAGCCGCGCGCGACGACGGCCGAATAGCCGCGCTCCAGCGCGCGGTCCAGCGCCGCGCGGAGGCCGGCCAGGCCGCCGTCCACGTCGCCCGAGGAGACCTGCAGGCCGTACAGCGTGAGGCGGGCGTTCAGCTCGACCTCCTCCTCGCCGACCAGGCAGGCGAGCTCCACGGCCCGCTCGGCGGCGGTGAAGGAGTCGGGGCCCGGGGCGTGCAGCGCGCCCCAGGCGGCGGCCTGCGCCAGCACCGCGGCGTGCACCGGCGACGGCGGCAGCCCGCGCACCAGCTCCTGGGCGCGGCCCAGGTCCTCCCAGCCGTCACCGCGGCCCGTGCTCTGCGCCAGCCGGGAGCGCTGGGTGAGGAACCACGCCTCGCGCAGCGGGTCGTGCTCCCCCGCGAGCGCGCGCAGCGCCCGCTTGGTGACCGTGTAGGCGCGCTCGCGGTCGCCGGAGAGGCGGGCGGCCACGGCGATCTCGGCGAGCAGGTCCAGATAGCGCAGCGCCTCGTCGTCGCAGCCGCTGGCCGGATACGCCTCGGCGCAGTCCACCGGGCGGACCGCGAGCCGGACGTCCTTGGGCACCTCGTCCCACAGTTCCAGCGCGCGGTCCAGCAGCCGCAGCTGCTCGGCGTGGGCGTGCCGGCGGCGGGCCGTGACCGAGGCGGTGAGCACGGCGGGCAGCGCCTTGGCGGCGTCCCTGGCGTGGTACCAGTAACTCGCCAGGCGGGCGGCGCACGCCTCGGCGCGCACCAGGCCCGGGTCGGCTTCGAGGGCTTCTGCGTACCGGCGGTTGAGGCGGGTGCGCTCCCCGGGGAGGAGGTCGTCCTGGACGGCCTCGCGGACCAGTGCGTGCCGGAAGCGGTAGCCCGTGCCGTCGCTGGTGGGGACCAGGGTGTTGCTGCCGACGGCGACGCGCAGGGCCTCGATGAGGTCGTCCTCCGGCAGGTCGGCGACGGCCGCGAGGAGGTCGTGCTCGACGGTGGAGCCGCCCTCGGCGGCCATCCGGATCACCCGTTGGGTGTGCTCCGGCAGCGCCTCGACGCGCACGAGGAGGAGGTCGCGGAGGGAGTCGCTGAGGCCGGGGAGCGTGCCGTCGTGGATGCTGCAGGCCAGCTCCTCGACGAAGAAGGCGTTGCCCTCGGAGCGCTCGAAGACCCGCTCGACCAGGGCCTCTTCGGGCTCGCTGCCGGTGATGCCGGCCATCTGGGAGCGGACCTCGTCGCGGGTGAAGCGGGCCAGCTCGGCGCGCCGGACCGTGCGCATGCGGTCGACCTCGGCGAGGAAGGGGCGCAGCGGGTGGCGGCGGTGGATGTCGTCGGAGCGGTACGTCGCGACGAGCAGGACGCCGGCGTCGTGGAGGGTGTGCAGCAGGTAGCCGAGCAGCTCGCGGGTGGAGCGGTCGGCCCAGTGCAGGTCCTCGACGATGATGACGAGGCTGCGGCCGCGGGCGAGCCGCTCCAGCAGCCGGGCGGTCAGCTCGAAGAGGCGGGCGCGGCCGTGCTCGTCGTCGCGCGACTCGCCCGGGGCCTCGCCGAGCTCGGGCAGGATGCGGGCCAGCTCGCCCTCCTGGCCCCCGACGGCGGCGGCCAGCTCCTCGGGCAGGCGGGAATTCAGCGTGCGCAGGATCGCGGAGAACGGGGCGAACGGGAGGCCCTCGGAGCCGATCTCGATGCAGCCGCCGAGGGCGACGAGCGCGCCGGCGGCCCGGGCGGCCGCGGCGAACTCCTCGATGAGCCGGGTCTTGCCCACGCCCGCCTCGCCGCCGACGAGCAGCGCCTGCGGCTCGCCGGAGGCCGTGGTGCGCGCGAGCGCGTCGCCCAGCAGGCTCAACTCGCTGCTGCGGCCGACGAATACGCGACTGACGGACCTGGTCTCCACGTCGCAGAGCATCGCACAGGGGTCTGACAATCCGGCACCGAGTTTTGCGGTCACGGGCCCGGCTCCGTACGAGGTCACCGGCCCGCTCCCGTAAGGCGCTCCGTAAGCGCCGTCGTTACGCCGCGGCCCGGCGGCGCCCCCGTACACCCCGGCCCCACCTGCTCACCCGCCCTTCGGACGCGTTGCCGGCGGACCGTGCGGCGCGGCGTCCCTCGGCGGCCTCGCGGGCCAGTCGGTCGCGGTCGGCCTCCCGGCGCAGCTCCTCGGCGCGCACGCGGTGCTGGACTTCGTAGTAGAGCATGACGACTCCTGGTACGGCCGCGGGAAGCGGGTTCCCACGGCGGCTGACGGTACGTCGTCAGCCTGGCCGCCTCAGGGGGTGCGCCACATCGGGCAACTTCCCGATCTCCACGCCCGGAGGGGCCTTAGATCCGCTGCCCTGTCTCACGCAGCGGTCTAAGGCCCCTCCTGTGGGCCGTCATGCGGGCTCTCCTCAGGAGCCGCCGGGGCTGAGCTTCGGGGCGGAGGCGAACAGGTCGAGGTACATGCCGCCGGCGATCACCAGGCCGAGCACGGCGAGTGCGAAGCCGCCCCAGGCGACGGCCCGGGTCCAGGCGGCCTGCGGGCGGCGGAGCAGGACGGCGCCGGTGACCACGAGGGCCAGCACGGCGAAGATCCCGTTGACGAGGGCTGTGGTGTGCCAGGGGGTGGTGTAGACGGCGGCGATCTGGTCCTGGGTCTTGCCGGTCTGGAGCTTGATCTGGCCGAGGACGGTCTGCCGCTCGGCGAGGATCGTGCCGGCCCAGGTGCCGGTCAGGGAGGCGAGGCCGAGCGCGGCACCGGCGACGGCGCCGGCCCCCGCCGCGATACCGCGCCGCACGGGCGCGGCGGCGGGCGTGTCCTCGGTGACGCTCTCCGCCGCGCCGGTCTCCTCGGTACCGGCGGCGGTCTCCGGCGTGCTGTCCTCGGGTGCGGCGGCCCGCTCCTCGGGCTTGGTGTCAGCCGCCGCGTCCCCGGTGACCGCCTCGGTCTTCTCGGTGTCGTTCTTGGTCGTCGTGGTACCCATGGGCGCGACCGTAGGTGCCGCGTCTGAGAGTCGTATGAGAGAGCGGGCCAATACCGGGTGACGACCGGAAGAACGGCTTCCGGACGGCTTCCGGACGGCCCGCTTCCCTAGCTGCGGACCAGTCGCTCGTCCTCGGCGTGCCGGGGTGCGGGAACGGGCACGACGGCGTCCGGGACCTCGTCCTCGTACTCGCCCTCGTACTCCTCCGGCGGCTCGATGCTCAGGCGTGGCAGGCGCCGCTCCAGCCAGCCCGGCAGCCACCAGTTCGCGCCGCCCAGCATGTGCATCAGGGCCGGTACCAGGAGCGTGCGCAGCACGAAGGCGTCCAGGGCGACCGCGGCGGCCAGCCCGATGCCGAACATCGCGATCGTCCGGTCGCCGCTGAGCACGAAGGCGGAGAACACCGCGATCATGATGACCGCCGCGGAGTTGATCACCCGGCCGGTCTCGGCGAGTCCAACCCGTACGGACCTGCGGTTGTCGTGTGTGCGCCGCCACTCCTCGTACATCCGGCTGACCAGGAAGACCTGGTAGTCCATGGAGAGGCCGAAGAGGACGGAGACCATGATCACCGGCAGGAACGGCTCGATCGGACCGCCACTGCCCAGGCCCAGCAGCTCGCTGCCCCAGCCCCACTGGAAGACGGCGACGACGACCCCGAAGGCGGAGGCGACCGCGGCGACGTTCATGACGGCGGCCTTGAGCGGGATGCCGAGCGAGCGGAAGGCCAGCAGGAGCAGTACGGACCCGAGGGAGACGACCACGCCCACGAAGAGCGGCAGCTTGCCGACGATCACGTCGGCGAAGTCGTCGTAGCCGGCGGTGACGCCGCCGACGTCGACGTGCAGCGTGGAGGCGTCGGCGGCCTCGGGCAGTACGTCGGTGCGCAGCCGTTCGACCAGGTCGGAGGTGTCCTTCGACTGCGGCGAGCTGTCCGGGACGACCGTGATCACGCCGGTGCTGCCGCTGCCGTCGAACTCCGGCCCGCTGACCTGCGCCACTCCGGGGGTGTTCCGCAGCTGGTCCGGGAGGCCGTCGAAGGCGAGCCTGTCGTCGGCGCCGTCCAGGTCGCCGACCAGGGTCAGCGGCCCGTTGAAGCCGGGGCCGAAGCCGTCGGCCAGCATGTCGTACGCCTGCCGGGTGGTCGAGGAGCGCGGGTCGGTGCTCTGGTCGGAGGTGCCCAGGTGCAGTCCGAGGGTGGGCAGCGCGAGGACCAGCATGACGGCGGCGGCGAGGCCGCCGAGCAGCTTGGGGTGGCGCTCGACGAAGTGGGACCAGCGGACCGAGAAGCCGGTGGGGTGCTCGGCGCGCGGCCCGTCGGCGGCGAGCCGGCCGCGTTCGCGGCGCCCCAGTACGCGCGTCCCGATCAGCCCCAGGAGCGCGGGCAGCAGCGTGATCGAGGCGGCCACGGTGAGGACGACGGTCAGCGAGGCGGCGAGCGCGACGCCGTTGAGGAAGGACAGCCGCAGGACGAGCATGCCGAGCAGGGCGATGCAGACGGTCGCCCCGGCGAAGACCACGGCCCGTCCCGAGACGGCCACCGCCTTCTGCGCGGCCTCCGGGACGCTCATCCCCGCCCGGAGGTTCTTGCGGTGCCGGGTGACGATGAACAGCGCGTAGTCGATGCCCACGCCGAGTCCGATGAGCATGCCGAGCATGGGTGCGAAGTCCGCGACGGTCATGACGTGGCCGAGCAGGCTGATGCCGGCCGACGCGGTGCCGACCGCGACGACCGCGGTGATGATCGGCAGGAGGGTCGCGGCCAGCGACCCGAAGACGAGGAAGAGCACCACGGCGGCGGCCGCCAGGCCGAGGCCCTCGGCGAGGTGGCTCTGCGGCGCTTCGGTGAGGCCGGCGCCGGCGCCGCCGAGCGCGACGCCGAGGCCGTCCCCGGACGCGGCCCGTGCGGTGTCCACTACGGCCTGTACCTGCTTCGGGTCCAGGTCGTCGGCGGGTGCGTCGAAGACCACCGTGGCGTAGGCGGTGTGCCCGTCCTGGCTGATGCGCTTTTCCGCGTCAGCGGCCGGGGCGGCGTCGGCCTTCGTGCCGGCCGGGCCGTCGGGGCCCTCCACCGAGGCGACCCCGGGCAGCTCGGCGATCCGGTCCAGGGCGGGGTCCATCCGGTCCCGCACCGCGTCCGCGCGGACGGTCCCGGAGTCGGTGTGCCAGACGAGGGTGTCGTTGTCCCCGGACTGTCCGGGGAAGGCGGCCGCCATCCGTTCCGCGGCGCGCCCGGACTCCGTACCGGGAACGTCGTATTTGTTCGAGTACGAGGAACCCAGCGCACCGGCTGCCGCCACGACGCCCGCGAGGACGGCGAGCCACAGCACGATGACCAGGGAGCGGCGCTTCAGGCACCACCGGGCAAGTACGGTCATGAGGGCCTTTGTCTGCTTCCCGGGGTTTGTGCGCCGAACTCCGGGGTGACCGGTGCTGCCGAGCGCGGGACGGGCGGGAGGTGGGGCGGGCCCGCCGCCTGCCGACGAAGGGGCGGCGGGCCCGCGTCACACGAGAGTGACAGCCCGAGAAGATCCTTTGACTCCTTTGTGTACTTCCTAACAAAGAAGCGAAGGATCGGCCTCCGCGTGGTTCAGCCCGTTATCGACTCCGCGCCGTTCTCGATGTGGCCCATCAGCCGGCGGCGGAACGATTCGTCCTCCCTGACCGTGACGTTTAGGTCGTACCAGCCGTGGTCGCGGTCCGCGGAGTGCGCCAGCGTGCGGGTGCGCCCCGCGGGCAGCTTCACCGTGCGCGGCGCCGCGCCGGAGTACGCCAGCGGCGCCAGCGTGACGGTCAGGTCCCCGTCACCTCCGTTGACGAGCGTCAGGTGGATCTCCCGCCGTCCGGCGTCCAGGTGCGCGCTCACCTTCAGCCCGGCCGCCGCGCCCGCCGCGGTCCCGGCGAACTCCCGCCGGAAGCCGTTGGGCCCGGTGAGGTGGAAGTCGTACGTCCGGTCCCGGACCGGTACGTCCCAGCCGGCCTTCCCCCGTACGTCACGATGCTGGGGCGTGGCGTATTCCCGCGCATACGGGTACAGCGCGAGGTGTGCGCTGGCCGCGCCACTGTTGCGCAGCGCCAGCCGGAACCGCCCGGCCGCCGGGTCGTAGGCGCCGTCCGCGTCGGGCTGGTACGGCAGCGGACGGGCCGGGCGCGTGCCCTCCTCCGGCCGCGGCAGCCGCTGCTCGGCGGGCGGCTCGGGGCGCCACCGCCCGGTGAAGGGCGGGATCGGGCCCGGCTGGTCGACGGCGGGCTGCCGGCGGCTGCGCGAGAAGTCGAAGGCGCTGGTCAGGTCGCCGCAGACGGTGCGCCGCCAGCCGCCGATGTTCGGCTCGCGCACCCCCGTCCAGCGCTCCAGGAAGCGGATGATCGAGGTGTGGTCGAAGACCTGGGAGCAGGCGTAGCCGCCGACCGTCCAGGGCGAGATCACCAGCATCGGCACGCGGATGCCGAGGCCGGTGGGGCGCCCGTCCCAGTACTCCTCGTCGGTGCCGGCCGGGGCCACCGGCGGCGGGACGTGGTCGAAGAAGCCGTCGTTCTCGTCGTAGGTCAGCAGCAGGACCGTGCGGCGCCAGACCTCGGGGTGCTTCCCGAGGGCGTCGAGGATCTTGTACACGAGGGTGGCGCTGGCGATCGGCGAGGACGAGCCGGGGTGCTCGGAGTCGGCGGCGGCCGGGACGATGTAGCTGACCTCGGGGAGCTTGCCGGCGGCGACGTCCGCAGCGAAGGCGGTGGCGGTCGAGCCCGGCTCGCCGCGGCGCAGCGCGCGCTCGAACAGGCTGCGGTCCGCCCGCGAGAGCGCCTGCACGCCCTCCTCCAGCAGGCCCTGCAGCCGCTTCCGCTCCGTCTCGTCGGCGTCGGCGACCTTCGCGTAGAAGGCCGTCATGTTCTGGATCTTCGGGTCGCCGACCTTGGTGAGCGCCTTCTTCGCGACGGCCTTGAAGCTCGCGTAGAACTCCAGGTTGTTGTCGGTGAAGTTGTCCCACTCCTGGTAGACCTGCCAGCTGTGGCCGGCCTTCTCCAGGCGCTCGGCGTATGTCGTCCAGTCGTAGCCGGGGTGGGTGTCCTCCGCGTACGCGTCGTTGCCGACCGCCCGCTCGCCGCCCGGCTCGAAGCCGGTCCAGCCGCTGACCAGGTGGTTGCGGTTGGGGCTGGTGGAGGAGTGGATCGAGGAGTGGTACGCGTCGCAGACGGTGAAGGTGTCGGCCAGCTCGTAGTGGAGCGGCACGTCCCGGCGGTCGTAGTGCGCCATGGTCGCGGCGGTCTTGGCGGAGACCCAGTTGTCCATCCAGCCGTCGTGCCACGCCTTGAAGCCGCCGTCCCAGCCGTGGTCCAGGTCGCCGATGTACTGGAGGTCCTTCTTCTGGGTCTCGGCGGCCTCGCGTACGGAGAAGGGCAGCACGGAGCCGGTGCCCGTCGCGGCGGGCTGCTCGTAGACGCTGCGGTCGCCCGGGATCCTGATGGCGTTGCGGTCGGCGTAGCCCCGTACGCCGCGCAGCATCCCGAAGTAGTGGTCGAAGGACCGGTTCTCCTGCATCAGGACGACGACGTGCTCGATCTCGTCGAGCCCGCCGTCCGTGCTGCCGGGCCGCGCCGCGTCGGCGGCCAGCGCTTGCTGCAGCGAGGGCGGCAGCAGCGACCCGGCGGCGGCCGCGCCCACGGCCGCCGCGCCAACTGCCAGTACCCGTCTCCGCGTTGTCTCCGGTGCCACGCGCTTCCTCCAGTCGTCCCCAATGGTCCGTCGTTGGCCCATTGATGTGGTGCGTCCGGGACGATAGAAGACCTGTGTGGCCCGCGATAGGTATCAGGATGACGACTTTGCAAACGGAAGGGTCCGCTCACTTGCCGATGCCGGCCGCCAGTCCGCGGACGAAGTGCCGCTGCCCGATCAGGAAGACCACGATCATCGGCAGCGCGGCGATGGTCAGCCCCGCGAAGAGGATCGGCCAGTTCGAGTTGAGCCGCCCCGCCATGTCGGCCAGGCCCACGGGCAGCGTCTTGAGCCGGTCGTCGGTGATGAAGACCAGCGCGAAGGCGTACTCGTTCCAGGCGAAGAGCGCCTGAAGGACGGCGGCCGAGGCGAGGATCGGGCGGGCCATCGGGACGACCACCCGCCAGAACGTCTGCCAGCGGCTCGCCCCGTCGATGTACGCCGCCTCCTCCACCTCCACCGGCTGCCCCAGCAGGTAGGCGCGGATCAGGAAGGTGGTGAAGGGCACCTTGAAGGCGGTGTAGAGGACGATCAGCGCCCAGTACGTGTCGTAGATGCCCAGCGCCTGGAGGAGCTGCGAGAGCGGTACGAGGGCCACCGTCGGCGAGAGCATCATCGCGCCGAGCACCAGCAGCAGCGCCGGCTGCGAGCAGGGGATGTCCAGCCGGGTGAGGCCGTAGGCGGCCCAGGCGCTGATGAGGACGACGGCCAGCACGCTCGTGGCGGTCACCAGCACGCTGTTGACCAGATAGCCGAGCACACCCTGGTTCCAGGCGTCGGCGTACGTCGACCAGTGCGGGTCGGCGGGCAGCCCCCAGGGGTCGGCGAAGATCTCGCCGTTGCTCTTCAGGCCCGCCAGCGCCATCCAGCACAGCGGGTAGATCACCGCGACGGCGAGCGCGGCCAGCGCGCCGTAGGCCAGTACGCGCACGGCGACGGGGCCGAAGCGGGCGGGGGCGCGCCCTGTGGGGGAAGAGGCCGGTTCCGGTGCCGTGCGGGCGGTCCTGCCGAGGGTGAGGGTCATGGGGCGACCGCCTTTCTGCGCGAGTGGAGCAGCTGCAGGGCACCGGCGGCGAAGGTGATCAGGAAGATCACCGTGCCGATCGCCGCGGCGTATCCCATGTCGTCGCCGGTGAAGGCGCTGGTGTACAGCCAGGTCCCCAGCACCTGGCTGGAGTTGGCGGGCCCGCCGCCGGTCATCACCATCACCTCGTTGAAGACCAGGAAGGCCCCGGAGACGGTGAGGATGATCAGCAGGGTGGTCATGTCGCGCACCATCGGCACGGTGACGTGGAAGAACGTGCGGATGCGCCCCGCGCCGTCCACGGTCGCCGCCTCGTAGAGCTCGCGGGGTATGCGCTGGACCGCGACGGTCAGCAGCATCGTCGTGTACCCGAACGACTGCCACTGGCTCATGTTGATGACGCCCCAGATGGAGGTGGCGGCATCGCCCAGCCAGTCGTGCTGGAGGCCGCCGAGCCCGACCGCGTCCAGGGCGCTGTTCACCAGGCCCGCGTCCGGCTGGTACAGGAACTGGAAGAGCAGGCCCGCGACGGTCATGGAGACGGCCGCCGGGATGAAGTACACGGCGCGCAGCACCCCGCGCAGCCGCCGCCCGATCAGCTCCTCCAGTACCGCGGCGAGCACGAGCGCCGCGCCGACCTGGAAGACGACCGAGGTGACCGCGTAGAAGACGTTGTTGAGCAGCGCGTGCCAGAAGACCGGGTCCTGGAAGGCCTGCCGGTAGTTCTCCAGGCCGACGTAGCGCATGCCGGGCCGGAAGACGCTGAACTTGAAGAGGCTGAGCCGGACGTTCTCGACGATCGGGTAGTAGACGAACAACGCGATCAGCGCGAGCGCGGGGGCGACATAGAAGGCGTGCCGGATGCGGCGTCGTGTCACTGGTGCACCTCCTTCGGGGGCGGTCGGGGGCGAGTGGGGGGTGTCAGGGTCGGACGCCGAAGCGGCGGGCATTCTCGGCGCCCCGGCGCACGGTCTTCATGGCCTGTTCCGGGGTGGCGTTCCCGCCGAGCACGGAGTCGGCGGCCGCCAGATAGGGGTTGACGATCTTGTCGTCGGCGCGGGTGTCGAGCCAGACCGACATCTCGTGGCTCGCCACGGTCCGCTGCGCGCCGGCCAGCCCGGGCAGCCGCGCGGCGTCCGCCGTGCCCTTCACGGCGCTCAGCCAGCCCAGTTCGCGCACCAGCTTCCGGGCCTGCTCGCGGCTGGTGAGGAACTTCAGGAAGTCCACGGCGAGCGCCTTGTTCGGCGAGGTGTTGGAGACCAGCAGGCCGTCCGTGCCGCCTGCGACGGCGCGCGGCGAGCCCTTCGCGCCCGGGATCTCGGGCATCGCGAAGAAGTTCCAGTTCTCCGCGAACTCCTTCGGTGCGCCCCCGCTCTCGTCCAGGTACGAGAACTCCAGCGTCTCCAGGTACTGCATGGCGGCCTTGCCCAGCAGCATCCGGGCCTGCGCCGACTCGTGGCTGATGCTGGTGCCGCCGGGCGGCATGCACCGCTGCCGCAGCCGGGCCAGGTCCTCCAGTGCCCGTGCGTACCCGGGATGGGTGAAGGCACCTTCGGCGCCGTCGTAGTCCCTGGCCAGCACGTCGGCCGGCACTTCCATGGCGTTGAACTGGGTCAGCAGGTGCCCGGCCGGCCAGCCGTACTGGTTGCCGAAGGCCAGCGGCGTGTAGCCGGCCTTCTTGATCCGGTCGCAGGCAGTGAGCAGTTCGGGGAAGGTCCGCGGGACGCGCTCCACCCCGGCCTTCGCGAAGATCTTCTCGTTGTACGCGAAGACCTTGGCGTCCATGTTCAGCGGCACGCCGTACGTCCGTCCGCCGAAGGTGAAGGCATCCAGCGCGTCGGGCTCGAAGGTGTTGCCCCAACGGGTGCCGCGGAGCTGCCCGGTGAGGTCGGCGGCGAGCCGCCCGTCGGCGAACTTCTGCGCGTACCGCCCCGGCCAGGCGAAGTAGATGTCCGGCAGCTCGCGGGAGGCGGCGAGCACCGCGATCCGGTCCTTGTAGGGCTGGTCGCCGACGGCCTGGAGGTCGATCGTCACGCCGGGGTTGCGCCTCTCGTACTCCCGCGCCGCCGCCTTGAAGTACGGGGCGTACTCCGGGTCCGCCCACTTCTCCAGGACGGTCAGATGGCCGTGGGGCTTCCCGGCGAGGCGGAAGTCGTTGGCGGTGGCCCGTACGGGGGCCTGGCCGCAGCCGCTGAGCAGCATCAGCAGTACGGCGAGCAGGCAGCCGGCGGCGGCTGCAGGGGTGCGGCGCATCGGCTCTCTCCTGGCGGTGGGAGGCGGACGGTCAGAGGCGGGCGGGGAGGGCGAGGGGGTGGCCGAAGGCGCCGGGGAGGGTGCAGACCTCGGCCGCGTAGCGCGCGGCGCGGGCGGCGGCGTCGGCCAGGGGGCTGCCCTGCCACAGGGCCACGAGGAGGGCCGCGATGAAGGAGTCGCCGGCGCCGAGGGTGTCGGTGGCCGCGACCGGGACGACGCTCTGGTGGTGCACCGTCCCCTCGTACGACACCAGCGCCCCACCGGCCCCGCGCGTCACCACGGCCAGCTTCGGACCGGCCCGGCGGACGCGGTCGGCGAGTTCGTCCGCCTCCTCGTCCCCGGCGTCCGGCCGGGAGAAGACGGCGGCGTGCACCTGCGGCAGCAGCGGCGCGGCGTAGGACCAGGGCCGGTCGGAGAAGTCGAAGCTGACCGGGCAGGCCGCGGCGAGCGCGGGCAGATGCGGCTCCAGGCGGCTGCAGTCGCCGGTGTGCAGCAGGTCGAAGCCGGCCAGCCAGGCCAGGTCGGCGGCGTCCGGCGCGAAGACCGAGACGGTCTCGTCGCACTCGCCGAAGCTGCGGTTGCCGTCCGCGTCGAGGTGCACGGTCGCGTACGCGTTGGGCCCCTCCGCGGTACGGGCCCGGTCGGTGCGGACGCCCTCGGCGGCGAGCGCGGCCCGTATGTGCGAGCCGGCCTCGTCGGTGCCGGTGACGCCCAGATACCCGGCGTCGGCGCCGAGCCGGGCGGCGTGCACGGCCACGTTGAGCGCGTTGCCGCCCGGGTACATCAGGCCGCGCTGGGGATAGCGGTCGACGACATTGTCACCGACTCCGCAGATGCGCATGGGGATTCCTTACGGGAGCGGGTACGGGGCGGCCCGGTGCGGCACCGCACCGGGCCGGGTCGTGCGCGGGGTGTCCGGGATCAGTACTCGACCTGGAACATGTAGCGGCGCTTGTCCAGGTCGTGGCCGCGCACCGACTCGTAGTGGCGGGCGAGCCGGGTGCCGAAGACGTCCAGCGCGATCGGCGTGATGTCGCCGCGCACCGCCTCGGGGACGCCGGGCAGCGAGAAGATCCGCGAGTCCACGTAGTGCGCCTTCTTGGTGTACTTGTCCAGGAACGTCTTGGCGCGCTCGGCCATCGGCCGGGTGGCGTCCTCGCCGAGGAAGAGGATCACCGGCTGCTCCTCGGTGACCACCTCGAAGGCGCCGTGGAAGAACTCACCGGCGTTGTAGGTGCCGCCGTGCTTCCACTGCATCTCCATCAGGTAGCACATCGTGAAGCCGTACCCCGCCCCGTAGTTGGGGCCGGCGGACAGTACGTACGTCACGTCCTCGTCGGCCAGTGCGGTGGCGATCGAGGCGGCCAGCTCCTCGCCCTCCTCCTGCGACTTGTACAGCGCCTCGGGCAGCGCCTCGTACGCCGTGCGGAGCGCCGCGTAGTCACCCTCGGCACCGGTCTTCTCCAGCAGCGCGTACACGAGCTGCCCGAACAGCACGCCCTTGGGTGCGACGACGGTGTCCTCGCTGCGGTACGTGAAGGCGGCGTGCGCGGCCTTCGCGAGGGGGCTGTCGGCGCTGCGGGTGAGGGCGGCGACCTTGGCACCGGCGCTGCGGGCGTACTCGGCGGCCGCGACGGTCTCCTTGGTGGTGCCGGTGTGCGAGGACACCAGGACGAGCGAGCCCTCGCCGAGCAGTGCGGGGCGGCGCAGGTTGAACTCGTCGCTGTTCATGTGGAAGACGGGGAACGAGGCCCGGGTCTCCAGCAGGAAGTGCGCCGGGTAGGCGGCGGTGAGTGAGCCGCCGCAGCCGACGAGGAAGACGTTGCGCAGCCCGCCCGCGACGACCTCGTCGACGAACGCGCGCGCGGCCTCGTTCTGGCTGAGCGCGAAGGACACGGCCTCCTTGAAGTCCTCGGTGATCGGCTTGAGGGGCAGGGATGCGGTAGTCACGCGGGTCCTTTCCTGAGCGGTTGGGGGGCGGGGCGGTGCGAGCGACGCCGTGCGGGCGGTGCCGTGCGGGGCCCGGGACGGCCGCACCGTTGAGAACGTTCTCAATCCGACGTCGAGCCGGCATTGAGAACGTTCTCACTCGCGGTGTTGGGAACCTTCCCACCGCCAACTCCCCGCCGTCAATCCCCTGTCGCGACCCGATAGCCTGACGACGCCATGACGACGAACCGACGCAAGCCCGCAGGCCGCCCCGCGACCCTCCCCGACGTCGCGCGCGAGGCGGGCGTGTCCCGCTCCACCGCCTCCCGCGCGCTCGCCGGCTACGGCTCGGTCAGCCCGGACGCCCGCGAACGCGTGCGGGCCGCGGCCGAGAAGCTCGGCTACCGCGCCAACCAGCTCGCCCGCTCCATGATCACGGGACGTACGCACACGCTCGGTGCGATCGTCGCCGACATCCAGAACCCGTTCTTCGCGGGCGTCACCCGCGGCATCACCGACGCGGCCCGCGCCGCCGGGTACCAGGTCCTGCTCGCCAACACCGACGAGGACGTCGCCGCCGAGCGCGCCGCGGTGAAGATGCTCCGCGACAAGCACGTCGACGGGCTGATCGTCGCCCCGGCCGCCACCACCGAAACGGCCCACCTGGCGGCCGCACACGCCGCCGGCTGCCCCGTCGTCCTCCTCGACCGCCAGGCCCCGGGCCTGCCCGCGGACTCCGTCACCGTCGACAACCACGGCGCCGCCCAGGACGCGGTCCGCCGCCTCCTCGCCGCGGGCCACCGCCGCATCGCCCTGGTCAGCCTGCTGGGCACCGCCCCCGTGGACGGCGCGGGCGCCGCATCGTCCGACCCGGTCTCCACCGGCCTGGAACGCATCGAGGGCTACCGCACCGCACTCCGCGAGGCGGGCCTCACCGACACCGACACCTACCTCCGTACCGGTACCTTCCACCGCGAGGACCCGGCCGACCTCACCGCCGAGCTGCTGTCCCTCCCCGAGCCCCCCACCGCCGTCTTCGCCACCGACAGCATGATCGCCCTCGGTGTCCTCTCCGCCGCCCGCGACCACGGCCTCCGCGTCCCCGAGCACCTCTCCGTCGTCACCTTCGACGACACCGACTGGGCCCGCGCCGTCCGCCCCCGCATCAGCGTCGTGGCCCAGCCCGTCCAGGAACTCGGCGCCCGCGCGGTCCACTCCCTCATCACCCGCATCGAAGGCACCGCCCACGCCCCGGAACACATCGTCCTGGACACGGAGTTCATCGAACGGGAGTCGATCGCCCCGCCGCGCAGCGGAACTTGACCTCAAGCCGAGTTGAGGTTCTAGCGTGCGGCACGAGTGATCGACAACAACGGTCACCGGCTGGCGACAGGAGAAGGCAACGATGATCCTTGTGACCGGTGCGACCGGAAACATCGGGAGCGCTCTGCTGCGGGAGCTGCGAGTGGCCGGTGCCGGCCCCGTGCGCGGGCTGACCCGGGACGCGGCGCGGGCCTCGTTCCCCGCGGACGTCGAAGCCGTTGAGGGGGATCTGGCTCAGCCGGCCGCACTGAAGGCGTCACTGGACGGGGTGCGTTCGCTGTTCCTGGTACCGGGCATGGGTGCGGACGCGGACGTGCTCGCGGCCGCCCGGCAAGCAGGCGTCGAACACGTGGTCCTCGTGTCCTCCATGACCGTGCAGACCCATCCCCACCTGGCTCCCGCCGGCGAGAACCTGGCGGTCGAGCGGCTGCTCCAGGACAGCGGCATGGCCTGGACGATCCTGCGGCCGACGCAGTTCGCCTCGAACACCCTGTGGTGGGCGGCGTCGATTCGCGCGCACCGGTCGGTCCGGGCGCCGTACGCGGACATCGGACTGCCCGCCATCCACCCTGCCGACATCGCGGCGGTGGCCAGGGCGGCGCTGACCGAACCGGGGCACCGAGGGCTGACGTACGCACTCACCGGACCGGCCCGGGTCACGCCCCGGCAACAGGTCGAAGCCATCGGCGCGGCCCTGGGGCAGGAGGTGTCCCTCGACGAGATCAGCCGGGAGGAGGCCCACCGGCACATGGCGTCCTTCATGCCGGCCGGGACCGCGGACGCGATACTCGACCTGACGGGCGGGGACGTCAACGACGAGCTGCTCCGGGTGCGCGACACGGTGTCGCAGGTCACCGGCGCTCCTGCGAGGACGTTCGAGCAGTGGGCCAAGGAGAACGTCGCCGCGTTCCGCTGATATCCCTCCCCCATGTACGAAGGGGCGGCGCACCCGTAGGTGCGCCGCCCCTCGTGACAGTGGGGGCCAGGATCAGCCCTCCACGCCCAGCTTCTCCAGGATGAGCTCGCGGACGCGGGCCGCGTCGGCCTGGCCGCGGGTGGCCTTCATGACGGCACCCACCAGCGCGCCCGCCGCGGCGACCTTGCCGCCGCGGATCTTGTCGGCGATGGCGGCGTTGGACTCGATCGCCTCGTCGACGGCCTTGCCCAGCGCGCCCTCGTCGGAGACGACCTTCAGGCCGCGCTTCTCGACGACCTCGTCCGGGGTGCCCTCGCCGGCCAGTACGCCCTCGATGGTCTGGCGGGCCAGCTTGTCGTTGAGGGAGCCCTCGGCGACCAGCGCGGCGACCCGGGCGACCTGCTCCGGCGTGATGGGCAGCGCGTCGAGGTCGACGCCGTCCTCGTTGGCGCGGCGGGCCAGCTCGCCCATCCACCACTTACGGGCGGCCGCGGCATCCGCGCCGGCCTCCGTGGTGGCGACGATCAGGTCGACCGCACCGGCGTTGAGGATCGACTGCATGTCGTGCTCGGAGACGCCCCACTCCTCGCGCAGCCGGTTACGGCGCAGGCGCGGCAGCTCGGGCAGCCCCTTGCGCAGCTCCTCGACCCACTCACGGGACGGGGCCACCGGCACCAGGTCGGGCTCCGGGAAGTACCGGTAGTCCTCCGCCTCCTCCTTCACGCGGCCGGACGTCGTGGAGCCGTCCTCCTCGTGGAAGTGGCGGGTCTCCTGGATGATCGTGCCGCCGGAGGAGAGCACCGCGGCGTGCCGCTGGATCTCGAACCGGGCCGCACGCTCGACGCTGCGCAGGGAGTTGACGTTCTTGGTCTCCGAGCGCGTGCCGAACTTCTCGCTGCCCTTGGGCATCAGCGAGAGATTCACGTCGCAGCGCATCTGGCCCATCTCCATGCGGGCCTCGGAGACGCCGAGCGCCTTGATGAGCTCGCGCAGTTCGGCGACGTACGCCTTGGCGACCTCGGGGGCCCGCTCGCCCGCGCCCTTGATGGGCTTGGTGACGATCTCGATGAGCGGGATGCCGGCGCGGTTGTAGTCCAGCAGGGAGTGCGAGGCGCCGTGGATACGGCCCGTCGCGCCGCCCACGTGCGTGGACTTGCCGGTGTCCTCCTCCATGTGGGCGCGCTCGATCTCCACGCGGAAGACCTCGCCGTCCTCCAGCTGCACGTCGAGGTAGCCGTCGAAGGCGATCGGCTCGTCGTACTGGGAGGTCTGGAAGTTCTTCGGCATGTCCGGATAGAAGTAGTTCTTCCGGGCGAAGCGGCACCACTCGGCGATCGAGCAGTTCAGCGCGAGGCCGATCTTGATGGCGGACTCCACGCCGATCGCGTTGACGACCGGGAGGGAGCCGGGCAGCCCCAGGCAGGTGGGGCAGGTCTGGGTGTTGGCGTCGGCGCCGAGCGCCGTCGAACACCCGCAGAACATCTTGGTCTTGGTGCCGAGCTCGACGTGCACCTCGAGACCCATGACGGGCTCGTACGTCGCGAGGGCGTCCTCGTACGAGACCAGGTCAGTGACAGTCACGGTGAAACAATCCCTCTCAGCCCAGCAGGACGTCGTCGTCGCCCAGGTGCTTCAGTTCCCGGTAGAGGATCGCCAGGCCGGTGACGATCGCCGCGGCCGAGACGGCCGCGTCGATCAGCCGCAGCGTGTCGTTCTCCTGCCGGGCCAGCTTCGCCTGCTTGGCGACGCTCAGCGCGCCGAAAGCGGTGGTGCCCATGGACAGGTACAGACCCGACTTGGACTTCTTGAAGTTCTTGGCCTTCTTGGTGATGGCGCTCACAGTGACGGTGCCTCCTCCAGCAGCGGGTGGCCCCACTTTTCCACGAAGGCGGCCTCGACGGCGGCACCGACCTTGTACAGCCGGTCGTCCTTCATGGTGGGGGCGATGATCTGCAGGCCAACGGGCAGCCCGTCCTCGGGAGCCAGGCCGCAGGGCAGCGACATGGCCGCGTTGCCCGCCAGGTTCACGGGGAGCGTGCACACGTCCGCGAGGTACATCGCCATCGGGTCGTCGGCACGCTCGCCGATCGGGAAGGCGGTGGTGGGCGTGGTCGGCGAGACGATCACGTCGACCTGCTCGAAGGCCGCCTCGAACTCGCGGGTGATCAGGGTCCGCACCTTCTGCGCGGAGCCGTAGTACGCGTCGTAGTAGCCGGAGCTGAGCGCGTACGTACCGAGCATGATCCGGCGCTTGACCTCGGGGCCGAAGCCGGCCTCGCGGGTCAGGGCCGTGACGTCCTCGGCCGACTTCGTGCCGTCGTCGCCGACCCGCAGGCCGTACCGCATGGCGTCGAAGCGGGCCAGGTTGGAGGAGCACTCCGAGGGCGCGATGAGGTAGTACGCCGCCAGCGCCAGGTCGAAGGACGGGCAGTCCAGCTCGACGATCTCGGCGCCCAGCTCCTTCATCAGCGCGACGGACTCGTCGAACCGCTGGATGACGCCGTCCTGGTAGCCCTCGCCGCGGAACTGCTTCACCACGCCGACGCGCATGCCCTGTACGGAGCCGTTGCGCGCGGCCTCGACGACCGCCGGGACCGGCGCGTCGATGGAGGTGGAGTCGAGCGGGTCGTGGCCAGCGATCGCCTCGTGCAGCAGCGCCGCGTCCAGGACCGTACGGGCGCAGGGGCCGCCCTGGTCGAGGGAGGACGAGAACGCGACCATGCCGTACCGGGAGACGCCGCCGTACGTCGGCTTCACGCCGACCGTGCCGGTGACGGCCGCGGGCTGGCGGATGGAACCGCCGGTGTCCGTACCGATCGCCAGCGGCGCCTCGTACGAGGCCAGGGCCGCGGACGAACCGCCGCCGGAGCCGCCGGGGATGCGGGTCAGGTCCCACGGGTTGCCCGTCGGGCCGTACGCGCTGTTCTCGGTGCTGGACCCCATGGCGAACTCGTCCATGTTGGTCTTGCCGAGGATGACGACGTCGGCGGCCTTGAGGCGCTGGGTCACCGTCGCGTCGTACGGCGGGAGCCAGCCTTCGAGGATCTTGGAGCCGACGGTGGTCGGGACGCCCTCGGTCGTGAAGATGTCCTTCAGGGCGAGCGGGACGCCGGCCAGCGGGCCGAGCTTCTCGCCGCGCTCGCGCTTGGCGTCCACGGCGCGGGCCTGGGCGAGCGCGCCCTCCCGGTCGACGTGGAGGAAAGCGTGCACCTTCTCGTCCACGGCCTCGATCCGGGCCAGGTGGGCCTCGGTGACCTGGACGGCGGTGACCTCACCGGCCGCGATCTTCGCTGCGGTCTCGGCGGCGGTCAGCTTGATCAGTTCGTGTGCTGCGGTCTGCGCCATCTCGGTCACTCCTCCCCCAGAATCTGCGGCACCTTGAATCGCTGCTGCTCCTGGGCGGGGGCGCCGGAGAGCGCCTGCTCGGGGGTGAGCGACGGACGGACCTCGTCCGCCCGCATGACGTTCGTCAGGGGCAGCGGGTGGGAGGTCGGCGGAACGTCTTGGTCGGCGACCTCGGAGACGCGGGCTACCGCGCCGATGATGTCGTCGAGCTGTCCGGCGAAGTGGTCGAGCTCTTCGTCCTTCAGCTCCAGACGTGCCAGCCGTGCGAGGTGGGCGACCTCCTCGCGCGTGATGCCAGGCATGCAGCGATCCTCTGCTGGTTTCCGGTGGAGTTTCCGCCCCAATCCTATGGCTCCGGGAGTCCTGACCGCGAAACGGTTAAGAACAGGGTGAAGAACAGCCCGTCTGGGGGCACCTCCCAGCGGTAGCTGGGGGAGTTTGAGGACAGCGCCCGGAGGGCGCTCCACCCGCCGACGGCCCGCAGCCGTCAAACCGACCGGAACTCACCCCGGCAGGGGTCGCGCGGCCCTACTTCACGACCTGGCCGGAGGCCCGATCGGCCCCCTCCGAGTCGGAAGGCGCGCCTTCCGACTCACGGCGCCAGCCGCCGTGCTCCCGCGCCCGCAGCCAAGCCGTCGTCTCGTCCGGCGGCATCGCGGCCGCCACCAGCCAGCCCTGTACCGCGTCGCAGCCCAGGTCGCGCAGCCGCTCCCAGGTCTCGTCGTCCTCGACGCCCTCCGCGACGACGAGCAGGCCGAGGGAGTGCGCGAGGTCGAGCGTGCAGCGGACGATCTCGGCGTCCTCGGTGTCCACCGCGAGCCGCGCCACGAACGAGCGGTCGATCTTCAGCTCGCTGACGGGCAGCCGCCGCAGATGCACCAGCGAGCTGTACCCCGTACCGAAGTCGTCGAGCGACATCTTCACGCCGTGCCCGGTCAGGCCGTTCAGCGTGTCGGCGGCGCGCTGCGGGTCCTCCAGCAGCACATGCTCGGTGATCTCCAGCTGGAGCGCGCCCGGCGGTACCTGGTGCCGCGCCAGCCGCGCGGCCACCGCACCGGCGAACCCGGGGGTGTGCACGTCCCGCGGCGAGACGTTCACCGCGACCGGGACCTCCAGCCCGTCCGCGCGCCAGCGCGCCACCTGGCCGAGCGCGGTCTCCAGTACGTACTCGGTCAGCCGCGGCATCAGCCCGGAGGACTCGGCGATGGCGATGAACTCGTCCGGAGGGACTCTCCCGCGGTCCGGGTGCACCCAGCGCACCAGCGCCTCGAGACCGGCCACCTGACCGTCGAAGCGGACCTTGGGCTGGTAGTGCAGCTCGACCTCGCCCGCGTCCAGCGCCCGGCGCAGGTCGCCGAGGAGGCCGAGGCGGTCGGGGGTGTTGCCGTCGCGCTTGGCTTCGTAGACCTCCACGCCGCTGCGGTCCCGCTTCGCCTGGTACATCGCGACGTCCGCGCGGCGCAGCAGACCCTCCGCGTCCAGCGCGTGGTCCGGATAGACCGCGACGCCGGCGCTCGCCTCGAGCACCAGCGTCAGCCCGTCCAGATCGAGGGGCGAGCCCAGCGCGGCGACAAGCGAACGGGCCACCCGCTGCGCGCTGGTGAGGGAGTCGGCGGTGGGCAGCAGCACCGCGAACTCGTCGCCGCCCAGCCGCGCGGCCTCCGCTCCGCGGGGCAGGGCGTGCCGCAGCCGCTCGGCGATCTGGAGCAGCAGGCGGTCACCGGCGAGGTGTCCGAGGGTGTCGTTGACCGACCGGAAACGGTCGAGATCGATCAGTACGAGGGCGGCGCGCGAGCCGACGCGCTCGGCGTCGTCGAGCGCGCTCCAGGTCCGCTCCAGCAGCCACTGCCGGTTCGGCAGGCCGGTCAGCGGGTCGCGGAGCTGCTCCTCGGCGCGGGCCCGCGCGATCCACAGCGTGGAGTCCAGCGCGATGAGCGGTACGGCGAAGAGCGGCAGCAGCAGCGGGGAGTGCTCGGCGACCACCACGATCAGCGGGGCTATGCCCACGAGCGCGATGCCGACCAGGGCCTGCCGGGTCACCGCGCGGCGCGCGATGGACGGCAGCCGGCCGTTGCGCGAGCCCATCAGGAACCACAGCAGCGCGCGGGTGACGGCCAGATACACCAGCGCCGATCCGAGGATCGGCGGCAGTACGGACAGGTCCCATTCCCCGGGCCGGCCGGGGTCGGCCACGCTGGGCGTGATGCCGAACGCGGCGAGGCCCAGCGCCGCGGCGCCCAGGCCGAGGACGTCGATCGCGCCGTGCACCGCCGCCTGCCGCCAGCGCTGCCGGCGCGCCGCGCCGACCAGCACGACCACGGACAGGCTGATGAGCAGGGCGGGCACCCAGCCGTACAGCAGCAGGACCGCCAGGGCCAGTGCGGCACCGGAGCCGGTGCCGCCGGACCAGCGGTCCCGGCCGATGGCGACGAGATGCCCGACGATCACGCCGGTGAGGACGGCCAGCGACCAGCCGACGGCGCCGCGCGGGAAGAGCGCGGCGCCGGCTCCGATCGTCATGATCACGCCCGTCACGAACACCAGGGCGGCCGTCAGAACCACAGCCGCGGGCAACGCGGGCATGACGAGCCGCCGGAGCCGCGACGCCGGAGCGGCGCTGTCGGTCGGTTCCATTCCGATACCTCTCACAGCCGGCTGTGCCCGCGCCACGGCAGGCGCACCCCTCAACAGTAGGCCGCAGAAGGCCCGCACGGGCAGCGATCGGCAGCGGTTGCCCGAATGCGACCCGACCACCCGTAAGCGTCTGGTATGCGCCGAAGAAGTGACTTGCTCACTCCTCCTCCGGCGGTGTGACCGCTACCGCGCGGGCGGCGTCGGGGCCTTCTGCGAGCAGTACCGCGAAGCCGTCATCGTCCAGCACAGGTACCTTCAACTGCATAGCCTTGTCATATTTCGAACCAGGATTGTCGCCTACAACGACGAAACCGGTCTTCTTCGAGACAGATCCGGTCACTTTCGCTCCAAGGCGTTGCAGCGCTTCCTTCGCGCCATCTCTGGTGTGTGATTGAAGTGTTCCCGTTACGACGACGGTGACGCCCTCCAGCGGCCTCGGGCCTTCGTCGCCGGTGCTCTCCTCCTCCATCCGGACCCCGGCGGCACGCCACTTGTCCACGATGTCGCGGTGCCACTCCTCCTCGAACCACTGCTTGAGCGAGGCGGCGATGGTGCCGCCGACGCCCTCGACCGCTGCCAGTTCCTCCTCGCTCGCCTCCCGGATCCGGTCCAGCGAACGGAACTCCATGGCCAGCGCCTGCGCCGCGACCGGGCCCACGTGCCGGATCGAAAGGCCCGTCAGGATGCGGGCCAGCGGGCGCTCCTTGGCCGCCTGGATGTTCTCCAGCATCGCCAGGGCGTTCTTCTTCGGCTCGCCCTTCTGATTGGCGAAGAACGTGACGACCTTCTCCTCGCCGGTCTTCGGGTCCCGCTTGGGCAGACCGCTGTCCGGGTCGAGGACGTACGACTTGATGGGCAGCAGCTGCTCGATGGAGAGACCGAAGAGGTCGCCCTCGTCCTTCAGCGGCGGTTCGGCCGGCTCCAGCGGCTGGGTGAGCGCCGTCGCCGCGACGTATCCGAAGTTCTCGATGTCCAGGCTCTTGCGGCCCGCGAGATAGAAGAGCCGCTCGCGCAACTGGGCCGGACAGCTCCGCGCGTTCGGGCAGCGCAGGTCGATGTCGCCCTCCTTGGCGGGCTGCAGCGCCGTCCCGCACTCGGGGCACTCGGCCGGCATCACGAACTCCCGCTCGCTGCCGTCCCGCAGGTCCGCCACCGGCCCGAGGATCTCGGGGATCACATCGCCCGCCTTGCGCAGCACGACCGTGTCGCCGATGAAGACGCCCTTGGCCTTGACCACGTCCTGGTTGTGCAGCGTGGCGAACTCGACCTCGGAGCCGGCCACCATGATCGGCTCGACCACGGCGTACGGCGTCACCCGGCCCGTCCGGCCGACACCCACCCGGATGTCCAGCAGCTTGGTGTTGACCTCCTCCGGGGGGTACTTCCACGCGATCGCCCAGCGCGGCGCGCGCGAGGTCGCCCCGAGGCGGCCCTGCAGCCGGATCTCGTCGAGCTTGACGACGACGCCGTCGATCTCGTGCTCGACGTCGTGCCGGTGGTCGCCGTAGTACGCGATGAACTCCCGCACCGCGGCGAGCGAGTCGACGACCTTGTTGTGCTTGGCGGTCGGCAGACCCCACTCGCGCAGCAGGTCGTACGCCTCCGACTGGCGGTCGATGTCGAGGCCCTCACGGGCGCCGATGCCGTGCACCACCATGTGCAGCGGGCGCGTCGCCGTGACCTTGGGGTCCTTCTGGCGCAGCGAACCGGCCGCGGCATTGCGCGGGTTGGCGAACGGGGGCTTGCCGTCCGCCACCAGACGGGCGTTGAGCTGCTCGAACGCCTCCATCGGGAAGAAGACCTCGCCGCGGATCTCCACCAGCTCCGGGATGCGGTCGCCCTTGAGCCGGTCGGGGATGTCCGCGATCGTCCGCACATTGGGCGTGATGTCCTCGCCCGTGCGGCCGTCGCCGCGGGTGGCGGCGCGGGTCAGCCTGCCGTGCTCGTACGTGAGGTTGACCGCGAGGCCGTCGACCTTGAGCTCGCACAGGAAGTGGTACCCCGCCGACTTCGGGTCGCCGCCGAGCTCCGTCGCCAGCCGCTCCGCCCAGGCGGCCAGCTCCTCGTCGTCGAAGGCGTTGTCCAGCGAGAGCATCCGCTCGCGGTGGGCGACCTCCGTGAACTCCGTCTCGTACGACCCCGCGACCTTCTGCGTGGGCGAGTCGGGCGTCCGCAGCTGCGGATGCTCCTCCTCCAGCGCCTCCAGGGAGCGCAGCAGCTTGTCGAACTCCGCGTCGCTGACGACCGGGGCGTCCTTGACGTAATACCGGAAGCGGTGCTCCTCGATCTCCTCCGCGAGCCGCTGGTGCCGCTCGCGCGCCTCCGAGGGCACGCCGGCTCCCGCCGCGTCGTCCACCGCCTCGTCCGCCGCCTGTCCGGTCTGCTCTTCGCCGGCCACCGTCTGTCCTCCCGTGTCCTTGAGTGCGCTCACTCAGGGTTGTCCGCGAGCGATCCCGCCGCCCGGACGCAATGGGCGAGCACCTTACGGGCATAGTCGGGCGAAGCGCCCGCGAGCCCGCACGCGGGAGTGATCACCACGGACTCGCTGAGAGTCCCCGGATTCAGCCCCAGCCTGCGCCACAGCGTCCTGACACCCATGACGCTACCGGCAGGGTCTGACAATGGGCCGTCGGTGCCCGGCACGACGCCGGCGAAGAGCGTCGTACCGCCCTCGACGGCCTCGCCGATCGCCTCGTCATCACGCTCGGTGAGCAGTGAGAAGTCGCACGCGATGCCCGTGGCGCCGGCCCGGCGCAGCAGCGCGAAGGGGACGTCGGGGGCGCAGGAGTGGACGATCACGGGCGTACGGTCGTCCTGTGCGGGGCTCGCCGCTTCGATGATGTCGCGGAGCGCGCCCTCGACGACGGCGCGGTCCACAGCCCGGTGGGTGCGGTACCCGCTCGCGGACTTCACGCTGCCGCGCAGTACGGAGGTCAGCGAGGGCTCGTCCAGCTGGAGCGCGATCCGCGCGCCCGGAACCCGCCGCCGTACGTCCGCCAGATGCCCGCGCAGCCCTTCCGCCAGCGAGGCGGCCAGGTCCCGGCAGGCACCGGGGTCGCTCAGCGCGGCCTCCCCGTTGCGCAGCTCCAGGGAGGCGGCCAGCGTCCACGGGCCGACGGCCGAGACCTTCAGGGCACCCTCGTACCCCTGCGTGAACTCCTCCAGCGCGTCGAGGTCCTCGCCGAGCCAGGACCGGGCGCGGCGGGTGTCCCGGCCCGGCCGGTCGCTGATCCGCCAGCCGCTGGGCTCCACATGCGCGTACACCTCGACGAGCAGCCCGGCGGTCCGGCCGATCATGTCGGCACCGGGCCCTCGGGCGGGCAGCTCGGGCAGGTACGGCAGCCGGTCGAGAGATCCGGTGACGGTCTTCGCGGCCTCCCGCGCGTCGCCACCGGGCATCGACCCGATACCGGTGGCCGCGCGGGCGCCCCAGGGGTTAGTGGTCTTGTCGCTCACGCGTCCGACCCTATGCGGCCGGAGCGGGGCTTCAGCTTCCCGGGCGCACCGACAGGTCGGTGATCTCGGCGTCCCTGGGGAGGTCGAGGGCGGTGAGGACCGTGGTCGCGATCGACTCGGGGTCGATCCAGCGCGACGGGTCGTACTCCTTGCCCTCCTGCTGGTGCACGGTGGCCTGCATGGCGGTCGCTGTGCGCCCCGGGTAGACGGAGGTGACACGGACCCCGTTGTCGTGCTCCTCGGCGCGCAGCGCGTCCGCCAGCGCCTTCAGGCCGTGCTTGCTGGCCGCGTACGCGCCCCACTGCGGGTTCGCGCGCAGCCCCGCGCCGGAGTTGACGAAGACCACGTGGCCCTGCGCGAGCCGGAGCTGCGGCAGGAAGAGGCGGGTCAGCTCGGCCGGCGCAACCAGGTTGGCGGTGAGCTGGCGCTGCCAGCTCTTGGCGGGCAGGTCGGCGACCGCGCCCAGCTCGACGACGCCCGCGATGTGCAGGACGGAGTCCAGCCGGTCGGGCAGCGTCTGGTGGCCGAGCGCCCAGGCGAGCTTCTCGGGGACGCCGAGGTCACCGACGACCGTGCGCGCCCCGGGGAACTGCGCGGCCAGCTCCTTGGCCCGCCCCGCGTCCCGGGCGAGCAGCCACAGCTCCTCCCCCCGATCGGCCAGCCGCCGCGCGACCGCCGTCCCGATGCCCGATCCTGCGCCGGTGATCAAGTGCGTACCCATGGGGGCGATCCTAACGACAGGTATGTACAAGGCGGACGTACGGGGCGACCGCCCGGCCCCCGGCGCTCAGCCCTGTACGCCCGCCTGCTCCTCCAGGTAGGCCAGCGCGCCCACGCCGTCCTCCGCGAAGAAGGCCAGCTCGGTGAGGGGGACCGGGAGGAAGTTCTCCTCCTCCATGCGCTGGAACTGCTGCTTGAGGCCGTCGTAGAAGCCGTTCGTGTTCAGGATCACGACGGGCTTGGTGTTCAGGCCGTGCTTCTTCAGCTCCAGGATCTCGGTGGCCTCGTCCAGCGTGCCGGTGCCGCCGACCATCACCACGATGGCGTCGGCGCGGGCGAGCAGCGCCGCCTTGCGCTCGGCGAGGTCCGCGGTGATCACCATCTCGTCCGCGCCCGCGCGCGCCTTGTGGGCCAGGAACTCCACGGAGATGCCGATGAGCCGGCCGCCGTTCTCCTGTACGCCGTCGGCCATGACCTTCATCAGGCCGGTGTCCGAGCCGCCCCAGACCAGCGCGTGCCCGCCCTTGCCGATCAGCTCGGCGAATTCACGGGCGGGGACGGTGTAGCTCTCGGAGAGGTCGGCGGCGGAGCAGAAGACGCAAATGTTCATACGGCAACGATACGGGCGGGCAGGGGGCCCACGACGGCCCCCCGCCCGCACTCGTCACGGGTGTGCAGGGAACGCATCAGCGCCCCGCCCGCACTCGTCACGGCCGTGTCAGATCAGGCCCTGGGCCAGCATCGCGTCCGCGACCCGCTCGAATCCGGCGATGTTCGCGCCGACGACGTAGTCGCCCGGGCGCCCGTACCGCTCGGCCGTCTCCGCGCAGGTGCGGTGGATGTTCTCCATGATGGCCGCGAGCTCGCCCTCCGCACGCTCGAAGGTCCACGACTCCCGGGCGGAGTTCTGCCGCATCTCCAGCGCGCTCGTCGCGACGCCGCCCGCGTTGGCCGCCTTGCCGGGCCCGAAGGCCACCCCGGCCTCCCGGAACACCGCGACCGCACCCGGCGTGGTGGGCATGTTCGCGCCCTCGGACACCGCCTTCACGCCGTTGCGCACCAGGACGCGCGCTGCCTCCTCGTCCAGCTCGTTCTGCGTGGCCGAGGGCAGCGCCACATCGGCGGGGACGTCCCACACGGACCCGCCGGGCACGTACGTCGCCGAGGACCCGCGCCGCTCCGCGTAGTCGCTGATGCGTCCGCGCTCGACCTCCTTGATCTGCTTCAGCAGCTCCAGGTCGATGCCCTTCTCGTCCACGACGTAGCCGCCGGAGTCCGAGCAGGTCAGCACGTTCGCACCGAGGGCCTGCGCCTTCTCGATCGTGTAGATCGCGACGTTGCCGGAGCCGGAGACCACGACCTGCCGGCCGTCCAGGTCCTCGCCGCGCTCCTTGAGCATCTCGGCGGTGAACAGCACGTTTCCGTATCCGGTGGCCTCCGTACGGACCAGCGAGCCGCCCCACTCCAGACCCTTGCCGGTGAGCACGCCGGCCTCCCAGCGGTTGGTGATCCGCCGGTACTGGCCGAACAGATAGCCGATCTCGCGGCCGCCGACGCCGATGTCACCGGCCGGCACGTCGGTGTGCTCCCCGAGGTGGCGGTGCAGCTCGGTCATGAAGGACTGGCAGAACCGCATGACCTCGGCGTCGGACCGGCCGTGCGGGTCGAAGTCACTGCCGCCCTTGCCCCCGCCGATGTTCAGTCCGGTGAGCGCATTCTTGAAGATCTGCTCGAAGCCGAGGAACTTCACGATGCCGAGGTTGACCGAGGAGTGGAAGCGCAGGCCGCCCTTGTAGGGGCCGAGGGCGCTGTTGAACTCCACCCGGAAGCCGCGGTTGACGTGGATCCGCCCCTTGTCGTCCGTCCACGGCACCCGGAACATGATCTGCCGCTCCGGCTCGACGACGCGCTCCAGAATGCGGGCGTCGGCCAGCTCGCGGCGCACGGCGAGCACCGGGTCGAGGGTCTCCAGTACCTCCAGAGCCGCCTGGTGGAATTCCGGCTCCCCGGGATTGCGCCGGACCAGCTCGGCATACAGGCCGGCCGGCCCGGCCCGATGATCCCCGGCGGCCTTGTCCTCCGTACGCTCCGTACGATCCGCTTGCACCGTCACGATCATTTTCCTTCCCATAGACGGCCGTTGACGTCCCGTCGCCCCCGCGACTCTATGTCCCCGCCCGCCACGCACGGTATCCGGTTCTCCGGGAACCCGAGCAGAACTCCCGGTGCACGACCGGTGGGCCCGCTCCCGCGTTGCCCCGAGGGCGGAGCAGCGCGACGCTGGAGGTATGTGCGACCGGGTTCCTCCGGTACCCCTCAAGGAGCACCGCCCGGCCGGAAAGGTGTTTCTCATGCGAATGCTGCTCAAGGTCCAACTCGACACGAGCACGGCCAACGACGCCATCAAGAACGGCACGCTTCCGACGACCATCGAGAACGCGCTGGCGAACCTCCGCCCCGAAGCGGCCTATTTCACCACCCAGGATGGATTCCGTACTGCATTTATCTTCTTCGATATGCAGGACCCGTCCCAGATGCCGAAGACCGGAGAGCCGTTCTTCCTCGAACTCGGCGCCAAAGTCCAGTACACGCCGGTCATGAACGCGGAGGACCTTCGAAAGGGCCTCGCGGCCCTGTCCGGCGGCTGACTCTCCGATAGCCCTCCGATAGCCCTCTGATCACCGACGGGCACGGCAGTCCGCCACGCGCAGCGCATCACTCAGCGCCTCCGCCAGGCGGAGGGACAGATAGCGGAATTCGGCGTCCGTGACCTTCGAGTCCGCCTGCATCGCGCGGGCGTGCCGCAGTAGCTCCATCCCCATCCCGAGCTGGATCTGCTCGACGCTGTCGGCGAGCGCGGACACGGGCCCCGTGCCGTCGGTCGAGAGGTAGCAGGGGCGGCCGTCAGGGGTCGTCCACGGCAGCAACCGCAGGGAGTGAGCGGGGACTTCAGACGCTTCACCAGGCATTTCATCCGTCATGGAGCCGATTGTCAGTGGTCGCGGTTACTCTGCGTACTGGATCGGATTCGTTGTGCGGAGACAGGCAGCGGGTGTGCGATCCGTGCAGTGCGGTACGACGTACGACCGGCGCCAGCGGAGGAAGCCCGATGCCCAAGTCCAAAGAACCGCCCACCAGTCTGCTGATCTTCGGCAAGCAGTCCCGTTACCTGCGCGAGAAACGCGACCTGACCCGCCGCGAACTGTCCGCGCTCATCCCGTACTCCGAGTCCTTCATCGCGATGGTCGAGCGCGGCGAAAGACCCCCGAAGCCGGGCTATGTCGACGCGGTGGATGCGGTACTGGGCGCGGACGGCCTGCTCTGTGTCCTGGCCCCGGACGTGTCGGAGAAACACCACCCGGCCTGGGCGGAGGAGTACGTCCACCTCCAGGCCCAGGCGCTGGCCCTGCATGTCTACTCGACGCATTTCCTGCACGGCCTGCTGCAGACGAAGGAGTTCGCGCAGGCGGTCTTCCGGTCCGTCAGACCCAGCATGACCGACGAGGAGATCGAACAGTCCGTCCAGGCCCGGCTGGCCACACAGAAGCTGCTCACCCGCACGCCCGCGTGCCGACTGACCTTCGTGCTGGAGGAGTCGACGCTGCTCCGGAAGCTGGGCGGCCAGGCCGTCTGGGAGGGCCAGCTTCGGAATCTGCTCAAGCTCTCCGAACTGCACAACGTGCAGCTCCAGATCATGCCGCTGTCGCGGGAGACGCATGCGGGGGTGGACGGCCCGATGACGCTGCTGGAGACTCCGGATCACCACACCATCGTCTATGTCGAAGGGCAGCGGGGCAGTTACTTCATCACGGAACCCGACGACGTCAGCGTGCTGAGTCACCGCTACGGAACAATCCGCGCCCAGGCTCTCGATGCCGAGGCGTCGAGGGCTTTCATCCAGCGTCTGCTGACAGGAGAGGCATGAACATGAACGCCGAACTGGCTTGGTTCAAGAGCAGCTACAGCGGCGGCGAGGGCGAAGCCTGCATCGAGGTGGCGACCGCCCCCCGTGCAATACACGTCCGGGACTCCAAGGACACCTCACTCCCCCACTTCACCGTATCCCCGGGCGCCTGGGCGGACTTCGTCGCGTTCGCGCAGGCCGCACCTGGCGTCGGCTGACCGCGCACCGGTGGGGCGGCGTCGGGTTCCGTTCCGCCCCACCCTGCAGCCGGTCCTGCGGTTACGCGTGGGCGCTGATCACGCCGCCGGCGGTGAGCACGATGTACACGCCGTTGGCGTCGAGGCCGGTGTCGTGCTGGTTCGCCTCCATCGTGCCGTAGACCGCACCCTCATTGCCGAGGATCTCCGCGCGGTACCGGAGTTCGCCGACCTTCGTGACCTTGGCCCGCCAGCCGCCCGCGAGCTTGAACGTGCCGGGGCCCTGGTGCCCGCCGCCCATCCAGGAGTGGACCTCGCCGCCCAGCGTGAGCACGACGAACATGTCGTTGGCGTCGAGCCCGGCATCGTGCTCGCCCGTCTCCATCGTGGCCAGGACCGAACCGTCGTTGACGATCTTGGCGCGGTAGTGCGAGTCGCCGAGCCGGTACACCTCGGCTTTGCTGCCGTCCACCAGGGTCACCGTGCGGACCGGGGACTTCGTCTTCGCCGTGGCGGCATGCGCGCTGCCCGCCTGCTTGTCCGCAGTGCCCGCAGCGCCCGCCTTGGAGCCGACCTCGGCGGCCGTGCCCGAGTCCGAGTGGGCCGCGGGCTTCGCGCCGGCGGCATCCGCGCCGGAGCAGGCGGTCAGGGTGAGGCCGGCCGCTGCGATCACGGCCGCGGCGGCAATGCGCACGGTGCGGCGACGAGCGGTGCGGGCAGTGGTGCTGGAGCTCATTTCGGGTCCCCGGAACAGTCGGTGTCGTCGTTTCCTCGGTACGTCACCCACTCTGGCCGGGGCCGCTGTCGTGACGCTGTCGCTCCACTAACACCCGGCTGACACGGCTGTGAGCGGGGCCCACCGGACACGTTCCAGGCGCTCGCGTCCTAGGCGCTCTTGTTCAGCACGGCGAAGTCGACGGTCACCTCGTCGCCCTCCACTCCGGTCACGGAGATGGTCATCGGCTTGCGCTCGCCCTTGAAGACGGCGGTGCAATCCACGCTCTCCGCCTTCTTCGCCTGCAGCCCGCCCTCACAGCTCACCGAGTCCGGCGCCTCGTCGCGCAAGGGGCGGCCGTAGTCCTCCTCCGCGTGCTTCTCCACCTCCGCGCGCGGCACCACATGCGTCGCTCCGCTCGCGGTGAGGACCGCCCCATCGGTGTTCGTGTTCAGGTAGATCCCTGCCCCCAGCGCCAGTGCGGCGACCACGGCCAGGGCGATGACAATGCGCTTCATACGTTGATCCTCGATTCCCGTTCCGGCCGGGCTCTCCCGGCTGCTGTCCCTCTCGGCTTCGTCGTGCACGAGGGGGCAGCGAGCCAGACGCAGGAATGGGAGCCGTGAGTTCCGTGCTCGACGGTCCTTCTCGAACGTTAGTGAGGCGTTAGCCGTACAGGATTGGGCATCGTCGGCGGCCGACGAACTCCTGCCGTCCCGCCCTGCCGCCCCGCCGGCCACGCTCAGCGGCCGAAACGGTCCTCGACGCCTTTCAGTGAGCGCTTCCCGCCGTGGCGCGCCGGGTCGTGGCGATCGTCGCCGAGCCCACCACCCGCGTCCCGTCGTACAGGACGATCGCCTGGCCGGGGGCCACGCCGCGGACCGGTTCCGTGAAGGTGACCGTGAGGCCGTCCTCGGTCGGCTCGGCGGTGACTTCGGTTTCGTCGCCGTGGGCGCGGAGCTGGGCGGTGTAGGTGCCGGGGCCGGCCGGTGCGGTGCCGCACCAGCGGGGGCGGATGGCGGTGAGGGCCGTCACGTCCAGGGCCTCGGCCGGGCCGACGGTGACCGTGTTGTCGACCGGGGAGATGTCCAGGACGTAGCGCGGCTTGCCGTCGGCGGCCGGGGTGCCGATGCGGAGGCCCTTGCGCTGGCCGATGGTGTAGCCGTAGGCGCCCTCGTGCGTGCCCAGCTTCGTACCGGACTCGTCGACGATGTCGCCTTCCGCGCGGCCCAGGCGCTTGGCGAGGAAGCCCTGGGTGTCGCCGTCGGCGATGAAGCAGATGTCGTGGCTGTCGGGCTTCTTGGCGACGAAAAGGCCGCGGCGGGCCGCTTCTTCGCGGATCTCGGCCTTCGTGGTGAGCGTGTCGCCGAGGGGGAACATGGCGTGCGCGAGCTGGCGCTCGTCCAGGACGCCGAGGACGTAGGACTGGTCCTTGGCCATGTCGGAGGCGCGGTGCAGCTCGCGGGTGCCGTCCTCGCGGGTCACGACCGTGGCGTAGTGGCCGGTGCAGACCGCGTCGAAGCCGAGGGCGAGGGCCTTGTCGAGGAGGGCGGCGAACTTGATCTTTTCGTTGCAGCGGAGGCAGGGGTTCGGGGTGCGGCCCGCCTCGTACTCCGCGACGAAGTCGTCCACCACGTCCTCGCGGAAGCGTTCGGCGAGGTCCCAGACGTAGAAGGGGATGCCGATGACGTCGGCGGCACGGCGGGCGTCGTGCGAGTCCTCGATCGTGCAGCAGCCGCGCGCGCCGGTGCGGAAGGACTTGGGGTTCTCGGAGAGCGCGAGGTGTACGCCGGTCACGTCGTGGCCCGCCTCGGCGGCGCGGGCGGCGGCGACGGCGGAGTCGACACCGCCGGACATGGCAGCGAGCACGCGGAGGCGGCGGGGAGCGTCAGTCATAGCTCTTCCAGAGTAGACGGAACCATTGGCCTGGACGGAACCGCCGGCAGGAGGGGAGGCGAGCGGTGCCCGGCCGCCGGGTGGAAACGAAGGCTCGTACCGCCGGGCGGAACCGTAAGCCGGGTGGTGAGCGTTGTTCAGCGCATGGGAGACGGTGATCACACACCCCGCAGAAACATCGGCCGCCGCGCGGTGCTGATCGGCGGGACGGTCGCGGTGGCGGCCGCGGGACTGGCGGCGCACGACCAGCTGGAGCGCTGGTGGTGGCGGCTGCCCGGCCAGGAGAAACCGCGCAAACCGGGCGAGGTGGACTATCGGAGTGCGCAGTGGTCCGCCGCGTCCGGGGCGAACTGGCGGCGGGCCGACCGCCCGGCCGACTATGTGATCGACCGGGTGGTGATCCATGTCGTACAGGGCAGCTATGCGACCGCCCTGCGGGTGTTCCGTGATCCCGGGCACGGCGCGGCCGCGCATTACGTCGTCCGGAAGGACGGCCATGTCGCGCAGACCGTCCGCGAGCTGGATGTCGCTTTTCACGCGGGCAACCGGGAGTACAACGAGCGCAGCATCGGCATCGAGCACGAGGGCTTCGTCGACCGGCCGCAGGACTTCACGGCCGCGATGTACGCGAGCTCGGCGCAGCTGACGGCGGACATCTGCGCGCGGTACGGGTTTCCGGCGGACCGGCAGCACGTCGTCGGGCATGTGGAGGTGCCGGGGGCGGATCACACCGATCCGGGAACGCTGTGGGACTGGGACCGGTACATGGATCTTGTGCGGGAGGCCCTCTCCCGGAATCCGGGGAAGGGGCGGGACCCGGGGAAGGCCCCCGCCTAGCCGCCAGCGCCATAGTGGCTGGGGCGGGTCGTCGCGGCTGCCCGCCGGTGGGGGGTTCCGCTGTGCCCACCCGTTCCGCCCCAGCGGAACGACTGCCCACAGCGGGGTCAGCTGAGCCCCGCGCTCCTGGCCCGTTCCACCACCGGGCCGATCGCCTCCGCCAGGGCCGTTACGTCCTCCTTCGTGGAGGTGTGGCCGAGGGAGAAGCGGAGGGTGCCGCGGGCCAGGTCCGGCTCCATGCCGGTGGCGAGCAGGACGTGGCTGGGCTGGGCGACGCCGGCCGTGCAGGCCGAGCCGGTGGAGCACTCGATGCCCTGCGCGTCCAGGAGGAGGAGCAGGGAGTCGCCCTCGCAGCCGGGGAAGGAGAAGTGCGCGTTGGCGGGGAGGCGCCCGGCCGGGTCCGGGTCGCCGCCGAGGACGGCGTCGGGCGCGGCGGCCCGTACGGCCGTGATCAGCTCGTCGCGCAGGGCGCCGATCTCGCGCGCGAACTCCTCCCGGTGCGCGACGGCGTGCCGCCCGGCCGCCGCGAAGGCGGCGATCGCGGGCGTGTCGAGGGTGCCGGAGCGTACGTGGCGCTCCTGACCGCCGCCGTGCAGCACGGGAACGGGCGCGTACTCGCGTCCCAGCAGCAGCGCCCCGATGCCGTACGGGCCGCCGATCTTGTGCCCGGAGACGGTCATCGCGGCCAGTCCGCTCGCGCCGAAGTCGACCTCCAGCTGCCCGAACGCCTGGACCGCGTCCGCGTGCATCGGGATGTCGAACTCGCGCGCCACCGCGGCCAGTTCGGTGACCGGCTGGACGGTCCCTATCTCGTTGTTGGCCCACATGACGGTGACCAGCGCGACGTCCGAGGGGTCCGTGGCGATCGCCGCACGAAGGGCGTCCGGATGCACGCGCCCGTGGGCGTCCACCGGCAGCCACTCCACGCGCGCGCCCTCGTGCTCGGCGAGCCACTCGACCGCGTCGAGCACGGCGTGGTGCTCGACGGGGCTGGCGAGTACGCGGGTACGGGACGGCTCGGCGTCCCGGCGGGCCCAGTACAGGCCCTTGACGGCGAGGTTGTCGGCCTCCGTGCCGCCCGCGGTGAAGACGACCTCACTGGGGCGTGCGCCGAGCGAGGCGGCGAGGGATTCCCGGGCCTCCTCGACGGTACGGCGGGCACGCCGGCCGGCGGCGTGCAGCGAAGACGCATTGCCGGTGACGGTCAGCTGGGCGGTCATCGCCTGCACCGCCTCCGGAAGCATCGGAGTGGTGGCGGCGTGGTCGAGGTAAACCATGGTGCGCACGATTCTACGAGCTGCCGGGCGCCTTACGGGAGCGCATACCCGGCGCTCGGAGGCACCCTCCGCAAAAACCCTGCGGAGGGCCGCGAAACCCCTGCCGAGCGCACCGTGACCGCTGCCGGGCGCACCCGGCCCGGCACCCCACCGCCGGCCCCGGACGTCAGTCCAGCAACGCCCGCGCCAGCTGCCGGGACTGCGCGACCAAGCGGTCGTTGGCGTCCCAGACCTCGGCGTCCTCCTCCAGGAAGCCGCCGGCCAGGTTGCGGGTGGTGATCGAGACGCGGAGCGGGCCGGGCGCGGGGCGGCAGCGGATGTGGGTGGTGAGCTCGACCGTGGGGACCCAGCCCTTCAGACCCATCTCGAAGGCGGTGGGCGGCAGCGCGTCGACCGTGAGGAGGAGCGAGAGCGGGTCGGCGTCGCGGCCGTCGGCGAGGCCGAACCAGCCGCGCATCTCGCCGTTGCCGCTGGGCGCGCCGACGGCCCAGCCGCAGGTCGCGGGATCCAGGCGGACGTCGAGCCGGGCGGTGATCGCCGAGCTGCCGGGGAGCGCGGGGCCGCCTCCGGGCGCGGCGTCGGCGCCGAGGCACTCGGCGTGCGGCGGCATGGCGGGCGGCTTGGCGGTGGTGCGGACGTCGTCGGGGAGTGCGTCGAGGTCGCCGTAGGCGGCCAGTACGCGCAGCCGCTCGACCTCGGTGCCGTCGTCCTCGAACTGGACGAGGGTCGCGGTACCGGTGGACATCGTGCGGCCGGTGCGGACGACCTCGGTGCGGATCACGGCAGGGCCCGGCCGGGAGGCGGTGAGGTAGTGGGCGGTGACCGTCATCGGGTCGGGGTGCGGCAGCGCGTCGCCCAGGGCGCGGCCCATGAGCGCGAGGAGGTAGCCCCCGTTGACCGCGTGGATGATCGTCCAGCCCGCGGAGAGCTCCGCGTCGTACACGCCGGGAGAGCGGCGGACGATCGCCGTGTCACGGTCGAACTCGCTGTTGCCTATGGTCACCTCTGCCATGCGGTGCACCGTACATGGAATTATTACCGACCGGTAGAGGTGTCTTGACCGCCGGGCATCGGGCTGCTGCCCCGGTGCCCGGCGGCCCTACCCCGCACTACTTCGGAGCGTCCTCAGGGGCCTGGTCCGGCGCGTTCTCCGGGTGATGGCACGCCACTTGATGCCCCGTACGCAGCGCCACCAGCGGCGGCTCCGTCGTCGTGCAGACCTCCGTTGCCTTCCAGCAGCGGGTGCGGAAGCGGCAGCCGGAGGGCGGGTTGATCGGCGAGGGGACGTCGCCCTTGAGCAGGATGCGGTCCCGCTCGGTGCGGCGCTTGGGGTCCGGTACCGGGACCGCGGAGAGCAGCGCCTTGGTGTACGGGTGCATCGGCGCCTTGTACAGCGAGTCGCGGTCCGCCAGTTCGACGATCTTCCCGAGGTACATCACCGCGATCCGATCCGAGACGTGCCGGATGACCGACAGGTCGTGCGCGATGATCACGTACGTGAGGCCGAGCTCCTCCTGGAGGTCGTCCATCAGGTTCACGACCTGGGCCTGGATGGAGACGTCCAGCGCGGAGACCGGCTCGTCGGCGACGACCAGCTTGGGCTTGAGCGCGAGGGCGCGGGCGATGCCGATGCGCTGGCGCTGGCCGCCGGAGAACTCGTGCGGGTACCGGTTGTAGTGCTCGGGGCTCAGCCCGACCAGCTCCAGCAGCCGCTGCACCTCCTTCTTCACGCCGCCCTCGGGCTCGACGCCCTGGAGGCGGAAGGGGGTGCCGACGATGCCGCCGATGGTATGCCGCGGGTTCAGCGAGCCGTACGGGTCCTGGAAGATCATCTGGACGTCGCGGCGCATCGGGCGCATCCCGCCGGTCGACAGATGCGTGATGTCCCGGCCGTCGAACTCGATGGTGCCGCCGGTCGGCTCGTCCAGCCGGGTGATCAGCCGGCCCATCGTGGACTTGCCGCAGCCGGACTCGCCGACCACGCCCAGCGTCTCGCCCGGGTACACCTCGAAGTCGATGCCGTCGACCGCCTGTACGGCGCCGACCTGGCGCTTGAGCAGGCCCTTGGTGATCGGGAAGTGGCGGACCAGGCCGCGCACCTTCAGCAGGGGCCCGTCCGCCGCGGCACGGGATTCCGCCGGCGCCGTCTTCGTGTTCTGCTCGTCAGTCGTCTCGGTCACAGCTTCGGCGCAATCTCTTCGGTCCAGATCCGCTCCCGCTCCTCCTGCGACATGTGGCAGGCGGAGAAGTGGCCTCCCCCGCCGGCTACACCCTCATTGGCGGGGGTGCCCCCATTGTCGACCTGGCGCAGCTCGGGGCGGACGGTACGGGTGAGGTTGTCCTTCGGGATGTCCGCGTACGGGCAGCGCGGGTTGAAGGCACAGCCGGAGGGGACGTTGATCAGGCTGGGCGGGGAGCCCTTGACCGGGATCAGGCGGTCGGTCTGCTCGCGGTCGATGCGCGGCATCGAGCCGAGCAGGCCCCAGGTGTAGGGGTGCTGCGGCGCGTAGAAGACCTTCTCGGCGGGGCCGCGCTCGATGCACCGCCCGCCGTACATCACCAGCAGGTCGTCCGCGAGCTCGGCGACCACACCCAGGTCGTGGGTGATGATGATGACCGCCGAGCCGAACTCCTTCTGCAGATCCCGGATCAGGTCCAGGATCTGCGCCTGGACGGTCACGTCCAGCGCGGTGGTCGGCTCGTCGGCGATGAGCAGCTCGGGGTTGTTGACCAGCGCCATCGCGATCATCGCGCGCTGCCGCATGCCGCCGGAGAACTGGTGCGGATGGTCGTCCACCCGCTTGTCCGGCTGCGGGATGCCGACCCGGTCCAGCATCTCGATAGCGCGCTTGCGTGCGGTCTTCTTGTCGACGTCGTGGTGGACGCGGTACGCCTCCACGATCTGCTGGCCGACCGAGTAGAAGGGGTGCAGCGCGGACAGCGGGTCCTGGAAGATCATCGCCATCTCGCGGCCACGCAGCCGCCGTACGTCGTCGGGGTCGGCGCCGATCAGCTCCTGGCCGTCCAACCAGATCTCGCCGGACATCCGCACCTTGCTGCGCTGCTGCCGGGAGGCCCGGTGCAGGCCCATCACGGCGAGCGAGGTCACGGACTTGCCGGAGCCGGACTCGCCGACGATGCCGAGCGTCTTGCCCTTCTCCAGCTTGAAGGAGAGCCCGTCGACGGACTTCACGACCCCGTCGTCGGTCGGGAAGTGCACTCTCAGGTCGCGTACTTCGAGGAACGCGGTGGGGGCCGCGCCGCCCTCCGCGACCGGCTCGGCGATCGCCGCCGGGGCCGCCGCATCCGTCGCCGCGGTGGTCTTCGTCAGGTCGTCGGAGTCGGTCACGAGAGCCTCACCCGCGGGTCGACGGCGGCGTACAGGACGTCCACCACCAGGTTGCACAGGACGATGAAGAAGGCGGCGAGCAGGGTGACGCCGAGGATGTTGGGCAGGTCGTTGGCGGTGATCGCCTGGACGGCGAAGGCGCCCACGCCCTGGAGGGAGAAGACCTGCTCGGTGATGAGCGCGCCGCCGAGCAGCAGGCCGAGGTCCATGCCGAAGACGGTGATGATCGGGGTGAGCGCGGCGCGCAGGCCGTGCCGGACGACGACCTTGCGCTCGCGCAGGCCCTTGGCCCGTGCGGTACGGATGTAGTCCTCGTTCAGCGTCTCCAGCATGCCGGCGCGGGTGAGCCGGGCGTACAGCGCCGAGTAGAGGAACGCCAGCGTGACCCACGGCAGGACGAGCGTGCGCGCCCAGGCGAACGGATCCTCCAGCAGCGGTACGTAGTCACTGCGCTCGAAGATCGGCCATTGGTACGTGAAGAGGGCCAGCGCCAGGGCGCCGGTGAAGAACATGGGGAGCGAGACGCCGGCCAGCGCCACGCCCATCGCCGCGCGGTCGAAGAGCGAGCCGGGGCGCAGCGCCGAGAGCACGCCGGTGGCGACGCCCGAGACGACCCAGATCACGGCGGCACCGGCGGCCAGCGACAGCGTCACCGGGAGCCGGGACTGGATCTCGGGCCAGACCTCGATGTGGGTCTTGAAGGAGTAGCCGAAACACGGCCGGTGGCAGGTCGCCACATCGGGACCGAACTTGTAGTCGACGCCGACGAAGATGCCCTTGAGGAAGTCCCAGTACTGCTCGTACACCGGCTTGTCCAAGCCGAGGTTCTTCTTCACCGCGGCGATGTCCGCGGCGGTGGGGGCCTTGCCGATGTACTGCTGCGCGAGCTGGTCGGAGGACTGCCCGGCCAGCTTCGGCAGCAGGAAGAAGATGCCGAAGGTGACCGCGCTGACGATCAGCAGCAGGATCACTGCGCTGATCAACCTGCGGATGATGTACGAGAACACGGGACTGCGGCGTCGGTGCCCGCCGGCCGCCGCCGGCGGGCACCAATGCCTTCACCTGCCTTCCGGGGCTGCTACTTCTTGATGCCGACGTTGAGGTAGTCGTACTGACCGCTGAAGGCCGAGGTGGACACGAGGTTCGTGGCCTCCGGCGAGCGGTACATCAGCACCTTGAAGTAGGTCAGCGGCACGATCACCGCCTGCTCCATCGTCTTCTTGTCGATCTCGGCGTACGCCTTCTCGCGCGCGGCCTGGTCGGTGTTGGCGATGGCGGTGTCGAGCAGCTTGTTGATCTCCGGGTTGTCCAGCTCCGAGAGGTTGGTGTTGCCGGACTGGCTGATCGCCTTGCCGTTCAGGATCTGCTGCAGGTAGCCGTAGCCGGTCGGGAAGTCCGAGCCCCACTGCATCATGATCAGACCGACGTTGTTCTTCTTGTTGAACTTCGGCACGCCCGCGTAGTCCGAGAAGTACTTGCTCGTCGGGTACTGCTGGATCTTGGCGTTGATGCCGATCTTCTTCAGCGAGTCGATGACCGTGGTGGCCGCGTCGACCTCGTCCTGGCGGTCGGAGCGGGCGAGGATGGTGGTGTCGGTCCTGCCGGCCCCGCACTCCTTCCACTTCTTCTTCGCCTCGGTCAGGTCCAGCTTGTCCTTGGCGTCGTACTTCTGCGGGTACATGTCGAACTTCTGGTACCCGGCGATGTCGGTCGGCAGGACGGTGGACGCGATGTCACCGCGGATCGGGCCGCCGAGCGAGGTCTGCACGGCGCGCTTGTCGATCGCGTACTGCACGGCCTGGCGGCAGGCGAGCTTGTCGAACGGCTTCACCTTGCTGTTGATCGCCGTGTAGACCAGCCGCTGGCCGAGCGCGTTGTCCGTGTTGGCCTTGAGCTTGGGGTCGGTCAGCAACTGGGCCTGGGTCTGGCCGTCGACGCCGCGCCCGGCGAGGTCGATATGGGTGTTGCCGGACTGCAGGTCCTTGTCGATGGTCGACTGGGCGACCTTCATCTTCAGGACGATCTTGTCCGGGAGCTGCTTGCGCAGCGGGTCGGTCTTGGCGGACCACTGCGGGTTGCGGACCAGGGTGAGCTGCTTGCCCTCCTGGTAGCTCTGGAACTTGTACGAGCCGCTGGAGACCACGTTCTTGGTGTAGTCGGCGCCCTTGTCCTTGGCCTGCGGGACCGGCGCGGTCTGCGGCGCGGACACCAGGTAGTCGAACTCCGCGAACGGCTTCTTCAGGTGGAAGACGATCGTGTGGTCGTCCGGCGTCTCGATGGACTTCAGCCCGGCCTTGGACTTGTCCTTGTACGGACCCTTGTACTTGTCCTTGTTCTCCAGGAACTGCTGGAAGTAGTTCGGGCCGAGCGAGAGGGTGTCGCGCGCGAAGTTGGAGCGCTCCACCGCGTACTTCACGTCCTGCGAGGTGACGGGCTTGCCGTCCTCGTACTTCACGCCCTTGCGGAGCTTGTACGTCCAGGTCTTGCCGCCGTCGGAGGGCTTGCCCATCGACTCGGCGAGGTCCGGCACGAGCTCGTTGCCCTTCTCGCCGGGGGCCGGCTTGAAGGTGGTGAGCGGACGCGCGTAGAGACGGCTGAAGTTGTAGATGAAGGCGTAGTAGGTGTTGCCCGGGTCGAAGGACTCGGGGGCGTCGCTGATCGCGTAGTTGACCGTCCCGCCCTTCGCGTCCGAGGTGTTGACCATGCCCTTCGTCGCGGCGTTCGCCGCGGACGCGCCTCCGTTTGCGTCCTTGCCGCCACTGCAGCCGGCCAGCAAAAGGCCCGCACTGGATATGGCCGCGATCGCCGCGACCGGAACTGACCTTCGCATGATGCTCGGTTTCCCCTTCGTTCGTCGGAAACTTCGGTGGAACTAGCCGGGACCGCCCGGGCGCTGCCGGAGCGGTGTCAGCGGCTGCGCGGGTCCAGCGCGTCCCTCAGGCCGTCACCGAGCAGGTTGAACGCGAGTACGGTGACGAAGATCGCGAGGCCGGGGACGAGCATGTACTGGGGGTCGACCTCGTAGTACTTGACCGCCTGGTTCAGCATTCCGCCCCAGGAGGCCTGCGGGGGCTGGATGCCGACACCGAGGAAGCTGAGCGCCGCCTCGAAGAGGATGTTCGAGGGGATCAGCAGCGTGGAGTACACGACGATGGGCCCCACCAGGTTCGGCAGCAGCTCCCGGAAGAGGATGAACGGTCCGCGTGCGCCCATCCCCCGGGCCGCGTCGACGAATTCGCGCTCCCGCAGCGACAGCGTCTGGGCCCGCACGATGCGGCCCATGTACGGCCAGTTGAAGAAGCCGATCACAAAGATCAGGACCGAGAGGTGCAGCGGCAGGCCCTCCAGGCCGAAGGCGCCGCCCTGCAGCGAGGCGGAGATGGCGATGGCGAAGAGCAGCAGCGGGAACGCCAGGAAGACGTCCATCATCCGGCTGATCACCGCGTCCACCCGGCCGCGGTAGTAGCCCGCCACCACGCCGAGGACCGTGCCGATCGCCACCGACAGCAGCGTCGCGCCGAACGCCACGATCAGCGAGACCCAGGAGCCCTCCAGGACCCGCGCGAGCAGGTCGCGGCCGAACTTGGGGTCCACGCCGAGCGGGTGGTCCGCGCTCATGCCGCCGAAGTCGCCGAGCGGCAGGGTGGTGTTGGGGTCGATCAGCGACTGATTCGGCTCGTTCGGGTCCAGGCCGAGGAGCGACTGCAGGGGCCGGGAGAGCGCCGCGATCAGGACGAGAAGGATGACAACGATGGCGCCGGCCACCGCGACCTTGTCGCGTTTGAAGCGCAGCCAGGCGATCTGGCCGAGCGAGCGGCCTTCGATCCGCTTGCTCGGCACGCCTTCCAGCACCGCTTCCGGCTGCGCCTCGGCAGCCGCCCCGGTGGTCTCGATCGGTGCGGTCACGTGCCTTAGACCCCTCTCGGCCGCGCTTGGCCGGCCCACGTCCGCCGCGTCGGCGGCTCGGTTCACATCACTGGTGTGCGCGCCGGCGGACGTCCGGAGGTCTTGCAGCTCAGCGTTTTTCGGATGTCCGCGCGACAGCGGCGAGTTGCCCGTCGCACACAGGGTCCAGGCCCTGCTGCGGGAGTCTTCATCCGAGTCGCGATCAGTCACCAGCCCTGCCGGGGAAAGGATGCGCAACTGTGATGTGCTCCACGGCATTCCGTTATACGGACATCCGGGACGGCTCAGCGGTTCGCAGCCCCGCCCGGCGGTGACGTCAACGACGGTACACAGGAGGGCAATTCGGCACACGTCGGCGTGCGGGACGACGACGCTTTCACGCCGCGATGGAAGCCGCGAGTGACCTCAGTAGGGGCGGGGGTAGCCGTAGCCGTAGGAGGCGGCCGGGGCGGCGGCGGGGTCCTGTGCCCCGCGGTCGAAGAAGGGGCGGGCGTAGGCGCGCATCCACATGCCCACGGGGTCGTATTCGTCCTCCATCGCCACCGTCGAGACAGGCAGTCCCTCCGGAACCGCGCCGATGGACTGCTGCATCATCAGCCGTACCGACTCCACGGCGGCCGGGCCCGTGTCGTACAGCTCCAGGCCGATCGCCAGGTACGGAACGCCGAGCGCGGGCTGTACCCAGGCGCGGCGCAGCGAGCGGACGGCGGGGGTGCGGTGCGCGTTCTGCCCGAGGAGGGCGTAGAACTGCGGGATCTCCACGGCCGGTTCGGTGATCCGCAGGGGGCCGGCGGGCAGCCGGTCCAGGCCGCCGGCGATCCGGCGCAGGTCCAGCCAGGGGATGCCGACGCCGCCGCCCGGCGCGTGCGGGTTCAGCCACAGGCCCCAGCGGTCGGGGTAGAGCGCGGCCGCGATCTCGGGCCCGGAGACCACTTCGTGGGCGCGGGTCCAGCCGCTGGCCGCGAGCTCCGCCGGGGAGGTCACGCACGGCGCGTAGCCGAGCCCGTCGACCTCCATGTTTCCGTACTGCGCATCGGTGGCCCCGGCGCTGCCCTGCCACAGCAGCATCCACACCTGGCCCCCGGCCAGCGCCTGCAGCAGCGCCTCATAGGCGTCGTACCGGCCGGGCGAGACCTGCTGCAGCACCTGCTCGACCTGGCCGGCCGCCGCTCCCTGATGCGCACCCGCGCTCACGTGTCCCCGTCCCTTCTCTCGGCAGGCACGCAGTGGCGCCCGCCCGGTCATTGCACCAGCTTAAGGGCGGGTCCGGCGCACGGCCGGGGCCGGGCGCGCGCGATCCGTCCCGGTACGGTCCGGTTCGCGGCCGCGCCGCGCGACACGAGGCCCTCTTTCGCGTTACCCCAGGTCCTGCGCGTAGAACGGCCGGACCCGCTCGCGCATCCAGTCCACGACGGGGTCCTGCGCGATGTCCAGCATGACGAGCTGGACGGGCCAGGGCACCGGTACGGCGCCGAGCGCCCGGCCCAGGGCGGCGAGCGCGCCGTCCCGCTGCGTCTGGTCCTGGAGGGCGGCCGCCGGGTCGGCGACCTGGACGCCGACGAAGAGCGTGGGCGCGTCGCCCTCGATGTTCGCGAGGCAGCGGCGGGCGGAGGTCACGTACGGGACGGCGGAGAACTCCAGCCCCGCCGCGGCGAGGAAGTCCACCGGCTCGTCCTGCCAGTCCGGCTCGTACAGCCGCACCCGGCCGCCGGAGGGCAGGCCCTCGCGCGGCATGTCACCGCGGCACAGCTCGGCCACGGCGGGCGGCGGCAGCGGTACGCCGACGGTGCCGTCCGGATTCACCGCGATGCCGATCTTCGGCGGCAGGCCGCGGGCGAACTCGCGGGCCGGCGCGACCGTGCACGGCATGTGCGCCCCGACGACCCGCAGGAACTCCTGCTCGGAGCTGAAGACGGGGACGTACGCCATGCCGTCGGGCAGCTCCACCGTGGGCAGGTCCAGCCCGGGCCGGCCGAAGCCGGCGCTGTCGGGGCCGCCGCCCTTGGGCAGCGGCACCCATATCCGGCTGCGGCCGAGCACCTCGACGATCCGGGCGCCGGCGTTGGGGTGGCCCACCGACGCCGCGAGCACCTCTTCCAGCTCGTTGGCCGGCCAGGCCAACTGCGGAATGCCCTGTTCGGAAATGCCCTGCCCAGGGATGCTCTGCTCCGGAATGTCCATGGTCACCACCCGCTTCGTACCGCGCTGCCTGGTCGAAAACCCTAGCGTCCGACCGGCCGGTTCTTCTCGGCCGTCTCACACCCGGGTACGGCAGCGGGTACGGAAGCGGGCGGGCCCGTCAGCCGAACGTCGTCCGCTCCAGCGCGTCCGCCGCCCGCCGGTCCAGCAGCACCGACGCCGTGAACCCCTTCGGCAGCCGCGCCGTCCGGGCCCTGGCCAGCAGCCGCCGGACCGCGCGCCGGTGCCGCCCGAAGGCGTAACCGGAGACGCCGCGGCCCCTCGCCCGCTGCCCGGAGAGCGCCACCGCCGGTGGCACGTCGAGCAGGACGAGATGCAGCTCACGGCCCTCCCGCCGGGCGGTGCGCGCGATCCAGCGGCGCACCCAGGCGAGCGTGCCGCAGTCGTGCACGACCACGCTGCCGCCGGAGCGCAGCGCCTGCCGCAGGCCGTGGTAGTGCGCGGCCCGCACCAGCGGGCGGACCAGGCCGTACGGCAGCCTGCCGAAGCGGCCTGCCTCCCAGCGCTCCCGTACGTCCTGGGAGTCGATGCGGTGCACGGGCACACCGGCCCCGTCCAGCGCGGGCACCACGCGTTGCATGAGCGTGCTCTTGCCACTGCCCGGCAGCCCCGAGACGATCACCAGACCGCCCGCGGGGAAGTCCAGCTCGCGGACGGCCGCCTCGCCTTCCATGCCGCGCAGGTCCATCAGGGGCGCGCCGCGGCCGGGACGCACCACCGCCTTGGGCACGCGGGCACGGCGCGGCACCGCGCCGGGCGCGACCCCCGCCGTCGTCGCGCATACGGCTTGCCTCTGCACCGTGATCGCCCTCCCCGTTGATTACCTGGGTGTCCCCCTACCCGCAGAGTGTCAAGAAAAGGTAATGAGCTTCAAGCGCGGGGCAAGGACGCGCCAGGTACGTCAGGTGCGCCGGGTGTGCGGGCCGGGACTCCTCTATCCGGCGCTGCCGTGCAATGATGTGCGCGCCACCGTGCACCGTGACCGCACACCGGCGCTCAACTGCATACCGGCCGCTTGAATCCGCGCGGGAGAGTTCCCGCCAGGCCACGGCGGGGCGCCGAAGGAGCAAGTACTCCCTTGAATCTCTCAGGCCCCTGTACTGCGCGGACGAGGCAGATCTGAAAAGCGGGCCGCCCGGGTGCGGCCCCACCCAAGGTGCAAGCCGAAGCCCCGATGGGGGCTGTCGGTGAACCTCTCAGGTTCCGATGACAGATGGGGAGACGTCCGATACGTCCCTGTCGTCCATTCCGGGAGCCCGCTGCCATGAGTGAACCCCGTCGTACCGCGCTCGATGCCACGCATCGCGCGCTCGGCGCGACCATGACCGACTTCGCCGGCTGGGACATGCCGCTGCGTTACGGCAGCGAGCGCGACGAGCACGTCGCCGTCCGCACCCGTGCCGGCCTCTTCGACCTCTCCCACATGGGCGAGATCACCGTCACCGGCCCGCAGGCGGCCGACCTCCTCGACTACGCGCTGGTCGGCAACATCGGCTCGGTCAAGCCGGGCCGCGCCCGGTACACGATGATCTGCCAGGAGGACGGCGGCATCCTGGACGACCTGATCGTCTACCGGCTGGCCGACCAGGAGTACATGGTCGTCGCCAACGCCTCCAACGCGCAGACCGTGCTGGACGCGCTCACCGCCCGCCAGGCCGGCTTCGACGCCGCCGTACGGGACGACCGCGACGCGTACGCGCTGCTCGCCGTCCAGGGCCCCGAGTCGCCCGGCATCCTGAAGTCGCTCACCGACGCCGACCTGGACGGCCTGAAGTACTACGCGGGTCTGCCCGGCACCGTCGCGGGCGTCGAGGCGCTGATCGCGCGGACCGGCTACACCGGTGAGGACGGCTTCGAGCTGTTCGTGCGGCCCGCCGACGCGGTCGCCCTCTGGGAGGCGCTGACCGAGGCGGGCAAGGACGCGGGCCTGGTCCCCTGCGGCCTGTCCTGCCGCGACACGCTGCGCCTGGAGGCGGGCATGCCGCTGTACGGGAACGAGCTGTCCACCTCCCTGACGCCGTTCGACGCGGGTCTGGGCCGGGTCGTGAAGTTCGAGAAGCCCGGGAACGAGGGCCGCTTCGTGGGCCGGGACGCGCTGGCCGCGGCCGCCGAGCGCGCCGAGCAGAACCCGCCGCGCAAGCTGGTCGGGCTGATCGCCGAGGGCCGCCGCGTACCGCGCGCGGGCTACCCGGTCGTGGACGCCGAGGGCACCGCCATCGGCACCGTCACCTCCGGCGCCCCCTCCCCCACCCTCGGCAAGCCGGTCGCGATGGCGTACGTGGACGCGGCGCACGCCGAGCCGGGCACGAAGGGCGTCGCCGTGGACATCCGCGGCAAGCACGAGCCGTACGAGGTCGTCGCGCTGCCCTTCTACAAGCGGGAGAAGTAGCCGCCCGGCGTGGCGCAACCCGCCCCGGCCCGTCCCTGCGGACGGTAGAAGTTCCGTACGGACGGCAGAAGTGACGCGTTCGCGTCTCACCTGTCAAGACCCTCTGCACGATCATTCCCGCGCATCCAGGAGAATCGAACCATGAGCAACCCCCAGCAGCTCCGGTACAGCAAGGAGCACGAGTGGCTGTCGGCCGCCGAGGACGGCGTCTCGACGGTCGGCATCACCGAGCACGCGGCCAACGCGCTCGGCGATGTCGTCTACGCCCAGCTCCCCGAGGTCGGCGACACCGTCACCGCGGGTGAGTCCTGCGGCGAGCTGGAGTCGACCAAGTCCGTCAGCGATCTCTACTCCCCGGTCGACGGTGAGGTCACGGAGATCAACGAGGACGTGGCGAACGACCCGTCGCTGGTGAATTCCGCCCCCTTCGAGGGCGGCTGGCTGTTCAAGGTGAAGCTGAGCGGCGAGCCGGAGGACCTGCTCTCCGCCGACGAGTACACCGCTTTCACCGCCGGCTGACCTACGCCCGCCCGCCGTGCCGAGGGGTCATAAACCCCTCGGAGGCTCCCACCCAGGAAGACTCATGTCGCTTCTCAACAGCTCCCTCCATGAGCTCGACCCCGACGTCGCCGCCGCTGTCGACGCCGAACTCCACCGTCAGCAGTCCACCCTCGAGATGATCGCGTCGGAGAACTTCGCTCCGGTCGCCGTCATGGAGGCGCAGGGCTCGGTCCTCACCAACAAGTACGCCGAGGGCTACCCCGGCCGCCGCTACTACGGCGGCTGCGAGCACGTCGACGTCACCGAGCAGATCGCGATCGACCGGGTCAAGGAGCTGTTCGGCGCCGAGTACGCCAACGTGCAGCCGCACTCGGGCGCCTCCGCGAACCAGGCAGCGCTGTTCGCCATGGCCAAGCCGGGCGACACCATCCTCGGCCTGGACCTCGCGCACGGCGGGCACCTCACCCACGGCATGCGCCTGAACTTCTCCGGCAAGCAGTTCAACGTGGTCCCCTACCACGTGGACGGCAACGGCCTGGTCGACATGGCCGAGGTCGAGCAGCTCGCCAAGGAGCACCGCCCCAAGGTGATCATCGCGGGCTGGTCGGCGTACCCGCGGCAGCTCGACTTCGCCGCCTTCCGGCGCATCGCCGACGAGGTCGGCGCGTACCTGTGGGTCGACATGGCGCACTTCGCGGGCCTGGTCGCCGCGGGTCTGCACCCGAACCCGGTCGAGCACGCCGACATCGTGACCTCCACCACGCACAAGACGCTCGGCGGTCCGCGCGGCGGCATCATCCTCGCCAAGAAGGAGTTCGCCAAGAAGCTGAACTCCTCGGTCTTCCCGGGCTTCCAGGGCGGTCCCCTGGAGCACGTGATCGCGGCCAAGGCGGTCTCCTTCAAGGTCGCCGCCTCGGAGGACTTCAAGGAGCGCCAGCAGCGCACCGTCGAGGGCGCCCGGCTCCTCGCCGAGCGTCTGACCTCCGCGGACGCGCGTGCGGCGGGCGTCAACGTGCTGTCCGGCGGCACGGACGTGCACCTGGTCCTGGTCGACCTGCGCGACTCCGAGCTGGACGGCCAGCAGGCCGAGGACCGCCTCCACGAGGTCGGCATCACGGTCAACCGCAACGCCGTCCCGAACGACCCGCGGCCCCCGATGGTCACCTCGGGCCTGCGGATCGGCACCCCGGCGCTGGCCACCCGCGGCTTCACCACCGAGGACTTCCGCGAGGTCGCCGACATCATCGCGCTGGCGCTGATGCCGGAATACGACGCGGCCGCCCTCAAGGCCCGCGTCACCGCGCTGGCCGACAAGCACCCGCTCTACCCCGAGCTGGGCAAGTAAGACACCCGGCGGTCGTACGGGCTTCACGGGCCCGGGGCACCCTGTCCCCGGGCCCGTGGCGTGCGCGCCGCCGTATCGCCGTGGCGGGTGCGCCGTGTGCGCCTCGCCACAGGACGTCCGGTGACCGCCCGGTAAGCCCCTTCTGTCGCGTTAGGCTCGACAGTCGGCGAAGAAACGTCCCACCTACGCCGTTCACGGCCTGCTCCCGCGGAGCGTGCCACGGCACGCATCCCGCCCCTCGCCCACCCTGAGCAGACAAAGGAGTCCGCCACCGTGGCCATCTCCGTCTTCGACCTTTTCTCCATCGGCATCGGCCCGTCCTCCTCCCATACGGTCGGCCCGATGCGCGCGGCACGGATGTTCGTGGGCCGCCTCAAGAAGGACGGCCTCCTCGCGCAGACCTCGTCCGTACGGGCCGAGCTCTTCGGCTCGCTCGGCGCCACCGGCCACGGCCACGGCACCCCCAAGGCCGTCCTGCTCGGCCTGGAGGGCCACTCCCCGCGCACCGTGGACGTCGAGAAGGCCGACGACATGGTGGAGCGCATCCGCACCACCAAGCGGCTGCGGCTGCTGGACGCCGAAATAGGCGATGCGCACGAGATCGGCTTCGACGAGTCCACCGAGCTGATCCTGCACCGCCGCCGCTCGCTGCCGTACCACGCCAACGGCATGACCCTCTTCGCGTACGACGAGCACGGCGCCCCGCTGCTGGAGAAGACGTACTACTCGGTGGGCGGCGGCTTCGTCGTGGACGAGGACGCGGTCGGCGCCGACCGCATCGTGCTCGACGACACCGTGCTGAAGTACCCCTTCCGCACCGGTGACGAGCTGCTGCGGCTCGCCCAGGAGACCGGCCTGTCGATCTCCGCGCTGATGCTGGAGAACGAGAAGGCGTGGCGCACGGAGGAGGAGATCCGCGCCGGGCTGCTGGAGATCTGGCACGTCATGCAGGCCTGCGTCAGCCGCGGCCTGTCCCGCGAGGGCATCCTGCCGGGCGGCCTGAAGGTGCGCCGCCGGGCGGCGAACGCGGCCCGCGCGCTGCGCTCCGAGGGCGACCCGCTGGCCCACGCGATGGAGTGGGTCACGCTCTACGCGATGGCCGTCAACGAGGAGAACGCGGACGGCGGCCGGGTCGTGACCGCGCCCACCAACGGTGCGGCCGGCATCATCCCCGCCGTTCTGCACTACTACATGAACTTCGTGCCCGGCGCGGACGAGGACGGCGTGGTCCGCTTCCTCCTCGCCGCGGGCGCCATCGGCATGCTCTTCAAGGAGAACGCCTCCATCTCCGGCGCCGAGGTCGGCTGCCAGGGCGAGGTCGGCTCGGCCTGCTCGATGGCGGCGGGCGGCCTGGCGGAGGTACTGGGCGGCTCCCCGGAGCAGGTGGAGAACGCCGCGGAGATCGGCATGGAACACAACCTCGGCCTGACCTGCGACCCGGTCGGCGGCCTGGTCCAGATCCCGTGCATCGAGCGCAACGGCATGGCCTCGGCGAAGGCTGTCACCGCGGCCCGCATGTCCCTCCGCGGCGACGGCCGCCACCACGTCTCCCTCGACAAGGTCATCAAGACCATGAAGGACACCGGCGCCGACATGTCCGTGAAGTACAAGGAAACGGCCCGCGGCGGGCTCGCGGTGAACATCATCGAGTGCTGAGCGGCCGGGCCGGCGACCGGTCCGCGCCCGCCAGTCACGTGTGTGACTCACGTCACGGAATGCACTGGGGAGTTCGGGGCAGGCGACCGTTCGTGATTCTCGTGATGCTGATCGCCCTGGCAACGCTGGGCCTGCTGGTGGCGCGCTACGCGCCCCGCCCCCCGGCCTGACCTCTTTACCCGTGACGGGTCCGAACCTCCCCCGGGTTCGGACCCGTTGTCGTTTTTTGCTTGCGCCCCGGGCGTACACCCCGTATCCGTATGACTCACGGGGAACTCCCGTACGCCGGACGGCGTTTGGTTATCGACGGCGCTTGTCACACAGCGTGCACAGCCGTCGTGCACGGGGGACGTCGAGGGGAGCGACGAAGCACGGTCGGAGGGCAACTCCACCTTTGAGACCTTGCGTCAGCGGGCATGTCCATGATGGACCGCAGTGACGCTTGGTAATCGCACGGTTGCGGGAGGATTGCAATGCTGCACGGCGTCGATGTCAGCTCGTACCAGCCCACGTACTCCACCAAGGGCCTGGACTTCGTCTTCATCAAGGCGACCGAGGGCCGCTCCTACATCAATCCGCACCAGAACTCCCAGGCGGCGCGGGCCCGCGAGGCGGGATGCGTGGTCGGCTTCTACCACTTCCTGTGGCCGGGGAACATCGCGGCGCAGGCCCGGTACTTCGTCGACAAGTGCGCCTCCAGACTGGGCGACATCCTGATAGTCGACTGGGAGCGCACCAGCGCCGGGACGTACGCGAGCAACGCGCAGAAGGACCAGTTCATCCGCGAGGTGAAGGCCCTGCGCCCGGACCGCCACCAGGTGCTCCTGTACTGCAACCGCGACTTCTGGCTCAACCACGACACCACGTCCTACGCCGGCGACGGCCTGTGGATAGCGGACTACGTCTCCGCGGGCCGCCCGCGGATCAAGGCCAAGTGGCGCTTCCACCAGTACACCGACAACCCGATCGACAAGAACGTCGGCCAGTTCTCCAGCAAGGCCGCTCTCAAGGCGTGGGCCAACGAAGAATAGAGTTTCCTCGTACGTACGCGTCTGTGTGCCGGTGCCGCCCGCGTCTCCGCGGGCCCCGGCGGCACAGCGAGACCACGAGGAGCCACCGTGACCGACCCGGCGTCCATGAGCCTGCAGCAGGAGATCGCCCGGGATCTCCAGGTGTCCGCGTCCTTCGACGCGCACGAGGAGATCGAGCGCCGGGTGGCCTTCCTCACCGAGCGGCTGACCGGCACGGGGCTGCGCTCCCTGGTGCTCGGCATCAGCGGCGGCGTGGACTCCACCACCGCGGGCCGGCTCTGCCAGCTCGCGGTGGAGCGGGCGCGGGAGGCGGGGCACGACGCGACGTTCTACGCCATGCGGCTGCCCTACGGCGTCCAGGCCGACGAGCACGACGCGCAGCTCGCGCTCTCCTTCATCAAGGCCGACAAGCTGCTCACCGTCGATGTGAAGCCGGCCAGCGACGCGGCGCTGGCGGCGGTCCTGGAGGGCGGCGCGCTCTTCCGCGACGCCCACCACCAGGACTTCGTGCAGGGCAACATCAAGGCCCGGCAGCGCATGATCGCGCAGTACGCGGTGGCCGGCGCCCAGGAGGGCCTGGTCGTGGGCACGGACCACGCCGCCGAGGCGGTGTCCGGCTTCTTCACCAAGTTCGGCGACGGCGCCGCCGACCTGGTGCCGCTGACCGGGCTGACCAAGCGCCGGGTGCGCGCAGTCGCCGAGGCCCTCGGCGCCCCCGCCGAGCTGGTCTGGAAGACCCCGACCGCCGACCTGGAGACGCTGGACCCGGGCAAGGCGGACGAGGACGCGCTCGGTGTCACGTACGACGACATCGACGACTTCCTGGAGGGCAAGCCGGTCAGCGAGCAGACGTTCGAGACGATCGTGCGCCGCTACCGCCTCACGGCCCACAAGCGCGAACTGCCGATCGCGCCCTGAGCGCCGGGGGCACCGCGGTCACCGGGACCAACGGGACCACCGGGGTCACCGGGCCGTCATCCCCCCGCAAGAGGGTCTTCCCCCGCACGGCGTGAATCCGTGGCATCCCACGGGCATGCATCGGCCCATGGGATGCCACCAAGTGCGATCGGAAGATCAACTGTCAGTGGGTGCGCCTACGCTCCGGAGCATGAGTCACGCAGACCTGCGCGAACTCCAGACCGCGCTCACCCTCGCCGCCGACCTCGCCTCGGGCCTGCAGAAGGCCCCCAGCCGGCAGGACGCCGACCAGCTGGTCGACGTCCTGCGGCGCGCCCTGACCGCCGCCGGATCGCTCGGCACCGACACCGGCCCGGCCGGCAGTCCGACCGGCTGCGCCGCGCATCCGCACGGCGCGGTCGACCCGTTGTACGGCGACCCCGAGGACCCGCTGCCGCCGGGGTACGGCAAGTGCCTGCTGTGCAACGATCGCCGACGCCGGGCGGACGCGCAGCAGCCTTTGCGGCTAAATCGCCGCCGCTTTCGCGGACCCGATTGCTCGCCGTAGGGCTTCCTCAATTGATGGCTGATGCCTCGTTCGCCAAGGGACTCAGTCAGACAGCCCCAGGTCGTACAGGAGCTGGTAGCGGCTGGGGGCGACGGGCAGGAAGGCGTGCAGTCCCGCCTGGAGGAAGACGGCCACCGCGCTCACCACGATGACCACTCCGGCGAGGAGCAGTGCGGCCTGCCCCGCCGCCCGGTGCAGGCCCTGCGTGGGGATCCGCCGCGCCGTGGTGAGGTGCGAGGTGACCAGCACGGCGCCGATCGCGAGCACCGACGCCTGGAAGAACAGCCACGCCCAGACACCGGCCGGCAGCCCCTGGACCACGTCGCCGTACGCACTGCTGCCGTACGCCGCGCCGCCATGGGCCGCGCCGCCGGGCGCCCGGCCGCCGGCCAGGAGGTACGGCAGCGCCTGCCACCCCGCCGCCAGCGAACCGGCCGTGCAGCCGACGAGCGCGAGCCCCCAGCCCATCAGGTAGTCCCGGCGCGGCACCGCGCCGCGCAGCCCCTGCCGGACGATGTGCGCGGCGCCCAGCAGCGTCAGCACCATGAACATCCGCTGCACGACGCAGAGCGGGCACGGCGCTTCCCCGCCGGCGAACTGCAGATACAGCCCGGCGCAGAGGACGCCGGCCCAGCCGGTCACGAAAAGGCAGGCGAACAAGTACTGTGCGCGGGCGATGATTCCCGGCGGCCCGGGATCGAGTGCGGGAATCGCCGGCGTACTCATCGGCGTCGCCATCCGCCCGGTCAGCAGTGCACTCATGACAAAGAAAACTCCGGTCCAATCGTTTCCGGTCCGCCGGCGGGAAAGGGCCGACGGGGCGCGGCGCGGTTCACTGCGCGAGACCGAGCGTGAGAATTTCCGGGACGTGATGCGCCATCAGCCACACGACGGCGGCGAACATCGCCGACCACACCGCGACCACCACCACCCGGCTCCGCTGGCCCACGATGCACAGGAGCGTGGCGAAGAGACCGGCGAAGAGGAGGGCGTCCATGGCTCGGCAACGTAGTGGGCGGCCGGCGCCATCCCGCGTACGCCACGGAAGGTCACCGGCCACCGCCCCGGATATGAGCCGAATGGCCCTACGCATCCCCCATGGGTGGGATCAGTCCTTCGTCTTCTTTTCCGGACGCAGCGCGACCCGGCCGAGCACCGCGGCGACCACGAGCGCGGCCGCCGCGATCAGTACGGAATCCGGCACGGCGGCGCCGACGCCGGACACCCATTCCTCCAGCCGGAATTCGGAGTCGGTATCCAGGATTCCGGGCAGCGCGCTCGTTCCGTTGAATGCCAGGAAAAGAATTCCGATGCCGATGAAGAACAGCCCGGAAATCAGCGACGTGGTGTGCAGGCGCAGCGGCCCGACGGCGAATTCCCGGCCGCGCAGCCAGCCGCGCCGCCCGAGCTCGAACCGGTCCCAGAGCAGGGCCAGGACGAACAGCGGCAGCGCCATGCCCAGCGCGTACACCGCGAGCATCGACGCGCCGTACACGGGCGAGCCGCTGACCGCCGTGACCGTCAGCACCGCGCCCAGGATCGGCCCGGCGCAGAAACCCGCCAGGCCGTAGACGCAGCCCAGCAGGAAGGTCGAGACGGCCGAGCGCGGGGTGATCCGGGCCGCGGCGGACTGCGCGCGGCGGGACGCGAAGCCCAGCCCCAGGATCTGCAGCACGCCCATCGCGATCACCACCCAGCCGCCGACGGCGATGAGCACGTCGCGGTGGCCGTTGAAGAGCCGGCTCGCGGCGGTGCTGGCGGCGCCGAGCGGCACCAGCGTGACCGCCAGGCCCAGGTAGAACACGCCGGTACGGGCGAGCAGCCGGCCGGGCGTGGCGAGCGAGTACGCGAAGAAGGCCGGCAGCAGTAGCGCGCTGCAGGGGCTGACCAGGGCGAGGACGCCGCCCAGAAAGGCGGCGAGATAGCCGATGTCGGTCACTTGCCGCCCCCGTCCTTGCCCGCTCGCTCGGCGGCCTCGTCGACGGCCTGCGTGAAGGTGGCGGTGGGCTGGGCGCCGGCGATCGGCGCGCCGTTGACCAGGAACGACGGCGTGGACTGCACGCCGAGCTGGTAACCCTCCTGCTGGTCGCGGTCCAGCGCCTTCTTCGCTTCGTCGCTCTTCATGTCGCGCCGGAAGCGGTCGATGTCCTCGACGCCGCTGTCGCGCGCCAGCTCCACGAGCTTGTCCTCGGCGAGCGCGGGGCCCTTGCGGCTCTTGGCGTACAGCGCGTCGTGCAGCTCCCAGAACTTGCCCTGCTGCCCGGCGGCCCAGGACGCGCGCGCCGCCCGCTCGGAGTCCTCGCCGTAGATGGTGAAGTTGCGGAACTCGATGCGCAGGACGCCCTTGTCCACGTACTTCTCGATCAGTTCGGGCTGGGTCTCGCGGGTGAAGCGGCCGCAGAAGCCGCACTGGTAGTCGGCGTACTCGACGAGCACGACCGGCGCGTCGGCGCGGCCGACGGCCAGCGCGTCGCCCTTCTCCCGGCGCGAGGTCTGCTTCGCAAGGTCGTCGTACATCTTCTGGCGGCCGTCGGGGTCCTCGGTCTCGACGGACGCGGCGGGGCCGGGCTCGGCGGCCTTGCTGCTGCCGCTGTCCTCGACGGCCGTGCCGACGGCGATGCCGAGGGCGACGAGACCGACGATGAGGGCGAGGATCGCGCCGACGGCCGCGAGGCGGCGGCCCGGTGAAGCGGTTGCGGACATGGGTGTGCTCCTGACGTACGGATGCGGATACGGATACCGAGGTGGTGCGGCCGGGGCGCGACGGCCGGTCCGGAGGACCGGTGCGCGCGTGGCGGCCCTATATCCGCAGTACGGGCAGGAGGGCGCAGGGATCGGTGGCGGGGGCCGGGCCGGTGGGCGGCCGGGCGAGGGCGCAGCTCGCGGGGTCGTGGGAGAGGTACGGGACCGGGGTGACCGCGGGCGCCGCGAGCGGTTCGCCGCGGTGCGTCGCGGGCGCGGGCACGGTCTCGCCCTGCCCGGGCGCGTCGTGCGGCGCGCACTTCTTGGGCCCGGCGGCGGCGACGGGGGCGGGCGCGACGTCGGAGACCGGCGTCACCACGGGAGCGGCGGCCGGCGTCGCGGCCGGGCCGCCCGACGTGCCGCACAGCAGCGGCGCGAAGACCACGGTCAGGAGGAGGAGCAGCGTCCAGGCCGCCGAGCGGTGCGCACGTCCCGTCGCTCCCATGCGGCCGCTCCCTCCCCGGTGTCCGGTGCCGCCCACGGCGAGCGGCTCGGCGCCCATCCTACGGACCGCCGAGACCCCGGCCCGGCACCCCGTACAGCCCTCGGCGAACTCCGGTAATTACTCAGCGATTCCCGGCCAGGCACGGCGATTGCAAGGCCGGTGGCACAACTCACCTTCGATCAGCTGTGACTTACTCCCCATACATCCACCACTGCCCGTTATGCCCTTTTGGCAGCCGCCCATCCCGCCTGCGATAGTCGGGGCAACGACCCCCCATTGACCCGGGCCAGGTCGTAACGGCGCCGTGGGCACACCCCTTCCGCCCTTCGGCGCGCGACTACTGGGGCCCGTTCCGCGACACCGCGGAAGGGCCCCAGTCACGTTTCACGCGCGGTCCGTCACCCGCATCTCGAACCACGTCGTCTTGCCGCGCGGCAGCAGGTCCACGCCCCAGCGGTCGGAGAGCTTGTCCACCAGGAAGAGCCCGCGGCCGCTCACGTCCAGCTCGTGGACCGGCATCAGACAGGGCAGCCCGCGGGACGGGTCGCGCACCTCGATGCGGATCCAGCCGCGGCGGCGCAGCATCCGCAGGCCGAACGTGCGGGCGCCGGTGTGCCGGACGGCGTTGCCGACCAGCTCCGAGACGAGCAGCACGGCGTACTCGGCGAGCTGGGGCGTCAGCGACCACTGTTTCAGCAGGACGGACTGCGTCAATCTCCGGGCCGTGGCGGCGGATTCGGGGCGCGAGGGCAGCCGTACCTCTTCATGGGCGGGATCGCCGATGAGATCGAGCGTCCGGGATGCTCCGTCGCCCCGAGCGGCAGCCGTCACCCTGGCCCTCTCCCCCTCCGCGTCCTGGGCGGGCAGCAACCGTCGCGCGGCAGCCGTGCCGGTCCCCGGCCGCGGCTGCTCCGTACCTTCGAGGCCCGCCATGCCACCATCATGGACGCAACCGGCACGGTACGGGGGCGGAACCGCTGGAATCGGTCGCCCGGAATCCGCGGTTCCCGCACCCCCTGCCGACATATGCCAAGGGCAGTCAACACCCCAGTACAGCCTTCCTGACCTGCGACGTTGCCCGCCCGCGGATGATCGTCGGGGCCGGTTCGCGGGGACGGCTTAAGGCTCCCTTGAGCCGGGCATCATTCGCCCGCAAGGAGCACGGGCAGTGCATGCCCGACCCCATCCGTACCGCCAACATCGCTCGCGTCAGCGGAACTTGGCCTTGCCGGGGCCCTCCTCGACGAAGCTGCGCATGCCCGTCGCGCGGTCCTCGGTGGCGAACAAGCCTGCGAACCAGTTCCGTTCGATCGTCAGTCCGGTGTCGATGTCGGTCTCCAGACCGGCGTCCACCGACTCCTTCGCGGCGCGCAGCGCCATCGCCGGGCCCACGGCGAGCCGGGCCGCCCAGGCGTGCGCCTGCGCGTACACCTCTTCGGCGGGAACCACCCGGTCCACCAGCCCGAGGGCGAGCGCCTCGTCGGCCTTCACCTGGCGGCCGGTGAAGATCAGGTCCTTGGCCTTGGACGGGCCGATGAGGCGGGCGAGGCGCTGGGTGCCGCCCGCGCCCGGGATCAGGCCGAGCAGGATCTCGGGCTGGCCGAGCTTGGCGTTCTCCGCGGCGATGCGGAAGTCGGCGCAGAGGGCGAGCTCGCAGCCGCCGCCGAGCGCGTACCCGGTGACCGCGGCCACCACGGGCTTGGGGATGCGGGCGACGGCGGTGAAGGAGTCCTGCAGCGCCTTGGACCGGGCGACCATCGCCGCGTGGTCCATCACCTGCATCTCCTTGATGTCCGCGCCGGCCGCGAACACCTTCTCGCCGCCCCAGATCACCACCGCGCGGACGTCGTCGCGGCGGGTGGCCTCCTCGGCCAGCTCGCGCAGCCGGTCCTGGGTGGCGGTGTCCAGCGCGTTCATGGGCGGACGGTCCAGACGGACGGTGCCGACGCCGTCGGCCACCTCGAAGTTCACAGTCATGAGGGCAGGTTAGTAGCCGTTCACGCGGACGGCGCCGGTGCACTTGGTCACAGTGCACCGGACGCCCCGTCGCGGCTCCGCCAAAGGTCTTACTGCGGCGCCTTCCACTGCTCCCACGGCATGTTCCACGCGTTCAGCCCGTTCTCCGGCTGGATGGTGCGGTCGTGCGAGTTCTTGACGACGACCACGTCACCGATCATGGAGTTGCCGTAGAACCAGCCGGCGGGCGTCGACGTGCTGCCGCCGCGGTAGTCGAAGAGGCCCACGCAGCCGTGGCTGGCGTTGCGGTTGCCGAACGTCCACTGCCCCGACCAGTAGTTGCCGTGGATGAACGTGCCGGAGTCGCTGAGCCGCATCGCGTGCGGTACGTCGGGGATGTCGTACTCCCCGCCGAAGCCCACGGTCTCGCCGTTCATCCGCGTCACCGGGTGCTTCTCGCTGATCACCATCTTGCCGTTGTACGTCTCGGTGCCCGGCGCGCCCGCGGTGACCGGCAGCGTCTTGATCTTCTTGCCGTCGCGGACCACCGTCATCTGGTGCGATGCCGCGTCCACCGTGCTGATCTGGCTGCGGCCGACGGTGAAGGTGACCTTCTTGGTCTGCGTCCCGTACACCCCGGGGCGGCCCTCGACGCCGTTGAGGTCCATGGAGAGCGTGACCTTCGTGCCCGGCTTCCAGTACTTCTCCGGGCGGAACTCCAGGCGGTCGTTGCCGAACCAGCGGCCGTCGATCGGCACGGACGGCTCGGCCGTCACCTTGATCGCGTCCTCGACCGCCTTCGGGTTCGTGATGCCGCGCGTGAAGCGCACGTCGACCGGCATGCCGACGCCGACCGTCTGCCCGTTCTCCGGCACATAGCGACCGGTGAAGGTGTTCTTCGGTTCCAGGGTGGTGAAGTCGGCGTGCTCGGCGGCCTCACGGCCCTCGGAGTCCTTCGCCACGGCGTCGACGGTGTACTCCGTCGCCGTGCTCAGGTGCCGTACCGGCTTCCATACGCTGCCGCCCTCGGACAGCTTGCCGTCGACGGTGTTGCCCTTGCGGTCCTTGACCGTCACGGACTTCAGCGTGCCCTTGTCCACCGTCACCTTCAGGGCGCCGCTCGTGCCGACGTCCTCGGCGCCGTCCTCGACCGAGATCTTCACCGCCGCCTGCGACGCGGCGTCCTTGCCGTCGTCGTCCCCCCTGCCCTCACCGCTGCCGCCGCACGCGGCCACCAGCACCATCAGCGCCCCGAGCACCGGAGCGAGCAGGACCCTTCCCCCCTGCCGCCGCCGAAACCGCCCTCGCGGCGCCCCCCATATCGGCTGCACGTCCAAGACTTGGCCTCTTTTCCCCTCGCACGGCCCGCATCCGCGGCGCGCGGCACGGGCCACGCGCGCGCCTGCCGCCAGATAACCACACCGGGGACGAGGGCGGACTCCCCGGACATGTCACCGTTTCGTCCCAAGTGGGGGCGGTGGTACGGGAAGTACGCGAGGGGCCGCGCGGGCGGCCAAGTCGGCCGGATAACGGTGCGGCCGGTGTCCGCGCGGTCTGCCGGCTCAGCGGACGGCGGAGCCCCGCAGCCACTCCTCCCACGGCATGTTCCAGCCACCGAGCCCGTTGTCCGGCGCCACCGTCGCGTCCTGGGAGCGGATCACCTCGACGACGTCGCCGATCAGCGAGTTGCGGTAGAACCAGCCCGCCGGGGTGTCCGGGCTGCCGCCCTGCTCATCGCGGAGCCCGACGCACCCGTGGCTGGTGTTGGCGCCGCCGAACGTCCCCCGTGGCGCCCAGTAGTTCCCGTGCAGGAACGTCCCCGAGGTGGTCAGTCGCAGCGCGTGCGGCACATCGGGGATGTCGTACTCGCCACCGAAGCCGACCGTTCCGCCGTCCATCCGGGTCATCGGATGCCGTTCCAGGATCACCATCCGGCCGTTGTACGTCGGATTGTCCTGGTCCCCCGCGGTGACCGGCAGGGTCACCGGCGGCGTCCCCGCGCGCCGTACGGTCATGGTGTGCGCGGCGGCGTCAACCACGCTGGTCTGATCCCGGCCGATCCGGAAACGGACGGTCTTGTGCTGGATCCCGTACACCCCGGGCGCCGCACGCACGTCCCGCAGCCGCAGCGCCATCGTCACCTCCGTGCCCGGCCGCCAGCGCTCCCGGGGCCGGAAGTCCAGCCGGCGCGCGCCGAACCAGTGGGGCGCGATGCGCACGGCGGGGCGTGCGGTGACGGAGACGGCCCGCTCGACGGCGGCGCGGTCGCGCACCGGGCGGTTGAAGTCGAAGGAGACGATCATTCCGGTGCCGACGGTGGAGCGGTGCTCGGGCCGGAAGAAGCCGACGACGCGGTGCCGGGGCACGTAGGTGGTGAAGGAGGTGTGCCGGGCGGTGCGCCGCCCCTGCCCGTCCAGCGCCACGGCCTCGACGGTGTACCGGGAGGCGAGCGCGAGCGGGACGCCGGCGGAGCGCCAGCCGAGCCCGTCGGGGGAGAGCCGGCCGGGCACCGGCGCGCTGCCGGTGTCCCCCGCCCGGGTGACCTCGACCCGTTCCAGCCGCCCGTCCGGTACCCGTACCTCGATGCGGTGGTCCGCGCGCACGCCGCGCGCGCCGTCGTCCGGTACCACCCGTACGGCCTCGTGCGCGGGGCGCGGCGCGTCCGACGTCCACCCGCCCGGCCCCTGGCAGGCGGCGAGCAGGACGGCGCCGGTGAGCAGCGGTACGGCGGCCGTCCAGGGCCGCCCGGCCGCTCGGTTTCTGAGGGTTCGGTAGCTCACGGTGGTCTCAACGAGCGTTCGCTTCGTGGGGAAACGTGAGGTCCTGCCCAGTTCGGGGAAGGAAGGGGGCAGGGATGGATCGCCGGGAGGGCACGTCCACGCGCGCGGCCGGGACGTCGCGCGGGCACCGCCCGATCGAGTCGCCGAGCGGCGGGAGGCTGCCACGTGTCGAGCGCGCTGGAGCAGGAGGCACTGCCGGACGACGGCCGGGCGAGAACGGCCCCGGGCACGGTCACGGTGCGGCCCGGGAGCCCGCAGCCCCTCGGGGCGCGCTTCCGCAGCGGCCCGGACGGCGTCGCGGGGACGAACTTCGCGCTGTGGTCGGCGGGCGCCGAGTCGGTGGAGGTGTGCCTCTTCGACGACGCGGGCGCCGAGACCCGGTATCCGCTCACCGAGCTGACGCACGAGATCTGGCACGGCTTCGTCCCCGGCGTGCTGCCGGGGACGCGGTACGGCTACCGCGTGCACGGCCGCTGGGACCCCTGGACCGGGGCCCGCTGGAATCCGGCGAAGCTGCTGCTCGATCCGTACGCGCGCGCGATCGACGGGGACTTCCGGCTGCCGCCGGAGGTGTACGGCCATGTGCGGGACTGGCCCGAGCAGCACATAGCGGACACCGTGCGCGACAACAGGGACTCCGCGCCGCACGTCCCCAAGGGCGTGGTGGTGCACGACGACGCGTCCGGTGACGAGTGGGAGGACGACCACCGCCCGAAGACGCCGTGGGCCGATTCGGTGATCTACGAGCTGCACGTGCGCGGCTTCACGAAGCGCCATCCGGACATCCCGGAGCGGCTGCGCGGCACGTATGCCGGGCTCGCGCACCCGGCCGCGATCGGGCATCTGACCCGACTCGGCGTCACCGCCGTCGAGCTGCTGCCCGTGCACCAGTTCGCGCACGAGGACCATCTGCTCCGGCGCGGCCTGCGCAACTACTGGGGCTACAACTCCATTGGTTACTTCGCACCGCACGCCGCGTACGCCGCTTCCGGGACGCGCGGCCAGCAGGTGGGCGAGTTCCGCCGGATGGTGCGCGCGCTGCACGACGCGGGCATCGAGGTCATCCTCGACGTGGTCTACAACCACACGGCCGAGGCGAACGAGATGGGCCCGATGCTGTCGCTGCGCGGCATAGACAACCGCGGCTACTACCGCCTCCAGCAGGACCCGCGCCGGTACGCCGACTACACCGGCTGCGGCAACACCCTGCACGTCGTACAGCCCAACGTGCTGCGCCTGATCACCGACTCGCTGCGCTACTGGGTCACCGAGATGGGCGTGGACGGCTTCCGCTTCGACCTGGCCGCGGCGCTCGCCCGGTCCATGCACGACGTGGACATGCTCTCGCCGTTCCTCGCGGTGATCGCGCAGGACCCGGTGCTGCGCCGGGTGAAGCTGATCGCCGAGCCGTGGGACGTGGGGATGGGCGGGTATCAGGTCGGGGCGTTCCCGCCGCTGTGGACGGAGTGGAACGACCGGTACCGCGACGCCGTGCGCGACTTCTGGCGCGGCGCGTACCCGGACGTCCGCGACCTCGGCTACCGGCTGTCCGGGTCCAGCGATCTGTACGCCTGGGGCGGCCGCCGCCCGCAGGCGTCGGTCAACTTCATCACGGCGCACGACGGCTTCACCCTGCGCGACCTGGTGTCCTACCAACACAAGCACAACGAGGCCAACGGCGAGGCCAACCGCGACGGCACGGACGACAACCGCTCGTGGAACTGCGGCGCCGAGGGCGAGACCGACGACCCGGACATCAAGGCGCTCCGCCGCCGCCAGCTGCGCAACCTCCTCACCACGCTGCTGCTCTCCACGGGCGTGCCGATGCTGGTCGCGGGCGACGAGCTGGGCCGCACCCAGCACGGCAACAACAACGGCTACTGCCAGGACAACGAGCTGGGCTGGCTGGACTGGTCGCTGGCGGACGACCCGGAGTGGCGGCCGCTGACCGAGCTGGTCGCCCGGCTGATCACGCTGCGCCGGGCGCACCCGGTGCTGCGCCGCCGCGCCTTCTTCTCGGGGCGGCCGCAGGGGCCCGACGGGCTGCGGGACCTGGCGTGGTTCACGCCGGCGGGGACGGAGATGACGGACGCGGACTGGTACGCGCACGCCGCGGGCCTGAGCATGTTCCTGTCCGGTACGGACATCGCGCAGCGGGACGAGCGCGGGCTGCCGGTCACCGACGACAGCTTCCTCGTCGTGCTGCACGCCGGGGAGGCGCCGGGCCGCTTCACCCTTCCGGGCGCGCCGTGGGCCCGTACGTATGAACTCCTCGTCGACACCGCGCGGGAGGACCAGGAGGCGGCGCCGGGCACGGCGTACGAGGCGGGTGCCGAGGTGGAGATGCCGGGGCGGGCGGTGTGGCTGCTACGGGCCGGGCGGTGACCGTCCGGCCCGGGTCCGCCTGTCCTGGGTCGGCCCGTTCCGGGTCGCGGCGGGAAAAAACCGCGTGAGGATTGTCAGTGGTGACTTCTACGCTCACTGCTGATGAGCGATGACGCGCACCGCCCCGAGTCCGCCGTCCCCACTCCCCGCTCCCCCGTGCGCTCGCTGCTGCGCCTGTGGCCGTACGTCCGCCCCGTGCGGGCCCGGCTGGCCGGTGCGGCGGGCGTCGCCGTCCTGGCGTCCGGCACGGGCCTGCTCATTCCGCTCGTACTGAAGTGGCTGGTGGACGGGCCGGTCGCGGAGCGGGACGCGGCGGGCATCTGGCTGGGCGGCGGCATCCTGCTGCTCCTGGGGCTGGCCGAGGCGGGGCTCTTCGGGCTGCGCCGGTGGCTGGTCGCGCGCCCGCTGGCGAGCGTCGAGGCGGCGATGCGCGCCGCGCTGTACCGCCACCTCCAGCGGCTGCCGGTGGCCTTCCACGACCGCTGGCCCACCGGGCAGTTGCTCTCGCGCGGCACCACCGACCTGCAGCTGCTGCGGATGTTCCTGGCGTTCCCGCTGACGTTCCTGTTCGTCAACGGCGTCACGATCCTCGCGGGCTGCGCCATCCTGCTGGCCCAGCGCTGGTCGCTGGGGCTGGTCCTGCTCGCGCCGATCGTGCCGCTGGTGGTGCTGTGCTCGGTTTTCGAGGCGAAGTACTCCGTCGCGGCGCGCCGTTCGCAGGACCAGGTCGGCGATCTGACCACGCTGGTCGAGGAGGCGGTACTGGGCATCCGCATCATCAAGGGGTTCGGCCGGCACCGCGCCCAGGCCCGTGCCTACACCGCCCTCACCCACGAGCTGCGCGCCACCGAGCTGCACAAGGCCCGGCTGCTCGCCGCGATCTGGGGCGTCATCACGGTCCTGCCGGAGACCGCGATCGGGGCCGCGCTGATCCTCGGTACGGTCCAGGTCGCCGACGGTGACCTGTCGGCGGGCACGCTCGTGGCGTTCCTGTCCACCGCGCTGGCGCTGCGCTGGCCGGTGGAGTCCATCGGCTTCCTGCTGGCGATCAGCAATGAATCGGCGACCGCGGCGGACCGGTACTTCGAGGTGATGGACGTGCCGGAGGCGGATGCGGCCGACGCGTCCGTACTCCCGGCCGCCCCCGGCGCCCCGGCCCCCGACGGCCTCGCTTTCACCGGCGTGGAGTTCCGCTACCCCGACGCGCCCGCCGGCGCGCCGCCCACGCTGCGCGGCGTCGACCTGCACGTCCGGCCCGGCGAGACGATGGCCCTGGTGGGCGCCACGGGCAGCGGCAAGACCACGCTCACCGCGCTGGTACCGCGGCTGTACGACGCGACCGGCGGGCGGATCACCCTGGACGGGCGCGACATCATGACGCTGCCGCGGGACGAGCTGCGGTCGCTGGTCGCGGTGGCCTTCGAGGAGCCCACGCTCTTCTCGGCGACCGCGGCGGAGAACGTCCTGATGGGCGGCGAGGAGGCGGACGGGGACGGCGTGCGGCGGGCGCTGCGGGTCGCCCAGGCGCACGAGTTCGTCGCCGCGCTGCCGCAGGCCGAGCACACCCAGGTCGGCGAGCAGGGGCTGAGCCTGTCCGGCGGGCAGCGGCAGCGGCTCGCGCTGGCCCGCGCGGTGGTCGGGTCCCCGCGCTTCCTCGTCCTGGACGACCCGCTCTCCGCGCTGGACGTGCACACCGAGGCGCGGGTGGAGGCCGCGCTGCGCGAGGTGCTGGCGACCACGACCGCGCTGATCGTCGCGCACCGCCCCTCCACGGTCCTGCTCGCCGACCGGGTCGCGCTGCTCTCCGGCGGCCGCATCACCGCGGTCGGCACGCATCAGCAGCTGCTGCGCGAGAGCGCGGAGTACGCCCATCTGATGTCCGGCGCCGATCCGGCCGGTGCGGGCCCGTCCAGCGCCCCGAGCCCCGCCGACCCGGCCCGCACCGCAGAGGAGACGGAGCGATGACCACGACCACGACCGCCGCCGGCCGGCCACCCGAGGACAGCGACGCCGACGCGGCCGCACCGCCCGGCCCGCCCACCGCCGGCGACCCCTTCGACCGGGACGTCCTGCCCACCCCCAAGGGCGCCTCGCTCGCCCTGCTGCGCTCGCTGCTGCGCCCGTACGCGGCCCGCGGCCGGCTCACCGTCGTGCTGCTCCTCCTCCAGCAGGCCGCCGTGCAGGCCGGGCCGCTGCTGGTCGCGTACGCCATCGACCACGCCGTGCCCGCGCTGCGGGCGCACGACCACGGCCCGCTGCTCGCCGTCGGCGCCGGATACCTGGCGTGCGCGCTGGCCGCGGGCGCCCTCCAGTACGGCTTCACGCGGTCCTGCGCGCGGGTCAGCCAGGACGTACTGCGCGACCTGCGCGGCCGGATCTTCCGGCACGCCCAGGCGCTCAGCCTGGACTTCCACGAGCGCTACACCTCGGGACGGCTGATCTCCCGCTCGACGACCGACGTGGAATCGCTGCGCGAGCTGCTCAACGACGGCCTGCAGGAGCTGGTCGGGGTCGTGCTGTCCATCGTCTACGTCACGGCGATGCTGCTGTACCTGGACTGGGGCCTGGGCGCGGCGGCCGTGCTCTCCGCGGGGCCGCTGCTGCTCTTCATCCGCTCCTACCGGCGCCGCTCCAAGAGGGTCTACGCGCGCCGCTCGACGGCGATCGCCGCGGTCATCGTGAAGTTCGCCGAGACGCTCAACGGCATCCGCCCCGTGCAGGCGTTCCGCCGCGAGCGGCCCAACGACGCGGCGTTCGGCCGTCTCAACCGCGTCCACGAGCGGGTCAACGGCAGCGCCACCCTGGAGATGGCCCGGTACGTCCTCCTCTCCCGTACGGCCGCCAATATCGCCGTCGCCGCCATCGTCCTGTGGGGCGCCTCCCGCGTCGCCACCGGCTCGCTGGCCCTCGGCGTACTGGCCGCCGCCGTCCTGTACCTGCGGCGCCTCTACGACCCGATCGACCGCCTCGGGATGTTCCTGAACGCCTACCAGTCGGCGGCCGCGTCCCTGGAGAAGGTCGCGGGCCTGCTCGCCCAGCGTCCCGCCGTACCGGAACCGGCCACGCCCGTGCCGCTGCCCGAGCGCGCCGACGGCCGCCCCGGCCGCGAAGTGACCTTCTCGGGCGTGCACTTCGCGTACCGCACCGGCGGCGAGGTGCTGCCCCGCTTCGACCTCACGCTCGCCGCGGGGAAGACCGTCGCGGTGGTCGGCAGCACGGGCGCGGGCAAGTCCACCCTCGCCAAGCTGCTCGCCCGCTTCTACGACCCCACGGGCGGCCGGGTGCTGCTGGACGGTGTCGACCTGCGCGACCTGTCCACGACCGAGCTGCGGCGCGGGGTCGTCATGGTCACCCAGGAGGCGTTCCTCTTCTCCGGCACGGTCGCGGAGAACATCGCCATCGGCCGCCCCGAGGCCCCCCGCGCCGAGATCGAGCGGGCCGCGCGGGCGATCGGCGCCCATGACTTCATCGCCGCGCTCCCCGAGGGCTACGACACCGACGTCCGCAAGCGCGGCGGCCGTATCTCCGCAGGCCAGCGCCAGCTCGTCGGCTTCGCCCGCGCGCTCCTCGCCGACCCGGCGGTACTGATCCTCGACGAGGCGACGTCCTCCCTCGACATCCCCGGCGAACGCGCGGTCCAGCGCGCCATGCACACCGTCCTGCGCGACCGCACGGCCGTCGTCATCGCCCACCGCCTCTCCACGGTCGAGATCGCCGACCGCGTCCTGGTGATGTCCCACGGCCGCCTCGTCGAGGACGGCACACCTGCCGAACTCATCGGCAACAAGGGCGAGTTCGCCTCCCTCCACGAGGCGTGGCGGGACAGCCTGGTGCAGTGAGGACCGCCCCGGGCGCGTGAAATGATGTTGGTCATGAGCACGCCGCCGCCTCCCGGGCCCTCCTATCCGCCGTATCCGCAGCAGCCGCAGCCGGGCTACGGCGCACCGCAGTACGGCCCGCCACAGGCGCCGTACCCGGGCCAGGCGCCGTACCCGGGGCAAGCTCCGTATCCAGGACAGCCGCCGTACGGCCAGCAGCCCGGCGCCCCCTGGGGAATGCCGCCCATGGGGCCGCCGCCGAAGAAGAGCAACGCGGGAAAGATCACCGGCATCGTGATCGGTGTGGTGGTCGGCTGCTTCGTCGTGGGAGGCATCGTGCGCGAGTTCCTGCCGGGGGCGGGGGCTTCGCACTCCAGTACCGCCCCTTCCGGGCCCCGGTACACGCTCATCGTCCCGAAGACGCTCGACAACGGGACCTACCGGATCGCCCAGGACATCAGCGACACGATCGACCGCCAGATCCCGCACGACGGCAACGGCATGCACGGCATGAAGGCGGTGGGCGGCCAGTACACCCACGGCACCAAGTCCCTGACGTACACCGGGTTGTACGGGACCATCGACGATCCGGACCGGGCGCTCGACAGCAACATCGACGGCATGAACGAGGGCGAGGGCGCCGCCCAGCCCGTGCCGGAGCGGGAGTTCACCCCCAAGGGCGATGACACTCCGGTGACCTGCGGCGTCATGACCAAGGACCAGGCCGGCACGGAGATCACCGTGCCCTTCTGCAGCTGGGCCGACGGGAGCCATGAGGTGAGCGTGATGGAGGTGGACGGCGCCGACCCCGAGGCCGATCCGGCCTCCGTCGACCTCCAGGCATTCGCCGACAAGGCGGGCCGCATCCGGGACGAGGTCCGCGTCAAGGCCGACTGACCCGACTCCGACCGGCCTCTGCCTTGGTTGACCGCTATACGAACGCCAACCGCCGCTCTACGGACGGTTTCCGGCCATGTTCTTGAACGGATCCTGACAAACGGGCGCGGCGGGTGGGAAGCTGCGCGGCAGTCGGGGCGGGTCCCCACAGCACCACTGCCCGCGCCGGTCACGTACGTACCGCTCCCCCCACACGCACTTGTTCTGCCCGGACGGCCACCCCGCCGCCCGGTCCCCCCGGCCGTGGCCCACACCGCCGCGGCCCCGCAGAAGGAGCCAGCGTGAGACGCACCCCCCATGGACGTGCCGCGACGGGCCGCAGACGTGTGATGGCCACCGGCACCCTCGTCGCCGTGACGGCCCTCCTCGCCGTCGGCGTGCAGACCGGCGCGGGCAACGCCGCGCCCAACCCCGGCAGCACACACGCACAGCCCCGGGCGGGCGCCCTGCCCGCCAAGCTCTCCCCCTCGCAGCGTGCGGAGCTGCTGAAGGACGCCGCCGCCACCACCGCGCAGACGGCGAAGAAGCTGCAGCTCGGCGCCAAGGAGAAGCTCGTCGTCCGGGACGTCCAGCAGGACCGGGACGGCACGACGCACACCCGGTACGAGCGCACCTACGAGGGGCTGCCCGTCCTCGGCGGCGACCTCGTCGTGCACGAGACCAGGACCGGCAAGGTCGAGCGGGTCACCAAGGGCGTCCGGGCCCGGATAGCCGTGGCCGGCACGAAGGCGGCCGTGACGCCCGCGGCCGCCGAGGCCAAGGCCCTGAAGGCGTCGAAGGCGGAGGGCGCGGAGAAGTCCGACGCCAAGGAGCCCCGCAAGGTGATCTGGGCGGCGGACGGCAAGCCGGTCCTCGCGTACGAGACCGTGGTCGGCGGGCTGCAGGACGACGGCCAGACGCCGAACCGGCTGCACGTCATCACCGACGCCACCACCGGCGAGAAGCTGTTCCAGTACCAGGAGATCGACCAGGGCACCGGCAACAGCCAGTACAGCGGCCAGGTGACGATCGGCACGGCGCCCTCGTACACCATGACCGACACCACGCGCGGCAACCACAAGACCTACAACCTCAACCACGGCTCGTCCGGCACCGGCACGCTCTTCTCCGACCCGGACGACGTCTGGGGCGACGGCACCCCGCAGAACGTGCAGACCGCGGGCGTGGACGCCGCGTACGGCGCCCAGCTCACCTGGGACTACTACAAGAGCGTGCACGGCCGCAGCGGCATCAAGGGCGACGGCGTCGGCGCGTACAGCCGGGTCCACTACGGCAACAACTACGTCAACGCCTTCTGGGACGACAGCTGCTTCTGCATGACCTACGGCGACGGGTCGGGCAACGCCGCGCCGCTCACCTCGATCGACGTGGCCGCGCACGAGATGACCCACGGCGTCACCTCCAACACCGCCGACCTGGTCTACAGCGGTGAGTCCGGCGGCCTGAACGAGGCGACCTCCGACATCTTCGCGGCGGCCGTCGAGTTCAACGCCAACAACCCCAAGGACCCGGGCGACTACCTCATCGGCGAGAAGATCGACATCAACGGTGACGGCACCCCGCTGCGCTACATGGACAAGCCCAGCAAGGACGGCGCGTCCAAGGACTCCTGGTACTCCGGTGTCGGCAACGTCGACGTGCACTACTCCTCCGGCATCGCCAACCACTTCTTCTACCTGCTGTCCGAGGGCAGCGGCGCGAAGGACATCAACGGCGTGCACTACGACAGCCCGACCTCCGACGGTCTGCCCGTGCCGGGCATCGGCCGGGCCAACGCCGAGAAGGTCTGGTACAAGGCGCTCACCCAGTACATGAGCTCCAACACCAACTTCGCGGGCGCCCGCACCGCCACCCTGCAGGCCGCCGCCGACCTCTTCGGCAAGGACACCCCGACCTACAACACGGTCGCCAACACCTGGGCCGCGGTGAACGTCGGCAGCCGCGTCGGGGACGGCGGCGACCCCGACCCGGGCGGCAACGTCTTCGAGAACACCAACGACGTGGCGATCCCGGACGCGGGCTCCGCGGTGACCTCGTCGATCAGCGTCAACCGGACCGGCAAGGCGCCCAGCACGCTCAAGGTCGGCGTGGACATCGTGCACAGCTACCGCGGTGACCTGGTCATCGACCTGGTCGCGCCGGACGGCACCGCGTACCGCCTGAAGAACTCCAGCTCCTGGGACTCGGCGGCGGACGTGAAGACCACGTACACCGTCAACGCCTCGGCGGAGAACGCGGCCGGCACCTGGAAGCTGCGGGTGCGGGACGTGTACTCCGGCGACACGGGCCACATCAACAGCTGGAAGCTGACCTTCTGACCCGGTCTTCCGGCAGACGGACAACAGGGAGTGCCACCCCCGCCGCTCGGCGGGGGTGGCACTCCTCCGTTATGCGGACGCGGGCGCGCTCTTTGCGAACAAATTGCGAAGCGGCGCCAATTAGCCGGTGACAGCCGCCCGTTCGGGTGGCACGCTAACCCCGCACGTACCACCCGCATCGCTTTGCACCCCCCACCACAGGCAAAGTTGAAGGAGCACGCGTGACCCCCCACATATCGCGTACCACCCGTATCGCCGGTGCCTCCGTGGCCGCCGCCGCGCTGCTCGCGGCCGGCATCGCCACCGGCACGGCGGGCGCGGCCCCCGCCTCCCCGGAGGCCGCCGGCGCCCCGGTGAAGATGACCGCCTCGCACCGCGCCGAACTGCTGCGCGACGCGCAGGCCACGAAGGCGAAGACCGCCGAGGAGCTGGGCCTCGGGGCCAAGGAGAAGCTGGTCGTCAAGGACGTCATCAAGGACGCGGACGGCACCACGCACACCCGCTACGAGCGCACCTACGACGGCCTGCCCGTACTCGGCGGCGACCTCGTCGTCCACCAGGCCAAGGGCGGCGCCATCAAGTCGACCACCAAGGCCACGAAGGCCACCATCAAGGTCGCCTCCACCACCCCGAAGATCGCCCCGAAGTCGGCCGCGACGTCCGCCGAGTCGGTGTCCGGTAAGACCGAGGGCATCAAGAAGTCCGACGCGGCGACGCCCAACAAGGTGATCTGGGCCGCCTCCGGCAAGCCCGTTCTCGCGTACGAGACGGTCGTCAAGGGCGTCCAGAAGGACGGCACCCCCAGCGAGCTGCACGTCGTCACCGACGCCAGCACCGGCAAGAAGCTGTTCCAGCACCAGGTCATCGAGACCGGCGCCGGCACCAGCATGTACAGCGGCAAGGTCGAGCTGGCCACCAAGAAGGGCGGCAGCGGCTACGAGCTGACCGACGACAGCCGCGGCGGCCACGGCACGTACGACCTGGGCGGCTCGGAGAGCGGCGAGGGCAAGCTGCTCACGGACGACGACGACACCTGGGGCACCGGCAAGGGCGACGACCCGCAGACCGCGGCCGTCGACGCGGCGTACGGCGCGCAGGTCACCTGGGACTACTACAAGAACGTGCACGGCCGCAGCGGCATCAACGGCGACGGCAAGGGCGCGTCCTCCCGCGTGCACTACGGCCAGAACTACGTCAACGCGTTCTGGGACGACAGCTGCTTCTGCATGACGTACGGCGACGGCGAGGGCAACACCCACCCGCTGACCGCGCTGGACGTCGCGGCGCACGAGATGTCGCACGGCGTCACCTCGGCCACCGCGAACCTGGAGTACAGCGGCGAGTCCGGCGGCCTGAACGAGGCGACCTCCGACATCTTCGGCACCGCGACGGAGTTCAGCGCCAAGAACACCGAGGACGTCGGCGACTACCTCATCGGCGAGAAGATCGACATCAACGGTGACGGCTCGCCGCTGCGCTACATGGACAAGCCCAGCAAGGACGGCAACTCGCTGGACTTCTGGAAGGAGGGTGCCGGGGACGTCGACGTGCACTACTCCTCGGGCATCGCCAACCACTTCTTCTACCTGCTGTCCGAGGGCAGCGGCGCGAAGGAGATCGACGGCGTGAAGTACGACAGCCCGACCGCCGACGGCTCCAAGGTCGAGGGCATCGGCCGGGACAAGGCCGAGAAGATCTGGTACAAGGCCCTGACCGCGTACATGACCTCCACGACCGACTACAAGGGCGCCCGCGAGGCGACCGTGAAGGCCGCCACGGACCTGTTCGGCGCCGACAGCGCCGAGGTCAAGGGCGTCGAGGCGGCTTGGACGGGCGTGGCGGTGAAGTAACGCGGCCGAAGTAACGCTTCGCCACTGGGCCCCCCTTACAGTCCGGGGAGCTTAGGGGGGCGGGGAGCCGCGTGGACGTTGTCCACAGGGTGATCCGCCCCTTCCGCACGAGCCGGGCGGTGTCCGGAGGCTCCCGATATCCCTCCGGACACCGCCCTTCATGCTGTGCGGGCGGCCTGCCACAGGTCAGCCAGTGCCGCGTTGACCCGTGCGGGCTGCTGGGTGTGCGGGTAGTAGCCCGGGACGGTCAGGTGGTCGGCGTCGAGGGCGGTGGCGAGGAAGCGGGCGCACGCGATCAGCGGCTCGCCCGCGTAGGTGCGGTACGCCTCGGGGGCGCCCGCCCAGTCGCCGGAGATCAGCAGCTTGGGGAAGGGCGCGTCGGCCAGCGGGCCGAGCGGGATGTCCGCGTCCCAGCACGGGCGTTCGGCCATCGTCGTGGCCGCCGCGCGCAGCCGTGCCGGTGTCGGCTCCGGCGTCTCCATGCCGACGGACTCGGTCGCGGCGCGCAGGTACTCCGCCGGCGTGAGGCCGGCGGGGAGGGCGGCGGTGGCGGCCCGGGCCCGCGCCAGGGCCGCGGCCACCACCGGATCCGCCTCGGCCGGCCGCAGCGCGCCCGGCTGGATCAGGGTGAGGGAGCGGACCAGGTCCGGGCGGTGTACGGCGGCGGCCATGGCGCTGACGCCGCCGTACGCGTGTCCGACCAGGTGGGCGCCGGTGCCGAGGAGAGCGATGATGTCCTCGGCGTCGACCGCCCAGTCGCTGTGCTCGATGTCGGGGCTCCGCCCGTAGCCCCTGCGGTCCATCAGGAGCAGCCGGTGCCGTGCCGCCAGCGGGCGCTGTGCCGCGAAGCCGTACCGCTCGTCGTCGCCCCAGGTGAGGATCCCGTGGACGAGGACGGCGGGCGGCCCGCCGGCGCCCGCGTCGTCCCATACGGTCGTGTGCACAGCGCCCCCCGGTATCACCGCAGCAGCACCCCGGCCGCCTCGCCCGTGGCCTCCGACGGGACGGCGATCAGGCCCATCTCGGCGTGCGTGGAGAGCAAGGGGTGGGCGGGGAGGATGCGGACCGTGTAGCCGAAGGGGCCGGTGCGGTCCAGGACGAGCGGGCCCTCGTACAGCCAGCGGCCTTCCAGGTCGGGGCCGCCCGCCGGTTTGAGCGGGACCGTGAGCGGGTCGGCGATCCGGTCGGACTCGTCGACCCGGCCGGAGACCAGCTGTACCTCGACGTCCTCGGGGGCCAGCTGATCCAGCGTGACCCGGACGCGCAGGGCGAGGGTGCCGCCCAGTTCGGCCTGGCCGTTGGCGGGCGTGGTGGGGCTGCCGGTCTCGACGTGGTCCACCGCGACCCGTGGCCACGCCTCCCGCACCCTGACCTTCCACTCCGCGAGGCCGCGCGCGGCCTCCGGGGTGAGGGCGCGGTGCGCGTGCGCCGCGGGGGCGTAGAGCCGCTCGACGTACTCGCGGACCATCCGGCCGGCGAGGACCTTGGGGCCGAGGGTGACGAGCGTACGGCGGACCATCTCGACCCAGCGGTGCGGTACGCCCGCCTCGTCGCGCTCGTAGAAGCGCGGCGCGACGCGCTGCTCCAGGAGTTCGTAGAGGGCCGCGGCTTCGAGGTCGTCGCGGCGCTCGTCGTCGGTGGCGGTGCCGTCGGCGGTGGGGATGGACCAGCCGAAGTCCGGCTCGTACCACTCGTCCCACCAGCCGTCGAGGACGGAGAGGTTCAGGGCGCCGTTCAGGGCGGCCTTCATGCCGGAGGTGCCGCATGCTTCCAGGGGCCGCAGCGGGTTGTTCAGCCAGATGTCGCAGCCCGGATAGAGCTTCTGCGCCATGGCCATGCCGTAGTCGGGCAGGAAGACGATGCGGTGCCGGACGCGCGGGTCGTCGGCGAAGCGGACCAGCTCCTGGACGAGGCGCTTGCCGCTGTCGTCGGCGGGGTGCGCCTTGCCGGCCACCACGATCTGGATCGGCCGCTCGGGGTGGAGCAGCAGCTCCATGAGGCGGTCGCGGTCGCGGAGCATGAGGGTGAGGCGCTTGTAGGACGGCACCCGGCGGGCGAAACCGATGGTGAGGACGTCGGGGTCGAGGACGCCGTCGATCCAGGCCAGTTCGGCGGTGGCGGCGCCGCGCTGCCGCCAGGAGGCGCGCAGCCGCATCCGTACTTCGGTGACGAGCTGTTCGCGCAGGGTGCGGCGGAGGTCCCAGATGGCGGGGTCGGCGATGTCGGCGACCCCGTCCCAGCGTTCGGAGCCGCCCACGGTGAGGGCGTCCTCGGTGCGCTGGGCGCCGATCTGGCGGGCGCCGAGGCGGAAGACCTCGGGGGCGACCCAGGTGGGTGCGTGCACGCCGTTGGTGACGGAGGTGATCGGCACCTCGTCGGGGTCGAAGCCGGGCCAGAGTCCGGCGAACATTCCGCGGCTGACGCCGCCGTGCAGCGTGGAGACGCCGTTGGCGCGCTGGGCCAGCCGCAGGCCCATCACGGCCATGTTGAACACGTTGGGCTCGCCGCCGGGGTAGCTCTCCATGCCCAGGCCGAGGACGCGGGCCGCGTCGATGCCGGGGAGTTCGCCGTCGGGGCCGAAGTGCCGGGCGACCAGTTCGCGGTCGAAGCGGTCGATGCCGGCGGGCACGGGGGTGTGGGTGGTGAAGACGGTACCGGCCCGTACGGCTTCCAGGGCGCTGTCGAAATCCAGCCCGCCGGCGTCCTCTTCGGACAGTTCGCGGATGCGTTCCAGGCCGAGGAAGCCGGCGTGGCCCTCGTTGGTGTGGAAGACCTCGGGCGCTGGATGACCGGTGAGCCGGCAGTACGTACGGACGGCCCGTACGCCGCCGATGCCCAGCAGCATTTCCTGGAGGAGGCGGTGTTCGCTGCCGCCGCCGTAGAGGCGGTCGGTGACCTGGCGTTCGCCGGGGCCGTTCTCCTCGACGTCGGAGTCGAGGAGGAGGAGCGGCACGCGGCCGACGCGGGCCTGCCAGATGTACGAGCGCAGCCGGCGGCCGCCGGGGAGCGCGAGGGAGACCTGGGCGGGGCTGCCGTCGTCCTCGCGGAGGAGTTCCAGCGGCAGCTCGTTGGGGTCGAGGACCGGGTAGTGCTCCTGCTGCCAGCCCTCGCGGGAGAGGGTCTGGCGGAAGTAGCCGTGGCGGTAGAGCAGGCCGACGCCGATCAGCGGGACGCCGAGGTCGGACGCGGCCTTGAGGTGGTCGCCGGCGAGGATGCCGAGGCCGCCGGAGTACTGCGGGAGGGCGGCGGTGATGCCGAATTCCGGTGAGAAGTAGGCGACGGCCTCGGGCAGGGCACCGTCGACGGACTGGTACCAGCGGCGGCCTGAGAGGTAGTCCTGCAGGTCATCCGCGCAGGCGGTGAGCCGGCGCAGGAAGCGGCGGTCGGCGGCCAGCTCGGCCAGGCGTTCGGCGGTGACTGTGCCGAGGAGCTGGACCGGGTCGGTGCCGGGCCGCTGCCGGCCGTCGGGGTCCAGGGCGTGGAAGAGCTCGCGGGTTTCGGTGTGCCAGGACCAGCGCAGGTTCCGCGCCAGTTCGCTGAGCGGTCGTAGGGACGGGGGAAGGACAGGGCGCACGGTGAATCGACGAATGGCCTTCACGCTCCGACCGTAGCGGCGGGCGGGCCGCAGCAACCACAGCGCGCGCCCGGCACTGCACACAACCGCTCGAAAGGCCCGCCCCACGCGCCGACCGCACTCTCATACGCCCCTTGCAGAGCGTCCCGTACGTCTCTTGGCGGAGGTGCCAGCGCCGGAGCGGGCCCGCGGGCCCGGCCATGTGTGCCCGCCGGGCGGCCGTGGCCGGGCCGGGTGCGGGATCCGGCCAGAAATCGCCGCAACCTTCGCCATGCATCATCGACCCGATATGGCCGATTCCGCCCCGTCGTCCTCTCTTGTACGGACTGCGGGCCCACGGAAGGCTGCAGGATGGCGTCGGTGGAGCGCGGCGCGGCTGCCGGCGCCACGGAATCGCAACACCCTTGCCTGCCTGTCGAGTTGAAGAGGGGAACTCCGTACATGGCCTGGACACGAACAGCCCGGCGACGGCTGGCCGCGGGGAGTACGGCCGCCGCGTCGGCGGCCCTGCTCTGCGCCGCCACGCTGCCGGCCCACGCCGCGCCGCCCGAAGGCCGGGTACTGGGGGCGGGGGCGTCCGGCGCGGTCAACAGCAGCTACATCGTCACCTTCAAGCAGGGCGCGCGGGGGGTCGACGCGCGGTCCGCGGCGGGGAAGCGGCTGGCGGCGAAGTACGGCGCGACGATACGCCGGACGTACCGCAAGGCCATCAACGGCTACGCGATACGGGCGAACGCGACCCAGGCCCGGCGTCTCGCGGCGCACCCCGCGGTGGCGGCGGTGAGCCAGAACCGCACGGTACGGCTGACGGACACCGCGAAGGCGCCGGGGGCCCTGCAGAAGCACCCGCCGTCCTGGGGCCTGGACCGGATCGACCAGAAGACCCTGCCGCTCAACAAGTCGTACGTCATGCCGCCCGGCGGCGGCGCGGGCGTCAGCGTCTACGTCCTGGACACCGGCGTGCGTACCACCCACGAGGACTTCAAGGGACGGGCCAGAAGCGGGTGGGACTTCGTCGGCAACGACGGCGACGCGCTCGACGCGAACGGCCATGGCACCCATGTGGCCGCCACCATTGCGGGTGAGAAGTACGGCGTCGCCAAGAAGGCCGACATCATCTCGGTGCGGGTGCTGGACGCCGACGGCTCGGGAACCACCGAGAAGGTCATGGCGGGCATCGACTGGGTGGCCCAGCACGCCAAGGGGCCCTCGGTGGCCAATCTGAGCCTGGGCAGCATGTTGTCGCCGCAGCTGGACCAGGCGGTGAAGAACGCGATCGAGGCCGGGGTGACGTTCACCGTCGCGGCCGGGAACAACAACGCGCCGGCCGCCCTCTACTCGCCCGGCCGGGTCGAGGAGGCCATCACGGTCGGCGCCACGGGCAGCGACGACTCCCGCGCCGAGTTCTCCAACTTCGGTCCGCCGGTGGACCTGTTCGCGCCGGGTGTCGGGATCGTCTCGGCCTGGAACTCGGACGACGCGGCCGCCAAGGTGCTCTCCGGCACCTCGATGGCCGCGCCGCACGCCGCGGGCGGCGCGGCGCTGTACCTGTCGCGGCATCCGGGGGCGAAGCCGGCGGAGGTCGGGAAGGCGCTGGTCGACGGCGCTTCGGAGGAGCAGGTCAAGAGCGGGGGGCTGGGCTCGCCGGACCGGCTGCTCCGGGTCAGGTAGTACCGCCCCGGACAGGGCCGTGAGGGCCGGCTCCGCCCGTCGGCGGGGCCGGTCCGCTGCTGTCCGCGTGCCACGCGGCGGCCGGTTCGCCCGGCTCGTTCGCGGTGCGGTGTTACGTACGAGTAGTTCATCCGCGGGCGGATTGCCCGGCCGCGGAGCGTGGGAAGGCTCTGGCGGAACGTTTGTTGCGTGCCTCCCCCGCGTGTCCCGCCCTGCGCACCTCCAACCGAGTGAAAGGCGACAGGACCGTTCATGCCCGCAACCCGTAAGCCCGCCGCGGAGATACAAAGGACAACACCCCGCAAAGTGTCCCAAGTCTCAGGTGATCCCATGATCGGTCGCATTCCCGTCCTGGACGTCCGTCCCCAGATCGACTGCGGGCGCCGCCCGGCCAAGGCGGTGACCGGCGAAACCTTCGAAGTCTCCGCCACGGTCTTCCGGGAAGGCCACGACGCGGTCGCCGCCAATGTCGTGCTGCGCGATCCAAGCGGCCGGAGCGGCCCATGGACGCCGATGCGGGAGCTGGCGCCGGGCACGGACCGCTGGGGCGCGCTGGTCACCCCGGACGCGGAGGGCCGCTGGACGTACACCGTGGAGGCGTGGTCGGACCCGGTGACGACCTGGCGGCGCACGGCGCAGGTCAAGATCCCGGCCGGCCAGGACACCGGTCTGGTGCTCGCCGAGGGTGCGGCGCTGCACGAACGGGCGGCGGCGGGGGTGCCGAAGAACGCGGGGCGCGAATCGATTCTCCGGGTGGCCGACACGCTGCGCGACGAGAGCCTGCCGGCCGCCACCCGGCTGGCCGCGGCGCTCACCCCCGAGGTGATGGACACCCTCGGCCGGCACCCGCTGCGCGAACTGGTCAGCGCCTCCCGGCCGATGCCGCTGCTGGTGGAGCGGCGCCGGGCGCTGTACGGCTCGTGGTACGAGATGTTCCCGCGTTCGGAGGGGGCGTACGAGGCGCCCGACGGGACCCTGGTCAGCGGTAACTTCCGGACCGCCGCCGAGCGGCTGCCGGAGGTCGCCGCGATGGGCTTCGACGTGGTCTACCTGCCGCCCATCCACCCGATCGGCACGACCCACCGCAAGGGCCCGAACAACGCGCTCTCCGCGGGCCCGCACGACGTCGGCTCGCCGTGGGCGATCGGCTCGGCCGAGGGCGGGCACGACGCCATCCACCCGGACCTGGGCACCTTCGAGGACTTCGCGTACTTCGTGCGCACCGCGCGGGACCTGCGCATGGAGGTGGCGCTGGACTTCGCGCTGCAGTGTTCGCCGGACCATCCCTGGCTGGACAAGCATCCCGAGTGGTTCCACCACCGCGCCGACGGCACCATCGCGTACGCCGAGAACCCGCCGAAGAAGTACCAGGACATCCACCCCATCGCCTTCGACGCGGACTTCCGCGGCCTGGTGAAGGAGACGGAGCGGCTGCTGCGCTTCTGGATGGAGAAGGGGGTGCGGATCTTCCGGGTCGATAACCCGCACACCAAGCCCGTGGTGTTCTGGGAGAAGGTGATCGCGGACATCAACCGCACCGATCCGGACGTCATCTTCCTGGCCGAGGCGTTCACCCGCCCCGCCATGATGCGCACCCTCGCGCAGGTCGGCTTCCAGCAGTCCTACACGTACTTCACCTGGCGCAACTCCAAGCAGGAGCTGACCGAGTACCTCACCGAGCTGTCGCGGGAATCGGCCGACTGCATGCGGCCGAACCTGTTCGTGAACACCCCGGACATCCTGCACGCCTACCTCCAGCACGGCGGCCGGGCGGCCTTCGAGGTACGCGCGGTGCTGGCGGCGACCCTGTCCCCGACGTGGGGCGTGTACGCCGGATACGAGCTCTGCGAAGGGACTCCTGTACGAGACGGGAGCGAGGAGTACCTGGATTCGGAGAAGTATCAGCTGCGTCCCCGCGATTGGCAGACAGCGGGTCGCGAGGGCCGTAGCATCGCTCCTCTCATCACGGCACTCAACCGGCTGCGCCGCCGTCATCCGGCACTCCAGCAGTTGCGTGCCCTGCACTTCCATCATGTCGACAACGACGCGGTCCTTGCGTACTCCAAGCGCGAGGGCGCCGACGTGGTCCTCACGGTCGTGAACCTCGACCCGCACCACACCCACGAGGCGACGGTGTCGTTGGACATGCCGGAGCTCGGCCTCGACCGGCACGAGTCCGTACCGGTGCGCGACGAGCTCACCGGCGAGACCTACCACTGGGGCAGGGACAACTATGTGCGCCTGGAGCCGGGCAGTGGCATTGCGCCCGCGCACGTGCTGTCCCTGCGACCGTCCTCACCGATCGGAGGGTCACCCAATTGATCGTCAATGAGCCCGTCCCCGACACGTTCGAGGACACTCCGGCCAAGGACCGCGATCCCGACTGGTTCAAGCGGGCCGTCTTCTATGAAGTCCTGGTGCGGTCGTTCCAGGACAGCAACGGGGACGGCGTCGGCGACCTGAAGGGCCTGACGGCCAAGCTGGATCATCTGCAGTGGCTGGGCGTCGACTGCCTCTGGCTGCCGCCGTTCTTCAAGTCCCCCCTGAGGGACGGCGGTTACGACGTCAGCGACTACACCTCGGTGCTGCCGGAGTTCGGTGACCTCGCCGACTTCGTGGAGTTCGTGGACGCCGCGCACCAGCGCGGCATGCGGGTGATCATCGACATGGTGATGAACCACACCAGCGACCAGCACCCGTGGTTCCAGGAGTCCCGCACCGACCCCCAAGGGCCGTACGGCGACTACTACGTCTGGGCGGACGACGACAAGCAGTACCAGGACGCCCGGATCATCTTCGTCGACACCGAGGCATCCAACTGGACCTTCGACCCGGTGCGCAAGCAGTACTACTGGCACCGCTTCTTCTCCCACCAGCCGGACCTCAACTACGAGAACCCGGCGGTCCAGGAGGAGATGATCTCCGCGCTGCGCTTCTGGCTGGACCTGGGCATCGACGGCTTCCGGCTGGACGCCGTGCCCTATCTCTACGCCGAGGAGGGCACCAACTGCGAGAACCTCCCCGCCTCGCACGCCTTCCTGAAGCGGGTCCGTTCCGTCATCGACGCGAACTACCCGGACACGGTGCTGCTGGCCGAGGCCAACCAGTGGCCGGAGGACGTGGTCGACTACTTCGGCGATCCGGAGACCGGCGGCGACGAGTGCCACATGGCGTTCCACTTCCCGGTGATGCCGCGCATCTTCATGGCGGTACGCCGCGAGTCCCGCTACCCGGTCTCGGAAATCCTCGCCAAGACCCCGGCGATCCCGTCCGGCTGCCAGTGGGGCATCTTCCTGCGCAACCACGACGAGCTCACGCTCGAAATGGTCACGGACGAAGAGCGCGACTACATGTACGCGGAGTACGCCAAGGACCCGCGGATGCGCGCCAACATCGGCATCCGCCGCCGCCTCGCGCCCCTGCTGGACAACGACCGCAACCAGATCGAGCTGTTCACCGCCCTGCTGCTCTCCCTGCCCGGCACGCCGATCCTGTACTACGGCGACGAGATCGGCATGGGCGACAACATCTGGCTGGGCGACCGGGACGCGGTGCGCACGCCCATGCAGTGGACGCCGGACCGCAACGCCGGCTTCTCGTCCTGCGATCCGGGGCGGCTCTTCCTGCCCACGATCATGGACCCGGTCTACGGCTACCAGGTGACCAACGTCGAGGCCGCGATGTCCTCGCCGTCGTCCCTGCTGCACTGGACCCGGCGCATGATCGAGATCCGCAAGCAGAACCCCGCGTTCGGCCTGGGCACATACACCGAACTGCCCTCGTCCAACCCCGCGGTGCTGGCGTTCCTGCGCGAGTACCAGGACGACCTCGTCCTGTGCGTGCACAACTTCTCGCGGTTCGCCCAGCCCACCGAGCTGGACCTGCAGGCGTTCGACGGCCGGCATCCGGTCGAGCTGATCGGCGGCGTGCGGTTCCCGGCCATCGGCCAGCTGCCGTACCTGCTGACGCTGGCGGGGCACGGCTTCTACTGGTTCCGGCTGCGGAAGGACGCGGTGGCTTAGCCGGCACGACGTTCCGGGCACCGGCCGGGCTTTCGGGCCGGTGCCGCGCGGGCGCACCTCACGGCGCGCCCGCGCACCGCCGCGTACGGGCCCGTCGCGCCGGCCGGCAGGCCGTCCGTGCCGGGGGCGCGAAGCTACCCGCCCGTACATGCACGCAAGGCGTGTTCGGGTGTTTTTCGACCTTTCGCCCGGGCAGTCTCCCTACTGCCGCACGGGCCGGACGATCCACGCGCCGCGCCTCCGGGCGTGGGGACACCTGCCGCAGATCCGCTGCCGTACGGACGATCCTCGCCCGACACGTCCCGCACCGCCCCACAGTAAAGGCCGTATTCCGGGACACTTTGCCGTAGCTGTCGTGTGCCCGGGGAAAGGACGCGACGTCATGTCGGAAACCGCCTCGACCCGTGCTCTGCAAGGCCGGCACCACCGGCCGTCCGTCACCACCGCACCCGGACTGCTGCCCTCGCTCGACCCCTTGCTGCGCGAATGGGTGCCACGGCAGCGGTGGTTCGCGGGCAAGGGCCGCCCGGTCACCGGCTTCGACCTGGTCGCGGCCGCCGAGCTGCTGCCCGTCGACGGGACCGCCGGCGGTGCCGCCGCGCCCGGACTGCTGCATCTGCTCGTCCGCGCCCGGCAGCCCGGCATCAAGACCCGGGCGCCCGAGGACGACGACTGCTACCAGCTGCTGCTCGGCGTGCACGGCACGCTGCCGCCGCGGCTCGCCCACGCGCTGATCGGCCGCCCGGACGGCGGACCGCTGGCCGGGCGCACGGTCTACGACGCGCTGCTGGACCCGCGGCTGTGCACGCTGCTGCTGGAACGGCTGCGGGTGCCCGGGCAGCTCGGCGCGCTCCGCTTCACCGTCGAGCCGGAGACGTCCCTCGCCTCCGGCCTCAGCGCCCGGCCGCTGACCACCGAACAGTCCAACACCTCCGTGGTCTTCGGCGACGCCTACATCCTCAAGGTCTTCCGGCGGGCCTCCCCCGGCCTCAACCCGGACCTGGAACTGCCGCTGGCGCTGGCCCGCGCGAAGTGCTCCCGGGTGCCCCCGCCGGTCGCGTGGTTCGAGTCGGACGCGGCGGGGCCGGTGACGGCGGCCGAAGGGCCGCGCCACCACGCCGCAGAACCGATCACTCTCGGCGTGCTCACGCCGTTCCTGGACGGCGCGGCCGACGGCTGGCAGCTCGCGCTCAACGCCCTCTCGGTACGCGCCGACTTCACCGGCTCCGCGCGTGCCCTCGGCCACGCCACCGCCGAGGTGCACACCGCGCTCGCCGAGACGCTGCCCACCACCGAGTTGCGCCGCACCCACCTGGAGCTGATCGCCGCCGGCATGGCCGAGCGGCTGGACGCCGCAGCGCGCGCGGTCCCGGCGCTGCGCCCGTACCGCACCCGGCTGCGCACCGCCTTCCACGCGCTGACCACCCTCGGCCGGGACGGCCGCACCTTCGCCGCGCAGCGCATCCACGGCGACCTGCATCTGGGCCAGACGCTGCGCTCCGCGGGCGAGGGCCGCTGGTCGGTCATCGACTTCGAGGGCGAGCCGGCCCGGCCGTTGGCGGAAAGGCGCGATGTCCAGCCCGCGGTGCGCGATGTGGCCGCTATGCTCCGGTCCTTCGACTACGCGGCGCGCAGCGGCCCCGGCGGCGGCGACGCCTGGTCGCTGGAGTGGGCGCGGCGCGCACGGACCGCGTTCTGCCGCGGCTATGCCGAGGCCGGCGGCCTGGATCCGGACTCCGTTCCGGAGCTGATGCGCGCGTACGAGACCGACAAGGCCGTGTACGAGGTGCTGTACGAGGCACGGCACCGGCCGGACTGGCTGCCCATCCCGATGGCCGCCGTCCGCCGTCTCGCCGGCCCGGACCCGCGCCTGGGCACCGACCCGCAGCTGACGACCGACCCGCACGTGGGCGCGGGGCCCGACCCCTACGCCGAAGCGGACCCCGAGGAGGGCGACCCGTCGTTCCCGACCTACGCGCCGCCCGAGGACCGCACCCGACCAGAGTGATCCGCCCTTCGATCCCCCGAACCCCCGAACGCCCCGCCAGGAGGCTCCTCCCGTGACCCCCCGTCCGCCGTCCCGCCCCTCGTCCGACCCCGCAGCGGCGCCCGACGCCGACGTCCCGCCCACCTTCCTGCCGGCCGCCCGGTCGGAGGACGAGCAGGACGCCCCGCCGGCCCAGCGCACCGGGCCCGATCCCGAGGCGGAGGCGGCCGCCGAACGCGCCGCGGAGCCGGCGCGGAAGACCTCACGCGCGAAGTCGGCGCGCGGCGCCGCGAAGCCGGCCGGGGCATCGGTGACCGATGCTCCGGAAGCGGGGGAGGCGGCCGCCCCGGCCGCCAAGAAGCCCGCCCCGAAGAAGGCCGGCGCGAAGAAGACCACCGCCGCCAAGAAGACGACGGCGAAGGCGACAGCGAAGACGCCGGCCAAGAGCACGAAGACCCCGGCCAGGACGACGGCCGCCAAGAAGACCACCGCCGCTCGGTCCACCGCGCCCAAGGTCACGGGGACCGCCGTGCCCAAGACCGCCGTCCCCCAGCCTGCCGCCGCGCGCACCGGCGCCCCCGCCCCGAGCGCCGGCAGCGCCGGCAAGGGCGGCGTGCGCGCCGCGTCTCCCCTGAGTGACACCGACCGCGGCCGGCTGCTGTCCGGTACGCACCACGACCCGCATTCGCTGCTCGGCGCGCATCCCGTACGCGGCGGGGTGCTCTTCCGGGCGCTGCGCCCGTACGCCACCTCGGTGACCGTGCTCGCCAAGGGCCTGCGGGCCGAGCTGCGCGACGAGGGCGACGGCCTGTTCGCCGGGGTGCTGCCGCTGTCGGAGATCCCCGACTACCAACTGGTGGTCGCCTACGGCGAGGGCCCGGACGCGCACGAGATCACCGTCCACGACCCGTACCGCTTCCTGCCCGCGATCGGCGAGCTGGACCTGCACCTCATCGGCGAGGGCCGGCACGAGGAACTGTGGCAGGCGCTCGGCGCGCGGATCATGGAGCACGAGGGCGTGACCGGCACCCGCTTCACGGTGTGGGCGCCGAACGCGCAGGGCGTCCGCGTCGCCGGGAACATGAACTACTGGGACGGCACGGTCTATCCGATGCGCTCGCTGGGCTCCTGCGGCGTGTGGGAGCTGTTCATCCCCGGGCTGGGCGAGGGCGAGCTGTACAAGTTCGACATCGCGCGCCCGGACGGCAGCCACACGCTGCGCATCGACCCGATGGCCCGGCGGACCGAGTGCCCGCCGGCCAATGCCTCGGTCATCGACGTCTCACGTCACGAGTGGGGCGACGCGGAGTGGATGGCGCGCCGCGCCGAACGCCCGGTACACACCTCGCCGTTCTCCGTCTACGAGGTGCACCTCCCCTCCTGGCGCCCCGGCCTGTCCTACCGCGAACTGGCCGAGCAGCTCCCCGCGTACGTCAAGGACCTGGGCTTCACGCACGTGGAGCTGATGCCGGTCGCCGAGCACCCCTTCGGCGGCTCCTGGGGCTACCAGGTCACCGGCTTCTACGCGCCGACGGCCCGGCTCGGCACCCCCGACGACTTCAAGTACCTGATCGACGCGCTGCACCGCGCGGACATCGGCGTGATCATGGACTGGGTGCCCGCGCACTTCCCGCGCGACGACTGGGCGCTCGCGGAGTTCGACGGACGGACGCTGTACGAGCACGAGGACCCGGCCCGCGCCGCGCACCCCGACTGGGGCACCCTCGAATTCGACTACGGCCGCACGGAAGTCCGTAACTTCCTCGTCGCCAACGCCGTCTACTGGTGCTCCGAATTCCACATCGACGGCCTGCGCGTGGACGCGGTCGCCTCGATGCTCTACCTGGACTACTCCCGCGAGCACGGCGAGTGGACGCCCAACGAGCACGGCGGCCGGGAGAACCTCGACGCGGTCGACTTCCTGCAGGAGATGAACGCCACGGTCTACCGGCGCTGCCCCGGCGTGGTGACCATCGCCGAGGAGTCCACGGCCTGGGACGGCGTCACCCGCGCCACCCACCACGTCGGCCCCGGCGGCTTCGGCGGCCTGGGCTTCGGGCTGAAGTGGAACATGGGCTGGATGCACGACTCCCTGGAGTACATGTCCAAGGAGCCGGTGCACCGCAAGTACCACCACAACGAGATGACCTTCTCGATGGTGTACGCGTACTCGGAGAACTACGTCCTCCCCATCTCCCACGACGAGGTCGTGCACGGCAAGCGGGCGCTGGTCTCCAAGATGCCCGGCGACTGGTGGCAGCAGCGCGCCAACCACCGTGCGTACCTGGGCTTCATGTGGTCCCACCCGGGCAAGCAACTGCTCTTCATGGGCCAGGAGTTCGCGCAGGGCGCGGAGTGGTCCGAGGGGCACGGCCCGGACTGGTGGCTGCTGGACCCGGCGTACTCCGCCGAGCCCGACCACCGCGGCGTCCGGGACCTGGTCCGCGAGCTGAACCAGCTGTACTCCGCCACCCCGGCCCTGTGGGAGCGGGACACCGACCCGGGCGGCTTCGCCTGGATCGACGGCGGGGCGTGGGAGGACAACGTCTTCTCGTTCGTGCGGTACGACGCCGACGGCGACCCGCTGGTCGCGGTCTGCAACTTCTCGCCGGTGGTGCGGCACGAGTACCGCCTCGGCATGCCGGAGAACGTCCCGGCCTGGCGCGAGGTGCTCAACACCGACGAGGAGCGCTTCGGCGGCAGCGGCGTGACCAACCCGGCGCCGCTGAAGTCCGAACCGGTCCCGTACCACGGCCGGGCCGTCTCCATCGCGCCGGTCCTCCCGCCGCTCGCCACGGTCTGGCTGCGCCCCGCGGGCTGAGGACGCCGGCCGGGAGTCCGCTCCGCCGGCCGTACGGACGTGCTTGCGGGCCGGTGTCGCACCCCCTGCCCGTACGCACAAGAAAGGGGCCCGCCGGCGTCTGCCGCCGGCGGGCCCCGTTCCCCCGTGATCCCCCGTTCACCGGCGGTTTCCCGCCGGCCCTGGAAACTTTGCCGCTTCACAGCGTCCGGGGACAGCCCCGCCACGCCTTCGTTTCCGGCCCGCGACACCCTGATACGCAATCGAGAAATTCCGCACAAGATCGCGAACTTGGTGCCCGCATCGGGGGCGCGTCAGACGCCGGCCTTCTTGACGTCGGTGCGCGGTTCCGGGACCTCCCCCTCGACTTCGTCGGCCTCCGGCGCCGGGCCGTGGCCGTCGTCCACCAGGGTCGTTTCGTCGAACGGGAGGTTGCCGGCCAGGACCTGGCTCACGCGGGACTTGTCGATCTCCTTGGTCCAGGTGCCGATCAGGACCGTGGCGACCGCGTTGCCCGCGAAGTTGGTGAGGGCGCGGGCCTCGCTCATGAAGCGGTCGATGCCGACGATCAGGCCGACGCCGTCGACCAGGTCGGGGCGGTGCGACTGGAGGCCGCCGGCCAGGGTGGCCAGGCCCGCGCCGGTGACGCCGGCCGCGCCCTTGGACGCGATGATCATGAAGACCAGGAGGGAGATCTGCTGGCCGATCGAGAGCGGTGCGCCCATCGCCTCGGCGACGAACAGCGAGGACATCGTGAGGTAGATCGCGGTGCCGTCGAGGTTGAAGGAGTAGCCGGTCGGGACGGTGATGCCGACCACCGGCTTGCTGACGCCCAGGTGCTCCATCTTCGCGATGAGGCGCGGCAGCGCCGACTCGGAGGAGGAGGTGGAGAGGATCAGCAGGAACTCGCGGCCGAGGTACTTCAGCAGCGTGAAGATGTTCACGCCGGCGATCAGGCGGAGCAGCGTACCGAGGACGACGATCACGAAGAGCAGGCACGTGACGTAGAAGCCGACCATGATGACGGCCAGGGACTTGAGCGCGTCCAGGCCGGTCTCGCCGACCACCGCGGCGATGGCGCCGAAGGCACCGACCGGCGCGGCCCACATGATCATGGACAGAACGCGGAAGACCAGCTTCTGGAGGTGGCCGATGCCGCGCAGGACCGGCTCGCCGGTCTTGCCCATCGCCTGCAGCGCGAAGCCGACCAGCAGCGCGACCAGCAGGGTCTGCAGTACCTCACCGGTGGTGAAGGCGGAGACCAGGGTGGTCGGGATGATGCCGAGCACGAACTCGGAGCTGGACTCGCCGCCGCCCTCGGTCTGCGCCTGGCCCGCGTGCCGGAGCGTCTCGGTCAGATGCAGCCCGGAGCCGGGCTCCAGGATGTTGCCGACGACCAGGCCGATGGCGAGCGCCACGGTCGACATGACCATGAAGTAGCCGAGCGCCAGGCCGCCGACCGCGCCGACCTTGGCGGCCTTCCGGACGGAGCCGACACCGAGGACGATCGTGCAGAAGATGACCGGCGAGATCATCATCTTGATGAGGTTGACGAAGCCCTCGCCGAGCGGCTTGAGCTCCATGGCGACGCCGGGGGCGATGAAGCCGACGGCGATGCCGAGCACCACCGCGGCGATGACGGCGATGTAGAGGTAATGGGTCCGGTCACGCTTCTTCGGTGCGGGCGTGGCGGGCTCGCCGGGAGTCCCGCCACCCGGCAGGATCGTTGCAGCCACGACTGCCTCCTGTCCTCGATTGTCCGGTTCTGCGTGTGACCTGCGGCTCTTGAACGCAAAACAAAGTCCCGGTGACTATGCACCCCCCTCTTGATCACGTCACCCTTACGTGCATTTCGTTCATGTAAACGTCAGTGGGCAAACTTATGCACATGCGAATCCCCCGCCCCCGCAGCCTGGCCGGGCAGCTCTTCGCCGTGCAGGCCGTGCTGATCGCGGTCGTCGTGGCGGGCTGCGCCCTCTTCGCGTACTTCACCGCCGGCGAGCAGGCCGAGGAGACCGCGCGCCGCCAGGCCACCGCCGTCGCCACCTCCGTGGCCGACGCCCCCTACGTCGCGCGGGCGGTCCGCGCGGAGGACCCCACGAAGCTGCTGCAGCCCTGGACCGAGCGGGTGCGCAAGGACGCGGGCGTCGCGTTCGTCGTGGTGATGGACACCGACAAGACCCGGTATACCCATACGAACCCGTCCGCCATCGGCAAGAAGTACCTCGGGCACATCGGCCCGGCGCTGCGCGGCGAGGTCTTCCACGAGACGCACCGGGGCACCCTGGGGCCGTCCGTCCGCGTCGTGGCGCCGGTGCGGGACGGCGGCAAGGTCGTCGCGCTGGTCAGCTCCGGCATCACCGTCGAGACCATCAGCGGCGGGCTGCGCCGCCAGATGCTGTCGCTGATCGCCGTCGCGGCCGCCGCGCTGGCCCTGGGCGGCCTCGGCACGTACGTGATCAACGCCCGGCTGCGCCGGCACACGCACGGCATGAACGCCGCCGAGCTGAGCCGGCTGCACGACTACCACCAGGCCGCGCTGCACGCCGTACGCGAGGGGCTGCTGCTGCTCGACGGGCGGCGCGCGGTCGCGCTGATCAACGACGGGGCGCGCGAGCTGCTGGGCCTCACCGGGGACGCGGTGGGCCGCCCGGTCGCGGACCTCGGGCTGCCCGCGCCGCTCACCGGGGCGCTGCTCTCCCCCGCGCCCCGCGTGGACGAGCTGCACCTGACCGCCGACCGGGTGATCGTCGTGAACACCGCACCGGTCGACGACGGTGAGCAGCGCGGCACGATGGTCACCCTGCGCGACCACACCGAACTGCAGGCGCTCTCCGGCGAGCTGGACTCGGTACGCGGCTTCGCGGAGGCGCTGCGCTCCCAGGCGCACGAGGCCGCCAACCGGCTGCACACCGTCGTCTCGCTGATCGAGCTGGGCAGGGCGGACGAGGCCGTGGAGTTCGCCACCGCGGAGCTGGAGCTGGCGCAGGCGCTCACCGACCGGGTGGTGGGCGCGGTCGGCGAGCCGGTACTGGCCGCGCTGCTGCTCGGCAAGGCCGCGCAGGCCAACGAGTACGGCGTGGAGCTCACGCTGACCGAGGACAGCGGGATCGACGACGGGCTGCTGCCCGGCTGGCTGCCGGCCCGCGACCTGGTGACCGTACTGGGCAATCTCATCGACAACGCGATCGACGCGGCGGCGGGCGGGCGCCCGGCGGGCGAGCCGGGCCGCGTCGTGGTCACCGTGCGCGCCACGGACGGCGAGCTGCTGCTGCGCGTCGCCGACTCCGGGCCCGGCGTGGACCCCGGCCGCACCGAGGAGATCTTCCGGCGCGGCTGGACGACCAAGGCCGCGGGCCCTACGGTGCACGGCCGGGGCCTCGGGCTGGCCATCGTCCGGCAGACCGTGCGGCGGCACGGCGGTACGGTCACGCTGGAGCGGGCCCCCGAGGGCGGCGCGGCGTTCGCCGTGCGCCTGCCACTGCGGACGGAGCTGCCGGCATGACCTCACAGGACGAGCGCGGGCGCAGACCCGCGCACCCGGAAGAACCGCTCCGGGTACTGGTCGTCGAGGACGACCCCGTGGCCGCCGACGCGCACGCGCTGTACGTCGGCCGGGTCGAGGGCTTCACCGTCTCCGGCACCGTGCACACCGCCGCGGCGGCCCGCCGCCACCTCGACCAGCACCCCGTCGACCTGGTACTGCTGGACCTCTTCCTGCCGGACGGGCACGGGCTGCAGCTCGTACGGACGCTGCGCGCGGCCGGGCACACGGCCGACATCTTCGCGGTCACCTCGGCCCGGGACCTGACCGTCGTGCGCGAGGGCGTCTCGCTGGGCATCGTGCAGTACGTGCTGAAGCCGTTCACCTTCTCCACGCTGCGCGACCGGCTCACCCGTTACGCCGTCTTCCGCTCGGCGGCGGGCGAGGCCAGCGGCCAGGACGAGGTGGACCGGGCCATCGCCGCGCTGCGCGCGCCCCGCCCCGCCACGCTGCCCAAAGGGCTGACCCCCGCGACGCTCCGGGCCGTGACCGACGCGCTGCGCGCTGCCCCCGAGGGGCTGTCGGCGGGCGCGGCGGCCGAGACGGTGGGCATCTCCCGCATCACGGCGCGGCGTTACCTGGAGCATCTCGTGGACGCCGGACGGGCGGTCCGGGCACCGCAGTACGGCCACGTCGGGCGGCCCGAGTTGCGGTACCGCTGGTCGGACCATTGACCTGACCAACCGGTCACCTTACGGTCACCGTGCAGCCCGTCGTGGCCAGTTGGAGGTACTGCTGTGCGTCCTGCCGTCCCGCTGATGTTCCTCTCCGCCGTGCTCGCCGCCGGCACGCTGACCGCCTGCGGCGGCGGCTCCGGGAGCGACCCGGATGTCGTCAAGGTCTCGTTCAAGCAGTCCACGGACAACCGGATCCGGGTCATGGACACATACCTGGCCGGGATGAAGAAGGAATTCGAGAAGGCGCACCCGGGCAAAAAGGTGAAGCTGGTGCCGATCAAGGCACCGGACTCCGAGTACTACACGAAGCTGCAGCAGATGCTTCGCTCCCCCAAGACGGCGCCCGACCTCGTCTACGAGGACACCTTCCTCATCAACTCCGACATCACCAGCGGCTATCTGAAGCCGCTGGACCCCTACCTGGACAAGTGGCAGGACTGGGAGCAGTTCATCGACACCGCGAAGACCGCGGCCAGGGGCGAGGACGGCAAGACGTACGGCGTGCCGGACGGCACCGACACCCGCGGCCTGTGGTTCAGCAAGGACATCTTCAAAAAGGCGGACCTGCCCGCGAACTGGCAGCCGAAGAACTGGGACGACATCCTCGAAACCGCCCGCACCATCAAGAAGAAGGTCCCCGGCGTCATTCCGCTGAACGTCTACACCGGCAAGCCCGCGGGCGAGATGGCCACGATGCAGGGCTTCGAGATGCTGCTCTACGGCACGGGCGAGGACCCGCTGTACGACCCGGACCGGAAGAAGTGGGTCGCCGGCGGCAAGGGCTTCAAGGACTCCCTGAAGTTCGTGGAGACCGTCTACAAGGAGAAGCTCGGCCCGGAGGTCTCCGACGCGCTCGACCCGAACATCGGCACCCGCGCCCGCGGCGAGCTGCTGCCCGAGGGCAAGCTCGCCATCAACCTGGACGGCTCCTGGCTGCCCCAGGACTGGATCAAGGGCTCGGGCCACGAATGGCCCGAGTGGTCGCAGGAGCTGGGCCTCGCGCACATGCCCACGCAGCACGGCCGGGCCCCCGGAAAGGTGAGCATGTCGGGCGGCTGGACGTGGGCGGTCCCGGCCAAGGCGGGCAACCCGGACCTGGCCTTCGAGTTCATCAAGACCATGCAGACCAAGAAGAACGCGCAGAAGTGGTACATCGCCAACTCCGGCATCGCGGTCCGGAAGGACGTCGCCGAGGACCCGCAGTACGTGAAGGCGCAGCCCGGCATCAAGTTCTTCACGGACCTGGTCGCGCACACCCACTACCGGCCGGCCTACCCCGCGTACCCGAAGGTCTCCACCGCGATCCAGGAAGCCATGGAGGGCGTCACGACGGGCGACACCTCGGTGGCGGAGGCGGCGAAGACCTATGACGAGGAGCTGGACTCGATCACGAACGGCGAAGTGGTCAAGAAGTGAGAGCCGTCGGTACGCGTCCCGCGGCCGAGCAGCCCACCGCGGCCCCCGCCACCGCCCGGCGCCCGCGCCGCAGCCTGGCGCGGGCCCTGCCGGTGACCCCCGGCGTCGTCCTGCTGCTGCTCTTCCTCGCGGGCCCGATCGGCTACTGCGTCTATCTCGCCTTCACCGACCTGCAATTGACGGGACAGGCGGAGTCGTCCTTCATCGGCCTGGACAACTTCGCCGAGGCCTTCGGCGACAAGGACTTCCTCAACGCGGTCTGGCTGACGCTGGTCTTCACGGTCGTCTCGTCCCTGATCGGCCAGAACACCCTGGGCCTGACGCTCGCGGCCCTGATGCAGCGCGCCTCCAAGCCGGTGCGCACGCTCACCGGCGGCATCGTGGTGGTGGCCTGGGTGCTCCCGGAGGTGGTGGCGGGCTTCCTCCTCTACGCCTTCTTCCGCCGCGAGGGCACCCTGAACGCGGTGCTCGACTGGCTGCACCTGCCGGCCCAGAACTGGCTCTACATCCTGCCGATCCTGGCGGTGTCCTTCGCCAACGTCTGGCGCGGCACGGCCTTTTCGATGCTGGTGTACTCGGCGGCCCTGAACGAGATCCCCAAGGAGATCACCGAGGCCGCGCAGGTCGACGGCGCGAGCGGCCGGCGCCGCATGTGGCACATCACGCTGCCCATGATCCGCCGCTCCATCGGCACCAACCTGATGCTCAATACCCTCCAGACCCTCTCGGTCTTCGGTCTGATCTGGGTGATGACCCGCGGCGGCCCCGGCAACCGCAGCCAGACGCTCCCCTTGTACATGTACGAACAGGCATTCCAGAACAGCATGATCGGCTACGCGACGGCCGTGGCCCTCCTCCTGCTCCTCGTCGGCTCCCTCTTCTCCCTCGTCTACATGCGCCTGCTGCGCACGGAGGTCTGAGTGGCCCGCTCCGTGAAGCTCACCCCGGCCGCCCGCCGCGCCACCCGCCGGCTCGCGGCGGACGCGGCGCTCCTGGTGGTCGCGGCGGCCTTCGTCCTGCCCCTGGCCTGGGTGGTCCTCTCCTCCCTGGACGCGCGGGCCGACCTGAAGGTGAAGATCCCCGAAGAGTTCACCTTCGGCAACTTCGACGCGGTCCTCGTCCCCGACGTGACCTTCACCCCGCTCCTCAACAGCCTGATCCTGTGCGGCGGAGCGACCCTCCTGACGATCGTCTGCGCGGCCCTGGCGGCCTACCCGCTGTCCCGCTACCGCTCCCGTACCGGCAGCGCCTTCCTGGCCACGATCCTCTTCGCCACCTGCCTGCCGATCACGGCGATCATGGTCCCGGTGTACGCCCTGTTCGTCCAGGTCGAACTGATCGACACCATGCACGGGACGATCCTGTTCTTCGCGGCTTCCCAACTCCCCTTCGCCGTATGGCTCATGAAGAACTTCATGGACGGTGTGCCGAAGGAGCTGGAGGAGGCGGCCTGGACCGACGGCGCCTCGCCCATGCAGTCCCTGCTCCGCGTCGTCCTGCCTCTGATGGGGCCGGGCATCGCGGTCGTGACCGTCTACTCCTTCGTCATGATGTGGGGCAACTTCTTCGTCCCCTTCATGCTCCTGCTCGACCCCGCGCAGATGCCCGCCTCGGTCAGCATCAACGACTTCTTCGGCAACCGCGGGACCGTGGTCTACGGCCAGCTCGCGGCCTTCTCCCTCATCTACTCGACCCCGGTGCTGCTTCTGTACATCCTGATCGCCCGCCGCCTGGGCGGCGGCTTCGCGCTGGGCGGGGCGGTGAAGGGCTGACAACAAGCCAACCGGGCTGGGCCGCAAGCGAGTTGGGCCATGTTGAGCCACTTTCGCGCATCCCGCTGCGGCTTCCACAGCAGCGCCCCAAAGTCACGCAAGACTGAGCACCTCTCCGATTACCCATCTCCATCGAGAGGTCCATGCATGTCGCGCTCATCGCGCTTATCGCGTTCGTACCGCCTGGCCGCCGTCGCCGCACTGCTCGCCGCGGTCGGCGTCCCCACGGCGACCGCCCCCGCGCACGCCGTGGGGACCGAGGTGGTGTGCACAGCCACGGAGACCATCGCCTACCAGCCCGGTCTGAAGCTGGTTCCCACCCCGCAGAAGGTCTCTGCCACGAGGACGTACTCCAACTGCGACCTGCTGAGCGAGTTCGACATCAGCTCCGGGTCCAGCTCCGGCACGGCGTCGCAGTCGCTGTCGTGCGCCGACGCCCTCCAAGCCGGCGCCGCGTCCGAGACCATCACCTGGAACACCGGCAAGACCAGTACCTTCACCTACAACCGGACCGTGTCCCACGTGGCCGGCCAGACGGTGGTCACCAACGTCGGCACGATCACCGCGGGGGAATTCGAGGGGCAAGGCGCGAAATCGGTCTTCGCCGGGCCGACCGCCGACACGCTCCAGTGCCTGAAGGAGGGCATCACCGAGCGCGCGGGGGCAGGCACGCTGACGATCCTTGCCCTGTGACCTACCCCGGATAGGCCACAAAAGCCCGCCGGGCGGGCCGGCTGAACACGACAACCGGCCCGCCCGGCCGCTGTAGCCGCTGGTGCGCCATGCCGCAGTTGAAGACCCCGGACGCCCCGTCCTGTCCGCTCAGGCCGCGGTGCGCTCCACCGGGATCCACAGTTCCGCGTCCGCCTGTGTCCCGTCCTGCGACAGCCGGGTCCGCAGGATCTCGGGCCCCGGCCGGCTCTGGTAGGGATTGGACGGGAACCACTGGGTGAACACGTCCCGCCACAGGTGCTGGAGCGCCTGCGGGAACGGGCCGGAGCTCTCGAAGACGGCCCAGGGGCCCGCGGGGACGGTGAGCGCGTCGAGGTCCTCCGGAACGGCGGCCGTCCCGGTCACCACGCCGTGGTAGTAGTCGAGTTCGGTGCCCTCCGCCCGGCTCGGGTCGAGGTTGTCGCTCACCCCGACGATCCCCTCCGGCTGCTGGTCGGAGAGCGCGGTGATACGCCGTATCGTCTCCCGGTCGATGCCGCGGATGAACTCCGCGATCGCCGGGTTCACCCCCTCGTGGACGAGCGGGACCCGGACCTTCTTGCCGACCACCCGGAAGTCTTCCTTCTCGATGACGCGGTATCGCATACTGCTCTTCCCTTCGACGGTGAGACGGAAGGACATCCGCGGCTGGGAGCGCAGCGCGGCACCGGTCCGCCGGGCCTCGCCCGGGCCCACACCGTGCATGGCCCGGAACGCCCGCGCGAACGCCTCGCCGGAGCCGTAGCCGTACCGCACGGCGATCTCCAGCAGCGTCCGCTCGCCGGCGAGCACCTCGGCACCCGCGACGGTGAGCCGCCGACGCCGGACGTACTCCGACAGCGGGATCCCCGCCAGCGCGGAGAACATCCGGCGGAAGTGGTATTCCGACGTCATCGCGATCCGTGCCGGCTCGGCCATCTCGATCTGCTGATCGAGATGCGACTCGATGTGTTCCAGTGCCTCGTTCAGGCTCTCCAGCAACTCGGACTCCCTCCTTGACGTCCTTCACGTTAGGAAGACCGCGCACTGCCCGACCCGACATTCTGTGCCCGGTCCGGTCGGGCGCGAAGGCGCGGCGGCGAAGGGCTGAGCGAGCGCTCAGTAAGCGGCCGGATTTGGCTGAGAATCCTCTCGCCAAGCGGTCACCGTCCGTGAAAAAATCACCCATCGTTACAAGATCACTCTCTGCAACCCGTAGATTGCTACGAGTTTTCGAAGCGAAGGGTAAAACTACCCGCGTAGACATATCTGGGTCGCTTACGGTGTGGCGGTGCACACGCCAGACAGGGGCGAGCGCCGCCCACCCTTCGACGCCCAGGCCGCCAAGCGCATGCGCGAGGCTCTCGGAATGACGCCCGCGCATGTCGCGTACGGCATCAACGCCGCGTACGGAAAACCGATTCAGCCACGGACGATCGTCTCCTGGGAGCGGGGTGAGGGGTCGCCGACGGAGAGCGAGCTGAACGCGCTCGCGGGGGCGTTGTGGTGCGCGCCCGGTGACCTGCTCGGGACGCCCGACACCTTGCGTGAGTACCGGATCGCCCGCGGCATCGCCGCCGACGACCTCGCGCTGCGGATCGGCATGGAGATCCCGGCGTACGAGCGGATCGAGGCCACCGGGCAGTGGCAGGGCAATGACCGGCAGGCGGCCGCCCTCAAGGCCGAGCTGGGACTTCCGCTGCCCGCGCTGGTGCGGCTGACCGGGCGGGCCGGGCAGCTGGCGGAGATGCTGCGCGGTGCCGCGACCACGCGCTGGCAGGCGTATGTGCGGCCAGTGTGCAAGCTGCTCGGGCTGCCGAAGCCTGAGGTACAGAAGGCGCTGGAGTACCTCTTCGAGGAGTACCACCGGCGGATGGCCGGGACCCTGGGCTGGGGCGGCGGAACCGAGAGCGCGGCCGAGTCCAGCGACGCGGGCCGCGAGTTCGTGCGTGACGTGCTCGACCATTTCTGGGAGCAGGTCGGGGAGAGATGACCGGCCGGGCCCGCACGCCGGGCCCGCGCAGGGCCCGGCGGCGGCCGCCGTTCAGTACAGCGGGTGGCTCAGAAGACCGACTCGGCCTCGGCCATGCGGTTCGCCGGCACGGTCTTCAGGTGGGTGACCGCCTCGGCGAGCGGGACCATCGTGATGTCCGTGCCGCGCAGCGCGGTCATCTTGCCGAAGTCACCGCGGTGCGCGGCCTCGACGGCGTGCCAGCCGAAGCGGGTGGCGAGGACGCGGTCGTACGCGGTGGGGGTGCCGCCGCGCTGCACGTGGCCGAGGATGACCGGGCGGGCCTCCTTGCCGAGCCGCCTCTCCAGCTCGACGGCGAGCTTGGTGCCGATGCCCTGGAAGCGCTCGTGACCGAACTGGTCGATCTCGCCCTTGGCGTAGTCCATCGTGCCCTCGGCGGGGTGCGCGCCCTCGGCGACGCAGACGACGGCGAACTTCTTGCCCCGCGCGAAGCGCTCCTCGACCATCTTGACCAGGTCGTGCACGTCGAAGGGACGCTCCGGCAGGCAGATGCCGTGGGCACCGCCGGCCATGCCGGACTCCAGCGCGATCCAGCCCGCGTGGCGGCCCATGACCTCGACGACCATGACGCGCTGGTGCGACTCGGCGGTGGTCTTCAGGCGGTCGATGGCCTCGGTCGCCACGCCGACGGCCGTGTCGAAGCCGAAGGTGCGGTCGGTGGAGGAGATGTCGTTGTCGATGGTCTTGGGCACACCGACCACGGGCAGCCCGGCGTCGGCGAGCATCCGGGCCGCGGTGAGCGTGCCCTCGCCGCCGATCGGGATGAGCACGTCGATGCCGTACTCCTTCGACATGTCCTTGGCGTCCTCGCACGCCTGGCGCAGCCGGGCGCGCTCCAGGCGGGAGGAGCCGAGGATCGTGCCGCCGCGGGCGAGGATGCCGCCGACAGCGTCGAGGTCGAGCTTCCGGTAACGGCCGTCGAGCAGACCAGCGAAGCCGTCCTCGAAGCCGATGACCTCGTCGTCGTGCTCGGTGACGGCGCGGTGCACCACAGAGCGGATCACGGCGTTGAGGCCGGGGCAGTCGCCGCCCGCGGTCAGGACTCCGATACGCATCGTGCTGAGTCTCCTGTGCTCGATGTTGGTTCTGGTGAGCAGGTGCGATTCTTTCACGGGCCGGTGACGGGCGCCCTCACACGTCTCGGCTGCCCCGACTCCGGGTACCCCGCACAGGGGCGGTCACCCGCCTCGGCGGCCCCTCTTCGCGCACGGGCGCGCACCATGGACACTGGGAGAGCGGCCTATCCACTGACGCAGGTATTGTCAAGGGGGGCAAGCCCGCCATAACGGGTAATTTTCCCCTGTGAGCAACGGAAAAGGACGGAGATCGCGCGTGACGCGGAGCGTGTACGTGACCGGCATCGGCCGCGGCGACGGACGGCAGGTCATCGAGCTGGGGGTCATGGAGCTGCTGACCCGCCATGTCGACCGGGTCGGGGTCTTCCGGCCGCTCGTGCACGACGACGGCCCGGACCGCCTGTTCGACCTGCTGCGGTCGCGGTACCGCCTCACCCAGCCCGCCGACTCGGTGTACGGCATGGGCTACGCGGCGGCGAGCACCCTGCAGGCCGAGCGGGGCACCGACGAGCTGGTCTCGCAGCTGGTGGACCGCTTCCACGCCGTCGCCAGGGAGTACGACTACGTCCTCGTGCTGGGCACGGACTACGCCGACACCAATCTGCCGGACGAGCTGAGCCTGAACGCACGGCTGGCGAACGAGTTCGGCGCCTCGGTGCTGCCGGTCGTCGCGGGCCGCGACCAGGAGCCGGAGTCCGTACGGGCCGAGGCCCGCAACGCCTACCGCGCCTTCGACTCCATGGGCTGCGACGTGGTCGCCATGGTCGTGAACCGGGTGGCCCCGGCCGACCGCGAGGCCGTCGTGGAGCGGCTGGCGGCGCACCTCCCGGTGCCCTGCTACGCGCTCCCCGAGGACAGCTCGCTCTCCGCGCCGACCGTCTCCCAGATCGTGCACACCCTCGGCGGCGAGGTGCTGCTCGGCGACGACTCGGGCCTCGCCCGGGACGCCCGTGACTTCGTCTTCGGCGGCGCCATGCTGCCGACGTTCCTCAAGGCGCTGACCGAGGGCGCCCTCGTGGTCGCGCCCGGGGACCGCGCCGACCTGATCATCGGCGCGCTCGCCGCGCACAGCGCCGGCGCCCCGCCCATCGCGGGCGTGCTGCTCACCCTCGGCGAGCGCCCGGGCCCGGACATCATGGCGCTGGCCGCCCGGCTGGCCCCCGGTACGCCGGTGATATCCGTGCCCGGCGGGTCCTTCCCGACGGCCGGCGAGCTCTTCGCCATCGAGGGCAAGATGAGCGCCGCCTCGCCGCGCAAGGCCGAGACCGCGCTCGGGCTGTTCGAGCGGCACGTGGACACCGTCGAGCTGACCAAGCGCATCTCGGTACTGAAGTCCGACCGCGTCACCCCGATGATGTTCGAGCACGAGCTGATCGAGCGGTCCCGCTCCGGGCGCCGCCGGGTCGTGCTGCCCGAGGGCAGCGAGGAGCGCGTGCTGCGCGCCGCCGACGTGCTGCTCCGCCGGGACGTGTGCGACCTGACGCTGCTGGGCGAGGAGGAGGCGATCCGCAAGCGCGCCGCCGACCTCTCCATCGACCTGGGCGAAGCGCAGATCATCGACCCGCAGACCGCGCCGGTGCGCGAGCGCTTCGCCGAGCGGTACGCGGAGCTGCGCGCCCACAAGGGCGTGACGTACGAGCTGGCGTACGACGTGGTCGCCGACGTGTCGTACTTCGGCACGCTGATGGTCCAGGAGGGCCTGGCCGACGGCATGGTGTCGGGCGCCGTGCACTCCACCGCCGCCACCATCCGGCCCGCCTTCGAGGTCATCAAGACCAAGCCGGACGCCCAGATCGTCTCGTCCGTCTTCTTCATGTGCCTGGCCGACCGGGTGCTGGTCTACGGCGACTGCGCGGTCAACCCGGACCCGAACGCCGAGCAGCTCGCCGACATCGCCATCCAGTCCGCCGCGACCGCCGCGCAGTTCGGCGTCGAGCCGCGGATCGCGATGCTCTCGTACTCCACCGGTACCTCCGGCTCCGGCGCGGACGTGGACAAGGTGCGCAAGGCCACCGAGCTGGTCCGCGAGCGCCGCCCGGACCTGCTGGTGGAGGGCCCGATCCAGTACGACGCCGCGGTGGACGCGAGCGTCGCCCGCACCAAGCTGCCGGAGTCCGAGGTCGCGGGCCGGGCCACCGTGCTGGTGTTCCCGGACCTGAACACCGGCAACAACACCTACAAGGCCGTGCAGCGGTCGGCCGGCGCGGTCGCCGTCGGCCCGGTGCTGCAGGGCCTGCGCAAGCCGGTCAACGACCTCTCGCGCGGCGCCCTGGTCCAGGACATCGTCAACACCGTCGCGATCACGGCCATCCAGGCCCAGGGCGGCAACGCGCCCACCGGTCGCTGACCCCGTATCCCCGCCCCGTAACCGAACCGAAAGCTTTTCCATGACTGCCGACGCCACCCGAGTCCTCGTCCTGAACTCCGGATCCTCCTCGCTGAAGTACCAGCTGCTGGACATGAACGGGGGCACCCGGCTGGCCGTGGGGCTGGTCGAGCGGATCGGCGAGCCGGCCTCGCGGCTGGTGCACACCCCGCTGGCGACCGGCGGCGAGAAGCGCGAGCGCGAGGAGCGGATGGCCGACCACGACGCCGCGCTGAAGGCCGTCGCGGACGAGCTGTCGGCGGACGGGCTGGGGCTGGACTCCCCCGAGCTGGCCGCGATCGGCCACCGGGTGGTGCACGGCGGGCTGAAGCTGACCGAGCCGACCGTCATCGACGACGCGGTACTGAAGGAGATCGAGCGGCTGGTGCCCGTGGCGCCGCTGCACAACCCCGCGAACATCACGGGCATCCGGACCGCCCAGCGGCTCCGCCCGGACCTGCCGCAGGTCGCGGTCTTCGACACCGCCTTCCACTCGACGATGCCGGAGTACGCGGCCCGGTACGCGATCGATGTGGAGACCGCGGACGCGCACCGCGTGCGCCGGTACGGCTTCCACGGCACCTCGCACGCGTACGTCTCCCGCGAGACCGCCAAGCTGCTCGGCAAGCAGCCCGAGGACGTCAACGTCATCGTGCTGCACCTGGGCAACGGCGCCTCGGCCTCGGCGGTGGCGGGCGGCCGCTGCGTGGACACCTCGATGGGGCTGACCCCGCTGGAGGGCCTGGTCATGGGCACCCGCTCGGGCGACATCGACCCGGCGGTGATCTTCCACCTGGAGCGCAACGCGGGGATGTCCAGCGAGGAGATCGACGCCCTGCTCAACAAGAAGAGCGGTCTGATCGGGCTCTGCGGCGACAACGACATGCGGGAGATCCGGCGGCGGATCGACGAGGGCGACAAGCGGGCGGCGCTCGCCTTCGACATCTACATACACCGGCTGCGCAAGTACATCGGTGCCTACACCGCGGTGCTGGGCCGGGTCGACGCGGTGGCGTTCACCGCGGGCGTCGGCGAGAACGCGGCGCCGGTGCGGGAGGCCGCGGTGCTGGGCCTGGAGGAGATGGGGCTGGCCGTGGACGCGCGGCTGAACGCCGAGCGGTCCGAGGCGGCCCGGATCATTTCCCCCGATTACGCCCGCGTGGCGGTCGCCGTGGTGCCGACCGACGAGGAGCTGGAGATCGCCAACCAGACATACGCACTGGTCAGCGCCTAGTTTTCGGCGCTTCCGCCAGGTGGAATATTCCGCTCTGAAACAAACCGATAGGATTCAGCCCATGCGCCGTTCGAAAATCGTCTGCACCCTGGGCCCTGCCGTTGACTCCTTCGATCAGCTCAAGACGCTGATCGAGGCCGGTATGAACGTGGCCCGTTTCAACATGAGCCATGGCACCCACGAGGAGCACGAGGAGCGGTATCACCGGCTCCGCAAGGCCGCCGAGGAGACCGGCCGCGCCGTCGGCGTGCTCGCCGACCTCCAGGGCCCCAAGATCCGCCTGGAGACCTTCGCCGACGGTCCGGTGGAGCTGGTGCGCGGCGACGAGTTCGTCATCACCACCGAGGACGTGGCCGGTGACAAGACCATCTGCGGTACCACCTACAAGGGCCTGCCCGGTGACGTCTCCAAGGGCGACCCGGTACTGATCAACGACGGCAACGTCGCCCTCCAGGTGATCGAGGTCGACGGCCCCCGCGTGCGCTGCATCGTCATCGAGGGCGGCGTCATCTCCGACCACAAGGGCATCAACCTGCCCGGCGCCGCGGTGAACGTGCCGGCGCTGTCCGAGAAGGACATCGAGGACCTGAAGTTCGCCCTGAACATGGGCTGCGACCTGGTCGCGCTGTCCTTCGTGCGGGACGCCAAGGACGTCCAGGACGTGCACCGCGTCATGGACGAGGTCGGCCGCCGGGTGCCGGTCATCGCCAAGGTCGAGAAGCCGCAGGCCGTCGCCAACATGGAAGAGGTCGTCGCCTCCTTCGACGGCGTCATGGTGGCCCGTGGTGACCTGGCGGTGGAGTACCCGCTGGAGAAGGTCCCGATGGTGCAGAAGCGCCTGGTGGAGATGTGCCGGCGGAACGCCAAGCCGGTGATCGTGGCGACCCAGATGATGGAGTCGATGATCACCAACTCCCGCCCGACCCGCGCCGAGGCGTCCGACGTCGCCAACGCGATCCTGGACGGCGCGGACGCGGTCATGCTCTCCGCGGAGTCCTCGGTCGGCCAGTACCCGATCCAGACCGTCAAGACGATGTCGAAGATCGTCGAGGCGGCCGAGGAGGAGCTGCTGTCCAAGGGCCTGCAGCCGCTGGTCCCGGGCAAGAAGCCGCGTACGCAGGGCGGCGCCGTGGCCCGTGCCGCCGCCGAGATGGCCGACTTCCTGAACGGCAAGGCGCTGGTGGCCTTCACCAAGTCCGGTGACACGGCCCGCCGGCTGTCCCGCTATCGCGCGGCCCAGCCGATCCTGGCCTTCACCACCGACGAGTCCACCCGCAACCAGCTCTCGCTGAGCTGGGGCGTGGAGACCTTCGTCGTGCCGCACGTGGACAACACCGACGCGATGGTCGACCTGGTCGACGCCGAGCTGCTCAAGCTCAAGCGCTACAACAAGGGCGACACGATGCTCATCACCGCCGGTTCGCCCCCCGGCGTCCCCGGCACCACCAACATGGTCCGGGTGCACCACCTGGGCGGCTGACGCTCCGGCAGGTACGCGAAAGGCCCCGCTCCTCTTCGGAGGAGCGGGGCCTTCGTGGTGCGTGGCCTCAGGCCATGAACGTGCGTGGCCTCAGATAATGAACGTGCGTGGCCTCAGGTCATGTACTGCTGCAGACCCGGGACGTGCAGGTTGCCGCCGAACTGGCCCGCCTGGTCGATCTTCACCTTGGTGAAGTAGGCGAACGGGGTGTTGATGGGCGGCGGGTGCTCCGGGTCGAAGGTGACCGGGATCAGGCCGAAGAGATTGCCCTGCAGCTTCTCGGTGTACATCGTCACCTTGCCGCCGCGGATCGTGGACGTGGAGCCCTTGCGCGCCTGGACGTGGTACTTCTTCCCGGACGTCGGGTCGTCGACGATCTGGTGCAGGTCGCCGATGTCCACGCTGTCGGCGGTGAACTTCAGGGCCTGCTTGGTGCTGCCGTTCTGGGTGGTGACGTTGACGACGCCCTCGTAGTCCAGGCCGCGCAGGGTGAGCGCGGAGGACTCCAGGTGCCAGGGGTCGTCGGGCAGGGTGACGGGGGTCTGCTCGTCCTTGCCCTTCTGCTTGTTCTCAACGACGCAGGGATAACCCTTCTTGCCGTTGGCGTCCGTGCCGTCCAGGCCGCCGCCGGGCAGGACGTTGTCGACCGTGCCGACGGCACCGTGGACGGTGTCGTTGACGGCCTTCGAGCCGCCCGAGAGCGACTCGCCCGCCTTGCCGACGCCGTCCTTGACGCCGTCGACGGTGTCCTCGACCGGCTTGGTGACCTTGCCGGTGGCGGAGTCCTCCGTGCCCGCGGAGTCTTCCTTGGACGCGGCCTCGGACTCGGACGCCGACGGGGACGGGCTCGGCGAGGCGGTGGACTCCTCGTCGGACTTGTCGCCGCCGAGCAGACCGCCGAGCGCGTCACCGACGCCGCCCAGCAGGCCGCCGTCCTTCTTCTCCTCCTCGGGGGAGGCGGACGGCGAGGGCGTCGCGGAGTCCGACGGCTCGTCGGCCGGGTCGGCGGACGGCTCGGACGTCTTGCCGCCGTCGGTGCCGGAGGGCGAGGGCTTCGCGGACGGCTCGGCGGTTTCCTTGCCGTCCTTCTTGTCCTTGTCCTCGGCCTTGTCCTTCGCCTTGTCCTTGGCGTCGGTGTCCTTCTTGTCCTCCACCTTGTCCGGGGCGGTCACGCACGGACCGTCCCGGAAGGGGCTCTCCGGGGGCTTGGGCTTGGCCATGGCCAGCTGGGGCGTGAGCCCCATGCCCATGAGCACGGCGGAGGGCATGGCGGCGATGGCTATCGCCTTGCCGGCGGGCACGTGCAACCGCGTCAGCAGCGGCTTCCTCGGCGCCGCGTGCCGCCCGGATCTCGCCCCGGCGGCTGCGCCCTCGTCGTGCAGCTCATCACCCGGCACGGTGCCTCCCGTTCGTCCCGTTGGTCGGGCTCTTACCTGACAGGTCGTCCAGTACGCCGCGCGAACCGCCCGCTCCGGCCGCCGCGGGCCGCCCGCCGCCGAACGGGTCGAACCCGTCGTCGGAGCCGTCGCCCGCGTGCTCGGGCCCGCCGCCGTCGGTGTCCTCGGTGACGGACGTGGCCGGCGCCGGCTTGCCGGGGGCCCAGGAGACCGCCAGCGCACCGCCGATCAGCCCCAGCAGGAAGCCGATCAGGAAGGCGCCGAAGTTGGAGACGACCAGGGAGACCAGTGACAGCAGGATCGCCGCGACACCGGCGAACACCCGCGAAGCGGGCTGGAACCACATGGTCAGACCGAGCACGACCAGCAGCACGCCGATGATCAGCGAGCCCGCCCCCGCCGTCGTCGCCATGCGGACGGTCAGGGAACCGATCGTGAGGTTCGCGTAAGGGATGTACATGATCGGGATGCCGGCGAGCAGGGTCAGCAACCCGGCCCAGTACGGGCGTTGTCCCCGCCAAACCCGGAACGAACGGCGCTGCCGGCCGATTGTCTCGCTCAGCCGTGGTCGCGTGTCGGCGCTCATCTCGTACAGCTCCTCGGGACTGGCAATTCGGTGGTACGTGAGCTGGTGGTGCTCGGTGCTTGTCGGCGCCCGGCGCACGGGCACAGGGAGGCGGCCCCAAAAGGCCTGGCGTTCGGTCCCCCGTGCCCGCACGCTCAGTGCGTCAGTAGCACTCGTTCTTGCCCGCGGAGACCTTCATCTTCAGGCCGCTGAGCTTGAACGTGCCGGCGGTGGTCGCCCACGCCGTCTGCTTGACTCCGGTCAGGACGGCCGTGTCGGCCTCCTGGGCGAACGAACCGGGGTCGGCCTTGTCGCCCTTCTTGATGCCGGGGCCCTTGGACGTCGAACCCGCGGCAACACCGATGTTGATGTTGTTGAAGGTCGCGTCCGCTTCCAGCTGGTCCAGGTCGATGTAGAGGTTCTTCGCCTCGACCGGCGTGTCACCGCCACCCGCCTGGAGCTTCATCGACACGTCACCGAAGACCGGGACGGGCACGACGACCGACTGGCACAGGTTCTTGATCTTGGCGCTGGAGAACGCCGAGACCGCCACCGGGATCTGCTTGCCGCCCTTCTGGGCGTCAACGGCTCCGTACTGGACGAAGCCGGTGCCGTCCAGGCGGTCGGTGGCCACCTTGAACTGCTGGCCGGACACGCTGAACGACGCGGCCAGCGCACCCTGCGAGAGGGCCACGCCGATCGCGGCCGTCGCAGCGACGCTCGGCACCATGACGACGGCGAACCGCTTCCATCTGGTCCCGCCACGAGCCAGGGACTCCATGACTTTCCTCCTTCTCGGACGTACATCTCCGGCACCGGCCGCTCGGGTCATGGATACGGCCGCACCTGGGATGGGAGAAGTGCTACGTCCTCGGGAAGGAGAGCGCCCGCTTCGGAGTTCGTACCTTCCGAATCACCGGCGATCACCCCCGAGCGACAACCACTGGCCACGCTCTCGCGCAACCTCTCTGGACAGGCTCCGCCGGAATGGCGAAGACCCCCCTGTCCCGACCGGCGCCACTGCCGCCGGCCACCCGGTGGGGACCCGTCTCCCGCGGCTTCCGATTGGGTACCGGACTGCGGAGTAACGGACCGAGCTTGGCTGATCGTGGTCCATTCGGAGCCGCCGCACAAGGGGCTCGTTACCTACGAGTAACAGAGAAATAACTGGCCCTGTACCGAGGGAAACCACCCCGGTACGCAGGGTCGCCTTTAACGCGGAAGAAACATCCGGAAATTACGCCCAAAGCGCGCGAAACTACGCCAGCGCTCTTACTCCAAGTAACAGCGGCCACGCTTACCAAGTTTTGGTAAAACGTGGCCGCCGTTCCGTTTGAGGAGGGAGGAGTTGGCGGGTCGTCAGAAGAGAACGCGGGCCAGAGCCGTACGCGCGCTCACGACGCGCGGGTCGTCGCTGCCGATGACCTCGAAGAGCTCCAGCAGCCGCACCCGGGCCGCCTCGCGGTCGTCGCCCGCCGTGCGCTTCACGACGTCGACCAGCCGCCCGAAGGCGTCCTCCACGTGCCCGCCGACCAGGTCGAGATCGGCCGCGCGGATCTGCGCCTGCACGTCGGCCGGGCCCTCGGCCGCCTCCTTGCGCACCGCCTGCGGGTCGAGGTCCTGCACGCGGTGCAGCAGCTCGGCCTGCGCGAGGCCGAGCTTCGCCTCGGGGTTGGCCGGGTCGTCGGAGAGCACGTTCTTGTACGCCTGGATGGCGCCGCCGAGGTCACCGGAGTCCAGCGCCTGGGTCGCGGCCTCCAGCAGCGCGTCGTACGGACCGGCCGGGACGGGCGCCTCGACGGGCTCCTCGCCGCCCTGCTCCGCCGGGTCGACGGGCGCGCCGACGATGCCGAACTGCTGCTCCGCGGCCTGCACGAGCTGGTCCAGCACCTGCCGGATCTGCGCCTCCGGGGCCGCACCCTGGAACAGCGGGATCGGCTGGCCCGCGACGACGGCGAACACCGCCGGGATGCCCTGCACACCGAACTGCTGGAAAAGGGCCTGATTGCTGTCTACGTCGATCTTGGCGAGCACGAACTTGCCGGCGTACTCCGCCGCCAGGCGCTCCAGCAGCGGGCCCAGCTGCTTGCACGGCTCGCACCACTCGGCCCAGAAGTCGATGACGACCGGGACCTCGGTGGAGCGCTGCAGGATCTCCTGCTGGAACCCCGCCTCGTCGACGTCGACCACGAGCCGGCCGGCCTTCGGGGCCTGGCCGGTACGCGCCGCCTCGGCGCGCGACTGTTCCGCTTTCTGCTTCGCTTCCCCGGCCGCCTTCACCGCGGCGAGGTCGACCACTCCACTCATGGACATATTGCGTGGCTGCATGGTCCCATCCTCCCCCCTGAGCGGGCCGTTCCGGAAAGCGGTGCGGAAAATCCAGGGCCCCCATGGCCCTGGACCCCGCGAGGTGAGCTCCGTACCCTGCCGCGCATCCCGCCGGATTGCCTGAAGCGGGCCGGAGACGGAGCTCTGTGGTGGTCCCGAGGAGGACCGGTATGTGAGGGTCCCCCCGAGGAGGACCGGTCTGTGGTCGGCCGGGGTCCCCACCCGCGGCCAGTGTGGCGTCGCTCTTTCGCTACGAGTCGTAGCGTAACTCTCCGGTCCCCCGCCGCCGCAAGCGCGCGGGGCCGCCGCGTTGGTGATCTCTCTCACCCGTCTCGGACGCCCCGCGCCTACCGGCCGGTATGGTCGGCCGCATGCAGTGCTCTCCCACCGGCCCCCGCAAGGGGCGCGCCCGCCTCACCGGCCGCACGGGACGCCCGCGCAGCGCCGCGGCCGACGCCGCGATCCTGGAGGCCACCCGCGCGGCGCTCGTCGAGCTGGGCTGGGGGAAGCTCACGATGGGCGACGTGGCCGCGCGCGCCAAGGTCGCCAAGACCACGCTGTACCGCCGCTGGGCCGGCAAGAACGAACTGGTACTGGACGCCGTCGCGGTCCTCTTCGACGAGCTGGAGCTCCCCGACCGGGGCTCCCTGAAGGACGACATCGAGGGCGTGGTGCTGCAGTTCGCCGCGCTGCTCGCCCGCCCGGAGACCAAGACCGCGCTGATGGCGGTGGTCGCCGAGTCCACCACGGACGACGCGCTGCGCACCCGGATCCGCGAGGCCGTCGTGGAGCGGCAGAAGCGGCTGGTGGTGCAGGGCCGACAGCGCGCGCAGCGGCGCGGCGAACTGCCGCCGGACGGCGGCGGCCCCGAGGGCGCGGCCGCCGCGGCCCGCAGCGTGGACCTGATCTTCGATGTGATCGCGGGCGCGGTGGTGCACCGCGCCCTGGTCAGCGGCGAACCGGTCGACGCGGCCTGGGCGGCCCGCTTCACCACGCTGCTGCTCGCGGGGCTGCGGGGGCTGGAGAGCAGGGACTGAGCGCGGGCCGCACCGGAGCCCTCAGACCTGGTAGCGATCCGCCGGAAAGAGGTGCAGGTGCCCGCCGACCCAGTCCGAGGTCCGCCGCAGCCCCACCTCCAGGGACACCTTCGGCTGCCAGCCGGACAGCTCCCGGGCCCGTGCGTTGTCCGACAGCAGCCGCTCCACCTCGCTGCCCGAGGGCCGCAGCCGCGCCGGGTCCACGACCACCTTCGCGGGCCGGCCGGAGGCCGCGATCAGCTCTTCCGCGAGCTGCCCGATGGAGATCTCCCGCCCCGTACCGAGGTTGACGACCTCCCCCACCGCCCGGTCGCACTCCGCCATCGCCAGAAAGCCTTCGGCGGTGTCCGTGACATAGGTGAAGTCGCGGGTCGGCGTGAGGGAGCCGAGCCGGATCTCGCGGGCGCCGGAGTGCAGTTGGGCGAGGATCGTGGGGATCACGGCGCGGGCCGACTGCCTCGGCCCGTAGGTGTTGAACGGGCGGACCACGGTGACCGGCAGCTCGAAGGCGTGCCAGTGGGACAGCGCCATCATGTCGGCGCCGATCTTCGAGGCGGAGTACGGGGACTGCGGCTGGAGCGGGTGGTTCTCGGCGATGGGCGCGGTACGCGCGGTCCCGTACACCTCGCTGGTGGAGGTGTGGACGAGCCGCCGCACGCCGTGCAGCCGGGCGGCCTCGCACACGTTCTCCGTACCGACCACATTGGTCTGCACGTACGCGCCGGGCGAGTCATAGCTGTACGGGATGCCGATCAGCGCGGCGAGGTGGAAGACCGTGTCGCAGCCGGCCACCGCGTCCCGCACCCGGCCCGCGTCGCGGATGTCGCCCGCCAGCATCTCGACCGGGCCGTCCGGGCGCAGGTACCGGGCCAGGTGGCCCTTCTCGGCGTACGGCTTGTAGTGGACCAGCGCCCTGACCTGCGCGCCCCGCGCGACGAGCAGGTCGACGAGTGTGGAGCCGATGAACCCCTCGGCGCCGGTGACGAGGACCCGGCGGCCCTGCCAGGGGTTGTAGGGGGTGTGCTGCGTGGTCATGCGTACTCCTTCGGAGAGATCGGGTGTGTGGCGGGGGTGGTCCGGCCGGCCAGCCGGAGGACCTTCGCCGCCAGCAGGTCGGCGGCGCGGGCGTGGGTGCCCGGGTCGGCCGCGGCGCCCATCGCCGCCAGCCGGGCCGGGTCGTCCAGGAGCGGGCCGACGACAGCGTCGAGGCGCTCGGCGGTGGTCTCGGCATCCGGCAGCAGCAGCGCCGCGCCGGCGTCGGACAGCACCCGCGCGTTGTGCGTCTGGTGGTCGCCGGGCGCGTGCGGATACGGGACGAGGACCGCGGGCATCCCGATCGTGGCCAGCTCCGCGACGGTCGCCGAGCCGGCCCGGCACACCACCAGGTCGGCGGCGGCGTAGGCGAGGTCCATCCGGTCCAGGTACGGGACCGCCTCCGCGACCGCCGCGCCGCCCCCGGCGACCAGCCGCTCGCGCGCCGCGGCCAGCGCGTCCGGGCCGGTCTTGATCAGCACCCGCAGGTCCGGGCGGTTGCGGTGCCGGGCGGCGAGCCCGATGGCGGCCTCGGTGAGCCGGGCCGCGCCCAGGCTGCCGCCGTTGACGAGCAGCAGCCGGGCACCGTCCGGGACGCCCAGGGCCCGGCGGGCGGGGCCGCGCAGCGCCGCCCGGTCCAGCCCGGCGAGCGGCCCGGACAGCGGCATGCCGACCGTCTCGGCCCGCTCGCCGCCCGGCAGATGCGCCCGGCTGCGGTCGAAAGCGAGGGCGATGTGCGGGGTGAGCCGCGCGGCGAACGTGTTGGCCCGGCCCGGTACCGCGTTGGACTCGTGGATCAGGCTCGGCAGCCCCGCCAGCCGGGCGCCCACGATCACCGGCGCGCTGGGGTAACCGCCCATGCCGACCGCGACCTGCGCACCCTGCGCGCGCAGGATCGCCCGGCACTGGGCACCGGACTTCAGCAGGGCCGCGGGCAGCAGATAGCGCCGGGCGCCCAGCGCCGGATCGAAGGGGATCATGTCGACGGTGTGCAGGCGGTACCCGGCCCGCGGGATCAGCCGCTTCTCCAGCCCGCGTTCGGTACCGACGAAGGAGATCACCGCGTCGGGCACGGCGCGGCGCAGCGCGTCGGCGAGGGCGAGCCCCGGATAGATGTGGCCGCCGGTGCCCCCGGCACCGATGACGACGGAGAGTGGTGTGCGCATGGCCGCCACGCTCGTCGCGCGCCCTAAGAAGGTTCTAAGAGCGCCGTTTGGCAGCCTTGGGGCCATGCCACCGACCGAATCGCCCCTGCCGCCCCCGGGCGCCGCCCCGCCCGCGCCCCGCATCCTGGTCGTCGACGACGACGCGGAGGTGCGGGCGGCCGTCGAGGACGGGCTGACCGTGGAGGGGTACCGGGTACGCGGCGCGGCCGACGGGCTGGCCGCGCTGAGCGCGGTCGCGGAGTGGCAGCCGGACGCGCTCGTACTGGACGTGATGATGCCCGTACTGGACGGCCTCGCGGTCTGCCGGCGGCTGCGCGCGCTGGGCGACCGCACGCCCGTCCTCGTCCTGACCGCCCTGGACGCGGTGAGCGAGCGGGTGGACGGGCTGGACGCCGGCGCCGACGACTACCTCGTCAAGCCCTTCGCGCTGGACGAACTGACCGCCCGGCTGCGGGCCCTGCTGCGCCGCGTCGCCGCGCCGAACGCCGAGGATGCCGCGCTGACCGTCGCCGACCTGGTGCTCGATCCGGCCACCCGCACCGGGCGCCGGGCCGGCCGCCGGCTGGAGTTCAGCCGCACCGAGTGGGCCCTGCTGGAGCTGTTCGCGCGCAACCCCGGCCAGGTCATGCCGCGCGAGGTGATCCTGGAGCGGGTCTGGGGCCGCGACTTCGGCCCGGCCTCCAACTCCCTTGCGGTGTACGTGGGTTATCTGCGGCGCAAGCTGGAGGCGGGCGGCGAGGCACGTCTGCTGCACACCGTGCACGGTGTCGGCTACCGGCTGGGTGAGGAGTGAGCGGCCGCCGCGGGCTCGGCGCGCCCTGGCGGCGGCGCCGGCCGCTGCGGACCCGGCTGGCGCTGGCCGCCTCGGCGGCCGTGGCGCTGGTCGCGGTCGGCGTGTGCACCGCCGCGTTCGTCATCATCCGGTACGCCATGGGCCACCAGCTGGAGCTGAACCTCACCCAGTCGGCGACCCTGGTCATGCAGCAGAACCGGGGCGAGGGACCGAGCGTCGTGGCCGGTGAGTGCCGCTACCTGGCGGCCCCCGCCTGCTCCCAGATCGTCCCCGCGGACCCCGCCGCCGATCCCTCCCGGCCCTATCTGCTGCCGGTCACCGACGCCACCCGCGAGGTCGCCGCCGGCCGGCACGCCGCGTACTACAGCGAGTTCACCCTGCACGGCCGCCCGGCCCGGATGCTCACCCAGCATTTCCGGGACGGCATGGCGGTGCAGGTGGCGCTGCGCGCGGACACCGTGGAGAAGGGGGTGCGGCAGGCCGCCTGGATGCTGACGGCGGTGGGCGGTGCGGGCGTGCTGCTGGCCGCCGCGCTCGGCTACTGGGTGTCCCGTACGGGCCTGGCGCCCGTGGCCCGGCTGACCGCGGCGGCGGAACGGATCGCCGCGACCCGCGACGCCGGGCACCGCATCGAACTGCCCGCCGGGCCGCCCGGCCGCGAGGACGAGCTGACCCGGCTGGCGGCCAGCTTCAACACCATGCTCGGCGAGCTGGAGCAGTCGGTCACCGCCCAGCGCCGGCTGGTCGCCGACGCCTCCCACGAGCTGCGCACACCGCTGACGGCGCTGCGTACCAACGCCGAACTCCTCGCCCGCGCCGACCGGCTGACCGAAGCCCAGCGCGACCGGGCGTCCGCGGCGCTCGGCCGCCAGCTGCGCGAGGTGACCACGCTGGTCAACGACCTGATCGAGCTGGCCCGCGACGAGGAACCGCAGCCGCTGGTCGAGGAGGTACGCCCCGCCGCGCTGCTGGAGCACGCGGCCGCCGCGGCCCGGGAACACTGGCCCGCGATCGCCTTCACCGTACGGACCGACGCGCGCGCCGCCGCGGATTCCGTGCCCGGCGTACCGGCCCGGCTGGCCCGGCTGCTCTCGAACCTGCTCGACAACGCGGCCAAGTTCTCGCCGCCCGGCGGCCCGGTCGAGGCGGAGCTGACCGCCCCGCCGGGCGCGCTGGAGATCACGGTCCGGGACCACGGCCCGGGCATCGCCGCCGAGGACCTGCCGCACGTCTTCGACCGCTTCTACCGCGCCCGGGCGGCCCGCACGCTCCCCGGCTCGGGGCTGGGCCTGGCGATGGCCCGGCAGATCGCCCGCGCGCACCGGGCCGAGCTGACCGCGGAGCGGGCGCCGGGCGGCGGGGCGCTGTTCCGGCTGCGGTTCCCGCGCTAGCGGCGCCGCGCCGGACGCGTCAGTGGCCCGCCTGCTGCCAGGCGCAACTGCCCAGCGTGGCCTGCCCGCCGGCCACCAGCTTCTCGGCCGTGGCGGCCTTCGCCATCTCGCTGTGGCCGTTGACGCAGATCACCGTGCGGTCCGGGTACCCGGCCAGGTCGACCAGGATCTGGTCCCAGTGCCGGTACTGCACGTCGTGCCCGGAGTCGGCGTAGGAGCGCACCACCGGCTTGCCCGGCAGGTGCTGCTGCCAGGTAGCGATGGTGCTCGGCGGAACGGTGGTGTCCTTCTTGCCGCTGTAGAGGAGGACCGGCGCGGTGAGCTTCGACAGGTCGGGGCCCGGCCGCTCGCAGTACAGCTTCTGCTCGTGCACCTGCGGCGCCGGGTCCGCCTGCTGGCCGCGCTGGTTGTAGGTGCGCGCGCCCTCTTCGTACGCGGTGTCGGCGAAGCCCGGGATCTGCTTCGTCGGGCTGTCGTCGGGGAACGCCCACCACTTGCGGGGGTCGGCGATCGTGGGGGCGAGCTGCTTGCCCAGCTCCTCGTCGGAGAGCGCGCAGTAGTCCGGCGTCCTGCCGTACGGGGGCAGCGCGGCGGCCAGGTGCAGCGCCTCGATGCGCTGCGGTGCCCGGCCCGCGAGCTCGGCGGCGTACGGCCCGCCGCCCGAGATCGCGATCACGCTCGTCTTCTGCACGCCGATCCGGTCCAGGACGTCCAGCGCGTCCTTCGCGAAGTCGGCCTTGCCCAGGTCCTTGTCGTACGCGGTGTCGCCAAAGCCGTTCCGCTCGACCGATATCAGCCGCAGATTCAGCGATTCGCGCGTACTGCGGAAGAAATCCGTCATGTGCGCGGCGCGGGCGCTGGTGCCCGTACCGCCGATGAACAGCACGGGCTTGCCGTCCCGCGGTCCCTCGTCGATGTAGTGCGCGGTGCGCCCCGAGGACACCTTCGCGGCCTGCACTTCGGGCCCGAGCGAGTCGAAGTCGTCCTGGACGCGGGCCTCGTGGAGGCCGGCCGCGTGCGGCTCCGGCGCGGGTCCGGCGGTCGCGGGCGTGCTGATGACCGCGGAGCCGGCCAGCAGGGCGGTGGCGAGGGCTGCGGTGCCGACGGCGGTCAGAGCGGGTCTTTTCACGTACGTCTCCCGGAGGGGCAGGTGGATGTAGACCGCACCCGCCTACCCCGGCCGTCCGGAAGAACGCCACGGATTCCGTTGTCTGCCCGGAGGCAGTTCTAGAAGCCCGCGGGCTCCGTGTACACGCCCCACTCGTCCCGGAGCGCGTCGCAGATCTCGCCGAGGGTGGCCTCCGCGCGGACCGCTTCGAGCATGGGCTCGATCATGTTGCGGCCGTCGCGGGCCGCGGCCAGCATGCCGTCCAGCGCGGTGCGCACCGCCGCGTCGTCGCGGGCCGCCTTGCGGCCGCCGAGGATGCGCACCTGCTCGCGCTCGACCTCGTGGCTGACCCGCAGGATCTCCAGATCGCCGGTGACCGAGCCGTGGTGGCAGTTGACGCCGACGACCTTCTTGTCGCCCTTCTCCAGCGCCTGCTGGTACTGGAAGGCGGACTCGGCGATCTCGCCGGTGAACCAGCCGTCCTCGATGCCGCGCAGGATGCCGGAGGTCATCGGGCCGATCAGGTGCTGCCCATCGGGGACGGCGCGGGCGCCGCGCTCCTTGATCCGGTCGAAGATCTTCTCGGCGTCCGCCTCGATCCGGTCGGTGAGCTGCTCGATGTACCACGAACCGCCCAGCGGGTCCGCGACGTTGGCGACGCCGGTCTCCTCCATCAGCACCTGCTGCGTGCGCAGCGCGATCTCGGCGGCCTGCTCGCTGGGCAGGGCGAGGGTCTCGTCCAGCGCGTTGGTGTGCAGCGAGTTGGTGCCGCCGAGGACGGCGGCCAGGGCCTCGACCGCGGTCCGTACGACGTTGTTGTACGGCTGCTGGGCGGTCAGCGAGACGCCCGCGGTCTGTGTGTGGAACCGCAGCCACTGCGCCTTCTCGCTGGTCGCGCCGTACACATCGCGCATCCAGCGGGCCCAGATCCGGCGCGCGGCGCGGAACTTGGCGATCTCCTCGAAGAAGTCGAGATGCGCGTCGAAGAAGAAGGACAGGCCGGGCGCGAACGTGTTCACGTCGAGGCCGCGGGACAGCCCCAGCTCCACGTACCCGAACCCGTCGGCGAGGGTGTACGCCAGCTCCTGCGCGGCCGTCGAGCCCGCCTCGCGGATGTGGTACCCGGAGACCGAGAGCGGCTTGTAGTCCGGGATGGAGCGCGCGCAGTGCTCCATCAGGTCGCCGATCAGGCGCAGATGCGGCTCCGGTTGGAAGAGCCACTCCTTCTGCGCGATGTACTCCTTGAAGATGTCGGTCTGGAGCGTGCCGTTGAGGACGCCGGGGTCGACGCCCTGGCGCTCGGCGGCGACCAGGTACATGCAGAAGACCGGGACGGCCGGGCCGCTGATCGTCATCGAGGTCGTGACGTCGCCGAGCGGGATGTCCTTGAAGAGGACCTCCATGTCGGCGGCGGAGTCGATGGCGACGCCGCAGTGGCCGACCTCGCCGAGCGAGCGCGGGTCGTCGGAGTCGCGGCCCATCAGGGTCGGCATGTCGAAGGCGACGGACAGGCCGCCGCCGCCCGCCTTGAGGATCATCTTGTACCGCTCGTTCGTCTGCTCGGCGTTGCCGAAGCCCGCGAACTGGCGGATGGTCCAGGTCCGGCCCCGGTAGCCGGTCGGGTACAGGCCGCGCGTGAAGGGGTACTCGCCGGGCCAGCCGATCCGCTCGAAGCCTTCGTAGGCGTCGCCGGGGCGGGGGCCGTAGACCGGGTCGACCGGGTCGCCCGAGAGGGTACTGAAGTCCGCGTCGCGCTTGCGTGCGGAGTCGTACCGGGCCTGCCAGCGGCGGCGGCCCTCTTCGATCGCGTGAGCGTCCATGCCACCAATTTACTTGGACGTCCTAGTAAATGTAAGTACTAGGACGCCCTAGTACTTGTGCAGGGCGGTCCGCCGCGCCCCCTCCGGCAGCGGGTACGTCAGCCGCGCAGGGCCGCCAGATGCGCGTCCCTGACGTCCGCCGTCTGGCCCTGGACCAGCAGGAACATGCCCTCACGGGCCAGCCGCTGCGCCGGGCTGTCCAGACCCACGGCCCGGCCCCCGCCCGCCACGACAGCGGCAGTGGTCGCCGCACGCAGTACGTCGTACGCGCGCATCTTGGCCGCCAGTCGGTCGGGGATGCGCTCCTGCGCCGGTACCTCGTCCAGCAGCGCGTACGCGTCCTTGCGGACCGCCGCCAGCCGCTCGCGCAGCACGCCGGCGGTCCGTGCCGCGGCCTCGTCGCCCGAGGCGTCCAGGAGGTCCAGCGCGGCACGGGTGACGCCCAGTACCGCCGGGTTGACGTTGGTGTTCTTCGGCCGGTCGGCCGCCGCCCACTCCTCGTACGGCTGCCGGAGGGCCACCGCGCCGTCGGGCAGCACCAGCCCGTCCAGCTCCAGGCCGACCGTGCGGGTCCCGGAGAGCGCGGCCAGCTCCAGCGGCTCCGTGGCGCGCAGACCGGGCTGCTCACGGGCCTCGACGACACCGAAGACGACCTCGCCGCCCTCGGTGGCGCCGCCGAGCAGCAGGACGTCGTTCAGGCCCCAGCCGGTGTACCAGGGCACCCGGCCGTCGAAGCGCCACCCCGAGTGCTCCCGGGTGACGCGCACCGGCAGCTTCGGGAAGGCCCGCAGATGGGAGAAGGCGATGCCGGCCAGCAGCGTCCCGTCGCACAGCGGGCGCAAGAGCTGCTCACGGACGGGTGTGCCCTCGGGGGCGGCGGCGAGGAGCGCGACCGGCGTGTGGTGCTGCGCCTGGACGAAGAAGGTGGCGCAGCAGGCCCCGGCGAGGATCTCGACGATCTCCCGGACGACGGGGGCGGGCGCCGCGGCCCCGCCGTACGCGGCCGGGCCGGTGGCGCCGAGCACGCCCGACGCCTTGACCGCGGCGATCGTGGCCGGATCCACACCCTCGCGGTCGGCGCGCTCGGCGGCCGGGGCGAGGGTGTCGGCGGCGAGCCGCCGCGCGGCCACGACCAGCGGGTGGTCGTGGTGGTCGGCGTACGGCTCGCTCATGCGGGCGTCAGACCTTGGCGGTCTGCGCGGCCGCGTCGCCCGTGATCAGCGGCTCCAGCTCGCGCGAGACCTTGCGCTCGACGAAGAAGGCGGCGGTGGGGATCGTGCCGGCGATCAGCACCCACAGCAGTTTCCCGATCGGCATCTTGGCCTTGGAGCCCATGTCGAAGGCGAAGACCAGGTACACGACGTACAGCCAGCCGTGGGCGATGCCGACGACGCTGGTGAAGCCGGCCGCACCGTCGATGTGCAGCAGGTACTTGGCGATCACGCCGAGGGTCAGCAGGACCAGCAGCACGCCCGTCACGTACGCCATCGTCCGGTAGCGGGTCAGCACGCTTCGTTTCATGCCCACGAGCGTAACCGTACGAGCGGGGGCGATCTTCGCCGCCCCCTCGCCCGGCGGGGCCCTTAACGACCCCTTATTCACGGGCTTCTTACTCGTCCGTGAAGTCCGCCGCCGCCACCCGCAGCGGGCGCAGCAGGGCGAAGATCTCCTGGCACTCCTCGGCGTCGTACGCGCCGAGCCCGAAGTCCATCGCCATCAGGTCCTGGGTCGCCGCGTCGCACACCTCGCGCCCCTTGTCCGTGATGGACGCGAGCGTGCCGCGCCCGTCGTTCGGGTTCGGGCGCTTGGCCACCAGACCCGACTTCACCAGCCGGTCGACGGTGTTGGTGACCGAGGTGGGATGCACCATCAGGCGTTCGCCGATCTTGGACATCGGCAACTCGCCGGCCTGCGAGAAGGTCAGCAGCACCAGGGCTTCGTAACGCGCGAAGGTGAGGCCGTACGGCTTGACCACGGCGTCCACCTCGCCCAGCAGGATCTGCTGAGCCCGCATGATCGAGGTGATCGCCGCCATCGCCGGGACGGCCCCCCACCGGCGCTGCCACAGCTCATCGGCGCGGGCGATGGGATCGAAGGGGAGACTGAGCGGCTTCGGCACGTATCCGACCCTACCGGTCGCCCATATGGTGGTCAGCCCCGTCTCAGAGAACGGGCGCGGACGGTGTGTCACCGGCCACGCCCGCGCCCACCGGCCGTCAGTCCCGCTTCTCCGCGAGATGCCGCTCGACCGTGTCCACCTTCGAGGTCAGCCCGTCGGTCACGCCCTGCCGGATGTCGGCCTTGAGGACGAGCGAGACCCGGCCCGCACGCTCTTCGACCGCGGCGACCGCGCGCTTGACGACGTCCATGACCTCGTCCCACTCGCCCTCGATGGAGGTGAACATGGCGTCCGTACGGTTGGGCAGCCCGGACTCGCGGACGACCCGTACCGCGTCGGCGACGTACTCCCCGACGTCCTCGCCCACGCCGAGCGGGCTCACCGAGAATGCGACGATCATGCGCCGGCCCCTCCCACGACGCCTTCCTTCTCCTTGCGCGCGCGGGCGGCGATGACGGACGCCTCGGCCTCGCGCTTCAGCTTCCGCTCGGCGAAGAAGCCGCCGGTGGGCAGGACGGAGAGGATGAAGTAGAGCGCGGCGGTGCCGAACGACCACTTCGTACGGTTCCAGGCGTCCAGCCAGAAGATCACGTACAGGATGAACAGCACGCCGTGGATCGCGCCCATGACCGGCACCGCGTTGAACTCCGTGGTCCGCTTCAGGACCGAGCAGATCAGCAGCAGCAGGAAGGAAACGGCCTCGGGGGCGGAGACCAGGCGGAGCCGGCGCAGGGCGGAAGCGGTCTTGATGTCCACGGGAACCTCGTTCGGGTGGGGTGGGTGCAGCCTTTAGCTTGTGCCTACATTCACAAGCACCGCTCCATTGTGACAGCCGCGCGGCGGTCCCCCGCCGCCGGGCCTGTCACCGGACCCTTGGCCGGGCCCCGCCATCCGGCCCCCGCCACCCGGCCGGTCCCCGCCCGGTCCCCTGCCCTCCGGCGCCGCGGCGGACTACGGTCTGGTGCCGTGGCTCAGTTTCGGCTCCAGGGGAGCAAGGTGCTCGCCGTCGACATGACCGGCGATGCCGTGAAGGCGAAGAACGGTGCGATGGTCGCGTACGACGGCCGGATGGCGTTCAAGAAGATGAGCGGCGGGGGCGAGGGCCTGCGCGGCATGGTGACCCGGCGGCTGACCGGGGAACAGATGGAAATGATGGAGGTGAAGGGCGAGGGCACCTGCTATTTCGCGGACCGCGCGAGCGAGATCAATCTGGTGAACCTGCACGGCGAGAAGCTGTACGTCGAGGCCAGCAACCTGCTGTGCACGGACGCCGCGCTGCGCACGGGCACCACCTTCACCGGACTGCGCGGCGCCTCGCAGGGCAACGGGCTGTTCACCACGACCGTGGAGGGCACCGGCCAGGCCGCGCTCACCTCGGACGGCCCGGCGGTGGTACTGCGGGTGACGCGGGACGCCCCGCTCCAGGTCGACCCGGGCGCGTACGTCGCGCACACCGGCGACCTGCGGCAGCACTTCCAGTCCGGTGTGAACTTCCGCACGTTCATAGGGGAGGGCTCGGGCGAGGCCTTCCAGATCCGCTTCGAGGGCGAGGGCCTGGTGTACGTACAGCCCAGCGAGCGCAACACCATCGGCGGTGAGGTCTGATGCCGTTCACGGTCCTCAACTCGCGCATGGTCAGGGCCGAGGTCGCACCCGGTCAGCGGCTGTTCAGCCAGCGCGGCGCGATGCTCGCGTACCAGGGCGAGGTCAGCTTCACCCCCAACATGCAGGGCGGCCAGGGCGGCATCGGCTCCATGATCGGCCGGCGGATCGCGAACGAGGCGACCCCGCTGATGACCGTCGAGGGCAGCGGCTCCGTGATGTTCGGCCACGGCGGCCACCACGTCCACGTAGTCGACCTGACCGGCGACACCCTCTACGTCGAGGCCGACCGGCTGCTGGCGTTCGACGGCACGCTGCGCCAGGGCACGATGTTCATGGGCGCGCAGGGCGGCGTGATGGGCATGGTCCGCGGCCAGGTCACCGGCCAGGGCCTCTTCACGACGACCCTCGAAGGCCACGGCTCGGTGGCGGTGATGGCGCACGGCGGCGTGATCGAACTCCCCATCCGCCAGGACCGCCCGGTCCACGTCGACCCGCAGGCATACGTCGCCCACCGCGGCAACGTCCGCAACAAGCTCTCCACGGCCCTCGGCTGGCGGGAGATGGTCGGCCGCGGCTCGGGCGAGGCATTCCAACTCGAACTGTCGGGCCAGGGCACGGTGTACGTACAGGCGTCGGAGGAAAAACTGTGAGCGGTCCCGTCATTCACGATGTGCATTCGCTGCCCGCGGATGACAACGTCAATCCGTATGCCTTCAGTGTGGAGCTGGACGGGCAGTGGTTCCTGCAGAAGGGAAAGATGATCGCCTATTTCGGGCAGATCGATTTCCAGGGAATCGGGCACGGGGCGCTGGACCGGCTCATCAGGACCAGTTTTCATTCGCCGCTGCACGCCGCGGACTGGGTGGTCGCGCAGGGGCGGGGCAAAATGCTGCTGGCGGACCGGGCGTTCGATGTGAATTCTTACGACCTGGAGGAGGGCAATCTCACGATCCGCTCGGGGAACCTGCTCGCTTTTCAGCCATCCCTGTCGCTGAAGCAGTCGATCGTGCCGGGCTTTTCGACGCTCATCGGCACCGGGAAATTCGTCGCGGCCTCCAACGGGCCGGTGGTCTTCGCGGAGCCGCCGATCCGGGTCGATCCGCAGGCGCTGGTGGGCTGGGCGGACTGCCCCTCGCCGTGCCATCACTACGATCACCAGTATCTGCGCGGCTTCCTCGGGGGCCTGCGGGCGCACACCGGTATCGGCGGGGTCTCGGGCGAGGAGCACCAGTTCGAGTTCGTCGGGGCCGGCACGGTGCTGCTGCAGTCGACCGAGCAGCTGATGCCGGAGGCGGCGACGGGGACGGTGCCGGCGGAACCCGGGGTACCGGGCGGGTCCGCTGGTCAAGCCGGTGGCTCACAAATGCCGCAGCTGCCGGGATCGCTCGGGGGGCTCCAGCGCCGCTTCGGGCTGTGAGCGGTAGTCTGCGGAGGGTGACCTCGAACGTCTGAGCCCCGCCCGCTGGACTGACCCCCGGCGGAAAGGGCTCGGTGAGGCCACGATCACGGGGCATGACTAATTTACCATTCAACTTTCACGGGTAGAATTCATTCATGACGACCGACAGTGACACCCCCTGGCTGACCGACCAGGAGCAGCGTGCCTGGCGCACCCATCTCGACGTCAGCAGGCTGCTGACGCACCAGCTGGAGCGGGATCTCCAGCCGTTCGGGCTGACCTACAACGACTACGAGATCCTGGTGAACCTCTCCGAGGCCGAGGAGCGCAGAATGCGCATGAGCGACCTCGCGGCCTCCACGCTCCAGTCCAAGAGCCGGCTCTCGCACCAGATCACCCGCATGGAGAACGCCGGGCTGGTGCGCCGCGAGAGCTGCGAGTCCGACCGGCGCGGGCTGTACGCGGTCCTCACCGACGAGGGCTGGGACACCATGCGCCGGGTCGCGCCGCACCACGTGGCCTCCGTGCGCAAGCACTTCATCGACCTGTTCTCGGCGGACGACCTGGCCGCGCTGCGTGCCTCGCTGACGCCGGTGGCGGATCACCTGCGGGGGCACCGCGGCAAGTACTGACAAGTACTGATCCGAGTACGGGCCCGGCGCACTGACCGGCCGGACGTCGCGCGGGACGCGGGTGGGGGAACACGCCGCACCCGCGCGGCACCGCCGGGGCCGTCAGTCCCGGCTGTCCCGGCTGTCCCGGCTGTCCGGAGCCACCGGCAGCCGCAGTTCGAAGGCCGCGCCCTCGTGCACGGCCAGCGTGCCGCCGTGCCGTTCGGCGATGTCCCGGGCGATGGCGAGGCCCAGGCCCGCGCCGCCCTCGTCCCGGCTGCGCGCGTCGTCGAGCCGTACGAACCGCTCGAAGATCCGCTCCCGGTCGGCCTCGGCCACGCCGGGACCGTCGTCGTCCACCCGCAGCACCGCCCACCGGCCGTCCCGGCGCACGTCCACCGTGACCCGCGAACGGGCGTGCCGCTGCGCGTTGTCGACGAGGTTGCCCAGGATCCGGCTGAGCTGGCCGCGCGAGCCGGACACCTCCACGCTCGGCAGCTCCCCGGCGCGCACCGGCAGCCGGTCGGTGACCCGCTGCGAGAGCTCCTCGCGGGCCAGCGCGCCCAGGTCGATCCGGGTGTCCTTGGGCCGCTCCCCCGCGTCCAGGCGGGCCAGCAGCAGCAGGTCGGCGGCCAGGTGCTGGAGCCGTACGGTGTCCTCCACCGCGCCCGGCAGGTCCAGCAGCTCGGGGTGCGCCTGGGCGACCTCCAGCTGGGTGCGCAGGCTGGCGATGGGGCTGCGCAGCTCGTGCGAGGCGTCCGCGATGAAGCGGCGCTGGCGCTCGACGGACGCCTCCAGGGCTGCCAGCGTCTCGTTGGTGGTCCGGGCCAGCCGGGCGATCTCGTCGCGGGAGGCGGGCTCCGGTACCCGCCGGGACAGGTCCGTACTGGCGGTGATGGCGGCCATCTCGCTGCGGATGCCCTCGACGGGGCGCAGCGCGCGCCGGGTGACCAGCCAGGTGACGCCCGCGACGACCAGGAGCAGCAGGGGCAGGCCGATGAGCATGGCGTTCCGCACCGAGCCGATGGTCTCCTGCTCGGCGGCGAGCGGGGTGCCGGCCATGACGGTCACCGTGCGGCCCTGGGTGTCGGTGGCGTCCACCTCGGCCCAGCGGTAGTCGGCACGCTTGCCCTCGACGTCGGCCGTGCCGTCGGAGAGGTCGACGTCGTCGTCCACCTCCCCGGGGCGGGGGGTGTCGCGGTCGTCGTCATCGTCGTCGTGGCGGCCGTTGCCGGCCACCCCCAGGGAGACCTTCGTGCCGTCGACGGCCTGGAGGTCCTCACTGGCCGCCAGCACGCGGCCGTGCTCGTCGTCGACGAGCACGGGGTGTTCGTCGGCATCCGGCAGATCGAGGTCCCGGTAGGCCGTGCCGGTGGCGATCCCGGCGGCGACCTCGCGGGCCGAGACCTCGGCGTGCAGGTCGGCCTGGGCCGCCAGGTTCGTCCGCAGCACCAGCAGGACCGCTATGCCGACCGCGATGAGGGAGACGGCGACCACGGCCGTGGCGCCCGCGGCCGCTCTGGCCCGTACGGAGCCCATGGCCTTAAACACCGGGCACCATCCGGTACCCGGCGCCGCGCACGGTCTGGATCGTGGCCGCGCCGAGCTTGCGGCGCAGGGCGCTCACGTACACCTCGACGATGTTCGGGTCGCCCTCGTACGCGAAGTCCCAGACGTGTTCGAGTATGTCGGACTTGGAGACCACCTCGCCGGCCCGCAGCGCGAGCTGTTCCAGGACGGCGAACTCCTTGGTGGTCAGCGGCACGTCCTCGTCGGCGCGGCGCACGGTGCGGGCGCCCTGGTCGATGGTGAGGGTGCCTACGGTCAGTACGGGCAGCGCGGTGCGGCCGCGGCGGCGCAGCAGCGCCTTCACGCGGGCGACCAGCACGACGTAGCTGAAGGGCTTGGTGAGGTAGTCGTCGGCGCCGGTGTCCAGGCCCTCGGCCTCGTCGTACTCGCCGTCCTTGGCGGTGAGCATGAGGATGGGCACGTCGTTGCCGGCTGCACGGAGGGCTCCGCAGACGCGGTAGCCGTTCATGCCGGGCAGCATGATGTCCAGGACGAGGAGGTCGTACGCGCCCTCGCTCGCCATGTGCAGGCCTTCCAGGCCGTCGTGCACGACGTCCACGGCGTATCCCTCGGCGGTCAGGCCGGCGGCGAGGGAACGGGCCAGCCGCTTCTCGTCCTCCACGATCAACAGGCGCATGCGACAAGGGTGCCATCGGCTTGCTGAAGGCGGCTTCAGGTGGGTTTCCTGAAGACGGCTTCAGGCTCCTTCAGGGTGGCTTCAGGATCGGGTCGGCAGTGTGAGGGCATCACTTGGGGGCCACCCCCGGCCCCCTCCGGGAGACCCCCGGCCCCCGGGTGATCCTGCCGAACAGCAACCCGTTTTGGAGGCTTCACCATGAAGCGCAATGTCGTCATCGCCACCGTCGCCGCGGCCGCCCTGATTGCCGGCGGCACCGCGACCGCTGTCGCGATCGGTAACGAGGACGGGACGGCATCGGCATCGAGCTCGTCGCCGGCGCAGGGCCAGCAGGCCGGCGGTGTGGCGTCGGACGCGAACGCACAGGGTCAGGACGACGACCGCGACGGCGACGACGTCCGGGAGGCGAAGGGCGCCTCGGTCACCGCGCAGCAGGCGGCGGCCGCCGCGCTGAAGGCCGTGCCGGGCACCGTCACCGAGGTCGACCTGGACGACGACGAGTCCGGTGTCGCCTGGGACGTGAACGTGCTGGGCAAGGACGGCAAGTGGCACGACATCACCGTGGGCGCCGACAAGGCAGAGGTGCGCGGTCAGCACGTCGACCAGGACGACGACGGCGACGAGGGCAAGAACCGGGTCCGCTCCGTGCTGAACGACGCCTCCGTGGACATCGCTCAGGCCGCCGAGAAGGCCGCCGCGCACGGCACGGTCGTCTCGGTCGAGCTGGACGGCCCGGACCACGGCAAGAAGCTCGTCTGGGAGGCCGAGACGGTCACCAAGGACGGCGCCGAGCACCACGTGACCGTCGACCCGGGCAGCGGTGCGGTCAGCAAGGCGGCGTCGGACGACGACCATGACGACCACAGCGACGACGACCACGACGGCGACGACGACTGACGTTTCCCAGGACGACTGACCTTCCCGAGACCGGCGGCGCCCCCCGCCGCCCGCCAGGCCGACCGGCTCCCCGCCCCCCGGGGAGCCGGTCGGCTCTTGTCGCGTCGGGCCCGTTCCGTCAGGCCTTTTCCGTCAGCCCTTTTCCGTCAGGCCCGCCACCAGTTCGTCGGCGGCGGTGTACGGGTCGAGCGTGCCGGCCAGGATGCGGTCGGCCAGGGCGCCCAGCCGGCGGTCGCCGTGCAGGTCGCCGATGCGTTCGCGGAGGGTCGTGACGGCGATCGTCTCGACCTCGCGGGCGGCCCGGGACGCGCGCCGCTCGGCGAGTACGCCGTGCTCGTCCATCCAGGCGCGGTGCTTCTCCAGCGCCTCGACGACCTCGTCGATGCCCTCGCCGCGGGCGGCGACGGTCTTGACGATGGGCGGCCGCCAGTCGCCGGGCGCACGGGACTCCCCCAGGCCCAGCATGTGGTTCAGCTCACGGGCCGTGGCGTCCGCGCCGTCCCGGTCCGCCTTGTTGACGACGTAGACGTCGCCGATCTCCAGGATGCCCGCCTTGGCGGCCTGGATGCCGTCGCCCATGCCGGGGGCCAGCAGCACCATGCTGGTGTCCGCCTGCGAGGCGATCTCCACCTCGGACTGGCCGACGCCCACGGTCTCGACCAGGATCACGTCGCAGCCCGCCGCGTCCAGTACGCGGATGGCCTGCGGCGCCGCCCAGGCGAGGCCGCCGAGGTGGCCGCGGGTGGCCATGGAGCGGATGTAGACACCGGGGTCGGAGGCGTGCTCGCTCATCCGGACCCGGTCGCCGAGCAGCGCGCCGCCGGAGAACGGGGAGGACGGGTCGACGGCCAGGACGCCGACCCGCTTCCCGATCTTCCGGTACGCGCTGACCAGCGCGGAGGTGGACGTCGACTTGCCCACGCCCGGCGAGCCGGTGAGGCCCACGACGTACGCCTGACCCGTCAGCGGCGCCAGTGCGGCCATCACCTCGCGCAGCTGTGGCGAGGCCCCCTCCACCAGCGAGATCAGCCGGGCCACCGCGCGCGGCCGGCCCTCGCGGGCCTGCTCGACCAGCATGGGGACGTCTGCCATTGCTCAGCGCTCCGTTCTCGATCTTCCCGTACGGGTACCCGTCACTTGCCCGGCACGCGCACGATGAGCGCGTCGCCCTGGCCGCCACCGCCGCACAGGGCGGCCGCGCCCACGCCGCCGCCGCGCCGCTTCAGCTCCAGCGCGAGGTGCAGGACGATGCGGGCGCCGGACATGCCGATCGGGTGGCCGAGCGCGATGGCGCCGCCGTTGACGTTCACCTTTTCCGGCGAAACCCCGAGGTCCTTCATGGACTGCACGGCGACCGCGGCGAACGCCTCGTTGATCTCGATGAGATCGAGGTCGGCGACCTTCAGGCCCTCCTTGCCGAGGGCGTGGTTGATCGCGTTGCTGGGCTGGGACTGCAGGGAGTTGTCCGGGCCCGCGACATTGCCGTGCGCGCCGATCTCCGCGATCCACTCCAGGCCCAGCTCCTCGGCCTTGGCCTTGCTCATCACGACCACGGCGGCGGCGCCGTCGGAGATCTGCGAGGCGCTGCCGGCGGTGATCGTGCCGTCCTTGGCGAACGCCGGGCGCAGCTTGCCCAGCGACTCGGCGGTGGTCTCGCCGCGGATGCCCTCGTCCTGGCTGAAAACGACCGCCTCGCCCTTGCGCTGCGGGATCTCGATGGGGGTGATCTCCGCCTCGAACAGGCCGTTCTTCTGGGCGGCGGCGGCGCGCTGGTGGGAGCGCGCGGCGATCTCGTCCTGCTCGGGGCGCTTGATGCCCAGGCGGGTGTTGTGCTTCTCGGTGGACTCGCCCATCGCGACGTTCTCGAAGGAGTCGGTGAGCCCGTCGTGCGCCATGGCGTCGAGCATCTCCACGGCGCCGTACTTGTAGCCGCCGCGGGACTTCGGGAGGAGGTGCGGGGCGTTGGTCATGGACTCCTGGCCGCCGGCCACGATCACGTCGAACTCGCCCGCGCGGATGAGCTGGTCGGCCAGCGCGATGGCGTCCAGGCCGGAGAGACAGACCTTGTTGACGGTCAGGGCCGGGACGTTCATCGGGATGCCCGCCTTCACGGCCGCCTGGCGGGCGGGGATCTGGCCCGCGCCGGCCTGCAGGACCTGGCCCATGATCACGTACTGCACCTGGTCGCCGCCGATGCCGGCCCGGTCCAGTGCCGCCTTGATGGCGAAGCCTCCGAGGTCGGCGCCGGAGAAGGACTTCAGGGACCCCAGGAGGCGTCCCATGGGAGTACGGGCCCCCGCGACGATCACGGAGGTGGTGCTGCCGTTCGATGAGGACATCAGCGCGGCCTTCCTGTGCAGGGAAGTTAACGAGGGTTTTCCTCAATGTACTGAGCGGTACCGGCCGGGTCACCGGGCTGTCGGTGTGATCGCGCGCACGTTGCGTAATCATGCGTGCGAGCGGTGCACTGGAACCATGCTGACGCGAATCGACCACATCGGGATCGCCTGCTTCGACCTCGACAAGACCGTCGAGTTCTACCGGGCGACATACGGCTTCGAGGTGTTCCACTCGGAGGTCAACGAAGAGCAGGGCGTACGGGAGGCCATGCTGAAGATCAACGATACGTCGGACGGCGGCGCTTCGTACCTTCAGCTGCTGGAGCCGACCCGGCAGGATTCGGCCGTGGGCAAGTGGCTGGAGAAGAACGGTGAGGGGGTGCACCACATCGCCTTCGGCACGGCCGATGTGGACGGTGATGCCGCTGACATCCGCGGGAAGGGTGTGCGAGTGCTCTACGACGAGCCGCGTACCGGTTCGATGGGCTCCCGGATCACCTTCCTGCACCCCAAGGACTGCCATGGTGTGCTGACCGAACTGGTCACGGCCTCCCAGGAGCACTGACCTTCACGTTCCCCGGCCGGTAGAGTGCTGCTTCGGCCGGGGTCCGGATCGGGGCTCGGTCCAATCTCCGCCGATGATCTGACACCATTTCTTCGGAAGGGTCAGCTCCACGCACGACGGAGCCGGCCGCCACCATGACCAGGGGACGGATGGGACCGCGCAGTGCGGGGCAACGACCGCTACGAGGCTGACGATCACCTCTCGCAGTTCGAGGCCGAGATGGAGCGGCTGAAGACGGAGCGGGACAAGGCCGTCCAGCATGCCGACGACCTCGGCTATCAGGTCGAAGTTCTGCGTGCCAAGCTCCACGAGGCACGCCGTACCCTCATGACGCGCCCGGCGTACGACAACGTCAGCGCCCAGGCCGAACAACTGCTGCGCAACGCCCAGGTGCAGGCCGACCAGCTCCGCGCGGACGCCGAGCGCGAGCTGCGCGAGGCCCGGGCCCAGACCCAGCGGCTGCTGCAGGAGCAGGCCGAGCGCCAGTCCCGGCTCGAAGCCGAGCTGCACACCGAGGCGGTGGAGCGCCGCCGGCGGCTGGACGAGGAGCTCAACGAGCGCCGGGCGACCGTCGAGAGCCACGTCAACGAGAACGTCGCCTGGGCCGAGCAACTGCGCTCCCGTACCGAGGCCCAGGCCCGCCGGCTCATGGACGAGTCCAGAGCCGAGGCCGAGCAGGCGCTGTCGCAGGCGCGCGCCGAGGCACAGCGGCTGGCCGAGCAGGCCCGCGAGCGGCTGGGCGCCGAGGCCGAGCAGGCCCGCGCGGAGGCCGACGCGATCCTGCGCCGCGCCCGTACGGACGCCGAGCGGCTGCTGAACGCCGCGTCCACGCAGGCCCAGGAGGCCACCGACCAGGCCGAGCAGCTCCGTACGTCGACGGCCGGGGAGTCCGAGGAGGCCCGCCGGCGCAGCGCCGAGCTGACCCGCACCGCCGAGGAGCGGCTGCAGGAGGCCGACACGGCGCTGCGCGAGGCGCGCGCCCGGGCCGACAAGCTGGTCGAGGAGGCCGAGGCGAGCGCCGCCAAGCGGCTGTCGGCGACGGAGTCGGAGAACGAGCAGCGCACCCGTACGGCCAAGCAGGAGATCGCCCGGCTGGTCGGCGAGGCCACCAAGGAGGCCGAGGCGCTGAAGGCCGAGGCCGAGCAGCTGCGCGCGGACGCCAAGGCCGAGGCCGAGCGGCTGGTCGCGGAGGCCCAGGAGGCGGCCCGCGCGAAGGCCGCCGAGGACTCCGCCGCGCAGCTCGCGAAGGCCGCGCGGTCCGCCGAGGAGATGGTGAGCAAGGCGTCGGAGGACGCCAAGGCCACCACCCGGGCCGCCGCCGAGGAGGCCGAGCGGATCCGCAAGGAGGCCGAGGCCGAGGCGGACCGGCTGCGCGAGGAGGCGCACGAGACCGCCCAGCAGCTCAAGGGCGCCGCCAAGGACGACACCAAGGAGTACCGCGCCAAGACCGTCGAGCTGCAGGAGGAGGCGCGCCGGCTGCGCGGCGAGGCCGAGCAGCTGCGGACCGAGGCGGTCGACGAGGGCGAGCGGATCCGCGGCGAGGCCCGCCGCGAGGCCGTGCAGCAGATCGAGGAGGCCGCGGCCACCGCCGAGGAGCTGCTGGCCAAGGCCAAGTCCGACGCGGAGGAGACCCGTTCGGGCGCGACGGCGGACAGCGAGCGGCTGCGCGCCGAGGCCGCCGAGCGCGCCGCGCAGCTCCGCGCGCAGGCCGAGGAGGCGCTGGAGCAGGCGCGCAGCGAGGCCGAGGACCTGCACGCCGCGGCCGAGGAGGCAGCGGCCGCGACCCGTGCCGAGGCCGAGGAGGCCGCCACCGAGCTGCGGGCCGAGGCCGAGCGCAGCGCGGACGAGCGGCGCGAGCTGGCCCAGGCTGAGCTGGACCGGCTGCACAGCGAGGCGGAGGAGCGGGTCGCCGCGGCCGAGACGGCGCTGCGCGAGGCCCGCGAGGAGGCCGAGCGGCTCCGCAAGGAGGCCCAGGAGGAGACCGCCCGCCTGAAGGCGGAGTCCGCCGAGCGGCGCCGGGAGAAGGAGCAGCAGGCCGAGGAGGAGGCCGAGCGGCTGCGTGCCGAGGCCGCCTCGGACGCCGCCGAGGCGCGGGCCGAGGCCGAGGCCGCCGCCACGCGGCTGACCGCGGAGGCGGCCGCCGAGGCCGAGCGGCTGAAGTCGGAGGCGCAGGAGACCGCCGACCGGGTGCGCGCGGAGGCCGCTGCGGCGGCCGAGCGTACGGGCGCGGAGGCCGCCGAGGCGCTGGCCGCGGCGCAGGAGGAGGCCGCGCGCCGCCGCCGGGAGGCCGACCAGGAGCTGGGCGAGGCCCGCGAGGAGGCCCACCAGGAGCGCACGGCGGCCCGCGAGCAGAGCGATGAGCTGCTGGCCGCGGCCCGTAACCGGGTGGCGGAGGCGCAGGCCGAGGCCGAGCGGCTGGTCGAGGAGGCGGACCGGCGCGCCGAGGAGCTGGTGGCCACCGCCGAGCAGACCGCGCAGCAGGTACGCGACGCGGTCGCCGGGCTGCACGAGCAGGCCGAGGAGGAGATCGCCGGGCTGCGGTCCGCCGCCGAGCACGCGGCGGAGCGTACGAAGGAGGACGCGCAGCAGGAGGCGGACCGGCTCCGCTCCGACGCGTACGACGAGCGCGAGCGCGCTTCGCAGGACGCCGGCCGTATCCGGCAGGACGCGCAGACGGAGGCCGAGGCCGCCAAGTCGCTGGCGGAGCGCACGGTTTCGGAGGCGATCGCCGAGGCGGAGCGGCTGCGCACGGAGGCGCGGGGCGCGCTGGACGAGGCGCGGCAGGCCGCGGACAAGCGCCGCGCGGACGCCGCCGAGCAGGCCGACGAGCTGCTGGCCGAGGCCACGCAGGAGGCCGAACGGACGGTGGCCGAGGCGGGCGCCGAGGCCGAGCGGCTGCGCGCGGAGGCCGACCGCACGCTGGACGAGGCGCGCGAGGCCGCCAACAAGCGCCGCAGCGAGGCCGCCGAGCAGGCGGACGAGCTGCTGACGGAGGCCACCGCGCAGGCCGAGAAGCTGGTCGCGGACGCCACGGAGAAGGCGCAGCAGCTGCGGACGAACGCCTCGGACGCGCTGGCCGCCGCCGAGCAGGACGCCGCCCGGGCCCGTGCCGAGGCGCGCGAGGACGCCAACCGGATGCGGACCGAGGCCGCCGAGCAGGCGGACCGGCTGATCGCCGAGGCCCGCACGGAGGCCGAACGGATCGTCAACGAGGCGACCGAGCTGACCTCTTCGGCCCAGGCGGACGCCGACCGCGCCGTCCGGGAGGGCCAGGAGACCGCCGACCGGCTGCGGGCCGAGGCCGCCGAGCACGCCGAGCGGCTCGTCGCGGACGCCACGGCGCAGGCCGAGCAGCTCCGCGCCGAGGCCGCCGAGGCGCTGGAGAACGCCCGCGCGGAGGCGGACCGGACCGCGGACGAGGCGCGCAAGGACGCGGCAAAGCGCCGCGCCGACGCCGCCGAGCAGGCCGACAGCCTGATCTCCGAGGCCGGTACGGAGGCCGAGCGGCTGCGTACGGAGGCGGCGGAGGCCACCGCGACGGCGGAGCGGGAGGCGGACCGCACCCGGGCCGACGCCCGCGAGCAGGCCGACCGGATGCTCGCCGAGGCGACGGCGGACGCGGACCGGATGCGCAGCGAGGCGGCCGAAACGGTTACCTCCGCGCAGCAGCACGCGCAGCGCACCCGTAACGAGGCCGACCAGGTCAAGGCGGACGCCGAGGCCGAGGCCGAGCGGTTCCGCAACGAGGCGCTGGAGGAGGCCGAGCGCACGCTGGACGAGGCGCGCAAGGACGCGGCCAAGCGCCGCGCGGACGCCGCCGAGCAGGCCGACCAGCTGATCGCCAGGGCGCAGGAGGAGGCGCTGAAGGCCGCCACCGCCGCCGAGGAGCAGGCCGACACGATGGTCGGCGTGGCCCGCAAGGAGGCCGAGCGGATCGTCGCGGAGGCCACCGCCGACGGCAACGCACGGGTGGAGAAGTCCCGTACGGACGCCGACACGCTGCTCAGCGAGGCACGCGGGGACGCGACCGCGATCCGGGAGCGCGCCGAGGAGCTGCGGGCCCGCATCGAGGCCGAGGTCGAGGAGCTGCACGACCGGGCCCGCCGGGAGTCGGCCGAGGCGATGAAGAACGCCGGCGAGCGGGTGGACAAGCTCCTCGCGCAGGCCGAGGCGCAGCGGGTGGAGGCCGAGGAGAAGGCCAAGGAGATGCTCTCGGACGCGAGCAGCGAGGCCAGCAAGGTCCGCATCGCGGCGGTGAAGAAGGCCGAGGGGCTGATCAAGGAGGCCGAGCAGAAGAAGGCGCAGGCCGTACGGGAGGCGGAGGCGCTGCGTACGGAGGCCGAGCAGGAGGCCCAGCGGATCGTGGACGACGGGAAGCGCGAGCTGGAGGTGCTGGTCCGCCGTCGGGAGGACATCAACACCGAGATCTCGCGGGTCCAGGACGTGCTGGAGGCGCTGGAGTCGTTCGAGGGACCGGGTGGCTCGGGCGGCGGCAAGGGCGGCTCGGGGCAGGGTTCCGGTTCGGGGGGCGTCAAGGCCGCGGCGGGCGCGGGAGCAACTCGTTCGGGTGGCAAGCAGTCTGATGCTTAGCCACTCAAATGAGGGTTCATTCTCCACTTCAAACGGTCAATGACTCGATGACACGCCGCTCGGGCCCCTAGGATTCCCCTTATCACCTCACCGGTCTCTTTCGACAGGAACCCCATGAGCGACACTTCCTCCCCCTTCGGTTTCGAGCTCGTGCGGCGTGGGTACGACCGCGGTCAGGTCGACGACCGCATTACGAAGCTCGTCGCCGACCGCGACAGCGCGCTTGCGCGTATCACCTCGCTGGAAAAGCGCATCGAGGAGCTGCACCTCGAAACGCAGAATGCCCAGGCCCAGGTCAACGACGCCGAGCCGTCCTACGCGGGCCTCGGTGCCCGGGTCGAGAAGATCCTCCGTCTCGCCGAGGAGGAGGCCAAGGATCTGCGCGAGGAAGCGCGCCGGGCCGCCGAGCAGCACCGCGAGCTGGCCGAGTCGGCCGCGCAGCAGGTCCGTAACGACGCCGAGGCGTTCGCCGCCGACCGCAAGGCCAAGGCGGAGGACGAGGGCGCCCGGATCGTCGAGAAGGCCAAGGGCGAGGCGCAGACGCTGCGGGCCGACGCGCAGAAGGACGCGCAGTCAAAGCGCGAGGAGGCGGACTCCCTCTTCGAGGAGACCCGCGCGAAGGCCGCCCAGGCCGCGGCCGACTTCGAGACCAACCTCGCCAAGCGCCGCGAGCAGTCCGAGCGGGACCTCGCCTCGCGCCAGGCCAAGGCCGAGAAGCGGCTCGCGGAGATCGAGCACCGCGCCGAGCAGCTCCGCCTGGAGGCCGAGAAGCTGCGTACGGACGCGGAGCGCCGGGCCCGCCAGACGGTGGAGACCGCGCAGCGCCAGGCCGAGGACATCGTGGCCGACGCGAACGCGAAGGCGGACCGTATCCGCAGCGAATCCGAGCGCGAGCTGGCGGCGCTGACGAACCGTCGCGACTCCATCAACGCGCAGCTCACCAACGTGCGCGAGATGCTCGCGACGTTGACCGGTGCGGCGGTGGCTGCGGCGGGTACGCCGGGCGAGGAGGAGTCGTCCCGGGGTGTGCCGGCCCAGCAGGGTCGCTAACGCGGCGCCGAGCCGATCCGTTCGCTCCGTCCGCCCCGCGCCGCGTTGTGTGGTGCGGGGCGGTCGTGCGTGCGGGTGCGTATCGCGGCCTGGCGGCCGCTCGTCCTCAATCGCCGGACGGGCTTGATTTGGCCGGTCGTGCTCACAGGTCCGGACGGGCTTGATTGGGTGTGTCCAGGGGGCGGAGGCGCGCCGGCGCGCCTACCGTGGCCGCATGATCGAGATTGAGGGGCTGACCAAGCGGTACGGGGAGAAGCTTGCTGTTGACGGGCTGACCTTTGCCGTGCGGCCCGGGATCATCACCGGGTTTCTCGGGCCCAACGGGGCCGGGAAGTCCACCACCATGCGGATGATGCTCGACCTGGACAACCCCACCGCCGGGACGGTCCGGATCGACGGCCGGCACTACCGCCAGCTGCGCGACCCGCTCAAGTACATCGGTGCGCTGCTCGACGCCAAGGCCATGCACGGCGGGCGCAGCGCGTACCACCACCTCCTCTGCCTGGCGCAGAGCAACGGCATTCCGCGTGCCCGCGTCCATCAGGCGCTGGACACCGTGGGGCTGACGGCCGTCGCCAAGAAGCGGGCCAAGGGGTTCTCGATGGGCATGGGGCAGCGGCTCGGCATCGCCGCCGCGCTGCTCGGCGATCCGCGCATCCTGATGTTCGACGAGCCGGTCAACGGTCTCGACCCCGAGGGCATCCACTGGATCCGCAATCTCATGAAGAGTCTGGCCGCCCAGGGCCGTACGGTCTTCGTCTCCTCGCACCTGATGAGCGAGATGGCGCTGACCGCTGACCACCTCGTCGTCATCGGGCAGGGCCGGCTGCTCGCCGACACCTCCATGGCCGAGTTCATCCGGCGCAATTCGCGGAGTTACGTCCGGATGCGCTCCCCGGAGCACGAGCGGCTGCGGGACGTGCTCGCGGCGGCCGGGCACACCGCCGTACCGGCCGCGGACGGCGCGCTGGAGATCGACGGGGTGAGCGCCGGGGACCTGGGCGAGCTGGCCGCCGGGCACGGCCTCGTGCTGCACGAACTCAGTCCGCAACAGGCGTCACTGGAGGAGGCGTTCATGCAGCTCACCGCGGAGTCGGTGGAGTACCACGCGCACTCGGACACGGCGGGTCCGGCCGTACCGGCGGGACCGGCTCCCGGTCCGGACGCGGCCCCGCCACCGCCGCCCCAGCCTGCCGAGGCCTGGGGTGCCGACTGGCAGCGGAAGAAGGGGCGCTGACGATGGCAGTGGCCTCGCAGGTCCTCACCTCGGAATGGACCAAGATCAGGTCGGTGCGCTCCACGGTGTGGACGCTGGGCATCGCCGTGGTCGTCACGGTCGTCATGGGCGCGGCGATCTGTCTGCTCGTCAAGAACGACTTCGAGTCCATGCCGGTCCGCGAGCGGCTCACCTTCGACGCCACCAGCACGGCCTTCGCCGGGATGGGCCTGGGCCAGCTCGCGATGATCGTCTTCGGGGTGCTGGTGGTCGGAGGCGAGTACAGCACCGGCATGATCCGCACCTCGCTGGCCGCCGTGCCGCAGCGCGGCACCTTCCTCTTCAGCAAGATCGCGGTGGCCACCCTGCTCGCGTTCGTCGTGTCCCTGGTGACCAGCTTCGTGGCCTTCTCCGTGGGCCAGTCCCTGCTGGGCCCCGACCTCCGGGTGGGGCTCGGCGACCCGGGCGTGCTGCGCGCGGTCTTCGGCGGCGCGCTCTACATGACGCTGATCACGCTGTTCTCCATGGGCGTGGCCGCGGTGCTGCGCAGTCCGATGCTCTCGCTGGGCATCCTGATGCCGTTCTTCTTCCTGATCTCCAACATCCTCGGCGCCGTCTCGGCCACCCGGAAGCTCGGCCGGTACCTCCCCGACCAGGCGGGCCAGAAGGTCATGAAGGTGGTGACCACCGGCGACGACGTCCCGTACGGCCCGTGGGGCGGGCTCGGCATCATGGCCCTCTGGGTCATCGCCGCGCTGATCGCCGGGTATCTCTTCCTGAAGAAACGGGACGCGTAGTGCTGCCCACGGGTGCGCCGGGGCTCGGCCCCGTTCCGGCCCTGGAGCCGCTGACGTATCCGGGGCGGCCGGTGACGGCGCCCGTGCTGCTGGACGGCGGGACGCTGCTGCCGCTCACCGCGGTCCCCGGCCCGCACCGGGTCGGCGGCTGGCGGCTCGGCCCGGACCCGGACCGCACCCTCGACGACGTACTGCGGGCCCGCGGTCTGCCGCCCGCCGGGCAGCGCCACCCCGTCCTCGCCGTCGGCTCCAACGCCTGCCCCGCGCAGGTCTCGTACAAGCTCACCCGGCGCGAAGTCCCCGCGGCCGTGCCGATGGTCCCGGTACGCCTGCGCGGCATCCGTGTGGGCAGCTCGGCGCACATCGGTACGCCGGGTTACGTGGCCGCCGCGCCGTTCACCGACCCGCACTCCGAAGTGACGCTCGTGGCGGGGTGGCTGGACGCCGCGCAACTGGCGGTCGTGGACGCCACGGAGGCCCACTACCACCGCGTCCTGCTGCCCGGCGACCGGTTCCCCATGACGCTGCCGTCCGGGGAGCGGCTGAGCGGCGCGTACCTGTACGTGAGCCGGCACGGCGTGCTGGCGGGGCCGGACGGCGGACCGCGCCCCGCCGGGCCGCAACCGGCGCTGCTCGCCGCGCTGCTGGCCGGGTCGGCCGCGCTGCGGCGGATCCTCGGGCCCGATCCGGAGGCGTGGGTGACGCGGGCCGCCGCGGACGGCGCGGTGCGGTCGGAGGCGCGGCGGATCTTCCGCGCGGAGGGCCGGGTGCTGCCGCAGGAGGAGTTCGCCCCGTATGTGGACGATGACGCGGAGGTCCGGACGTACGACGATCTGCCGCCCATCGGGGGCGAAGCGGGTCTTCGCCGGTCACCGACACGCGGGGATTGAGCGGAACCGTCAATGGCTCGATAGCCTCCTAACCCTCACGGGGGCATGAGGTCATTTCGGCATGCCGTGCCCCGACACCATCTCGCGAGGGGCGGAGAATGATCGAGGCAGTCGGCCTGACGAAGCGCTACGGCGCCAAGACGGCCGTGCACAACCTGTCGTTCCAAGTACGGCCGGGGACCGTCACCGGCTTCCTGGGGCCCAACGGGTCCGGGAAGTCCACGACCATGCGCATGATCCTGGGGCTGGACACCCCGACCTCGGGGCACGTGACGATCGGCGGCCACCCCTTCCGCAAGCTGCCGAACGCGCCGCGCCAGGTGGGCGCGCTGCTCGACGCGAAGGCCGTGCACGGCGGCCGCAGCGCCCGCCAGCACCTGCTGTCGCTGGCGCAGCTCTCCGGGATCCCGGCGAGCCGGGTGGACGAGGTGCTGGGCCTGGTCGGGCTGCAGGACGTGGCCAAGAAGCGGTCCAAGGGCTTCTCGCTGGGCATGGGGCAGCGGCTCGGCATCGCCGCCGCGATGCTCGGCGACCCTCAGGTGCTGCTCTTCGACGAGCCGGTCAACGGCCTGGACCCGGATGGCATCCTCTGGGTCCGCAACCTGATGAAGCAGCTGGCGTCGGAGGGCCGTACGGTCTTCGTCTCCTCGCACCTGATGAGCGAGATGGCGCTGACGGCCGAGCACCTGATCGTGATCGGCCGCGGCCAGCTGCTCGCCGACATGAACGTCAAGGACTTCATCGCGGCCAACTCCACCGGCTTCGCGCGCGTCCGCACGCCCGACACCGAGCCGGGGCTCGCCGAGAAGCTGACCTCGGCGCTGAGCGAGGCGGGCGGCCAGGTCGTGCCCGAGCCGGACGGCGCGCTGCGGGTGACCGGGCTGGCGCTGCCGCGGATCAGCGATCTGGCGCACGAGGCGGACGTCCGGCTGTGGGAGCTGTCGCCGCACCAGGCGTCGCTGGAAGAGGCGTACATGCAGCTCACGCAGGGGGCGGTGGACTACCGCTCGGCGGTGCCGCCGCAGGCAGTGCCGGGCATGATGCCCGGTGCTGTGCCTGGCGTCGTGCCCGGTGGGGTGCCTGGTGCCGTGCCCGGCGGGATGCCGCCGCAGGGGTACGCGGGTGATCCGTACGCCGGTGCGTACGGGCCGCAGGGCGGGGCGCCCGGTCCGTACGCGGGACAGCCCGGCCCGTACGGAGCGCAGCCGCAGGGCGCGCCGGTCCCCGGGCCGTACGGAGCGCCCCCGGCGCCGCCCCAGCAGCCGCAGGCACAGCCCCAGCCGCACGCCGCCCCCGCCGACCCGACCCAGCAGCACAGCGAGGACGCCCGATGACCAGCCCCGACCAGCCGCAGCAGCCGCAGCCGCCCCGCCAGGACGAGGGCACGATGATGCTGAACGCCGTCGGACCGCGGGCCGGCGGACCGCAGCCGGGCGCACAGCCCCAGCAGGCGCCCGCACAGCAGCCCCAGCAGGCACAGCCCCAGCAGCAGCCCGCGTACGCCCCCGCTCCCCCGCAGGCGCAGTTCTCCGGGGGCGGTTACGTCTCGCCCATACCGGTGCGGCCGACGCACCTGGGGCACGCGCTGGCCTCGGAGTGGACGAAGATCAAGTCGGTCCGCTCCACCGTGTGGACGCTCGGCGTGATGATCGTCCTCGTGCTCGGCGTCGGCACGCTCACCGGCTTCGGCATCTCCGCGAGCGGCACCGACCTGCGCGGCGCCTCGCCGCTGGGCTTCGGCATGTTCGGCATGCTGCTCGGCCTGATGTGCGTGATCACGCTGGGCGTGCTGTGCGTCTCCTCCGAGTACGGCACCGGCATGATCCGTACGACGCTGACCGCCTGCCCCAGCCGGGCGCGGGTGCTCGCCGCGAAGGCGATCGTCTTCTTCCTGCTGTCCTTCGTGGTCACCGCGGTCACCACGACGCTGGTCGCGCTGATCGAGACCGGCCTGCTCAGCGGCCAGGGCGGCGCGACGCCGAGCGGCTCGGAGTGGTTCAAGGCGACGGTCGGCGTGAGCCTGTACGTCGCGATGCTCGGCCTGCTCGCGCTGGCCGTCGGCGCGCTGCTCCGGCACTCGGCGGGCGCCATCACGATCATGATCGGGCTGGTGCTGCTGCCGCTGGTGCTGGCGCTGTTCATGATGGCGGAGAGCCTGCAGGACCTGCGGGAGTTCCTGTTCGAGTACTCCATCCCGAGCCAGCTCGGTGTGATGTACAGCAACGCCGTCGCCGCGTCCGGCCCCTCGGGCTGGGACCCGCTGTGGATCGTGACGGGGCTGACGGCCGTCGTCCTCGGCGGCGCCTTCGTGGCGCTGCACCATCGGGACGTCTAGTCACCGCAGGGAGTCCGAAAAGCGCCGCGCCCGGGGTCAGTATCTGGGCGCGTTACGGGACCGCTGGAGCCGGGCGCTCCGGCGGTCCCTCGCGTTCCAGCACGCCTTGTGCCAGTGCCGCCGGTCGTCGCCGTCGCTGTGCTGCGGCCAGGCCACCACGTGCGGCACGCCGGGCGGGATCTCCTGGTCACAGCCCGGGCAGCGGTAGTGCTTGGCCGCCGCGCCGCCGCCGATCTGCCGTACGTACCACTCCTCGCCGCGCCACTCCTCCGTACGCTCCAGTCCGTAGCGCGGGCCACCCACGCGAGCCGACAGGTTCTCACCGCCGCGCGGACGGTTTCGACGGGGGGACACTGGGCACCTCGGGACTTCTCGGGGGGAGTAACGGGCTGTCACCAGCCTACGACGACCGGCCGGAGTCCCGGACCCTCCGTCGCAATGCTGCGATCATCAGGAAACTTCGGCGGGAGCCGTGCCCTTGGCACGTGTCAGCCGTTGTTGCCTGTAAGGGGGATGTCGCGTCGGCTGCGAGGAGGCAGAAGAGCGATGCGCGTTGGGGCTTTTATCCTGGCCGCCCAGTTTCCGGGCCAGGGCGAGGGGGAGACACTGCACCGGGCCGTCCGGTCCGCCGAGGTGGCCGAGGAGGCCGGGCTCGACGACGTGTGGGTGGCCGAGCACCATTTCGTGCCGTACGGCATCTGTCCGTCGGCGGTGACCCTGGCAGCACAGCTGCTGGGGCGTACGCACCGCATCGGAGTCGGCACGGCCGTGAGCGTCCTGCCGACCGCGCATCCGGTCGCGGTCGGTGAGCAGGCGGCGCTGCTGCATCTGACGTCCGGCGGGCGGTTCACGCTCGGCGTCGGGCGGGGCGGGCCCTGGGTCGACCTGGAGGTCTTCGGGTGCGGCCTCGCGGCGTTCGAGGAAGGATTCCCGGAGTCCCTGGACCTGCTGCTGCGCTGGCTGCGCGAGCCGCGCGTCGGTGCGTCCGGCGGGCGGTACGCCTTCCGGGACGTGGCGGTAGTGCCGCGCCCCACCGAGGAGCCGGCCGGGCGGGACGGCCCGCCGGTCGTGGTGGCCTGCACTTCCACCCGCTCCGTGCGGCTGGCGGCCGAGCGCGGCCTGCCGATGCTGCTCGGGATGCACTCGGGGGACGAGGAAAAGGCCGAGATGGTCGACTGCTGGCGGCGCACGGCGCTGGCCGCGGGGCGGGATCCGGACGAGGTCGCGGCGGTCGGGCATGTCTCGGCGGGCGTGGTGCAGATCGCCGACGCCCGGCAGGACGCCAGGGAGACGCTGCTGAAGTCGATGCCCGGCTGGCTGCGCCAGGGGCTCGCGGCCCATGTCACGGTCGACGGCCGGCGCCGCGCCATGCGGGACCCGCTGGCCTATACCGAGCTGCTCTGCGGGCTGCACCCGGTCGGGACGCCGGAGGACTGTGCGGACCGGCTCGCCGCGACGGCGGAGAGGACGGGCATCAGGCGGCACGCACTGCTGGTGGAGGGGTCCGGCGACCTCGCCACGACGGAGGAGAACATCCGCCGGCTGGGCAAAGAGGTACTGCCGATGCTGCGCTGAATGCCGCTGTCCTGAGCGCGGCGAGTGCGACTGCCCTGAGCGCGCCGCTGCGCGGGGTGTGAACGAGAGGACCCCGGGGGCTGGGGGGTCCGGAGAGAGCCTTCATGTGCCCGACGGGCGGTCCGTCCGCCGACGGGGCCCGAGAGCCCCGCCGGCGGACCGTTACCGATGCCGCCGCTCGCGTACTGACGCCGCTCCGGCGTCACATCCCAAGCACGTCGGCGGCGGCAACTCCCATCAGCAGTCGCGCAGTTCGGGCGACTGGTTCAGCAGCTGGCCGCGCACGGAGGTGAAACGGGCCAGGCGGTCGTCCGCCGACGGGTCGAGCGGGAAGACCGCGACCCGGTGACAGTTCTGGAACGCCAGCCGCACGCCGAAGTGCCGTTCGAGCGACCCGCGTATCGCGTCACTCGCCAGTGCTCGCAGCAGTTGGCCGCGCGCCTGCTCGTCGGGCGGCGGGGTCAGGTTGTCGGCGAACTCCCCGCCGTCCACCTTCAGGCGGGCCACCAGCGAGCTGATCATCTCCCATGCATAGGGCAGAGAGGTCCGGACGCAGTCGACGAATGCGGCTTCGTCGACCTCGCCTCGCTCGGCCTGTTCGAGGAGGGCCGGTGAGACGTCGAGCGACATGAGGTTCTCCTCTCGCGGCTCCATAAGGGGCGGAGCCTCAGGGACAGTACGAGGGATCGCCACGCAGCGTGTCCGCGTCACGACCCCCCGCGTCAACGGTATTCCGCCTTTCTTGACCGCACCAGGAGATTGGGCACACAACCGGCCACGCGAACCCGCCGGAGCTGCGTTGGTTTCCCCCGCAACGTCGCCCCACGCCCGGACCCGGCGCCATACGTGTACACCGCGTACACCCATGGGCGAATCGCGTGGACCACCCGGCGTCGAGTAGCGTGGCGCACCATGCGTCTCGTCATCGCCCGCTGCTCCGTGGACTACGCCGGCCGGCTCACCGCCCACCTGCCCTCCGCTCCCCGTCTGATCCTGGTCAAGGCAGACGGCAGCGTCTCCATCCACGCTGACGACAGGGCCTACAAACCGCTCAACTGGATGTCCCCGCCGTGCACCCTCAAGGGCGGCGACGGCGACGTGTGGACCGTGGAGAACAAGGGCGGCGAGAAGCTCATCATCACGATGGAGGAGATCATGCACGACTCCTCCCACGAGCTCGGCGTGGACCCGGGTCTCATCAAGGACGGCGTGGAGGCACACCTCCAGGAGCTGCTCGCCGACCGGATCGACACGCTCGGCGAGGGGTACTCCCTGATTCGGCGTGAATACCCCACCGCGATCGGCCCGGTGGACATCCTGTGCCGGGATGCGGACGGTGCGACGGTCGCCGTGGAGATCAAGCGGCGCGGCGAGATCGACGGCGTCGAGCAGCTCACCCGTTACCTCGAACTCCTCAACCGTGACCCGCACTTGGCGCCGGTGAAGGGCGTGTTCGCGGCCCAGGAGATCAAGCCGCAGGCCCGGGTGCTGGCCACCGACCGCGGCATCGGCTGCGTCGTCCTGGACTACGACGCGCTGCGCGGCATCGAGGACGACAAGCTGCGGCTGTTCTGAGGCACTCCGCCGCCCCGTGCGTACGCACCGGCCCGCCCGCGAGACGTTCCGCGGGCGGGCCGGTGCTACATGTACGGACGTACGGGCCGGTCAGGCGGTCGGCTCAGCCGGGTCGGACGCGGTCCCGCTGCCCGTTCCGTCGCTCATCGGGCTGCTCGCGGACGGGTCGCCCTCGGACTGCGACGGGGAATCCGAGGTACCGGGCGTCGGCTCGGAGGTGGTCGGGTCCGGGTCCGGGGGCGGCATGCTCGGGTCCGTCGGCTCGGTGGGCGGTGTCGTCGGCGGCGTGGGCTTGCTCGTCGGCGGCTTGGTCGTGCCGCCGGTCGGCTTGCCGGTCGGCGCCGTCGGCTTGCCCGAGTCCGTCGGCTCGGTCGGCTGCGTGGAGCCGGGGCTGCCGGGCTTCGGGCTGGTGGCCGGGTCGTCGGGGCGTGCGCTGCCGGACGTGGCGGGCACGCCGGCCCCCGTGCCCGTACTGCTGTCCCAGGCGCCCGGGCCGGTCGCGTCGCGGGTCGGCTCGTCGGCGGTCAGGCCGTCGCTGTCCTTGCTCTCCTCGGCGGACTGGCCGGACTTGACCTTGTCCGCCGGGGCGTCGCCGCCGGAGGTGGCGCCGAGCGTGACGATCGTGCCGAGGACGGCGGCCAGCAGGGTGCCCGCGCCGGCCGCGGCCAGCTTGCGGCGCGCGCCGGTGAACCCCGCGGCGCGCTTCTTCTTCGCGCCCGCCGGACCCGCCGACCCCGCCGGACCCGCCGCGGTGACCACCGCGGGGGTCACCACGGTCGCCGCGACCTCGTCCACCTGCGGTATCGGCGTGGTGATGGCGGTCGGTGAGCCGGGCGGCGAGGCGGACTCGTCGGTCCCCGTGTGCGGGATCTCCTCGCCCGCCGCCGTCACCGCGGCCGCGGTGATCTCCGGGGACACGGGGACGCCGGTGCGGTCGGCGACCAGGGCGAGGGCGCGCCGCCCCGCGACGGCGCCGCGCCGGTCGGCGAGCGCGCCGCGCAGCCCGATGGACGCCTCCAGCTCGGCGCGCGCCTTGTCCAGGTGGCCCAGGCAGAGCGCGAGGACGCCCAACTCGTGGTGGAAGTACGCCTCTTCGCCGACCTCGCCGGCGACCCTGGCGGCCTCCTGGCCGTACCGCAGGCTGCGCTCCCAGGCGTTCCACTGCAGGGCAGCGGCGAACGCGGGGGCTGCCGTACGGGCGAGCAGCACGGCGGCGCTGGCGTGCCCGGACTCCCGGCTCGCGGTGAGCCGGGCCATCACGGCGAGCAGCGCGTCGGCCTCGGCGGCGGCCCGCTCGGGGGCGACCGAGTGGTGCCCGGCCCACCAGGAGTAGTGCTGGGCCGCCGCGTGCGCGTGGCCGGCCGCGCCCTCGGCGTACCCGGCGGCGGTGAGCTGGTCCAGTACGGTCGCCGCGAGGCGGTAGTGGGTGCCGGCCGGGCTGATCAGCCCGCAGGCCAGCAGATCGCCGAGGGCGGCGTCCGCGCGGGCGTCCTTGAAGAGCGCGGGCAGGTGGGTGGGGTGCGGGAGGTCGCCGCCGAGGGCGACGGCCAGCCGCAGCGCGTCCTGCGCGGCCGGCGAGAGCCGCTCCGCGATCATCGCGGCGAAGGAGGCGGCCTGGGGGATGCCGGGGAGCGGTGGCTGTGCCTCGCCCTCGTCGACGGCCGCGTCATCGGTCACGTCCGTACCGTCGGAGGACTCGGCGTCGTCCGCTGTGCCGTCCCCCGCAGCATCAGCGGCCGAGTCGGCGGCCGCCTCGGCGCTCCGCCGGTCGCGCTCCCGAAGGACCGCGCCCGCCTGCAGGAAGCGCAGCGGCAGCCCCTCGGACTCGAACCACAGGTCGCCCGCCCAGGCGGCCTCCTCGTCGGTCAGCGGCCGGCCCGCCGCCCGCTCCAGCAGCTCCTGGCAGGCGGCGCGGCCGAGGCCGGAGACGAAGACTTCTTCGATGTGCGAGGCGGCCGAGGGCGCGGGCACGTCGGGGGTGGCCGAGAGCAGGAAGGCGCACTCGGGGGTGGCACCCAGCAGCTCCTCCAGCGTGTCGCCGCCGAACTCCAGGTCGTCCACGACCACCACGGCGCCGACGCCGGCCAGCGCCGCGAGCAGTTCGGGGCGGCCGGGGCGGTAGTGCGGCGCGCGGTACACGGCGGCGAAGAGGTCGTACATCAGGTCGGTGGCCGTGCGGCGGTATCCGGAGAGCCGGACGACGCCGTCGGGCGCGAGGTCGGCACAGCCGGTGGCGACCGCGTCCAGCAGCCGGGTGCGGCCCGCGCCGGAGGGGCCGGTGAGGCGTACGGAGCGGCCGCGGGTGAGCAGCCGGGTCAGCCGCTCGGTCTCCTCCTGGCGCTCCAGCAGCGGGAGCCGGTCCACGGGGTGGCCGAGGCCGCCGGGCGGCACGGGCGGGGCGCTCAGCGCGCGGGCCCGCTCGGCGCGCTCCTTGGGCGAGTGCTTCTGCGGTGTGCCCGGCTCCTCGCCCGGCGGGGTGGGCTCGATCTCGCTGCCGTCGACGGGATTGACGGTCAGCAGATAGTCGCCGGTGACCAGCCGCGCGGTGCGGGCCGGGCCGTCCGGCACGAACTGCGGGCTGTCGGCGCCGGACGGCAGCGGGTCGGCAGGGTGGTCCTGCGCGCTGTGCTCCTCCGGCCGCCGGCCGTTGTGCGGATCCATGGACTCAAGCCCCCCAGATGCGTGGCGTGCCGACTGCTCCTCCGGCCGTCCGCACTCCCCGACCGGGCCGGGGCGGGTGGCCCCGGCCGCCGCTTCTGGTCCGGTGTCCGCCGCGGCCGCTCGGGGCGCGACGAGAACCGAACATTAAGCCTTCCGACAGTATCTACGATGCGCCGGGGCCCTGCCCTGACCGGTACGTCACGGATTCGTGAGGATCAGTGCCGTATGTACCGCTTGCGCCTCTCAGTTACCGGCGGCCGCGCGGTCCCCCGCAGGTCACGCGGGCCTCAGACGCGGGGCAGCGACTCCGCTTCGAGGCCGCCCTCAATGGCCAGAATGCGGTGCAACCGTGTGGCCACGAGCAGGCGCTGCATCTGGGGCGGCACCCCGCGCAGCACGAGCCTGCGGTTCACCCGGCCCGCGCGGCGGTGCGCTCCCATGATCACGCCGAGCCCGGTGGCATCCCAGGAATCCAGCTCGGTCAGGTCCAGCACGAGATCGCCGCAACCGGAGTCGACGGCGCTGTGCAGGGCCGTACGGGCGTCCGCCGCGCTGCGGACGTCGAGGCGGCCCCCGACGACCAGCTCGGCGTGGTCGCCCTTGATGTGCATATGCGCTCCCCGTGGTGATGCGAAAAATGTTTTTGCGTCTACAGAACTGACTGCCCCTCACGCGACGAAGTTGCCGCCTGTAAGCGAACCGATACCGAAATCACTCCCAGGAGTGACGGCTGAACGGGTGTGCCGCGGACCGGTTCCTCAGTGCTCGTAGAATCCCTGCCCGCTCTTGCGGCCGATATCTCCGGCGTCCACCATGCGGCGCATGAGCTCCGGCGGCGCGAACTTCTCGTCCTGCGATTCGGTGTAAATGTTCTCCGTGGCGTGCAGGAGGATGTCGACGCCGGTGAGGTCGGCGGTGGCCAGGGGGCCCATCGCGTGACCGAAGCCCAGCTTGCAGGCGGTGTCGATGTCCTCGGCGGTGGCCACGCCCGACTCGTACAGCTTCGCAGCCTCGACGACCAGCGCGGAGATCAGGCGCGTGGTGACAAAACCGGCCACATCACGGTTCACGACGATGCAGGTCTTGCCGACCGACTCGGCGAACTCCCGTGCCTTGGTGAGGGTTTCGTCGCTGGTCTTGTAACCGCGCACCAGCTCGCAGAGCTGCATCATCGGCACCGGCGAGAAGAAGTGCGTGCCCACGACCCGCTCGGGGCGGGCGGTGGCCGCCGCGATCTTGGTGATCGGGATGGCGGAGGTGTTGGAGGCCAGTACCGCGTCCTCGCGGACCAGCTTGTCCAGCGTCTGGAAGATCTCCCGCTTGACCTCGATCTTCTCGAAGACGGCTTCGACGACGATGTCGGCGTCGGCCGCCGCCTCCAGATCCGTGGTGGTGGTGATGCGGGCCAGCGCCTGCTCGGCGGCGGCCGCGTCCAGCTTGCCCTTGGCGACGAACTTCTCGTACGACGCCTCGATACCGGCCTTGCCGCGGGCCAGCGCGCCGTCGGTGACGTCCCGGAGGGTCACGTCCCAGCCCGCCTGGGCGGAGACCTGCGCGATACCGGACCCCATGAGTCCGGCCCCGATGACGGCGAGCTTCTTTGCCACTGAATGACCCCTCACACCTGTGCACTTCACGGCTTCTTCCGAGCGACGTTAGCGCTCGTTCGCCGCCTTTTGGAGACTTGGAGATGCGCGTCACGCCCGCCCGTCGCCCGACCACCGCCCCTCAACGAGGCCCTTCGGGCCGAAGCGCTGATTTTCCATGACGGACATCACACGAGCTCGCCCCTCAGGGGCCTCATGCGACGCCCCGTACCGCGTAATTGAGGATCCGTTCGCTCGGCGGACCCTCAACCATGACTTGCATCGTAGGCGGCTCGCCGTGACGGTCGGCACACGTGGCTTCCGGGAGGCCGGGGCATAACTACGCTGACGGAATGGTCAATCTGACGCGCATCTACACCCGCACCGGCGACCAGGGCACCACCGCCCTCGGCGACATGAGCCGGACCGCCAAGACCGATCTGCGGATCGCGGCCTACGCCGACGCCAACGAGGCCAACGCCGTCATCGGCAGCGCCATCGCCCTCGGCGACCTCTCCGAGGAGGTCGTCAAGGTCCTCGTCCGCGTCCAGAACGACCTCTTCGACGTGGGCGCCGACCTCTCGACGCCGGTCGTGGAGAACCCCGAGTTCCCGCCGCTGCGGGTCGAGCAGAGCTACATCGACAAGCTGGAGGCGGACTGCGACCGCTTCCTGGAGCCGCTGGAGAAGCTGCGCAGCTTCATCCTGCCCGGCGGCACGCCCGGCGCGGCCCTGCTGCACCAGGCGTGCACGGTCGTGCGCCGTGCCGAGCGGTCCACGTGGGCGGCCCTGGAGGTGCACGGCGAGACCATGAACGCGCTCACCGCTACCTACCTCAACCGCCTCTCCGACCTGCTGTTCATCCTCGCGCGGACCGCGAACAAGGAGCTCGGTGACGTGCTCTGGGTGCCGGGCGGCGAGCGCTGACCGCCAGGGCCCGGCGCTGATCAGGGCTTGGTCAGGGTCCGGGGCCGCTCCCCCGCGACGGCCCCGGACGGGTCCTGCCCGGTCTTCTTCGGCTGCTTGGGCCAGATCGTGTACGTGAGGGCGATCAGCCCGTGGATCCCCACGGCGCGGGCCACGCCGGTCTGCCACATCCGCAGGGACGCGGTGTCGCCGTCCCCGACGTACCAGACCGCGGCCTGCAGCAGTCCGGCCGCCACCGCCGCAGCCACCACCGTGCGCAGCCACAGCTTCCACTCGTGGACCGCGCGCGCCCGGCCGTAGCCGGGGCCCGGCGGCTTCGGGCCGCCCGCGAAGCGGTACGCGAACTGCCCGTCCGCCCACCGGATCGTGTAATGGCCGTAGGCCACCGTGAAGCCGATGTAGACCGCGGCCAGCCCGTGTTTCCAGTCCGCCTGCGCACCGTTGCGCAGGTCGAGCACCGTCACGACGAGCAGTACGAGCTCCAGCAGCGGCTCCGTCAGCAGTACGGCCGCCCCGGTGCGCGGCATCCGCGCCAGATAGCGCAGCGCCAGCCCCACGGCCAGCAGCACCCAGAACCCGACCTCGCACAGCACGACCAGCGTCACGATCACGGCGCGCTCCCTTCCCTCCCCTCCAGCCTCGCCGCCGCGTACGCCCCTTTCGTCGTCGCGCGTGACGATCCCGTACTGCATCCTTCGATGTACCCGGCGCCGGCGGCGGATCGTCGCCGATGGGGAGGTCCAGGGCGCCGCGGCGTTGTTGGATGGCCGGGTGAGCCCCTTCCACGCCCCCGGCCGCCCGCACCGCGACGACGTCCTCATCGCGGTCTCCGGCCTGCTCGGCGGCGTCCTGCTGTGGTTCCTGGGCCTGCACGGCGGCCCGCCGCTGTTCGGCCTGCCCGCGCGGCTCGCGCTGCTCGCCCTCGCCGCGATGGCCGGCGCCGAGCTGCTGCGCCGCACCGCGCCCGGTACGGCACTGGCCGTCGCCGTCGCCGCGCTCACCCTCGACGTGCTCACCGGCACGGTGATCGCCACCGTCCTGATGTTCACCGACGTGGTCTACGCGGCCGTCATGTACGGCTCCCCGGCCGCGGCCCGCCGCATCCCGCGCGCCTGCGTGCTGGCCACCGTCCTCGCCACGCTGCTGCCCGTCGCCCTGCTCCGCGACCCGCAGGCGCTGCTCATCGGCGTCGCCGTGGGCGTCGGCACGATCGGCCCGGCCTGGACCGCGGTCATCATTCGCAACCACCGCGAGGCCGCCCGGGCCGCCCGGCTGCGCGCCGAACAGACCGCGCTGCTGGCCGAACTGGACCGCCGCGAGGCGGTACTCGCCGAACGCGCCCGGATGGCCCGCGAGCTGCACGACATGGTCGCGAACCACCTCTCCGCCATCGCCCTGCACGCCACCGCCGCGCAGGCCCTCGACGAGCCCGCCGCCACCCGGGAGGCGCTCGGCGTCATCCGCGAGAACAGCGTGCAGGGCCTGGCGGAGATGCGCCGCCTGATCGGCCTGCTGCGGAACGCCGGCGGCCAGGAGACATCCGCCGCCACGCCCCGTCTCGACGCCCTGGACGCCCTCCTGGAGCGGGCCCGGGGCCACGGCACCGGCAGCGGCCTCACCTTCGCCCTCACGGACGACCGGCCGCCCGGCGGCCCGCCGCTCGCCGCGCCGGTGGAGCTCGCCGCGTACCGCATCGTCCAGGAGTCCGTGACCAACGCGCTCAAGCACGCGGCGCCCGGCGAGGTGACCGTACGCCTGAGCCGGTCCGACGGCGCCCTGTCCCTCGCCGTCACCAGCCCCTACGGCCGCCATCCCGGCCCGCGCGCGCCCGGCTCCGGCTCCGGACTGGTCGGGATGGGCGAACGGGCGGCGCTGCTGGGCGGCACGTTCGAGGCGGCACCCGACGGTGCCGTATGGCGCGTACGGGCGACCCTGCCCGCCGACGAGAAGGAGCAGACTCCATGACCGACCGCACCGACCGCACCGACCGCACCGACCGTCCGATCCGGGTCCTGGTCGCCGAGGACCAGTCGGCCGTCCGCGCGGGCCTGGTCCTCATCCTGCGCTCGGCGCCCGACATCGAGGTGGCGGGCGAGGCGGCCGACGGCGAGGAGGCGGTACGGCTGGCCGCCGCGCTCCGCCCCGACCTGGTGCTCATGGACGTACAGATGCCCCGGCTCGACGGCGTCTCGGCCACCCGGGAGATCACCGGGCAGGGGCTGGCCGACGTGCTGGTGCTGACCACGTTCGACCTGGACGAGTACGTCTTCGGGGCACTGCGGGCGGGCGCTGCCGGGTTCCTGCTCAAGACCAGTGACGCGGCGACGCTGCTGGCGGCGGTCCGTACGGTCGCGGCCGGGGAAGGGATCATCGCGCCTGCCGTCACCCGGCGGCTGATCGCGGAGTTCGCGGCGCCGCGTACGGCCGCCCCGGCCGCGGACACCGCGGCGCTCGACGTGCTCACGCCCCGGGAGCGCGAAGTGCTGGGCTGTCTCGGCGAAGGGCTGTCCAACGCGGACATCGCGGGGCGCCTGGAGATGGCGGAGGCCACGGTGAAGACACACGTCAGCCGGCTGCTCAGCAAGCTGGAGCTGCGCAGCCGGGTACAGGCCGCCGTGCTCGCCCAGGAGCTGGGCCTCGGGTCAGCCCGCCGCGGTGCCCACTGACGCGCGCCGGGCCCCGCTCCTGACGAAGCTCTCCGGAAAACACAAAACCCGGACAGTCGTCAGGCCACGTTGACCCTCTGTCCGGGTGGTGCCGCCTCCAGCCACGCGAGGAAGCCGGTGAGCGCGTCCTCGCTCATCGCCAGCTCCAGGCGCGTTCCGCGATGCCGGCAGGCGAGGACGAGGGAGTCGGAGAGCAGGGCGAGCTCTTCCTCGCCCTCCGGGCTGCGCCGCTCCAGCACCTCGATGGAGGCCCGCTCCAGGACGCGCCGCGGGCGTGGCGCATAGGAGAAGACCCGGAACCACTCGATGCGGTCGCCGTTGTACCGGGCCACACCGTAGATCCAGCCTTTGCCGCTGGGCTCGCCGTCCGGCGACGTGACGGCCGCCGCGGCGGGCACGTCCCAGCGCAGGCTGCAGTCGAACGTGCCGCCGGACCGCTGGATCAGCCGCCGTCGCAGTCCGAAGACGAAGAGCCCCAGTAGTACCAGGACGACGACCGCGGCGCTCACACACAGAGCGAGGACCATCTCCACCGACCTCCTCGCCTCGAATACGGGAAACGCACCTGCATCGGCTCAGCCGCGGACCGCTCTGGAGAATTCCAGCGCAGCCCGCGGCTGAGGGTAAAGCTCGTCTGTGACAGGGTTCAGTGAACGCCTGCCACCGCACGCAGCCGGACATCGGCGCGGCGCTCGGCGGCCGCGTCGGCCTCCGACTTCGCCCGCTCCAAGGCCCGCTCCGCGCGCTGGACATCGATCTCGTCCGACAGCTCGGCGATCTCCGCGAGCAGAGAAAGCTTGTTGTCGGCGAACGAGATGAAGCCGCCGTGCACCGCGGCGACGACCGTGCCGTCGCCGCTTTCGCCGGTCGTACGAATCGTCACCGGACCGGACTCCAGCACGCCGAGCAGCGGCTGGTGACCGGGCATGACGCCGATGTCGCCCGACGAGGTGCGCGCGACGACCAGGCTGGCCTCGCCGGACCAGACCTGACGGTCCGCGGCGACCAACTCGACGTGCAGCTCAGCCACGATGGCTCCTCGGGTCTCCACCTGCCGGGTACAGCAGATGTCGGGTCAAATACTAGTGGGCGTCGGGCCCGGGGGCGGCCACGGCCGCCCCCGGATCCGGAAGCCGGGGTCAGGAGACGCCCAGCTCCTTGGCGTTGGCCTTGAGGTCCTCCAGGCCACCGCACATGAAGAACGCCTGCTCGGGGAAGTGGTCGTACTCACCGTCGGCGATGGCGTTGAACGCGGCGATGGACTCGTCCAGCGACACGTCGGAGCCGTCGACACCGGTGAACTGCTTCGCCACGTGGGTGTTCTGCGACAGGAAGCGCTCGATACGACGGGCACGGTGGACGGTGAGCTTGTCCTCCTCGCCCAGCTCGTCGATACCGAGAATCGCGATGATGTCCTGCAGGTCCTTGTACTTCTGCAGGATCGTCTTCACACGCGAGGCGCAGTCGTAGTGCTCCTGCGTGATGTAGCGCGGGTCCAGGATGCGGGACGTCGAGTCCAGCGGGTCCACCGCCGGGTAGATGCCCTTCTCCGAGATCGGACGCGACAGAACCGTCGTGGCGTCCAGGTGCGCGAAGGTGGTGGCCGGCGCCGGGTCGGTCAGGTCGTCCGCGGGGACGTAGATCGCCTGCATCGAGGTGATCGAGTGACCACGGGTCGAGGTGATGCGCTCCTGCAGGAGGCCCATCTCGTCCGCCAGGTTCGGCTGGTAACCCACCGCGGAGGGCATGCGGCCCAGCAGGGTGGACACCTCGGAACCCGCCTGGGTGTACCGGAAGATGTTGTCGATGAAGAAGAGGACGTCCTGCTTCTGGACGTCACGGAAGTACTCCGCCATCGTCAGACCGGCCAGCGCGACCCGCAGACGGGTGCCCGGGGGCTCGTCCATCTGACCGAAGACCAGCGCGGTCTTGTCGATGACGCCGGACTCCGTCATCTCCTCGATGAGGTCGTTGCCCTCACGGGTACGCTCACCGACGCCCGCGAACACCGACACACCGTCGTGGTTGTTGGCGACGCGGTAGATCATTTCCTGGATCAGAACGGTCTTGCCGACACCGGCACCACCGAACAGACCGATCTTGCCGCCCTTGACGTACGGGGTCAGCAGGTCGATGACCTTGACGCCGGTCTCGAACATCTCGGTCTTGGACTCGAGCTGGTCGAAGCCGGGGGCCTTGCGGTGGATGGGCCAGCGCTCGGTGACCTCGGAAGCCGCCTCCGGCTTGTTGAGGATCTCGCCGAGGGTGTTGAACACCTTGCCCTTGGTGACGTCGCCGACGGGGACGGTGATGCCCTCGCCCGTGTCGGTCACCGCGGCCTGGCGGACCAGACCGTCGGTGGGCTGCATCGAGATCGCGCGGACCAGGCCGTCGCCCAGGTGCTGGGCGACCTCGAGGGTCAGCGTCTTCTTGGCGCCGGCCTCGGCCGGGTCGGCGACCTCGACGGTCAGCGCGTTGTAGATCTCCGGCATCGCGTCGACGGGGAACTCCACGTCGACGACCGGGCCGATGACCCGGGCGACGCGGCCCGTGGCGGCGGCCGTCTCAACAGTGGTCGTCATTACTTGTCACTCCCCGCGGTCGCGTCGGCCAGGGCGCTGGCGCCACCGACGATCTCGCTGATTTCCTGGGTGATTTCGGCCTGTCGGGCCGCGTTGGCAAGCCGCGAGAGCGACTTGATGAGCTCTTCCGCGTTGTCGGTCGCCGACTTCATCGCACGCCGGGTGGCGGCGTGCTTGGAGGCGGCGGCCTGCAGCAGCGCGTTGTAGATGCGCGACTCGACGTACCGCGGCAGCAGGGCGTCCAGGACGTCCTCCGCCGACGGCTCGAAGTCGAACAGCGGCAGCAGCTCGGTCTTGGACGTCTCTTGCTCGTCCGCCGAAGCGTCGAGGCTGAGCGGCAGCAGCCGGTTGTCGACCGGCGTCTGCGTCATCATCGACACGAACTCGGTGAAGACGATGTGGAGCTCGTCCACGCCGCCCTCGGCCGTGTCCCGCTGTACGGCCTCGATGAGGGGCGCTGCGACCGCCTTGGCGTCCGCGTACGTCGGGCTGTCGGTGAAGCCGGTCCACGAATCCACGACCTTGCGCTCGCGGAAGGCGTAGTACGACACACCCTTGCGGCCGACGATGTAGGCGTCGACCTCCTTGCCCTCGGCCTTGAGCCGCTCGGTGAGCTGCTCGGCGGCCTTGATGGCGTTGGAGGAGTAGCCGCCCGCGAGACCGCGGTCGCTCGTGATGAGCAGGATCGCGGCCCGGGTCGGGTTCTCCACCTCGGTCGTCAGGGCGTGCTTGGTGTTCGAGCCGGTCGCAACCGCCGTCACCGCGCGGGTCAGTTCACTCGCGTACGGCGTCGATGCCGCCACCTGGCGCTGCGCCTTGACGATGCGCGAGGCGGCGATCATCTCCATCGCCTTGGTGATCTTCTTGGTCGCGGTGACGGAGCGGATGCGACGCTTGTAGACCCGGAGCTTGGCTCCCATGGATCAGGTCCCTTCCGTCGTCACTTGCCGGCGCCCGGAGCGTCCTCGCCGAGCAGCTTGCCGTCCGAGGTCTCGAACTGCTGCTTGAAGGTGGCGACCGAGTCGGTGAGGGCCTGGATGGTGTCGTCGGACATCTTCCCGCCCTCGACGATGCCGGTGAGCAGTTCCTTCTTCTCGCGGCCCATCCAGTCGAGCAGCTCGCGCTCGAAGCGGCGGATGTCCTCCACCGGGACGTCGTCCATCTTGCCGGTGGTACCGGCCCAGATGGAGACGACCTGCTCCTCGACGGGCATCGGCTGGTACTGACCCTGCTTGAGCAGCTCGGTCATGCGCTGACCGCGGGCCAGCTGCGCCTTGGAGGCCGCGTCCAGGTCGGAACCGAAGGCGGCGAACGCCTCCAGCTCACGGAACTGGGCGAGGTCCACACGGAGGCGGCCGGAGACCTGCTTCATGGCCTTGTGCTGGGCGGAGCCACCGACTCGGGAGACCGAGATACCGACGTTCAGCGCCGGGCGCTGGCCCGCGTTGAACAGGTCGGACTCCAGGAAGCACTGGCCGTCGGTGATGGAGATGACGTTGGTCGGAATGAACGCCGACACGTCGTTCGCCTTGGTCTCGACGATCGGCAGACCGGTCATCGAGCCGGCGCCCATGTCGTCCGACAGCTTCGCGCAGCGCTCCAGCAGACGCGAGTGCAGGTAGAAGACGTCGCCCGGGTAGGCCTCACGGCCCGGCGGACGGCGCAGCAGCAGCGACACGGCACGGTAGGCGTCGGCCTGCTTCGACAGGTCGTCGAAGATGATCAGGACGTGCTTGCCCTGGTACATCCAGTGCTGGCCGATGGCCGAGCCGGTGTAGGGGGCGAGGTACTTGAAGCCGGCCGGGTCGGACGCCGGAGCCGCGACGATCGTCGTGTACTCCAGGGCGCCGGCCTCCTCCAGGGCGCCGCGCACGGACGCGATGGTGGAGCCCTTCTGGCCGACCGCGACGTAGATGCAGCGGACCTGCTTCTTCGGGTCGCCCGAGCGCCAGTTGTCGCGCTGGTTGATGATGGTGTCGACGGCCAGCGCGGTCTTACCGGTCTGGCGGTCGCCGATGATCAGCTGACGCTGACCGCGGCCGATCGGCACCATCGAGTCGACGGCCTTGTAGCCGGTCTGCATCGGCTCGTGGACCGACTTACGGACCATGACGCCCGGAGCCTGCAGCTCCAGGGCGCGGCGGCCCTCGGACTCGATCTCGCCGAGGCCGTCGATCGGGTTGCCCAGCGGGTCGACGACGCGGCCGAGGTAGCCCTCGCCCACGGCGACCGAGAGCACCTCACCGGTGCGCTGCACCGGCTGGCCCTCCTCGATACCGCTGAACTCACCGAGGACAACCGCACCGATCTCGCGCTCTTCGAGGTTCAGCGCGAGGCCGAGGGTGCCGTCCTCGAACTTCAGCAGTTCGTTCGCCATCGCCGAGGGAAGTCCCTCGACCTTCGCGATGCCGTCACCGGCCTCGCTGACCGTCCCGACCTCCTCGCGCGAGGCCGCGTCCGGCTTGTACGCCTGGACAAAGTTCTCCAGCGCGTCCCGGATCTCCTCCGGCCGGATCGTGAGCTCCGCCATCTGGGTTCCCTGCTCTCCTTGTTGGGCCCGAAGTCTTGTTGCGGGGCATGGGCTCCCCCGCCGCAGGCAGAGGGCGGGTTCGCCCCCTGTTGCTGTTCCCTGCGTTACGGCCCAACTCGGGCCGCTGCTCATGCTGTTGAGTTGGTTGGCTGCCTCAGCCGGCCATCCGCCGCGACGCCTCGTCCAGGCGCTCGGAGATGGTCCCGTTGATGACCTCGTCACCGATGCGCACCTGCACGCCGCCGAGGACCTCGGGGTCCACGTCGAGGTTGAGGTGGACCCGCCGGCCGTACAGCGAGGCGAGTGCGGCGCCCAGGCGCTGCTTCTGCGTCTCGCTGATCGGCACCGCGGAGGTGACCACCGCGACCAGCCGGTCCCGGCGGTGCGCGGCGAGCTTGGACAGGGCGTCCAGCCCTGCATCCAGGCTACGGCCCCGCGGCTGTGCGACGAGTCGGACGACCAGCCGCTCGGTGACCGCGTTGGCGCGGCCGCCCAGCAGCGAGCGGATCAGCCCGGCCTTGGCCGCGTTGTCCGCCCGGCGGTCGACCAGTGCGGAGCGCAGCTCGGGCGAGGAGGACACGATCCGGCCGAACCGGAACAGCTCGTCCTCCACGTCGTCGAGCGCACCGGACCGCTGCGCGGCGACGAGGTCGGCGCTGTACGCCAGCTCCTCGATGCCGTCCACCAGGTCACGCGACTGCGACCAGCGGGAGCGGACCATGCCGGAGACCAGATCAACGGTCTCGCCGCCGACCTGGCCGCCCAGCAGGCGCCCGGCCAGCTCGGCCTTGGCCTCGCCGGCCTGCGCCGGGTCGGTGAGGACCCGACGCAGCGACACCTCGCGGTCGAGCAGCGCGGTAACGGCAGCCAGCTCCTCGGCGAGCTTCGCCGCGTCGACGGTCGCGTTGTCCGTCAGCGCGTCGAGACGCTCGCGTGCGGAGGCCAGTGCCTCGCGGCTCGCTCCATTCATCGGCCGGCCTCGGCCTTCGCCGAGTCGGTCGCCGCCTTCGCCTCGAGCTCGTCGAGGAAGCGGTCGATCGTGCGGCTCTGCCGGGCGTGGTCCTCGAGGGACTCACCGACGAGCTTGCCGGCCAGGTCGGTGGCGAGCTTGCCCACGTCCTGACGCAGCGCCTGCGCGGCCTGCTTCCGGTCCGCCTCGATCTGGGCGTGACCGGCGGCGATGATCTCCTCGCGCTGCCGCTGGCCTTCCGCGCGCATCTCGGCGATGAGCGCGGCACCCTGCTCCTGCGCCTCCTGGCGCAGACGCGCGGCCTCGTGGCGGGCGTCGGCGAGCTGGGCCCGGTAGTCCTCCAGGACCTGCTGGGCCTCGGCCTGCGCGGCCTCCGCCTTCTCCATCCCGCCTTCGATCGCCGCGCGGCGCTCGTCCAGAACCTTGTTGATGTTCGGGAGGAGCTTCTTGGCGAGGAAGCCGAAGACGATGAAGAAGGCGACCAGGCCGATGACAAGCTCTGGGATCGGCGGAATGAGGGGGTTCTGGGGAACCTCCACCTCATTCGCCAGGGTGACCAGGGCGTTCACATCAATGCCTTCCGTCTAAGGGGTTCGTCGATGTGGCTCGGTTTACTTGTAAACGAAGCCCATGACGATGCCGATCAGGGCGAGCGCCTCACAGAAGGCGAAACCCATGATCTGGTTGGTGCGGATCAGGCCGGCGGCCTCGGGCTGACGGGCCAGCGCCTGGGTGCCGTTACCGAAGATGATGCCGACGCCGACGCCGGGGCCGATGGCGGCCAGGCCGTAACCGATCGCGCTGGCGCTGCCGGTGAACGCTTCGGCGGAGGCGAGGGTCTGGAGAGCGGACATGCCGGTTCTTCCTTCTCTTTCAAGGACCGGTGGGGGTTGGCCACCGGACGACTGTGGATTGGGGGAGACGGGGGCTCAGTGGTGCTCGGCGAGCGCGCCCTGGACGTAGTTGCAGGCCAGCAGCACGAAGACGTACGCCTGGACGGCCTGGATGAACAGCTCGAAGGCGGTCATCACGATGGTCATCACGAAGGAGGCGCCCGCGTAGACGAAGCCGACGCCGTTCGCCAGGTAGAAGCTGGCGATGGTGAACATCACGATCAGCATGTGGCCCGCGAACATGTTCGCGAAGAGCCGGACCGCGTGGGTGAAGGGGCGGATGATCAGGTTCGAGAAGAACTCGATGACCATCAGCAGCGGCAGCACCGCACCGAGCGACTTGTCGTAGCCGGTGATGTTCTTCCAGCCGCCAACGAAGCCCTGCTTCTTGAAGGTGAGGAACACCCACAGGACCCAGACCATGATGGCGAGTCCGGCGGGGAAGGCGATGACCGATGTCACCGGGAACTGGGCGAGCGGAATGATCGACCAGATGTTCATGACCCACACGAAGAAGAAGAGCGACACCATGAAGGGGACGTACTTCTCGCCCTCCTTCTTGCCGAGCGCGTCGTACACGAGCCCACGGCGCACGAAGTCGTAACCCGCTTCGGCGATCATCTGCATCTTGCCCGGCACGACCTTCGCCCGGCCGAAAGCAGCCCAGAAGAACCACACCACGACGACGGTGCTGACCAGGGCCAGCAGCATCGGCTTGTTGAAGTTGAAGCTGCCGATCGAGAAGAGCGGCTCGAAGACGAACGAGTGCAGGCCGGGAGCCTCGAAGCCACACCCTGGAATGAAGAGGTGACACTCGGTGTTAAAGGCGAGCGTATTCATGTCAGCACTCACCGCGAGCTCCTTCAGCGTGGCGCATAGGTACGGCAACCTCGTTGTGTCGGCGCGGCGTTGATCCGCGGAACGGCACTGGACTGGTCTTACGGATTTGGGGGCGGCACTTCGGCACTGGGCCGGTTCGCGTCACAGGCGGGGGCCGCAGGAGAGGGTCGTCCTGCCCCGGGGGACTCGGGAGCCGCGCCGCCTGCGCCAACTGTGCCGCAGATGGCACCGGACGATAGCAGGCTTGCGTGGCTGCGTTTATCCCGGCCCTACGTCTCACGTCGCGGACCCCGCCGTTTCCGCGCGCTTCGCTTCGGCGGAGTCGGGGTCGACGTAGAGAATCTTCGCCTTCATGTACGCGCGGGCCTGTGCGGCGATCCACACAAGGGTCGACGCGAGCAGCGTGAACGCGAATGCCTTGGTGTCGAAAAGGGAGGTGTCCTTGAACGCCATGAGGAAGACCGCGACGAACAGGATCTGCACGGCGTACAGCATGAGCCCCATCATCTGGAACAGCCCGGGGTACTTCCTGGCGGTCTGCTGCAGGACGACGAGGCTGACACCCATCACGAAGAGCACCAGCACCACACCGAACACGGCACCGATCGCGCCCTTTCCGCCGGCGACCAGCGCACTGACGACGACAGCGAGGGCGCCGACGACAAGCGTAGGAACGAGGGCACGAAGAAACAGGCGAGCGTCATGTGACTGCATAGCGGCGCTCCGGCGGGGTGGGGGCAGGTGTGCTCGCGGACGAGCGTAGACCCGGCACGACGGCGAGCTGACGAGCCGAATGGTCTGTCCGACTCGGGACTTACGGCTCTATCACCGGGTCTCGTGAACGGTATCACAAACTATTTGATGAGGTCTTTACCTACTTCGTGTGCTACCTGTCACACGTGAGCAGTACCCCGCGCGTTGGTGCACTGACGGCCGCCGCTTTGTGTGCTATGCGGCCGGAATGGCCCGATTTTAGATGTGGCGAACATAATCTCGAAAAAAGCTCCGGTAATTTTCCGGAACCAGTGCTTCAGCGCCGGCTGCCGACCCCGCGCCAGTCGCTGAACCGGGACCGGTCGCCGATCGCGGTGGCCCCGTGGATCCCCGCCGGCACCGGCTCCCGCTGCTCCTCCTCCGACGCGGCCGCCGCACCGGACGGACCGGCTTCCGCAGCCGCACCGTCCGCCACGTCCGTGCCGGCCTGCCGCCGGTAGCGCGGCGGCACCATCCAGTGCGCCCAGCGCGGCGCCCGCGGCCGGAACCGCGGGAGCAGCAGGAGGCCGAGGCCCACCGCGCTCAGCACGACGATGCCCAGGACGATCCAGACGCTGGCGTTGTTCACCGAGTACGCCACCGCGCCGAACGCGATCAGCGCCGACCAGAAGTACATGATCAGCACCGCGCGGCTGTGCGAGTGGCCGATCTCCAGGAGCCGGTGGTGCAGGTGGCCGCGGTCGGCCGTGAACGGCGACTGGCCGTTCCAGGTGCGCCGCACGATCGCGAGGACCAGGTCGGCGAAGGGCACCGCGATGATCGTCAGCGGCAGCAGCAGCGGAATGTAGACCGGCACCATCGTGTGCACCGCGAGCCGCTCGGAGCCCGCGAACAGCTGCATCGCGTCCGGGTCCACCTGGCCGGTGACCGAGATCGCGCCCGCGGCCAGCACCAGCCCGATCAGCATCGAGCCCGAGTCGCCCATGAAGATCCGCGCCGGGTGCATGTTGTGCGGCAGGAAGCCCAGGCACATGCCCATCAGGATCGCCGCGAAGAGCGAGGCGGGGGCGGCCGCCTCCAGGCCGTAGCCGTACCAGATGCGGTACGCGTACATGAAGAACGCGGCGGCCGCGATGCACACCATGCCGGAGGCGAGGCCGTCCAGGCCGTCGACGAAGTTCACCGCGTTGATGGTGATGACGACCAGCGCGACGGTGAGCAGCGTGCCCTGCATGGGGGTCAGCGAGACCGTGCCGATGCCGGGCACCGGGATCCACAGGATCGTCAGACCCTGCAGGACCATCACGCCCGCGGCGATCATCTGGCCGCCGAGCTTGATGAGCGCGTCCACGCCCCACTTGTCGTCCAGGACGCCGAGGATCCAGATGAGCGCGGCGCCCGAGAGCAGCGCGCGCGGCTCGTTGGAGAACTCGAAGACGCTCTTGATGTTCGTCAGGTGCGCCGAGACCAGCAGACCCGCGCACAGACCGCCGAACATCGCGATGCCGCCGAGCCGCGGCGTCGGTTCGCGGTGCACGTCACGGGCGCGGATCTCCGGCATCGCGCCGGCCGCGATCGCGAATTTCCGTACCGGCCCGGTCAGCAGGTAAGTGACCGCGGCCGTGACGCACAGCGTCAGCAGGTATTCACGCACGGGCTGCCCCATTGGTATCGCTGGCCATCACAGCCACACACCATATGCGTGTCCGACCCCCAGCCGTGAATGTAGGTATGGACGTTCCTCGCGCGTGAGCGGTTCCCGGATTCAGGCGTGCGGGGGATATGGCGGGAAGTGCCGGACCAGTTCCGTGGTCGCGGCACGGACCGCGCCGTCCTCCCGCAGTGCCGCTCCGATCAGCGCACCGACACGTGCCATCTCGGCTTCCCCCATTCCCTGCGTGGAAACGGCCGCGGTACCGAGGCGGATGCCGGTCCTGCGTACCGAGGCGTCCGCCGGGCAGGGCAGCGCACAGGTGTCCAGGACGATGCCGGCCGCGGCCAGCCGGCCGCGCGCCGTCCGCGCGTCCAGGCCCACCGGCGCGGTGTCGGCGGTGATCAGGTGGGTGTCGGTGCCCCCGGTCGTGACCGTCAGGCCCTCCCCCTCCAGCGCCTCGGCGAGCGCCCGCGCGTTGGCCGTTACCCGGTGCGCGTACTCCGCGAACGCGGGCGTCGCGGCCTCCCCGAACGCCACCGCCTTCGCCGCCACCGTGTGCATCTGCGCGCCGCCCTGGGTGAACGGGAACACCGCCCGGTCGATCCGCTCGGCCAGGTCCGCGCCGCACAGGATCATGCCGCCGCGCGGGCCGCGCAGGACCTTGTGGGTGGTCGCGCACACCACATCCGCGTACGGGACCGGGTTCGGCGCCGCTCCCCCGGCCACCAGCCCGATCGGGTGCGCGGCGTCCGCGATGAGGTACGCGCCCACCTCGTCGGCGATCTCCCGGAAGGCCGCGTAGTCGATGTGGCGCGGATACGAGATCGAGCCGCAGACGATGGCCTTGGGACGGCGCCGGATCGCCAGCTGCCGGATGCGGTCGTAGTCCAGCAGGCCGGTGTCCGGGTCCACGCCGTACCCGGCGAAGTCGAACCACCGTCCGGAGAAGTTGGCCGGCGAGCCGTGCGTGAGGTGACCGCCGTGCGGCAGCGACATGGCCAGCACGCTGTCCCCGGGGCGCAGCAGGGCCGCGTAGGCGGCCAGTACGGCCGAAGAGCCGCTGTGGGACTGCACGTTGGCGTGCTCGGCGCCGAAGAGGGCCTTGGCGCGCTCGATGGCCGTCCGCTCGGCGAAGTCCACCATTTCGCAGCCGCCGTGGTGGCGGGCGCCGGGATACCCCTCGGCGTACTTGTTCGCGAGCGGGGAGCCCAGCGCCGCGAGGACGGCCGGGGACGTGAAGTTCTCCGCGGCGATCAGCTGGAGGCCCGCCGCCTGCCGGGCGCTCTCGCCGAGCAGCGCCTCGGCGATCTGCGGGTCCTGGGCGCGGAGCTGCTCGAAGCCGGGCCCGCTCCAGGCGCCCGGCGGGCTCGCGGCCGGCGGCCCGTCGCTCTGCTGCCGGGCCGGCCGGGAGTGCGGGGTGGCGCTGCGGGTGGACGCGGGAGTCGCTGGCATCGCTCGCTCCGGGCCTCGTACGGGGGACGTACGTCCAATGTAGGTGCGGAACGGCGTCCGGGCGCGGTGTACGGCGTGACGGAGCGGCCGGGCGGGTGTCGGGGGCGTCTTACGGCCACGGGGCGGCACAGGGCGGCCACGCGGGCCGTGAGGCGGCTCGGGCGCCGTGCGGCGGGTGAGGCGGCTCAGGCGCGGTGAGGGCGGCTCAGGCGCGTGCGGGGACCCCGGTGAGGGCCGTGACGACCGGGTCGAGGGCCTGGTTGATCTCGTCGCCGATGGAGCGGAAGAACGTGATGGGCGCGCCGTAGGGGTCGTGCACCTCGTCGGCCTCGGCGTTCGGCGCGAGCAGCCAGCCGCGCAGCGCGGCGGCCGCGCCGACCAGGGCGCGGGCACGGGCCACCAGGCCGCCGTCCGGCAGCGCCGGGTCCGGCCCGGGCAGGGTGGCCGGGTCTATGGCCTTCACCAGCCGGTTGAACTCCTTGAGCGTGAAGGTGCGCAGGCCCGCCGAGTGGCCCATGGAGATGACCTGGGCGCGGTGGTCACGGGTGGCGGTCAGCACCAGGTCGGCGCGGATGACGTGCTCGTCCAGCAGCTCGCGGCCGATGAAGCCGGCCGGGTCGGCGCCGTAGTCGGCCAGGACGGTGGCGGCGTGGGTCTCCATCGGGGCGCCCTCGTGGCCCCAGGTGCCGGCGCTCTCCACCACGATCCCGCTGGTCAGCTCGGTACCGAGTCTGCGTTGCAGGCCATGGCGGTGCAGCCGCTCGGTGATCGGCGAGCGGCAGACGTTGCCGGTGCTGACGTGGAGGATGCGGAAGGTGTAGTCGTCGTGCGTTCCCGCTATGCCACGCCCCTGCGGGGCCATCAATTGGCCACCTCGAGCTCGGGTACGACCTTGCGGAGCTCGTCGGCGTCGAGGGCGCCGGCCCGCAGCAGCCGCGGGATCTTGCCCGTGACGTCGACGATGGAGGACGGCACGGCGGCGGGGGTGGGCCCGCCGTCCAGGTACACGGAGACGGAGTCGCCCAGCATGTCCTGGGCCGCGTCGCAGTCCTGCGGGGACGGGTGTCCCGTGAGGTTGGCGCTGGAGACGGCCATCGGGCCGAACTCGGTCAGCAGCTCGATGGCCACGGGGTGCAGCGGCATCCGCACGGCCACCGTGCCGCCGGTCTCGCCGAGATCCCAGGTGAGCGAGGGCTGGTGCCGCGCGACCAGGGTCAGCGCACCCGGCCAGAAGGCGTCGACCAGCTCCCACGCCTGCTCGGAGAAGTCCGTGACCAGGCCGTGCAGGGTGTTCGGCGAGCCGACCAGGACCGGCGAGGGCATGTTCCGGCCGCGGCCCTTGGCCTCCAGCAGGTCGCCGACGGCCTCCGAGTTGAAGGCGTCGGCGCCGATCCCGTAGACGGTGTCGGTCGGCAGCACGACCAGCTCCCCACGCCGGACCGCCGAGGCGGCCTCGCGCAGGCCGGTCGCGCGGTCGGTCGCGTCGCTGCAGTCGTATCGCCGTGCCATTAGCGGGCCTCCTGGTGCGGAACGGTGTTGGGGGTGGAACGGCGCCCGGCGGCGGCCGGGGCCCGGTCGGGAACTGCGGATACGGTCACGGCGTCGCCCTGCGGGCGGTCGCGAAGCGCGGCCGGTTGTTCAGGTCGGGGTGGTCGGCCGCGTCCGCCCAGCCGCGCTCCTCGGTGAAGATCCACGGCACCTGGCCGCCCTGGGTGTCGGCGTGCTCGATCACGACGACGCCGCCGGGCCGCAGCAGGCGGTGTGCGGTGCGCTCGATGCCCCGGATCGTGTCCAGGCCGTCCTCGCCGGAGAAGAGCGCGAGCTCGGGGTCGTGGTCGCGGGCCTCCGGTGCGACGTGCTCCCACTCGGTCAGCGGGATGTACGGCGGGTTCGAGACGACCAGGTCGACCTGGCCGTCCAGCTCGGGCAGCGCGGTCAGCGCGTCTCCCTGGTGGAGAACGACGCGGGACCCCTCGACGTTCTTGCGTGTCCACACCAGGGCGTCCTCGGACAGCTCCACGGCGTGCACCCGCGAGCGGGGCACCTCCTGCGCGAGCGCGAGCGCGATGGCGCCGGAGCCCGTGCACAGGTCCACGATCAGCGGCTCGACGACGTCCATCGCGCGCACCGCGTCTATCGCCCAGCCCACCACGGACTCGGTCTCCGGCCGGGGCACGAACACCCCCGGGCCGACGTGCAGTTCGAGGTACCGGAAGAAGGCGCGCCCGGTGATGTGCTGCAGCGGCTCGCGGGCCTCGCGGTGGGCGATCGCCTCCCAGTACCGGGCGTCGAAGTCCGCGTCCGCCACCATGTGCAGCTGGGACCGCTTCACGCCGTGCACGTGGGCCGCGAGCTCCTCGGCGTCGAAGCGGGGCGAGGGCACGCCCGCGTCGGCCAGCCGCTGGGTCGCCTGGGCCACCTCGGCGAGCAGCACGGACCGGGCCTTGGGCCCGCGGCCGGGCCGCTGAGGGGTGCCGTGTCCCCCGGGAGACTGCTGCACTGGTCCTCCAGCCGGTACGTACTTCGGTCGTGCGGTGTGTCGGGGCGGGCAGGGCCGCCCGCCGCGGGGCTTACTGGGCAGCGGCGAGCTTGGCCGCCGAGTCGGCGTCCACACACGCCTGGATGACCGGGTCGAGCTCCCCGTCGAGCACCTGGTCCAAGTTGTACGCCTTGAAGCCCACCCGGTGGTCGGAGATCCGGTTTTCCGGGAAGTTGTACGTCCGGATGCGCTCGGAGCGGTCGACCGTACGTACCTGGCTGCGGCGGGCGTCCGACGCCTCGCGCTCGGCCTCCTCCTGCGCCGCCGCGAGCAGCCGGGAGCGCAGGATGCGGAGCGCCTGCTCCTTGTTCTGGAGCTGGCTCTTCTCGTTCTGGCAGGAGACGACGATGCCGGTGGGCAGGTGGGTGATGCGCACGGCGGAGTCGGTGGTGTTGACCGACTGGCCGCCGGGGCCCGAGGAGCGGTAGACGTCGATCCGCAGGTCGTTCGGGCCGATCTCGACCTCGACCTCCTCGGCCTCGGGCGTGACGAGCACGCCGGCGGCGGAGGTGTGGATGCGGCCCTGCGACTCGGTCGCGGGCACGCGCTGCACGCGGTGCACGCCGCCCTCGTACTTCAGGCGGGCCCACACGCCCTGGCCCGGCTCGGTCTGCCCCTTGGTCTTCACGGCGACCTGGACGTCCTTGTAGCCGCCGAGGTCGGACTCGTTGGCGTCGAGGATCTCGGTCTTCCAGCCGATCCGCTCGGCGTAGCGCAGGTACATCCGCAGCAGGTCGCCGGCGAACAGCGCGGACTCCTCGCCGCCCTCGCCGGCCTTGACCTCGAGGATGACGTCCTTGTCGTCGCTGGGGTCGCGCGGCACGAGCAGCAGCCGGAGCTTGTCCGTGAGCTCCTCGCGGCGGACCTCGCCCTCCTTCACCTCGTCGGCGAAGTCGGGGTCGTCGGCGGCCAGTTCCCGGGCCGTCTCGATGTCGTCGCCGGTCTGCTTCCAGGCGCGGTACGTGGCGATGATCGGGGTCAGCTCGGCGTAACGCTTGTTGAGCCGCATCGCCTCGCGCTGGTCTGCGTGGACCGCGGGGTCGGCGAGCCGCTTCTCGAGGTCGGCATGCTCGCCGATCAGTTCCTCGACCGCCTCGAACATCGTGGTGTTCCTCTGCTGGCTGGGGTGTACCGGGGGTGCCCGCGGCCGGCGGACCGGCGGGTAAGGGAAGGCAAAACGCCGGTCCGGTCGCCCCTGCGCAGGGGCGACCGAGAACCGGCGCCTTGTGGGTCGCTACTTCTTGGCGGACCCGGCGGCCTTGCCGAAGCGGGCCTCGAAGCGGGCCACGCGGCCACCGGTGTCGAGGATCTTCTGCTTGCCCGTGTAGAACGGGTGGCACTCGGAGCAGACGTCGGCGCGGATGGCGCCGCCGGCAACGGTGCTACGGGTGGTGAACGAGGCGCCACAGGTGCAGCTGACCTGGGTCTCGACGTACTCCGGGTGGATGTCGCGCTTCAAGGGAATCTCCTATGTATCGGGAGGGCACCGGGTCGTGCTCGCGGGATGCGTCACGTGAACCGGGGCCGACGGTCCAGTTTGCCAGTACTGGCCGCATCTCCCCAAACCGGGGGGCGGCTCCCGATATTCCCGGCCCGCGCGGGGCCGGACATCGGGAGCCGCCTCCTTCACCGTACGTAGTTGCTCGTACCGCCCTTGTCGCCCGCCGAGTCCTTCAGGGCCGACTTCGGGATGGCCCTGTCGTGCCGCAGCGCCTTCCAGACCTGCTTGTTCGCGGCCTCCAGCGGCAGCACCCGGTTCGGGTCCTGCGGGTCGTACGTCACCGGCAGCGTGGCCATGTTGATGTGGTCCGAGCCGATGCCGCCGACGCTCTTGGCCAGGTCGACCAGCGCGTTCACCGAATTCAGCTTGGTATCGGTGGTGATCGCCTTGGTGGCGGTGTTCCCGATGTCGTACAGCTTCGCCGGGTTCGACAGCACACCGAGCTGCTTGAACTGGTCCATCAGCGCCTTGATGAAGGTCTGCTGCAGCTGGATGCGGCCCAGGTCACTGCCGTCGCCGCCGGGCACGCCGTGCCGGGTGCGGACCAGGCCGAGAGCCTGCTCGCCGTCCAGCTTGTGCGTACCGGGGTCCAGGTCGAGGTGGCTGTCCGGGTCGTGGATGGGCTTCGTCGTGGTGATGTCGACGCCGCCGAGGGCGGTGATCAGCTTCTTGAAGCCGCTGAAGTCGACCTCGACGAAATGGTCCATACGGATGCCGCTCATGGACTCCACCGTCTTGACGGCACAGGCCGGGCCGCCGACCTCGTACGCGGTGTTGAACATGACGTGCTGCGCCGCCGGGGTCTGCTGCCCGCCCTTGGTGCACGAGGGCCGCGAGATCAGGGTGTCCCGCGGGATGCTCACCACGCTGGCCTTCTTGTGGCCCTTGTAGACGTGCACCACCATCGCGGTGTCGGAACGGGCGCCGCCGCCGTCGGAGCCGTACTTGGCGTTGTCCCCGGCCCGGGAGTCCGAGCCGAGCACCAGGATGTCCATCGAGCCGTTGTCGACGTCGTCCGGACGGTCGGCGCCCAGCGCCGCGTCGATGTCGACGCCCTTGAGGTTGCCGTTGAGCTGGTAGTAGACGAATCCGAGCCCCGCGCCGGCCAGCAGCACACAGCTCACCAGTGCGCACAGCGTGATCGTCAGCGCCCTGCGGCGCCTCGTGGGTCCCTTGCGCCGGCGGCCGGTGGCGCGTATGCCGTGGGAACGGCTCGCGGCCGTCCGCGCGGCCCTGCTGCTGTCCGCCATCTGCTCCTCAGTCCTCTTGCTCGGCCGGCCTCGCCGTCCCCGGCTGTCACGTCCTCTCACCGGTGGTGGTCTCGCACCCCTTCAGACGGGAGGCATCCGGGAAGGGTTGCACAGACGGCGGGGCGGGCACGGCTGCGCCGGCCGGGCGTGCCGGATGCGCCGTACGGCCGTTCGCACCTCGCTCACCAGGGCTTTTGTCCGGCTCATCGGCCGCGCAACGGGACGTAACCGGACTTTATGTCTGTGCGGAAGGTCTCAGGAGGGCGCCTTCGGGTGCCTCCATGACGCGGAATGCGTCACACCATTTTCACGGCGGTCGCACGAGGGCTGTACGACGACGGTTCGGCGGTACGACGAAGCCCTCCCCGCCACCGGAGTGACGGGGAGGGCTCGTGGACGTGCCGGCGGGCGTCAGTCGTTGCCGTTGCCCGGGGTCGGCGTCGTCTTCTGGATCTGCAGCAGGAACTCCGCGTTGGACTTCGTCTGCTTCATCTTGTCCAGCAGCAGCTCGATGGCCTGCTGCTGGTCCAGGGCGTGCAGCACCCGGCGCAGCTTCCACACGACCGCCAGCTCGTCGCTGGACATGAGGATCTCTTCCTTACGCGTACCGGACGCGTCCACGTCCACCGCGGGGAAGATGCGCTTGTCCGCGAGCTTCCGGTCGAGCTTGAGCTCCATGTTGCCGGTGCCCTTGAACTCCTCGAAGATCACCTCGTCCATCCGCGAGCCGGTCTCGACCAGCGCGGTGGCCAGGATGGTCAGCGAGCCGCCGTCCTCGATGTTGCGCGCGGCACCGAAGAAGCGCTTCGGCGGGTACAGCGCGGTCGAGTCGACACCACCGGACAGGATGCGGCCGGAGGCGGGCGCCGCGAGGTTGTACGCGCGGCCCAGACGGGTGATGGAGTCCAGCAGGACGACGACGTCGTGGCCCAGCTCCACCAGGCGCTTCGCACGCTCGATGGCGAGCTCGGCGACGGTGGTGTGGTCCTCGGCCGGGCGGTCGAAGGTCGAGGAGATGACCTCGCCCTTGACCGACCGCTGCATGTCGGTGACCTCTTCCGGACGCTCGTCGACGAGGACGACCATCAGGTGGCACTCGGGGTTGTTGCGGGTGATCGCGTTGGCGACCGCCTGCATGATCATGGTCTTACCGGTCTTCGGCGGGGCCACGATCAGACCGCGCTGGCCCTTGCCGATCGGCGACACGAGGTCGATGATCCGCGTGGTCAGCTGGCCGGCCTCGCCCTCCAGGCGCAGCCGCTCCTGCGGGTACAGGGGCGTCAGCTTGCCGAACTCCGGGCGGCCGCGGCCCTGTTCGGGGGCGACGGAGTTGACGGAGTCCAGGCGCACCAGCGCGTTGAACTTCTCGCGGCGCTCGCCCTCGCGGGGCTGGCGGACCGCGCCGGTGACGTGGTCACCCTTGCGGAGGCCGTTCTTACGGACCTGGGCGAGGGAGACGTACACGTCGTTCGGACCGGGCAGGTAGCCGGAGGTCCGGATGAACGCGTAGTTGTCCAGGATGTCCAGGATGCCCGCGACGGGGATCAGGACGTCGTCCTCGGCGACCTGCGGCTCGGCACCGAAGTCGTCGCGGCCGCGACGGCCACGGCGGTCCCGGTAACGGCCGCGGCGCCCGCGCCGGCCGCCGCTCTCGTCGTCGAAGTCGTCCTGACGGCCGCCCTGCTGGCGGTTGCCGCCGCCCTGCTGGCCCTGGCCCTGACCCTGCTGGCCGCCGTCGTTGCCGTCGTTGCCCTTGCGGCGGTCGCGGCCGCCGCGGCGGTCGCCCTTCTGGCCACGGTCCTGACGGTCGCCACGGTCCTGGCGGTCACCGCGGTCCTGACGGCCCTCGCCGCCCTTGCGGCCCTCGCCCTCCTGGCCGGAACCGTCCTTCTGACCGTCCTTGACCTCGGTCTTCTGCTCGGCCTTGGCCTCGCCGGCGGCGGACTCGGGGCTCCCCGCGGCGGCGGTGGCGCGGCGCCGGCGGCGCTCGCCGGCCGGCTGCTCGTCGCCGGCGCCCTGGCCGGGGATCTCGATCTGCTGCTGGCCGGCGGTGTCCGCGGCCTTCTCGGCCTTTTCGGGCTTCTCGGCCTTGGCGGGCTTCTCGGCGGTCTTCTCGGCCGCCGCCTCGCCGGTACGGGCCTTGGAGGTGGCCCGGCGCTTCGGCTTGGTCTCTGCGGGCGCGTCGGCGGGGGCCTCGGCGGCCTTGGCCGCACCGGCTCCGCCGGCGGCCTGCTTCTCCTTGATGACCTCGATGAGCTGGCTCTTGCGCATCCGCGCGGTGCCCTTGATGCCGAGGCTGGAGGCTACCTGCTGCAGCTCGGCCAGGACCATGCCCTCGAGGCCGGTGCCGGAACGGCGTCGCCGCGAGGCACCAGTGGCGGCCCCGGTGGCAGGCGCGGCGGGAGCGTCCGTGGCGGGCGCTGCGGCACTGCCATCGGTGCGTACGCCCATCAGATCGGTGGTGTCGCTCACGAAGGGTCCTTCCCTGGAGCGGGCGTCGGCCTGTCTGGCTCGGCGACCGGTTGTGCTGTCCGACCGCGGTCCCTCGACGTTCACGGACCGGGCCGGGGCGGTGGTCCCGCCGAATTCGGCGGAGAGATCAGTTCATGATTCCGACGCGAAAGATGCTGCGCATTCATGCAGGTCACGCTTCATGCACATCACGCCGATTTCCGGAGCGTGCTCGCTTCTGCTTTAGGTCGTAGCTCCAAGCAGGTTGGGAGGCTCCCGGAAGAAAAGTGGTCCCGACTGGGGACACGAAGCACCACGCCGCTGCGGCGTCGGGTACTCACTTGAGGTTAACACTACCGGATCCAACAAACATTCCCCCTCTCTCAGACCGGCAATCCGTCGGTCACCCCGCGAGCGGCAGGACGCTCGTCCCCGCCGCGTCGAGGGACAGCCGGTTGGCCGCCCATCCCTCGCCCGCCAGGCGCGCGACCTTGTCGGCCGCTCCCTCCTCGACCAGCGCGAGCACCGTCGGGCCCGCACCGGAGACGACCGCGGGGACACCGTCCGCACGCAGTCGGTTCACCAGGGCGAGGCTCTCCGGCATGGCCGGTGCGCGGTACTCCTGGTGAAGTCGGTCCTCGGTCGCCGCCAGCAGCAGCTCGGGGCGCCTGGTCAGGGCCTCGACGAGCAGCGCTGCGCGACCGGCGTTCGCCGCCGCGTCCCCGTGCGGCACGGTGCGCGGCAGCAGGCCGCGCGCGGTTTCGGTGAGCACCGGCTTACCGGGCACGAAAACCACCGGAACGACGGAACGGGCGGGCTCCATCCTGATGGCACGCGCCGCACCGGCGTCCATCCAGGACAGCGTGAATCCGCCGAGCAGACAGGCGGCGACATTGTCGGGGTGGCCCTCGATCTCGGTGGCCAGTTCCAGCAGCGCGGCGTCGTCGAGCTTCTGCTCGCCGCCTATCGTCACCGCCCGTGCGGCGACGATGCCGGCGCAGATGGCCGCCGAGGAGGAGCCGAGGCCCCGGCCGTGCGGGATGCGGTTGGCGCACACGACCTCGAGGCCGCGCGGCTGCCCGCCCAGCAGGTCGAAGGCGGTACGCAGGGACCGTACGAGCAGGTGGCTCTCGTCGCGCGGCAGGGTGTCGGCCCCCTCACCCGCGATGTCGACATGCAGTCCGGAGTCGGCGACGCGTACTACGACGTCGTCGTACAGACCCAGGGACAGGCCGAGGGCGTCGAAGCCGGGACCGAGATTGGCGCTGGTGGCGGGGGTGCGCACCCGGACGGCGGCGGCGCGGAACGCTGGACCGGCCATCGCTCGATGACTCTCCTTGATGTGAAACTGCGGTACTGCCCCGAAGCGCCGCGGTACCGAGGCACCTGATCGACTCATGGGGTCCGTTCTGACCTGCCCTGCACACCACTGCACTATGCCGCGGGGAGGGGAGTTGGCTGCCAGCCTATCGAAGGAAGGTTCAGTGGCGACATAGGGCGCACGGGAGGCGCACGATGCGTGTCGCGCGCCCTCTCATGCCACACCACTCACTTTGCAGCCTTTGCAGGGTTTGCCCTGTGGGGCGGAACGGGACCGGTGCGACAGTCGCGCCGGTCCCGCGGAACCCGTTCCGACCGGCTCTTTCCGGCCGAATTTTTGTCCTGGACCCAGCGGGCCCGGACGCCCGGCCTACGCCAGGCCGAGGCGCTCCGCCGCGGCGTCCGCGTCGACCGGGACCGTCACCGGCTGCGGCGCACCGGCCACCGCCCAGTCCGGGTCCTTCAGGCCGTTGCCGGTCACCGTGCAGACGATCTTCTGGCCCGGGTCGACCTTGCCCTCCTCGGCGGCCTTGAGCAGACCGGCCACCGAAGCGGCCGAGGCCGGCTCCACGAAGACGCCCTCCTGCGAGGCCAGCAGCCGGTAGGCGGCGAGGATCTGACGGTCGGTCACCTCATCGATGGCGCCGCCGGACTCGTCCCGCGCGGCCTCCGCGAAGGACCAGGAGGCCGGGTTGCCGATGCGGATCGCGGTGGCGATCGTGCTCGGGTCCTTGACCACCTCGCCGCGCACGATCGGCGCGCTGCCGGACGCCTGGAAGCCCCACATACGCGGCGCGCGGGAGGAGATCCCGTCCGCCGCGTACTCCTTGTAGCCCTTCCAGTACGCGGTGATGTTGCCGGCGTTGCCGACCGGCAGCACGTGGATGTCGGGCGCGTCGCCCAGCATGTCCACGATCTCGAACGCCGCGGTCTTCTGGCCCTCGATGCGCACCGGGTTCACGGAGTTCACAAGTGCGACCGGGTACTTCTCCGAGAGGCCGCGGGCGAGCGTCAGACAGTCGTCGAAATTCCCGTCGACCTGGAGAATCTTCGCCCCGTGCACCAGGGCCTGGCCCATCTTGCCCAGCGCGATCTTGCCCTGCGGGACGAGAACGGCGCTGACCATGCGGGCCCGCACGGCATACGCGGCGGCGGAGGCCGAAGTGTTGCCCGTGGAGGCGCAGATGACGGCCTGCGCACCCTCTTCCTTGGCCCGCGTGATGGCCATCGTCATGCCGCGGTCCTTGAAGGAACCGGTGGGGTTGGCACCCTCGACCTTGAGGTGCACCTCACAGCCGGTGCGCTCGGAGAGCACCTGCGCCGGCACGAGAGGCGTACCGCCCTCGCGCAGGGTGACGACCTCGGTCGTGTCCTTGACCGGCAGGCGGTCGCGGTACTCCTCGATGATGCCGCGCCACTGATGAGTGGTACCGGCGCTCGTATTGGCAGACATGGGTTCCTTTACTCCCCTTCGACCCGCATGATGCTGGCGACGCCCCGGACGGTGTCCAGCTTGCGCAGCGCCTCGACGGTCGAGGACAGCGCGGCGTCGGCGGCGCGGTGGGTGACGACGACGAGGGACGCCTCGCCGTCCTTGCCCTGCTGGCGCACCGTATCGATCGATACGCCATGCTCGGCGAAGACCATGGCGACCTGGGCCAGGACGCCGGGTTTGTCGGCCACATCGAGGCTGATGTGGTAGCGGGTGACGACCTCACCCATGGGGCTGACCGGCAGCTGCGTGTACGCGGACTCGCCGGGCCCGGTGGCCTCGCTGAGCTTGTTGCGGCACACGGCGACCAGGTCGCCCAGGACGGCCGAGGCGGTCGGCGAGCCGCCCGCGCCCGGACCGTAGAACATCAGCTGGCCGGCCGCGTCGGACTCCACGAAGACCGCGTTGTACGCCTCGCGGACGGACGCCAGCGGGTGGGTCAGCGGAATCATCGCCGGGTGGACCCGCGCGGTGACCGACTCGCCGTCCGCGGCGCGCTCGCAGATCGCCAGCAGCTTGACCGTGCAGCCCATGCGCTTGGCGGAGGCAATGTCGGCGGCGGTGACCTCCGTGATGCCCTCGCGGTGCACGTCGTCGATGGTCACGCGGGTGTGGAAGGCGATACCGGCGAGGATCGCGGCCTTGGCGGCGGCGTCGAAGCCCTCGACGTCGGCGGTCGGGTCGGCCTCGGCGTACCCGAGCGCGGTGGCCTCGTCCAGCGCCTCGCTGTAGCCGGCGCCGCTGGTGTCCATCTTGTCGAGGATGAAGTTGGTCGTGCCGTTGACGATGCCGAGCACCCGGTTGACCTTGTCCCCGGCCATCGACTCGCGCAGCGGCCTGACCAGCGGAATCGCGCCCGCCACGGCGGCCTCGTAGTACAGGTCGGCGCCGTGCTCCTCGGCGGCCGCGTGCAGCGCGGCGCCGTCCGCGGCGACCAGCGCCTTGTTCGCGGAGACGACGCTCGCGCCGTGCTCGAAGGCGGTGGTGATCAGCTTCCGGGCGGGCTCGATGCCGCCGATGACCTCGATCACCACATCGATGTCGCCGCGCTTGACCAGCGCGGTCGCGTCGGTGGTGATCAGTTCGGCCGGCACGCCCTCGCGCACCTTGTCGGGACGGCGCACCGCGATGCCCGCGAGCTCCACGGGCGCGCCGATGCGCGCGGCGAGGTCGTCCGCGTGCGTCGTCATGATGCGCGTCACCTCTGAGCCGACCACACCACAGCCCAGGAGCGCCACCTTCAGCGGACGCGTACGCATCATTCGACCTCTGCTCTTCCTCGATATGGCCACGTCGGCCATTTCCGTGTTCGCAATGGACCAGTCTCATGCACCGAACGGGAATTCCTGTCCTTCGTCCAGATGCCGAGACATCTATTTCACTTATCCGACATCGAGCCGCAGGAGATCTTCCTCCGTCTCGCGGCGGACGATCACCCGGGCCTCGCCCTGGCGCACCGCCACGACCGGCGGCCGCAGCGCGTGGTTGTAGTTGCTGGCCATCGACCGGCAGTACGCACCGGTCGCGGGCACCGCCAGCAGGTCACCCGGCGCGACGTCCGACGGCAGGAACGCGTCCCGCACGACGATGTCGCCGCTCTCGCAGTGCTTGCCGACCACCCGCGAGAGCATCGGCGCGGCGTCCGAAGCCCGCGAGACCAGCGCCACGCTGTACTCCGCGTCGTACAGCGCCGTACGGATATTGTCCGACATCCCGCCGTCGACGCTCACATAGGTCCGCAGACCCTCCAGCTCCTTGACCGTGCCGACCTCGTACAGCGTGAACGCCGTCGGGCCCACGATGGCGCGCCCGGGCTCGACGGACAGCCGCGGCACGCGCAGCCCCGCGGCCTCGCACTCATGGCGGACGATCTCGCCCAGCGCCTTGGCGATCTCGTGCGGCTCCCGCGGGTCGTCGTCCGGCGTGTAGGCGATGCCGAGCCCGCCGCCCAGGTCGATCTCCGGCAGCTCGACCCCGTGCTCCTCACGCACGTCTGCCAGCAGCTGCACGACACGCCGCGCGGAGACTTCGAATCCCGCCATGTCGAAGATCTGCGACCCGATGTGCGAGTGGATCCCGATGAGCTCCAGCCCGTCGAGCTTCAGCGCCCGGCGCACGGCCTCGGCGGCCTGCCCGTCGGCCAGCGCGATCCCGAACTTCTGGTCCTCGTGCGCGGTCGCGATGAACTCGTGCGTGTGCGCCTCGACGCCCACCGTCACCCGGATCTGTACGGGCTGCCGCTTGCCGAGCTCATCGGCGATGTGCGCAACCCGCGCGATCTCCTGGAACGAATCCAGCACGATCCGCCCGACCCCGGCCTCCACGGCCCGCCGGATCTCCGCCTCGCTCTTGTTGTTGCCGTGCAGCGCGATCCGCTCGGCGGGCATCCCGGCCGCCAGCGCGGTGGCCAGCTCGCCCCCGGAACAGACGTCGAGGTTCAGCCCCTCCTCGTACAGCCACCGCACGATCGCCCGCGACAGGAACGCCTTCCCGGCGTAGAAGACATCGGCGTCGTCCCCGAACGCGTCCTTCCACGCCCGGCACCGCGCCCGGAAGTCGTCCTCGTCGAGGAAGTAGGCAGGAGTACCGAACTCCTCCTTCAGATCGGCGACGGAGATGCCGCCGACGGAGACGACACCGTCTTCGTCGCGGCGCACCGTACGGGACCAGACCCGGGGGTCGAGGCTGTTCAGGTCGGCGGGGGGTGCGGTGTAGTGGCCCTCGGGCAGTACGTCGGCGTGACGGGGCCCTGCGGGGTGCGCGGAACGGCTCATGGCGGTGGGAGATCCCCTCGGAAGTTCACAGATGTTCGGGTGCGGAGATGCCCAGCAGGGTGAGGCCGTTCGCGAGCACCGTACCGGCGGCCTGGGCAACGGCCAGCCGGGCGCGGTGAACGGCCATGGGTTTCTGCTCTCCGACGGGCAGCGGCGGACAGGTGGCAAGGAAGCTCAGGCACGCCTCGGCCGTCACTTCCAGATGCCGCGCCAGCCGATCGGGCGCCCGCAACCGAGCTGCGGCTTCGAGCACCGCGGGGTAGGCGGCGAGGGCGGCGTGGAGGGGGGTGTGGGGGATGTCGTACGACTCACCGGCATGGTGGTCGGCCGGGGTGTCGTGGACGGGCGTCGGGTCGTCGACCCCCAGGTCACGGGCGTTGCGCGACACTGCGCACGTACGAGCGTACGCGTACTGCACCAGGAACCGCGGATTGCCCTCCCGCTGCACCGGCCGCTCCGGCACCCGCACATGATCGTGCGCGGCGGGGTACAACAACACCCACCGCATCTCATCCACGCCGAGCCGCGCGACCAGCCCCTCAGCGGTCGCATACCGCCCCGCCGCGTCCTTCACGGGAACGGGCCGGACGACCTCCCCCTCGGAGGCAGTCCCCTCCCCCACCGCTTCCATGATCGCCCGCAAGGCCTCGGCGACGACGGCGGCCCGGGGGCCGGGGGCGGGGCGGAGGTCGACGGTACTTCCGTCCGCGGCGCCGGCTCGGCGACCGTACGCCGACCCCGCCTCCAGCACTTCCCGTACGACCGCGGCAGGGGCATCGCCCCCCAGCGTGATGTTCAAAAAACCGGGCCCGGCGATCTCGACCCGGGCGATCCCCGGCGCAGCAGCCAGCCGCTTCCGTACGACCCCGGCCACCTCACGCGCCGACAGCCCAGCAGGACCGGCCAGCCGCAACGCGACATTCGTGGCGTAATCCCCACAACCCGGCCGGGGCGGCACCCGCACATCGACCGTCGCCGGCACATCGGATTCGCCCAGCGGAAGCTCCCGCGCCTCGAGCGCCCCGCGCACGGAGCGCAGGACGGTGCGGGAGAGCTCAGCGGGAGTCACAGGACAAGCGTATGGGAGAACCGGGGTGGGTATGCGAACGGGTTTCGCACCGCGGACACTCGCCGCACCGCCTCCCGCCCCTCACCCACCCCTCGCCCGCGCTTCTCATCCCCTCACACCGCCCGCCGTACCGGCCGTGTCACCCCGTGGGCCGGACGGCGGGCTCGGAATCCGGATCGGCATCGGCCGCCCCGTCCGCCGGCCCGCCTCCGGGCCCGGAGCCGCGAATCCCGTTCAACAACTGGCGCACGGTCCGTATGAGCTCGACCGGCTCGAACGGCTTGGCGAGGAAGGCGTCCACCCCGACGGCTTCCCCGTTGTCCACCTCCAGCGGCGTACACGCGCTGATGATGGCGATGGGGAGCTCCCTGGTCCGCGGATCGGCGCGCAGCCTCTCGGCCGTACGCAGTCCGTTGAGCCGCGGCATCATGACGTCCAGCGTCACGACGTCGGGGCACACCTCGTGCACGATGTCGAGGCACTCGGCACCATCAGCCGCGGTCACGACCTCGAAGCCCTCCAGCTCGAGATTGACCCTGATCAACTGCCGGATGACCTTGTTGTCGTCGACAACAAGGACCCGGCCGGACAAGCCAGGCACATATTGAGACTAGGCGCGTGCCACCTGCTGCGTCCGGGTTTTCCCCACTTCCGCCCCGTGCGAGGGACCTTTCGCCGATCACCCGGGCCACCCCACCCCGATGCGCTACGGCCACCCACCACTTCCCGAAACCCGTTCATGACCACCCCCTCCGAGCTGGTAGTGTTCTACCCGTCGCAAGCGCACAGCGCCCGACACGCCCCCGTAGCTCAGGGGATAGAGCAACGGCCTCCGGAGCCGTGTGCGCAGGTTCGAATCCTGCCGGGGGCACTCGCCAGTCAGACAGCAAGAATCAAGCTCTGACCAGGGCGGATGCCGACTTCGAAAGGGCGAGAGTCAGTCTCACTGACTCTCGCCCTTTCTCGTTCTCTCCCAGTGATCGCGACACACCTCCGACACACTCGTCAGGCTGTGTCGCCCTCCTCCTCCAGCGCCTTGGCAATCTTCGCGTTGGCGGCTTCCTCGTGACCGTCGATGCAGCCGTGGTACCGACGGTGGATCACCTCCGGCGAGTTACCGACCCGTCGAGCCACCTCGGCAATGGGCACGCCGGCGTTCAACCACCGCGTGATGCACGCGTGCCGCAGGTCGTACGGGCGCCCGGCCAGGGGCGAATCGACTCGCTCCGGCGGCAAGGCGTACGGCCGGGCCTCCTCCCACACACGCCAGTACGTCGATGAGCCGACCACTCCCCCACGCTCGTTCCCGAACACGCGCCCCTCCTTGGCTGTCCCGAACTCCTTCAGGTGAGCCCGGAGGATCGCGACGAGGACAGGCGGGATAGGGACTGGCCGGTCGCTGGACGCCTCCCGCGCCTTCAGGCCCCTGCGGTCATGCCGCTCACCGGAATCGGTCCACTGCTTGCCGGAGACAGGCCGCGTCTCCCGCAGCGTGAGCGTGCCCCACCCCCTCTCCGGCAGGTGGCAGTCCGACCACCTCAGCCCGACCGCCTCCGCCGGCCGCAGCCCCGCGTAATAGAGAGCCGCGTAAAAGGCCACGAGCCGCCGGCCACGACAGCGATCCCACGACCCGACGTACGAGACGGCGGTGAGCAACTGGCGCCCCTGCACGGCATTCACGAGAACGCGACGATCGACCACGTCATTAGAACCCGCATGCTTCCGGCGGGCGCGGGAGAGAGGATTTTCGGGAAGCTCTCCGGCGACTACGGCGTATTCGAGGGCGGTATTCAGTGCGCGGCGGCGTCGCTTATACGTATCGCCCGCTGCCGGGGTGCCGTCCAATCGGTAGCTGAGGCGGTACAGCACGTCCTCGAAAACCTCGGCGTCCACCAGGTCGGCGACCGGCCGGTCCTCCGTCGTGAGCCAGTCGTAAGCAACCTTCAGATCGGCCGGCGGCTCCTCTCCTGCATTCGCAGGCACGATGCCCCAGCGGAACGCCAACCGCAGCTCTGTGTCCTGCGGGACTCCGTTTCCGCGATGGACCATGGCGAGCGCCACAGCCGCAAGACCGTCCGCCATGCCCTCGCGGGTCTTGGCCGCGCTCGTACGCCACCGCCCGGCCACGTACTTCCGGCAGAACTCGAACCACCGCAACGGCGCTTCGGCGTCAGCCGCTTCTGCTGCCTCGGCCGCGGCGCGCACCTCGGACTCCGGCAAGCCGGACTCGACGTCGAATGCCTCACCACGTCGGTTCATGGCCTGCCACAGCTCCGACCGCCGGCTTTCGGCGAGCGCAGACGTGGCGAATGTGTCGCTGTGAACTCGCCCCGCGACCACCCACCGCAGGCGGTACGGACGGGATTTTCGCCCGGTCTTCGAGACCTTCCACAGCTTGATGTCCAGGGAAAAGCCCGGCCGGGCCGACCCGCGAGTCGGCCCGGTCGAGGTGTCGTTCACCTTGCTCACGCAGCGTCCTCCCGCTCCGCGAGCCACCGCTCGTACTCGGACCGGCGAATGCGCACGTCCCCGTTCGGCAGCTTGATCGCGCGGGGAGCTTTCCCGAGCTGGCGCCACCGATGAAAGGTCGCCGGGGCCACTTTGAGGTCAGCGAGAATCTCTTTGATCGTCATCTTCTCGTCCCGCACACGGGCGCTCATGCAGCCGTCCTCTCTTCTTTTTTGATCACCGAGGGCGAGCTTCTTCCTTCTCAGGGCTCCGCTACATCCGCTACATCCGCTACACCGCAGGTCAGGGGCCTGTTTTGTGTAGCGGATGCGCGCGATGTAGCGGATAGCTGCCGCTACGCGGGGCGGGCTGCGAGTGCGGCTGTAGCGGCTTCTTCGGTGATGTAGCGGATACCAGGAAGCTCATCCGCTACATCTGCACCCTCATTGACCTGGGCTGTAGCGGATGTAGCGGCTGTAGCGGACTTTGAAGGGGGCGGGGGGCAATAGCGGGTCCAGGCGTCCGTCAGATCCTCGGCGTAGTAGCCGCGCGGAACGCCAGCCGCGGTCCGGATGGGCCGAGGCTTGATGGGCTTGTTGTCCCCGGTGACGTACTCGCCGAGCATGCGGGACAGGCCGCGGGAGGTGAGGGGCTTGCCGTTCATGTCGCCCCAGGGGGCGTCCTCCATGGCGTTGAGGCATTCGAGGATGACCGCGGTGGGCATCCGGTCGGAGCCGCAGAACACCTGGTCGCGCAGGTCGGTGAGGAGCCGGATGCCGAGGGAGGCTTTGTCGTCCTCCTTGGCGGCGGTGACCAGCTCCACGCACGCGGCACGGGCCCGCTCGGGCCAGGCGCCGCCGGCCGCGTCGGCGACCGCCAGCAGCGGCTCCCACACGTCCGCGGGCCGGTCGGTGACGCCTTCGGGGATGGTGGGCCAGGTGCCTTCCACCTGCTTGCGGACGCTGTCGGCCCAGCGGCCGAGCCGGTCGCGCAGGGCGTGGCCTTCCTTCTCGTGGATGCGCTGCCGGAACGGTTCCACGCGTTCGTTGGGGGCGCGGCGGCGCATGCGGATGATGACCGAGCGGGTCAGGATCGTGTCCGGCAGCGACCCCAGTCCCGCCATGGCCACCGCGCAATACGAGGGGAACGCCTGCACGCTCTGGGAGGAGCCGTCGCCGACGCACCGGTAGGTGACGCCGGAGCGGCGGTGCCCGGCGTTGAGGAAGCCGCGCAGCTCTTCGTTGTCGCCGGCCTTGGGGCCGAAGACGGTGTCGATCTCATCGAAGAGGATGGTGGGCCGCCCCTCCAGGCCGGAGACGGCGCGGAAGAGGGCGGCGGCGGAGGCGTTGACGGCCACCATCGGCTGCGGCACCAGAGTTTCCACGATCTCCAGCGCCCGCGATTTCCCCGAACCCGGCTCCGGGGAGAGGAAGGCCAGGCGCGGGGTGGAGTCGAAGCAGTCCAGCAGGTGCGCGTGGGCGTCCCACAGGGCAACCGCGACGTAGGCGGCCTCGGTGGGGAAGGCGTTGAAGCGCCGGTGGAAGGCTTCGATCTCCTCCAGCAGCGCGGCCCCGTCGATGGCTGGGGTGGGGGTGGTGGTCATGCTGCCTTCCTCATCTTCGGGTTCTTCACCGGGCACTGCTCGGGGTGGACGGTCCACTCCTCAACCAGCCGCAGGACGGCGGCGCGTCCCTTGGCCTGGCGCTCGTAGCCGCAGCGGCAGGTGGCCGTGGCACGGCAGATGGCGCTCCATTCCGGCGGGGCGACGATGTGCAGCCCGAACAGCACCCGCTCCGGCTCGGCCGGGAGGAGGTCGTGCGGGTCAGGGCGAAGAGCTGAAAGGACGGCCTGACGGCCGACGCCCTTCGGCGCCCCACGCCCGGAGGAAGCCGCGGCCGGTTCGGCGGAGTCGGGGCCGGTCGGTGCAGGAGAAGGGCTCTTAAGGCGGGGACGCGGGGAGCCGGTCATGCGCCCCTCCCTTGCGGGTTGTGGGCGATGGACCAGTTCAGAGCACTGGTGATGACCGGCGTGCACTCGCGCTCCAACAGGCCGGCCGACTCGCCAGCCTGCTTAAGAGCCTCTTCCACCACCTGACGGGGCAGGTCCCCGGAGGCAACGAACCGGCCCAGGGCACGGGCGGCCCGGGTGAGCGTCCAGTTCCGCGTGCCTTCTGCCGCCCTTGTGACGTTGGCCGTCTCGTTGCGCAGCGCCGCCGCGACGAACGCCGGCACATCCCGCGGGGCCGTCACCGGCACCGGACTGCGGCGCGGGGCCGGGGGCGTGAGGGCGGTGAGCAACCAGCCGGGCAGCGGCGCGACCGGAGCGTCGTCAATGACCTCGTACGCCCCGCCGTGGACGGTGCTGCCGGCGGCGACGACGTAGCCGCCCCAGGCGCGGGTGTCGATCAGGGGCCCGAGCTTGCCTGCGGTGTTGTACAGCCGGACACCGTCCGGGGCGGTGAAGTACAAGTGCTCGCCACCGCTCGCGGTCCGCACCCGGTAGGTGGTGGAGACGGGCTGCCCGGCGCGCTCGCAGAGCGCCTTGAAGGTCTCCACGCCGCAAGGCGTGCCCGAACTGCTCTTGTCCTTGGGCTTGTCCAGGTCGATGACGACCAACCCAGAGGGACCGGTGGCAATGCCGATGTTGCACGGCATCGTCTCCCACGCGATACGGATGCGGTGGGGGTCGAGGCTGGCGCGCTGCTCCCACTTGCGATGCCCGTCCGCGCAGTCACCGGTCAGGCGGCAGGCGGCCTCACCGTGCAGGGCGGGAGCCTTCTCGCCGGTCCGCAGGGGGAAGATGTGCCAGCCGCGGTCGGCTGCGGTCAGAGCAGAGGTCAGCAGGTGCCTCTGGGTGTCGGAGGCTCGCCGGGACGCGGTGAGTTGGGTCATGCTGGAGTCCTCCAGTTCTCTGGGGAGTTCTGGTAGCTGAGGGCGGCCCGCTTCATTGGCGTGAAGGGCCGCTCTTGGCGTATCTAGAAGGGCGGTTCGTCGCTGTAGCCGTGCTTGCTGCGGCGGTAGCGCGTGGTGTCGGCCCACTTGGGGAGCCAGATCCTCACCAGCGGCAGGTACGGCGCACAGTGGCAGTCGTCGAAGTCCGGCTCCTCCGGCTGATATGAGCTGCCGGTCATGATTTCGCCGTGTCCGTCGCAGGTGCGGCAGTTGGGGTCCGGAGTGCGGTGCAGGCCGAGCATGGGGCGCGGGCCGATCAGCCGTCCGCCGAAGGGGTGGAAGTACCAGACGGGGTGGTAGCGCAGGGCCAGGCGAGGGCGTCGCATGTGGTGCTCCTCAGTGGTTGATGGTTCCGCTGGCGCGGCCGAAGAGGCCGGTGGCGGTGATGTTCTGCGTGATCTGGGCCGGTGCGGGGCGCCGGCAGCGCCGGATGAGGGCGGCAGCCGCGGTGCCACCGGTGGCGATGAGGGCGACGGCGGCCCACAGGGCATGACTCATGGCGATCAGTCCCGGTGCGGCATAGGAGAGCCCGACTCCAGCGGCGCCAATGCCGAAGCCGGTGGTGGGCACGAGCAGGGCCGTGGTCTTGGCCCAGGCCGGGATGGGCTGCGCGGCCAGGGCAACGGGCGCCGTCGGGGTGGTCGGCTCGGTGTAGGCGAGAGTGCGGACGCCGCCGGGCAGAGTGACCACCTGTACGCCGGGCGGGATCTCGTTCACCGGCATCCGGAGCGCCGGGGGCTGATGGAGGGGGACGGGAGCCTGCTGAGCGGGGGCGGTGGTGATCGGGTAGACGCGCGGGTGGTCCACGGTTCCTCCTCCAACGGGCGGGCGGGGTCAGGCGGTGAGCTGGCTGAGGGCGCCGGCTATCGCCTGGCATGCGGCGTAGATGGGTCGGGCGGCTCCGGTCTCGGCGGCGAAGAAGCCGAAGAGGAAGAGCACGAGGGCGGTGCCGGCGCCGACCTGGCGGCCGCGGATGAGGAAGAAGGTGAGGGCGCCGAAGAGGACGGCGGCGGAGACGGTCAGGGCCACAGGGGGACTCCCGTCGGTACGGCGGTGGGCGGCCCTTCGGAGAGGAAGAGCCGCCCACGCGGTGGTCACGGTGTGTAGCTGTAGTGGGTAGTGAGTACTGGGTAGTGGGTAGTGGGGCGTCTACTGGGGAGCGCCTGTTGAGAACCCCCAGGTGAGCGATTTGCAGGGTTAGTGGGTAGTGGGGTGCCGCGCCCCACTACCCACTACCCGGTAACCGTGTGTGAGTGTCAGGTGTGGTCGGGGTGGACGTAGACCGAGTGCGGTCCGCGGTCGCGGTAGACCAGTTCGCCGCGTTCGGCGGCGGCCTTGAGGGCTTCGCGGACGGTCTTGCGGTCCCGGCCGACCATCTCGGCGATGGCGGCCGGCTTCATGCCCATCGCGCCGGCGGACTCGATTGCGTCGATCGCGGTGGGCAGCCACTCCGGCCCGGCCGGCGCCGCCTCGGACGGCTCCTCCTCGGGGGCGGTTTCGGCGGCCTGTTCGGTGATGCGCTCGAACTCCGCCAGGGCCCGCGCGATCGCCGCGGCCACCTGCGGGTCATCCTCACCGCCGCCCGAGCCTCCGCCGGTGGAGGGCTCAGCGGCCGGGGCCGCGGGTTCCTGCGGCGGTTCGGCCTGCGGGTTCTTGGCCTTGTCGATGTAGTAGTCGATGGGCTTCATCGGGGTGAGCGTCCCGATGCCCCCCGCCTGTCCCGGTGCGGCGTTGCCGCCCGCGGCGCTGGCCCCGCCCGTCGCGGTGCGGGTGCCGGTGCCGGCCGGGGTGGGCAGGCCGAGGGCGTCCAGCAGCCAGGCGATCCGTTCGGGGTCGTTCCAGCGCTCGTGGTAGCCGAATGGGGCGGCGTCCTCCTGGGCGGCCTGGTCGAGGTCGGGGCGGATGTCCCAGCGGGCCACCGCGAGTTCTTCGATGTCGTGGCGCGGGGTGCCGTCGGCGTGCTCGTCTTCGTCGTTGGCGAAGTAGACCTTGCCGCGCTCCGGGCCGATGCCGCCTTCCTGGGCGCGGGCCTGGTCGAGGATGTAGAGGGCGCCCTTGCCGGGGAGCTTGGACAGGTCGACCTGTTGGTAGTGGCCGGGGAAGACGAACTGGCCCTCCTGCTTCTTGGCGAAGCGCATGCCAATGGCGATGTCGTACTGCGAATCGACCTCGCCGCCGCCGGTGTTGGGGCCCGTGCCGCGCTGGACGGCATCGACCACGTCCACCGCGGCCTTCCGTCCCTTCTTCAACAGCCGGATCTTCGCCTTCAAAGCTTCCGGCGTCCACGCCATCAGGTCCGAGTTCTCGTCCGACAGCACGATGACGGCGGGCTCGGTGTCCTTGGGCTGGATCTTCCCGCCCTTCATGCGGCGCGCGCGGCCGTCGGTGATGGCCAGTGCGGCGTTCAGCAGCCGTACCGCCTCCGCCGGGTCGGTGGCCACCCAGTCCAGGATCGGGCGGTCGATCAGGCGGCCGTCGGCGTCCTTCCACTGCTGGGCCCAGGGCCGCAGCCAGCGCTTGGCGGTGTTGCCCTGCGCCATGTCGATCATCCAGATCACCGCATCCGTGCAGCGGGTCAGCAGGGAGATGATGACGTGGAGCAGGACGCTCTTACCCGACCCCTTCATGCCCGCGATCATGATGCTGACCTGGCGGAACAGGATCTCGATCGGCTCCCCCGACTCCAACAAGCCCAGCGTGAGCGGTTCCCGGATGGTCAGCGGGTGGGCGTCGTCCGGCAGGTCGATGGTCTCGGCCAGCACGTTGCGGGTGGTGACGTGCAGCATCGCTTCCGAGGCGAGACCGGAGTCGCTGCGGACCAGACGAAGGGCGCCGGGGCGGATGTCGCCCTTGCGGGTCTCCAGCGCGGGCAGCATCGTCAGCAGCTGCTCGAAAGAGGTGCTGGTCAGCCGCAGCGGCATGGCGTAGCCGCCGCGGGTGCGCTGACTCTTGCCGACCTCCACACCCCGCGCCCCGACCTCCTCGAACAGGCGCGCCCACTCGGCGCGGTCCCCGTATCCGGTGCCCGCCTCGGCGGCCCACTGAGCGGCGATCTCCTCCGCCCGTAGGCCCCGGTCGATCGCGTAGAACGGCGTCAGGGCGGCGGTGGCGGCGCCAACGACCGCGGCGGAGGCGAGGGTCCAGGGGCTGCCGTGGGCGGTCCAGTTGATCCAGGCGTAGGCGGCGCTGGTCCAGGTGGCGGTGAAGCCGGTGTGGAACCAACGGCGGAACGCCGACTGACCGGAGGTGCGGATGAAGCGGGAGGCGGCCGCGGCGGCGATGCCGGTCAGAGAGCCGACGCCGATCCAGCCCAGCGGCAGCGCATTACCCGCATCTGCGGCCAGGCCCAGGCCGAGGCCGCCGGCGTAGACGGTGGCGGCGGTGAACAGCGGGGTGGACACCACGCCGTGCCGCCAGGGGATCGGCTCGTGATTGCTGGGACGGCTCAGCATGAGAAGAGGTCTCCGTTCGATCGGTCGGGGTGAGCCGGAAGGCCGCAGGCCAGGCACCGGCGGTCGGTGCCTGGCCTGCGGTGTTGGCGGAGCCGGTCAGGGGGTTACTGCCAGTTGGCGGACTGGTCCCACTTGGCGCCCTGGATGGTGGGGTTCTCGATGTTGTCGATCTGCTCGGCGTGGATGATCCGGTACAGGGTCGGGATCGAGTCCAGGCGCCCGGCGAGCGCGTGCGCGTAGACGGCGGTGTCGTCGTACGCCTCGGGGATGGCCTCGTTGACCTTGAAGTTCTCCCGGCTGGAGTGCGCCGCCATGGAGATCACATCGCCGATGGCGCGCTGAATCTCCGCCAGGCTGTTGATGGTCGCCTCGTAACCGACCATGTTCCCGGCCGGGTTGAGGACCATCATGGCGCCGGCGGTGCGCACGGCGTCGGCGGCGTATTGCAGCGGCAGGGCCGGTTCGATCGAGCCCACGGGGACTCCCTTCGTTGCGGGGGCGGTGATGATGCGAGTGGGGCTGTGCACCGGCCGGTGCACACCGGAGGTGCGGCGGCCGACCGGGGTCTTGCGGCGCGGCGGGGTGGGAGAGCTCCCGCCGCCGGTGTGCCGATACATCCAGCGGTTCAGCCAGCCCCACGTGCCCGCCCAGGCCAAAGCGCGGGCCGCGGGGGTGGTCAGGGTGTGGAAGACGCGGGCCAGGGGCCGCAGCCAGTTCGGGCCGATGGAGGAGTAGCGCACCGAGCCCAGCGCGAGGTGGGCGTTGAGCAGGGCGCGGGAGCCGTGGCGCCAGGCGTGGGCCAGCAGCGGCGAACCGTGCCGGGCGATCGCGTGGGCGGTAGCGCGGACGGGTGCGGCGGCCTTGCGCAGGCGCTGGCGGGTCAGGGCGCTGGTGTGCTGGCGAAGCTTGCGCCCCGCCCAGTACCGGCCTCGCCGCCAGGCACCCATCGCCGCACCGAACGACCGCTGAGCGGCCTTGGCCCCGGCGCCCTGGCCCGTGTCCCTGCTGCCCTGAGCCTTGTTCGGCTTCTTCGCCTTGGGCTGGGGCTTGAGCTTGCTGGGGTTGGGGTCCTTGCCGCCCGTGCGGTCGCGGTTGACAGCCCTTTGCAGGGCCTTGGCCGCCTTCCACGCCCGGCTGGACACCGACGGAGACGAGGAGGACGGCGCCCGGTGCTTGTGCCTGCCCTTCACATCGCTGGACTGCGACCGCGAGCTTCCGGCACCGGCCGGTGAGGTGGGCGTGGTGGGGGACTTGCGGCGCAGCGTCCGCGACAGCCGCTCCACCGGCCCCGTCCGCCCACCGCCACCAGCCGCACCGGAGCGCTTGAGTGGCGACGTGCCCCCGCCGGAACCGGCGGTGGTCCGCGGCGTCTTGGGCGGGGTGAGGCTGCGGCCGGTGCCGCCGGTGGCAGCCGCATTCCGCCCCAGCCGAGCGGGGTTTCCGCCGGCCGTGTTCGGGGCGACGGTCGACGGCCTGTTCTTCTTCGCCATCGAGCCGCCCGGCTTGTGCGACGAGTCGCCCATGCGGCCACCACCCGCCGCGGCGGCCCCGGCGGGCTTGCGCAGGGAGGAGCCGGAGCCAGTGCGGGCCGCCGGAACCCTCCCGCTCCCACCCGACGTACGCCCCGCAGAGCCGGAGTTCGAGGGACGGCGGTGTCCGGTGCCGGGTGAGCGTGAGGACGCCCGCCCCAGGCGGCCAGTGCCGGACCGACGGATGCGTCGACCGGTCTTCACCACCAGGGTGGCGGTGGCGACCGCGGAGCAGGCGACGACGGCCAGCAGGACGGCGGGCAGGCCGAACTGGTGGGACAGCCAGCAGAACCCGATCAGGCCGGTCAGTGCGCCGCCGGGGATCAGCACTCCGGCCAGCGTCTGCCCCGGGGCGGAGGCCGGTTCCTTGGTCTGAGCCACGGGCTCCTTCTGCTGCCGCGTGACGGGTTCGGGGGTGGTTGTGGTGGTGGGGGGCTTGGTCTCGGTTGCCGTTGAGGGCATCGAAGCCTCCTTTATGCGGCCCGCGCGGGAGCATCCGCGCAGGCCAGGCACATGCCGAGTGAAGTGGGGAGGGGGTAGCCCGCGTCCCGCCCGCATTCGGGGCAGGTACGGCGGGCGGCGTTCGCCTTGGCCAGCGCCGCCCACCGCGCCGGCGTCATCGGCCGGACGGGCAGCGCCAGATCGAGGCGGTAGAGATAGGCGACGCGGAGACCGGCGCGGTAGCGGCGCGAGCGCCACAAGATCTGCGCGGCGACCTCCTGACCGCCCGGCCGCAGCCCGCGAGCGCGGAGCTGCCGCCGGGTGGCCAGCCCGTCGGGGGCGAGCCAGAAGGGGTAGGTAGGGATGCCGTAGCGCAGACCCTGGGGGTCGTAGAACCGCATCAGGGCCTACCGGCGAGCGCGGTGCCGTTGATGGGCCGGGGCGCGTCGCGCAGCTCCTGGTAGCGGGTGGAGACCCAGCCCACTGACCAGCCGGTCAGCTCGGCTGCGGTCCGTACCGGCAGCTCGGCCGCGAACGCGGCCTGCACGGTGGCCCGGGCCTGGTCCTCCGGCAGCTTCTCCGTGGCCGGCCCGGCGGCGAGGAGAGCGTCGCGTTCACGCGCGGCCCGCTCTTCGCGCTGCTGGCGTTCACGGCGTTCACGCTCGATGCGCTCCTGCCGCTCGCGTTCACGCCGCTCGGCAGCCTCGCGTTCACGGCGTTCACGCTCGACGCGCTGCTGTTCACGCTCGCGCTCACGCTGTTCACGAGCCTCCCGCTCTGCCCGCTCGCGGGCGGCGGCCCGCTCGCGCTCCTCGCGTCGGCGGCGTTCCTCGCGCTCGGCCTGTTCACGGGCGAGCTGGGCTTCATGCTCGCGCTGTTCACGGGCCAGCGCGGCAGCATGCTCCCGCTCCTCCGCCCGCTCCCGGCGGACGGCCTCCGCCCGTTCCCGGGCGACCTGCTCCCGGCGTTCGCGCTCGGCCTGCTTCTTGTCCTCCAGCGCGGTCACGGCATGGGTGATGGCGCGCCGGTAGGCGAGTCCGGTCTCGGCTGTGACGATCAGCAGGAGAGGCGCGACCGCATGGACGGCCACGCCCACCAGGTCTTTTTTCAGGGCGGAGTCGGCGATGTTCAGGGCTAGGGTCATGGCGCCGGTCATCCACCGCAGGGCGATGGGCCACCGGCCGCCGTGCCCGCCCAGGCGGGCCAGCACCGAGTCCAGCCGGACGACGATGACCACCGCCGCGTCGACCACCAGCGGCAGGATCGGCGCAGTCCAGACCCACGCCTTGGGCGTGTGGGCGGCCATCAGCGGCGTTACGGTCAGGATCGAGTAGAGCATCGCGCCGCCCACGATCAGCCACGTGCCGGCCGACAGCGCGCGCTCAGCTGAACGCACCTGAACACTGTTCACCGAGCACCCCCTGATGGCTCGACGGCGGGCGCGATGACGCTCTGGAAATGGTCACGGCCGACGTCGTAGATGAACGGCACGCACCGCCACCGGACCTCCGCCACGGGGCGTTCATCCATCGGTCCCCAATTGCTCAGCGGGACTCCCAGGGTGGCCACATAGGCGAAGGCGGCCGACTGGCCGGGGTGGATGCTGTGGGGCTCTCCGTAGTGGAGCAGCAGCCACATGGACGCGTCCGCCGGCGTCTGGCTCAGCTCCTTGAGGCGCTTCGCCATGTCGGCCAGCTCGGTACGGGCCTCGGCCAGCTCGGCGGCCGTGTCCTCCAGCGTGATCTGGAGCGACCGGACTTCCTGACGGGTGGTCTCGGCCGTCTTCTCGGCGGCCTCGGCGCGGGCCGTGAGCGCGAACGTCTCCCGGATGTGGGAGCCGTACGCGGCGTCCGCCTGCTTCTCCACCTCACGGGTCCGGGCGCGCGCGGCGTCCACCGCGGCTGCCAGATGCAGGAGACGGGCTCGGGTGATGAGGCGGATCATGCCGCACCCCCTGCCGCGATCACCACAGCAGCGATCAGCAGTGCCCCGCCGACGCAGGTGAGGTCGACCGCGCGGCGCAGGCAGGTGAACTTGGCGACCGCGAGCCGGGACAGTCCGGCGATGTCGGCGGCCAAGTCCCGGTCGACAGCCGTGGTGACCTCCTCCGCGGTGAGGGTGGCCCACAGCGGGAAGCCGTGCCGGCCGCGAATGTTGGGCCGTACAGAGCGCAGCAGTAGCCCGGCCGCCGCAACCAGGAGCGTCATACCGAGACCGCCCACCACCAGGGCAGGCAAGGTCAGGGGCAGATCGCGGGCGACCGTCCAGGCCCCGGCGAGCACCGCACCGACGAAGGCCAGCAGCAGCGCCGTCTTGCTGTCCGTCCGCGAGATCTCCGCCTTCACCTCGGCGTGCGCCGCGGTGAGGTTGGTGGTCAGCATGCTCACGCGGCCTCCCCCGTCCCCGCCTGGTTGGCCAGCTCGGCACGGGCGGCCAGCACCTTGTTGGCGGCCCGCCGCAGACGGCGGGTGCCTAGCTCAGACACCGGCCGGTCCAGCAGGCTGATCTGCACGTCCAGCAGCTCGACCTCCGCCTCAATGACGGGCATCTCGCGCTCGATCGCGTCCAGCTCAGCGGCCGACGGCTCCCCGACGAACGCGACGGCGGTAACAACCGCCTGATCAGCAACGATGTGCTTCATGGGTCGTGGTCCTCTCGCAGATGGGAACGGCCCGAACAGCGCCCCCGGAGTTGCAGCTCCGGGGGCGCGCGCCGTTAGAGCAGGTGAATCCGGCTCCCCTCAGCCCCGCCCGTACGGACCCGCATGTGTGCGGCCTGGACGGGCGGAGGAGGCAACCGGCCGCAGCGCTAGCCGCTGCGATGGCAGGAAGAAGGGCGACCGGGTTGTCCGTCGACGGGTGATCTCGCGCGAACCGTGGTGTTGCTCAGGCGCCGCGGTGCCGGTCGATCACGGCGGCGCCCAGGTTCTTCGTGTGCTGTGCACGGTGCCTCCTTGTTCGGAAGCGGACGTGGACAGGTCTCCTTCGGGGGTGCGGCGCCCGTATCAGGTAGCGCGGCATGACCCCGTTGTAGGCGTATGGAGACATGACCTTTCGGTCTAAGCCCTCCCGAATGCCCAGGGTCGGGTGCGCCCTCGGCCCGCTCTGTCCCGGGCCCCTTGAGGCCACGCCAGTGGACGTGGCCCCCATTGGTCGTGCAGGTGCGACAGCCGCTTGGCCCCGTTTCCGGGCCCTGCAGGGCGTCGCGAGATACATGTAACACGTGTATCTCTCATGCCGTCAAGAGACCTGCCCCCGAAGGGGCGTTCTCTCGATGTGCTTCTAGATTGCTGGCAGAGCGTCAGACAGACGACTGCGCTGGTGGACGGCTCAGGGACGTCTCACTAAGGTCGAAGTCGTCCCAGGACGTCCCAGTGCGGGGAAGGGCGGAGCGTGGCGAACGAAAGACTCCGAGGCGCGATAGTCGAGCGGGGGCTCACCTTCGAGGAAGTCGCCGAACGGCTCGGCGTAGCCGGCAAGACGGTCGAGCGCTGGGTCAGCAACTCGGACCGCAAGCCGTACCGCCGCTACCAGTACGCGCTCGCCTCGTTGCTCCGGTACGAGATCTCCTACCTCTGGCCTGATGAGCGGACGATGGCGGAGGTGACCGCATCCGGCGGCGCGGAGCTGGTCAAGCTGTACCCCCACCGATCGGCGGTGCCGCAAAGCCTCTGGCCGCAGCTCTACGCGAAGTCTCAGACCCACTTCGACGTGCTGGTCTACTCCGGGTTTTGGCTCACGGAAGATCCCGCGTTCCTGCGGTTGGTCAAGGAGAAGTCGGCGGCCGGCGTACCGGTCCGCTTCATGCTCGGGGACCCGGACAGTCCCGAGGTGGCGACCCGCGGCGCCGACGAGGGAATCGGCGGGGCTATGGCCAGCAAGATTCGCAATGCGCTGATGAACTACAGCGCGCTCTTCGGCCTGCCCGGCGTGGAATTCCGCCTCCACAGCACGACCCTCTACAACTCCATCTACCGGACCGACAACGAGCTGCTCGCCAACGGTCACGTCTACGGCGTCGGCGCGTACCTCGCGCCCGTGCTGCACCTTCAGCGGGTCCCAGGCGGGGAGCTGTTCGACACGTACGCCGAGAGCGTCGAGCGGGTGTGGGAAAGCGCCCGTCCGATCTCGTCACCTACGGATTGCGCAGAGACCCACGTATGAGCCGTATCGACTATTACGACGACCCAGCCGCCCCGAAGGCGAACTCTGTCGTGCCCTCAGTGACCGCGGTTGTCCGCGACGCAGACAGGCGATTGCTCCTCATCCACAAGACGGACAACGACCTGTGGGCCCTTCCCGGCGGCGGCCACGACATCGGTGAATCGATCGCTGACACCGTCGTACGCGAGGTGGAAGAAGAGACCGGCATCACGGTCGCTGTCGATAACGTGAGCGGGCTCTACACCGACCCGCGGCACGTCATGGCGTACGACGACGGAGAGGTCCGCCAGCAGTTCTCCATCTGCTTCCGCGCGCACCCCACGGGCGGCTCGCTGCGTACGAGCGACGAATCCAAAGAGGTCCGCTGGGTTGCCCCAGCGGACCTTGACTCTCTCGACATCCACCCTTCGATGCGGCTGCGCATCACGCACGGCCTGGATGACTCACGGCCGACGCCTTACATCGGCTGATCTGCACCAGCCATGGCCATACGCTCTTCGATCCGGGCCGTGGCCGCGTGAATCTCCGGTGCTGCCCGCTGGATGAAGCGGCCCACGATCGTGTCAGGGCCGTACCGGGACACGATCTCCTCCAGTCGACCGGCCGATGTGGTGTGGCCACCGTCCGGTGTCGTCGTCATGTCGCAGAAGATCAGCGCGTCAACGAGGTCCGGCCGCTCCAGCTCGAACTCGCCCGCCAGCTCCTCCCGCAGCCCCCGCTCCTCAGCTTCCAGCAGCGCGCAGGAGTGATGGGCCACGAGCCGAACGACTCGTTCGTCCATCCCTTCCTGGTCGCGCAGGAAGCGCGCGCCGTCGAGCGGATGGAAGCCGGTGGTGGCGATCGAGGGCGAGTACCCGATGTCGTGAAGGACCGCAGCGGCCTCCATCAGCTCAGCGTCGGGGCCGAGGATCGGTTGCAGTGAGGCCGCGCGCTTCGCGACTCCGAGCGAGTGCGCCCATCGGCGCGGGAGAGGTTCGGCGAGTAGCGATTCGGAGAGCGCGTATGCCCGCTCGGTGAGTCCCATACAGCCAGCCTACGAATTCACCGCAGGACGCGGGAGAGCGCGTACGAAGCGTCCCTTACCGTGCACGGCCTCCAGCAAGCCCTGACCCTCCAGCGACGACAGAGCCGCGCGCACGGCAGTCCGAGAGACACCGAACTCTTCACAGAGCCGCGCTTCGGACGGGAAGGCGTCACCCACCGCGAGATCCCGCTCCGCAATCAGGTCCCTCATCCGTTCCACCAAGGGGCGCCGCTCAGTACCGTCGCTGACCACCCGGCCGACGCCCGGCGCCGACTGGATGAGACCTTCCTTCTGCAAGATGTCCAGGGCGCGCCGAACGGTAGTGCGCGCCACGCCGTGGTCACGCATCAGGGCGGACTCGGACGGGAGCTCCTTGGTGATGCGCCCCTCCCTGATCTCCTTGCGGAGCGCATCCGCGATCAGCAGATACGTACCGCGCGGGCTCGCCCCCGGCATCTGGTCCCCTCTCATCCACATGAGTTTGCCTGCCTAGCCTCGCACGGTCGCTCGTTTGCAGTCTTCGTGCGGCGGGTCCACCTTGCCTCGAAAATCGAACAAGCGATCTAATCGGGAGTATGGATCGCCCCGAATTCCCCCATGACCTCCTGGAGGTCCAGACCGCTTGGTACCTCACCTACGGTCGGCTTGCCACGGCGCCGACGACCCAGGTGGCTCCCTACCGTCGGCGCCTGCTGGAGCTCTCTCGGCGCATTGCCGACCACCCTTACTGGCAGACTCCACAGGGCACGCCCGCGGCCCGCGTGGCGCTGAAGGAGCAGGCCCGCGCAGCCGCCGTGCGCGGGCGACGACCGTGAGCCTCACCGTCCGCCAGGAGCGCATCGCCCGCAGCGCCCGCGAATGGCTCGCCGCATACGGCGAGCCGCCCAGCATGCGCGAGCTCGCCACCGCGGCCGGCCTCTCCTCCCCCTCCTCGGTCTCCTACCAGCTGCGCCGGATGCGTGAGCAGGGCGTGCTGGTCGAGACCCGCGGCCGCAGGGCCCGCTGCCCGCACTGCGGCCGCTGACCGCAGCATTGCCCTTGCCGCGCCCGATAGGGGCAATAGGGCTTGAGCAGCGGTCTTTCCCGAAGCCCCCTACCGGGTGCAGAGGCGAGACGCCATCCTCGGGGGATGGAGGATTTCGAGTTCGAGTGCTGGCGGTGCTTAGAGACCAACGTCATCCAGGGGCGGCCCAAGGGCTTCTGGAGCACGACGCACTACGAGCTGCCGGGTGAGTTCGAGTGCTGGTCGTGCGGCGCCCTCAACACCACGCCCGATGACTGAGCGTCGGGTCATTGGTCGCTGGCGCGGCCGTTGTCCTCGTTGTCGGCGTACTCGGGCACCGTGCCGGTTCCGTCGCATCGCTCGCACGGGATCGTGTACGTCTGGCCGGTCTCGGCGTCGGTGACCGTGACCTGTCCGTTCTGGCACGAGCCGCACGTCGGCACGACGACCGTCGTCTCCCTCTCCGCCAAGAGGCGCTCTGTCAGGTTCAGCAGGCGTGTGTACCGCCCGTCCTCACGCAGCGCGGGGATGTACTTCGGATCCACCCAGCCCATGGCCGCCTCCACTCGCCGAGGCCGACCTCCATCGTCACGCTCCCCGCCAATGACCACCAGGGGCATAGCGGAACCTTCACCGGTACAGCGCAAGGAACCGCCCCTCCGCCGCGTCGATCCCACATAGGGGACGCCATACCTTCACGAAGCAGATTCATTCACGTGGCCGCCTGATCGCGAACGGTGTCTGTAACAGGAGGGACATCCTGTGCCGTTGCGGGTGCGATTCTTCACAGAGGTCACCCACTCGTGGCTGCACGTACTGCACCGCCAACGACAACGACTGTGACTACCTGGTTTTAAGCCGCGCGGGTCGCGCTGGGGTTGCGTTACGTTCTCGATGACCTCAGCCGATAGCGCAGGGAATAGGTCGGCTAGGCTGCCACCGGGGCGAGCCGATGCGCGAGCTTCGGCGGTACGGAGGCGACCGCAGAGCGCACACCCCGTACCTGAGATGCGTGAAGCGACAGTGGTGACCCACTCGTTCCCACATTTGCAACGCCATCGACACTTTTTATTGGAGTTGGCGTACAGATCGTGTGGCGTTCGCTCGGGGGCGTCTATGCAGTCGATGAACTCCTCAGCGAGGCTGGGGTTGACTTTTACAAGGCTTTTCTCGGTCGGGGCTTTACTGCGAGCGTTGCGCGCCTTCTCTCTGTGGCAGACGACGCATCCTCTGCCACGGATTCGCGCAGCAGGCTTACTCTCCCACTGATGACCGCAAGAATCGCAGCGCCAGGAGCAGAGATAGTTGCTTGACGGGGACAGGTCGTTGGGTGTCCTCGCTGGGTCACGGAGACAGGTAACGAATTCTGCTGAAATAGCAGGGTAGAGCTCAGCTAACGATCTTCCTGGTTTGGCGGCAGAGCGCCTAAGGCTTATGCGGCGTGTCGCACATCTCGGGCACCCGGATTTCGCTGCCGCCCGGGAGGCCACCGACGTTGTCCATGCCCAATCACAAGTTGAGCAATGCCAACTCACCTGATCTTTCGAACTAGGGGAGAGCCATTGCAAGTCAATGTCAGGTCGGGACAAGTTCTCGATGAACTCTCCAGCTAGATGCGGCGCAGCATCTAGAGCAGAATATCGGGGTCGTGCGACAGCAACTTCGATCCACTTCCTCGCCGCTGCATTCAAAGACGCTCCCACTGCATCGGGGCCAGGTTTACGCCAAGCGACTTCACGCCTAGCGAGCCAAGATCCTATTGCAGCCGCCCAAGACAGAGGGTCGGTGCCATCGTCGTTCCCGTGTACGTAGCAGACCTGACCGGCAACCTTCCGCAGAGAGGCAGGTCGCACCCGCAGATAGTCGGCCTCTTTCATCGCGGCAACCTTGCGAGCATCCCGTTCAGTGTCGCTGTGCCATCGGGCCGGATCCAAGTCGATATAGAGGGATAGCTCGACGATGTGTAAGTCGACCCGCCATCGTCGGCCTCCGGCGACCGTCTCCACATCTACTTCGACGGTCAGTTGGCCGCCCAAGCTCAATAGTTCAGCCACTTCCAATTCGAAACGTGAGCGTCCAAAACCTCTACAGCGCGGACAACCTGAGTTGTTGTACGTCCGTGCCGCGACGGTCGTCTGCCATTCATGACCGCGATTGCATCGCCAGCGACACATGACGTTGGAACCGTTCGACAGTTGGGCGCCATCCATATCCAGGGGCGAAACGGTATACACCAACTGCGCTGCGATGTGCGGATGTGTGTCAGATAGGGATCGGCCCGGCTTTGGTGTAAGGCGAGCCGCGCGGTTTCTCTCTCTAGCGCAACGTGGGCAACCGCTATTCTTGGATACGCGATTCACGATGGTGGCCTGCCACTCGTAGGCACACTCACTGCATCGCCAGAGACAGCGATCCACCGACGCGGGGCGCCTACTTTCCAGCCCAGAGCCCGGCGACGTGAGGTTGCTGACCAATTCATCCACGAGATGGGGCGCTCTGAGCGCAGCACTGTTGCCGTCGATTACGGTTCGGCGTCTGATTGCGCGCTTAGCGTTAGCACAACTTGGACAACCACGCCCATTCCTGCGGTCGACCACTGCGGCGACCCACTCGTGGTCGCAGGCGGAACAACGCCATATACAACGCTGCTCAGACCCGCAACGAAGCTCTAGCGGGCCCAGGCCGGGACGGGAGGCATTGCTCACGAACTCCCCAGCGACTTGCGGATACAGATCAGCCAGAGATTTCCCCTGCGGGGCACGAGCGCGACTGGTACCTCTCTTCCCCACGGCACATGCCGGGCAGCCTGTCCCGCGAGATCGGGCTGCAGGAGAGGTAGTCCATGTATGCCGGCAGGCACGGCACTCCCAGACCACCTTCAGGTTGCTCGACGAGCCGAGTGCTGCGAGCGCGTACTCAGGTCGGTCCACCACCGCCAGCGCCTCAGCGAAGACGTCTGGGAGGGTGTCGGCGAGCAGCGTGCGTGGCCTCATGGGTTCATCATGCAACGCCCCACTGACAACCGAATGGAGTCTCCGGTCAACTCGCAGCGGGGCAGCGCACCGAAGTGTCCACGGGCACGGGCGGCAGCCCAACTGCCTGTTTCTCGGGGCGCGCGTGGGCCGTACCCGAGACCGTCCGGCGGCAGCCCCGACCGCCCCGAGTCGACCGATGCTCTTAGCACCCGATCCCTTGCTGCCGCCGTCTACGTGCAGCCCGGTGACTACTACCCGACCGCGGGCATCTATGCCAGCCAAAGCCGTGCGCCAGCCGCTTGCCCCCGAAGACGGGCCCCGCCAACTCCGACACTGCGCTACCGCCTCCCCGTGGAAGCCAACCGTGAAGACACGCGGCGGCCGACGGCCTCGGAAGCGCAAGACTGGATCTGGCGGAGATCCCTCCGGCGTCTGTGTGCACGAGCGACAGGAACCCAGGCGGGAGCTCACCGGAAATTGCTACAGCACCGCTTTGCTATGCGCTGAGACTTCGACCGTATGGGCCTGCCCTGGGATAGCGCCGCGACGCTTGATCTGCTCCGAGGTTACCCAAATCACGTCCGTATGGCCCGATACCATAGTCTGGCGTAGGGCATCTTCTTGTTCTTGGTTGGGCACGAGCTCATAAATGTCACGCACCAGGATCTCCAACGAGTCCGCCCACTCGCTGTAGCGAATTCGATCTACCTCACGCCTCAGGTAGTTGTGCATGATGTGAGGAAACTTGCCCTGCGGAAGAATACCACCCTCAAGCAACTCTTCTTGAAATTCGCGCCAAGGCGAGTCTTCACGACCCGACCTTGAATCGAACCATCTAAAGAAGTGGCCGATCTTTTTACCCGGGACCCGTAGGCGCAGATCTCCATAGCTAACAGCATCGAGAGGTATCAGATTATCATCTGTTACGCCCATATCGGCCAGAACCGCACTTCCCTGCGGCGACCGTTTGTGCACTCCACCGACGGGCTGAAATTGGTTGGGGTACCTCGATCCGCGAATAAGAAGGTATTTGCCGTCGATTTTAATTTTGAACAAATAGGATGTTGAGACTCTAATGGAGCGCCCTCTGTAACGCAATGAGTACCACAGGTGACGAATATTCCCCCAGTTCTGTGCAACCTCATCAACCACAGGAACAAAGAGGCCAATGCTCAGGCCAGTCGTCATGCTGACTATTGTGGAATTCTGAATGAAGAAGCTAGCAACTCCCGCAGAGATTGCCACAAATCCGTACAGGGCAAGTCGCAGCATTTTTCTCCTAGCGAGGCAGCGGGATGCGGGGATGCGTGAGCAGGTATCTGCTCACCCAGGTAAGCCGTGATGAGGAACGCGCAAGGCTTTCGAGGAGAGGGCGCGATATAGAGTGAGCTTCATACATGGCCACCAACAAGGCTCGCCTAACGTTCACATCGGACTCATTCTCGAACTGCCGACGCAGCAATTGTCCGTCGGCGATAGTGCTCACCCTCCCCAGATACCGAGACGCGAACTCGCGCGGTAGGCTGGGTTTATTTTTGTTCTGCAGTATGGCCCATGCCATGTCTCGGATTTTTGCGGAATGAACCCTCTGCCGTATGGCAGCCTGCAGGATACGCTGTTCAAGATTGTCGTATTTATGATCCTCAACGAGGCGCATAGTGGAGATGTAAGCTCTACCGATAGCCGATCGCCTTTCCGGGAAACATCCCAAGTATCTAAGAATCTCGTTGGCTAGATGATGGCTTTCCTTAAGGTTCCGAAGCGCCCACCCCAACGCCCTATCGTCTTTAACGTTACCCATGCGAAAGAGTGAGAATTTCACGTCGCGGTCTATTTGTTCCCCCGCCGTCGCTTCTAAGAAAAGCTTGTAGAGCCTCTCCTCAGCATCTGGCTCGCCGATTTTAATACCATAATTAATGGCGTCTTTTTCCAGGCTTTCGAGCTGCGACAGCGCCTGTGCCGGGTCATAGATGTTCGTCTTCGTCGTAGACATGGTCAAGCGGCGTGATCGCAGAATCGCATTGATCTCCAGCAGAGCGTTACGCAGCGACTCCCTTTCCGTATCAAAAATCATCATGTCGTCTGAGTAGCGCAGGTAGTCCAGACCCACCCGGTGCACAAATTCATCCACAGGGAGCAGGTATAGATTAGCCAGAATTGCCGATGAGTCGGGCCCTTGAGGTATTCCCCAGGCATGGCTGGACGATTGAAACATTCGAAGAAACTTTATGAGATGTTCCGTGACCCACGGTATGGCGCCGATGGACTGAATATCGATCGACAAGGTGCCGACATCTATGTGCTCGTAAAAAGAGACAACATCGCTACGCGCCAAGCGGTACGGGGCCTTTAACATGAACCCCACGCCGCGCTTCTGCATAGTTACCCAGGAGTTAACTGGCGACCAGAACGACTTCCCGTTATTACCCCATCTCGCACTATGTACGCTACTGTGAAGTTGCTCCTCAACTAATTCTGCGATAGAAAAGACAAGAGTGTCGTAGACAAGCCGGTCGTGTACGGTAAGGCGAGCAATGGGACGCACGGCAACGGGATTCTTCGGCAGGTCGAGGATTTCCACATAATCGGGGCCGACTCGCCCCTCTCGAAGCGCAGAGATTACGTTCGCGCGAACGTCTCCCCAAGATGCTTCTATATCCGCCCAATTTATGATGTCAGGAATCTCTGATCTTCCTCGACCGTGGAGGAGACGGGTCCACGCCTCATCAAGGTAGGACAAAAAAGGGCGGCGGCGTCTCATCGCGTGTGTTCTTCCCCCGTCTCAACAACCCCAAAGTTCGCACCCCAAGCGTAGCTAGATGGGAGCGCCCAGGGCAGTCGGCAGCTTGATGTCGGCCCAAGGCCCCAGTCCACCGTGGCGCAGGCAGACTGTGGCTGCGTTGCGCACCACCAGCGTGAGCTGACGTCCGCCTCCGGAACCAGCGGTCATGCGAGTGCAATCGCCATCGCGCCTGCCGGCATCCGTCTTCATTGACGCTGCGGACCCTGGCACCGCGTCCTCTTGCCCCCGGACACTGGTCAAGTGGCTCGCTCTTTGCATCGTTTGCCCGGAGCGCGCCCTCCAGTGAATACGCGGTGGCGTCGTCACCAAGATGTCGCTCACAGCGCGCTAAGTGCCAGTTCAGAGCCTTGCTTACCGGATAGTGGATCACTCTCTTCTAAGCACCTCGGCGCAGCCTCCACTGTGCATGGATCAGGGCTCGCAGAACTCCGTCGCCAGGTCTGAACCGCTGCTTTCGCAGCCGGAACAGGCTCAGGTGTCACGGCAACCAGCCGGCTGCCCCCTCCAGGAGACCGTTCAGCGGTCTGTTCGCGAGGCGTCCGACACACCTCCGACACACTCTGTGCGGCAGCGGACACCGTGACACGCTCCACCACAGGTCAGAGGCATTAGAGAGATTGATCGGCGCAATCTCTCCGGAGCCGTGTGCGCAGGTTCGAATCCTGCCGGGGGCACTTCGTAGTGAGTCAGCGTGATCAAGCCGCTGAACTGCGTGAGTGCCGAATGACGAAGGGCCGGACCCAGTAGTACTGGGTCCGGCCCTTCGTCGTTCTACGGCGGCCCGTTGCGCCCTCTCGCGCGCCCCCTCTTGCGCTCCCTTGCCGCTAATCGTTGTGGCTTTTCGAGCGGAGTGATGCACCTCCGGTAGATCCCACGCGAACTGTGCAGTATGTATGTCGCATCAACTTCCGCGCATAGTGGGTTGGTTGTGGCAAACGGGGACGAGGTTGCGGTCTGCACCACGTCGCGGGGGAGCCTGTGGGGGGCTCGGAGAGGCCAGGGCGCATATGAGCCGTCGTTCCGCCGGACTGATCGGCACCTGGGCGGAGATCCAGCGTCAGCAGCGGCGTCAGGAGGAGGCTCAGCAACGCGCCTCGGTACAGCATCAGCGGGAGCAGGAGCGCCGGCAGCGAGCGGCGGAGCGGGCGGCCGCGCGCAGTCAGCGGGAGCAGCAGGCGGCCTACAGGCGGCAGCGGGAAGCCGATGCACGTCGGCGTACCGAGGAGCTGGACGCGGGGGTCGAGGTTCTGAAAAACCTCCTGAAGGCAGGGTGTGACGCCCCTGCGTTCACGCCTGCCGCGCTGGTCCGCCCCGAGCAGGTGGAGCCTTTTGCTCCGGGCCGGCTCGGCGTGCCCATACCCATGCCGGACCCGAACGCCTACCAGCCCCCATCCCAGGGCGGGTGGGGATTCGGGGCGAGTCGCCAGGCGCAGGAGCAGGCACGCGCTCGGTACGAGCACGACTGGCGGGCGGCCCAGGCAGCGGAAGCTCAGCGGCAGCAGCAGCTTGCGGTGTATCACCAGCAGTATCAGGAGTGGGCTGGCGAACAGCTGGCGACGATTCGTCGGCACAATGCCGCGGTCGAGGGGCTGACCGCCGCCCTGCAGCGGGGTGAGCCGGAATCGGTGGTGGAGTACTTCACCGCCGCGCTCTACGCCTCGCAGGGCTGGCCACCAGAGCTGCCCCGTCAGGTGTCCGCCTCGTTCGACTCCGCCGGCCGCCAGCTCGTCCTGAACTGGGAGCTGCCCGGTTACGCGGTCGTCCCCGAGGTATCGCTGGTGAGGTACATGCCCGGTGCCGACCGGGAGAAGGAGGTCCTGCGGCCGGCCGTCGAACGCCGGAGCCTGTACCGCGACGTGCTGGCACAGTGCGTGCTCCTGGCGCTGCACGATCTCTTCGCTGCCGACCGGTTCGGCGTACTGGACTCGGTCGTCCTGAACGGATTCGTGGACGACACCGACCCGGCCACCGGGCACCGGACGCAGGTCTTCGTGGCCACGGTGACGGTCCCGCGCGCCGACTTCGCCAGGCTGAACCTGACACAGGTGAGCGCTCCGGACTGCCTGGTGGGCGGGCTCCGCGGCCGGCTGTCGGACCGCCCGGAGCGGCGCACCCAGGTGCGCCCCGGCCGACTGCCCGGCGAGGTCGGAGGCAGTGTGGTCTCCCACGGAGGCGGCGAGGAGCCGGATCTGTACGAGATGGACCCGCTGGAGTTCGAGGAGCTCGTGGCGGATCTGTTCCGGGCCATGGGGATGCAGGCGGTCACCACGGAGCGGTCGGGTGACGGGGGTGTGGACGTGGACGCGCTGGACCCCGACCCGATCCGCGGCGGCAAGATCGTCGTGCAGGTGAAGCGGTACCGCAACACCGTGCCGCCGAGCGCGGTGCGCGATCTGTACGGCACGGTGCAGGACGTCGGCGCGAACAAGGGCGTACTGATCACCACCTCCGCTTTCGGGCCGGGCTCGCACGCCTTCGCCAACGGCAAACCGCTGACGCTCATCGCCGGCACCGAACTGGTCGATCTCCTGCGCCGCCATGGCCTGAACGGGCGCCTCGGGGGCATCCCCGAACGGCAGGAAGCTGCCGCGGGCCCCGATACCGACCTGGATGCCGATCTGGACGCCGACAGGGACGAGACCAGTGTGCTGGGGCTGACGTGGACCGGAGACGTGGCCCTGGACGTGTGCGCGCTCGTGTGTCAGGGGAACCGCATCCTCAGCGAGGACCGGTTCGTCTTCTTCAACAACCCGCGTACCCCCGACGGCACTGTTCGGATGATGCCTGCCGTCAGCCCGGACAAAGCGGCTGTGTGGGTGCGCTTCGAACAGCTGCCCTCGCAGGCGGACCGGCTCGTCCTGGTCGCTGCCACCGACCCCGAGGTCAATCCCGAAGCGGACCTGTCCGGCTTCTCGGACGCCCGGATCCGCCTGTCGGACCCCTCGGGCACAGCGATCGACGAACTGGACGTCTCCGACGGCCGCCCCGGTGAGACCGCTCTCGTCCTGGGTTCGTTCCGGAGACGGGCCAATGGCGACTGGACCTTCGTGACCGGCGGCAAGGGCTATCCGGGTGGCCTGGTCGACCTGGTCGAGGAGTACGGAATCGAGGTGGACTAGCACTGCGAAGTGTCCAGGCTCTACCGCTGTACGGCGCGGTCGGAGCGTGGCCATACGTAGGGCAGGCCGGCGGGGGTGTCCGGGAAGTACTGGCGGTAGTGGTCCGGGTCCTTGGTGAGGAGGGAGGACCGGTGGCTCCGGTGGAAGGCGGGGTCGCCGAGCCAGTTGGGGAGGTCGTGGGAGGCGGCCAGGGCGGCGTAGTCACGTGGCGGAGCGCCGGGGAAGTGGGCGGTGTAGTCCTGGGTGAGGGTCAGGGCGCAGGTGTCCTGGCGGCCGGACGCGGTCCATGCGCCGCAGATCTCCAGGCCGTACCGGACGAGGGCCTCCTCGTACCCCGCCCACATGCGGACCGCCGGGTGGTGGCGCCAGCCGTAGCCGGGGACGGTGAGTCCCCGCAGGATCTGGAGCGCCTCCACGCGCTGCTTGCCGAGCCGGCGCGGGTCGAGGACCGCGGCGGAGGCCGCGAAGTCCGGCCAGGGCAGGAATGTCTGCATGCCGGAGAGTAACCGCCGGGACCGACCCCCGCCGGGTGGCGCGGCCGCCGGTCACCGATCCGGGTCCGGGGGCAGGGTGATGCGGAGTGGGCCGCAGCCGAGGCGGGTGGCTTCCTCGGTTACGTAGCGGGGGAAGAGGGTGCGGACGATGTAGGCGTGGGATGTGCTGTCGGCGCGGATGAGGAAGGTGACGTCGCCGGTCTGGCAGTTGGCCTGGAAGAGGGCGAAGCCGGGGTGGTAGAAGCCGTGGCCGGCTTCCGGGTGGGTGGCCTTGATCCGGTGGCCGTTCTGTAGCGCCTGGCGGTGGTAGAGGACGGCGAGGCGGGGGTCCTCGATGGTCATCAGCCGCAGCGCGGGGTGGTCGAAGGAGACGTGGCGGTCGCAGGTGCGGACGGGGCCCGGGCCTCGCGTCACCATCGGGCGGTACGCGGCGGCCCACTCCTTGCCGGACGTCCGCAGCCCCTTGATGCCGCAGAAGGCGTCGGGCTGCTCGTCGAGGAAGCGGGTCGGCCGCGGGAGTCGGGGCACCGGGTCGGCGAGGGTCCCTTCGCAGCCCTGGCCCGCCATGTAGTGGTTGACGAGCTTGACCACCGTACGAGCGAGCCGGTCGCGCTCCGTGCCGTCGACCACGTCGTCGTACAAGGTCCAGCCTGTCGCCACGTCGATCACCAGTGGCCCGTCGCCGGTCTGCGACCTGCCGGTACAGCCGTCCGGTACGGCCAGCCAGGCGCGGGTGTCGGACGCCATGCCCAGCAGGCCGCCGCCCAAGGGGGTCAGGCGGGCGGACAGGAACTCGTCCGCCCACTGGTCGCCCGCGCCCCCGAAGCGGGTGTCGAGCTCGTGGACCTGCGCGGTGACCCGGCTGCCGTCGGTGGACCGCAGGACGCACTGGCCCGACGGGCCCTCGGACCCGATCGGGTCGCCGGCGAGGGGCGTGTCGGCGCTCTCGATGTCCTCACCGCCGCCGAACAGCGCCGATACGTCCGCGCTGTCGAGCGCCGACCAGCACGCCCGTCGCCCGCCCGCGAACGGGCCGGTGTCCGTCTGCCAGGCCACGGCCGTACCGCCGAGCAGTACCCCGGCGAGCCCGGCGGCGAGCGCGGGCCGCAGCCGGCCACGCATCAGCCGCCGCCAGTGCCACCGGTGCCACCAGGGGGTACGTGGCACGAAGGGGACGGTTCCGAGAACGCCGCTACGGGCGCTGTCGTCCGGTGCGCCGCTCTCGGTCTGCTTGCTCATGTCGGCGGTCATCGGCCGGTCCCCCCGGGTGCGGCGTCGGTGGCGGGTGCGACGGCTGCGCATCCCAGGCGCTGGGCCACGGCGTTGGCGAAGGCAGCGAAGTACGGTGTGGCCGCGGCCTTGCCGGAGGACGGGGCGCGCAGCAGGAACGTCGTGGGCCGGCCCGCACAGTCGGCCCGGAGGATCTGGTGGGAGTCGGCGAGGGTGCCCGTGCCGCGCCAGCCGCGCGCCGGTGGGGCGTCGCCCACCGCGCCGTCGAACAGCGCGTTCAGCCGCGGCTGCGCGACCATCAGGGCGTCGAGGACGGGCCCGCCGTCGCGGCCCCAGGTCCCGACCGAGCAGGACTGGAGGTCCCGGGTGACCGCTCCGACCTGGTACCTCATGCCCTGCGTCGCGTCGTCGTCGAACTCCATGCCCCGGATGCGGCACGCGCGCGTGAAGACGATCTCGTCGCCCTCGGGCAGCGTGAGCACGGGCGAGGTGAAGCGCAGGTCGCGCGGAGGCGCGCAACCCGCCGCCTGCATCCCGCGGTTGGCCGCCGCCACGACCAGTCCGGCGGCCGAACGGGCACCGCCGATACCCGCGCTGGTCCGCGACGTTCCGCCGTGCCAGGTCCGTCGGGCGTCGGAGTCGAGCGTGACCGCCGTCGGCCGGCCGTCGCGGGTGTCGCAGCGCTTCGGCAGGACGAGGAGCGCGCGGCTGCCGTCGGTGGCTCCGGGGAGCCCGTCGGGCAGCGGTACGGCGCGGTCGCCGAGGTACCTGAGGATCCACTCCATCCGCCGGGCGGCGTCCCGGGGAGCCGGCCCGTACGCGACCGTGACCTCTGTCCGGGTCTCCGAGCCGCTGCTCTCGTCGGTGCGGAGGGCGACGGTACAGCTGCCACGCGGCCGCTCCGGCGTGGGCGCGGTCTCATGCGCCGTCCGGCTGCCACCGTCCTCGACCGCCGAGTCCGCCAGGAACTCGGGCCCGCTCCCCGTCTCCCAGGCGCCCCAGCAGTACCGGTCCGGGTCACCCGCGAACGGCCGGCTGCCCGTGGCCCATGTCCCGAGCCCGCCTGCGACCAGCAGGATCGCGACGGCCCCGCCCCACACCGACGACCGCCCGCGCCGCCACCACTCCCCCGCCACTTCCGCCCCCCTTGCCTCTGTGGGCGGCGATCTTATCCGCGGAGCGGGCGGCGCGTGGCTCAGACGTCCGTCCTGATCACCACCGCCAGGGTCCGGGGCCCATGTACCCCCTCCACCCGTTCCAGTTCGACGTCGGAGGTGGCGGAGGGGCCGCTGATGAGGGTGGTGGGGCGGGTCGGGGTGAGGCGGGAGACGGCCTCCGGGACGCCGGCCGTTACGGAGGAGAGGTCCACGACGCACACGTGGAGGTCGGGGACGAGGGTGAGGGCGCGGCGGCCCTGGTCGGGGGAGGCGTCGAGGAAGATGGTGCCGGTTTCGGCGCAGGTGACGGCGGAGGAGGTCAACACGGCGTCGAGGGCGTCGAGTTCGGGGGCCGGAGTGTCGGCGGAGTCGGTGTGCACCTCGCCTTCGTACGCCGAGAGCCAGGTGCGGTCGAGGCCGGGTGGGATGCCGAGGCGGCACACCCCGCGTTCGCGCAGTACGTCGGCGATCACCTCGGAGGTGCGGTCCGCCGTACACGTATGGACCTCGGCCTTGTAGTCGACCAGGCGGTCGGCGAGGAGGGCGAGGCGGTCGGCGTCGGGGAGGGTGCGGTCGGTTCTGTAGTCGCGGGGGATGTCCACGGCGGGGGCGGGTGCGAGAGCCTGGGCGTCGCGGATGCGGGCGAGGATCGTTTCGCGGGCGGTCACTGTCACTGTTCCTCCTCGTCGGGGCCGTCGGCTTCGGTACGGGATCGCACGCCTTCCTCCGCCGCAGCGCGCAGCGCCTCCGCGCCCTCCGCAGACCCCAGCCACGCCCGGAAGGACTGCCGTGGCGGGGCGGGGGTGTCGCGGCTGGCGCTCCAGCCGTTGAAGGGCGGTGGTAGGTGGGAGATCTGACCATCGCGGCCCGCCAGCGCGCGGCCCAGGCCCGCCGCCTTCTGCGCCGTCCGGTACACCCCCGGCCTGCCCATCACCGCGGCCGCCGCCTTCATCGCCAGCTTCTCGGGCGCGCGGCCGACCGCCTCCGTGTGCTGGTGGCGGAGTTCGACGAGGAGGGACGGGATGTCGATCTTTACGGGGCAGGCGTCGTAGCAGGCGCCGCAGAGGGTGGAGGCGTACGGGAGGGAGCTGTTGGGGTCGTCGGCGGAGGCGTCCATGCCGGCCAGTTGGGGCGTGAGGACGGCGCCGATCGGGCCGGGGTAGGTCGAGCCGTACGCGTGGCCGCCCGCCCGCTCGTACACCGGGCAGACGTTCAGGCAGGCCGAGCAGCGGATGCAGTTCAGGGCCTGGCGGCCGATCCGGTCGGCGAGCGCCGCCGTCCGGCCGTTGTCGAGGAGGACGAGGTGGAAGTTCTGCGGGCCGTCGCCGGGCGTCACGCCCGTCCACAGGGACGTGTACGGGTTCATCCGCTCGCCCGTCGAGGAGCGCGGCAGGAGCTGGAGGAAGACCTCCAGGTCGGCGTAGCGCGGGAGGACCTTCTCGATGCCCATGACGGTGATCAGGGTGTCGGGGAGGGTGAGGCACATGCGGCCGTTGCCCTCGGACTCGACGACCGAGAGGGTGCCGGTCTCGGCGATGCCGAAGTTGGCGCCGGAGACGGCGACGGGGGTGGTCAGGAACTTCTCGCGGAGGTACGTGCGGGCCGCGGCCGCCAAGTGGGCCGGTACGGCGTCCAGTTCGGGATCGACGCCCGGGATTCCGGCGCGGAAGATCTCGCGGATCTCGTCGCGGTTGCGGTGGATGGCCGGGACGAGGATGTGGGAGGGCTTGTCGTCGGCGAGCTGGACGATCAGTTCGGCGAGGTCCGTCTCGTGGGCCTTGATGCCCTGGTCCGCGAGGTGTTCGTTGAGGCCGATCTCCTGGGTGGCCATGGACTTGACCTTGATGACCTCGTCGGAGCCGGTCTGCTGGACGAGGCGGGTGACGATGTCGTTCGCCTCGGCGCCGTCGCGGGCCCAGTGGACCGTGCCGCCGGCCTCGGTGACCTTCGCCTCCAGCTGTTCCAGGAGTTCGGGGAGGCGGTTCATGGTGTCGGTCTTGATCGCGGAGCCGGCGTCCCGCAGCGCTTCCCAGTCGGGGAGTTCGCCGGTGACGGCGAGCCGCTTGGCGCGGATGGTGTGGGTGGCCTTGCCGAGGTTGCGGCGCAGCTGGTCGTTGCGCAGCTCGTCGTGGGCGGCCTTGGGGAACGTGCGGTCGCCGCGGAGGTTGCCGGTGCCGTACGGGGAGCGCGGCGGGAGGGCAGGCATGCCCAGGTAGGTGGGGGTGCTCATCGGGTGGCCTCCAGCGGGGTGCTCGGGAGCACGTACGGCGACGTGCGCGTGGACGCGAGGATCTGGGCCAGGTGGAGGGTGCGGGTGCCGGCCTTGATGCGGGAGAGTCCGCCGCCGATGTGCATCAGGCAGGAGGAGTCGCCGGCCGTGCAGACCGCGGCTCCGGTGCCGGTGACGTGCCGCATCTTGTCGGCGAGCATCGCCGAGGACGTGTCGGCGTTCTTGACCGCGAAGGTGCCGCCGAAGCCGCAGCAGGCGTCGGCCTCGGGCAGCTCGACGAGGTCGATGGACTCGACGGCGCGCAGCAGCCGCAGCGGCTTCTCGCCGACCCGCAGCAGCCGGAGGGAGTGGCAGGTGGGGTGGTACGTCACCCGGTGGGGGAAGTACGCCCCGACGTCGGTGACGCCCAGTACGTCGACCAGGAATTCGGACAGTTCGTACGTCTTGGACTGGACGGCCGCTACGCCGGCTCGGAGGGCCGCGTCGCCGTAGCGCTCGGCGACGATGCCGTGCTGGTGGCGCACGGAGCCGGCGCAGGAGCCGGAGGGCATGACGACCGCCTCGATCGACGGGTCGCCGAACTGCTCGGCGAAGCCGCGGACGAGGGGGACGGGCTCGCGCTGGTAACCGGTGTTGACGTGCATCTGGCCGCAGCAGGTCTGGTCCGGCGGGAAGACCAGCTCGTGACCGAGGCGGGCGAGCAGGACGGCGGTGGCGCGCACCGCGTCGGGGAAGAGCGTGTCACCCAGGCAGGTGGCGAAGAGTCCGATGCGCATGGTGCCTCCCGTACGGGCCTACTTCCTTCGGCTTTCCTTCTACCTTTTTATGGTCGGACCATAGTAGCGAGAAGAAAAGACCCGCCCTCGGGGAGGGCGGGCAGCGTACGAGCGTCAGTCCTCCGGGTCCTGCTCCACCAGCGTTCCGTGCAGGCCGCGGATGTGCTGTTCGGCGAGGTCGGCCGCGCGGGCGCCGTCGCCGGCGCGGACCAGGCGCAGCAGTTCGGTGTGCTCGGCATTGAGCGCGGCCGCGGTGGCCGGCCAGTCCTCGGCGGCCTCCAGGGCGCGCAGGATCAGCGGGCGTACGGATTCGCGGACGGCCGAGGTGAGGGTGGAGGTGAGAGCGTTACCGGAGCTGCGGGCGATCTGGACGTGGAAGCGGGTGTCCAGGTCGTTGAACTCCGGGACACCCACGTCGGGCTCGCCCATGCGCGCGACCAGCTTCGCCGCCTCGTCGAGACCGGCCGCCGCTTCATCCGGGCCGGCCGTCGACTCGTCGGCGCCGGCCGCCGTCGCGTGCTCCGCCGCCGCCCGGAAGCTGGAGCGTTCCAGGGTGACGCGGGCCTCCAGTACGTCCTCCAGGCTGTAGCTGCCGAGGGCGAAGTGCAGGCGGAGGAGGCGGCCGAGCGCGTCGTCGGGGTTCCGGACGATGCGGGCGCCGGCGTCGGGACCGCGGCCGGCCTGGGCGACCAGGACGCCGATCGTCTCCAGGACGCGGAGCGCCTCGCGGAGAGCGGAGCGGCTGACCCCGAGCACCGGGGCGAGCTCACGCTCGGGCGGCAGCCGGTCGCCGGCCTTGAGCTCGCCGGCCAGCACCCGCTCCTCGATGCTTTCGAGGACGAGCTCGTGCGTACGGGACTGCCGTACGGGTCGCCACTCGACAGCCATCCGTCACTCCCTGGTCGGCCGACGCTCTCACCGAAAAACTATGTCACACGGCAGGTCACACCGTGATTGTGGTCGGACCGGGTGCTTTCGCCGGCGCCGGCCGCCCCCTCAGCCGTGCAGCCGCACCGGCAGTGATTCCACCCCGTAGACGATGGACAGCTTGCGGAATGCCAGTTCCTGTTCCGGGACCGCCAGGCGCATGTTCGGGAAACGCCGGACCAGTGCCGGATAGGCGGCGCGGAGTTCCATCCGGGCAAGTTCCGCGCCGACGCAGCGGTGGATTCCGTATCCGAACGCGAGGTGCGAGGGGACGTTGCGCTGCGGGTCGAAGCGCTCCATGTCCGGGCCGAGCTTTCCGTCCCGGTCGGCGCCGCTGAGCGAGCACAGTACGACATCGCCCTCGGCGATCGGCACGCCGCCGATTTCCAGGTCCTCCCGGGCGAACCGGGGAAAGGCGACCTGGACGACGGTGAGATAGCGCAGCAATTCCTCGACGTACTGGTCGGTGGCGTCGTCGCCGTCCTTCAGCGCCGCGAAGTGGTCGGGGTCGCGGAGCAGGACGAGGGCGCCGAGCGCGAGCATGCTCGCGGTGGTCTCGAAGCCGCCGGTGAGCACGCCGTCGGCGAGACCGGCCAGCTCGTCGTCGGTGACGGTGTCGCCGTGGTCCCGCACGATCTGGCCGAGCAGGCCGTCACCGGGGTCCTTGCGCTCCTTCTTGACGATCTCCTGGAAATAGGCGAGCGATTCCGATATGGCGCCGAACGAGGCGTTCGCGCCGCTGAAAAGGTCGAAGCGGGCCGCGCTCAGCCGCTCGAAGTCCGCGCGGTCCTCGTACGGAACGCCCAGCAGTTCGCAGATCACCAGGGAAGGAATGGGCAGGGCAAAGGAATGGACGATGTCGACGGGCTCGCCCGAGCGCCCGAGGCGCTCCATTTCCGCCAGCCGTTCCTCGACGATCTCGTGGATGCGCGGGGTGAGCCGGCCGAGCCGGCGCATGGTGAATTCGGGGGTCAGCAGGCGGCGCAGCCGCGTGTGGTCCGGCGGATCGGCGAAACCGAGGCCGCCGGGGTTCTTCCCGGCGTCGGCGCCGGCATTGCCGACGAGGTTGGTGTAATCGGTACTGAACGCCTTGGCCTTGCCCAGCACCTCCTTCACCTCGTCGTACCCCGTGACCAACCACACCTTGGAGGCGAGCGGCACGGGAAGCATGCTCACCGGGGACTTCTGCCGCACTGCCGACAAGTCGGCCACCGGGTCAAGGCCGTGGCGACGCAGCGGCATGAGGGTGGACTCGGGCAAGAAGGGCATACGGGATAGATCGAAGCCCTTTTTCTGAGTCCGCGCGAGATATCTGCGGGCCAGCCAAGCGGTGACGCCCGAGCGGATTTTGGTCATGCCCGCAATACTGCCTGGCCGATACCCGTGCTGACCAAGCGACCTGGCAGCGAACAGGTAACGAGATGAAACGACCGGTACGTCTGGGACGTACCACTCGCCTCCCCTGCCACCACCGACCCGGCGACCGGAACATGATCGTCCTCGGTGGCTTACGCCCGGCCTCTTGCTACTTTGCCTGACATGACCGCGACCACGGCCGCGACGGCTGACGCCCCTCCCCCCGGTCTCCGGCTGCCCAGACGCCGGGGCGTCGAACTGCTGCTGCTCGCCGCGGCCGTGCTGATCAGCGTCTACGGATACGTCGAGGTGGGCCTCGCCCGGCACGGCACCGTGCCCGCCGGCGCCGCGCGCTACGGCGCGGGGCTGGCCGTGCTCGCGCTCCTCGGCCACCTCGCCGTGCGCCTCCGCGCGCCGTACGCCGACCCGCTGCTGCTGCCCATCGCCGTCCTGCTCAACGGCCTCGGGCTGGTCCTGATCTTCCGGCTCGACCAGGAGACCCCGAAGGACCAGGCGGCGCCCACCCAGCTCGTCTGGTCCGCGGTCGGGGTGGCGCTGTTCATCGGGGTGGTGGCGCTGCTGCGCGATTACCGGGTGCTGCAGCGGTACGCGTATCTCAGCGCGGCCGCCGCGCTGGTCCTGATGATCGTGCCGATCTTCTTCCCCGCGGTGAACGGCGCGAAGATCTGGATCCGCTTCGCCGGGTTCTCCATCCAGCCCGGCGAATTCGCCAAGATCCTGATCAGCGTCTTCTTCGCGGCGTACCTCGCGGCGAACCGGCACGCGCTGGCGTACACCGGCCGCCGGCTGTGGCGGCTCCAGTTGCCCACCGGCCGGGTGCTCGGCCCCATCGTCGCGATCTGGCTGGTCAGCGTGGCCGTACTGGTCCTGGAGCGGGACCTGGGCACCTCGCTGCTCTTCTTCGGCGTCTTCGTCGTGCTGCTGTACGCGGCCACCGGGCGCACCGGCTGGATCGCCGTCGGGCTGCTGCTCGCCGCGGTCGGCGCGGCCGTCGTCGGCAGCCTCGAACCGCATGTGCACAGCCGGGTCGCCGACTGGCTGCATCCCTTCGCGAGCATCCAGCGGGGCGAGGGCGCGAGCCAACTGGCCCTGTCGCTCTTCGCCTTCGGCGCGGGCGGCCTGCTCGGCACCGGGCTCGGGCAGGGCCACTCGGCCCTCATCGGCTTCGCCATGAAGTCGGACTTCATCCTGGCCACGGCGGGCGAGGAGCTGGGGTACGCCGGGCTGACCGCGCTCTTCCTCCTCTACACCCTGCTGGTCGCCCGCGGTTACCGCGCGGGCCTGGCGATCCGCGAACCGTTCGGCCGGCTGCTCGCGGTCGGGCTGTCCTCGCTGCTGGCCATCCAGGTGTTCGTGATCGCGGGCGGGGTGATGGGGCTGATCCCGCTGACCGGCATGGCGATGCCGTTCCTCGCGCAGGGCGGCTCCTCCGTCGTCACCAACTGGATCATGGTCGCGCTGCTGATCCGCATCAGCGACCGGGCCCGGCGTCCCCGGCCGGCCCGCGCGGACACCGGAGTCATCGCACGGATCGTGGTACCGGAGGAGGAGCGCGGCGGCAGCGGCCACGGAGGCGGCCGGAACGGGGGTGGTCCCCGGTGATCCGGCACATCCGCCGCACCTCGGCCTTCTGCCTGCTCCTGCTCGTCCTCCTGCTCCTGAACGCCGCCCGCGTCCAGCTCCTCAACGAGGACGAGTACGCGCACAACCCCGCCAACCGCCGCGCCGACCTCAAGCGGTACAACCAGCCGCGCGGCAGCATCGTCGTCGGCGGCCGGTCCGTCACCGGCTCCCGGGACAGCGGCGGGTCGCTGCGGTACGCCCGTACGTACTCCCAGGGCCCGCTGTACGCGCCGGTCACCGGCTACGCCTCGCAGGTCTACGGCACGTCCCTGCTGGAGAACGCCGAGGACGAGCTCCTCTCGGGCACCGACCCCCGGCTCGCGCCCCTCCCCCTGTGGACCGCGCTCACCCGCGAACAGCAGCCCGCCGGCGACGTCGTCACCACCATCGACCCGGCGCTGCAGCGGGCCGCGTACGAGGGCCTGGGCGGCAAGAAGGGCGCGGTGGCCGCCGTGGAACCGGCGACCGGCAAGGTCCTCGCGCTGGTCAGCACGCCCTCGTACGACCCGGGCGAGCTGTCCGGCAGCGGCTCGGGCACCACCGACGCCTGGACCCGGCTCAACGCGTCCGCCGACCGTCCGATGCTCAACCGGGCGCTGAAGGAGACCTATCCGCCCGGCTCGACCTTCAAGGTCGTCACCGCGGCGGCCGCGCTGGAGCACGGCGTGGTGGACGATCCGGACACGGCCACGGACACGCCGAGCCCGTACACCCTGCCCGGCACCGCCACCCGGCTCACCAACGAGGCGGGCGGCTGCCAGAACGCGAGTCTGCGGCGCGCGTTCGAGGTCTCCTGCAACACCGTCTTCGCCCACCTCGGCGTGGACGTCGGCCTGGACGACATGGCGGAGACGGCCGAGAAGTTCGGCTTCAACGACGACAGGCTCACGATCCCGTCCCGGGTGGTCGAGAGCACCTTCGATACGGACATGAACGACGCGCAGCTCGCGCTGTCCTCGATCGGCCAGTACGACACGGCCGCCACCCCGCTCCAGATGGCGATGGTCGCCGCCGCGGTCGCCAACCACGGTGACCTGCGGCGTCCTTACCTGGTGGAGCGGCTGACCGACGCACACGGCGACACCCTCGCGCGCACCCGGCCGCGCCGGCTGCACCGGGCGATGAGCGAGGACACGGCGGAGCGGCTGCGGGAGCTGATGACCGGCGTGGTCACCCGCGGCACCGGTACGAAGGCGGCGATCCCCGGCGCGACGGTCGGCGGCAAGACCGGTACAGCGCAGCACGGCGTCGGCAACTCCGGTACGCCGTACGCCTGGTTCCTCTCCTGGGCCCAGGCGGACGGCGCGGAACGCCCTGCGGTCGCGGTCGCCGTCGTCGTCGAGGACGCGGCGGCCGACCGCGACGACATCAGCGGCGGCGGCAACGCGGCCCCGGTCGCCCGGGCCGTGATGCAGGCGGCGCTCGACCGGTAACGGCAGTTGCGTCCGCGCCGCGCGTCAGTCCAGCGGTTCCGTGGCGCCGTCGGGGTGGACGAGGAGCCGGATCTGGCTGCCGAAGCGGTCGTCCATGATCAGCGCCGGCGTCGGGCCGCCGAGCTGCTGTGCCCGCTGCTGGAGGATCGAGATGACGACCTCCTGGATGTCGCCGTACGGCGGCGCGGTGATCGGTACCCCGTCGATCAGTCCGGCGTTCGGGGAGAACACCCGTACTTGCGCGTCGCCCGGGTGGGCGGGGACCGAGGGCTGGGCCATCTCACTCATGCTGCAGTCGTCCTTCTTCCGGGCCGGCGGGGGCGCGGGCCACCTCGCGGATCAGAGCCTGTGTCATAACCCTGGTCGGGTCAGCGAACGTCGTCTGGTGCGTGCTATCGCAAGGCGCCGGAAGGTCCTCGTAGCGGAGCTACTAGGGCCTTTTGGCAACGCCGCGAGAGTGCGTGCCAGGCGGCGGGCGCCCGGCCGGGGTTATGACACAGGCTCTCAGGTCTCGGGCGTGTCCGGAGCCCCGGCGGCCCCGGCATCGGCGGCCGGCCCCTGAGCACGCACGTACGTCCCCCGGGAAAGCCGCCGCAGACGCCCCGACTTGACCATGGCGGAGAGTACATTGCTCACGGCCTTGGCGGACTCACCGGGCAGCGTCGTACCGCTCCGTGCGGCGACCTCCTCGATCAGATCCCGCCCGGTGAAGGGCTCGGGGACGGTGGTCACCGCCTGCTCGACGGCCGCCCGGATGCTGAGGGTACGGAGCTGCGCCGGGATGGCCTGCAACAGGTCCCGGCCCGTGCGTACTTCGCCGTCTGCCGCACCGGCGGTCCGGGACGCCGAGGGGCCGGACGGCACGGCCGCCGGAAGCCCGGCGGCTTCGTCCTCCCAGCCCCCCGCGGCCAGTTGGCGCTCCAGGTACTGCCGGGCGGTGCGTATCGTCCCGATCTCCTTCACGGCGTCCTGGGCGCCGGGCACCGCCGCGAGCATGGTGCCCACCGTCTCGATGTTCGCGAGCGAGCTCACCAGGTGGCGCAGCAGCGGTACGAGGAATGCCTGCCGCAGCGCGGCCATGGGGTTCGTCGTCGCGAGCTCCACCGACACCGACCCCTGGAGCAGGCTCTCCGCGTCGGCGGCCGGCTCCGGCTCGTCCGGCAGCAGCGACTCGACGGCCCGGCGCGCCAGCCGGACGCTGGTCAGCGTCTCCGGCCGTACCCCGCTGCCCGGGGCGGCGATGAGCATGGCGACGAGATTCTCGGCGCCCGCCAGCGCGGGTGCGGCCGTACGGGCCAGCGGCCACAGCACCGCCTGGCGTACCGCCGCCGCCGGGTCTCCCAGTGAGAACGCGATTCTTCGCTCGCTCTCTCCGGACATGAATCCCCCGTTCGCTTCATGAAATCGCAAATGCAGAGCCGCGTCTGTTCCCGCGGCTCCGGTGCGGGTGCTCCGGGCCCCTCCGACGCGTACCGATATTCCGCGGTCCGCGGCCAGGTGTTCCTGCAGCGCGTCGAAGGCGTCGAGTATCGCGCCGAGTTCGGGCCCGGGCGTTTCGCCGCGGCGCGGGCGCCGGGTGAAGTCGTCCGTCCGGGCCCTCACCTGGGCCAGCCGACGGGAGACGGTGCTGCGGCTGCACCCCAGCCGAACAGCCATTTCGCGCTGGCTGGCGTCCGGATGACGGCGCTGTTCCCGCGTCAGTTCGCCGAGCGTGCCCGGGTCCGTGCCCGACGGCCGCAGGCTTCCTCCGGCGTCTCCGATCTTCAGCGCACGCCGCATCCAGCGGCGGTCGTCGGCGGTGGTGGCCGCCGCGTACCCATAAGGATCGGCATGCACGACGGCGCTCTGCAGGCACTCGGCCCACAGCGGACACGAGGCGCACATCTCGCGGGCCGTTGCGGCCAGCGCTTCGAATTCCCGCATCTGCGCACGCGAAACTCCGTCCCCCACCGGAGGATTCTCCAGGAGGGGATGGTGAAAGAGGTCGGAGCGTCGCTGACACGGCAGAGCCGGCGAATCATCGGATGGCGCGGACAGCGCAGCAGGCGCCGTACGGTCGACCGTACGCATAAGTTGAATCCCCCGAAACAATCTAATGTTCGACGGGACTCTAGGGCATGCCCTTTCCGAAGTACAACGCGACTGCAAACGATCAGAGTTCTGCGTACAAATTGGTAACAGAATTCTCACGACGGGCTCAGTCGCCGGTGCGCGCGTGAGTTCCGACACGTCGCAGAAAGGCCGCGCATGCCGACAAGCGGCGACGCAATACCGCGATTCCCCGGCCCCGCAGCGCCAGTACGGTGAGTACGCCCAGGAAACCGATCGGCACGGCCACCGACGGCACCAGCGCTCCGACGAACGACGCGATGATCAGCACCCCGTCGGCGAGCAGAACGGTGACACCGCGCCGTCCCGGGTGCTCCTTGAGCATCCAGGCGCCGAGCAGGGCCATGCCGGCCAGCGCCCAGTAGCCGAACACCGCCTGACCACCGATCATATCGCCCGTGACACCGCGTGCCGTATCACCGACCGCGGTCAGGTACCCGGTCACGGCCGCGGTGACCGGGGTGGCGATCAGCGCGAGGAGCAACTGCTTCCGGTGCCGCAGCAGCCAGCAGAGCAGTGCGACAGCCAGCAGCACGGCAACACCGGTGAAGGCGGCGACGCTGGAGGACGCGACATGGAACAGGGTGAACGCGGCGGCGATTCCGAAGACGATGCGCGGCAGGAGTTTCACCGCGAGGTGGTCCTCCCGGTCCTGGCGCACCAGTCGGCGAAGCAGTGCTCCGACGGTCTTTTCCGTGGTCTTCATATGCTTCCCATCGGCCCGCGGGTCATCCGAGTCCCGTTCCGGTCACGGCTTTGCCCACGACCGGCCCCGCGGGCTCCGGGGCGGCCACCGGCGCGGCGGAGGTGCCCTTCGCCGCCGCTGTCGGCCGCGGCGTGAAGCCCATCTGCCATACGGGAGTCGGAGCAGTCGGGCCCTCCTGCTGCGCGCCGGCGAGCTCCGTTCCCGCGGTCGGCGGCGTGAGGCGTACGTGCGACGCGTCGGCCTCCGCGACATCCGCCGACAGCTTGCCCAGTACCGCAGTCCGTTCCTCGGCCGGCTTCGCCGCGTACTCCGCCGGGTCGACGTGCAGCGGCTTGTCCTTGAGGGCGAACTGCGCCTGGGCGCGCACCGCGTCCGTACCCAGCTCCTCGCGCGCCACCGGCGGCCAGTCGTCCGGTGCCGCGTACGCGAACTTGATGTTGTCCAGCCCGACCTCGGGATTGGTCCGCAGCGCGGGCAGCTCGGTGGTCTGCAGCACCGTGCCGGGAAAGGCCGTCTGCGCGAACACCACGACCTCGCCCTTGGCCGCCTCGGCGTACCGCTGGGAGAGGGTGGACCAGGCGGACTTCGCCAGGTCCCAGCCCTCGTCGCCCTGGAGGTTCAGCTCCCGGTGGACCGCCGTGTCCCACAGCCGGAGGTTGCCGAGGGCCCGGCCGCCGCGCGTCCCTTCCAGGTAGCGGGCCGACCCGGGCACCTTCTCGTTCTCGGACTCCGCCCAGGCCTCGGCGATGTACATGTTCGACAGCGCCTTGCCCGGCGGGAGGTCGGGGTGCGGTACTTCGAAGGACCAGAAGGCCGACTTCACGTCGGGGTTCTCCGGGGTGACGTTCAGCCGCCGGGCGCGTTCGCGTACGTACTCCGGGACGCTCATGCCCACCCGGTCGGCCGCCGTCATGATGCGGTCGGCGATCCGCCCGGCCTGCTCATCGGTCGCCGGGGTGTCCGCATCGCGCAGGCCGAGGGCGCGTCTGCCGATGTCCTCCGGGATGTACGGCGCGCTCACAGCGAGTCCTGCGGATAGCAGTGCACATTGATCATGACGCCTCGTTTCCCCACTCCCCTGCGCGTGACCCCGCCGCTCTTCGCCGTCAGCACGGTCACCGGCCCCTCCGGGTCCTTGGCGCTCCACACGGCCATCCGGTACGGGTCACGACGTCCCAGCCGGAAGTCGCGCGACGGCAGCCAGTGCCGGTCGTTCGGCGGCTCGGGAAAGGCGGGATCGTCCCAGGTCCCGGAGAATTCCGGCGCGCCCAGCACCTCGCGGGCAGCCGCCTCGTACGCCGGCCACACGTCGGCCGTCTGCTCCAGTACCAGGTCGTTCTCGTCCTGTGTGTCGGCGTTCAGGTGCCGGACCGTGAACGTCACGGAGCGCACGGGGCTCCAGCCGCCGGAGACGAGGGGCTCCAGGGTGAGGTCCGCTCCCGTCGAGGTTCGCACCCGCAGGACGCGCTCCACGGTGAGCGGCCGCCAGCCGAAGAGCGCGCACCAGTCGTCCAGCGCCTGGCCGGGGTTGGGCGGACCGGCCCAGACCGCGGGCCAGTCGACATGGGTCAGCCCGCGCAGCTCTTCGGCGAGAGCCTGCGGCGGACGCTCCTCCGTCACCGTCGGCATCCTGTCACTGCCTTCCACTCGTACGTCACATCGGCCCGGACCGGCCGGATTCGCCGGTTTCTGCCCGGCTCGGAAGATCCTCGCACCATGGCCCCGTCGGCCGGTAGCTTCGGCCGGCCCCCTCCGTCGTACGTCACAGCAGCCACCCCGGTCCCTGGTCGTCCGGGGCCTCCGGGCCGTGGCAGACGAGAGAGATCCGCGCCTCACCGGGACCCTGGCCGGTCGCGACGCCCGCCCCGAGGTTCGCCCGGAGGGAGAAGAGGGGGGCGCCGGGCGTCCGGAAGGACCACAGCGCGAGGCGGTGCGGGTCCTGGTTCTCCCGTCGCCATGTCCCGTCGCCGTCGAAGCCGTGGCCCGGCAGTTGCGGAAAGCCTTCCGTGTCCCAGGCGCCGCTCCAGACCGGCGGCCCCAGAACGGTCGTGGCGGCGGCGAGGCAGGACGGCCAGCGCTCCAGCAGTGCCTCGGTCACCTGCGCGTTCTCCTCGACGGAGGTCGACCGGACGGCCCACGAGGTGTAGTCGACGCGGGTGACCGGCCGCCCGTACGCCGTCGAACCGAGCCGCAGCTTTCCGCCCTGCCGGGTCCGGACGTACTGGCCGGCCTCGAACCACAGCGGCTGCCAGCCGAACGCCGCGCACCACTCCCGGCGTGCGGCCTCCTCGGCCGGCGGCCCCGCCCACACGACGTCCCAGTTGAGTCCGGTCAGCGACCACAGCTCCGCACCCAGCTCCTGCGGGCGGCGATTGGCGATCAGACTCGGCAACGGTCTCCTCCTTGGGACGCGGGTGGGAAAGGGGTCGGTGGGCGGCCTCATTCGGGCCGGGGCGGACGCCTAGTGCTGGATCCGGCCGTCGGAGCGGGGCGGAGGCGGCTGCGGGGGCTGCTGCTGGGGCTGCGGGTGCGGCTGTGGCGGCAGCGGCGGCGTCTGGCGCGGCTGCGGTGCCGGTCGCGGCTGCGGCTGCGGCTGCGGCTGCGGCTGTGGCTGTGGCTGCTGGGCAGGTGCCTGGTACTGCTGCTGCGGTGCGGACGGCTGCGCCGGCTGCTGGCCGCTGCTGCTCAGCCGGGGCCGGGCGGACTTCTTCGGGCCGGTCTGCTCCGTCGCCGGTGCCGTCGGTGCCGTCGGCTGCTGCGGCGAGGACGGCTTCGGCGTCTGCTCGTCGAGCTGTGCCGCCTGCCGCTTGCTGGTTTCCGCCGCCTGGTAGGCGTTCTGCCGCTGCTGGCGCTTGGTCGGGTTCGTCCAGCCGCCCTTCTCCAGCTTCCCGCCGAGCAGCTTGCGGTCGGCGAACCGGGTGGCGGCGCCCGCGGCGCCGCCGGCGACCCGCCCGCCGACGCGTCCGGCGGTCCCCGCGCCGCTCTGGCTCTTGTCGATGAACTTGCTGGTGGCGGCGTTCGCCATGTCTCCGACGCCCAGCGCGTCCTCGGCCCCGGCGATCTTGGGGCTGAAGTTCCCGGACAGCAGCTTCTTGAGCATCATCACCACCGCGACGGTCACCAGAAGCAGCAGCAGAAGCTGCATGCCCAGCGCGATCTGCGCGGGGAGAATCATCTGGTAAAGCACCAGAAGTACCGTGAGGATGACGCCGAATCCGGCGCGCAGCACAAAGCTGTGGATGAATGTCTCCAGCCAGCCCTTGAGCAGTTTTTGCTGCGAGGGATGGATACCGAGTGTCGCGACCAGGGGCAGCAGCACGACGAGGATCAGCGTGACGGCGTGCCAGAGCAGCGTCAGCACGCTGAGCACCATGACCATCAGGCCCACGATCAGCGCCGCGACAATGGAGTAGAAGGCCATGCCGACGCGGTTGCCCGCGTTCTGTCCCGACCAGTCCTTGAAGATGTCACCGTGGTCTCCGCTGGCGACTTCCTTGCGGATCGGGGTCCAGTCGTCCTCGAATTTATTGAGGTCCTTACCGCGGTCCTTGTTCGTCTCGGACTGGGCGACGGCATGGCGGACGCGCAGGTCCTGGCAGCGCGCTCCCTTGCCCCAGTCGCAGGTCTCGCCGGGGTCCGCGGCGGTGCAGCCCTTTTTGTCGTCGATGATGCAGTCCTTGCCCGCGTCACCGAACTGCCCGAGGGCCCAGGGCCGGAATGCCAGGGTGTCGTACATGGCGCAACTCGACACCCGCATACCGCGGTTGTGCACGCCCTTCGGCAGGTCGCACGGCGGCTGCATCGTGCCGGAAATGCCGGACAGCACGGCCTCGGTCAGCAGCGAATTGGCCTGTGCGATACCCGAGTCGGCCGTACTGACGACCTTGTCGTAATTGCCGCCCGTCAGGAACGCCATCACGGCGACCACGGTGAGGCCGGCCCATGCGACGCCCGACCAGACCTCGCGCATATCGCCCTTGCGCCACTTGCCGAACACCCAGAGACCGGTCAGCACGATCATGACGGGGACGGCGGGCCGCAGGACGTTCTTCTTCAGCGTCTGTACGACGTTGTCGCGGCCCTCGTAAAGGCCGGCCAGCGGGCTGGGGTTGGACGCCGATTCCTTGATGGAGATGGCCGCGCGCGTGAGGATCTTGGTGCCGTTGAAAATGCTGTCGGCGATGCCGTTGTTGACGTAGTCCATGACGCTGCACTCATCGGCGCCACTGCCCCACTCGCCGTTGTCCTCGGCCGCATCGCCCTTCCCCTTGAAGGTCATGGACCAGTTCAGGCCGCGCATGCCGTTGAGCTCGTACAGCGTGTAATTCGCGGCCGGGCCCGGCATTTCCACCGAACCGCTGACCGTGCCGCCGCGCACCCGCTCGGTCAGCGAGCCCTCGTCCGGCTTCGCGTTGCGGTCCCACTGCTTGACCGCCGGCATCAGCGCTTCACCGTTGTTGCCCGGCGTGTCCATCTGGTAGCTGTCGTCACCGGTGATGTCGCACGCGAACGCCATGGCCTGGGCCGGCGCGGGGGTGGCCAGCAGCACGGCCGCCAGGGCCAGCAGCACGAACAGGCCGGCCCGCACGGCCGTGCCGACCTTGATCAATCGCCAGCGTATGGCGCGCCGCGGAAGCATAAGGAGTCCCCCGAATGAGAATGAGTGAGCGAAGAGGGCGGTACCGGCCGGGGCCGGCTCAGTTCTCCACGTAATTGGTCAGAACGCATCCGGAGATATGGGCCTTCTCCTTCTTGTAGCCACTCGGCGGGGCGAAGGACGGCGCGCAGTTGAGCTGCAGCAGGCCGGTCTTCTCCAGGCCGCCCGAACCCTCACCGGCGAAATCCACGACGAAGTCCTTGCCCATGAAGAACTTGCCGTCGGTGCGCCCGGCGTCGATCACGCCGCGCTTCACCTTCTTCTCGCGGTCGTTCTTGTACGCCTGCTCGAAGGCCGTCATGTCCTTGGGGCGGTAGATCAGATAGCTGGACGTCCAGTCGGTGCCGCACACCGCCTCTTCCTGGATCGTCCAGGCCGCCGCTTCCCGCTTGTCCTCGGCGGACGCCGAGTCGGACACGTCGTCGACGAACGGGTCGTTGAGACGGTCGTCATTGGGGTCGTTGCTCAGATTCGAGCAGTCGACGTGCTGCTGGAGGAATTCCTGTGCCTTCTTGAGCGACGAGGCGCTGGGCAGCCCGCCGTCCTGCTTTCCCTCGTTCTGCTGGTCCGCACCGCTGTGCGTGCCGCCGCCGCTCTTCGCGTCGCCTCCGTCGCAGGCGGCGACCGTCGTCAGGGCGGTCAGAGCGGCGCCGATCAGGAGCATTCGCTTCATCCGCATGGCTCTTACCTCTTTCGTTCGGGTGGTCCGGCTCAGGCGGCGGACGTGCTGCCCGGCGTGCCCGCGGGGGCAGGCTCCGCGGCGCGCGCCGTCGCGGCCGGGTCCGCCGCCGCTTCCTGCAGATACGTCCACTCCCACACGCTCAGGGGTGGGTTCTTGCCCTGGCGGGCCGGGCGGGTGGTGCCGTTGGTGTCGGTGGCGGCGAGGATCTCCTGGAAGACCAGGTCGACGGCCACCGTGCCGACCCGCTTGTCCGCGTCCCGCTGCAGGCAGACACCGGTACGCAGGTCCTGCAGGGCGTCGATGACCTTCCGGTCGTCCTCGGCGCGGCCGAGGAGCGGGGCCACGAGAGCGGCCTCCTGTGCGGACTTCTGCTTGAAGGCGAAGACGGTGTGGATCTGGTTGGCGCCACCGCTGCGCGCTTCGGAGTCCTCGATCTGGACCAGGTCGATGGCCTGCTGGGTGATCAGCACGGTGACGGCGAGGTACGAACGGCCCTGCTTGAGCGCCCGTCGCATGAGGTCGCGGCCGCTCTCGGTCGCGGTGACGACGTACGCCTCGTCGACGAAGAGCGCCTTGGGGCGCAGCCCGACCTCGCCGGTGACCGGGTTCTTCTCGTAACCGACGTCCAGCATCTGGCTGCCGAGCTCGACGACCGCCATCAGCGCGGTGGCGGCGAGGCGTTCGGCGGGGTTCCAGTTGCGCGGGTCCGTGGCCGACGGGGACTGGAATCCGCGCAGGGTGATCACCGTGCGGCGCTTGCGCATGCTGGACAGCGGCTGCGGCCGCTCGGCGAAGGCGAGCCGCGCGTACGGCAGGGTGCGCAGCTCGGTCAGCAGCATCTGGGCCAGCTTGAGGTCCTTGATGGCCTCCCGGTCCCCCGAGGCGACGGCATTGTCGTAAGCCCGGACGACCTCGTCCACGACCTGCCACAGCGTCGGGCGCGGCACCTGCTGCGCGGCGTCGCGCGCGGTCATGCCCTGCTCCACGGCCTGGCGCACGGCGGAGTTGTACCAGCCGACGACGGTCGCCATCGCCTCGATGACGGGCAGCCGGACCCGCTGGTAGTCCTCGTCGCCGAGGAAGCCGCGCAGCATGCTCTCCGCGAGCAGCCGGCCGGAGGCGACGTCCCGGGCGATCACCCAGGGATCGAGGACGCCGGCCTGGCCCTTGAGGAGGTCGACGACCTCGGTCTCGTTCCAGAACTCCCGGTTGACGGGCTGGAAGCGGCTCTGCGGCGTGCCGAGGATGCCGGCCTCCGCGTCGCCCGCGAACCCCGGATCGTTCACCTGGGCCCCGAAGCCCAGGTAGTAACACATCTGGGCGAAGTCGGTCTTGGGGTCGATGACCAGGCAGCGGACGCCGGACTCGGACTCCTCGTAGAACTTCTGCAGCGCCAGCGAGGACTTGCCGCCGCCGGACGCGCCGACGATGGCCAGCCCACCGCCGTCGTTGCGGGCCGGGCCCACGTGCAGCGAGTAGTGCACGGGCATCTTGCCCGCCCAGCCGACGAGGTTCCCCACCCAGCCGAGCCGCTTGCCGGAGCGGTGCTCGGGGTTGTCCCCCAGCTCGGTACCGGCCGTGGGCAGGCCTGCGCCGAGCTGCTCGACCTCCTGCAGGCGCAGGTAGGGCGCGATGGGCAGCTTCGGCGCGTCGCCCGGCAGCTGCGACTGCAGGAGCCGCCACTGCTGGCGGGTCGGGCGCAGCAGCGTCACCTTCAGGTCCTGCTTGAACTGCATCTCCAGGATGCGGCGGCGGCGCTCCAGCTCCTTGACGTCCGGAGCGGAGACGGTGAAGCGGATCTGCGCCTCCATGCCCGGCATCTTGTGCTCGTCGATGTCGTCGCAGAGGTTCTGGGCGCGGGTGACCTGGTGGGCGAGCTTGGTGTCCGGCTGGCGGCCGGAGTTCGCCATGTCGTTCATCTCGTCGACGAGGTTGCCGCGGATCTTGTCGGCGCGGTCCTTGAACTTCGGATACGGGATCAGGGTGAACCGCATGTCGATCTCGACGGGGAACTCGACGTGCTGGGCGGCGTACCGGGCCCACGCGGTGCTCTGCCGGAAGCGCGTCTCGGCCGGCCAGTTGGCGGCGACCAGGGTGGTGGTGTAGCTGGTCTGGCGCTCGCCGGTGACCTCGTCGTACTGGTGCAGCACGATGTGCGTCTTGCGGTTCTCGCCGGAGAAGTCGACGACCAGGTCGAACTGGTCGGGGCCCCAGGCGCGGCTGCCGAGCACCGGCTCCGGCGGCACGGGCAGCTCGCCGTGGAGCGGCTTGCGGATGAGCCAGACCAGTTCCTCGCGGGTGAGCGGGGTGCCGTGCAGGCCCTCCAGGCTCTCGTGGACCTCGGTGGCGACCTGCGTCCACTCCGCGAGCGCCATCGGCGAGAGGTACTCGTCGTTCACGCCGGTGGCGGTGGCCGCGGCCTGGTCGGCCACGCCGCGCACGCCGCGCAGCAGACCCGGGTCCTCGTGCGGCTCGTCCTCCTCGGCGACCACACCGCTGTCGCCGCGCTTGAGCGAACCGAGCTTGACCAGCAGGATGTTGCGCTCGCGCATCGCGCCGATGCGCTCCTGGTACTCCGCCTTGCGGAGGTTGTACGCCTTGTAGTTCTCGGTCGGGTCCCAGGCCACCGCGTTCAGCTCCTCGGCCCAGTTCAGGGCCGTGATGGGCTGGTAGACCTTGCGGTAGTGGCACTCCACGTTGCGGTCGCCGCGCGCGAGGCTGAGCAGCCCGCGCGCCGGCCCCTCGGCCATCGACTGCAGCTCGGCGGCGCTGAGGTACTCGTCGATGGCGGTGGGCAGCACGAGCCCCGTCCACACGGAATTGCCGTGGACGAAGATCATGTCGTCGGCGTAGCGGTACGGGAGCCGCAGCTCTTCGCGGGCCGTCTTGGTGCGCTGTGTCGCGGCCTGCTTACGGGTGCCCTGGCCCTGGCCTTTGCCCTTGGAGGCAGCCGCCATGATCATGGCGACCACGAAGAAGGCGGCCGCCCCGCCCAGAAGGATCAGCATGAACATGGAGAAGTCATCCTGCGGTGGTGTCGGTCAGGCCACCGGCCGCCGTGCTGCGGGCGGTGCCTGCGGAGAAAGCCGAGAAAGGGGTGCCGCGCTCGGCGGCGGCCCGGCGCGCCTGGTCGTAACGCGAGTGCCAGCGTGGTGAGCCCGGCTGCCAGAGGATGACCTGCCAGTGCAGCTCCTCCGGCTCGCGGTCGGCGGAGAGTCCCTGCAGCCGCTTGGGCTGGAACCAGTAGTCGGCCCAGACCACGATCTGCTGGCTCAGCGTGAGCGCCGAGGGCAGCGGGCGTCCCCAGATGAAGTAGATGGCGAACGGCGGTCCGAAGTACAGGATCGACGTCCACATCGACAGGCCGAGGAAGGGGAGGAAGGCCGACAGCGACAGCAGCGCGATCAGCCACACCAGGCCGAAGCCGAAGGCCGCGCCGAGGGCGGGCAGCAGCAGACCGGGAAGCGGGATGTTGCCCCAGTTCCAGATCCGCTTGGGGCGGTTCAGCAGATCGGTGTGGTCGTAGGCGACCATGGACTCGGGTGCTTCGGGCGCCATCAGCCGCTCCCCTCAGGTCTGGCGGTCGGAATCGGGTGATCCTGCGGGCCCGGGGGCCCAACGGGTCAGCCCTTGCCGCCGATCTGCTCGCCGAGGCCGATCAGTACGGACGCGAGGCCGGTGGCGCCACCGATGATGAGCGCGGCCAGCGCGATCATGCCGAAGCCCTGGAACGCCTCGCGCATCCCGTCGCCGCGCTTCATCGAGAGCAGCATGCGGATACCGAGGATCAGCAGGGCGATGACCGCGACCATCGTGCCCGCGTTGCGGAGGATGTCCTGGATGTTGCCGAACATCTCGTTCATGGTGGTGGCTGCCAGATACATGGCGTGTTCCTTTCAAGTACTGAGGGGAGAGCGGGCGGCCGGCGGCCCGGGACGGCACGGCGCCGGCCTGTGGTGTGCGGGTCAGTCGTCCTTGCCGGCGCGCTTCTTGCCGCCGGCGGACTCCTTGTCCCTCTTGCTGGTGGGCTCGCTGGTGGGCTCGGTGGACGGCTCGGTCTCCGCGTCGTCGCCGGCGCCGGCGCTCTCCTCGGGAGCCGGGGTCGCCTCGCCCGCGTCGGCGGCGCCGCCCTCCGGGTCGAGGACGCCACCCCTGATGTCCTTGATGAACCAGCCCTGTTCGGTGTTGACGACCGTCATCCGGTACGCGCGCCGGACGGTGCCGCCGTCGGCGTCCGTCCAGTCGACCGTCACCCGCGCCTGTACGGCCTGGTCCGTCCTGTACGAGATCGTGTCGCCGTCGTCGGAGCCCTCGGGCGCCAGCGCCTGGACCTCGTTGACCTGCGGCTCGGCGAGCGCGCTCTGCAGGCCGGAGGTGGCGGCGGAGGTGGCGTCCGGGGTCGTGAAGCGGGTCATCGCCGTGGCGTCGGAGCGGCCCCACGCCTCGAAGTAGCCCGGCAGCACCTTCTTCTGGAGCTGCGCGGACAGGACGTCGTCGACGACCTGGTCGTCCTCGTCGACCGGCGGGACCGGGCCGCGGGCCGGCAGCGGCATCTCGCCGACGTTGCCGGCAATCCGCAGGCCCTCGCCGTGCGCGAGGTCCTTCACGTACACCGGTACGGAGAGGGTGGTGAGCCGGCCGTCGCTCAGCCGGACCTGGATGCCCAGGTAGCGGCCGTGCTCCCCGTACTCGGGCAGCTTCTCGACGGTGCCGTCCCAGTTGGCGACGACGGCCCGCTGGCTGCCGTCCCCGCTCCAGCCGCAGTCCGCGTCCACACCCGCCGAGGCGAACCGCGCCAGCGCCTTGCGCCGGTTCTCCGACGTCTGCGGCGAGTAGGTCAGGCACAGCAGGGCGTAGTGCTCGGCGAACGTGGCGGCGGCCTGCGTCGGGAACCGCGTCAGCCGGTACTTCTCGGCCTCCGCGGCGTCCAGGGCGGCCGCCTGCGGCGCGCCGGACTTGCCGATCACCAGGCCCATGACGCCGCAGGAGCCGAGCGCGAGCGCACAGGTGGCGATCATCAGCGTGGCACGCAGCGCGACGTGGGTACGCCGGCCCGACGGGATGCGGCCGCCGGCCTTGGGGACGTCGAACGACTTCCCGGTGCCGGTGGCGCCGTCCGGGGTGCCCGCCGCCGCGGTGGCGGCGCCCGGCTTGCCGCCCGTCCTGCGCTGTTCCCGGGCCGCCTTCTTGCGCTCGTACTCCGCCTTGCGCTCGGCCCTGGCCCGCTCCCGCTTCTCCTTCTTGGCGTCCTTGCCGGAGCCGGCGGAGCTGCGCGGCGGGAGTGTGGGGACCGCCGCCTGGCTCGGCGGCACGGCGGCCTGCGGCGCCCTGCGCACCCAGGCCGCGGCGACCTGCGCCCGCGCGGCGTCCGAGGGCAGGCTGTACTGCTGCGGCTGTTGTTGCTGGGGCGGCTGTTGGGCACCGCGCTGTTCCGCAGGATGACCGAAGGGAGCGGGGTGCCCGGAAGGCTGGCCACCGCCGACCGCGCCAGCAGGGCTGTTGTGGTCTGTCATCGAGTCGGTTTCTCCAACGCGTTCCGTCACCGGCCGCCGCATTGTTCGTGGCGGGCCCCCGTTCAGCCAGGTGCCTGTGCAGTGTGGCAAATACTTGTCGCAGCAATGCCGTTGTTTTCCTCGTCCGGCGGACGAGAGGAAAACGCGAGGAATGGGGTTGAGGAAAACCGAAGACGTGTCCGCCGCCGCTGACACAGCCTTTCGCGACAATGCGGCGGGGCCCGTCCATCCGGTGCCCCCGATCCGACAGCCCTGGCGAAGGACGAGAGTTGAGCGAGCAGTACGCGCACCCGCAGCCGGACGATCCGCGTGCCCAGGGTTACGCGCAGCCGCCCGCCGCCGCGCCGCAGACGCTGGCGGCGCAGCACGCCTGGGTCGCCGGCTATCAGCCCGGCAACCCCTGGCAGGCCCAGCTCTGCATGCAGACGCCGTACGGCACGGTGGCGTACCCCCTCACTCCGCACACCATGCCCGAACTCCTGGAGTCCCTGGTGCTGGTGGCGCAGGAGCAGCAGGGCGTGCCCGCCGGTCTCGACGCCTCCCCCGGCGCCGCCGAGCACACGGAGGGGCCGGACGAGGACTCCGAGGACGCCACGATGCACAACGGCCGGGCCGCCCGCCTCACCGGCTGGGCGCTGGTCCACGACCTCTGGGAACGGGACGACCCCACGGCCCGCATCGTCATGGGCGCGGTGGTCGTGGCACTCCTCGTACTCGGCGTCTTCCTCGCCTGACTCGCCTGACCTCCGGAGACCTCATGTCCGCAGCAGCAGAAGCCTCCCAGGGCGAGGCGGAGTTCCTCTTTCCCGATGTCTACGCGTTCGTGTCCGACTACCTGGCCCAGGTGCTGCGACGGCGGCTCAACGGCTCCGTCGCGACCTGGTGTCCGCGCTGGTGGGAGCACCCGGAGGCGGGTGCCCGGCTGTCGGCGGTCTGGCTGGCCTTCGAGCATCTGCGGCACGACACCGCGCTGGGCATGTCGACCTGGTGGCTCCATCACGCCGATCCCCATCTGCGCGTACTGATGGATCCGGACGTGGGGCCGTTCGCCGCCTGCTCCCCCAAGGACGGGCACACGGCCTACCCGTTCGATCCGCTGCCGGTGGATCCGCGGCCGTCCTGATTTCCACCCCCGGCTTTCCTCGCCGAGGAAATTCGAGGAAAGGAATTCCCCGAAGAGGAAAGTGCCGCGGTGCTCCGGAAAGCGCGGCAGCCGCATTGCTACAGCCCCGACCTATCGTGTTCCGGTCAACATCGCCCACCGCCGGACCGGCAGCAGAACACAAGGGGGACGCGGGGCCGTGGAGTCGGACGCGGAAAACAAGCGCAAGGGGCTGCTCGCCCTCGGACTGCTCGGCTTTCTTCTGGTCGTGGTGCTGGCGGTATTCACCCTCTTCGACGACGAGGACGACTCCGAGGCGGGTGGTCCGGCCACCCCGTCGCCCACGGCCTCCGGAGACGCCGCGGCGGAAGGTACCGGCGGCGCGAGTGCGGGCGGCGACGGCCCGGCCCCGATCATGTCCCGTGCCGACCTCGCCGAGGCGCACGACGTCATGGCCCGGTACATGGCCGGCATCTCGACCTACAGCCACACCTCGGCAGCCGGTACCTGGGTACCGCCCCTCCTCGAACTGACCAACCGCGACAGCGCGATGAAGCAGGAGACGAGGCTGCCGAGCGGCAAGGAGTGGGCCACCTGCAAGGCGTCGAAGTGCGTATCCAAGGGCACCGCCGTGGTCAAGCGCGACGCCATGATCGCCGACGATCTGACGCGCGGCAGCGGCCAGTCGGTCTCCAGCGTCGTGGAGGTGACCGCGCGGCGCACCCTCGACGGCGAGGCGAGCGAGGAGACCAACACCTGGCTGGTGACCGTGCAGAAGAGCGACGGCCAGTGGCGCGTCTCGGGATTCGACATCTTCGGCCTCGGCAACGTGGGCGCCTCCGACCAGACGGGAGAGTGAGCCGCTGATGGTGGCGCCAGCGGTTCTGGCCGCCGCCGCCAAGGCCGCGAAGGCAGCCAAGACAGCCAAGAAGATGGCTCAGCTTGCTGCCGGTGACGGGGGCGGGGGCAACGAGAAGAAGAGCAGCAGCACCAAATGGCTGCTGATCATCGGGGGCGGCGGCAGCGCGCTGTCCATGGCGGGCATCGGCTTCCTGATCCTGGTGCTCATCAGTTCGCTGGTGGGCGGCATGGGCGGCGGCACGGCGGGCGCGGCCTGCGCCGACTACAACGACAACGCCAACTCCGGCAGTACGGGCCCCGCGGCGGCGACCAACCCGATCATGCCGGCGGGCAAGATGTACATGCCGAGCGAAACGGCGCGCAACGAGATACCGCCCAGGATGATCCTCGCCTCGATGCGGGCCGCCGCCCGCTACAAGGGGCTCGACTGGACGCTCATCGCCGGGCAGATGTACCAGGAGACCAAGTTCGGCCAGGACAAGTCCGCGGCGCCCGGCGGCAAGAACAGCCTCGGGTACATGGGCATCCTCCAGTTCGGCAAGCCGGCCTGGCACGACTACGGCGCCGACGGCAACGGCGACGGCAAGCAGGACCTTTACAACATCGACGACGCCGCCTACGCCGCGGCCAACTACCTGCACGCGAAGCACGCCGAGACCAACGCGGCCGAGGCGCTCCGCATCTACTCCGGCTCGTCGACGAGCAACACGATCTACATGCGGGTGGTCCTCACCCAGGCGGCGCGCTACCGCGGCACGCTGACCGGCGACAAGGACCTGATCAAGCGCTGGTACGCGCACCTGAAGGAGACCATCGAGAAGAACCCGGACTTCCCCACCCTGGGACAGCAGTCCGACATTCCCGAGCCGGTCAACAACAACGCGAACCCCGGCCGGGCGCTGAGCATCAGCGCGACGGCCGCCCGGTCCTGGTCCACCCCGCCGCTGGACGGTGACGAAGGCTCCACCGAGCAGGCGGCGTACGAGGTCTCCCGCTCGGCCGCCACCGCCATGGTTCCGGCCGCCCACGCACAGCCGCTCGCCAAGCCGCGGCCGGCGGCCGGCGGCAAGGACTGGCAGTGGCCCATGAAGAAGGGCACCTACCAGATCGGCACCAAGTACCACCAGCGCGGCAACATGTGGAGCCTCGGCTACCACACGGGGCTCGACCTCGTCGCGGACAGCGGTACGCCGATCTACGCACCGGCCGACGGGAAGGTCACCAAGGCCGGCAGCGGCGGCTCGTACGGCAACGAGACGAACCTCGAGCACGCGGGCGGGGTGATCACCCTCTACGCGCACCAGACCCGGATCATGGTCAAGGTCGGCCAGCAGGTGAAGCGCGGGCAGCAGATCGGCACCGTCGGCGCGACCGGCAATGTCACCGGCCCCCACCTGCACTGGGAGGTCCTGCAGCCGGGCGTGGACAGCCCCTGGGTCGGCGGCCGGGACAACGGCCCCGGCATGGTCGACCCGGAGCAGTGGATGGCCGGCAAGGTCACCGCCAACCCGGACTACGGCCCGGTGCCCGGCTCGGAGGACGGCCAGGAGGGCCGGGACGCACAGTTCGCCAACTGCGCGAAGGACCACGACGGTCCGGCGGTCGCCCCCGACGGCGCGGGCGCGTCCGGTGTGCTGCCCGACTCGGACGACCCGGTGATCCGGGCGGTGCTCGGCTGGGCGCAGCGGGGCGTCGGCGTCCCGTACGTGCTGGGCGCGCCGCGTCTGCAGGGCCGCAACCCCACCAGCTTCGACTGCTCCAGCTTCGTGCAGTGGGCGTACTACCAGGCGAGCGGCGGCAAGATCGATATCACCGGCACGACGTTCTCCCAGGAGCCGTACCTCAAGAAGTACGAGATCTCGCTGAGCGAGGCGCAGCCCGGTGACCTGATCTTCTTCAACCCGAGCTCGCGCGGCTCCGAGCACGTCGGCATGGTCTGGGACCCCAAGGGCCACAAGATCATTCACGCGCCGCGGCCGGGCAAGTCCGTGGAGTTCAGCACCTGGGACGTCCAGGACAAGATCACGCACGTGTACCGCGTACCGATCCCCCAGGGCACCAACGCCGTCGAGGGCGACGGCCACGGGGACGCCTGAGCCGGGCACGGGAAAGCAGAGTGAAGACGGTGAAGTGGACCGTGAAGTGGCAGACACGCAGTACGGCGGTCATCGGGGCCGCCGTGGTCCTGGGACTGGTGGCCGGGTGCGGTGGCGCGGACGCGCCGGTGAGCGGTGACCGGTCCGGGAAGGACGGCTCGCCCTCGGCGCGCAAGGGCCCCGCATGGACCGGGAAGGCCGTCCCCGGGCTGGCCGGGAAGCCGTCCTGGAGCCTGTCGTCCGAAGAGGCCGGTACCTGCCCGGGCTATGCGGGGACGGTGAGCAACGGCCGGGCGGAGGACGAGCGGTGCGTCGTGGGTGACGTCTCGGCGCTGGTCGTGGAGGAGCCTCGGAAGGAGGGCGCCGCCGAGACCCGGTTCACCGTCCGGCTCCGCGAGCTGAAGACCGGCACCGTCCGCAAGAAGCTGACGGTGCGGGTCGCGGCGGACCCCGGCGACACCGTGGACACCACCGACGCGACCGCCGCGGAACACGTCCAGGTCAGCGAGTGGAAGGACGGCTCCCCCGCGCTGCTGGTGCGCAGCCGTGTGCACACCCCCGCCGACGGACTGGCGAAGGAGCGGCTGCGGAGCGTCTTCACTATGTACGACCCGTCGGGCAGGAAGCTCGGCAGCTCCGCCTTCGACGACGACGCCTACGACGGGCTGCCGGTCCGCAGGGGGTACGTGGTGGCGGACGGGGACGGGGACGGCCAGAAGTACCTACCGATCGGCGGCGGGAAGACGGTCGAGACCGAGCTCAAGGGCGAGACCGAGCTCGGGACGCGGATCGACGCGGGCTTCGGTGTCAGCATCTCCTCCGACGTCTCCTACCAGCCGTTCGCCGAGTGGCTGGTGGCCACCGACGCCCGCACCGGCAAGAAGCTGTGGAGCACCGAGGACCTGGAGCCGCCGGCCGCCCTCCGTGAGCGGCTGGACGAGGAGACCGGGACGAGCTCCTGGATCGCTCCGCTCCAGGAGGGCAGTGCCGTACTCGGCTGGTCCGTCTACGCCGAGGAGAGCAAGGGCGGCGTCCTCACGATCATCGACGCGAAGACCGGCCGGCGGCTCACCGAAGGGCCGGCGAGCGACTACAGCACCGGCGCCGACGACGACGCCTCCGTCCTCTCGCCCGACGGCGGAACCGTCGTGACCCAGTACGGCGAAGGCGCCGTGGCCTGGGACACCAAGTCGGGCAAGGAGCTGTGGCGGCAGGCCGAGGGCGAGCAGAACATCCGCCCGGTGGCGCTGCCCGGCAACGGAGTGCTCTACGCGGAGCTGGACGACAGCGGCCCCGCCGCGCTCGGCATGCGCGACAAGAAGGTCCTGCGCACCGGGCTGGAGAAGCTCCCCGAGTTCTCGAACAACGGCTACGCCGTCATCAATGCCGACAACGGCTTCTTCGTCTTCGCGACCCAGCACGCAGAAAGGACCCCGCGCACGTGACCGTGGAACAGCAGAAGAAGCCTCGGGCCGAGGACGACTGGACGGTGGAGATCTTCATTCTCGTCGCGGTCGTGCTGCTGGCCGTGTGTGCCGCGTGGCTGGCGGCGATGGGTGGTGCGGCGGCCTCGGGCGGGCCCGCGCCGGCGGGGAATCCGCTGACGTTCGTCGTCGCCCTGATCAAGGGTGACTACACCTGGCCGGGCGGTGCCGCCAGCGCCATCGCCGCCGGTGAGGCGGTCGTACTGGCCCTCGCCGGGCTCGCGGTGCACCGCGTGGTGCAGAAGCGGCGCAACAAGCCCAAGGTCGACGGCGCGGCCCGGCACCTGGCCCAGCGGGAGGAGCTGGGGAAGCTCACCATGCAGGGCGCGGCGGCCACGGCCGAGCGGCTGGGGGCCCAGGTCGGCGTGCCGGGTGTGTTCATCGGCCGGTCGGTGCGCGGCAAGCAGCCGCTGTTCGGCTCGTTCGAGGACATGCATGTCGACATCTGGGGGCCGCGTACGGGCAAGACCACGCGGCGGGCCATTCCGGCGATCCTGGACGCGCCCGGCGCGGTGCTGGTGACCTCCAACAAGCGGGACATCGTGGACGCGACGCGCGGGCCGCGGGCGGCGCGCGGCCCTGTGTGGGTGTTCGACCCGCAGCAGGTCGCGCAGGAGGCGCCCAGCTGGTGGTGGAACCCCCTCAGCTACGTCACGGACATCGCCAAGGCCCGCAAGATGGCGGACCACTTCGCGTCCGGCTCGCGGGACGCCGAGGCGTCGACCGACGCCTTCTTCGACCCGGCCGGCCAGGACCTGCTGGCGAACCTGCTGCTGGCGGCGGCCACCGCCGGAATGCCGATCACACAGATCTACACCTGGCTGTCCAACCCCAAGGACGACACCCCGGAGCGCATTCTGCGCGGCGCGGGCCACGTCATGCCCGCCGACGGGGTGTACGGCGTGGTCAACGCGCCCGACAAGCAGCGCAGCGGCATCTACGGCGTCGCGCAGCAGATGGCGTCCTGCCTGATCAACCCGGAGGTCAACCGCTGGGTGACGCCGTCGCCCGGGGCGCCGCTGCCGGTGTTCGACCCGCACGAGTTCGTCCGGACCGGTGGGGCGCTGTACTCGCTCTCCCGCGAGGGCCGGGACTCCGCGGGTCCGCTGGTGACGGCGCTGACCGTGGCGGTCGTGGAGGCCGCCGAGGAGTACGCGACCACGCAGCGTGGCGGCCGGCTGCCGGTGCCGATGGTCGGCGTGCTCGACGAGGCGGCGAACGTCTGCCGCTGGCGGAACCTCCCCGATCTGTACTCGCACTACGGCTCGCGCGGCATCATCCTGATGACGATCCTGCAGTCCTGGGCCCAGGGCATCGAGGTCTGGGGCGAGCGCGGCATGGAGAAGCTGTGGTCGGCGGCGAACGTCCGGGTGTACGGCGGCGGCGTCTCCGACACCAAGTTCCTCGGTGATCTCTCGGAGCTGGCGGGCGAGTTCGACCTCACCGGCTACCAGACGACGCGTGAGTCGGAGTTCGGCGGCTGGTCGGGCCACCGTACGGTCAATGAGTCCACCCGCCGGGAGCGCGTCCTGCACGTCTCCGACCTGGGCTCCATGCCGCCGGGCCGGGCCCTGGTCCTGGCCTCCGGCACCAAACCCGTACTCGTCGAGACGATCCCCTGGTGGGAGGGCCCGCACGCCAAGGAGGTCAAGAGCTCGCTGGCGAAGTACGACCCGGGGGCCGCGCGCTGAGTGCGCCCGCCACAATGGCCCCATGAGTGACGTGACACTGCTGACACTGCCCGAGGTCGAGGCGCTCGCGCGCCGGGCGCACGAGGGGCAGACCGACAAGGCGGGGCGCCCGTACGCCGAGCATCTGGCCGCCGTGGCGGCCGGGGTGCGGGCGCGCGGCGGCAGCGACGAGCAGATCGCGGCGGCCTGGCTGCACGACTCGGTCGAGGACGCCGCCCTGTCGGGTGAGTGGCTGGCGGGGGCCGCGCTCTCGCCGGCCACGAAGGACATGGTCCTGGCCGTGACCAAGCGGGCCGGGGAGCCGCCGGAGGAGTACGCCGCGCGCATTCTGGCCACGCCCGGCGCGCTGCTGGTCAAGGAGGCCGACCTCGGGCACAACGCGGATCCGGACCGGCTGGCGGTCCTGGACGCGGCGACCCGGGAGCGGCTGACGGCGAAGTACGCACGGATGCGGGCACTGCTGGGTCTGGCCGGCTGAACGGGCCCGGTCCGGGGCCGGCCCGCCGGCCCGACCGGCCGGAACTCGTCCACCCGCCGGACACCCCCGCACAAACATGGCCCATGCAGCTAACCTGCCGCGCATGAGCCCATCGGACGACACGGACGACACCCAGGCGCGTGTGATCGCTGCCCTCTCGGGGGCGAGCGTCCGCCGCGTCACCACCGGCCAGACCATCCTCGACGGCATCGACTGGTCCGTACGCAGCGGGGAGCACTGGGCGCTGCTCGGCGCGAACGGCGCGGGCAAGACCACGATCCTCCGCCTCGTCGGCGCGCTGATGTTCCCCACCACCGGCACCGTCGAGGTGCTCGGGCACCGGCTCGGCACGGTCGACGTACGGGAGCTGCGCGCCGCGATCGGCCTGGTCTCCAGCGCACAGAAGGTACCGGTGGACCTGCCCGGGCACACCGTCGTCCTCACCGGCGCGACCGGCACGGTGCAGCCGCTGTGGAAGAAGTACGACGAGGCCACGCGGGAGCGCGCGCACGCGCTGCTGACCGAGCTGGACTGCAAGGAGCTGGCGGACCGGCCGTACGGGGTGTGCTCAGGCGGCCAGCGGGCCCGGCTCCTGATCGCCCGCGCACTGATGGCCGACCCCTCGCTGCTGCTGCTCGACGAGCCGTTCAACGCGCTCGACCTGCCGTCCCGCGAGGACCTGATCGACACCATGCACCAACTGGCCCTGAACCGCCCGGAACTGGCGACGGTCACCGTCACCCACCACCTGGAGGAGCTCTCCCCCGCCATCGGCCACGCGGTCCTCCTCCGCGACGGCCGCCTCCAGGCGAAGGGCCCGGTGGCGGACGTACTGACCGACGCAGGGATGACGACCTGCTTCGGCCGCCCGATCGAGGTCACCCGCCACGAGGGCCGCTGGCTGGCCCGCTCGGGCCGCCGCGGGTGATCGCCTCCGCCACCTCGGCCGTGCGGGCCGTCTCCTCGGCCGCGAAGCGTTCCGCGTCCAGCTTCTCGGCCAGCTCCTCGTCCTGGGCCATCAGCAGGTCCAGGTTGGAGTCGCCGAGGTCGAAGACGCCCATGTCGAGGTATGCCTGCTGGAGGCGTTTGCCCCAGAGGCCGATGTCCTTCACGCACGGGACGATGCGGCTGAAGAGCAGCTTGCGGAAGAGGTGCAGGAATTCGGACTGCTCGGTGAACTGGGCCGCCTCGGCCTTGGGTATGCCCCAGTTCTCCAGTACTTCGAGGCCGCGCAGCCGGTCGCGCATCAGGTAGCAGCCCTCGATGACGAACTCCTCGCGCTCGCGGAGCTCGGCCTCGGTGAGCTGCTTGTAGTAGTCGCGGAGGGCCATGCGGCCGAAGGCGACGTGGCGGGCCTCGTCCTGCATGACGTAGGCGAGTATCTGCTTGGGGAGCGGCTTGTTCGTGGTGTCGCGGATCATGCCGAAGGCGGCCAGGGCCAGGCCCTCGATGAGGACCTGCATGCCGAGGTAGGGCATGTCCCAGCGGGAGTCCTTGAGGGTGTCGTTCAGCAGCGACTGCAGGTTGTCGTTGATCGGGTAGAGCATCCCGATCTTCTCCTGGAGGAAGCGGCTGTAGATCTCGGCGTGCCGCGCCTCGTCCATGGTCTGGGTCGCGGAGTAGAACTTCGCGTCCAGGTCGGGGACGGATTCGACGATCCGCGCCGCGCAGACCATCGCGCCCTGCTCGCCGTGCAGGAACTGGCTGAACTGCCAGGAGGCGTAGTGCTGCCGCAGCTCCCCGCGCTCCTTCGCCGTCATCCGGTCCCAATATTTCGTGCCGTACAGGGACATGGCCTCATCGGGAGTGCCGAGCGGGTCGTGCGGGTCGACCTCCAGGTCCCAGTCGATGCGCAGATCGGCGTCCCACTGCTTGTCCTTGCCCTTCTTGTACAGGGCGAGGAGGCGGTCGCGGCCGTCGTCGTACTCCCAGGTGAAGCGGGCGGCACCGGTGGCCGGCACCTGCCACAGCGGGTCGCCGGGGTCGGTCGTGTAGAGCTCGCGGGTGGACATGGGGAGCCTCCTCGGATCACCGAATGCCGCAGCGCGTGCGGTAGTTGGCAGGCTCACACGCTCCTTACCGGAGGGTCAAGAAGTCGTGTGCGGGGGATTGACGCCCTTACTGACGCGCAGTCTCATAAGACGTGACCGCCGGTAACCCCACGAGCGAGGTAGCCACAGCCATGACGACAGCTCCTGACATCAGCACGGCGGACACCGAGGCACTGCGGGACGCACTCGGGCTGCTCAAGGACCGTGAGCAGGTTGCCGAGCGCCTGCTGGACTCCTCCGCCAAGCACTCCTTCGACCCGGACACCGAGCTGGACTGGGACGCGCCGATCGAGGACGGCAAGTGGTTCTGGCCGCCGGAGCTCGTCTCGCTCTACGACACGCCCCTGTGGAAGAAGATGTCGGAGGAGCAGCGGATGGACCTCGCCCGGCACGAGGCGGCGTCGCTCGCCTCGCTGGGCATCTGGTTCGAGATCATCCTCATGCAGCTCCTCGTCCGGCACATCTACGACAAGTCCGTCACCAGCGCCCATGTTCGGTACGCACTGACCGAGATAGCGGACGAGTGCCGGCACTCCAAGATGTTCGCGCGGCTCATCCAGACGGGCGGCGCGCCCACGTACCCCGTCTCCCGCTTCAACCACAACCTCGCGCGCATCCTCAAGACCGTCTCCACCACGCCCGGTTCCTTCGCCTGCACGCTGCTGGGCGAGGAGATCCTGGACTGGATGCAGCGGCTCACCTTCCCGGACGAGCGGGTACAGACCCTCGTACGCGGCGTCACCCGCATCCACGTAGTGGAGGAGGCCCGGCACGTCCGGTACGCCCGCGAGGAGCTGCGCCGCCAGATGGTCCGCGCGCCCCGCTGGGAGCAGGAGCTGACCCGGATCTCCTCCGGCGAGGCCGCCCGCGTCTTCTCCGTGGCCTTCGTCAACCCGCAGGTGTACACGAACGTCGGCCTGGACCGCCGGGAGGCCGTCGCGCAGGTGAAGGCCAGCGGCCACCGCCGCGAGGTCATGCAGACCGGCGCCAAGCGGCTCACCGACTTCCTGGACGAGATCGGTGTGATGCGCGGCGTGGGCCGCAAGCTCTGGAAGAGCTCCGGCCTGCTGGCGTGAGCCGGACGGCGGAACAGTGGTACCGGGCGGCGGCGGTGACGGTCGTGGGACCGGCCGCCGCCCGGCCCCGGCCCAGTCGCCACCCGGCCCCGGTTCAGCCGCGCAGATGCCCCAGTACGGAGCGCGCCGCGTGCTCCACGGCCCCGCGCGCCTCGTCGGTGTGGTCCCTGGTCTCGAACCCGTGGTGGCCCAGCGGGATGTCGACCACCTCGACCTCGGCGCCGCAGTCCGCTGCGGCCGTCAGGAACTCCTCGACCGTCGCCGCGATCTCCGGGCGCTCCAGCCCCACCCGGGTCAGCACGACCGGCAGCCGTCCCGCGCCGCGCACCGCCGCCACGGGACGGAACCGGGACTCGACCGGACCCCAGATCGGCAGCGGCGCGAGAATCGGATAGCTGGCCGCCACGCAGCGCAGCCACGGCGGCGGCGCCGCGAGCCAGTCCGCCAGCAGCAGCCCGCCCGCGGAGAAGTGCCACAGCGCGATGCGGTCGCCATCGACCCTCGGATCGGCCCGTACGAGCTCGATCGCCTCGGCCAGGTCCTCGGCGGCAAGCGGGTAGTCGGTGAGGGCGTGCAGCCGGTGGTCGAGCGTGACGCCGATCGCGCCCAGGCCCGCCACGTACTGTCCGTAGCCCACGAAGGCCGGCCAGTCGCGCGGCGTCGGGTCGACGCCGGGCGGCACCGGGCCGCCGTGCACGAACACCACAGCGGGGCGCGGGCGGTCCACCTCGGCCGGGTCGGCGGGCAGGTCGTCCGGCAGGTGGAGATCGACCCGCCCGATGCGCTCACGGCGCCGCTCCGGTACGTCCAGGAGGAACGGCCGCAGATGGCCGGGCTGTTCGCGCACGGTCGCGGCCAGCCGGTACCCCTCACCCGCCGCGGCCTTCAGCAGTACCCCGGCCAGCTCGCCGGGCGCGGAGAGCATCGGCCAGTGCCCGGTGTCCAGTTCGAAGAAGGTCACCCGGGGGTCGACGAGCGCCTGGAGGCGGGGGTCCCCCAGCCCGACCATCGCCTCGGCCATCGCGATGCTCGCCCCGTTGGCGGTGCAGAAGACACCGGTCGCCGGCAGCGCGGAGGCCGCTTCCGGGAGCCGGAGCGGCTGGGTGAGCGTGCCGCGCGGCTGCGGTGCGGCGAGGCGGGTCAGCCGCGCCAGATCGGCTTCGGAGAGACCGGCGGTGCTGCCCCAGCGCTGCCACTCGTCGGCCGCCGGCGGGTCGAGCCGCCAGTCGTCGGCCGCCCCGTCACCCCCGCCCCCGCCCAGCAGCCGGTCGCGGACCACCGGATCGGGCACCAACTGGAGCGCCGGATCGCCGTCCTGGGGCATCCCCGCGTCCAGGTACACGACCCGGGCGATCCGCTCCGGGCGCCGGCCCGCCGCGCCGAGCACCGGGTGGATGCCGTAGCAGTGCCCGACGAGCACCACCTCCGGCTCCGCCACCTGGTCCAGCAGCCGCACCAGATCCTCGACATGGGTCTCCAGGTCCGTGCCGGGACCGGCCAGATGGCGACGGTCCCCCATGCCGGTGAGCGCCGCCAGGTACACCTCGGCACCCGACTCCCGCAGCCGGTCGGCCACCTCCCGCCACACCCAGTCGCCGGTATAGCTGCCCGACACCAGGACGAATGCCGTCATGAATCTCTCCTCGCGCGCGTCGGTCCCCCGCGCCCGGCCCCATCGGCCGGCCGCGCTCGCCGGTACCGTAGGAGCTCCCCCTGAGGGAGGTTCAAGCAGTGCTGTCCGACGGCATGTGGAGCATCGGCGAGCTGGCCGAACAGGCAGGCGTCACCGTCAAGACCGTCCGCTTCTACTCGGACCGCGGCCTGCTGCCCGAGACGGCGCGCAGCGCCGGGGGCCACCGCCGGTACGGTCCCGAGGCGCTCGACCGGCTCCGCCTGATCCGCTCGCTGCGCACCCTGGACCTGCCGGTCCCGGACGTGGGGCGGGTGCTGGAACGGGAGGACGCGCTGGGCGACGTACTGGAGGACGTCGTCGCCGGGCAGTTGCGGGAGCTCGGCCCGCGGCTGGCCGCCCTGCGCTGGCGGGAGGCCGCCCTCCACCTCCTCCGGGACTGCGCCCCCGAAGAACGCCCCGAGCGGCTGCGCCTCCTCGGCTCCGTGACCGCCCCGCCGAGCACGGCGGCTCCGGCCCGCTTCTGGCGGTCCTGGCTGCCCGCACGGGTCCCGGCCCGGCTGGCCTCCGCGATCGTCGACACGTCGATTCCGCAGCCGCCCGCGGACCCGACGCCCGCCCAGGTACTGGCCTTCGCCCGGCTGCACGCTCTCCTCGCGGGCATCCCCCATCCCGGCGCCGACTACTGCCAGCCCGCGCATCACCGGCCGGAGCTGGGCTACGACCTGGGCATTCTCTACGACGGCCTCACCGAGGCCGCCGCACTCGCCGCACCGGCGCTGCGGGCACGGCGGTCACCGCACGAAGGCGAGGCGCTCGACTGCTTCGTCGCCGCCCACGCCCGCGCCAGAGGTCTGCGCGACACCCCGGACTTCCGCCACCGGCTCAGCCACCAGCTCGCCGGCGACCCGTACATCGGGCGCTACTGGGAGCTGCACGCCGAGCTGTCCGGCCACGAACCGACCCTCGGCGCCGTCCACGACTGGCTCCGCGCTGCCCTGGACTCCCAGGCGGCCCGGACCGAAGGGCAGTTACGCTGCTGTCCATGAACGGCAGCGGCACCGCACCAGCAGTACCCCGCCCCGCGTACCGGCGGCTGAGCGTGGCGGAGCGGCGCGCCCAGCTGCTGGCGGCGGCCCTCGGCCTCTTCGCCCAACGGGCGCCGGAGGACGTGTCGTTGGACGATGTGGCGCACGCGGCCCAGGTCTCCCGGCCGCTGGTCTACCGGTACTTCCCCGGCGGCAAGCAGCAGTTGTACGAGGCGGCCCTGCGCAGTGCCGCCGACAACCTCGAAGGCTGCTTCGCCGAGGCCGAGACCGGCCCGCTCACGCTGCGGCTGGCCCGCGCGCTGGACCGCTACCTCGCCTTCGTCGACCAGCACGACACCGGGTTCAGCGCGCTGCTGCAGGGCGGCAGCGTCGTGGAGACGGTCCGCACGAACGCCATCGTCGACGAGGTGCGGCGCACCGCCGCCGAGCAGATCCTGCACCACCTGGGCGCCCCGGAGCCGGGCCCGCGGCTGCGGATGATGGTCCGTACGTGGATCACCGCCGTCGAGGCGGCCTCGCTGATCTGGGTCGACGAGGAGAAGCAGGTACCGCTGGACGAGCTGCGCGACTGGCTCGTGGACCACTTCGTCGCGCTGTTCGTGGCGACCTCGGCGACGGACGAGGAGACCGCGCGGGCCGCGGCCGCCGCGCTGGCCACGGAGACCGCCGACGGGCCGGTCGGCCTCCTCGCGCGGCGGCTGGCCCCAGCCCTCTCGGACGCCGCCCACCTGCTCTGATCCCGCCCCGCCGGCCGTGATGTGACACTGGCCGCGTGAGAAGCGAGAACACGCCCTTCGTCGGCGGCCCGCTGGACGGGCGGGTGCTCCCCGTCCTGGTCGGCGCGACCGGCCGGCCGCCCGCCCGGTACGAGATCCCCGTCCCCGGGGAGGCCGGCGCGCCGGAGACGGTGCACGTCTACCGGCGCGAGCCCGGCCCGGCCGGCCGGCTGGGACTGCCGCGCGGCTGGGTGTACGCCTACGACGCGGATGCCGAACCCGGCGCGGGACGGCCCAAGTGGCCGTGGAAGCGCGCACATTGAGGGAACTCCTCTCCTCCGCCGGGCGTTCTTCCGGTACTCGACGGCCTGTGTGTCGGCCGCCGATCGGGTGATGCCCGTCCCCCGGTTCGCCCGCTCCCCCGGCGGGAAGGCGTGGCCCGTGAAACCATCCGAACCAGTCGGATGGTCGGACCAGAGCGGAGGTGGCGCGGTGCGGGGACGGTTCCGGCGATCGGTGGGGACGGTGGCGATGCTGGGCGCCGCCGCCGTGGCGCTGCCCGCGACGCCTGTGTACGCGATGGCCGGGCCCGCCGCGCCGCCCGACATCCCCGTGAGCGAGCTGCTGACGCGGCTGCAGAAGCTCTACCAGCAGACGGAGGCGGCCACCGAGGCGTACAACGCCACGGAGGAGGACCTCGAGGCGCAGGCCAGGCTGTCCAAGAAGCTGGACGGACGGCTGCGGGCCGCCCGCTCCGACCTGGCGCAGGGGCGCGCGGACGCCGGCCGGCTGGCCCGCGAGCAGTACACGGGCTCCGGGCCCGGCGGCCTCTCGCCGTACGTGCAGTTCCTGCTCTCCAAGGACCCCGAGCAGGCCCTGGACCGCGGCCATCTGCTCAAGGAGGCGGCCGGTCACCAGGCGGACACGGTCACCCGGCTCGCCGGCAGCGCCGAGAAGGCGGACAAGCTGGCGACCGAGGCGAAGAAGGCGCTGGACAAGAAGAAGTCCCTGGCCGACCGGCGGAAGAAGCAGAAGGCGAACGTCGAGGAGCGGCTGCGGGAGGTCGAGGCGATGCTCTCCTCGCTCTCGCCGGAGCAGCTGGCGGAGCTGAGCCGGCTGGAGCGGGCCGGCATGGAGAAGTCGCAGCAGGCGTTCCTCGGCTCCGGCCGGCTCGGCGGCCCGCAGGCCCCGTCCAAGGACGGCCGGCGGGCGATGGCGTACGCGCTGACGCAGGTCGGCAAGCCGTATGTGTGGGGCGCCGAGGGCCCGGACTCCTTCGACTGCTCGGGGCTCACCTCACAGGCGTGGGCCCACGCCGGAAAGCCGATCCCGCGGACGAGCCAGGAGCAGTGGAAGCAGCTGCCGCGCGTCAGCCTGCGCGAGCTCCGCCCGGGCGACCTGGTGATCTACTTCCCGGGCGCGACGCATGTGGCGATGTACCTCGGGGACGGCATGGTCGTACAGGCCCCGCGCCCCGGCGCCAAGGTCAAGATCTCCCCGATCGCCGCCAACCCGCTGCTGGGCGCCGTCCGCCCGGACGAGGGCGCCGCCGGCCTGAAGAACTACACCCCGCCGGAGCTGCCGGAGGGCGCCACGGACGGGGACGACACGGGATACGGCGACGCGTCGGCGCCCGGGAACTAAAGCCCGCGGAACAACAGACCCGCGCACGGCGGCGGGGCGGCTCCCCCCGAGGGAACCGCCCCGCCGTACCGTGCGGACGTACGCCGTGCGGACGCGCGCCGTCAGGCCGTCAGCGACGCCAGGTACGCGTTCGTCTTCTCCGGCTCGTAGAAGAAGTTCTCGAAGTCGGACGGATCGTTGAAGCCATTGGCGAAACGATCGGCCGCGGGCTGGAGCTGGCCGGCCGCGCCGATCAGGTTCAGCACGTGCTCCGGCGGCGGCGCCAGCATCGCGTTCGTCCACTTGGTGACGTGCTGGGCGGTGGCCCAGTAGCGGTCGAAGGTGTCCTGCATCCAGTCCGCGTCGAACGGCTTGTCACCGTGCTCGAGGATCGAGTCCAGGTACGCCTTGGCGCACTTGGAGGCGGAGTTCGAGCCCTGGCCGGTGATCGGGTCGTTGGCCACGACGACGTCGGCGACGCCGAGCACCAGGCCGCCCGAGGGCAGCTTGCCGATGGGGTTGCGCACGGTCGGCGCGTACCGGCCGGCCAGCGTGCCGTTGGCGTCGGTCAGCTCGACGTTGGTGCAGCGCGCGTACTCCCAGGGCAGGAACTTCTCCAGCAGCTCCAGCGTCAGCGCCAGGTGCTCGTTGGGGTCCTTGACGCCCTGGAAGGCGTCCAGCGGACCGCCGGGGATGCCCTCCCAGAAGAGGATGTCGGCGCGGCCCGAGTTGGTGTAGGTCGGCATGACAAAGAGCTCGCCGACGCCGGGGACCAGGTTGCAGCGGACGGCGTCGAACTCGGGGTGCTCGGGGCGGGGGCCCATGCCGTGCACGTACGCGACGGCCAGCGCGCGCTGCGGGGTGTCGTACGGGGAACGCGTGGCGTCCCGGCCGAACATGGACACCAGCTCGCCCTTGCCCGCCGAGACCAGCGTCAGGTCGTAGCGGGAGGCGAAGAAGTCGAGGTCGGAGACAGCGGCACCGTGGATCACGAGCTGGCCGCCGCGCTGCGCGAAGGTCTCCATCCAGCCGGCCATCTTCACGCGCTGGTCGACGGACTGGGCGTAGCCGTCCAGCTTGCCGACCCAGTCGATGGCGCGCTGGGAACCCTCGGGCGACTCGAAGCTGCCCGGGGCCGCCACGGAGACGCCCAGGCCCTCGATGCGCGGCGCCTGGCTCTCCCAGAAGTTGATCTGGAGGTCGCGCTCGTACTGGAGGGCGGTGTGGAACATGCACTGCGTCGACATGACCCGGCCGGAACGGATCTCGTCGGCGGTGCGGTTGGACATGAGGGTGACCTCATAGCCCTGGGACTGGAGACCCAGAGCCAACTGGAGACCGGACTGGCCGGCTCCGATGATGAGTATCTTCCGCATGGTGGTGCTCTTCTCTGCTGGGGTCCGCGAGCGGTGCGGACCTATTCGGGGGTCATCTCCAGGGCGTGCCCGACAAGGGTGAGCAAGGACTCCACGACCGTGATCCGCTTGCGCGCGTCCATGATCACCACGGGTACGCCATGCGGTACGGAAAGGGCCTCTCGCACATCCTCGGCCGCGTATTCGGCGGTCCCCTCGAAGTGGTTGACGGCGACGACGTACGGAAGACCGCAGCTCTCGAAGTAGTCGAGAGCGGGGAAGCAGTCCTCGAGACGCCGCGTGTCCGCCATCACTATCGCGCCGATGGCACCCCGGACCAGGTCGTCCCACATGAACCAGAACCGCTGCTGACCCGGCGTACCGAAGAGGTACAGGACCAGGTCCTGGTCGAGCGTGATGCGGCCGAAGTCCATCGCGACCGTGGTCGTGGTCTTCTCCGGGGTGGCCGTCAGGTCGTCGGTGTCCTCGCTGGCCTGCGTCATCACCGCTTCGGTCTGCAGCGGCGTGATCTCGGAGACCGACCCGACGAAGGTCGTCTTGCCGACGCCGAACCCGCCCGCCACCACGATCTTGGTGGCGATGGGGGCCTGCGTACGGTCCGTCTGCCAGCTCTGCAGCCCTTCGTCGGCGGCAGGCGTCCCGGCGCTCGCCGTCATCGTCTCAGAGCCTGCGAAGTCCACTCAGCACCCTCTCAAGCAGCGCGCGGTCGGGCTGGCCGGTGCCGTGCCCGGAGCCGTAGACGCGGATCTTTCCCTGGTCGGCGAGGTCGCTGAGCAGGACGCGGACCACGCCCAGCGGCATTTTGAGCAGCGCGGAGATCTCCGCGACGGACCGCATCCGGCGGCAGAGCTCGACGATGGCGCGCATCTCGGGCATGACCCGGTCGGCCCAGTTGCCGGAGGTCAGCTCGCGGCGCTCCTCCGGCGCCTCCAGCGCGGCCACGAACGTCTCGACCAGCAGGACGTGGCCGAAGCGGGTGCGGCCGCCGGTGAGCGAATACGGCCGCACGCGCGCGGGTTTCCGGTCCCCGCCTCGCGTGGGGAGTTTGGGTGCGGTACTCACTGAGCGCTCTCCATCGACTTGCGCAGTTCACTGCGGAGTTCGGGGGTGAGGACATGGCCGGCCCGGCCGACGAAGAGCGCCATGTGGTAGGCGATGACGCTCATGTCGCAGTCGGGGGTGGCGTGCACGCCGAGCAGCGAACCGTCACTGATGTAACTGACGAACAGACTGCCCTCGTCCATGGCGATCATCGTCTGCTTGACCGTGCCGCCGTCCATCAGCTTCGCCGCGCCGTTGGTGAGGCTGCCGACGCCGGACACGATCGTGGCCAGGTCGGCGCTGGAACCCCGCGGACCGCGGTGCCCCGCGGCCTCAGCGGTCCCCTCCGCCAGGTGCGGGTCGGAAGCCAGCAGCAGCAGGCCGTCCGACGACACCACGGCCACGGACCGGATGCCCGGCACCTCGTCGACCAGATTGGACAACAGCCACTGCAGATTCCGTGCCTGATGACTCAGTCCGTAAGCAGTGGGCGCTTGCGCCTTCAATCGCGTGCCTCCTCGACAACGTGACTCTCTCCCGGGGCCCCCGCTCCGTCGGTGTCCGTTTGTGGGATGGTCTGTTCGGCCGTGCGCTCCGCGATCTCGGCCTCCACGTCCCGGCGGCCTTCCCGCGCGCCCTGCTGGAAGCCGCCCAGCCGGCGCCGCAGCGCCTCGGCGTTCACCCCACCGCCCTGCCGCGGCGCGCTCGGCGGCCGCTGTGCCACGACGCGGGGCGTGCGCTTGGGCAGCCCCATGTCGGTGAGCCGCCGGACGGGCGGCTCCTCCTCGGCGTCCTCGGCCCGGCTGTGCTCGGCACTGTCACCCTCGACCGGGGCCGGCGCGGCCGGGGCTTCGTCGGCGACGTACGGCGACCGGCCGACCGGTACGGCACCGGTCTCGGGGCCGCCGTCGGGGTCACCGGAGAAGTCCGGCACGCCGGTGCTCGGCGCGCCCGGGGCCTGCGCGGCCGGGGCGGTCCCGATGCCCGCCTCGTCGATCGTCCGCTCCGCGGCCTCGATCAGCGGGTCCGTGAACGGGCCCGTGAGGGAGTCCGGCAGAGGATCGGTGAGGGGGTCGGGCAGGGGGTCCGTGAGGGGGTCCGGCACCGGGCCCCTGAGGGATTCCGGCAGGGGGTCCGTCAGCGGGTCCGTCAGCGGGTCACCCATCGGAGCCGGTGCGGGCCGCTCCTGGTGCTGCGGCTGCTGGGCCGGAGCCTGCTGGGGCTGCTGCGGCTGGGCGTGCTTCGGCTGCTGCGGCTCGGCCTGCTGTTCCCGCTGCGGCGGCAGCACCCGCTGGCCGCGCGGCGGCAGTGCGTTGGAGTTGGCCTCGGCGACCGAGCCCGGGAGGGTCGGTCCGGTCTGCACCGTGCCCGGCTGCGCGGCCGCGGCCGGCGTCGGACGGGTCGGCAGGATGGACTTCGGCAGGACCACGACGGCGGTGACGCCGCCCTGCTGCTGGTCGCGCAGCTGGACGCGGACGCCGTGCCGCGCGGCGAGCCGTACGACGACGTACAGGCCGAGGCCGAGCGCCTCGTCGACCGTCTCCGAGGACGTCGCGGTCTCCGGGTCCGCCAGCCGCTGGTTCAGCTCCGCCATCCGCTCGGCGGTCATCCCTATGCCCTGGTCCTGGACCGAGAGCATCAGCTCACCGCTCTCCAGCAGCCAGCCGGAGAGCTCGACGTGGGCGTCCGGCGGCGAGAACGCCGTGGCGTTGTCCAGCAGCTCGGAGACGAGGTGGCTGACGTCGTCGGCGGCGAAGCCGGCGATCTGGGAGTGCGGCGGCAGCGACTGGATGCGCACCCGCTCGTACCGCTCGATCTCGCTGATCGAGGCGCGCAGCACGTCCAGCAGCGGCACCGGCACGGCGTTGTGGTTGCTGTGCTCGGAGCCGGAGAGGACGAGGAGGTTCTCGCTGTTCCGGCGGACGCGCGCGGCGAAGTGGTCGAGCTTGTAGAGCGTTTCCAGCCGCTCGGGGTCCTGCTCCTTCTCCTCCAGGCTCTCGATGACGGCGAGCTGGCGCTCGACGAGGCCGACCGTACGCATCGCGAGGCTGACGAACCGGTTGTTCACGCCGGAGCGCAGCGCGGCCAGCCGCTCGGTGAGGTCGGCGCGCTCCTCCAGCAGTACGTCGCGCTCGGCGGCCAGCCGCTTGCGGCCGCTCGCCATCCGGGCGCGCTCGCTCTCGGCCTCGGCGGCGGTCCGCGCCAGCTCGGCGACCTGCGCGTGCAGCGCGTTGACGGAGCGCACGGTCTGCGCGTACTCGTCGTTGCGGCCCTTGTACTCGATGGACTGCTCGTCGGCCGGGTCCTTGGCGACCCGCGCGGCCCCGCGGCGCAGCGCGGACAGCGGCTGGGTCATCGTGCGCGCCGCCCAGATGCTGATGCCGACGGCGAGCAGCAGGCAGAGCCCGACCAGCCCGATGCGGATCTCCAGCGAGGTGACGTCGTCGTCCCGGAGCTTCGCCATCGCCTTGACCTCGGCGGTGCTCAGCGAGGACTCCACGCTGCGCATCAGGCCGACGCGGGTGGCGGTGGTGGACTCGATGCGCTTCCGGTCGAGCTGGAGGTCCAGGGGGTAGAGCCGGGGCTGGTCGGTGAGCTTGTCGAGATAGCGCTCGGCGGTGTCGACGTCGGTGCCGTTGACCGTGCGGTCGTAGCTGTCCCTGGTGTCGTCACCGGCGTTCTGCGCGAAGTCGGCGAGCGAGGCCAGTTCGCGTACGTGCGACTGCTGGGCCGCGGCGGACAGGTCGGTCTCCCGGCCCTCGCTCGCCAGCCCGGCGAGCAGCAGCGCGCGGGTCGCGGACGCCTGTTCGGTGGCGCGGGCGAGGAGCGGCAGGGCCTCGGCGTGGGAGCCGGCCGCGGTGGCCCGGGGCGGCACCCGGCGGGCGATATCGGCCGAAATGGCGTCCAGTGCCTGAATGGTGGCAGTGTAGGACTTGAACGTGGCCAGGGCGCCGCCCGCGCCGATCAGCCCCTGCTGACGGACCTTGGGCAGCGAGTCGAGCAGCTTGCCGGCGTCGCCGAACGCCGCGGTCTCCGCGGAGCTCTCCGCCGCCTCGGCGCGCAGGTCCTTGATCTGCCGGTCCACGCGGGCCCGCTGGGCCTCCGAGACGCCGCCCCCGGCGCGCGTCGTCCGGCCTCCCGCGACATACACCGTCATGGCGTCGCGCTCGTCGGCGAGGGAGTGGGAGAGGGTCACCGCGCGGGCGTTCAGCTCGCCGAGGTCGACCAGCTCCTGGGAGCCGTCCACGTCCTGCGTCGCCGAGGCGATGACGGGCGTGCCGACCGCCATGACAGCGACGGCGACCACCGCCACGGCCCCCATGAGCCTGTTGCGCACGCGCGCGGGACGTCCGCCCGCGCGGTCACCGTCCGTACCGGACCTGGCCGGGTCGGCCGGTGTTCCCGGCTCCACCACGTCACCCCGAAGCCGCTTCTTCCGCACCGCTGCTCGCAATCCTGTCTCGCCTGCCCACGCCGTGTGTGGCCTTGCGGACCCGGCCGATCTCCCCGGAAGGCGGATCTGCGGCGCATCCTCAGCACCTCACGCCCCCGCCGGGCAGACAGTCCGGCTGTGCGCGTCGCGATGAGGGAATGGCCCCACCCATGATCCGGAATACGACCATTTCACCGGCGCCGCGCGGTGGCCCGGCAACGCCTGCCCGGCCACCTGAATGAGTGAACATCAATCGGAAGTTGACCATCAACTTCCGCTGTGGGGCGCAACAGTAGGCCATCGGCGGGCGGGTTTGGAGAACCGTCCGGGTCCTGGCAGGATGCCCGCCCGCATTTTACGGAGCGGCGCTTTGACCCCTCCCGGGGCCGGAATTGGCGGCGTTGGCGCGCCACGCCCCCGATTCCCCGCATTCCGGGCGCCCTTCTCCGGCTCCTCCCCCGGTCGTTCCCGTCGCTCCGGCATGCTTGCTCGCATGCGTATCGAACTCGCCACCGAGCCCGGCGACCCCCAACGCCCCAACGAGGACTACGCATCAGTAGCGCTGCCCGCTTCCGGGCAGGGCGGCGTCCTCGTTCTGCTCGACGGCGTGACGCCGCCGCCGGAGGACTTCGGGTGCCGCCACGACGTGCCGTGGTTCACCGCGCGCCTCGGGGGCGCGATGCTCGAACTGTCCGGTTCGCTCCGCGACATGACGCTCGCCGAAGCGCTCTCCGAAGCCATCGGGCGCACCGCCGCAGCCCATCGCGACACGTGTGACCTTTCTCACAGGCGGACACCGCAGGCGACGGCCATCGCCGCGCGCTGGTCCCCTTACGCCGTGGAGTACCTCGTACTGTCCGACTCGGCGCTGCTCATCGAGGCGCCGGACGGCACGGTCGAGGCGGTACTGGACGAGCGCCTCGAACAGCTGCCGGCCGCGGTCGGCGAGCTGCGCGCCGCGGTACGTGCGCTGCCGGAGGGCTCCGCCGAACGGGCGGCCGCGGCCCGTGAGTACGTCGCGGCGGTCGAGGCGCTGCGCAACGCCGAGGGCGGCTTCTGGACCGCGGCCGCCGACCCTTCGGTGGCGGCGCGCGCGGTCACCGGCACCGTGCCGCGCGACCGGGTCCGCTCGCTGACCGCGCTGAGCGACGGGGCCGGGCGGTGGGTGGAGGTGTTCCGCGAGGGCTCGTGGGCCGACTGCCTGGGCGTGGTGCGCAAGGAGGGGCCGCAGGCGCTCATCGACCGGGTGCGGGCGGCCGAGAACGCCGACGCGGACGGGCTGGACTTCCCGCGCGGCAAGATGCACGACGACGCGGCGGTGGTGTTCGCGGAGCTGTGACCGGGGGCGGCGCCGTCAGCCCTGGTCCCGCTCGCCTTCCTGTGCCTCACCCTGTTCCTGCACCTCGTCCTGTTCCTGCGCTTCATCCTGCTCCGGCTCTTGTTCATCGTTCAACCGATGGAGCAGGCGCGCAAGTTCGGCGATCTCCCCTCGGTCCCAGGAGGCGAGCCGGCGGGCATAGCGGTCGCGCCGGGCGCTGCGTACCCGGGTGAAGCGGGCCAGCCCCTCGTCCGTGAGCCGGACCAGGACGGCGCGCCCGTCGGCCGGGTCCTTCTCGCGGGCCACCAGGCCCAGATCGTCCAGGGCCCGCAGCTGACGGCTGATGGTCGCCTTGCCGACGCCGAAGTAACAGGCCAGTTCGGTGGCGCGCTGCTCGCCGGCCTCGGCGAGCCGGAGCAGCAGGCCGTACGCCGAGGGCTCCAGGTCGGGGTGGACCTCGCGGGCCATCTCACCGGAGGAGGCGCGGGCGCGGCGCAGGAATACGGCCAACTCGTGTTCCAGCGACAGAAAGAGGTCGTCGATGGCGCCGGGCCGCTTCGCCGCCGCCCCGTCGGTTCCGGTGTTGTGCACGTCAGCGCCCTTTCCCGTTTTCCGGACGATGGAAGAATTTTTCAGCGGCGGCCGATTCCGCAGCTGAGCCAGTATTTCGCAGGATTAGACCAACGGAATCATCCGGTCCCCCTTTCCGCGCCTGTTCTACGCGCGTATCGTCCTTTATGGCATGACCACACCAAGTCGGCCCCTTCCCTCCCAGGTCCCACCGAGATCTACGGAGTCACGTATGCGCGTGCACAGATCCGGCCCGGCCCGCCACCTCCGGCGCCCCACCGCCACGGTGGCCGGAATCCTCCTCACCCTGCTCGCCCTGCTCTGCGGCACCGTCGGCACCGCGACCGCCGCCGGGCCCGCCGCCACCCCCGGCCAGGACGCGCCGGAGCCCACCCATCCCGGCCAGGACTGGGCCGGCTCGCAGGTCGCCAAGCACGAGGGCGGCACGGGGGCACCCGTCGCGCCGTCCGTCCAGGCGTCCGTGGAAGGCGTGGACGTCAGCGGCCATCAGGGCAACGTCGCCTGGTCGACGCTGTGGAACAGCGGGGTGAAGTTCGCCTACGTCAAGGCGACCGAATCCACCAGCTACATCAACCCGTATTTCGCTCAGCAGTACAACGGGTCCTACAACGTCGGCATGATTCGCGGCGCCTACCACTTCGCGCTCCCGAACACCTCCTCCGGCGCGGCCCAGGCCAATTACTTCGTGGACCACGGAGGCGGCTGGTCCAGGGACGGCAAGACGCTGCCCGGCGCGCTCGACATGGAGTACAACCCCTACGGCGCCACCTGCTACGGCAAGAGCGCAACCGCCCTGGTGAACTGGATGAAGGACTGGTTCGCCACCTACAAGGCACGCACCGGACGGGACGCCGTGCTCTACACCTCCACCAACTGGTGGAAGCAGTGCACCGGCAACTACGCGGGCTTCGGCAGCATCAACCCGCTGTGGATCCCGCGGTACGGCTCCTCGGTGGGTGAACTCCCGGCCGGCTGGGGCTTCCACACCATCTGGCAGTACACGTCGACGGGGCCGACCGTGGGCGACCACAACCTCTTCAACGGTTCGTACGACCGTCTCCAGGCGCTCGCGAACGGGTAAGAGGCCGACAGGGCTCCCCCACCGTGCCGCGCGGACCTGCGCCGGGCCCCTCCCGCAGGCCCTCGCGGCACGGCGCCCTGTCTCCCCCTCCCCCTTGCGCGTCTTCGAAAGAGGCTCCCCCCTATGCGCATACGCCGGTGCATCACGCTGCTCTCCACACTCTGCACGGCCCTCGCGGTGGCCGTGCCCGCCTCCGCCGCATCCGCCTCCCCCACGTCCCCCACCTCTTCGGCCGACACCGACCGACACCACGCCGGCTCCACGCTCCGCGCCCACGAGGGCGCCGCGTCCGGCCCGGCGGCGCAGCCGCTCGCCGGGGTGGCCGGCATGGACGTCAGCAGCCACCAGGGCAATGTGAACTGGGCAGCGGCCTGGCGCGCCGGCGCCCGCTTCGCCATCGTCAAGGCCACCGAGGGCACCAGCTACCGCAGCCCCAAGTACGGGCAGCAGTACGGCGGGTCCTACAACGTCGGCATGATCCGCGGCGCGTACCACTTCGCGATCCCCAGCTCCTCCTCCGGCGCCGCCCAGGCCAACTACTTCGTCGACAACGGCGGCGGCTGGAAGGCGGACGGCCGGACGCTGCCGCCCGCGCTGGACATCGAGTACAACCCGTACGGCGCGACCTGCTACGGCCTGAGCCGGGCGGCGATGGCCGCCTGGATCGGCGACTTCAGCAGGACGGTGCACGCGCGTACCGGGCGGCACCCGATGATCTACACCTCCACCAACTGGTGGCGGCAGTGCGTCGGTGACAACGGGTCCTTCGGCATGAACCACCCGCTGTGGATCGCCCGCTACTCGTCCTCCCCCGGCCCCCTCCCGGCCGGCTGGTCGGCGCACACCATCTGGCAGTACTCCGACCGCGGCCGCTTCCCCGGCGACCAGAACGTCTTCAACGGTTCCCTGGACCAGCTCCGGAAGCTGGCGACGGGGTGACTACCGTCCCCGGCACAGGGCGAGGCCCGGAGCTCCCGCGTGGCGGGGGCTCCGGGCCTCGTCTCAGGGTGTTAAGCCGCCACCGGCACCTCCGGTGAAGCCGACGTGGACGCCGGGGTCAGGGCCAGTTCCAGGACCTGGCGGACGTCGGAGACCGGGTGGACGTCGAGCTTTTCCAGAACCTCGGCGGGGACGTCGTCCAGGTCGGCTTCGTTGCGCTTCGGGATCACGACGGTCGTGATTCCCGCGCGGTGCGCCGCGAGGAGCTTCTGCTTGACGCCGCCGATGGGCAGCACCCGGCCGGTGAGGGAGACCTCGCCGGTCATCGCCACGTCGGGCCTGACCTGACGCCCGCTGAGGAGCGAGGCCAGGGCCGTGGTCATGGTGATGCCCGCGCTCGGGCCGTCCTTCGGGACCGCGCCGGCCGGTACGTGCAGGTGCACGCCGCGTTCCTTCAGGTCGCCGACGGGCAGCTCCAGCTCCGCGCCGTGCGAGCGGAGGAAGGAGAGCGCGATGTGCGCCGACTCCTTCATCACGTCGCCGAGCTGGCCGGTGAGCTGGAGACCCGAGCCGCCGGTCTCGGCGTCGGCGAGCGACGCCTCGACGTACAGCACGTCGCCGCCCGCGCCGGTCACGGCCAGGCCGGTGACCACACCGGGCACCGCCGTGCGCCGCTCCTCCGGGTCCTGCGCGGACTCCGGGACGTGATGCGGCCGCCCGATCAGCGGGCGCAGCTCGTCCACGCCGACGGTGAAGGGGAGGTCCTGTTCGCCCAGTTCGTGCTTGGCCGCGATCTTGCGGAGCAGCCGGGCGATGGACCGCTCCAGATTCCGCACGCCCGCCTCGCGGGTGTACTCGCCGGCCAGCTTGCGCAGCGCGGCGTCCTCGATCACGACCTCGCCGGGCTCCAGACCGGCCTTCTCCAGCTGGCGCGGGAGGAGGTGGTCGCGGGCGATGGTGACCTTCTCGTCCTCGGTGTAGCCGTCGAGGCGGACCAGGTCCATGCGGTCCAGGAGCGGCTCCGGGATCGCTTCGAGGACGTTGGCCGTGGCGAGGAAGACCACGTCGGAGAGGTCGAGCTCGACCTCCAGGTAGTGGTCGCGGAAGGTGTGGTTCTGCGCCGGGTCGAGCACTTCGAGGAGCGCCGCGGCCGGGTCGCCGCGGAAGTCGGAGCCGACCTTGTCGATCTCGTCGAGGAGGACGACCGGGTTCATGGAGCCCGCCTCCTTGATGGCGCGGACGATGCGGCCGGGCAGCGCGCCGACGTACGTACGACGGTGGCCGCGGATCTCCGCCTCGTCCCGCACGCCGCCGAGCGCGACGCGGACGAACTTGCGGCCCATGGCGCGGGCGACGGACTCGCCGAGGGAGGTCTTGCCGACGCCGGGCGGACCGGTCAGGGCCAGCACGGCACCACCGCGACGCCCGCCGACCAGGCCGAGGCCGCGGTCCGCGCGGCGCTTGCGCACCGCCAGGTATTCGGTGATCCGCTCCTTCACGTCGTCCAGGCCCGCGTGGTCCGCGTCCAGGACGGCGCGGGCGCCCTTGATGTCGTACGCGTCCTCCGTGCGCTCCGTCCACGGCAGCTCCAGGACGGTGTCCAGCCAGGTGCGGATCCAGGAGCCCTCCGGGCTCTGGTCGCTGGACCGCTCCAGCTTGTCGACCTCCTTGAGCGCCGCCTTGCGGACCTCCTCGGGCAGGTCGGCGGCCTCGACGCGGGCGCGGTAGTCGTCGCTCTCGTCGTCCGCGTCGCCGTTCAGCTCCGACAGCTCCTTGCGGACCGCCTCCAGCTGGCGCCGCAGCAGGAACTCGCGCTGCTGCTTGTCGACGCCCTCCTGGACGTCCTTGGCGATGGACTCGGCGACGTCCTGCTCGGCGAGGTGCTCGCGGAGCGCTTCGGTGGCGTCCTTGAGCCGGGCCACCGGGTCGGTCGTCTCCAGCAGCCGGACCTTCTGCTCGGTGGTCAGGAAGGGGCTGTATCCGGAGTTGTCGGCGAGCTGGCCGACGTCCTCGATCTGCTGGATACGGTCCACGACCTGCCAGGCACCGCGCTTGCGCAGCCAGCTCGTGGCGAGCGCCTTGTACTCCTTGACCAGTTCGGTGACCGCGCCGGGCAGCGGGTCGGGGACGGTCTCCTCGACCGTCGTGCCCTCCACCCAGAGGGCCGCGCCGGGCCCGGTCGTGCCCGAGCCGATCTTCACGCGTCCCAGGCCGCGGATCAGCGCGCCCGGGTCGCCGTCGGACAGCCGGCCGACCTGCTCGACCTTGCCGAGCGTGCCGACGCCCGCGTACGTGCCGTCGATACGTGGAACGAGCAGCACCCGTGGCTTGTTACCGGGTGAGGCGGCGGCCTGCGCGGCCTCCACCGCGGCGCGTACGTCCGCGTCGGACAGGTCCAGTGGCACCACCATGCCCGGCAGGACGACCTCGTCGTCGAGGGGCAGCACGGGCAGGGTGAGCGGTGTGGACGTCGAAGCCATGATCTCCCCTTCGGCAGGCAAGTTGAGCTGTACTCACTCAATGGTCATGAGCCGATGAATGTTCCCCGGGCATTGTTCGCTGTGAGCGATCAGACGCGGACGCGCGGTACGAGGCGCCCGAAAGGGACGCGCGTAAGGGGCGTACAGGCTCATAAAGTGGGGCCCGTCCGGCATCCATCCCGACTCCGGAGGCCCCGCACCCATGTCAGCCCCGTACGCCACCGACGAGACGCCCGTCACGCTGGAGCGCCGGGACGGGCCGTACGGAGAGGTCGTACTGCGGCGGCGGGGCCCGCACTTCGAGATCATCGCCAACGGGTGCTTCCTGATGGACACCTCCGACGGACGGTCGGAACGGCTGCTGATCGACGCCGCGCTCGCGGCGCTGCCCGGTGACCGCGCGCGGCCGTCCGTACTGATCGGCGGGCTGGGCGTCGGCTTCTCCCTGGCGCGCGCCGCCGCGGAGCCGCGCTGGGGCCGGATCGCGGTCGTCGAGCGCGAGGGCGCGGTCATCGACTGGCACCGCGAGGGGCCGCTGGAGGCGGTGTCGGGGCCGGCGCTGGCCGACCCGCGGACGGAGATCGTCCAGGCCGATCTGGTGGCGTACGTACGGGAGGGCGCGGGCGCGGAGACCTATGACGCGCTCTGCCTGGACATCGACAACGGGCCGGACTGGACCGTCACCGAGGACAACGGCGGCCTGTACTCCCCGGCCGGACTGGCGGCCTGCCGGGACCGGCTGACACCGGGCGGCGTGCTCGCCGTCTGGTCGGCGCAGCCCTCCCCCGCCTTCGAGGACGCGCTCCGGAATGCCGGGTTCAGCGAGGTTCGCACCGAAGAGATCCCCGTTGTCCGAGGCGTCCCCGACGTGGTCCACCTCGCGAGGAAACGCGCGTAGCCGCGGGTCACATAGTGCCTTTACGCTGCTGCCCAGCAGTATGCGACCACTCAGTACAACGAGTCAGCACAGCAGTACAGCAAGTCAGTACGCCAGTACAGCAAGTCAGAACGCGACCACGCACGGGGAAATTCAGGGGCGGGCGATGGACCAGACTCAGACCACCCACGGCGCCGCGGCGGCGGCCACGCCCGGCGCCCAGCGGCGGGTGCTCGTCGTCGAGGACGACCCGACGATCGTGGACGCCATCGCGGCCCGGCTGCGCGCCGAGGGCTTCCAGGTGCAGACCGCCGTCGACGGCCCGTCGGCCGTGGACACCGCCGAGGCGTGGCAGCCCGACCTGCTCGTCCTCGACATCATGCTGCCCGGCTTCGACGGCCTGGAGGTGTGCCGCCGGGTGCAGGCCCAGCGGCCGGTCCCAGTGATGATGCTCACCGCGCGGGACGACGAGACGGACATGCTGGTCGGCCTCGGCGTCGGCGCCGACGACTACATGACCAAACCGTTCTCCATGCGGGAGCTGGCCGCGCGGGTGCACGTCCTGCTGCGCCGCGTCGAGCGGGCCGCGCTCGCCGCGCACACCCCGCGCAGCGGCATCCTGCGCCTCGGCGAGCTGGAGATCGACCACGCGCAGCGCCGGGTCCGGGTGCGCGGCGCCGACGTGCACCTCACCCCCACCGAGTTCGACCTGCTGGTCTGCCTCGCCAACACCCCGCGCGCCGTGCTCTCCCGTGAGCAGCTGCTCGCCGAGGTCTGGGACTGGGCGGACGCCTCCGGCACCCGTACGGTCGACAGCCACATCAAGGCGCTGCGCCGGAAGATCGGCGCCGAGCGGATCCGCACGGTGCACGGCGTCGGTTACGCGCTGGAGACCCCGCCGGCATGAAGTCGGCCCTTCCCCTGGCGCGTGAGCTCTGGCAGCGGGCCTGGGAGGCGATGCGCCCGCTCGATCCGTACCGGTCGGTCAAGGCGGCGCTCGGCGCGCTGGTCACCGTTTCGGTGATCATCACGACGCTGCTGGTCCTCGTCGCGTTCCACTCGGCGACGGAGCTGCGGGTCATCACGGTCTTCTCGATCATCGCCTCGCTGCTGATCACCCAGTTCGTCGCGCAGGGGCTGACGGCCCCGCTGGACGAGATGACGGACGTGACGCGGGCGATGGCCGCCGGGGACTACACCCGGCGGGTCCAGGGCAGCCGCCGGGACGAGTTCGGCGAGCTGGCCGACGCCTTCAACACGATGGCCGCCGATCTGGAGGCGGTGGACACCCACCGCAAGGAGCTGGTCGCCAACGTCTCGCACGAGCTGCGCACGCCGATCGCCGCGCTGCGCGCCGTATTGGAGAACGTCGTCGACGGTGTCTCAGAGGCCGATCCGGAGACGATGCGCACCGCGCTGAGCCAGACCGAGCGGCTCGGCCGCCTGGTCGAGCACCTGCTGGACCTCTCCCGGCTGGACAACGGGGTCATCCCGCTGCACGCCCGCCGCTTCGAGGTCTGGCCGTACCTCTCCGGGGTGCTGAAGGAGGCCAACATGAGCCGCAGCGCCTCCACCCTGGCCGTCGGCTCCAGCCACCACAGCCGTACGGACGTCCATCTCCACCTGGACGTCTCGCCCCCGGAGCTGACCGCGCACGCGGACGCCGAGCGGCTGCACCAGGTCGTCGCCAACCTGATCGACAACGGCATCAAGCACTCCCCGCCGCACGGCCGGGTGACCGTACGGGCGCGCCGCGGCGAGGGCCCCGGCAGCCTGGTCCTGGAGGTACAGGACGAGGGGCCCGGCATCCCGGCGTCCGAGCGGCACCGGGTCTTCGAGCGGTTCAACCGTGGCGGCCCCGCGCCCTCCGGCCCCGGCACCGACGGCGGCACGGGACTGGGCCTGGCGATCGCGCGCTGGGCGGTGGATCTGCACGGCGGGCGTATCGGAGTGGCCGAATCCCCACGTGGCTGCCGTATCCGCGTCACCCTTCCGGGGACCGGTCAGGCCGCTCCTTGACGCCCTGTGACGTAGGGTCGGTGGTGGAACCACTCATTCGGGGTGTTCCCCGTGTCCCTGCCGGGGGTGCGATGGCGATGCCGCCTACCCAGGCGCGAGCAAACCACGCATGTTTCCCGCCATCTCCTTCCCCGAAACCCACCGCTAAATGTGACGTGCGCGACGAGTACCCCTCCCGGACTGCAGCATTGGTCGACAGAGGCGTAGCCTTTATTCCCGCTGTCCACCACCTTTAGGAAGCGGAAGAGGGCGGTTGCCGCCGTGTCGCCACAGTCCCCCAACACCTCGAGTGCCTCGACCGACCAAGACGGGCAGGGTAAGAACCCTGCAGCCGGATTCGGTGCGAACGAGTGGCTCGTCGACGAGATCTACCAGCAGTACCTCCAGGACCCGAACTCGGTAGACCGAGCCTGGTGGGACTTCTTCGCCGACTACAAGCCGGGCGCACCGGTGACGTCGGGCACTCCATCCGACGAAGCCAAGCCGGCCGCGACTCCGCCGGCCGAGCCGGCCGCCGCACCCGCGGCTGCCGCCCCGGCCAAGGCCGAGGCCAAGCCCGCCGCCGCGCAGCCCGCGCCGGCGAAGGCCGCCCCGGCGAAGGCCGAGGCCAAGCCTGCCGCGAAGGCCGCTCCGAAGGCGGACGCCAAGCCCGCCGCCGAGGCGCCCGAAGGCCCGGAGTACGTCACCCTGCGTGGCCCGGCCGCCGCCGTGGCGAAGAACATGAACGCCTCGCTGGAGCTGCCCACGGCCACGTCCGTGCGCGCCGTTCCCGTGAAGCTGCTGTTCGACAACCGCATCGTCATGAACAACCACCTCAAGCGCGCCCGCGGTGGGAAGGTCTCCTTCACCCACCTCATCGGGTACGCCATGGTGCAGGCGCTCAAGGCGATGCCCTCGATGAACTACTCGTTCACCGAGAAGGACGGCAAGCCCACGCTGGTCAAGCCGGACCACATCAACCTCGGCCTGGCCATCGACCTGGTGAAGCCGAACGGTGACCGCCAGCTCGTCGTCGCCGCCATCAAGAAGGCAGAGACCCTGTCCTTCTTCGAGTTCTGGCAGGCGTACGAGGACATCGTCCGCCGCGCCCGGGTCGGCAAGCTGACGATGGAGGACTTCACCGGCGTCACCGCGTCGCTGACGAACCCCGGCGGCATCGGCACCGTGCACTCCGTGCCGCGCCTGATGCCCGGCCAGGGCCTCATCATCGGCGTCGGCGCCATGGAGTACCCCGCGGAGTTCCAGGGCACCTCGCAGGACACCCTGAACAAGCTGGGCGTCTCCAAGGTCATGACGCTGACCAGCACGTACGACCACCGCGTGATCCAGGGCGCCGCCTCCGGCGAGTTCCTGCGCATCATGAGCCAGCTGCTGCTCGGCGAGAACGACTTCTTCGACGACATCTTCAAGTCGCTGCGGATTCCGTACGAGCCGGTGCGCTGGCTGAAGGACATCGACGTCAGCCACGACGACGACGTCTCCAAGGCGGCCCGGGTCTTCGACCTGATCCACGCCTACCGGGTGCGCGGCCACGTCATGGCCGACACCGACCCGCTGGAGTACAAGCAGCGCAAGCACGCCGACCTGGACATCACGGAGCACGGCCTCACGCTCTGGGACCTGGAGCGCGAGTTCGCGGTCGGCGGCTTCTCCGGCAAGTCGATGATGAAGCTGCGCGACATCCTCGGCGTGCTGCGCGACTCGTACTGCCGTACCACCGGCATCGAGTACATGCACATCCAGGACCCCAAGCAGCGCAAGTGGCTGCAGGACCGCCTGGAGCGCCCGCACACCCCGCCGGAGCGCGAGGAGCAGCTGCGCATCCTGCGCCGCCTGAACTCCGCCGAGGCGTTCGAGACCTTCCTGCAGACGAAGTACGTCGGCCAGAAGCGCTTCTCGCTGGAGGGCGGCGAGTCCGTCATCCCGATGCTGGACGCGGTCATCGACTCCGCTGCCGAGTCGCGTCTCGACGAGGTCGTCATCGGCATGGCCCACCGCGGCCGGCTGAACGTCCTCGCCAACATCGTCGGCAAGTCCTACGCGCAGATCTTCCGCGAGTTCGAGGGCAACCTCGACCCGAAGTCGATGCACGGCTCCGGCGACGTGAAGTACCACCTGGGCGCCGAGGGCACCTTCACCGGTCTCGACGGCGAGCAGATCAAGGTCTCGCTGGCCGCCAACCCCTCGCACCTCGAAGCGGTCGACCCGATCGTCGAGGGCATCGCCCGCGCCAAGCAGGACATCATCGGCAAGGGCGGCACGGACTTCACGGTCCTGCCGGTCCAGCTGCACGGTGACGCGGCGTTCGCCGGCCAGGGTGTGGTCGCCGAGACGCTGAACATGTCGCAGCTGCGGGGCTACCGCACCGGCGGCACGGTGCACATCGTCATCAACAACCAGGTCGGCTTCACCGCCGCGCCGGAGTCGGCCCGCTCCTCCATGTACGCCACGGACGTGGCCCGCATGATCGAGGCGCCGATCTTCCACGTGAACGGTGACGACCCGGAGGCCGTGGTGCGCGTCGCGCGCCTCGCCTTCGAGTTCCGCCAGGCGTTCAACAAGGACGTCGTCATCGACCTGATCTGCTACCGCCGCCGCGGCCACAACGAGTCGGACAACCCGGCCTTCACCCAGCCGCTGATGTACGACCTGATCGACAAGAAGCGCTCGGTGCGCAAGCTCTACACCGAGTCCCTCATCGGTCGTGGCGACATCACGCTGGAGGAGGCCGAGCAGGCGCTGCAGGACTTCCAGGGCCAGCTGGAGAAGGTCTTCACGGAGGTCCGCGAGGCCACCACGACGCCGATGGCGCCCGAGGTCCCGCAGCCGCAGGCCGAGTTCCCGGTCCACGTGGACACCGCGGTCTCCCAGGAGGTCGTCAAGCGGATCGCCGAGTCCCAGGTCAACATCCCCGACCGGGTCACCGTCCACCCGCGTCTGCTGCCCCAGCTGCAGCGCCGCGCGGCCATGGTCGAGGACGGCACGATCGACTGGGGCATGGGCGAGACCCTGGCCTTCGGCTCGCTGCTGATGGAGGGCACCCCGGTCCGGCTCGCCGGCCAGGACTCCCGCCGCGGCACCTTCGGCCAGCGCCACGCGGTCCTCATCGACCGCGAGACCGGCAACGACTACACGCCGCTGCTGTACCTCTCCGAGGACCAGGCGCGGTTCAACGTGTACGACTCGCTGCTCTCCGAGTACGCGGCGATGGGCTTCGAGTACGGCTACTCGCTGGCCCGTCCCGAGTCGCTGGTCATGTGGGAGGCGCAGTTCGGTGACTTCGTCAACGGCGCGCAGACCGTCGTCGACGAGTTCATCTCCTCCGCCGAGCAGAAGTGGGGCCAGACCTCCGGCGTCACGCTGCTCCTGCCGCACGGCTACGAGGGCCAGGGCCCGGACCACTCCTCGGCCCGGATCGAGCGCTTCCTCCAGCTCTGCGCGCAGAACAACATGACCGTCGCGATGCCGACGCTCCCTTCCAACTACTTCCACCTGCTGCGCTGGCAGGTGCACAACCCGCACCACAAGCCGCTCGTCGTCTTCACCCCGAAGTCGATGCTGCGTCTGAAGGCCGCGGCGTCGAAGACGGAGGAGTTCACCACCGGCGGCTTCCGCCCGGTGATCGGCGACAGCACGGTCGACCCGAACGCGGTCCGCAAGGTGCTCTTCTGCTCCGGCAAGGTCTACTACGACCTGGAGGCGGAGCGGCAGAAGCGCGGTGCGAACGACGTCGCGATCGTCCGCATCGAGCGGCTGTACCCGCTGCCGGGCAAGGAGCTGCAGGCGGAGATCGCCAAGTTCCCGAACGCCGGCAAGTTCCTGTGGGTCCAGGAGGAGCCCGCCAACCAGGGCGCCTGGCCGTTCCTCGGCCTGAACCTGATCGACCACCTGGACCTGGCGGTCGGCGCCGACATCCCGCACGGCGAGCGCCTGCGCCGCATCTCGCGGCCGCACAGCTCGTCGCCGGCGGTCGGCTCCGCCAAGCGCCACCAGGCCGAGCAGGTCCAGCTCATCGCGGAGGCGTTCGACGCCTGAGCCACCGGCTGACAGGGCGGGGCCCCACCGGATCACTCCGGTGGGGCCCCGCCCTTCTGCTGTCTTCAGATCGTCAGCGGCTCGAAGTCGCGGAGCTGGTACGGCGGCAGGTCCGCCTCGGTGGAGCGGGTGTTGTGGGCGAGGTCCAGGGTCCACGGGTGGCTCGGGCCGACCGCCGCCTCCATGGCGGGCAGCGCGCGGCTGAGGGACCCCAGGGCCGCCGCGCGGTCGCCGGCCGCGAGCAGCGCCAGCGCGTGGTTGGCGTCGCTGCCGACGGTGTACGGGTGGGCGGGGCCGAGCAGTTCGCGGTAGCCGGTGTAGGTGAGTTCGGCCGTGGCGAGGGCGCGCTCCGGGTCGCCGGACTCGCGCTCCAGGCAGCCGAAGCCCGCCGCCGTCATCAGGGTGAGCGGGTCCCGGCGGCCGAGCAGCCGCACCGCCCGCTCCAGCAGCCGTTCCATGCCCTGCCGGGCCCGCTCCCCCTGCCCGGCGCCCCGGCGGCAGAGCGCGAGGCCGTGCCCGGCGCGCAGCGACTGGGGGTGGTCGGCGCCCAGTACACGGTGGTGGCTGCGCACGGTCCGTTCCTGGAGCTCCAGCGCCGCTTCGACGCGGCCGGTGAGCCGCAGGTCGGTGGCGTAGTGCAGCTCGGAGTAGAGCGTCCAGGGGTGATTGGGCCCGAGAAGCCGGCGGCGCGCCCGCAGGGTCCGCAGGTCCAGGTCCAGCGCCTCGTCGTAGGCGCCGAGCAGCCGCAGGGAGACCGCGGTGTTGTTCTGTGCGGCGAGGGTGCGCGCGTCGCCCTCGCCGAAGGTCTGCCGGCTGCCGTCGAGCACGTACCGGGAGAGTTCCAGGGCTTCCTGGAGGCGGGCGAGGCCGCGCAGGTCGGCGGCGAGGCCGGTGGCGGCCCGCAGGATGTCGGTGTCCGGGGTGGCGCTGCCACCGAGCAGCCGCTCCAGCGCGGCCCGGTCCAGCTCCTCGCAGGCCGCGTACTGTCCGGCGGCGCGCAGCAGGTTGGCGTGCGCGTGCAGCAGGTCCAGGCGGTGCGGGTGGTCCTCGGGCAGCAGCTGCCGCCAGGCCCGGTCCACCCGCCGGGCCAGGGCCAGTCCGGTGTCCTGGACTCCGGCGAGGTAGGCGTAGCGCAGGCAGTTCAGTACCGGCCGCGCGGTCTCCGCCGGGTCGGCCTCCAGCGCGCCGGAGGGCAGCAGATGCGGCAGCAGCGCGGCGTACGCGGGCCAGTCGGCGGGCTCGTCGGGGCGGCCGGGGTCGGCGGCGGCGAGCGCGCCGCGTACGGCGCGTGCGTAGCGCTCCCGCTCCGGCGCGGGGACGCCCTCGCGGACCAGGAGGCGGACCATGCGGTGCAGGTGGACGCCGGTGATCCGGTCGCCGTCCGGGGTCTCCATGGCGTCCACGACGGAGTAGCGGGCGAGCAGTCGCAGCGCGTCCTGGAGCCGCCGGGGGTCGCCGGTCAGCGGGGCGAAGTCGCCGCGGATCCGGCCGAGGAGGGCGACCGGCACGGTGCCGGGTGCGAGGACGGCGCACAGCCGCAGCAGTTCGCCGGCGTCCGGGGCGGTCTCGGCGATGCGGTCCAGCAGGGCGGTCCAGGCCGCGGCGAAGGTCATCGGGAAGTCCTCGGCGACGACCGTGCGGGCGTCGCCGATGCCGCCCTCCAGCAGCCGCAGATAGCTTCCGACGCTCATGTCGGAGTCGTTCAGCCAGCCCGCCGTCTGGTCCAGCAGGAGCGGCAGGTCCTCCAGGGCCGCGGCCAGCCGGCCGGCGTCCTCCGCGGTCAGGCGCGGGGCCCGGCGGCGGACGAAGGCGATGCTCTCCGGGCGGTCGAGGACGGGGACCGGGAGGAGGAGGGTGTTGTAGGTGTCCCAGGAGCGATTGCGCGAGGTGATCAGGACGTGGCCCGAGCCGCTGGGCAGCAGGCCGGCCACCGCTTCGGGGTCGTCCGCGCCGTCCAGGACGAGCAGCCAGCGGTGGTACGGCTCGCCGCGGCGCAGCGCGTCGGTGACCGCGCGCAGCCGCTCGGCGGTCCCCGTAACACCCGTGATGCCCAACTCCGGGGCCAGGTCCGCCAGTTGCCGCCGCGCCTCCTCCCCCGTACCGGCGGCGATCCACCACACCACGTCGTACTCGGTGGCGAAGCGGTGCACGTACTCGGCGGCGAGCTGGGTCTTGCCGACGCCCGCCATGCCCAGCAGCGTGCAGACCGCGGCGCCCCGCACGGAGCCCGCCAGCCGGCGGTGGATGCGGGCGAGGAGGGCCGCGCGGCCGGTGAAGCGGGGGTTGCGGCGCGGCACCCCGCCCCAGACGTCGGGCGCGTCCAGCGGGAAGCGCGGGCCGCCGGTGCCGGGCGCCGGGGCGTCCGGGAGCCCGAGGCGGCGCAGCAGGAGGCGCTCGGCGTGGTGCGCGCCGGCCTCGGTGAGCTGGGCGGGGCCGAGCGCGGCGGCGCCCCGCGGGAGATTGCCGGGGTCGGTGACGCAGACGGCGGCGAAGCGGCCGGGGTGGGCCGCGGTGACGGCGGCGAGGGCGGCGTCCCACTCCCGCCCCGTGCGGACGCCGGGCTGGAAGTAGCCGGCGCTGAAGACGAGCAGTACTTGGCCGCCGGAGAGCGTGAGGCCGCCGAGCGCGGCCCGCAGCTCCATCGCGGCGGGCGGGTCCCAGTGGTGCAGCGGGGCGCGCAGCCCGTGGCGTTCGAGGCGGTCGGCGATCCAGTCGCCCCAGGCCCGGCCGTCCCCGGCGACGCTGACGGTGACCCGCGGGCCGGGCGGCGGTCCGGGCCGTACCGGCCGGGCGGGCCGCGGCACCCGCGCGGACGCGGCGTCCGCCTGCCGCTGCGGGAACGTCGACTCCGCCGGCTGCGCCATTACGGTCCTGCTCTCCTCCGGGGGACCGTCGATACGGCCCTGTTCTTCCGTATCCCACCGCGCCCGGCCGCCGCGAGCGGATTCCGGCCTAGTACGGGACGCCCCGCCGGAGCTGACGCCACATCAGGTCATCTGCGGCTCGAAGTCCCAGTAGGGCCGGGTACGGGCGCGGGCGGAGAGGGTGTGGGCGTGCTGGGGGCCCAGGACGGTGCTCAGGCCGGTCAGTGCCTCCTCCTCCAGCTTGTCGGCCTCCTGGCGTTTGCGCAGGCCGCGCAGGTCCGCGGCGAGCGCGATCTGGCTGGAGAGGGTCAGCGGGTGGCGCAGTCCGAGGGTGGCGGTGGCGCGGGTGACGGTGTCCCGGCCGAGTTCGGCGGCGGCCTCCGGGTCGCCGGAGAAGTTGCGGGCCGCCGCGGCGTTCAGCGCGCAGCCCAGCGTCCAGGGGTGGTCGGGGCCGACGGCCCGGCGCATCCCCGCCAGCGCCTCCTCGGAGAGCAGCAGCGCCTGCTGCCGCTCGCCCGCGGCACGCAGTACGAGCGCGTGGTTGGCCTGTGCGCCGATCGCGTACGGGTGGGCCGCGCCCAGCTGGAAGAGGTACCGCTCGGCGACCTGCTCGCCGATCTCCCGGGCCTGGTCCAGGCTGCCGTGTTCGCGGGTGAAGCAGGAGTAGCTGACAGCGACCATGAGGGTGAGCGGGTCGGTCTCGCCGAGGACCCGCTCGGACCGTTCCAGTACCCGGCCGAGGAGGCGGCCGGCCTTGGTGCGGTCGCCGGAACGGTAGAAGCACAGCCCGAGGTTGTGCTCGGCGCGCAGCGTCTGGGGGTTGTCGTTGCCCATGACGATGCGGTGCACCCGGACGCTGTGCTCCTGTACCGAGGTGGCCTCGGCGTAGCGGCCGAGGAGGCGCAGGTCGGTGGCGACGTGGATCTCGGAGAAGAGCGACCAGTTGTGGCGGGGGCGCAGCAGCTCGCGGCGGGCCTCCAGGGTGCGGCGGTGCAGCGCCAGGGAGTCGGTGTAGCGGCCGAGGAGGCGGAGCGAGACGGCGAGGTTGTTCTGCGCGTTCAGGGTGCGCGAGTCCTGCTCGCCGACCAGTTCGGTGTAGCCCTGCAGGACGGTGGTGGACAGCTCCAGGGCCTCCTCGAAGCGGGCGAGGCCGCGCAGGTCGGCGGCGAGCCCGGCGGCGGCACGCAGGGTGTCCAGGTCGCGCGGGCCCTGGGTCTCGCGCAGATGGTCCAGGACGACGCGGTCCAGCGCCTCGGTGGCGGCGTAGTCGCCGGTGGCGCGCAGCAGGTTGGCGTAGTGGTAGCTGAGGTCCCAGATCCGCGGGTGGGTGTCGCCGAGCAGCTCCCGCCAGGCGGCCAGGGCGCGTTCGGCGAGCTTGAGGCCGGAGCGGTACTCGCCGGAGAGGTACATGTACCGCAGCACGTTCAGGACCAGGTTCTGCACGTCGGGGTCCCGGCTCACCAGGACGTTCGCCGCCTTGAGGTGCTGGGCGAGCTCGGCGAACCGGGGCCACAGCCGGGTGTCGGTCGGGCGCAGCGGGTCGGCGGCGGCCAGCGCGCGCTGCGCGACGCGGCTGTACTCCTCCTGCTGCCGGTCCGGCATCAGGGCGCGGACGGTCTGGTGGACCATGCGGTGCATGTAGAGGATCTCGCCGCCTGGGGACGCGTCGTCGGCGGTGACGTCGTGGGACTCGATGCGGACGACCGAGTACTGCAGGAGCTTGCTGATGGCCTGGTTCCACAGCAGCGGGTCGTTCATCAGCCCGGTCAGCTCCTCCGGCAGGTCGCCGGGCGGGATCTCGCGGAGCAGCCGTACGGGGATGGCGGCGGGCGCGAAGAAGGAGCAGAGCCGCAGCAGGTCGACGGAGGCGGGCACGGCCTCGGCCAGCCGGTTCTGCAGTATCGACCAGGAGGTCTGGTAGGTCATCGGGAAGTCGTGGGCGACCCGGACGACCTCGGCGTCGGCGCCGCTCTCCAGCAGTTCGACGTACTCGTCGACGGTCATCGTGGAGTCGCTGAGCCAGCCCGCCGTCTGGTCGAGCAGCAGCGGCAGGTCCTCCAGCGCCTCGGCCAGCCGGCCCGCCTCGGCACGGTCCAGGCGCGGGGCGCGGCGCCGGACGAAGGCGATGGACTCCTCGCGGGTGTAGACGGGGACCTCGAACATCATGGTGTTGTGCTCGCTCCACTCGCGGTTCTGCGAGGTGAGGAGCACGTGCCCGGGCCCGGAGGGCAGCATGTCGGCGACGTGTTCGGGCTGGTCGGCGCCGTCCAGGACGAGCAGCCAGCGGTTCGACGGCTCGCCCCGGCGGAGCGCGTCGCGGACGGCGCGCAACCGCTCGCCGTACTCCTGGCCGGTGCTCAGGCCGAGCGCGGGCGCCAGCTCGGCCAGCCGCTGGCGCATCGGGGTGCGCTCGCCCGCCGCGACCCACCAGACCACGTCGTACTCGGAGCCGAAGCGGTAGACGTACTCGGTGGCGAGCTGGGTCTTGCCGACGCCGGACATGCCGTACAGCGTGCACACGGCGGCGCCGCGCTCGGCCTGCTGGAGGCGGTGGTAGACGTCCGCGAGGAGGTTCTCGCGGCCGGTGAAGCGGGTGTTGCGGCGCGGCACGCCGCCCCAGACGCGCGGCTGCTCCTGCGGGTAGCGGGGGCCCTCGCCGTCCTCCTCCGGCTCGGCGTGCGGGTCCGGTTCGATGCCGAGCCGGGCCAGCAGCCGCCGCTCGGCCTCGCGGGCGCCGACGTCGGCCAGCTCGGCGGCGCCGAAGACGGCGGTGGCGGTGGGCAGCGCGTTCGTGGTGATGGAGACCGCGGCGAACTTGTCCTGGCGGTCGGCGACGACGGTGCGCAGCGCGGCGTTCCACTCCTCGTGGCTGCGCGGGCCGAGCTGGATGTACCAGTCGCTGAGCACGATCAGTACGGTGCCCTCGGCGAGCGCGAGGTCGCGCAGCGCGTCCTCCAGCGGGGTGCCGGCCCGGGTGTCCCAGCGCTGGAGGGAGACCCGCATCCCGTGCCGCTCCAGCCGGTCGCCGATCCAGGCGGCCCACGCGCGGTTGAAACCGGCGAAACTGACCGTGACCGGTGGCCGGCCGGTGGGTGCGGTGCTCCTGCGCGCTGCGGGCATTCGAACGACTCCCTCGTCTTGCGTACGAACGAACGGCCGGGCAAGGACCGTCAGAGCTGCCCTGCTGGGGAACATACACCGGCGAACCGGTCGTCGGCGGTCATCGCGCGTGCTGTCGTCGCCACATCGTCCGCGAGGTCTCCACGTAGGCGCTCGCGCGGGCCAAGTACCCCTCGGGAGGCGGGCGTTCCCGCAATCGGGTGAGCCGGTCGGCCATCGCGCCGACCAGGACGCGGCCGGCCGGGGTGAGGGTGCGCGAGCCGAGCAGCGTGGGCAGCGCGGCGCCGACCTGTTCGCGGCAGCGGGAGTGCTCGGCCCATGCGGTGTGGCGCTCCAGCGCGGTGGTGGCGGTGAGTGCGAAGCGCTGCCAGTAGTCGGCGAGCGCGAGGTGCGAGTACGTGCCCTGGAGCAGTCCGTCGAAGGGGCGCGGGTCGGGCCGCCAGGGGGCCCAGTGCAGGGCGGTGCCGGTGTCGTGGTGCAGCGGCGCCAGTTCGGCGAGCGCGGCGAGCTTGGCGTGCTGGAGTTCGTGGACGAGCGTCGCGGCGAGGAAGGCGGGGGTCTGCGGGGTGGAGCTGAGGACCGCGCCGAACGCCTCGCGGCGGGTGCCGCTGCAGTGCGCGGGGCCCGCGGCGTGCGGGCTGGCGTTGGGGGGCGGGGCGAGCGGCACGACGCAGTCCAGCAGGACGTCCGCCTCCAGGGCGCGGGTCGGGCCGCCGCGCTCCAGCAGCGGCCGGGCCCCGGCCCAGGCCGCCTGCCAGCGGGCCCGTTCGGCGGTGGTGAGCGGCTCGGCGGGCTTCAGGCCGTGCCGCTCCAGCCCGCTGTCGGCCGTGCGGAACGGGTCGAGGTCGTCGAGGAGTACGGAGTGGGGGCCGCCGGTGAGCGGGCGCAGCGGCCGCCAAGCGGGGTCGGCCGACTCCCAGGACCCGTCGGGCCGGTGCAGCAGCACGGCGGCCGGCCCGCCTGGCGGGCGGATGGTCAACCTGCCATTGCAGTAGGCGAGTTCGAGATCGGGCGGCGGTCCCTCGCGGCCGGCCGCCCGCCCGTGCAGGGTGTACGCGCCGAGGGTGGGCAGGGCCAGTACGCCAGTCGGAGCGCGCAGCTTCAGGGCGAACGGGAGCCGGGCGCGGGCGGCGGCCGCGGCGGCGACGGCGCCGAGGTGTTCGAGGTCGGGGAGGAGGCCGGGCGGCGGTACGGCGGCGGCGAGGCCGCGCAGGGCGCGCCGCACCCAGGGCCCGAGCAGCGGGTAGTACAGCACCCGGCGGGTGGCGTCCCGGTCGGCGCGGTCGGCGTCCTCCAGCAGCGCCCAGTGCTCCGCCACCCGGGCCCCCGCGGGCCGCGGCACGCTCGGCCCGCGGGCGGAGTCCACCGCGTCGAGCAGCGCGCGCAGCAACAGCAGCAGCCGCGTCCGCTGGTCGTCCACCAGCAGCCGCAGCGCCTCCGCACCGCCCTCGGACCGGCCCAGCTCACGCAGCAGGCCCGCGGGTACGGGGCTGCTCATCGGGCGGGCCCCCGGGTGGCGCTCGCCAGCCGCCCGGCGGCGTGCCGGATCAGCCGCTGGAGGTCGGCGCAGTACACCGAGGGGTTGGCGAAGCCGCTGCCGTGCCGGTAGCGGTGCGCGTACTGGCCCCCGCCGCAGACCCGCACCAGCGGACAGGCGCGGCACACGGGGGCGAGGGCCGCGGCGCCCGCGTGCCGGGCGGCGATGCCCGGGTGCGCGAGGGCCTCGTCGAAGGGGTGGCGGAAGACGTCCAGCCCGGTGGCGGCGGCGCCCTCGTACGCGGACTTCAGGGAGTCGACCTGCTCGATGCTGCCGTCTGTCTCCACCACGACGGCGGTGAACGGGGTCAGGCCCAGCGACTCGCCGCCGGCCGGCGCGCCCAGCAACAGGGCCAGGCACTCCTCGAAGAGCCGGACCCGCGGCTGCCCGGCGCCGCCGTCCCACCAGGCGTCGAAGACGGCGCAGAGCCAGTCGCCGTACGGGGTGGGGCGGTCGGGGCCGGGAGTGAGACCCGGTGGCGGGGCGGTCCAGTTGCCGTGCGGGAGCAGCAGGTCCAGGCGCGGCGGGCGGAGCGCGCGCAGCGAGGCGTAGGTCTCCAGGGGGTCGGTGCGCGGGTCGACGACGGCGAGGATGCCCGCGTACGCGTCCGGCTGCTCCTCGGCGAGCAGGCGCAGGCCGCGGACGGCGCGGCTCCAGGCCGGGCGCCCCGCGTGGTCCACGCGCGCGGCGTTGTGCGCGGGCAGCCCGCCGTCGAGGCTGACGCCGACCCGGATGCCGTGGTCCGCGAGGGTGCGCAGCCGGGCGCGGGTGAGCAGGGTGCCGTTGGTCTGGACGGTGGGGTGCAGGGTGCAGTCCCCGGGGAGGCGGGTGCGCAGCAGCTCGACGGCGCGGCCGAGGCGGTCCGCGCCCGCCAGCAACGGTTCGCCGCCGTGCAGGACGAGCGCCGCGTGCCGCAGGCCGTGGGCCGCGGCGTGCTCGGCGATACGGGCGGTGGTGCGGTCCAGGACCGCGTCGCTCATCGTGGCGGGGCGGTCCCGCCAGCCCTGGTCGGCGGCCTCGTAGAGGTAGCAGTAGCGGCAGGCGAGGTTGCAGTGGCCGTGCACCTTGAGGATGAACTGCCGGAAAGGGTGCCGGAAAGAGGGGACGTCCGGCCGGTCCGCCGCCGACGGGCCCGTGTCCCGTACGGTCTGCTGCGCCACGTCCGCACCCCCAAAGCCGCGGCCCGCGCAGGGACGGCCCCCGTCGCCGGTCCGAGGCGGAGTATCCCTGCGGGGCGGCGTGACCAAACCGGCCGCGATCGCCGGTGTCCGGTTCTCCCGGCAACGACGACTGAAACTGTTCGGGTGCTGCCGATTCACTTCAGAAGGCGCGCGTCAGAAGGCGGCATTGAATCCCCAGAGCATTTCCGTGGGTTCGTCCACCCGCGTCCGGATCCGTTCCAGTACTTCCGACAGCACCGGGTGGTCCACCGTCCGCAGCTCCTCGAGGTCCAGGGCGAGCAGCTCGGGCAGCTCGGGCAGCTCGCCGGCCGGCGGCACCGTGGCCCCGGCCTCCGCCGTCCCGGCCTCCGTGTCCTTGCGGCTCGCGCTCATCGCCTTGCCCCTTTCCGCCAACTGCCCCCGCCGGTACGCATGTTCCAATCTGCCGTCTGTCACCCGCCGATGTCCATGAGCCGGCGCGAGGTCTCCCGGCCCGCCGGGCCGCCCTCGTCGGGCAGCCGCCGCCATTCCTCCAGGGCCAGCCGGTAGGCGTCGCGCGCGGCACGCGGCCGCCGCGCGTCCTCGTACGCCTCGCCGCGCAGGTGGTACGCGCGGGCGCACAGCCGTACGGCGGCGTCCGGGTCCGCCGCGTCCTCCTGGGCCGCGCGTGCCGCGTCGGCGGCGCGACGATAGGCGTCCGCCGCCTGTTCGAGCTGCGCGTCCAGGCCGGAGCGGCGGTGCGCCAGCCGGTGCGCGCCGCCCAGCTCCAGCCAGCTTTCCGCCCGGACCAGCGGGTCGGCGGCGGACTGCGCGGCGAGCCCGAAGAGGTGCTCGGCCTCCCGCAGGTCCACCCGGTCGTCGTCGGTCCTGCGCAGCAGCAGGGCGCGGCCGAGCATGAGCAGCCGGCGCGCCAGCCGCGGGTCGCCGGCCGCGGTCTCCATCCGGCAGTCCCGCAGCACCCGGACCGTACGGTGGATGACGGCCCGGCCGCCGGGCTCGCGGGCCCGCCGCATCAGCGCGTCGCCCCACTCCTCGATCAGGTCGCCGTAGCCCTCGCGGTCCCGGGGCACCGCGCGGCAGGCCGCTTCGTACCGCCGGTCGGCCTCCGCCAAATGGCCGGCGTCGCCGTCCGCTTCGAAGCGGCGCACCGCGAGCCGGGCGGCGCGCACCAGCACGGCGGCCCGCTCGTCCGGCCCCTGCGCCGCCTCCTCCATGTCCTCGACCAGCCGCCCGGCCCGGTCCAGCGCGGTACCGGTGAGCATCAGCAGCGCGTCGGTCAGGTCCAGCCGGGCCCACAGCCGGGCGTCCTCGGGCGCTTCCTCGGCGGCCATCGCGTCGGCCGCGTGCGTGAGCGAGGCCGCGGCCTGCTCGGCATAGGCCGCGGCCTGTTCCCGGTCGGCGGCCGTACCGGCCAGCCGCAGCAGCGCCCGCCCGTGCGCCAGCGGCAGGCCGTGCGGCTGCGCCTCGTCGTACGGCCAGGCGTCCGCGAACGCCTCCAGCATCCCGACGGTCTCCTGGAGCAGCCCGCTGTCGCCGCCCAGCCGCCACTGCTCCTCCAGGACCTGCACCCGTTCCAGGGTGATCTCCAGGGCGTGCCACGGCTCCAGCCCGGCGGTCGCGCACACGGCGGTGAACTCCCGGTCGGCGCGGCGCAGCAGGTCCAGCGCGCCGCGGTCGTCACCGGCCGCGCGCCGCTCCCCCGCCTCGGTGTGCAGCACCCGTCCCAGCGCGGTGCGGGCGCGCGCCTCGCCGGACTGCGCCGCCGTACGCGCCGCCTCCCGCGCCTCGCGCAGCAGCGCCCGGCCGCCCTGCAGCTCCCACAGCCGCAGCAGGGTCTCCGCCAGCTCGCTCCACAGCGCGGTGTCCGCGCCGCGGTGCCGCTCGCGCCCGGTGGCGTGCCGCAGCAGCTGTACCGCGTCGAGGAGGTTCTGCACCATGCCGTCGGCGGCGAACCGTTGCACCAGCGCCTGAGAGCGGCGCACCGCCTCGGAGGACGCCGGGCCGCCGGGGCCCTCGTGCCCGTCGGTGGTGATGGTGCGCAGCGGGACGAACCGTTCCAGGACGTGCGCCGCGACCTCGGCGAACGGCTGCGGGGCCCGTACGCCGGGCCCGTCGCCCGGCGGATGGGTGCGCAGCCGGGCCGCCGACTCCGCCGGGTCCGCGCGCCGGTCGCCGGTGAGCTGCGCGATGGCGAGCGCGGGGAAGTTCGGGCCGCCCTTGCCGAACCGTTGCTCCACATACGCCGAGCAGTGCTTGAGCACCAGCAGCGCCTCGTCCCTGCCGAGCGGTCCGAGCAGTACCTCCTGCACGCCCTTGACGAACTCGTACCAGGGGCCGCCGGCCATCGACTCGCCGTCCGTGCGCGTCAGCAGCCCGCCGAGCAGCACCTCCGACAGCTCCGCCGGGCCGGTCCCCGGCAGCATCGTGCGCTGCACCAGCTGCATCACCGGCAGGCACAGCGGGGCCGCCGCCAGATAGACCGCGAGCTGCGCCGCGCCGGGCGAGGCGGCGCGGCGGAAGCGGGCGACGACCTCGGCGGCGGGCAGCGGGTCGCGGGGGCGAGGGGCGGGGGCCGGGGGCTGGTCGGCGCGGAGCCAGCCGACGGCGGCGGGCACCTTGCCGGCGCCGGTACCGGAGAGCAGCCGGGCCCAGGCGGCGAGGGCGCCCGCGGTGGGCGGCAGTACGGGGACCGGCAGCGCGCCCCCGCCGGCCTGCGCGGTGTCGCCCGTGAAGTGCAGGGCCGTGGCGTAGGACGGGCCCTCGCCGCGGCGCAGCGTGCCGTAGGAGACGGGCAGCCGGGTGCGGGACCACATGCGCTGCGGCAGCGGCTGGAGGACGGCGAGCGGGCCCTGCCGGGCGAGCCGGTGCAGCAGCCGGTGCGCCTGGCCGCTGCGCCACAGGGGGCCCGCGCAGTCGCTGACCAGGACGGTGACGCGGCGGCCCGTGGGGTCGCTGAGCTGGTCAGCGGAGCGTAACGGCGCGTGCGCCGTCTCGAAGCGGCGGGAGACCGCGGGGCGGCCGTCCGGGCCCTGGTGCAGGAACTGCACCTGTACGTCGCGGAAGGCGCCCAACTGGGCGAAGACCTGCTGGAGTTCGTGGAGCAGCCGCTCCCAGACGCACATCGAGGAGGACGCGTCCATGATCAGCTGGAGCGACGCCTCGGCCCGAGGGACCGCGCGGAACACCGGCATCACCAACCCGCCCGACCGCGCGCTGCGCTCCGCCGTCGCCGTCTCGTCCAGGACGTGGTGCACGGCGGGTGCCGCGCTGCGGTACCGCTGGAGGGGGCGCAGGGCGCGCTGGAGGGCGAGCAGGTCGGGCAGCGCGGGCGCGGCGGGCACGCCCACGGGCAGGCCGCTGCCGTACGGACCGGCGGGCGCGCCCGCACCGCTGCCGGGCAGCTCCTGGCCCGCCGGGTAGAGCGCGACATGGGTGGCGCCGGGCGGCCCGGCGGACCCGCTGCCGGGCGGCTCCCGGTCGGCGCCGGGGGCGTCCTGCCGGGTGCCGGTGCGCGGGGGCGCGGGCGTCCGCGCGCCCGGCGCCCGGCCCTTGGCGTCCGCCGTGCCGCCGCCGCTCTCCTGCTCCGCGGCGGCCCCGTGCGGCCGGCACCACTGCGCCAGCCACAGGGCGTCGGCCAGCTCCCCGGCATCCGGGTCCAGGCCCGCGCCGCGCAGCGCCGCGACGACGTCGGCCCAGCTCTGCGGGGCGGTGGGGCGTCCTGCACGGTCCCGCATCACGCGTTCACCTCGGCCGGTCGAGGCGCTGGATGAGCAGGTCGGCGAGCCGGTCGCGACTGGTGGGGGCGGCCTGGTGGGTGAGGTGGATGGCGTTCAGGAGCTGGTCGGCGGCGAGCAGTTCGCTGCGGGAACGTTCCAGGAAGCGGGCGATCAGGTCGTCCCCCGCGCGGGCCGCCTCCTCGCCGAGGTGCGCCCGGACGACCGTGGCCAGCCGCTTGTGGTCGGGCTGGCCCAGCTCCAGGTGGATGCAGCGGCGCAGCAGCGGCGCGGGGAAGTCCCGCTCGCCGTTGCTGGTGAGGATGACGAACGGGAAGGCGTGGCAGCGCACCCGCCCGTCGCGGATGCGGACCTTCTGCCCGTCGTCGGTGAGCACCTCCACCTCGGGCTCCCGCTCCGCCAGCCGCTCCAGCTCGGGGATGGCGAACTCGCCCTCCTCCAGGACGTTCAGCAGGTCGTTGGGCAGGTCGATGTCGCTCTTGTCGAGCTCGTCGACGAGCAGGACGCGCGGCTGCGCGGTGGGCAGCAGGGCGGTGCCCAGCGGCCCGAGCCGGATGTAGCTGCCGATGCCGCCGGGCGTCGCGGCCTGCGCGCCGGGCCCGCCGGCCGCCCGGCTGCTCGCGGCGATCTGTACGTCCTGGAGGCGGGCGATCGCGTCGTAGCGGTACAGCCCGTCGCCCAGCGTCGTCCGGCTCACCACCGGCCAGCGCAGTACCCTGCCGAGCTTCAGCTCGTGGGCGACGGCGTGCGCGAGGGTGCTCTTGCCGGTGCCGGGATTGCCGGTGACCAGCAGCGGACGGCGCAGGTACAGCGCGGCGTTGACGATCTCCAGCTCCTCGGCGCTGGGCCGGTGCATCTCCGCGACGTGCTCGCCGAGCCGCCGGGTGGAGGAGCTGTCGGTGGCGGGGCCGGGCGCGACGAGCGGGCCGCCGTCGAAGTCCCGCCAGGGCGGCGGGTCGGGGAGCGCGGCGATGCCGTCGTGGGGCTCGCCCGTGCCGCGGTAGATGAGCCATTCGTTCGGTCCGCTCACTGCGAACTCCTCGTCGGTGGTGGGTCATCGGCGGTAGCGCACCGGCCACGCTCCGACCGTATCGGGACGGACCGCGACCCGGTAGAAGCACACGGAAACCGGTGGGAGCACGCCCGGAACCGGGTGCCCCTCACGGCGTCTCCAGCACATCGTCCGCGCCCGGCAACGGCCGTCCCGGATCGTCGTACAGCAGCGTGATCCCGCGTGACCAGTACGCTTCCGGCTCCGCCGCGCCGATGCCGGCGCGCAGCTCACGGACGGCGAGGGGCAGCCGGTGGGCGGTCGTGCCGCTCTTGACCGTGCGCAGTATCCCGCGGTGGTACTCCCCGCACACCGGGTCCATGCGCTCCCTGCGCCACAGTGCCACCGGGTGGCCGCTGCCGACGATCCGGCGGATCGTCGCGGCCCCGCCGTCGCCCCCGGGGACCCGGCACAGCACGGGGAAGGACCGCGGCCCCAGCTCCCGCAGCAGGTCCGCCGTCACCTCCTCGGGGCGGCCCTCGTCGCAGTCGACGCACGTGTGCTCCATGCCGTCCTCGTGCAGCCGGGTCCAGCGCTCCTGCGGCCCGGTCCCCGGGTCCGTACCGTCCCCTTCGCCGCACGCCGGTCCCGGCGGCCGGTCCGCGCAGCGCACCACCACCGGCCGCAGCTCCCCTATCGGTCTGCTGCCCGGCGGTATCCGCCAGGTGTCCACGTCCAGGTCCAGCAGCGCCTGTCTGAGGGCGACTTCGAGGACGGCCGGGCGGCCGGGCTCGTCGCTGCGGCGGAACGCCTCGCCCAGCGGGCCGGCCAGCTCGGCGGGCAGGTCGGCCAGCGCCGTGCCGTGCCGGCCCTCGCCCAGCGGCAGGTCGCCGGAGGGTCTGCTCGCGGTGAGGTACCAGTCGAACCGGCCCTGCTCCCAGGCGCGTTCGGTGATCTCCAGCAGGACGGACGGCAGTGGGCCGCCCGCGGCCGCGTGCTCGCCGGTGCGGCGGCCCCGGCCGACCGCGCGGGCCCGCACCCGGGCGTGCCACTCGGCGCCCAGCCGGTTCCGGGCCAGCGGCGGCAGCTCGGTCATGGCCAGATCGCGCACCCAGTCCCAGACCGCGTCCGCCGCCTCGGTCGTCGCCGGATACGGATGCTCGGCGGTCGCGGCGTACACCGCGTACCGCAGCACTGCCTCCAACTCGCTGTGTTCATCGCGCAGTTCGAGGCGGTCGAGGTAGACCTCCAGCCCCTCGCGCCAGCCGCGGGGCGCGGGCGAGAGCCCCTCGCCGCGGCGCGGCAGCAGCTCGTCGACCAGGGCCACCAGCGCGGGCGTGCCGGCCGGCGGCGGCAGTTGCGCGAGCAGGCCGTGCAGCACCACCCGGCGCTTGGGGGTCAGCGCCGCGACCGTGGCGGCCGAGGCGGGCAGCCCGCTCTGCGCCTCGGTCCAGGTGTCCCGGGCCTCGCTGACGTCGGCGTGCCGGTCGGCGTGGTACCGGTCGTGGGCGTGCAGGACACGGTGGTACGGGTCGTCCTCCTCGCGGCCGATCGGGGTGCCGGGGACGCCGATCCGGCGCAGCTGGGCCAGCGCGATGCCGAGCCCGCCGTCGCGCGCACCGCCGCGCCGTCCCTTCAGTACGCCGATCACCTCACCGCGCTCGACGTCGACCAGCGGGCCGCCGGAGAGCCCCTCCGGCATCTCGTCCTCGTTGCCGAGCCGCAGCAGGCCCTCGCCGCCGAACTCGCCGCGCACGGTGCACCGTCCGTCGAACGCGCCGACCGTCCCGGCGATCTCCGTGTACCCGAAGTACGCGACGCGCTCGCCGCCGTGTGCCCGCACCGTGCGCGGCGAGAGCCAGCAGCAGGGGTGCGCGGTGGGCTGGAGCAGCCGGATCAGGGCGAGGTCGGGGGCGGGCAGCAGGCCATCGGTGCGCACCGCGGGCTCGGCCCATTCGACGCGGCCGCGCGCGCTGCCCCCTTCGAAGCTCACGCCCACTTCGCCCCCCTCGCCCTCCAGCGCGACATGGGCGCAGGTGAGCACCCAGTTGGGGGCGACGAAGAAGCCGCTCCCCCACAGCGGCGGCTCGGACTGCCCTCCGTGGGGATACCCGTCCCGGGCGGCGTGGATGCGCACCGTCGCGGCCTTGACGAGCGGGGCGAAGCGCCGGGAGAAGTACGCGTCCGGATCGTGCGCCCCGGTCATGCGCCGCCCCCGGTCCCGCCCTCCGCAAGGTCGGCGGGCGGGCCGCCCTGCCAGGTGAGGGTGACGTTGATGGCGGCCTTGGCCTCGCCGTCCGCGAGCAGTCCGACCAGGGTCCCCGACTTCCCGCTCAGCTCGATGCCGAACTGCACGCTGACCTCGTCGGGCCGCAGCCCTTGGAGCGCCCCGGCCAGCGACCGGGCGACGCCGTGCACCAGCCCGTCCAGGCTCTCCAGCCGCCCGACGACGCGGTCGCTGAAGAAGCCGCTGTCGGCGTAGTCCTCCGTATCCTCGGCGCCGGATATCCGGGCCCAGACGGGCGTGCCGTCCGGCAGTTCGATCCGTGCGACACGCGTCGCGTCCTCGCTCATGCCACCCCCCGCTGCCCCCTGCGCCAGGAGGCCGGCCCGTGCCCGGTGCCGATGCGCGGTCCCGGACCGCCGCTGCCTATCCTGACCTGGAATGTCCTTACCCCTACCCCCTTAGCGGAGCACTCACGTGTATTTCACCGACCGAGGTATCGAGGAGCTGGAGAGCCGGCGCGGCGAGGAAGAGGTGACCCTCGGCTGGGTCGCCGAGCAGCTCCGGACGTTCGTCGACCTCAACCCCGACTTCGAGGTGCCGGTGGAGCGGCTGGCGACCTGGCTGGCGCGGCTGGACGACGAGGACGACGACGAGTGACGAGGGGCGCCTACCTGCCGGCGCAGGGCGCTTGACTTCCCCGTACCGCGATATATCGTGTTCTCAACGAACACGATATGTTGCGTTGTCGTACACAGGGGAGGCACGTCATGTCAGCCAGCAAAGAGTGGCCGGACGGCCCGGCCGAGGTGGCCGAGCCGCGCACGCTCGACATCGACGCGCCGGTGAACACGCTGCAGGTGCGGGTGTACGGCGGCACGGTGAATGTCGTCGGCAGCACGACGACCGACCGCACCCGAGTCGAGATCACCGAGATCGACGGCCCGCCGCTCACCGTCTCCCACGACCGCGGCACGCTCACCGTCGGCTATGACGACCTCCCCTGGCGGGGACTGCTGAAGTTCCTCGACCGCAAGGGCTGGCAGCGCAGCGCCGTCGTCTCGGTGACCGTCCCGGCCGCCGCCCGGGTCGAGGTCGGCACGGTCGGCGCGAGCGCGGTGCTCTCCGGCATCACCGGGCGTACGGAGCTGCGCGGCGTCTCCGGCGACGCCACCCTGGTCCGGCTGACCGGGCCGGTGCGCGCCGAGACCGTCACCGGCCGGGTCGAGGCCCAGGCCGTCACCGGCGACCTGCGGTTCCACTCCGTCTCCGGCGATCTGACGATCATCGACGGCGGCGGCAGTTCCGTACGTGCCGAGTCGGTCACCGGCGACATGGTCGTGGACCTGGACCCGGCGGCGGAGGGCACCGACGTGCACCTCACGACGGTCTCCGGCGAGGTCGCCATCCGGCTGCCGGAACCGGCCGACACCGAGGTGGAGGCCAGCACCACCAGCGGCGCCGTCTCCAATGCCTTCGACGACCTGCGGGTCGGCGGCCAGTGGGGCGCCAAGAACATCACCGGACGGCTCGGCGCGGGCACCGGGCGCCTGAAGGTCACCACCGTCTCCGGCTCACTGGCCCTGCTGCGCCGCCCGCGCACCGAGGACGCCCCCGCCGACCCGCCCGCCGACAAGAAGGTGCTGTAGAGCCATGCCCCCCGTCTTCGCGCACGGCCGCCTCCGTCTGTATCTGCTGAAGCTGCTGGACGAGGCGCCCCGCCACGGTTACGAGATCATCCGGCTGCTGGAGGAGCGCTTCCAGGGCCTGTACGCGCCCTCCGCCGGCACCGTCTACCCGCGCCTCGCCAAGCTCTCCGACGAGGGCCTGGTCACGCACGCCACCGAGGGCGGCCGCAAGGTGTACTCCATCACCGAGGCGGGCCGCGCCGAACTGGCGGCCCGCGGCGGCGAACTGGCCGAACTGGAGCTGGAGATCCGCGAGTCCGTCGCGGCGCTGGCCTCCGACATCCGCGAGGACGTCAGCGGTTCGGCGCGCGACCTGCGCCGCGAGATGCGCGAGGCCGCGCAGGCCACTCGCCGGCAGGCAGGGCGCAACGGCAGGCCGGGCGGCCCCGACTTCCCCGGCTTCCCGGGCCCCTCCGAGGCGTTCGACCGCGGCCCCGACGACCCCGAGGCGTGGCGGTACGCCAAGGAGGAGTTCCGGCGCGCCAAGGAGGAGTGGAAGGAGCAGGCCCGGCGGGCGAAGGAGGAGAGCCGGCGGGCCAAGCAGGAGGCACAGCGCGCCCGTAAGCAGGCCAAGAACGCCAAGGACTCGGCGCGCGAGGAGGTCCAGGAGGTCATCCGCCGGGTGCAGGAGCGGGCCCAGGAGCAGGTGCGCTCGGGCGACTGGCCGGGCGCGGTGCGCGATGTGCTGTCCGAGGTCTCGCGCGAGGTCGGCCGCTTCACGGAGGGCTTCGCGGCGGCGTCCGGTGGCTCCGGGCCGACGGCATCCGGTACCGCCGGATCCGCGGCGTCCGGTACCACCGAATCCGCGGCGTCCGGTACAGCCGACTCCGCGCCTCCGGAGCCGGCCTGGGTGCACGAACCGGCCACCGGCGATCCGGCCCGTGATCTGGACCGGCTGCTGGACCGGTTCCGCGACGACCTCCGGGACGCGGCGCGCGACCACGGCGTGGACGAAGCCCAGTTGGCGGCGGCCCGGCAGCACCTCGCGACGGCCGCCGCACACATCGGCGCGCTGCTGCGACGCCCCCCTCAGTAATCACTCACGGTTATTTTTCGAAGGGCCGGGTTCACCCCAGGTAATCGGGGAACCCGGCCCTTCGCAGGGCCGCCGTCCGTACTCGGACCGGCCGCGGCGTTCCGCCGACCCATGGCCTTGCCCACGCTTGACTTCAACTCTCCTTATTCATAAGTCACTTGAAGGCCATGAGGTATGCGATGTCGGAGTATCCCGCGGTTGCCCGCAGGCTGTGGCACCACCTCGAACCGCTGCACGCCACCCTCTACTTCGCTCCCGAGGCCTTCGAGGAGGCGGCGGCGCTCGGGTACGACGTCGGAACCCGCTGGCCCAGCTACTTCGCCTGGCGCACCGCCCCGTTGGGCGCCGCCGGGCCTGAGCTGGTGGCCGCCACGTACTACAGCTTCAGCCCGCGGATGGTCGAGCAGTACGTGCCGCTGATCTGGTCGACGGCCGCGCCCGCGAAGGTGCTGGAGGCCCGGCTGCACGCGATGGACCGCGTACTGCGCCGGCTGATCGGCGACCGGCTGACCAAGGAGCAGCTCGCGGAGGCGGCCCGGCTGGCCCGCCAGGCCGCGGAGAACGCGATACCGGCCGCCCGGCCGCTGGCCGCCGCCAATCTGGACCTGCCCTGGCCTGCCGAGCCGCACCTGGAGCTGTGGCAGGCGCTGACCGTCCTGCGCGAGCACCGCGGCGACGGGCACCTGGCCGCGCTGCTCACCGCGGGACTGGACCCGTGCGAGTCGCTGGTCTCGTTCGCGGCGGTGGGCGCGGCGCCGGAGGAGCACTTCCGCAGCCGCGGCTGGTCCCCGCAGGAGTGGCACGAGGCCCGCGACCGGCTGGCCGCGCGCGGCTGGATCGCGCCCGACGGCCGCGCCACCGACCGCGCCCGCGAGGGCCGGGAGGCGGTCGAGCGGCTGACGGACCAGCTGGCCGCGGGCCCGTGGCGGGCGCTGGGCCGCGCCCGCGCCGACCGCCTCGCCCAGCTGATCACCCCGCTGCTGACCGCCGTCTTCGAGTCCGGCCACCTCCCGAAGACCACCACCCTGGGCATCAGCACGATCCGCGTCGCGTACTAGTGGACGCCGGCCGCGTGATGGTCCGCCTCGTCCTGCAGGCCGGCCAGGACGGCGGCGGGGTCGCCGCCCCGGGAGAGTGCGCCGGCGATCTTCTCCTGGAGCGCCGCCCGGACCCGCGGCCAGCTCCGCGTGGCCATCGGCTGGAACTGGACCTTCGGGAGCTGGTCCACGAACGGCCACAACGGCCGGTACACGGCGTCCGCGCGCATCTTCTCCGCGGCCGGCACGGTCACCGGCAGGGTGCCCTGCCCGCCCGCGTAGTGCACCGCGTTGTCGGTGCCGTACAGGAAGTCCAGGAAGGTGCCGATCTGCCGGGCGTGGTGGTGCTGCTTGAAGGCCACCAGCCAGTCCGAGAGCCCGGCGGACGTCGCCGCGCCGCCCGAGCGCCGGGGGAAGGGGGCCGTTCCGTACGGGACATGGGCCGCCTCGGCCATCGGGATCAGCACCGGGTGGGCGAGGACCATGCCGACCTTGCCGGCGACGAAGCCGCGGTACGCCTCGGTGCGGTTGAGCGCGGAGCCCTTGGGGCCGGTCAGGCCCGGGGCGACCAGGCCGTCGCGCACCGCGGTCAGCGCCGCGGTGTTCTCGGCGGAGTCCAGGGTGTAGCCGCCGCTCATGCCGACGTAGCCGCCGTTGTTGCCGAGCAGCCAGCTCAGCGTCTCGTCCTCGGCGGCCTCCGGGCCGGTCTGCAGCGCGTACGGCGTCTGCACTCCGGCGTCCTTCAGCGCGGCCGCGGCGCGCTCGATCCCGGCCCACGAAACCGGCGGGCGCTCGATCCCCGCCCGCTTGAAGAGCTTCTTGTTGTAGAAGAGGCGCGGCGTACTGGCGCTGAAGGGCATCCCGTACTGCACGTGGTGGATCTCGCCCGCCCTGGCCAGCGCGGGGACGAAGTCGGCCTGGGTGCCGATGGAGAGCGTCTCGTCCGCGCTGTAGAGCTTCCCCTTCGCCACGTACGGGGCGAAGACGCCGGTCTGTGCGATGTCGGGCGCGTCACCGGCCGCGACCCGCGCGGCGACCGTCTTGTCCAGCCGGTTGTACGGCACCGGGTCCATGTGCACCGCGATCTCCGGGTGCCGCTTCTCGAAGGCGTCGACGACGCGCTTCCAGTAGTCGGCCGAGGACCGGGCGGTGCGCTTGCCGTAGTCGGCGACCACCAGGTCGAGCGTGACGTCCGCGTCGCCCGCGGGACCCGCGCCGCCGCACGCGGTGAGCGTCAGCGCCAGCGCGGCGGCCAGCCCGGCCGCCCTGCGGGCGGTGCGCCGCCGGCCCGCCGCGCCTGCCGTTGCCGAAGGGAAAAAGGGCGCGCGTCGCTGCCGTATGACCATGTCCGCCTCTGTGCTGAAGTCCCGCTGGCGAGCGGGTGGTTCCCCCGGCCGTACCCTTCGCCATTCCTGAGCACAGGATCACCTACGGGCGGCGCGGGGGTACGGAAATCAGCCGCCCGCGGTGAACGTGACGACGGCGGCGACGCCGTCAGGGCCCGCGTCGAGGTCGGCCCCGGTCCCGGCGGGCAGCAGCGCGGCGTCGTACCGGCCGAGCGGTACCGTTTCGGCGCTCCCCGCGGGCGTCAGCAGCACCGCGCCGGCCACCGCGGCGACCAGTACCGCGCCGTCCGGGTCCGGCGCCGGGCGCACCACGTACCGGCCGCGGGCCATCGCCACCTCGGCGGCGCACCGCCCGTCGCGCACCATCACGTTGAAGTTGACGACGGGACCGGCGGCGAGCCGGCAGTCCGTGGCGGCGGCACCGGGGAAGGACAGCGGCCGGAACCGCTCGGTGACGGGGGTCCGTTCTCCGTCGATGGTGAGCTCCATGCCGGCCCCGGCGACCATGGTGAGGATGCGCCGGACTCCGGGCAGCGGGGAGTACGGGCCGTCCCGGTCCACGCCCGCCAGGCTGACCCGCCAGTCGAAGGCGTCCCAGCCCGCGCCGGGCGGCCCGGCGGCGATCTCCCGGGTCACGCCGCCCCCGTTGCTCCAGGGGGCGGCGGTGCGTCCGGCGGCCGGCAGCAGTTGTACGCGATCCATCAGACGGTCAGCACGACCTTGCCGAAGAGGTCACCCTCCGCCATCTTCGCGAAGCCCTCGCGGGCCCGGTCCAGCGGCAGTTCGGAGTCGATGACCGGCTTGACGCCCTTGGCTGCGCAGAAGCTGAGCAGGCTCGCCAGCTCCTCCTTGTCGCCCATGGTCGAGCCGACGACCTTCAGCTCCAGGAAGAAGATGCGGTTCAGCTCGGTCTTCTCGGGGTTGAAGCCGCTGGTGGCGCCGGAGATCACGAGCGTGCCGCCGGGCTTGAGGGACTTGACGGAGTGCGACCAGGTGGCGGCGCCGACGGTCTCGATCACCGCGTCGACCCGCTGCGGCAGCCGCTCGCCGGTCGCGAAGGCGCCCTCGGCGCCCAGGTCCAGCGCCCGCTTGCGCTTGGCCTCGTCCCGGCTGGTGGCGAAGACCCGCAGGCCGGCCGCGGCGCCGAGCACGATCGCCGCGGTGGCCACGCCGCCGCCCGCGCCCTGGACCAGTACCGAGTCGCCGGGCCGCACGCCGGCGTTGGTGAAGAGCATCCGGTACGCGGTCAGCCAGGCGGTCGGCAGACAGGCGGCCTCGGCGAAGGTGAGCTCCTTCGGCTTGGGCAGCACGTTCCACGTGGGGACGGCGACCTGCTCGGCGAAGGTGCCCTGGTACCGCTCGGTGAGGATGGAGCGCGGCTCCCCGGGGCCGACGCCGTGGCCGGTCTGGCCGATCACGGAGTGCAGGACGACCTCGTTGCCGTCCGCGTCGATACCGGCCGCGTCGCAGCCGAGGATCATCGGGAGGGCTTCTTCGCCGAGTCCCACCCCGCGCAGCGACCAGAGGTCGTGGTGGTTGAGGGAGGCGGCCTTGACGTTGACGGTCGTCCAGCCCGGGCGGACCTCGGGAGCCGGGCGCTCGCCCAACTCCAGTCCGGCGAGCGGATCGTCACGGTCGATTCGGGCGGCGTAGGCAGCGAACATGATCCCAACGTAGGCCGGGGAGTGCGGTAGCGGAACCACGACGCGGTGTGACATGCGCCCCGACAGGGGCGCGGGGAACTGCGCGAGCAACCCCCACGGCGCCGCGGCCGGGCCAAGAGCTCGGGACCTTCCCACGGTGGCCCGCTGCGGCAACATCGTGGCCGGTCGCGCAGTTCCCCGCGCCCCTTACGGGGCCGGGCCCGCTCCCCCAGAGGGAAGCGGGCCCGGACCACAGGCGGCAAGCCGCGTCAGCGGCGAGCCACGCCCTCCGCACGGGCGGCCGCGGCCACCGCGGCCGTCACCGCCGGGGCGACCCGCTCGTCGAACGGCGAGGGGATGACCTTGTCGGCGCTGAGCTCGTCGGCCACCACCGCGGCGAGCGCCTCCGCCGCGGCGAGCTTCATGCCCTCGGTGATCTTCGAGGCACGCACCTGGAGGGCGCCCGCGAAGATGCCCGGGAAGGCGAGCACGTTGTTGATCTGGTTCGGGTAGTCGCTGCGCCCGGTGGCCACGACCGCGGCGTACTTGTGCGCCACGTCCGGGTGGATCTCCGGGTTCGGGTTGGCCATCGCGAAGATCAGCGAGTCCTTCGCCATCTTCGCCACCGCCTCCTCCGGGACCGTGCCGCCGGAGACTCCGATGAACACGTCCGCGCCTTCCAGCGCGGATTCCAGGGAGCCGGTGAGGCCGCCCTTGTTCGTGAAGCCGGCCAGCTCGCGCTTGACGTCCGTCAGGTCCTCGCGGTCCGCGGAGACGATGCCCTTGCGGTCGCACACCGCGACATCCCCGATGCCCGCCTCGATGAGGATCTTGGCGATGGCGACGCCCGCCGCACCGGCGCCCGAGATGACCGCGCGCAGCTGCCCCAGCGCGCGGTCGGTGAGCTTGGCTGCGTTGCGCAGCGCGGCCAGCGTGACCACGGCGGTGCCGTGCTGGTCGTCATGGAAGATCGGGATGTCCAGCTTCTCCTGAAGCCGACGCTCGATCTCGAAGCAACGCGGCGCGGAGATGTCCTCCAGGTTCACGCCTCCGAAGGAGGGCGCGAGCCGCACGACCGTGTCGACGATCTCGTCGGTGTCCGTGGTGGCGAGCGCGATCGGCACCGCGTCGACTCCGCCGAACTGCTTGAAGAGGATGGCCTTGCCCTCCATCACCGGGAGGGACGCCTCCGGGCCGATGTCGCCCAGGCCCAGCACCGCGGTGCCGTCCGTGACCACGGCGACGACCTGGGACTTCCAGGTGTAGTCGTGGACGAGCTCGGGCTTCTCGGCGATGGCGCTGCACACCTTGGCGACGCCGGGCGTGTACGCCAGGGACAGGTCGTCCCGGTCGCGCACCGGCACCGTCGCCTGGACGGCCATCTTGCCGCCGCGGTGGAGCGCGAAGGCCGGATCGAAGGGCTCTTCGTCCGTATTGCTGTCGCTGCGAGGATTGACGATCTCCGCTGCCACTGTTCTGACCCCTTTGTCGTAAATCAGTTGAGGGTGACCGCTCCCTGGTTGCAGAGCGGGCGGGCACCGCGTCCGGTCCCTGCGCCGCGGATGGCCGCCGCGCGGGGGGAGGTACGGACGCCGGGCGCGCCGCACACGCGCCCTGAGCCCCGGATGAGGGGTGTAACGACCCTTTGTACCCGACGGGCGTGCACCCCGACGAGTCAGATTGGTTACCCTCGCGTACGCAATTCCGACAATAACCGCGAACTCCTCGAAAAGCCGGACGCGTGGATCATCTTCCGTCCACATACCGAGACTTCGGGTCCATGCCGCCTCCGCAGCGGTCCGAGCGTGCCCGCTATACACCGCTGACCAGCTTCGCCACGTCCGTTATGCGATTTTGACCTCTTCAGCAGTCCGAATAACGGAGTCCGGATGGCAAGATTCCGTGACCGAACGAGGTCGCGATGCCCGATGGTGTGTGCCCGGCCCCGCCCGGCCGGCTCCCCCGCCCCGCCCCCAGCCGGCTGAATCCGTTCCGCAGCAGGAGGAAACGCATGACCGCAAGTATCCGTCGTCGCCCGGCCTCCGGCAGGTCCCGCACGGCCGCCGGCGCAGCGACAGCGGTCGTGGCCGCCCTCCTGCTCAGCGGCTGCGGCGACCAGACGGACGCCGCCATCGCCAAGCGCGAGGCCGCGAAGACCCGCAACGTGCACGCCCCGCTCTTCAAGAAGCTCCCCAAGGCCGTCCAGGACAAGGGCTTCCTCCAGGTCGGCTCGGACGCGACGTACAAGCCGGTGGAATTCCGGAAGAACGGCGCGATCGTGGGCATCGACCCCGACCTCGCCGCCGCCATGAGCAAGCAGCTGGGCGTCAAGCTCAACTTCAACAACGCCACCTTCGACACCCTCATGGGCGGCCTGAAGTCCAAGCGGTACGACATCGCCATGTCGGCCATGACGGACACCAAGGAGCGCCAGGAGGGCATCGACTCCACCACCGGCAAGAAGATCGGCGAGGGCGTCGACTTCGTCGACTACTTCAACGCCGGCGTCTCGCTCTACGTCCAGAAGGGCAAGAGCGACACCGTCTCGGACTGGGCCGACCTGTGCGGCAAGTCCATCGCCGTACAGCGCGGCACCGTCTCGCACGACTACGCCAAGGACCAGGCGGAGAAGTGCAAGAAGGACGGCGAGGAGACGATCTCCATCGAGGCGTTCGACAACGACTCCGAGGCCCAGACCCGGCTGCGCACCGCCGGCGTGGACGCGGTCTCCAGCGACTACCCGGTCGCCGCGTACGCCGTGAAGACCTCCGGCGGCGGCAAGGACTTCGAGGTCGTCGGCGACCAGGTCGAGGCCGCCCCGTACGGCATCGCCGTCCCCAAGGGCCAGGAGCAGCTGCGCGACGCCCTCAAGGCCGCGCTGGAGGCGACGATCAAGAACGGGGACTACGCCAAGATCCTCGAGAAGTGGCAGGTCAAGGACGCGGGGGTCAAGGAAGTGAAGCTCAACGGCGGCGCGTAGCCGCGCACCGCCCCTTCCCGCCCGCCGAACTCCGCCGAACCCCGAAAGGCAACACCCGTGTCTGTCGACGTCGACAAGGCGGCCAGGCCGCCGCAGGACGCTCCCCCGCCGCTGCCCGAGCCGATCAAGGCCGTGCCCGTCCGCCATTACGGCCGCTGGGTCGCCGCCCTGCTGGTCATAGCCGTGCTCGCGCTCCTCGTCCGGGCGTTCGCGACCGGCAACGTCAACTGGGACGCGATCCCCGACTACCTCTTCAACTCCGACATCCTGCGCGGTCTGCGCAACACCCTCCTGATCACCGTGCTGTCCATGGTGATCGGCGTGGTGCTCGGCGTGATCCTCGCCGTGATGCGCCAGTCCAAGAACCCGGTGACCTCGACCGTCGCGTGGTTCTACATCTGGTTCTTCCGCGGCACGCCGGTCTACGTCCAGCTCTTCCTCTGGTTCAACCTGGGCCTCGTCTTCCAGTACATCGACATCATGCCGATCTACAAGGACGAGTGGTCGGACTTCATGACCCCGTTCCTGTGCGCGCTGCTCGGCCTCGGCCTGAACGAGGCCGCGTACATGGCGGAGATCTGCCGCGCCGGCCTGACCGCCGTCGACGAGGGCCAGACCGAGGCCGCGCACGCGCTCGGCATGAGCCACGGCAAGACCCTGCGCCGGATCGTCGTGCCCCAGGCGATGCGCGTCATCGTGCCGCCGACCGGCAACGAGGTCATCAACATGCTCAAGACCTCCTCGCTGGTGATCGCGGTCCAGTACTACGACCTGCTGCAGTCCGCGCAGAACGTCGGCCGCGACTCCGGCGTCGTCGTCGAGATGCTGATCCTCGCCGCCGTCTGGTACCTCGTCGCCACCAGCGTGCTCAGCGTCGGCCAGTACTACCTGGAGCGCCACTACGCCCGCGGCTCCAGCCGCCAGCTCCCGCTCACCCCGCTGCAGAAGGCCAAGGCCAAGCTGTCCGGCGGCTTCAACCGTTCTGCTGCCGGAGGTGCCTGATGACGGACAAGAACAACAAGGCCGTCCCCATGGTCAAGGCCGAGGGCGTCCACAAGTCCTTCGGCGCCGCACACATCCTCAAGGGCATCGACCTGGAGGTCGCGCCCAAGGAGGTCTTCTGCCTGATCGGCCCGTCCGGCTCCGGCAAGTCGACCTTCCTGCGCTGCATCAACCACCTGGAGAAGATCAACGCCGGCCGGCTCTCGGTCGACGGCGAGCTGGTCGGCTACCGCGAGCACAACGGCAAGCTGTACGAGCTGCGCGACCGGGAGGTCGCGGCCCGCCGCCGCGACATCGGCATGGTCTTCCAGCGCTTCAACCTCTTCCCGCACATGACCGCGGTGGAGAACGTCATGGAGGCGCCCGTCCAGGTCAAGGGCGAGTCCAAGGCGTCGGCCCGCGAGCGTGCCCTGAAGCTGCTGGACCGCGTCGGCCTGAAGGACAAGGCCGGGAACTACCCGTCCCAGCTCTCCGGCGGCCAGCAGCAGCGCGTGGCGATCGCCCGCGCGCTCGCCATGGAGCCCAAGCTGATGCTCTTCGACGAGCCGACCTCGGCCCTCGACCCGGAGCTGGTCGGCGACGTCCTGGACGTCATGAAGGACCTGGCCGCGGACGGCATGACCATGGTCGTGGTCACCCACGAGATGGGCTTCGCCCGGGAGGTCGGCGACTCGCTGGTCTTCATGGACGACGGCGTGGTCGTCGAGTCCGGCCACCCGCGCGACGTCCTGACCAAGCCGCAGCACGAGCGCACGAAGTCGTTCCTGTCGAAGGTGCTCTGAGCACGCGGTACGAGAGCAGTAGGAGAAGGGGCGGTACGGGCCACCGGCCGGTACCGCCCCTTCTCGCGCATTTGGGCCTACTTGAGCCCCAGCACCATCGCGTCCGAAGGCGAGGCCCAGACCGTGCGGGCCTCGGCGAAGCCGGCGTCCCTGAGCGTCTGCGCGTGCCACGCCGCCGAGGGTGTCTCCCCTTCGGCGTGCTCACCGTAGATCTCGAACCGCTCGGCGGTCGGCCCGGCCAGCACCGGGTCGGCGGCCGCGAGCTCCCACCATGCCTTCCAGTCCACCGCGCCGGCCGCCTTGGCCGCGTCCATGCGGGCGTGCCGCTGCGCCCGGTCGGCGGCGTTCAGCCGGGGCGTGGACGGGTCCGGCATGTGGTCGGCGTTCAGGAAGACGCCGCCCTCCCGGACCAGGCCCGCCAGCTGCCCGTACAGCACGCTCAGCTCATCACTGTGCAGCCAGTGCAGCGCGGTGGCGGTCAGTACCGCGTCATACGTCTCGTACGGCAGCTTCGCCGGCCACGCCGGGTCCTTCAGGTCGGCCCGGACGAACTCCACCCGCCGCTCGTCCGCGAAGTATCCCTCCGCGATGGCCAGCAGCGCAGGGTCCAGGTCGACGCCCGTGCTGAGCGCACCCGGCAGCCGCTTCAGCAGCCGGTCGGTGATACTGCCGGTGCCGCACGCGAGGTCCAGGACGCGCGGCTCGGGGCCCACCACGGCCTCGACCATGTCCAACATCACCCGGAACCGCTCCTCGCGGTCCGGCAGGTACCACTCCTGCTGCCGGTCCCAACTGTCCTGCCACGCCTGCCAGTCCGTCTGTGCCACGGCCTCGGTCACCGGAACCCCTCCCGCCTGTAATACCCTCGAACAGACAACGCCCATTACGGGTAGGTACGCAGACTAACCCGCGCCCGGTAAGGACTACAAGTGGAACTGGCCTATTACTCGGACTATGCCGTGCGGCTGGTCAACAGCGAACAGCCGGAGCGCGGCACCGACACCCTGACGTCGGTCGAGGCCGTCCGCGCCCTCTTCGGCCCCGCCCAGCACACCGCCCGGCGGGCCACGGAGGCCGACGTGACCCGGCTGCGCGCCGTACGGACCCGGCTGCGCGCGATCTTCGAGGCGGCCGCCGCCGGCGACGAGGTACTGGCCGTCGACCTCCTCAACGCCCTCCTCATGGAATTCCCGGTCAGCCCGCAGATCTCCGGGCACGAGACGCGGGACGCCGACGGCCGCCCCGACTGGCACCTGCACATCGCGGACCACGCCGCCAACGCCACCGCCGGCTACACGGCCACCGCCTGCATGGGCCTGGCCGTCCACCTCACCGAACTGGGCGTGGACCGCCTCGGCAGCTGCCAGGCGGCGCCGTGCCGCAACGTCTACCTGGACACCTCGACCAACCGCTCCCGCCGCTACTGCTCCGACCGCTGCGCCACCCGCGCCAACGTCGCGGCCTACCGCGCCCGCAAGCGCCAGGAATCGGCCCGCGGCCGTACCGAGCCGGAGGGCCCGGAAGGCGCCGGCGCCTAACGGCGGGCGTTCCGTACCGGCCGGACCGCCGACACCGCCCACCCCAGCACCCCGGCGACCGACCGCTTGACCTCCCGCGGCGGCCGCACCCGCAGCCACGCACGCGCCACCACCAACTCGTCCGGCACCGTGCCGAACTCCCGGCTGTCGTTCTCCACGAAGGGGTTGTCCCCCTGGACCCACCAGCCGCCCGCGCGCCGCTCCACCGCCCGCTTGACGATGAGCAGATCCTGCCGGAAGGGATGTTTCAGGACGATCACGTCGCCCGGTCGCACTACCGCGCCGTACCGGACGACCAGCTGGTCCCCGGGCCGCAAAGTGGGCACCATCGAGGGGTTGTACACCTCGGCGAGACCGATCGTCCGGAGCGGCCCCCGGCCCTCCCGGCCCTGCTCCTGCCCCTGATCGGGCCAGCGCTCATGCACCTGCTCCGGCATCCGGCACCTCCTGGTCCAATCCTCCACCGGCCCCAGCTTCCCACCGGACTTTTGCCCTAAGACCCCCGGCCCACCCGAGAAAAGCCTTCCCGTACCGAGTAATCTCGCACCTGAGAAGACGATCACGAGGAAGGATTGAACATGCTTTCCCGCCTGTTCGCCCCCAAGGTGAAGGTCAGCGCCCACTGCGACCTGCCCTGCGGCGTGTACGACCCGGCCCAGGCCCGCATCGAGGCCGAGTCGGTCAAGGCCGTCCAGGAGAAGTACCAGGCCAACGAGGACGCGGACTTCCGCGCCCGCGCGATCCTCATCAAGGAGCAGCGCGCGGAGCTGGCCAAGCACCACGTCTCGGTGCTGTGGAGCGACTACTTCAAGCCCCCGCACTTCGAGAAGTACCCGGAGCTGCACCAGCTGGTCAACGACACCCTCAAGGCCCTCTCGGCCGCCAAGGGTTCGAACGACCCCGCCACCGGCCAGAAGGCCCTGGACTACATCGCCCAGATCGACAAGATCTTCTGGGAGACCAAGAAGGCCTGACCCCGGCCCTCCGACCGCACCCGGTCCGCAGGCCGCCCCACACGGCGGCCATGGCGGGCCGGGTGCGGTCTTTTTTTTCTGCGAGTTGTGGGTTTTTCTGCGAGTTGTGGGTGACCGATGGTGGTTACCGGACTAGGGAGACGGCGCGGCGGCGGGGTTGAGGACATGGGCGATGCCGGTGTCCGGGTCGATGGCGTGACCGGCGTCGAAGGCGCGCCGGTAGGCGTCCGCCCCGAGGGCTTCGCGAGTCCGGCGTTCGCAGACCTGGTGGGCGGCCACCATCGGGGGGATGCCCGCGTGTGGCCGGCCGAGCGTCTCCCACAGCTGCGCGGCCAGACCGAGCAGCCACGCGGCGTCCCGGTACCGGCCCATGGCGGTGGCCGAGCGGGCCAGCGATTCCAGGGCGTGGCCGGTGCCCACGCCGTCGCGCAGCCGGTGTTTGACCAGCAGCGCGGCCCGGGCGTGCTCGTCGGCCTCCTGGAACCGGCCCAGCGCCAGCTCGGCCTGGGCGCGGACGAAGTCGCCCCAGGAGCACATGCTGCGCTCGCCGTTCCGGTCACAGGCGGCGCTCAGCTCGTCCAGCCAGGCGACGGCTTCCTCGAAGCGGCCGGCGGCGACGAGCGAGTGGGTGAGGAGGACCAGGGCCGACAGGTGAACCATGGTGAGTGGTTGGTCGCGCCAGTCCGTGGCGAGCTGGGCCTCGGCCCCGGACACCGTCTGCGCCAGGTCACCACGCAGCGCCGACACCCGCAGCTCGGTGGCGGCCGCGTAACTCCGCTCCGTGTCGCCGAAGTGTGCGGCCAGGGTGGTGCACTCGGCGGCCCGTTCCTCAAGGGCGGGCAGATCGCCCAGGTAGAGCAGCACTTGGCCGCAGGTGTACAGGGCCTTCACCCGGGCCGGGGAGGGGGCGGTGTCGGCAGCCAGGGCCTGGTCCACGTAGTGCCGGCCCTCCTTCACGAACCCGCAGCCCTGCCAGAAGAAGTACAGCGCTGCGGCCATCTCCAGCGCGCTATGGCCCTCGGGTTCGGCCAGGCTGTACTCCAGTGCGGCGCGGAGGTTGTCGTGCTCGGCGGTCATCCGGTCGTACCAGGCGAACTGGTCGGGCCCGACCCAGGCGGCGTCGCCCCGGCGGGCCAGGTGGGCTGCCAGATCAGGATCGATTTTTCCCTCAGCGTGCCCAGTACGGCAGGGATCTGCTGGGCCGGGAGGTGGTCGTCGGCGCAGATCTCCCGGGCCGTCTCGGCGTCGAAGCTGCCGGCGAAGACCGACAGCCGCGCCCACAGCAGCCGTTCGGCGGGGCTGCACAGCTGGTGGCTCCAGCCGATGGCGGTGCGCAGG
>NZ_JOBH01000010.1 GCF_000717745.1 Streptomyces violens
CCGGTGCGTTTCGGCCTTTCGGCTTCTTCGCGGTTCCAACCTTACCAGATCCTTTTCAGTGATCCGGCCCCCTGTTGGAGCGGGGTTGCTTTCCGGTCCGGCCCTTTCAGGCTTTCCCTTTCGGCGGGTCCGACTCTATCAGATCCTTTTTCGTTTCCCGCTTCGTGAAGCGGTCTTTCGAATGAGGTTCCGATCCCTGTCGGGGCGGGTTTTCGCGCCTTCCGGCGTGTCCACTACTTTAGCGGTTTTCGCTGCCGGTTCATAATCGAGCCGGTTGGTTGAATTTCGGCATGCCGAAATTGTTCCCGAAGGAAGGCCGTGCAGTAGTGGTTTGCCGCCGGTGCGGCGTGAGTGGCTGCCGCAAAACCGTTACGGCTGTGTGGCAACTCGGAGAACACTACGGATCGGGGTGGGTCGTGTCAACCGACCCCTGGCCCCGTCCGGGGACGCCGTGACCGCCGGGGTCAGTCGAGGTCCGTGAGGCGGCCCTCCGCGTCGGGCTGGGCGTCCTCCACCCGGCGCAGCAGGCGCGTCAGTACGTCGCCGAGAAGCCCTCGTTCGCGTGAATCGAGGTCCTGTAGCAGGTCCTCTTCGAATACGGACGCGAGGCGCATGGCCTCCAGCCACTTCTCGCGGCCCTCGGTGGTGAGCTCGACGATGACACGGACGCGATTGTTCTCGTCGCGCTCGCGGTTGACGAGCCCCTCGCTCGCCATGCGGTCGATGCGGTGCGTCATGGCGGCCGGCGTGAGGCCCAGCCGCTTGGCGAGCTCGCCGGGGCCGAGGCGGTAGGGCGCTCCGGAGACGACGAGGGCCTTCAGTACTTCCCACTCGGCGTTGCTTATGCCCAGCGTGGCGGTCTGCCGGCCGTAGGCGACGTTCATCCGGCGGTTGAGGCGCTGCAGCGCGGAGACGACCTTCTCCACCTGGGGGTCGAGGTCCTGGAACTCGCGCTGGTAAGCCGCGATCTGTTCCTCGAGGCTCGGCTCGGCCGGGCGGGGGACCGCGTCTGAGGGCTCTGACATGCGGCGCAGTATGACACGTAACGCATTGGCGTTGAAGTCCTTGGTCATGTACTCTTTAGCTTCGAACTTTAGAGTTGAAGTCTTCAGCTTGAGACTGTCTGGTTTTGACCGGACACGTCGCAAAGCTCCTTATCTTCCTCTGGAGTCACAGTGCTGGGGGGGCACCAGGTCTGCTCCGGGGGTCGGGATTCCCGCGTGCGCCTCGCTCCGCCCTGCACACACGCGCAGCAATGCGCACGCAAGTACGTATCTGACGACCCTCTCGACCTAGGTAGGTGAGTGTGACCACCGCAATGGGCGCCGCGCTGCGCCGGATCCAGCTGGGCAACGCGCTGAGCGCGTTCGGCAACGGCTTCACGGTTCCGTATCTGTACGTCTACGTGGCGAAGGTGCGTGATCTTGGAGCGAGTACGGCAGGCATCGTGCTCGCGATGCTGGCCGCCGCCGCGCTCGTCGTCCTGCCCTTCACCGGTCGTGCCATCGACCGGCGGGGTCCGCTGCCGGTGGCCGTGGTGGGCACGCTCGCCGCCGCGCTCGGCTCGCTGGGCCTGGGCCTCTCCGACAGCGAGCCGATGGTCATCGCCTCGGCGGTGGCGCTCGGCGCGGGTATAGCGGTCATCCAGCCGGCGCTGGCGACGATGATCGTCTGGTGCTCGACGACCGTGACGCGGTCGCGCGCCTTCGCCACCCAGTTCTTCCTGAACAACCTGGGGCTGGGCATAGGCGGCCTCATCGGCGGCCTGCTCGTGAACGAGAACGACCCGGCGAGCTTTGTACGGCTTTTCGCCATCGAGGCCGTGATGTTCCTGGTGCTCGGCGCGGCCGTGGCGACCGTACGGCTGCCGAAGTCGCCCAAGGTCGAGGGTGAGGTGCCGGTCGAGGCGCGGGCCGAGGGCGCCTGGCGGGCGCTGCTCGCCGACCGGCGGATGATGTGGCTGTGCGCGCTCGGGTTCGTGCTGTTCTTCGCCTGCTACGGCCAGTTCGAGTCGGGCCTCGCCGCGTACGCCACCGAGGTCACCCACGTTCAGCCGTCGACGATGGGCATCGCGCTGGCCGCCAACACCGCCGCCATCGTGCTGGCGCAGTTCGTCGTGCTGAAGCTGGTCGAGCGGCGGCGCCGCAGCCGGGTCATCGCGGTCGTGGGGCTCATATGGACCGTGGCCTGGATCGCGGCGGGCCTGTCCGGTCTGGTGCACGGCGCGCAGGCGCTGGCCACGGGGCTGCTGATCTCCACGTACATGCTGTTCGGCGTGGGCGAGTCGCTGCTGTCGCCGACGGTGCAGCCGCTGGTGGCGGATCTGGCGCCGAGCCGGCTGATCGGTCAGTACAACTCGGTGTTCGCCCTGGTGAAGCAGCTGGCGCTGGCGGTCGGACCGGCCGTGGGCGCGCTGATGGTGGGGCACGGGGCGGCTGCCGCGTACATCGTGCTGCTGATCCTGTGCGCGCTCGGGGTCTCGGCGCTGGGGCTGCGGCTGGGCCGCTTGCTCACCGCGGCCCAGGACAACCCGCAGGCCGTGACCGCGCCGGCGGAGGCTCCGGTGCGCGAAGAGGTGGCCTGCGTGGCGTGAGCCGGGTGACCGGCCGAGGCCGGGTCCGTACATCCGTACGGGCCCGGCCTCTTTCTTGTACGCCGGGTCTCAGGCCTTCTTGTACGCGCGGCTCAGGTCAGCCACTCGGGGGCAGCGCGAACTCGCACCAGACCGCCTTGCCGCCGCCCGGTGTGCGGCGCGAGCCCCAGTTCGAGGCGATGGTGGCGATGATGGAGATGCCGCGGCCCGCCTCGTCGACCGGCTCGGCGCGGCGGCGGCGCGGCAGGTGGTCGTCGCCGTCGGTGACCTCGACGATCAGGCGGCGGTCCGTACGCCGCAGCCGCAGCCGCATGGGCGGCGTCCCGTGCTGGAGCGAGTTGGCAACCAGCTCGCTCGCGGCCAGGACGCCGAGGTCGTGCAGCTCCGGGGAGAAGCGCCAGGAGGCGAGCACACCGGAGGCGAAGGCGCGGGCACGCGGCGCCGCTTCCGTACCGCCGTGCAGTTCCAGTGCGGCGTTGTGGAAGAGCTCGGCCTCGGGGCCGGTGCGGTCCGGGTGCTGGAGGACCAGGACGGCGACGTCGTCGTCGTGGTCGTTGGAGATGCCGAGCGCGCGCAGCAGGCGGTCGCAGATGATGTCGGGCGCGCCGGTGGCGCCGGCGACGGCGTGCTCCAGTGCGGCGATGCCCTCGTCGATGTCCTTGTCGCGGCGCTCGACCAGACCGTCCGTATAGAGGACGGCGGTGGAGCCGGGTCCGAGCGTGACGCTGCCGGAGGTGTGCAGCCAGCCGCCGGTGCCGAGGGGCGGGCCGGTCGGTTCCTCCGCGCGGTGCACGGTGCCGTCCTGGTCGCGTACGAGGATGGGGAGGTGGCCCGCCGAGGCGTAGACCAGCCGGCCTTCGTTGGGGTCGTGCACGGCGTACACGCAGGTGGCGATCTGGCTCGCGTCGATCTCCGCGGCGAGGCCGTCCAGGAGCTGCAGGACCTCGTGCGGCGGGAGGTCGAGCCGGGCGTAGGCGCGGACGGCCGTACGGAGCTGGCCCATGACGGCGGCGGCGCGCACGCCGCGGCCCATCACGTCGCCGATGACCAGGGCGGTGCGCCCGGCGCCGAGGGTGATCACGTCGTACCAGTCGCCGCCGACCGCGGCGTCCGTGCCGCCGGGGTGGTAGATCGCGGCGACCCGGAGGTCGTCCGGCTGCTCCAGCTCCTGAGGGAGCAGGGAGCGCTGGAGGGTGACGGCGGCCTCGCGCTGGCGGCGTTCGGCGGCGCGCAGCCGCTCGGCGGCCTCGACCTGGTCGGTGACGTCGGCGGCGAAGACGAGGACGCCCTTGTGCGGCGCGACGCAGGCGATCTCGGGGTCCGGAGCCGGAGTGCTGGCGGCAGCGACCTCGATGGGCGTGCAGGTGAAGGTGTAATAGCCGTCGCGGCTGAGGTCGGAGCCGGCGCCGCCGGGGACCTTGCGCGCCTTGACCGTGCGCGGCTTGCGGCTGCGCAGTACCTGGTCCATCAGCGGCAGCAGCCCCAGTTCGGCCAGCTCCGGCAGGGCTTCCCGGGCGGTCCCTCCCGACGGGCGCTCACCGAAGACTTTGGCGTACGCGCCGTTGACGTACGCGATGCGGTGCTCGGGGCCGTAGACGACGGCGACCAGGGCGGGGATCGTGCCGAGGATCTCGTGGGCGGAGAGCACGTCGACGGTGGGCGGCTGCGCACCGGATGCGGTGACGGACGCTGTGCCCGAAGGAGGGATGTGCGCTTCGGGGCACTCGGCGCGTGCGGCGGGGACCGCACTTCCGGGGGCTGCGCTCCCGGGGGCCGCGCTTACGGAAGCTGCGCCCGGTGGCGCGCCCGTGGTGCCCGATGCGGTGCCTGCCGTGGTGGGCGCGGCTGGATCGGCCTCCGGCCGTTCCGCGTCGTCGACGGGCGGGGGTGCGGGGGCGCCGGAGGGCGCTGCGTGCTGCGCGGCTCCGGGGGCCGGGGATCTCCGCGGCGGCTTGGGGGAGGACGCGCCCGGCGCCGCACCGCGGTCGGACCGCGCGGCGCGGCGCTGTGTGCCGGGGAAACGGGCGCTCCAGCGAGTGAAGTTCACGGAGGTGTACCTCTTACTTCGCGTCGCGGCGCCGAGTCGGTCCGGCGGCCGGCAGGTACCTCCCGGCCGTTGGCTGGCGGAAGGTCGGGCGGGGGCGCGCCGAGCGCCCTCTGGCGTGATGCAGCAAACGTCCCAATTCCTCGCACTTGTCACTCTTTGCAGATACGAGCCCACCCATGGTCACACGTCCAGTGTGACCGACCGGACTGACATACGTCAGACGCCGGGGTGGCGGGTGGAGTTCCTGACCGCGTCCTTGACCGCCCGTTCGACTGAACGCAACGGTGAACGTATGACCGACAGGGGCATATGGTCCAGGGCTATGCCCGGCCGACACCGTATGTGCGGTGTCCCTGTTCCGCGCTCCGGGCCACCCGAAGGGGCGTCAACCCCGCGCCGGTACCGCCGTCAACTCGCCTCGTTGTGCCGTCCCGTGCCCGCCGCGAGTTCGAACTCGGCCCTCGGGTGCTCCAGGGAGCCGAGCGAGACGATCTCGCGTTTGAAGAAGGCGGCGAGCGTCCATTCGGCGAGCACGCGGGCCTTGCGGTTGAAGGTCGGGACGCGGCTGAGGTGGTAGGCGCGGTGCATGAACCACGCCGGATAGCCCTTCAGCTTCCGCCCGTACACGTGCGCCACACCCTTGTGCAGCCCCAGGGACGCGACCGAGCCGACGTACTTGTGGGCGTACTCCTCGACGGGCTCGCCCCGTATGGCCGCGGCGATGTTCTCCGCGAGCACCTTGGCCTGGCGGACGGCGTGCTGGGCGTTGGGCGCGCACTCCTTGCCCGGCTCGTCGGCGGTCACGTCCGGTACGGCGGCGGCGTCACCGGCGCCCCAGGCGTGCTCGACGCCCGCCACCTGGAGCGCGGCGGTGCACTTCAGGCGGCCGCGCTCATTGAGCGGGAGATCGGTCGCGGCCAGGATGGGATGCGGTTTGACGCCGGCCGTCCATACGAGGGTGCGGGTCGGGAAGCGTGACCCGTCGTCCAGTACGGCGACGCGGTTCTCGCACGTCTCCAGGCGCGTGTTCAGCCGCACATCGATATTGCGCCCGCGCAGCTCCCGTACCGCGTACTCGCCCATCTCCTCGCCGACCTCGGGCAGGATGCGGCCGGTCGCCTCGACGAGCAGCCACTTCATGTCCCCGGGACGGATGTTGTGGTAGTACCGCACCGCATAACGGGCCATGTCCTCCAGCTCGGCGAGCGCCTCGACGCCCGCGTAACCGCCGCCCACGAAGACGAACGTCAGTGCGGCGTCCCGGACCGCCGGGTCGCGGGTGGAGGAAGCGATGTCGAGTTGCTCCAGTACGTGGTTGCGCAGCCCGATGGCTTCCTCGACGGTCTTGAAGCCGATACCGAAATCGGCCAATCCCGGGACGGGCAGGGTGCGCGAGATCGAGCCGGGTGCCAGCACCAGCTCGTCGTACCGCGTCTCGACGGCGCCGGTGCCCTCCTCCTCGGTGGCCAGCGTCTTCACGGTGGCGGTGCGCTTGGCATGGTCGATGCCGGTCACCTCACCGATGACGACCTTGCACAGGGGCAGCACACGGCGCAGGGGGACGACGACGTGGCGGGGCGAGATGGAGCCGGCCGCCGCTTCCGGCAGGAACGGCTGGTAGGTCATGTACGGCTCCGGGTCGACCACCACGATCTCGACCGTGCCGCCCTGCAGTTCCTTCCTGAGCTTCCGCTGCAGGCGGAGGGCGGTGTACATGCCCACATAGCCGCCGCCGACCACGAGAATGCGCGCCGGGTGCTTCACAGAGGATCTCCTCGCGACGTCGCCCGTGGCCCGTGGAGTGCGTCCGGGGCCGTCGGTCCGGCCCCGGCGGAGCCACGATCAAGTGCACGTGTACCCGCTTCGGGACACAGCATTTCTCCATGACGCACCCCCGCCGTTTCTTTGTCCACAGAACAGGCGAAATACGGTCGGTGCCCCGAACCCCCCGTTGGAACCTCCCCTTCCGCCGGTGTGGAATGAGCACCGCAGGTCAGACGGGGGGTACGAGATGGCGGGAGTGTACGGAAACGGGATGGAACGGGCGCGTACTCCGTTCGAGGGGCGGACTGTACGGAACTGCCCCCTTCATTCTTGACCTGCGCTCAACTATGTTCGTACCTCGTCGGGGTGGAGCCAGTTGTCGGCTGCCCCGGCAGTCAGGGCGGGGAGTCTCCGGGGGGAGACGTCATTACCGGGGGATCATCTATGCACATGCAGAGTTCTCATTGGCCGGCGGCTGTGGCGTCCGTGCCGGGTGACCGGCCCGGCGGCGGGGGCGAGGCCGGCATGCCCGGCCGGACCACACCGCTCCGGGTGGACGCACAGCGCAACTTGGAACATGTTCTGCGAGCTGCCCGTGAAGTCTTCGGCGAGCTGGGATACGGCGCGCCCATGGAGGACGTGGCCCGCCGGGCCCGGGTCGGGGTGGGCACGGTCTACCGCCGCTTCCCGAGCAAGGACGTGCTGGTCCGCCGGATAGCGGAGGAGGAGACCGCGCGGCTCACGGACCAGGCGCGCACCGCACTCGGGCAGGAGGACGACCCGTGGTCGGCCCTCTCGCGCTTCCTGCGCACGTCCGTGGCGTCCGGGGCCGGACGCCTGCTGCCGCCGAGCATCCTTCGGGTGGGCAGCGGCGTGGACGGGGCCGACGGGCTCACGGGGGCGCGGGTGCCGCAGCAGCGGTCGCCCGAGCCGGCCGTCGCGCCCGGCGAACTGCGCATCGTCGCGCAGCGCACGGCGCCGGACGACGAGTCGGCCCAGCCGCACTCCAACGGGCAGTCCCCGGACGGGCCGACGGCGGACAGCGGGGGCGCCCAGGCGCTCCTGGACGTCGTCGGGCAGCTCGTGGAGCGGGCGCGCGAGGCCGGGGAGCTGCGCGCCGACGTCACGGTGTCGGACGTGCTGCTGGTGATAGCGACGGGCGCGCCCTCGCTTCCGGACGCGGCGCAGCAGCAGGCCGCCTCCGCGCGGCTGCTGGAGATCCTCCTGGAGGGTCTGCGGTCGCGGCCGGTGGCCTGACGACGGACGGCTTGCGGGGCCGGCGGGGGCAGTGGCCCCGGCCGGCCCTCTGCCTTGCCGGCCCTCTGCCTTGGGGTCCGCACACGCACGGCTGCTCTTGGGCCTTGCACGCGCGGCGTACCCCTAAGCCTGCAAGCATGCCCCGAAAGGACGATGACTAGAGCTGTTAGACGGTAAGTCAATCCGGACGAGTGATTGCGCCGCTCCCCCGTAAGGGTTCGGCCATCCTTGTGACACGCTTGCGCGATGTTCAGGTGCGGGAGCGTGGTCCGGGGGCCTCAGCGATGACATATGAGGGGCGTGACGAACGCGACGGCGGCGGCGTCGGCGCGGAATCCACCGCCTCCGGCAGCGGCAGCGCCCGGCCGGAAGCCGTGCCGCAGCAGCGTGTACCGAAGGGCAGCGGCGCCCACGCGGCCGGGCAGAGCCCGTCCGCAGCGGACCCCGGTGCGCCCGGCACACCCGGTACGCCCCCGTCCGATGCCGAGCTCGTCGCCCGTATGCGCGCCGGTGACGACGACAGCGCGTACGAGGAGCTGTACCGCCGGCACGCCGACGCCGTACGCCGCTACGCCCGCACCTGCTGCCGGGACGCGCACACCGCGGAGGACCTGACCGGCGAGGTCTTCGCGCGCACGCTGCAGGCGGTGCGCCACGGGGCCGGCCCGAAGACCGCGGTACGGGCGTACCTGCTCACCACCGTGCGCCGCGCGGCCGCCGACTGGGGCAAGACCGCCAAGCGCGAACACCTGGTCGAGGACTTCGCGGTCTTCGCGTCCTCGGCGGCCGGCTCCTCCATGGACGACGACACGCTCGACCTCGGGGCCGACGTGCGCGCCATGCACGAGGCCGAGCAGGACATGGCCGTCCAGGCGTTCCGCAGCCTCCCCGAGCGCTATCAGACGGTGCTGTGGCACACGACGGTCGAGGAGGAGTCCCCGAGCGAGGTCGCGCCGCTCCTCGGGCTGTCCGCCAACGCCACGGCCGTGCTCGCGCACCGGGCCCGTGAGGGCCTCAAGCAGGCGTACCTCCAGGCGCACGTCAGCCAGTCCCTGACGGCGGGCGGCGACTGCGCCCGGTACGCGGACCAGCTGGGCGCCTACGCGCGCGGCGGCCTCCGGGTGCGGGCCGAGCGCGGGCTGCGCAAGCACCTGGAGGAGTGCCCGCGCTGCCGGCTGGCGGCGCGCGAGGTCGCGGACGTCAACCAGCGCATCCGCGCGGTGCTGCCGGTCGCGGTCATCGGCTGGTTCGCCGCCGGGTACGCGCTCAAGGGCGCGGCCGCCGTCACCGGGATCGCCGGAGCGGGCGCTGCGGCCGGTGCCGGGGCCGCGGCGGCCGCCGGGGGCGCGGGGTCCTCCGCGGGGGCCGGAGCGGCCGCCGAAGGGCTCGGGACGCCCGCGAAGGTCGGTATCGGGGCCGGCCTCACGGTCGCCGCCGCCGGGCTGGCGCTGGCGCTGGCCGGTACGCAGGAGCCGCCGAAGCCGCAGGCAAAGCCGCCCGCCCCGGTCGCGTCGAGCCCGCTGCCCCGGAAGCCCGAGCCGTCGCCCACCCCGAAGCCGGCGCCCGAGCCCGCGCCGCCCGCTCCGAAGCCCGCGCCGCCGGCTCCGAAGCCGACCCCGACTCCCAAGCCGAAGCCCCCGCCGCCGAAGCCCGTATCCGAGCCGAAGCCGACCCCGAAGCCCACTCCGACGCCGACCCCGAAGCCACCGAAGCCGACGCCACCGCCGCCGGCCGACCCGTACCCCGTCAACACCCTGGCCTGGGACTTCACGGGCAACGGCAGCGACCCGGAGGTGCGCGCCACGGACAGCAGCTTCCTGTGGCAGCGCCAGGGGGGCGTCAGCATCGGAGGCAAGAAGTACGCCCACGGTGTGACGACGCACGCCCCGTCCTCGGTGACGATCGACCTCAACCGGGAGTGCACGGCCTTCGACGCCCTCGCGGGCGTGGACGACCTGGCCATGGGGCGCGGCGCGGTGCGCTTCTCGGTGTACGCGGACGGGGTACGGCAGTGGCGCTCCGGTGTGGTGCGGGGCGGCGACCAAGCCGTGCCGGTCCATGTCCCGCTGGCGGGCCGCAAGTCCATCCGGCTGGTCGCCGAGCCCCAGACGTCCGCTGACACCCTGACGTTCAGCGACTGGGCGGAGTCGCGGATCAGCTGCCGCTGAGCCGCTGAGGGGGCCGTGAGGCGCTTCTGGGGGCCTGCGAAGGCTTCTGGGAGCGGGGCGGCCCGGCGGCTTCGGCGGGGCTACAGCGCCAGGCGTTCGACGCCGGTCGAGACGGCGCGCTGGCGGGGTGCCGCCGTGCCCGTCCAGCAGGTGCCGCGCCGGGCGAGCAGCCGGCGCAGCCACAGCTCCGTGGAGACCAGCTCCGCCAGGCCGTCCAGGGGCAGCGGCGCGCCCTCGGCCGCGGCACGCAGCGCCTTGCGTACGACGCGGGCCTCCACCAGCCCCGCGTCGGCGAGCAGCGGCGCATCGAAGAGCCGCACGAGGTCCTCCATGGAGGCGCGCAGCCCGGCCCGTACCGCCGCGGCGTGCGTCACGTGCGAGGTCGCGCCCCAGCCCGGTGGCAGATCGCGGATGCCCGCCCCGGAGAGCACGGCGCGCAACACCGAGGCGCGTGCCCCCGGTTGCACCCTGAGCGTGTCCGGGAGCGCGCGGCAGGCGAGTACCACCTGGTTGTCCAGGAAGGGCGCGTGCAGCCGCTGGTTCCGTACCTCCGCGGCCTGTTCGAAGACGCGGTGGTCGGTGGCGTGCCGGGCGAGCGCCGCGCGTGCCCGGCGTTCTCCGGGGCGGCCGACGGCCGGGGACCGGAGTGCCGCGTCGCTCAGCCGAACCGATACTTCAGCGAGCGCTTCGCCCGTGAGCCAGCGCGCGGCAGGCCCGGGCCGGCACCACGTGAGGGCCGCCAGCGAGGCTTCCACGGCGCTGCCCGCCACCGTCTCGTCCGTGAACTCACGCCCCAGCAGCCGCGCGGCGGCCGCGGAGATCCCCGCCCCGTAGGGCGTGCGGGCCAGCTTCCGCGCGGCCCGGTAGACCGTGAACGGTATGAACACCGAGTGTGAGGCCGCGCCGTCGGCCTTCGCCAGCGCCGTAACCGGGCGCAGCAGGTGCCGGCGCCGCCGGTCGAGCAACAGGTCCGCCAGGCGCGCCGGATGGGCGTCCAGTACCTGCCGCGCGCCGTGCCCCACGAAGTGGTCGGCGCTCCCGGAGAGCAACCGCCTGCGGTGCCGTTCGGCGGCGACCATCGAGGGCCCCGGCTCGTCCGTCAGCGGCCCCTTCCCCAGGTCCGCGTATGGCAGCGCCTCCTCGCCCGCCGCGACCACCACGTGGTGCAGCCGCGGGTTGTCCGCGATGCTGCGGGCGCGTTCCAGCTCGGCCTCCCGGTACGGCTGCCCCCCGTTGCCGGCCCGGTCGTTGAAGGTCACCGCGAGCAGCCGCTCGCCCTGCCCGTTGAGCCGCCCCGGCTGCCCCGGCAGGCCGGCCGCGAGCAGCGCCAGCGTCCCGGACGCGCTGCCGCCGGACAGGTCGGCGCCGATGCCGGGCGCCGGTGCGCCGCGCGCGGCCCGTCGGTCCTCCGGGCCCATGCCGGGCACCGGACCGGGGTCCAGGCCGCCGGGAGCGCCCGGACCGCCGTGCGGGTCGGGCGCGTGCCGCGGGGCCGCCAGTCGGGCCCGTACGGCGTCCACAAGCGCCTCCCGCACGCCGTCCACGGCCTGTTCGGGTGCGAGCTGCGGCGCCGAGACGGCGAGCGAATGGGCCTGTTCGTACGAGGTGATCTCGCTGGAGCCGCCGCGCAGTACGAGGGCGTGGCCGGGCGGGACGCGCCGCACGCCCGTGTACGGCGTGCCGGTGCCGAGCGCCTCGGGGGCGTCCGGGCAGGCCAGCAGCGCCGCGAGGTGCCCCACGTCGAGGCTCGCCTCGATCAGGTCGGCGAGCGGCAGGGCGGCGGTCGCGTAGGCCGTGCCGCCCGCCCACCGGGTGTGGAACACCGGGCGGGCGCCCGCCAGATCGCCGGTGACCGTGAGCCGCCGACCCACCTGGGCGACGGCGGTGTAACTGCCGGGCCATGCCGTGAGATGGCGCAGCGCGCCGCCGCGCGCGGCGAGGAGGCCCACTCGCAACTGGTCGTCGGTCGCACCGCACACCCCGAAGACGGCGATCCGGGTCTCGGGGTCGGCCTTCACGATGCGCACTTCATCGGGGCGCCAGTCGCCGACCGCCCATAGAGGATCGGGTTCGCCCCAAAGGAGTTGGGCGCCCACGGGGAGCACCGTACGGCTGTCGTCGATGGGGTCCGGGCCCGTGGCGGTACTGCTCCACCCCACCAACCAGCGCATCGCGGCCTCCGCCCGTCTCCCCGTCGCTCCGTACGCCGGTCACGGGGCACTCGTCCGCCCCGTACGGCGCGTGGCACAGCAGTTGTACAGCAGTTGTGCGGACCACTCTGCCACGAGAGAGGCGGGTGGGAGGCGGCATGAGGACGGCGTGTACGCGGGGGCGCTCCCTGGTCCCGCGACACCGCTCCGTAGAGCCGCGCACACCCGCCTTCGAGGGCAGCGCACACCGCCTTCAGGAGCCGCGTACGCCGCTTCTCGGAGCCGCGCGCTGCCCGCGGCGGGAAAGTGACGGGTGACGGTATTCAGCCAAAGTCCGTTCCGTACCGATACGTTGCGGACGGAAGCGCTCTCGGCGCGGACCCGGCGCATTCAGGGGCGGTCAACGGGGCGCGCGAACCGGGCGACGGACCGTACGGACCGCCTGGCGGTCCCGTTCCGATGCGTTGCGTAAGTGATCGCGACAGTCCGGGAGGTGGGACTCACCCCCCGGACCGGACCGCCACCCGCGGGGAATGAGGTGGCGGTGTCCCCCAGCCCACTGGATCCAGTGCAGCGGGCCGACCCACGCAAGACCCATGGAAACGTGCCCGCCATGGAGCGGGCAGCGCGCACGGACGGGCGCACGGCAACACGTACCCGGAGCACATGCCCACGTGTGACCTCCCCTGCAGAGACGAATCTCGCCATCCGGGACACCGGCCCTTAACGGTCGGGATTCAGCGAACTACTCTGGGTGGACGCATGCCCCGGGGAGTACGGGGTGGCCGTCGCTTGGTCGAGGGGTGCGCATGTCCAGGGATACTCGCGGGCCGAACGAAAAACTCGGCACCGTTCTCGCCCTCGCGGGGATCAGTAACGCCGGGCTCGCCCGCCGGGTCAACGACCTCGGTGCGCAGCGTGGCCTGACGCTTCGCTACGACAAGACCTCGGTCGCCCGGTGGGTGTCGAAGGGCATGGTCCCGCAGGGTGCGGCGCCGCATTTGATTGCGGCTGCGATCGGCAGCAAGCTCGGCCGGCCGGTGCCGCTGCACGAAATCGGGCTGGCCGACGCCGACCCCGCGCCCGAAGTGGGCCTGGCGTTCCCGCGCGACGTGAGCGCGGCCGTACGGTCCGCGACCGAGCTGTACCGGCTGGATCTGGCCGGACGGCGGGCGGGCGGCGGCGGCATCTGGCAGAGCCTGGCCGGTTCCTTCTCCGTCAGCGCGTACGCCACTCCGGCCTCCCGCTGGCTCATATCCCCGGCCGACAGCTCGGTGGCGCGGGGTGTTCCGGAGGCGAGAACGGGGCGGGGCGGCCCGAAGGACACGGATACGGACGCGGGGCCCGAGGGCGGCCCTTCGGGGCCGGTCGCCGCGCCTGGTGGCGCGCCGACGGTCCCCGGGGTCATCGGTACCGCTGCCCCTTCGGGCAAGGACCCGGCCGGCAAGGACGACCCGAAGGACACGGCGGCCGCCGCCGGCGAGCCGCTGCCGCAGCACGTCGGCCACAGCGACGTCTCGAAGCTGCGCGAGGCGGCCGAGGACGCGCGCCGCTGGGACTCCAAGTACGGCGGCGGTGACTGGCGTTCCTCGATGGTGCCCGAGTGCCTCCGGGTGGACGCGGCGCCGTTACTCCTCGCCTCGTACAGCGACGAGGTGGGACGCGCGCTGTTCGGGGCGACGGCCGAACTGACCCGGCTGGCCGGCTGGATGGCGTTCGACACGGGCCAGCAGGAGGCGGCGCAGCGGTACTACATCCAGGCGCTGCGCCTCGCCCGCGCCGCAGCCGACGTACCTCTGGGCGGCTACGTCCTGGCTTCGATGTCGCTGCAGGCGACCTACCGCGGCTTCGCCGACGAGGGCGTCGACCTCGCCCAGGCCGCACTGGAGCGCAACCGGGGGCTGGCGACCGCCCGCACGATGAGCTTCTTCCGGCTGGTCGAGGCGCGCGCCCAGGCCAAGGCCGGCGAGGGCCGCGCCTGCGAGGTCGCCCTGAAGGCGTCCGAGGGTTGGCTCGAACGGTCCCGTGAGGGCGACCCCGACCCGTCCTGGCTGGACTTCTACTCGTACGAGCGGTTCGCGGCCGATGCCGCCGAGTGTTACCGCGACCTGAGACTTCCGCGCCAGGTACGGCGCTTCACGGAACAGGCCCTGTCCCGCCCGACCGAGGAATTCGTGCGCTCGCACGGCCTGCGGCTGGTGGTGTCGGCGGTGGCCGAGCTGGAATCGGGCAATCTGGACGCGGCCTGCGCGGCGGGCACCCGCGCGGTCGAGGTGGCCGGGCGGATCTCCTCCGCCCGCACGACCGAGTACGTACGCGATCTCCTGCACCGGCTGGAGCCGTACGGCGACGAGCCGCGCGTGGTGGAGCTGCGGGAGCGGGCGCGGCCGTTGCTGGTGGCGCCGGTTTAGCCGGTCGCCCGCCTTCCCGTCCCCCTCCCGGTGCGCTCTTTCGGGCGGCTCTTCCCGGTGCGCCACCCTGGTCACGGCCCGGGTGGAGAAGCCGGTGACGGACGGATGTCAGTGCCCCCCGTCATGATGGGTATGTCGGTCGTGACGTGACGTTGCTCGTGATGGGGAGGTGCTGCCGCGATGACGTTCGAGCAGGCGGAGGGGCGGCCCGCGGGGCAGGCCCCGGGTGAGGGCGCGGGGGCCGCGCGGCGTGCGGAAGCAGGTACGGCGGAGTCCGCGGAGTCCGCGGGCGGGCGCGGGGACGACGCGCGGACCGTCGGCGCCTCCCGGCCCGCCGGGGCCCCCGGCACGGCTGCCGGGACCCCCGGCTCGGCTCCCCGTTCCGACTGCGACGTCGTGATCATCGGCGCCGGCATCGTCGGCCTGTCGACGGCGTACGCGATCACCCGGGCAGCACCCGGCACCCGCGTCGTCGTGCTGGAGAAGGAGCCCGGCCCCGCCCGGCACCAGACGGGCCGGAACAGCGGCGTGATCCACAGCGGCATCTACTACCCACCCGGCTCCCTCAAGGCCCGCTTCGCGCTCGAAGGCTCGGCCGAGATGGTCAAGTTCTGCGCCGAGCACGACATCCCGCACGACATCACCGGCAAGCTGATCGTCGCCACCGACCGCGCCGAGCTGCCCCGCCTGCACTCCCTCATCCAGCGCGGCCGCGAGCACGGCATCCCCGTCCGCGAGCTGGGCCCCGCGCAGATCCTGGAGTACGAGCCCGAGGTGCGCGGCCTCGCGGCCATCCACGTCGGCACGACCGGCGTCGCCGACTTCGGCGCGGTCGCGGACCGGCTGGGCCGCCTCGCGACGGAGGCCGGCGCGCGCATCGAGTACGGCGCGGACGTCCGTACGATCGGCCGGCGCGGCGGCCGCGTCGCGGTGCGTACGGCCGGGGGCCGGGTCGTCCGTGCCCGCGCGCTGGTGAACTGCGCGGGACTGCACTGCGACCGCGTCGCCCGGCTGGCCGGCGACGCCCCCGGGATGCGCATCGTCCCATTCCGCGGTGAGTACTACTCCCTCTCCCCCGCGCGCGACTCCCTGGTCCGCGGCCTGGTCTACCCCGTCCCCGACCCGGCCTTCCCGTTCCTCGGCGTCCACCTCACCCGCGGCGTGCACGGCGAGGTCCATCTCGGACCGAACGCCGTCCCCGCCCTGGCTCGCGAGGGGTACGACTGGCGGACGGTCCGGCCCGCCGAGCTGGCCGGCACCCTGGCGTACCCGGGCGCCTGGCAGATAGCCCGCCGCCACTGGCGGTACGGCGCGGGGGAGCTGCACCGCTCCCTCTCCAAGCGCGCCTTCACGGACGCGGTCCGCCGCCTGCTCCCGGCGATCACGGCGGACGACCTCATCCCCGCCCCGGCCGGCGTGCGCGCCCAGGCGGTCCTCCCCGACGGCACCCTCGTCGACGACTTCCTCATCACGGAGGGCCCCCACACCATCCACGTCCTCAACGCCCCGTCCCCGGCGGCAACGGCATCCTTGCCCATCGGCCGCGAGATCGCGGACCGAGCCCTGCGGACCCTCGGGTAACCAATCCGCCGCCGCTGTGGGCAGCCGGACAGCCCCACCGGCCACCGCCCACCCGCCCGTAGAATCGACCCACTGTGTCCGAGAACCCCGCCACCCCAGCCGACGCCACCCCCGCCGCACCCGAGGGGCCCGCAGGCGCCTCCGCCGCTCCCCAGACGCACCCCGAGCAGCAGACGCCCCCCGTGCGTCAGACGCGCCACCGCGGCGAGCCGATGTTCCCCGACGGCACCGGACCGGCCGCCGACCCGGCGGGCTCGCACCACGAGCGCCGCATCCGCTCGTTCCAGCCCCGCCGCAGCCGCGTCTCCCTCAGCCAGGCCGACGCGCTCCGCCGCCTGTGGCCCAAGTGGGGCCTGGACATCGACGGCCTGTCCCGGATCGACCTGGACGAGCTCTTCGACGGCCTGCCCGTCGTCCTGGAGATCGGCTTCGGCATGGGCGAGGCGACGGCCCAGATGGCCGCCGCCGACCCGGACACCGGCATCCTCGCCTGCGACGTCCACACCCCCGGCCAGGGCAATCTCCTCGCCCTCGCCGAGCGCAATGGCCTGTCCAACATCCGGGTGGCCAACGGCGACGCGATCATCCTCCTCCGCGAGATGCTCGCGCCCGCCTCCTTGGCCGGTCTGCGCGTGTACTTCCCGGACCCGTGGCCGAAAAAGCGCCACCACAAGCGGCGCCTGATCCAGCCGGAGTTCCTCTCCCTGGTCACGACGCGACTCGCCCCGGGCGCGATCGTCCACTGCGCCACCGACTGGGAGCCGTACGCGGAGCAGATGCTCGAGGTACTGAGCGCCGAGCCGACCCTGGAGAACGTCCACCCGGACAGCGGCTACGCGCCCCGCCCCGACTTCCGCCCGCTCACCAAGTTCGAGGGCCAGGGCCTGGACAAGGGCCACGTCGTACACGACCTCCTCTTCCGCCGCCGCACGGACTGAGCCGACGGGGACGACGGGGACGAGGCCAACGGTCGCCGGAATCCGGGCCCCCGCCCCGTACAGCTCCCTCCGCTCCCCTCCCCTCCGCCCAACTCCGATCCGTACAGCTCCATCCACACACAAGTACGGCCAAAACTGGCCCGTACCGATCGCCCCGCCCATCGGCTCTCAGCCCCGGTGCACGACTCCGCGCGCCGCCGCGACCTCGTGGTTACTGTCGAAGAGTGCACCCGTCCAAGCCGTCACCGGACCGTCCCTCGGGCCCCCTGTACGGGCCCCCGAGCGGCCCACCGCCTCTGCCCCAGCCCCCCGACGGCACCACGACCGGCGGCACCCACCACCGAGGCGTACGCAAGCACGACAGAGGCGCACGCGAGCACCACCGAGGAGCCCGCAAGCACCCCCGAGGCGCACGCGAGCACCGCAGAGCCGCCCGCGACCAGCACCGAAGCATCCGCGAGCACCGAACCCCCCGCCGGGCGGCGCTCCGCATCGCTTCCCTCATCGCCCTCATAGCCCTGCTGACGCTCTCCGGCATAGCCATCCTGACCCTGGTCCGCCGCGAGACCGGCACGGAAGGGTTCCTGGTCGGTTTCGCCCTCGCCGTCTTCCCGGTACCGATCCTCGTCACGGCCTTCCGCTGGCTGGACCGCGTGGAGCCGGAACCCTGGCGCAACCTCGCCTTCGCCTTCGCCTGGGGCGCCTGCGCCGCGACCCTCGTCGCGATCACCGCCAACGGCTTCGCGACCCACTGGCTGAGTACGAACATCGCCAGCGTCTCCCCGACCGACGCCGAGACCTGGAGCAGTACGGTCGTCGCCCCGGTCGTCGAGGAGACGGCGAAGGCCGCCGCCGTCCTCCTGCTCTTCGTCTTCCGCCGCCGGCACATCGACGGCATCACGGACGGCATCGTCATCGCCGGCCTCACCGCCACCGGCTTCGCGTTCACCGAGAACGTTCTCTACCTCGGCAACGCCGTCGGCCGCGATCTCTCGCTCGGCTCGCTCAGCCCGCACTCACTGGCCGGCCTCGCCGACTCCCTCACCGCGGGCACCTTCTTCGTACGCGTCATCATGTCGCCGTTCGCGCACCCGCTCTTCACGGTCCTCACCGGCCTGTCCTTCGGCATAGCCGCGACCCGCTACCCCCACCACCGCGCGCTGCGTCTGGCGCTGCCCGCCCTCGGCCTCACGACGGCGATCCTGCTCCACTCCATATGGAACAGCGCCTCGTCCCTCGGCAGCTTCGGCTTCCTGGCGGTCTACGGGCTCTTCATGGTCCCGGTATTCGCCGCCCTCTCCTGCCTCGCCGTCTGGTCCCGCCGCCAGGAACTGCTCTCCCTGCGCACGTACCTGCCCCCGTACGCGGCCGCCGGCTGGCTCACCCCGACCGATCCGCTCACCCTCTCCTCCCTCAGGACGCGCGCCCTCGCCCGCTCGATAGCCCGCCGCACCCACGGCCCCGCCGCCGCCCGAGCCGTCACCGAGTACGCCGCCCTGGCCACCTCCCTCGCCTTCCTCCGCCGCCGCGCCCACCGCACGGGCCCCACCCCCGACTTCCACACCCGCGAACGCACCCTCCTCCACCACCTCTGGCAAACCAAACCCCTGGCCCACCCAGCCCTGACCCACGCCCACCGCACGAGGCGTCAGGCACCGTGTTCGCCTTCGACACAGGCGTACGTCGCGTCGGACGAGTCCCGCACGCCCGACGGCAACCGCTGACGCCCTTCGCGCGCTGTCCTGCACAATGGGCAGCGTGCCCGTCACGCCCTCGTCCCCCGGTGTATCGGCCCGCATGAGTCGCCAGGCCAGCAAGGACACCTCTGTCGAGATGGCCGTCCGCCGCCTGCTGTACGCCGCCGGTATCCGTTACCGCCTGCAACGACGCGTACCCGACCTGCCACGCCGCACGATCGACATCGCCTTCCCCGGCGCGAAGATCGCGGTCTTCCTCGACGGATGTTTCTGGCACGGCTGCCCCGAGCACGCCACCCACCCCAAGGCGAACGCCGAATGGTGGCGTCAGAAGCTCGACCGCAACATGGCACGCGACCTGGAGACGACCGAACACCTCACCGCCGCCGGCTGGACCGTCCTCCGCTTCTGGGAACACGAGGACCCCGCCGACGTGGCGCAGCGGGTAGCGGATTCGGTTTCGGCGGCGCGGCGCCGGCATCGGTGAGGCGTGGAGGCCTTTGTCCGCGCGCTGCGGCGGGGCGGGATGTCCCGGCCGTAAGGGTGCCTCCCCACCGGGACCGGAAAGCCGGGCGTAAGGTCATGGCCAGAGATGTCCCTGATGTGGAGGTTTTGGTGATGGCTGGGGTTCCGGCGGGTGTGGTGGCTGCTGGTGGGCTCGTGGGGGGCTATGGGGTGGCTCGGTGGACGAAGAAGCGGCCGTTGGGTGGGGTTGCGTTGGCGGCGGCTGGGGTTGTGGCGGCTCGGGAGTGGCGGCGGAAGGGTGGGAACGGTACGGCGGCGGCGTTGAGCGGGCTGTATGTCGCGGCGTTCGCCGGGTCGCATCCGCTGGCCAAGAAGGTGGGGTCCTGGCCGTCCGTGTTCGCGGTGGCCGGGGCCGTGGCGGTGGCTTCTTGGGTGGTCGTCGACCGGAAGTAGGTCGAATAAGTCGGAACGTCTGAAGGGCGGCTGCGCGTGCAGCCGCCCTTCATGCGTGCCAGTCATGCGTGCCAGGTCGCCCTGGAGGCTATGCCGACGCACGTTATGCCGACGCAGGTTATGCCGAGGCGTCCGTCAGGAGGGTGAGGTCCTCGTTGGTGAGGGGGAGGGTGCCGAGGGCCAGGAGGGCCGGGAGCTGGGCTACCGTGCGGGCGCTGGCGATCGGGGCCGTGACCGTGGGCTGCGCGGCGAGCCAGGCGAGGGCGACGGTGGCCTGTTCGGCGTTGTGGCGGGCCGCGACCTCGTCGAGGGCGGCCAGGACGCGGCGGCCGCGCTCGGTGGCGAGGTGCTCGGCGGCCTTGCCGGAGCGGGCGCTTTCCACGTCGGTGCCCGGGCGGTACTTGCCGGTCAGGAAGCCGGAGGCGAGGCCGTAGTACGGCATGGCACCCAGGCCGTGGCGGGCGGCGATGTCGCGCAGCGGGCCCTCGTACGTGTCGCGGGAGACGAGGTTGTAGTGCGGTTGGAGGGCGACGTACTTGGCCAGGCCCTCGCGTTCGGAGAATTCGAGTGATGCCTGGAGCCGCTCGGGCGAGATGTTGGAGGCGCCGATCTCGCGGACCTTGCCGGCCTTCACCAGGTCGTCGAGGGCGGAGATGATCTCGGAGACCTCGACGGACTCGTCGTCGTAGTGGGTGTAGTAGAGGTCGATGTGGTCCGTACGGAGGCGGGCCAGGGATTCGTCGGCGGCCGCCTTGATGTTGGCGGCGGACAGGCCCTTGCGGTCGGGGAGGGCGCCGACCTTCGTGGCGATGACGAGGTCGGAGCGGTTGCCGCGGGCGGTGTGCCAGTCGCCGATGATCGTCTCGGACTCGCCGCCCTTGTTGCCGGGGGCGAAGACGGAGTAGGCGTCGGCCGTGTCGATGAAGTTGCCGCCGGCCCCGGTGAACGCGTCCAGCACCTCGAAGGACGTCGCCACGTCGGCGGTCCAGCCGAAGACGTTGCCGCCGAGGGAGAGGGGGGAGACCGTGAGCGAGCCCAGGGTCTTGGAGGCGGTTACAGGGACGGGGCCGTGGCCGGGCGTGGGGGCGGAAGAAGCGGAAGAAGTGGACATGTGAGCGTCAGCGAGGGTGGGGCGGGGAGTTATTCCGGGAGGTGAGGGGGCATCACTCGGATGCCTGGCCAGGGGTGTTCATGAGAGGGGAGCCACCCTCCCCGCCGGCCGTTGACTTCGTCCGGAGGCCCTAACGGTCACTGAGCGGGGACGGGACCTCCTGGACCGTCCAGCCGTTGCCGTCGGGGTCCTTGAAGTACATGAAGGAGTTCCACGTCTCGCCGCGGCCTTCGGCCCAGCCCTCGGGGCCGAGATGCTGTACCGGGCTGACCTCCACCCCACGCCGTACCAGCTCCGCGTGGGCCGCTTCGATGTCCACGACGCACAGTTGCAGGCCCTGGAGCGTGCCCGGGGCCATGGCGGACTGGCCGGGGGCCGGGGGCAGGCCCTGGATGAGGGCGATCGAGCAGCGCGAACCGGGCGGGGTGAGCTGGATGATCCGTACCCCCTCGGCGACCTGCGAGTCCACGTCGGTCTTGAAGCCGCACTGCTCTTCGTAGAAGCGCTTCGCACGGTCCTGGTCGGTGACGGGGACGGGAACGATTTCGAGGGTCCACTCCACTGGGGCCGTCCTTGGCTCGGCGCGCCCTTCTCGGGGCGCGGTGGCAGGGGCTCGTTCATTCTGCGGGAGCGGGGTGGGCCGCGCTCGCCGGACGGCCGAAGATACGACCGGCGGCCCGATGGCCTCCCGCGGTGTGCGGGTGGCCATCAGGGCCGCCGTGGCGTGCGGGCCCGCGGTACGCGGAGCCCCGGCCGTCGGCCACCGCCTCTCCCCTCCTGATGTACGCCCGGTTCCCGTTCACGGCGGAACGGGCGTACGAGGCGGCGGCGACGGCGGACAAGTGCCCCGGACGGGCGGGCGGAAGCCCGTAGGGCGGAGGATGGCCCGAAGCCGAGCCTGAGGCGAATCCGGTCAGAGGGTCAGGCCATGGTTCCGCAGCCACGCCATCGGGTCGACCGGGGTGTCCGAGCCCGGGCGGACCTCCAGGTGGAGGTGCGGGCCCGTGACGTTGCCCGTGGCGCCGACCCGGCCGATGACGTCGCCGGTGTTCACCTTGCCCGAGGTCTTCACCATCGAGGAGAGGTGGCAGTACCAGAGCTCCGTGCCGTCGTCGAGGGTGACGACGATGCGGTAGCCGTACGAACCCGCCCAGCCGGCCTGCGTGATCGTGCCGCCGTGCACGGCCTTGGCCGGGGTGCCGGTCGGCGCTGCGAAGTCCAGGCCGGTGTGGTCGGCGGCCCAGCGGTCGCCGCCCTGACCGAAGGTGGCGGAGATGGTGAAGGAGGAGACCGGAAGGGTGTAGCTCTTGGCCAGTTCGGCGAGCTTTGCGGCCCGTTCGGCGGCCGCCTTCTTGCGCGCCTCTTCCTCGGCCTTTGCCTTGGCTTCTGCCGCGGCCTTCTTCTTCGCGCTCTCGGCCTGCTGCTGACGCTCGGCCGCGTCCGCCTCGGCCTGCTTCACCGCGGCCTGTTCGGCGGCCTCGCGGGCCTCCTGGTCGGCGGAGCTCTGCGCGCGTTCGGCCTGCTCCAGGATGCGGGCGCGGAGCGCCTCGCCGCCGCCCTGCGCGGACTCGCCGGCCGCCCCGGTGAACGGGCCACCCTGCGTGGCGTCCGCGCCCGTCCCGGAGGAGTCGTGGGACACCAGGCTGCCGATGCCCGGCAGGGTTTCCGCCGCGGGGAGCTTTTCGGATATGCGTTCGGCCGCGCTGCCCAGGTCGGGCATGGATATGGAGACCTGCGGCTTGCCCTGCGCGGAGGCCATGCCACCCGCGCCGACCGCCGCGATGACGCCGACGCCCAGGACCGTACTGCTGCGGGCGAGGCCGCCGCCGCGCTGCTTGGCCACACGGTGCCGGCCGCGTACCGGACGTACGGACTCCTCGGTGGGGTTCCACTGCTCCCAGGGACCGTCGGCCGCACCCGGGTCGCTCACGGCGGGGAAGCTGGGGAAGACGGCGGTGTCGGCGGGGCCCGGCTCGGCGTGCGTCCGGGGGGACTCGTACGAACCATGTGCCGCGTACACGTCGGGGGCGGCATACGCATCGGGCGCGGCGTACGTGTCGTGAGTGCCGTACGTGTCGTGGGTGCCGTACGCATCGGGGGCGGCGTAAGGCGGTGTGGGGGCAGGCTTGTTGGACGCCACGGGGGCGCACTCCTTTCCTTCCTTCTCGCCTACCGGGTTAGCTGACGGGTTCGGAGCAGGAAGGTCTCCTACGGGCGGCTCCGGAGGGAGTCGTCCGATTCACCCCAAGGTGGTGGTTCCCCGGTTCCCTGGGCAGGTGGTGCGGTGGTGAAGTGCGCTTTTGGGATTCGGCGTCGGCCGCGCGGTGCCGCCTCTTGCGACGGCTGGTCCGACCGCGCTGCGTTATCGGACAGTAATAGACGGGGCGGCCGGATTCCAAGCGTTCCCCGGAATCCGTACGCCCGCTGAGCTGGACTTATGCGGCCAGTCATGACCAAATGGGGGCGAGTTGACCGAGCATCGGAAACCCGGAGCGGACTGATCGTTTATCAGTTGTTATGCGGAGGGGTGCACAGTGATTACGTACAGTGAGAGCAGTAACGTCTGATCATGGTCGTCAACAGCGCGCAGGCAGTGGCTGATCGGTACGCGGAGTTCTCGTGGCAGCAGGCGCGGGGCGAGTCGGACGCCCATGAGGAGCTCACCGCCCGCATCAGCCAGGACCCGGAATTCTGCGACTTCCTCGGCGCCTCACTGCCGCCCGGCAACAAGCAGCAGCCCAATCTCCTGCTCGCCGCCGTCCGTTACCTCGACGGCCCGCACGCCGACCAGGGGCCCCGCGGCGACTTCGCGTACCGCACCTGGCGCGAGTGGACCATCCGGCACTGGGACGACGTACGCGACGTCATGATGCGCCGGCTCACGCAGACCAACGAGCCCGCGCGCTGCGCCACACTCCTGCCGCTCCTCGCCCGCCTCCCCCAGCCGCTCGCGCTGCTGGAGGTCGGTGCGTCGGCCGGGCTGTGCCTGCACCCGGACCGGTACCGCTACCGGTACGACGACGGCCCGGAGTTCGGCGCTCCGGACAGCCCGGTCGTCTTTCCCTGCCGTACGTCCCCGGGCACGCCCGTACCGACCGGGCTGCCGCGGATCGTCTGGCGGGCCGGGATCGACCTGAACCCGCTCGACGTGACCGACCCCGACGACGTGCGCTGGCTCCAGGCGCTGATCTGGCCCGGTTCGACACCCGATGCGGCGGAACGTCAGCAGCGCCAGCTGGGCGCCATCGAAGCCGTACGGCAGGCACCGCCCGCTCCGCTCGTACGCGGTGACCTCCTGGACGAGCTGCCCGCGCTGGCCGCCCAGGCGCCGCGCGACGCAACGCTGGTCGTCTTCCACACGGCCGTACTGACATATCTGCCGCTGGAGCGCCGCGAGGAGTTCGCCCGGGTCGTACGGTCGGTCCTGGTGGACCGGGCCGGGCACTGGGTCTCCAACGAGCACCACAGCGTGCTGCCGTGGCTGCCCGGGCCGCGCCCCGCCGACGCGCACCGGCTCACCCTCTCCGTCGACGGCCGCCCGGTCGCCCTCACGGGCCAGCACGGACAGAGCGTGCAGTGGCTGGAGGAGGGGCCGCAGGTGGGGTGACTCACCCCCGGTTGCCCCGGCCCGCCACGGGCTCCCAAGGGGCGCCCAGGGAACACCGCAGGGCGCGCCCTACCCCTCCGGTCTTCGTACCGCCAGCAGCGCCATGTCGTCCGCCGTCTCCCCTCCCGTGTGCCGCGCCACATCGTCGATCAGCGCGTCCAGCAGCTCATCGGGGCCGCTGAACGCCCGGCCGGCCAGCCGGACCGCCGGCTGGTAGAACACGCCCCCGGAGTCCCGCGCCTCGGTCACCCCGTCGGTGAACAGCAGCAGCATCGCGCCGGGCGGGAAATCGGCCTGGTCGGCCCGGTCCGGCCAGCCCGCGACCTCGCTCAGCCCGAGCGGCAGCGCCGGTATCCGCGGCTCCAGCTCGCGCAGCGTGCCGTCCGCGCACAGCAGCAGCGGCGCCGGATGGCCTCGGTTCAGCACCCGCAGTACCCCGCGCTCCTCGGACGGCACCTCGGCGAGCACCGCCGTGGTGAAGCCCTCGAACTGGTCCAGCCCCTCCCGCCGTCTCCCCTCGCGCTGCAGCGCCCGCTCCAGCCGTCCCGCCACCGCCTCCAGCGTGGCCTCCTGCTCCGCGGCCTCCCTGAAGGCCCCGATGACGATCACGGCGGCCTCCACCGCCTCCAGGCCCTTGCCCCGGACATCGCCGACGATGAGCCGCACGCCGTGCGGGGTGTCCTGCACGGCGTACAGATCGCCCCCGATACGGGCGTCCGCCTGCGCCGCTTCGTACCGCGCGGCGACGTCGAGCCCGCTGATGCGGTCCGGCGGCAGCGGCAGCACGGCCCGCTGGGCGACCTCCGCCACGTCGCGCACGGAGGCGAGCCGGGCGTCGGTCATCCGCACCGCCCGGTTGATCCCGAGCGCCAGGAAGGCGACGACCAGGACGGTCACCGCTTCGGTGTACGACTCATAGCCACCGGCCCGGCCGTGGACGGCGACCACGCCCAGCTCCGCCAGTACGGAGAGGACGCTGACCAGCGCTGTGTTCCGCAGCGAGTACAGCGGCGCGGCGACCAGGGGCGCCGCCGAGAAGAAGGGCGCGGCGGTGTACCGGGCCGGGGTCAGCAGGTCGAAGGCCAGACCGCCGATCAGGAGCATGGCGGGCAGCCAGCAGACCAGCCGGCGGCTGATCGGCGACAGCCCGTCCCGACGGGCCTGCCGCTCCCGGTCGCCCGGCACGCACGCTCCGCCTCGCCCCATCCGCTCCGGCCTCTTTCCCGCGCCGCTCTCCGTGCCGTACGCCGTCTCGCCCGCCGTCCCGGCCCCCGTACCGTGCGTCGTCTCGTCCACCGCTCCCGTCACCATCGCCGTACCGCCGTCCCAGGCTGTCCGCCATGGCACCGCATGGCGACTCTTCGAGGGCCGGACGGGTCACGGTCACACCCCCGAGCCCCGCCGGCTGCCTCTGAACACTTCTTCAACTCCTGACCGCCGCACAGGCGTTCCCCGCCGTCGGAAGATTCGCGGCGGAACGGTGTGCGCGGCTGCAGCGCGCGCCCCACCCGCAACAACAGGCGCCCCCACGCACGACAGCAGCGCCCCCACTCCCGGTTTCCCGGGGGTGGGGGCGCTGTATCGGTGGGCCATCAGGGGCTCGAACCCTGAACCAATGGATTAAAAGTCCACTGCTCTGCCAATTGAGCTAATGGCCCGCACCGAGCAGCATAGCCCGCGCTCGGACCACAACTGGAAGGCATTGGGGCTCGGCGGGGTCGGAGTGGCTCGGAGAGACCCGGTGCGAGGGCGCGGCGACCGGTACGAACGCGCCGGTGGGCCCGTCCTTGGAGGACGGGCCCACCGGTCTGTCAGCGGTGCGCAGACGCTTCAGCGCTGTGCGGACGCCTCAGTACTGCATGGACGTTTCCGCGGTGCGCGCTCCACCCTGATCAGCCGTTGCGCTTCCAGCGCGGCTTGTCGGCGCGGCGGTCGAAGGAGCGGCCACCGGCGTTGCCGCCGCGGTGGTCGTCCCGGCGGCCGTGCGGGCGGCGGTCGTTGTCACGGTCGCGGCCGAAGGACGACGGGCGGTCGTCACGGCGGTCACGGTTGAACGGGCGGTCGCCGCCACGGTGGTCGCGGCGCTCGAAGGAGCGGCCGCCACGGTCGTCACGGTTGAAGCCGCCGCGGTCACCACCGCGGTCGTTGCGGTCGAAGGAACGGCCGCCACGGTCGTCCCGACGGTCACGGTTGAAGCCGCCACGGTCGCCACCGCGGTCGTTACGGTCGTTGCGGTCGAACGAACGGCCACCGCGGTCGTCCCGACGGTCACGGTTGAAGCCACCACGGTCGCCACCGCGGTCGTTACGGTCGTTGCGGTCGAACGAACGGCCGCCACGGTCGTCCCGACGGTCACGGTTGAAACCGCCACGGTCGCCACCGCGGTCATTGCGGTCGTTGCGGTCGAACGAACGGCCACCGCGGTCATCCCGACGGTCACGGTTGAAGCCACCACGGTCGCCACCGCGGTCGTTACGGTCATCACGACGGTCGAAGGACCGGCCGCCACGGTCGTCCCGACGGTCACGGCGCTCGAAGTTGCCGCGCTCGTCGCGGTACGTGGAGCGGCGCGGCGCCTCGTCGGCCTCCGGAGTGCGCGCGGCCTGGGCCGGCAGCGACGCCTCGGTCTTCGCGGCGCTCTCCGCCTCGGCCGCGGCGTCCGCCTCGGCCTTGGCCTGCACCGCGGCCTCCGGGTCCTCGCCCCGCTCACGCGCGGCACGGGCGGTCAGCCGGTCCGCCTCCTCGCGCAGCTCGGCGGCGCGGCGCTGCAGCCGCTCCAGCTCGCGGGTCAGCTCGGCGACCTCGCGCTCGGCCTGCTTGGCGGAGTTCGCGGCCGACTCGGCCTGTACCTCGGTCAGCGACCGGGCACCGGTGATCCGGGCCACGTCCTCGTCGAACTGGCCGGCGCCGCCCACGATGTGGCGCGAGGCGTCCACGCCCGCGTCCTCCATCAGGCGGAAGATCTGCCGGCGCTGGTGCGGCAGGGCCAGGGAGACCACCGTGCCGGACTGGCCGGCGCGGGCCGTACGGCCGGAACGGTGCAGGTAGTCCTTGTGGTCGCCGGCCGGGTCCACGTTCAGGACCAGGTCGATGCCGTCGACGTGGATGCCGCGCGCGGCGACGTCGGTGGCGACCAGGACGTTGACGTAACCGTCCTTGAAGTCGGCGAGCGTACGAGTACGCGCACCCTGCGTCATGCCACCGTGCAGCGCGTCGGCGCGGACACCGGAGTCGCACAGCTGCTCGGCGACGCGGTCGGCGCCCAGCTGCGTACGGACGAAGATGATCGTGCGGCCCTTACGGGCGGCGATGGCGGCGGTGACCGGCGCCTTGTCCTTGGGCTTCACGACCAGCACGTGGTGGGTCATGGTCGTGACGTTGCCCTGAGCGCTGTCGACCTCGTGGCTGACCGGGTTGTTCAGGTAGCGCTTGACCAGCGTGCCGATCTCGTTCTCCATCGTGGCGGAGAAGAGCATCCGCTGGCCGCCGGCCGGCACCAGGTCGAGCAGCTCGGTGACCTCGGGCAGGAAGCCCAGGTCGGCCATCTGGTCGGCCTCGTCCAGGACCGCGACCTCGACCTTGTCCAGGGAGCAGGCGCCGCGGTTGATGATGTCGCGCAGCCGGCCCGGGGTGGCGACGAGGATGTCGACGCCGCGCTCCAGGGCGTAGATCTGGTTGCCCATGGACGTACCGCCGCAGACGACCTTGATCTTCAGGCCGAGGACGTCACCGTACGGCTGCAGCGCGTCGGCGACCTGCATGGCCAGCTCACGGGTCGGGGTGAGGATGACGCCGCGCGGGCGCTTCTTCTCGGTGAAGCCGCCGGACAGCTGGGTCAGCAGCGGGAGACCGAAGGAGAGGGTCTTACCGGAGCCGGTGCGGCCGCGGCCGAGGATGTCGCGGCCGGCGATGGCGTCCGGGATGGTCGCCGCCTGGATCGGGAACGGGGTGGTGACACCGTTCTGCGCCAGCTTGCGGACGATCTTCTCGTCCAGGCCCAGGTCCGCGAAGGTGATCCCCGGCTCTTCGGGGGCCTGCGGCTCGTCGGCGACGGCTTCGGTGGACTCGACGGCCTCGGCGGGCTCGACGGCGGCGATGGCCTGCTCGTCCTGGCGCACGGCCTGGTCGTCGGTGAGGAGGGCCTGCTCGTCGTGTGCGGGCATGGCGGACTGGTCAGTGGAAATGGACATGCGAAATGCGAAACCTTCCGGAGTCTCGGCACGCGCCCAAACTCCGTGTTGTTTCACAAAAGACCGCCTCTATGCGGTCAGCCACGGCAAGGAGAGAACGCGCCACGCGGCGCGCTTCGTCCTCTTCGGAGAAGAGGATCCGGTGGGCGCCGGGCAAATGGGATCAAACGATCTACCACCATACGCACCCGATCCCCCTGAAGGCAAATGCGCTACCGGGCGGCACCGGCCCGACACCGCCGCCCGTCCGCCGATAGTCCGGTTTCCGCCGGTCAACGACCGATCTCCGCCCCTACGACTCCGGAGGGCTCGACTGCGGGGTGCCCGACTGCGGGCCGGTCTGTGAAGGGCTGCTCGGGGGCGGGTCCTGGCTCGGCGTGGGCGTCGGGTCCGGCGCCGGGGTCGTCGGGGAGGGGGTGGGCGTCGGCTTCGGGGAGCCGGAGGGCCGGGGCGGGGCCGGGCGGGGCGGGCTGCCCTCCGTGGGGCTCTCCGACCCCGGACGTCCGCTGCCCGTCGTCCCGTCGCTCCCCGGAGCCGTCGGGGTGCGCTTCTCGTCCGCCGACGGGCCCGCGCCGTCCGAAGGCGCGGCGGGACGGCCGTCCTCCATCGGGCCCGAGGACCGGCCCATCCGGCGCGGCCCGCCACCGGGCGCTTCGGCCGATCCGCCGTCCGGCTGGGCGTCGCTGCCGTGCTCCCCGGCGGAGCGGCCGGACGGATTGGACTTCGGCGCGTCCTCGCTGACGCTCATGCAGCCGGTGAGCGAGACGGCGAAGGCGGAGGCCGCGGCGACCGCGGCGGCCGTACGGGCCAGGGAGCGGGCCGTACGCGCCGCCGTACGGGGCGAGACCGAGCCGTCGGCGGACGCGGGCGAGGAGGCGGAGGAGACGGAGGCGGAAGGGGCGGCGGAGGCAGGAGTGGCGAAGGGGGCGGACGGCAGCGGTGGGGCGGACGGCGCTACGGGCCGGGGCGGACGACTGACGGGGAGTGGGCGAGGCACGGGCGGGACCTCCGGATCCGGAGCGGACACGCGGGACAGGTGCACTGCCCAACTCCCGCCGCCCGCCGGAGGACACGCGCGGGACGCCGCCCGTCCTACGCGCGCGTCCGCCGTACTGGCCGTACCCGTAGGCGCGCGCCCGTCCGTCCCCCGTATCGGCGCGCCTGCAGCCTCACCCGTACCCGAGCGCGTGCAGCCGTTCGTCGTCGATGCCGAAGTGGTGGGCGATCTCGTGGACGACCGTGACCTCGGTCTCGGTGACCACGTCCTCGCGGGTGTCGCACATCCGGAGCGTCGGGCCCCGGTAGATGGTGATCCGGTCCGGCAGCACGCCCGCGTACCACTCGCCCCGCTCCGTCAGCGGCGTCCCTTCGTAGAGCCCGAGCAGGTCGGGGTCTTCCGCCGGGGGCTCGTCCTCGACGAACACGGCCACGTTGTCCATCAGGCGGGTCAGCTCCGGCGGAATCCGGTCCAGCGCTTCGCCGACCAGTTCCTCGAACTCCTCGCGCGTCATCTCCAGCACGCGCCCATTGTGGGTCACGGAGCCGCTCGGAGCGGCCGCCCTCGCGCCGGCCGCGTCCACCACATTCCCGCGCGCACTCCCGTACTGCGCTCCCGCCCGCACTCCGCTCCCGCCGTACTGCGCTGCCGCCCGCACTCCGGCACGCCACCGCCGCGTACGCCCCGGCACGCCCGCCCGTTCCGCATCGCCACCCCACGTATGCCCCAGCCTCCGGCATAACGGGCCCCGCATACGGGCATACGGGCACAATGGCCCGCACCGCGCCGTCCGGGGGGCCGCCCCCCGGCTCCTCCGTGCTCCGGCTGCTCCGCGCCGCGTACGACCGCGTCCGGAGCGCCCCAGCCGCCGTCCTGCGGCACTACCGCGCCCACCACCAGGCCCCCACCTTCACGCTGACGCACCCGCCGCACCCGTATGCCCGCGCCCTCGGACTGATCGTCGTGACCCTGCTCGGCGCCTGGCTCGGCCTGCTGATCGTCGGCAGCGTCCGCGCCCCCGTGGGGCCGGTGGACACGACGATGACGCTGCGTCCGTCCTTCAGCGGCGGCACGAAGATCGGCGTTTCCCCGCTCGGCGCGCTGGAGCTGCAGAGCCACCACGCCCCGATACGGCTCGACGTCGACGTGGACCAGCTGGACCCGGCACGCGCCCAGGCCCTGGTCGACCACCCCGAGCGGTTCTCCGGGCTGCAGGCCGAGGTCACCCGGGACGTCGAGCGCGGCACCGCCGACCTCGCCTTCCGCTCCTGCGTGGCCGTGGTCGCCGGCGCGACCGCGCTGGGCCTCGCGGTGTACCGGAGGCCGCGCCGCGCGCTCGCCGCCGGCGGCCTCGCCCTCGCCCTGCTCGCCGCCTCCGGCGGAGCCGCGTACGCCACCTGGAACCCCAAGTCCGTACTGGAACCGCGCTTCTCCGGGCTGCTGTCCTCCGCGCCCTCCGTGGTCGGCAACGCCCGCTCCATCGTGAGCGAGTTCGACGTGTACCAGAAGGAGCTGGCCCGCCTGGTCACCAACGTCACCAAGCTCTACGACGCGACGTCCACGCTGCCCGCGTACCAGCCGGACCCCACCACCGTCCGCGTCCTGCACGTCTCCGACATCCATCTGAACCCGGCCGCCTGGCAGATCATCAAGTCCCTGGTGAAGCAGTACGACATCGACGTGATCATCGACACCGGCGACACCATGGACCACGGCACGGCCGCCGAGAACCACTTCCTCGACCCGATCGGCACGCTCGGCGCCCCGTACGTCTGGGTGCGCGGCAACCACGACTCGATGACGACGCAGAAGTACCTCGCGCGGAGCAAGAAGCTGAAGAACGTGCAGGTCGTGGACGAGGGCACCTCCGTACGCGCCGGGGGCCTGCGCATCGCGGGCGTGGGCGATCCGCAGTTCACCCCGGACCGCTCGGTCGCCGCGTCCGGGGACGGCGCGGAGCGCGCCGCGGGCCGGCGGCTCGCCGAATCCCTGCGCACCCTCTCCCGCGCCCGCACCCCCGCCGACATCGCCCTCGCGCACAATCCGGTCGCCGCCGCCGAGACCGACGGCCTGGTCCCCCTCGTCCTCTCCGGCCACGTCCACCACCGCGACACCCGGACGCTGCCGCACGGCACCCGGCTGATGGTCGAGGGCTCCACGGGCGGCGGCGGGCTGCGCGCGGTCGAGGGCGCGACACCCGAACAGGTGCAGGCGTCGGTGCTCTATCTGGACCGGGAGACCCGGCGCCTCCAGGCCTGGGACGAGATCACACTCGGCGGGCTGGGCCTGTCGAAGGCCGAGGTCAGCCGTCACCTACCGGCCGACAACCGGCCCGGCGCCACCCCGTCACCCACCCCTTCGCGGACCTCACCGACCCCCCGTTCGTAAACCGTTTTGGCGAACCGTCCCCCCATCCCATATGCTTCTCACGTCCCCGACGGCGCCGACAAAGCGCCCAGGTGGGCCATCAGCCCTCATCGTCTAGTGGCCCAGGACGCCGCCCTTTCAAGGCGGTAGCACGGGTTCGAATCCCGTTGGGGGCACGCAACACCATGTGCGAGACTAGTGCTCGCACAAGCTTGGTCCTGTGGAGCAGTTTGGAGTGCTCGCCACCCTGTCAAGGTGGAGGCCGCGGGTTCAAATCCCGTCAGGACCGCTGAGGTTTCACGTGAAACCTCGTGGCTGGGTAGCTCAGTTGGTACGAGCGTCCGCCTGAAAAGCGGAAGGTCGCCGGTTCGACCCCGGCCCCAGCCACCGCACAAAACCCCGGGAAGTTTTTCCCGGGGTTTTTTCGTGCGCTCTTGGGGATTTACGCCGCGTGCCCCCGCCCCGTAGCCCGGCCGCCCGGGTGGCGGTGGCGCCAGGTCCAGAAGACCGTGCAGGAGAGCAGGGACCAGCCGGCCAGTACCAGGTACGGGAAGACGTGCTGGTGGCCGGGGAAGTAGACGGCCGTGTGCTGGGCGTTCACCGAGGCACCCGGGGGCAGCCACTGGCCGATGTGGCCGAGTACGGACGGCAGCAGCGGCCAGGAGACCGCGCCGCCGGACGAGGGGTTGCCCAGCAGCACCATCAGGCCCCAGGTCGGCACCATCGCCCAGCGCCCGATCAAGGTGTTGAACATCGTGAAGACCATGCCGGACGTGAACATCGTGAACGCCAGGATCAGCCAGGACTGTACGAACGGCAGCGTCAGCGCGCCCAGCAGCCAGTCCACCACCGCGGCGATGGTGAATCCGCCGAGCAGGCTGTAGGCGAGGGTGTACGCGATCCGCTCGGCCGGGTTGAGCGCGCGGGCGTGCACGCTCAGCTGGATGGCGCCGACGAAGCCGACGATCACCGCGGCGAGCGAGATGTAGAAGAGCGCCAGGCCGCGCGGGTCGCCCGGCTGTACCGGCTTGATGTCCTTGATCGCGACCGGGACACCGGTCTTCTTGCCCACCTGCGGCGCGGCCTGTTGGAGGAGCTGGGCCACCGAGGCGCCGGTCGCGCTGGAGAGATCCATCCGTACGCCGGACCCGTCCACGCTGATGACCGAGAACACCTTCTGCTCATCGACGGCCTCGCGGGCCTGCGCGTACGTCCGGTACTCGCGCAGCTCCAGCGAGGCGTTCAGGGCCTGCTCCATACCCTGGACGAACTTCTTGCCGCGCGCGTCGTCCGGCGGGCCGACCAGGGCAGTGGGGACGTGATGCGGGGTCGGATTGGCCATGGAGAAGGTGTACGAGCCGGCGAAGAGGCCGGCGGCGGTCGCCAGGATGAAGATCAGGACGGTCGCGGGCAGGAACGGTGACTTCTTGAAGGCCGTCCACTTCTCGGCCGCGGTCCGTGGCCTGCCGTGCGCGCCGTGGCCAGAGGACCCGGCGTCGTGATCATCGGACATGAGACCACGCTAAAACACCCATCGCGGACATTCTCTTCGGCCGGCGTCGGGCCGGTACCGGCACCTCCCCGAACGCCCGGATCCGGCCGCCCCCGACCGTCTCCGGCCCCTCCCGACCGCAATTCGTTCGCCAGTCGTTTCGGCGAGGTGAGATCCTGGATCGCGTATGTCCAGTCAGCCTGCCTCCGCCGCGGCCCAGGGCGCCACGCCCGAGGGCACTTCGCCCACCCTGTCCGCCCTGGGAGCGCAGCTCCCCGAGCTGATGCTGCGCGACCAGCAGCGGCTCGGCCGCCGGCTCGACGGCGCGCGCCGGATCCGCAAGCCCGAGGCCCGGGCCGCCGTGCTGGCCGAGATCGCCGAGAGCATCGCCGAAGCACAGCTGCGCGTCGAGCAGCGCCGGGCCGCCGTTCCGGAGATCACGTATCCCGAGCAGCTGCCGGTCAGCCAGAAGAAGGACGACATCCGTGAGGCGATACGTGACCACCAGGTCGTGATCGTCGCGGGCGAGACCGGCTCCGGCAAGACGACGCAGATTCCGAAGATCTGTCTGGAGCTGGGGCGGGGCGTCCAGGGCCTCATCGGGCACACCCAGCCGCGCCGGATCGCCGCCCGTACGGTCGCGGAGCGGGTCGCCGAGGAGCTGAAGACCCCGCTGGGCGAGGCGGTCGGCTGGAAGGTCCGGTTCACGGATCAGGTCGGCGGGGACACCCTCGTCAAGCTGATGACGGACGGCATTCTGCTCGCCGAGATCCAGACGGACCGCGAGCTGCGCCAGTACGACACGATCATCATCGACGAGGCGCACGAGCGCAGTCTCAACATCGACTTCCTGCTCGGCTACCTGGCGCAGCTGCTGCCGAAGCGGCCCGATCTGAAGGTCGTCATCACGTCGGCCACGATCGATCCCGAGCGGTTCTCGCGGCACTTCGGGGACGCGCCGATCGTCGAGGTCAGCGGGCGTACGTATCCGGTGGAGGTGCGGTACCGCCCGTTGCTGGAGGAGGGCGGCGACGACGCCGACCGGGACCAGGTCACCGCGATCTGCGACGCGGCCGACGAGCTGCAGGCCGAGGGCCCCGGCGACATCCTGGTCTTCCTCTCCGGCGAGCGGGAGATCCGGGACACGGCGGACGCGCTGACCAAACGCCTGAACCGGGGCGGTGCGATCGCGCAGAACACCGAGGTACTGCCGCTGTACGCGCGTCTGTCGCACGCCGAGCAGCACCGCGTCTTCCAGCGCCATTCGGGCCGGAGGATCGTTCTGGCGACGAACGTCGCGGAGACCTCGCTGACGGTCCCCGGCATCCGGTACGTCATCGACACCGGCATGGCGCGGATCTCGCGGTACAGCTACCGCACGAAGGTGCAGCGGCTGCCGATCGAGCCGATCTCGCAGGCCAGCGCCAACCAGCGCAAGGGCCGCTGCGGCCGGCTCAGCGACGGCATCTGCATCCGGCTGTACTCGGAGGAGGACTTCGAGTCCCGGCCGGAGTTCACGGACGCGGAGATTCTCCGGACGAATCTGGCGTCGGTCATTCTGCAGATGACCGCGGCCGGGCTCGGGGACATCGAGAAGTTCCCGTTCATCGATCCGCCGGACCGCCGGAACATCAAGGACGGTGTGCAGCTCCTGGAGGAGCTCGGCGCGATCGACCCGAAGCAGAAGGACCCGAAGAAACGGCTCACCCAGATGGGCCGGAAGCTCTCGCAGCTCCCGGTGGACCCGCGGCTCGCGCGGATGGTCCTGGAGGCCGACCGCAACGGCTGCGTACGCGAAGTCATGGTCATCGCCGCGGGACTGTCCATCCAGGACCCGCGCGAGCGGCCCGCCGACAAGCAGCAGCAGGCCGACCAGCAGCACGCCCGCTTCAAGGACGAGACCAGCGACTTCCTGGCGTATCTGAATCTCTGGCGGTATGTCAGGGAGCAGCAGAAGGCGCTCTCTTCGTCGGCGTTCCGCCGGATGTGCCGCAATGAGTTCCTGAACTACCTGCGGATACGCGAGTGGCAGGACATCTATACGCAGCTGCGTACGGTCGCCAAGACGATGGGCATCCATCTCGCGGAGCAGGACGCGGCCCCGGATCACATCCACACGTCGCTGCTTGCTGGTTTGCTCTCGCATATCGGGCTGAAGGATACGGACGCCAAGAACGAGTATCTGGGCGCCCGCAGCGCCAAGTTCGCGGTCTTCCCCGGCTCGGCGCTCTTCAAGAAGCCGCCGCGCTGGATCATGTCGGCGGAGCTGGTCGAAACGTCCCGCCTGTGGGCGCGGGTGAACGCGAAGATCGAGCCGGAGTGGGTCGAGCCGCTCGCGCAGCACCTGGTGAAGCGGACGTACAGCGAGCCGCACTGGGAACAGAAGATGGCCGCGGTGATGGCGTACGAGCGGGTCACGCTCTACGGCGTACCGATCGTGGCTCAGCGCAAGGTCAACTACGGCCGGATCGACCCGGAGACCTCGCGCGACCTGTTCATCCGTAACGCCCTGGTCGAGGGCGACTGGCGGACCCACCACCAGTTCTTCCACGACAACCGCAAGCTGCTGGGCGAGGTCGAGGAGCTGGAGCACCGGGCCCGGCGCCGCGACATCCTCGTGGACGACGAGACGCTCTTCGACTTCTACGACCAGCGCATCCCCGAACACGTCGTATCCGGGGCGCACTTCGACTCGTGGTGGAAGAAGAAGCACAAGGAGGAGCCCCAACTCCTCAACTTTGAGCACTCGATGCTCATCAACGAAACCGCCGAGGCCGTCACCAAGGACGACTACCCGGACTCCTGGCGGCAGGGGAAGCTGAAGTTCAGGGTCACGTACCAGTTCGAGCCGGGCGCCGACGCGGACGGCGTGACCGTCCACATCCCGCTCCAGGTGCTCAACCAGGTCACGGCCGAGGGCTTCGACTGGCAGATCCCGGGTCTGCGCGAGCAGGTGGTCACCGAGCTGATCCGGTCCCTGCCGAAGCCGATCCGGCGCAACTACGTGCCGGCGCCGAACTTCGCGGCCCGCTTCCTGGACACGACCGTGCCGCTGCAGGGCCCGCTGACCGCCTCGCTGGCGGCCGGGCTGCAGCGGATGGTCGGCGTGCCCGTCGACGCGGCTGATTTTGACTGGTCCAAGGTGCCGGACCACTTGAAGATCACCTTCCGCGTGGTGGACGAGCGGCGGCGCAAGCTCGCCGAGGCCAAGGACCTCGAAGCGCTGCGGCTGAAGCTCAAGCCCAAGACCCGGGCGGCGATCTCCAAGGCGTTCGAGCAGGCCGCCCAGAAGCAGGCGGCGCAGAAGCAGGGCGGGCAGCCCGGCAAGGGCGGCGCGGACGCGGGCCCGGCGGGGCCGGAGCAGCGCACGGGCCTGACCTCCTGGACCATCGGCACGCTGCCGCACACCTTCGAGACGCGGCGCGCGGGCCAGCCCCTGAAGGCGTACCCGGCGCTCGTCGACGAGGGCACCTCGGTGGCCGTACGACTCTTCGACACCGAGGCGGAACAGCGGAGCGCGATGTGGGCCGGCACCCGCCGCCTCATCCTGCTCAACATCCAGTCGAACCCGGCCAAGTTCGCGCAGAGCAAGCTCACCAATCAGCAGAAGCTCGCGCTCTCCAGTAATCCGCATGGCTCGATTCAGTCGCTCTTCGACGACTGCGTGACCGCCGCGGCGGACCGGCTGATCGCCGCGCACGGCGGCCCGGCCTGGGACGAGGAGGGGTTCAAGAAGCTCTTCGACGCGGTGCGGGCCGACCTGGTCGACGCCACGATGAAGACGGTGCAGCAGGTCCGCGAGGTACTGGCGGCCTGGCAGGCGTGCGAGCGGCGGCTGAAGGACACCACCTCGCCGGTGCTGCTGGACTCGGTCGCGGACGTCCGGGATCAGCTGGCGCGGCTCATCAAGCCGGGCTTCGTCACCGAGCACGGCGCCAAGCGGCTGCCGGACCTGATGCGGTACCTCGTCGCCGCCGACCGCCGGCTCCAGCAGATGCCCACCAACGCCGAGCGGGACCGCTCCCGGATGGCGAAGGTGAAGGAGATGCAGGATGAATTCGCCTGGCTGCTGGAACAGTTCCCGGCGGGGCGGCCGGTGCCGCAGCAGGCGCGGGAGATCCGCTGGATGATCGAGGAGCTGCGGGTGAGCTACTTCGCGCACGCGCTGGGCACCGCGTATCCGATCTCCGACAAGCGGATCGTGAAGGCGGTGGACGCGGCCGCTCCCTAGGCGGCGCAGGGCCTTTCCGGTGTGCGCTGGGTCACCGCCGGGCGCCGACCAGGGCCTTCCCCGGCAGCGAGTTCGACCGCACCCCCTGACCTGCTGTAGAGTCTTGCTTCGCAGCCACCGCGCAAGCGGAGGAAGCAGCAAGGTCCTGTGGAGCAGTTTGGAGTGCTCGCCACCCTGTCAAGGTGGAGGCCGCGGGTTCAAATCCCGTCAGGACCGCAGCAGAAAGGGCCCGCATCCGATCAGGATGCGGGCCCTTTCGTCGTACTCAGGGCCGCTCGGCTCGTGCTTGGCGGCCGGTTTTCGGCCCCCGCCCCGCCGCCGACGCCCAGCCCGACTCCTTGACTGCGCCACCCGCCGCCGGTACTCACGAAGCACGGGCGGGGTGCGGAGGTGCGGGCGATGACGGCAACGGGGAGACACGAGACCGGCGCACTGCTCCGTGCGCATCTGTCCGCCGCCGCGGGCTTCCGGCACGCGACCCGGCTCTGCCCGGTGTGCCGACGGCTCCTGCGGCTGGCGCTCGAGCACGCTCCGGAGGACCCGGCGACCAAGATCGTCTCTGCGGGCGCACCAGCGGCCGCGACGCGCACCGGACGCTCTTCGGCGCCCGGGGACGCCTCTGCGGCCCGTACGCGGCGCGTGACGGCTTCTTCGCGGCCACCGATGCCGCGGCCGGCCCCCCGCGTCGTCATTTCCGCGCCCGCGATCTTCAGCGAGGACGAAAGTCCGCTCCCGAGGTGACCAATGACGCCTCCCTCATCGCCCGTGCGGTGAGAGGCTGTTGAGGAGCGGGTTGACCGCTGTGCACTACCGCAGCGGCCGCCAATGGGACAACCACTGACGGCTGTGACGGGTGTCACCGTACGAGTTTTGGGATCAGGGGAACTTACGCCCTGCCTACAGGCAGTCAATTTAATATGTGCAATTGCACCGCCCATCCCGGTGCCCCCTCGGCCGTACCGCTGGGTACAGGGCCGCAGTTCCGGGACCCCCGTGGGCGGTGACCATCAGCGACGCCCCGGTCCGCGCACACAGCGTCAGCGACACGCCCGGCCGACGGGGGCGGGCGAGCGGCCCAAGGGCACATGAGCGCACAAAAAAGATCGCGCTGGACCCGGCGGAGTCCAGCGCGATCGATGACGTACCCATGTGGCGCAGGTGCGGCGCCTGTTGGGGCAGGCGCCTCGTCATATGGAGCTTTGTGGTGCTCTATGGGCATGTCGCGGGTTGGGGGACCCGGAAATGCCCGGTCATGCGTGTTTTCAGGCCTCGCTGCGCTGCTGGGGGATGCCCGCCAGCAGTGCGCGGACCTCAGCCTCGCGGTAGCGCCGATGTCCACCGAGAGTCCGGATGGACGTGAGCTTGCCTGCCTTGGCCCAACGGGTCACCGTCTTGGGGTCGACACGAAACATCGTGGCAACCTCGGCAGGGGTCAGCAGCGGCTCGGCGTCAGGGGTGCGAGCGGTCATGAGCGGCCTCCTCGGGAGAACCGAACCATCACGGTTCTTTCCTCTAAATTCTGCACCTTGACCCGCGTTGCCCGAAATGGCGGACGCGGGCCGAGTCGGTTATAGGACGAACGGCTTGTCCTCGGCACTACAACTACACCATCTGTCCAGCCGCGTCGGCCAAACCGATGGAATTGCCCTCTCAGGTGTTCAACCTCGACGGAAGCCGATGGACCGTGCCATAGCGGACAGTCACGCCCCTGTGACGATCAGTCACAACGTGACCAGGCGTCACCAGCCCCACCAAGGAGTGCAATACCGATCTATCCGCCCTTAGTTGGACGGAAGGAGCCCCAGTCAGGCTCCTTGTCCTATTTTGGCACGAGGGTGGTAGTTGGTGGCAAGGCCCGAAGTCAGTGCTTTAGGTCACTGTTGTGCGAAAAGACCGGATCGGGACCTACGTCCCCTACATCCGAACCACCGCACCGTGATCACACAGCACCGCACAGAAAAACCTCAACCACCGCACAGGGATCGCCTGCAGCCCACCACCTGTAGGCACGCGCCGGTACGCCCGCCGGGGGCGCACAACGGAGGCGCGCGTCATCGCGACACGTGCCTCCGAAAATGATCACCCAAGCCCGCGGTCAGCTCGCGTACTGCCGCTCCCGGACCGCACGCCAGCGGTCCGACAGCTTCTCGTACGCCGCGCCGGCGCGCTCCCCGTCCCCCTCGCGCAGCGCCGTGAGCCCCTCCGCCACTTCCGCGGCGGAATGGTCCTCGGCAAGCTGCCCCTCGGGGACGGCGTGCACCAGCCCCCCGTAGTCCAGCTCCACGAGGGCGCGCGGGTGGAATTCCTCCAGCCAGCGCCCCACATCTACCAGGCCGTCGATCAGGGGGCCCTCTTCGAGCGCGTCCTTGAGGGTGCGCAGGCCGCGCGCGACCCGGCGTCTGGCCTCCACCATCGGCGTGCGGTAACGCAGTACGAGCCCTTGGTCACTCTTCGTGTACTCACGCTCCGCGTCGTTGAAGAGCACGAACCAGCGCACCGGTACGTGCCAGGTCGCCGTGCGGATCCAGGGGCGCGCGTCAGGGTTCAGATCCAGCCACCGCTCATAGTCGGCGGCGGCCTGCCGGCGGACGACCGGGGGCAGGGCGGCGTCCAGTACCGGCGCCGGCAGCAGCTCGGGCAGCTCCTCCAGCGCCTGCCAGCCCCGCAGCCGCGTCCGCCAGGGGCACACGCACGTCACGCCGTCCACGACGGCGACGAACGCGTCGGCGCTCTCGTGCACGGGGACCGCCACGGGCGGGGTCGCCAGCAGATCCGCCAGCGAGCGCCGCAGCTCGTCCTGGGCGGTGGGCGCGTCGTCCCGCTTGGCGTACTGCGCCCAGTGGGCGCGCTCCGGCTCGGGGAACGCTGCCAGCGGTTCGTAGACCCGTAGATACGCCGCATACGGGACCATCACCGACGACGCCAAGGCCACGCCCGCTCCATTCTTCAGTCGGTCCCTCTCCGCAGGACCGCAAGGAAGTCCGCCGCAGAGGAGTCTGCCAAGGGGGAGCAGACCACCGGGAGTTGCCCCCGGCGAGCGGCCCGGCATGCGCAAATCGTCCCATGCCCATCCCCCACTAGGGGGTGATCCTCCGCACTGTGCCGATCAACGGGCGTCGAAGGTCATACGCTTCCCCCGACCGGCCCTCCCCCCGCTTCCCCTGCCACAAGCGGGGGGAACGACCCGAGGGCGTCCACCGCGACTATGGGAGTCACCACAGTGACCGACGTACGTCCTTCCCCCGAGCACTCCGTGCCGGGGATCTCCGCAGGCACCAATGACGGTGTCCTGCACACCCTGTTCCGGACCGATCAGGGCGGCCATGAGCAGGTCGTGCTCTGCCAGGACCGCGCCAGCGGTCTCAAGGCCGTGATCGCGATCCACAGCACCGCGCTCGGCCCGGCCCTGGGCGGCACCCGCTTCCACGCGTACGCCTCCGAGGAGGAGGCCGTGCTGGACGCACTGAACCTCTCGCGCGGCATGTCGTACAAGAACGCGCTCGCGGGCCTGGAGCACGGCGGCGGCAAGGCCGTGATCATCGGCGATCCCGATGTGGTCAAGACCGAAGAGCTGCTGCTCGCTTATGGCCGCTGTGTGGCCTCCCTCGGTGGCCGTTACGTCACGGCCTGTGACGTCGGCACGTACGTCGCGGACATGGACGTCGTCGCCCGGACGAACCGCTGGACCACCGGCCGCTCGCCCGAGAACGGCGGCGCCGGCGACTCCTCCGTCCTCACCGCGTACGGCGTCTTCCAGGGGATGCGCGCCGCCGCGCAGCACCAGTGGGGCGACCCCAGCCTGCGCGACAAGAAGGTGGGCATCGCGGGCGTCGGCAAGGTCGGCCGCCACCTCGTCGAGCACCTGCTCGAAGACGGGGCAGAGGTGGTCATCACGGACGTACGGGCCGAATCGGTGGAGCGAATTCTGGCCACGCACCCGCAGGTCCGCGCGGCCGTCGACACCGAGGCGCTCATCCGTACCGAGGGCCTCGACGTGTACGCGCCGTGCGCGCTGGGCGGCGCGCTCAACGATGAATCCGTACCGGTTCTGACCGCGAAGGTGGTCTGCGGCGCGGCCAACAACCAGCTCGCGCACCCGGGCGTGGAGAAGGATCTCGCCGACCGCGGAATCCTTTACGCGCCCGACTATGTGGTCAATGCGGGCGGTGTCATCCAGGTGGCGGACGAGCTGCACGGGTTTGATTTCGACCGGTGCAAGATCAAGGCCGGGAAGATCTTCGACACCACGCTTTCAATATTCGCGAATGCGAAGGCGGATGGCATCCCGCCGGCCGCGGCGGCGGACCGGCTGGCCGAACTCCGGATGGCGGAGGCACGCTCCGCGTGACCGTCGCCACGCCCCGCGGCCGCCGTCGGTGACCGTGGGGTTCCTACAGTGACACGCTCGGTGGGCGGTGAAGGAGACATCCCTCACCACCCACCGGCGGGTCGCCGGACGTGACACGTTAAAATCGCAGCTGACCAGCGGGTACGGGGCGTCCCGCGAGTCATGCCGGGCGGCCGGTGGTGCGGGCGACGTACCGTATGGCCGCGGAAGCAGGTACCGTTAAAGCCCTACGGGCCGGACTCTCCGTCGAGAGTCCGCTCTGAATCATGAACGCGTGTCAAGACTCTGGGGCCGTCGAGCCCCGTCGTTGAGGGGGTCGAGCCATGGGGCGCGGCCGGGCCAAGGCCAAGCAGACGAAGGTCGCCCGCCAGCTGAAGTACAACAGCGGTGGGACTGATCTCTCACGCCTGGCCGAAGAGCTGGGTGCATCGCCGCAACAGCCGGCACAGCAGCCGCCGAACGGTGAGCCGTTCGAGGATGACGAGGACGACGACCCGTACGCACGGTACGCCGACCTGTACAACAACGATGACGATGAGGAGGACGAGGGCAACTCGTCCGACCACCGTCGTCGTGCCTGACGCCGCCGCGCGCTCAAGGCAACAGCAGCATCACGGACCCGGTCCGGGGCATCGCCCGGACCGGGTTCTGTGCTGCCCTGCTGCCGTGCGGGGCCTGCGTCAGCCTGCGTAATCACCGGTCAGGGCCACGGCCTCGGCCTGGTCGCCGCGCTCGACGATCTCGCCGCTGACCCAGGCGGTAACGCCCCGGTCCGCGAGAGTGGTGAGCGCCGCGTCCACCGACTCCTGGGGCACGACGGCCATCATGCCGACGCCCATGTTCAGGGTCTTCTCCAGCTCCAGGCGCTCGACCGAGCCGGCCGTGCCGACCAGGTCGAAGATCGCGCCGGGGGTCCAGGTGGAGCGGTCGACGGTGGCGTGCAGTCCGTCCGGGATCACCCGCGCGAGGTTGGCCGCGAGGCCGCCGCCGGTGATGTGCGAGAAGGCGTGCACGTCGGTGGTGCGGGTGAGCGCCAGACAGTCCAGCGAGTAGATCTTGGTGGGCTCCAGCAGCTCCTCGCCGAGGGTGCGGCCGAACTCGGCGACCTCCCGGTCCAGGCCCATGCCGGCGCGGTCGAAGAGCACGTGGCGAACGAGCGAGTACCCGTTCGAGTGAAGACCGGAGGACTCCATGGCGATCACCACGTCACCCTTACGGATACGATCCGCGCCCAGCACGCGGTCGGCCTCGACCACGCCCGTACCGGCCCCGGCGACGTCGAAGTCGTCCTCGCCCAGCAGGCCCGGGTGCTCGGCGGTCTCGCCGCCGACCAGCGCGCAGCCGGCCAGCACACAGCCCTCGGCGATGCCCTTCACGATCGAGGCGACGCGCTCGGGGAAGACCTTGCCGACGCAGATGTAGTCGGTCATGAACAGCGGCTCGGCGCCGCAGACGACCAGGTCGTCCACGACCATGCCGACCAGGTCGTGGCCGATCGTGTCGTACACGCCCATCTTGCGGGCGATGTCGACCTTGGTGCCCACGCCGTCGGTCGCGGAGGCGAGCAGCGGGCGCTCGTACCGCTTGAGCGCGGAGGCGTCGAAGAGGCCGGCGAAGCCGCCGAGGCCGCCGACGACCTCGGGGCGGGTGGCCTTCTTGACCCACTTCTTCATGAGGTCGACGGCGCGGTCGCCCGCTTCGATGTCGACGCCCGCGCTCGCGTAGCTGGCACCGGCAGGAGATTCAGCAGACATGGCTGAGAGCTTTCGTGTCGTCTTGCAGGGGTTCTACGGGCGACGCAGCGCGTCGGCGCCGCCGACCCCGGCGGTGAGCGTCTGCACACCGTCCACGTCGGACGACGTCCGGCCCTCGGTCTCCGACTCCAGCAGGTGCTTGCCGAGCAGCTCCGGGTCGGGCAGCTCCATCGGGTACTCGCCGTCGAAGCAGGCGCGGCACAGGTTGGGCTTGGCGATCGTGGTCGCCTCGACCATGGCGTCGATGGAGATGTACGAGAGCGAGTCGGCACCCAGGGACTTGCCGATCTCCTCGACCGAGAGACCGTTGGCGATCAGCTCGGCGCGGGTGGCGAAGTCGATGCCGAAGAAGCACGGCCACTTGATCGGCGGGGAGGAGATCCGGACGTGGACCTCGGCGGCGCCGGCCTCGCGGAGCATCCGTACCAGCGCGCGCTGGGTGTTGCCGCGGACGATCGAGTCGTCGACGACCACCAGGCGCTTGCCGCGGATGACTTCCTTCAGCGGGTTGAGCTTCAGGCGGATGCCCAGCTGGCGGATGGTCTGCGAGGGCTGGATGAAGGTCCGGCCGACGTAGGAGTTCTTGACCAGGCCGGAGCCGAACGGGATACCGCTGGCCTCGGCATAGCCGACCGCAGCCGGCGTGCCGGACTCGGGCGTCGCTATCACCAGGTCCGCGTCGGCGGGCGCCTCGGCAGCCAGCCTGCGGCCCATCTCCACGCGGGAGAGGTACACGTTCCGGCCCGCGATGTCCGTGTCGGGACGGGCGAGGTAGACGTACTCGAAGACGCAGCCCTTGGGGCGGGCCTCGGCGAAGCGGGTGGCGCGCAGGCCGTCCTCGTCGATGGCGACCATCTCACCGGGCTCGATCTCCCGGATGAAGCTGGCGCCGCAGATGTCCAGCGCCGCGGTCTCGGAGGCGACCACCCAGCCGCGCTCCAGGCGGCCGAGGACCAGCGGGCGGATGCCCTGCGGGTCACGGGCGGCGTACAGGGTGTGCTCGTCCATGAAGCACAGCGAGAAGGCGCCCTTGACCTTCGGGAGGACGCGCGGGGCGGCCTCCTCGACGGTCAGCGGCTTGCCGTCCTCGTCGACCTGGCCGGCCAGCAGCGCCGTCACCAGGTCGGTGTCGTTGGTGGCCGCGACCTGCGTCGCCCGGCCGCCCTCGCGGGGCAGCTCGGCGACCAGCTCGGCCAGCTCGGCGGTGTTCACCAGATTGCCGTTGTGGCCCAGCGCGATCGAGCCGTGCGCGGTGGCACGGAAAGTCGGCTGGGCGTTCTCCCACACGGACGCACCGGTGGTGGAGTAGCGGGCATGGCCCACGGCGATGTGGCCCTGGAGGGAGCCCAGGGAGGTCTCGTCGAAGACCTGGGAAACGAGCCCCATGTCCTTGAAGACCAGGATCTGTGAGCCGTTGCTCACTGCGATGCCCGCAGACTCCTGTCCGCGGTGCTGCAGCGCGTACAGCCCGAAATAAGTGAGTTTGGCGACCTCTTCTCCCGGGGCCCAGACACCAAAGACGCCGCAGGCGTCCTGGGGACCCTTCTCACCAGGGAGCAGGTCGTGGTTGAGTCGTCCGTCACCACGCACATCAATGAGTCTAGGGCAGGTACGGGATTCATCCGAACCGGGGATGGCCGTGAACCTGCACGATGTGCTTGACGTGAACACACGGTCAGCGCTCGAATTCGAGACGGCTTCGAGACAGCGCAGCCCCCATAGCTCCTGGTGCGGCGCCGTCATGTCGGCCTTTGCGGTGAACGCCGCGGCGACCGGGGCGATCACCGGCTGCTTATCCGCAGCTCACATCTGGTGAGAAGCGTCACTTCCGCGCCATTGCCGGACCGGCCGGACGACGAGTCCCCCTTTAGTGGGCTTTCTGCGCCGAGACCGTGACTCGTGCGCCACGTCTTTCCCGTCAGCAAATGCCGGGCTCCCAGGAACCTCTCAGGACAGCACCGGAAGGTACTCCCCCAGATCGGCCCGTTCGCCGCTCGCGCTGACCGCCGCGTCCGCCAGTGCGTCGGCCCAGGACGTACGCCCCGTCGCCAGCCGCAGCCAGGTCAGCGGGTCGGTCTCCACGACGTTCGGCGGGGTGCCGCGGGTGTGCCGGGGCCCCGCCACGCACTGCACGACCGCGAAGGGCGGTACCCGTACCTCCACGGAGCCCCCCGGCGCCTTCTCCGCCAGCGCGTCGGCGAGCAGCCGGGTCGCGGCGGCCAGCGCCTGCCGGTCGTACGGGATCTCCGTACCGGTCGCCGCGGCCAGGTCGTCGGTGTGCACGACCAGCTCGACGCAGCGGGTCACCAGGAACTCGTCCAGCCGCATCACGCCGGTCCTGACCGGCAGCAGCCGGTCGTCGGCGGCGCCGGACACCAGCGTGGTGTACCGCTCGGCGGTCCGGTCCAGCAGCGCGACCGGGTCCTGCTCGGCCGCCGTCTTCCGCACGTACTCGTCGATCCCGTCGGCGTGCGGCGCCGTGGCGAACGGCCACTCGGCGAGCGTCATCTCCTGCCGCGCCGGCACCGGCCGCTCCAGGCCGGCCGCCACATGCTCCAGCGCCATGGAGAAGTGCACGACGAGCTCCCGTACGGTCCACTCCCCCAGCCGCGTCGGCCGCGCGAACTCCTCGGTACCGAAGGCCCGCACGGCCTCACGTACATGGGCGAACTGCGCCGTCACCGCGGCCCGGGTCTTGGCGGGGTCGTACTTGCGAGGACGCTTCTTGGCCGGTGGCATGAGCGCGAGCCTAACGCCAACGGGCGGTGGCCCCACCGGATTTCTCCGGCGGGGACACCGCCCGTGACAAGGAAAGCGATCAGCCGAAGATGCCCGGGATCGTCTCCTCGTGCGCCGTGCGCAGCTCGCTCAGCGGGATGCTGAACTGGCCCTGCACGTCGAGGACATCGCCGTCGACGACGCCGATGCGGGTCACCGGGAGGCCGCGCGCACCGCACATGTCGGTGAAGCGGAGCTCCTCGCTGCGCGGTACCGAGACGACCGCGCGGCCCGCGGACTCGGAGAACAGCGTGACGAAGGGGTCCTGGCCGTCGGGGATGACGACCCGGGCGCCCTTGCCGCCCTTGAGGCAGGACTCCACCAGGGCCTGGACCAGTCCGCCGTCGGACAGGTCGTGCGCCGCGTCGATCATGCCGTCGCGGGAGGCGGAGATCAGGATCTCGGCGAGCAGCCGCTCGCGCTCCAGGTCCACCTCCGGCGGCAGGCCGCCCAGGTGGTCGTGGATCACCTGGGCCCAGGCCGAGCCGCTCAGCTCGTCGCGGGTGTCGCCGAGCAGGTAGAGGAGCTGGCCCTCTTCCGCGAAGGCGACCGGCGTACGGCGGGCCACGTCGTCGATCACGCCGAGGACGGCGACGACCGGCGTCGGGTGGATAGCGGCCTCGCCCGTCTGGTTGTAGAGCGAGACGTTGCCGCCGGTGACCGGCGTGCCCAGCTGCTGGCAGCCGTCCGCGAGGCCGCGGATGGCCTCGGCGAACTGCCACATGACGGCCGGGTCCTCGGGCGAACCGAAGTTCAGGCAGTCCGAGACGGCGAGCGGCTTGGCGCCGGTCGCGGCCACGTTCCGGTACGACTCGGCGAGCGCGAGCTGTGCACCGTGGTACGGGTCCAGCTTCGCGAAGCGGCCGTTGCCGTCGGTGGCGAGCGCCACGCCCAGCCCGGACTCGGCGTCGATGCGGATCATCCCGGAGTCCTCCGGGCTGGCCAGCACGGTGTTGCCCTGTACGAAGTGGTCGTACTGGGAGGTGATCCAGGACTTGGACGCCTGGTTCGGCGAGCCGACCAGCTTGAGGACCTGCTCGCGCAGCTCGTCGCCGTTGGCCGGGCGGGCCAGCTTGGCGGCGTCGTCGGCCTGCAGGGTGTCCTGCCACTCGGGGCGGGCGTACGGACGCTCGTACACCGGGCCCTCGTGGGCCACCGTGCGCGGGTCGACGTCGACGATCTTCTCGCCGTGCCAGAAGATCTCCAGCCGGTCGCCGTCGGTGACCTCACCGATGACGGTGGCGGTGACGTCCCACTTCTCGCAGATCTCCAGGAAGCGGTCGACCTTCTCGGGCTCGACGACCGCGCACATGCGCTCCTGCGACTCGCTCATGAGGATTTCCTCGGGCGAGAGCGTGGAGTCGCGCAGCGGTACGTCGTCGAGCTCGACGCGCATGCCGCCGGAGCCGTTCGAGGCCAGCTCGGAGGTGGCGCAGGACAGGCCGGCCGCGCCGAGGTCCTGGATGCCGACGACCAGCTTCTCGGCGAACGCCTCCAGGGTGCACTCGATGAGGAGCTTCTCCTGGAAGGGGTCGCCGACCTGGACGGCCGGGCGCTTCGACGGCTTGGAGTCGTCGAAGGTCTCGGAGGCCAGGATCGACGCGCCGCCGATGCCGTCGCCGCCGGTCCGGGCGCCGTACAGGATGACCTTGTTGCCCGCGCCGGACGCCTTGGCGAGGTGGATGTCCTCGTGCCGCATGACGCCGATGGCGCCGGCGTTGACCAGCGGGTTGCCCTGGTAGCAGGAGTCGAAGACGACCTCGCCGCCGATGTTGGGCAGGCCCAGGCAGTTGCCGTAGCCGCCGATGCCCGCGACGACGCCCGGGAGGACGCGCTTGGTGTCGGGGTGGTCGGCGGCGCCGAAGCGCAGCGGGTCGACCACGGCGACCGGGCGGGCGCCCATCGCGATGATGTCGCGGACGATGCCGCCGACACCGGTCGCGGCGCCCTGGTACGGCTCGACGTACGAGGGGTGGTTGTGCGACTCGACCTTGAAGGTGACCGCGTAACCGTTGCCGACGTCCACGACGCCCGCGTTCTCGCCGATGCCGACGAGCAGCGCGTCGGTCTCCGGGGCCTTCTCGCCGAACTGCCGGAGGTGGACCTTGCTGCTCTTGTAGGAGCAGTGCTCGGACCACATGACGGAGTACATCGCGAGCTCGGCGCCGGTGGGACGGCGGCCGAGGATCTCGCGGACCCGCTCGTACTCCTCCTGCTTCAGGCCCAGTTCGGCCCAGGGCTGGTCGACGTCGGGCGTCCCGGCGGCGTGCTTGACCGTGTCCAGCGTCATGCGTTGACCAACTTCTTCAGGATCGAGGTGAAGAATCCGAGGCCGTCGGTACGTCCCGTACCGATCAGCGGCTCGACGGCGTGCTCGGGGTGCGGCATGAGGCCGACGACATTGCCGGCCGCATTGGTGATGCCGGCGATGTCCCGCAGCGAGCCATTGGGGTTGACGTCCAGGTACCGGAAGGCGACGCGGCCCTCGGCCTCCAGCTCGTCGAGGGTGCGCTCATCGGCGACGTAGCGGCCGTCGATGTTCTTCAGCGGGATGTTGATCTCCTGGCCGGCGGTGTAGTCCGCCGTCCACGCCGTCCCGGCGTTCTCCACCCGCAGCTTCTGATCGCGGCAGATGAAGTGGAGGTGGTTGTTGCGCAGCATCGCACCGGGGAGGAGGTGCGTCTCCGTGAGGACCTGGAAGCCGTTGCAGATGCCGAGGACCGGCATGCCCGCCTTGGCCTGCTCGATCACGGTGTCCATGACCGGCGAGAAGCGGGAGATGGCACCGGCGCGCAGGTAGTCGCCGTAGGAGAAGCCGCCGGGCAGCACCACGGCGTCGACCTGCTTGAGGTCCTTGTCCTTGTGCCACAGCGGCACGGCCTCGGCCCCCGCGAGCCGGACGGCGCGCTGGGTGTCGCGGTCGTCCAGCGTTCCGGGGAAGGTGATGACTCCGATACGAGCGGTCATGAGTCGACCCGCACGACGAAGTCTTCGATGACGGTGTTGGCGAGGAAGGTCTCGGCCATCTCACGGATGCGGGCGAGGGCGGGCTCGTCGACCGGGCCCTCCACCTCAAGTTCGAAACGCTTGCCCTGACGTACGTCGGAGATGCCCTCGAAGCCCAGACGCGGCAGTGCACGCTGCACCGCCTGTCCCTGCGGGTCGAGGATCTCGGGCTTGAGCATGACGTCGACTACGACGCGTGCCACTGGCACTCCCGGTTTTGTGTGGTGCGGCTGGGTTTATCCGGGGACACCCCGGACCCCGACTCGGTTCCTTCACAGTACCTTGCCGAAAAATCTACGCGCATAGATCTGTACTCGGCCGATCACGTACCGGTATCGCCGGTTGTGAACACCCGGGAAAAATCCTCGAAAAGATCGGCAGTCCCGATTGCGCGATGACACGCTGAGGAAATTAACTGGGCTTCACAATGCATTGCTCATCGCTGTACAAATGAAAAAGCATTGATCCCAGACATCCGGATCTGTGGCATCTCCCCATGTCAGCACGGAGATGCCACGCGAAAGGACCGATATCCGTGGCGCAGCGCGTAGTAGTCACGCTCTCCGATGACATCGACGGCGGAGAAGCCGCAGAGACGGTCGCCTTCGGATTGGACGGGAAGACGTACGAGATCGACGTCAATCCCGCCAATGCGAAGAAACTGCGCGAGGTGCTCGCTCCGTACGTCGAGGCCGGCCGCAAGCGCGCGAGGTCGGGCAAGGCATACCGCCACACCCCGGTCGCGGCAGACCCCGCCGCCGTGCGGGCCTGGGCCCGCTCGCACCACATGGACGTGCCCCCGCGGGGCCGCATCCCGAAGAAGGTCTACGAGGCGTTCGAGGCCGCCAACAGCTGAGTCCGGTGCCGGCCGGCCGCCCCTGCCGGCAGCGGACTTGCGCTGTACCCCCCTTGATCAGCTAAAGTCTGGAGCACGCCGAGGGGCGAGGCCGACAGGCCGGGCCCCGAGGAGTCACGCGGGTGTAGCTCAGTAGTAGAGCGCCCCCTTTCCAAGGGGGAGGCGCAGTGTGCGATCCCTGTCACCCGCTCTGACAGTCTCGACCAGTCCTCTGGATCAGGTAGAGTAGCTGTCGCGCCGCTCGGTGAGAGCCGGACGGATGCATGCGGACGTAGCTCAGTTGGTAGAGCGCAACCTTGCCAAGGTTGAGGTCGCGAGTTCGAGCCTCGTCGTCCGCTCAGGGAAAGAAGGCCCCGGTCATCGCGACCGGGGCCTTCTGCTTTTCCCGCCTGCATGATCTTCCTGGTCCAGGAAGAGATCGGGAACGTACGGGGAAATTGATCTGTGTCCGTGGCCACATTCCGTTCCCGTCGCCCGCCGGACGGCACGAGCACCCCGCGCGGTTGGCTATAGTGGTTCTCGCACCGCGCGCTTCGGCGCCGGGCAGGCGGACGTAGCTCAGTTGGTAGAGCGCAACCTTGCCAAGGTTGAGGTCGCGAGTTCGAGCCTCGTCGTCCGCTCCGTAAGGGAAAGGCCCCGGTCATCGCGACCGGGGCCTTTTCTCGTGTGCGGGCTTACCGCTCAGGACCACTTGTGGCCGGTGAGCCGCTCGTACGCCTCGATGTACTTCGCCCGGGTCTGCTCCACGATCTCCGCCGGCAGCGGGGGCGGCGGCTGCTCGCTCGTGCGGTCCCAGCCGGAGGCCGGCGAGGTCAGCCAGTCCCGGACGAACTGCTTGTCGAAGGACGGCTGGGCGCGGCCCGGCTGCCACTGATCGGCCGGCCAGAAGCGCGAGGAGTCCGGCGTCAGCACCTCGTCGGCGAGGGTCAGCGTCCGTGTGCCGTCCTCGTCCGTCGCGTAACCGAACTCGAACTTGGTGTCCGCCAGGATGATCCCGCGCTCGCGGGCGATGTCCCGGGCCCGGCTGTACACCGCGAGGGTCGCCTGGCGCAGCTGTGCCGCGGTCTCCGCGCCGGCCTGGCGTGCGACCTCTTCGTACGAGACGTTCTCGTCGTGCTCGCCGACCTCGGCCTTGGTGGCCGGGGTGAAGATCGGCGCGGGCAGCTCGGAGCCGTCCTCCAGGCCCTCGGGGAGCGCGAGGCCGCAGACCGTACGGGACTCCTGGTACTCCTTCAGGCCCGAGCCGGTGAGGTAGCCGCGGGCCACGCACTCGACCGGGACCATCTGGAGGGACTTGCAGACCAGGGTGCGGCCCGCCCAGTCGGCGGGGGCGCCGGCCGGGACCTCGGTGGAGAGCACGTGGTTGGGCGCCAGATCGGCGAGCTGGTCGAACCACCACAGCGAGAGCTGGGTGAGGACCCGGCCCTTGTCGGGGATCTCGGTGGGCAGCACCCAGTCGTACGCGGAAGTGCGGTCGCTGGCGACCATGATCAGGTCGCCGTCGGTGTTCTCGTAGAGGTCGCGCACCTTGCCGGTGTGGAGATGGACCAGGCCCGGCACCTCCACGGGTTCGGGCTTTTCAACGAATCCGGACACGCTGCCTCCGCGTAGGTTGATCCAGGAGTCGTTCCGATTCTCGCGCATGCGGGCGCCCGGCAGCGCTTCAGGGTGGGCCGACGCGGCGCACGGCAGGCGCCGCACGCCCTCCGACGCCTCGTGGTGGGTGCTCGACGGCAGGGCGCGGCGCGCCCCCGAATCTCAGTCGCGTTTGCAGATGCGGTCGAGAAGATTGGCGGTGGCCCGCTGGATTCTCTCGTCGATGTGGCCCGGCCGGTCCAGCGCGGGCGACCAGGCGAAGGTGCCTGAGGCGAAGACCAGGGCGCCGCTCGGAGCCCGGTACAGGGACGTCTCCTGGTGCCGCCGGACGCCGTCCCCGTCGCGGTACGGGGAGTGGGCCAGCAGCACCCGGCTGACGTGTTCGGGCAGGCTCGTGCGCGGGAAGTACCGGTCGGCCTCCCCAGCGACCAGACCCGGCAGCTCGTCCCCTTCGTGCGCGCCGGTGGCCTCCCACAGCCAGTGCTCGCCGTTGCGGACGACCAGCGGCGCGGGCTCGGGCACCTGGCCCGCGTACTGGATGCCCATCAGCTGCTGCTCGGGGTGGCCCAGCTCGCGCCAGAGCGCCGGGCGCCCGGGCCCCTGGCGCTTGCGGCAGGTCAGCAGGGAGTCCGGCCCCGAGGGTGACGGGGACAGCTCCACCTGCCAGTACATGGTGTTGGCGGAGAGGAAGACCAGGGACGTGCCGGTGTCGCGGGCACGCTCGGCCGTCCGGCGCATGGGGACCGACCAGTACTCGTCGTGCCCGGGGAAGACCAGGCCGCGGTAGCGCGTCGGATCGACGCGCCCCGCGTGCAGATCACGCGCGTCGGCGTACGCGAGGTCGTAGCCGTACCGTTCCGCCCAGCGGATGAAGTCGTACGCGTGGCCGACGTGCAGCGGCAGGCCCGCGCCCGCGAACGGGCGGTCGAAGGAGATCGTGACGGCCGCGTCCGCCTCGCCCAGCAGCGCGCCGTCCTCGTCCCACGCGTGGTACAGGCTGGCGCCCGTCCGGCCGTCCTCGGGGTAGAGGTTGTACGCCTGCCACGTGATGTCCGGGAGCAGCAGGAGCAGGTCGGCGGGGCGGTCGTCGCGGACGGTGAAGGGGAGGTGGCTGCGGTAGCCGTCCTGGGTGGTCAGCACGGCGACGTACGCGCCGACGTTCCAGTACTCGGGGATCTGCAGCCGCCAGGAGAGCCACCAGTGGTGGCAGGAGACCGTGCGGTCGGCGGTGAGCGGGGGCGGCTGGACGATGCCGGAGAGCCGGGGGCTGGTGGTGATCTTGGAGGCGCCGGCCGCCGCGTAGTGGCCGATGCGGTACACGTCGATGCTGAACGGCTGCGGCGGGTCGACGGTGATCCGGAAGTCGATGGCCTCGCCGGGGGCCACGGCGCCGGTCGCGGCGAAGCCCTTGATCTGGCGGTGCACGTCGTCGGCGGTGCGCGGGCCCGCGCAGGAGCGGGGCAGCGGGACGGTCGCCTCTCTCTGGGCGAGGACCGGATCGACGTACCAGGGGACGACCCGGCCGGAGTCGAAGTAGTTCTCGCTGCCGCGCAGCCAAGGAAGTGGACCCTGGCCGAACGGGTCCGTCACGGCATGCGCGAACGCCCCGGACTCCCAGCGCCGGATCTGCTGTGTGCCCACGCTCCCACTCCCCTCCCTCGCCCCACCGGTCGGTACGCCGTCGGGTTCCTGCATCCGCGAGTTCGTTCGTACGAGAAGCGGCGAGTACCCCCAGCACATCACATTACGCACTTGGACCGTCACCCTTCGTCGTGAATTTACGGGCGGAAACGACCGAAAGGTGAACTGCGGCAGAACATCCAGCCGGAGTTATCGGACAGATTGGGCGCCCGATCCGGCGGAGACGAACGGGGCATGAGCTGCGCACATCATGGCGACGTGCGGATGTGCGGCGCCGCCTCCCCGGTGGGGGCGGTGGCCGGGATACGACGGTCCGGGTGTCGGGTCCTGTGCGGGCGGAGGCGGCGGGGCAGCCTTCGTCAGACGAGCCGTACGGGCTTGTCCGGGCGTACGCCCAGCTCGCCGAGCCAGTCGCGGAGCGGCTCGGCGTCGCCGTCCTCCACCAGGCTGCGGACCGAGTGGCCGACATCGGTCCGGCGGGCACCACCGACCAGCAGCGCGGGCCCGTCCAGCCAGTCCAGCCCCGGAGCGGCGCCCGCGGTGTCCACGGCGGCGCAGCAGACCATCGCCGTGACGTGGTCGGCCAGCAGCTCACGGCCCGAGCGGGGCGCCTGCAGCGGGAACAGCGGGACGCCGCCGTCGACCAGCCCGTCGCCCCACGGCACACCGGGGCCCGTCGTCCCGGCGGCCTCGGCCCCGGCCGTACGGGCGGCGGCCCGGCGGTCGGCGGTGGCCCGCTCCTCCCGCTCCAGCTCGGTCACCAGGCGCGCGGCGATCAGCTCGCTCGACCCGGAGTCCCGCGCCAGTCGCTCGATGATCCGGGCCAGCGTGGGCCCGGCTACGGGGGACTCGGCACCGGTCCCGGGGGATACGGAATCGGGCCTCGGGGGGACCGTACCGGCGAGCCGCACCCGGCCGGCGAGGGGCTCGCCCATGGGGTCCGTGGTGCCCGCGGACTCCTGCACGCCGACCGGCTCCCTCGTGCTCGCCGGTTCCGGCCGGTCCACGGGATCCGTGGTGCCCAACGGCTCCTTCGGCCGTCCCGGCTCTGCCGCTCCATCGTCCTCGCTCGCACTGTCCGGGGACGCGAGCGCGGGGAGGTCGTCCAGTACACGGTGCAGGCGGGCGGCCTCCAGCCGCCACTTGCGGTCGACGACCTCCTCCGGATAGCGGTCCCAGGCCACCGGCGACCAGTCGGGGCCGCTCTCGGCGGGGCCGCCGTGGAAGAGCCGCGCGGCCAACAGGGAGGCGGCGCGGTCGATGGCGCCGGGCTCCTCCAGCAGGTCACAGGCCGGGCGCTCGCCCAGCCGGGAGGCGAAGCCCTCGGCGAGACGGTCGCGGCGGGAGAGCTCGGTGAGCGCCGAGACCACGCCGGCGTCCAGCCGGGCGGGCCAGCGGCCCATCCGCCAGGCGGGCAGCGCGACCCGGGTGAGCAGCCGGTCCCAGCCCGCGTACGCCAGCCCCACCTGCTCCTGCGCGACGATCCGCAGGCCGTAGTCCACGCCCTGGGCGCGCTCGGAAGCCGCGGCCGCGACGCCGCGCTCCATCTGCGCGGCGTGCTCGCCGCAGCCGCGCAGCAGCAGCCGCGCCACCCGGCCCACGAAGCGCAGCGGTATGCCGCGCAGCGTGCCCCGGGCGCGGGCGGCGACCGCCACGGCGGCGTCCAGGCCGCGGACGAAGCGGCGCGCTGCCGCTATGTCGGGGTGCGCCGAGGGGCCCGTACCGGCGACGACCGGAGCCAGCAGGGCGCGCAGCTCGCCGACCCGCATCCACCACAGGAAGGGGGAGCCGATGACCAGGACGGGCGCCGGCACCTGCCGGTCCGCCCCGGCCGCGGCGCCCCGGGACGCGGGCGCGGCACGGCCGGACGCCGGGCCGCCGCCGGGCGGCGCGTGCGCCCGGTGCGTACGGTCCTCCAGCCAGCTGTCGCAGTCCGGGGTGAGCGCTATCGCGGAGGGCGCGGGGACCTCCAGCCGGTCGGCGAGATCGCGCACCAGCCGGTACAGATCGGGCGCGGACTCCTCGGCGACCGGGACGGTGGGACTGAGCGCGGGCCTGGCCCGGGCGACCACCGCGGCGACCAGCGCCGCCAGCAGCAGCACCGCCACCGCGAACCCCGCCACGATCCAGCGGGCGAGGGCCCAGCCCCCGGAATCCCAGGAGCCGAGCCCACCGGTCGCTGCCCCGGCGAAGAGCACCACGGCCAGCGCGGCCGGCAGCACGGCCGCGCCCAGCGCCGCGCCGCGGATCCGCAGCACCGCGAGCGCCCGGGCGCGCGCTGCCTGTTCGCCTGCCTCCGGACCTGCCACGAGCCTGTACACCCCCTGCTGTCCTGCTTGAACGGGACGGAGAGACGGGACGGAAGAGACCGGGCAACGTGCCCGCGGACGCTTGCGACCGACGGCGCGCTGCTCACTCCCCACCACTCTGGCACCGGCCACTGACATCGCAATGCCGGTGAGCCACTTGCCGGACGTCTCGGGGCAGCCGGCCCGGGAACCGGAAAGGCCACCGGAACGGGCACCACAGGACGCTTGCGCGGAACCCTAGTTGGGGCACCGTCGCACGTCAGCCGTTAACCGGTTTGGTCACTCGATGGAATGGCTTTGGGTAAAGCAAGGAACCGGCCACGTGAGCGGCCGGTTCCTCGGACAGGGGGCCGGCATCTCGAACAGAGGCGGCCCGGGGGCAGTACGACGCTCAGCCGGCCTGCTCCGCGGCCTTGGCGTCCGCGGCGGCCTTGGCGGCGATGTCCGTCCGGTGGTGGGACCCCTCCAGGGAGATCCGGCCGACGGCGGTGTACGCGCGGTCCCTGGCGGTGGCCAGGTCGGATCCTGTGGCGGTGACGGACAGCACCCGGCCACCGGCGCTGAGCACCTGGCCGTCGGCGTCGTTCCGGGTACCGGCGTGCAGGACGTACGCCTCCGGGGCGTCCTGACCGGCCACCGCGTCCAGGCCGGTGATCGGGTCGCCCGTGCGCGGCGCGTCCGGATAGTTGTGCGAGGCGATGACGACCGTGACGGCCGCGCCGTCGCTCCAGCGCAGCGGCGGGAGGGCGGCGAGGTTGCCGGTCGCCGAGGCCATCAGCAGGCCCGCGAGCGGGGTCTTCAGACGGGCGAGTACGACCTGGGTCTCCGGGTCGCCGAAGCGCGCGTTGAACTCGATCACGCGGACGCCGCGCGAGGTGATCGCCAAGCCGGCGTACAGCAGTCCGGAGAACGGCGTCCCGCGGCGCCGCAGCTCGTCCACGGTCGGCTGCAGCACGGACTGCACGACCTCGTCGACCAGCTTCGGATCGGCCCACGGCAGCGGGCTGTACGCACCCATGCCGCCGGTGTTCGGGCCCGCGTCGCCGTCGAGGGCGCGCTTGAAGTCCTGGGCGGGCTGGAGCGGCACGACGGTCTCGCCGTCGGTGATCGCGAAGAGCGAGACCTCGGGGCCGTCGAGGAACTCCTCGATCACCACGCGGTCGCAGGCCAGGGCGTGCGCCCGGGCCGTCTCGACGTCGTCCGTGACGACGACGCCCTTGCCGGCCGCGAGGCCGTCGTCCTTGACCACGTACGGGGCACCGAACGCGTCCAGGGCCTCGTCGATCTCGGCGGGGGTGGTGCACACGTAGCTGCGGGCCGTCGGCACGCCGGCGGCCGCCATGACGTCCTTGGCGAACGCCTTGGAGCCCTCCAGCTGCGCGGCCTCCGCAGAGGGGCCGAAGACCGGGATGCCGCGGGCGCGCACGGCGTCGGCGACACCGGCCACCAGCGGCGCCTCCGGGCCGACGACGACCAGCTCCGCCTGCAGGCTCACGGCCAGCTCCGCCACGGCCGCGCCGTCGAGGGCGTCCACCGGGTGGAGCTCGGCCACCTCGGCGATGCCGGCGTTGCCGGGAGCGCAGTGCAGCGCGGTGACGTCGGGGTCGAGGGACAGAGAGCGGCACAGGGCATGTTCGCGGGCGCCGCCGCCGATGACGAGGACCTTCACAGGAGCAGGGTAGTCGCCCTTTGGGCAGAGAGACGAAGCGGGCCGTGGCCGCCATTTGGACGGAGGCACGAAGCGGCCGGGCGGTGCGCCCCATCGAGGGGTCGGCGCAGGTGACCGAGCGGCGCGAAAACGTCCCAGCGGCTTCGCCATCCTGTGTACCTAGGTGGGGGCCATGGGGTGTAGCAACTCTTTCGAGTGAGGGCGGGAACTGGCCTATACCTGATCCCGCGCCACTTCCGGGCGGAAATAGCTGGATTCTGGCGGCAACGCCAGCCGTTCGGCGGTAGGAAGGGTGTCTGCGCGCCACGGCCGTCTCATTCGCATCGCGCGCACCGCACGTATCTTCAACAGGGAGTGCACGGGTGAGCCAGCCGGAGATGCAGCCCGAGAGGCCGCCCGAGGGGCCTCCTCGGGCGGATGGCGAGGACGCACAAGGGCGGGATCGCGGTGATCTAGCCGGCCGTGCCTTTCCGCTCGGTGACTGGGGAGAGCCGGCCGAGCGCCTGGACGAGCTGTACCAATGGGCCGAGACCGGCGCGCTGCACGTCATCGACTGGTACCTCGCCGACCGCGTCGCCAAGCGGCGCACCGCCCGGATACTGCGGGCCGGCGCCGCCGCCGGCGTCTCGGCGGGGGCGCTGCTGCCCCTGCTCGGCGTCAGCGGCGCCCTGGACCGCGGCGCGGAGTACGGCTATCTGGCGCTGCTGCTCGCCGCCGTCTGCGTGGGCTGCGACCGGTTCTTCGGCGTGACGGCGGGCTGGATGCGGGACGTGGCCGCCGCGCAGGCCGTACAGCGGCGGCTGGAGGCGCTGCAGTTCGACTGGGCGTCGGAGAGCGTCCGGGAGGTGCTCGGCCCGACGGAGGGCACCGCCTCCGAAGCGGCCGAGCGCTGCCTGACCGTACTGCGGCGCTTCCACGAGGACATCGCGGAGCTCGTGCGCTCCGAGACCGCCGACTGGATGATGCAGTTCCGTACGGGCCCGGTGCCCACGGCCGGCCGGCCGGCACCGGCCCCCTGGGGCCCGCCGCGCCAGGAGGCCGCGCCGGACCGCGCGGGCCGGATCGTGCTCCCCCCGGGCACCCGCCCGAACATGCCCCGGCAGCGACCGCCGGAACCGCCTCGGTGAGGGAGCGCTCGATCAGCTGAAGACGATCATCGAGCCCTGGCCGAGGCTGCGGGTGGCCGCCGCGTGCAGCCCGAGCCAGACATGACGCTCCCGTGCGAACGGACTGTCGTCGGCCCCCGTCGTCCCCGCCCGCTCCTCCAGCGTGGTCGGCCCTTCCGGCGGTGCCGGCGTGGCGGGCGGGTTGGCCGGGTCGATGCCGATGGCCGGCGCGACGACTTCGAGCTCCCGCAGCAGCCCGTGCGAGGACCCCAAGGGGCCGCCGCCTTCGAGCAGTTCGTCGTTGGCGAGCGGGTGCGGGAAGTCCACCGGTACGTACGCGCCGGCGTGGTCGTAGTGCCACACCAGGTGCGACTCCTGGGCCGTACTCTCGAACATCTCCAGCAACTGCTCGTAGTCGCTGCCCAGTTCGTCCACCGGCGACACGGCGAGCCCGCAGACCTGGAGGAGGTACGCGCGGCGCAGGAAGTGCAGCGCGTCGTAGTCGAAGCCGGCGACCGGCGCGACGTCCCCCGACAGACCCGGCATGTAGTTGAAGATCGGCACGGGCGGCAGTCCCGCGTCGTTCAGCGCTTTGTCGTAGGCGGCGAGCTCTTCGGAGAAGGGATTGTCGGGGCTGTGGCACAGCACGTCGACCAGGGGGACCAGCCAGAGGTCACACGCCACAAGTTCTCGCTTCCGTTCGGTTCCGTTCGGTTCGGTTTCCGTTCGGTTCGGTTCCGGCAGACCAGGCGATCGAAGACCAAACGATCGACTGCGTTCGACAAAGCCGATGGTCGGGACAGCGTAGTGCTAGGCGAGGTTCTCCACGAGGGCGAGGGAGTGGGCGTTGTACTCACGCACCAGACGCTGCGCGGTGGCCAGGTCGCGGTGGACGACCGCCGCCGCCAACTCCTGGTGTCCCTGCCACAGATGGCCGCACAGGTCGGTCTTGTCACGCAGCATCGGCACGGCGAACACCCAGCCCTGTATCCGCATCCGGTCCAGGAAATCCGCGATGTACGGATTCCCCACCAAGTTGCCGAACTCACGCCAGAACCGCAGGTCGTAGCCGATCAGTACGTCCAGGTCGCCGCAGCGCGCGTACCGTTCGGCCTCCTCGGCGCGGCGGCGGAGGGAGACGAGCATGTCGGACGTGACGCTGCGGACCAGCTCCTCCGCGCTCGTCCGGAACACACCCTCCACGACGAGCGTGCGCGCCTCGACCATGGCGCGGTAGTCGGCGGCCGTGAACGTGTGGACGCAGAAACCGCGGTGCTGCTCCACGTCCAGGAGGCCCTGCGCCGCGAGGTCGAGCAGCGCCTCCCTTACGGGGGTCGCGGAGACTCCGTACTGCTCGGCGATCTCCTTGACGGTGAACTGGCGCCCCGCGGGCAGCCGTCCGGCCAGCACCTCGTCGCGCAGCGCATCCGCGATCTGCTGACGCAGGGTGCTGCGCTGGATGACTCCGCTGACCGGCCCGGCGGGCATCGTGTCCGTCTCCTTCCGCGACCGCACGGCAGGAACGCGGCCCTCGCCCTCACGATAGGCGAGCGCCGCACGAGACGGATGAGGCAGTGGGTACGAAAGGGCGAGTGGAGGGGGTTTGTGCTGGTGAGCGGGGTGAGGAGATGTGTGGGGGCCGGGTGGGGACGGGGCTGGGGCGGCCCCGCGCGCTCAGGCACGGGGCCGCAGCAGTTGTCAGGCCGTGTACGCGTCGGCCTCGGACGGTGTACGCGCCGGGCTCAGACCGTGTACGCGTCTGCCGTGGTCAGGGCCTCGTCGAGGGCTGCCAGGCCCTCCTTCGCCTCCGTCTCGGTGATCGTGCACGGCGGGACGACATGCGTACGGTTCATGTTCAGGAACGGCCACAGGCCCCGCTCCTTGCACGCCGCCGCGAACTTCGCCATCGGGGCGTTGTCCGCGCCCGAGGCGTTGTACGGCACCAGCGGCTCGTGCGTCTCACGGTTCTTGACCAGCTCGAGCGCCCAGAAGGCACCCATGCCGCGCACCTCGCCCACCGACGGGTGGCGCTCGGCGATGTCCCGCAGCGCCGGCCCGATGACCTTCTCGCCGATCTCGGCCGCGTTCTCCACGATCCGCTCCTCCGCCATCGCGTTGATCGTCGCGACCGCGGAGGCGCAGGCCAGCGGGTGGCCGGAGTACGTGAGGCCGCCCGGGTAGGGGCGCTGGTCGAAGGTCGCGGCGATCTCCGCCGAGATCGCGACGCCGCCCAGCGGCACATAACCGCTGTTCACGCCCTTGGCGAAGGTCATCAGGTCGGGCACGACATCGAAGTGGTCGAGCGCGAACCAGCGGCCCGTCCGCCCGAAGCCCGCCATGACCTCGTCCAGGATGAAGACGATGCCGTACCGGTCACAGATCTCGCGGACCCCGGCGAGGTATCCGGGCGGCGGGACCATGATGCCGGCGGTGCCCGGAACGGTCTCCAGGATGATCGCGGCGATCGACTGCGGGCCCTCGTAGACGATGGTGTCCTCGAGGTGGCGCAGCGCGCGCTCGCACTCCTGCTGCTCGCTCTCCGCGTGGAACGGCGAGCGGTACAGGTACGGGCCCCAGAAGTGCACCACGCCGGCCGACGCGGTGTCCGAGGGCCAGCGCCGCGGGTCACCCGTGAGGTTGATCGCGGCCGCGGTGGCACCGTGGTACGAGCGGTACGTGGAGAGCACCTTGGACCGGCCGGTGTGCAACCGGGCCATGCGCACGGCGTTCTCGACCGCCTCGGCGCCGCCGTTGGTGAAGAAGATCTTGTCCAGGTCGCCGGGCGTGCGCTCGGCGATCAGCCGCGCGGCCTCGGACCGCACGTCCACGGCGAAGCCCGGCGCCAGGGTGCAGAGCTTGCCGGCCTGCTCCTGGATCGCGGCGACAACCTTCGGGTGCTGGTGGCCGATGTTGGTGTTGACCAGCTGCGAGGTGAAGTCAAGGTAGCGGTTGCCGTCGTAGTCCCACATGTACGAGCCCTCGGCGCCCGCGATCGGCAGCGGGTCTATCAGGCCCTGCGCCGACCAGGAGTGGAAGACGTGGGCACGGTCGGCGGCCTTCACGGCCGCGCCGACGGCGGGGTCTGGTTGCGTCGTGGTCACGGTCACTACCTCGGATCGCTCTGGGCCGCCAGGAAATCAGGAACGCGAGAACGCTGGACTGCGAGAACGCGGGAACGCGGGGCGGCGGACGCTCTCAGCCTAAGGATCACCACGACCGCGCCGGTACCGACAGTGTGTATGGCACTCACCACGCGCTCTGACAGGTTGTCGATCGTCACTCGTGAAGATCAAGATCGGCAGTCGTCGGGCGCGGGTGGTCGTCGCCGTCGTCACCGGGCGCGGGCGGTCGCCGTCACGCGCCGGCCGTCACCTGCGGCTCAGTCGTCATCGTCGTCATCGTCGTGGTCGATGTCGTGGTCCGCTATGGGTACGGCCTTGGGGCGGCCGTCGTCGCACCGGACCGCGTACGTGCGGTCGTCGCCGTCGTCCAGCGGCTCGAACTCGATCGTCGCGACGTCGGAGGGGCCTCGCTTCACGGAGTCCATGTGATAGCCCGACGCCGGGCTCCACACCGTGAGGTACACCGTGCCATCGGGGCGGCACTCGGCGGTGGCGCTGCCCCCTGTGACATTCACGGTCCCCACCCGCGCAGGGGAGCCAGGAGACGAGGCCCCGCCCGAGGACGGCGTGGCGCCGTCGGAGGGCTTGCCGGACCCGCCGGAATCGGGAGCGCCGGACTCGGAGGCACCGCTGCCCGGGTCCGAGGAGCCGGGAGGCTGCGCGGACGTACGCGCGGCCGCGAGCTTCTGGCGCACCCCGTCGTCGTCGAGCGGCTCGGCCCGGCTGTTCCGCACCCCCATGTCGGTATTGGCCAGCGACCACGCGCCCAGCCCGCCCGCTCCCGCGAACGCGCAGACCCATACGGCGGTCACCACCGCGCTTCGCCACTTCATCGCGCGCCCCTCCTTTCCCTGCCTCATCGATGCCTCGTCCCGGCCTCGGTCTTTTCTCACTCTGCCTGCTCGATCCGGCCCGCGTCGGTTTTCCACAGGCCGGATTTCACGGCCCGCCGCGATCACCGGCCTCGATCGGGTGAGCCGGTTGTCCACAGCGCCCCGTCCACGGCTTCCGCGCCGCAGCGAGAGGGCGCGGACCAGGCACGATCCAGACTCCCGCACCGTTCCCTAACGTCCGGTTAAAGCGGTCCCAAAGCCTCCGGCCGACCGCCCGGACGGAATCATTGCTGGTTACCGTGGCGACATGTCCCACCTGCTCGTCGTCGAGGACGACCCCCAACTGCGCAGTGCGCTCGTGCGGGCGCTGCGTGACCGCGGCCATGCCGTGGCCACCGCCGCGACCGGGATGTCCGGCCTCGACGCTGCCGTGACCGACCGCCCCGACCTCGTCGTCCTGGACCTCGGCCTGCCCGACGTGGACGGCGCGCAGGTCCTGCGGATGCTGCGGGCGGTCAGCGATGTACCGATCATCGTCGCCACCGCGCGCGACGAGGAGGGCGACATGGTCGCGGTGCTCGACGACGGCGCGGACGACTACATCGTCAAGCCGTTCGGCGCCGCACAGCTGGACGCGCGGATCAAGGCGGTACTGCGTCGGCTGGGCACCGCGGAGCCTGAGGCGCCGCTCCGGGTGGGCGGGCTGGTCCTGGACTCGGCGGCGCGCGAGGTCGTGCTGGACGGCGCGCCGCTGGATCTCACGCCCCGCGAGTTCGACCTGCTCCTGTACCTCGCCCGCCGCGCCGGCCAAGTGGTCTCGCGCCGGGAACTGCTCGCCGAGGTGTGGCAGCAGCCGCTCGGCGGCGCGGACAAGACGGTGGACGTCCATCTGTCCTGGCTGCGCCGCAAACTCGGCGAGACGGCCCAGAAGCCTCGGTATCTCCACACGGTCCGCACCGTGGGGGTCAAGCTCGCCGCCCCGGAGGAGGAGGCCGTCGCCGAGGACGAAGGCGGCACGAGTGATGTCGGTCGGGCCGGCGGGGCCAGCGGCCCGCGGATTCCGGAGTAGTTCCGATGCGTCTCCGGATTCTTCTGGTCACGGCCGTGACCACCGCTCTCGTCCTCGCCACGCTCCTGGTGCCGCTCGCCCTGCTCACCCGTAGTCACGCCGCGGACCGGGCCACCGCGGACGCCACCGCCCGCGCGCAGTCGCTGGCCGCGGGCATCGGTACCGCGCTGGCGCACCCCGGCCCCGGGGGCAGCCGGGCCACCGCCGCGTCTCTCGTGACGGCCGCCAACGGCGCGGATCTCCCGCGTACTTCGGTGATCCTCGCCGACGGGACCGTGCTGGGCCCGCCGGCGCAGGTCACGGACGCCGTGCGCCTGGCGCGTTACGGGCGTGCGTTCGCGTACGCGCCCCCTGAGGGCGGCCAGACCGTACTGGTACCGGTACAGGGCACGTCGGGCGGCACCGCCGTCGTCCATGTCGCGCTGACGGACACGCAGTTGTATGCGGGAACGCTCCCATCGTGGCTGGCCTTCGCCGGACTCGGCGCCGGGTTGGTGCTCCTCGGTCTGCTGGTCGCCGACCGGCTGGGCGCGCGCCTGGTCGGCTCGACACAGCGGCTCGCGAAGGTCGCCGACCGGCTGGCGGCCGGCGATCTGACCGCACGCGCGGAGCCGGACGGACCACCGGAGCTGCGCCTGGTGGCCGGCCAGCTCAACCACCTTGCCGGCCGGATCGAAGGGTTCCTCACCGCTGAGCGGGAGAACGCAGCCGACCTTGCGCACCGCCTCCGCACCCCGGTCGCCGCGCTTCGCCTTGATGCGGAGGGGCTGCGCGACCCGGCCGAGGCGGAGCGGATCGCGGCGGACGTGGCGGCACTGGAGCGCAGCGTGGACGAGGTCATCCGTACGGCGCGCAAGCCACTGCGGGACGCCACGGGCCTCAATGGCGCGGGCGGCCCGTCCCGTGGCGGGGCCGGTGAACCGTCCGCCGACCTGACCGCGGTGGCGCGTGAACGGGCGGACTTCTGGCGCCCGTTGGCCGAGGACCAGGGGCGCACGCTGGACTTTCACGCTCCCGATGCGCCGGTGTACGTCCGGGCGGACGAAGCGGAGCTGGCAGCGGCGGTCGACGCCCTCATCGGCAACGTCTTCGACCACACCCCGGAAGGCGTGGGCATGCGCCTGTCCGTGTCGGCCGCGGCCGGCCAGGAGCCCGGGGGCAGTACTGCGGACGGGGCGGGCGCCGGCTCCGCACCCGGGCGCGCGAGCGGGCGTACGGGCCCGGATGCGGCCGATCGCACCGGCGGCCTGCTGGTCATAGAGGACGACGGGCCCGGCTTCCCGGAAGGACACGTCCCGCAGCGGGGCAAGAGCGGCGGCGGCTCCACCGGTCTCGGCCTGGACATCGTCCGCCGGGTCGCGGAGGAGTCCGGCGGCCGCACGGAGCTGACCACCGCGCGGCGGGCGAGCGGCGGGGAAGACACCCCGGGCACCGGCCGGGGCGCCCGCGTGGAGGCGCATCTCGGGGGACCATCGGCGTAGCGGCGGTGTGGGCTGGTGCACGCCGCCGGTGGGGCCGGTCCACGCCGCCAGTGGCGGCCGGTACGCGCCGCCGTTGGGGCCGGTACACCCCGTCGGCGGCCTGACAGTCCCACCGTTCCTCCGCGCCCTCAGGCCGCGTACGGCTCGGTCGGGGTGAAGACCCGCCGGGTGGCGCGGCGCCAGGTGTTCGCGGTGAGGTCGGGCCGGAGGGCCGAGAGCGCGCCGCAGTACTTGGTGAATTCGGCCGGGCGGACGCCGTAACCGTGCAGCAGACGGTCGGTCTCGGTCAGATGCCCATCTGTTTTGGACTCGACGAGCACCAGACCCCCATCGGCACGGACCGAACGCCCGGTGCGCGGATCGCGGCAGACCATGCCCGCATCGCACGTGATGCGCTGGCCGTCCGCCACGAAGGTCGCGCGCTGGTAGTCGGTGACGAGCGAGGTGGCGAGGTCCGTGGGGGCCGCCATGTCGTACGTACGGCGCAGCACGGAGGCGAGGAACTCGCGCGGGGCCTGGTCCAGCGCGGTGTCGCCGGGCAGCATCGGCTGCCGGAACTTCACCGTCTCCCCGCGCCCGCTCTTGAGCTTGATCTCGAACTGACGCTCGCCGGTGTCCTCGTACAGCCGCTCCCGGATCTTGTAGCGGAGCCGCCGCCCCTGCCGGTGATCGTGGAAGGCACGCAGGTCGGGCGTGTCGTAGTACACGGAGTTGTACCGGAACCAGCGGCGGCCGTTGATGCACAGCGACTTGAACGGGCCGCCGGGGCGCTTCGGGTCGGTCAGCCGGGCCGCGAAGTCGGCGAAGACCTCGATCGGTACGAGATAGCTGTTGTCGTGGCGGGCCAGCAGCTCGGCGCGGGCCTGCACCTCGGCGAGGGTGATGGGATGCGCGGCCAGCGCGGCGCGCCCGATGGCACGTACGGCGGGGTTCACACGGTCTCCTTCGAGGCGTCGGCGGTACGTCCGGAGGGGAGGTCGGTGGTGCGATCGGCGCGGCGCGGGGCGGTGGTGTCCGCGAACGCCTTCTGGGAAGTCCTGTGGGACGTCTCGTGAGGCGTACGAGCGGCAACGACGGAACGTTCCATCTCGCGGTAGCGGACGTCCACGACGGTCACGTCCCGGACAAAGTCCACCTGCTTGACGGTCCAGTCGAGCGGCTCGCCCACCCGGCGGGCCAGATCGGCGCGGAGGGCGGCCGGATCCGCGTGCACGGTGTCGAGCGTGACGACCGTGCGCCGGCTGCGGGTCAGCAGCTTGGGGTGGTCGGCGCACCAGATGACGAAGAGCAGCAGCACGGCGAAGATCGCGGCGAAGCCCAGCTCCAGCTGCGGCAGGCCGCACAGCAGGCCCAGGACGAGGGTGGTGAAGTAGTACGCCACCTCCTCGTGCTGGATGGAGTCCGACCGCAGCCGGATGATCGAGAGCACGCCGAACAGGCCGAAGGCCAGCGCCGTACCGCCGCTCCCGTTGACTCTCGCGAGCGCCGCGACGACCGAGAAAAGGGCGACGTTGAGCGCGAGGTAGGCCGGCACGAGGTCCCGCCGCCGGTGCCGCGGGTAGTAGACGGCGAATGTCAGCGCGCACACCGCGGCCAGGTCGAGCCCGAGATGGGCGGCCAGCTGTCCGAAAGTGATCATTGCTTTCCCTGTCCGGTCACGGGTGGCCGACCTGCCCGGTGGCCACGTTTCCTGCGATTCGCTCCCCTGGCGTGGCGCAGCGCGGCACGGCGACGGCGGGAGGCACAGGAAAAACGTAGGAACCGGAGGGTTAAGCGCGCCCCTCTCGAGCGTTAAGGAAGGCGTTGGCGAGAGCGGAAGCAGGTGCCGGGTGAGGCGTCGCGCGTACGCCGCCCATGCCTCCCCTCCGACGCTGCGGTTTCTTCCGACTCACCCACTCCATCTCCCCCTTACGGCTACTCTCACCACACGCAGCTCTGCCGTGCCGCGACTGCCTGCATGGAGCCGGGCCGTGCGCAGCCGTATGCCGTCGCAGGGGGATGCCGTATGTCCATGAGTCGTCGAGGCTTTGTCACCGCGGCCGTGGGCGGGTCCGCCGCCGCCCTGCTCGTTCCCGGAGCGTCCGCACGCGCGCTGACGGCCCCCACCACCCCGTCCGCCGGCCGCTTCTCCGCGGCGGCCGACCCCGCCCGGTGGATGGCCGCGCTGCCCGACAGTGCCCCGCTGACCCGGCTGACCATCCCCGGTACGCACGACACCTGCGCCACCGACCCGATGAACGGCACGGAGTGGTCGCACACCCAGAACATGGGCATACCGGAGCAACTACGGCGCGGGATACGGTTTTTCGACATCCGCTGCGGCGAGCCGCCCTCGGACGTGCCCGACGAACTCGGCATCTATCACGCGTCGTACTACCAGGACATCACCTTCAACACCGTCCTCGATCAGTGCCGCGACTTCCTGCGGGCTTCCCCGGGCGAAACCGTGCTGATGCGCGTCAAGAACGAGCACGGGCTGACCGATGCGCAGCTCAGTGCCAAGTTCGGCGAGTATCTGGGAGCCAAGGGATACGGCGATCTCTTCCTCATCGAGCCCGCACTTCCGGCGCTCGGCGCGGCGCGCGGCAAGGTCGTCCTCATCACGCAGTTCGCCTCCGGACTGCGCGCACCGGCCTGGCCCGCGGGCGACAACGGCACCTTCTCCAACGAGTGGTTCGAGCTGCAGGACCACTACGCGACGTCCGTCGACACCAAACGGCAGGACATTCTTCGGCACTTCGACGCCGCGACGGCCCATCAGGACTCCGGTCGGCTCTACCTCAACTTCGCCAGCCTCGCTCCGGACGCCGCCAACGGCTTCCGCTGGCCCAAGCACCTCGCCGACGCGGTCATGCCGGCCGTCCTGGACTACCTCGACGGCCACCCGCAGCCCGGTGCCCACCTCGGGGTCGTGGTCATGGACTTCCCCGAATTCCACTCCCCTGCCACCGAGTCGCTCATCGCCCGCAATTTCCCCGCGGCGGCGTTTTCCTGATCCGGTCTCAGCCAGAGCCCCCATGTCATCCCCCGTTCGCGAACCCTCACTTCGCATGACCCATCACTCTGTGTGACGAACGGGCCGACTCGATCGTTCCCGCCTCGTGACGCCCCGGCTGCCACCGTGCGATCCCCCGCGGCCTACGCTCGGCTGACGATGCCGGAACGGCACGAGACGCGTCGGCAACGGCAGAGCAACGGGGAGGGTGCCGAGCATGGACGGCCTCAAGGGACTGACCGCCGAGGACCCGAGGACGATCGGCGACTACCGCCTGCTCGGCCGGCTGGGCACCGGCGGCATGGGGCGGGTCTACCTCGCGCGTTCCGAAGGCGGGCGGACCGTGGCCGTGAAGCTGGTGAAGGCCGAACTGGCGGTCGAGCAGGAATTCCGGGACCGGTTCCGGGCCGAGGTCGAGGCGGCGCGCCGGGTGGGCGGCCGGTGGACCGCTCCCGTACTGGACGCCGACACCGAAGCACAGGTGCCGTGGGTGGCGACCGGGTACATCGCGGGCCCGTCGCTGAGCGAGGTCGTGGAGGGCACGTACGGGCCGCTTCCGGAGTACTCGGTCAAGCGGCTCGCCTACGGGCTGTCCAGCGCGCTGCTCGACATCCACGGCGTCGGCCTGGTGCACCGCGACCTCAAGCCGTCCAACGTCCTGCTGACCATCGACGGTCCGCGCGTGATCGACTTCGGCATCGCGCGGGCGCTGGACGCGGTGAGCGAGCACACCCAGACGCAGGCGGGCATGGTCGTCGGCTCGCCGAGCTTCATGTCGCCCGAGCAGGTGCGCGGCGAACGGATCACGCCGGCCAGCGACGTCTTCTGCCTGGGCTCGGTGCTCGCGTACGCGGCCTCCGGACGGATGCCCTTCGGATCGCTCGTCTCGGGTGTGCACTCCGTGATGTTCCGCGTCGCCGAGTCCGACCCCGACCTGGACGGCGTACCGGAGGCCTTGCGGGAGCTGATCGGCGGCTGCCTCTCGAAGAGCGCGGCGGAGCGGCCGGCCCCGGAAGAGCTCATCTCCGTGATCGGCCCGGTGAGCAGCGGCGGAGCGGCCGCGCCCTGGCTGCCGGCCGAGCTCATCGCCCGGCTGGGGCAGCACGCCGTACAGCTGCTGGACACGGACACGCCGCCTTCGGGGCAGCGGGCGCGCCCGGGGCGCGCGGAACCGCCCACCACGATCCTGCCGGCGGGATCGGGGTCGGGGTCGGGGTACGGACCAGCAGCGAGTACGGGCTCCGACAGCGCCCCCGTGCCCGCACCGGCCCGTCGGCGCCGCTGGCCCCTCGCCCTCGGGGCCGTCGCCGTGGTGATCGCCGCGGCCGGTGTCGCGGCAGTCGCCGTGCCCGCGCTGGGCGGCGGTGCGCAGGACGAGGGCGGCTCGGACATCCCGGCCGACTACGTGGGCACCTGGACCGGCGATGTGGAGCGGGACGGGGTGCCCACGGGGCAGCAGCGGCGCTTCGTGATCTCGCACGGGAGCGTCGGCGAGGTGGTCGCCAACAGCATCAGCCTCGGCGCCACCTACCAGTGCAAGAGCGACGGGAAGCTGGTCTCGGTCTCGGCCGCCGAGGGGCTGCGGCTGGACACCACCGTGGTGAAGTCCACACCCGAAGGACGCTGCTCGGCACTGGGCGAGCACAGCCTCAAGAGGGGGCCGCAGAAGAACACCCTCGTATGGAGCGCGGCAGGGCGTACTGCAACGCTGCGCCCCGCGGGCCACGAGGTGGTGCCCACGGCGTACCTCGGCACCTGGGAGCGCCCGAACGCGGACGGTGTGGGCACCCAGCGGGTGACGATCGAGCGCACTCCGGTGGGCAGCCCCGCCGTGACGATCGACGTGCAGGGCAGCGGCGGGCACTGCACGGCGCGCGCGGACTTCTACTCGGCCGAAGGGAAGCTCTCCGTCGGCCCCTCCGTGGTGCAGCGCCCCGCACCGGGATGCGCGGCCAGCAGTTCGTCCCTCTTCAGGATCGCGGGTGACGGCTCCCTGGTGCGCGAGTTCCGCGGAAACGACAAGCAGCCGCGTACCTACACGAAGGTGCAGTGAACGCGGCTGCTGACCGTCGCGGTCGGCCCCTACGGGGCCTGACGCACGCCTCAGTCCAGGAACGAGTTGATCTGGATCGTCTCGTCGCGGCCCGGGCCGACGCCGATCGCGGAGATCGGGGCGCCCGACATCTCCTCCAGCGCCTTCACGTACGCCTGGGCGTTCTTCGGGAGCTCGGCGAAGGTCTTGGCCTTGGTGATGTCCTCGGACCAGCCCGGCAGCATCTCGTAGACCGGCTTCGCGTGGTGGAAGTCGCTCTGGTTGTGCGGCAGCTCCTCGACCCGCTTGCCGTCGACCTCGTAGGCGACGCAGACCGGGATCTGCTCCCAGCCGGTGAGCACGTCGAGCTTGGTCAGGAAGAAGTCCGTGAGGCCGTTGACGCGGGTCGCGTAGCGCGCGATGACCGCGTCGAACCAGCCGCAGCGGCGGTCGCGGCCGGTGGTCACGCCACGCTCGCCACCAATGGTGCGCAGCGCCTCGCCGTCCTTGTCGAACAGCTCGGTCGGGAACGGGCCGGCGCCGACGCGCGTGGTGTACGCCTTCAGGATGCCGATGACCCGGTTGATCTTCGTCGGGCCGACGCCCGCACCGGTGCAGGCACCGCCGGCGGTCGGGTTCGAGGAGGTGACGAAGGGGTACGTGCCGTGGTCGACGTCCAGGAGGGTGCCCTGGCCGCCCTCGAAGAGGACGACCTTGCCCTCGTCGATGGCGTCATTGAGGATCAGCGTGGTGTCGGCCACGTAGCCCTTGATCTGGTCCGCGTAGCCGAGCATCTCCTCGACGACCTGCTCGGCGACCACCGCGCGGTGGTTGTAGAGCTTGGCCAGCACCTGGTTCTTGAAGTCGAGGGCCGCCTCGACCTTCTGGAGCAGGATCGACTCGTCGAAGAGGTCCTGCACGCGGATGCCGGTGCGGTTGATCTTGTCGGCGTAGGTCGGGCCGATGCCGCGCCCCGTGGTGCCGATCTTCCGCTTGCCGAGGAAGCGCTCGGTCACCTTGTCGACGGTGATGTTGTACGGCGTGATCAGGTGGGCGTTACCGCTGACCAGCAGCTTGGACGTGTCGACGCCGCGCTCGTTCAGTCCGCTCAGCTCGGAGAGCAGGACCGCCGGGTCGACGACGACACCGTTACCGATGACCGGGGTGCACCCCGGCGAGAGGATCCCGGAAGGGAGCAGGTGCAGTGCGTACTTCTGGTCGCCCACGACGACCGTGTGGCCGGCATTGTTGCCGCCCTGGTAGCGCACTACATAGTCAACGGATCCACCGAGCAGGTCGGTGGCCTTTCCCTTGCCCTCGTCACCCCACTGAGCACCGAGCAGCACAAGTGCGGGCACAGGCGTACACCCCTTCCGGGCGGGGCATGTCCAACGTGCGAGCGGCTCACTGCCTGGTGCAGCCGCCGCGCGAGCCGTCGAACCGGTGCCCCGGATAGACGAAGCCCCTGACGCAACAACGACAGGGGCTCTTGCACCGAGAGATTACCGAATATTTCTCTCGGGCGACGAACAGGACAGTCCCGGGCGCCCGGCCACCGCCGGGGTACGGGGGCCCGCGGCGGCCGCTATGGCTGTTTTGTCCCCCGTCCCGTCCGAGTCCGTTCCCCGAGAGAACGCAAGCCCTAGGAAGGACCGAGGTGTCGGCTCCAGACCTTGCCGGGCGCTCCCTGCTCGTGGTCATCGACCCGGTCGCCCGCCGTGTGGACGGCGAGTCCGTGCGGATCGCCAAAGACGTCCTGTGCGCGGCCGCGACCACGAAGATCTGTTTTCCGGACGACCCCGGGGAATTCGCCCGGGTGCTCGCCCGAAGGGGGCAACGCCGCCCCGTGGTGATCGGCGACGACCGCGCCCTCCTGCGCACCGTCGAGCTGCTCCACAAGGAGCGCGAGCTGCCTCGCGTGGCGCTCTCGCTGGTGCCTGTCGGGGTGCCGTCCGCCATCGCGCTGAGCCGGGCGCTGGGCGTCCCCACGGACACCGTGACCGCCGCGCGCGCCGTCCTGGACGGCCAGGAGCGCACCCTCGACCTGCTCGCGGACGACAGCGACGGGATCGTGCTGGGCGGCCTGCGCATCCCCGGCGGCGATCCGGCCGAGCAGCCCGCACAAGCCGCCCGTACGGCCGCTGAGGAGCCGGCGGTGCCCGCGCAGCGCCCCTGGTGGGCCCCGGCCGCCCGGACCGCGAGAGCGGCCCTCTCGCTGCTCACGGCGCCCGTTCCGGGCGGCGGGCGGCGCGACGGCCGGGCGCTGCCGCGGCTGCGCGTGGAGGCGGACGGCGTCGTACTGGCGGACCTGGACCGGCCGGTGCACCGGGTGTCGGTCGCGCCTGTGGGGTGCACGGCACGGGACGGGGCAGCGCCCGGTGACGGGGCGGCGTACCCCTCGCAGGAGCCCGACGGGCTGGCCGAGGTGATCGTGCAGTGGCAGGCCACGGAGGCGCCGGTACGAGTCCGGGCGCGGGCCGTGACGGTGTCCGGGCCGGACTTCCGCTACCGGGCGGACGCGGTGATCGGCGGGCCGGTCAGGACGCGGACGTGGACGGTCCAGCCGGCCGCGTGGCGGCTGACGCTACCCCGGGGGTGACGCTTCTCACGCTCCGCAAGGCGCTGCCCGGGCCTCCGGGGAGCGCCGACGCGGCGCCTCGGGAGCGTCGAGGCGGCGCCCCGGGAGCGTCCATTTTCCACAGGTTGTGGAAACCAGTTGCGGCGCCGGCCGGGTCCCGGCACAGGATCTCAGAGGCCCGGAGTGACCAGGCGGGTTTCGTAGGCGAAGACGGCTGCCTGGGTGCGGTCGCGGAGGCCGAGCTTCACCAGGATGCGGCTCACATGCGTCTTGATCGTGGATTCGGCCACGACGAGGTGGGCGGCGATCTCTCCGTTGGAGAGGCCCTGGGCGACCAGTACCAGGACCTCGGTCTCCCGTTCGGTGAGATCACCGATGCGTTCCTGGGCGGGCGGCCGGGGCGCGCCCAGACGGGAGAACTCCGAGATCAGCCGCTTGGTGACGGTCGGTGCGAGCAGCGCTTCGCCGGCTGCCACGACCCGTACACCGTCGGCCAGCTGGCCGGCGGACGCGTCCTTGAGGAGGAAGCCGCTGGCTCCGACACGGAGCGCTTGGTACACGTACTCGTCCAGGTCGAAGGTGGTCAGAACGAGCACCTTGGCGTCCGCGTCGGCAGCGACGATCTCGCGGGTCGCTTCGAGGCCGTTGACCTCCGGCATGCGGATGTCCATGAGGACCACGTCCGGGTGCAGGGCGGCGACCTTGTGGACCGCGTCGCGGCCGTTCACCGCCTCGCCCACGACCTCGATGTCCGGCATCGCGTTGAGGAGGACGGAGAAGCCCTCGCGGACCATGACCTGGTCGTCGACGATCAGGACCTTGATCATGCTTGCGGCCTCTCCGGGGAGGTGGGGGAAGTAGCGGAGTCAGGAGAGTTGGGGGAAGTGGATACAGGGGGGTGTGACTGTCGTGTCGGTCGGGACGATGAATCCGGATCTGCGGCCGAGCCCGAGAGCCCCGAAAGCGACGCCGAGTCCCATGCCGCAGCCGGGGCCCGGGGCTCCGGTGGTCGTACGGGGGCTGCTGGGAGGAAGGCCGTTACTTCGTATCCGCCGTTGTCCGTGGGGCCGTTGGTCATTTCGCCGTTGAGCATGGTGACGCGTTCGTGCATGCCGAGGACGCCGTGACCCGCGCCGGGGGACGGCTTGGCCAGGCGGTTCGGGGGGCCGTTGACGACGCGGAGGCCGAGGCCGCCCAGGACGTACGCGACTTCGACCCGCGCCTCTGCGCCCGGTGCGTGCCGGAGCGTGTTGCTCAGCGCTTCCTGGACGATGCGGTACGCCGAGAGTTCCACGCCCTGCGGCAGCGGCCGTACCGCCCCCGTCACCACGGCCTCGACGGTCAGCCCCGCGCCGCGCACGCTCTCCAGCAGCGCATCCAGGTCGGCGAGAGTCGGCTGCGGTGCCTCCGGACCGGCGAAGGCGTCCGGGTCCTCGGAGCGTACGACGCCCAGGATGCGGCGCAGTTCGGTGAGTGCCGCCACGGCGTTCTCGCGGATCGTCGAGAACGCGGTGGCCAGCTCGGGCGGCGTGTCCTGCATCCGGTACGGCGCGGCCTCCGCCTGGATGGCGATCACCGACATGTGGTGCGCGACGACATCGTGCAGCTCGCGGGCGATGGTCGCGCGCTCCTCCAGGAGGGTGCGCCGCGACCGCTCCTCGGCGGTGACCGTACGGGTCTCCACGACCTGCTGCCGCTCCTCGCGCCAGGCGCGTACCGCCGCGGCCGCCAGCAGGACGATCCCGCTCATCACCGCCAGCGGCGCCAGCACCGACCCGCCATCGGCGCCGGCCACCGCGACCCCGGGCGCGAGGACAGCGAACGTCACCGCCCACATGCCCGGTGCCAGGCGCGGCCGGGTACGCAGGACGACCAGCACCATCGTTCCTACGTGGGCGATGAACGCGATCTCCCAGGAGGAGTCGCCGGCCAGCAGCCCGAGACACACCGCCAGCAGCGACACCCAGAACGCCCCGACCGGACGGACGAGCGTCATCGCCGGTGGCCCCGCGACGAGTACGCCGAAGACCAGCAGCAGCAACGACGGGCCGGAGCCGCCGGTCTTGGCGGAGACGGCCAGCAGTACGCAGGCGGCGAAGCCGATGACGAGCGCGTGCGGGAGCCAGCGCAGGCACCGGCCGATCCGGGACGGCAGCCAGGGCACCCAGCCGGCCGCCTTCGCGTCGTCCAGCGAGGGCATCGGATGAAAGGCGAAGGCGTGGGTGAACAGATCCTGGCGCAGGCCGCGGAGCGCACCGCTCGCCATCCGGGCTTCGGGAGGCGGCACCTGGTGGGGCGGGGCACCGGCGCGCCCGGCGGCGCCCTGCTTGCCGCGGGCGCCGTTCACGTACTGAGGTGTCTCGTTCACGACTACCACGGTAGGTACGGGCGCGGGCGGTGGCGTCCGGCCCAGTGGGGATCTGTGCGGGTCCGTCTCAGGTACTACATGGCGCACACATCCCTCGCGCGGCGCCACTCACCCCGCACACCCTACGCACCGCCCCCCGCCCCTCGCCTCACCTCCTCAGACCTCCACCAGCAGTTCCTCCAGCCCCCTGATCACGAAGTTCGGCTTCCAGGACGGTTCGGCGGTGAGGCGGAGGGAGGGGGCGGCGCGCAGCAGGGCTCCGAAGGAGGCGGTCAGTTCGAGGCGGGCGAGCGGGGCGCCGAGGCAGTAGTGGATGCCGGCGCCGAGGGAGACGTGCGGGTTGTCCGCGCGGGACAGGTTCAGCTCCTCCGGCCGGTCGAAGACCGCCGGGTCGCGGTTGGCCGAGCCGAAGAGCAGAGCGACCTCGGCGCCCCGCGGGATCACCGTGCCGTCGATCTCGATGTCGTCCAGCACCCAGCGTTCGAAGAGCTGGAGCGGCGTGGCGTACCGGAGCAGTTCCTCGACGGCGGTCGGCAGCAGCGCCTCCGGTGCGGCGCGCAACGCGGCCAGCTGCTCGGGGTGGTGGAAGAGGGCCAGCCAGCCGTTGGCGGTGGTGTTGACCGTCGCCTCGTGGCCCGCGTTGAGCAGCAGGACGCAGGTGGAGATCATTTCCTGTTCGTTCAGGCGGTCGCCCTCGTCGTATGCCGCGATCAGGGCGCTGATCAGGTCCTCGCCCGGCGACTTGCGCCGGGCGGCGATCAGTTCACGCAGATACGCGGAGAATTCGAGGGACGCCTGTACCGCGCGGCGGGCCGTCTCCTCGTCCGGCTTCAGCTCGTACATTCCGCAGATGGCAGCCGACCAGGGGCGCAGCAGCGACCGGTCGGCCGCCGGGATGCCGAGCATCTCGGCGATGACCGCGACGGGCAGGGGCTCGGCGATCGCGGTCAGCAGGTCGCCGCCACCCTTCGCGACGAAGTCCGCGACCAGGCCGTCCACCAAGTGCCCGATGACAGGCGCCAGTTGCTCGACCGTGCGAGGCGTGAACGCCTTCGACACCAGGCGGCGCAGACGGGTGTGGTCCGGCGGTTCGAGGTCGAGCAGGCCGTTGTCGTTGAGGACGTGGAAGGGCTCGTGTGCGGGCGGGGGCGGGGTGCGGCCGAACTCCTCGTGGGAGAAGCGGTGCAGATACGTACGGCCGAGGCGGCGGTCCCGCAGGAGCGCGCTGACGTCCTCGTGCCGCGGTATCAGCCACTGGTTGCTGGGCGGGAAGTAATGCACGCGGCCCGCGTCGCGCAGCTCGGCGAAGCCGGGGTAGGGGTCGGCGACGAACTCGGGCGACCAGGGCTGGAATGCGGCTGCGGCTGGCATGGAGGGACGGTACCGCCGGTCACCCGTCATTCGTCAGGGGTCGACCGCGCCTCCGGCCCTGCCTGCCCGGACGCCGCCCGCAGTGCTGCCAACAGCGCTCCGTACGCCGCCGTACCCGGGGTGACGGCCGCGTAGTGCCCGACGCCGGGCAGCTCGCGCAAGGTGGGCGCCCCAGTGCCGCCGTGCGCCGCGACGTACCGCCGCGACAGATCCACCGGTACATCGGGGTCCTCCGTACCGTGCAGCACCGTCACCGGTACGCGGGGCGGAAGCCGTACGGGGTCGACTCCGGCAATACGTTCCGCGAGACCGTCGGCGAGGCCATCGTCGTGGCCGGTCAGAAACTCCGCCACCGCGCCCTCGCTGAGCCCGAGTTCGTGGGCGCGGGCGAGGTCGGCGACCGGGGCAACGGCGACGGCCGCCGTGACCGGGCCCGGCCGGGCGGCCGCCCAGAGCGCCAGGTGGCCGCCGGCGGAGTGCCCGGCGACGACCACGGAAGCGTGCTCACCGGCCTCGGCGGTCGCGACCCGTACCGCGTTCGTCACATCGTTGAACGTTTCCGGGAATCCGCCGCCTCCGCCGGCTCTCCGGTACTCCGCGAGGGCAACCGGCAGGCCCTCCCGGGCCAGCGCGGCGGCCAGCGGCGAGAGGTGCGTACGGTCGTAGGCCACCCGCCAGAAGCCGCCGTGCAGCAGCACGGTCAGCGGGCCGCGCGGCGCCTCCGGTGGCCGGTACAGGTCGACCACCTGGTCGGGGTGGTCGCCGTACGCGATCCGGCCGTCCGGCGGTACTGGCGCGCACGCCAGCAGCGCCTCCTCCTCGCCCAGCGCCCCGCTCATGCCACCTCGCTCATCCGCTCCGCCCACACCGGCCCCCGCACGCCGCCCGCCTCACATCGTCGTGGGTCCCTGTTCCGTCGCGCCCGCGGCCACCGCGGAGGCGGTCCCGTCGCCCGGTACGTACGCCACCACTTCCGCGAGGACGCGGGCCGCGCGCTCCGCGTCCGCGAAGGACGTGTAGAGCGGGGTGAAGCCGAAGCGCAGCACGTCGGGGTGGCGGAAGTCGCCGATCACGCCGTGCCGGATCAGCTCGCCCATCACCTCGCCGGCGCCCGCGCACTCCAGCGCGACCTGGCTGCCGCGCTCGTCGTGCGGCTCCGGCGTCACCGACCGCACCCGGCCGCGCGGCACGTACGCCCGCACGCACTCCAGGAAGAAGTCGCTCAGCGCGAGGCTCTTGGCCCGTACGTCCTCGATGGCCACGCCTTCCCAGACCTCCAGCGCGGCCTCCAGGGCGAGCAGCGACAGGATGTCCGGGGTGCCGACCCGGGCGCGTTCGATGCCCGCCGCCGGTACGTACTCGGGGTTCATGCCGAAGGGTTCGGCGTGCGAGTTCCAGCCGGGGAGCGGGGAGTCGAAGCGCGGCTGGTGCTCGGCGCGTACGTACAGGTACGCGGGCGCGCCGGGGCCGCCGTTGAGGTACTTGTACGTGCAGCCCACCGCGAGGTCGACACCGTGCGCGTCCAGGCCGACCGGCAGCGCGCCCGCGCTGTGGCACAGGTCCCAGACGGCGAGGGCGCCCGCTTCGTGCAGCGCGGCGGTGATGCCGGGCAGGTCGTTGAGCCGACCGGAGCGGTAGTCGACGTGGTTGACCAGGGCGGCGGCGGTACGGTCCGACACCTCGGTGGGGATCTTGCCCGCCTCCACAGGGCGCAGCGTACGGCCGGTCAGCCGGGCCACGGACTGCGCGATGTAGCCGTCGGTCGGGAAGGTCGCGGCGTCGACCAGGATCTCGTCCCGGGGGACGCCGTCCACCGCCGGGCCGGTCTCGTCGGCCATGCGTACGGCGGCGACCAGCGCCTTGAAGACGTTGATGCTGGTGGAGTCGCCGACCACGACCTGGCCGGGGGCCGCGCCGAGGAGCGGGGCGATACGGTCGCCGATCCGCTCGGGCGCGGTCCACCAGCCGGACTCCGACCAGGAGCGGATGCGCAGCTCGCCCCACTCGCGGGCGACGACCTCGCGGACCCGCTCGGGGACCGCCTGCGGCAGCGCGCCGAGCGAGTTGCCGTCGAGGTAGACCGCCTCGTCGAGCACGAATTCCGCGCGCTTGCCGCTCAGCGGGTCCTCGGCGTCCAGCTGAGCGGCCCGGGCGGCCAGGTCGTCGCGGACGACGGCCGCGGCGACGGAGCGGGCGGTCAGCGCGCCGCCCGCGGCAGAAGTATCGATTCTCTCGGTGGACACGCCGGCCTCGGCGCTCTCGTTCGGCTGCACCTCGTTGTCACCCTCCGCGCGGACAGCGCCGCATCGCTCGGTCGTGAGGAGCCCCTCGGACCCGGCTTCCTCATCGGTGAGGAGCCTCTCGGACCCGGCTTCCTCGTCGGTCATGAGTGGCCGCTCCGTCACGAGTGCCCCCTCAAGCGGGTCCGAGTGCCGTCGTCCGGCCGCTCAGACATGGCTGCGTGCCGTCCACAGCTCGGGAAAGACGTTTTTGCCGGCCCGCTTCTCCAGCCAGGCCACCCCGGCCGAACCACCCGTCCCCCGCTTCGCGCCCATCGCGCGGCGGGTCGCCACCAGGTGATCGTTGCGCCATCGCCAGACCAGTTCGGCGACGTCCGTGAGGGCCTCGCCCAGCCGGACCAGCTCGTTCTCCGGGTCGCGCGCCGGGTCGCCGGCGTAGATCTCCGCCCAGGCCGTCTCGACGGCCGGGTGCGGCTCGTACTTGAGCGTGGGGTCGCGGTGCAGTACGGACACCGGGATCGCATACCCCCGGCGGTCCAGCAGCCGCAGAACCTCGTCCCACAGGCTCGGCTCGTGCAGGGCCTTCTCCAGCTCGGCGTGCTCGCGGGGCGCGCCGCGGTGCGGGACGAGCATCGACGCGGACTTCTCGCCGAGCAGGAACTCCAGCCGCCGGTACATCGCGGACTGGAAGCCGGAGCCCTCGCCGAGCGCCCCGCGGTAGGCGTTGAACTGCTCCGGGGTCAGCCGGGCCAGCGGCTTCCACGCGGCGTTCAGGGCCTCCAGCTCGTACGTGGAGCGGCGCAGCGCGTCCATCGCGGTGGGCAGGTCCTCGCTGCGCAGGGCCTGCGCAGCGGTGTGCCACTCGTGGACGATGACGGTGAACCACAGCTCCATGACCTGGGTGGTCACCAGGAAGGCCATCTCACCGGGATCGTCGGAGAGCAGATGCTGGGCGTGGGTGAGCATCTCCGCCTGTACGTAGTCCTCGTACGGCGTGGTGCCCTGGAAATCCAGGTTCGGGTCCGTCTCCGCCTGCCCGAACGGGCAGCTCGGGGCCGGCTGCGGGGCCGGCTCCGGGGACGGGGACGCCTGGGACGCTGATGACGAGTGCGACATCAGAACTCCTCGTGATGCATGCCTCCGGGTAGCGGTCCGCCCCTTCCTGTCGGCATCGGAGCCCCGGTCCCCTCGTCAGGCCCGGCTCACCGGACCTGTTGCGCATCTTCCGCAACTCCCCGGGGTTTGGCAAGGGCCGACCCGGCCGACCCGGAGGCCCTCCAATGGCTCAGGACCGGCCGGAACACATCGGCCGGCCGGCCCTGAGCACTCATTTCGGCAGGGGGCTTCCCTCAGGAGAGCGTGTCGGCCGCGGTCGGCGAGGACTCGCGCAGGAACGCCGTGCAGCGCTCGTACTCCTCCTGCTCGCCGATCGCCTGGGCGGCGCGGGCGAGGGCGTGCAGGGCCCGCAGGAAGCCGCGGTTCGGCTCGTGCTCGAACGGGACCGGGCCATGGCCCTTCCAGCCGGCACGGCGCAGCGCGTCCAGGCCGCGGTGGTAGCCGGTACGGGCGTACGCGTACGACTCGACGGTGCGGCCGGCCTGGAAGGCGTCGTCCGCCAGCTGCGCCCAGACCAGCGAGGACGCCGGGTACTTCGCGGCGACGTCGGCCGGTGCGGTGCCCGCCGCGAGCAGCTCGCGGGGCTCCGGGTCGTCGGGCAGGTGGGTCGGGGGCGGTCCCCCGAGCAGGTTCTCGTGAATGGCCATGGTTCCAAGTCTGCCTGGTACTCGCGGTCCGCGGCGCCCCGGCGGTGGCCCTTCGGCCGGGCGCACGGAGGACCGGGCACGCGCGCGGAGGGCCCCGTACGCGTGTTCCTGGTGCGTACGGGGCCCTCCGGCGTACTCCACTGCGCGCGCCGGTGCAGCGCGCACGGCGGCGTTACTTGATCTTGGTGCCCGTGGAGCGCAGGTTGGCGCACGCCTCGGTGACGCGCTTCGCCATGCCGGCCTCGGCCAGCTTGCCCCAGCTGCGCGGGTCGTAGGTCTTCTTGTTGCCGACCTCGCCGTCGACCTTCAGGACGCCGTCGTAGTTGCGGAACATGTGGTCCGCGATCGGGCGGGTGAAGGCGTACTGGGTGTCGGTGTCCAGGTTCATCTTCACGACGCCGTTCTCCAGCGCGGTGGCGATCTCCTGCTCGGTGGAGCCGGAGCCGCCGTGGAAGACGAAGTCGAACGGGGCGGACTTGCCGTACTTGGCGCCGACGCCCTCCTGGAGGTCCTTGAGGAGCTCAGGGCGGAGGACGACGTTGCCCGGCTTGTAGACGCCGTGCACGTTGCCGAAGGAGGCGGCGAGCAGGTAGCGGCCCTTCTCGCCCAGGCCCAGCGCCTCGGCGGTGCGCAGCGCGTCGTCGACGGTGGTGTACAGCTCGTCGTTGATCTCGTGGGTGACGCCGTCCTCCTCGCCACCGGTCGGGGTGATCTCGACCTCGAGGATGATCTTCGCGGCGGCGGCCTTGGCGAGCAGCTCCTGGCCGATGGACAGGTTGTCGGCCAGGGTCTCGGCCGAGCCGTCCCACATGTGCGACTGGAAGAGCGGGTTCTGGCCCTTGGCCACGCGCTCGGCGGAGATGTCGATCAGCGGGCGGACGTAGCCGTCCAGCTTGTCCTTGGGGCAGTGGTCGGTGTGCAGCGCGACGGTGATGTCGTACTTCGCGGCCACGACGTGCGCGAACTCGGCCAGGGCGACGGCGCCGGTCACCATGTCCTTGCTGTACTGGCCGCCCAGGAACTCCGCACCACCGGTGGAGATCTGGATGATGCCGTCGCTCTCGGCCTCGGCGAAACCGCGCAGCGCCGCGTGCAGCGTCTGCGTCGAGGTCACGTTGATGGCCGGGTAGGCGAACTTGCCTGCCTTCGCCCGGTCGAGCATCTCGTTGTAGATCTCGGGGGTTGCGATGGGCATCTGTCCGCTCCTTGTGATGTGCGGGTACCGGTGTGTTCTGGGCCCTGACCAGGGGGCGACGTCATCGTCGCGGCCCATCTTCCCAGACTTGCCGGATACCTCCACATCGCACTTCCGCCCGGACGGCGCAAGGGGCGGGCTGTTTCACGTGAAACAGCCCGCCCCTTGCGGAAAGGCCAGGTCAAGGCGGTGCGGGCCGGAGCCCCCGCCCGACGCGCCCGTTCTCTCAGGCGAGATCCAGGTCGGTGAGCCGGTAGCCGGTGATGTACTTCAGGCCCGCGTCGGCGATGGCCGACTCGGCACCGCGGTCGACGATCGTGGCGACCGCGACGACCTCGGCGCCCGCCTCGCGGGCCGCCTCGACGGCGGTCAGCGGCGAGCCGCCGGTGGTGGAGGTGTCCTCGACGACCAGGACGCGGCGGCCCTTGATGTCCGGGCCCTCGATGCGGCGCTGCATGCCGTGCGTCTTCTGCGCCTTGCGGACCACGAAGGCGTCCAGCTTCCGACCGCGCGCGGCGGCGGCGTGCAGCATCGACGTCGCGACCGGGTCGGCGCCGAGCGTGAGCCCGCCGACCGCGTCGTAGTCGAGGTCGGCGGTGGCGTCCAGCATCACCTGGCCGACCAGCGGCGCGGCCTCGGCGTCGAGGGTGATCCGGCGGAGGTCGATGTAGTAATCGGCTTCCTTGCCGGAGGAAAGCGTCACCTTGCCGTGCACCACGGCCTTGTCCTTGATCTGCTGCAGCAGCTCGCCGCGCACGTCGTCACTCATGCGCACGAGCTTAGGACAGCGAGGGGCACGGCCTCGGACACGGCTCCCGCCCGGCTCAGGCCAGCGAGCGCCAGGTCCACGTCGTGGAGATCTCCAGCGGGTCGATGGGGGTGACCAGGCGCGGGTGGGTGTTGAGGCCGTTGGGCGGGCCGGACTGCGGCTCCACGCACACGGCCGCCTCCTGCTCGTCGTACACGACCACCCACTCCGCGCGGCTGGTGACCTTCAGCTCCAGGCGTTCCGGCCAGGTCAGCGTGACATCCACGCCCTGCGGCATCCCGAAGCAGTCGTCCCAGGGGCCGGGGCGGGGGTCGATGCGGCGGCCCGTGGGGAGGTGGTCCTCGCCGCGCTCCTCCTGCCACTCGGGGTCGAAGTCGATGCGTACGCCCTCGCCGCCGTCGCCGAGGTCGCGGAGGAACCACGGGTGCCAGCCGGCCTGGGCCGGGAAGGAGTCGCCGTACGTCTCGACGCCCATGGTGAGGGTCAGCGAACCGCCGTCCTCGGCCAGCTCCACCAGCTGGGTGACCTTGCCCGGGTACGGCCAGGGGGCGGCCGGGTCGTCCAGGTCGTACGTGAAGGCCGCGCTGGTCCCGGTCGTGCGGGCGGTGCGCCAGGAGAGGTTGCGGCCGTTGCCGTGGATGGCGTGCGGCGGGGAGTTGAGCGGCATCTGATGCGTCTCGGAGCCGTTGCGGAACCGGCCGTTCTCGATCCGGCCGCACCACGGCACCATCGGGAAGCAGCCGTACTTGGCTCCCTGCCGGAGCAGTTCCGTGCCGCCGATCCGGAGGCTCTCGATACGGCAGCCGTTGTCCGGGCGGACGGCCACTTCGGTGTCGCCGGCGGCCAGCCGTACGGTACGCGCCACGCGCGGCTTGCGGGCGGGCTCTGCGGGGTTCTCAGTGCTCACGGATCGACCTTAACGGTGCGGCCCGGGCGCTGCGGCCCGGGCACGCTCGCCCACTCGTCCGGGCGCGTCAGCGGCGGCGCCGCAGCGCCCGGCCGACCACCACCGCGGAGGCCAGGACCACGGCGGCCGCGGGCGCCGCCCAGCGGAGCGTGGCCGAGGCGCTGGACGTCTCGGGCGCGGGCACGGGGGCGTAGCGGCCGCGCGGCGGGGCGTGGTCCACTTCCTCCGCGCTGCGGCCGATCATCGTGCGGCGCGCGTGCGCGGCCTCGGCGGGCGGCTCGGCCGGGATGCCGAGGTCGTCCTCGGCGAGCGGGTCCAGCGAGGAGGGCGGGATCTCGGTCTCGAAGACGCCGGCCCGCGCCTCCGCTGGATCCTCGGCGCCGTCCACCTCGTCGATGTCGTCGTCGCCGTCGTCCGTACCGATGACGTCGGCCGGATCGTCCTCGGCGCCCGCCTCCTTCAGGCCGGCCTCTTCAAGGCTCCCGCCATCCAGGCCCTCGTCCTCCAGGTCCTCGTCCTCCAGACCCGCCGCATCCAGTTCCTCGGCATCTCCCGCCGCATCCCGTTCCCCCGCGGTCCCGGCCTCGGCCGGTCCCGCGGCCAGTACCGCCAGGCCGTCCACCACCGTGGTCGGCCCCGCTGCCGCGTCCGGCCCGGCCTGCTGCCCCGCGACCGGGTTCGTCGTCAGGTCGTCGGTGAGGGTCGTGGCGAAGCGCTCCAGGAGGCGGCGGCCGGCCGTACGGGCGGCGTCGTCCGAGGCGTCCGCGAGCCGCCCCTCGGCGCGCACGGCCGCGGTACAGGACAGCGTCGTGCCCTTGCCGCCCGCGTCGGGCGCCACCCGGACGGTCAGGTCCAGCTCGGCGAGGCCGTCGCCGCGCACCTCCGTGCCGTGCACCGCGGCGTCGAAGGCGTCGGGCTCGTCCTCGCGCGGGGTCACCCGCAGTGACCCGCGGTAAGTGATGGTGGAGCCGCCGATCCGCAGCCGCAGCCGGCCCTCCGGAACTCCGGGAGCGGCGTCCGCGTCGAGCTGGGCGCCCGGGACGCAGCGGGCCAGCCGCTCCGGCTCGGCGAGCGCCTGCCGCACCGTACCGACGGGAAACGGAACGTACACCTCGTGCTCCATGAATCGGAGCCTACCCAGCGGGCCCCGCCCCGTGCCCGCTCCCGCACAACTTTCTCCACATACCGTCACCGTCCGGGCCACGCCCTTCGGCCACCGCGGTCCGCGCCTCACCCGCCGTACCGCGGATGCATGAGCGTCGACGGCGGGAGGCCGGACAGACGCGTACGGGCCAGCGCGAGATGGCCGGAACGGAGCAGGGCGGGGGTCAGGGTGCGCAGCGGTGGCGCGGCGGGCGAGAGGCCCGGATGCGGCGTGGTGCGGCCGGCCAGGAGGAAGCCCCAGTACCGGACAGTCCCCGGCCCGGCGCCGTCCCGGTCGGGCCCGCCCGAAGGCCGGCCCGGCATCCCGTACGGAACGGTGCGCAGGCCCGCGGCGCGCAGTGTCGCCTCGACCGTCCAGAAGCTGCGCGGCCGGGCGCGCGGCGGCCCCGCGTGCACCGCGAGCCGCCCGTCCCTGGCCAGCGCCCGGGCCGCGAGCCCGTAGAACTCCTGGGAGTACAGCTTGGTGCCGGCGGTGAGGTGGGGGTCGGGCAGGTCGGAGAGGACCACGTCGTACGGGCCGTCCCTGCGCACCTCGCGCCGGGCATCCCGGCGCAGCCAGTCGAAGGCGTCGGCAATCACCACGCGGACCCGCGGATCGTCCAGCGACCGGCGGTTCAGCCGGGCGAGCCCGGGGTCGGTGCGGGCCAGCCGGACCAGGCCGCTGTCGCGTTCGACGACGGTGACCGAGTCGACGCCGGAGTAACGCAGCAGCTCACGCGCGGCCAGGCCGTCACCGCCGCCGAGCACGAGCACCCGGCCGTGCGGCCCGCCCGCCATCGCCGGGTGCACCAGCGCTTCGTGGTAGCGGAATTCGTCCCGCGCGCTGACCCGCAGCCGCCCGTCCAGATAGAGCGCGAGCGGCGCCTCGGCACGCCCGGCGCCCCGGCCCGCGTGCCCGGCGCCGCCCGTACCGCCGGTCAGTACGACTTCCTGTACGGCCGTCCGGACGGCGACCCGCGGACCCGTGCCGTACACCGCCTTGCGCGCGGCCGCCTCGAAGGGTCCCGCCAGTACCGTGCACGCCGCGAGGAGCACGAGGACGAGCGCGTTGGCCGCCAGCAGTGACCGGCGCGCCCGTATGGAGAGGTCGCGGCGGAACAGCCCGAGGACGAGCGCGCCGCCCGCGATCGCGTTCACGCCGCCCGTGACCAGCGCGCCCGAGAGCTGCCCGAGCAGCGGCAGCAGCAGGAAGGGGAAGGCGAGGCCGCCGACCAGGGCGCCCACATAGTCCGCCGCGAAGAGGTCGGCGACCGCGCCGCCCGCGTCCTGGTTGCGGATCCGCTGGATGAGCGTCATCAGCAGCGGTACCTCGGCGCCGATGAGCACGCCGATCACCAGCGAGAAGCCGACGAGCGCGGGCCGGGACTGGCCGAACCACGCGAAGCACGCGTACAGCGCCATCGCCGAGACCCCACCGGTCAGGGCCAGCGCCGCCTCGACCGCGCCGAAGCCGACCGCGGCCCGGCAGCGGAGCCGCTTGGCCAGCAGCGAGCCGACGCCCATCGCGAAGACCATCACGGAGAGCACCACGGACGCCTGCGTCACGGAGTCGCCGACCAGGTAGGAGGAGAGGGCGACCAGCTCCAGTTCGTACACCAGCCCGCAGGCGGCGCAGAGGAAGACGACGGCGAGGACGAGCAGCCGGCCGAGCCCGGCCGGCACCGGCAGCCGTGGCGGCCTGACGACCTCCGGCGGCTTGCGGGGGCCGGAGGTGAGGGCCGCTGGCGGATCGATCATGTTGCGAACGCTACGTGACGGCCCCGTCGCGGCTCGTCACCCACAAGAGCGCATTGGATTCGCGCGGGGACGACGCCGGGCCGCTTCCGCGCGCCCGCTCACAACGCCGCCACCGCCCGCACTCCCACCCTCGTACGGGTCGCCACCAGCCGGCCCTCCTGGGGGTAGGCGTGCCACGTGCGCCAGCGCACCTGGCCGCACTCCCGTTGCGCAAGCATCGCGGTGAACGCATGCGGCGCGCCGGGGAATGTGCCGGCGAGTCCGTACGGATGCTCGGCCACCAGTGCGAGCAATTCCTGTGCCCGGCCCGCGAACGAGCCGCGGGAAAGCGTCTCCACATGGGCGGCGAATTCGTACTCCCAGTCGCCGATGCGTTTCGCCACACCGAGTGGCAGCGGCGTACTGCTTCCGGGCATGCACGCCACGGTTTCCGAGCAACTGCCGTGCTCCTCCTCCAGGAGCACTTGGTGCGAGGCGCCGAGCAGCCGCAACTGGACTTTTACGTCGTCCAGTTGCAGGTCGAGGACGGCGAGAGCGGGCAGCGGCTCGCGGCCGAGTGCCCAGGCCAGGTCGGCCGCGCGGGTGTCGGTGTAGGCGGTCTTGATGGTGGTGAGCATGGGTCGGCTCCGCAAGCACGCAGTGGATGGTGGGCCGGCCCGCCCCGGAGGAGGACCAGGGATACGACTTACCGGCTGCCGGCTCGTGACCACGTGGGGTCCGAGAACTGGTGGATTCTCACAAGAGAGGGAATCATGAAACTCGCGGGGCCCACAGCCTTTTTACCCATCTTCGTGGGGTTTCCATCCCTCAGAGGGCCTCTCAGTTCAGTTGTTCAACATGCTTGCGCCCGGCGGTTGTTGAGAACCGCCGGGCGCATATGCGTCTAGTCATGGGCCGGTTGCATGTTCCCCACCGTCCCGGTGTGCGTCCGCCTCGGGACGCGCGGGGGATCGGCTCAGGAACCGCCGCCTCCGCCACCGCCGCAGCCGCCGCCACCGCCGCCCCCGCAGGACGAGCTTCCACCGCACGACGAACCCCCGCCGCAGGACGAGCCGCCACCGTGATGGCCGTGGTGGCCGCCGCCCGACCCGCCGTCACCGGCCCACCAGCTGCCCCCGGAGGAGGCCCCGCTGCTGCCCGCGGACCACCTGCTCTTCTTGCGGCCCTTCGGCGACTCGTTGGCGGCGGCCGTCCGCGCCATCCAGACCGAGGCCGCGACAAAGGCGCAGATCACCAGGAAAATTACAACGCCGGTCATGCGCTTCACCCCCGTAGTTCGGTTCTTGCGTGCGGGTCACATGCCCGGCCCCGCCGGTGTCAAAAGCGGAGTTGAGGAACTCCAGAGGTTCGGCGGAGGATGGCGGCCATGGGACGACCGCTGCTCAACCGCCGCCTGGCCGAATTCGGCACGACGATCTTCGCCGAGATGTCCGCGCTCGCCGTACGGACCGGCGCGATCAACCTCGGCCAGGGATTCCCCGACACCGACGGCCCCGAAGAGGTCCGCGAAGCGGCGGTGCGCGCCCTGCGCGACGGCCGCGGCAACCAGTACCCACCGGGCCCCGGCATCCCCGAACTGCGCACCGCCGTCGCCGCGCACCAGCAGCGCTGGTACGGCCTGCCGTACGACCCCGACACCGAGGTCCTGGTCACCGCGGGTGCCACCGAGGCCATCGCCGCCTCGCTCCTCGCCCTGCTGGAGCCGGGTGACGAGGTCATCGCGCTGGAGCCGTACTACGACTCGTACGCCGCGTGCATCGCCATGGCCGGCGCCACCCGCGTCCCGGTCACCCTGCGCGCCTCCGTCGAGGAGGCGGCCTACCGTCTCGACCTGGACGAGCTGCGGGACGCCGTCACCGACCGCACCCGCCTCATCCTCCTCAACACCCCGCACAACCCCACCGGCACCGTCCTCAGCCGTGACGAGCTGGCCGCCATCGCCGAACTGGCCTGCGAGCGCGGCCTCCTCGTCGTCACGGACGAGGTCTACGAACACCTGGTGTTCGAGGGTGAGCACGTGCCGATGGCGTCCTTCCCCGGAATGCGCGAGCGCACGGTGACCATCGGCAGCGCGGGAAAGACGTTCTCCTTCACCGGCTGGAAGGTCGGCTGGGTGACCGGCACGCCCGAGCTGGTCGGCGCGGTCCGCTCCGCCAAGCAGTTCCTCACCTATGTCTCTGCGGGCCCCTTCCAGTACGCGGTCGCCGAGGCGCTCGCGCTGCCGGACGACTACTTCCACGGGCTGCGGGCGGACCTGCGCCGCAAGCGGGACATCCTGTCCGACGGGCTGACGGAGGCCGGCTTCCAGGTCTTCCGGCCGAGCGGAACGTACTTCGTCACCACCGACATCACTGCCCTGGGCGAAAAGGACGGCCTGGCCTTCTGCCTCGGCCTCCCCGAACGCTGCGGAGTGGTCGCCGTGCCGAATTCCGTCTTCTACGACGACAAGGAGGCGGGCCGCAGCCTCGTCCGCTTCGCTTTCTGCAAGAAGGACGAGGTACTGCGGGACGCCGTATCCCGCCTCCAGCGACTGTGAGGCGGTCGGCGGAGAACGGAAGGGCCCCGGAGCACACTCGCTCCGGGGCCCTTCCGCAGAACCGTCGTAACGGGGCTCACGCCTCGTCGTCGGGCTTCTTCGTGTCGCCGTCGATGTCGGCCTCCAGGCCGAGCTGCTCGATGAGCCACTTGTCGAACTCGATGGACGCGCGGATCCAGCTGACCGTGCTGGAGACGAAGTGCTCCAGCGAGACACCGGTGCCGACCAGCATCGATGCCTCACCGATCAGACGGACCGTGCCGTCGTCGTGGGTGTGGGTGTAGGCCTTGGGCCACAGGGTGCGGCGGTTCCAGTCGTCGATCGCCTCCAGCAGCTTCGCCTTGAGCTCGATGCCGTGCGGGCGGTCGTAGAACGTCCGGACGGAGAAGATCTGCTGCTCCTCCTCGCCACGGAACATGAAGTACGTGCGGAACTGCTCCCACGGGGCGGCGAGGTCGCCCTCGTCGTCGACGACGTACTTCAGCTCCATCTGGTCAAGGAGCTGCTTGACCAGGTCCTGATCGGGCACGATCGGCCCCTCAGGCCCGGTCGGCTGCGGTTCGGGCTGGCCCCCGAAATTCGGAATCGAGGACGGGTCGATAGTCACCGTGGAAGTCCCTTCGTATGGTCCTCGCCATCCTCCCCCACACCCGCCCCGTCCTGGCAAGCGGACGGGGCGGGTCGGGTAGACGGCACCGCCGCAACGGCGAGGGCGCGCGCCGGTCAGGCCGCTGCCACCGGCTCCCGCTCCGCCGTCACGGAAAGGTGGTCGCCGTCCACATCCACCCGTACGGTGTCGCCGTCGCGGATGTCGCCCGCCAGGATCGCCCGGGCGAGCTGGTCGCCGATGGCGGTCTGGACGAGGCGGCGCAGCGGCCGGGCGCCGTACGAGAGGTCGGGCTGCGCTTGCTCCGGCTTGTCGATCACCGGCTCCTGGCCCAGCCACGCCAGCCAGGTCAGCGCCGCGTCCGAGACGTCCAGCGTCAGCCGCCGGTCGGCGAGCCGCTTCTGCAGGTGCGCGATCTGGATCTGCGCGATCCGCTGGAGCTGGTCCGTGCCGAGCGGGTGGAAGACCACCGTGTCGTCCAGCCGGTTCAGGAACTCCGGGCGGAAGGCGGAGCGGACCGTCTCCAGCACCTTCTCCTTCTTCTGGTCCTCCTTCAGCAGCGGGTCCATCAGGAAGTTGGAGCCGAGGTTGGAGGTCAGGATCAGGATGGTGTTGCGGAAGTCGACCGTGCGGCCCTGGCCGTCCGTGAGCCGGCCGTCGTCCAGCACCTGCAGCAGGATGTCGAAGACCTCGTGGTGGGCCTTCTCCACCTCGTCCAGGAGGACGACGGAGTACGGGCGGCGACGGACGGCCTCGGTGAGCTGGCCGCCCTCCTCGTATCCGACGTAGCCGGGAGGCGCGCCGACCAGCCGGGCGACGGAGTGCTTCTCGCCGTACTCCGACATGTCGATGCGGACCATCGCCCGCTCGTCGTCGAAGAGGAAGTCCGCGAGCGCCTTGGCCAGCTCGGTCTTGCCGACACCGGTCGGGCCCAGGAAGAGGAACGAGCCGGTCGGGCGGTCGGGGTCGGCGATCCCGGCACGCGTGCGGCGCACCGCGTCCGACACCGCGCGCACGGCCTCGGTCTGCCCGATCAGCCGCTTGCCGAGCTCGTCCTCCATGCGCAGCAGCTTCTGGGTCTCGCCCTCCAGCAGGCGGCCGGCCGGGATGCCGGTCCAGGAGGCGACCACGTCCGCGATGTCGTCGGGACCGACCTCCTCCTTGACCATCGACTCCTTGGACGCCTCCTGCTCGGCCTCGGCGGCCGCGGCCTCGTCCAGCTCCCGCTCCAGGCCGGGGATCTCGCCGTACAGCAGCTTCGACGCCGTGTCGAAGTCGCCGTCGCGCTGGGCGCGTTCGGCCTGGCCGCGCAGCTCGTCGAGCTTCTCCTTCAGCTCGCCGAGGCGGTTCAGGCCCTGCTTCTCCTTCTCCCAGCGGGCGGTCAGGCCGCGCAGCTCCTCCTCCTTGTCGGCGAGGTCCTTGCGCAGCTTCTCCAGGCGCTGGACGGAACCGGCGTCGGTCTCGTTCTTGAGCGCCAGCTCCTCCATGCGCAGCCGGTCCACGGAGCGCTGGAGCTCGTCGATCTCCACCGGGGAGGAGTCGATCTCCATGCGCAGCCGCGACGCCGACTCGTCGACCAGGTCGATGGCCTTGTCGGGGAGGAACCGGGAGGTGATGTACCGGTCGGAGAGGGTGGCGGCGGCGACCAGCGCGGAGTCCGCGATCTGGACCTTGTGGTGCGCCTCGTAACGGCCCTTGAGGCCGCGCAGGATCGCCACCGTGTCCTCGACCGTCGGCTCGGCGACCAGCACCTGCTGGAAGCGCCGCTCCAGCGCCGGGTCCTTCTCGATCCGCTCGCGGTACTCGTCGAGCGTGGTCGCGCCGACCATCCGCAGCTCGCCGCGGGCCAGCATCGGCTTGAGCATGTTGCCCGCGTCCATGGCGGAGTCGCCGCCGGCGCCCGCGCCGACGACCGTGTGCAGCTCGTCGATGAAGGTGATGATCTGGCCGTCGCTGGACTTGATCTCCGCCAGGACGGTCTTCAGCCGCTCCTCGAACTCACCGCGGTACTTCGCGCCCGCGACCATCGCGCCGAGGTCCAGCGCGACCAGCCGCTTGTTGCGCAGCGACTCGGGCACGTCGCCCTTCACGATGCGCTGCGCCAGCCCTTCCACTACGGCGGTCTTGCCGACGCCCGGCTCACCGATCAGCACGGGGTTGTTCTTCGTACGCCGCGAGAGCACCTGCACGACGCGGCGGATCTCCTGGTCCCGGCCGATCACCGGGTCGAGCTTGCCCTCGCGCGCGGCCGCGGTGAAGTCCGTACCGAACTTCTCCAGCGCCTTGTACGTGCCCTCGGGGTCGGGCGTGGTCACCCGCCGGCCGCCCCTGCTCTTCTCGAAGGCGTCCAGCAGCTTCTTGGCCGAGGCACCCTGCTGGTCCAGCAGCTCGCCGGTGGCCCCGCCCTTCGCGGCGACGCCGATGAGCAGGTGCTCGGTGGAGATGTAGTCGTCGCCCAGCTCCTTGGCGCGCTGCGCCGCGTCCGCTATCACGGCGAGCAGCTCGCGGTCGGGCTGCGGCGGAGCGACGGTCGAGCCCTGGATGCTGGGGAGCGCGGCGATCCGGCGCTCGGCCCCGGAGCGCAGCGCCGCGGCGTCCGCGCCGACGGCGGCCAGCAGATCGATGATGTTCGCGTTTTCGTCGGACTGCCCGGCGAGAAGCGCGAGCAGCAGATGGGCAGCGGTCATGTCCGCGTGCCCCGCGGTCACGGCCCGCTCATTGGCGGCGCTCAGCGCCTCCCGGCTCTTGTTGGTCAGCTCGGCGTCCACGTGCTCGCGCTCCTCCTCGTACCTCTGGCCTGCATGTACATGGCCCTCGCGGGCCGATCCTGCCTAGCTCAACGTGCGATAAGTTGAGTCTATTCCACTCAAGCCCAAAACGCCGACCCTTGAGCCCGTCCACCGCCCCCTGGGGTGCCCGCTGGCCGCCCGCCCACTCCTGGTCCCGTGAGTAGACCGCGCGAGGCCCCCGTAAGGTGCGGGCATGGCTCAAGACCTGCGGAATCCCGATCCCGAGTACCTCGCCTTCTGGCGGGAGCGGCATGTGTGCACCCTGACCACCCTGCGCCCGGACGGGACCCCGCACGTCGTGCCGGTGGGGGTGACGTACGACCACGAGCAGGGGCTGGCCCGCGTCATCACGAGCAAGGGCGGCACCAAGGTCCGCAACGTCCTGGCGGCGGGCGACGGCGGCGCGCGCGTCGCGGTATGCCAGATGCAGGGACGGCGGTGGGCCACGCTGGAGGGGCTGGCGACGGTCCGTACGGACGCGGAGAGCGTGCGGGACGCGGTGGAGCGATACGCGGTGCGGTACGAACGGACCCCGCGACCCAACCCCGAGCGGGTGGTCATCGAGATCCGGGTGACGAGGATGCTCGGGCGGGCATGAGCCCCGGTGGGTGACCAGTTCTGCCCAGGATTTGGTCCGTTCCGGACCGAATACGTCAGCTGGAGGCCGAATGAGGTCAAAAACGCGCACCAGCAGGGCGTACGGAATCGCCTGCACGCCTCCTGACCCGCTTCCTCGGGCCGAATCCTGCCCGCGCTGCGGCGGCCTGCTCGCCGTCAACCAGGACGGATGGAAGATCTGCCACGCCTGCGGCTACGCCTCGCCACCCGGCACCGCGTCGCCGCCCCGCTCCGCCCACAGCGGTATCGTCACCCCCACAGTCGTCAGAGCCTGTGTCTAGACCTCAGGTCCCGGGGGGCACGATGAATGCGGTGCGAGTGACGGCGATCGCGTGCTTGATGCCGCTGTCCGAGCTGGACGACGATCCGTTCCTGGTCGACGACCGCCGCCAGCACGAGATGTGCTCGCAGTGGGCCGCGGACCGCGACTACCGCCTCACCTGGCGGCTGAGCCTGCACCACCTGCGCGCCGACCACTGCGCCCTGTGGCAGGACGTGGAGGCGGGCCTGGTCGATGTCTTCGTCGTGCCGAACCGCCGCGCCCTGGAGAACGCCGTCGACTCGGCCGAGGAATTCACCGCCCGGTGCGTCGCGGCCGGCGTCCGGCTGGAGACCGCCGACCTCGCCGAGCCGGTCTACACCGCGGCGATGAAGTCCCATGTGCACCGCCGGCTGTCGATGCCGACGGCCGGATACAACGGCTGCTGAGACCGGATCCGGATACAACGGCCGCCGAAACGAAGGCCGTTACTCGGACGTCCGCTTCGGGCGCCACACGACCAGCGCGCTGGTCTGCTGCACGTCCTGATACGGGACCAGGTCACGGCGGTAGCTGGCGTGCACCGCCGCCTCCCGCTGCTGGATCGCGGCGGCGGCGCCCTCCACCGCGCTCTGCAGCTCGGCGACCCGCTGCTGGAGCGCCGCGACCTGGTTCTCCAGTTCGATGATGCGCTTGATGCCCGCGAGGTTGATGCCCTCGTTCTGCGAGAGCTGCTGCACCTGGCGGAGCAGCTCGATGTCACGGGCCGAATAGCGCCGACCGCGCCCGGCCGTACGGTCCGGTGAGACCAGGCCGAGCCGGTCGTACTGGCGCAGCGTCTGCGGGTGCAGGCCGGAGAGCTGAGCCGCGACGGAGATGACGTACACCGGCGACTCGTCGGTCAGTTCATAGGGGTTACGACTGCGCCGCCCGCCCCGGCTGTCCATCATCAAGCTCCCTTCGCGGCCTGGTAGAGCTTCGCTCGCGGGTCCTCACCCGCGGTCGCCTCGCGGTACGCCTCCAGCGACTCACGCGCCTTGTCGCCGAGGTCCTTGGGCACGACCACCTCGATGGTGACCAGGAGGTCGCCCCGGGTGCCGTCCTTGCGCGCCGCGCCCTTGCCGCGGGCCCGCATCGTCCGGCCGTTCGGCGTCCCGGCCGGGACCTTCAGGGTGACCGGCGGTCCGCCCAGGGTCGGCACCTTCACCTCGCCGCCGAGCGCGGCCTCCGGGAAGGTGACCGGCACGGTAACGGTGAGGTTGTCGCCCTTGCGGCCGAACACCGGATGCGCGTCGACGTGCACGACGACGTACAGGTCGCCGTTGGGCCCGCCGCGCTCGCCCGGAGCGCCCTTGCCGCGCAGCCGGATCCGCTGCCCGTCCGAGACGCCCGCGGGGATGCGCACCTGCATCGTGCGCGAACTCGTCGCGCGTCCGCTGCCCTTGCACACCTCGCAGGGGTCCTCGGCGATCAGGCCGCGGCCCTTGCAGTCGGCGCACGGGTCGGTGAGCGAGAAGCCGCCGCCCGCGCCCCGGCTGACCTGCCCCGTCCCCACGCAGGTCGGGCAGACCCGCGGGGTGCCGTTCTTGTCGCCGGTGCCCGAACACGCCTTGCAGGGCGACGGGCTGGACATCCGCAGCGGGACCGTGGCCCCGTCCACCGCCTCGGTGAAGCTGAGCGTCACCTCGGACTCGATGTCCTGGCCGCGGCGGGGCTGCGTACGCGTCCCCGCGCCGCCGCCCCTGTTGAACAGGCCGCCGAAGACGTCCCCGAGGCCACCGCCGAAGCCGCCGGCGCCCGCTCCACCCTGAGCGCCCCCGAAGAGGTCACCCAGGTCGAAGTTGAAGCTGCCGGCGCCGGCCCCGGCGCCACCGGGACCCGCCCGGAAGCCGCCGTTGCCGAACAGCGCCCGCGCGTCGTCGTACTCCTTGCGGCGCTTGGGGTCGCCGAGGACGTCGTTCGCCTCGGAGATCTCCTTGAAGCGCGCCTCGGCCTGGGCGTCGCCCTTGTTGGCGTCCGGGTGGTTCTCCCGGGCGAGCTTGCGGTACGCCTTCTTGATCTCGGCGTCGGTGGCGTCCTTCGGGACGCCGAGGACCTTGTAGTAGTCCTTCTCGACGAAGTCCTTGGTGCTCATCCCCGACGTCCCTCCTCCCGTACTGTCCTGCTTCTCACGTCAGCCCTCGTCCGGGCCACCGCTCTCCTCGTCCGACTTCTCCTCGGACTTGGCGGCCTGGGCCCCCGGCTGGGGCTCGGCGACGGCGACCCGCGCGGGGCGAATCGTTCGCTCGCCGATCCGATACCCCGGCTGCAGGATCGCAACGCACGTCGTCTCCGTGACGTCCGGTGCGTACGAGTGCATGAGCGCCTCGTGGATCGTCGGGTCGAAGGGCTCGCCCTCCTTGCCGAACTGCTGCAGGCCGAGCTTGGCCACGACCGTCTCCACCGACTCGCCGACCGACTTGAAGCCGCCGACCAGCTCACCGTGCTCGCGGGCCCGGCCGATGTCGTCGAGGACCGGCAGGAGCTCGGACAGGAGGTTCGCCGCGGCGATCTCCTTGACCGTCACCCGGTCCCGCTCCACCCGCCGGCGGTAGTTCTGGTACTCGGCCTGGAGCCGCTGGAGGTCCGCGGTGCGCTCGTTGAGCGCGGTACGCACCTGGTCCAGCTGGGCCGTCAGGCCGACGTCCTGATTCGCGTCCCCGGCCGGGGCCGGGCCCGCCTTGTCGGCGGACCCGGCGACCTGCGCCGCATCGTCAGGGGCTGCGGCGTCAGAGGGGACGTCAGGCTTCTCGTCAAAGCCCGGGGTCTCCTCCGTCACGCGGCACCATCCTTCTTGGGCTTCTCGTCGTCCACGATCTCAGCGTCGACCACGTCGTCCTCGGCCTTGGCCTGCTCGCCACCGGCGGCACCCTCGGCACCGCCCGCGGCCTGCGCGCCCTGGGCGTCGGCGTACATGGCCTGGCCCAGCTTCTGCGAGACGGCGGCGACCTTCTCGGTGGCCGTACGGATCTCGGCCGTGTCCTCGCCCTTGAGCTTCTCCTTCAGCTCGCCGACGGCGGTCTCGACCTCGGTCTTCACCTCGGCGGGGACCTTCTCCTCGTTGTCCTTGAGGAACTTCTCCGTCTGGTAGACGAGCTGCTCGCCCTGGTTACGCGTCTCGGCGGCCTCGCGGCGCTTGTGGTCCTCGTCCGCGTAGCGCTCGGCCTCCTCGCGCATGCGGTCGACCTCGTCCTTCGGCAGCGAAGAGCCGCCGGTGACGGTCATCTTCTGCTCCTTGCCCGTGCCCAGGTCCTTCGCGGTCACGTGCATGATGCCGTTGGCGTCGATGTCGAAGGAGACCTCGATCTGCGGGACGCCACGCGGGGCCGGCGGCAGACCGGTCAGCTCGAACATGCCGAGCTTCTTGTTGTACGCCGCGATCTCGCGCTCGCCCTGGTAGACCTGGATCTGCACGGAGGGCTGGTTGTCCTCGGCGGTGGTGAAGATCTCCGAACGCTTGGTCGGGATCGTCGTGTTCCGCTCGATGAGCTTGGTCATGATGCCGCCCTTGGTCTCGATACCGAGGGACAGCGGGGTGACGTCCAGCAGGAGGACGTCCTTGACCTCACCCTTGAGGACACCGGCCTGCAGCGACGCGCCGATGGCGACGACCTCGTCCGGGTTGACGCCCTTGTTGGCGTCCTTGCCGCCGGTCAGCTCCTTGACGAGCTCGGCGACGGCCGGCATACGGGTCGAACCGCCGACCAGGACCACGTGGTCGATCTCGGACAGCTGGATGCCGGCGTCCTTGATGACGTTGTGGAACGGGGTCTTGCAGCGGTCGAGCAGATCGCTGGTGAGCTGCTGGAACTGCGAGCGCGTGAGCTTCTCGTCCAGGTGCAGCGGGCCCTCGGCCGAGGCGGTGATGTAGGGAAGGTTGATCGTCGTCTCGGTGGAGGACGACAGCTCGATCTTCGCCTTCTCAGCGGCCTCGCGCAGGCGCTGGAGCGCCATCTTGTCCTTGGACAGGTCGACGCCGTGGCCGTTCTGGAACTGCTTGACCAGGTAGTCGACGACGCGCTGGTCCCAGTCGTCACCACCGAGCTGGTTGTCGCCGTTGGTCGCCTTCACCTCGACGACACCGTCGCCGATCTCCAGCAGCGAGACGTCGAAGGTACCGCCACCGAGGTCGAAGACCAGGATGGTCTGGTCGTCCTTCTCCAGGCCGTACGCCAGCGCCGCGGAGGTGGGCTCGTTGACGATGCGCAGGACGTTCAGGCCCGCGATCTCGCCGGCCTCCTTGGTGGCCTGCCGCTCGGAGTCGTTGAAGTACGCCGGAACGGTGATGACCGCGTCCGCGACCTTCTCGCCGAGGTACGACTCCGCGTCCCGCTTCAGCTTCTGCAGGATGAACGCGGAGATCTGCTGCGGGTTGAAGCTCTTGTCGTCGATGTCCACCTTCCAGTCGGTGCCCATGTGGCGCTTGACCGACCGGATGGTCCTGTCGACGTTCGTGACCGCCTGGCGCTTCGCGACCTCGCCGACGAGCACTTCACCGTTCTTGGCGAAAGCGACGACGGACGGCGTGGTCCTGGCGCCCTCGGCGTTGGTGATGACGGTGGGCTCACCGCCTTCGAGAACACTGACGACGGAGTTCGTCGTGCCCAGGTCGATGCCGACCGCACGTGCCATTTCGATTCCTCCAGCTGACATTGAGTGGAACTGGCTCAAGGGTGCACCAGAGATCCGGCCCTGTCAAAGGACCTGAGCCAGAGCCACTCAACTCTCCTGCCGAAGATCTGCGCAGCGCGTTATTTCCGCAGGTCACAGCAGTGCGAGAAGCAAGAAGAAGAAGCATCGGCGCGCGACGGACGCGTCAACGACACCCCCACCCTCCCTCTCACGGGCGACCGCCGCATCTCCGGCGTGTCGCGCGCGCACCAGCGGGAGGAGTCGTACGACACCCTTAGGCCACCCTCAGCGACGCAGATCACCGCCGCGCCCGGTACAGCAGGGCGTGAATAGTGGGTAATCTCGGAGGGATTAACTAAGTTACTGCTTAGTAGTCACCGAGACACCACCGAAGAACCCGCTCACGCAGGCCCGAGGAGCCACCCATGCAACTCGCCGCGATCATCGTGTCGCTGGTCCTAATCGCGGTCGGCGTCGCACTGTTCGGCCGCGCCATTGTGCAGATCTACCGCTACATGCGGCTCGGACAGTCCGTACCCGCCGGTTCACGGACCAATGACCCCACGCAGCGCACCGTCACGGTGGTCAAGGAATTCCTCGGCCACACCAGGATGAACCGCTGGGGCGTCGTCGGCGTCGCGCACTGGTTCGTCGCGGTGGGCTTCTTCTCGCTGCTGCTGACGATCGTCAACGCCATCGGCCAGCTGTTCAAGGCCGACTGGCTGCTGCCGGTCATCGGTGAGTGGGCGCCGTACAACGTGTTCGTCGAGTTCATCGGCACGATGACGGTGCTCGGCATCCTCGCCCTGATCGTGATCCGGCAGCTGAGCAAGCCGGGCAAGGCGGGCCGCAAGTCGCGCTTCGCCGGCTCCAACTTCGGCCAGGCGTACTTCGTCGAGGCCGTCATCCTCATCGTCGGCGTCTGCATCTTCATGCTGCACGCGCTGGAGGGCGCCCAGCACCACGTGGACAGCTACGAGGCGTCGTTCTTCATCTCGTACCCGGTCGTCTCGTGGCTGGAGGGCCTGGACGTCTCGACGCTCCAGAACCTCACCTACTTCTTCGCCGGCCTGAAGATCGCGACGTCCTTCATCTGGATGATCACCGTCGCGCTCAAGACCGACATGGGCGTCGCCTGGCACCGCTTCCTGGCCTTCCCCAACATCTGGTTCAAGCGCGAGTCCGACGGCGATGTCGCGCTCGGCGCCCTGCTGCCGATGACCAGCGAGGGCAAGGAGATCGACTTCGAGGACCCGGGCGAGGACGACCAGTTCGGCGTCTCGCAGGTCGAGCACTTCTCCTGGAAGGGCCTGCTGGACTTCTCCACCTGCACCGAGTGCGGCCGCTGCCAGTCGCAGTGCCCCGCGTGGAACACCGGTAAGCCGCTCTCCCCCAAGCTCATGATCATGGCGCTGCGCGACCACGCGCACGCCAAGGCCCCGTACCTGCTCGCCGGCGGCGGCAAGGACGCGGAAGGCAACGAGAAGGCTTCCGAGGAGCAGCTCAAGGACGTGCCCAAGGAGGCGCTGGCCGAGGCCGAGCGTCCGCTGGTCGGCACCCTCGAGGAGAACGGTGTCATCGACCCGGACGTGCTGTGGTCCTGCACCACCTGCGGCGCCTGCGTCGAGCAGTGCCCGGTGGACATCGAGCACATCGACCACATCGTCGACATGCGCCGCTACCAGGTCATGATCGAGTCCAGCTTCCCCAGCGAGGCGGGCACGATGCTGAAGAACCTGGAGAAGAAGGGCAACCCCTGGGGCCTGGCCAAGAAGCAGCGGCTCGCATGGACCAAGGAAGTCGACTTCGAGGTCCCGGTCGTCGGCAAGGACGTCGAGGACCTCACCGAGGTCGACTACCTCTACTGGGTCGGCTGCGCCGGCGCCCTGGAGGACCGCGCCAAGAAGACCACCAAGGCCTTCGCCGAGCTGCTGCACATCGCCGGCGTCAACTTCGCCATCATGGGCGGCGACGAGAAGTGCACCGGTGACTCCCCCCGCCGTCTGGGCAACGAGTTCCTCTTCCAGCAGCTGGGCGCGGAGAACGTCGCCACGCTGAACGCGGCCTTCGGCGAGGACGACGAGGACGAGTCGACCAAGAAGCCGAAGTCCAAGAAGAAGATCGTCGCGACCTGCCCGCACTGCTTCAACACAATCGCGAACGAGTACCCGCAGCTCGGCGGCGAGTACGAGGTCATCCACCACACCCAGCTGCTGCAGCACCTCATCGACGAGGGCCGCCTCACCCCCGTCACCCCGGTCGAGGGTCTGATCACCTACCACGACCCCTGCTACCTGGGCCGCCACAACAAGGTCTACACGCCGCCGCGCGAGATCATCGCCAAGGTGCCCGGCCTGCGGAACGAGGAGATGCACCGCCACAAGGAGCGCGGCTTCTGCTGCGGCGCCGGCGGCGCCCGGATGTGGATGGAAGAGCGCATCGGCAAGCGCATCAACAACGAGCGCGTGGACGAGGCCCTGTCCCTCAACCCGGACATCGTCTCCACCGCCTGCCCGTTCTGCCTGGTCATGCTGACCGACTCGGTCAACGGCAAGAAGAACGATGGCAAGGTCAGCGAGAACGTCCAGGTCGTCGACGTGGCCCAGCTCCTGCTGGACTCCGTCAAGACCCCGGCCGACCCGGCCGGCGAGGCCGAGCCCGCCGACGAGCCGGAGCCCGAGCCGGTGAAGTAACCCGCTGTACGTCCCTTCGACGGCCGGTCCCGCAGTTGCGCGGGACCGGCCGTCGTCGTTGCGCACCCGGGTCCGGCGCCCGCTGCACACCTGTGCCCCGCGCCCTCCGTGCACCGTGTCCGGAACCGGACGAACGTGCGGACCCATGACGTATGTCCGTGCGAACATGAGGCGCCGGATACGGATGGGGCGCTGGGGGGCGAAGTGCGGTACCGGAGATCACGAGCGGCACGCGCGGCGGGGGCCGGGCTGTGCTGCGCACTGCTGGTGGCCGGCTGCGGCCTGCTCCCGGCGGGCGGCGGCGCGCGCTCCGCGGCCCACCACGCCGCGTCCGGCCCCCCGGTACGGCCCGTCCCGCACGGCAAGGGCAGCAAGAAGGCCGACGACTTCAACGGCGACGGCCACCCCGACCTCGTCCTCGACACGCTGCTCAACCCCGACGACAGCCACGACGACGACCCCGGCATCGGCATCGTCTACGGCTCGGACCACGGCCTCGACCCGGCCGTGCGCCGGCTCCTCACCCCGGCCCGGCACGCGGCGCCCACGGACGGCGTCGTACCGGCCGTTTTCGACGCCGAGGCCGCCTGCGACCTGGACGGCGACGGCTTCACCGACCTCGTCGTCAGCACCGACCCGCCGTACGACGGCCGGGGCCGCCCGCCCGTCCCCGTACAGCTCCTCTTCGGCTCCCCCGAAGGGCTCACCGCGCGCGCCGTGAAGCTGCGCATCCCCGACCGCGCCAGATTCGGCAACGAGTGGCCCGACCAGCCGGTCTGCGGCGACTTCGACGGGGACGGCGCGCAGGACCTGGCGGTCACCGCGTCCGGGCCGCGGGCGAGCTTCCTGCGTGGCCCGTTCACCCGCGCGGGCGCGCCGAAGGGGGCCGGCGCGCCGCTGGACGTCCCCGGCACGGCGCTCGCCGGGCTGCCGACGCCCGTCGATGTGGACGGGGACGGCGCCGATGACCTGCTCGTACGGTCCGGCGCTCCGGGCCGCCGCGCGCCGGGGCGGCTCGCGCTGGGCGGCGCGCGGGGGCCGGACGCGGCGGGGGCCGCGCTGCCGACGGGGTACGACGTGGCGTTCGGGCGGTTCGACGGCGGCGCGTCGGCCGACGCAGTGGTCACCGGGGGCGGCCGGCTCGCCGTCCGGTACGGCATCGGCACGGCGGCCCCGCGGAGCGCCGCGGTCCGGGTGGCGGGGCGGTCGGTGGCCGCCGGGGACGTGACCGGCGACGGCCGTACGGACCTGGTCGTCTCCGGCGGCACGGGGCGCCCCGTGCTCCTCCCGGGCTCGGCCGCCGGCCTGCGCGCGGACCGCGAGCAGGCCGTGCCGAAGGCCCCCGGGATGCCCGCCGCCGCCCGCGCGGCGGTGCTCCGGCTGGCCGACTACGACCACGACGGACGGGCCGACCTGGTCCTCCTCACCCGCTCGGGCGGCCGGGACGCGGTCACGGTGCATCGAGGGACGGCGTCCGGATTCGCGGACGAGCCCACGGTGTCGTTCAGTACGGCGGCTTTTACTGAGTGAGCGCGCCTGGGCCCGCCGGCCAGGTGCGTACGGCGTGCAACCCTCCTGCCCCCTCGCGGGTCTTGTGATCGTCAACTGCCGCTGGACTCCGGGTGAATGCCCGGTGACGCGCGGCGGACGGCACTCATCCGGACGGGATGCGCCCGCGTCCCGCATGCAGCAGGAGAACAGCGTGCCCAAGCACCTTCGTACGGCCGTGGCCACCGCAGCGGCGGCGGCCCTGACCGGCGGTCTGCTCACCCTCTCCACCGGCCCCGCGGCCGCCGCCACCGTCGCGGGCCACAAGAACGCCGGTGCCGTCACCGTCCTCTACGGCTCCGCCGACGGCGTCTCGGCCACCCGGCACGCCACCTTCACCCAGAACACCGCCGGAGTTCCGGGCGCGGCGGAGACCGACGACTCGTTCGGCCTGGCCACCTCGGCCGGCGACTTCAACTCCGACGGGTACGCGGACCTCGCCGTCGGCTCCCCGTACGAGGACGTCTCGGGCGACACCGACGGCGGCACCGTACAGATCCTGTGGGGCGCCGCCGGCGGCATATCGCGCGCCGCCACGGTCCCCGACCCCGCCCCGACCAAGCACGACCGCTTCGGCAACGCACTCGCCGCGGGCGACTTCGACGGCGACAAGAAGGGTGACCTGGCCGTCGGTACCAGCGCCGCGACGCTCCGCGTCCTCAAGGGCGGCTTCACCTCGGCAGGCGTCGCCGCGTCGAAGACGGCGGTCACGCTGCCGATCCTCGGCGGCTCCGGCAACGGCATTCTCCAGCTCACCGCGGGCGAGGTCACCGCGGACGGCCGCACCGACCTGGTCGTCGACGGCTACCAGGACGCCGCGGACGACGGCGAGAACTACTACAACGCCAACTACTTCCTGCCCGGTTCGGCCTCCGGCCCGTCCGGCTCGGCCGCGCGCAAGCTGCCGGCCGGCTTCATCACCGCCATCGGTGACACGGACGGCGACGGCTACGGCGACCTGGTCACCGGCATGCACTGGGACGCCGGCCTCCTGCCCGGCACGACCAAGGGCGGCAAGGTCAACGTCATCTACGGCTCGGCGGGCGGCCCCACCAGCCGGATGGACACCATCACCCAGGAGTCCGGCGCGGTCCCGGGCGGCTCCGAGAACGGCGACAGCTTCGGTTACGAGGTCTCCCTCGGCGACATCGACGGCGACGGCCGGCAGGATCTGGCGATCGGCGCGGCGGGCGAGGACATCGACGGCGTCACGGACACCGGCTCGGTGACCGTGCTGCGCGGCTCCGCGTCCGGCATCGACACCGCCCACGGAGTCCAGTACTTCCATCAGGACATCGCGGGCGTGCCCGGTGCGTCCGAGGACACCGACCTCTTCGGCACCGAGGTCTTCCTCTCCGACACCGACGGTGACGGCAAGGCCGACCTGTCCGTGGGCGCGGGCTACGAGAACGACGGCAACGGGGCGGTCGTCTCGCTGCCGTCCGACGGCACCCGCATCGGCACCGCCGGTGCCCGCTCGGTGACGCCGGGCGCGGTGGGCGTGCCGACCACCGGCCGGCCGCAGTTCGGCGCCGTCTTCACGGGCTGACTCCGGGGCCCGCTCGGCCCCGGCGGGACGGCCCTCGGCCGCCCCGCCGGGTTTCCCCTAGGGGATGTCACAGCTCGGCAGCAATGCCCGTCCTGTCCGCCCTCTCCCGCCTGCGACCCGCCGGGACCAGGTACGTTCGAAGCGTGGCTGGATTCAGGATGGGTCGCGGACGGAACTCCCGCGCCGCGCAGCAGGGGCAGCAGGGCCAGACCCCGTACGGTCAGCAGGGTCAGCCTGGCCCGTACGGAGCACCGGCACCGTACGGTCAGCAGCAGGCGCCGTACGGCCGGCAGGCCCCGCCCCCCGCACAGGGACAGTGGCAGCAGCAGGCTCCCTACGGCGGCGCTCAGGGTGCCGGCCGGCACGGCGAGCCCGAGTACTTGGGCGACCAGGGGCACGCCCCGCAGCAGTCGCCCTACGTCGGCGGCAACGCCCGCGCGGACGCACCGGGCCACACCCAGCAGTTCAGCGTGGGCGAAGCACCGGACGCGTACGGGGACGGCCAGTACGGCGGCCAGTACGACGACGGCCAGTACAGCGGCGGCAGCATGTACCAGGCAGGTCAGGCGGCTGCTCCGCCCGCCGGTCCGCGCCTGCCGTGGAAGCAGCTGCTGAGCGGCATCGTCCGGCAGCCCGACCAGACCTTCTGGCGGATGCGGGACTACGCCGTGTGGGGCCCGGCCCTCGTCGTGACCTTCGTCTACGGCCTGCTCGCGGTCTTCGGCTTCGACGCCGCCCGCGAGGACGTGCTCAACGCCACGCTCTCGCAGAGCATCCCGTGGGTGCTGATCACCGGCGTGATGTTCGTCATCGGCGGGCTGATCCTGGGCGCGGTGACCCACACCCTCGCCCGGCAGCTCGGTGGCGACGGCGGGTGGCAGCCGACCATCGGCCTGTCCATGCTGATCATGTCGATCACGGACGCGCCGCGACTGCTCTTCGCGATGTTCCTGGGCGGCGACAGCACGCTGGTCCAGGTCCTCGGCTGGCTGACCTGGCTCGCCGCCGCGTACCTCTTCACCACGATGGTCCGCAGGTCGCACGACCTGCCCTGGCCCAAGGCGCTGGGTGCCTCCGCGATCCAACTGGTCGCCCTGCTCGCCCTGGTGAAGCTGGGCACGCTGTAGCGACGATCGCCGCCACGCCGGCAACGCATCCTGATGAGGCAGGGCCCCGTTCCGTACGGAACGGGGCCCTGCCGCGTATCAACTGGCCTTGATCACAAGCCGTTTCACGTGAAACGCTGCGTCACCGCGTCACCACGCGGCTGTTTCACGTGAAACGCTGCGTGGCCGACCCGTCACACTTCTGCAGTCGCACTCGGTCCTTCGCCGAGGCCAGTGTCAGACACAGCTCCCGGGCTGCCTCCGGCCGGATGCTCTGCGTCGCCGCGTCCTTCACGAACCGCTGGTTGGCCGCGCCCGAGCAGTTCCACAGCACCACTCCGGCCCCGGCCTCGTACTTCGCCTCCGGCACGTCCAGGCACCGGTCCTGCGTCAGCTCCACATGCACCGACCGCCGGCCGCTGTCGTACCACCAGCCCTGGTTCCGCTGGTCCTTGCAGTCCCAGCCGCCGACGGCCGTGCCATTGCGCGAACTGCCGCCGGTCGCGTCCACACAGCTCCCCGTGCCGGCGTTCTTCAGCGGCCGGTAGGCATCGTCCCAGGCCCCCGCGTACAGCTCCGGCTTCCCGGTGCTCGCCGGGTCCGCGCAGGACGCCTCGCGCAGACCGGACGCATAGAGCTGGGTGAGGCAGGAGGCGAACGCGGCGTGCCCGCGCGCGTTCGGGTGGAAGGACTGGCGTACGGAGTTGGCGTCCGGCGGGAAGGGGTGGGAGACATCGACGTACAGGCCGCGCGCCCAGGGCTCCTCCATGCACACCTCGTGCCCGTGGAAGAGCCGCGAGTTGTCCAGGTACACCGCGCCCGAGTCGCGGGCCGCCTTCCGCATGCCCTCCTCGAACGCCGGTACCGCGGCGTTGCGCCCCCACGCCGAGTCGGAGGTGTACCCCGTGCAGCCACCCGGCAGCTTCCCCGGATAGTTCGGGTTGTCCTCGATGTCCGGCCCGATCGGGCTCGGGTACCCCATCACCACGAGCTTGTAGTCGCCGTCCGCGTACCCGGCGTCCCGCATCACCGTCCGCAGGTCACCGACCGTCTGCTCGACCTTCGGCACCAGCCCGTCGACCCGCGCCTGCCACCCCGGCGCGTACTTCGGCTCGCAGGCCCCCTGCAGCAGCAGCCAGCGTGTGACGCAGTCCGTCATCACCGGCCCGAACTGCAGGTCGTCATTGGCCCCGGCCACCAGCACGACCATCTTCAGCCGGGTGTTCCTGGCCTTGATCGCCAGGCTGTCGCTCTGCACCAGTTCATCGGCGTACTGCTTGCTGCCACCGATCCTGATGTTCCCGGTGTACGCGCCCGAGCAGGACACGTTGTACGTCACATCCGCGGCGATGCCGGTCCGGTGAATGGCCGCGTCCGGCGACCGATGACACCAGTTGTCCGGACCGTCGGTCCCCGGCTCGTACGTCCCGACGCCCTCGCCCGAGATCTCGCTGTCCCCCAGCGAGATCAGCGAGGTCTTGCGCTGTTCCATCGGGCGTTCGGCCGGGTCCCCGTACAGCCGGGTGGCCTCCTGGGCCCTGATCTCCTCCAGCTCGGGCGGCAGCGGCTTGCTCTCCGCGGCGGCCGCCACAGCCCCGGCCGACGGCTGCGCCGCCACGCTCGTCCCCGTACCGGCGGCGGTCACACCACCGGTCAGCACCATCACGGCGGCGGCTGCGGTCACCAGCCGCCGCCCTCGTCTCGCACGCACCATTGGGCCTCCCCTCCGGTCTGCTGTTACCGCCGGTTTCTACTCGTAGGTAGGCCCCGGCGGAACACCCGGCACAGGATTGGCCCGAATTCACCATGCGCCCCAACTGGCGCACAGGTACGGGAAGTTCGCCCTCAGGCGTCGAGCACCTGACCCTCGCGCCGCACGACCGGCGGCTCGACGCTCCACGGGAAGTTGATCCAGTCGTCCGTGCGCTGCCAGACGTACTCGCACTTCACCAGCGACTGCGACTTCTCGTATATCACCGCGCTGCGCACCTCGGCGACGGTCCCTTGGCAGAAGTCGTGCACCAGCTTCAGCGTCTTGCCGGTGTCGGCGACGTCGTCCGCGATGAGCACCTTCTTGTCGGAGAAGTCGATCGCGTTCGGCACCGGCGCCAGCATGACCGGCATTTCCAGCGTCTCGCCCACGCCGGTGTAGAACTCCACATTCACCAGGTGGATGTTCTTGCAGTCCAGCGCGTACGCCAGGCCGCCGGCGACGAACACGCCGCCACGCGCGATGCTCAGCACCACGTCCGGCTCGTACCCGTCGTCCGCGATCGTCTGCGCCAGCTCGCGGATGGCGGTGCCGAAGCGCTCGTACGTCAGATTTTCCCGCACGTCAGTCACGTATCTCTCTCAGCCCTCTAGCGATTCCCCATCGCATCCGCCGTACGGTCCTCAGACCTGCGTACGGTGGAAGTTCTTGTACGAACGCGAGGGCGTCGGCCCGCGCTGGCCCTGGTAGCGGGAGCCGTACCGCTCCGACCCGTACGGAAACTCGGCCGGCGAGGTCAGCCGGAACATGCACAGCTGCCCGATCTTCATGCCCGGCCACAGCTTTATCGGCAGCGTCGCGACATTGCTCAGCTCCAGCGTGACGTGCCCGCTGAAGCCGGGGTCGATGAAACCGGCCGTCGAGTGCGTCAGCAGCCCCAGCCGCCCCAGCGAGCTCTTGCCCTCCAGCCGCGAGGCGAGGTCGTCCGGCAGCGTGATGACCTCGTAGGTCGACGCCAGCACGAACTCACCGGGGTGCAGGATGAACGCCTCATCCCCCTCGGGTACGACCTCCCGCGTCAGGTCGAGCTGCTCGACGGCGGGGTCAATGTGCGGATACCGGTGGTTCTCGAACACTCGGAAGTACCGATCGAGGCGCACATCAATACTCGACGGCTGAACCATCGACTCGTCGTAGGGATCGATACGCACCCGGCCCGCGTCGATCTCGGCCCGGATGTCCTTGTCTGAGAGAAGCACGCCACGAGGATACGCGCCCGGTACTCCCGCCTCCGCATCGCGCATCCGCCCCGGCTCACCGCCCCGCCCCTGCTCCCCTCCCGGACAGCCGCGAGGGCCCGGCCCCCTTCCGGGAACCGGGCCCTCGCCACCCTCGCTAGCGCTTCTCCATCTGCACAGGGACCGCGTGGCGCAGCCGCGCACAGCGCGGGCACCGCAGCAGCCGACCGGGGCCGAGCCGGTCGGTGGTCTGCATCGGGAACGAAGCGGTGCTGAACACGTGCCCTTCGGCACAACGGACGACGGTGCGCTCCATCAGGTCCCTCTCCCAAACGCATGGACAACAAAAGCCACATTAGGGGATGAACTGGGCGCACTCCCAAGCGGCACTCCGAACCGGGGAAGAGTCCCCACCGTACGCCTCAACTCCCGCACCCCGCACCCGCTTACCGCCCCGCGTCGCCCCCGGACATGACAAAAGCCTCACGGTCGAATACACCGGAGGCTGGGGATGAGGTACAGTGTGCGACGATGCACCGCCCTGCAAGATCAGGCGGTCACGCGGGTGTAGTTTAATGGTAGAACATGAGCTTCCCAAGCTCAGAGCGCGGGTTCGATTCCCGTCACCCGCTCCAGAGTTGAGGCCCAGGTCGGAGACCTGGGCCTTTGTCGTTGTGCGGGCCGGCCCCCTTGGCCCTCCCTTACCGGCGCCGCACCGGGGCCGTGGTCAGTCGACCGGGAAGGTCCGGATGGCGGCGATGTCGAACTGGAGGCGGACCTTTTCGCTCACCATGGCGCCGCCCTGGGCGAGTTTGGCGCTGTAGGTGAGGCCCCAGTCGGTGCGGTTGATGGTGGTGGTGCCGTCGAAGCCGACCCGCTCGTATCCGAACGGGTCGGTGACGTGCCCGATGTAGGTGAGTTCCAGCACGACGGGCCGGGTGATGTCCCTGATGGTGAGGTCGCCGGTCATGCGGTAGACGTCGTCGTCCGCGAGTTCCACGGCGGTGCTGGTGAAGGTCATCCGCGGGTAGCGCGCGGCGTCCAGGAAGTCGCGGCCGATCACGTGTGCGTCGCGCTGTTCCACGCCGGTGTCGATGCTGGCGGTGGACAGCGTGATCTGGGCCTGGGAGCGGGCCGGGTCGCGGCCGTCGAAGTAGAGGCGGCTCTCGTACGCCGTGAAGGCGCCGCGCACCGTGGTCACCATGGCGTGCCGCACGGAGAAGCCGATCCTGCTGTGGGCGGGGTCGATCATCCACTCACCGGTGAGTGCGGCGAAACCGGGGTCCAGAACAGCGAGGTCGGAGGGGGCCGACGCGGCGGGAGCTGCCGCGCGGCGGGAGGAGCTGCGGCCGAACAAGTTCATGATGGACGTTGTTACGTCAAAGTAAGAACGGACGCAACCCCTGTTCAGGGGCGCGGAATCGGAGAGTCCGGCGACCGGCGACGCGCCCGTGCACCCGAGTACACCGGACGTTAGCGCGGTGTTAGTGGATCAGCAGTGGGGGCGGCGAGTGTAGGTGGCGCGGAACGGAAGGACCGGCCGCACCGACGCCACCACCAGGGGGACACCATGTCGCACCGCACCCGTCGCCACGGCCGCAAGGCCGCCGCAGCCGCCCTGCTCGCCGCCACCGCGCTCGCCCTCACCGCCTGCCAGAGCGGCGAGTCCGGCGCCACCGGGTCGGACTCGTCGGCGTCCGCCGGCAGCTCCGCCGGGTCCGCAGGGTCGGCCGACGGCTCGTCGAAGGGCTCCGCGGATTCGGCGTCGCAGACGGGCACGGGCTCCGCCGAGGGATCCGGTACGAATGCCTCGTCCGGCGGGCAGCAGGCCACCGGGAGCGGTGGCGCGTCCGGTACGGGCAGCTCGGCCGCCCGCTGCACCACGGCGAACATGACGGCCGGCTGGGGCTCCGAGGGCGGTGGCCGCCCCGACATGAACAGCGACCGGCAGGAGACCGCCGCCGTGTGGTTCAAGAACAACGGCAGCGGCGACTGCACGATCAGCGGCTTCCCGGGCGTACAGCTCAAGGGCACCGACGGCACCACCTGGGACCTCGGGCGCTCCGGGAAGAAGCCCGTCCCGGTGACGCTGAAGCCGGGTGAGAACACCCACTTCACCTTCCAGCTGCTGCCCTCGACCAGCGACGACGACCGCAAGCTCGAGCCGGCCACGGTCGTGGTCACCCCGCCGAACGAGAAGCAGCACTTCGAGCTGCAGTGGCCCTACGGCGGCGCGATCCTGGACCAGTCGGGCGCCACCCACCCGGGCACCTTCGTCAACCCGGTCAACGTGGGCTGAGAACCGGCCAGCGTCGAGCGAGACCGGTCAGCGTCGGCCGAGCGGGCCCACCGTGACCGACCTCACCGCTCGTGGATGTGCTGATCGCGCCCCGCCTGGTAGACGCGGGCCGAGCCGGAGGCCGTGGCGTGCTGGGTGATCACCGGGGCGGCCGGAGGCGCCTCGGGGGCGACCTCGGCGAGCAGGGCCCGCAGGTCGTCGGCGACGTCCGGGCGGGCGGCGAGCAGCCGGCGGATCCGGCCCTGCCAGTCCCGGCGCAGCTCGTCCTCGGTCTCGTCGTCGGCGGCGTCGCGGGCCGCGAGCAGGTCCTCGCGGGCGGCTTCGAGCTCGTCCGAGACGGCGTCGGCGCGCTCGGGGCGGGCCCGCCGCCACAGTCCGACGACGCCCTCCCGTACGCCCTGCCACGCCTCCGTGGCCATCAGCGTGACAAGCGTCGTGCCGGCGGTCCCCGCCAGCGCCACGATCTCCGGATCCATCGGCCGTCCCCCATCTGCGTGCAGCGGCTGCGCGCGGATCTCCGCGCGCCCTTCTCCGTCTGCACGGTACGGGAGCAGGTCCGCGCCCGTACGCATTCCTCTCCAGGTCACGGGTACCGCGTACCCGGCCCGATCCTGCGTTGCCGGGTGGCGCCCCGGATCCCAGCATGGGAAGGGTCGGTTCGACGGGAAAGCCGGAGAAGGGTTGATTCATGCGGGATGCACCGGGGACCGGAACGGCGACGGAGAGCGGCGAGCGGACGGGTGCGGCGCCCCCGGGCGCGAGCGCACGGCCCGGTACCGCGCTGTCCGACGAGGACGTGCGGACGCTGGACGCCCACTGGCGGGCGGCGAACTACCTCGCCGCGGGCCAGATCTACCTGCTGAGCAACCCGCTGCTGCGCGAGCCGCTGGTGCCGGAGCACATCAAGCCCCGGTTGCTCGGCCACTGGGGCACCTCGCCCGGCCTCAACCTCGTCTACACCCACCTCAACCGGGTGATCGTCGAACGCGACCTGGACGCGATGTGCATCTGGGGGCCCGGGCACGGCGGTCCCGCGGTGGTCGCCGGGTCCTGGCTGGAGGGCAGCTACTCGGAGATCTACCCGGACGTCGGGCAGGACGAGGCCGGCATGGCCCGGCTGTTCAAGCAGTTCTCATTCCCCGGCGGGGTGCCCAGCCATGTCGCGCCCGAGACGCCCGGGTCGATCCACGAGGGCGGCGAACTGGGTTACTCGCTCTCGCACGCCTACGGGGCCGCCTTCGACAACCCGGACCTCCTGGTGGCCTGCGTCGTCGGCGACGGCGAGGCGGAGACCGGGCCGCTGGCCACCTCCTGGCACTCGAACAAGTTCCTGGACCCGGTGCACGACGGTGCCGTACTGCCGATCCTGCACCTGAACGGGTACAAGATCGCGAACCCGACGGTGCTGGCCCGGCTCCCCGAGGAGGAGCTGGACGCGCTGCTCCGCGGGTACGGCCATGACCCCCTTTACGTCACGGGCGACGAGCCGGAGGCCGTGCACCGCGCCCTGGCCGCCGCCATGGACCAGGCGCTGGACCGCATCGGCGCCCTTCAGCGGGCCGCCCGCGACGGCTCGGGCACGCCACAGGACCGGCCGCGCTGGCCCATGATCGTCCTCCGTACGCCCAAGGGCTGGACCGGCCCGCGCAAGGTCGACGGCAAGCCCGTCGAGGGCACCTGGCGCGCCCATCAGGTCCCGCTCGCCGCCACCCGCGAGAACCCCGACCACCTGCGGGAACTGGAGCGCTGGCTGCGTTCCTACCGCCCCGAGGAGCTGTTCGACGAGCAGGGCAGGCCGCGCGCCGACGTGCTGCGCTGGGTCCCCGAGGGCGCGCGCCGGCTGGGCGCCAACCCGCACGCCAACGGCGGCCGGCTGACCCGCTCGCTCCCGATGCCACCGCTGAGCGAGTACGCCGTACCGGTCGAGCGCCCCGGTACCGAGCTGCGCGAGCCGACCAAGGTGCTCGGGCAGCTGCTGGAACGGGTCATGGCCGACACCGCCGAGAGCCGCAACTTCCGCCTGGTGGGCCCGGACGAGACCGCGTCGAACCGCCTGCAGGCGGTGTACAAAGCATCCGGGAAGAACTGGCAGGACAAGCTGCTGGAGACCGACGAGGACCTGGCGCGGGACGGCCGGGTGCTGGAGATCCTCTCCGAACACACCTGCCAGGGCTGGCTGGAGGGCTATCTCCTCACCGGTCGGCACGGTCTCTTCTCCTGCTACGAAGCCTTCGTGCACATCGTCGACTCGATGGTCAACCAGCACATCAAGTGGCTCAAGGTCACCGGCGACCTGACCTGGCGCCATCCGATCCCCTCGCTCAACTACCTGCTGAGCTCGCACGTCTGGCGCCAGGACCACAACGGCTTCTCGCACCAGGACCCGGGCTTCGTGGACCACGTCCTCAACAAGTACCCGCCGGCCGTACGGGTCTATCTGCCGCCGGACACCAACACCCTGCTCTCCGTGGCCGACCACGCACTGCGCAGCCGGGACTACGTCAACGTCATCGTGGCGGGCAAGCAGCCCACCTTCGACTGGCTGGACATGGACCAGGCGATCGCGCACTGCGCCCGGGGCGCGGGCGTATGGGACTGGGCGGGCACCGAGCACGGCGGCGCGGCACCAGACGTGGTGCTCGCCTGCGCGGGCGACGTGCCGACCCAGGAGGTACTGGCCGCCGCCGCGCTGCTCCGCGAGCACCTCCCCGACCTCGCGGTTCGAGTCGTCAACGTCGTGGACATCGCGCGGCTGCTGCCCAGCGAGGACCATCCGCACGGCATGAAGGACGCCGAGTACGACGCGCTGTTCACCACCGACCGGCCGGTGATCTTCGCGTACCACGGCTATCCCTGGCTGATCCACCGGCTCGCCTACCGCCGCACCGGCCACGCCAATCTGCACGTGCGCGGCTACAAGGAGCACGGCACCACGACCACGCCCTTCGACATGGTCGTCATGAACGACCTGGACCGATACCGGCTGGTCATGGACGTCATCGACCGGGTGCCGGGCCTCGCCGTACGCGCCACGGCGCTGCGCCAGCAGATGCAGGACGCCCGCACCCGCCACCACGCGTACATCCGCGAGCGCGGAACGGACATGCCGGAGGTGGCGGACTGGCGGTGGCCGTACTAGGTCGCTGTCACGCGCTCCCCGGTAGCGGCTGCCCGCTCGATCCCAGCGAGCAGCCGCTGCCTGCGGGCGGCGTGCGCGAAATCCGGTACGGCGGCGGTGCCTTCGGTGAGGTCGGCGAGGACCCCGGCGTACTGGGCGCCGACGTTGTACGGGGCCCGGTCCAGCACGTCACCGAGCGCCGGGGTGTCGTAGTAGCGGCCCGGTACAGGCAGTTCGGCCAGGCGGGAGGCGTCGCCACGGGCGCCGCGGACCGTGAGCACGGCCTGCTGGAGGTGGCCGGAGTCGCCCGTGACGACCAGGTCGCCGTCCGTTCCGTTGATCTCCCAGTGGAAGTCGGTGCCGCGCGACAGCCCGCCGCGGAAGTGCACGGACGCCACCGCGCCTGAGGCGAGCTGCCCGCTCACCGCGATCTGATCCGCCGCTGTCATCGGCGCGGGGCGCCCGGTGCCCTCCTCGTGCACGGTCCGGCGCCGGGTCGCGGTCACCGCCGACAGCCCGGTGAACTCGCCCAGCACCATGGCGAACGCATCGATGGTGTGCCCGAAAGGAACGGTCAGCATGGTGGCGCCGTTCGCCCGGTCCAGGACGTACTCCACGCCCGGCCGGTACTCAGCGCCCCAACCGCGCCCCGAGGCCACCAGGCTGGTCGAGAGCACCTCCCCCACGTACCCGTCGGCGACCAGGTCACGGAGGTACCGGACCACAGGCGAGGTGCGAGCCTGCAGCCCGGTGAAGGTCCGCACGCCCGCGTCCGCCGCGGCCGCCGCCAGCTCCTCCGCCTCCGCCACACCGTTGCCCAGCGGCCATTCGGACAGCACCGCCTTGCCCGCGCCGATGGCGGCCAGCACGGCCTCCCGGTGCAGCGGCACCTTCACGCTGACGACCACGAGATCCACCTTGTCGCTGCGGACCAGCTCACCGGCGCTCCCGAAGGCGAGCGGGACGCCGTACTTCTCACCGGCCGCCCGCGCCGAAGCCGCGCTGCTCGCCGACAGGGCGCGTACCTCGAAACCGGGCAGGCGGCGGAGCGCGGGCAGATGGGCCTGCGCCGCCCAGCCGCCGCGTGCGGAGAGACCGATGATGCCGACACGGACCGGTGCGGTGGGGTTCTTCATGGCGGGGACGCTAGGCGGCACCCCCTGATCACCCGCAAGGGCCCCTGCTATCTTCTGGGAACCATGACTGGTCAGCGAGGTATTCAGCCGCGTACGAGCCCTGACTCGCGGCACGACATCTACGCGCTGCTCTGCCCCGGCCGGGCCGTCTTCGAGCTGCTGGCCAACAAGTGGACAGGGCTGGCGATCACCGCGCTGGAGGACGGCCCGCGCCGGTTCGGCGAGCTGCGCCGCAAGCTGGAGGGCGTCAGCCCGAAGGTGCTTACCCAGACGCTGCGCCGGCTGGAGGACCACGGCCTGGTCCTGCGGACGGTGTACGCGGAGGTGCCGCCGCGCGTCGAGTACGAGCTCACCCCGCTGGGCCGGAGCGCGCTCGAGCCGCTGGCGCACCTGCGGACGTGGGTACGCGCCAACACCGGCAGCCTCGCAGGAGAAGGTGCCGGTGTCGGACGCGTGGCCGGCGGGCGGACGCCGGCCGCGTGACCGGCGGGACAGGCGCCGGTCGGGGGACGGACGGGGCGGGCGCCGGACCGCAGTCCTCCGGCGCCCACCGCCGTCCGGTCTACGGAGATGCCCGACGAGGGCTGCCAGGCCCGCCGGACATCCCCGGGTTCAGGGGGCCAGGACAGTCATCAAGTCCCAGGCCGGGAACGGGTCGTCGTACGCCGCCCAGGCCGCGGGCCCGTCGGCCAGTTCACCGGCGGTGAGCAGCGCGTCTGCCAGCGCCTCGCGCAGCGCGTCGGCCCGCAGCCCGGTACCGATGAAGACCAGCTCCTGGCCCTGCACGGCGGGCCGGGCATCGGCTCCGTTCTCCTCGGCGGAGTGGCCGTGCTCGTGGTCGTGGTCGTGCACGCCCGACGGCTCGAAGCGGGCCACCGCGCCCGCCTGGGACCACAGCCCGGTGACATCGGGACGGGTTGCAAGGGTGAAGAAGCCCTTGGAGCGCAGGACGGTGCCGTACGTACCGGCGTCCAGCGGCCCGGTGATCAGGTCCCACAGGCGGCCGGGGTGGAAGGGCCGCGGGTCGCGCAGCACCACGGACGAGATGCCGTACTCCTCCGTCTCGGGCACATGGTCGCCGTTGAGCTCGGCCACCCAGCCCGGCGCCTGCTCGGCCTTCGCGAGATCGAACAGCCCGGTTCCCAGGATCTCTCCGGGGTCGATCCGGCCGCGTACGGTGCGCAGGACGCGCGCCGCCGGGTTCAGCCGCCGCAGCGTGGCCTCCAGCCGGTCCGCTTCCTTCTCGGAGACCAGGTCGGTCTTGTTCAGCAGGATCACATCCGCGAACTCGACCTGGTCGATCAGGAGATCGCTGACCGTGCGCTCGTCGTCCTCCACCGGCGCCAGGCCGCGCTCCACGAGGTCGTCGCCACGGCCCAGCTCGTCGTCGAAGTTCACCGCGTCCACGACCGTGACCATCGTGTCCAGGTTCGCGATGTCGGTGAGCGTGGCCCCGTCATCCCTCGCGAACGCGAAGGTCGCGGCGACCGGCATCGGCTCGGAGATGCCGCTGGACTCGATGAGCAGATAGTCGAAGCGGCCGGCGCGGGCGAGCCGCTCGACCTCTTCGAGCAGGTCGTCGCGGAGCGTGCAGCAGATGCACCCGTTGGTCATCTCGACCAGGCGCTCCTCGGTACGGGAGAGCGCGGCGCCGTCCCGTACCAGCGAGGCGTCGATGTTGATCTCGCTCATGTCGTTGACGATGACCGCGACGCGCAGGCCCTCGCGGTTGCCGAGTACGTGGTTGAGGAGCGTGGTCTTGCCGGCGCCGAGGAAACCGGAGAGCACGGTGACCGGCAGCCGGCCGTCGGGCGGCGTGTGGTTCATGCCGAGGACAGTAGCAGATGATAATCATGTTCAACAAGGGGTTCGAAGGCGTCGCGCGGACGAAACGGGCGGCGCCCTCGCCTCCACGAGGAGCGGCACACCTGGTGACGCACCGGGGAATTCCGGTACGGACAGGACGTCAAAAGATTGTCATGACGCGGAAGTTGCTCGCCGGTAGGAAGCGGATAGGGTTCTTCCGATCTTCGCTTATCCTGCGCCCGCAGGGCCCGTTTGCGATGCCGCGACCGCCCGAGGACCCGTTTGATGACAGCTCAGACACCCGCCCGTCCGCCCCTTGTGGCGGCGCTGTACGCGTTCCTCGTCGCCCTGGTGGTGACCGGCGGCGCCGTCCTGTGGGCGGTGCTCGCGGGCCCGGCGGCACTGCGCACCTGGCTGGCGTGGGGCTGCGGCACGGTGGCGGTCGTACTGAGCGTCCTGCTGGCGGTCACGGTGTACGCGGTGCGCACCAGCGCCCGGCACCGCGCCCGGATCGCGGACATGGAGACCGCCGCCGACCGGCTCGCGGACGAGACGCTGCCCGCCGTCGTGGCCCGGCTGCGCGACGGCGCCTCCGTGGACACCGCGCTCGGCCACACCCTGATGCCCGCCGACGAGGCGCACCGGCGGATCGTGGAGACGCTGGCCACCGAGGTCGGGCGCGGCGAGCGGATGCGCGCCGCCGCGATGTCCGCCTGCGCCAGCGCGGCGGGCCGCGTCCAGGCGCTGGCCACCAGCATGCTCGCCGACCTGCGCGAGATGGAGCACCGGCACGGTGAGGAGGTCCTCGGCGACCTGCTCAAGCTGGACCACACCACCGCGCAGGCGGGCCGGCTGGCGGACAGCATCGCCGTACTGACCGGCGCCCGCTCCGGCCGCCGCTGGAACAAGCCGATCGCCATGGAGAGCATCCTGCGCGGCGCGATGGGCCGGATCAGCGCCTACCGCCGGGTCCGGCTGCACAGCAGCAGCACCTCGGCGGTGGCCGGGCACGCGGCCGAGGGTGTCATGCACGCGCTCGCCGAGATCATGGACAACGCCACCTCCTTCTCGCCGCCCACCTCACCGGTGCACGTGTACGTCGAGGAGGCCCAGGCCGGCATCGTGGTCAGCGTCGAGGACAGCGGCCTGGTCATGACCGAGACGGCGCTGCGCAGCGCCGAGGCGGCGGTGTCCGCCAAGACGCTGGACCTGATGTCGCTGTCCGGCACCCGGCTCGGCCTCGCCGTCGTCGGCTGCCTGGCCGGCAAGCACGGCCTGACCGTCTCGTTCCGGCCGTCGGCCCGCGGCGGTACGAGCGTGGTCGTACTGATCCCGCAGCAGCTCGTCACCCAGGCGCCGCCCAAGCCGGCCGGCCGGCCGACCGAGCCCGACCTGCCCGTCGCGGGGCTGCGCGCCGCGCATGACGCGCAGGCGCGCGAGGTGCACGAACGGGACGCGCACGACGCCGGCGCGCGCGAACGCCACTCGCACCGCAGCGACGTACACGAAACCGGCGTGCACGACCGGCCCGCCGCCCGTGCAGCGCGCCCCGCTTCCGGGGCCGGCGCGGCGCGGGAGACCACCGACCACCGCCCCACGGTCCCCGACCGGGACACGGGTGCCGCGCGCGACGGGGGCGCGTCGCGGGGCCCGGACGACCCGCACGGCCGGAGCGCGCCCCAGGACCGGGGCGCGCCGGACGTGCCCGCGCCGCGCGGTGCCGCCCCGGCGCCCGCGACGGAGTACGGACCGAGCGGCCTGCCCAAGCGGCGCCGCGGCCAGACCCTGGCCGGCGCGCCCATCCCGCAGGCCCCGCAGGCCACCGGACGCACCCGCGGCCGCTCCCACGAGGAGTCCGCCGCGCGGCTGCGCTCCTTCCGCCGGGCCGTGCAGGGCGAGGCCCCGCCCGCCCGGCCCACCACCCCCGAAAATGCCCCGAAGGACGATCCCCGATGAACACCACCGACAACCGCCTGGACTGGCTGCTGGAGAACCTCCTGCAGAAGACGCCGGGCGCCCGGCACGCGCTGGTGCTGTCCCGCGACGGCCTCAAGCTCTGCCACTCCCGGGACCTGAGCGTCGACCAGGCCGACCAGCTGGCCGCGATCGCCTCCGGCATCCAGTCGCTGTCGCACGGCGCGTCCGTGGAGTTCGGTGACGGCAGCGGCGGCGTGCGGCAGGCGATGACCGAATTCCACGGCGGCATCCTCTTCATCGTCGAGGCCGGGCACGGCGCCCACCTGGCCGTGGTCGCCGTCGAGGACGCCGACGTCGGCCTGATCGGCTTCAACATGAACGAGCTGGTCGAGCAGATCGGCGAGTACCTCAGTGCCGCGCCCCGCGAGGACGGCGGCGCCGGCCTGCCGGGCCGGCCGGCGTGAGCCCGCTCGGCCCGGACGACGACCCGGACCGCCTCTACACCGTCACCGGCGGCCGCAGCCGGGCCGCCGGGAGCCGCTTCGACCTGGTCACGCTGATCGTGGCCGAGTGCGAGCCGGCGCCCGGGATGCAGTCCGAGCACGTCCGCATCCTGGAGCTGGCCCGGCGCCCGACGGCGGTCGTCGAGCTGTCGGCGGCCCTGCGGCTGCCGGTCAGCGTCGTACGGATCCTGCTGACCGACCTGCTCGACACGGGCCGGATCACCGCCCGCCATCCGCGCACGGCCGCCCGGGCCGAGCTGCCCGAACCCGACCTGCTGAAGGAGGTGCTCGATGCACTCCAACGTCTCTGACGGCGCGGCCGGCGCCGTCTTGGAGGAGGACGTACGGGCCCCGCTGCACCAGTCCGCCGACAACGGCCTGAAGATCGTGATCGTCGGCGGCTTCGGCGTCGGCAAGACCACCATGGTCCGCTCGGTCAGCGAGATCCGCCCCCTCAACACCGAGGAGACGATGACGCAGGCGGGCGTCGGCGTGGACGACCCGGCCGGCGTCGAGGCCAAGTCGACGACCACCGTCGCCTTCGACTTCGGCCGCATCACGATCAACGACCGCAACGTCCTGTACCTGTTCGGCGCCCCCGGACAGGAGCGCTTCTGGTTCCTCTGGGACCGGCTCTTCGCGGGGACGCTGGGCGCCGTGGTGCTGGTCGACACCCGGCGGCTGCACGACTCCTGGTACGCGATCGACCGCCTGGAGGCGCACGGGATGCCGTTCGTCGTCGCGCACAACGACTTCGGCGGCGAGCAGCACACCCTGGAGCAGATCCGGGACGCGCTGGACCTCTCTCCCCATGTGCCGCTGCTCTCCTGCGACGCCCGCGACAGGGAGTCCAGCAAGCAGGTGCTGATCTCCCTCGTCCGCCATCTGTACGCGCTCGCCGCCCAGGAGCCGAGCGCATGACCCGAGTTCAGGAGGGTGCACCGTGACAGACGCCCCGCAGACCGGCTGCCCCGTCTCCGCCGAGGCCGTACCGCTGTACGGCGAGGGGCTGAGCGGCGATCCGGCCCGGCTGTACCGGGAGATGCGCAGCCGGCACGGCGCGGTCGTACCGATCCTGCTGGACGGCGGCTTCCCCGCCTGGTTCGTGATCGGCTACCGCGAGCTGCACCAGGTCACCTCCGACCCTGAGCTCTTCGCCCGCGACTCGCGCCGCTGGCACGCCTGGGACCAGGTGCCGGACGACTGGCCGCTGCTGCCGTTCGTCGGGTACCAGCCGTCGGTGATGTTCGCCGAGGGGCCCGAGCACCAGCGGCGGGCCGGGGCGATCAGCGACGCGCTGCTGGCCATCGACCAGTTCGAGCTGCGGCAGATCTGCGAACGGATCGCGGACGGGCTGGTCGACTCCTTCGCCGGGCGCGGCGAGGCGGACCTGATGGCCGAGTACGCGCTGCGGCTGCCGCTGCTGGTGGTCGCCGAGCTGTACGGCGCGCCGACGAGCGAAGTGCCGGACCTGGTACGGGACATCGCCGAATCGCTGGACGTGGGCGACGGTGCGATCGACGCGCACCAGCGGGTCGCGGACCGGATGGCGCGGCTGGTCCGCGTCAAGCACGACCGGCCCGGGCCCGACGTCCCCTCGCGGCTGCTGGCCCACGCGGCGGGGCTGACCGACGAGGAGGTGGTCATCGACCTGCTGGTGGTGATGGCCGCGGCGCAGCAGCCGACCGCCAACTGGATCGGCAACACGCTGCGGCTGATGCTGACCGACGACCGCTTCGCGGTCAGCCTGACCGGCGGGCGGCGCAGCGTGGGCCAGGCGCTGAACGAGGTGCTGTGGGAGGACACTCCCACGCAGAACTTCATCGGGCGCTGGGCGGCCCGCGACACCCAGCTCGGCGGCCACCGCATCAAGGCCGGTGACCTGCTCGTACTGGGGCTCGCCGCGGCCAACAACGACCCGCTGGTGCGGCCGGACTTCACCGCGTCGCACGCCGACGGCAACCAGGCGCACATGGCGTTCAGCCACGGCGACCACGCCTGCCCGTACCCGGCGCCGCAGCTCGCGGAGGTGATCGCGCGGGCGGCGGTGGAGGTACTGCTGGACCGGCTGCCCGACGTGGTGCTCGCGGTGCCCGACGAGGACCTGGTCTGGCACCCGTCGCTGTGGATGCGCGGGCTGACGGGCCTGCCGGTGACGTTCACACCGACGTACACGCCGGGGCCGGCCTGAGATTCGCTGTCCGGGGCGCGGGCCGTACGGGGCGTACCCGTACGGCCCTTTCGCCCGCCCGCCTCAGCCGACCGGCGTGAAGCGGACCGGCAGCGCGTCCAGGCCTCGGGTGAAGACGCCCTGCTCGCGCGGGGTGAAGCCATCCTCGAGCGCCATGTCCGGCAGCGCGTCCAGCAGCTGCCCGACGCCGGCCTCCACCTCGGCCTTGGCCAGCAGCGCGCCGACGCAGAAGTGCCGGCCGAGCGCGAAGGCCAGGTGGTCGGCGGCGGCGGAGAAGGCCGTCGTCGACTTGAGGTCCTCGCGGAAGATGTTGAAGGTGTCGGGGTCCGCGTACCGCCGCTCGTCCCGGCCCGCCGCGCCGATCAGGCAGGTCACGGTGGCCCCGGCCGGCACCTTGCCGCCGCCGATCACGACGTCCTCCGCCGGCTGCCTCATGATCATGTGCACCGGGGGCGTGTACCGCAGCGTCTCCGCGAAGGCCCGCTCGATCAGCGACCGGTCCTCCCGTACGGCGGCCAGCTGCTCGGGGTGGCGCAGCAGGTTGTGGACGATGCTGGAGATCGCCTTGTCGGTGGTCTCGCCGCCGGCGGTCAGCAGCAGGCTGCAGAACGCCTTGATGTCCTCGTCGCTCATCCGCGTGCCGTCGATCTCGGCGGCGCAGAGGGTGGAGAGCAGGTCGTCGCCGAGGTTCTCGCGGCGCTCCCGGATGATCGGGAGCAGATACGCGGCGAACTCCTCCTGCGTGCGCAGCCCTGCCGCCGCGACCTCCGGGTCCTGGCTCAGATTGCCGAGGAAGCCGATGATCGCGGTGTACCAGCGGTGGAAGCGGTCGTGGTCGGCGCGGTCCAGACTGAGCATGTCGACGATGACATTGACCGGGAAGCGGGTCGCGAACTGTGCGACGAGGTCGGCCCGGCCCGCGTCGCGGAAGCCGTCGATCAGCTCGCGCGCGTTGCGCTCGATGACCGGCTGGAAGGTCTCCTGGAGGGGGGCGCCGCGGAAGGCGGGCGCGACCAGCGCCCGGCGTACGGAGTGCTCGCGGCCGCTCATCTGCAGGATGGTCCGGCCGTGCACCGGCTCCAGCTGCCAGTCGTAGTTCTCGGTGGTGAACGCCGGGTCCTTGAAGGCCCGTTCGACGTCCTCGTACCGGGAGACGATGTAGCTCTGGGTGGGCTCGTGGTGGAGCAGCGGGAAGTCGTCGCGCATGACGCGGTACGCGGCGTACGGATCCGCCGCGAACTCCGGCGACAGTATGTCCGGCGCTCGGTTCGCTGCTCGGTTCGCTGCTCGGTTCGGCGCTTCTCGGTTCGCGGCCAAGAACGCTCCCTGGGAGTGTGTGGGTGAGGTCCTGCGGTCCCCACCAAGATCGTTCCTGCCCGGCGCCCTTTCAAGACCGCCTCCGGACTCCGTTCCGGCACACCGGGTTGACCTGCGGCGATGCCCGGCGGCCGGGGGAATGACAACGGGTACCGATGCAGCCTTTGGATCTTTTGCCGAAGTGCGGTTTCCTTCGTTCGAGCGCATTTGCGGCAGCCATGCCGCCCGACCCAGGAGGGAGTGGGCCATGACGGGGCACGCCCACGCGCACGGTGATCACTCGGGCCACTCGCACACGGTGGCCGCCGACGCGGACCGCCGCTGGCTGCGGGCCGCGCTGATCCTGATCACCGCGTTCATGGCCATCGAGGTCGTGATCGGCTTCCTCGCCCGCTCCCTGGCGCTGATCTCCGACGCCGCCCACATGCTCACCGACGCCGCCTCGATCGTGCTCGCGCTGATCGCCATGCGGCTGGCGGCCCGCCCCGCGCGCGGCGGCTACACCTACGGCCTCAAGCGCGCCGAGATCCTCTCCGCGCAGGCCAACGGCGTCACGCTGCTGGTGCTGTCGGTCTGGCTGGCGTACGAGGCGATCCACCGGCTCGTCGAACCGCCCGAGGTCACCGGCGGGCTGGTCCTGGTCACCGCGCTCGCCGGCGTCGCGGTCAACCTCGTCGCGACCTGGTTCATCTCCAAGGCCAACCGCTCCAGCCTGAACGTCGAGGGCGCCTACCAGCACCTCCTCACCGACCTCTTCGGCTTCATCGCCACCGCGGTGGCCGGTGCGGTCGTGCTGACCACCGGCTTCGCCCGGGCGGACGCCATCGCGTCGCTGCTCGTGGTCGCGCTGATGCTCAAGGCCGGTATCGGCCTGGTCCGCGACTCGGGCCGGATCTTCATGGAGGCCGCGCCCGCAGGGGTGGACCCGGACGCGCTGGGCGACCGGCTGGTCGCCGCCGACCAGGTCGTGGAGGTCCACGACCTGCACGTCTGGGAGATCACCTCCGGCGACCCCGCGCTCTCCGCGCACGTCCTGGTGGCGCCGGGCGGCGACTGTCACAAGGTCCGCCGGACGCTGCAGGAGCTGCTCGCCGCGGAGTACGGCATCACGCACGCCACGCTCCAGGTCGACCACCTGGGCGAACAGGACGGCGGCGGGGATCTCCTGCGCATCGGGGACCGCCAGGATCCCGACGCCGCGGACCAGCTCTCCGGCGCCCACTGCGCCGACACGCACGGACCGGTGCACCGGCCGGGGCCGCACGACCACTGAACGGCCGTCCGAAACGGCGCGTCGGCGGGCGGCGCGGCGCCGGACTTCTGCGCGCCTGTGATGAGGTGGTGATGTCGGGTTACTCGGGACGGGTGCCGATAACCGGGAGGGGTGCCACTACTCGGGACGGGTGCGGATTACTCGGGCCGGGCGCCGACTCCTCGGTACCGGTTCTGGTTTCACGTGAAACGGAGGAGACATGGCAGCGAGCGCGCCGGCCCGCACCGGTGCCCCGCCCGCACGCCGCGTACCGGCCCGCCACCGCCTGCGCGCCACTCTGGCCACCGTGCTGCTGGTCCTCGGCTGTCTCCTGGCCCCACCGGCCCTCACCGCAGGCTGGGCACGCGCCGAGCTGACCGACACCGCCCGCTACACCGCCACCACCGCGCCGCTCTCCCGCGACCCGGCCGTCCAGCGGAACATGGTCACCGCGATCACCGACGGCGTGATGCGCCGGGTGGACCTGTCGACGCTGGTGAACGCCGTGCCGCCGGCCGAACGGCCCGAGGTGCGCGAGCGGTTCACCCGCGGCATACGGGACTTCGTGGCGACCCACATCCGCGGCGTGGTCACCTCGCGTTCCTTCCCCGCCCTGTGGAGCCGCGTCAACGGCACCACCCATGCCTCCCTCGTCACCGCGCTCTCCGCGCCCGGCGGCCGGCCCGTGGTGCTCGACCTGCAGCCCGTCGTCGACCGGGCCCGGGACCGCCTCGTGCACACCGTGCCGGCCGGTGCCCGGCTGATCCAGCGGGTCCATGTCTCCGGCACCACGCTCGTACTGCTGCGGGCCGACGAGGTCGCCGAGGCCCACGGCGCGTACGAGGCAGTGCGGACGCTCGGCCGGCTGCTGCCCGTCGCGGCGGTGCTGAGCCTGGCGGCCGGTCTGCTGCTGGCACCGCGCCGCCGCCGGGCGCTGATCGGTACCGGCCTGGGCTGCGTGGCGGGCGGCGCGCTCCTTCTCGCCGCGTTCGCCGCCGCCCGTGGATACGCCCTGGACGCGCTGCCACCGGCGGTGTCCGACGCGGCGGGCTCGGCGGTGTACGACACGCTCACCGCGAGCGCCCGGCTCGGCGGCGGCGCGCTGCTGGCCACGGGGATCACCGCGGGGCTCGCCGCCGTCCTGTCGGGAGTACTGGCGAGGCGGGTGCGTGCCCGTCGAGCCGTCAGAGGCCGATGACGGTCTTGCCCTGCGCCCGGCCCGTGCGGCTGCGGGCGAGGGCCGCCGGGGCGTCCTCCAGCTGCACCTCACTGGTGATCAGGACAGTGAGCCGGCCCGCGTCGAGCTGATCGGCGAGGATGGACAGCAGCTGCGGCGAGGGGCGGTTGCCGAAGTTGAAGCCGCGCAGGTTGTGCTCGATGAGCATGTCCGTGTCGGCCGCGCCGACGGTGGACACGACCGTGCCCCCGTCCCGTACGACCTGCGTCATGTCCGCGAACGCCGACTCCCCGCTGACCAGGTCGATCAGGATGTCCACGCCGTCCGGGTGGGCCGCCAGCACCTGCTGGGCCACCGGCCCCTCGGTGTGATCCACCGTGGCCGCCGCGCCGAACTGCCCCATCAGCTCCGCGCTGCCCGCCCGCGCCGTGGCGATCACCTCGGCGCCGCGCTGCGCCGCGAGCTGCGTGACGAACGTGCCGACGCCGCCGGTCGCGCCCACGACCAGCACCCGCTTGCCCTCCGCGACCCGGGTCTCCTCGACGAGGTTGTACGCGGCCGTGCCGGCCGTCGGCACCGCCGCCGAGGTCGCGTACGTGACGTTGCGCGGCGCGGGGGCGACCGCGTCCTCGGCGGCGATGGCGTAGTCCGCGTACGAACCGCCGCCCCGGCCGACCAGTTGGAACTGCCCGAAGACCTGGTCACCGACCGTGCAGCGGCGCACGTCGGGGCCGACCGCGACCACCTCGCCCGCCCCGTCGGCCCCCAGGACCAGCGGGAAGGAGTGCGGCACGGCGTCCTTCAGCATGCCGTCGGCGATCTTCCAGTCGGTCGGGTTCAGCCCGGCGACCGCCATCGCGACCAGCACCTCGCCCGGTCCCGGCTCGGGCTGTGGCAGATCCATCAGCTCGGGCTCCGCCCCGAAGGCACTGACTGCTACGGCTCTCATCGTGGCGTTCCTTCCACCTCTCCGTACCCCGGCCCCTGTCCGGCCCCTGCCGTTCCAAGGATCGTAAGCACGCCGGTGCCGCCCGGCGCGGCAGGCGAAAGGGCCATGCCCCGGAAGCAACTCGTACGGCCGTCCCCAGAGCCGTCCCCGGCGCGGCGGCAAGGGGTTTGGCGCACGGCCGGCGCGGTTACCCCTCCCCCTCATGAAGGGCGACAAGGGCGACAAGGCAGACGGGCGCCCCCGCGGCGGGCGCGCGAAGGACGAGGAGACCGTACGGGCGGGCCGGCGCACCGTCGCGATCAGCCGCCCGGACAAGGTGCTCTTCCCCGACGACGGCATCACGAAGCTGGAGGTGGCAGAGCACTACGGGGCCGTCGCCCCGCGTGCGCTGCCGCATCTGCGCGGCCGCCCCCTGATGATGGAGCGCCACCCGGACGGCATCGGGGGCCGCCCGCTGATGCAGAAGAACGCGCCGGACTACTTCCCCGACTGGGTGCGCACCTCCGTCCAGGAGAAGGCGGGCGGCAAGGTCACGCACGTCGTCTGCGACGACGCCGGCACGCTCGTGTACCTCGCCGGGCAGGCGTCGCTCACCCAGCACCGCTGGCTGTCCCGGGAGGACACCCCCAACGATCCCGACCTCCTGATCGTCGATCTGGACCCGTCGGAGGGCGCGGACTTCGAGGACGTGCGCTGGGCGGCGGACCGGGTCTGCGCGCTGTGGGACGAAGTCCACCTGCCGGTCCGGCTGATGACCACCGGCTCGCGCGGCCTGCACGTCATCGCACCGCTGGACGCCAAGTCCGACTACGACGCGGTACGGGACTTCGCACACCGTGCCGCCGAGCTGCTCGCCGACCGCCACCCCGACCGGCTCACCACGGAGCAGCGCAAGGCCGACCGCCCCACCAAAGGCGGCCGCGGCCGTATCTACCTCGACGTACAGCGCAACGCCTACGCGCAGACCGCGGTCGCGCCCTACAGCGTCCGCGCCAAGCCGGGCGCGCCGGTGGCCATGCCGATCGCCCGTGAGGAACTGGACGACCCGGAGCTGCATGCCCGGCGCTGGACGCTGCGTACCGCGCCCGAGCGGCTGGATGCGGCCGACCCGTGGTCGGGGGACGGCTGGCGCGGCCGGTCGGTGAGCGCGGCGGCGAAGCGGCTGCCGGAGGAGTAGGCACCGCGCACGCGGACGGAGCGGGCCGCCTGTCCCCCCACGGCAGGCGGCCCGCTCCGTACTGGCGGATCGGGCGGCTCACACGCCGATGTCGTCACCGTCCGTGCGCCACACGCTGACCACGGACGGGCGGACCAGCGCGCCCGGTCCGTCCGGCCAGTGCGAAGCGGGCTTCTCCACGCTCGCGCCGTCCACCTCGCCCGGGTGCTGCACCGCGACCAGCACCCGTCGCTCCTGCACGATCGGCCCGCAGGTCTCGGCGCCGGTCGGCACGGTGAGGAACTGCCGCACCTGGCCGCGCCGGGGACCGGTGGTGGCCACGCCGAAGAGGCCGTCATGACTGCCCAGGGCGTTGCCGTCGGTGGAGATCCACAGGTTGCCGTGCACATCGAAGGTGATGTTGTCCGGGCAGGAGATCGGGCTGACCTGGTCCTTGGGGAAGCCGCCGAAGTACGTCGACGGGTCCTCCGGGTCGCCGCAGACGAGGAAGAGGTTCCACGTGAAACGTCCGGCCGCCGGGTCGCCGCGGTGCTCGGTCAGCTCCAGTATCTGGCCGTGCTTGTTCCCGTTGCGCGGGTTGGCCTCGTCGGCGGCCGCCTTGCCGTCCTTCCCCCGGTCGCTGTTGTTGGTCAGCGCGACGTAGACCTTGCCGGTGCGGGGGCTGGGCTCGACGTCCTCGGGGCGGTCCATCTTCGTGGCACCCACCTTGTCGGCGGCCATCCGCGTGAAGACGTACACCTCTTCCGCGGTCATGTCGGGCACGTGCGAGGTGGTACCGGTCGCCAGCGGGATCCACTCGCCGCGGCCGTCGAACTCGCCGTCCTCCGGCAGCTTCCCCGACCCGTCGATCTCGTCCGCCGGGCTGTCGCCGGTGAACTTCGCGACGTACAGCGTGCCCTCGTCCAGCAGCGTGCGGTTGTGCTCGCGCGCGGCGGCGCTCGTGCCGCGCTTCATCCGCTTGGCGGAGACGAACTTGTAGAAGTAGTCGAACTTCTCGTCGTCACCCATGTAGAGCACGGGCCGGCCGTCGGGGGTCAGCCGCGGCTCGGCGGCCTCGTGCTTGAAGCGGCCGAGCGCGGTGAGCTTGCGCGGGGTGGAGTCGGGGTCGAACGGGTCGATCTCCACGACCCAGCCGAAGCGGTTGGTCTCGTTCGGCTCCTTCGCGACGTCGAAGCGCCGGTCGAACCGCTCCCACTTGCGCTCGCTGGCGCCGCCCTTGAAGCCGTACCGCTTCAGCCGCGCCGCGGTCTCGGCGTCGCCGGCCTGGTCGCCGTGGGCGAAGTACTGGTTGAAGTTCTCCTCGCCGGACAGCACGGTGCCCCACGGGGTGATGCCGCCGCCGCAGTTGTTGAGCGTGCCGAGGATGCGAGTGCCCTCGGGGTCGGCGGAGGTCTTCAGCAGGTCGCTGCCGGCCGCCGGGCCGGTCACCTCGAACGGCGTGGTGCCGGTGATCCGGCGGTTGAGGTGGTGGCGGGGCACCGCGGTGAGCCGGCCGCTGCGCCGCTCCTCCTGCGCCACGAGCACCGTCAGGCCGTGCGCCTGCAGCCCGATCTCCGCCTGCTCGCGGGTCGGGTTCTCGGCGTCGTACCCGGCGAACATCAGGGCCTCGTCGGTGTACTCGTGATTGATCACGAAGAGCTGCCGGTCCCGCTCGCCCGGGAGGTCCAGCACGGCCATGTAGTCGCAGTTGTAACCGAACTGGCCGGCCTGCGCCTTCGCGGACTGCCGGTCGGCGTCGAACGCCGGGGCGCCGCGCAGCACCGGGTCGCCCCAGCGGATGACGATGTTGTGCTCATGGCCCGTGGGCACGGTCACCGTGTCGGCGGTGTTGGGCGCGACGGCCGGGAAGCGCAGGCCGCGGGCGGGGCGGGCGTGCCGGGTGGCGGTGGCCGCCGTACCGGACGCGGTGCCGGAACCGGCCGCGGCGGCCTGCGGCGCTGCCGGGCCGGTCAGCGCGGCGCCGGTGGCCGCGGCAGCCGTGACGACGGCGCTCGCGCGCAGGACGTTCCGGCGGGAGAGCGCCCCCGCGATCACGTCACCGACGTACGCGTTGCCGCTGGTGTTGGGCGTCTCGTGGAAACAGGCGTCACCGCAGCGGTAGCGGCAGGTCATGGCCGAACGGCCGCCCGGGTGAGAGCCGATCAGCGGCAGCAGCTTGCGCACGGTGTTCCTTCGGGTAGGGGATGACGACGGGTGGTGACGTGACGGTGCGTCGGGTGATCAGCCGTGACGGTATGGGGACAGGCCCGACACGCGGCGACAAAAAGATGAACTGACGGTGAATCCGGGTGGCTTCGGCTCGTACCGGCGCACGACGCGCGGGGTCCCACGATGCGATAGGGGCAGGCCGCTACCCTTTGGTGTCCGTCCTGGTCAGCACGCGCCTCGCTCAAACGGACATTCGCCGCACCCAGCACATACGCACGCCACCACACGCACGAGAGGTACGCCGATGGGCATTCGGAGTCTGCTGCGCAACGCTTTCGGTCGCTCCAAGGCGGCCAGTAAGGAACCGGATGCCGTCGCGGCGACGGAGGCCACCGACGCGGCGGCCATCCCGGAGGCCCGCGAGGAGTCGGCCCCCTCGGCCCCCTCGGCCGACGCGGTGACGGAGGCGGCGCCGGCCGCGGAGACGGAGGTACCGGCGGCCCGTACGGAGCAGGCACCGGCCCGTCCGGAGCCGGCGTACGCGGAGACCGCCCCCGCGGCGGGCGCCGCGGTACTCGCGGCCGAGGCCGCCTCCGCCCCCGCCTCCTCGACCCCCTCCGACGTCCCGGACGTCTCGGACCTGGTGAGAGAGGCATTCGACCGGCCGTTGGCCCCGAAGCCGGATGCTCCGGAGGAGCGGGCTGCGGAGCCGGCGGGTGCGGAGCCGGCGGCTGCTGAGGCGACGCCCGAGGTCGAGGCCGGGGAGCCGAAGGACACGAAGGACGCGAAGAGCGACGAGGTTGCGGCGCAGCACGAGGCCGAGGCCAAGGCAGAGGCCGCCGAGCCGGTGGCCGCCGAGCCCGAGGTCAAGGCAGAGCCCGAGCCGGCGACCGCCGACGCCGAGAAGGCCGAGGTCGAGGCCCCGGCCGAGGAGCCGAAGGTCGAGCAGCCGAAGGCGGAAGCACCGCAGGCCGACGAGCCGAAGGCCGAGCCCGAGCCCGCCCCCGCGGCCACCATCCCCGCCGCCCGCACCGAATCCCCCGCCGAGGCCCCGGCCGAGGCCCCCGCCGAACCGGCCCCCGCGCCCGCAGCCGCCCCCGCGAAGGCAGCCGCCCCCGCCAAGACGGACGCCGCCGACGAAGAAGCCCGTCCCGCCCTCCCCCTCGCCAAGGTCGAGGAGGTCGCGCCCGGACTGGTCAGCCTGTACAAGGACGCCGGTGCGGCGCTGGAGAAGCACGGCCTGACCACGCAGCGCGCCGCCGTCTACCTCGTGCTCGACCGCTCCGGCTCGATGCGCAACTACTACAAGGACGGCACCGTCCAGCACCTCGCCGAGCAGGCCCTCGGCCTCTCCGCGCACCTGGACGACGACGGCACCGTCCCCGTCGTCTTCTTCTCCACCGACATCGACGGCACCGCCGAGCTCGACCTCACCTCGTACGAGGGCAGGATCGAGGAGCTGCACGCGGGCCTGGGCCACATGGGCCGCACGAACTACCACTGGGCGATCAAGGCCGTCGTCGACCACTACAAGAAGTCGAAGACGACCGCGCCCGCGTTCGTGATCTTCCAGACCGACGGCGCCCCCACTTCCAAGCCCGCCGCCGAGAAGGCGCTGTGCGAGGCGGCCGGGCTGCCGATCTTCTGGCAGTTCGTCGGCTTCGGCGACCCCGAGGCCAAGGGCTTCGACTTCCTGCGCAAGCTGGACGACCTCACCGTCCCGGAGAAGCGGAAGGTCGACAACGCCGGCTTCTTCCACGCCGGCCGCGACCCGCGCGCCCTGGCCGACGCCGACCTCTACGCGCAGCTGATGATCGAGTTCCCGGAGTGGCTCACGGAGGCCCGCGCCGCGGGCGTGCTCAAGAAGAGCAAGAAGGGCAAGAAGAGCTGACCCGGCACGACCGGCGAACGGCCCGGCGGCTCCCACGGGGAGCGGCCGGGCCGTCGTGCTTCCCGCCTCAGTCCGCCGTCGTGTACGCGATGAACAGCGACCACGCGGCCGACGAGAAGGTCAGCCGCGGCTCCTCCCCGTCCACCCGCTTCGAATCCCGCACCTGCACCGATCCGGCCTCGGCGGCGACCGCGACCTCCACGCAGGCGGCGTCCTCGTACTCGCTGTAACTCGACGTGAACCACGTCGCCCCGTCACCCATCGCCCCTCCGCCACCCCTCGATGCCGCGCATCGCTTCCCCAGGTACTCACAGCATCCCCGGTCGCCTGCACACCATGCGTACGCGCGGGGGCGGCCCTTAAAGGGGGCGCGGTGACCCCCGTCCGGGCGAGTACGATATTGGCGTTCCGTAGTGCAAAAAATCACTCACCGTAGCGACTTGGGAGCAGCCGGCAATGGCTCGACACCTCATCACCAGCGCCCTTCCGTACATCAACGGGATCAAGCACCTGGGCAACATGGTGGGGTCCATGCTCCCGGCCGATGTCTACGCGAGGTACCTGCGGCAGCGCGGTCACGACGTGCTCTACATCTGCGCGACCGACGAGCACGGCACCCCCGCCGAGCTGGCCGCGAAGGACGCCGGCCAGTCGGTCGACGCGTTCTGCGCCGAGCAGCACGACGCGCAGAAGGCGATCTACGACGGCTTCGGCCTCGCCTTCGACCACTTCGGCCGCAGCTCCTCGCCGGAGAACGTCGAGCTGACCCAGCACTTCGCGCGCAAGCTGCACGAGAACGGCTTCATCGAGGAGCGGGCGATCCGCCAGGTCTACTCGAACGCCGACGAGCGCTTCCTGCCCGACCGCTACATCGTCGGCACGTGCCCGCACTGCGGTTACGACAAGGCCCGCGGCGACCAGTGCGAGAACTGCACCCGCGTGCTGGACCCGACCGACCTGATCGACGCCCGCTCGGCGATCAGCGGCAGCAGCGACCTGGAGGTGCGGGAGACCAAGCACCTCTTCCTGCTCCAGTCCAAGCTGCAGGGCGAGGTCGAGAAGTTCATCGACGAGGCCGGTGAGGAGTGGCCGACGCTGGCCTCCTCCATCGCCCGCAAGTGGCTGACCGAGGGCCTGCACGACCGCGCGATCACCCGCGACCTGGACTGGGGCGTGCCGGTGCCCGCCGACGTCTGGCCGGACCTGGCCGCCGAGGGCAAGGTCTTCTACGTCTGGTTCGACGCCCCGATCGAGTACATCGGCTCGACGAAGGAGTGGGCGGACGTCGACCCGGAGAACCGCGACTGGAAGTCGTGGTGGTACGAGGCCGACGACGTTCGGTACACGGAGTTCATGGCCAAGGACAACGTCCCCTTCCACTCCGTGATGTTCCCGGCGACCCAGCTGGGCACCCGCGAGCCGTGGAAGAAGGTCGACTTCCTCAAGGCCTTCAACTGGCTGAACTACTACGGCGGCAAGTTCTCCACCTCCCAGCGGCGCGGCATCTTCACCGACGCGGCGCTGGAGCTGCTGCCCGCCGACTACTGGCGCTACTTCCTGATCGCGAACGCGCCGGAGTCCGACGACACCTCCTTCACCTGGGAGCTCTTCTCCTCCTCGGTCAACAAGGACCTGGCCGACACCCTCGGCAACTTCGTCAACCGCGTGCTGTCCTTCTCGCGGAAGCGCTTCGGTGACGAGGTACCGGCGGGCGCCGAGGCCGGCGAGGCCGAGGCGAAGCTCGGCGAGGACATCGCGCGGCTGCTGGCCGAGTACGAGGGCCACATGGAGGCCCTCCAGTTCCGCAAGGCCGCGGCGTCGCTGCGCGCCCTGTGGAGCACGGGCAACTCCTACCTGGAGGAGAAGGCCCCCTGGCTGGAGATCAAGACCGACAAGGACGCGGCCGCGCTCACCCTCCGTACGGCGATGAACCTCATCCACCTGTACTCGGTGATCTCCGAGCCGTTCATCCCGTCCTCGGCAAAGGCCATGCGCGGCGCGTTCACCCTCACCGACGACACGGCCCTGTGGATCACCCCGGACGAGGCCCGCTCCCTCTCCGCGGTCCCGGCCGGCACCCCCTTCACCGTCCCCCCGGTCCTCTTCGCCAAGATCACCGAAGACGACCTGGCGGCCTACAAGGAGCGCTTCGGCGGCGAGGAGTAAGTCCTCCGGTCCCGGCCGGTGCCTCCTCGGGGGCACCGGCCGTCCCAACTCCCCCTGAAGCCTCAGGGGTTGACACGGCTGGTAGAATCAGAGCACCGAACGATCACACGCAGAAGCAGTACAACCGCATGTGACGTCAGTACGACAGCTCCCTTCCTCTTCGGAGGACGGGGGCTTTTCTGCTTTACCGCTCCATCTGCTTTACCGCTCCGTCCGAGTCCGACCGTCCATGGCTCCCTGAATCTCTTCAGGGGGCCTTTTGCTTTTCGGAGGCAGTACTTGTCCCACGCTCAGACCGTCCTCACCACCGCGCCGGTATGGCTCGCCGCGACCGGCGTCCTCGCCCTCCTCGTCCTCGCCCTGCTCGCTGCCTATGTCGTACGGCTCGTGGTGTGCAAGGCCCGCGCCGAAGACCTGCCGCACGTGCTGACCGGGATGAGCCAGGTACTGGAGGCCATCGCCGCCATGCTGCCCTGGTCCCGGCCGCGCGACCGGGCCGATGACCCGCTCCCCGCCCCCCCCCGCCGGGCAGCCGGTGCCGCAGCCCGCCGTCCGCTCCGTCCACACGGTCCATTCCGTGACCGCCGTACAGCAGTCCGGGCAGCTGACCGACTGACGTGCGGCAAACGCACGAAGGGCCCGGAACCGCCGAGCGGTTCCGGGCCCTTCGTCTGCGTGCTGCTTACTTCACCTGCGGCTTGCGGATCGAGAGGTGGAGTTCCTTGAGGCGGGACTCCTCGACCTCGCTGGGGGCGCCCATCAGGAGGTCCTGGGCGTTGCCGTTGAGGGGGAAGGCGATGGTCTCGCGGATGTTCGGCTCGTCGGCGAGGAGCATGACGATGCGGTCGACGCCGGGGGCGATGCCACCGTGCGGCGGGGCGCCGAACTTGAACGCGCGGAGCATGCCGCCGAACTCGGCCTCGACGGTGTCCTTGTCGTAACCGGCGATCGAGAAGGCCTTGTACATGACCTCGGGCTCGTGGTTACGGATCGCGCCGGAGGACAGCTCGACGCCGTTGCAGACGATGTCGTACTGCCAGGCCAGGATGTCCAGCGGGTCCTTGGTCTCGAGGGCTTCGAGACCGCCCTGCGGCATCGAGAAGGGGTTGTGGGAGAACTCGATCTTGCCGGTCTCCTCGTCCTTCTCGAACATCGGGAAGTCGACGATCCAGCAGAAGCGGAAGACGCCCTCTTCGAAGTGGCCCGCGCGCTTGGCGGCCTCGACGCGGACGGCGCCCATGATCTTGGAGACCTCGTCGAACTCGCCCGCGCCGAAGAAGACGGCGTGGCCGGGCTTCAGGTCCAGCTTCGTCACCAGCGCCTTGACGTCGTCCTCGGTGAGGAACTTGGCGATCGGGCCGGTGAGGGCGTTCTCCTCGCCGACGCGGACCCAGGCGAGGCCCTTCGCGCCCTGCTCGACGGCGTACTCACCGAGCTGGTCGAAGAACTTGCGCGGCTGGTCGGCGGTGTCCGGCACGGCCAGCGCGCGGACGTGCTTGCCGGCGAACGCCTTGAAGCCGCTGCCCGCGAAGACGTCCGAGACGTCGACCAGTTCCAGCTTGGCGCGCAGGTCGGGCTTGTCGTTGCCGTACTTGAGCATCGACTCGCGGAACGGGATGCGCGGGAACGGCGAGGTGACCTCGCGGCCGCCGCCGAACTCGGTGAAGAGCTCGGTCATCAGCTTCTCGACGGGCTGGAAGACATCCTCCTGCTCGACGAAGCTCATCTCGATGTCGAGCTGGTAGAACTCGCCGGGCGAGCGGTCCGCGCGGGCGTCCTCGTCACGGAAGCACGGCGCGATCTGGAAGTACCGGTCGAAGCCCGCGATCATCAGCAGCTGCTTGAACTGCTGCGGGGCCTGCGGCAGGGCGTAGAACTTGCCGGCGTGCAGACGCGAGGGGACCAGGAAGTCGCGCGCGCCCTCGGGAGAGGTCGCGGACAGGATCGGCGTCGCCATCTCGTTGAAGCCGAGCGTCACCATCTTCTGGCGGATGGCCGAGATGACAGCCGTGCGCAGCATGATGTTGCGGTGCATGCGCTCGCGGCGGAGGTCGAGGAAGCGGTACTCCAGGCGCTTCTCCTCGTTGACCCCGTCCTCGGCGTTGATCGTGAAGGGGATCTGCTCGGCGGCGCCGAGCACCTCGACCGCGGAGACCTCGATCTCGACCTCGCCGGTGGGCAGGTCGGGGTTGATGTTGTCCGCGCCGCGGGCGCTGACCTTGCCGTCGATGCGGACGACGGACTCCTTGGTCAGGGAGCCGAGCGCTTCGTTGGCGGGGGTGCCGGGGCGGGCGACGAGCTGCGTGATGCCGTGGTGGTCGCGCAGATCGATGAAGAGGATGCCGCCCAGGTCACGTCGATTGTGCAGCCAGCCGCTGAGGCGGACGTCCGTGTCGACGTCCGCGGCCCGGAGCTCGCCGCAGTTATGGGACCGGTACCGATGCATCGCTCATCCAAGTCGTCGCGAGTCGAGGTGGGGCACGGGGGAGGGAGGCCGGGGTCGGCTCCCGGTCGGCACCCGATGATCACCCCAGGATTGGCATAACCGCTCCAGGTTACCGCTCCGCTCCGCCGCTCCGGGCTGCCATATCCACGACAAGGCCCTCCTGAGCGCCGCGTGGGAACACCATGGGACCAGGGTCACGTCCTTCGCACTGGTGAGCCTCCGTGAAACCCACCTAAAGTGATGCAATGCGCACCAAGGACGTCCTGGCCGCCATTGGCACCGGCCTGTGGCACTGGGACCACGCAGTGGGCAAGGTGAGGCTGGACGCCGAGGCGGCCAGGCTGCTCGGGCTGCCCGAGGAGCCGGCCGACTTCAGCGAAGCCTTCATCCGCTCCCGTTTCCACGCCGTCGACTTCGCCGAGATCAACGGCGTCGTCCATCTCGCGCTGACCGAGGGCACCCTCGCCGAGGGCAGACTGCGGGTCATGGACACCGACGGCAAGGTGCTGCGCGTCGTCCGCTGCCGGGCCCGCGTCACCCCGCTGGACAACAGCTACGAGCTGCTCGGCACCCTCCAGGAGGTACCCGAGCCGCAGCCGGGCACGTCCGCGGCGCGCACCCCCGTCACCGGCGACTGGCGCCGCTCCCGCGAGGCGTTCCTGCTGGACGCGGGCCGTGCACTGGCCGAGGCCCGCTCCACCGCCGAGGTCCTGCGGGTGGCGGCCGGCCTGTCCATGCCCGGCTTCATGCCCGACGGGCTGGCCGTCTTCGGCATCAAGGGCGACCACATATCGGTCATCGGGCACCACGGACAGCGCCCCGGAGACGAGCAGCCGTTCGTCGACATGTCCCTGAACACCGACTATCCGGCCGCCGAGGTGATACGGACCGGGCGCGCCATTTACCTCCCCACCCCGGAGGACTACCACCGCCGGTTCCCCGCGACCTGGCCGATGGCCGCGCGCTTCGACCGCCAGTCCTGGGCCTTCCTGCCGCTGATCAGCGCCGGCCGGACGGTCGGCGCCTGGATGGCCGCCTTCGCCCACCGGGTCGCCTTCACGCCCGACGAGCGCTCGGTGCTCACCACCGTCGCCCGGATGCTCGCCCAGGCGCTGCACCGGGCCGGCGACCAGGAATCGCAGCTGGAGCTGACGGTCGGCCTGCAGCGCAGCATGATGCCGACGGTGCAGCCGGACATCCCCGGCATGGCGGTGGCCGCGCGGTACGTCCCCACCGGCGGCGGCCTGGAGGTCGGCGGCGACTGGTACGACATGATCACGCTGCCCTCGGGCCGGATCGCCCTGGTCATCGGGGACGTGCAGGGCCACGACGTACGGGCCGCCGGCCTCATGGGCCAGCTGCGGATCGCGCTGCGCGCCTACGCCTCGGAGGGCCACCACCCCGACGCCGTGCTCTCCCGTGCCTCCCGCTTCCTCTCCGGCCTGAACGACACCGAGGCCGATGGGCTGGACCCGCGCTTCGCGACCTGCCTGTACATCGAGGTCGACCCGGCCACGGGGCTGCTGGACATCGCCCGGGCCGGCCACCCCGACCCCGCCATCCGGATGACCGACGGCACGATGCTGGTGCGGCCGACCGCGGGCGGGCTGCCGCTGGGCATCGAGCCGGACACCGACTACCCCACCACCCGGCTGGTCCTGGAGCCCGGCGAGACAATGCTCGTCTGCACGGACGGGCTCATCGAGACCGGCGGGCACGACCTGGAGAGCGGCTGGGCGCGGCTGCGGGACATCATCGAGAACCACGAGGAACCGGAGTCCGGCGACAGCCTCGAAACGCTCGCCGACGCGCTGGTACAGGCCGTGCACGGACCGTCCTCGCACCACACCACCGGGCGGCTCGCCGACCGCCGCGAGGACGACATCGCGATGCTGCTGCTGTGCCGTGAGGGCGGCAGCTGCGCCATCGGCACCGGCGGGCTGGAGCCGCGCGCGCCCGTGCGCCGCACGGTACTGACCATCGCGCAGGCCGAGCCGGAGCGGATCTCCGAGGCCCGCGGCCAGATCCGCGACGTGCTGCACGACTGGGCCGACGAGGACCAGATCGACTCGGCCGCCCTGATGGTCTCCGAGATGGTCACCAACGTCCTGCTGCACACCGACGGCGACGCCCTGCTGATCGCCGAGATCTCCGGTGTGAAGGGCTCCCGGCGCGTCCGGGTGGACGTCGCCGACAGCAGCGACGAGCTGCCGCACCGCCGTCGCCCCGGCGAGCTGGCCTCCTCCGGGCGCGGCCTGGTCCTGATGGAGCTGCTGGCGGGCGCCTGGGGCGTGAATCCGCGCGGGGACGGCAAGTCGATCTGGTTCGAGCTGTACGAGGACGCGCAGGAAAAGGCCGCCGCCGTACCGGACGCGGCTCAGGCCGGGGCGCCGCCGGACGTGTCCCCGGAGGAGCCGCCGGACGGCGGTCCCTCGCTGCCCGGCTCCTCGCTCTCCGAACCGGCCGCGTAGCGCTGGTGCAGCTCTGACAGGATCCCGGTGGCCGCCGCCGTCAGCGGCACGGCCAGCAGCATCCCGAGGATGCCCGCCACGCTCGCGCCCGCGGTGATCGCGAGCAGCACCACGGCCGGGTGCATATGGACGGTACGGCTCTGGACCATCGGCTGCAGGACGTGCCCTTCGAGCACCTGCACGGCCAGTACGACGCCCAGCGCCCACAGCGCGATCACGAACCCGCGGTCGGCCAGCGCGACCAGTACCGCGACCGCGCCGGAGATGAACGCGCCGAGGTACGGGATGTACGCGCCGACGAAGACCAGCGCGCCCAGCCCGACCGCGCCCGGTACCCCCAGGATCAGCAGCCCGACCGTGATGCAGACGGCGTCGATCAGCGCGATGACCGTCGTCCCACGCATGAAACCCTCGACGGCCTCGAAGCCGCGCCGCGCCATCCGCTCCAGCTGCGGCCCGGACTCGCCCGGTGCCCAGGACCGCATGACGCCCACCGCCCGCTCGGCGTCCCGCAGGAAGAAGAAGGTCAGCAGCAGCGCCAGCACGGCGGCGGCCACCGTCTGGCCGAGCAGGCTGATCCCGGAGAGCAGTCCGGTCGCGGCCCGGCCGCCGAACTTCTCCGCCAGCTCCTTGGCATTCGCCGTCAGGTCGCCCAGCGAGGTGCCGGAAGCGCCCAGGTGCTTGGTGAGCTCCCGGGTCGCCCGCTGCACCGACGACACGATCTGGTCGCCGGTGTCGATCAGCGCCGACACCACGATGTACCCGGCTCCGCCGACGACCACCAGCAGCACGGCGCAGGTCAGCCCGGACGCCAGCGAACGGTTGACCTTCATCGCGACCAGCCGCCGGTACACCGGCCCGAGCAGCGCACTGCCCAGCAGGGCCAGCAGTACGGGCGTCACGGCCGCCTTCAGGTGCACGGTCAGCCATACGGCGACCGCGACCACCGCCGCGACCAGCAACAGCAGCCCGCACCAGGCCGCCGCCCGACGAGCACCGAGGGGAAGCAGCGCTTCCCGATCATCCCCGTTCAACCTTTTCTGCACCGGGCCAGTCCACCACGTGCCCCCCAGGGGCGCGGGGAACTGCGCGCCCAACCGGACACATCCGGCACCCGGCCGACGCAGCGAACCCCTACGGCGAGCCGCCGTGGCAACACGGACACGGCCGTGCCCGGCGTTTCACGTGAAACACCGGGCACGGCCGTGGGCGAGTCGGATCAACCGGCGGCAGCTCAGCCCGCGGCAGCGGGAATCGTGCCGAGGCGCCCCGCCTGGAAGTCCTCGAACGCCTGGGCAAGCTCGGCGTGCGTGTTCATCACGAACGGGCCGTAGTGCATCATCGGCTCGCGGATCGGCTGCCCGCCGAGCAGCACGACCTCGAAGTTCGGGCTGCGGGACTCCTGGGTCGCGTCCGCCTTGATCGTGAGCGAGTCACCGGCGCCGAAGACGACCGACTGGCCCATCCGGAACGGACGGCCCTCGGGGCCCGCTGTGCCGCGCCCGGCCAGCCCGTACGCCAGCGCGTTGAAGTCCGACCGCCAGGGCAGCGTCAGCTCGGCGCCCGGGTTGAGCGAGACGTGCATCATCGTGATCGGCGTGTGCGTGATGCCGGGGCCCTCGTGGCCGTCGATGTCGCCCGCGATCAGCCGCAGCAGCGCACCGCCGTCGGACGAGGTCAGCAGCTTGACCTGGCCGCCGCCGATGTCCTGGTAGCGGGGGGCCATCATCTTGTCGCGCTTCGGCAGGTTCACCCACAGCTGCAGGCCGTGGAAGAGACCGCCGGACATCACCAGCGACTCCGGCGGCGCCTCGATGTGCAGCAGGCCGCTGCCGGCCGTCATCCACTGAGTGTCACCGTCGTTGATCGTGCCGCCGCCACCGTGCGAGTCCTGGTGCACGAAGGTGCCGTCGATCAGGTACGTGACCGTCTCGAAGCCGCGGTGCGGGTGCCAGGGCGTGCCCTTCGGCTCGCCCGGCGCGTACTCCACCTCGCCCATCTGGTCCATCATGATGAACGGGTCGAGGTGCTTGTAGTCGATGCCGGCGAAGGCACGGCGGACGGGGAAGCCCTCGCCCTCGAAACCGCTGGGCGCGGTCGATACGGCGAGTGCGGGGCGCTGCCGCCCCTCGGCGGGCGCCGCGACGCGCGGCAGGGTCAGCGGGTTCTCAACGGTCACTGCGGGCATGACGGCCTCCTCGGTCGTTCAACGCTCAATTTAGTTGAACACTGAACAACCCGCAAGCCGCGCTTCATTCCCAAAGACGTTCACGCAGGTCAGAGGCGCCAACAAACCGGTGGGCCGGTCACGTATCCACGTGACCGGCCCACCGGGTCGGAGCGGACGGGATCAGCCGTCCACGAAGCACACGAAGCGATCGCGCTAGCCGTACATCCGCCGCATCGCGAAGTCGACCATCTGCTCCACCGCCTTGGCGTCGAACACCATGCGGTGCTCGCCCTCCATGTCGAGCACGAAGCCGTACCCCGTCGGCAGCAGGTCGAGGACCTCGGCGCCGGTGATCACGAAGTACTTGGACTCCTTGCCGGCGTAGGAGCGCAGCTCCTTGAGCGAGGTGAACATCGGGATCACCGGCTGCTGAGTGTTGTGCAGCGCCAGGAACCCCGGGTTGTCACCCCGCGGGCAGTACACCTTGGACGTCGAGAAGATGCCCTGGAAGTCCTCGGCCGACATCGAACCGGTGGTGAAGGCACGCACCGCGTCGGCGAGGGAGGGCGGGGACGGCTCCGGATACAACGGCTGCCCGCCGTAACCGCCAGGAGCCTGCTGCGGCGGAGGCGGCGCAGCGCCGTAACCCTGCTGACCCGCGCCCACGTTCTGGTCGTAGCCGTACATAGCTGCAAAGCGTACTGAGTCACAGATGGGCCGTTAGGGGTTGCTTCTTATTACCGACGGGTAGCATCATCGAAGCTACTACCTGGTATGTGTTTGAGGACTTCCTCACGAAGGATTACGGAGCCGTCGCCATGGGGCACTACAAGTCGAATCTCCGCGACATCGAGTTCAACCTCTTCGAGGTGCTCGGCCGCGACAGCGTGTACGGCACCGGCCCGTTCGCGGAGATGGACGTCGACACCGCCAAGAGCGTGCTGTCCGAGATCGCCCGGCTGGCCGAGAACGAGCTGGCCGCGTCGTTCGAGGACGCCGACCGGAACCCGCCGGTCTTCGACCCCGAGACCAACACCGCGCCGGTCCCGGAGACCTTCAAGAAGAGCTACCAGGCGTACATGGACGCCGAGTGGTGGCGGCTGGGCGTCCCGGAGGAGATCGGCGGCACGACCACGCCGCGCTCCCTGCTGTGGGCCTTCGCCGAGTCCATCCTGGGCTCGAACCCGGCCGTGTGGATGTACGCCTCCGGTCCGGCCTTCGCCGGCGTGCTCTTCGAGGAGGGCACCGAGCAGCAGAAGCACATCGCCAAGGTCGCCACCGAGAAGGGCTGGGGCTCCACGATGGTGCTGACCGAGCCCGACGCGGGTTCGGACGTCGGCGCCGGCCGGACCAAGGCGGTCCAGCAGGCGGACGGCTCCTGGCACATCGAGGGCGTGAAGCGCTTCATCACCTCGGGTGAGCACGACATGGCGGAGAACATCCTCCACTACGTGCTGGCGCGCCCCGAGGGCCACGGCCCCGGCACCAAGGGCCTGTCCCTCTTCCTGGTCCCGAAGTACGAGTTCGACTTCGAGACCGGCGAGCTGGGCGACCGCAACGGCGTGTACGCCACGAACGTCGAGCACAAGATGGGCCTGAAGGCGTCCAACACCTGCGAGATGACCTTCGGCGACAAGCACCCCGCCAAGGGCTGGCTCATCGGCGAGAAGCACGACGGCATCCGCCAGATGTTCCGCATCATCGAGTTCGCCCGGATGATGGTCGGCACGAAGGCCATCGCGACCCTGTCGACCGGCTACCTGAACGCGCTGGAGTACGCCAAGGAGCGTGTGCAGGGCCCGGACCTGGCCGCCTTCACCGACAAGAAGGCGCCGCGCGTCACGATCACCCACCACCCCGACGTGCGCCGCTCGCTGATGACGCAGAAGGCGTACGCGGAGGGCATGCGCGCCCTGGTGCTCTACACGGCCACCGTCCAGGACGAGATCCTGATCAAGGAGAGCGCGGGCGAGGACGCCTCGGCCGCGCACGCGCTGAACGACCTGCTGCTGCCGATCGTGAAGGGCTACGGCTCGGAGAAGTCCTACGAGCAGCTGGCCCAGTCGCTGCAGACCTTCGGCGGCTCCGGCTACCTGCAGGAGTACCCGATCGAGCAGTACATCCGGGACTCCAAGATCGACACCCTCTACGAGGGCACCACCGCCATCCAGGGCCAGGACTTCTTCTTCCGGAAGATCGTCCGCAACCAGGGCGCGGCGCTGACCCAGCTCTCGGAGACCATCAAGAAGTTCCTGGCCGAGGCGGCCGGCGGCGAGGAGCTGGAGGGCGCACGCGGCGAGCTGGCCAAGGCCGCCGCCGACCTGGAGGCGATCGTCGGCGCGATGCTGACCGATCTCGCCGCCACGGAGAAGGACGTCAAGTCCATCTACAAGGTGGGGCTGAACACCACGCGCCTGCTGATGGCCTCCGGTGACGTCGTCATCGGTTACCTGCTGCTCAAGGGCGCCGCGGTGGCCCAGGAGAAGCTTGCGACCGCGTCCTCGAAGGACAAGGCGTTCTACCAGGGCAAGGTCGCGGCGGCGAAGTTCTTCGCGCACAACGTCCTGCCGGGCGTCGCCGTGCAGCGCGGGCTCGCCGAGTCCGTCGACCAGTCGCTGATGGAGCTGGACGAGGCGGCGTTCTGATCCGCCGCTGAGGCTCGCCTCCGCCTGCCGTTCATGGCCCCGTCCGGACCGTTCCGGGCGGGGCCATCGGCGGTTCCTGGCCGGGGGCATTGCCCGTTCTTGGGCGGGGGCATTGGCCGTTCCTGGGCGGGGGCATTGGCCGGTCTTGGGCGGGGGCATTGGCCGGTCTTGGGCGGCTCCTGAGTCCCTTTGAGCACCGGTGTCACACCGGCCACACCTACGCCGGATTCCACTCATCCGTACGGCGCAACACCCACCCGGTGCAACGCGTCCTTATGCTGAATCCATGAGCACATCTGTCCGCTTCGATCGCGGCCACACCGACGACCTGATGTCCTTCCTCGCCGCGAGCCCGTCGCCGTACCACGCGGTGGCGAACGCGGCCGCCCGGCTGGAGAAGGCCGGCTTCCGGCAGGTCGTCGAGACCGACGCCTGGGACGGCGAGGCGGGCGGAAGGTACGTGCTCCGCGGCGGCGCCCTGATCGCCTGGTACGTCCCCGAGGGCGCGACCCCGGCGACGCCCTTCCGCATCGTCGGCGCACACACCGACTCCCCGAACCTCCGCGTGAAGCCGATCCCGGACACGGGGGCGCGCGGCTGGCGGCAGATCGCGGTCGAGATCTACGGCGGCACGCTGCTCAACACCTGGCTCGACCGGGACCTGGGCCTGTCCGGGCGCCTGACGCTGCGGGACGGCAGCCACCGGCTGGTCAACGTCGACCGGCCGCTGCTGCGCGTGCCGCAGCTCGCCGTGCACCTGGACCGGTCGGTCAACGCCGACGGCCTCAAGCTCGACAAGCAGCGGCACATGACGCCGATCTGGGGCCTGGGCGAGGTCCAGGAGGGCGGCCTGATCTCCTTCGTCGAGGAGGAGGCGGGGCTCGCCGCCGGTGACGTGCGCGGCTGGGACCTGATGGTGCACAGCGTCGAGCCGCCCGCCTACCTGGGCCGGGACCAGGAGCTGGTCGCCGGGCCGCGGATGGACAACCTCCTCTCCGTGCACGCCGGTACGGCCGCGCTCGCCGCCGCCTCCGCACAGGACGGCCTGTCCTGCATCCCGGTGCTGGCCGCCTTCGACCACGAGGAGAACGGCAGCCAGTCCGACACCGGCGCCGACGGCCCGCTGCTGGGCACCGTGCTGGAGCGTTCGGTCTTCGCGCGCGGCGGCAGTTACGAGGACCGGGCGCGTGCCTTCGCCGGCACGGTCTGCCTGTCCTCCGACACCGGCCACGCCGTCCACCCCAACTACACCGAACGGCACGAGCCGGGCCACCACCCGCTGCCCAACGGCGGCCCGATCCTGAAGGTCAACGTCAACCAGCGGTACGCCACCGACGGCGGCGGCCGCGCGGTCTTCGCCGACGCCTGCGAGCGGGCCGGTGTGCCGTGGCAGAACTTCGTCTCGAACAACTCCATGCCGTGCGGCACGACGATCGGCCCGATCACCGCCGCCCGGCACGGCATCACCACCGTCGACATCGGTGTCGCGATCCTCTCGATGCACTCGGCGCGCGAGCTGTGCGGCGCCGAAGACCCGCATCTGCTGGCCGCGGCCCTGACAGCCTTCCTGGAGGGCTGAGTTGGAGTTCTCCCTGCTGGGTCCGGTCAGCGTCACCACCGCCGCGGGCGAACTCGCGCTCGGACCCGCCAAGCGGCGCAGCGTGCTCGCGCTGCTGCTCCTGCGGCCCAACACCACCGTCCCGCTGGATCAGTTGATCGACTCCCTGTGGGAGGACGAGCCGCCGGAGCACGCCCGCACGGTCGTGCAGGGACATGTGTCGCGGCTGCGCGCCACGCTCGCGGCGGCCGGCGCCGAGGCGTACGGCGTGGAGCTGGCCACGCACGGCTCGGCGTATCTGCTGCGGCTCCCCGAGGAGCTGATCGACGCGCACCGCTTTGGTGAACTGGTTTCGCTGGCCCGACCCGAGGCGGCCCCGGCCGACGCCGTGCCGCTGCTGCGGGAGGCGCTCGGGCTGTGGCGCGGTCCCGCGCTGACCGGCACGGTCACCAGTCCGCCGTTCGCCGCCGCCACGCACGCGCTGGACGAGCGGCGGCTGACGGCGGTGGAGGCGCTGGCCCGCGCGCACAGCGCACTGGGCGAGCACGAGCAGGCCGCGTCCGTGCTCTACACCGCCGCGGTGCAGCATCCGCTGCGGGAGGGGCTGATCGCCGCCCTGATGCGGGCGCTGTTCCGCACGGGGCGCCAGTCGGACGCGCTTGACTGGTACCACCGCACCCGGCGGCTGCTGAACGAGGAGCTGGGCGTCGATCCGGGCGCGCGGCTGCGCGGGGCGTACGAGGAGATCCTGCGGGCGGAGGAGGCGACGCCGGGCACCGGCACGGTACCGGCAGCCCGTACGGCGGGCGGGCCGGGCGCTCCTGATGCCGGGACCGCTGCGGACGGCGGTGCCGAACCCCCGGCTGCGGCGGTTTCACGTGAAACCGGGCCGTCCGGCGTCGGCCCGGACGGTGGCGCGGGTACGGGCCCTGTCCCGCCCCGGCTGCTGCCTCGGCCACCCGCCCGCTTCCTCGGCCGCGGAGCGGCGCTGGAGCGGCTCACCGCTGCGCTGACCGGCGACTCCGGCCCGGAGAGCGACAGCCCGCTGGCGGTCGTGACCGGACCGGCCGGGGTCGGCAAGACCGCGTGCGCCGTGCAGTGGGCACACCAGCACGCCGCCGACTTCCCCGACGGGCAGCTCTTCGCCGACCTGCGCGGTTTCGGCGAGGGCGACGCGGCCGAACCGGCCGCCGTACTGCGCTTCTTCCTCACCGCGCTGGGGACGCCGGAGCACGCCGTGCCGTCCTCCGCGACGGCCGCGTCCGCGCTGTACCGCTCGCTGGTCGCGGACCGCCGGCTGCTGGTCGTACTGGACAACGCCGGCAGCTCGGCGCAGGTACGGCCGCTGCTGCCCGGCGGCCCCGGCTGCGCCACGATCGTGACCAGCCGGAGCAGGCTGGACGGTCTGGTGGCCACCGACTGCGCCCGGCCGGTGGGGCTGCAGGTGTTCGGCGTACCGGAGGGCGTGGCGCTGCTGGGCGCGATGCTCGGCGCCGAGCGGGTGGACGAGGACCCGGAGGCCGCCCGCGAGCTGGTCGAACTGTGCGACGGGCTGCCGCTGGCGCTGCGTGCCGCGGTCGCCCAGCTGACCGCCCGGCCGCGCTGGCGGCTGGCCCGGCTGGCGGCCGCGCTGCGCGACGAGCGGCGCCGGCTGTCGCTGCTCTCCGCGGAGGACACCGGGATCGCCTCGGCGCTGCGGATGTCCGTGGCCCGGCTCTCGGCGGACGACGCACGGCTGCTGAGCGCGCTGGCGACCAGTACGGACGGGCAGCTGAACGCCTCGGCGGCGGCCGCGCTGGCCGGCTCGGACCTGGAGCACACCCAGGACGGGCTGGACCGGCTCGCCGAGATGCATCTGGTCGACGAGAAGGCCACGGACGTCTACACGATCAGCACGCTGACCCAGCTCTTCGCCAGGGACGGGACGGGAGAGCCGGAAGAGCCGGAACCGCACAACTGAGGTACGGCGCTTCTGGATTGGCGGGCGGCTGATTGACGCCTCCGCGTCCGGGTACTCGGCGCGGGACCCGCCCGGAACCGCCGATCCAGAGGAGGCGCACATCATGGGCATCGGCTGGTGCATCGGTCTGCTCGCCGCCGGAGGAATCCTGACCTTCGCGGTGGACTGGCAGATGGCCGGGGTCAACCTCGATCTCGTGGGCCTGATCCTGATGGCGGTCGGCATCATCGGTATCGCCGCTTACGTCAGCATCTTCAAGCGGCGGCGCATGCAGCCACCGCCGCCCGCAGCGCCCGTGATCGAGGAGACCCACCGGCACGGCTACGAGTGAAATAGCCACCGCTCTCCGACCATCTGCGACCGGACCGGAGAACGAAGACCGGACCCCAATGACTTGAAGGGGCGCCCGCGCGAGGACCGCGCGGGCGCCCCTTCTGTGTGCCCGCACGTCCCGTCATGTCCCGCACCCGGCCGGCCGGCGTCCCGCGCGCACCGTCCCACGCCCACGTCCCAGCAGGTCGGCGCCGCTCCCGGGACGTCCCGGCGGACGGGATGTCCCATGGGACAGCACAGCCCCGGATTCCCCCTGTGCCCCGCCCAATGATGGATCTCGTCGCCGAGGCGGCCGGTCGGCACAACGCCCCGGCGGCCTCCGTCAAACGAGGGGAATCCACCATGTCGCAGACCGACGACACCATGTTCCGCACGACTTCCAGCACCCGGGCACCGGCCCGAACGCCCCGCAGGAAGGCGCTCCGCAGGGTCCTCCCCGCGATCGCCGCGGCGGGCATCGGCATCTCCGGCATCACGGCCTGCTCGGGCGGTGACGCCAAGGCGGACACCGGCACCAAGGCCGCCGCGCAGACCACCGTCGAGGCGCGGGACACCAAGGCGGACCTGAAGACACAGGGCGGGACGGCCGCCACCATCAAGAAGACCGCGGCCGGCAGCACCTTCCCGACCTGGGGGACGCGCTGGGTGGTGCACGCCACGCCGGACACGAACTCACCGTCCGTCGGCATGATCAACAAGGACGCGCCGGGTCAGGACAAGATCACGGCCGACTACCAGGTCAACACGGGCAAGAAGGTCTGCGAAGGCAGCTCCTGCTCGACCTACATGGCACACATCACCGGCCCGGTGACCGGCTTCCTCAGCGTCGTCGCGGTCGACATCCCGCAGGACTCGCTGCCGGGCGTGCCCGTGCAGGGCGGCCCGCCGCCGGCCCCGGCGCCCGGCGGCACCCGCGGCGAGGCGCTGCAGCGCGCGGCCACCTGGCTGACCGCCAACAACGGTGCGCAGGTGCCCTACAGCCAGGCAAAGAACTGGAAGGACGGCTACCGCCAGGACTGCTCCGGCTATGTCTCCATGGCGCTGAACCTGGGCGCCCCGGGCACGAACACCGTGGGACTCACCAGCTCGAAGATCACCCGGCCGATCGCCGTCAACGAGCTGAAGCCCGGTGACCTGCTCATCGACGCGGCCGGTGACAGCAACACCCGGCACGTCGTGATGTTCGAGAAGTGGGACAACCCCGCGCACACCTCCTACACCGCGTACGAGCAGCGCGGCGGCCACGGCACGGACCACCGGTCCCTCACCTACGGGCTCAACGGCGGCGAGTTCAAGCCCTACCGCCCCGTGAAGTTCACGGACTGATCCGGGCAGTTTCCGGATCCTGTAACGAGAGGCACTTCCGCCGCAGGGGAGCGGAAGTGCCTCTCGCGGTGCGTACCGCGGCTGTGCTGGAATGCCGTGCGTGCATGGGAAACCGAACCGCGCCACCAGCCCCCGCCGTAAGCCCCTCGCGCCCCTGCCCGACCAACTCGCCGGACCGATACGCGACTTCGTGACCGGGCTGCGGCACATGCATGGCGAGCTGGGCCTCAGCCTGAAGGAGCTGGAAGGCAGACTCCCGGCCAGCAGATCGTCCCTGTCCCGCTACCTACGGGGCCAGAGCCTGCCCGACGAACGGCTGTTGGTGCAGTGGTGCAAGCTCTCCTTCACCGGCGAGGACCGGCTTCCGGAGCTGGTACGGCTGCTGCATCGCGCCAACGAAGCAGCGGCGGCGGGTGGTTCGGTGAGCACGGAGGTGCCTGGCGGCGCACCGGAACGGCCGCCGAAATCGGCCCTCCGGCTGAAGCCGGTCCTCGTGGGCGCGGCGACGGCTGCGGTGCTCGCGGTGGCAGCCGTCGTGACGTGGGGGCTGATCGACGACAACGACGCATCGGGCAAGGGTGTTTCACGTGAAACAGGCCCGGCCGCCAAGAACCACGAGACCGAGCGCATCACCATCCACAACATCGAGAAGGCGTGCCGGGACAGCCACAGCAGGGAGTGCGCCCTCGGCCTCGCGCTCGACCCGTACGTGCCCTACCGGCCGTCCAATATCGGTGGCCGGGCCTGGCACGGCGACCGACTGACCGCCTCGTGTCGCATCGCCAACGGCGTCACTGTCACCGACGAGGCCGGCGGCCACAGCAGCATCTGGTACGAGGTCCGCAAGGACGGCAAGAAGCTGTGGGTGCCCGGCATCCGGATCGAGCCCGACCAGCTGCAGTACTCCTCGCTCCGCAACTGCCCGGACTGATCCACTACCGCCGGCTGATCACGCCTCGCTGTCCAGCCCCGCCAGGACCAGCCCGAGCCGGGCGGTCCCGTCCGCGGTGACCGTGACCGGTACGCCCCAGTCCTGCTGGTGCACATGGCAGGCCGGGTACTCGATGTCCGGGTCGTCGTCGCAGGACGCCGCCATCGCGGAGACGTGCAGCACGCCCTCGGTGACCCCGTCCGCCAGCACCAGGTCGCGGCTGAGGTCCGTATCGGCGCCCTCGCCCTCCGCCAGCAGCTCCGGCGGGGTCGAGCTGACCAGCAGCCGGGTGGACGGGCCATAGCGGGTGTCCAGCTTCTGCCCGGCCGGCGCCTGGAAGACCACCTCCAGCCGGAGCCGGCCGGGGGCCACCTCGGTGGCGGCGCGCTGGGTGCGGTGCGCGACCGACTCGACCCGTACCGCCTCCTCGGGCAGCCGCAGCCGGGTCAGCCGGTGCCGGGCCGACTCCACGACGACGATGTCGTCACCGACGAGCACCGCGTCCGACGGCTCCCGCAGGTCCGTGGCGAGCGTGGTCACCTCGCCGGTCGCGGGGTCGAAACGGCGCAGCGCGTGGTTGTACGTGTCGGAGACCGCGACCGAGCCGTCCGGCAGCGCGGTGACGCCCAGCGGGTGCTGCAGCAGCGCCTGATCGGCGGCGCCGTCGCGGTGGCCGAAGTCGAAGAGGCCGGTGCCCACGGCCGTGTGCACGACGCCCTCGCGGTCGATCCAGCGCACCGCGCTGGTCTCGGAATCGGCGATCCACAGCCGGTCCTCGGTGGCGGCCAGGCCCGACGGCTGCGCGAACCACGCCTCGGCGGCCGGCCCGTCCACCAGGCCCTCGTTGGTGGTGCCCGCGGCGGCCCGTACGGTGCCGGCCTCCGGGTCGTACGTCCACAGCTGGTGCACGCCGGCCATGGCGATCCACACCCGGCCGTCGAAGTACGCCACGTCCCACGGCGAGGAGAGGTCCACCTCGCGGGCCGGGCCTTCGGTGGGCGAGCCCTGCCACCACTGCTTGCCGGTACCGGCGACGGTGCTGACCTCGCCGCTCTCCGGGTCGAAGACGCGCAGCGCGTGGTTCACGGTGTCGGCGACGATCACCTTGCCGTCGGGCAGCAGCGCGAGGCCCTGCGGCTCGCTGAAGGCGGCCCGCTCGGCCGGTCCGTCCGTCAGGCCGCGCTCGCCGGTGCCGATCCGGCGCAGCACGCTCTCGCCGTCCCCGTCCAGCTCCACGAGCTGGTGCCGGGTGGTGTCGGAGACCAGGAAGGAGCCCCCGGGCAGCTGAAGCGCCTTGCCGGGGAAGCGGAGGTCGGTGGCGACGGGCTCGGGCGGTACGTACGGGCCGTCGCCACGCCGCAGCGTCCCCTTGGCCTCGTGCTCCGCCTCCAGCTCCTCGACCAGCTTCTCGATGGCGTGGGCGTGGCCCTCACCGGCGTGCTGGGCGACGACATAGCCCTCGGGGTCGATGACGACCAGCGTCGGCCAGGCGCGGACGGCGTACTGCTTCCAGGTGGCGAGCTCGGGGTCGTCCAGGACGGGGTGCTCGACCTCGTACCGCTCGACGGCGTCGACGACTGCCTGGTGCTCCGCCTCGTGCACGAACTTCGGGGAGTGCACGCCGATGATGACGACGGTGTCGCGATGCCGCTCCTCCAGCTCCCGCAGCTCGTCCAGGACGTGCAGGCAGTTCACACAGCAGAACGTCCAGAAGTCCAGGACGACGATGCGTCCCCGCAGGTCGGAGAGGGTCAGTTCCTTGTCGCTGGTGTTGAGCCAGCCGCCCTTGCCGATCAGCTCGGGGGCCCGGACGCGCGCACGTGAAGCCATGTGGACATTCAACGCCACCCACCCGGTCGCGCATTCCAGCGGGGCCCGCGGGAAGTCCTCAGGACATGAGATACCTGGTACGCGACCGGATCTTCGGCATCGGCGAGGACTACTGGATCGAGGACGAGACGGGTCGCAGCGTCTACCTCGTCGACGGCAAGGCGCTCCGGATGCGGGAGACCTTCGAGATCAAGGACCGCGAGGGCCGGGTCCTGATCACGCTCCGCAAAAAGGTGCTGAGCCTGCGCGACACGATGACGATCGAGCGGGACGACCAGGCCATCGCCACCATCCGGCGGAAGCGGCTGTCGCTGCTGCGCAACCACTACCGCGTGGAGCTGGTGGACGGCACGGAGCTGGACGTCAGCGGCAAGATCCTGGACCGGGAGTTCGCGGTCGAGTACGACGGCGAGCTGCTGGCGGAGATCTCCCGGCGCTGGCTGACCGTGCGGGACACCTACGCGGTCAACGTGGTGCGGGAGGACGCCGACGCCGCGCTGATCATCGCGGTCGCGGTGTGCGTGATCCGGCTGGCGGAGCGGGAGCGCGAGGACTGACCGCCCCGGCTCCCCTCACTTCGAGCGCCGACCACAGGTCACGGCTTCGGCAGCCCCAGCACACGGTCCCGCAGCACGGGGAAGGAGTGCCGGACCTTGCCGACCAGCTCGGGGTCCAGCTCGGCGCTGATGATCTCCTCGTCGGGGCCGGCCTCGGCGAGCACCTCGCCCCACGGGTCGACGATCACGCTGTGCCCGGCCTGCTCGACCCCGGCGTGCGTGCCGCCCGTGCCGCAGGCGAGTACGTACGTCTGGTTCTCCACCGCCCGGGCGCGGGCCAGCAGCGACCAGTGCGCGCGGCGCCGCGCGGGCCAGCCGGCCGGTACGACCAGGGTCTGCGCGCCGGCGTCCACCAGCTGCCGGAACAGCTCGGGGAAGCGCAGGTCGTAGCAGGTGGCCAGGCCGAGCGTGGTGTCCGGCAGCGCGACCGTCACCGGGTCCGTACCGGCGCCCAGCAGCGTCGCCTCACCCTTGTCGAAGCCGAAGCGGTGGATCTTGCGGTAGTGCGCGGCGCGCTCGCCGTCGGGGGAGTAGACCAGCGAGGTGTTGTAGAGGACGCCGTCCGCGTCGCGCTCGATGACGGACCCGGCGTGCAGCCAGACGCCCGCGTCCCGCGCCGCCGCGGACATCGCCTCGTGGGTCGGGCCGTCCAGTACCTCCGCGACCTCCTCGAAGGCGTCGAAGGCGAAAGCGCCGACCGGCCACAGCTCGGGAAGCACGACGAGATCCGCTGCCGCCTGGGAGCGCACGAGTGAAGCCACCCGCTCCCGGCGGGAATTGACCGGTTCCTGCTGGTCCACACCGACTTGGATCAATGAAGCGCGCACAGTACCACCGCCTGGTCTTCCGAGCCCGGTCCGTCGTCAAAAAATGCCTACGATGGTCACCCGAAAGCACTGCCGGGGTGCCCGTGCGCAGCGTAACTTAACTGCACAGACAGCAGCCCGCGTACAAACCGTCCGAGGGGTCCCGTGACCGTCCACCCAGTCCTTCAGCCCTCCATCGACGCCTGGACGCACTCCATCGAAGCAATATCCGAGCTGGTGACGCCGCTCGTGGAAGGGGAGTGGAATCGCGCCACGGAATGCCCCGGCTGGTCGGTGCGGGACGTCGTGTCCCACCTCATCGGCCTGGACTGCGAGGCGCTGGGCGACCCCCGCCCCATCCACTCGCTGCCGCGCGATCTCTACCACGTACGCAGCGAGTTCGCGCGGTACATGGAAATGCAGGTCGACGTCCGCCGGCACCACACGGGCCCGGAGATGACGGCGGAGCTGGAGTACACCGTCATCCGCCGCTCCCGGCAGCTGCGCAATGAGACGCGCGAGCCGGACGCCATGGTGCGCGGCCCTCAGGGCAAGGAGCAGACGCTCGAACACGCGCTGAAGGTACGGGCCTTCGACACCTGGGTGCACGAGCAGGACATCCGCCGCGCGCTCGGCGAGCCCGGCAACCTCGACTCCCCCGGCGCCCACCTCACCCGCGACTTCCTGCTGCCCGCGCTGGCCAAGGTCGTCGCCGAGGGCGCGGGCGCGCCGGCCGGCTCCGCCGTGGTGGTCGATGTGACCGGCCCGGTGGAGTTCATGCGGACCGTACGGGTCGACGCGGAGGGCCGCGGGTCGGTCGACGGCAGCGTCTCGCTGGGCCCGGCCGTCACGATCTCGACGGACTGGGAGACCTACGTCCGGCTGGCCTGCGGCCGGGTGCGGCCGGCGGCCGTCGCCGACCGGGTCAAGATCGAAGGCGACCAGGAGCTGGCCGGGGCCGTGCTGGAGCACTTCGCGGTGACGCCGTAGGCACGGGGCGCGCGCCCGGAAGCGCTGGAAGCGCCCAAAGCGCCGGCAGCGCACGCCCCGCCCGGGGCGGTCACACCGGTACGTGCACCGCCTCCACCCGGCTCGCCACCGTCCGCTCGCGTTCGCGGCGCGCCGCCCGCTTGCGCAGCCGCAGGATCTGGCTGAGGCCGAGCGCCTCCAGGACGAAGACCGTCGCGAACGCGATGCGGTAGTTGTCGCCGGTGGCGTCCAGCAGCACGCCGACCGCCAGCAGGGTCGTCATCGAGGCCATGAAGCCGCCCATGTTGACGATGCCGGAGGCGGTGCCCTGGCGCTCCGGCGGGTTGGCCGGGCGGGCGAAGTCGAAGCCGATCATCGAGGCCGGGCCGCAGGTGCCGAGCACCACGCAGGTGAGGACCAGCAGCGTCATCGGCGCGTGCCCCGGCCAGCAGAGCATGGCGGCCCACAGCGCCGCCGTGGCGCCGACGGTACCTAGCGCCAGCGGCATCCGGGCCGCGTGGTGGCGGGCGATGACCTGCCCGTAGACCAGCCCGGAGGCCATGTTCGAGACCACGATCAGCGTCAGCAGCCCGCCGGCCGCGGTCTCGGTCAGCCCCTGCGCCTCGACGAGGAACGGCATCCCCCACAGCAGCAGGAAGAACATCGCGGGGAACTGCGTGGTGAAGTGCACCCACATGCCCAGCCGGGTGCCCGGCTCGCGCCAGCACTGGGATATCTGCTGCCGTACGTAGCCGCCGCCGGTCGCCGGCCGGCTCGCGGGCGCCGGCTCGAAGCCCTCGGGGTGGTCCTTGAGGAAGAGCAGGACGAGAACGATCACCGCGATGCCGCAGACGGCGCTGCCGGCGAAGGTCGGGGTCCAGCCGAGGGTGTCCAGCAGCCGCGCGAGGACCAGCGTGGAGACGAGGTTGCCGGACATGCCGATGAGTGCGGCGATCTGCGCGATCATCGGGCCGCGCCGGGCCGGGAACCAGCGCGTGCCCAGTCGCAGCACGCTGATGAACGTCATCGCGTCGCCGCAGCCCAGCAGCGCGCGGGAGATCAGCGCCATGCCGTACGAGCCGGAGAGCGCGAAGCCGAGCTGGCCGACGGTGTAGAGCGTCGCGCCGAGGATCAGGACCTTCTTCGGGCCCATCTTGTCGACCATCAGGCCGACGGGTATCTGCATGCCCGCGTAGACCAGCAGCTGCAGGATGGAGAAGGTCGACAGCGCCGAGGCGTTGATGTGGAAGCGCTCGGCGGCGTCCAGTCCCGCGACGCCGAGGCTGGTGCGGTAGATGATCGCGACGAAGTAGACGGCGACGCCGATGCCCCAGACCCACATGGCGCGCCGACCGCCGGGCGGATCACCGGGCAGCGTCATCGGGGTGCTCCGTGCGGTACTCATCGCACGTCCCCCTGGGCGAGGTTCCGCACCCAGCTGACGTGTCGGTGCACGGCGGCGGTGGCCGCCTCCGGGTCGCCGGCCCGCAGCGCTTCGAGGATCTCGGCGTGCTCGGCGATGTTCTTCGCGATCCGGTCCGGGTGCGCGTGCATCACCGCGACGCCCATCCGCAGCTGGCGGTCGCGCAGCTGCTCGTAGAGCCGGTCCAGGATCTGGTTGCCCGCGCTGCGCACGATGGCGGCGTGGAAGGCGCGGTCGGTGACCGAGACGGCGGCCAGGTCACCGGCGGCGACCTGCTCCCGCATGGTCGCGAGCAGCGACTCCAGCTCCTCGATCAGCGCGGCCGGCGCGGGCACGGCCTTGCGCGCCGCGTGCTCCTCGACCAGCAGCCGGGTCTCCACGACGTCCGCGATCTCCTGCGCGGAGACCGGCAGAACCAGCGCGCCCTTCTTCGGGTAGAGCTTGATCAGCCCCTCGACCTCCAGCCGCAGCAGCGCCTCGCGTACGGGCGTCCGCGACACACCCACGGCCTCGGCGAGCTCGCCCTCGGTGAGCAGCATGCCGCCTTCGTAGCGGCGTTCGAGGACGGCGTGCTTGATGTGTGCGTACACCCGCTCGGCAGCGGGCGGCTGCTTCAGGGGGGCTGGAGAGGTTGAGGCTGATGGCATGCGCACAGGATAGATACAACAGGTATGCGTCTGCGATTCCGTTCCATCATCCGGACCGGGGCCGGGCGAGGAGACTGCCTACGCCAACTATCCCGACCCTGCCTACGCTCCATGAGCAGTGCGCCACGAGACCGTGTCCGGCCCGTGACGCTCGGTGAACGAGATGGGGTGCGTCCGCATGTCCGTCAAGAAGAACCTCGCCGTCGACCGGACGGCGGTCGCCCACAAGGTCCGCTACGCCCTCGGCCACCCCGGACGAATACCCCCGTACGTCCGGCGGGCCGCCAGGGACCGCTGGCTGGCCCTGCACCACCCCGACCACGTGAGCTACTACCGCGCGGTCATGGCGTCCGACACCCGGCGGAACCCCGAGGCGGCGGTCGGTAGCCAAACGCACGACCGGTGGCTCGCGCTCGGCCGGATGCAATTCGACTACCTGCGGGAACACGGCCTCACCCGGCAGTCCCGGATGCTCGACATCGGCTGCGGCAACCTCCGCTCCGGGTGGCGCTTCATCGAGTACCTCGATGCCGGGAACTACTACGGCATCGACATCTCCCCCGACATCCTCATCGCGGCGAAGCGGACGCTGACCGACCACGGGCTCCAGGCGAAGCTCCCGCATCTGACCCTGACCAGAGACCTCACGCTGGACTTCCTGCCCGACGCGCACTTCGACGTCGTGCACGCGCACAGCGTCTTCTCGCACTCACCGATCGAGATCATCGACGAATGCCTGGCGCATGTGGGGCGGGTGCTGGCCCCCGGCGGCTTCTTCGACTTCACCTTCGACCGGACCACCGGCACCGAACACCAGGTGCTGCGCGAGGACTTCTACTACCGGACCGAGACCCTGACCGGTCTCGCCGCGCAGCACGGCCTCAAGGCCCACTTCATGGACGACTGGGAGTCGCGCGGCCACGGCCAGTCCAAGCTCCGCGTCACCGCGGGCTGATGCCCTAGGTCGTGTCCGCAAAGTCCCGTCGTCCGCCCGGAGGGCGGGGCCCGCGGCGTCTGGTGCGTGCGATCGCAAGGCGGAGGGTCGTCCTCGTAGTGGGGCGCGCAGACGGCGAAGTCCTCGGCGTTGTGCCAGGCGACCTCGGCGATCTCGCGGCCCGGGACCGGGTCCACCGTGGCCGGGCCGCCCGTGAAGCAGGTCATGTGCAGGCGGCGGCCGGCGCGGCCGTGCGCCTCGTCGTGGACGGTGAACGCCTCGGTCAGCTCGCTCGCCGGGACCTGTACGCCGATCTCCTCGGCCAGCTCGCGGGAGAGCGCCTCCGCGGCCGTCTCACCGGGCTCGTACTTGCCGCCGGGCAGGTAGAACGTGTCGTTGCCGCGGGTGCGGACGCTCAGCAGGCGGCCGTCCCTGATGTGCAGCCAGGCGACGGAGCGCAGGGGCGGGAGGGCGTCCGGGGCGACGGTGTCAGCAGTGATCTGTGTGTCGGTCATGACGGTGACGGTAAGCAGGGCGGCGCGGCGACACCAATTCCTTTTCGCCGACGCCGTCCTGCCGGGCCGCTCGATCGGTACTGCGACCAGATGACTCGATCGCCTACTACGACCAGGTGATCAGGCGCTTCGGGCGCTCCAGGATCGCGGCGGTGTCCGCGAGGACCTTGGAGCCCAGCTCGCCGTCGACCAGGCGGTGGTCGAAGGAGAGTGCCAGGGTCGTCACCTGGCGCGGCTTGACCTTGCCCTTGTGGACCCAGGGCTGTTCCTTGACCGCGCCGAAGGCGAGGATCGCGGACTCACCGGGGTTCAGGATGGGCGTACCGGTGTCGACGCCGAAGACGCCGACGTTGGTGATGGTGACCGTGCCACCCGCCATGTCCGCCGGGGAGGTCTTGCCCTCGCGGGCCGTGGCGACCAGTTCGCCGAGGGAGGCGGCGAGCTGCGGGAGCGTCTGGGCACCCGCGTCCTTGATGTTGGGAACGATCAGGCCCCGGGGGGTCGCCGCCGCGATGCCCAGGTTCACGTAGTCCTTGCGGACGATCTCCTGGTTCTCCTCGTCCCAGGAGGCGTTGATCTCCGGGTGGCGCTTGATGGCCACCAGGAACGCCTTGGCGACGAGCAGGAGCGGATTGACGCGGACACCCGCCATGTCGGGGTCCTGCTTCAGCTCCTGTACGAGCCGCATCGTGCGGGTCACGTCGACGGTGATGAACTCCGTGACGTGCGGCGCGGTGAACGCGGAGTTCACCATGGCCTGGGCGGTGGCCTTGCGCACGCCCTTGACCGGGATACGGGTCTCCCGGGCGGCGGCGACGGCCTCGGGGGCCGGCGCGGGCTCGTGCGGGGCCGGCTCCACGTCGTACTCCGGTACCGCCGCGGGCGCCGGTGCGGCCGCCGCGTGCACGTCCTCGCGGGTGATGATCCCGTCGGGGCCGCTGGGTACGACCGTGGCCAGGTCGATGCCGAGGTCCTTGGCGAGCTTGCGGACGGGCGGCTTGGCCAGCGGACGCTCGGCGCCCGCCGGAGCGGCAGGAGCCGCAGGCTCGCCCGCGGGTGTTTCACGTGAAACAGGCGCCGGCTCAGGCGCCGCGTAACCGTTCAACTCCGCCTGGACGGCCGCCTGCGCGCCGTTCGAGGTGCCGGGCTGCGCCTTGCGCGCGCGCCGCTTCGTCGAGGACGGCGCGGCGCCGTAGCCGACGAGTACGGCCTTGCGGCCCTCCTCGCCACCCTCGGCGGCCGGCTCGGCGGCTTCCGGAGCTGCCGGGGCCTCGGCGGGTCCCGCGCCCGGGTCGGTGTCCACGGTGATGATCACCGTGCCGACGTCGACCGTGGTGCCCTCGCCGAACCGCAGCTGGTGCACCACCCCGTCGTACGGAATGGGGAGTTCGACGGCCGCCTTGGCGGTCTCGACCTCACAGACGACCTGGCCGTCGGCGACGGTGTCGCCCTCGGCGACGTACCACTTGAGGATCTCCGCCTCGGTCAGTCCCTCGCCCACGTCGGGCATCTTGAACTCGCGGAAGCGCTGATCGGTTGCAGTCATGGTCACGACTCTCCTCAAGCCCCTCAGTACGCCAGCGACCGGTCGACCGCGTCGAGCACCCGGTCCAGGTTCGGCAGGTACTCGTCCTCCAGCCGGGACGGCGGGTAGGGGGCGTGGTAGCCGCCCACCCGCAGCACGGGCGCCTCCAGGTGGTAGAAGCACCGCTCGGTGATCCGCGCGGCGATCTCCGCGCCGGAGCCGAGGAAGACCGGCGCCTCGTGCACGACGACCAGGCGGCGGGTCTTCTCGACCGAGGACTGGAGCGTGTCGAAGTCGATCGGGGAGAGGGACCGCAGGTCGACGATCTCGACCGACTTGCCCTCCTCGGCGGCGACCTGCGCGACGTCCTGGCAGACCTTGACCATCGGGCCGTACGCGGCGAGCGTCAGGTCGCTGCCCTCGCGGGCGACACGGGCCTTGTGCAGCGGGTGCGGCAGGGCGTCGGTGTCCAGCGCGGACTTGTCGTGGTAGCGGCGCTTGGGCTCGAAGTAGATGACCGGGTCGTCGCCGGCGATGGCCTGCTGGAGCATCCAGTAGGCGTCCGAGGAGTTCGACGGGGTGATCACCTTCAGGCCGGCGACGTGCGCGAAGAGCACCTCGGGCGACTCGGAGTGGTGCTCGACCGCGCCGATCGCACCGCCGTAGGGGATGCGGATGACGACCGGCAGCTTGATCTTGCCGAGCGCGCGGGCGTGCATCTTGGCGAGCTGGGTGACGATCTGGTCGTACGCCGGGAAGACGAAGCCGTCGAACTGGATCTCCACGACCGGGCGGTAGCCGCGCAGGGCCATGCCGATCGCGGTGCCGACGATGCCGGACTCGGCGAGCGGGGTGTCGATCACCCGGTCCTCGCCGAAGTCCTTCTGCAGGCCGTCGGTGACGCGGAAGACGCCGCCGAGCTTGCCCACGTCCTCGCCCATGACGAGGACCTTGGGGTCGGCCTCCATGGCCGTGCGCAGCGATTCGTTGATCGCCTTGGCGATGGTGATCTTCTCGAAGACGGCCATGTCAGTTCTCCTCCGCGAACGCGGCCTGGTACGCGGCGAACTGGGCGCGCTCCTCGTCGACGAGCGCGTGCCCGTCGGCGTAGACGTGCTCGAACATCGCCATGTCGTCGGGGTTCGGCATGGTGCGGACCGCGTCGCGCACCCGCTTGCCGAGCGCCTCGTCCTCCTTCTCGACGGACGCGAAGAAGGCCTCGTCGGCCATCCCCTCGGCCTCGAGGTACCGGCGGAGCCGCAGGATCGGGTCCTTGGCCTCCCAGGCCAGCAGCTCGTCGTTGCCGCGGTAGCGCGTCGGGTCGTCGGAGGTGGTGTGGGCGCCCATGCGATACGTGAACGCCTCGACGAGCATCGGGCCCTGGCCCGTCCGCGCGCGCTCCAGCGCCGCCTTGGTGACGGCGAGCACGGCGAGCACGTCGTTGCCGTCGACCCGTACACCGGGGAAGCCGTAGCCGCGGGCGCGCTGGAAGAGCGGCACCCGGGTCTGCTTCTCGGTCGGCTCGGAGATCGCCCACTGGTTGTTCTGGCAGAAGAACACCACGGGGGCGTTGTAGACGGCCGCGAAGGTGAAGGACTCGGCGACGTCACCCTGGCTGGACGCGCCATCACCGAAATAGGCGATGACGGCGGAGTCGGCGCCGTCCTTCTGCACACCCATCGCGTACCCGGTCGCGTGCAACGTCTGCGAGCCGATCACGATCGTGTACAGGTGGAAGTTGTTGGTGTTGGGGTCCCAGCCGCCGTGGTTCACGCCGCGGAACATGCCCAGCAGGTTCGTCGGGTCCACCCCGCGGCACCAGGCGACGCCGTGCTCGCGGTAGGTGGGGAAGACGTAGTCGTCGTCGCGCAGCGCGCGCCCGGAACCGATCTGCGCGGCCTCCTGGCCCAGCAGCGAGGGCCACAGGCCCAGCTCGCCCTGGCGCTGGAGGGTGGTCGCCTCGGCGTCGAACTTCCGCGTGAGCACCATGTCGCGGTACAGGCCGCGCAGCTCGTCGGCGGACAGGTCGATCGCGTACTCCGGGTGCTCGACCCGCTCCCCCTCCGGGGTGAGCAGCTGGACGAACTGGTCCGGGTCCTGCTCCGCTGAAGCCTTGGCCCTCGGTTTGGCCGGGGCTTTCTTCGCGGTCGTGCGCTTGCCGCTTCCGCGTGTGGCTTTTCGTGCGGCACTGCTGTCCACGGTCACGTGCTGCTCCTCCGTCTGTCCGGCCCCCGGGGTCCGCCGGTGGCCGTATTGCGGCTCACCCGGTATCCGATACGGCGCACGGGGTGTGTGCGAACGCGGTCAGGCCCGGGTGGAACAAAACTGCCCCGGACGTGGCCTGCCCATGCACGTTACCCATTTCCCGAGCCTAAGCGAAAACGGCCCTGACCTGCGATTTTGCTTGGATTTCCAAGTAAATCGCGGAGGGTGGGAACAAGTCCTGGTCACAGCGTTGCAGGCCGCCGGGACAACGGCACGTTATATCGGCGGGCCGGGGCACGGGAAGGGTCGGTGTGTGAGACTGAAACCGTGCGCGAAGACGGAAAAATCACGGTATTCCTGCTCGACGATCACGAGGTCGTCCGGCGTGGCGTCCACGACATGCTCACGGTCGAGAGCGACATCGAGGTGGTCGGCGAGGCCGGTACCGCCGCGGATGCCCTGGTCAGGATCCCGGCGACGCACCCCGACGTGGCCGTGCTCGACGTCCGGCTGCCGGACGGCAGCGGTGTCGAGGTCTGCCGGGAGGTCCGCTCGCAGAACGAGGACATCAAGTGCCTGATGCTCACGTCTTTCGCCGATGACGAGGCGCTTTTTGACGCGATCATGGCTGGTGCGTCCGGTTACGTACTCAAGGCCATCCGCGGGAACGAACTGCTCTCGGCCGTCCGGGACGTCGCGGCCGGCAAGTCCCTGCTGGACCCTGTCGCGACCGCGCGGGTCCTCGAACGGCTGCGCGACGGCAACGGCCCCAAGGGTGACGACCGGCTGGCGAACCTCACCGAACAGGAACGACGCATCCTCGACCTGATCGGCGAGGGACTGACCAACCGCGCGATCGGCGAACGGCTGCATCTGGCCGAGAAAACCATCAAGAATTACGTCTCCAGCCTGCTGTCCAAACTCGGCATGGAACGCCGTTCCCAGGCCGCCGCATACGTCGCCAGAATGCAGGCGGAAGGCCGCTGACCCCGTTTATAGGCGGCTGACCTGCGGCGTAACGAATTTCGGGACCAACGTCCCCGGTGAACCAGGGGCTGCCGCCCCTACAGTCGCGCCCGCGCCGCCGGGCAGGCTGGTTGCCATGCCCGACGAATTCCGCGCACTGGAACTGCTCAGCCGTACGCCCTACGGCCGGGTCTCGGCCAGCCAGCGGGCGCTGCCCTTCACCACGATCGCCCGGCACGTCGTGACCGGGGGCCGGCTCCTGCTGCGCCTGCACCGTGGCTACGGCTACCACCGCGCCCTGGACGGCAGCGTGGTCTCGTACCAGGCGGACAACCTCGCCGGCGGCGAGCCCGAGACCTGGACCGTCCAGTTCACCGGCACGGCCCGCGTCGAGCACCCGCAGCCGGCCGACCACGACGCCTTCGGGCGCACCCCGGCCCTGGCCGACGGCGAGCCCTTCGACCCGGTGTTCCTGCACATCGAGCCGGTCTTCGCCAAGGTCCACACGCTGACCGATGTACCGGTGTTCCGGTACGCCCATTCAGGCTGACCGATAGCCGACCTGGCGGCGGATCGGCCCGGGCCGTGTGATCTAACATCTGACGGGTGCTGCGCTCATCTGCGGTCCGGACGGCAACGGCGCCCGACGGACACCTCCTCGGCTCCCTGCTGCGCCGCTACGAAGGCGCCGGGGAGCCGCTGACGTGCGAGCCGGTCGCCGAGGGCCTGCTCAATCACGGCTACCGGCTGGTCACCACGCGCGGCCGCTTCTTCCTCAAGCACCACCTCGACGCCGACCGCGGCGCCCTGGTCCGGCAGCACCGCGCCACCCGCCTGCTGGGCGCCATGGGCCTCCCCGTGGCGCCGCCCGTACGCGCCGCCGACGGCCGCACCGTCGCCGTCATCGACGGCCGCTGTTACGCGCTGCACCCCTGGGTCAAAGGCCGGCACCTGGACGGCGCGGCCCTCACTCCCGCCCAGTGCCGCCGCCTCGGCGCGCTGCTGGGCCGGGTCCACGTGTCCCTCGCCCAGGTGATGCCCGACGAGCCGCCGCAGCCCGGCCAGGAGAGCGCCGACCCCGCCGCGACCTTCGTGGGCATCGACGAGCTGCTGGCGCTGGCGCGGGACGCCCGCCCGCACGACAGCTTCGACGCGCTGGCCGAGCACCGGCTCCTGGAGCGGCGCGCCCTGCTGGCCGCGCACGCCCACCACCGGCCGCCCCGCGCGGCGCCCGCGGGCTGGGTGCACGGCGACTTCCACCCGCTGAACCTGCTCTACCGGGGCGCCGAGCCGGCCGCGATCGTCGACTGGGACCGGCTGGCGGTCAAGCCGCGCGCCGAGGAGGCCGTACGGGCCGCCGCGATCTTCTTCGTACGGCCCTCGGGCAGCCTGGACCTGGCCAAGGTGGCGGCGTACGCGCGCGCCTACCGGGGCGCCTCGGGCGTCGGCCCGGAGGAGCTGGCGGCTGCCGTACACCGCGTCTGGTGGGAACGTCTGAACGACTTCTGGATGCTGGACTGGCGGTACCGGCTGGGCGACCGGCGCGCCGACAGCCTCTTCCCCGCCTCGGCCGCGCTCGCGGTGTGGTGGACGGACGAATACGCGGCCGTACGCGGGGCCTTCACGGGCTGAGGGCCGCCGGGGACAGTGTCCCCGGCGGCCCTCAGTAGCCGTGTGCGGCGCTCACTGCTCGCCTTCACCGTCCGGCGGCGGGATGATCGGCGACTGCTCGTCGGTCGGCGCATCGGTGGGCGCCGTCGGCTCCCCGGTCGGCTCCCCTGTGGGCTCCGTCGGCTCGCCGGTCGGCTCGTCGGTCGGCTCCCCGGTGGGCTCCGTCGGCGTCGGCTCCCCGGTCTCCGTCGGCGTCTGGGTGTAGTCACCGGTGTTGCCGCCCGTGCCGCCGGGCAGCGTCGCCTCCGTCGTCGGCTCCTGCGTCGGCGGCTCGGTGGTCTCCTCGTCCTTGGTCTTCGTCGCCGTCGGCGTGGGCTTCGGCTTCTTCGGCTGCTCGTCGCCGCCGGTGTTCTGCAGGGCGATGGCGACGCCGGCCACGATGGCGATCAGCGCGAGCGCCGCGATCAGCCAGATCTTGCCCTTGCCGCCCTTCGAGCCGCGCGGACCGCCCTCGTACCCGCCGTCGTCGTCCCGCCCGCCCGGAAGGATCGGCTGCGCGGTCGTCGAGCCGTGCCCCGGGTGCGGCATCGCCGTCGTGGACGCGACGCCCATCGCGGGCGTCGAGCCGCCCTCGTGCACGGCGACCGGGCCGGTGCTCCACGTACCGGTGTGGCCGCCCTGCTCGTGCAGCATCTGCAGCGCGTACTGGACCAGGCCGCGCATCTCCTCGGCGCTCTGGAACCGGTCGTCCGGGTCCTTCGCCAGCGAGCGCATGACCAGCCCGTCCAGCTCCGGCGGCACCGCCTCCAGCACCTCGGACGGCGGCACCGGCATGTCCTGCACGTGCTGGTACACCACCGACAGCGGCGTCTCGCCGACGAACGGCGGGCGCAGCGCGAGCAGTTCGTACAGCAGGCAGCCGGTCGCGTACAGGTCGGAGCGGGTGTCGACGGTCTTGCCGAGCGCCTGCTCGGGCGAGAGGTACTGCGGCGTGCCCATGACCATGCCGGTCTGGGTCATGGTGTTCGACGCGCCGTGCAGGGCACGCGCGATGCCGAAGTCCATGACCTTGACCGCGCCGCTGTTCGTGATGATCACGTTCGCGGGCTTGATGTCGCGGTGCACGATGCCGTGCTGGTGGCTGTAGGCCAGCGCCTCCAGCACCCCGGAGACGATGATCAGCGCCTGGTCCGGCGGCGGCGCGTCGGCGTTGAGCAGCAGGTCACGGATGGTGTGACCCTCGACCAGCTCCATCACGATGTACGGGATGGTGTTGCCGCCGACCACGTCCTCGCCCGAGTCGTACACGGCGACGACGGCGTGGTGGTTCAGCCCGGCGACGGACTGTGCCTCGCGGGTGAAGCGGGCCTTGGAGACCGGGTCCTCGGCGAGGTCGGAACGCAGCAGCTTCACCGCGACCGTACGGCCCAGCCGTACGTCCTCGGCGGCGAACACCTCCGCCATGCCGCCCCGGCCCAGACGGCTCGTCAGGCGATAGCGCCCGTCACCGACCAGACCACCGTTGCCCCACATCTCCGGTGCGTCGGGGATATTGGAGCCGGTGGCTTCAGGATCGGACGGGCCCTGGGGGCTCTGCGTCTGTGCCATCGGTCCTCGCCGTCGAATCGATCCGCGTGCAACGCGGTTTTACGTCTCGGTCTTCGCAAGAGCACGCTACAGGCTCCGCGGCGCGCACCGGTTTCGTAAGGGGACCGGCCATCAAACCGTTCACCGGCCACATGTCGCAAGTTCACTACGAGTGACCGTTTTGCCCGGCGGCCGCTGACAGAGTCGTGACAGGTTTCTGACACGCTCGCGACAACCCGCCGCCGCGGAACTGGCAGGCTCCCGTCAGGTGACGCGGCGGTGCAGGGATGCTGCCCATCTGGTCACGGAACGGGCACGCAGCTTGACTGGTCGGAGCCCTGAGGCACACTTGGCTGCGGAATTCCAGAACCTGGCCGACCGGTCGCATACCGGGCGCGGCCAGCAACAGAACAGCCCGAACAGTGCCGCGTACGGGATCACGGGCAGTGCGCCTAGGGGGAAACGGAAAACATGAGCCAGGACGGCGCACAGGCCCACGGCGCGGGCCGTTCGGTGGGACGGGGACGCTACCAGCTCCGTGATCTTCTCGGCACCGGCGGCATGGCCGCCGTCCACCTCGCGTACGACAGCGTGCTGGACCGCGAGGTCGCGATCAAGACGCTGCACACCGAGCTCGGCCGTGAGCAGGCGTTCCGCGAGCGCTTCCGCCGCGAGGCCCAGGCCGTCGCGAAGCTCTCGCACACCAACATCGTCTCGGTGTACGACTCCGGCGAGGACGAGCTCGACGGCGGCACGACGCCGTACATCGTCATGGAGTACGTCTCCGGGCAGCCGCTGCGCGATGCCCTGGACACCGATATCGCGCAGTACGGCGCCATGCCCACCGAGAAGGCGCTGAAGATCACAGCAGATGTGCTGGCGGCCCTGGAGACCAGCCACGAGATGGGCCTGGTCCACCGGGACATCAAGCCCGGCAACGTCATGGTGACCAAACGCGGTGTCGTGAAGGTCATGGACTTCGGCATCGCGCGCGCCATGCAGTCCGGCGTCACCTCCATGACCCAGACCGGCATGGTCGTCGGCACGCCGCAGTACCTCTCGCCCGAGCAGGCGCTGGGCCGCAGCGTCGACGCCCGCTCCGACCTGTACTCCGTCGGCATCATGCTCTTCGAGCTGCTGACCGGGCAGTTGCCCTTCGACGCGGACTCGCCGCTGGCCATCGCGTACGCGCACGTACAGGAGGAGCCGCCGGCGCCCTCCAGCATCAACCGCTCGCTGCCGCCCGCGGTGGACGCGATCGTCGCCCGCGCGCTGAAGAAGAACCCCAACGAACGCTTCCCGACCGCCCAGGCGATGCAGGACGAGTGCCTGCGCATCGCCCAGTCCGGGCAGTCCGGCTCCTCGCCGGTGATCATTGGCGGCCAGGGGCCGCGGTCCAGCGGCGCTTCGGTGGCCTCCGCGGTCTTCCCGTCGGCGACCGGCAACCCGGCAACGGGCGCGCAGCACGTGCAGAACCCGTACACGCCGCCGCCGGCGAACGGGCAGTACGGCTACCCCCCGTCGACCCCGCCGCCGCCGAGCCACGGTTACCAGACCCCGGCGCCCGGTCCGTACAACGGCGGCATGCAGACCCCGCCGCCGTACACGATCTCGCCGCAGAACGGGGGCCCGGGGACCGGCGGCAAGAGCAACAAGCCGGTGCTGATCGGCTCCGCCGCGGTCGCCCTGATCGCCGTCGTCGCGGTGGTCCTGGTCATCGCCCTCAGCGGCGGCGACCCGGAGCAGCCGGGCCCGCAGGCCAACGGCACCGCGCAGCCCTCCGCCTCCGCCACCGAGGGCCCCTCCGACAAGGTCCAGCCGGAGCAGACGGACCGCACCATCGACCCCAAGGCATGCACGGAAGCGGTCAAGAGCTTCGACGACAAGTCGAAGGTCATGATGCCGAACTTCTACAGCAAGAACCTCCGCTCGGTGAAGGCGTGCATGCAGAAGGCCGGCTGGGAGTGGGACATCACGTACGAGAACAGCGAGCCCATGTGGGGCAAGAACGCCGTCATCCGCCAGACCCCGGCCGAGAACGAGAACTTCGACCCCAAGGGCGACCAGGAGATCGAACTGGTCGTCTCGACGGGCAAGTCCGGCTGAGACCGGAGCCGGACACACCTGCACCGAGGGGCCCTGCGCGCACGTCGCGCGAAGGGCCCCTCGGTGCAGGTTTCCGACGTCCGGTCCGCCGTGCGGCGACGTCCGGTCCGCCTCCGGCGGCGCCGGCCGTCAGAGGTACGGGCCGGAGCGGGCGCCGCGGCCGGGGTGTTCGTCGTCGTCCTCGGACGGGGCCACGCCGGGCGGGAGGGCGCGGCGCATCTGCTCCAACTGGGCGCGCGCGGCCATCTGCTGGGCGAACAGGGCGGTCTGGATGCCGTGGAACAGGCCCTCCAGCCAGCCGACCAACTGTGCCTGCGCGATGCGCAGTTCGGCTTCAGTGGGCACGGAGTCCTCGGTGAACGGCAGGGACAGCCGCTCCAGCTCCTCCACCAGCTCAGGAGCCAGCCCGTCCTCCAACTCCTTGACGGAGCCGGCGTGGATCTCCTTGAGGCGGACCCGGCTCGCCTCGTCCAGCGGGGCGGCCTTCACCTCTTCCAGCAGCTGCTTGATCATGCTGCCGATGCGCATGACCTTCGCGGGCTGTTCGACCATCTCCGTCACCGGAACCTCGCGTGGCTCATCGTCGCCGCCTCCACCACCGGAGCCTGCGCTGCCGAGAGCCATGCCGTCCGGGCCGACAACCAGGACGTGCGGGCTCTCCTGCGACCGTTCGTTCATCGGCATATCCATGCCGCCATTCTCTCGTACATGCAGTAGGAACAGTTGTGCCCCGAGGAACTGGTGATCCACCCTCGCGATGCGTCCCGTCACCGTACTTCGCCGCTGTTCAGGGTGTTTAGCGGTATATGCGGGCCTTTTCCGAGATGCCGCGATTGTGGGCTCATGTGACCCTGATTACGTCACTCGACGGCTCGGCACGGGAGGACACGGCGTGGTTCCAGGACTCCGCTCACTCATCGTCGCCGGCCTGCTGACGACCACCACGCTGCTCCCCACCACCGCCGTACCCGCGGCCGCCGCCACCACGCATCTCCCCGTACGGGCGCACACCCGGGCGGCGGACCCCCCGCAGCCGCAGTCCACCGACGGGCTGCCCGCCGAGAGCCGGCTCCCCGTACGCGGGTCCGGCCGGCCGCAGCCGTCCGTGCAGGACCAGACGGGTAACAGCAGCACCGGCCACCGCCCCCAGGCGCCCGGTACGTCGGCGTCCGCCGGTACCTCGGCGGCGTCGGCGGAACCGGACGACAGCCCCTCGCCGTCCTCGACCGCCTCCGGCCCGGGCCCGTCCGCCGGCCCGAGCGACTCCGCCACGGCGTCCCCCGGACGGCCCACCCCGAGCCACTCGGCCTCCGGCTCCGGCTCGGCGTCCAGCTCGGGCTCGGCATCCAGCTCGGGCTCCGGCGGGGTGACCAGCCGGCCGGCGACGCCGCCCCGGACCGGCGCCCCGTCCGGTACCCACGACGGGACGAGCGGGCCGGGTACGCCGCACGCCTCCCGTACCTCCGACAGCGCCGGTACGTCGCCGAAGGACCCCGGCGCGACCGACCGGCCGGCCACCGGCTCGGACCGCCCGTACGCGCCCCTCTCGCCGCACAGCCCGGGGACCCACGCATGGCAGACGCTGCGGCCGCCGCACCACCCGGCCGCCGCCGGGCCCTCCTCGACGAGCCGCGAGACCGCCGGCGCCGTCCGGTCGCCCTACGCCCCCACCGAACGCGCCGCCCGGGTCGCCCGCGTCCTCCCCTTCGGCGCCGGGCTGGCGCTCACGGGGCTGGGGCTCGCGTTCATCGGGCTGCGACTGCGGCGGCGGTGAGGGCGGGCGTACGGCCTTCCGGAAGGACCGGCTTACGGCTTCCCGGGAAGCGGCCCGGCTGCTCCCGGGAAACGGCCCGGCCGACGGCTCAGCCGACCGTCAGGACGACCTTGCCGATGTGGCTGCTCTCCTCCAGGACGCGGTGCGCCTCGGCGGCGTCCGCCATCGGCAGCGTGCGGTCCACGATCGGCCGCACCTGGCCGTTCTCGACCAGCGGCCAGACGTGCTCCCGTACGGCGGCGACGATCGCGGCCTTCTCCTCGATCGGCCGGCCGCGCAGCGACGTCGCGGTGACCGCACCCCGCTTGGCCAGCAGCGCGCCCAGGTTCAGCTCGCCCTTCCGGCCGCCCTGCAGACCGATGACGGCCAGCCGCCCGTTGGTGGCCAGCGCCTGGACGTTGGCGTCCAGGTACTTCGCGCCGATGATGTCGAGGATCACGTCCGCGCCCCGGCCGTCGGTGGCCTTGCGGATCTCCTCGACGAAGTCCTGCTCGCGGTAGTTGATGAGCACGTCGGCGCCCAGTTCGCGGCAGCTCTCCAGCTTCTCGGCGCTGCCCGCGGTCACGGCCACCTTCGCGCCGACGGCCTTGGCCAGCTGGATCGCCATGGTGCCGATGCCGCTGGACCCGCCGTGCACGAGCAGGGTCTCGCCGGGCCGCAGGTGCGCCACCATGAAGACGTTCGACCAGACGGTGCAGGTCACCTCGGGCAGCGCGGCGGCCTGCGTGACGTCGAGGCCCTTCGGCAGCGGCAGCAGCTGACCGGCCGGCACGGCCACCTGCTCGGCGTAACCGCCGCCCGCCAGCAGCGCGCAGACCTCGTCGCCGACCGCCCAGCCGCTCACGCCCGGGCCGACCTCGGTGATCGTGCCGGCGCACTCCAGGCCGGGGTAGGGGGAGGCGCCGGGCGGCGGGTCGTAGAAGCCCTGGCGCTGCATCACATCGGCGCGGTTGGCGGCGCTGGCCGCGACCCGCACCAGCACCTCGCCTTCGGACAGTTGCGGCGCGGGCACCTCGGCCCACACCAGGGCCTCGGGTCCGCCGGGTTCGGGAATGGTGATCGCACGCATGGCCGCGAGGCTACTCGCCTCGGTACCGGACGTACGAGCACCACCCGCGCGGTGCCTGCGGGTGCTGATCCCGCGTTTCACGTGAAACAACCCCGCGTGCACGCGCCTGGACGGGCGGCTAGTCCTTGTCCCCCAGGTCCTGCTCGTCCGCGCGGCGGATCACCCGGTCCTTCTCGTCCGCCCGGCGCATCGGCTGGACTCCGGAGCCCGGCAGTCCCTGTGCGGCCGGGCGGCCCAGCTCCACCGGCTCGTCCTTCGGCACCGCGCGGACGATCGTGATCAGCCGGTCGGCGTGCTGCAGCGGGCTCGCCGCCGGGTCGTCGTACGCCAGCAGCCGGTGGCCGCGCAGTACGGAAACGACCAGGTCACCGGTGTCCCGTACCGACTTGCCGACCTCCGCCTTCACCACCGGGCGCTCGATCAGGTCCAGCCCGCTGCCCTGCTGGATCAGGTCCTCCATGACCGTGCTCGCGCTCGGGCTGTGCACGGACAGGCCCAGCAGCCGGCCCGCCGCGCTCGCGGAGGTGATCACGGAGTCGGCGCCGGACTGCCGCAGCAGCGGCGCGTTCTCCTCCTCCCGCACCGCCGCGACGATCGTCGCCTTCTTGTTGAGCTGGCGGGCGGTGAGCGACACCAGGACCGCGGTGTCGTCGCGCTGTGTGGCGATGATGATCTGGTGGGCGCGCTGGACCTCGGCGCGCAGCAGTACGTCGCTGCGCGTGGCGTCGCCCAGTACGCCCGCGAAGCCCTCGGCGACGGCCGCGTCGATCACCTTGGGGCTCGGGTCCACGATGACGATGCGTTCCCGGCTCGCGCCCGTGGCACGCAGCGTCTCCACGGCCGACCGGCCCTTCGTACCGAAGCCGACGATGACGGTGTGGTCGCGCAAGGCGGTCCTCCAGCGGTTCAGCCGCCACTGTTCACGGGTCCGCTCGGTGAGGACCTCGAGGGTGGTGCCGACCAGGATGATCAGGAACAGGACGCGGAGTGGCGTGATGAGCAGGATGTTCAGCAGCCGTGCGGTGTCTCCGTACGGCACGATGTCGCCGTATCCGGTGGTGGAGAGCGTGACGGTCGCGTAGTAGACGCAGTCGAGGAAGTCGACCTTGCCGTTGGCGTTGTCGTGGTACTCGTCGCGGTCCACCCAGACGATGACGACCGTCAGCACCAGCACTATCAGCGCCATGCAGAGCCGGCGGATCACCTGACGCAGCGGTGCCGCGGGCGCCCGGCGGGGCAGCTGGACCCGGTGCGAGACGTCATCGGGGAGCCGCTCGTGGGCTGCGGCGTCGTGCGTGGGGAGCTTCACACCCGGCCTCCGGTGGCGCCGATGTCCGAGGTCGTGGCGGCGGGGGACCAGGGGAGGCCGAGGAGTACGGCCGACTCGCCCTCGGCGGCGCCGCCGGGCGGGATCACGGCCAGCGCGTCGGCGGCGGCGATGCCGCGCAGCATGGCAGGGCCGTTGAAGTGCAGGGGGAGCGCCACGACGCCTCCCTTCTCGTCCGTGCGGCAGGCCACGGGGACCAGCCGGGTGTCGTGCGGGTGCCCGTGCACGCCGTCGGCGAGGCGTACTCGGCGGGGCTCGGAGCGCGTACGGCCCGAGAGCGTACCGAGCAGCGGTTCGGCAAGCGTCAGCAGCCCCGAGACGGCGGCGAGCGGATTGCCGGGAAGGCCGACCAGGTGACGAGGGGTACGCGGGGTACGCACGGGGCGCTTGGTGCGCTTGGCGGACCGGCCGCGCGGGGTGGTGCCGTCCGCCGGGTCGAGCCGGGCGAGCAGCATCGGGTGGCCGGGGCGTACCTGTACGCCGTCCACCAGCAGTTCGGCCCCGAGGCGGCGCAGCGTGGGGTGCACATGGTCGACCGGGCCCGCGGCCGTGCCGCCGGTCGTGATCACCACGTCCGCCGTCGACGAGGCGATGGCCTCGTACAACACGCCCTCGTCGTCCGCGAGATGACGCGGACCGATGGTCTCCGCGCCCAGGGCGTGCAGCCAGGGCGCGAGCATCGGGCCGAGCGCGTCCCGGATGCGTCCCTCCTGCGGCAGCCCGCTGTGCAGCAACTCGTCGCCCAGGACCAGGATTTCCACCACCGGACGGCGGTACGTCCACAGCTCGTCGTAGCCCGCGGCGGCGGCGAGGCCGAGCACGGCCGGGGTCACCGACGTGCCGGGCGGCAGCAGTTGGTCGCCGTTGCGGCACTCCTGGCCGCGCGGCCGGATGTCCTGCCCGGGCGGCGCGCCACCGGGCGCGGACAACAGCGCGCCGCCATCGGCCTGTTCGACGGTCTCGCCGTGTTCGGAACGGAGCACCGCCGAGGCGCCGGGCGGTATCCGCGCCCCGGTGGCGATCCGGATCGCGTGCCCGGCGGGCAGCGGCCGGGCGGGGCCCTGACCGGCGAGGATGCCGGCGGTCGCGGAGGGAGCGAGGGTGCTGGGGGCGGTCACGCGCCAGGGTCCAGGGCCGGAGACGGCCCAGCCGTCCATCGCCGAGGTGTCGAACGAGGGCAGGTCCGTGAGCGCCGTGAGCGCCCCGGCTAGCACGCGGCCCAGAGCTTCGGGGCCGAGCGGGACGGTGGCTGCCTCCAGCGGCCCGGCCACGGCGCCGGCGGCTGCCGCCCGGGCGTCGTGCCAGGGGGAGTGCGCGCTGTGGCGGTGGGCGGGTGCGGTGCGGGAGGCGGCGGGGGCGGGGGAGTTCGGGGAGTGGGCCGGGGCGCTCGGCTGCGGTTCAGGGGCGGCCGGGAGGTCCGGGGCGCCGGGGCCTCCCGGGCCCGGCTTCGGCTCCTGATGCGGCTCCGGCTCCGGGGTCCGGGCCGCGGCCGCCGCCTCCGGCCCCGCTTCGTGTCGGCCGTTGCCCCAGGGCGCGTGCCACGGGTCCATCCACGTACGTTCGGACGAGCGCTCGCGGACACGGTGCTCCGCGCCATGGGGTGCGGCGTCCGCCGTACGAGGCGCGGCGTCCGGTACCCGAGGCGCGGCATCCGGTGTCCGGGGCCGCCCCGCGTTGGCGATGGCGAGGGCGTCGTCGAATTCGCCGGGGTCTCCCGTAAGACCGGGCATCATTCCGCCGTGTCCGCGGCTTCGGCTTCCGCGGCTTCCGCGGCCCAGCGGTTCGCCAGCGCCGCCGCGCGCCTGCTGACCTCCGCCACGTCGAGGCCCTGCTGCGCGGCCGCGTACCCGACGAGGAAGGTCGTCAGCGGCGCGGCCGGCCGGGCCACGCCGTGCGCCGCGTCCCGCGCCAGGTCGAGGAGGTCGGCCGTGTCGACATCGAGTTCGATGCCCAGTTCGGCCTTGACTGCGGTGATCCATTCGTCCAACACGTGTCCATGCTCCCTGATCCGGGCGCGCGCCGCGCTGAGGGCCTCCCAGGTGTCGCAGTCGAACGAGGCCGCCGCCGTCTCGTCCCGGACCCGCCGCACCGACAGTTCGGCGAGCAGGGCACGCAACGGCAGCCCGTCGAGACCACCGCGCTCGGCCCGCAGCGTCTCAAGGGCGCGGCGCAGCGCCGCGGCCTTGTACGCCGCCACGAGCGGCTGGTCCCGCCCGTCGCCGTCGACCAGCAGCGCCCCGTCCACGTGGCCGGGCGGCTCGCCGTCCGCGTGGCCTGACGGCTCCCCGGGCCCCGGCCCGGCTCCCGCCGCCAGCAGCGCGTCCACCGTCCCCGTCGTGAGAAAGGGCAGGTCGGCGGAGAGGACGAGCACCGTGTCGGCGGTGGTGTGCCGCAGGCCCGCGTCCAGCGCCGCGACCGGTCCGGCCCCGGGCGGGTCCTCGCGCGTCGTCACCACCGGGCGCGCGGTCGGCCGCTCGGGCCCGACCACCACGGTGCGCGCCGCACCGGGGCAGGCGGCGAGGACCCGGTCCAGCAGGGACCTCCCGCCGACCGCGAGGGCCGGCTTGTCGGCGCCGCCGAGCCGGCGCGCCGCGCCCCCGGCCAGCACGATGGTGTCGTAGTCGGTCGTCACCCCCCGAGTATCACCGGCACCCGGCGATCGACACCCCGTCCGTGCCGGTGTTCGTGATCGTGGTGCCTCTCACATCCCCCACGGTGGTGCCTCTCACAGCCCTCGCAACAGAATCGCCGGTGATTCCACGCAGTCCGCCACGAAGCGCAGGAAGCCGCCCGCCGTGCCGCCGTCGCACACCCGGTGGTCGAAGGTGAGCGAGAGCTGTACGACCTGCCGCACGGCCAACTCCCCTTCGTGCACCCAGGGCTTGGCGGCTATCCGGCCGACGCCGAGCATCGCGGCCTCGGGGTGGTTGATGATCGGCGTGGAGCCGTCGACACCGAAGACGCCGTAGTTGTTGAGGGTGAACGTGCCGTGCGTCAGCTCGGCGGGCGCGAGCCGGCCCGCGCGCGCCGTCTCGGTGAGCCGCGCCATCTCGGCGGAGAGCCCCTCGACCGTACGGGCGTGCGCGTCCCGGACGACCGGCACGATCAGCCCGCGGTCGGTCTGCGCCGCGAACCCCAGATGCACGGCGGGCAGCCGGACGATCTCGTGCGTCGCGGTGTCGACGGTGGAGTTCAGCTCCGGATACCGCGCGAGGGCCGCCGTACAGATCCGGGCAAGCAGCGCGAGCAGCGACACCTTCTCGCCGCGCCCCGCGTTCATCGCGCGGCGGACGGCCAGCAGCTCCGTCGCGTCCGCGTCCACCCAGCAGGTCGCGTCCGGGATCTCCCGCCGGCTGCGGGCGAACTTCTCCGCCGCCGCGCCCCGCATCCCCTTCAGCGGCACCCGCTCGGCACCCTCCGGGGCCACGGCAGCGGGCCCCGCGGGAGCGGCGGCCGCAGCCTGCTTCCCGCCGCGCAGCACGTGCTCGACGTCGGACCGCAGGATCAGCCCCTCCGGGCCGCTCCCCCGTACCGTGCGCAGGTCCACGCCGTGCTCCCGCGCCAGCCGCCGCACCAGCGGCGAGATCACCGGCACGGGCCCCGACGCGCTCGCATCGTGCGGCATCTCCCGGCCCGCTGTCTCCGGGGCAGCTGCCTCCCGGACCGTCACCTGCCCGGCGGCCGTCTCCCCGACTGCCGGCTCCCCGGCTGCCGTCCGCGCGTCGCTCACGCCGTTGACGAACCCGCCGACGGCCGCACCGGTCGTACGGGCCGCATCCGACGGCCGTACGCGTCGCCGCCGCCCCGCCGGCGCGCTCGTGCCGTACCCGACCAGTACGTTCCCCGAGCCCTCGGCCTCCCCGGCGCGCTCGCCGCCCGTGGAGCGCTCGGTCCCGGCGTCCGGCGACGCCCCCACCGCGACCGTCACCAACGGTGCGCCGACCGGCACTTCGTCGCCCTCCGCGCCCATCCGGGCCGTGACGACGCCGCCGTACGGGCACGGCACCTCGACCATCGCCTTGGCCGTCTCGACCTCCACCACCGGCTGGTCGATGGCGACAACCTCGCCCACCTCGACCAGCCAGCGCACGATGGTCGCCTCGGTCAGCCCCTCGCCCAGGTCGGGCAGCGGGAACTCGCGTACTACGGCCATCACGCACCACTCCCCTCGGTGCCGCCCCCGGTCCAGTCGGACTCCCACTGCAGGCGCGCCACGGCGTCCAGTACCCGGTCGACGCCGGGCAGGTGGTGCCGCTCCAGCATCGGCGGCGGATACGGGATGTCGAAGCCGGCCACCCGCAGCACGGGGGCCTCCAGGTGATGGAAGCAGCGCTCGGTGATCCGGGCGGCGATCTCCCCTCCGGGACCGCCGAAGCCGGTGGACTCGTGGACGACGACCGCGCGCCCCGTGCGCCGCACCGACGCGCACACCGTCTCGTCGTCGAACGGCACCAGAGAGCGCAGGTCCAGCACCTCCAGGTCCCAGCCCTCCTCGCGCGCCGCCTCGGCCGCCTCCAGGCACACCGGCAGCGACGGCCCGTACGTGAGCAGCGTGGCGCTGCTCCCGGGGCGGCGGATCTCCGCGCGCCCTAGGGGAGCGACGGGCGCCGGCTCCTCGGGGGACCAGTCGGCCTTGGACCAGTACAGCCGCTTGGGCTCCAGGAAGACCACCGGGTCGTCGGAGGCGATCGCGGCCCGCAGCATCCCGTACGCGTCGGCGACCGTCGCCGGGGCGAGCACCTGGAGGCCGGGCGTGGCCATGTAGTACGCCTCGGAGGAGTCGCTGTGGTGCTCGACGCCGCCGATCCCGCCGCCGTACGGGATGCGGATCGTCAGCGGCATCGGGAGCGCGCCCCGCGTACGGTTGCGCATCCGCGCCACATGGCTGACGAGCTGCTCGAACGCGGGGTAGGCGAACGCGTCGAACTGCATCTCCACCACGGGCCGCAGGCCGTACATCGCCATGCCGACCGCCGTGCCGAGGATGCCGGCCTCGGCGAGCGGGGTGTCGGTGCAGCGGTCCTCGCCGAACTCCTTGGCGAGCCCGTCGGTGATCCGGAAGACACCACCGAGCTGCCCGACGTCCTCGCCCATCACATGGACGGTGGGGTCCTCGGCCATGGCGTCGCGCAGCGCCCGGGTGAGGGCCTGCGCCATCGTGGCGGGCCTGCGCTCGGTCGCGGTCGTGCTCCCGGCGGCGACTGCGGTGCTCATCAGTGCTCCCCTTCCGCTGCGATCTCGGCCCGCAACAGGTCTGCCTGCTCGCGCAGTTGGCCGGTCGGCGCGGCATACACGTGGTCGAAGAGGTCCATCGGGTCCAGCGCCGGGTCCGCGTTCATCCGCTCGCGCAGCGCGCCGGCCAGCTCCTCCGCCGCGTCCTTCGTGGCGCTCACGTACTCGGGCGTCAGCAGGTCCCGCCCGGCCAGCTCGCGCTCCAGCAGGGTGATCGGGTCGTGGCCGCGCCAGGTCTCGACCTCGGCGTCGCTGCGGTAGCGGGTGGCGTCGTCGGCGTTGGTGTGCGCCTCCATGCGGTACGTCACGGCCTCGACCAGCGTGGGGCCGCCGCCGCGGCGCGCTCGCGCCACCGCCTCGCCGAGCACTTCGTGGAGCGCGGGCGCATCGTTCCCGTCGACCAACCGCCCGGGCATGCCGTATCCCACCGCCTTGTGGGCGAGCGAGGGTGCGGCCGTCTGCTTGGCGAGCGGGACGGAGATCGCGAAGCCGTTGTTCTGGACCAGGAAGACGACCGGCGCCTGCCATACGGCCGCGAAGTTCAGCGCCTCGTGGAAGTCGCCCTCGCTCGTGCCGCCGTCGCCGACCATGGCGAGCGCGACGACGTCGTCCCCCTTGAGGCGGGCAGCGTGCGCGAGGCCCACGGCGTGCGGGAGCTGGGTGGCGAGCGGGGTGCACAGCGGCGCCACGCGGTGCTCCCGCGGGTCGTACCCCGTGTGCCAGTCGCCGCGCAGCAGGGTGAGCGCCTGTACGGGGTCCAGGCCGCGGGCGACGGCGGCGAGGGTGTCGCGGTAACTGGGGAAGAGCCAGTCGCGCTCCTCCAGGACGAGCGCGGCGGCCACCTCGCACGCCTCCTGGCCGGTGGAGGAGGGGTAGACGGCGAGCCGGCCCTGGCGGGTGAGGGCGGTGGCCTGGGTGTTGTACCGGCGGCCGCTGACCAGCTGCTCGTACAGCCGCTTGAGAAGGCCGTCGTCCAGCCCGCGCGCCGCGTCCGTGCCCAGCAGGCGGTACGGCTCCTCGTCGGGCAGGAGGGGCCCGGGGTCGACGCGGGGCCGCCAGGCGGGCGGCGGGGCCGGGCGGTCGCCGGTCCCGGTGCTGCCGTGCCTGCTGCTGCCGGGCTGCTCGAGAACCGTCATGAGGGCACCTCCTCGGTGAAGGGGTGGCGCTGTGCGCCGCGTACGGGGTGGTGACGGGCGGCTGGAGGGAAAACTGCGGGTACGGGGGACCGGCCGGTGGGCCGGACTCCTCCCTACCGATTGTTCGGTTGCCGACACATTTTGGCTACAGGTGGGCCGAGCCTGTGGACAATCGGTTCTGCACAGCCTGGAATGGAGTCAGGACGTCCAACAAGGGGAGACAGGACGGCATGTCGGACGAACAGATGGTCAATCCCGCCGGACGACACCCCGTCCGTCCACTGGACGCCGTCGACCGCGACATCCTGCGCATGCTGCAGACCGACGGCCGGGCGTCGATACGGTCCGTGGCCGACCGCGTGCACATCTCACGGGCCAACGCGTACGCCCGGATAAACCGCCTGCTGGACGACGGCGTCATCCGCGGTTTCAGCGCCCGGGTGGACCAGGAGCGGGCGGGTCAGGGCGCGTCGGCGTACATCACGCTGAAGATCGTGCAGAACTCCTGGCGCACGGTGCGCGAAGCGCTCCAGGCGCTCCCTGGCGCCGCACATATCGCCCTGGTCAGCGGGGACTTCGACGTCCTGCTGCTGGTCCACACGAAGGACAACAGGGCGCTGCGGGAGCTGGTCCTCACCCGCATCCAGTCGATACCGGAAGTACTGAGCACCCGCACGCTGCTGGTCTTCGAGGAGACGGATCTCGAACCGGAGGGGTGACATGAGCGGCGTGGCCCTCAGGGGCCCGTCGGCGTCAGCCTTCGTTGCGCAGACCCGCGAAGGCCGTACGGACCACCGCGTCGGCCACTTCCTCACTGCTCGCCGAGCCGCCGCGGCCCGGTCGGTACCACTCCACGATCGAATTGATCATGCCGAAGAGCAGCCTCGTCGCCAGCCGGATGTCGGCGTCCGGGCGCAGGTCTCCCTCGGTGGCCGCCGCCTTCAGCAGCTCGGCGACCTCGTTGTCGAAGTCGCGGCGGCGCTCCATGGCCCACCGCTCGGTGTCGGTGTTGCCCCGCACCCGCAGCAGCAGCGTCACGTACGGCAGCTCCGCGATCAGTACCTCGACCTCGCGCCGGGTCACGTACTCCAGCCGCTCGATCGCCCGCCCCTGGGTCGCGCCCGGCTCCTGGAGGACGCCGAAGAGACCGTCCAGCGCCCTGCTTATGGCCCGCCGCAGCAGCTCTTCCTTGCTGCGCACGTGGTGGTAGATCGAGGACTTGGAGATGCCGGCCGCCTTGGAGAGGTGCTCCATGGACGTGCCGTCGTAACCGCGCTCGTTGAACACCTCGACGGCGACCGCGAGCAGCGAATCGGGCGTGTAGGTGTCGCGCTTGGCCATGGTCATGATTACAGCAGCTTTCCGGACGGGGCCGCACAGCGGACCAGGGAGCGGGACGGGGCCGGCGGCCGCGGAGCGGGCTCCCGCCCCACGCGTCCCGCCGTGACGACCGGCGCCCCGGCGGAGTTTTCCACAGGCTTTCCGGGCCCCCTTGCCCCGACCGATCGTTCGGTTACTCTAGCTCCCGATGCCCGTCCGCTCCCAGCCCCGATCGACGAGGAGTTGGTCCCCGATGGCCGCCGACCCGACCACGACGCAGTTGATCGAGAAGCACCGCCCCACGCTCGACCAGGCACTGGAGACCATCCGCAGCCGGGCGTACTGGTCCCCGCACCCGGAGCACCCCAAGGCGTACGGCGAGGACGCCGCGCCCGAGGGCAAGGCCGCCTTCGAGGCCCTCCGCGGCACCCGTTTCGAGCTGGACCAGCCCGGCACGGACGGCTGGACCGGTGAGGAGATCTCGCCGTACGGCATCGAGCTGGGCATCACGTATCCGCATCCCGACCCCGATGTCCTGCTGCCGGTCATGCGCGCCGCGATCCCGGCCTGGCGGGACGCCGGACCCGAGGCCCGCGCCGCGGTCTGCCTGGAGATCCTGGCCCGGATCAACGCCCGCACCCACGAGTTCGCGCACGCGGTGATGCACACCAGCGGCCAGGCGTTCATGATGGCGTTCCAGGCCGGCGGGCCGCACGCCCAGGACCGCGGCCTGGAGGCGGTGGCGTACGCGTACGCGGAGCAGACCCGCACGCCCGGCGAGGCCCCCTGGTCCAAGCCGCAGGGCAAGCGCGACCCGCTGGAGCTCAGCAAGACCTTCCAGGCCGTCCCGCGCGGCGTCGCCCTGCTGATCGGCTGCAACACCTTCCCCACGTGGAATGGTTACCCGGGCCTTTTCGCCTCCCTGGCCACCGGCAATCCCGTGCTGGTCAAGCCGCATCCGCGGGCCGTCCTGCCGCTCGCCCTCACCGTCCGCGTCGCGCGCGAGGTGCTCGCCGAGGCCGGCTTCGACCCGAATCTGGTCGCGCTCGCCGTGGACCGCCCCGACGAGGGCCTCGCCAAGATCCTCGCGCTCCGCCCCGAAGTACGCATCATCGACTACACCGGCTCCACCGCCTTCGGCGACTGGCTGGAGGAGAACGCCCGCCAGGCGCAGGTGTACACCGAGAAGGCCGGCGTCAACACCGTCGTCATCGACTCGACCGACGACTACAAGGGCATGCTCGGCAACCTGGCCTTCTCGCTGTCCCTCTACAGCGGCCAGATGTGCACCACCCCGCAGAACCTCCTCATTCCCCGGGACGGCATCAGCACGGACGCCGGACCGAAGACGTACGACGAGGTGGTCGACGACCTCGCGGGCGCCGTCCAGGGCCTCCTCGGCGACGACGCCCGCGCCAACGCCCTGCTGGGCGCGATCGTGAATCCGCAGGTGGCCGGGCGTATCACGGCAGCCCCCGAGCTCGGCGAGGTCGCGCTGGCCTCCCGCGAGGTGACCCACCCGGAGTTCCCCGGCGCCACGGTCCGTACGCCGGTGATGGTCAAGGCCGACGGCGAGCGGAAGCAGTGGGAGGCCGCGGACGCCGAACCGCCCTTCCTCTCGGAGTGCTTCGGCCCGGTCTCCTTCGCCGTCGCCGTGGACTCCGCGCCGGAGGCGGTGGAGCTGCTGCGCCGCACGCTGCGCGACAAGGGCGCGATGACCGTCGGCGCGTACACCACCTCGCCGGAGGTGGAGCGCCTGGTCGAGGACGCCTGTCTGGAGGAGTGCGCCCAGCTCTCGCTGAACCTCACGGGCGGGGTGTACGTCAACCAGACCGCGGCGTTCTCCGACTTCCACGGCTCCGGCGGCAATCCGGCGGCGAACGCGGCGCTGTGCGACGCGGCGTTCGTGGCCAACCGGTTCCGGACGGTGGAGGTGCGACGCCAGGCGTGAGCGCCTGAGGCGCGTCCTAGGCGGGCGGCTCGATGTGGGCGTGGCGGCCGATCCAGGCGTGCATGGCGATGGCGGCGGCCGCCCCCGCGTTGATCGAGCGGGTCGAGCCGAACTGCGCGATCGAGCAGACCATCGAGGCGTGCGTGCGGGCCTCCTCGGTCAGCCCCGGCCCCTCCTGCCCGAAGAGCAGCACGCACCGCCGCGGCAGTTCCGTGGTCTCCAGCGGGACGGCGCCGGGGAGGTTGTCGATCCCGATGATCGGCAGCCCCTCGGCGGCCGCCCAGGCGGTGAGGTCCGCGGTGTCGGGGTGATGGCGCACGTGCTGGTAGCGGTCGGTCACCATCGCGCCCCGCCGGTTCCAGCGCCGCCGGCCGACGATATGGATCTCCTTGGCCAGGAAGGCGTTGGCGGTGCGGACGACCGAGCCGATGTTGAAGTCGTGGCCCCAGTTCTCCACGGCCACGTGGAAGTCGTGGCGGCGGGTGTCCAGGTCGGCGACGATCGCCTCGCGGGTCCAGTAGCGGTACTGGTCGACGACGTTGCGCCGGTCACCGTGCGCGAGCAGATCGGGGTCGTACCGCTCGTCCTGCGGCCAGGGCTCCGGGTGCGGCCCCACGCCGACCACGGTCGCGAAGCCCTCGTCGTACTGGACGGGCTCGGCGGTCCGGGCGGACTCGTCGGGGAGGATCGTCGCCGGGCCGGTGGTGCGCCGGCCGTGGCCCTCCGGGCCGCCGCCGGTGGTGTCCTGACCGCTGCCGGTGGTGTCCGTACCGCTGCCGGGGGCGGTTTTCTCGCTGCTCACCCCACGAGCGTATGGCCACCGCCGGACTCCCGCGTACGAGCCCCCGGCCCACCGGCCGGGTTCCCCTGGTCACCCGCTGCGTCGCCCGCCGCGGCAGCCGCCGCTCCGGAAGCCGCGTCAGCCACCGCCCCGGACGCCGTTGCGGATGCCCCGCCGGACACCCCGCCCGACGAGACCCGCGCCGCACCGCCCGGAAGCAGCCGGTCGCGTACGGCTGCCACCCGGGCGCCGAGCCACCGCAGGAAGTTCGTCGGCAGGAAGACCGCGTCCGCCGCCACCATCGCGAGGGAGAAGAACGGCAGCCCGAGCAGCACCGCGATCGACAGGTGCTCCAGGATCATCGCCACCAGAAGGACGTTCTTCACGCGCCGGTTGAAGACCGTGAAGGGGAAGGCGACCTGCACGATCACCGTGCCGTAGGTGACCAGCATGACCACCAGCCCGCTGCTCGCGAGCAGCGCCGACAGCTCGGGCCACGGCGAGAAGTAGTCCAGGTGCATCGGGTAGAAGACGGCGGTGCCGTCCTGCCAGCGGTTGCCCTGGATCTTGTACCAGCCGGCCGTGGCGTAGATCAGGCAGACCTCGACCATGATGACCAGCAGCGCGCCGTTGTGCGCGAGGTCGGCGAGGGTGTTGAGGACCGTACGCGGCTCGCCCGGCGCGTAGCGCCGCACCCACCACCACGCGCCGTGCGCCAGCCACAGCCCCCACAGCGCCAGACCCCAGCCCACGTGCGGGAACGGCCCGTCGGCCGTCCACTCCAGCCCGTGCAGCCCCATGAGCTGGGCGAGCGCGAGGACCAGCCCGAGGACGGACCACAGCAGTACGCCGGTCACGTCCCGGCCAGGCGTCCCATCGCCACCTGCCGCCGGCGTCCGTCGCGCGCGCCGGGCATCCAGCGACCAGACCTGCCCGCAGCGGGTCAGGACCAGATACATCGACATCAGGTGGATGACGTTGTCGCCGCCGTCCCCGAGAAAGACGCTGCGGTTCTGCAGCGACAGCACGCCGATCATGAACAGCACGGACATGGTGCGGGTGCGCCAGCCGAGCATCAGCAGCGCGCTGGAGATCATGGCCAGCGCGTACACGAGCTCGAACCAGCCGCGGCCGTCGGACCAGACCAGCACGGAGAACGCGCCGTTGTTCCCGAGGAGCCGGCGAGCCATGTCCAGGCTCCAGACGCCGTCCGGCCCGTACAGCTCATGGCGGTGCGGCCACTCGCGCAGCAGGAAGAACAGCCAGGTCGCGGCGAAGCCGATACGGATCACGGCGGTCTGGTACGGGGCCATCGGGCCGGCCGTGACACGGGCGAACCCGCGGCCGACCGCGCGCTCTATCCAGGTGTCCTGCACGACGTAGTCCTGCGCGTCGGCACCGCGGTCATCGCTCACGTGCTGAGGCTCCGTGGAGTGCGTGCTCACTGGTTGCTCGCCCCCTCGGGCACGTCGTCGACGGTGACCGGCCACCAGGGCAGCACCCGGTACACGGGCTTGTCACTGATCTTCTCGCTGCTCCACGGCGGCGGCCCGACAGGAGTCGTCACCGAGCGGAACTCCATCCGGTCGACCGTGCCGCCGTGCGCCGTCCATTCCGCGCCGAGGCGGCCCATCGCGATCCGCCGCAGATAGCGTTCGGTCAGCTCACCGCGGACGCCGTTCGGGCGGTTCTGCGCGTCGTGCGAGCCGACGAACGACTCCCAGGCGCGGCGCAGTTCGTTCTGCTGCGTGTGACTGGGGAAGAGATTGTGGTGGATGGCCCGGCCGTCGAGCGCGGTCAGGTCGGTCCAGCCGGTCCTACGGGCACTGCCGCCGTCGCCGGGGCGTATTTCCGCCCGTACTTGTACGGAGATGTTCTGCTGCAGCGGATTGGGCGCGAACAGCTTCCAGTTCTGTTCGTACTCCGGGTAGACGTAGTCGCTGACGGCCTCGCCGTGCGCCTTGGTGACCGTGTTGGACGGGGCGACGTGCAGGAACATCATCGCGATGTGGACCAGGGCGGCGATCGCGATGCCGCCCGCTGCGGTCGCCACCACGATCCGCGAAGGAAGAGAGAGCGCGGTGACGGGCGACACCTGTGGTGGTCGCGTTTCGTCCGCGTATGACTGCATTCCTGCCCCGTTCCCCGGTCCTGTGCGGCTCCATCCCGCCACGGAACCGTACCCAGGCCACGTGCGCAGCGACAGCGTTCCCCCGGTTGTGCACAGCCTCGACACCTTCCCGGCCGTCGCCGCAAGCTCCGCCGGACCGTCCTGGGGCGGCCGTCGCCATTCCCAATTCCTGCAACCTGTTCTACCTTGCAGGGCCCCCAACGGTGCGTGCGGAAGGACAGCCAGTGGACTTCACCTTCACCGAGGAACAGCAGGCGGCCGCCGAGGCGGCCGGGGCCGTCTTCTCCGGAGTCGCCCCCGACACCGTCCCGTCGCCCGCTCTCACCACCGGAGCCGTCGCCGACGACCTCGACCGCGGCCTGTGGCGCACGCTGGCCGACGCCGACCTGCTCAGCCTGGTGCTCGACCCCGCGTACGGCGGGTCGGGGCTCGACCCCGTCGCGCTCTGCCTCGTCCTGCGCGAAGCCGCCAAGGTCCTCACCCGGGTACCGCTGCTGGAGACCGGCGCCGCCGCACTCGCCCTGCAGACATACGCCGCCCCCGACCTGCGCGAGGAGACGCTCCCCCGCATCGGCCGCGGCGAGCTTATCGTCACCGTCGCCGGCACCGGACGCACCGGACACGAACCGGCCGAACTGGCCGTCGAGGCACACGAGAAGGACGCGCACTGGACGCTGGACGGCATCCACAGCGCCGTGCCCTGGGCGCACAGCGCGGACCGCCTCCTCCTGCCGGCACACACCCGCGACGGCAGCGCCGTCCTCGCCCTCGTCCCCTGCGACCACCCGGGCGTCACCCTCGCCGAGCAGATCTCCACCAACGGAGAGCGGTACGCCGAGGTCCGGCTGGACGCCGTACGGCTCACCGCACGCGAGGTGATCACCGACCCCGCGGCCTGGGAACGGCTGCGGCAGCTCCTCACCGTCGGCACCTGCGCCCAGGCGCTCGGGCTCGGCGAGCGGGTGCTCGCCATGACCGCCGAATACACCGGTACCCGCGAACAGTTCGGGCACCCGGTCGCCACGTTCCAGGCCGTCGCCGTGCAGGCCGCCGACCGGTACATCGACCTGCGGGCCATGGAAGCCACCCTGTGGCAGGCCGCCTGGCGCATCAGTACCGGCGCACCCGGCGCCCTGCCCCCGGCCGGAGACGTCGCCGTGGCCAAGATCTGGGCCGCGGAGGGGGTACGGCGCGTCGTACAGACCGCGCAGCACCTCCACGGTGGATTCGGCGCCGACACCGACTACCCGCTGCACCGCTACCACGCCTGGGCCAAGCAACTGGAACTCGCACTCGGCCCGGCCCCGGCCCACGAGGAGGCCCTGGGAGACCTGTTGGCCGCTCACGCACTGGGCTGAGCCCGGCAGTACAACGGCGGCGCCCCGCTTCACGTTTCACGTGAAACAGAGCGCCGCCGCGAAAAGCCTTGGGCCGACGGTCAGATGACCGTGCCCGCTCCGCCCTGGTCGGTGACCACCGGACGTCCAGCTGCCTCCCAGGACTGCATCCCGCCCTCGACGTTCACCGCGTCGACGCCCTGCTGGACCAGGTACTGCGTAACCTGCGCCGAACGGCCGCCGACCCGGCACAGTACGTACACCTTGCCGCCCTCGGGCGCCTTCTCCGTCAGCTCGGCGTAGCGCGCGACGAAGTCACTCATCGGGATGTGCAGGGCACCCTCGGCGTGCCCGGCCTCCCACTCGTCGTCCTCACGCACGTCCAGCAGGAAATCCGCCGGCGAGAGCTCGTCGACACCGACCGTGGGCACAGAAGCAAAATGCATGACCCCGACGCTACCCGACCGGCCTCCCCGCACGCCGCCCGCGCTATCCGACCAGCTGAGTCAGCCGCTCCTCGCGCTCCGCCACATCGGCCAGCAGCTTCTCGGCGATCTGCTCCAGCAGCGCGTCCGGGTCCTCCGGCGCCATCTTGAGCATCTGGCCGATCGCGCTCTCCTCCAGCTCCGCGGCGACCGCCGTCAGCATCTCCTTGCGCGTGGCCAGCCACTCCAGCCGCGCGTACAGCTCCTCGCTCTCGCTCAGCTGCCGCTCCTGCGGGACCGGGCCGGCCTCCCACTCCGCCGCCAGCTCGCGCAGCGCTGCCTCGTCACCGACCGCGTACGCGGCGTTGACCCGCGAGATGAACGCGTCCCGGCGCTCCCGCTCCGCCTCGTCCTGCGCCAGATCCGGATGCGCCTTGCGCACCAGGTCCCGGAACACCTTGCGGGCCTCCTCGCTCGGCCGCACCTTCTGCGGCGGGCGCACGGGCTGGTCCGTCAGCATGGCCTGCGCCTCGGGCCACAGCCCCTCGGAACCCATCCAGCCGTGGAACAGCTCCTCCACACCCGGCATCGGCAGCACGGCGGCACGGAGCTCCTGCGCCTTGCGCACGTCCTCCGGATCGCCCGACCGTGCCGCGACGGCCTCCGCGATCTGCGCGTCCAGCTCGTCCAGCCGCGAGTACATCGGACCGAGCCGCTGGTGGTGCAGGCGCGAGAAGTTCTCCACCTCCACCCGGAAGGTCTCCACCGCGATCTCGAACTCGATCAGTGCCTGCTCGGCCGCCCGCACGGCCTGCGCCAGCCGGGCGGTGCCGCCCACTGCCCGCCCTTCGGAGCCGCCGGCCGCCGGGCCCTCCGGGCCCGCACCGCCTGCGGCTTCCTGGCCGTCCTGCCCGTTCTGCGCTTGCGAGTTCGTCACCCGGCCACCCTAAGGCCCGGCTCACACTCCCGGCTCTGCGGCCAGCCGCCCGTTGCGCACCGCCGTGACCAGCTCCTCGTGGTCGGCCTCCGTACGGTCCGCGTACGCCACCGCGAAGGAGGCCAGCGCCTCGTCCAGGGCCGCGTTCTTGCCGCAGTACCCGGCGACCAGCCGCGGATCGGCGCTGTGCGCATGGGCCCTGGCCAGCAGCGCACCGGTCATCCGCGCGTAGTCGTCGAGCTGGTCCGCCGGCAGCGCCGCCGGGTCCACGCTGCCCTTGCGGTTACGGAACTGCCGCACCTGGAAGGGCAGCCCCTCCCGGCGCCCGCCCGCAGCGGCCCCCGCGTCGTACACCGTCGTCCACCCCAGCAGCATGTCGCTCACGACCTGCATCCGCTTCTGGCCCAGCACCACCCGGCGCGCCTCGTGCTCCACGGGCGCCACCTCGAACCCGGCCTTCTGCACGTACGGCGCGAGCGCGGAAGCCCGCGCCTCCTTCACCTGCAGCACCAGCGGCTCCCCCCGGTGATCCAGCAGCAGGACGACATACGACCGCAGGCCCACGCTGCCCGTCCCGACGACGCGGAAGGCCACGTCGTGCACCGCGTACCTGGACAGCAGCGGCAGCCGGTCGTCGGGCAGCGTCCGCAGGTACCCGGCGAGCGCCGACACCACCGCGGCGGCCTCCGCGTCCGGCACCCGCCGCAGCACGGGCGGCGCGTCGACGAACTGCCGCCGGACGCCGGCCCGCCCTCCGCCCGGTGCCGCGCCACCGTCGTCCGGTACCGCCTCGGTCGACTTCGCGGCGAAGCGCGCGCTGGTGTTCTTGCGCGCCTTCTCCATCACCCGCTCCAGCGTGCCCACCAGGTCACGCGCGTCGGCGTGCGAGACCAGGTCCTCGTCCACGATGGCCTGCCACGCGTCCGCCGCGGGCATCCGCGCCAGCAGCCGCATCGTGCGGCGGTACGCGCCCGCCGCGTCCCGCGCCGCGTCCCGGCAGGCGTCCTCGTCGGCGCCCGCCTCGCGGCCCGCCAGGACGAGCGAGGTCACGAGCCGCTTCAGGTCCCACTCCCACGGCCCCCGCAGGGTCTCGTCGAAGTCGTTCAGGTCGATGACGAGCCGGCCGCGGGCGTCGGCGTACAGCCCGAAGTTCGCGGCGTGCGCGTCGCCGCAGATCTGCGCCGCGATGCCGGTGACGGGCGTGGTCATCAGGTCGTAGGCCATCAGCCCGGCCGAGCCACGCAGGAACGCGAACGGCGACGCCGCCATCCGGCCGACCCGTATCGGGACCAGCTCCGGCAGCCGGCCGGCGTTGGACTCCTCCACAGCCGCCACGGCGCCCGGGCGGCCGGCCCCGAAGGCCGGCTCACCGTGCGCGGACCGCGGAACCGTCTCCCGCAGCGCCTTGCCGGCGGCCTTCGGCCCCGGCCCGTCGTCACCACGCCGCGCAAAACCGCCGACGTGCGGAAGCCGCACCGTGTCCATCAGGGTCCCTCCGGTCGGGTCCGCGTCTTCTGGCGAGGCGGGGTGACCACCATCCCACCCGGCCTCGGCCCTGCCGACGGAAAGCAGCACAATTCGGGTTGTACTATGCAACGAACAGGAAGAAAGGCAGCGACCGTGGCTCAGCGAGACGACTCCGTCGGCATCATCCAGCAGGAGCTGACCGCTTTCGCGCGTCGAGCCCGCGCCACCGCGGCCCGGATGCACCCCGAGCTCTCGCTCGTCTCGTACACCCTCCTCGCCCATCTGGAGGACCAGAAGGGCTGCCGCGCCACCGATCTCGCCGCACACTACCTGCTGGACAAGTCCACGGTCAGCCGGCAGATCTCCGCACTGGAGAGGCTCGGATTCGTCGAGCGCCGCGTCGACCCGGACGACCACCGCGTACAGGTACTGCACCCCACCGAGCTCGGCGCGCAGGTACTCGCCAGCGCCGGCGCACAGCGCCGCCAGGCGTTCACCGACCGGCTCGCCGACTGGGACGACGCGGACCTGGAGCGCTTCGCCGCGTACCTGCTGCGCTACAACGAAGCCCAGCAGTGCCTCGGCTGACCAGGCCGCACCCCCACGACAAAGCAGCCCCGGAACCCCCTCAGTCCCGGAACCGCTCCGGACACTGCCCCCCGTCCGCCAGATACGTCTCCGCCCAGCGCGCGAGCTCCTTGAGCGCCGGCTCCAGGGCGAGGCCGGCCCGGGACAGCCGGTACGCCACGCGCAGCGGGGGGCCCGCGTCGACCTCGCGGACCACCAGGCCCGCCGAGCCCAGCTCCCCGAGCCGGTCGGAGAGCATCCGCTCACTGATTCCGGGGATCGCCCGCCGCAGGTCGGCGAAGTGCACCGGGCCCGACATCAGGGTGGCCACGATCAGCCCCGTCCAGCGCTTTCCGAGCAGCCCGAAGACGCGCGTCATACCGCTGTCGACCTGCTTGCATGCCTCTCCGCCGTGATCCGCCATGACACCAGGGTACTGCTTTCCGGTTGGGAGCTATAAAAAAGTAAGTGACTGTGGTATCCATAGGTACGTACGGTTTTCCACTAAGGAGCTCACCATGGCCACGCTGCTGCTGATCGACTCGTCCGTCTCGCCCGAGGGCGTCTCCGCCTCCCGTGCCGTGACCGCCGTCTTCCGCAAGACCTGGGAGGAGCAGCACCCCGGCGGCACGGTCATCCACCGCGACCTGGCGGCCGAGCCGCTGCCGCACCTCGACGGCGTCGCCGCCTCGGCCGGCTTCAGCGACCCCGCGACGCACACCCCGGAGCAGCAGGCCGCCTTCGCGCTGCGCACGAAGCTCGCCGAGGAGATCGAGCAGGCGGACGCGATCGTGATCGCCGCGCCGATGTACAACTTCACGATCCCCTCGACCCTGAAGGCGTGGCTGGACCAGACGATCATCATGGGCCGCACGGCCGGTGCGGAGCCGTCCGCCAAGGGCACCCCCGCGGTCGTCGTCGCCAGCCGCGGCGGCAGCTACGCGCCGGGCACCCCGCGCGAGGACTTCGAGTACGCGCGGAACTACATGGAGGCCGTGCTCACCGGGGCGTTCGGCTTCGAGGTGGACTTCATCGTGCCCGAGCTGACGATGGCGCCGTCGAACCCGGCGATGGCCGAGTTGATCCCGCTCTTCGAGGAGTCCCGCGAGAAGGCCCAGCAGGAGGCGGTCATCAAGGCGAAGGAGCTGGCGGAGCGCGTCGCCGCCTGAGCCGTACCGAGCATTGCGGCGGCGGGTGTGAGGTACGCCTCACACCCGCCGCCGCGGTTTCGGACAACGAAAAACCCCCGGTCCGGATCTCTCCGGGACCGGGGGTCCTCTGTGCGCGAGGGGGGAGTTGAACCCCCACGCCCTTTCGGGCACTGGAACCTGAATCCAGCGCGTCTGCCTATTCCGCCACCCGCGCATGGGTGTTGTCGCTCGATTCTCTCACCGGGGATCCGGGCCGTTCGGTCCGGGTCTTCGGCGGGAGCGCCTTTCGACATGGAAAACATTAGCACGCTGTCGGGGGTGCCTTCGAACCCGTTCTCCGCAGGCCACCGCCCCGCAGGTCATGGACGCGTCAGCCGTACCGTCCACCGCGCCGTCACCCGCCCGGCCCCGCGGCGGACATCCAATCCTCCCCGTCGCGTCAGTACGGCGCCCGCCACGGAGGTCCATCCGTGCACCGCGCGCCTCCTCAACGGCCCCGCCCGCCCGGGGAGCTCGGCAGTTGCGGGACACTGTCGTGCGGCCGCATCTACGATCGCAGTCAGCATCGAACGGCGAGCGTGGGCAACCTTGTGAGAGGCGACACTCGTCCTCTAGGCGGGAAAGGGGAACCAGCTGTTTTCCCGACGCGTGGATACGATCAGTAAGCAGTACAGGGACGACCCTGAAGAAGACTGAGGAAGGAGGTGCCCCGTGGGAGTACTGAAACGCTTCGAGCAGCGTCTCGAGGGCCTCGTCAACGGCACCTTCGCCAAGGTGTTCAAGTCCGAGGTGCAGCCCGTGGAGATCGCGGGCGCGCTCCAGCGTGAGTGCGACAACAACGCCACGATCTGGAACCGCGACCGGACGGTCGTCCCCAACGACTTCATCGTGGAACTGAGCGCTCCGGACTACGAGCGCCTCAGCCCCTACAGCGGACAGCTCGGCGACGAGCTGTCCAGCATGGTGCGGGACTACGCCAAGCAGCAGCGCTACACGTTCATGGGTGCCATCAAGGTCCACCTGGAGAAGGCCGAGGACCTGGACACCGGCCTGTACCGCGTGCGCAGCCGTACCCTCGCCGCCAGCACGTCGCAGCAGGGAGGCGCCGCACCCCAGGGTGCAGGCGCGGCCCGGGCCGGCCGGCCCGGCGGCGGACACGTGGGCCCGCCCCCCATGCCCTCGTCCCCGCCGCCCGGTGCGCCGCCGGCCTCGCGCCCCACAGCGGGCCCGCAGCCGCAGGCCCAGACCCGGCGCTGGATCGAGATCAACGGCACCCGCCACCAGATCTCGCGTCCGACGCTGGTTCTCGGCCGCAGCACCGACGCCGATGTGCGCATCGACGACCCGGGGGTCTCGCGTCGGCACTGCGAGATCCGGGCCGGATCGCCTTCCTCGATCCAGGATCTCGGGTCGACGAACGGCATCGTGGTGGACGGGCAGCACACCACCCGCGCTACGCTCCGCGACGGCTCGCGGATCGTCGTGGGCAGCACCACCATCGTTTACCGGCAAGCCGAAGGGTGAAGCGGGGGCAATGTCAGAGCTGACCCTCACGGTCATGCGGTTGGGTTTCCTCGCCGTACTGTGGCTGTTCGTCATCGTGGCCGTACAGGTCATCCGCAGCGATCTGTTCGGCACGCGCGTCACACAGCGCGGTGCCGCCCGTCGCGGGGGCCAGGAGCAGCGAGGCGCACAGCGGCAGACGGCGGCACCGCCGCAGGCGCAGCGTCGCCAGGAGAGCGGACGCGGCGGCAACAGCCGCCAGCGCCGCGGCGCTCCCACCAAGCTGGTGGTCTCCGAAGGGACCCTCACGGGCACGACGGTCGCCCTGCAGGGCCAGACCATCAGCCTGGGCCGGGCCCACGACTCCACGATCGTGCTGGACGACGATTACGCCTCCAGCCGGCATGCCAGGATCTACCCGGACCGTGACGGCCAGTGGATCGTCGAGGACCTCGGGTCCACGAACGGTACGTACCTCGAGCGGACCCGGCTGACGACGCCGACGCCGATCCCGCTCGGAGCCCCGATCCGCATCGGCAAGACCGTCATCGAGCTGCGGAAGTAGTACGACAATGAGCGAGCGGAGCGAGCGAGCCGCGGCGGTCCACTCGGCCGGCCACTGCGCGCTCCCGACCGGAGGGTGGGCAGTGTGGCGCGAGACCGGCTGTACCCCGAGCCGACGGGCGAGGTGCGCATGAGTCTGTCACTGCGCTTTGCCGCGGGATCCCACAAGGGCATGATCCGGGAAGGCAACGAGGACTCCGGATACGCCGGCCCCCGCCTGCTCGCCATCGCCGACGGCATGGGCGGCCAGGCCGCCGGCGAGGTCGCCTCCTCCGAGGTCATCTCCACGCTCGTCCAGCTCGACGACGACGTGCCCGGCTCGGACATCCTCACCTCGCTCGGCACGGCCGTGCAGCGCGCGAACGACCAGTTGCGCGTCATGGTCGAGGAGGACCCGCAGCTGGAGGGCATGGGTACGACCCTGACCGCCCTGCTGTGGACCGGGCAGCGGCTCGGTCTCGTCCACGTCGGCGACTCGCGCGCGTACCTGCTGCGCGACGGCGTGCTGACGCAGATCACGCAGGACCACACGTGGGTGCAGCGGCTGGTCGACGAGGGCCGGATCACCGAGGAAGAGGCCACGACGCACCCGCAGCGGTCGCTGCTGATGCGCGCGCTGGGCAGCGGTGACCACGTCGAGCCCGACCTCTCCATCAGAGAGGTGCGAGCCGGGGACCGGTACCTCATCTGCTCGGACGGGCTGTCGGGGGTGGTGAGCCATCAGACGATGGAGGACACCCTCGCCAGTTACCAGGGCCCGCACGAGACCGTGCAGGAGCTGATCCAGCTCGCGCTGCGCGGCGGCGGCCCGGACAACATCACCTGCATCGTCGCCGACGTACTGAACGTCGATGACACCGACACCCTCGCCGGGCAGCTCAACGACACCCCGGTGATCGTCGGCGCGGTCGCGGAGAACCAGCACCAGTACGACGACGGCGCCCTGCACACCCCGGCGGGCCGCGCGGCCGAGCTGGGGCGCGGTGGGCGGGGCGACGTGCCCCCGCAGCCGGCCGGCGGCTTCGGCCCGCCCGGAAGCGGCCCCGCGGAGACGGTGCCGCCGCAGGGCGCGTACGGCGCGTTCGTCGACGAGGACTACGCGCAGCCGCGGCGGCGCGGCCGGTGGATCAAACCGACGCTGATCGTCGCGCTGTGCCTGGCCGTGGTCGGCGGTGGACTGTATGCGGGTTACCGCTGGACGCAGTCGCAGTACTTCGTGGGTGCCAAGGGCGGGCATGTGGCCCTGTACCAGGGCATCAGCCAGGACCTGGCGTGGTTCTCCATGAACAAGATCGATCAGGACCATCCCGAGATCGAACTCAAGTACCTGCCCGCCTACCAGCGCAAGCAGGTCGAGGAGACGATCGCGGTCGACAGCCGGAACCAGGCACTGGTCAAGGTCGGCGAGCTCGGCAAGCAGGCCGGCGCGTGCAAGTCCCTGCAGCAGCGGGAGGCCGCGGAGCGCGAGGCCGCCCGCAAGAAGAGCGAGCGCCAGGCCGGCGGCACCGCCGGTACGAAGCCGAGCGCGACCGCCAAGCCGGGTTCCACGGCCGGGCCGGGCAGCGCGACGGACAGCGCGAGCCCCACTCCCACGCCGTCCACCAGCAACTCCCCCTCAGCGGAGCAGCAGCGGCTGGAGAAGAATTGCAGCACCCAGCAGTGAGGGCGTAGGGGGCAGTTGATCTCATGAGCAGTACCAGCAACACCACCACCATCGGGACGATCGGAGCCCCGAGCCGCCGGAACACCGAACTGGCGCTGCTCGTCTTCGCCGTGATCATCCCGGTGTTCGCCTACATCAACGTCGGGCTCGCCAAGGAGGACACGGTCCCCGCCGGCGTGCTCGGCTACGCGCTGGGCCTCGGCCTGCTGGCGGGCGTCGCGCACCTCGTCGTGCGCAAGTGGGCCCCGTACGCGGACCCGCTGATGCTCCCGGTCTCCACGCTGCTGAACGGGCTGGGCCTGGTGTTCATCTGGCGCCTGGACCAGGAGCCGCAGATCACCACGCCGCAGCTGGGCGGGGCGATGGCTCCGGGACAGCTGATGTGGTCCACGCTCGGCGTCGCGCTGTTCCTGGGCGTACTGATCTTCCTGAAGGACCACCGTGTCCTGCAGCGCTACACCTACATCTCGATGGTGGTGGCGCTGGTTCTGCTGATCCTGCCGGTGTTCTTCCCGGCCCGCTTCGGTGCCCGCATCTGGATCACGATCCCGGGCGTGGGTTCGCTGCAGCCGGGCGAGTTCGCGAAGATCATCATCGCGATCTTCTTCGCCGGGTACCTGATGGTGAAGCGGGACGCGCTGGCCCTGGCCAGCCGCCGTTTCATGGGCCTGTACCTGCCGCGCGGCCGTGACCTCGGTCCGATCCTGGTCATCTGGGCGCTGAGCCTGATGATCCTGGTCTTCGAGACCGACCTCGGTACCTCGCTGCTGTTCTTCGGCCTCTTCGTGATCATGCTGTACGTCGCGACGGAGCGGACCAGCTGGATCGTCTTCGGTCTGCTGCTCAGCGGCGCCGGCGCGGTCGCCGTGGCCACCTTCGAGTCCCACGTGCAGACCCGTGTGCACAACTGGCTCAACCCCCTGGAACTGCTGAACGGCGGCGTCACCGAGACCGCGCAGGCGATGTACTCCTTCGGCTCCGGCGGCATCCTCGGGTCGGGCCTCGGGCAGGGCTACTCCCGCCTCATCGGCGGTATCGCGCCGAAGAGCGACTACATCCTCGCCACTGTCGGCGAGGAGCTGGGCCTGGCCGGAGTCATGGCCATCCTGCTGCTCTACGGCCTGCTGATCGAGCGCGGCATCCGTACGGCGCTGGCCGCCCGCGACCCGTTCGGCAAGCTGCTGGCCGTCGGCCTGTCCGGCGCGTTCGCGCTGCAGGTCTTCGTCGTCGCCGGCGGTGTCACGGGGCTGATCCCGCTGACCGGTATGACCATGCCGTTCCTGGCACAGGGCGGTTCGTCCGTCATCGCCAACTGGGCGCTCGTCGCGATCCTGCTCCGGATCAGCGACACCGCGCGCCGCCCGGCCCCGGCCCCCGCTCCCTCCACCGACGCCGAGATGACCCAGGTGGTCCGACCGTGAACAAGCCCCTGCGCCGGGTCGCGATCTTCTGCGGCCTGCTCGTCCTCGCCCTGCTCATCCGCGTCAACTGGGTGCAGTTCGTCCAGGCCGACGAACTGAAGAACGATTCCCACAACCGCCGGGTGGCCATCGAGCGGTACAGCATCCCGCGCGGCAACATCATCGTCGGCGACAAGCCCGTGACCGGCTCGACCACCACGGACAGCGGCGACTTCAAGTACAAGCGGACCTACAAGGACGGCCCCATGTGGGCGCCGGTCACCGGGTACGCCTCGCAGGCGTTCGACGCGAACCAGCTGGAGAAGCTGTACGACCCGGTCCTCACCGGCACCGACGACAAGCTCTTCTTCAGCCGCACGGTGGACATGTTCACCGGTGAGAAGCAGCAGGGCGGTGACGTCGTCACGACCCTGAACGCCAAGGCCCAGAAGGCCGCCTTCGACGGGCTCGGCAAGCAGAAGGGCGCGGTCGCGGCCGTCAACCCGGAGACCGGCGCGATCCTGGCGCTGGCCTCCACCCCGTCCTACGACCCGTCCAGCTTCGCCGGGATGAGCGACAAGGACGCCAAGGCGTACATCGGGCTGCAGAAGAAGAACAACGCGGACGACCCGATGCTGAACCGGGCGCTGCGCCAGACCTACCCGCCCGGCTCCACGTTCAAGGTGGTCACCGCGGCCGCGGCGCTGGAGAACGGCCTCTACACCGACATCGACGCGCCGACGAAGTCCCCGCTGCCCTGGACGCTGCCCGACACCCGCATTCCGCTGCCGAACGAGGGCAACATCCCGTGCGAGAACGCCAGCCTGCGCGAGGCGCTGCGCTGGTCCTGCAACACCGTCTTCGGCAAGATCAGCGCCGACCTCGGCAACAAGAAAATGATCGAGGAAGCCGACAAGTTCGGCTTCAACGACGAGCACTTCACGCCGGTCCGCGCCGACGCCAGCGTCTACCCCGAGGACAACCGGCCGCAGAACGCCATGGCCGGCATCGGCCAGGCGTCCAACCGCGCCACGCCGCTGCAGATGGCCATGGTCGCCTCGGCCGTCGCCAACGGCGGCACGCTGATGAAGCCGTACATGGTCGACAAGCTGGTCGCGCCGAACCTCAACGTCATCCAGCAGCAGCAGCCGGAGAAGCTCAGCGAGCCGCTGAAGCCGGAGAACGCGCAGAAGCTGCAGGAAATGATGGAGACGGTCGTCAAGACCGGTACCGGCACCAACGCGCAGATCCCGGGCGTCACGGTCGGCGGTAAGACCGGTACGGCCCAGCACGGCGAGAACAACAAGGACAACCCGTACGCCTGGTTCATCTCCTACGCGAAGACCGACAAGGGCACCCCGGTGGCCGTCGCCGTGGTCATCGAGGGATCCGACGCCCTGCGCAGCGACATCGCAGGTGGCAGGCTCGCGGCCCCCGTCGCCAAGCGGGTCATGGAGGCGGTACTCGACGGCAACCAGTGACGGCGGTCACGCCCATACCGGTCGCATATCAGGTAGCGGCCGCGGCCGGGCCGCGTCAGGCGTGCCGGGTACGGTATGCCCGAACAGCACACCGCCGGACCACACACAGGTGCGGTCGGGATCAACGGAGAGGGCTGGAGTAGCTATGGAAGAGCCGCGTCGCCTCGGCGGCCGGTACGAGCTGGGCTCGGTGCTCGGCCGCGGCGGCATGGCCGAGGTCTACCTCGCCCATGACACCCGTCTGGGGCGCACCGTCGCTGTGAAGACGCTGCGCGTGGACCTCGCCCGCGATCCGTCGTTCCAGGCCCGGTTCCGCCGGGAGGCCCAGTCGGCCGCCTCGCTGAACCACCCGTCCATCGTCGCGGTCTACGACACCGGCGAGGACTACGTCGACGGCGTCTCGATCCCGTACATCGTGATGGAGTACGTCGACGGTTCCACGCTGCGTGAGCTGCTGCACTCCGGCCGCAAGCTGCTGCCCGAGCGGTCCCTGGAGATGACCATCGGTGTGCTCCAGGCGCTGGAGTACTCGCACCGGGCGGGCATCGTCCACCGTGACATCAAGCCCGCCAACGTCATGCTCACCCGCACCGGCCAGGTCAAGGTCATGGACTTCGGCATCGCCCGCGCGATGGGTGACGCCGGCATGACGATGACGCAGACCGCCGCGGTGATCGGTACCGCGCAGTACCTCTCCCCGGAGCAGGCCAAGGGCGAGACCGTCGACGCCCGCTCCGACCTGTACTCCACGGGCTGTCTGCTGTACGAGCTGCTGACCGTGCGGCCGCCGTTCATCGGCGACTCACCGGTCGCGGTCGCCTACCAGCACGTACGGGAGGAGCCGCAGCCGCCGAGCAACTTCGACTCCGAGATCACGCCCGAGATGGACGCCATCGTCCTCAAGGCGCTGGTCAAGGACCCGGACTACCGCTATCAGTCGGCGGACGAGATGCGCGCCGACATCGAGGCGGCGCTGGACGGGCAGCCGGTCGCGGCCACCGCGGCGCTCGGCGCCGTCGGCTACGACCAGGACCAGCCCACCGCACCGCTGCGACCGCAGGACTCGGCGGGCGCCACGTCCATGCTGCCGCCGGTCAACCCCGATGACGGCGGTTACGGCTACGACGACCGCCCGGACCGGCGCCGCGGCCAGAAGAAGAACCGCACCTCCACGATCCTGCTGATCCTGGCGGCGGTCCTGGTACTGATCGGCGCGATCTTCATCGGCAAGGCGATGTTCAGCGGCGGCAAGACCGACGGCGACCTCGACGTGCCCAGCCTGGTCGGCAAGACCCTCTCCGAGGCCAAGGAAGCCGGCCGCAACGGCGACTTCGAGGTGGTCAGGGGCGGCAGCAAGACCTGCGACAACGTCAAGAAGGGCCAGGTCACCAAGCAGACCCCGAAGCCCCCGGCGACCATCGGCAAGGGCGACTCGGTCACGGTCACGATGTGCACCGGGCCGGCCAAGGTGACCGTGCCGGACGTCCTGGGTTACACCTTCGACAAGGCCAAGTCGATTCTGGAGAGCAAGGGCTTCACAGACGTCCAGCAGACGACGGAGCAGTCCGACCAGACCCCCGGCAAGGTCATCCGGCAGAACCCCGAGAGCCAGACCGAGGCCGCCAAGGACAAGACGATCACCCTGACCGTCGCGGCTGCCAAGCCGAAGACCTCGGTGCCCGACGTCACCAACAAGCCCTTCGACCAGGCGCAGAAGCAGCTCACCGACCTGGGCTTCGAGGTGGCTCGCACCGACCAGGAGTCCGACCAGCCGGCCGACACCGTGCTGTCGCAGGACCCGGCCGGCGGCAGCCAGGCCGAGAACGGCTCCACGATCACCCTGACCGTCGCCAAGGCGGCCGAGAAGGTCCAGGTCCCCGACCTGGCCAACCAGAAGCTCAAGGACGCCAAGAAGACCCTCACCGACATGGGTCTCGCGGTCGGCAACATCACCGGGCCGCAGGACGACAAGGCGACCGTCGTGGTCTCCGACCCGGTGGCCGGCACTGAGGTCGCCAAGAACACGCCGATCAACCTCACGACGATGCCCGGCAACGGGGAAGACGGCGGGGACGACGGCGGCTTCTTCGGCGGCGTCGGCGGCTGGGGCCGCGACAAGCACTGAGCCGACGGCAGTCGGCACAACGAAGAGGGCCCGGGGCACATTGCCCCGGGCCCTCTCGCGTACGCCTGCGCTCTAGCGCAGTTCCTTCGGCGGGGTGCGGTCGGCGTCCACCTTCTCGGTGCGGACCAGCTCGCCCCACACGATGTAGCGGTAGGTGGAGGTGTAGACCGGCGTGCAGGTCGTCAGGGTGATGTAGCGGCCCGGCTTGCGCTTGCCGGACGCCTTGGGGGTCTTCTCCAGCACGCCGACGTCGTACTTGGAGGTCTGCGGCAGCGTCGCGAAGACCTTGTAGACGTACCAGGTGTCCTGCGACTCGTAGACGACCGCGTCGCCCTTCTTCAGCTTGTCGATGTTGTGGAACTTGGCGCCATGCCCGTCCCGGTGCGCGGCGAGCGTGAAGTTACCCGTCTTGTCCTGCGGCAGCGCGGACTTCACGGGGTCGGTGTAGTAGCCGGCCACCCCGTCGTTGAGGACCTTGCTGCTGGTGCCCTTCTTGACCAGCACCTCGCCGTTCTTCATCGCGGGGACGTGCAGGAAGCCGATGCCGTCCTTGGTGTCCAGCCCCTTCTGCTCCGGACTCTTGGACTTCGCCCAGTGCTGCCGCACCTGGTCACCCTGGTGGTGCGCCGCACGCTCGGCGAGGACGTTGGTCCACCACAGCGAGTAGGCGACGAAGAGGCCCATGACCACGCCTGCCGTGATCAGCAGCTCGCCGATGACGCTGATGACCGCGGCGATCCGGCGCCGGGCCCGCCGGGGCGGGGGCGGCGGCGTGCTGGTGGTCACGGACGTCTCGGACGCCTCGGTGTCATCGACGCCGCAGGCGTCCGCGTCCTGTCCGGTGGCAGTCACCGCGTGGTACCCCCTGATGGTGCTCAGCTGACGAGCGCATCCGGCTTGCCCTTGCTCCGCGGCCGCTCCTCGACCATCTTGCCCCACACGATCATCCGGTAGGTACTGGTGAACTCCGGGGTGCACGTGGTCAGCGTGAGGTACCGGCCGGGCTTCGTGAAGCCGGAGCCGGGCGGGATCGGGCCGATCACCCCGATGTTGGAGGGCGAGGTCTGCGGGAGGATGCTCTCCATCTCGTACGTGTAGAAGCGGCTGCGCGTCTCGACGACGATCTTGTCGCCCTTCACCAGCCGGTTGATGTAGCGGAACGGCTCGCCGTGGGTGTTGCGGTGGCCCGCGACCGCGAAGTTGCCCGTCTTGTCCCAGGGCATCGCCGTCTTCAGTTTGCCCTCGCCGTAGTGGCCGACCATGCCGCGGTCCAGGACGCCGTGCTTGCTGATGCCCTCGGCGATGGGGACCTTCACGTCGAGCTTCGGGATGTACATGATCGCGAAGCCCTCACCGGGCGAGAACGCGCCCGCCGCGCGCTTGTCCGCGCCGTCCTTGTCCCACTCCTGCTGGAGGTTGCTGGCCGCGCCGCCCGCCTGGTTGTGCGCCAGGACGTTGGTCCACCACAGCTGGTAGGCGACGAACAGCAGCATCAGCACGCCGAGCGTGATGAACGCCTCGCCCGTGACCCGGCTGACGACGACGCCGACGCTCTCCTTGCGGGCGCGTGCGGCCCGTCGTGCGGCGACCCGCGAGGTGGGCGGCGCGGGCTCGGGGGCGGTCTCCGCAGGCTTGGCGGCGTGGCGGGCGCGTTTGCCACCCTGTTTGCCGCCCTGTTTGGCGGCCGCCTGTGCCGCTCTGCGCCGCGCGGCGCGGCCGCCCGGAGCCGGAGGCGCTGTTTCACGTGAAACAGCGTCCTCGGGCCGTTTCACGGCCTTCGCGTCCGCCTGCCGCAGCGCCATGGTCTCGTCGTCCTGCCGCGGCACCACCGTCTCGTCGTCGGCGGGCACGGACGGCACGGCCGGCGCGATGAGCGTCTCGGCCGACGCGAGCGCCGCCTCGCTGTACGCGCCCGGGTCCTCCGGGGCGTACGCATACCCCCCGGCCTGTTCGTAGGCCGAGAACTGCGGATGGCTCGCGGCCGGTTGGACCTGCGGGTAGGCCGCGGTCGGTTCGTACCCGGCATCCTCGTACTGCGGCGGGTGCGGCGGGTCGTAGTACTGCTGGTGCGCTTGCTCGTTCCGGCCGGGCAGGGGGTCCGTCAGGGGATCGCCGAGCTGCCCGACGGCCGCCTCGAACGCGGCAGAGCCGTCGTACGGATCATGAGGACCGTACGACGACGTGCCTTCGCGCTCGGGGCGGAGTGCGGTCACGCGCCGGCCTTGCCGACCACGGGGGCAAGCCCCGTCGAACGCTCCACCGCTCCCTCGTCACCGCACTCGACCAGCCAGTTGGCGAGCATTCCGTGGCCCCACTCCGTCAGCACCGACTCCGGGTGGAACTGCACGCCCTCCACCCGCAGTTCACGGTGGCGGACGCCCATCACCAGGCCGGTCTCCGTCCAGGCGGTGACCTCCAGCTCGTCCGGCAGCGTGTCCCGCTCGACCGACAGCGAGTGGTAGCGGGTGGCCGTGAACGGCGTGGGCAGCCCCTGGAAGACGCCCTTGTGCTCGTGCGTCACCAGCGACGTCTTGCCGTGCAGCAACTCGGGGGCGCGGCCCACGACACCGCCGTACGCCACCGCCATCGACTGCATGCCCAGGCAGACGCCGAAGACCGGCACGTCGGTGTCCGCGCAGTGCCGCACCATGTCGATGCAGACGCCGGCCTGCTCGGGCGCGCCCGGGCCCGGCGAGAGCAGGACGCCGTCGAAGCCGTCCTGCGCGTGCCCCGGCTCCACCTCGTCGTTCCGCCGCACCTCGCACTCGGCACCGAGCTGGTAGAGGTACTGGACGAGGTTGAAGACGAAGCTGTCGTAGTTGTCGACGACGAGGATCCTCGCGCTCATCGGACGGCCTCCATTCCCTGATCCACCGTGACGTCGTTGAAGGGGAGCAGCGGCTCCGCCCAAGGAAAGACGTACTGGAAGAGCAGGAAGACGATCGCCAGCGCGAGCACGAGCGAGATCAGTGCCTTCACCCATGTGTTGCCCGGCAGATGCCGCCAGATCCAGCCGTACATGCTGTCCCTACTTGCCGATGCCAGTTGTCATTTGCCCCACCAGAGTAAGGGGCGAGCTCTGGCCATGGGGCTCAGCTGCGCAATGCCGCCGGACGACCCTCGGCCACGGGTGAGGTGGCGTCCAGGTGCGCCCAGGCGATGAGCCGGTGGCTGTGCCCCCACTCCGGCTCGCAGGTCGTCAGGGTGAGGTAGCGGCCCGGGCCGTCGTAGCCGGATGCGCGCGGTACGGGGTCGATGACCCCGATGTCGCTCGGGAGAGTCCGGTAGGGACGCTTGTCGATGCGGTACGTGAACCAGGTCGTGCCATCACTGATCACTACCGGGTCGCCGGGCCGCAGTCGCGGGAAGTCCTTGAAGGGGTCGCCGTAGGTGCGGCGGTGGCCCGCGACGGCGAAGTTTCCGGTCGCACCGAGGCGTGCGGTGCGCGCGTAGTGGCCGAGGCCCTTCTGCAGGGTGCCGGTGGCCGTGCCCTCCAGGACGGGCTTGGCCCAGTCGCGGCCGAAGCGCGGGATGTACATGACGGCGAAGGGCTCGCCGTCGCGGTACGCGGGCCGCGCCGGTTCCTGCGCCTTGTCGTCGTCCGGAGCGGGTGAGGCAGCCGAGACCGGCCCCGTGGACCAGCGGTCCTGCAGCCGGCCGAGCTCGCCGTCCATGGCGCTGTCGGCCCGTACGCCGGTCCAGAAGAGCACGTAGACCACGAAGAGGACGATCAGGCTGCCGATCGTCAGGCACAGCTCGCTGAACGTCCGCACGATCCACCGCACCGTCGTCCCGGTCGCCATCCCGGCCCCGCCCTCCCCGCTCCGGCGCGCCGGAGCGCGCTACGGCTTCACAGGCTGTGCGTAGTGGAGATCCACTGTGCCGGAGTAGCCGCGCAGAGTCATCGCCCCGTGCGGCTCGACTTTCCAGCCGAGGCCGTACGCCTCGACGTACTGGAGGTAGTTCTGGATGGCGGGCGATGCGTTCAGGGAGTCCGTCAGCGCCTGGCGGTCACCCACGGCGGTGACGGTGTACGGCGGGGAGTAGACCCGGCCCTGGAGGATCAGGGTGTTGCCGACGCAGCGCACCGCACTGGTGGAGATCAGCCGCTGGTCCATGACCCTGATGCCCTTGGCGCCGCCCTGCCACAGAGCGTTGACCACGGCCTGCAGGTCCTGCTGGTGGATGACCAGGTCATTGGGCTGCGGCTCGGGCACGCCGGGGATCTGGGCGGTGGCGTTGGGCGGGGCGTCGGTGAGGGTGACGGTCAGGCCCTGGCCGCTCACCTTCTCCGTCCCCGCGTTCTTCTCCAGCGCATCGACCCGGGCCTTGTCGGCGTCGGTGCTGCCGCTGTCCTTGCCCGCGAGGCGGTCGACGTCCGAGCGCAGGGAGGCGTTCCGCTCGTCCTGGACCTTGTTCTTCTGGCTATGGTCCTGGATGAGGTCCGACAGCCGCAGCATCGAGTCGTCCGAGCGCAGGTTCGTGCCGCGCGCGGTGTCGAAACTGATCCAGAAGAGCAGCCCGGCCAGCGCGAAGACGACGAGCGTCAACAGGCGTACGGGGCGCAGCCGCAAACGGGAGCGGCGGCCGGGGGAGTCAGCGGAATTGCTCAACGTACCCTTACTCCTTACGACGCCGCGGAAGCACTACGCTAACGGACGCCCCGGGGGGAGCACCCGATCCCCGACGCCGCCCGCCCGGTGCCAGCCTTTGTACATCCGCGCGGTTACGCAGCGCATCGACAGGAGAGTTCCTCGTGCCGAAGTCACGGATCCGCAAGAAGGACGACTTCACGCCGCCGCCGTCGGCGAAGCAGACCTCGATCAAGCTGAGCTCGGGGCGGAGCTGGGTGGCGCCGCTGATGCTGACGATGTTCCTGATCGGGCTGGCGTGGATCGTGTGCTTCTACGTGACCGAAGGTGACCTGCCCATCAAGACGATGGGAAACTGGAACATCGTGGCCGGCTTCGGCTTCATCGCGGTGGGCTTCGGCGTCTCCACGCAGTGGAAGTAGCGCCCCGAGCGCAAGCTGTACCCAAGGCCATCCACACGGTTATCCACAGCCGGGGAAAACTTCAGAAGATCTGTGGATAACCCCTGTGGGGTTGACGCCGGTCACACCGGCGGCGGGCGCCGCCGGTGACCCGCACTACCGCGCTGTACTGGGGAAACGTCCCTGCAGCGGCCCCCCTGGCCGGGATTCTGCACGGTGCGCACAGGGGCCGACACGAGCTGTGGACAAGTGAACGGGCGATCACTCCGGACGGGTGTCCAGGGGACTCGGCCGGGAGTCGTGTGGCTTCTGTGGGTGACGAGCGGGCTCCCCAGCCGAGGTGCCCCGAGGTCAGCCGGTGAGCTGGGCGGTGCGGATCCAGACCACCGCGACGATCACCAGGAGTGCCAGCACGCAGGCCGCGGCCTGTATCGCGTTCCGGCGACCGCGCGGCGCGTGCACCATGGCGTACGTCACCGCGGCGCCCACCACCAGGCCGCCCACGTGTGCCTGCCAGGCGATGTTCGGCCACAGGAACGTGAAGGCCAGGTTCAGGCCGAGCAGGATCAGTACCGGCTTCATGTCGTAGTTCAGCCGGCGCAGCAGCACCGCCGTGGCGCCCAGCAGCCCGAAGACCGCGCCGGACGCGCCCAGCGACGGCTGGTTCTGCGCGGCGAGCAGGTACGACAGGGCGCTGCCGCCGAGCCCGGCGAGGAAGTACAGCGCGAGGAACCTGACCCGGCCGAGCGCCGCCTCCAGCGGCGGCCCCAGCCACCACAGCGAGAGCATGTTGAACGCGATGTGCATGACCTGCTGGTGCAGGAACATCGCGGTGACCAGGCGGTACCACTCGCCGTCCGCGACGCCGACCAGCCCCAGCGAACCGGGGTCGAAGGCCAGGCCCACCAGGTCCAGCGCGTTGACGAACCGGTCACCGATGACCATGGCCGCGACGAAGACCGCGGCATTGACGCCGATGAGGATCTTGGTGAGCAGCCGGGGATCGGCGGTGAGCGCACCGCCGGCGACCGTACGCGGACGGCTCGCGCCCGGTGCGTGGCCGGTCCCGCTGCCGCCGCGTACGCACTCCGGGCAGTGGAAGCCGACCGAGGCGCTGACCATGCACTCCGGGCAGATGGGCCGCTCGCAACGGGTGCAGCTGATGCCGGTGGCCCGGTCGAGGTGGCGGTAGCAGCGCGGCGAACCGTTTCCGCCCTCCGACGGATCGTTTCCGCCGTGGGCGTCCTGCGGTCCCTGCGGATTGCCTGGCGCCTGCTCCATCGCTTCCCCTCGTCCTGAATGGCGCACGGCCCTGACAAGCTGCGCGCCCCGCCTGGTCTACGACCGGGCGGGGCGTTATGGTTCCACGCCACCCGCGGCCGACCGCGGGCAGGGGGTGGCGGAGAGGCCTCGTGCGCCGGGACTCAGCGGGTCTCGATGACGACGCTCTCGATGACCACGTCGTTCACCGGACGGTCGGTGCGCGGGTTGGTCTGGGTGGTCGCGATGGCGTCCACGACCTTCTTGCTCGCGTCGTTGGTGACCTCACCGAAGATGGTGTGCTTGCCGGTCAGCCACGTGGTGGGGGACACGGTGATGAAGAACTGCGAGCCGTTGGTGCCCGGGCCGGCGTTCGCCATGGCCAGCAGGTACGGCTTGTTGAACGACAGGTCCGGGTGGAACTCGTCGGCGAACTCGTAGCCCGGGCCACCGGTGCCGTTGCCCAGCGGGTCGCCGCCCTGGAGCATGAAGCCTTCGATCACCCGGTGGAAGACGGTGCCGTCGTACAGCTTGTCCGTGGTCTTCTGCCCGGTCGCCGGGTTGGTCCACTCCCGCTCGCCCTTGGCGAGTTCGACGAAGTTCTTGACCGTCTTCGGGGCGTGGTTCGGCAGAAGCCGAAGTTCGATGTCGCCCTGGTTGGTCTTCAGGGTGGCGTAGAGCTGCTCAGCCACGATCTACCTTCCATAAGTCTGCACTGACGGTTACCGATCCTCGCACGAACGGGCGCGCCCGTCCCCCGCACGCCACCTCATGCCTGGCGTTCGCACTGATTTCCCCCCTCCAGTGGGGTTTTCGACGCCGACCATCGGGGACCCGTACATTCCGGTCCGGCCGGCGACCGTACGTCCGTACCGCGTGGACCGTCGCCGACCGTGCACCGGACCGACCACAACCGCAGACAGACCCCGGACAGGCCCCAGGCAGACCGCAGACAGCCCGCTGACAGGGGGCGAGAAACCGCCGAATTCCGATACCGCGGCCGGAAGCCGCCGAAGCGGCGCGCGCCGCGCCGAACCGTGGCATTGTCATCACAAGGCGCCCGAAGTCCGCATTGACCCGGATGCCCGCCTGCACATGCCGTACGTCCGTCGCGCAGGCATGATCTGCAAGCGGGCGGAGAGGCGTCACTGCAGACGTGGGCAAGCGCCCCCGAGCCCGGACACGCCACCCGATGAGGAGGATCCCGTGACCCGCAAGGACAGCGTGCGCGCCGCCACCGGAACGGCCAAGGACAGCGTGCGGCACGCCGCGGAGGTGGTGGCTCCGTATGCCGGTACGGCGAAGGACACCGCCGTGCACCTCACGCACGAGGCGCGCACCAAACTGGCCCCCAAGGTGACCGAGGCCGCCCATCAGGCGCGTCAGCAGTACGACGTCCGGCTGCAGCCACGCCTGGAGCATGCGCGCGGCGCGCTGCCCCCGAAGGTGGACGCCGCCGCCACGAAGGCCGCGGCCCGCACCCGTAAGGCCGCCCGCCAGGCCACCGTCTACACCGCGCCGCGTGTGGAGAAGGCCGTACGCAGCGCCCGTGCCGCCGCCGAGCCCGCCCGCGAGGAGGCCATGTTGCGCGGGGCAGCGGCCGTGGCGGCGCTGCGCGGACAGGTCACCGCCGCCGAGATCGAGAAGCTCGCCAAGAAGCACCGCCGCCGCGCCCGCACCGGCAAGGCCGTCAAGCGGCTCACCCTCCTCGGCATCCTCGCCGGCGGCGCCTACGCCGCGTGGAAGTGGTGGGACAAGCAGGCCAACCCCGACTGGCTGGTCGAGCCGCCCGCCGCCACCGAGGTCGGCGAGCGCACCCCGCTCAGCGCCGTGGACGGCAGCCCCGGCGCGGTCCTGGACCCCGAGGTGCAGGCCAAGCAGGCGGAGTCCGAGGCAGACGAACGCGACGGCGGCGGCCGCGCGTAGGCCACCGCCCCGCCGCACGCGGCGAAAAAGGTCACCCGACCTGCGTTTCCGCAGGTCGGGTGACCTTTTGGGAGTGGAGCCTAGGGGAGTCGAACCCCTGACATCTGCCATGCAAAGACAGCGCTCTACCAACTGAGCTAAGGCCCCGTCGCGCACCAGAGTACCCGGTACCCGCTCGCTTTCCCGACCGGGTATCGCTCCGGGCGGTTGCTCTCCGTAGGATGCTTCGCGAGATTCGCGGCAGCGAAGCGAAGGGGAGACGCCATGGATGCAGCACAGCAGGAAGCCACCGCGCGCGCTCGGGAGCTGCAGCGCAGCTGGTACGGAGAGCCGCTGGGGGCGCTCTTCCGTCGTCTCATCGACGATCTCGGGCTCAATCAGGCCCGTCTCGCAGCTGTGCTCGGCCTTTCGGCGCCCATGTTGTCGCAGCTGATGAGCGGCCAGCGCGCCAAGATCGGTAACCCGGCCGTGGTCCAGCGCGTACAGGCGCTCCAGGAGCTGTCGAGCCAGGTCGCCGACGGCAGCGTGTCCGCGGCCGAGGCCACCGACCGGATGGACGAGATCAAGAAGACGGCGGGCGGTTCGGTGCTGAACAACACGACGCAGACCGCCACCACGGGAGCCACCACCGTGCGTCGCGTCGTGCGCGAGATCCAGTCGCTGCTGCGGTCCGTCGCGGCGGCCGGCGACATCATCGAGGCCGCGGATTCCCTCTCCGCCACCCACCCCGAACTGGCAGAGTTCCTGCGGGTCTACGGGGCGGGCCGGACCGCCGACGCGGTGGCCCATTACGAAGCGCACCAGAACTGATCCAGGACCGGTTACGACCAGAGCCAGTCCGGAATCAGTCCTGAACCAGTCACTTAGCGCACCAGAATCAGCCAAGCACAGGCAGCTTGTCGAGGGAGCGGACGCGGCGCCATGGGTGAGGTCTTCGCCGGCAGGTACGAGCTGATCGATCCGATCGGGCGGGGCGGGGTGGGCGCCGTGTGGCGCGCCTGGGACCAGCGGCGCCGGCGCTACGTCGCGGCGAAGGTGCTCCAGCAGAGCGACGCGCACACGTTGCTGCGCTTCGTACGGGAACAGGCGCTGCGCATCGATCACCCGCACGTGGTCGCGCCCGCCAGCTGGGCAGCCAACGACGACAAGGTCCTGTTCACCATGGACCTGGTCAACGGCGGTTCGCTGGCGCACCTGGTGGGCGACTACGGCCCGCTGCCGCCGCGCTACGTGTGCCTGCTGCTGGACCAGGTGCTCTCGGGGCTGGCCGCGGTGCACGCCGAGGGTGTGGTCCACCGGGACATCAAGCCCGCCAACATCCTGCTGGAGGCCACCGGCACCGGACGGCCGCACGTGCGCGTCTCCGACTTCGGCATTTCGATGCGCAAGGGTGAGCCGCGGCTCACCGAGGCCGATTACGTGGTCGGGACGCCCGGTTACTTCGCGCCCGAGCAACTGCTGGGCGCCGAGCCGGACTTCCCCGCCGACCTCTTCGCGGTCGGCCTGCTCGCCCTGTACCTGCTGACCGGCAACAAGCCGGACTCCCAGGCGCTGGTCGACCACTTCACGCAGCACGGTGTGCCCGGCGCGCCCGAGGGCGTGCCCGAGCCGCTGTGGCAGGTACTGGCCGGTCTGCTGCAGCCCGACCCGGACGCCCGCTTCAAGACGGCGAACGGCGCCCGTAAGGCGGTCCTCTCGGCCGTCGAGCTGCTGCCCGAGGAGACGGTCGAGGACGAGATCGTCGAGGTCTTCGACCACATCGGGCCGCTGCCCTCGGGGTACGGGCCCGATGGGCCGGTCGGGGGCGGTCGGAACGGTGGTGCGCAGGGCGGTGGACCGATCGGCGCTCCTCGGATGCCGGGTACCGGCAGCTTCCCGTCGGCACCGCCCGTCCCGCAGGAGCCGCCCGGCCCCACTCCGACGCCGACGCCGCTCCCGGCGCCCGGTGCGCAGCCGTACGCGCCACCACCGGTGCAGCGGTACGAGCCACCGGTACGGACGTACGAGCCGACCGCCGCGGCGCAGCAGGATCTGCCGCAGACCCGGCCGTACACCGTCGGACAGCCACGCGTCTCCGGCCCGGCCCCGGCGCCCGCTGTACCGGGTGCGCAGCACGCCGCACCCGGTGCGCAGCACGCGAAGCCGGCCCGCCCCGGGCCGCCCCCGAAGGTCGCCGTGCCGGTCCTGGTCGTCGCGCTGCTGTGCATCGCGGTGGGGATCTGGGCCCTGTTCGCGAGCTGAGCGCCGGGCCCTGCACAGACCCGCACGAACTCCTGGACCGGTCAGCCCTGCCGCGACCGGCTTCCGGGCCCCTGTCCGGTGCCCTGAGCGCCGTTCTGAGCGCCGTACGCCCGCTGTCCGGGCACCGGTACTCCCTGTCCCCCCGGCGCGCCCGCAGCGGGCCCCGTGGCCGCCGCGGTGATCGCCGCCCTGCGCCGCGCCGTCACCGTCCACACCCCGAGTCCGACGAGCAGCGCCGCACCGACGCCGATGCCCGCGTACCCGACCGTCCGCAGATGACCGTTGCGCTCCGCCTCGGTCGCCGCGCGGCCCGTCGCCGCCAGGTTCCGGTCGTCGGACGTGACGGCGAAGTCGGCCGCCGGCTCCGCGTACTGGGGGCCCGGCTTCGGCGCACCCTTGAGGCCCACCCGGAGCGTGAGGTCCGCGCCCTTCTTGAAGAACTGCGCGGCATCCGGGTTGAGCGACACCTCCAGGTAGTACCAGCCCGCGAAGCGCATCGGGCTGACGGCGTCGTCGTCACTGAAGCGGTTGCCGTAGTCCACCGGCGCGGTGAACAGCCGCACCGCCGTCTGCTTGCCCTCGTACGCCTTGAAGCTCTCGTCGCTGACCAGGCCGCGTGCCGGGTTGTACGCGGTCAGGCCGAGCGCCTCCGGGACGAACGAGGAGATCCCCGTGCCCGGTTTCCGCGCGGTGCTGGACAGTTCGGCGCTGACGTTCAGCTGCTGCCCCCAGTCCACCGGCACCCGGTAGAAGCGGGTCTCGCCGGGCCTGATGCGGTCCTGCCACTGCCCCTCGCCCACAGAAGCGGCGTCGTTGAAGCCGGTGCCGCCCGCGACGGACTTCCGCGCGCCCTCCGTGGGCGGCGGTGGCGTGGCACTGCTCCAACTGCCCTTACCGGGTTCGGCGGGCGGCGCACCCGTAAGGCCGGGCTCCGTCATGTAGTGCAGCTCGACCGGCCAGCTGTCAGGACCCGAGGTGGCTTCCCCCGGGCGTTCGACCACCACGTAGTACGGGCCCGCCTGTTGACACTCCGACAGGTCGCTGCCGATGCGGCGGCTGGCGTAATCGGCGATCGGATAGGCGGTCTTGCCGCCGTGGAACCGCACGTCACCGTCCGGGCCGCAGGTCGTCCCGTTGCTGTCCTGCACGGAGACCGTCAGCCCGTCGGTGTAGTCCTCCACCTTCGTGTCCGGCGCCGGCGCGGCCACTGCCGACACGTAGGCGGTGGAACTGCCGTCCAGTTCGAGGGCGTAGAGCTTCTTCTCACCGCGCTCGAGGGAGTCGGTGTACGTACCGGGGACGATCTTCGGCGCGACTCCCGTGCTCGGCTTTCCGACGACGGGTTTGGCGTCCGTCGCGGGCGCATACGTGGGCGGCGCGTCCGCCGCGGCCACCCCCGGCAGCACCGCCAGCACACCGAGCGCCACCGGGCCGGCCAGTCCCCTCCTGATCGTCCGCCGCGTCACCACGTACTACCCCTCATCGTCCCGAGCCCCCGCCCATCCTGCCCCGCCGGCCGCGTCGCTGTCCGCCGCCCCGGTACACACTCACAGGATTTGCTAGCGCAACTTAGTAGTGTGCTACCGCAAACTCAAGGCGCAAGGCATCACAGTCCCGCAACGACCCCGGCAGACGCCACCGAACAGACGAAACCCCGGCCACCGCGCAGCGCGGCAACCGGGGTTTCGTACGTACGTGCTGGGGCTCACACGCCCGAACCTGCGGGCACGGAGTCGGTCGCCTCCGTCCACAGATCCTGCTCGGCGCGATCCGCCTGGATCTGGCGGTACACGAGGAGCCCGCCGATGGCGGCCAGTGCGACCAGGAGAAGCTTCTTCACCGCGCGACCTCGTCTTTCGTTGACGTAGGGGACCTTCGGGGGCCGATGATACACACCGGTCGATATCAATCGGTGACCTAGCCCGCCCCCAACTCGCCGGAAGCACAAACGGATCGGCCCGGGCGGAGAACTCTCCGTCCGGGCCGATCCTTGCCGGTGGGGCTAACAGGACTTGAACCTGTGGCCTCTTCCTTATCAGGGAAGCGCTCTAACCGTCTGAGCTATAGCCCCTGGCTTGGTGCCGCCTCGCTGGCTGCACCGAAAGATTAGCGCACTTCAGAGCCATGACCCAAATCGATGGCCGCCGGGGGTCCGAAAGGCCGCCGGCAGCCGCCCGCATCAGGTCATTCGTCCTCGGCCAGGGTCAGCTCCACGCCGCCCACGAAGCCCGCCGAGAGGTTGTAGATGAACGCGCCGAGCGTGGCCAGCGCCGTCGCCAGCACCACGTCGATCACCGCGATGACACCGGTGAACAGCAGCACCCGCGGCAGCGACAGGAACGACTCCAGGTCGAAACCGGAACCACCGTCGGAGCTGGTGGCCTCGCTGATCGTGCCGCCGACCGTGGTGAAGACGCCCATCGCGTCCATGACCATCCACAGCACCGACACCGCCACCAGCGTGCACAGCCCCAGCGCGATGGACAGCAGGAAGCTGACCTTCATGACCGACCACGGGTCGGCGCGGGCCACGCGCAGCCGGGCCTTGCGCGTACGCGGGGTCGTACGGACGCCCGGACGGGGCACGCGCACCCCCTGCTGGCCCCCGCCGGTCGCGTACGCCGACGGCGGACGGTACGGCTGGCCCTCGGCGCCCTGCGGGCGGGGCTCGGGCTGCGGCTGTGCCTCGGGCTGCGGCTGCCTGGTGTCGGTCACGGTTCCCCCCTCGGAGGCGGCTTCCTTACGGGGGCCGCCGTCAGCATCGGAGCCACGGGCGCTGTCCGTCACGGTCGCGGGCCCGGAGGACGAGCTCCGCCCGTCGCCCGATCCGCCCGCCTGCGCACCCGTGGCTCCACTCACGACCTACTCCTCGCGCTACTCCGCCGCGGGCTCCTCGCCCCCGGCCGCCGGGGCCTGGTCCTGCGCCGCGTCATCGGCCGGCTCGCCGTCCGCCAGCGCTTCGACCTCCTCGGCCTCGCGACCGGCCTCGGCGTTCCGAGCGATACCGACGACGGCATCGCGCTTGCCCAGGTTGATCAGTTGGACGCCCATGGTGTCACGGCCCGTCTCCCTGACCTCGTCGACCCGCGTGCGGATCACCCCACCGCCGAGGGTGATCGCGAGGATCTCGTCGCTCGCCTCGACCACCAGCGCGCCGACCAGCTCACCCCGATCCTCCACGATCTTGGCGGCCTTGATACCGAGGCCACCGCGGCCCTGGACGCGGTACTCGTCGACGTTCGTGCGCTTCGCGTACCCACCGTCGGTGGCGGTGAAAACGAAGGTGTTCGCCCGCACCACGTTCATCGAGAGGAGCTCGTCGCCTTCGCGGAAGCTCATGCCCTTGACGCCGGAGGTCGCACGGCCCATCGGGCGCAGCGCGTCATCCGTTGCGGTGAAGCGGATCGACTGTGCCTTCTTGGAGATCAGCAGCAGGTCGTCCTCGCCGGAGACCAGCTCGGCGCCGATCAGCTCGTCGTCCGAGCCGTCCTCCTGCTCGCGCAGGTTGATGGCGATGACACCGCCGGAGCGCGGCGAGTCGTAGTCCTTCAGCGGCGTCTTCTTCACCAGACCGGCCTTGGTGGCCAGGACCAGGTACGGCGCCGCCTCGTAGTCGCGGATCGCCAGGATCTGCGCGATCTGCTCGTCCGGCTGGAAGGCGAGGAGGTTCGCGACGTGCTGGCCGCGCGCGTCCCGGCCCGCGTCCGGCAGCTCGTACGCCTTGGCGCGGTAGACCCGGCCCTTGTTCGTGAAGAACAGCAGCCAGTGGTGGGTGGTGGACACGAAGAAGTGGTCGACGATGTCGTCTTCCTTGAGCTTCGTGCCGCGGACGCCCTTGCCGCCGCGCTTCTGCGAGCGGTAGTCGTCGGTCTTGGTCCGCTTCACATAGCCGCCACGGGTGATCGTGACGACGATGTCCTCCTCGGCGATCAGGTCCTCGATGGACATGTCGCCCTCGAAGGGCACCAGCTTGGAGCGGCGGTCGTCGCCGTACTTGTCGACGAGCGCGGTCAGCTCGTCGCTGACGATCCCGCGCTGCTTCTCGGGGGAGGCCAGGATCGCGTTGTACTCGCGGATCTTCGCTTCCAGCTCGTCGTGCTCGGCGGTGATCTTCTGCCGCTCCAGGGCCGCCAGGCGCCGCAGCTGCATCTCCAGGATCGCGTTCGCCTGGATCTCGTCGATCTCCAGCAGGCCCATCAGGCCGCCGCGCGCGTCCTCGACCGTCTGGCTGCGCCGGATCAGCGCGATGACCTCGTCGATGGCGTCCAGGGCCTTGAGCAGACCGCGCAGGATGTGCGCCCGCTCCTCGGCCTTGCGCAGCCGGAACTTCGTCCGGCGGACGATGACCTCGATCTGGTGCGTCACCCAGTGGCGGATGAACGCGTCCAGGGACAGCGTGCGCGGCACGCCGTCGACCAGCGCCAGCATGTTGGCGCCGAAGTTCGTCTGCAGGTCGGTGTGCTTGTACAGGTTGTTCAGGACGACCTTGGCGACGGCGTCCCGCTTGAGCACGATGACCAGGCGCTGGCCGGTCCGCGAGGAGGTCTCGTCGCGGACGTCGGCGATGCCGCCGACCCGGCCGTCCTTCACCAGGTCGGCGATCTTCTGCGCGAGGTTGTCGGGGTTGACCTGGTACGGAAGCTCCGTGACCACCAGGCACTGGCGGTTGTGGATCTCCTCGACCTCGACGACCGCGCGCATCGTGATGGAGCCACGGCCGGTGCGGTACGCCTCCTCGATGCCCTTGCGGCCCACCACCAGCGCGCCGGTGGGGAAGTCCGGGCCCTTGATCCGCTCGATCAGGGCGTCCAGCAGCTCCTCGTTGGAGGCTTCCGGGTGCTCCAGCGCCCACTGCGCGCCGGCCGCGACCTCGCGGAGGTTGTGCGGCGGGATGTTGGTCGCCATGCCGACCGCGATGCCGGCCGAGCCGTTGATCAGCAGGTTCGGGAAGCGCGACGGCAGGACCGTCGGCTCCTGGTTACGGCCGTCGTAGTTGTCCTGGAAGTCGACGGTCTCCTCGTCGATGTCCCGGAGCATCTCCATCGACAGCGGCGCCATCTTGCACTCGGTGTACCGCATGGCCGCGGCCGGGTCGTTGCCCGGAGAACCGAAGTTGCCGTTGGAGTCCACCAGCGGCATCCGCATCGACCACGGCTGCGCGAGGCGGACCAGCGCGTCGTAGATCGAGGAGTCGCCGTGCGGGTGGTACGTACCCATGACGTCGCCGACGACGCGGGCGCACTTGTAGAAGCCCTTCTCGGGGCGGTACCCGCCGTCGTACATCGCGTACAGGACGCGGCGGTGCACCGGCTTCAGGCCGTCCCGCACGTCGGGCAGGGCACGCGAGACGATGACGGACATCGCGTAGTCGAGGTACGAGCGCTGCATCTCGGTCTCGAGCCCGACGGGCTCGACACGCATGCCCACGCCTTCGATGGCGGCGGGCGCGCCCTCGGCGGTCACGCCGTCCGGGGTCACGGGGGGATTCTCGTCGGCCATTGCTGTTCAAAGTCCTTTCGAGCTGCGGCTGTTGTTCGGGCCGACGGGCTCAGATGTCGAGGAAGCGGACGTCCTTGGCGTTGCGCTGGATGAACGAGCGACGTGCTTCGACGTCCTCGCCCATGAGCACGGAGAACAGGTCGTCCGCGCGGGCCGCGTCGTCCAGCGACACCTGGCCGAGCACCCGGTGGTCGGTGTCCATGGTCGTCACGCGCAGCTCTTCGGCGTTCATCTCACCCAGACCCTTGAAGCGCTGGACCGAGTCGTCCTTGATGCGCTTGCCGGACCGCTTGCCCAGCTCGATCAGGGCGTCGCGCTCGCGGTCGGAGTAGGCGTACTCGAAGTCGTCCCGGCCCCACTTGATCTTGTACAGCGGCGGGCGGGAGAGGTACACGTGCCCGGCCTCGACCAGCGGCCGCATGAAGCGGAACAGGAAGGTGAGGAGCAGGGTGTTGATGTGCTGGCCGTCGACGTCGGCGTCCGCCATCAGGATGATCTTGTGATAGCGGAGCTTCTCGATGTCGAAGTCCTCGTGGACCCCGGTGCCGAAGGCCGAGATCAGCGCCTGGACTTCCTGGTTCTGCAGGATCTTGTCGACCCTGGCCTTCTCGACGTTCAGGATCTTGCCGCGGATCGGGAGGATCGCCTGGTACTCCGGGTTACGGCCGGACTTGGCCGAGCCGCCGGCGGAGTCACCCTCGACGATGAAGATCTCGCACTTGGTCGGGTCGTTGGACTGGCAGTCGCTCAGCTTGCCCGGCAGCGACGCGGTCTCCAGCAAGCCCTTGCGGCGGGTCAGGTCGCGCGCCTTGCGGGCGGCGACGCGGGCTGTCGCGGCCTGGATGCCCTTGCGGATGATGTCCGCGGCCTCGTTGGGGTTCCGGTCCAGCCAGTCCGTGAGGTGCTCGTGCACGACCTTCTGGACGAAGGTCTTCGCTTCGGTGTTGCCCAGCTTGGTCTTGGTCTGGCCCTCGAACTGGGGCTCACCGAGCTTGACGGAGATGATCGCCGTCAGACCCTCGCGGATGTCCTCACCCGTGAGGTTGTCGTCCTTCTCGCGCAGCAGCTTGCGGTCGCGCGCGTACCGGTTGATCAGACCCGTCAGCGCGGCGCGGAAGCCCTCTTCGTGCGTACCGCCCTCGTGGGTGTGGATGGTGTTCGCGAAGCTGTAGACACCCTCGGTGTACTGGGTGTTCCACTGCATCGCGATCTCCACCGAGAGCATCCGCTCCTTGTCCTCGGCCTCGATGTCGATGACCGTGGGGTGGACCGTCTCGCCCTTGCGGGAGTTCAGGTACTTCACGAAGTCGACGAGGCCGCCTTCGTAGTGGTACTTGACCGTGAGCGGCTTGCCCTCCTCGTCGACGTGCGCCTCGCGCTCGTCGGTGAGCTGGATCGTCAGCCCCTTGTTGAGGAAGGCCATCTCCTGGAAGCGCCGGGACAGCGTCTCGAAGCTGTACTCGGTCGTCTCGAAGATCTCACCGTCGGCCCAGAACGTGACCGTCGTGCCGGTCTCGTCCGTGGCCTCGTTGCGCGCCAGCGGGGCGGTCGGCACGCCCTGCTTGTAGTCCTGCGTCCAGCGGTAGCCGTCCCGCTTGACCTCGACGGAGACCCGCTGGGACAGGGCGTTCACGACGGAGACGCCCACGCCGTGCAGACCACCGGAGACCGCGTAACCGCCGCCGCCGAACTTGCCGCCCGCGTGCAGCACCGTCAGCACGACCTCGACGGCCGGCTTCTTCTCGGAGGGCACGATGTCGACGGGGATACCGCGACCGTTGTCGATCACCCGGACGCCGCCGTCGGGCAGGATCGTGACGTCGATGGTGTCCGCGTGTCCGGCCATCGCCTCGTCGACGGAGTTGTCGACGACCTCCTGGACGAGGTGGTGCAGACCACGCTCGCCGGTGGAGCCGATGTACATACCCGGTCGCTTGCGAACCGCGTCCAAGCCCTCAAGGACAGTGATCGCACTGGCGTCGTACGACTTCTCTTCCGAGGAGCCGCCACTGGCGACGGCAGGAACCCCCTCTTCGGTAGAAGCCGTGATGTTCTCGTTGAGGTCGCCGGAGTCGGCCACGAAGCGCCCTTTCTGGCACAGGCACGAGCCTTCTCCTGCCGCCGGCGGGAAGACCCCGTGCCGGTCAGGAGCGGCTGCGTCGTTCGACATGTTCCGCGAGTGGGCGGGATTGCTACCAGTCTACCGGTAGCGCCGACACTCATGGGGGTTTGCGGGCGCCTGAGTCCTCACGTGCCGCCCTGAACTGGCATCCACCGACTCCCCATATGCGAGACGGGCCCCCAGGACGCTCACACCGGCACTCAGCGCTTCGGGCTGTCAACCTCCGACTACGGTGAGCGGAGTCTCATGCGTCACATCAGAACATCCGAGGCATGTCGCCCGTACGGACACCCGCCACAGGGGCGGTTTCACGTGAAACGGAACGGAGACGCGGTTTCACGTGAAACATAAGGCCGAGACGGTTTCACGTGAAACGGAAGGCTTCGGCCCCGCGTGTACGGATCAGCCGTACGTGTCGCCCGGTCCCTTGCTCCCCGGAGCCCGCAGCGAGCCGTACCGGCGGGGCGGTCCACCCGGCCCCAGTACCTTGATGATCTTTACCGAGCCATGACCCAGGTCCTCGTTCAGCCGCGCCACCAGCGTCGGCGCCAGCAGCCGCAGCTGCGTCGCCCACGCCGTCGAGTCGCACTGCACCGTCAGCACCCGGGCGTCCTCGTCGTACTTCTGCGGCTCACAGTGCTGCGCCACCTCGGCACCGACGAGCTGGGGCCAGCGCCCCATCACCCCGCCGACGGCGGCCGGCGTCTCCCAGCCACGCTCGGTGATCAGCCGGTTGATCGCCGCACCCAGCGGCAGCGGGTCCCGGCCGTCGGCGCGCGCGCCGGAACGGAGCCCGCCCCCGCGCCTGGCCTGCTTCTTCTGCTGCGCTGCCGCGCCCCGGGCCCGCGCCTGCTCCTTCGCGGCCACCAGCGCCTGCCGCGCCAGATCGACACCGGACAGCTCCGGCGGCTTCGGCTGCTCGGGTCCCGCAGGCTCCTGAGGACCGGACTGCTCACTCACTTACGACACCTTCTCCGCCGTGCCCTCGGAGACCGCGAACCGCGCCCCCGCCAGCACGCCCGGCACATCGTCGTCCACCGCCGCCGTCACCAGCACCTGCTCGCCCGGCGCCACCAGCTCGGCCAGCCGCTCCCGCCGCCGGGCATCCAGCTCGGCGAAGACGTCGTCCAGCACGAGGACCGGCTCGTTGCCCTCGGCCCTCAGCAGGTCGTACGAGGCCAGCCGCAGCGCCAGCGCGTACGACCAGGACTCGCCGTGGCTCGCGTACCCCTTCGCCGGCAGCCGCCCCAGCTTGAGGACCAGGTCGTCACGGTGCGGACCGACCAGCGTCACGCCCCGCTCGATCTCGTTCTTCCGCGCCTCGCCCAGCGCCTCCATGAGCAGCCCGTACAGCTCCTCACGGTTCGACGCCTCCGCCAGCCGCTCGCCCACCGACCCGCGGTACTCCAGCGCGACCGGCCCGCCGCCCGGCGCCAGCTGCTCGTACGCCTTGTCCGCCAGCGGCTGCAGCGTCGCGATCAGGTCAAGCCGCTGCGCCAGCAGCTCGGCCCCCGCACGCGCCAGATGCTGGTCCCACACGTCCAGCGTGGACAGATCCATCTTCCGGCCGCCGTGCCGGCGCGCCAGGGCCGCGCTCTTCAGCAAGGTGTTGCGCTGCTTCAGCACGCGGTCGTAGTCCGAGCGCACGCCCGCCATCCGCGGGGAGCGCGCCGTGATCAGCTCGTCCAGGAAGCGCCGCCGCTCGCCCGGATCGCCCTTGACCAGCGCCAGATCCTCCGGCGCGAACAGCACCGTTCGCACGATGCCGAGCACGTCACGCGGTCTGACCTGCGACGATCTATTGATCCTGGCCCGATTGGCCTTCCCGGGGTTCAGCTCCAGCTCGACCAGCTGCTGCCGCTCGCCCTGCACCACCTGCGCCCGGACGATCGCCCGCTCCGCTCCCATGCGGACCAGCGGCGCGTCGGAGGACACCCGGTGGCTGCCGAGGGTGGCGAGATAGCCGACCGCCTCGACGAGATTGGTCTTCCCCTGGCCGTTGGGCCCGACGAAGGCCGTGACGCCCGGGTCGAGCGGGACCTCGACCCGGGCGTACGAGCGGAAGTCGGCGAGCGACAGATGCGCGACATGCATGGGCGGCGCCGACCTCCCCCGGCGTAACACTGCTGCGGTGCCGGGGAAAACGCCCCAGCACCTGGGATTACTTCTTGTTCTCGACCGCGTGGCCACCGAACTGGTTGCGCAGCGCGGCGATCATCTTCATCTGCGGCGAGTCGTCCTGACGCGAGGCGAACCGCGCGAACAGCGAAGCGGTGATCGCCGGCAGCGGCACCGCGTTGTCGATCGCGGCCTCGACCGTCCAGCGGCCCTCACCGGAGTCGGCGGCGAAGCCCCGCAGCTTCTCCAGGTGCTCGTCGTCGTCCAGCGCGTTGACCGCCAGGTCCAGCAGCCAGGAACGGATGACCGTGCCCTCCTGCCAGGAGCGGAAGACCTCGCGCACGTCCGTGACGGAGTCGACCTTCTCCAGCAGCTCCCAGCCCTCGGCGTACGCCTGCATCATCGCGTACTCGATGCCGTTGTGGACCATCTTGGCGAAGTGGCCCGCGCCGACCTTGCCCGCGTGCACCGAGCCGAAGTCGCCCTCCGGCTTGAGCGCGTCGAAGATCGGCTGGACCTTCGCCACGTCCTCGGCGGCACCGCCGTACATCAGCGCGTAGCCGTTCTCCAGGCCCCACACGCCACCGGAGACGCCGCAGTCGACGAAGCCGATGCCCTTGGCGCGCAGCTCCTCGGCGTGCTTCTCGTCATCGGTCCAGCGGCTGTTGCCGCCGTCCACGACGATGTCGCCCTCGGACAGCAGCTCGCCCAGCTCATCGATGGTCGCCTGGGTGGCGGCGCCGGCCGGCACCATGACCCACACGACGCGCGGACCCTGCAGCGAGTCCACCAGCTCCTTGAGGCTGCCAACGTCAGCGAGGTCCGGATTGCGGTCGTAACCGATGACCGTGTGGCCTGCGCGGCGGATGCGCTCGCGCATGTTGCCGCCCATCTTGCCGAGACCGACGAGACCGAGCTCCATCAGAGACCCTCTTTGCACATAGTCGTTGCCCTTGTACCTGACCTAGGACGAGCCTACGCCCGAAGGGCCGTGCACAGCTGTGGGCTCAGCCGCTCATAAGCCGCAGGTCAACCGCGTCATCCGGGCGGCCGTACGGAGCGGGTCCGTACGGCCTTCCGGGCGTGTGCACAGCCTGTGGAGGCAGGGCCCCGGCCGAGGTGGAGCGGGCCTCAGCCCGACAGGCGCACCGGCATGATCAGGTACTTGTACGCGTCGTCCGCCTCGGCGTCTGCGGCCGGCTTGCCGCTCAGCAGCGCGGGCTTGGTCGACGTCGTGAACGACAGCTGCGCGACCGGGGAGTCGATCGCGGACAGACCCTCCAGCAGGAAGCCGGGGTTGAAGGCGATCGAGATGTCGTCGCCGTCCAGCTGGGCGTCGACGCGCTCCACAGCCTGTGCATCGTCGCTGGAGCCGGCCTCCAGGATCAGCACGCCCTGCTCGAAGCTGAGCCGCACCGGGGTGTTCCGCTCGGCCACCAGCGCCACACGCTTGACGGCCTCGACGAACGGGGCGGTCTCGATCACCGCGACGGAGTTGAACTCGGTCGGGAAGAGCGTGCGGTACTTCGGCAGGTCGCCCTCGAGGAGGCGGGTGGTCGTCCGCCGCCCGGCGCCCTCGAAACCGATCAGGCCCTCACCGGCGCCGGAGCCCGAGAGCGCCAGCGTGACCGTGTCACCGCTGCTCAGCGACTTGGCGGTGTCCAGCAGCGTCTTGGCGGGCACCAGCGCGACCGCGGAGGCGTCCGGGCTCTCCGGCTTCCACAGGAACTCGCGGACCGCGAAGCGGTAGCGGTCGGTCGAGGCGAGCGTGACGGTGTCGCCCTCGATCTCGATGCGGACACCGGTGAGCACCGGGAGGGTGTCGTCGCGGCCGGCGGCGATGGCGACCTGGGCGGCCGCGGAGGCGAAGACCTCACCGGGGACGGTGCCGGTGGCGGTGGGCATCTGGGGCAGTGCCGGGTACTCCTCCACAGGAAGGGTGTGGAGGGTGAAGCGCGAGGAGCCGCAGACGACGGTCACTCGTACACCGTCTGTGGAGATCTCCACCGGGCGGTTCGGCAGCGCACGGCAGATGTCGGCGAGCAGGCGGCCGGAGACGAGGACCGTGCCCTCCTCCTCGGTCTCCGCGTCCACCGAGACGCGTGCCGAGACCTCGTAGTCGAAGCCGGAGAGGCTCAGGGAGCCGTCCTCCGCCTTCAGCAGCAGGCCCGCGAGGACGGGCACCGGCGGACGGGCCGGGAGGCTCTTGGCCGCCCAGGCCACTGCCTCCGCGAGTACATCGCGCTCCACCCGGATCTTCACCGGAAACCGCCTCCTGCTGTTGCTGGCTCTTCGCCCTGCTGGCCTTCGTCGTCGGCTGGGTTGCCGGAGACCAGTCTGACGCACACCACCGACAGTCGGTGCGGCTCGGGGTCAAGTCGGGACGGGAGCTCCGAGAGGCCCGGTCCCCAAGTTGTGCACAGCACCCGATTCGAAACGAGTTCCCCGCTACATATCCGTGGTCGTAGTAGTAGGGGCTGTGGAAACCGTGGACAACCGGCTTTCCGCAGGTCAGCGCCCGTTTTTTGTCCACCGGGGGCTGTGGGTGCAGCCGTGGATAAGCCGGCGGTTCTGTGGACCGCCCGACTTTGTGCACACCTGATGCACAGGGGAGGCCGGTTTCTCCCCAGCGCCGTCCCCAGTTTTACCCAGGTTCCCCACAGCCCAACCCGGCACTTTGGTGTGACGGCTTTCACTCGACGCGGTGAGAGGGGGTGTTGCCTTGCCGAACAGTGGACAGCGGTGTGGACGAGGTGTGTACAACGCCGCTTTCCCTGTGGGCGGCCGGTGGACAGTCGCGTGCGCACGCTGTGGACGAGATCTTTGTCCACACCCTGTGGATGAAAGTTGTCCGCAAATCCACACCCTGCTGACCTGGGACGATGTGCTGGCGGGCGGCCCCCTTGTGGATGCTGTTGGGATAACTCTGCAGTCCCCAGGGTGTGGAAGGAAGATTCTCGCCCAATCTGTGGAGAGAGGCCGTGTCCTCGTCAGAAATCGAACAGAGCTGGGGAGTTCGGAGCCGGCCGGGAAGCTGGTTCCACAGCGTGGGGACGGCTCGGGACACCCGAGGGGCCTCCCGTACGGCCTTCTTGAGGGCCCCTCAACGGCGAAGGGCGCCCCGGGAGTTGTCCCGGAGCGCCCTGTGCGCGTCCGCGGCCGGCGCCGCCCGCGTCAGCCGTTCTTGATGCGGTTCGTCAGCTCGGTCACCTGGTTGTAGATGGAGCGGCGCTCCGCCATCAGCGCGCGGATCTTCCGGTCGGCGTGCATGACGGTCGTGTGGTCGCGGCCGCCGAAGTGGCCGCCGATCTTCGGCAGCGACAGATCGGTCAGCTCGCGGCACAGGTACATCGCGATCTGCCGCGCGGTCACCAGCACCCTGCTGCGTGAGGAGCCGCACAGGTCGTCCACCGTCAGCCCGAAGTAGTCCGCGGTGGCCGCCATGATCGCGGTCGCCGTGATCTCGGGCGCCGCGTCCTCGCCACCCGGGATCAGGTCCTTCAGCACGATCTCGGTGAGGCCGAGGTCCACCGGCTGCCGGTTGAGCGAGGCGAAGGCCGTGACCCGGATCAGCGCCCCCTCCAGCTCGCGGATGTTGCGCGAGATCCGGGAGGCGATGAACTCCAGTACCTCCGGCGGCGCGTTCAGCTGCTCCTGCACCGCCTTCTTACGGAGGATCGCGATACGGGTCTCCAGCTCGGGCGGCTGGACGTCCGTGATCAGGCCCCACTCGAAGCGGTTGCGCAGCCGGTCCTCCAGGGTCACCAGCTGCTTGGGTGGCCGGTCACTGGAGAGCACGATCTGCTTGTTCGCGTTGTGCAGCGTGTTGAACGTGTGGAAGAACTCCTCCTGCGTCGACTCCTTGCTCGCCAGGAACTGGATGTCGTCGACCAGCAGGATGTCCATGTCGCGGTAGCGCTTGCGGAACGCGTCCGCCTTGCCGTCGCGGATGGAGTTGATGAACTCGTTGGTGAACTCCTCCGAGCTCACGTATCTGACCCTGGTACCGGGGTACAGGCTGCGGGCGTAATGGCCGATCGCGTGCAGCAGGTGCGTCTTGCCGAGCCCGGACTCGCCGTAGATGAACAGCGGGTTGTACGCCTTGGCCGGGGCCTCGGCGACGGCGACCGCCGCCGCGTGCGCGAAGCGGTTCGAAGCGCCGATGACGAAGGTGTCGAAGAGGTACTTCGGGTTCAGCCGCGCGGTGGGCTCACCGGGGCCGGTCGCCGGCGCGGGCTGGGCCGCGAGCGGGCCGGGGGCGCCGCTGGGCGCGGGCAGGTTGCTGCCGGGGCCGGCGTGCCGTCCGGGGCCGCCCGGCTGGTGGCCGTCGGAGTCCCGGTGCTGCGGGGACTGCTCGTACGGAGAGCGCTGGTTGTCGCCGTGCTGCCCGGGGCCCGGACGGTCGGTGCCCTGCCGGCGGTAGTCGTCGGCGTTCTGCGAGCGGTAGTCGTCGGATTGTGACCGGTAGTCGTCGCTCTGCGACCGATAGTCGCCGGGTCCGGGGCGGCCGTGCTGCTGGAGATGCGACGGCGTGGCATAGGGGTCGCGCTCGGGGAAGCCGCCGAGTCGCTGCTGCTGCCAGCCGTAGTCGTCGTGCCTGCCGGAGTCGTCGCCCATGCCGGAGCGGCGGTCTTCGGAGTGCTGCGGCCAGGCGCCGGGCGCGGGCCGCGGCTGCGGGTGCTGCTGCTGGTACTCGGGGTAGGCGGGGCGCACGGTGGGCAGTTCGTCACCCTGGTGGCTGCCGTGCTGGCCGCCTCCGTGTCCAGCCTGCGGTCCCCCCTGGGGGCCGTTTTCGTGGCCGCCCTGGTGGCCGTTCTGCCTGCCGTAACCCTGGCGGCCGTCGTAGCTTTCGTACGCATCGTGCGAGAGCTGAGGCTGCTGCGAGGGGAGGTGCTGCTGGGGCGGCGCGGGGGGCTGCGGAGCCTCGGCGGTGTCGTCGACGGTGATCGCGATGCGGATCGGGCGGCCGCACTCATGGCTCAGCGCCTCGCCGATCAGCGGGGCGAGCCGGCCTTCCAGTACACCCTTCGCGAATTCGTTGGGTACGGCGAGCAGCGCGGTGTCGGCGACCAGGGCGAGCGGCTGGGTCCGCTTCAGCCAGTCCTGGTCCTTGGGCTTGAGGCTGTCGCTCTCCGCCCGGAGCAGGTGGTCGAGGACCCGCGGCCACACTGCGGCAAGATCTGCAGGGACGTCAGCCACAGAGCACGCTCTCTCACAGTCCCACGAATGTGTGATTCTCAGGACGGGCGGGAAGGAATCGGAGTTCAGCCACGGTAGTCAGCTGACCCACGCGTGTTCAAGTTGTTGTCCACAGGCTGTGCACAGCGTGTCCTGTCCTAGAGCCGGTTTGACCGGATGATGCAGCCGCGCGTACCGTGACCAGGTCGAGTTGTCGATGGCTGCTGCCGCCTGCCTCCGATGGGCAAAGATCGCGCCCAGCGATCGTGTAGCGGTGCACTCGGGCGTATGCGAGCTACTCGTGGGCGCACGGTGACAGCCAGTCGACGCCCCACACCTGTCTCGCAAGAGGCAACAATCTTTCCTGGAGCCCCCGAGTGAGCAAGCGCACCTTCCAGCCGAACAACCGTCGTCGCGCCAAGACCCACGGCTTCCGCCTGCGCATGCGCACGCGTGCCGGCCGCGCGATCCTCGCGTCCCGCCGTGGCAAGGGTCGCGCCCGCCTGTCGGCCTGACAGCCCGGCCTCTAGGTCCATGACGTGCTGCCTACCGAGAATCGGCTGAGGCGGCGCGAGGACTTCGCGACCGCGGTACGCCGGGGACGCAGGGCCGGGCGCCCGCTCCTTGTCGTCCATCTACGCAGCGGTGCAACGGACCCGCACGCAGCGGGGGAAATGGTTCCCCCGGCGCGTGCGGGTTTCGTCGTGAGCAAGGCCATCGGCAACGCTGTGGTTCGGAACAAGGTCCAGCGTCGGCTCCGTCACCTCGTGCGTGACCGCCTGGACCGGCTGCCCGCCGGTAGCCTGGTGGTTGTACGTGCGCTGCCCGGCGCGGGTGAGGCGGACTACGACGCGATTGCCCGTGATCTTGATGCCGCGCTGCAGCGCCTGCTGAGGACCCCCGGGCGGGACCCAGGAGGGGGCGCTCCGTGAAGTACCCGCTGCTGCTGTTGATCAAGTTGTACCAGTGGACCATCAGCCCCTTGCTGGGGCCGGTCTGCAAGTACTACCCGTCGTGTTCGCACTATGGCTACACGGCCATCGACCGGCACGGCGCGGTGAAAGGTACCGCGCTGACCGCCTGGCGCATCCTGCGCTGCAATCCGTGGTCGCTCGGCGGTGTCGACCATGTACCGCCCCGGAAGCACCCGGTCTGGCACCAGCGGCTGAGGAGCCGCCTGGGCGGGCCCACCGTCCATGTTGAGCCTGCCGCACAGCCCGAGACTCAGCCCAACGCCCAAGGAGCTTGATTCGTGGACACGATCCTGAATCCTCTCTATTACGCCGTTTCCTGGATCATCGTCCAGTTCCATTCGCTGTACAGCCTGGTCTTCGACAAGAACAGCGGCGCGGCGTGGGGCCTGTCCATCGTCTCGCTGGTGGTGCTGATCCGTATCTGCCTGATCCCGCTCTTCGTGAAGCAGATCAAGTCGACGCGGAACATGCAGGCGCTCCAGCCGAAGATGAAGGCGATCCAGGAGCGCTACAAGAGCGACAAGCAGCGCCAGTCCGAAGAGATGATGAAGCTCTACAAGGAGACGGGCACCAACCCGCTCTCGAGCTGTCTCCCGATCCTGGCCCAGTCGCCGTTCTTCATCGCGCTGTACCAGGTCCTGAATCACATCGCGAACAACCAGATCGTCGGTGTCATCAACCAGCCGCTGCTGGACAGCGCGAACAAGGCGCACATCTTCGGTGCCCCGCTGGCCGCGAAGTTCATGGACAGCGCGTCCAAGATCGAGAGGCTCGGCGCCTCCCTCACCGACGTCCGGGTCGTCACGGTCATCATGATCGTCCTGATGTCGGCGTCGCAGTTCTACACGCAGCGCCAGCTGATGACGAAGAACGTCGACCTCACGGTCAAGACGCCGTTCATGCAGCAGCAGAAGATGCTGATGTACGTCTTCCCGATCATGTTCGCCGTCTTCGGTATCAACTTCCCCGTCGGTGTCCTCGTGTACTGGCTGACCACCAACGTGTGGACCATGGGCCAGCAGATGTTCATCATCCGCCGTAACCCCACTCCGGGCAGCAAGGCATACACGGAGCGCCAGGAGCGGCTGCGTGCGAAGGGCAAGCTGAAGGAAGACCCGGCCGAGGTCGAGGCGAGGAAGGCCGTCGAGGAGGCGCGCCAGAACCGCCAGCAGCCGAAGCGGCAGAGCAAGTCCCAGCGGCAGACCGCGGCCCCGGCCGGCGGCGGTACGCAGACCCGCACCCGGGCCGGTGCGCAGGGCGGGCAGTCGGGCTCCACGGCCAAGGGCGGCGAGACGAAGCAGTCGCTGCAGAAGGACTCGGGCCAGAAGGCGGACGCCGCGAAGAAGTCCTCCGAGGGCGGCAAGCCCAAGGGCAGCTCGGCCTCCGGTTCCTCCCGTAACGCCAAGTCCGGACAGCGCAAGGGCCAGCAGCGGCCCAAGCACCCGTCCAAGAAGTAGAAGGAGTCTTTCGTGACGGACACGACCCCTGCCGCCGAGGGCACCGACACCCTGTCCCGGCTGGAGCAGGAGGGCGAGATCGCGGCCGACTACCTCGAGGGCCTGCTGGACATCGCGGATCTCGACGGCGACATCGACATGGACGTCGAGGCCGACCGTGCCGCGGTGTCGATCATCAGCGACTCCACCAGCCGCGACCTGCAGAAGCTGGTGGGCCGGGACGGCGAGGTGCTGGAGGCGCTCCAGGAGCTGACCCGGCTGGCGGTGCACCGGGAGACCGGCGACCGCAGCCGTCTGATGCTGGACATCGCCGGCTACCGCGCACGCAAGCGCGAGGAGCTCGCGGAGCTGGGTGCCAAGGCGGCTCAGGAGGCGAAGACCTCGGGCGAGCCGGTGAAGCTGAAGGCGATGACGCCGTTCGAGCGCAAGGTGGTGCACGACGCCGTCGCGGCGGCCGGGCTGCGCAGCGAGTCCGAGGGCGAGGAGCCCCAGCGCCGGGTCGTCGTGCTCCCGGCCTGATTCTCCGGCGCTCGCGTGTGTCTTTGGCCCCGTCTGTTCGCAGGCGGGGCCACGTCTTGTCAGCCTTCTGCCAGGACCGGGTCTCGATCCGGGCAAGCGGCAGGATCAGCAGTTCAGAGGAAGGGCGGTAACCGTGACGGAGTCAGCGGCGGAGCTTCCAGCGGCGCCGGAAGCGGCGCGGGAGATTTTCGGTGAGCGCTTCCCGGAGGCCGTGCGGTACGGCGAGCTGCTCGCCGACGCGGGTGTTCGGCGCGGGCTGATCGGTCCGCGTGAGGTGCCGCGGCTGTGGGAGCGGCACCTGCTGAATTGCGCGGTGCTCTCCGAGGTGGTCCCGGAGGGCGTCTCGGTGTGCGATGTGGGCTCGGGGGCCGGGCTGCCGGGCATTCCCCTGGCGCTGGTACGACCGGATTTGAAGATCACCCTGCTGGAGCCGCTGCTGCGGCGGACGAACTTCCTGCAGGAGGTCGTGGAGCTGCTGGGGCTGGATCACGTGACCGTGGTGCGGGGCCGGGCCGAAGAGGTGATGGGCAAGATTCCTCAGGTCCACGTGGTGACCGCGCGTGCCGTGGCACCGCTGGACCGGCTGGCCGGCTGGGGTGTCCCGCTGTTGCGGCCGTACGGCGAGATGCTGGCGCTCAAGGGCGACACCGCGGAGGAAGAGCTGAAGGGCGCCCGGGCGGCGCTCAGCAAGCTCGGCGTGGAGTCCACCTCGGTGGTGCACGTCGGCGAGGGCGTGGTGGATCCGCTGTCCACGGTCGTCCGTGTGGAGGTGGGCGAGAGTCCCGGCGGCGTCCGCTTCGCGGCCAAGCGCGCCAAGGCGAATCGCGCCAATCGGCCGACCCGGGGTCGTCGGCGGTAGACCGGCGCAGCACAACACCAGACGCAGACAGGAGCGCTTTCCGTCCGCCGACGGGAAGCGCTCCTGTCATGTCTGGCCAGGGGCGTCGCTCGAACCGACGAGGGCCATGCTCCATACAAACCACCAAAACGACATAAGCCGGAGTGTCGCGGGGGAATGGGACACGGCGCTGGCATCGTGTTTCACGTGAAACGTCGCTCCCTGCTGCATGGAATCATCAGTCGAGGTCGTGCGGCTGCCGCACCGCGTGGCCACCGACCCGGTCGGGTCACGGATGTATCCACAGAGGAGGATTCATCCACAGGAGACAGGGCCTCGCTGGTTCGCGACACCGAAACCATGGCAGGCTCTGAGCATTGCGAGCCTGAAGTCGAGGAGAGTGAATCCTTGCGGTCCGACGCCAACATCGCGGGACCGATGACCGATCCGGTCCCCGGTCCCCGTAGCGAGTCGCTCGGGGACGACGTTTCACGTGAAACGCCGCCCCCCATGGACGACACCCCGATCGGTCGTGCTGCTCAGCTGGCAGTCCAGGCGCTGGGTCGTGCGGGAGAGGGTCTGCCCCGCCCCGAGCAGACCCGGGTCATGGTGGTGGCCAACCAGAAGGGCGGGGTCGGCAAGACCACGACCACCGTGAACCTGGCTGCCTCACTCGCCCTGCACGGGGCACGAGTACTGGTGGTGGACCTGGACCCGCAGGGCAACGCCTCCACGGCCCTGGGGATCGACCACCACTCCGAAGTCCCCTCCATCTACGACGTGTTGGTGGAGAGCAAGCCGCTTTCCGACGTGGTGCAGCCGGTGCCGGACGTGGAGGGGCTGTTCTGTGCCCCCGCCACGATCGACCTGGCCGGTGCGGAGATCGAGCTGGTCTCGCTGGTGGCCAGGGAGAGCCGGCTGGACCGGGCCATCAAGGCGTACGAGCAGCCGCTGGACTACATCCTCATCGACTGCCCGCCCTCGCTCGGCCTGCTGACGGTCAACGCGCTGGTGGCCGGTGCCGAGGTGCTGATCCCGATCCAGTGCGAGTACTACGCGCTGGAGGGCCTGGGCCAGCTGCTGCGGAACGTCGATCTGGTCCGCGGCCATCTGAACCCCAAGCTTCACGTCTCGACGATCCTGCTGACCATGTACGACGGCCGGACCCGGCTCGCCTCCCAGGTCGCCGACGAGGTGCGCAGTCACTTCGGCAGCGAGGTACTGAGAACCAGCATCCCCCGCTCCGTGCGCATCTCTGAGGCGCCGAGCTACGGGCAGACGGTGCTCACCTATGATCCGGGCTCCAGCGGTTCGCTGTCCTATCTCGAAGCGGCGCGCGAGATCGCGCTGCGCGGGGTTTCGGGGACGGCCGGTCAGGGGCTCAGCGTGACCTATGAATCACAGCACAGCATGTCGGAGGGGAATCAGTGAGCGAACGACGTAGAGGACTGGGCCGCGGGCTCGGTGCGCTGATCCCCGCGGCACCGCAGGGTTCGGACAACGCCGGCCCGGCGGTGGGACGGGGGACGACATCGCCATCGGCGGTGCCGGTCATGGCGCCGGAGCGAGGTGTTGCCGCGGCCAAGGTGGCGGCCATCCCGGACGCTGCGGTTTCACGTGAAACGGAGGCACCGGCCGAGCCGGTGGTAAAGGACAAGGAGGGCGAGGTCGCCGGGGCGCACTTCGCCGAGCTGCCGATCGGCTCGATCACTCCCAATCCACGGCAGCCGCGTGAGGTGTTCGACGAGGACGCCCTGGCGGAGCTGATCACCTCCATCCAGGAGGTGGGCCTGCTCCAGCCGGTCGTCGTGCGGGCCACGGGCCCCGACCGGTACGAGCTCATCATGGGCGAGCGCCGCTGGCGGGCGTGCCGTGAGGCCGGTCTGGAGAAGATCCCAGCGATCGTCAGGGCGACGGACGACGAGAAGCTGCTCCTGGACGCGCTCCTGGAGAACCTCCACCGGGCTCAGCTGAACCCGCTGGAGGAAGCGGCGGCATACGACCAGCTGCTGAAGGACTTCAACTGCACGCACGACGAGCTGGCGGACCGGATCGGGCGCTCGCGTCCGCAGGTCTCCAACACCCTGCGGCTGCTGAAGCTGTCGCCGTCGGTGCAGCGGCGGGTCGCTGCCGGGGTGCTCTCGGCCGGTCATGCGCGGGCGCTGCTGTCCGTGGAGGACTCCGAGGAGCAGGACCGGCTGGCGCACCGCATCGTGGCCGAGGGGCTCTCGGTGCGGGCGGTCGAGGAGATCGTGACCCTGATGGGGTCCACGCCCAAGAGCGCGTCGAAGGCGAAGGGGCCGCGGGCGGGCACCCGAGTCTCGCCCGCCCTGACCGATCTGGCCTCGCGGCTCTCGGACCGGTTCGAGACGCGGGTGAAGGTCGACCTCGGCCAGAAGAAGGGCAAGATCGTCGTGGAGTTCGCCTCGATAGACGATCTCGACCGCATCCTGGGCACGCTGGCTCCCGGGGAGGGACGGGTGCTGGACAAGCAGCCGGAGGAGGACAGCGACGAGGCGTGAGATGCCGCCGTCCGATGTGAGGGCGGGCCGTGTGCCGGTGAGGTGACCGGAACACGGCCCGCCCTTTGCCTTTTCGCGGTACCCGGGTTCATGTTGTCCCGGTTACGATGCGTTCGGGTATGGCACGCATCCACTCGGAGTCACCTCACGACGAGGAGAGGCCATGCGATCGGTGAGCCGCACCGGATTGATGGCAGCGGGGTTCGGTCTGGGGGCCGTCGGCGGGTTCGTCGGTGGCCTGCTCAGTGAGCGCGTTCCGCTGACCGTGCCGGGAGGTGCGGTGGGCGAGGGAAGTGAGGACCTGGCTTCATGGGGCGTCGGCTCGTACCGCTCACGCTGGACAACCTTCCGGATGTCCCCAAGCGCTGCCGCTCGTGTGTCTTCTGGGAGCTCGACCCCGTCAGCGGTGAAGCCGCGGTAAAGAGCGGCCGGCCCGAGCTGGAGAAGGAAGCGTGGATCTCCGCCGTGCTGCTGGAGTGGGGTTCCTGCGGCCGGGTGGTCTATGTGGACGAGGTCCCGGTCGGCTTCGTGCTGTACGCGCCTCCGGCCTATGTGCCACGCTCCACGGCCTTTCCGACGAGCCCTGTCTCCCCCGACGCCGTGCAGCTGATGACCGCCTGGCTCATCCCCGGCTACCAGGGCCAGGGGCTGGGCAGGGTCATGGTCCAGACGGTCGCGAAGGATCTGCTGCGGCGGGGCTTCAAGGCGATCGAGGCGTTCGGTGACGCGAAGTGGACGGAGCCAGCGTGTGTGCTGCCCGCCGATCACCTGCTCGCGGTGGGCTTCAAGACCGTACGGCCGCACCCGCGCTACCCCCGGCTGCGCCTGGAGCTGCGCACGACCCTGTCGTGGAAGGAAGACGTGGAACTCGCGCTGGACCGGCTGCTGGGTGCCGTCCAGAAGGAACCGGTGCTCCGGCCCCTGTAGCGCGGACAGCGAAACGGGCCCGCCCCGGAGGGCAGGCCCGTTTCACGTGAAACATCGTGCAGAGATCAGGCGAGGAAGTCCGCCAGGTCCCGCTCGATCGCGGCCTTCGGCTTGGCGCCGACGATGGTCTTCACGACCTCGCCGCCCTGGTAGACGTTCATGGTCGGAATCGACATGACGCCGTACTTGGCGGTGGTCGCGGGGTTCTCGTCGGTGTTGAGCTTGGCGATGACGATCTCGTCGTGCTCGGAGGCGATGGCCTCCAGCGACGGGGCGACCTGGCGGCACGGACCGCACCAGGTGGCCCAGAAGTCGACGAGTACGGGCTTGTCGCTCTTGAGGACGACCTCTTCGAAGTTGGCGTCCGTGACGGTCACCGTGGCACCGGCCATGGCGTTCTCCTTACTGGGTGGGGTGTGAACAGCTGACGTTCGCGGTCAGGCGGTGGGGGTCTGCTCGGGCGCGGCAGGGGTCTGCTCGGGCTCGGCCGGCTCGCTGTCGGTGAGCGAGGCCAGGAAGCGCTCGGCGTCCAGGGCGGCGGAGCAGCCCGTGCCGGCGGCGGTGATCGCCTGACGGTAGGTGTGGTCCACGACGTCACCGGCGGCGAAGACGCCCTGGATGTTGGTGTGGGTGCTGGGCGCGTCCACCTTGAGGTAACCGTCGTCGTCCAGCTTCAGCTGGCCCTTGAACAGCTCGGTGCGCGGGTCGTGACCGATCGCGATGAACAGGCCGGTGACCGGCAGCTCGGAGGTGTCGCCGGTCTTGAGGTTGCGCAGGGTCAGACCGGAGAGCTTGTTCTCGCCGTGGATCTCGGCGACCTCGCTGTCCCAGACGAACTTGATCTTCGGGTCGGCGAACGCGCGCTCCTGCATCGCCTTGCTGGCGCGCAGGGTGTCGCGGCGGTGGACGATGGTGACGGACTTGGCGAAGCGGGAGAGGAAGGTGGCCTCCTCCATCGCGGTGTCACCGCCGCCGATGACGGCGATGTCCTGGTCCTTGAAGAAGAAGCCGTCGCAGGTGGCGCACCACGAGACGCCGCGACCGGAGAGCTCGTCCTCACGGGGCAGGCCGAGCTTGCGGTGCTGGGAGCCGGTGGTCACGATGACGGCGTGCGCGCGGTGCACGGTGCCGGCGGAGTCGGTGACCGTCTTGATGGGCTCGGAGAGGTCCACGGCGGTGACGTCATCGGGGATCAGCTCGGCGCCGAAGCGCTCGGCCTGGGCCCGCATGTTGTCCATGAGGTCCGGGCCCATGATGCCGTCCCGGAAGCCGGGGAAGTTCTCCACATCGGTGGTGTTCATCAGTGCGCCACCGGCGGTGACGGCGCCCTCGAACACCAGCGGCTTCAGCGAGGCACGGGCGGTGTAGAGCGCGGCGGTATAGCCCGCAGGCCCGGAGCCGATGATGATCACGTTACGGACGTCGCTCACGGGTGTCTTCCTTGTCTCTGCCGACTGCGTTGGGTGGGCTGGAGAAACTCTCATCCCACCCAACGGATCCTACGGGGCGAGCATTCCCGCAGTGTCCCAGCGCACCCGTAGCGGCCCGGAGCCCGGGGCCGGGTCCGGTGACTCAGCCGCGGGGGTAGCTCCCGCTGAGCAGAATCTTGCCAGGCACAGGCGGTGAGGCAGAGACGCAGGACGCCGAGACGACATAGGCGGAGACCCGCGCGGTGTCGGACGGATGGGGCAGCACGACGACGTAGGCGTCCTTGCCCTGATAGGTGTCGCGGCTCGCGGCCAGCGGCTTCTCGGGCCGTGCGAGGCCCTTGCGCACGCAGGAGGGGATCGTGTCGTCCGCACCGCGCAGTGGTGTCTGGGGCGAGCTCTGGGTACCGACATCGGGGGTCTTGCTGCGGCCGGGATCGTCGAGCAAGTCGCGCACGTGGTTGCCCAGAGTCGCGGAGCTGAGCGACCCCTCCGTGGGGCTCTGCTCGGTGGCGGTCACGCCGGGATCCTGGTCCTGTCCGGTGTTCGCGGAACCATTCTGCAGAAGGATGCCGCCGATGCCGAGCACGGCTGCGGCAGCCGCTGTGCCGAGCAGCACCTTGGGCCAGCGGTGCGCCCTCGCCGTACGGAGGCCGGAGGCCTTGCGACCGGGACCTGTGGCGGAGCGGGGGTAGCCGACCGGGCGGTCAGCGGAGATGCCACCGGAACGCACGGGCACTGTTTCACGTGAAACCGTGTCCTGCTTCTCCTCCACGGTTTCACGTGAAACCGAGCCATCATGCGTACCGGCCGACTGTCCCACGATGCGGGAGCCGTCGCCCGAGGCGGTCGATACGAGGGCGGCATCAGCGTTGGGCGCCGTGGCATCGAGCAGCGCTTCGGCCGCCAGCGCGGCGTCGATACGACCGACGACATCGTCGGGCATCCGTCCCGGACCCGGCAGCGTGCCGAGCAGTGCGCGGATCTCCTCCAGCGAGCTGTGGACGTCCTCACACAGCGGGCATCCGTCGAGATGCGCGCGGAGGTCCGCCGCGCGGGCGGGCGAAAGCAACCCGTCCGCGAGCGCGGAGATCTCCGCGACCTCCGGATGCCCGCCCGTGTCGGTCGTGGCTGTCACGCTCGCCCACCTCCGCCCTTCACGGCCCCTGAGTCATTCGGTCCTGCCGTCTGTGGGACGGATGTCCCCTGCGCCCGGTTCCTTCCCCCGCCTGAGGTGCCCTTATCCCCGTCTTCGGCGCGCAGATGGGTGAGCATCGGAAGGAGCCGGGCCCGGCCGCGCGCGCACCGGCTCTTCACCGTGCCGGTGGGGACGCCCAGTACCTCCGCGGCCTCGGCCACGGGGTAGCCCTGCATGTCGACGAGGACGATGGCCGCGCGCTGTTCGGCGGGGAGAGTGCGGAGGGCGCTGAGCAGCTCGCGGTGGAGATCCTGGCGCTCGGCCGGTACCGCGGCGGATTCGTGCGGCTCGATGAGCTGTTCCAGCCGCTCGGTCTCCGCGACCGGCGAGGTGCGCCGGGAGGCCGCCTTGCGGGCCCGGTCCAGGCAGGCGTTGACCGTGATGCGGTGCAGCCAGGTAGTGACGGCCGACTGGCCGCGGAAGGTGTGGGCGGCGCGGTAGGCGGACACCAGGGCGTCCTGCACGGCGTCGGCCGCTTCCTCGCGGTCGCCGAGGGTGCGCAGCGCCACCGCCCACAGCCGGTCACGGTGGCGCCTGACGATCTCGCCGAAGGCGTCGGGGTCACCCTCGACATGGCGGGCGAGGAGCGCCTGGTCGGAGGGGCGGACGTTATCTGCCATGGCCCGCCTCGCAGGAGCCGGCCCGGTGCGGACCGGGGAGCGCCGGCCGCGCGGACGGCACCGCGGTGCGCGTCCTGCCCGGGGCCGCCCGGGCACGGGCGTCGGCCGGGACGGCCAGGACTCCGGCCGGACCGACCTTTCCTACGACGGTGGGCATCACTGCGCCATCACGCATAACCGAACCCCTGGCGTCAAGCTGTACACGGGAGCTTACATACGGGTGCTCGGCGGTACCAGGCTGCAGGACGACGGCCACAGCGGCCGGCCGCGGGGGCGAAAGGAGGCCCGGGGAGCACCGGCGCCTCCTGGCCGCTGTCCGCATCGACATCCTGGCGCCCCCCTGCTGCCCACCCCTAGCTACGGACCTTGATCTCCTTGATCTGGCCCCGGTAGTTGCCATCGTCCTTCAACGGGAGGTCGGTGAGCCAGACCAATACGTACTGTGTCTTGATCGGCTCCTTCGCGCGCAGCGTGACCGTCTCCCCCGAGCCGTCGGCGATCTTCTTGAAGCCGTCGAGGGACGTGGGCGCACCGCTGCTGTCCTCGGAGGCGGCACGGAAGTCGAGCGAGGTGCTCCCGACGAGGTCGACCTTGACGCTGCCGACCTGCTGGACCTTGCCGAGGTCGAGAATCAGCCCCACGCCGTCCTTGAGGCCGCCGAGGTCGGAGCGGCCGTAGTAATTGCGGGTCGGCCAGGACGTGGCGGGATCCCCGTCGAGGGCCTTGGGGGCGTCCTGCGGGTTCTCCGTGCCGTCACCGCCCGGCGCCGGATCGAAGTCCACGACCTTGTCGACGCCGACGGTCTTGCCCGACGCCGTGCCGCCGTGGCCCCCGGTCGTCTCCGAGCTGCCGGAGTCGTCCTGGTTCCGGTCCTTCAGGAGCGTGTCGGCCAGCTGCCAGCTGCCGAGTCCCAGCGCGGCGATCAGCAGCGCGGAGACGCACCACTTGGCCGCCCTGCCGGTACGGCTCTGCAGCGGAGGCGGCGGGGTGGGAACAGGCCGGGTGGCCGAAGCGCCGGGTCGTCCGGCGCCGGCCTGCTGACCGTACGTGCCCTGCTGGTAGCCGGTGCGCTGGTAGGGCGGCGGGGTGGTGAAGGAGGGCTCCGGCGGGCGGATGCGTGGCATCGCGCCGACGGCCTTGGCCAGCTCCTCCGGCGTGGTGCAGGGCTGTTCCTGGCGGGATGCGGTGGCGCCGTCGTTGACGAGCGCGCGCATGGCCAGCTCCGACAGGCCGCGGTGCACACCGGCCCGCACCTGGTCGGGGGCGATCAGGCCGACGCCCTTGGGCAGCCCGGACAGGCCGTACGCGTCGTTCTCGTACGGCCAGCGCTGGGTGAGCCCGGCGTACAGCAGCGCGCCGATGGCCTCCGTGTCGGTGCGCTGCGGGTGGTCGCTGGTGATCCCGCGGAGCGCGGCCATGATGGCCAGGCCCCGGATGCGGTACTGACCGGAGGAGGTGCGCAGGACGGACCCGGGGGTCAGCCGGAGGTGTGCCAGGCCCTCACGGTGGGCGGCGGCCATGGCCTGGGAGATCTGCGTCACGAGCTGGTAGGCGTCGTGCGGTTCGAGCGGTCCGGCGGCGAGGACGGCGGTCAGTTCGGTGGCGTCCGGGAGCCATTCGTGGACGACGTAGACCAGGTCGTTCTCCTCGACGGCGTCGAGGACCTGGACGAAGCGCGGGTCGCCGAGCAGCGCGGCGGACCGCGCGGCGGAGAGCACGGGACGGGCACGCGGGTGGTCGGCGGGCAGGATGTGGACCCCGACAGCGCGGCGCAGTTTCTCGTCCACGGCACGCCAGCTGCTGAAGCCGTCCAGTCGGGTGACGCACTCCTCCAGGCGGTAGCGCCTGGCCAGCTTGTGACCGCTGTGCAGTTCGGGCGGCTGTGCCTCGGATGCTGTGGCGCTCTGCTCGCCGTCGTCCGCGGTGTCCTGTGCCGCGTCGGTCACCTTCTCGGCCTTCGTGCCGTCGGTCGTGGCCTCGTCCGCCTTGGCGGCGAGCGGTTCTCCACCGCTCGTGTCGGCCACGTCGACGGCAGCCGTGCTCCGTTCCGCCACCGTCGTTCCTGCCTCCCCATCCGTTGCATGCTCAAAAGAGCCAAGTCAATTGTGCCCACAGTCCGCCACTGTGCACGACACACGGTGGCGGACGAAGGTTGTGCTCGCTCAGCGCCCCAGCTTGCCGCGCACCATGCCGACCAGGGCGTTGAGTTCTTCGATGCGCATCTTCTTGGCGGCCGCGTAGAAGACCACCAGCAGGACGGCACCGCCGCCGACCAGCGCGACGAGCGATCCCAGCACGCCGGTCCCCAGCCCCTGGATGATCCCGTACACGGCGGCGCCGGAGAACAGGGTGGCGGGGAGGCTCGCGCCGGCCAGCCGGGCGTACGTACGCACGACGTGCGCACCGTCCAAGTCGCCGCCCATCCGCTTGCGCAGCCGGCGCCACGCCACGCCGACGCCGATGATGTACGCCAGACCGTAGGAGGCCGCCATGCCCACCACGGCCCACCGCACGGGCAGGACGAGGTAGCACAGGGCCGAGGCGGCGGCGTTGACCGCGGCGACGATCAGCGTGTTGTAGAAGGGCGTGCGGGTGTCCTCGTACGCGTAGAAGGCGCGCAGCACGACGTACTGCACGGAGTAGGGGATCAGGCCGAGGCCGAAGGCCATGAGCATGAAGCCCGTGGAGACGCCGGCTTCGGACCCGGTTCCGGCGAAGACCAGCGTGCACATCGGGATGCCGAGGGTCAGGAAGCCGAATGCGATCGGCACGACGGCCACGGCGGAGGTGCGCAGGCCCTGGGAGATGTCGTCGCGTACGGCGCCGATGTCGCCGTCGTGCGCGGAGCGTGCCAGGCGCGGCAGCAGGGCGGCCATCACGGAGACGGTGATGATCGCGTGCGGCATGTTCCAGATCAGCTGGGCGTTGGAGTACGCCATGTAGCCGGTGCCGGGGGCGCCCTGTCCGGCGGCCTTCTCACCGGCCAGCGTGGAGAGCTTCGAGACGACCAGGACGCCGGCCTGGTTGGCGAGCACGAAGAGCACGGTCCACTTGGCGAGCTTGGCGGCCTTGCCCAGGCCGTGGCCCCGCCAGTCGAACCGCGGCCGGAGCTTGAAGCCGGCGTCGCGCAGGTACGGGATCATCGCCAGCGCCTGGACGACCAGGCCGAGCAGGGTGCCGATGCCGAGCAGCCGGATGCCGGCCTCGGGGATGGTCGTGACACCGATGTGCGAGGAGCCGGCGCTGCCGTACACCCAGATGAACAGCCCGAACGTGCTGATCATGACGACGTTGTTGAGGACCGGGGTCCACATCATCGCGCCGAAGCGGCCGCGGGCGTTGAGCACCTGGCCCATGATCACGTGGATGCCCATGAAGAAGATCGTGGGCACGCAGTAGCGGGTGAAGGCGACGGCGACCTCGAAGCTGGCCGAGTCGGGTGCGAACCCGGACATCGCCCGTACCAGCCATGGCGCCGCGAACACGGCCGCGACGGTGAGGGCGCCGAGGATCACCATCACCAGGGTCAGCAGACGGTTGGCGTACGCCTCGCCGCCGTCCTCGTCCTCCTTCATCGCGCGCACCAGCTGCGGCACGAACACCGAGTTCAGGCCGCCGCCGATGGTCAGGATGAAGATCATCGTGGGCAGCGTGTAGGCCACCTGCCAGGCGTCACCGAGGACGGCGGCGCCGAGCGCGGAGGCGATCAGCGCGGACCGTACGAAGCCGGTCAGCCGGGAGACCATGGTGCCGGCGGCCATCACGGCGCTGGACTTCAGCAGGCTGCCGGCCTTGCCGCCGGTGCGTCCCTCGGGCTCCGGCGGCTCCGCTGCCGAGGCCGGCTCGGGTTCGGCCGGGGGCACGGGCTGCGGCCCGCCCGCCGGCTCGTACTGCCCGGCGGTGGGCTCGTACTGCCCACCCGGCGGTCCGTAGTGTCCGCCCGACGGCGGGTACGGGCCCGGGCCGCTGTTCTGGGCCGGTGGCCGCTGCGGTTCCGGCGCCCGCTGGTCACGGTAGAGGTGGGCGAACGCATCGGGTTCCGCCGGCCGGTCGGCGGCCTGGGTGATCAGGTCGTCCACGCCGACGAACTGGGTGGTCGCCGTGGCGTCGCCGTACAGCCGCTGCCCCGGGCCCTGCGGCTCGGGCGCCGGCGGTGCGGGCCATGCCTCCGGCCCTGGGGTATACCGGGGGGCCGGCGGCTGCTGGTAGAGCGGGTGGTCCGGCGCGGCCTGGTGCGGCGGGTGCGCAGCCCGGTCGTACAGCGCGTCGGCCACCGGGTCCTGGGCCGCGGGGTCCTGCGAGGGGAAGGGCGCCCGCGAGTAGGCGTCCTGCACATATGGGTCCGGTGCCTGCGGCGGCTGTGGGGGCCGGCCTGCGGCGTCGCCGCTCGCAGCCTGGCCGCGGTCACCGTCGTACGGCGCATTCATAGCTGCCCCACCTCATCCGTCGCCGGCCATCCGGCCCCGCCATGTATCAACGGTCCACTTTCTCACCCGAGCCGGACGCGTCCGTGCTTTCCGAACCGGTGTCCGCAGCCGGGTCACCCGGCTGCTCGGATTCGCCGTCCGAGGGCCGGCCGTCGTCGTCCGTGCCGTCGCGGTCCGGGGTGCCGTCCCCGTCGTCCGAGCCGGCGCCGCCGTCGGTGCCGCCGTCCGTACCGTCCCCGCCGTCGGTGCCGTCGTCGTCCTCGCGGGCCGCCGCGCGCTTGCGCTGCAGGTAGATCCGTACGCCGGCGAGGACGAGCAGCAGCACGCCGCCCGCGATGACGAGCATGACCGTAGCGGTGATCTCGGTGACGTTCACCTCGAAGGTCATCGCCCGCCCGTACCGCTTGCCGTCGGCGGTGTAGAGCTGCGCGGTGACCTGCACCGGGCCGTTCGCGTGCGCGGTGGTGTCGAACTTGAAGGACTGGCTGTGCCCGCCCTCGACGTCGATCGTCTGCGGTTCACCCACGTCCAGACGGTTGGGCTGGGAGGAAGTGAGCCGCAGCGTCATGCCCTCGACGCCCCGGACGAGGTTGTTCTGCACCGTGACGGGAATCGTGGCGCTGCGCCCGGAGAGCGTGGCGTCCGACTTCTGGATCAGATGCACCTTGGTCGTCAGGCCGTCCAGATAGCTGCGGACGGACTTGCGGAACGCCTTGGCGCCCTTGGCGTCGCCGCGCCACGACGTCGACATCATCCGCATGATCGCGTTGCCGAAGGGGGTCTCGACCCGCCACGGCTCGGCCAGGATGACCTCGAAGTCGTCCAGCGCGGTACGCGTCTCCTGTGCCTGCCGGAACGCGGCCGCGGGCAGCTCGTGCTTGCGCAGCGAGGCCGGGTACGAGGCGGGGCCGGGCACCTGGCGCGTGGCGTTCCGGTCGGGCTTGGCCTTGGCCGCGTCGCTGAGGTCCTGCGCCTCGGCCCAGCCGCTGTCGTCCAACGCCCGCACGGCCTTCGCCATCGCCTGGGCCTGGCTCGCGGTGGGCATCCGCTGGGGCGCCACCACGACGCTGCGCTGCCGTGACGGGTCCTGAAGATTGATCATCAGGGTCTGGGAGAGGAAGTTCTGCACCGCCAGGGTCGCCGAGCCGGCCTTGGACAGGTCACCGGTGAAGGCGGTGGACAGCCCGGCGTCCGCGACGACGGCGGTGTTGCCGCCGCCGATGGGCCGGGCGGAGGTGGGGGTGTAGGACAGGCCGTTCTCCCGCATGCTGTCGCTGCGGGCGATGACGTTGTGCGCCCCCGCCGAGGTCGCCACGTCCACGACGGAGGAGTCCACGGCGCCGTCGACGGGCCAGGCGAAGTCGTTGCGCGCCTTCACGCCCGGGAGGACGGTGTCCACGGTCTTCGACGCGAGCTCGGTGGCCGGGCCGAGGTGGCCCAGCGCGCTCGGTACGGCCTTGCCCTCGTGCGCCAGCGAGGCGATGTCGGGGTCGCCGAACGGCAGCGCGATGACCTCGTGGGCCTGGACCGCCTGCTCCAGATCGCTCAGCCACTGCTTGGCCACGTCCTGGTTCCGGCCCGGCCTGGTCGTGCCGTTCGGCCCCTCGACCTTGTACCGGCCGGTCATGGCGTCGACCGAGGCCAGCAGGTCGGGATCGACGACGAAGGTGACCGGAAGGTCCTTACCGAGGGCGACGAGCTGCTGCAGCCGGCCGCCCGGCGCGATCTCGGCCGCCAGCTTGTCGTCGCGGAAGATCGGGGTCTGCTGTTCGTCGCCCTCGGTCTCCGCGGTGAGGTGCGTCTTGGAGATCAGCGGCCACAGGTACGTGAGGTCGGTCTTCTTCGGCGCGTCGGCCTCCTGCCAGGGCAGGAAGGTGCGCTCGATGCCGAGCACCTGCTCGTACGGGGCGCTCCTGGAGCGGCCGGAGAAGGAGACGCCGAGCTGGTAGACGCCGTCCTTGCTCAGACGCAGCTTCTTCACCGGGACGCGCAGGGTGAAGGGCTGGGAGACTCCCGGCTTCAGCGCCTTGATCTTCTCCGTCTTGCCGCCGACCTCCTGGCCGTCCAGGCCCGCGGAGTAGCCGGTGCGCCGGGCCACGTCGTCGATGGAGCTGCGGTTGTTCAGTACGGGGCCGCGGCGCAGACCGATGTGGCCGCCGGTGATCGTCGCGCGGCCCTCGTTGGTGATGCTGCCGGAGACGGTGACCGCGTCGTCGTCCTTGCCGGGCGCCGGCGGGGTGAGCGAGTCGATGTCGACGTCGACCGTCCGGGAGCCGGAGGGTGCGGCTTGCGCTTCCTGCGCCGCGGGGACCTGCAGCAGTCCGGCCAGCAGCGGCGCACCGGCGACCAGCGCAGCGGCCCGTCGCAGCCATCGACCACGCGGCCGTTCGGTCACCTGGAACCCTGCCGCCTCGGCCACGCGCTCGCCCGTCCCTCGTCGTCGTCAGTGGTCGTCGCAATATGCGTCCACGCATGGTAACGATGACTGCTGTGGCGAAGTGCTGCGGACTGCTCCACCTGCTCGGGTGGGCGGCCGGTCTCCGCGAACTCGTCCCCTTTATACGTGTCCGCCTCGCGCGGCGCGGGCACGTACCCTGTCCTGTTGTGCCGAACGCCAACAATGACACCCACGCCCCGCAGACCGAGCGCAGCGCACAGTCGACGCAGGCGCTGAATCAGGTCCAGCGCCGCGCCGTCAGCGAGCTGCTGCGCGTGTCGCCCGTCGCGGACGATCTGGCCCGCCGTTTTCAGGAGGCCGGGTTCACTCTTGCCCTGGTCGGCGGTTCAGTGCGGGATGCCTTGCTGGGCCGGCTCGGCAATGACCTGGACTTCACCACCGACGCCCGGCCCGAGGACGTTCTGAAGATCGTCCGGCCGTGGGCGGACGCGGTGTGGGAGGTCGGCATCGCCTTCGGCACGGTCGGCTGCAAGAAGGACTCCTTCGACATCGAGGTCACGACGTACCGCTCGGAGGCGTACGACCGGACCTCCCGCAAGCCCGAGGTGTCCTACGGCGACTCGATCGAGGACGATCTGGTGCGCCGGGACTTCACGGTGAACGCGATGGCCGTGGCGCTCCCGGAGAAGGAGTTCATCGACCCGCACAACGGTCTGGAGGACCTCGCGGCGCAGGTGTTGCGCACGCCGGGCACCCCCCAGGAGTCCTTCTCGGACGACCCGCTGCGGATGATGCGGGCGGCGCGCTTCGCCGCGCAGCTGGACTTCACGGTGGCGTCCGAGGTCGTGGCCGCGATGAAGGAGATGGCGGATCGGATCGACATCGTCTCCGCCGAGCGGGTGCGTGACGAACTGAACAAGCTGATCCTGGGTGCGTACCCCCGCAAGGGGCTCGCGCTCCTGGTCGAGAGCGGCATCGCCGACCGGGTCCTGCCGGAGCTGCCGGCGCTGCGGCTGGAGCGTGACGAGCATCACCGTCACAAGGATGTCTACGAGCACTCGCTGACCGTCCTGGATCAGGCCATCGACCTGGAGGAGGACGGCCCGGACCTGGTGCTGCGGCTGGCGGCGCTGCTGCACGACATCGGAAAGCCGAAGACCCGGCGATTCGAGAAGGACGGCCGGGTCTCCTTCCACCACCACGAGGTGGTCGGCGCGAAGATGACCAAGAAGCGGATGACCGCGCTGAAGTACTCCAACGAGATGGTCAAGGACGTCGCGCGGCTGGTGGAGCTGCACCTGCGCTTCCACGGCTACGGCACGGGTGAGTGGACCGACTCGGCTGTCCGCCGGTACGTACGGGACGCCGGCCCGCTGCTGACGCGGCTGCACAAGCTGACCCGCTCGGACTGCACCACGCGGAACAAGCGCAAGGCCAACGCGCTCTCGCGGGCGTACGACGGGCTCGAGGAGCGCATCGCACGGCTGCAGGAGCAGGAGGAGCTGGACGCGATCCGGCCGGACCTGGACGGCAACGACATCATGCAGGTACTGGACATCGCGCCCGGGCCGGGCGTCGGCAAGGCGTACAAGTACCTGCTGGAGCTGCGGCTGGAGAACGGCCCGATGGGCCGGGACGCGGCGGTCGCGGCGCTCAAGGAATGGTGGGCCCAGCAGCAGAGCTGATCCCGGCGGCCGGCGTGTCCGGCCGCTCATGTTTCACGTGAAACACCCCACGCATCGCCCCGGTCGTCCTTCGGCCGGGGCGATGTTTCACGTGAAACACGAGCCCGCGCCATAGCGAGCGCGACGGCCAGATGGATTACCGCCACCCCGATGATCAGTACGGAAGAGCGGCCGTCGGGCGGCAGTATGAGGGCCGCCACCCCGGCCGCGCCGACGAAGGAGACGTGGAAGAGCACGTCGTAGAGGGAGAACACCCGGCCGCGGTATGCGTCGTCGACGGCGGACTGGACTTCCGTGTCCGTGGCGATCTTCGCGCTCTGAGTGGTGAGGCCGAGAACAAAGGCGGCGACGAGTACCGGTGCCAGCGCGAAGGACAGACCGAGCGCGGGGACCAGTACCGCGGCGGCGCCGGCACAGACCGCGATCCAGCCGGTGGCGGTCAGCCGGGTGACCGCCCAGGGGGACAGCAACGCGGCAGCGAAGAATCCGGCGCCGGACGCGGCGAGTGCGAACCCCAGCGTTGTCATCCCGTCGGGCCCGTTCTGCGGCCAGTAGGCACGGCACAGCATCAGCACGGTGACCGTCAGCGCGCCGTAGCAGAAGCGCATCAGCGCCATCGCGGCCAGCGCCCGGGCGGCGGACCGGCGCTCCCTGAGGTGCCTCAGTCCTGCCGCGAGCCCGCGAGCGGTGCTCAGCAGGGCGGCGGAGACACGCGGTGCGACCTGGCGAGGGTCCGGGCCGAGGAGCGCCGCGGGGATGCGCAGCGCGACGAGTGCGGCGCAGAGATAGAGGAGGGCACCGAGCAGGACGGCGACCGCGTCGGATTCCACGCCGGCGAGCCGTACGGCGAAGGCCAGGCCACCCCCCACCGTGGCGGCGAGCGTGCCGGCCGTGGGGGACAGGGAGTTGGCCACCACCAGCGCCTCGGCGTTGTCGACGACCCGGGGCAGCGCGGCCGACAGACCGGCCAGGACGAAGCGGTTGACCGCGGTGACGCTGAGGGCGGAGGCGTAGAAGAGCCAGTCCGGCGCGCCGGTCAGCAGCAGCACCGCGGTCGCGGCGGCCAGGACCGTACGCAGCAAGTTGCCGTGGAGCAGGACCTGGCGGCGGCGCCAGCGGTCCAGGAGCACTCCGGCGAACGGCCCGAGCACGGAGTACGGGAGCAGCAGTACCGCCATGGCGGAGGCGATGGCCGCGGGAGACGCTTGCCGCTCGGGGGAGAAGACGACGTAGGAGGCCAGGGCGACCTGGTACACGCCGTCGGCGGCCTGGGAGAGGAGCCGGACGGCCAGCAGCCGGCGGAAATCGCGGCGGCGGAGGAGCACGCGGAGGGCACGCACGGCGGACATGGGCCACAGCCTCACACAGGCCGCGGGCCCCTGGGGAGATTCCCAAGGGCCCGCGGTCAGGACGGTGCGGTCGCGGCGGCGTCCGCAGTCGCGCTACCTCAGCGCTCGACCTCGCCCTTGATGAACTTCTCGACGTTGTCCCGGGCCTCGTTGTCGAAGTACTGGACCGGCGGGGACTTCATGAAGTACGAGGAAGCGGAGAGGATCGGGCCGCCGATGCCGCGGTCCTTGGCGATCTTCGCGGCGCGCAGCGCGTCGATGATGACGCCCGCGGAGTTCGGGGAGTCCCAGACCTCGAGCTTGTACTCCAGGTTCAGCGGGACGTCACCGAAGGCGCGACCCTCCAGGCGGACGTAGGCCCACTTGCGGTCGTCCAGCCAGGCGACGAAGTCCGAGGGACCGATGTGGACGTTGTCCGCGCCCATGTCACGGTCGGTGATCTGGGAGGTGACAGCCTGCGTCTTGGAGATCTTCTTGGACTCCAGGCGCTCGCGCTCGAGCATGTTCTTGAAGTCCATGTTGCCGCCGACGTTCAGCTGCATCGTGCGGTCCAGGATGACGCCCCGGTCCTCGAAGAGCTTGGCCATCACGCGGTGCGTGATGGTGGCGCCCACCTGGGACTTGATGTCGTCACCGACGATCGGGACGCCCGCCTCGGTGAACTTGTCCGCCCACTCCTTGGTGCCGGCGATGAAGACCGGGAGGGCGTTGACGAAGGCGACCTTGGCGTCGATGGCGCACTGGGCGTAGTACTTCGCGGCGTCCTCGGAGCCGACGGGGAGGTAGCACACCAGGACGTCGACCTGCTGGTCCTTGAGGACCTGGACGACGTCGACGGGGGCCTCGGCGGACTCCTCGATGGTCTGGCGGTAGTACTTGCCGAGGCCGTCGAGGGTGTGGCCGCGCTGCACGGTCACGCCGGAGCGCGGCACGTCACAGATCTTGATGGTGTTGTTCTCGCTGGCGCCGATGGCGTCGGCGAGGTCGAGGCCGACCTTCTTGGCGTCGACGTCGAAGGCAGCCACGAACTCGATGTCCCGCACGTGGTAGTCACCGAACTGCACGTGCATCAGACCGGGCACGCGGCTGTCCGGGTCGGCGTCCTTGTAGTACTCGACGCCCTGTACCAACGATGCGGCGCAGTTGCCCACGCCGACGACGGCTACGCGAACCGAACCCATTCCGGTTGCTCCCTGTTTGTTCTCGACGCGGCTCCGCGGCTGCGGAGCCTCATGTTGCGGTGTCATCGGACGGATCCGGCCGGGATCCACCCCGGTGTCGGGGCAGGCCGCCCGTCTCTCCTGACTCGTTCCGGTCCGGGGCTGCGGCATCCGGGGCACGCTGGTCGCGCCCGGCCCGCTCGCTCTCGATCAGCTCGTTCAGCCAGCGCACTTCGCGTTCCACGGACTCCATGCCGTGCCGCTGCAGCTCGAGGGTGTAGTCATCGAGCCGCTCGCGGCTGCGGGCCAGGGAGGCGCGCATCTTTTCGAGGCGCTCCTCCAGGCGGCTGCGCCGGCCCTCCAGTACACGCATGCGTACATCGCGCGAGGTCTGCCCGAAGAAGGCAAACCGGACACCGAAGTGCTCGTCCTCCCAGGCGTCGGGCCCGGAGTGGGAGAGCAGCTCTTCGAAGTGCGCCTTCCCCTCCGCCGTCAGCCGGTAGACGATCTTGGCTCGGCGTCCCGCGAGTGACGCGGCCGGGGCGGCGCCCTGGGCCGTGTCTCCCCCGGTCTCCTCGGCCAGCCAGCCGTGCGCGACCAAGGATTTCAGGCAGGGGTAGAGCGTGCCGTAGCTGAACGCTCGGAAAACGCCCAGCGAAGTATTGAGCCGCTTCCGCAGCTCGTAGCCGTGCATGGGGGACTCGCGCAGCAGGCCGAGCACGGCGAATTCGAGGATGCCGGACCGTCTGCTCATCCTCCGCCTCCCCAGCTGTGTGCGCTCTTTATGCCGAGCTGATGTATCGACTCGATACATCCAGACGATAGAACGGGCAGCTGAGTGGGACAAGGGCGGGGACGGTGAACGGCATCACATCGCCGATTCGCTGTAGCCAACGTGACTGATTTGGAGTGAATTTCGAGGCTGGGCAGGTTTTGGCCGTGCGTAGTCTGTGCGGCATGCAGACTGCCGGGAACCAAGTGGCGAGAAGTGGCGTCTCCGTCCCCGGTGTAGTGCGGCCCGTGCGACCAATGCGGGCCGTGTTGTCGGGGGGACCTGAAGTGAACTGCCGCCTTCAGGCGATGAGATAGCGCGCCTGCCCGAGGAGTAACCGTTCCATGAGCGAGCACCGTCGCAAACCGCCGCAGCCGCAAGGTGGCGGACGTGCCGCGGCCCGACGCGCCGCACAGCAACAATCGAGTGGCCGCCGAGCCGCGCCGTCGCGCGGTTCCAGCAGGGCGTCCGCTTCTGCTGCCGCTTCCCCGTCCGGCGTGCCCGAGCAGGAGCCTCCCTACCAGGGGCGGGCGGCCGCGCGCCGGGCTGCGCAACGCGGCGGGCGCCGGAGGGCGCCCGAAGCGGCGGCGGCCGGAGGGGCCGGCCGCGGCGGCCGGCGCTCCGGCGGCGGTGCGGGCGGCGATGGCCACCCGCCCAAGAAGCGGTTCATCGACTACCCGCGCGCGGGCAAGTACGGGGCGCGCCGCTGGGTGCCGTCCTGGCGCCTCGTGCTGGGCAGCTGCCTGGGCTTCATCGCGCTCGTGCTCGGCCTGTCCGGCATCGCGCTGGCATACGTCGACGTTCCCGACGCGCAGAAGCTGGCGAAGGTCCAGAAGAACGTCTACTACTGGTCCGACAACAAGCCGATGGTCGTCGCCGGTGGTGGTGAGCTCAACCGCCAGATCGTGCCGATCAGCCAGATCCCCAAGGCGATGCAGGACGCGGTGATCTCCGCGGAGAACGCCTCGTTCGAGACGGACTCGGGTGTCGACCCGATGGGTATCGCCCGCGCGGTGGTCAAGATGGCCATGGGCGGCGAGACCCAGAGTGGCTCGACGATTACGCAGCAGTACGTGAAGAACACGTACCTGAACCAGGAGCAGACGCTCAAGCGCAAGATCACCGAGCTGTTCATCTCGATAAAGGTGGGCGCCTCGGAGCCCAAGCCCAAGATCCTGGCCGGGTACCTCAACACGGCGTACTACGGGCGTGGCGCCTACGGCATCCAGGCCGCGTCGCGCGCCTACTACAACAAGGACAGCGAAGACCTCAACAGGAGTGAGAGCGCCTTCCTCTCCTCGCTGCTCAACGGCCCCAACCTCTACGACCCGTTCGTCACGACGGAGAGCAAGAACGCGAACTACAAGCGGGCCAAGGCGCGCTGGTCGTGGACGCTGGACCGGGAGGTCCAGGTGGGCCGGCTGTCCAAGGCGGCACGGGCCAAGATCACGGACGACGACTTCCCCATGCCGCGGCCGCCGAAGAAGGCGATGGACCTGCGGGGGCAGAAGGGCTACCTCGTCGACCTCGCCAACAACTACATCACCGCCAACACGAACATCTCGGATGCCCAGCTGAAGCAGGGCGGCTACGCGATTCACACCACCTTCGACCGCAAGAAGATGGGTGAACTGACCAAGGCTGTCGAGAACGTCTCCAAGAAGGCGCTGAATCCCGAGCAGCGGGCGGTCGACAAGTACGTGCAGTTCGGCGGGGCCTCGGTCGAGCCGAAGACCGGAAAGATCGTCGCCATCTACGGCGGCAAGGACGCGACGGAGCACTACACCAACAACGCCGACTACACCGGTGTCCAGGTCGGCTCCACGTTCAAGCCATTCGTGCTGGCCGCGGCGATGGACAAGGGAGTGCGGGACCCGGACAACCCGGCCGTCCGCACTCCCGTGTCGCCGAACAGCATGTACAACGGCAACAACAAGGTGCGGCTGCTCAACTACGACGGAACCGTCTGGCACGACCGGGACGGCAAGGAGTGGCACCAGGCCAACGACGGCAATGAGGACAAGGGCCGCGTCAGCCTGCGCACCGCCATGCAGTACTCGGTGAACACGCCCTACATCCAGCTGGGCATGGACGTCGGCACCGACGTGGTGAAGCAGGAGGCCATCGCCGCCGGTCTGCGGGACGACAACAGCATGGCGCGGACCACGCCGACCTTCTCCCTGGGCACCTCGGCGCCCAGCGCCATCCGGCTGGCCGGTGCGTACGCCACCTTCGCCGCCAGCGGCGAGCAGACCGACCCGTACTCCGTCGAGTCGGTGACCAAGGACGGCACCAGCTACTACAAGCACGAGTCGAAGACCAAGACGGCCTTCGACCCGAACGTGGCCAACAACGTCACGGACGTGCTCAAGAACGTGATCAAGAAGGGCACCGGTACGGCGGCGCAGCTGCCGGACGGCCGCGAGGCGGCCGGCAAGACCGGTACCACCGATGACAACAAGTCGGCGTGGTTCGCGGGCTACACCAAGCAGCTGGCCACCACGATCGGCATGTGGCGCGTCAACGACCAGGCGAAGTCGCAGCGCTTCCTGAAGATGTACGGCGTCGGCGGCGAGGAGAAGATCCACGGAGCTTCGTTCCCCTCGCAGATCTGGCGCGACTACATGATGCGGGCGATGCAGGGCGAGCCAATGGAGGCGTTCCCGCAGCCGCAGCCGATCGGCAAGGTCGTCTACGGCGAGAGCGCCAGCCCGAAGCCGACCCCGACGAAGACCGAGGAGAAGCCGACGGAGGAGCCGTCGGAGACGCCTTCGGAAAGCCCGAGCGAGTCCTCCCCCAGCCCGTCGCCGAGCGACACCTGCTCGCCCTGGGACCTGGGCTGTAAGGACGACGGAGGCCAGGACGGCGGCCCGACCGGTGACCCGGCCGATCCCGGCGGCGAGACCTCGCCACCGGCCACCGAGCCACCCGGCGGCGATGACGGCGGTGGTTTCTTCGGAGGCCCGGACGGCTTCGAGAACTGACCGCGCGCTGTTTCACGTGAAACGCTCGACTGGTTTCACGTGAAACAGCGGATGCGAAACGACGAGCCCCCGACCCGGCATGCCCGGGCGGGGGCTTCGCCGTCTCCGGCACAGGGACGTGCGGCAGGATGACCCCATGACGAGCGTGCGACAGGACGAGCCCGTACGGCCGACGCAACGGGACGAGGTGGCGGCGGCCGGCAGCGAGCTGATCGGCGGCCCGCTCGGCCGCCGCGTACTGTTCGGTGCGAGCTGGTGGACGCCGGTACGCGTCATCGCTCTGGTCGCCCTGGGGATGTTCGCGCTGGGGATGGTGCAGAAGCTGCCCTGCTACAACGGCGCCTGGTTCTTCGGCGCGACCAGCCAGTACACCCACGCCTGCTACTCGGACATCCCGCACCTCTACGTCGGACGCGGGTTCGCCGAGAATCTCGTCCCGTACTTCGACCGGCTGCCCGGTGACATGCAGTACCTCGAATACCCGGTACTGACCGGTGTGTTCATGGAGGTCGCCTCGTGGCTGACCCCGCACGGCGGCACGATGCAGCACCGCGAGCAGATCTACTGGTTGGTCAACGCCGGGATGCTCATGGCCTGCGCCGCCGTCATCGCGGTCTGTGTGGCCCGGACGCACCGCAAGCGGCCCTGGGACGCCCTGCTCGTCGCCCTGGCGCCCGCTTTCGCGCTGACGGCCACCATCAACTGGGATCTGCTCGCCGTCGCGCTGGCCTCGGTGGCGATGCTGCTCTGGTCGCGCAGCCGCCCGCTCGCCGCCGGGGTGTTCATCGGGCTGGCGACAGCGGCCAAGCTCTACCCCGTCCTGCTGCTGGGGCCGCTGTTCGTCCTGTGCTGGCGAGCCGGGAAGTGGCGGGCGTTCGGCGCGGTGACGGGTGGCGCGGTCTTCTCCTGGCTGGCGGTGAATCTGCCCGTGATGCTGCCCGCCTGGGACGGCTGGCAGAAGTTCTACACCTTCAGCCAGGAGCGGCCGATCGACTTCGGCTCCGTCTGGCTGCTGATCTCCCAGCGCACTGGCAACCCGCTGGAGTACGCCAACACCTATGCGACGCTGCTGATGATCGTCGGGTGCGGGGCCATCGCCCTGCTCACGCTCTATGCGCCGCGCCGCCCGCGCCTGGCCCAGTTGGCGTTCCTGGTCGTCGCGCTCTTCATCCTGACCAACAAGGTCTATTCACCGCAGTACGTGCTCTGGCTGGTCCCGCTGGCCGCACTGGCCCGGCCGCGCTGGCGGGACTTCCTGGTGTGGCAGGGGTGCGAGGTCATGTACTTCCTCGGCATCTGGCTGTACCTCGCGTACAGCGGCAGCGGGGACAAGCACCAAGGCCTGCCGCCCGAGGGCTATCAACTCGCCATCGTCCTGCATCTGTTGGGCACGCTGTACCTGTGCGCGCTGGTGATCAGGGACATCCTGCTGCCGGACCGGGACACGGTGCGCCGGGAAGGTGCCGACGACCCCTCGGGCGGCGTCCTGGACCAGGCCCCTGACGTGTTCGTCCTGGGGCGGCAGCACCACGCACCGCGGCACGCCGCCCCGTTCGAGGGTGTGGCACGGGTCGAGTGGGGACCGGCCGGGGACTGACCGCCGGCGTCGGCGCGCGCGTCGGCAGGTCGGCCGGAGAAACGCGTTGGGCCCGGAAGCACGGCGAGGAGCCGTGCCTCCGGGCCCGTTGCATTGGGGCCGGAAGCCGCAGGTCAGCGGTCCACGAGACGGTCGAACTGGGTGGTGGTGTGCCGCAGGTGGGCCACCAGCTCCTCGCCGACCTTCGGCTCCGGCGCGTCGCTGGGCACGAACAGGATGGAGACCTGCATGTGCGGCGGCTCCGCGAACCAACGCTGCTTGCCGGACCACACGTACGGCGAGAGGTTGCGGTTCACCGTCGCCAGGCCGGCCCGGGCGACGCCCTTGGCGCGCGGCATCATGCCGTGCAGCGCCTTGGGGGCCTCCAGGCCGACGCCGTGCGAGGTGCCGCCGGCCACCACGACGAGGTAGCCGTCGGAGGCCGCCTTCTGCTGGCGGTAGCCGAAGCGGTCGCCCTTGGCGACGCGGGTGACGTCCAGGACCGCGCCGCGGTACTCGGTGGCGTCGTGGTCGCCGAGCCACAGCCGCGTGCCGATCCGGGCGCGGAAGCGGGTCTGCGGGAACTGGGCCTGCAGCCGGTGCAGCTCGTCGGCCTTGAGGTGGCTGACGAACATGGTGTGCAGCGGCAGCCGGGCGTTGCGGAGCCGGTCCATCCAGCCGATGACCTCGTCCACCGCGTCCGTGCCGTCGGTACGGTCCAGCGGGAGGTGCATGGCGAAGCCCTCCAGCCGTACGTTCTCGATCGCGGACGCCAGCATCGGCAGCTCCTCCGGCGTGACGCCGTGCCGCTTCATGCTGCTCATGACCTCGATCACGACCCGCGCCCCGGCCAGTCCGCCGAGCCCCTGGACCGAGGAGACCGAGCGGATCGCCCGGTCCGGCAGCGGCACCGGCTCCTCGCCGTGCCGGAACGGCGTCAGAACGAGCAGGTCACCGCTGAAGAAGTCCTTGATGCGGGCCGCTTCGTAGGTGGTGCCGACGGCCAGGAGGTCGGAGCCCAGGCGGGTCGCCTCATCGGCGAGACGCTCGTGGCCGAAGCCGTAGCCGTTGCCTTTGCAGACCGGGACCAGTCCCGGGAACTGCTGCAGCACCTGCTGCTGGTGCGCCCGCCAGCGCGCGGTGTCGACGTAGAGGGTGAGCGCCATGGCCGGCCCGTGAACCTTTCTCGTTGCTGTGATGCGTCGGATCTGTGGGGAATGCCGTGGGCGAGCGGTCAGCGCCGCGACATGTAGATGTCCAGCGCCTTGTGCAGGAGCTTGTTCAGCGGGAAGTCCCACTCGCCCAGGTACTCCGCCGCCTGCCCACCGGTACCGACCTTGAACTGGATCAGACCGAAGAGATGATCGGTCTCATCCAGCGAGTCGCTGATGCCGCGCAGGTCGTAAACGGTCGCGCCGAGCGCGTAGGCGTCCCGCAGCATCCGCCACTGCATCGCGTTGGACGGGCGGACCTCGCGGCCGATGTTGTCGGACGCGCCATAGGAGTACCAGACGTGACCACCGACGACCAGCATCGTCGCCGCGGAGAGGTTCACGCCGTTGTGGCGGGCGAAGTACAGCCGCATGCGGTTCGGGTCCTCGCTGTTGAGGGCCTTCCACATGCGCTCGAAGTAGCTCTGCGGCCGCGGGCGGAAGTGGTCACGCACCGCGGTGATCTCGTACAGCCGCTGCCACTCGGTGAGGTCCTCGAAGCCGCCCTGGACGACCTCGACGCCGGCCTTCTCGGCCTTCTTGATGTTGCGGCGCCACAGCTGGTTGAAGCCCTTGTGGACGTCCTCCAGCGAGCGGTTCTCCAGTGGCACCTGGAAGACGTAGCGGGGCTGCACGTCACCGAAGCCCGCACCGCCGTCCTCGCCCTGCTGCCAGCCCATGCGGCGCAGCCGGTCGGCGACCTCGAAGGCGCGCGGCTCGATATGGGTGGCCTCCACGTCCCGCAGCCGCTTGACGTCGGGGCTCTGGATGCCGGACTTGATCGCGGCGGCGTCCCAGCGGCGGATGACGACCGGCGGGCCCATCTTCACGGAGAAGGCGCCCTGCTGCTTGAGATGCGCGAGCATCGGCTGCAGCCAGTCCTCAAGGTTGGGCGCGTACCAGTTGATGACGGGGCCCTCGGGGAGGTACGCGAGGTACCGCTTGATCTTGGGCAGCTGGCGGTAGAGGACCAGGCCGGCGCCGACGAGCTGACCGGTGGAGTCGAACCAACCCAGGTTCTCGGAGCGCCACTCGGACTTCACATCGGCCCAGGCCGGGACCTGCATGTGGCTGGCCGCGGGCAGACTCTGGATATATGCCAGATGCTGCTCTCGACTGATGGTCCTCAGGGTCAGGCTCATGCGGGGCGCTCCTCGGCAGGTTTGTCCCCGTGGTCGGGGCTCCGGCTCTCGCGCCGAAGCCTACTGCGCCAAGGGAGCGCCCCGTCTGGGCCTACGGACGCAGGCGTCCGTACATCATCCGTGCGGCTAGCCCAGCACGCCTCCGAAGAGGCCGCCGTGCGCCATGCCGAGGAAGAACCCGAGTGCCGCCGCGCCGAGGCCGATGATCAGCACGAAGCGTTCCCCGGTCGTCACCGAGATGAATTGTCCCCAGGCACCGGTGCCGACGCCGAACAGCCCGGCCCAGGAGCTGAGCAGGTGCAGGTGGGTGAAGTAGGCGGAGATGACGGCGACGAGGCCCAGCACCAGCGTCACCGCGGCGAGGGTGTTCTCGAGGGGGTGCGCCTTGCCGTCGCTGTTCAGCAGGGAGAGCAGGCCGTGCTGCTGCTGGGGCTTCTGGGGCTGTACTGCATGTGCCATGCGGCACCTCCGTAGACAGGCGGCGCACTGTAACGCCGCTCACACCCGTTGTGTTCCAGATTGGGGGGATCGGCGGCCTGATTTCAACCGGAAGCCTTCAGGCAGGTACTCTGTACGGTCTGCGCCCATGTCTGTCCGCATTCGCTGTACGGACCGGGCGCGGAACGCATCACGACCCTCCTGCCACGGAACGACCGTGGCCGCTGAGTCCAAAGGAGGTGGGTTCCACATGCGTCACTACGAGGTGATGGTCATCCTCGACCCCGATCTGGAGGAGCGCGCTGTCTCCCCCCTGATCGAGAACTTCCTTTCCGTCGTCCGTGAGGGCAACGGCAAGGTCGAGAAGGTCGACACCTGGGGCCGTCGTCGTCTCTCGTACGAGATCAACAAGAAGCCCGAGGGCATCTACTCGGTCATCGACCTCCAGGCCGAGCCGGCCGTCGTCAAGGAGCTCGACCGTCAGATGAACCTGAACGAGTCGGTCCTCCGGACCAAGGTCCTCCGTCCCGAGACCCACTGACCGCGTAAGCGTTCAGCGGACATCGGGTTCGAGTAGCAACACAGCAGCCAGCAGCACACCCGCCGAGAGGTTCCCCTAATGGCAGGCGAGACCGTCATCACGGTCGTCGGCAATCTTGTCGACGACCCCGAGCTGCGCTTCACCCCGTCCGGTGCGGCGGTCGCGAAGTTCCGCGTCGCGTCCACTCCCCGCACCTTCGACCGTCAGACCAATGAGTGGAAGGACGGCGAGAGCCTGTTCCTGACCTGCTCGGTGTGGCGTCAGGCGGCGGAGAACGTCGCCGAGTCCCTTACGCGGGGCACTCGCGTGATCGTGCAGGGCCGCCTCAAGCAGCGGTCGTACGAGGACCGCGAGGGCGTGAAGCGCACGGTCTACGAGCTCGACGTCGACGAGGTCGGCGCGAGCCTGCGCAATGCCACGGCCAAGGTCACCAAGACCAGCGGCCGGGGTGCTCAGGGCGGCGGCTTCGGCGGCGGCCCGCAGGGCGGCGGCCAGGGTGGTGGCGGCTGGGGCGGCGGCCCCGGCGGCGGCCAGCAGGGCGGCGGGGCTCCCGCCGACGACCCCTGGGCGACCGGTGCTCCTGCAGGCGGTGGCCAGCAGGGTGGCGGCGGTGGCGGCTGGGGCGGTGGCTCCGGCGGCGGCTACTCGGACGAGCCGCCCTTCTAGGCACGTACGTCTGGCACGTACACGCGGGGCTGTTTCACGTGAAACACGGTTTCACGTGAAACGTGGGCCCGGCGGCCTGAGGGCGCCAGCACAAACTTCTTGAAACTCACTGGAGAGAGACAATGGCAAAGCCGCCTGCTCGCAAGCCGAAGAAGAAGGTTTGCGTGTTCTGCAAGGAGAAGATCTCCTACGTCGACTACAAGGACACGAACCTGCTGCGGAAGTTCATTTCCGACCGCGGCAAGATCCGTGCCCGCCGGGTCACCGGCAACTGCACCCAGCACCAGCGTGACGTCGCCACGGCCGTGAAGAACAGCCGTGAGATGGCGCTGCTGCCCTACACCTCCACCGCGCGATAAGGGAAGGGTGACCGAAACATGAAGATCATCCTCACCCACGAGGTCTCTGGCCTCGGCACCGCCGGCGACGTCGTTGACGTCCGTGACGGTTACGCCCGTAACTACCTGGTCCCGCGCGGTTTCGCGATCCGCTGGACCAAGGGCGGCGAGAAGGACGTAGAGCAGATCCGCCGCGGTCGCAAGATCCGCGAGATCGCGTCGGTCGAGCAGGCCAACGAGGTCAAGGGTCAGCTCGAGGGCGTCAAGGTGCAGCTGGCCGTCCGTGCCGGCGACGCCGGCCGCCTGTTCGGCTCCGTCACCCAGGCCGACATCGCCTCGGCGATCAAGGCCGCCGGTGGCCCGGACGTGGACAAGCGCCGCGTTGAGGTCGGTTCGCCGATCAAGACCCTGGGCGCGCACCAGATCTCCGTGCGTCTGCACCCCGAGGTTGTCGCCAACCTCGGTGTCGAGGTCGTCGCTGCCTGAGTGCAGCCCGATCGCACGGCCTGATCGCGGGGTCGCGGGCAGCAGCCGCTGACCGTGGCCCGGTGACCGAGTCACGCCGAAGGGGCCGCATCCTTCCGAGGATGCGGCCCCTTCGGTTGTTCGGAGCCGGCCGCGCAGCCCGGCGGGCGCGGCGGCCGTCTGTGGGTACCGCCTCAGCGGGCCGCGCCGGTCACGATCCAGCGGCCGGAGCGGGTACGGATCCACAGGGTCACCATGCGTACGGCCATCATCAGCGCCATCGACCACCACAGCGCGGTCAGCCCGCCGCCCAGCGCCGGTACCGCCAGCGCCACGGGTGCGAAGACCGCCAGCGTGACGAGCATCGCCCCGGCCAGATACGGCCCGTCCCCCGCGCCCATCAGTACGCCGTCGAGGACGAAGACGATGCCGGAGACGGGCTGGCTCACCGCGACCACCAGCAGGGCCGGCAGCAGAACGTCCTTCACGGCTGGATCGGCGGTGAACAGCGGGATGAACAGCGGCCGGGCCAGTGCGACCAGGATGCCGAGCACCACTCCGGAGGCGATGCCCCACTCGACCATGCGTCGACAGGCGGCCTTCGCCCCGTCCACATCCCCCGCGCCCAGATAGCGCCCGATGATGGCCTGGCCGGCGATGGCGATCGCGTCCAGTGCGAAGGCCAGCAACGACCACAGGGTCAGGATGATCTGGTGGGCGGCCACATCGGCGTCGCCGAGCCGTGCGGCAACCGCCGTGGCGATCATCAGGACGGCACGCAGCGAGAGGGTACGCACCAGCAGCGGCACGCCGGCCTGCGCGGAGGCGCGGATACCGGCGGCGTCGGGGCGCAGCGAGGCGCCGTGCCGCTTGGCGCCGCGGACGACGACGGTGAGGTAGACGGCGGCCATGCCGCACTGGGCGATGACGGTGCCCCAGGCGGAGCCGGCGATGCCCAGGCCGGCGCCGTAGACCAGGCCAACGTTCAGGGCGGCGTTGAGAGTGAAGCCGCCGATCGCGACGTACAGCGGGGTTCTGGTGTCCTGCAGACCGCGGAGCACGCCGGTGGCGGCGAGCACGACGAGCATCGCGGGGATGCCGAGGGAGCTGATGCGCAGGTAGGTGGTGGCGTACGGAGCGGCGGTGGTGGACGCCCCGAAGACGTCGATCAGCCAGGGGGCGGTGGGCAGTACGACGGCGATCACGGCGGCGCCCAGGAGGAGGGCGAGCCAGATGCCGTCCATGCCCTGGCGGATGGCGGCGGAGAGGTCGCCGGCGCCGACCCGGCGGGCGACGGCCGCTGTGGTCGCGTAGGCGAGGAAGACGAAGACCGAGACGGCGGTCGTGAGGAGGGCGGCAGCGACGCCGAGCCCGGCCAGCTGCGGGGTGCCGAGGTGGCCGACGACGGCGCTGTCGACCATGACGAAGAGGGGTTCCGCGACGAGCGCGCCGAACGCGGGGAGAGCGAGTGCGATGATCTCGCGGTCGTGCCTGCGGCCGGTGCGCCGGGGCTTCGCGGGAGCCTGTGTCATGCACCCAATCTAATCTTCCACAGGTAAGAGACACAACTAGCTTCCGCTCCTTACCTGTCGGGGCGGAAGGGGTACTTCTCCCCAGCGAATGGCGCGATCTTGAACAGGTTGCCGAAGTTTTTCTCCCCCACAGGCTATGGACGAAGAAGCCGCAGGTCAGAGGCGTCAGGCAGGGGTGATTGTGTGTTTGTCCACACCGATTTCCCCCGCGCCGTGCACAGGAACCGGGGAGTTCTCCACAGGTTGGGGGCGATCATCCACATGGCCTGTGGATAACCAGATTGGCGGACGGTGCCCGGCGGCCTACCGTTGTGCGGCGCCCCCTCCCCGTGTCGGTCCCTGGATTCATCCGAACTCGTCGCGCCGTAAGCGGAGTCGGGTGTCTCGATTGTCAGAGCCGTGCCGTAAGAAAGAAGGGCACAGCAAGGTCCGCGTCGCGGACGGGAGGAGGTGGCGTGGTGAGCGTGCCTGAGCCCATGCAGCCCATGGAGGACCCCTGGGCCGACTCCGGCCCCGGCGACCGGCTGCCCGCCCGCTCCCGCCGGAGCGACGGCAAGGGACGCGGCCGCGAGGACCGGTTCGACCGCGAGGACGGCGAGGGCGGGTGGTCCGGCGGCTTCGAGCGGGTCCCGCCGCAGGACCTGGACGCCGAGCAGTCCGTGCTCGGCGGCATGCTGCTCTCCAAGGACGCCATCGCCGACGTGGTCGAGGTCCTCAAGGGCCACGACTTCTACCGCCCGGCGCACGAGCTGGTCTACCAGGCCATCCTCGACCTGTACGCCAAGGGCGAGCCGGCGGACCCGATCACCGTCGCCGCCGAGCTGACCAAGCGCGGCGAGATCGGCCGGGTGGGCGGCGCGTCGTATCTGCACACCCTCGTGCAGTCCGTGCCGACGGCCGCGAACGCCGAGTACTACGCGGAGATCGTCCACGAGCGGGCGGTGCTGAGACGGCTCGTCGAGGCCGGCACCAAGATCACGCAGATGGGTTACGCCGCCGACGGCGACGTCGACGAGATCGTCAACAGCGCCCAGGCGGAGATCTACGCCGTCACCGAGCAGCGCACCAGCGAGGACTACCTCCCGCTCGGCGACATCATGGAGGGCGCGCTCGACGAGATCGAGGCGATCGGCTCCCGCCAGGGCCAGATGACCGGCGTCCCCACCGGCTTCTCCGACCTCGACTCGCTGACGAACGGCCTGCACCCCGGCCAGATGATCGTCGTCGCGGCCCGACCGGCGATGGGTAAGTCCACGCTCGCGCTGGACTTCGCTCGGGCGTGTTCGATCAAACACAACATGCCGAGCGTCATCTTCTCGCTCGAAATGGGCCGCAACGAGATCGCGATGCGTCTGCTGTCCGCCGAGGCGCGGGTGGCACTGCACCACATGCGCTCCGGCGCGATGACGGACGAGGACTGGACCCGGCTCGCCCGCCGGATGCCCGACGTCTCGGCCGCGCCCCTCTTCATCGACGACTCGCCGAACCTCTCGATGATGGAGATCCGAGCCAAGTGCCGCCGCCTCAAGCAGCGGCAGGACCTGAAGCTGGTGGTCATCGACTATCTGCAGCTGATGCAGTCCGGCGGCTCCAAGCGCGTCGAGAGCCGTCAGCAGGAGGTCTCGGACATGTCCCGTAACCTCAAGCTGCTCGCCAAGGAGCTGGAGCTCCCGGTCATCGCGCTCTCCCAGCTGAACCGTGGCCCTGAGCAGCGTACGGACAAGAAGCCGCAGGTCTCCGACCTCCGTGAGTCGGGATCGATCGAGCAGGACGCCGACATGGTCATCCTCTTGCATCGCGAGGACGCCTACGAGAAGGAGTCCCCGCGAGCGGGCGAGGCGGACATCATCGTCGGCAAGCACCGAAACGGCCCCACCGCCACCATCACCGTCGCCTTCCAGGGCCACTACTCCCGCTTCGTGGACATGGCCCAGACCTGACGGCCCTTGGCCGGGCGCCGTGGCGCGGCGACGTGCTCGTGGTCAGGACCGGAAGAGCTTCCAGAACGCCAGTGCCGTGTCATCGGCCGGCGCAGGCGTGTCGTCCGTGATCCAGGTGGCGATCACGCCGATCAACGCGCCTGCCAGGTACGCGGCATGCACCTCGGGCGGTACGTCGTCGAACCCGCTGGGCCGCCGCCCGTCCCGGAAAGCCGCGGTGAGCTCGGCAGTCATCCGTTCCCGCAGCCGCGTGGCGAACAGCGCGCTGCCGTGGGTGCCGAGCATGCGCCGGTACAGAGCCGCGTTGCCGGTGACGTGCTGGAACAACTCGTGCAGCGGCTCCGGGGCTTCGTCCCTGGGGGCGTCCTGAGGGCACAGCGCCGCCGCTCGTGCCACATGCGCCACGGCGTCTTCCATGGCCTCGGTGACCAGCGCGTTCACGTCGGGGAAGTGCTGGTACACGGTGGCCCGGTTCACCCCGGCCTGCTTGGCGACCTCCGACATGGAGATCGCCGCGGGGTCCTTGTCCGCGACCAGTTCCAGGATCGCCGTCCGCAGCCGGGCCCGACTGCGCCGGGCGCGAGGGTCATCCAGGTTCATGCCGCACACACTAACCGACAGTTGTCGCTTTTCTAAACGACAACTGTCGGCTAGTGTCCCGGTCATGCGAATCGAGATCTGGGCAGACGTGGTCTGCGCGTGGGCATACATCGGCAAGCGGCGTCTGGAGAAGGCACTCGCGAGCCGAGAGCCGGACGGGACCGAAGTCGAGGTGGTGTGGCGCCCGTTCAGGATCGACCCGACCACGCCGGACCGGGCCGTACCCCTCGAGGAGGCATGGCGCGACCCGATGGTGGATGCCGCGCTGCGGCAGTGCGCGCCGGGCCTGTCCCCGGCCGAGAACCGGGTGCGCATCTCGGAGATCGCGGCAGCGGAAGGTCTGGGCCCGCGCTGGGGAGCGGCTTGGCGGGCCGCCAGCCACGACGCGCACCGCCTCCTCCACCTGGCTCTCGGGCACGGTGGTGCCGTGCTGCAGAACGAGGTGGCCGAGCAGGTCATGAAGGCCCACTTCATCGACGGCGCCGACATCAGCGACCGGAGCAGCCTCAAGGACATCGCCGCCCGGTCCGGGTTCGCGGAGGGAGCAGCGCTGCTGGACACCGATGCGGGCGACCGCGACGTGCGGGAGCTCCTCCTGATCGGCAAGGCACGCGCCATCGCGACCTCGCCGACGATCGTGGTCGGCGACCGGGCGCTCGCCGGCGCCCAGCCGCCGGAGGCGATCGCGGAATTCCTCGCCCAGGGCGACCGCAGCCGCGAAATGCCCACTGAGGTACGGCGTCTGCGCTGGGCGGAGTCCCTGCTCGACCAGCACGATCCGCTGGGGGCGCTCACCGTGCTGAAGCCGCTGCTCGACGCGCACGCCGACGACCTGAACGTCCGTCGCCTCGCGGCCCGCGGTTACTTCCACTCGGCACAGCTGTCGCGCGCCCGTGAAGCACTGGAGGCGCTGGTCGGGGACGCGCTAGACGACTCGTACGCGCGATTGATGCTCGGCCGCACCCTGCAGCGGCTGGGCAAGGAGGACGAGGCCGCGCTGCATTTGAAGATGGCCGCGGCGATGACGCCGGAGTTCGCCTGAACGGTCGACCGCCACCCGGCCCGGTCCGGGGCTCCGGCCCGGAACTCCCTCGATCGCCTCGAAGGTGAGCTGACTGCCGGCCGTACGGTCCGTGAGACTGAGCCTGTCGTATTCGCCGATGCGGTACGGCAGTTCGTCGGCGGTCGGCATGCCGGAGCATGAGGGATGGAGTGGGGCGTGAGTGGTGTGAGGAGCTGGGCCGGTGCGGCGGTGTCTTCGGACGAGGACCGCCAGGGCGCGGAGCTGTTGCCGGGTACCAGGCGGGCGCTGTGGCGGCGGTTGGCCGTAGGGCAGACGGAGGGGCGGGCGCCGTCCATGGTGGGAGCGGTCGTACGGGACGGGCAGCCGGTGTGGCTGGGACTGCGCGGGGCGGTGGACGGCGCGGTGCCGCACGCCGACACGCAGTACCGCATCGGTTCGCTCACCAAGACGTTCGTGGCGGTGCTCGTCCTGCGGCTGCGGGACGAGGGGCTGCTCGGGCTGGCCGATCCGCTGGGCAAGCACCTCGACGGTACGCCGGTCCCCGACGCGACGGTCGCGCAGCTGCTCTCGCACAGTGCCGGGCTGGCGGCCGAGGCGCGCGGGCCCTGGTGGGAGCGGACGCCGGGCCTGCTGCGGCCGGGGCCGGCCGACCTCTTCGGTGAGCGGCCGCGCCGCCACCCGGCGGGCCGCCGGCACCACTACTCCAACCCCGGATACGCGCTGCTGGGCGCGCTCGTCGAGCGGCTGCGCGGTGGCGAGCACTGGGGCGAGGTACTGCGCCGTGAGGTACTGGAGCCGCTGGGGATGACGCGTACGACCTTGGACCCGGTGGCACCGCACGCGGCCGGCTGGGCCGTACACCCCTGGGCGGACGTGCTGCTGCCCGAACCGGCCGAGGACACCGGGCGGATGGCGCCGGCCGGCCAGCTGTGGTCGACGGTGTCGGACCTGTGCCGGTGGGTGGCGTTCCTGGCCCGGGGCGACGAACGGGTACTCGGCGCGGCGAGCGTGGCCGAGCTGCGGACGCCCGCCGTACCGGCGGAGGGTGACTGGAGCACGGGGTACGGCCTCGGGATGCAGCTGCTGCGGACGGACGACGGCCGGGTGCTGGCCGGGCACACCGGCTCCATGCCGGGCTTCCTGGCCTCCCTGTGGGTCGGTACGGACGCCGGTACGGACGAGGGCGTCGCGGGTGTCACGCTGGCCAACTGCACGTCGGGCCCCGCGGTGAGCGGGATCGCCGCCGACTTCGTACGGATCGTGGCCGAGCGGGAGCCGCGGATTCCCGAGCCGTGGCGACCGCTTGCCGGACCGCTGGACGAGGAGCTGCTGGCGCTGACCGGGCCTTGGTTCTGGGGCTCCGCTCCGTACCTTCTGCGGCTGCGGGCGGGCCGGGAGCTGGAGCTGAGCCCGATGCCCGGTGGGGGCCGCAGCTCGCGGTTCCGGCCGGCGGAGGACGGGAGCTGGACGGGCCTGGACGGTTACTACGCGGGGGAGACGCTGCGCGCGGTGCGGGCCGGGGACGGTTCGGTGAGCCATCTGGATCTGGGCACGTTCGTGTTCACCCGCGCGCCGTACGAGCCGTCGGCGCCGGTGCCGGGCGGCGTCGACGCGGGCGGGTGGCGAACGGAGGGGTGAGCACGCCGGCAGCGGGTGCCGGAGTCGGGGTGAAGGGGCGGACGTACAGTCGAGCCAGATATCAGGAGTGCCCGGGAGCCGCCGTCGTGCGGGGCCCGCTACCGCTGGAAGGCCACTGTGACTGCCGTGAACGATGCGACCGCGACCGCGAACTCCGACGCCCCGGTGCTGCTCGACCTGCCGCCGCTCACCGCGGCGCACTTCGCGCGGATCGAGGACAAGGTCGCCGCGCTGATGGGTACCGAAGCGGACGTCGTGGCGATGCAGGGCGAGGCGCTGCTGCCGCTCGAGGCGTGCATCCGCTCGGCCGTACGGCCCGGAAGCACCGCCCTGAACGTCATCACCGGGCCGTACGGCGAGACCTTCGGCGGCTGGCTGCGGTCCTGCGGCGCCGAGGTGGTCACGATCACCGCACCGTTCACCGGTGCGGTCTCGCCGCAGCAGGTCGCGGACGCGCTGCGCGAGAACCCCGCCATCGACTTCGTGAGCCTGGTGCACGCCGAGGCCGCGACCGGCAACACCAACCCCGTCGCCGAGATCGGCGCGGTGGTGCGGGAGCACGGTGCGCTGCTGATGCTGGACGCGGTGGCGTCGGTGGGCGCGGAGCCGCTGCGTACCGACGAGTGGGGCGTGGACCTCTGCGTCATCGGCGGGCAGAAGGCGCTGGCGGGACCGGCAGGTGTCTCGGTTGCGTCGGTCAGTGCCCGCGCCTGGGAGCGGATCGCCGCCAATGAGCAGGCGCCGCGCCGCTCCTACCTCTCGTTGCTGGACTGGAAGGAGCGCTGGATCGACGGCGGCCGTACGGCGCTGCCGCACGCGCCGGCGCAGCTGGAGATGCTGGCGCTGGAGCAGGCCGTGGACCGGGTGAACGACGAGGGGCTGGACACCGTCATCGCCCGCCATCGCGCCGCCGCGGCGGCGACGCGTGCGGGCGTACGGGCCCTGGGCGGCCTGACGCCGTACGTGCTCCGTGACGAGGACGCCGCGCCGGCCGCCACGACGCTCCGGGCGCCGGAGGACGTGGACGCCCGCGAGGTCGTCGCCGCGGCACTGGCTGCGAATGGTGGCGTACCGCTGCAGGCAGCGGCCGGGGCGCTGGCCAAGGAGATGATCCGGCTGAACCACTACGGCCGGGCGGCGGACCGTGGAGTGGTCCTGGCCGCGCTGTCCGCGCTGGGCGAGGGACTGCGGACGCTGGGTGCGGAGCCGGACACCGAGGCCGCCCTGGAGGCGGCGGGGGCCGCATGGGACGCGGTGATCGGGGGCTGATCGAGGGCTGACCGGGCCTGAGTGAGTCGCAGCGGAAGGCGTCGGAGGGCGATGTAGGCCATTCGAGTGCTTGATGGGCCTGTAGGCCGGGAGATGGCCTGAGTGGGGCCGTGTTTCACGTGAAACACGGCCCCACAGTCATGTGCGCCCCGGGGGCGCGGGGGAGCCGGGCGCGGAACCGGAATGAACGCTCTCCGAGGGGCGGCGAGTATTCGCCGGCAATTCACCTGAAAACGGAGTGCTGGGCCCTCTAAGTGCCCTAATTTATGGGCGAGTTGAGCGCTGCGTGGACAGGGGCGGGGGCGAGGGCGAGTTCCGCAGGTGGCGAGTCTCGCAGGGCAGCGAGTCCCGAGGGTGGCCGAGGTCGCGGCGGCCAGTTAACGGCCGGCTCCCCGGGGGTGGTCCAGCCACGTCTCCATAAACGGAGGGCACAACCCGTTTCTGTCGCAGTTTTTCGTCGGCTCTTTTCGGCGGCGCGCCGGATACGCGGTTGTCGATCATGCTTTTAGCGGCCCTTAGAATCGGAATGCCCGGCCCGTTTATCTACGCGGTTTCCGGGACAGAGGCGCAGCCGTTTCGAGGAGGCCGGGGAGAATGCCGGAGACTGGGTCCGCTGCATTGCGCGCCGACGCGCGACGCAATAGGGCGCTCGTGCTGCAGGCGGCCCGATCCGCCTTTGAGGAACGCGGGTTGACCGTTCCGCTTGGAGAGATCGCACGGCGCGCGGGGGTGGGGGCGGGCACCGTTTACCGCCATTTCCCGTCCAAAGACGCCCTGTTCAGGGCGACAGTCGCGGACCGGTTGCGGCTATTCACCGATACGGCACGGGACTTGGCCGATGTACCGGACCCCGGCGAGGTCTTTTTTCGGTTCATTTCCTCGGTGGTCAGGCTGGTCGCGCAGAACAAGGCGATGTGCGCCGCACTGGAAGGGGCGACGGTGACCGATGTGCGTCCCGTACTCCCGGGACTGGAAGAGGAATTCTGGTCGGCGCTGGACGTGCTGCTGCTCAGGGCTCAGCGGGCCGGCGCGGTGCGTAAGGACGTGTCCATCGTCGATGTACGGGTGCTGTTGACCGGATGCATGGCGATGGAAGTCCGCCGGTCGGCGGCGTCCGACGGGCCGGGAGAGGCGCCGGGGGAGGGGGTTTCGGGCCGTATGACGGCCCTGATGTGTGACGGACTGCGGGCCGGGCGGGACGTAACGAAACTCCCGTTCGAACCCGCAGAGAATAACGAAACTGCGTGCGAAGAATGCGGCGGACCTGTGCGAATGGCGCATACCGGCCGGCCCGCCCGCTACTGCGGCGGGGCCTGCCGGCAGAAGGCGCATCGGACCCGGTCCAGGGCGCGTTCCGGAGATACCGCAGCGCCTGAGACGGAGCCCGCCGACGGGTCCGCGGATGGGTCCACGACCGGTACCGCCGATGGCCCCGCCGAGGTCACAGCTGGCGCTTGAAGCCCAGGTGGGAGGCGTCGAAGCCGATCCGCTCGTAGAACCGGTGGGCGTCGACGCGGGTGGCGTCGGAGGTCAGCTGTACCAACTCCACGCCGAGCGCCCGGGATTCCTCCACCGCCCAGTCCATGAGCCGGGTGCCGAGGCCGCTCCCCCGCTCCTCGGAGTGGATGCGCACGCCCTCGATGATCGACCGGGTGGCGCCGCGCCGCGAGAGTCCCGGAATGACGGTGAGCTGGAGGGTGCCCACGACGCGGCCGGCGCGTTCGGCGACGACCAGGTGCTGGTTCGGGTCATCGGCCAGCCGCTTGTACGCCGTACGGTACGGAGTCAGGTCGTCCGGGGACTCGCGGGTGGCGCCCAGTGCGTCGTCGGCCAGCAGCGCCACGATGGCGGGGAGGTCCGCTTCGGCCGCCCGGCGGATCTTGAAATCGCTCATGCGCGCGACCATATGCCGTGTGCGGCCCGTGTCCCAGGGGTCTTGCGCGTAGCGCACACCACTCTTGATCTCCTGGCGCGCGGCACTCCCGACCGGCGCACAGCACTCCTGATCAGGTGGTGTGCGCCAGGTCGGATCAGGCCTCGGCCGGTACGGCCCCCGCAGCCATGCCCTCCACCGCGGCCACCAGGGGCGCCAGCTCCGGGCGCCGCGCCGCCTCGCGCAGCGCCTCGGACAGCGCCGCGTCGTGCGTGGGGCGCGCCTCCTCCAGCAGCTGGTGGCCCTGCTCGGTGACGTTCGTGTAGATGCCGCGGCGGTCGTCGGGGCACAGGTAGCGGGACAGCAGCCCGCGCTCCTCGAGCCGGGTGACCAGGCGCGTCGTCGCGCTCTGGCTGAGGACGACCGCGTCGGCGACCTGGTGCATGCGCAGGTGGCCGCCCACGCCGTCGTGCTGCTCGCTGAGCACGTTCAGGACGGAGTACTCGCGCACGCTCAGTTCGTGCCCGTCCTGCAGGGCGCGCTCGATGTGCGCCTCGATCCGGCCGTGCAGGACGGAGAGCGCGCACCACCCCTGGGCGAGGCCGGGTGCGCGGACCGTCTGCTGGCACTGCGTCATGAGAACCCTCCTTTGGGTCGTACTCCTCAGGGTAGGCCACCCGCGAAATAGCCCGCGCTTGCAAGTAAACCGCGTCTGCAATTATTGTGAACGCGCCAAACCTCCCCCTGCAACGTTTTGAAGGGCCCAGTCATGCCTCTCGCACTTCTGGCGCTGGCCATCGGCGCCTTCGGAATCGGCACCACCGAGTTCGTGATCATGGGGTTGCTGCCGGAGGTCGCCGCCGACTTCGGCGTCTCCATCCCCACCGCCGGCTTCCTGACCACCGGCTACGCGCTCGGTGTCGTGGTCGGTGCCCCGCTGCTGGCCGTCCTCGGCGCCCGCGTCTCGCGCAAGCGGATGCTGATGCTGCTGATGGGCCTGTTCATCGCGGGCAATCTCGTCTCGGCCGTCGCCCCCGTCTTCGGTGTCATGCTGGCCGGCCGGGTGATCGCCTCGCTCGCGCACGGCGCGTTCTTCGGCATCGGCTCGATCGTGGCCGCGGGCCTGGTCGCGCCGCACAAGAAGGCCGGCGCGATCGCGATGATGTTCACCGGCCTCACCGTCGCCAACGTCGTCGGCGTCCCGGCCGGCACGTTCATCGGCCAGAGCGTCGGCTGGCGCGCGACCTTCTTCATCGTCGCCGCGCTCGGCGTACTGGGTCTGCTGGGCATCGCGGCGCTCGTACCGGCCGACCGCCGCGAAGCGGGCGCACCGCAGCGCACGCACCTCCGCGGCGAGCTCGCCGCCTTCCGCAACCCGCAGGTCCTGCTGGCCATGGCAATGACCGTGCTCGGCTTCGGCGGCGTCTTCGCCGCGATCACCTACATCGCGCCGATGATGACCGAGGCCGCCGGGTACGCCGACGGGTCCGTCACCTGGCTGCTCGTCCTCTTCGGCATCGGGATGGTGGCCGGCAACCTGATCGGCGGCAAGTTCGCCGACCGCGCGCTGATGCCGATGCTGTACGTGGCGCTCGCGGCGCTGGCCGTCGTGCTCGGGACCTTCACGTTCACCGCCTACGACAAGGTTGCCGCCGCCGTCGCCATCCCGCTGATCGGCGCCTTCGGGTTCGCGACCGTACCGCCGCTGCAGAAGCGGGTGCTCGACCAGACCGCGGACGCGCCCACGCTCGCCTCCGCCGTCAACATCGGCGCCTTCAACCTCGGCAACGCGATCGCCGCCTGGCTCGGCGGCCTGGTCATCTCGGCCGGCCTCGGCGTCACGGCCCCCAACTGGGTCGGCGCGCTGCTCGCCGCCTCCGCGCTGGTACTGGCCTTCTGGTCGGCCGCGCTGGAACGCCGGGACCGGGCGGCCGCCGGCGGCACCGGCCGGGTCGTCGCGGGCGGGACGGCGGAGCAGAGCGCGGCGGAGGAGACCGCGGCGGCACCCGTGCGGGCGTGACTCCTTGAGTGGCTGCTCGCCCCGGTAAGCCTCCCGGCTCCGTTCCCTCCCACGCACCACCCCTCGTACTCGTACCAAGCACCACCCCCAAGGAGCACCACCCATGAGCACCCCCGACCCCATCGCCGCCGTCCGCCCGCTCACCACCGGGGACGTGGACGCCCTCGTCGAAGCCGCGCGGCGGGCCGCCGACGGTGAAGGCGTACGCGGCAGCATCACCGTGCTGGACGCCGGCGGCCACCTGCTCGGCTTCCGGCGGGACGACGAGGCCGTGCTGATCTCGGGCGAGACCAGTACCCGCAAGGCGTACACCGCGCTGCAGCTCGACGCGCCCACCGCCGACCTGGTCGACCTGGTCCGTCCGGACGGCCTCTTCCACACGCTGCCGACCGCCCTCGACCGGCCGCTGCTGTTCATCGCGGGTGGCGTACCGCTGCACCGCGACGGCCGGCTGATCGGCGCCATCGGCTTCGGCGGCGGCGCGCCGGAGCAGGACCACCGGATCGCCGTCGCCGCCCGTCAGGCCGCCGGCCTGGAGTGATTCACCGTCCGGCCGTCCGGTCGACCTGCTCCGGCCGCCGCCCGCGCTCCCCGCGCAGGCGGCGGCCGCGGGCTGTCGGGCCCCAGGGCTTCAGTACGGAGATCGCCGTCAGGAAGACGTACAGCGTGAGCGCGACGGCCGGTGCCACGACGAGATCGGGCTCCGGGGGCGCCGGCCGGCCGGCTGCCACCGCGCCGACCGCCGCGTGGATCTGCGTACGCAGCGCGAGGGCGGTGGCGACGACCGCGCCCAGCGTGAGCCAGAACTTGGTGACCACCCACCGGTGCTGGGCCAGCCCCCACGGCGTGCCGAGCGAGAGGACGAGGCCGGAGACCAGGGTGAGCGCCGCGAGCGGGATGATCAGCCAGTCGATGAAGATCTTCATCGAGCGGTAGGCGGCCGCGGCGAGTTGCGGGGCGGCGTCGGCCCCGGCGGCACCGCCCGCGGTCGATGCCGCGATGCCGAGCGCCAGCAGGCCGAGCGTGAGCCCGAGCCAGCCGACGGAGACGACGACGTGGACGACGAGGGTGGCCCGGCGTGCGGGACGGCTGAGCTGCTGCATGTTCACCACCGTCGCGCCCGGTGGCCCGCGGCGCGTCTGACGGCGGGAGTATCCGCCGGTACGCGCGGACGAGTACGGAGATCTGTACCGACCGGAGATGTACTGGCCGGAGCCGGCCGACGCGTCCCGGCCCGCCCGTCACGCGGTACTACCGCCTACCCTCGCCCCCATGGCCAAGCTGCACCTCTTCGACCTGGACGGAACGCTGCTCTACGGGTCCGCCGCCGCCGTGGAGATCGCGCGGCAGCTCGGGCTGGAACGGGAGACCGGCGAGCTGGAACGCGCCTTCGCGGCCGGCGAGCTGACTCCGCCGCGCTTCGCGCAGCTGGCCTGCGACCTGTGGACCGAGCTGACCCACGCCGATGTCGCGGCCGCTTTCGAGGCGGCGCCCTGGCTGGCCGGCATCCGGGACGTGTGGGCCGACATCCGCGAGCGCGGGGAGCGCTGCGCGGTGATCTCCCTTTCGCCGTCCTTCTTCGTGGACCGGCTGCTGGGCTGGGGCGCCGACGCGGCGTACGGCTCGCGCTGGCCGGACGTGCCGTTCCGGGAGCGGGTGGACCCGGCCGGCATCCTGTCCGCCGGGGCCAAGGTGCGGATCGCCGACGAGCTCTGCGCGTCGTTCGGGCTGAGCCGGGCCGACTGCGTGGCGTACGGGGATTCCCGCTCCGACGTGGAACTGTTCGCGGCCCTCCCGGCGTCCGTGGCGGTGAACGCGGATCATCACGTCAGCGAACTCGCGACCTTCGCGTACGCGGGACGGGACCTGCGGGAGGCGTACGCGCTGACGCTCGGCGGGAAGGCCGGCGGATGAGCCCACCGGCTCGCGCCACCATCCACGGCACCGGCCGGTTCACCCGGAACTCACCAGGGCTTCACCGGGGCGTCGGCGGGCTGCCGCGGAACGGGGCTTGTGGATTCGTCCGCTCCCGGTATGGTCGACTCCGATTCACCGGGCGGGCGCGCCGCGGGTTGTCCCGGCGCACGTCCGGAGTCCGCCAGCCTACCGGCAACGCGCCCTGCGTTACCGGGCCTTCAGGCTGTCCGCCCGTACGTACGGGTGCGGGCTGACATGCTGCGGAGGCGTGCGGAGACGGGAACTGCGTTGGGTGTGACACGAGTCGGAGCTGCCCCGCTTTCGCGGGTATTGCCCGGCTAGCGGTTGCCGATCAAGAATGCGAAGACGTTCCACGACCGTTCGAGGCGAGGCAGACCATGGACGCTCCGACCACCGCGTCGGCCGGTAACGGCGCCGACGGTGACAGTGGCGCATGGGGTTGGTTCACTCCCTCTCCCGCCAAGTCACCGGAAAAGCCCACCGAATCGACTGAGGCCACCGAATCAGTCGAAGCGATCAAATCCGCTGAATCAACCGAATCGAATGAAGCGGCAGCCGACCGGGCGGTTCCTCCGACCGCTCCCCGCGCGACTCCTGAAGCCGCTTCTCGGTCCGGCGCCCGGACCGCCACCCTCCCGCCCCGCCGTGAGGTCCCGGCTGCGGCCGGGCCCGTGCCGGAGTCCGCGCTGGAGGCGTCGGTCCGTACGCAGCGGCCCGCCGCGGCCGAGGCGTCCGCCGACGCGCTGCTCATCCGGCGCACCATGGCGGAGATCGAGCCGGTGGCGGACCAGGTCACCTCGTACTTCTACGCGCTTCTCTTCGTCCGCCACCCCGACCTGCGTCAGCTCTTCCCGGTCTCGATGGACGAGCAGCGCGACCGGCTGTTCAAGGCGCTGCTCACCGCCGCCCAGCGGGTGGACGACGACGCGTCGCTCACCGAGTTCCTGGCGCACCTCGGCCGCGGCCACCGCAAGTACGGCACGCTGCCGGAGCACTACCCGGCCGTCGGTGAGTGCCTGCTCGGGGCGCTCGCTCGTTACGCCACGCTGAGCTGGGACGGCGAGGCCGAGGCCGCCTGGATCCGCGCGTACACCAAGATCTCGCAGATCATGATCGACGCCGCCGCCGAGGACGAGGCCACCGCGCCCGCCTGGTGGGACGCCGAGGTGGTCGCGCACGAGCTGCGCACGTCCGACGTCGCGATCGTCACCGTGCGGCCGGACCAGCCGTACCCGTTCCTCGCCGGGCAGTACACCAGCGTGGAGACGCCGTGGTGGCCGCGGGTGTGGCGGCACTATTCCTTTGCCTGCGCGCCGCGCTCGGACGGCCTGCTCTCCTTCCACGTCAAGGCGGTACCGGCGGGCTGGGTCTCGGGTGCGCTGGTGCACCGGGCGCGGCCGGGCGACGTCATCCGGCTCGGCCCGCCGGGCGGCTCGATGACCGTCGACCACACCACCGACAACGGCCTGCTGTGCCTGGGCGGCGGTACGGGCATCGCGCCCATCAAGGCACTGGTCGAGGATGTCGCCGAGCACGGCCGCCGGAGGCCGGTGGAAGTGTTCTACGGTGCCCGTAGTGATCATGACCTCTATGACATCGACACCATGCTGCGGCTGGAGCACGCCCATCCCTGGCTGTCCGTGCGCCCGGTGATCTCCAGCGGACCGACGGGCGGTGTGTACAGGAGCATCAGCGGGCGGCTGCCGGACGCGGTGCGGGAGTACGGCCCGTGGGGCGAGTACGACGCGTATGTGTCGGGGCCGCCCGGCATGATCCGCAGCGGCGTGGACGCGCTGGTCGGCGTCGGCGTCCCGTCGGACCGTATCCGGCATGACGCCGTTGAAGAGCTTGTCGCGGCGGGAGAGTAGTACTTGAGCACCGAAGACAGCAGCCGCTGGGGTTACTCGCGCGAGCCTGCGGGTCCGTATCCGGACGAGTACGCGGTCCAGTACCCGGACCGGTACGCGAGCGAGTACCCGGACGTCTACACCTACGAGCCGGCCGCCCCGGCTGCTCCCACGCACGAGCGGCCCGGCTCGACTGCCCACCCGCACGAGCGGTCCGGTCCGGCTTCGCAGGCGTACGAGCAGCCGGCCGCGCGGCCCGTGCCGAGCTGGGCCGTCGAGGAGCCGGCCGAGCGGCCCGGCAGCGACGGTGAGCACCTCGTGCAGCAGCAGATGGGAACGACCGATCGCGCCGACCGCTTCTACCGCGACCAGGTCCTGGACCACCTCAACTCGCGCATGCGGGAGTTCGTCGGCCGTCAGGAGATGTTCTTCCTGGCGACCGCGGACGGGAACGGCGAGTGCGACTCGACCTTCCGGGCCGGGCCGCCCGGCTTCGTACGTGTGCTGGACGAGCGCACCCTGATCTACCCCGAGTACCGCGGTAACGGCGTGCTGGCCTCGCTCGGCAACCTCTCCGAGAACCCACGGCTGGGCATCCTCTTCGTGGACTTCCTGCGCGACCGGATCGGCCTGCATGTGAACGGGCGGGCCTGGGTCGTCCCGGACGAGGAGATGCGGGTGCGCCACCCCGATCTGCCGGTCGACCCGGTGCCCGGGCGGCGCGCACAGCTGTGGGTGGCGGTCGAGGTGGAGGAGGCGTACATCCACTGCGCCAAGCACATACCCCACCTGCAGAAGGTCCCCCGGCAGGAGCGCGGCGACCGCGCCTGGGGCACGGACGACATGAAGCGCAAGGGCGGCGACTTCTTCGGCGCGGCGGCCGAGGCGGCCGAGCGGGCCCCCTACCGGCGTCGGGAAGAGGCACCGGCAGCACCGGCGCCGGCTCGTCCTCGCACTCCCGACCCCTCCTCGTTCCAGGAGGAGGCGGAGCGAGTACTGGCGCTCGTGCAGCAGCGGGCACCGGCGGACCCCGGCGAGTTCCGCGGCTGGTTCGGCTAGCCCGGCAGTCGACCCCTGTTTCACGTGAAACATGTCGTGTTTCACGTGAAACAGCCGGAAGCGGCACGACGTGGACGCGGATGTTTCACGTGAAACGGACGGTTCGCGCGGGGCAGGCCGTCAGCCCAGATCGGGTGCGTGCAGCGCCCGGACGCCTTCGATGTTGGCGTCGAGGTAATGCCGCAGCGAGAGCGGTACGACCTCGACGGAGGCGATCCCGACGCGGGTGAATGGCACCCGCACGATCTCGTACTCCCCGCACGGCTCCTCCACCTCGGGGCCGTGCCGCCGAGTCAGGTCCATGGAGTCGAGTCGGCAGACGAAGAAGTGCTGCACCTTCACGCCGTCCACGCCGCCGTCCGTGACGTGCTCGACCGTGTCGACGAAGACCGGTACGACGTCCTTGACCTTGGCGCCCAGCTCCTCGTCCACCTCCCGGTGGAGGGCATCGATCACGGTGGCGTCCTCGGGCTCCACGCCGCCGCCCGGCGTGATCCAGTACGGGTTCCGTCCCGGCTTGGTGCGCTTGATCAGGATGAGGTCGTCACCGTCGAGCAGGATCGCGCGAGCGGTGCGTTTGACGACTGGCCGTACGGTCATAGGGGACAGATGCCGCTTTCGACGGCTGGTGAAACCCGCGTCTTGCGGGGCGCGTGACATCCGGTCGCGGGCGTGCCGGATACGCCCCGGTCAGCGCCGGAACGAACCCCTCCATGCCGTTCACCAGTGCGGTAGCTCTACCCGCCGTCGGTCACCAGGCCGCCGCGGCCCGCAGCAGCCACTCGTGCGCGCGGGCGATGTGCGGCAGGGCGAGCGTCCCGGTGCGGACGACGAGGAAGTATGTGCGCAGCGGCGGCACCGGTGGGTCCAGCAGCGAGACCACCTCACCGCGGTCGAGCGCCGGTGCGGCGAGGTAGCGCGGTACGACGGCGAGCCCGGCACCGGCCGCCGCACAGGCCAGGACCGCACGCAGGTCGGCGGCTATCACGGCGGCGGGGGCCGTGGGTCGGGTGTCGAAGACGGCGGACCAGTAGCGGGTGACCAGCGGCAGGCTTTCGTGGACCTCGACCACCGGTACGGAATCGAGGGCCTGCGGGCCGCGGTCCTGGAGGCCGGCCGGGCCGCCGAGCCGGTCCGCCCAGCGGGGCGCGGCGACCAGAACGTGCTCCTCGTCGCACAGCGGGGTCGCGGTGAGCAGCCCGCCGCGCGGCCGGGCGGTGGTGACGGCGAGATCGTGGTGGCCGGCGGCGAGCCCGCTGAGCAGCTCCTCGGCGGACCCGAAGGAGGTACGGACGGCGAGGCCCCGGTCGATGAGCGGGGCGAGGGCCGGGAGGGCGCGTTCGGCGGCGAATTCCGGGGGCCCGGCGAGATGGAGGGTGCGGGTGACGGATTCCTCGTCGAGCCCGGCTTCGGTGATCTCGGTGAGGGCGTCGAGATGCGGGGCGATCTTGTGGGCGAGTTCGTCGCCGACGGTGGTGGCGATGACCCCGCGCGGCCTGCGCAGGAACAGCGGGCGGCCGAGCTGGCGCTCCAGTGACCGTATCTGACTGGTCACCGCGGGCTGGGAGAGTCCGAGGAGGGCGGCGGCGCGGGTGAAGGAGCCGGCCCGGTGCACAGTGACGAAGGTGCGCAACAGCGCCAGATCCATCCATACCCCCTTCTTCTGGAATGCCTGCTCGCGGGGCCACTATAAATTTGTCGATAGGGCTGTGTCGCTAGCGTGATTGGACACTGACGCTGAGTCAACTAGCCTTGATTGTGCGGTTCGTTGCGCATTGAACCGAGGGCGGTCCGAGCCAAGAGGGGGGAGGCTCGGACCGTCTGCTGTGCGTACGGCCGGTACCGGCCCGACGGGACCGCCGGCCGGAGCGGTATCAGGCGGTACTAGCTCCGCGCGTGGCCCCGTCCAACGCCTTGTCCAGCGCCCGGAGTACGTCCGCGACCAGGTCCTCCGGGTCCTCGACGCCGACGGAGAAGCGGACGAACCCGTCCGGTACGGCGTCGCCGCCCCAGCGTCCACGCCGCTCGGCCGTCGACCGTACCCCGCCAAAACTCGTCGCGTCGTCCACCAGCGTCAGTTCGGCCAGAAAACGTTCCGCGTGCGCCTTGTCCGGCAGGACGAAGGAGACGACGCAGCCGAAGCGTCCGGGGCGCATCTGGGCCACCGCGCCCACGTGCGCGGGGTCGGTCGGCAGCCCCGGGTGGCGCAGCCCGGTGACCTCCGCGCGGTCGCGCAGCGCCTCGGCCAGCGCCAGCGCGCCCGCCGCCTGCCGCTCGACGCGCAACGCCAGCGTGGCCAGCGACCGGTGCGCGAGCCACGCCTCCATCGGCCCGGGGATCGCGCCGACGGTCTTGCGCCACTGCCGGACGGAGTCAGTGAGCGCCTGGTCGCGGGTGGTGACGTACCCGAGCAGGACATCGCCGTGGCCGGTCAGCGCCTTCGTACCGCTGGCCACGGAGAAGTCGGCGCCGAGGTCGAGCGGGCGCTGGCCGAGCGGCGTGGCGAGGGTGTTGTCGACGGCGACCAGGGTGCCCTGGGCGTGCGCGGCCGTGGCGAGCCGGCGGATGTCGCAGACGTCCAGACCCGGATTGGAGGGCGTCTCGATCCACAGCAGCCGGGCGCCGTCCAGCACGTCGAGCTGGGCATCCCCGGCGGTGGGGGCGGTGCGGACCTCGACGCCGTAGCTCTCCAGGCGCTCCCGGACGGCGGGCATGAGCTGGTAGCAGTCGTTCGGCAGAACGACCACGTCGCCGGTGCGGACCTGGGAGAAGAGGACGGCGGAGATCGCGGCCATTCCGGAGGCGAAGACCGAGGCGTGGGCAGGCTCGCCGGGCGACTCCAACTCCGAGATCGCCTCTTCGAGGAGGGTCCAGGTCGGGTTGGACTCGCGGCCGTAGGTGTACGGCCCGGTGGCGTCGCCCGGCAGGTGGTAGTGGGCCGCGAAGACCGGCCCCGGGAGGGTCGGGTGGTACGCCTCGGCCTCGGGAAGGCCGGCCCGTACGGCCCGGGTGCTGTCGCCGGTGCTGTGCGCGTCGTCGCCTGTCATGGGCTCGTCCCCGCCTCCTCGTCGTGCGTCTCCGGGCCCGGTCGGCCCGGCCCGGACGACCGCGAGCAGGCCCTCGCAGGCGACCTCGGCCATGGCCGGCCGGTCCTCGAAGCCTGCCACGCCGCCGTAGTACGGGTCGGGAACATCCGCACCGAGAACGGCCGTGGCGTGCGTCACGGTTGCCGGGGCAAGCGCCCGCAGCAACCGGACGGAGAACGATCGTGCCGGCGCGGTCAGTCCTTGTCCGGCAGGATCACGTGCAGCGCCCAGGAGACGATCGAGACGATCAGGCCGCCCAGTACCGCGGTCCAGAAGCCGTCGACGTGGAACGCGAGGTCGACCTTCCCCGCCAGCCAGGACGTCAGCATCAGCATCAGGGCGTTGATCACGAGCGTGATCAGGCCCAGGGTGAGGATGAAGAGCGGGAACGACAGCAGCTTCACCACGGGCTTCACGATGACGTTGACCACACCGAAGATCAGCGCGACCAGGATCAGCGTCCAGACCTTGTTGCCGGTGCTGGTGCCGGTCAGCGTGATGTCGCTGAGCAGCCAGGTGGCCACGGCGAGTGCCGCGGCGTTGGCGAGCGTCTTGACCAGAAAATTCTTCATGGTGGGATCGTCGCAGACACGACGGCGGCAGTGAGGGGTGCGCGGGTGATGAAGGCGTTCAGGCTGGAGGAGCTGGAGGCGGAACGGGCCGCCAACGACGGCGCGTATCTGCAGTTCCTGCGGGAGCGGAACATGTCGGCCGGGCTGTACGCACTGGACGCCGGCAGCAGCGATCCGCAGGCGCCGCACCAGCAGGACGAGGTGTACCTGGTGGTGAGCGGGCGCGCGTCGATCACTGTGGGGATGGAGACGACGCAGGTCGCGCGGGGCAGCGTGGTGTACGTACCGGCCGGGGTGCCGCACAAGTTCCACCACATCACCGAGGATCTGCGGGTCATGGTGATCTTCTCGCCGCCGGAGGGCTGAGCCGGCGGGCCCGGCGGCCTCCTCCCGGCAGCCGAGGCGGGCCTTCCGTACCCGTAGGGGAAGGCTCAGGGGACAGCCGGGGCCGCGGGGCCCCAATGCGGCCGGGCGGCGCCCTAGCATCGATGGTGCAGGGCGGGATCGGACAGGAGCCGGGCGGGCCGGGCGAGTACCGGGCGACGACCAGAAAGCAGGGCAGAGCAATGGCCGTGAAGGAGATTTTCGCGGGACTCCCGTGGTGGGTGAAGTGGGTCGCGGTGCCCGTCATCCTGCTGGTCGTCTTCGGGGGACTGATCGGCAGCGTGGTGGGCTTCCTCGTCGGGCTGCTCTTCAAGATCCTGCTGGCGGTGGCACTGATCGCCGGTGTGGTTTACCTCGTCCGCAGGTTCACCGGATCGTCGTCCTAGCTTTCACTCGGTGAGCTGCGAGTTCATCGCACAGCGAGCGGTGATACCGCGCCAGTGGTGATACCGCGGTGAATCGCCGGGCGTCCCGTTCCCCAACAGGGGGTATCGGGGCGCCCTTTGTTCGTTCTGTGGTCCGTACCGCTGTCCCTGCGCGTGGGTTTGCCCTTACGAACTGGTGTCCGGGGCGCTCGCGGCGGGTGGGCTTCCGGCTAAGTCAAGAAATGCGCCGCCTGAGGTAATTCGCAAGCTAATCGACCTGCCGTGCGCAGCGCTCACGTTAGAGTGCCGACGCGGGGCATCTTCCGGATGCCGGCGTTCCGGAATGTCCGGCCGGTCCGGGCGGCACGGACGGTGTCCGGAAAGCGCACGCGGCACGGGCGCGGGGCCCGAGCCCGGGGTCGGTACCCCGGCGACCTGTCCTGGGGGTTGGTCTTGGCCACGGCGAACGACGCATCCACGACTTCCCCGACGCTGATCGGCTCCGTCCAGCGGGCGCTGCGCCTCCTCGAAGCGGTGGCCGCCCACCCGCGTGGCGCGCCCGCCAAACAGCTGGCCAGGGAGACCGGTTATCCACTCCCGACCACGTACCACCTGCTGCGCACCCTGACCCACGAGGGATATCTCCAGCGCGAGAACGGTGTGTTCCTCCTCGGCGAGGCGGCCGAGCTCATCGGCCGGTCCGGGGCGCGCCGCCGGCGTTACTCCCGGATCGCGCAGGCGCTGTCGGCGATGGGCCAAGAAGTGGGCGCCGCGCTGTACTTCGCGGTGTACCGCGCGGGCGAGGTGGAGGTGGTCGCGGTGAGCGACGATCCGGAGCGGCCGCCGGTCGAGGAATGGGCGGACTTCCGTACGACTGCTCACGCGCACGCGATAGGCCAGTGCCTGCTGGCCCAACTCGACGAGGAGCGGCGGAAAGATCATCTTTCCCGGCACCAAGTGCAGTCGCTCACGCCCCATTCCGTACGGACGGAGGGTGATCTGCTGCACCGGTTGAACACGGTGCGTAAGGCCCAACTCGCCGTCGAACGCGAGGAATATGCCGTCGGTACGGTCTGTGCGGCAATTCCCATTCAGGTCGGTTCGGTGGCGGCGACCGTGGCGATTTCTCTCCCCGCAGGTGAGGCGGAGAGACTGCCGGCTGTTACCGAAAAGGTGCAGAGGATGGCGGAGTCGACCCTTATGACGCTGGCCTTCTCTATCAGTATCTGAAAAATTACTCCTTGTGATCTGTCGGCAACTGGTCGACGATGGCGTCAATAGCGGTCGGCGGATCATTACCGGCCACTTCGATCAAGTAGTGCGGGGCAGTGGTTGATGAGCCAAACAGTGCAGGCAGAAGTGATGATGAGCTTCATCGTCTCCGAAGAACTCGCCTTCCGGATTCCGGTGGAGCTCGATTTCGACAGTGCCGATCCCTATGCCGTGCGCTTCACGTTCGATCTCCCGGGCGATGCCCCGGTGACCTGGGCGTTCAGCCGGGAGCTCCTCCTGGACGGCCTGAGTCGGCCGGCCGGTGAAGGGGACATTCACGTGGAGCCGGCCTCGGGCGCGCACCTCAGTGATGTCTTCGTCAGTCTCCAGGTGGGCTCCGAGCAGGCCCTTTTCCGCGTCGGCGCGGCTCCGCTGGTCGCCTTCCTGGACCGTACGGACCGGCTGGTGCCGCTCGGCCAGGAACAGATCTGCGGCACCCTCGACGCGGAGCTGGACCGGATCTTCGCGAACGCGCAACGGGCGGGCTGACCGCCGGTCCGGCCCGGTCAGCGCTTGCGGCGGCGGCCCCGTCCACCGCGCCTGCTGCCCGGCTGCCCGGGCCCCGGACCGGCCGCCCGGCCGTGCTCCGTCTGCGGACCGCTCCGGTCGCCGCGGTCGGCGGAGACCACCAGTACCGCCAGCAGCGTGGTCAGCGGTACGGACACGACGAGCCCGATACTGCCCACGAGCGTCCGGATGATCTCCTCGGCCACCATCTCGCTGCCGGCGACCGTACCGAAACCGCTGCGGGCGATGGAGAACAGCAGGAGCAGCGGGAGCGCGGCGCCCGCGTACGCCAGTACCAGCGTGTTCACCACCGACGCGATGTGGTCCCGCCCGATCCGCATCGCCGCCCCGTAGATCTGCCGCCGGCTCGCCGTCGGATCGGCGTCCCGAAGCTCCCACACGGCCGCCGTCTGGGTCACGGTCACATCGTCCAGGACGCCCAGCGACCCGATGATGATCCCCGCCAGCAGCAGACCGCGGATCTCGATGCCCGGGTAGAGGCTGTGCACCAGTCCCGTCTGGTCGTCCGTGTTGCCCGTCAGCTGAGCCCAGTCGGTGAACACCGATCCCAGCAGCCCGATCAGCAGCAGTGACGCCAGCGTGCCGAGCACCGCGACCGACGTACGGGCCGTCAGACCGTGGCACATGTACAGCGCGATGAGCATGATCGCGCTGCCTCCGACCACCGCCACCAGCAATGGATTCGAGCCTTGCAGGATGGCCGGCAGGATGAAGACGGTGAGGACGGCGAAGCTCGCCGCCAGCGCGACCAGTGCCAGTACCCCGCGCAGCCGCCCGACCACCACCACCGCCAGCGCGAACACCGCGGCCAGCACCCACATCGGGAAGGTGCGGTCCACGTCGGTGACCGAGTACTGCAGGTCCCGGGGCGCCTTGGGCGCGTACGCCACCACGACGTCCTGGCCCTCGGTGTAGCGGCGCGAGGCGTCCGGCGTCACCACGGTCTTGAAGCGGTGCCCCGTGTCCTTGCCGGTGGTGACCTCGATGGTGGCCTGCTCGCAGCTCTGCGCCTTCTGCTGCGTGCCGCCGCCGGGTCCCGTCGGCGGCTGTTGCTGCTGCATCTGCTGCTGTTGCTGCGCGTTGACGTCCGCGCAGTCCACCTTCGTCAGCCGGACGACCCGCGCGGACTGGGTCTCCTGGTCGAAGCCGACCCCCGTCGGCTTGTGCGCGGGTGCGCCGCCGGGCCAGAGGGCGATCAGCCCGACGCCCACCGCCAGGGCGAAGGGGATCAGTACCGCGGCGATGACCTTGCGCAGGTGGCGGGAGACGGGTGCGGCGGGTCCGTGGCCATGACTGTGGCCATGCGTAGGCGGATGAGTGTGCGGCTGCGGCTGGGGCTCGGGCTCGTTGCGGGTCACCGCCCGATCATCCAACAACTCACCGGGCCCCCTGTTCACCACGCGGCATCGGCCGCTACCGTGGTGGCACCTTTGCAATCGCGGGAGCTCGGAGCACCGGGCTGAGAGGGCGCTGATTCCGTACCAGCGGTGTTTCACGTGAAACACCGACACGGAAAGAGCTGCGTCGACCGCCGAACCTGTTACCGGGTAATGCCGGCGTAGGGAGTGGGTCTCAATGACTCTGCAGGATGCACGCACGCCTGAAAACGGCCAGGGCGCGGAAGCTCAGGCTGCCACCGAGCAGATCGGCTGGCACAAGGGCTACATCTCCGGATCGCGCCCCGACCTCCAGGTCCCGGTCCGGCGAGTGCACCTCACCAACGGCGAGCACGTGACGCTTTACGACACGTCAGGGCCGTACACCGACCCCAACATCGAAACCGACGTCCGCCGTGGCCTCGCGCCGCTGCGGGAGAACTGGATCATCGCCCGCGGCGACACCGAGGAGTACGCGGGCCGGCCGATGCGTCCGGAGGACGACGGCCTCAAGCACACCTCGCCGCGTGGCGGCCTGAAGAACCTCGACGCGGTGTTCCCGGGCCGGCCCCGGCAGCCGCGCCGCGGCCGGGACGGCGCCGTCACCCAGCTCGCGTACGCGCAGCGCGGCGAGATCACCGCGGAGATGGAGTACGTCGCGGTCCGCGAGAACTGCAGCCCCGAATTCGTGCGGGACGAAATCGCGGCGGGCCGCGCGGTACTGCCGGCCAACGTCAACCACCCGGAGATCGAGCCGATGATCATCGGCAAGAACTTCTTGGTGAAGGTCAACGCCAACATCGGCAACTCCGCGGTGACCTCCTCCATCGAGGAGGAGGTGGAGAAGATGACCTGGGCGACCCGCTGGGGCGCCGACACGGTCATGGACCTCTCCACCGGCCGCAACATCCACACCACCCGCGAGTGGGTACTGCGGAACTCCCCCGTCCCCATCGGCACCGTCCCCCTCTACCAGGCCCTGGAGAAGGTCGACGGCAAGGCCGAGGAGCTCACCTGGGAGATCTACAAGGACACCGTCATCGAGCAGGCCGAGCAGGGCGTCGACTACATGACGGTCCACGCCGGCGTGCTCCTGCGGTACGTCCCGCTCACCGCCCGCCGCAAGACCGGCATCGTCTCCCGCGGCGGCTCGATCATGGCGGCGTGGTGTCTGGCGCACCACAAGGAGTCCTTCCTCTACGAGAACTTCGAAGAGCTCTGCGACATCCTCGCCTCCTACGACGTCACCTTCTCCCTCGGTGACGGGCTGCGCCCGGGCTCCATCGCCGACGCCAACGACGAGGCGCAGTTCGCGGAGCTGAAGACCCTCGGCGAGCTGAACACGATCGCCAAGGCGCACGGCGTACAGACCATGATCGAGGGCCCGGGCCACGTCCCGATGCACAAGATCAAGGAGAACATCGACCTCCAGCAGGAGATCTGCGAGGAAGCGCCCTTCTACACCCTGGGCCCCCTCACCACCGACATCGCTCCCGCCTACGACCACATCACCTCGGGCATCGGCGCCGCGATGATCGCCTGGTGGGGCACGGCGATGCTCTGCTACGTCACGCCCAAGGAGCACCTGGGCCTGCCGGACCGCGACGACGTGAAGACCGGCGTCATCACGTACAAGATCGCGGCCCACGCGGCCGACCTGGCCAAGGGCCACCCGGGCGCCCAGGAGTGGGACGACGCCCTCTCCGACGCCCGCTTCGAGTTCCGCTGGGAGGACCAGTTCAACCTGGCCCTCGACCCGGACACGGCCCGCGCCTTCCACGACGAGACGCTCCCGGCCGAACCGGCCAAGACGGCCCACTTCTGCTCCATGTGCGGCCCGAAGTTCTGCTCCATGAAGATCTCCCAGGACATCCGCCGCGAACACGGCGGCGACCTGTCCGTGGACCCCGAGGCCGGCATGGCCGAGAAGTCCAAGGAATTCGCGGCAGCGGGCAACAGGGTGTACTTGCCGATCGCGGACTGACCGCCGGCACGACCTGAACGCATGACGAGGAGGCCCCGGGAATCCCCGGGGCCTCCTCGTCATGGCGGGATCACTCCGGCTGGTGGTCCGGGCCGCCGTAGTCGGGGCTGGTGAAGTCCGGGCTGGTGAAGCGGGGGCGGGTGGCGGTGCGGTGGTCGTCCTCGGGGCCCGAGAAGCGGGGGTGGGTGTAGCCCAGGGTGGGCATCCGGCCGCTGTCCGGGGTGCGGTGCGCTACGTATCGTCCGGCGGCTTCGGGAGGCGGAGACGACTGTCCTTCTCCGGAGGCGGGCCCGGCCGGCTCTGCCCGGCCGGTCGCCTCGCTCGTGCCGGCCGGGTCCGGTGTGTGTTCCTGGACGGTGGCCGGGCTGTCCGTGACCGTCGGTTCGGCGGGTGCCACCGTGCTCGCGGGGACCGTCGCGCCCTTCTCCCGTTTACGGATGTCCGGCTCCGGAGGCGACTCCGGGGCCGCCAGGGCTTCCAGGAGGAAGGGGTTCAGGCCTCGTTCCTGTAGGGCCTGGAGCCAACGGGCCTTTGCCCGTTCGACCTCCTGGGCCAGCTCTGTGGGTTGGGAGGCGCGCAGGGACGTGGCGCCGTTGCGGAGGGCGGTGATCACCAGGCCGCCCATCGCGATGAGGATCGTCGCCGCGGTCAGGGCCGCGAAGACCCAGCCGACGCTGATCAACGGCTGGGCCAGGGGCTCGTCGGGGCTGACGGTGTGCAGGACGTAGCCGATGAGGAGGAAGAGGACCGCGGCGATGCCGGCCAGGACGGGCGCGAGGACCGTGACCATGGCGGCCAGTCCGGCACCGGTGGCCTCGGCGACCTCGCCCACCGTGGCGAAGCCGACGCCAGTACCGCCCGCGCCGTCACCTCCGCCCTCACTCGGTTCGGTACCGGACGTGGCCGGGCGCGCGGAGGCGGGCGCGCGCAACTCCGCGCGGAGCGCGACGTAATGCTGGTACTCGGCCGTCGCGCACGCGGCGATGGCAGTCGTGGCGCTGAGCGCCATGGTGCGCAGCTGCTCGGTGTTGAGGCGCATGCCCGTCGCGGCGAAATCCGGGCGGTCGGCCGCGGTGCGCAGAGCCTCGTCGAGGGCCCGCCGGAATTCCTCGCGGTCCTCGTTCAGCAGGTGCGGAGCGCTGTTCATGTGCATCCCCCGATGCTCCGTAGGGCCGTACGGGCCGGCGTGGGCCGGGCAGTTGGCGGGAAACGGAGGAGAGCCTGCTACGGATAGACCGATGGTAGAGCGCCTCCAGCACGGCGTGACAGAGGATTTCGGAAATTCGCTCCGCCCGTGACAAGCCCCCGGCCGCCCGGCACGCCCCGCCGCCGGCCTGTGGTACCCCTGCCCCGATACGGGTCAGACAGTCAGGGGGAGTTGAACGACGAGCAGCTTTCCGGCCATTGTGACGCCACCGTCCATGGCGACCGCCAGCCCGTCGGCGTACACATGCGGCTCTTCGACGGCCGGGTCCTCACCCTCGCCGTCCTCGGTGCCGACCTCGCCGAGGAGGTACGGAATGGGGCTGTGGCCGTGGACGATGCGCTCGCCGCCGTACGTGGCGAGCAGTTCGCGCACGGCCTGCGGCCCGGACTCGTCGCGGAAGGCGAAGCGCTTGGTGAGCTTGCGGAAGAGGTCCCAGACCTCGTTGGCGTCGCTGCGGGTGAGGACCTCGTGGACGGCGTCGTTGACGGCCTCGATGGAGTCGCCGTAGTCGAGGTACGCCGTGGTGTCCGAGTGCACGAGGAGGTGGCCGTCCTCCTGTGTGACGGCGTCCAGCCGGGCCATCCACTGCAGGTGGTGGTCCTGGAGGCGGTCCATGTCGGTCTTCTGGCCGCCGTTGAGCAGCCAGGCAGCCTGGAAGGAGGCGGTGCCGGCGCCGGACTGCACGGGGGTGTCACCGAACCGCTTGGCGCCGAGGAGCAGCAGTTCGTGGTTGCCCATGAGGGCCTTGCAGTAGCCGCCGGCCGCGGCGGCCTCGGCGGACAGCTGCATGACCAGGTCGATGACGCCGATGCCGTCGGGGCCGCGGTCGGTGAAGTCGCCGAGGAACCACAGCCGGGTGTTGCCCGCCGCCCAGTGGCCCTCGGCGTCGATCAGCCCCTCGGCGAACAGCGCCTCGCGCAGCTCGTCGTAGTAACCGTGCACGTCGCCGACGACGTACAGCGGGCCGCCGGCCTCGCCCTCGCCGACCTGCTGGAGGTCGACGGCGGGGTGGTCGACGAGCGTGTCCGTGTACGCGGTCGGGGTGCCGTCCGGGCCGACGACGGGGATGTCGCGCTCCGTGGGGGTGTAGTCGGCGGGCAGCTCGTCCTGCGGCAGCGTGGCCTGCGGGCCGGTGCCGTACGTGAGGCGCGCGTACGGCCGGGCCCTGGTCCGCACGCGGACCTCCGGGTTGAGGCGCTCCTGGGGAGCGGGCACGTCCTGGAGGACCTGGCCGGTCGTCCCCGGGCCGTAGCCGTCCGGAAGGGCCTGAGGGACGTATCCCTCCTGCGGTACGTACGCGCCATCGGCGGCGTACGCGTCCTGCGCACGACCGTCCGGTGCGGCCCCGGGAGTTCCAGGAGGAACGGGCGCAGGAGGTTGTGCTGCCATGGTCCGCACCATGGGTCCCAGACCGGCCCCCTGAGTCATCGACCCCTCCACCGTCGCGCCGCCGTGCACCTCGCGGACCTTGCCTGGTCGACGGCGGTCCGTGGTGTCGTGCGCCCATCATAGGAACGCCGCTCGCAGGTTGTGACGCACCCGGGGGTGGTCAATCGTTCGGAGCCCGGCGTTCCCTGCTATTTTCTCCCGGCTTCGCCCTCTTTTTCCCTGCGCGGCCGTGGCCGTCCGGCGGAACGCTCAGTCGCCGGACGGGCTGCGCGGTGGGCTGACCGTCGTACGTGGGGACCTTCGTTGAGACGAGGTGCGCACGATCAGGTCGGTCGGTATTACCTGCTCGACCGGGCGCCCGCTGTCGAGCCCTTCGATGGCGTCGATGAGCAGCTGGACGACGGCGGTGCCGATGCGCCGGGGTTTGAGCGAGAGGGTCGTGATGGGGGGTTCGGTCGTGGCGTAGACCGTGGACTCGCTGCAGCACACCAGCAGGAGATCGTCGGGGACCCGGAGGCCGTACCGGCGGGCGGCGGCGAGCAGGTCGGTGCCGTTGGGGTCGAAGAGGCCGTAGACGGCGTCCGGGCGGTCCGGACGGGCCAGCAGCCGGTCGGCGGCGACGGCGCCCGCGCACGGGTCGTGCGCCGGGTAGGACTCGTACACCGGGTCCTGGCCGACCCGCTCGCACCAGCGGAGGTACGCGGTGGTGGACAGGCGGGTGTAGGTGTCGGTGGTGGTGCCCGTGAGGAGGCCGATGCGGCGGGCGCCGGCGTCGGCGAGGTGCTCCAGAAGCCCCATGACGGCTGCCTCGTGGTCGTTGTCGACCCAGCCGGTGACGGGGAGGGTGCCACCGGGGCGGCCGTCGGAGACGACGGGGATGCCGTGCCGGACGAGCTCGGTGACGACGGGATCGCCGTCGGCCGGGTCGATGACGACCGTGCCGTCCAGCGCGACGTTGGACCAGACGTCGTGGCGGGAGGTCGCGGGGAGGATGACCAGGGCGTAGCCACGGGCCAGCGCGGCAGAGGTGGCGGCGCGCGCCATCTCTGCGAAGTACGCGAACTCGGTGAAGGTGAAAGGTTCATCCCCGTACGTGGTGACGGTCAGCCCGATCAGGCCGGACTTGCCGGTACGGAGCGTGCGGGCGGCGGCGGACGGGCGGTAGCCCAACCGGTCGGCGACCTCGCGGACGTGGCGACGGGTGGCGTCCGGAAGCCGGCCCTTGCCGTTGAGCGCGTCGGAGACAGTCGTGATGGAGACACCGGCTGCGGCGGCCACGTCCCGGATGCCTGCCCGCCCCAACCGGCGTCCGGTCGACCGGCTCACCTGGTGCTTCCCTGCTGCTGTCATGGCGAGCCGATAGTAGGGCTCGGAGGGGGCCATCGCGGGGCTCCCTTATGCGCAGGCGAAAGGCACGTTTCTGCATGCCGAAAGGCCGTCAACCTCCTTGGAAAGCCAGGACGTTGGAGGTCAGGACGTGGTTCTGCCCGGAGATCGTCGGGCTTGACCTACAGATTGCGCCAGGTATCGAAGAGGTCTCAAGTCACCTTCACGGGTGATGCGCGCCACGGCGCGAGCCACCGGCGCGTGACACAGGGGGAGGCGCTCCGCAAAGCCCCTGCGCCCTGAGCTGGGGCATGGCGCCGGTATAGACATGCGCATGCCCGTACGCGCTCCGGAGGGGGCCGGAGGACGCAGGGCCCTACGCCGCACGGCTCAATCCTCATAAGGTGTGCAGTATTGGTGACGAGCGGGACGGTCGAGGAGGACCTGCGGTGAGCGAGAAGACCCCGAAGCTGCGTGCGGCGCTGGACGGCGTCCCCACCTACAAGCCCGGGAAGCCGGCCGCCGCGGACGGCCCGGTGGCGTACAAGCTGTCCTCCAACGAGAACCCCTACCCGCCGCTGCCCGGCGTGCTGGAGACCGCGGTGGCCGCCGCCGGCGCCTTCAACCGGTACCCGGACATGGCCTGCACCGGGCTGATGGCGGAGCTGTCGGAGCGGTTCGGGGTGCCGGCCGAGCACCTGGCGACCGGCACCGGCTCGGTGGGCGTGGCCCAGCAGCTGATCCAGGCGACGGCCGGGCCGGGCGACGAGGTGATCTACGCCTGGCGCTCCTTCGAGGCGTACCCGATCATCACCCAGATCTCCGGCGCCACCTCCGTGCAGGTCCCGTTGGACGACAACGAGGTGCACGACCTCGACGCGATGCTCGCGGCCGTCACCGAGCGGACCCGGCTGATCTTCGTGTGCAACCCGAACAACCCCACCGGCACCGTGGTGCGCCGCGCCGAGCTGGAGCGCTTCCTGGACGCGGTGCCCTCGGACGTACTGATCGTGCTGGACGAGGCGTACCGCGAGTTCATCCGCGACGCCGACGTGCCGGACGGCATCGAGCTCTACCGCGACCGCCCGAACGTCTGCGTGCTGCGCACCTTCTCCAAGGCGTACGGGCTCGCCGGGCTGCGGGTGGGCTTCGCGGTGGCGCACGAGCCGGTCGCGGCGGCGCTGCGCAAGACGGCGGTGCCCTTCGGCGTGAGCCAGCTCGCGCAGGACGCGGCGGTCGCGTCGCTGCGCAGCGAGGACGCGCTGCTGGAGCGGGTCGACGCGCTGGTGGCCGAGCGGACCCGGGTCGCCAAGGTGCTGACCGATCAGGGCTGGACCGTGCCGGAGTCGCAGGCCAACTTCGTGTGGCTGCGGCTGGGGGAGCGCACCGTGGACTTCGCGCGGGCGTGCGAACAGGCGGGCGCCGTGGTGCGGCCGTTCCCCGGCGAGGGCGTGCGGGTCTCGATCGGCGAGACCGAGGGCAACGACATCTTCCTGCAGACGGCCGAGGCGTTCCGCAAGGAGCTGTGACCGGCAGGCGTGAGTGCGGCGGGGTGGCCGCGGTCCTTGTGGGCCGCGGCCACCCCGCCGTTTTTCTTGGATGCAGCCTTACGCGCCTATGGAGGCGTCAGGCGCGCTCCACCCGGACGGGGTCGCCGTCGCGGACGGTGGCGAGGCGGCGCGGGTCGCCGTCGACGCGGCCGAGGATGTTGCAGGGGGAGGCGAGCCGGGACTCGTCCCCGCGGGAGATGGGCGTCGGGCCGTACGGCAGGGCCAGCGCGTCGCCGTCGGTCCAGAACGCGACCGTGCCCGGCTCGACGACCTGCTGGGCGCCGGGCTCCAGCGCGGGGGAGACGGGAGTGGCGAAGTAGACCTCCTCGCCCCAGGTGCGCGCGGTGGAGGCGAGCGGGAGCGCGGCCTCCAGGGCGGTGGTGGTCGGCGTGTCCTCCAGGGTGGCGGTCAGGTGACCTGCGGGCCATGAGATGCGTATCTGCATGGCGTCAAATTCAACAATATGTTGAAGGTCGGCGGAAGAGGGGCCGACGAAAAACGGCGTGTACACGTTCACTAACAGCCCGTCCGGCGGCCGTTCGGTAGGCCTTACCGGGGTTTTCCGCACCACGGAATACCGCGTGACCACGGTCACGTACCCCCCGATCCGCCGGGCGGAAAGCCATGGGCGATAATTGCTTGTGAATGTGAACGCGTTCACAAGCACCTCCCTTTTTATCCCTCTTTATGTAGGACAAAAGGTGCGGGAGGTGTGGCGAGAACGGCGACCGTAAGGAGACATCGACGTGGAACTGGCGTTGGCGCCAGAGACCCTGGCGCGATGGCAATTCGGCATCACGACCGTCTATCACTTCCTCTTCGTGCCCCTGACGATCTCTCTCGCCGCCCTGGTGGCCGGACTGGAGACGGCATGGGTCCGCACGGGCAAGGAGCGGTACCTCAAGGCGACGAAGTTCTGGGGCAAGCTCTTCCTGATCAACATCGCGATGGGTGTCGTCACCGGCATCGTCCAGGAGTTCCAGTTCGGCATGAACTGGTCCGACTACTCACGCTTCGTCGGTGATGTCTTCGGCGCCCCGCTCGCGTTCGAAGCCCTCATCGCGTTCTTCTTCGAGTCCACCTTCATCGGCCTGTGGATCTTCGGCTGGGACAAGCTGCCCAAGAAGATCCACTGCTTCTGCATGTGGATGGTCTCGATCGGCACGATCCTGTCGGCGTACTTCATCCTCGCGGCCAACTCCTGGATGCAGCACCCCACCGGCTACCGGATCAACAAGGCCACCGGGCGCGCGGAGCTGACCGACTTCTGGAAGGTGCTGACGCAGGACACCACCCTGGTCGTCGTCTTCCACACCCTCACGGCGGCCTTCCTCGCGGGCGGCGCCTTCATCGTCGGCATCGCCGCGTACCACCTGCTGCGCAAGAAGCACGTCAAGGTCATGCGGACCTCGCTCCGCCTCGGCCTGGTGACGCTGGTCGTGTCCGGCCTGCTCACCGCCGTCAGCGGTGACCTGCTGGGCAAGGTGATGTTCCAGCAGCAGCCGATGAAGATGGCCTCGGCCGAGGCGCTGTGGGACGGGCAGGCACCCGCGCCCTTCTCGGTCTTCGCCTACGGGGACGTGTCCAAGGGGCACAACACCGTGGAGGTGGAGATACCCGGCCTGCTCTCGTTCCTCGCCCACGACGACTTCTCCTCGTACGTGCCCGGCATCAACGACGTGAACAAGGCCGAGCAGGAGAAGTACGGGCCCGGGGACTACCGGCCCAACATCCCGGTCGCCTACTGGGGCTTCCGCTGGATGATCGGCTTCGGTATGGCCTCCTTCGCCCTCGGCGTGGCCGGCCTCTGGCTCACCCGCAAGAAGTTCTGGCTCTCGCAACGGCTGCGGACGGGGGACGACGAGGTACCGCACCTCGCGCTCACCAAGGACAAGGCGCTCGGGGACGGGCTCTCCAAGTGGGCCTGGCGGCTCGCCGTGGTCACCCTCGGCTTCCCGCTGATTGCCAGCTCCTGGGGCTGGATCTTCACCGAGATGGGCCGTCAGCCCTGGGTCGTCTACGGCGTGCTGCGCACCTCCGACGCGGTCTCCCCCGGCGTCTCGCAGGGCGAGGTGATCACCTCGATGGCCGTCTTCACCGCGCTGTACGCGATCCTCGCCTGGGTCGAGGTCCGGCTGCTCGTCAAGTACGTCAAGGCCGGACCGCAGGAGCTGTCGGAGTCCGACCTCAACCCGCCCACGAAGATCGGCGGCAATGACAGCGACGCCGACCGGCCGATGGCCTTCTCGTACTAGGGGGCAGCTGTGCACCTTCATGACGTCTGGTTCGTCCTCATCGCCTTTCTGTGGGTCGGGTACTTCTTCCTCGAAGGATTCGACTTCGGGATCGGCGTCCTCACCAAGCTGCTCGCCCGTGACCGGAGCGAGCGGCGGGTCCTCATCAACACCATCGGCCCGGTCTGGGACGGCAACGAGGTGTGGCTGATCTCCGCGGCGGGCGCGACCTTCGCGGCCTTCCCCGAGTGGTACGCCACGCTCTTCTCGGGCTTCTACCTGCCGATGCTGCTGATCCTGCTCTGCCTCATCGTGCGCGGTGTGGCCTTCGAGTACCGCCACAAGCGGGACGAGGAGCGCTGGCAGAAGAACTGGGAGAACGCGATCTTCTGGACCTCGCTGCTCACTCCGGTGCTGTGGGGAGTGATCTTCGGCAACATCGTCGGGGGCGTGAAGATCGACGCCGACAAGAACTACGCCGGGACCCCGCTCGATCTGCTGAACCCGTACGCGATCCTCGGCGGCCTGGCCATGCTGGCGCTGTTCACCTTCCACGGCGCGGTCTTCGCCTCGCTGAAGACGGTGGGCTCCATCCGGGAGCGGGCGCGCGTCACGGCCTCGTTCCTCGGCATGATCGCCATGGGGCTGGCGCTCGCCTTCATGGTCTGGACGCAGATCGACACGGGCGACGGCAAGAGCGTGGTCGCGCTGGTCGTGGCGGCGGTCGCGCTGCTCGCCGCGCTGGCGGCGAACATGTTCGGACGGGAAGGCTGGTCCTTCGCGTTCTCCGGCGTCACCATCGCGGCGCTGATCGTGATGCTGTTCCTGACGCTCTTCCCGAACGTCATGCCGTCCTCGCTGAACGAGAGCTGGAACCTCACGGTCAGCAACTCCGCGTCCAGCCCGTACACCCTGAAGATCATGACTTGGTGCGCAGCCATCGCGGCCCCGCTCGTGATGCTCTACCAGGGCTGGACGTACTGGGTGTTCCGCAAGCGCATCGGCACGCAGCACATCGCCGACGCGCACTGACCCCCTTCCGTTACGCACGCCAGGACGGATGTTTCACGTGAAACCGATCGACCCGCGCCTGCTTCGGTACGCCCGTGCCACCCGGTTCTTCCTCGCCGCGGTGGTGATGCTCGGCCTTGCCGGAGCGGGCCTGGTCATCGGCCAGGCGATGCTCATCGCCGAGGTCGTCGTCGGCGCGTTCCAGCGCGACCTCGACCTCGGCGGCCTGAGCACGCCGCTCCTGCTGCTCGCGCTGGTCTCGGTCGGCCGGGGGCTGGTCTCCTGGCTGACCGAACTGGCCGCGCATCGGGCGAGCGCGGCAGTGAAGTCCGAACTGCGCACCCGGCTGCTGGAGAAGGCGACCGGGCTCGGCCCGTCGTGGCTCGGTACCCAGCGGACCGGCGAGCTCACCACCCTCGCCACCCGCGGCATCGACGCGCTGGACGACTACTTCGCGCGCTACCTCCCGCAGCTCGGCCTCGCGGTCGTCGTACCCGTCGCCGTGCTCGTCCGCATCGTGACCGGCGACTGGATCTCCGCCGCGACCATCGTCGTCACGCTCCCGCTCATCCCGCTGTTCATGATCCTCATCGGCTGGGCGACCCAGTCGCGGATGGACCGGCAGTGGAAGCTGCTGAGCCGGCTGTCCGGCCACTTCCTCGACGTCGTCGCGGGACTGCCCACGCTGAAGGTCTTCGGCCGGGCCAAGGCCCAGGCGGACGCGATCCGCACCATCACCGGCGAGTACCGCCGGGCCACGCTGCGCACACTGCGCATCGCCTTCCTGTCCTCCTTCGCCCTGGAACTGCTCTCCACGATCTCGGTCGCGCTGGTCGCGGTCGGTGTCGGTATGCGGCTCGTCCACGGCGACCTCGACCTGTCCACCGGGCTGATGGTGCTGATCCTGGCGCCCGAGGCCTATCTGCCGCTGCGGCAGGTGGGCGCGCAGTACCACGCGGCGGCCGAGGGGCTGGCGGCCGCCGAGGAGATCTTCGCGGTACTGGAGACCGAAGCGGCGGCCGGCCACGGCGGTACACGCGAGGCGCCCGCCGGCACCGGGATCGTCGTGGACGGCCTGGTCGTACGCCACCCCGGGCGCCCCGAACCCTCCCTCGCGCAGACGTCGTTCGAGGTCGCGGCGGGAGAGACGGTGGCGCTCACGGGCCCGTCCGGTGCCGGCAAGACCACGTTGCTGAACGTCCTCCTCGGCTTCACCGCACCGGCGGCGGGCCGGGTGCTGATCGACGGCGTGGACCTCACCGACCTCTCCCCCGGCGACTGGCGCAGCCGTATCGCCTGGGTGCCGCAGCACCCGTACCTCTTCGCCGGCACGGTCGCCGAGAACGTGCGGCTGGCCCGGCCGGACGCCGACGACGCGGCGGTGCGGGCCGCACTGCGCGACGCCGGCGCGCTCGGCTTCGTCGACGCGCTCCCCGACGGCCCCGACACCCGGCTCGGCGAGTCCGGCGCCGGCCTCTCCGCCGGCCAGCGCCAACGACTCGCGCTCGCCCGCGCGTTCCTCGCCGACCGCCCGGTACTCCTGCTCGACGAGCCCACCGCGAACCTCGACGGCGCGACCGAGGAGTCCGTAGTGGACGCGGTAAGCCGCCTGTCGGAGGGCCGCACGGTCCTCCTGGTGGCCCACCGCCCGGCCTTGCTGCAGGCGGCGGACCGAGTCGTCCACCTCGCCGCCGGACACCGCAACGCACCTGCACCCGCCGTGACAACGGGAGGGGCCGGGGCGGAGGGGGCCGTCGCCGGACGACAGGCGAAGCAGTCCGACGACCACCCCCGGAGCCCCGGCACCGACCACGACGCCGAGACGCAGGCGCAGGCCCCCGCGCTGGCCCGCCTCCGGCGACTGGCCCGCGCCCACCGCAGCCGCTTCGCCCTCGCGCTGCTGCTCGGCAGCTGCGCGCTGGGCAGTGCCGTAGGCCTGATGGCCACCTCCGGTTGGCTGATCTCCCGGGCCTCGCAGCAGCCGCCGGTGCTGTACCTGATGGTCGCCGTCACCGCGACCCGCGCGTTCGGCATCGGCCGGGCCGTCTTCCGGTACGCCGAGCGGCTGGTCGCGCACGACGCGGTGTTCCGGATGCTGGCGGACGTGCGCGTGGCGGCCTACCGGCGGCTGGAAAAGCTCGCGCCCGCCGGGCTGCGCGACCGCAGCCGCGGCGACCTGCTGTCCCGGCTGGTCGCGGACGTGGACGCCGGGCAGGACTACTTCCTGCGCTGGCTGCTGCCGGCGGGCGCGGCCGTCGTGGTCGGCGCGGGTTCGGCCGGGTTCACCGCCTGGCTGCTGCCCGAGGCCGGCGCGGTGCTCGCCGCCGGGCTGCTGCTGGCGGGCGTCGTCGTACCGCTGGCGTCCGGCGCGCTGGCGCGGCGGGCCGAGCGGCGGCTGGCCCCGGCCCGCGGCGTGCTCTCCGCGCGCGTCGTCGACCTCCTCACCGGTACGGCCGAACTCACGGTCGCGGGCGCGCTGCGGGAGCGGCTGGCCGGCACCCGGCGCGCGGACCGCGACCTGACGGCGGTGGCCTCCCGGTCCGCCGCGGCGGCCGGTGCCGGCGCCGGGCTGATCGCGCTGCTGACCGGACTGACCGTCGCGGCCGCCGCGGTCGTCGGCGTACAGGCCGTGCACGACGGGCGGTTGAACGGGGTGAGCCTGGCGGCGGTCGTACTGACGCCGCTGGCCGCGTTCGAGGCGGTCGCCGGGCTGCCGCTGGCCGTGCAGTACCGGCAGCGCACCCGCCGCGCCGCCGAGCGGGTCTTCGAGGTACTGGACGCGCCGGCGCCGGTCAGCGAGCCGGCCGAGCCGGTGGCGGTACCGGAGTCGCCGTTCCCGGTGGTGGTGAGCGGGCTGACGGCCCGGCACCCCGGGCAGGCGCGGCCGGCGCTCGACGGGGTGGGCTTCACGCTCGCGCCCGGCCGCCGGATCGCGGTCGTCGGCCCGTCGGGCTCGGGCAAGACCACGCTCGCGCAGGTGCTGCTGCGCTTCCTGGACCGTGAGTCCGGTGCGTACACCCTCGGCGGGGTGGACGCGCAGCAGGCGGACGGCGACGCGGTACGGCGGCTGGTCGGGCTGTGCGCGCAGGACGCGCACCTCTTCGACAGCTCGGTGCGGGAGAACCTGCGGCTGGCCCGGCCGGACGCCGACGAGGCGGCCCTCTGGGCGGCGCTGGCGGGCGCCCGGCTCGCGGACTGGGTGCGTGGGCTGCCGGACGGGCTGGACACGCTGGTCGGCGAGCACGGCGCGCGGCTGTCCGGCGGGCAGCGGCAGCGTCTCGCGCTGGCCCGTGCGCTGCTCGCGGACTTCCCCGTGCTGGTGCTGGACGAGCCGGCCGAGCACCTGGACCTGGCCACCGCCGACGCGCTGACCGCCGACCTGCTGGAGGTGACCAGCGGCCGGACGACGGTCCTGATCACGCACCGGCTGGCCGGTCTGGAGGCGGTCGACGAGATCCTCGTACTGGACCGCGGGCGCGTGGTGCAGCGCGGCCCGTACGAGGAGCTGGCCGCGGCCGACGGACCGTTCCGGCGGATGCGGGACCGGGAGCGGGCGACGGACGCGCGGTACGCCGCGGCGGCCCGCCCCTAGGGCAGCGGGCGAGCCGTGCAACGGCCGCGACTTTCCCTGACAAAAAGGACTTACTAGGCTCGGGGCATGGCAGCCACGGCAGGTTCAGCGAGCGGGCCCGGAGCGCCGGAGGGCCCCGCGCGGGACTCCGATGGCGACACCATGGACGCCGCCACGGAGGCGACGCGCAGCCTCCAGGGGGTGGCCCCGCAGATCACCGCCCGGCTGCCGCGCCTCCTCGAGGCCATGCGGACCGTCGGCGCGGGCCTGGACCTGCACGTCACGCTGGACCGCATCGTGGAGACCGCTGCCGAGCTGGCCGGCGCCCGGTACGCGGCCATCGGCATCGTCGACGAGGCGCGCGAGGGTCTGTCGGACTTCGTGACGTACGGCGTGACCGGGGAGGACCACCGGCGGATCGGCGCGCTGCCCGACGGCCAGAAGGGCCTGCTCGGCGCGCTCATCCACGATCCCCGGCCGGTGCGCCTGACCGACCTCACGCAGGACCCGCGCGCGGCCGGCTTCCCGCCCGGGCACCCGCCGATGCGCACGTTTCTCGGGGTGCCGATCCGCGTACAGGGGGAGATCTTCGGCAACCTCTACCTGACGGAGAAGCGCGGCGGCGGCGAGTTCACCGAGGGCGACCTGCACATGGTGCGGGTGCTCGCGACCGAGGCGGGCCTGGCGATCGGCAACGCCCGGATGTACGCGGCGACCCGGCAGCGCGAGCGCTGGATCGACGGCGCGGCCGCCGTCACCACCGCGCTCCTCGCGGGCAGCAACGTGGACGAGTCGCTGGCGGTCGTCGCCGAGCAGGCCCGGCGGCTGGCGGACTCGGCGGCCGGGATCGTGCTGCTGCCCGAGGCGGACGGCGGGCTGGAGATCGTGGCCGCGGCCGCGGACGACCCCGTACGGCTCACGGGGACGCACATCCCGCCCGACAGCCCGGTGACCGCCACCCTCCTCGCCGGTGAACCGGTGTTCGTGGAGGACTCGGCGACCGATCCGCGCATGGTCACCGAGGTCGCGCCGTACTTCGGGCCCAGCATGCTGCTGCCTCTGAAGAGCGGCGGCCGCGTCCTGGGGACTCTCGCCACGCCGCGGGCCCGGGGCGCGCGCCAGTTCACCGCCGCGGAGCGCACGCTGGCCACCCAGTTCGCCCAGCAGGCCGCGCTGGCGCTGGTCCTGGCGGACGCGCGGCGCGACCGCGAGCGGCTGGCGGTCTACGAGGACCGCGACCGGATCGCCCGGGACCTGCACGACCTGGTCATCCAGCGGCTGTTCGCGACCGGGATGATGCTGGAGGGCGCCGCGCGCAAGGCCGTGGTGCCCGAGGTGCGGGAGGGCGTCGGCAAGGCCGTCGACGAGCTGGACGTGACGATCCAGGAGATCCGTACGGCGATCTTCGCTCTGCAACAAGGGCCCGCCGAGGCGCCCGCGGGGCTGCGCACACGGGTGCTGCGCGAGATCGGCACGGCGGCGGTGCCGCTGGGCTTCCAGCCGTCGGTGAACTTCGTCGGCCCGGTGGACGCCAGGGTCGGCGAGTCGGCCGGCAAGAACCTGATCGCCGCGCTCCGTGAGGCGCTGTCCAATGCCTTCCGGCACGCCCACGCCTCCCGTATCGAGGTCGTCGTGGACGCCACGGCCACGCTGCCGGACGGGCGGGACGCAGTACGGCTGACGGTCGCCGACGACGGCGTGGGCATCCCCGAGGGCGGCCGGCGCAGCGGCCTGAAGAACCTCGCCCGGAGGGCGGAGGCGCTGGGCGGGTCCAGTACGTACGGGCCGGGGCTCGGCGAGGAGGGTGCGGGCACGATGGTCACATGGGAGGCGCCGCTCTAACGGGCTGCGCTGTCGCTGCTCCAGGTGGTGCGTACGTCCGGCTCCCCCAGGTGGCCGGACGCGTGTGCTCCGTTCGGTGGCTTACGCGCGGGAGCAGGAACCACGCTCCCTCGCCCCGCGTCCTGATCGCGCCACTATCTGCCCATGCATCCAGGTCTGTCGTGCCGTCCGGAGGCACGCGCGCCACGTAGGGGCCGCGCCGGCCGGCCGCGCGCCCGCCGGCGCGGTGCCGTCGTGTGCGCGTTCACGATCGTGCTGGGCGGGCTGCTGCCCGGTGGTCTGCTCACGGGCGGCGCGCCCGTGGGCCCGGCCGTGGCCGCCACCGCGTACGAGGGCGCGGCGCCGCCGGGGCACGTGTCGCGCCACGAGAGCGCGGCGCGACACGGTACCGAGGTACAGCGCGCAGGCGGCGCGCGGTACGAGAGCGGCGGGTCCGGCCGCACGGCGGCGCGCGACCGTACCGCCGCGCGCGGGCGAGCCGGTCGGCTGGTCCGGGCGCGCCTGGAGGTGCAGCGGCTCGACGCGGCCGCGAGCCGGGCCGGCCGGTCGTACAAGGAGGGCCTGCGCGCCGCCAGGGCGGAGCGGGCCCGCGCCGGGCGGCTGGCCGAGCGGCTGCGCCGGGAACGCCGTACCGCGGCGGCGCTGCGCCGTACCGCCGGGCGGATCGCGGCCGAGCAGTACCGCACCGGCAGCGGGCTGTCCTACGCCGTGCGCGTGCTGGCCGCGGCGTCCCCGGAGGACCTGCTGCGCGGCCACCGGCTTGCCGAGCGGCGGGAGCGCGCCGTGGCGGCCCGGGCGCGCACGGCGCTGCGCGCGAGCCGGGAGCTGGCGGCGGGGAGCGCGGCGGCGGCCGGCCGTACGCGGGCCCTGGACGCACGGCAGCAGCGGCTGGCCGGCGAGCGGGCGCGCATCGGGCGCAGCCTGGACCGGGCGCGCGGGCGGCTGTGGCGGCTGGTGACGGGCGCTGCCGGGTCCGGCGGCTGCGCCGGTCCGCCGGACCGGGTGGCCTCGGCCGCGCGGCTCCTCGCGCCCGCTGCCGCGCCCGGGCGGGGGTGGACCCGGCCGGTGACGGGGTACGCGCTGTCGGCCTCGTACGGCGGCGCCGGTGCGCACTGGTCGCACCGCCACACGGGACAGGACTTCGCGGTGCCGGTCGGCACGCCCGTGCGGTCGGTGGGCCGGGGCCGGGTGACGGCGGTGGAGTGCGGGGGCCCGTTCGGGATCAGCGTGGTCGTGCGGCACGGCGGGCGTACGTACACGCAGTACGCGCATCTCTCGGCGGTACTGGTGCGCCCGGGGCAGCGGGTCCGCGCCGGGCAGCCGATCGCCCTGTCCGGGAACACCGGGAACTCCACCGGGCCGCATCTGCACTTCGAGGTGCGGCGCGGCCCCGGTACCGACGAGGCGATCGAGCCGCTCCACTGGCTGCGCGGGCGCGGCGTACGAGTGTGATGCGCTGACCGTCAGCGGTACGAGCGGGTCAGCCGGGAGCCGGCGTTCCGCCGGATCGTTCCTTCAGCAGTCGGTCGATCAAACGTTCGATGACGAGGGCGACGCCGTCCTCGTTGTTGCCCGCCGTGCGGTGGGTGGTCGCGGCCAGTACGTCCGGATGCGCGTTGGCCATGGCGTACGACGTACCCGCCCAGGTCAGCATCTCGAGGTCGTTCGGCATGTCGCCGAACGCGACCACCTCGTGCGGCGCGATGCCGCGTTCGGCGCAGCAACGGGCGAGCGTGCCGGCCTTACTGACGCCCGCGCCGCTGATCTCCAGAAGCGCAGTGGGGCTGGACCGGGTGAACGACGCGAGGTGGCCGGCGGCCTCGCGGGCCAGCGCGAGGAACGCGTCCGGGTCCAGCTCGGAGTGGTGCGCGAGGACCTTCAGGACGGGCTCGCCGGCCTTCTCGAACCCGTCGTCGAGCAGTTTCTCGATGGGCGCGATCAGTGCACCCGGGTCGAGGTGGAACGGCGGGTACTGCGGCTCGTAGTGGATGCCGCCGGTGCGCTCGACGGCGAACGACGTACCCGGTGCCGCGGCGCGCAGCGCCTCCACGACGCCGAGCGCCGCGGTCCGCTCCAGCGCGCGTACCTCGACGATGCGGCGGCCGCGGTGCAGGTCGACGACGGCGGCGCCGTTGGCGCAGATCGCCAGGCCGTGTCCGTGCACATGGTCGCTGACCACGTCCATCCAGCGGGCCGGCCGGCCGGTGACGAAGAAGACCTCGATACCGGCCTCCTCGGCGGCGGCGAGCGCGGCGATCGTACGGTCCGAGACGGTCTTGTCGTCGTGCAGCAGGGTGCCGTCGAGGTCCGTGGCGATCAGCCGGGTGCGGCGGCCGGGCAGCGGTGGCTCGGCGGCGGGATCGTCTGTCACAGGGCCATCAGTCACCAGGCCATCTTCCCGCATATGCGCGCACAGGCGTGCGCTGGGTTGCCCGCATGAGCTTTACGCGCTCTTGGTCCGTGCCCACCGTAGGCTCGGTGACATGCGACTGAGCACCGTGATTCTGCCCGTCCGCCGCTGGTCCGAAGGCGGGCGGGAGGTGTGGCAGCGAGCCGAGGAGCTGGGCTTCCATGCCGCGTACACCTACGACCACCTCTCCTGGCGGGTGCCCTTCCGGGACGGGCCGTGGTTCGGCGCGGTGCCCACGCTGACCGCGGCCGCCGCCGCGACCTCCCGTATGCGGCTGGGCACCCTCGTGACCTCCCCCAACTTCCGGCACCCGGTCACCCTCGCCAAGGAGCTGATCTCGCTGGACGACATCAGCGACGGCCGGATCACGCTGGGCATCGGCGCGGGCGGCAACGGCTTCGACGCGTACGCCCTGCTCGGCGGCGGCGAGGAGCCGTGGACGCCGCGCGAACGCGCCGATCACTTCGCCGAGTTCGTCGCCCTGCTGGACCGTCTGCTCACCGAGGACGCGGTCACGTACGAGGGCGAGCACTACAACGCGCACGAGGTGCGCAACGTCCCCGGGTGCGTGCAGCGGCCGCGGCTGCCGTTCGCGGTGGCGGCCACCGGGCCGCGCGGACTGCGGCTTGCGGCGCGGTACGGCCAGGCGTGGGTCACCACGGGTGACCCGAAGGTGTCCGCCGCCGGGACGCCCGAGCAGTCGCACGCCGCGATCGCCGGGCAGATCGAGAAGCTGGGCGCGGCGTGCGAGGCCGTCGGCCGGGACGCCGGGAAGCTGCCGAAGACCCTGCTGACCGGCTTCACGCCGGACCGGCCGCTGGACTCCGTCGACGCGTTCGTGGACTTCGCGGGGCGCCATGGCGAGCTGGGCATCGACGAGATCGTGCTGCACTGGCCGATCGACGACACGATCTTCGCGGCGGACCTGTCGGTGTTCGAGCGGATCGCGACGGAGGGCATGGCACAGCTGGCGGCGTAAGGGCGCCGACGGGCGAAAGCCCGCCGAGGGCGGCGAAAGGGCCGCCGGTGGCGGTGCAAGGGCCGGGAAGCGCCCGGAGCGAGGGAAATGATCACGGCCCTTTGCCCCGCCAAGAGGAACCAAAGCGGAATCAAGAGGGAGAATCGGGGCAGAGGCGTCGTCGTACGGGTGGCCCGCTGGACCGTCCGGCTGGAGGACCTCATGGCAGAGACCCGATTCGCCCCGGACCGCGGGCTGACCTCGCGCATGGTCGTGACGATGTTCCTCATCGGCCTGCTGTACGTCGTGGTCGTCGGCGTGCTGGTGGTGCTGCTCAAGGGCGCGTGGCTGTTCGTGCTGTTGATCTCGGCTGTGCTGTTCATCGGGCAGTTCTGGTTCAGCGACCGGATCGCGGCGTTCGCCATGGGCGCGCGTGAGGTCACCCCCGAGCAGGCACCCGAGCTGCACGGCGCCGTGGACCGGCTGTGCGCGCTCGCGGACATGCCCAAGCCGAAGGTCTGCATCGCCGACAGCGACGTACCGAACGCCTTCGCCACCGGGCGCAACCAGAAGAACTCCCTGGTCTGTGCCACCACCGGGCTGCTGCGGCGGCTGGAGCCCGAGGAGCTGGAGGGGGTGCTCGCGCACGAGCTGTCGCACGTCGCCCACCGCGACGTGGCGGTGATGACCATCGCCTCGTTCCTGGGCGTACTGGCCGGGATCATCACCCGGGCGGCGCTCTGGAGCGGTGTGGGGCGCAGCAACCGGGACAACAACGCCGCCCTCGCCATCGTGATCGTCACGGCGGTCAGCGCGGTGGTCTATGTCATCAGCTTTCTGCTCACCCGGCTGCTGTCCCGCTACCGCGAGCTGTCGGCAGACCGGGCCGCCGCCCTGCTCACCGGGCGGCCGTCCGCGCTGGCCGCCGCGCTCACCAAGGTCACCGGCCAGATGGCGAAGATCCCGACCCGTGACCTGCGCAAGGCCGAGCCGTTCAACGCGTTCTACTTCGCCCCGGCGTTCTCCAAGGCGAACGCCGTCCAGCTGCTCTCCTCCCACCCGACGCTGGAACAGCGCCTGGACCAGCTCGGCCGTATCTCCGCCCAGCTGGGTCGCCCGTGAACGGGCCGGGACGGCACCACTCCTCCAGCCTCTAGGAGCCACCGCATGGGTTTTCTGGACGTGATCCTCGGCCGCAGCAAGGCGGTGCGCCCCGACCTCGACCAGCTCTTCGCGTTGCCGTCCGCCGCGATCACCCTGCAGGCCGCGACCGGGTTCACGCCGACCGGCCGGGGATCGGTCTGCTTCGCGAGCGTCGAGGGCGGGGCGTTCGCCCGCATCCGGGCCGATGTACGGGCGCTGCTCGGCCCGCCGGTGGAGTTCAGCCAGGACCAGTACGGCTACACCTGGATGCTCGCCCGGCACGCCGCGGAGGACACCGCGGGCCTGGTCAACGACCTGCACGCGGTCAACACCACGCTCCAGGACGGCGGCTTCGGACCGCAGCTGCTCTGCTCGCTGATCGGCTTCCGGGACGAGCGGGACCGCTCGCTGGCCCTGGTCTACCTCTACAAGCGCGGCACGTTCTATCCCTTCGCCCCGCTCTCCGGCTCCGGCGAGAAGCGCGACAACCCGCTCGAACTCCAAGTACGGTCCCTGCTCGGCGACGACCTGACCGTGGAGAAGGACCTGAGCCGCTGGTTCCCGGTGTGGGGAGCGCCCGGGCTGTAGATCCGCAGGCGGATGTTTCACGTGAAACGGACGGGGCCCGGCCCTCTCATCAGCCGTCCGCCGGGCCGGCGGGGCCCGTGCGGTCGGCGTGCGACACCAGGGAGTCCATCCGGCGGGCGTTCACCTCGCGCTCGGTGGCCGCGGCAATGAAGGCCGCGACGCCCGCCGGGCCGACGAGGTCGCGGACGGACTGCACCGTGGCGGCCGGCAGCGCCACCTGCTCGGTGGCGGCCTGCCGCTCCGGGACCTTGCTGTGCAGCTGATGGCGCAGATAGCGGCTCGCCAACGTCCGCATGGCACGCGCGAGTTCGGCATCAACGGTCTGCTGGGCCAGCGGCCGCAGCCGACGGACCAGGCCCGCCGCCTCCTCCGCCTCGGCGTCGCTCGGCGGGTGGTCGAAGTACTGGTGGAAGACATGCTCGGTGGTGAAGTCCAGAAAGCGCGAGGCTATGTGCTCCACCTGCACCCGCAGCTCCCGCAGATGACCTGAGATGGCGGGCAGTGGCACGCCCGCGGAGTGCAGCTCGGCCGCGACCGCGAGCTCCTGCGGGCTGGGCACGAGGAACTCCTCCGGGCTGCCCGGCACCGGCTCCAGCACCCCCAGCTCCACCGCGTCGGCCACCGCCGCCTCGTCGGGGCTGCCGCCGAAGGCCGCGTTCAGCTCCTCGCGGGAGATCCGGCCGGTCTCCTCGTCCGTCCATGGCCCGTCGATCTCGGCGACCAGGCCCAGCACCCCGCTCAGCCCCCGACCCGCGTCCCACGCCTCCAGCAGGTCCTTGATGCTGGCCAGGGTGTACCCGCGGTCCAGCAGGTCCGAGATCTGCCGCAGCCGGGCGAGGTGCGCGTCGGCGTAGACGTTCGCCCGGCCCCGGCGCTCCGGCTTGGGCAGCAGCCCACGGTCCTGGTACGCGCGGATCGTACGGACCGTGGTGCCGCTCCGGTGCGCCAGCTCCTCGATGCGGTACTCGGCCGCGGGGCCGTGCTGCTCGGTCAATGCGGTGCTCCTCACGAGATGGCCGCGCGCCCACCGTGCCCGCGCCGCCCGGACGGCCGGGGAGTACGCGCGGTACCGGGCGGCCCTGCGCAGCGACCCTTCCTGCGAAGGATCGTACGACCGTGTGCGGCGGCGCGGTAACGCCCCGGCCGACTCTCGCCACCCCGGCAACAGCCCCTCCGGGCCCGCCGCCATCGCACGGCACCGGCCCCTCCGGCCGGTGCCGTGGCGACGCCTACAGCGGCTCTATCCGGGCTATCGCGCGCAGGGCGCGCGGCGCGAAGCGGGACAGGGCGCGGGAGCCACGCGCCTCGGGGGTGACCGGCACGACCGCCTGATTGCGGACCACCGCGCGCAGGATGGCGTCGGCGACCTTCTCCGGGGGGTAGTTGCGCAGACCGTAGAGGCGCGCGGCCTTGGACCGGCGGCGCTGCTCCTCCTCGGCCGAGACCCCGGCGACGTGCGAGGTGGTGGTGATGCTGGTGTTCACCAGGCCGGGGCAGATGGCACTGACCCCGATGCCCTGCCCGGCCAGCTCGGCGCGAAGGCACTCGCTGAGCATCAGCACCGCCGCCTTGGACGTGCTGTACGCGGACAGCGTCCGGGAGGGCTGGAACGCGGCGGCCGAGGCGGTGTTGACGATATGGCCGCCCTGGCCGCGCTCGGCCATCTGCCGACCGAATATCCGGCAGCCGTGGATGACGCCCCAGAGGTTGACGTCCAGGACCTTCTTCCAGTCCTCGGTGGTGGTCTCCAGGAACGAGCCGGACAGGCCGATGCCGGCGTTGTTCACCAGAACGTCGACCGTGCCGTACTCGGCGGCGACCTTCTCGGCGAGCTTTTCCATGGCCGCCTCGTCGCTGACGTCCACCGCCTCCGACCAGGCGGCACCCGCCCCGATCAGCCGCGCCAGGTCCGCCGTACGCGCCGCCCCCTCGGCATCGCGGTCCACCGCGACCACCCGCGCGCCCGCCTCGGCGAACGCGAACGCCGTGGCCCGCCCGATGCCGCTCGCCGCGCCGGTCACCAGCACCAGGCTGCCGCCGAACCGGTCCGCGTACCGCCCGCGCGGGGCGGCCCCTCTGGCCGGATCGCCCTCCTCCTTGGCCGTGACGAACTCCTCGATCCAGGCGGCCAGTTGGTCCGGGCGGGTCCGCGGCACCCAGTGCTTGGCGGGCAGCGTGCGGCGGGTGAGCTGCGGGACCCACTGCTCCAGCTCGTCGTACAGCCGCTCCGACAGGAAGGCGTCACCGGTCGGGGTGATGAGCTGGACCGGGCAGTGCGCGAACGCGTCCGCGCGCGGGCGGCGCAGCCGGGACCGGACGTTGTCCCGGTACAGCCAGGCGCCGTGCGCGGCGTCGGTGGGCAGGGACGCGGTCGGGTACTCCCCGGCCGGGACCTTCTCGACGCGCTCCAGGATCTTCGGCCAGCGCTTGCCCAGCGGGCCCTTCCAGGCCAGCTCGGGCAGCACCGGGGTGTGCAGCATGTAGACGTACCAGGACTTGGCGCCCTGGTTCAGCAACTGGGCCGCACGGCGCGGGGTGGGCCGGGCCATGCGCTTCTTGATCCAGTGCCCGAAGTGGTCCAGGGACGGGCCGGACATCGAGGTGAAGGACGCGATCCGGCCCTGTGTGCGCTCGACCGTCGCGAACTCCCAGGACTGCACCGAACCCCAGTCGTGCCCCACCAGATGGACGGGCCGGTCCGGGCTGACGGCGTCGGCCACCGCCAGGAAGTCGTCGGTCAGCTTCTCCAGGGTGTATCCGCCGCGCAGCGGCTGCGGCGCCGTGGACCGGCCGCAGCCCCGGACGTCGTACAGCACCACATGGAAGCGCTCGGCCAGCAGCGGCGCGACCCGCGACCAGACCTCCTTGCTGTCCGGATAGCCGTGCACCAGCAGCACCGTGGGCCGGGACGGGTCGCCCAGCTCCGCCACGCACAGCTCCACGCCGCCCGTGCGCACCCAGCGCTCCCGCGCGCACTCGAGTCCCGTACTCATCGCTTCCCCGCTCTCACCACGTGCCCTGCTCACGCCGCCTTCTCCTCCTGCCAGCGCCGCACATGCGGCAGATCGTCGTCCAGCCAGAAGGCGCTCTCCTCGGGGTCCCGGGAGTCGGTGACGACCAGGATCTCCTCGAACTTCGCGCCGGTGCCCCGGAATCCGAGGTGCGGTTCGACCGCCCACAGCCCGGGCTGCGGCGGATGGTCGGAGAAGCGGTACGGGCTCCACAGCGGGGACCAGCCCTCGCGGTGACCGTGCAGCGCATCGGACGCCAGGCCCTTGAGCGACTGGGTGCCGAACCCGAACAGCGTGGGCGACCAACGACGTTCGCGCACGCGGTCGACCTTGTGGGCGATCACGCCGAAGGGGTACGCGCGGTGCCTGTTCGCATATCCCTGGCGGATCATGAGGCGCTCGACGTCCTCGTATATCTCGCGCAGCGGCCGGCGCTCGCGCACCTCGCGCAGGATCAGCTCGCGGTGCGCCTCCAGGTCGGCCAGCAGCCGGTCGTGCAGCGGGCTGAGGCCGAGGCAGCCGGAGTACCCGATGTCCGCGGTGTATCCCTTGTACACCGGAGCCATGTCGAGGATGAACGGCATCCCCGGCTCCAGCACTCGATTCGTCGGGAAGAACTGCAGCGGGACGCGGAAGTTCGCGAAGGCCGTGCGGTCGCCGAACCAGGCGAAGGGCAGGTGGAACCAGTCCGTGACGCCCCGCTCGCGCAGCCAGCGGCGCTGCATGCGGGCCGCCTCGCGCTCGGTCACCCCCGGCTTCAGCTGCGCGGCCACCGCCTCGGCGCAGGCGTACGCCAGCCGCTGGACCTCCCTGAATCCCTGGAGATCCGCGCCCGGTCCCGGGGCTGCGGCTCCGCTCCTGGTCGCTGCTGTGCTCGCGGTCGCTGCTGTGGTCATCGCCAACCGTTCCGTCGCGGTACGTGCGCGTAACTTGACACTGATGAATGTGACAATGGTCGACGGCTGCGTCAAGGGTCCGTCACGGCCTGTGGAAAACTCCGCAGCGGCCGCGAGAGATCACCACGGTCCGCACCACCGGCCCGGCTCGCCTCAGCCCCTCAGCCCCTCGCAGGACCCCCTACGGGGCGCTACGCCTGGAGTCGGACGGACATCCAGCCGTCTGGGGTGACGCCCGGTGTGGCGCGCGACACTAGCGTCGACTGCGTGACTGTGATCGCGACCGAAAGCCTCAGCAAGCGGTTCCTGCGGGTGACCGCCCTGGACCGGCTCTCCGTTGACATCGCCCCCGGCGTGACCGGCCTGGTGGGTGCCAACGGCGCCGGAAAGTCCACCCTGATCAAGATCCTGCTGGGCCTGTCGCCCGCCAGCGAAGGCACCGCCGCGGTCCTCGGCCTGGATGTGGCCACCGAAGGCGGCGCCATCCGCGAGCGGGTCGGCTACATGCCCGAGCACGACTGCCTGCCACCGGACGTCTCGGCGACCGAGTTCGTCGTCCACATGGCGCGGATGTCCGGGCTGCCGCCGACCGCCGCCCGGGAGCGGACCGCCGACACCCTGCGCCACGTCGGCCTCTACGAAGAGCGCTACCGCCCCATCGGGGGCTACTCCACCGGCATGAAGCAGCGCGTCAAGCTGGCCCAGGCGCTCGTCCACGACCCCCAGCTGGTCTTCCTGGACGAGCCCACCAACGGTCTGGACCCGGCGGGGCGCGACGAGATGCTCGGCCTGATCCGCCGCGTCCACCGCGACTTCGGCATCTCCGTGCTGGTCACCTCGCATCTCCTCGGTGAGCTGGAGCGCACCTGCGACCACGTCGTCGTCATCGACGGCGGGAAGCTGCTGCGCTCCTCGGCCACGGACGAGTTCACCCAGGCCACCACCTCGCTGGCCATCGAGGTCACCGACTCCGACGCGTATCCGGACGGGCTGCGCGCGCTGCGCGAGGCGCTGACGGCCGCCGGCGCGGTGACCGGCCCCGCGGCCGGCCCCGGAGAAGGGCGGCCGGCCGCGACCGGCCGCCTGCTGTACGTCGAGGCCGCCGGCGAGGAGACGTACGACCTGGTCCGGGACACGGTCGCGGAGCTCGGTCTCGGCCTGGTCCGCATGGAACAGCGCCGGCACCGCATCGCGGAGGTCTTCCGCGACCGCGACCACGAGAGCGGCCACGAGGGCGACCGCGCCGCCGCCCCCGCCCGTACGGACGCCACCGTGCGCCCCGCAGCCCCCGAAGCAGCCCCCGCAGGAGCCCCCGATGCCTGAGTCCACCACCGCCCCCACGGGCGGCCCGGGCCCCGCCGCCTCGATCCACGACATCGGCTACCGCCACTACGACGGCGCCCGGCTGGGACGCGCGTACGCCCGCCGCTCGCTCTTCTCCCAGAGCCTGCGCGGTGCCTACGGGCTGGGCCGCTCGGCGCGCACGAAGGTGCTGCCGATGATCCTGCTGGCGGTGATGTGCGTACCGGCCGCGATCCTCGTGGCGGTCACGGTCTTCACCAAGGCGCGCGACCTGCCCCTGGACTACACCCGTTACGCGGTCTACCTGCAGGCGGTCATCGGCCTCTTCCTGGCCGCACAGGCACCCCAGTCGGTCTCCCGCGACCTGCGATTCAAGACCGTGCCGCTGTACTTCTCACGGCCGATCGAACGCGCCGACTACGTAGCGGCCAAGTACGCCGCGATGAGTGGCGCGCTGTTCCTCCTCACCGCAGTGCCGCTGCTGATCCTGTACGCGGGCGCGCTGCTGGCGAAACTCGACTTCGCCGAGCAGACGAAGGGGTTCGTCCAAGGCCTGGTGTCGGTGGCCCTGCTCTCGCTGCTCTTCGCCGCGATCGGGCTGGTCATCGCCGCGCTCACGCCCCGCCGCGGCTTCGGTGTCGCCGCCGTCATCGCCGTACTGACCATCCCGTACGCCGCGGTCAGCGCCATCCAGGGCATCGCCTTCGCCCAGGGCAACACGGACGTCATCGGCTGGCTGGGGCTGTTCTCCCCGATCACCCTCATCGACGGCGTACAGAGCGCCTTCCTGGGCGCGACCTCGGCGGCCCCCAATGGGATCGGCCCGTCCACGGGCGCCGGATTCGTGTACCTCCTCGTCGTGCTGGGCATCATCGCCGGCTCGCTCGCCCTGCTGATGCGCCGCTACCGAAAGGCCGGACTGTGACCTCGGTCAAGATGGAAAATGTCTCCCGCTGGTTCGGAAATGTCGTTGCCGTGAACGACATCACGATGACCATCGCGCCTGGAGTGACCGGTCTGCTCGGCCCCAATGGCGCGGGCAAGTCCACTCTGCTCAACATGATGGGCGGCTTCCTCGCGCCCTCCAGCGGCACCGTCACGCTCGACGGCCGCACCGTCTGGCGCAACGAGTCGATCTACCGTGACATCGGCATCGTGCCGGAGCGCGAGGCGATGTACGACTTCCTCACGGGGCGCGAATTCGTGCGCGCCAACGCCGAACTGCACGGTCTGGGCCGGAAGGAGGCGGCCCGTGCGCTGGCCACGGTCGACATGGAGTACGCCCAGGACCGCCGCATCTCGACGTACAGCAAGGGCATGCGGCAGCGCGTGAAGATGGCGTCCGCGCTGGTGCACGAGCCGTCCGTGCTGCTGCTCGACGAGCCGTTCAACGGCATGGACCCGCGCCAGCGCATGCAGCTGATGGAGCTGCTGCGGCGGATGGGCGACGAGGGCCGCACCGTGCTGTTCTCCTCGCACATCCTCGAAGAGGCCGAGCAACTGGCGTCCCACATCGAGGTGATCGTGGCCGGTCGGCACGCCGCCTCCGGTGACTTCCGCCGAATCCGCCGGCTGATGACGGACCGGCCGCACCGTTACCTCGTACGGTCCGACGACGACCGGGCGCTGGCCGCCGCGCTGATCGCCGACCCCTCGACGTCCGGCATCGAGGTCGACCTCGAAGAGGGCGCACTGCGCATCCAGGCCGTCGACTTCGGCCGCTTCACCACCCTGTTGCCGCGCGTCGCCCGCGACCACGGCATCCGGCTCCTCGCCGTCTCGCCCTCGGACGAGTCGCTGGAATCGGTCTTCTCCTATCTCGTAGCGGCCTGAAGCCGTACCGAAGCGGTCGCATACGACCTGAAAGGAGCCCTGACGCGATGTCATCGCTCGTCCATCCCACCGTCGCCCGGCTGACCTACCGGGCGCTGCTCGGCCGCCGCCGCGCCGCCATCCTCTTCGCGCTGCCCGTCCTGCTCATCGTCATCGCCATCGCCGTACGGGCGCTGACCGGCGCCGACGACACCACGGCCAACACCGTCCTGGGCGGCTTCGCGCTGGCCACGATGGTGCCGCTGATCGGTGTGATCGCCGGTACGGGCGCGATCGGCCCGGAGATCGACGACGGCTCGGTGGTGTACCTCCTGTCCAAGCCCGTGCGGCGGTCGACGGTCATCGTCACCAAGCTGCTCGTCGCGATCGGCGTGAGCGTCGTCTTCTCCGCCGTGCCCGTACTGATCGCGGGCTTCGTACTGAACGGCAACAGCCAGCAGCTCGCGGTCGCCTACGCGCTGGCCGCGGCGGTGGCCTCCGTGGCCTACAGCGCCCTCTTCCTGTTCCTCGGCACGGTCACGCGGCACGCCGTCGTCATCGGGCTGGTCTACGCGCTGGTCTGGGAGGCGGTCTTCGGCAACCTCGTCCCCGGGGCACGCACCCTTAGCGTCCAGCAGTGGGCACTCGCGCTGGCCCAGAAGGCGGGCGCCGAGGGCGCGGTCACCTCGGACGTGGGCCTCGTGCCCGCCGTCGTACTGCTCGTCGTGGTCACCGGCGCGGCGACCTGGTACGCGGCCCGCCGGCTCAAGTCGCTGACGCTGGCGGGGGAGGAGTAGGCCCGCTGCACCCGAGGGGGTGATGCCTACCGGCTCTCCTTCTGGGCCGCGTTGAACTCCCGGACATTCTTACGGTGTTCCTCGTAGTCGGCGGTGAAGCGGGTGTCGCCGGGCCGGACCGTGACGAAGTACAGCCAGTCGCCCTTCGGGGGCGAGACCGCGGCCCGCGTCGCGTCCTGGCCCGGATTGCCGATCGGCGTCGGCGGCAGCCCCTCGTGCCGGTAGGTGTTGTACGGGCTGTCCGTACGGGTGTCCGCGTGGCTGGTGCGCAGAGTGGACCGGCCCAGCCCGTAGTTGAGGGTCGAGTCCATCTGGAGCGGCATGCCCTTGGCGAGCCGGTTGCGGATGACCCGGGCGACCTTGCCCATGTCCTGCGGGGTGTCCGCCTCGGCCTGCACGACGGAGGCCACCACGACCGTCTCGTACGCGCTCAGGCCCCCGGGCCGTGCCGTCGGCGGCAGGCCGTCCGCCGCGTACCTCTGGCGCGCGGTGTTCACCATGAAGGACAGCAGGCTCTTCGGGGTGGTGTCCTCGTCGACCGGATACGTGGCCGGGTAGAGGTACCCCTCGGGGTTGCCCTTCGCCTCGGCCGGGAGGCGCAGCCGCTTCGCCGGGTTCCGGGGCGTGGCGGCCTTCTTGGCGGCCTTCTCGGTGGTCCCCGCGGCGACGTGGAGGGCCTTGTCGACGGCCGCGTACGCCTGGGAGGCCCGCTGGCCCTCCGGGAGGGTGAGCTTCTCGGCCCGCGCCGGCCGCTCGTCCCCGGGGAGGAGCACCAGGAGGAGGACGAGGCCGACCACGAGAACCGCGCCGCCGATCAGGAGAAGCCGCGCCCTCCGGGTGAGGCGTGCGCGGCGGCGGCCACCGGAGTGCTGCGTATCGTGCACATCGCTCATGAGGGCACGGTAGGCCAGACCGTAGGGTGGCGTGGGTGACCACGCTCATACCGCCGCTCCCGGTGCGCACCGTGCGGCACCGCGACACCACGGACGGCCGGGCCCTCCCCGCCCTCTTGTGGCGACCGGGACCGGGCCACCGGATGATCTCCAGCGCGGTGCTCGGCGGCGGCATCGGAGCCCGCTCCTGGGTCCTCAACGCCCAGGTCGCGCACGGCTATACGCGCCACGACCCCCAGGCGCACCTCGCGGAGATCGCCGCCGCTGCAGGGGCGACGGGGCCGGGCGTCGGCATGATGACGGCCGCGGACATCCTGCGCACCCGCTCGTCGGCGTACGACGGGGGCGCACAGGCGCTCGTCACGGCGGGAACAGGCGTGCACGGCTGGGCCGCGGACGGGGCACCGGGCGCTGCGGACGTAACACCGGGCGCTGCGGGTGTGGCACCGGGCGGAGAGGACGCGGCACCGGGTGCAGCACAAGGCGCCTACCGCCCCGGCACGATCAACATTCTCGTCACGCTGCCCGTCGCCCTCTCCGACGCCGCGTTGGTCAACTCCGTGATGACGGCAACCGAAGCGAAGGTCCAAGCCCTGCTCGATTACGGCCTGGACGCCTCGGGCACCCCCACGGACGCGGTGTGCGTCGCCGCGCGCGTACCGCAACCGGGCCGGCCCGCCGAGGACTTCGCGGGGCCGCGCTCCCTCTGGGGTGCCCGACTGGCGCGCGCGGTGTACGGGGCGACGCTGCGCGCGGTGCAACGGGAGCGCGGGAGCACGCCACAGGACGGCCGTAACGGCGATCAGGCGCCGATGCGGCGGTCCCGCCCGGCACCCAGCCCCAGCAGTACCAGCGCCGCGCAGACCACGAGCAGCAGCGTGATCGGCAGCGTCCAGCCGCCCGTCGCCTGGTGCACCGCGCCCAGCGCCAACGGACCGACGGCGGCGAGCAGATAGCCCCACGTCTGTGCCATGCCGGACAGCCGTGCGGCGGTGTGCGGATCGCCGGCCCGCAGCACCATCATCGTCAGCGCCAGGCCCAGCGCACCTCCCTGCCCGATGCCGAGCAGCGCGGCCCACACCCAGGCCCCGGCCACCGGGGCGACGAGCAGGCCCGCGCAGGCGAGCGCCATCAGCAGCGCGACACACGCCGCCAGCAGCCGCTGCCGCCGCATCCGCCCGGCCAGTACCGGCACCACGAACGAACCGGCCATCTGCAGCAGCGTGCTGAACGCGAAGACCAGTCCGGCCTGCGCCTTGTCCATGCCGTGGTCGGTGAAGACCGTGGGCAGCCAGGCGATGGCCACGTAGGCGATCAGCGACTGCGAGCCCATGAAGAGCGTGACCTGCCAGGCCAGCGGTGAGCGGCCGAGCTTCGGGCCGGTCTCGACGCTGTGCTTCGGGGTCGCGGCGGCCTCCCCGTGGCGCGCGCCGCGCCGTGCGAGGACCACCTGCGGAATCCACACGAGCGCGGCCACCGCGGCGAGCAGCCCCCAGGAGACCAGCGAGCCCTGCCAGCTGCCGAGCGCGTTCTCCAGGGGCACGGAGGTGGCCGCCGAAACGGTTGCGCCGAGGATCATGGCCGTCGAGTACAGCGCGGTCATGGGCGCGGCCCGATCGGGGAAGTCCCGCTTGATCAGGCCGGGCATCAGCACGTTGAGCAGGGCTATGGACGCGCCGACCAGCGCACAGCCGGCGAACAGCGCCACCAGAGGTGGCGCGACGCGTACCACGATGCCGGCGCAGAGCAGCACCAGCGCGCTGAACAGGACGGTCTCGGTACCCCAGCGACCGGCCAGCTTCGGTGCCACGTAGGAGCCGAGCCCCATGAAGACCAGCGGGATTACGGTCACCAGGCTGCCGGCGGTCGCGTTCAGCCCGAAGTGCTCGCCGATCTCGCCGAGCAGCGGCGAAACACCCGCGAGCGCGGCCCGCATGTTGAGCGACGCGAGGACGATACCGAGGAGGAGCAGTGCCGGATGCGTCCGCAGCCGTCGGCGGGCGGCGGCGAGCTGCGGTGCCGGGGTCAGGTCCTCCTCGGCGTCGATCAGCGGTGCGCCGTCGTGCGACGACGCACCGGCGGTCGGCGGGGCTTCGGGGCTGGTCCCGGGCATGGTGGGGTGACTCTCCTGTCGGTAGGTGCGTGCGGTGCGAGTGGGGCGGCGGGGCCTGCGTACGGGCAGTGGGGCGGGTACGTCGGGCCGGACGGCTCACCGTCCGGTACGTCGGGCAGTACGGCTCACCGTCCGGCGAGCAGCGCCTCCACCGCACGTTTCGGCCGGTCCAGCAGCGTGCGGGCGGCCGCCTCCGCGGCGTCCGGGTCGCCCGAGGCGATCGCCTCCAGGACGGCGTGGTGATCGCCGTGCAGGATCTGCGGCATCTCGCGGTCGCCGAGCCCCGATACCAGCGCCTCGCGCACGGAGCTGCTGAACCATTCGTACGTGGCGCTCAGCGCGGCGTTGTGCGCGGCGGCGACGACGGCCCGGTGGAAGGCGACGTCGTGGTCGGCGTACAGCTCCAGGCTGTCGGCCAGGGGCTGCCCCTCGGCGTCCTCCAGCGCGCCCTGTGCGTCCAGCGCGGCCCGCATCCGGTCCAGGTCCTCCGGCTCGTGCCGCAAGGCCGCGAGACGGGCGGCCTCGGCCTCCAGCGCGATCCGTACTTCGAGGACGTCCCGTACGCCCGACCGCTGCACCCCGCGCATGACGGCGGCCGGGTCGGCGGCCGAGACGACGAACGTGCCCTCGCCCTGCCGCGACCGCAGCATCCCGGCGTGCACGAGTACGCGCACGGCCTCACGCACGGTGTTCCGCCCCACCTGGAGCTGCTCGGCGAGCGCGTGCTCCGTGGGAATGCGGTCGCCGACCTTCCACTCCCCGGCGCTGAGCTGCGCCCGGAGCGCGTCGACGACGGTGTCCACCAGTGACTGCCGACCCGCGGCCTGCAACGCCATCCCCGCTCCTCAGTTCTCAGCCGGTTACCCGGTCATCCTACAACTGGCGCTGCGCGGCAGTTGTCCACAGAGCCCTGTGGACAACTCGATGTCAGGTCGCGGGAAACCTCAGGCCGCGAGAAACCGCTCCAGTACCGCCGCGATCCCGTCGTCCTCGTTGGACGTGGTGATCTCGTCGGCGACGGCCTTCAGCTCTTCGTGCGCGTTGGCCATGGCCACACCGTGGGCGGCCCAGGCGAACATCGGGATGTCGTTCGGCATGTCACCGAAGGCGATGGTGTCCGCGGCCTTGACGCCCAGCCTGCGGGCCGCGAGGGAGAGGCCGGTGGCCTTGCTCAGGCCGAGCGGGAGCAGTTCGACTATCCCGGGGCCCGCCATGGTCACGCCGACCAGGTCGCCGGCCACCTCGCGGGCGGCCGCGGCGAGCGCGTCGTCCGAGAGCTCGGGGTGCTGGATGTAGACCTTGTTGATCGGGTCGGCCCACAGGTCGGCCGGGTTGTCGATCATGACGTTCGGCAGCGGGCCCTCGTGGACCCGGTAGCCCGGCGCCACCACTACGGCGCCGTCCAGCCCGTCCCGGCTCGCCGCCAGGTACAGCGGGCCGACCTCCGCCTCGATCTTGGCGACCGCCAGCCCGGCCAGCTGGCGGTCCAGCGTCACCGAGGTCAGCAGCCGGTTCTCGCCCGCGTGGTAGACCTGCGCCCCCTGCCCGCACACCGCGAGGCCCTGGTAGTCCAGGTCGGTCAGTATGTGCCGGGTCCAGGGGACCGCACGGCCGGTGACGACGATGTGCGCCGCGCCCGCCGCGGTGACCGCGGCGAGCGCCTCTCGGGTGCGCGCCGAGACGGTGTCGTCGGGACGCAGCAGCGTGCCGTCGAGGTCCGTCGCGACGAGCTTGTACGGGAAGGGGGAGGCCGGGGCGGGGGTGAGGGTCACTTGGAGACGGGCTCCAGGACCTCGCGGCCGCCCAGGTACGGACGCAGCATCTCGGGGACGCGCACCGAGCCGTCCGCGAGCTGGTGGTTCTCGAAGATCGCCACGATCGTGCGCGGGACGGCGCACAGCGTGCCGTTCAGCGTGGCCAGCGGCTGCACCTTCTTGCCGTCGCGCATCCGGACGGACAGGCGACGGGCCTGGAACTCGTCGCAGTTCGAGGCGGAGGTCAGCTCGCGGTACTTGCCCTGGGTCGGGATCCACGCCTCGCAGTCGAACTTGCGGGAGGCGGAGGAGCCCAGGTCACCGGTGGCGACGTCGATCACCTGGAAGGGCAGCTCCAGGCCGGTCAGCCACTGCTTCTCCCAGTCCAGGAGCCGCTTGTGCTCGTTCTCCGCGTCGTCCGGCGCGACGTACGAGAACATCTCGACCTTGTCGAACTGATGCACGCGGAAGATGCCGCGGGTGTCCTTGCCGTACGTGCCGGCCTCGCGGCGGAAGCACGGCGAGAAGCCGGCGTACCGCAGCGGCAGCTTGGCCGCGTCGACGATCTCGTCCATGTGGTACGCGGCGAGCGGGACCTCGGAGGTGCCGACCAGGTAGTAGTCGTCCTTCTCCAGGTGGTACACGTTCTCCGCGGCCTGGCCGAGGAAGCCGGTGCCCTCCATGGCGCGCGGGCGGACCAGCGCGGGGGTCAGCATCGGCGTGAAGCCGGCCTCGGTGGCCTGCGCGATCGCGGCGTTGACCAGCGCGAGCTCCAGGAGCGCGCCGATGCCCGTCAGGTAGTAGAAGCGCGAGCCGGACACCTTGGCGCCGCGCTCGACGTCGATCGCGCCGAGCAGCTCGCCGATCTCCAGGTGGTCCTTGGGCTCGAAGCCCTCGGCGCCGAAGTCGCGGATCGTGCCGTGCGTCTCCAGGACCGTGAAGTCCTCCTCGCCGCCGACGGGGACGTCGGGGTGGACGAGATTGCCCAGCTTCAGGAGCAGCGCCTGGGTCTCTTCCTTGGCCTCGTCCTGGGCGGCGTCGGCGGCCTTGACGGCGGCGGAGAGCTCGCCGGCCTTCTTCAGCAGCTCGGCCTTCTCGTCGCCGGTGGCCTTGGGGATGAGCTTGCCGAGCGACTTCTGCTCGGCGCGCAGCTCGTCGAAGCGGACGCTGGAGGTCCTGCGCCGCTCGTCGGCGGAGAGGAGCGCGTCGACGAGCGCGACGTCCTCTCCACGGGCGCGCTGGGACGCGCGCACACGGTCGGGGTCCTCACGGAGCAGGCGAAGGTCAATCACCCCACCAGGCTACCGGGGCCGGACCGGGGCGCTCGACGCGATATTCCCCTGCGGGGCAATTTGTCCGGTTTAGAGTTGTTTCTGTGATGTTCTGAGAACGCGGGGAATTGCGGGAAAGAATTCCCGCGGAGTGCCGGTCGTGAGTGCCGTTCGTTGTTGTCGGGGGAGTGGCGCGGGGGTGTTTCCGGGGTGTTCCGAGGGTGTCCGTGACGCGTCGGGCGGGCGTACTCGAGCGGCGTCCGGGCCTGCCCGAGCGGGGAGTTGGCGGGCTGTGCACAGCCACTTGTCCACAGCTCCGGCTCGCTTGCAAAAGTTATCCACAGGCTGTGCGTTGCCGCTGTGGAAGTCGGAAAGCGCAGGTCCGTTTCATGAATCCCCGGCGAAGAAATCCTTGCTGAAACCCCGTTCGGGTACTCTTTCGTGTGGGATTTCCTCGCCCTAAAGGATTGTTCCCGGGAATTATGCTGACGGGCCCCATGGTGGGCGGCTGTGCGTACCTGTGGACGGGTGTGGGGTCGGTAGGGCGATTTGTCGACTGTGCGACGCCCCGGAATCGACTTGTCCCCAGGTCGAGAACCGCGCCTGTGGATAACTCTGTGGACAGGGTTGTGGGCAACCTGGGGACAACTGCGCGTGGCCCGGTCAGGCCCGCCCGTCCAGGCATCGGGTCAGCCAGTCCGTCGCCGCCATGAAGGCGTCGTCGGCGGTCTCCGGGCGGACCTCGGCGGTGACTTCGTCCGCACGCGGGTACGAGCCGAGGAAGCGCACGTCCCGGCAGATCCGCTTCAGCCCCATCAGCACCTCGCCCACCCGCCGGTCGGTGATGTGCCCCTCGCAGTCCACGGAGAAGCAGTACTGGCCGATGCCCTCGCCGGTCGGCCGGGACTCGATCCGCATCATGCTGACCCCGCGGCTGGCGAACTCCTGCAGCAGCTCCAGCAGCGCACCGGGGTGGTTCTCGCGCAGCCACAGCACGACCGAGGTCTTGTCGGCGCCCGTACGGGCCGCCGGCCGCGCGGGCTTGCCCACCAGGACGAACCGGGTCGCCGCGTTCTGCGCGTCGTGGATGTCCGTGACCAGCGGTTCGAGGCCGTACGTGGCCGCCGCGAACTCGCCCGCGAACGCCGCGTCGTACCGGCCCTCCTGCACCAGCCGCGCGCCGTCCGCGTTGGACGCCGCCGACTCCCACACCGACTCCGGCAGGTGCGCGCCGAGCCACTTGCGCACCTGGGCCTGGGCCGCGGGGTGCCCGGTCACGGTCTTCACGTCCGAGAGCGTCGTACCGGGCCGGGCCAGCAGCGCGAAGGCGATCGGCAGCAGCACCTCGCGGTAGATCATCAGGTGCCCGCCGGCGGCCAGTTCGTCGAGGGTGGTGGTGATGCCGCCCTCGACGGAGTTCTCGATCGGCACCAGCGCGCCGGCCGCCTCGCCCGCGCGGACGGCGTCCAGCGCGGCGGGCACGGACACCATCGGCACCAGCTCGCGGGTCGCCGCCTCGGGCAGTGTGCGCAGGGCGGCCTCGGTGAAGGTGCCCGCGGGTCCGAGGTACGTATAGCGGCTGGCCGACATCCGTGCACTCCTTCTCCGGGCTTCGCTGCTGTCCCGGGGGCTGGGGAACCTTTACGGTACTCGCCCCCCGAGAGGCCGACCGCCGCCACCGGCGATCTCCCGCCGACGCCCGCTCACCCGCCTCCCGAGCGCCGACCGTCGCAGCTCCCGCTCACCCCTCCAGCAGCGTCTGCCCCACATACCCCGACGGCTCCAGCGCCGGTACCGCGTACAGGCCGCTCGCCTCGTGGCGGAGGAACGGCGAGAGCGCGTCCCCCCTGTCCAGCTTGCGCTGGATCTGGGTGAAGGCGCGCAGCGGGTCGGCCTGCCAGGCCATGAAGAGCAGCCCGGCGTCCGGGGCGCCGTCGTCGCGGAAGCCGTCGTGGTACGAGAACGGGCGGCGCAGCATCGCGGCACCCTGGTTGGACTCGGGCGCGGCAATACGGGCGTGCGCGTCGGCCGGGATCACGGGGAAGCCGTCCGGCCCGTTCTTGGTGAGGTCCATCGGGGTGTGCTCGTCGCCGCCGGTCAGCGGCGCCCCGTCGGACTTGCGGCGGCCGATGACCTTCTCCTGCTCGGCGCGGGACTTCTTCTCCCAGTCGTCCAGCAGCATCCGGATGCGGCGCACGACCACGTACGAGCCGCCGCGCATCCACTGCTGGTCCGTGTCGCGCCCGACGAAGATCCGCTTGTCGAAGTCCGGGTCCGACGGCTTGGGATTGTTCGTGCCGTCGATCTGGCCCATGAGGTTGCGCGTGGTCATCCGGTGCGCCGTGGCGCCGGGGCTGCGGTTGAAGCCGTTCATCTGCCAGCGCAGCCGCGCGGTGTCGCCCGCCTCCTTCTGGAGCGTACGCAGCGCGTGGAAGGCGACCAGCGCGTCATCGGCGCCGATCTGGACCCACAGGTCACCGTTGCTGCGCTTCGGGTCGAGCGCGTCGGCCGAGAAGTGCGGCAGCGGGTCGAGCTGCAGCGGGCGGCGCGCGGTCAGCCCGGTACGGCCGAAGAAGCTGTGGCCGAAGCCGAAGGTGACGCTGAGCGAGGCGGGGCCGGCGTCCAGCGCCACGCCGGTGTCGTCGGCGGGCACCTCCCCGGCCATCAGCTTCTCGGCCAGCGCCGACCAGCGGCGCATCAGGGCGGCCGCCGCCTTGCGCCCGGCGCCCGGCGCCAGGTCGAAGGCGACGAGGTGGCAGCGGGCCTGCATCGGGGTGGTGATGCCGGCCTGCGGCGTACGGCGGTCGGCGCGGAAGGCGACCTCGGTGGCGCCGAGCGTACTGAGCGCGGGCACGTCGTCCTGCGCCGCGGAGACGCCGAACGCGCCGCCCGCACCGCCGACGACGAGCCCGGCCGCGCCGGCGGCGCCGACGGTGCCGAGGAGGCGGCGGCGGGAGATCTCCATCGGGGGAGTGGAGTCGCTGCCGGTGGTTTCACGTGAAACACGGTCCGACCGGGCTGCCGTGCTGGTGTTTCTGGACGCGTTCTCGGTCATCAGCTGATCTTCACGTTCCTGGTCTCGGTCACCTGATCGATGTCGGAGGTGCGGACTACAAGGGAGAGCTGCCAGCTGCCCGCCGCAGGCAGCTGGACGTTCCGCGCAGTCCAGTGTCCGGTACCGGTGCGCTTCAGCGCGGCCGGGAGCGGGCCGAGGTTCTTCGCCTTGGAGGTGAAGGACACCCGTACCTCGGGAACGTCCCGCGCGGTGCCGTCCGGGCTGGAGATCCGCAGGTGCAGATCGTTGGGCTGGCCGCTGCGCGCCGGGTCGAGGTCGAGCCGCGCGGTGCCCTTGCCCTTCGGGCCCAGCGTGTCGAACGGGATGGTCACGGAGACCGGCCGGGCGGCCGCGGCGAACTGACCCGAGTCCTTCACCGCCTGCTCCGTACGGGCCGGTTCCGTGGTGGTCAGGACGGTGGTCACGGCCAGCAGGACGACGGCGACGCAGCTCTCGGCGAGGACGGAGCGGCGCAGCCCGTACCGCACCGGATCGGCGTCCCGGACGCGTTTGCGCCGCGCGTCGGCTACGGCGGCCCGCTGCCGGGCGAGCTGCGCGGCGCGCTCGGGGGAGTGCGCTGCGTCGGCCGTCTCCTCGGTGGCCGTCTCCTCGGCGGCGGAGGACACCGGTACCGGTTCGGGCGCGCCCTCCCGCGTACCTTCCTGGGCGGGCACGGCACCCGCAACCGAGCCGCCCAGCCGCCCCGTCCACCGCCGCGACACCCCCGCGACACCGACGAGCACGGCGACCAGACCGACCTTGAGCAGCAGGAGCTGCCCGTACGAGGTGTCGGTCAGGGCACGCCAGCTCCCGACCTGGCGCCAGGACTGGTAGACGCCGGTGGCGACCAGGACGAGTACGGCCCCGAAGGCGACCTTGGAGAAGCGGCGGACGGCCGCCCCGGAGACGGCGGCCGGGTCGCGGTAGAGGGTGACCAGCAGGGCGGTCAGGCCGCCGAGCCAGCCGGCCACGGCCAGCAGGTGCACCACGTCGACGGGCATCGCGACGGCGGTCTGCAGGCCCGTGGAGGCGTGCTCGGCCATCGCCCACGTAGCGGCGAGGCCCGCCGCGACGACCGACCCGCCGACGCCCAGCCCGAAGGCGAGGTCCTTGCGGCGCTTGTCGTCGCCCTGCTCGCCGGCCCGGGCGTACGCGCCGAAGAGGACGGCCATGAAGAGGGCGGCCGCGGCGAGCAGCAGCAGCCGGGAGACCAGCGCCCCGCCGGGCTTGGTCCCCAGTACCTCCTTGAGACCGCCGAGGTCGAAGGCGTCGGCGAGATCGCCGGACCCCGTGTACGGGGCGCGCAGCAGGAGCAGCACGATCGTGGCAGCGGTGAGCGTCGCCCAACTCAGGACGACCAGCCGCTGCACCGGACGGCTGCGTGCCGCTTCGGGACGGCAGGCCAGTACGAAGCACGCACCGCCCACGAGCAGCGCGAACGCCGCGTACGCCACGTACCGCGCGATCCCGTACAGCGCGCCGACCAGCCCGCCCCCGGCCTCCTGCTGGGGCACCACGGCGGCGGACTTCGAGGGCGCGCCGACGGAGAAGGTGAACGCGCCCGAGACCGGGTGGCTGTCGGCGGAGACGGCCTGCCAGGCGACGGTGTAGGTGCCGTCGGGGAGGCCGGGCGGCAGCCCCGTGCCGTACTTGACGGTGTTGCCGCTGCACAGGTCGAGCAGCTTGCCGCGGTCGACGCGCTTGCCCTTGGGGTCCAGTACGCGGATGGAGTCGTCGCCCATCGCGACGCCTTCGGAGAAGGAGAGCGTGACCTGCGGGGGCGCCTTCTGCACCACCGCTCCCTGCGCCGGTGAGCTGCCGGTCAGCGCGGCGTGCGCGGACGCCGGCGCGGCGCCGCCCAGCAGGACGCCGAGCAGCGCGGCGGCGAGTACCAGCAGGCGCAGGGCGGCAGTCCGGGCCGGGGGCGCGGCGCGGCGGCCGCGGTACGGCACGGAGCGCCGGCCGGCGCGGGGAACGGTGAGCGGCATGGCGGTTCTCCCCCTACTGGTGCCCGGCGTGCTGCGGGTCGTAGTTGGTGGCCTTGACGGGCAGTACGGCCTTGATCGGCTTCGCCTTGCCGAAGTGCAGCTCGACGGAGACCTTGTCGCCGTTCTCGGGCTTCTTCTTCAGCGCCATGAACATCAGGTGGTTGCCGCCGCGGGAGAGCTTCAGCTCGCCGTGCGCGGGGATGTTCAGGGACTTGACCTGCTCCATCTTGGCGCCGACGGTCCGGTGGATCGTCACGTCGTCGGAGACGTCGCTGGTGACGGAGGTCAGCTTGTCGGCGGTGTCCCCGGAGTTCTTGATGACGAGGAAGCCGCCGGCCATGTCCTTCATGACGGGCTGCGGCATGTACGCGCCGGAGACCTTCAGCTCGGGCGCGCTGTCCCCGCCGCATCCGGCGAGGGCGAGTCCGGCGGTGGCGGCGAGCGCGGCGGCGAATGCGGTACGGCGGTTCACGGGTTCTGCCCCTTGATGATCTTGGGAAGTGCGCGGGCGTAGTCCTCGGGCCCCGCGTCCTTCATGCCGAGCCAGTGGATCCTGTCGTCCTTCGGGGAGGCCATCAGCACCTGCAGCCCGTGGTCGACGAGGATGTCGCCGTTCTTCTTCTTGACCGGCTTGGAGACGCCGACGTTCACGGCCGAGGCGGCGCCCTGGATGGTGGCGAAGTCGCCGGTCAGGCCGACGATGTCGGCGCCGAAACCGTTCAGCCAGGACTTCAGCCGCTCCGGGGTGTCCCGCTTCGGGTCGGTCGTGACGAAGACGATCCGGAGCTTCTTCTGATCGGCCTTGGGCAGCTGCTTGCGGGCCACGTCGATGTTGCCCATGACGGCCGGGCAGGCGTCGGGGCAGTGGGTGTAGCCGAAGTAGATCAGCGTCGGCCGCCCCTTGGTCTCCTTGATCAGGTCGTACTTCTTGCCGTCGCTGTCCGTGAGGACGAGGTCCGGCTTCTCCATCGCGTCGTCGAGCGTGACGACCGGCTTCGACTGGGTGCCGGAGACGCTGGCGGCGGGGGCGCCTTCGGCACCGCCGCTGTCGCTGCCGCAGGCCGTGAGGGTGAGGGCCGCGGCCGCCACGAGGGCGGCGGCGAGCTTGGGTGTTCTGCGCATTGCTCAGTGATATCCCGTGTATCCGTGGTGGGTGCCGACCGGGCGCACCGTGCCGTGCCGGCCGGCACAGGGGCCGGCCGGCTGGTCCGAGTACGACCGGTTTCAGGTGCGACCGGTCCGCGTACGATCGGTTTCAGATGCGACCGGTCCGCGTACGACCGGTTCAGGCGGTGCGGCGGCGGCCCGCGAAGAGGCCGAAGCCGACACCGATGACGCCGACGACGATGCCGATCACGCCCAGCACGCGGGCGGTGTTGTCGGTGCTGTCGGCAGCGGCGGTCGTGCTGCTCTTCCCGGCGTCCGCGCCGCTCTCGGCGTCCTTGGCGCCCGCGGTGTCCGTACCGCCGCTGCTGCCGCCCTGCTCAGCGGCGCCCGCGTCGACGAGCTTCAGGACCGGCGCGGGGTTCTCCGGCTCCGGCGCGCCCTCCTTCGCGGGCTCGATCCAGCGCACGACCTCCTTGTTGTCGTACGTCTGCAGCGCCTTGAAGACGAGCTGGTCGGCGTCCTCGGGGAGGGCGCCGATCGAGACCGGGAACTGCTGGAACTGGCCGGGCTCGATCTTGCCGCCGGTCCAGGTGATCCTGGTGACCGCTTCCGTGAGCTTCTCGCCGTGCGACTCGATCGGCTTGTCCAGCTTGGACTTGGTGACCTTCACGTCCCAGCCGGGCACCGGCTGCGGCATCGCGGACGCCAGCGGGTGGTCGGCGGGCAGGTCGACCTCCAGCTTCACGGTCGAGGCGTCGTCCCGTTCGTTGGGGACCTTGAAGTCGACGGTCGCGTAGTCGCCCTTGGCGGCCTGCCCCGGCTGGATCGTGACGTGCGCGAACGCGGGACCCGCGAGCAGCAGGACGGCGCCCGCGGCGGCGCCGCCGACGACGGGAAGGCGGCGCAGGACGGTACGGCGCCGGGAGGGGGCAGCGGCCGGGCTGTCGCTCGGCAGGGTGTGGTCCGACATGTTGTTCGACATGGGGGGACACTCCTCAGGCAGGAGGGAAGGGGCTGATGGGTGGCGCGCGTGCGGCGACGACACGTCAGCCCGCCCGGACCGCGTCCGGGGTCCCGCCCTGCGGGTGTACTGGTGCTGCGCGTGACGTCAGGCCGCGAGGGCGAAGCGCGGCGGTCCCCGCCTGACGACACTGTGCTGGAGCGCGAGCTCTTCGGGCCGGGCTTTGGCATGCCCGTACGAAACGGAAGCGCGCGGAGTACTGTCCGCGGCGCCCAGGAGCCCGGCGCACAGCGCGCACACGAGGCGCAGCGCGGTACGCAGCGCGCCCAGCAACGCGGTCGTCACGGCCGTCGCCGCCTCCCGGGCGGCCGGCGCGGACAGCCGTACCAGCCGCCACAGCGCGGCCTCGCCGCGGCGCAGCAGCCAGCCGGCGGCCAGCGCCGCGAGCAGGTGCCCGAGCAGCATGGGCAGCGAGGGCAGCAGCCCGACGAGGGAACCGAAGTCGAAATGGTGCAGGGCGGCGGACAGTCCGGAGCCGGTACCGCCACCGCTCCCGCTGTGCCCGGCCATGTCGTGCATGGCCATGCCGTGCCCGGCCGCGTCGTGCGCCGCGTGGGTGGCGCCGGGCCCGATCCCGGCCCCGGCGAGGATCTCCCGGGCCTCCGCGGCATCCAGCCGTCCCGTGCCGAACCCGCAGGTCATCTGGCGGGCGAGCCCGATCGCCGCGCGGTCGCTCAGTCCCCGCGCGCCATCGGCAGGCAGCTGTACCGCCATGCCGCGCTGCCCGACCATGAAGAGCGCGTGCAGCACGAGCTGTCCGAAGGCGAGGGCGACGGCGATGCCCGGCAGCGTGCGTTCGCGGCCGGCGAGGGGGACGGCGACGGCCAGTACGCCGACGCAGCCCGCGCCCAGCGTCCACAGCGGGACGGTGGCGCAGGAACCGATCATGTGTCCCGCGGCGGCCAGCGCGACGCAGGCCGCGGTGAACACCGCGGCCCTGAGCAACCGCAGATCGGCCGCGGCGCGCCCCTCGGGAGTATGCATGGCGGCCGCCATCATCCCACTGCGCGTACCGGACGCATACGGCAGGGCGGGCGGTCCCGGACAGGACGGCGGGCGACAGGGGCGCTCAGGATCGGGTACCGGGCGGGGTACGTGGGCCAGTACCCGGCGGGGTATCCAGTACCCGGCGGGGTATAGGGAAAAGAGCGAACGCACGCGGCCGTCCAGAGGCCGTAGCCGCTTCCGGACATTCCGGCGGCCGCCGAGCAGACGCCCCGGCGGTGGCTACGGGCATCCAGACGGCAGTACCGCGCTCGCTTTCGCGCGGGTGTTCCCGACCGCCCGCACGCCGACAATCAGTAGAAAGATGCAAACGGTCTTAGACGGACAGTAAGCGGTTTCAAACGGTCATCCGATGCGGGGCGCACATGCCCCGTGACCAGGGTGGTCGGCGCGACAGTGCCCCGTCCGCCCGGAGAACCCGCGGGAGATCGGCCGGAGTCCGGCTACCGCAATTGCAGGGGCGCGCGCAGGGGCGCGCCCACGGGCCTTTTACACCGGTACGCTCAATGGCCGCGTCCGCCGAATGGGCGGAGTCACGTCAAACCCACGCTTACCGACCATGGAGCGCGGCAATACGTATCGATATGTCGAGCCGCGGCCAGGAGGCTGGAGCGATGAGCATCTGGTGGTCCCTCCATCTTCGGCGGGAGGCAGCGAGCGTGCCGCTCGCGCGCCGGCTGCTGCTGGGGACGATGGAGACCGCGGGCGTCGACCCGGACGTCTGTTACGACCTCTCGCTCGCCCTCTCCGAAGCCTGCGCGAACGCCGTCGAGCACGGCGACGGCGCCGCCGAGGAGTACCGCGTCACGGCCTTCATCGACGGCGACACGTGCCGCATCGAGGTCACGGACTCCGGCCCCGGATTCCAGGACCGGCCCTCGGGCCCCGGACCCCACGACCGCTCGCCGCGGACGGAGCCCGCAGTACCCCGCCGCCACACCCCCGCCCCCGCCCAGGCCGAGCACGGACGGGGGCTCTTCTTGATCGAGGCCCTCACCGACCAGGTCCGCTACCGCAACCGAACGGGCCGCCGGGGCGCGGTGGTCAGCTTCGACAAGATCCTCAAGTGGCGCGAGGGCGCGCTGCTCCAGATGCCGTGACGTTTCGTCAGTCCCGGTGACGGCCGCGCGCGCCGGCTTCCCGTAATGCCCTGACCAGGCATCCCGTAGTGATCTACGCTGAACTCCCGTGCCGTACAAGGCAGAAGGCGGGAGGGGGACCCCCGATGAGCGGGGCACAGGGCGGCAGCAACGACGCCCGAGCCATGGGCCGGGGCCGCGTCTACCAGGCGTCCGGCGATCAGCACATCATCGAGCACCACTATCACGACGGCGGCTCCGACCGCGGTCGCGAGTGGTCCGGCCTGGACTCCGTCCGCTGGCCCTCCGTGGGCCGCGCACCGTCCGTCCTGCGTGACCGCACCGAACTGATGGAGCGCCTGCGGGCCTCGGTCGGCCCCGACGCCCCGGGCAGCCAGGTGTACGTGCTCCACGGCCTCGGCGGCTGCGGCAAGACGGCCGTCGCGTACACCCTCTTCCAGTACGCGACGGGCCCAGCAGGCCGCATCGGCCTCTGGGTCAACGCCTCGGACACCGCCTCCCTCCGCACGGGCATGCTCGCGGTCGCCGCCGACCGAGGCGCGAGCGACGGCGAACTGACCGCCGCCCGCAGCGGACTACGCGCCGCCGCCGACCTCGTCTGGGACCACCTCGACCGCTCCGACCGCCCGTGGCTCCTCGTCCTGGACAACGCGGACGACCCCGCGGTCCTCCGGGACGGCGGCTGGCTCCGCACCAGCCCCCGAGGCACAGTGCTGGTCACCACCCGCCAGGCGGCCCGCCACTGGTGGCCGGGCGCCGAACTGCTGCAACTGGGCGTACTGCCGCGGGAGGACGCGGCACGGGTGCTGTGCGATCTCGCGCCGGAGGCAGGTACGGAAGAGGAAGCCGCCGAGGTGGCCGACCGCCTCGGCCGCCTCCCCCTGGCCCTGACCCTGGCGGGCGGCTTCCTCTCCCACCAGGTGATCGATCCCTGGACGATGGCCCAGTACGGCGCCAACCTCGTCGGTGACGAAGGTACCGACCCGATCGACCTCCTGGACCAGGGAGCTCTGGTCACCGGCGGCAGCGACTCCCGCCATCTGATCAGCAGCACCTGGCAGTTCTCCCTCACCGCCCTCGAACGCCAGGGCCTGCCGGAGTCCGTCACCCTGCTCCACCTCCTGTCCTGCTGGTCGAACGACCCGCTCCCCCTCTCCGTCCTCTCCGGCGTGGACATATCCGCCGGCCTCCCGCCCCACCGCGTGGAGGTGTCCCTCCGCGGCCTCCTGGACCAGTCCCTGACCGAACTGGTCGGCGGCGGGGTGCGCTGCCTCCGCACCCACGGCGTGCTCCTGGACAGCGTCGCCCGCACCATCCCGCCCGAACAGCGCGAGACCCTCGCCGCCACGGCCGCCGGTCAGCTTCTGAAGGCCCTGCCGAAAGTACCCCAGCGCGGCGAGCCGGATCCCCGCACCACGCTCCTCGTACCGCATGCGATCGCGCTGCTGCGCCGGATCGCCGCATGGCCGGAGGTGAGCCGGCCGACCGTCGAGGCGGTCGCCGAATCGCTGCTGCGGCTGGTCACGGCCCTGCACCGGGCGGGTGACTACGCGCCCGCACTGACGGTGGCCCAGGAGGCGGTGGAGCGGGCGACGCGCCGGCTCGGTGCGGACGATCCCACCGTCATGCGGCTCCGGGAGCGGATGGGCCGGGCGCTCTTCCGCCTCGGCCGCTACGAGGAGTCGGAGGCGCTGCACCAACAGGTGCTCGCCGACCGCGAGCGCGTCCTCGGCCCGGACGCGCCGGACACCCTCAGCAGCTGCATAGCACTGGCTTACCCGCTCCAGCCTCTCGACCGGGTGCCCGAGGCCATGGCGTTCGTCCGCCGCGCGGTGGCCGGCCGGACCGCGGTACTGGGTACCGACCACCCCCTGACCCTCCTGGCCCGGGGCTTCCTCCTGGACGTACCGACCGGCCCGGAGCTCGCATCGGAGGCCGACAACGCCGCGTCCCTCATCACGGACTGCCACCGGGCCCTCGGCCCCGACCACGCCATCACCGCGGCCTGCGAGGCGTCCTGCGCCCGCGGCCTGTTCTACGCCGGCCGTCCCCACGAGGCCCTCCCCGCCGCCCGCAGCGCCGTCGCTCTCGCCGAACGCCTCTACGGCCCGGACTACTGGCTCACCCTCAACACCCGCTCCCTCCTGAGCTCCGTCCTCGACGCACTCGGCGAATCGGCCGAGGCGATCGAACACGGCGAGGCCGTGGTCGAGGGCCGCGCCCGCACACTCGGCCCGACCCACCCCTGGACCCGCGAGGCCGAAGACTTCCTGGCCGACTTCCGCGAGGGGCGGGAAGCCGAGTAAATCCCCGCTGTACGTGGTGGGTTCACCCATTTAGGCTGAACCCCCGTGTCGTACGGGGGCATTGGGGCCGGAGGGGGAACGGTGAACGGCGGCAACGACGCACGGGCCGACGGCCGGGGCCGGGTCTACCAGGCGTCCGGCGACCAGCACATCATCGAACACCATCACCATGCCTCCGAGGGCGGTGCGTGGTCGGGCTTGGACTCCGTCCGCTGGCCTTCGGTGGGCCGCGCCCCGGCGGTGTTGCGCGACCGCACCGAACTGATGACCCGCCTACGGGCCTCGGTCGACTCCTCCGCAGGCGGCCAGGTATACGTCCTCCACGGCCTCGGCGGCTGCGGCAAAACGGCCGTCGCCTACACCCTCTTCCAGTACGCAACGTCCGAAGCGGACCGCATCGGCCTATGGGTTAACGCTTCCGACACGGCGTCCCTCCGCACGGGCATGCTCGCGGTCGCCGCCGACCGAGGCGCGGGCGAGGGCGAACTAACAGCGGCCCGCAGCGGCCTCCGCGCCGCGGCCGACCTGGTCTGGGACCACCTGGACCGCTCCGACCGCCCCTGGCTCCTGGTCCTGGACAACGCGGACGACCCCGCTGTCCTCCGGGACGGCGGCTGGCTCCGCACCAGTCCCCGAGGCACGGTCCTGGTCACCACCCGCCAGGCGGCCCGCCATTGGTGGCCGGGGGCGGAGCTGTTGCAGGTGGGGGTGCTCCCGAAGGCGGACGCCGCGCGCGTGCTCTGCGATCTCGCCCCGGCGGCCGGCACGGTCGAGGAGGCCGAGGCCGTCGCCGAACGCCTCGGCCGCCTCCCGCTCGCCCTCACCCTCGCCGGCGGTTTCCTCGCCCACCAGGTCATCGACCCCTGGACGATGGAGGAGTACGGCCGCAACCTGGACGGCGGCCCCGGCGTCGACCCGATCGACCTCCTCGACCAGGGCGCGGTGTCCGCGGGCGCGGACTCCCGCCACCTGGTGAGCAGCACCTGGCAGTTCTCCCTGAACGCCCTCGCTGCCCAGGGCCTCCCGGAGTCCGTCACACTGCTGCGGTTGCTGTCCTGCTGGTCGGGGGATCCGCTGCCGCTGTCCTCGTTGTCAGGGGTGGAGGTCGGGGACGAGCTCCCGCGGGGCCGGGTAGAAATGGCGTTGCGCGGCCTGCTCGATCAGTCTCTGACCGAACTCGTCTCCGGTACGGTGCGCTGCTTGCGGACGCACGGAGTTCTGCTGGACAGCGTGTGGCGGGGTACGCCACCGGAACAGCGCGAGTCACTGGCCGCGGCAGCGGCCCGACAACTGATGGCGGCATTGCCGGAAGTCCCGCAGCGCGGCGCCCGGGATTCCCGTGCGAGTCTGCTGGTGCCGCATGCGGTAGCTCTTCTGCGGCGGGTGACGGACCGACCGGACAGCGATCGGGCGGTCGTGGAACAGGCTGCCGACGCCGCGCTGCGATTGGTGATCACATTGCACAGGGGCGGTGATTACGCACCGGCGCTGACCCTGTCGGAAACCGCCGTCGAACTCGGCACGCGTCGGTTGCACGTGGACCACCCAGTAGTACTGAGACTCCGGGAGCGTGTTGGCCGTGCCTTGTTCCGGCTTGGACGGTTCGAGGAGTCTGAGCTGGCCCACAGACAAGTGCTTGCAGACTGCGAACGAGTGCTCGGGCCTGATGCACTGGACACGTTGGTGTGTTGTCTGGGCTTGGTGCGTCCGTTGTATCCGCTTGGCCGGAGTGCCGAGGGCGTGTTGCTTGCGCGGCGGGCAGCGGCAGGTAGGGCATCTCTCCTGGGACCCACTCATCCGTTGACGTTACTCGCGAAGTTGCCGCTGCTCGCCCGAGGAGACCTGCCTGAAAGTGAATGGGCGTCATTCGTCGAGGACTGCCGCCAGGAGTTGGGGCCGGATCACGGAATTACGCTCAGTGCGGTCCTCGATCACGCGTACGCCTTGCTCTCGTCCGGACAGCCGCACGAAGCCCTCCCGGTTGCCCGAGAGGCCGCGGCGGAACTCGAGAGGTGCTGCGGCCCCGATTACCCGCTTACCTTGAACGCGCGTACGACGCTTAGTCGGACGCTCCATGCTGCCGGCAAGCGGATGGAAGCCATCGAGCAAATGAAAGCCGTGGTCGAAGCACGGACCAGGGTGCTCGGCCCTAAGCATCCCTGGACGCTACTGGTCCAGAACGACCTCGCCCGCTACCGGGACGCCTGAGCGACCCGCGCCCCAGGGCGCGCCCCCATGCCGAGTCCCCCGTGCTCGGCGTCCCCCGGTGGGCGCGCCTCAGGGCGCATCGCTGCTAACGCGAAGTGACTCGCGTTAGCGGTCTGGACAATACTTGTTGTGATCGATCGCTGGCAATCCGGAGCGCCTTCATGAGTACAGCGCAGCAGCCCCCGGGCCGGGCCCGTCCCGGGGGCCGTACCGCACGTACCCGTGCCGCCGTGCTCGCCGCCGTCTTCGACGAGCTGGGGGACAAGGGGTTCGCCGCGCTGACGATGGAGGGCGTCGCGCAGCGGTCGGGCGTGCACCAGGCGACGATCTACCGCCGCTGGCGCACCGTGGAGGTGCTCGTCTGCGCGCTGCTCACGGAGCGCAGCGCGGTCATCCCCGTACCGGACACCGGCACCCTCTGCGGCGACCTGCGCGCGCTGGCACGCGGTATCGGCGTGTTCTACGAGGACGCGCGCAACCGGGCCATGATCGAAGCGGTGGTCTCCGCGGCGGCCCGCGACCCACGGGCGGAGGAAGCACTGCGGGAGTTCTTCGACGACCGCCTGGACATGGCGGGCGTCATGGTGCGGCGCGCGGTGGACCGCGGCGAGCTGCCGCCCGGTACGGACGCGGAGGCGGTCGTCGGCGCCCTCGGCGCGCCGTTCTACTACCGGATGCTGCTCGTGCGCCGGCCGGTGGATCTGGAGCTCGTGGAGTCGGCCACGCTCGCGACCTACGCGGCGGCCAAGGCGGGCGCGTACGTCCGTAGCAGGGAAGCCCAAACCGGCCCAGCCCAAACCTGCCCAGCCCAAACCTGCCCAGCCCAAACCGGCGAATCCCAGATCGGGGAAGCCCAGACCGGGGGAGCTCAGACCGACGAAGCCCAGACCGGCGAAGCCCATGCCGGGCAAGCCCACACCGGGCAAGCACAACGGGTGGGCGTTCAGGCGAACGCCCACCCGTGAGTGCGCCGGCCGGCGGCCGTACGGCTGTCGGCGAAGCTCAGCCCTTCAGGCCGGCCATCCACGCCTCGACCTCGTCCGACCGCCGCGGAAGGGCCGCCGAAAGGTTCCGGTTGCCGTCCTCGGTCACGAGGATGTCGTCCTCGATGCGGACGCCGATGCCGCGGTACTCCTCCGGCACGGTCAGGTCGTCGGCCTGGAAGTACAGCCCGGGCTCGACGGTCAGGACCATGCCCGGCTCCAGTGTGCCGTTCACGTACGCCTCGGTGCGCGCGGCGGCGCAGTCGTGGACGTCCAGGCCGAGCATGTGACCCGTGCCGTGCAGGGTCCAGCGGCGCTGGAGGCCCAGCTCCAGTACGCGCTCGACCGGGCCCTCGACCAGGCCCCACTCCACGAGGTGCTCGGTGAGGACGCGCTGCGCGGCGTCGTGGAAGTCGCGGAAGCCGGCACCCGGCTTCACGGCCGCGATGCCGGCCTCCTGCGCCGCGTACACCGCGTCGTAGATCTTGCGCTGGAGGTCGGAGTAGCGGCCGTTGATCGGCAGCGTGCGGGTGACGTCGGCCGTGTAGAGGCTGTTCGTCTCCACGCCGGCGTCCAGGAGCAGCAGGTCGCCGGAGCGGACCTCGCCGTTGTTGCGTACCCAGTGCAGCGTGCAGGCGTGCGGGCCCGCGGCGCAGATCGAGCCGTAGCCGACGTCGTTGCCCTCGACGCGGGCACGGAGGAAGAACGTTCCCTCGATGTAGCGCTCGCTGGTCGCCTCGGCCTTGTCCAGGACCTTCACGACGTCCTCGAAGCCGCGGACGGTCGAGTCGACGGCCTTCTGCAGCTCGCCGATCTCGAAGTCGTCCTTCACGACGCGCGCCTCGGAGAGGTACACGCGCAGCTCTTCGTCGCGCTCGGCGGTGACCTTGTCGGTCAGCGCCGCCTCGATGCCGGCGTCGTGGCCGCGGACGACACGCACCGGACCGGTGGCCTCGCGCAGCGCGTCGGCCAGCTCGCGCACGTCCTTGCAGGGCATGCCGTACAGCAGTTCGGCCTCGGTGAGGCTGTGCCGGCGGCCGACCCACAGCTCGCCCATGCCGTTCAGCCAGAACTCGCCGTTCTCGCGGTTCGAGCGGGGGAGGCGGTACAGCGTCGCGTCGTGACCGTCCGCCCCGTCCGTCCCGTCCGCGCGCGGCTCCAGGACCAGGACGCTGTCGTCGGTCTGGTCACCGGTGAGGTAGACGTACTCGGTCGCGGCGCGGAAGGAGTACTCGGTGTCGTTCGAGCGCGTCTTGAGATTGCCCGCGGGGATCACCAGGCGCTCGCCGGGGAACCGGCGGGAGAGCGCGGCGCGCCGCTCGGCGGCATTCGCGGCCTGCTCGATGGGCTTCAGGTCGCGCAGTTCCGTGTCGGCCCAGCCGGACTTCATGTTGTCGGCGAGCTCGTCGGATACGCCCGGGTAAAGGCCGTTCTTGCGCTGCTTGATCGGCTGCTCGTCCTCGTCCGGGGTCTCCGGAATGAGCTCGTCGGCCACGGTGCCTCCTCGTCGTTTTGGACCTTTCCATCGTATGTGCGAGCGGAAAGCGGTCCAGGGGCGGGAAGCTGTGACTTGTCAGGCACTCCGGCCCGGGAGGGGATGACTTTGGTCCCGGAGGGCCCGGCCCTCCGCCTGCCCACGGGCTCAGCCCTCGAAGCGCACCGCCAGCACCACCACGTCCTCCGGCGAGCTCTCGTCCGCCAGGCCCTGGGGCAGCAGCGCGCGGACGAGGTGGTCGACGAGGGCCTCCGGGTCCTGGCGTACGGATTTCGGCAGGCCGGCCGCCGCGGCGTGCAGCCGGGAGAAGGCGCGGTCCACCGGCTCCCCGGTGCGGTGCAGCAGCCCGTCGCTGTACAGAAGAAGGGTTTCTCCAGGGAGCGGTTCGAGCTCCACGCTCGGCGCCTCCCAGCACGCGAGCATGCCCAGCGGCGCGGACAGCGAGGTCTCCACGAACTCCGTGCGGTGCTCGCCGATGATCAGCGGCGGGCAGTGACCCGCGCCGGCCAGCACGATCTTGTGGGCCGGCGGCCCGCCGAGCGGATCGGCCACCGGCGGCTCGGCGAACGCGAACAGCGCGGTCGCGCTCCGCGCCGGCTCGGTCAGCCGCAGCAGCAGTTCGAGGTCGGAGAGGACCGCGACCGGGTCCTCGCCCTCCATGACCGCGTACGCGCGCAGCGAGGCCCGCAGCCGCCCCATCGCGGCGACCGCGCTCGGCCCGGAGCCGGTGACGGAGCCGACGGACAGGCTCAGCGCGCCGTCCGGGAGCGGCAGCGCGTCGTACCAGTCGCCGCCGCCGTACGGCCCGGCGGCGTGCCGTACGGCGAGCCGCACGCCGGGCGCCCGTGGCAGCCGGGCGGGCAGCATCTCGGTGCGCAGGGTCTGCTCGGCGTGGCGTCTGCGGTGCAGTTCGATCAGGCGGGAGACGTGCTGACCGGCGTAGGCGCGGTACAGGGCGAGGAGGCGGCGCCCGCGTTCGCTGGGCTCGGCGGGCTCGTCGTAGAGCCAGACCGCGGCCCCGAGGGGACGGCCCGCTCGCTCGGCCCCCTCGGGACCGTCGGCCGGCGGGTCGGTGACCAGCGGTACCGCGTAGCTCGCCGCGTACCCGAGACGGGCGGCGACCTCGCGCAACCGGGGGTCGAGCCCGGGGTCGCCGGCGAGATCGGGCTGCGCGAGCTCGGTGGGGAGACCGGTACTGCCACCGGGCAGCGGTCGGGTACTCCTACCGGGCAGCGGTTGCCCGGCGACGCCCGCGTCCGGGGCGACGGCCGGGTCGATGGCCGCGTCCGTGGCCGTACTCCCGTCCGCGCCCGCGCCGGCGCCCGCTCCTGCGCCGGGGTCCGCGCCCCCGCCGGAAGCCCCCCGCACCCCGTCGAGGAGCCGCCCCACCGGCGTCGCGCGCCGCGGGACGGTTTCCAGGTGGCCGAGGTCCGCGGCACCGAGGCCCAGGCCGACGGTGGTCTCGGGGCCGAGGCCGTCGGTCGGTTCGAGGGTGACCAGGCCGCGGCGGGCGCCGACCAGGGCGGCACCGGCCCGCAGCACTTCGTGGAGCGCCGCCTCGAGGGTGTCCGTACGGGCCAGCCGGCCGGTGAGGTCGTGGAGAGCGGTGAGGTCGGAGAGGCGGGCGGCCAGCCGCTCATGGGCGGCGGCGAGTTGAGCGAACGGACGGGTTTCCGGGGCCACGGGGGCCGCAGTGTGCGCCGGGGCCGGAAGAGTGGGTTCGATTCCGGCCACTTTCGGAACGTGGGGGGTCGTCATGGCCGGCGACTTACGTCGAGCCGGACGTCATCCGAGGTGGCGGCGTCGTCCGGGGAGGTTCGCAGTGGTTCTGTGCGGGCATATGTCTGATTTGCCCGCCAGTTGTTTACGCTCAATAGCATCGCAAACCCCCATGTCATGCTGCTCCGCTATCAATGGGATCCACATGTACACGCCCCGTTGTTGCGTGTCCAGCATTGCCCTGGTGAGGATTGTGGTGTCAGTGTGGCGAACAGGTTGGCCGAAAAATAGCCCCTGGAAGGTCAATTTGCGGTCGACTGACGGCGATCAACAGCGCGTCATCTCCACCATGGGGGTACGTACTCGGATAGGTGCGGGGCCAGTTGGGGCCGTGCCGGAACTCTCCGAAGGGCGCGGGCGTCTTACGCGGTGACGACCGAGCCGCACCCCCACGTGGCGGGATTGCACCACAGGACAGCAAGCGCCATGCGCGCGCCACCCCCCGCCATGTTCCACGCTCGGCGTACGGCGTGATGCGCTGCCTTGTACGCGCAGTGACGAGTGATCCAAGTGGTGTGGTCCGCGCCTCCGGCGCGGCGGCGCACCGCACAGCGGCATGAACCTGCATGTAATTGCGATGGACATGGCCCTCGGCGTTTACGGAAAGGAACGAGCGCTCATGCGCGAGATCCTCGGAAGGCGACGCAAGTTCCAGCTCCGGCGCGGCGGACGATCGGCACTGCTCGGCGCGGCGCTCCAGTGCGCCACCGAGTGGCACTGGCCCGTGCTCCCCGGCGTCGGTCTGCGTTCGGGCGGCAAGGCCGCCCGCGGTGCGCAGCAGCAGCGACCCTGCGGCTGCCCCGACCCGGACTGTGCGGTGCCCGGAGCGCATCCCTTCGACCCCGGCCTGCTGGCCGCGACGACCGACGCACGGATGGTGCGCTGGTGGTGGACGAACCGCCCGGACGCGCCGGTCGTACTGGCCACGGGCGGCAAGGCGCCCTGCGCCGTGAGCCTGCCGGCCGTGGCGGGCGCGCGGGCGCTCGCCGAGCTGGACCGTACGGGCGTCGCGGTCGGCCCGGTGGTGGCGACCCCGACCCGCTGGACGCTGCTGGTCGCGCCGTACTCCCTGCCCGAGCTGGGCGAACTGCTGTACGCGCAGGACCTGGTGCCCAGCTCGCTGCGGTTCCACGGAGAGGGCGGCTATGTCGTCCTGCCGCCGTCGCAGACGGGCGCGGGCAAGGTGCGCTGGGAGCGCCCACCGGCCACGCGCGCCTCCGCGAAGCGCGCCGGCGCACCCTGGCTTCCGGACGTCGCCACGCTGGTGGACGCGCTGGTGGAGGCGAGCGCCGGCGCACCGGGCGGCGGCAGCCGGCTCGCGTACTGACCGCACGCCCGCTTCCGCACCCCCCACAGCACGGTTGCAGGCGCCGCGGCACAGAACCGTTTCAGTTGCCCGGCACCACCCACTCGTCCCTCTCACGGATGTCACGGCGCGCGGAAGATTCACTCGTACGGGTGTGAGCGAGGCGTCCATTCCTGGGAAACGGGTGTGAGGCCCCCGGAAGGGCGCCCCGTCCTCGATATGTTCGGCCCACCGTCCAGCCGTTCGGGGGGCCCGGCGGCCCTCCGTGCTTGTGGCGGAGGCCCACCGGACTTCCCGGAGGCGTCTCCAGAGCCCGTGCGCGCTCCCCCGGCCACCGGGGCGGCGCGCGTGCTCTCAACCGCAGGTGGGTCCCATGGTTCGCGAGTCGAACGTCCGCATGATCGCGCTCGCGAGCACCATTGCGCTCGCCCTCACCCTGCCGCTGGCCGCCGCCATCGCCGGCCCCTCGGAGCCCGGCGAACCGTCGCCCGGGGCGAAGCCGTCCGCGTCGTCGCAGTCCCGCGGCGAGGCCGCCGGGCGGGCTGCCGGGCAGACCACCGCTGAGCAGGCCGCTGAGCTGCCGTCGGGCGCCCCCGAGGGCTCGGCCCAGGACGCCCCGCTGCCCGCCCGTCAGGGGGCCGCGCAGGACGGTGCCCGGCACAGCACCATGGCGGGGAACGGCGCGGCGCGGGACGGCGACAAGCCCGGCGCTCTGCTGAGGAGCCTCGGACTCGGCGCGGACGCCGGCAACGGCCGCACCGCCCACTGCGGCCCCGAACTCTCCTCGCCGCATGGCATCCGGGCGCAGACCTGCGTGGTCTCCGAGGACGGCCGCACGAGGGGCGTCCTGTACTACCGCAACGCCTCGGGCGGCCCGCTGCGCGCGGTACTGACCCTGATGCGGCTGGACGGCCGGACCGTACAGACGCACTGCGCGCTGTCGGCGGCGGACGAGCCCGGTACGTGTGCGACGCCGTCCGGGGCGACCGTGCGGGGGAGCGCGCCGTACGCGGCGGTCGCGGAGGTCGCGGACGTACGGAGTGATCGGCTGCTGCTGCGGGCGGGGAGCAACTCCGCGCCGCCCGAAGCGGATTCGGCCCGCTGAGCGAGCCCGGTCCGAAGCCGGACCGGGTCCGGACATGGAAGCGCCCGGTCGCTGGCGACGGGGGATGCACCAGCGACCGGGCTCCTAGAACGGTAACAAGAGATCGGCCGTTCGCAAATTCGATCGCGAAATTCCGGACGCTTATTTACCCGTGAGTACGGTCGGTGTGACCGGAGTCACCGCAAACGTTTCATGCGCGGTTACTGTCAGCTCAGCGTCACCTGACGGTTGGTGAGCCCGCCGCGCGCCCGGCGCTCGGCCGGCGTGAGGGGCGCGTCCGTGGCGAGCGCCTCCGCCAGTCGCTCGCCGAACTCCGTGGCCGGCTTGGTGATCTCTTCGGCAGTCAGGTCCGCGGGCAGGTCCCAGACCGGTACGACCAGACCGTGCGCCCGGAACGAACCGACCAGCCGGGTGCCCTCGCCCAGCGAGGAGGCATCCGCGGCGTGCAGCCGGGCGAGCGCGTCCAGCAGCTGCTCCTCGGGGTGGTCCATCACCCAGCGCAGGTGGTTCTTCTCGCCCGCGTCGCACCAGTACGCGCCCGGGAGGCCGGCCAGGCGGGCGGTGGGGAGGGCGGCCGCGTTGGCCCGCTCCAGAGAGGCGGCGACCTCGGGCGTGGCGTTCTCGGCGTCCTCGATCCAGAACTCGAAGCCGCTGTGCACGGTGGGCTCGAACGCCGCGTCCTGGTCCAGCAGGTCCTGCAGACGCGGGCCGTCCACGGGGGCCCGGCCCGCCGCGACCGGGGTGCCCGGCTCGGCGGCCAGCGCGCGCCGGAGCGTGTCGGCGAGGTCGCGGCTGAGGTCACCGGACGCGGTGTCGTTCTGCAGGCCGAGCAGTACCGAACCGTCGTCGCGGCGCAGCGCGGGCCAGGCCATCGGCAGTACGGTCGCCAGCGTCACCGAGGGGACGCTCTCGGGCAGGCCGCCCTTCAGGGACAGCGCGGCGGTGGCTGCCGGGACCAGCTCGCGCAGCGCAACCCAGTCGCACTCACCCGGCAGGTCCTCGAAGGGGCGCTGCACCAACTCGGTCACCGCGTGCGCCGCGGCCCGTCCGTGGCAAGCCTTGTAACGGCGGCCGGACCCGCAGGGGCAGGGCTCGCGGGCGCCGACGACCGGCACCTCGCCGTCCGTGATCTGCGGGGTGGCGGCCTTGGTCTGGGGACGGCGCTTCTTGCCCATGGCGAGGGGTTCTCCTGGTCGTTCCGACGCGTATCGGCGCGAGCCTAGGGCATGTGCCGCGTCGTGGCCCGGCGTCGGCCGTGGGGCCCGAGCGTCGCGCTACGGGCCCCATGCGGCGCGCTATGGGCCCCGTGCGGCGCGCTACGCCGGCTCGTCCAGGTCCGCCAGGGCCTTCGTCAGTTCGGCCGGGAGACCGGCAGCCAGCTCCATGCGGGTCGCGAACGCGTCGTGCAGCGACAGCGTCGCCCAGACCGTGACCTCGCCGTGCCCGTCCCGCACGCCCCAGTCCTTGGCGAGCGAGCGGATGATGGCCAGCCCCCTGCCGCCGCGAGCGGTGACCGAGGGAGTGGCTGGAAGTGGTCGGGTCGGGCCACCGCCGTCGGTGACCGAAACGGTCAACTGGCCCCGCGCGTCGATGCGCCAGGCGGCCCGGACCGAATTGCCTTCGCCATCCGGTGAGCCATCCGCGCATATCGGACGCGCATGTCTGCAGGAATTGCTGAGCAGTTCGGAAAGAATGAGTACGGCGTCGTCGACGACCGTGTCCTGAACCCCACTTGTCAGCAGCTCATCGCGCATACGCCGCCTGGCCGAGCCCACGCCCGCAGGACCATGGGGTACGGCCATGGTCGACGACGTCGGCACCTCCTGTGCCACCACCAACGCCACCCCCGAGACCTCCTTTGCCCCACGCCACGGGATGAATGCCCCATTGGGATGGACCGGAAACCGGCCAATCCGTGTCCGGTGACGCACTCGGGACGATCAGACACGTACTGAATGCGCCGGTGCACTCCCTGTGAACAATGGGCCACCGATAAGTCCGCTCGGGGTTTTCCGGGCCACCGTTTATCAGCCCTCGCCCCTTACGCCAGTTTCAGCAGATTCCTCACCTGCTTGGGGCGATTCGTAATGATTGCGTCCACTCCGAGCTCGCGGCAGAGGGCGACGTCCGCCTCCTCGTTCACCGTCCACACGTGCACCTCGTGGCCCGCGTGGTGCGCCTTGGCCACGTAGTCGGGGTGCGCGCGCAGTATCCGGATACTCGGCCCCGCGATCTGTACTCCAGGGGGCAGCCGCCCTTCCCGGTGCCGGGGGAGGATGAACTGCATGAGGTACACCGCGGGCACGGCCGGGGCCGCGGCCCGTACGCGCTGCAGTGAGCGGGCCGAGAAGCTCATGACGCGGACGGCGGACGGCGTACCGGCCGACGGCTTGGTGTGCCCGAACCGCTCCAGCAGCTCGACCAGCCGCTCCTCGACCTGGCCCGCCCACCGGGACGGGTGCTTGGTCTCGATGGCCAGCTCCACCCGGCGGCCGGCGTCGGCGACCAGTTCCAGCAGCCGCTCCAGGGTCAGTACGGACGTACGCTCGGTATCGCCCGCGGCTTCGTGGACGCTGCCCAGCTCCGGGTGGCGGCCGTCCGGCGCCTCGCCGGCCGCGTCGTCCTTCCAGGAGCCGAAGTCCAGCGCGGCCAGATCGGACAGCTCCAGGGCGGAGACGGCGCCGCGTCCGTTGGAGGTGCGGTTGATCCGGCGGTCGTGCACGCACACGAGATGGCCGTCGGCGGTCAGCCGGACGTCGCATTCCAGGGCGTCCGCGCCGTCCTCGATGGCCTTGCGGTACGCGGCCAGAGTGTGTTCCGGGGCGTCCTCGGAAGCCCCGCGGTGTGCGACGACGGAAATGGCGGGCGGGTCCGGGTGGACACCTTGTACCGAGCGCGCAGTGGTCACCGAGTTATCGTGCCATCGCGCGGTGATGAGCCGTCCGGTCGGCACCCGAAGCATTCCCCGGGGATGCGCCGCAAATGTCCGGGATAAAGGATGAAGACAAGGTCACAGCCTCGGCTTACGGTGCCCTGACGCCCCGTGGGAAAGGCTTGAACCGGACACTCCCGTATAACGTCACGCCGACATGTCACCGTCAAGCCGATACGCCACGCATCGCTCGAACATGCCGGCCCCGTCATCGGGCCGGAATGGTCAGGAAGCTGAGGAGAGAGCTGTGAGCACCGAGAACGAGGGCGCCGCCGTCCCGCCGGAGGCGGAGCCGCAGGCACCCGCCGGGGCCCAGGGGTCGGCCGCGCCTGCGTCCGGCGCGCAGGCTCCGCACACGCCCCAGGACGCACCACCCCCGCCGGCCTTCGCGCCGTCGGCCGCCTCTGCCCCCGCGCCCCAGCAGCAGCCGAGCGCCGGCGCTCTGCCGCCTGCGGCCACGGGCACGGACACCGGCGCTCTTCCGCCTGCGGCCGCCGGTGCTCTGCCGCCTGCGGCCGCCGGCGCGGGCTCCGGCGCTCAGTCGGCGTCGGGCGCCGGTCCCGCCTCCGGTACCGCCCCTGGTCCGCAGGGCGGCGGCTCCTCCTCCGGCTGGTCGCAGGACCCGCAGCACACGGCGGCCTTTCCGCCCGTCCCGCCCGGTGACGGTGGACCGCACGGCGGCGGCGCTCCGTACGGTGGCGGCGCGGGCGGCTGGGGCGGTCCGCCGCAGCCCCCGTACGGCGGTGGCGGCTGGGGTGCCCCGGCCGGTCCGCCCGCCGGCAAGCCGAGCCGCCGCGGCGGCCTGATCGCCGCCGTACTGGTGGCAGCACTGGTCGCGGGCGGCGTCGGCGGCGGTATCGGCTACTGGGCCGCGGGCCAGGACGACACGGCCTCCACGACCGTCTCGGCCTCCGGCGACCCCCAGGCGCTGAACCGCAAGCCGACCTCCGTCTCCGGCATCGCCCAGCGCGCGCTGCCCAGCGTCGTGACGATAGACGCGCAGGGCGCGGGCGGCGAGGGCGGCACGGGCACCGGCTTCGTGTACGACAAGCAGGGCCACATCCTCACCAACAACCACGTCGTGGCGAGCGCCGCGGACGGCGGCAAGCTGACGGTGACGTTCTCCAACGGCAAGAAGTACGCCGCCGAGGTCGTGGGCCGCGCCCAGGGCTACGACGTCGCCGTCATAAAGCTCAAGAACCCCGACGACGCCACGCTCACCCCGCTCCCGCTCGGCAAGTCCGCGAACGTGGCCGTCGGCGACGCGACGATCGCCATCGGCGCCCCGTACGGCCTGTCCGGCACGGTCACCACCGGCATCGTCAGCGCCAAGGACCGCCCGGTGGCCTCCAGCGACGGCGGCGGCACGAACGCCTCGTACATGTCCGCGCTGCAGACCGACGCGTCGATCAACCCCGGCAACTCCGGCGGTCCGCTGATGGACGCCTCCGGCAACGTGATCGGCATCAACTCCGCGATCCAGTCGGCGGGCAGCGGCGGCAGCGACCCGTTCGGCGGCGGCAGCCAGTCCGGCAGCATCGGCCTGGGCTTCGCCATCCCGATCGACCAGGCCAAGCGCGTCGCCGACGACCTGATCCGCACCGGCAAGCCGATCTACCCCCAGATCGGCGTACAGGTCGGCATGCGGGAGGCCGGCGACGGCGCGACGATCGCCCAGCGCGGCAACGGCGGCACGGACGCCGTCACCCCGAACGGCCCGGCCGACAAGGCCGGCCTCGAGCCCGGCGACAAGATCACCAAACTCGACGACACGGTCATCGACAGCGGCCCCACCCTGATCAGCGAAATCTGGCAGCACCGCCCCGGCGACAAGGTAACCCTCACGTACGAACGCGACGGCAAGCAGCACACGACGAAGGTCACCTTGGGCCAGCGGGTGGGGGACAGCTGACGCGTGCACCTGGCCCGCAGGGGAGGTGGCTGACACGCGCCCGGCCCGCCCGGGGACCGCTGACGTGCGCGGACAGCACGCCCACCGATCCCGGCGACCGTCCGCTCGGACAGCGCACGGAGCGGCCTGACGCGCTACCCTGATCCCCGCGTCACCGTCGGCCGGCCGCCGACAGGTGCCGCGGGGAGGCTTGCCCGAGCGGCCTAAGGGAACAGTCTTGAAAACTGTCGTGGCGGCAACGTCACCGTGGGTTCAAATCCCACAGCCTCCGCCACAGGCCACATAACTGCAGGCCAGAAGGGGTGCCCGAAGCGACCGGGCACCCCTTTCGCGTGCAAGGGCCGTCCCGAGCCCCCAGTCGCAAGCTCGTGACGAGTCGGGCGTTGGTCAGATGGTGGGTGGTGAGGGTTGCTGGGCCAGGTGGCGTTGCAGGTCTAGGTGGCGGAACTGGTAAACCGTTCCGACCTGGCGCAGCACGCCGCGATGCTCGTGCGCGTCCTGGAGGAACGTCATCAGGTGCCACGGGACTCGGCGTCGCAATGCCAGGTAGGCCTTGGTTATCACCCAGCCGCCCCATGCTGTCTGCTCGAGCCCGACCGCGAGGCCGGCCAGGAGCCCGAACCCGCCGCCCATGAACCCGAGCATGAGCCCGGTCACAAGTCCGCCCGTGAGCCCGGCCGCGAGTCCGAATCCGCCGCCCACGAGGCCGCCCACGAGTTCGATCACGAGGAAGGTACGGCGGTCCTGGGCGAGCAGTGCCGCGGGTCCGGTCATGGTGGTCAGGTCGGCCTTCTCTCCCCTGAGCCCGGCCATGAGACCGACGGTGGGCCCGCCCGCGAGCCCGAAGGCGAGGCCCGCCCGGAGCGCGTCTGGGAACCCGATGCCAAGCATGATCCCGAACGAAATGCCGGCCAGGTGGCCGGCCACGAGCTGCACCCAGAGTCGGCGGGGTGACCAGCGCTGACGTGTACTCGGGACGCTCGAGGGCGTGGACCTGATTCCGAACACGAACCCGAACCCGAGCCCGACCATGAGCCCGAACACGAGCCAGGTCGCGAGCCCGCCCCGGCCGGCGACGAATGCCCCGAATACGAGCGCGGTCACCACCCCGGCCACGAGCTGCCACCCGAGTCGGCGGGGTGACCAGCGCAGTCGCGTACTCGGGGCGCCCGAGGGCGTGGATCTGAGCCCGCGCATCAGCCCGAGCACGAGCCCGAACGCGATCCCGAACACAAGCGCGAACGCGAGTCCCATCACGATTCCGAACCCGAGCCCGGCCGCGAGCCCGGCCACGATTCCGAACCCGAGCCCGGCCGCGAGCCCGGCCACGATTCCGAACCCGAGCCCGGCCGCGAGCCCACCCACGAGTCCGAATCCGAGTCCGGCCACGAGCTGCCGCCCGACCCGGCGGGGTGACCAGTGCAGTTGTGTACTCGGGGCGCCCGAGGGCGTTGATCTGAGTCCGAGCAGGAGCCCGAATACGAGCCCGAGCCCGAGCCCGGACCCGAGTCCGAACACGAGCCCGAAGACGAGTCCCGTCACGAGTCCGAACCCGAGTCCGGCCACGAGCTGGCCCCCGAGCCGGCGGGGTGACCAGTGCAGTCGTGTACTCGGGACGCCCGAGGGCGTAGACCTGAGCGCGACCATGAGCCCGAAGACGAGCCCGGCCCCGAGTCCACTGATGAACCAACCCACGAGCACGACCACAACCCCGAGCATCAGGCGGCGGCCGGGCGCGGGGAGGGCGTGGGGGAGCTCCCACCAGGCCAGGTCGGGGCTGCCGCCACGCCGGGTCTCCAGGTGCCGGGCGAGGAAGACCAGGGAGCGGTGGGCTTGCGGGGTGGTCCAGCGGGACCGGCGCGGGTGGTGGGGGGCGTAGACGGCGGGGACGTAGGCGTTGAACAGGTGCGCATTGAGGGCGGCCCGGCTGGGGAAGGCCGCGGTGTCGCAGAGCTCGTTCGGGTGGGGGATGACGTCGGGCGCTGCTGGGGTGTGCGGGCGGGGGTTGTAGATGGTGCGGGCCAGGAACAGGCCCAGGGGGGTGCTCAGAGCTTGTCCGACGGGGGCGTCGGTTCCCAGGTGCGTGACCACGGTGTTCCAGCGGTCGGCAGCGGGAGTGCACTCGCCACCGGCATCGTGGCGCAGGTAGGCGCCCGCTTGGCTTGCGGTGAGCGGCAGGAGATGAATGCCGGCAGCCCCGTTCAGCCGCACCATGGCATCCGGCTGGGTGAGGACGTTCCGGTAGGCGGCAACACGGCTGGCCACCACCAGAGGTTGCTTGGCGGGCAAAGCCCGGTTGAGGGCGTCGAGGGCCAAGGCGTGCAGTACGGGAGGGAGTTCATCGAAGCCGTCGAGGAGCGGCAGGATCAGCCGGGCATCCAGCAAGGCCTGGGCCAGGTCGACCCGGGCGACACCGGGCGCGGCCGGCGGGGCCGGGGCGCGGAGTCCGGCATGGTCGCGTCGCAGCTGTTCGGCCAGCCAGTCCTTCAAGGGCTGGTGGGCGGGGTCCCAGGAGGCGAGCGAGAACAGCACCGGCACCGGGCCGCCACCCGTCCGCTGCGCGATCAGGTCGTGGAGCAGGCGAATGAGCAGCATGGTCTTGCCGGAGCCGGGCACGCCGAGGATCACCAGTCGGCGGGTGGGCACCCGCTGGGCGAACACCTCCCCGATCTGTCCGTCAGCGCCTGCCAGACCTGTGGCGTCCGTAGGCCACTGAGTGGGATCCCCCGGCGGCCCCCCGGGCCAGGCGCGGGCCACCTCGGTCAGCAACGCCCAGCGCTCGACCAGGTCCGCATCGGCGGCCCGCCAAGCGACCGGTAGCGGATAGGGGTCGTTCAGGCGGCGGATGGCGGCTTCGTCGTCCCACTGGTTTTTGACCGCTTGCGTGAGCTCGTCGGCGACCGTGTGCAGATCCACAAGGGGGAGGGCTTCGAATCGGTCGTGCTGGAAGGCCTTCCAGGCCAGGTAGGCGGGCGCCAACGTGGGGAGCAGCGTGGCCGCCGTCGTAGCTCTGCCCAACTCGAAGTACCAAGCCAGCGCCAGTGCGCCGCCCACGCCCAGCACCAGCGCCAGCAAGAACAGCACGCCCACATGGTTCGGCTTACGCTCGCGCCCCGCAGCTGTCACATTCAGTAACTATGGCGTGATTCAACGGGCCTTGTGGCCTGTTCGTGGACAGAGGGAGTACAGGAAGTACAGCGACGGGGCGCAGCTTTCTGACCATCGGCGACGCGTGAGACACCAGGGCCCCCGGAGCCGTATGTGCGTCGACGTACGGTGTGGGGGCGGTCGCCGCCCTATTCGCTGCAGCGGTGTGAGCTGTCGTGTGTGGCAATGCTGAGGGCGTGGGCGACGCAGTCCTCGGGGCGGGTTGCCAGTCCGGCCTTGTATGCCTGCTCGTAGGACGCGTCACCGATGGCCTCGCGAATCCGTTGTGCGCAGGCTTGCCGTGTGGCGATGAGCCCAGGTGTTCCCATCTGCGTCAGGCCGAAGGAGCGCCAGAGGGTGTCGGCGATGCCGAGCAGCCGCGCGGCTCGCTCCGGATCGATCGCGGCGACGGCCGGGGCCAGTGCGTCAAGGACCAGTGCGGCTCCCAAGGTGTCGTGCAGCCGCCACTTGATCTTGAGGGAGATGCGGGCGTGCCGGACGGCCGTGGCCGGATCGTCGTTGGCCAGCGCGGCCGTGGACAGGAAGTACAGGGCATAGCCCCGCATCCACTGCTCGTCGCGCTCCTCGGTCTCTTGGTGCAGGGTGGTGGCCGTCGTCTCGGCCTGGTCGAACTGGCCCAGCTGAAGGTGGGCGAACCACATGCTGCAGCGGATCAGGAACCTGGCGGCCAGAGATCCCCCACCGCAGTCGGGCGATCGGTTCGCCTCTTCAAGAAGGGCGATCGCATGGGCCGGCCTGCCGGTCATTGTCGGGTGCGTCCCTTTGAGGTAGAGCGCGGCCGCGGCCGCCGCCGGGTCGCCGAGTTGTTCGGCCATGGACGTGCAGATGCCGTGCAGTGCAGCGACGGCTTCGAAGTCGCCCTGGCCGAGGGCCACCAGCCCGCGGGCCAACAGGGCCCAGAAGCGTGCCGGGCCGGTTCCTGAATCCGGCTTCTTGCCGAGAGCCCGGTCCAGGTAGTGGTTCCCTTCGCGGAGGAAGCCGCAGCCAAACCAGAAGAACCACAGATTGCCCGACATCTCCAGCGCAGTGCGCGGGTCCGGGCGGTCCAGGCAGCGCTCGAGGGCACCGCGCAGGTTGGCGTGTTCGGCAGTCAGACGCTCGGACCAGGCCACCTGGTCGGGACCGAACCACTCCCGCTCGCCGGCGCGGGCCAGGTATCGGTAGTAGTCCCGGTGCCGCTCTTGAAGCCTGGTCTGTTCACCAAGCCTTGCGAGCCACTCCTGGCCGTACTCACGGACGGTGTCCAGCATCGAGTAGCGGGGGCCACGGGTGGTGCCCGCCTGCTGGAGAATCGACTTGTTCACCAGCGCGGACAGCACCCCGGCCACACCCCCGGCGCGCAGTGGCTTGCCGGCGCAGACCCATTCCGCCGCCTCCTGCTCGAAGCCACCGACGAACACCGACAGGCGGGCCCAGGCCAGCCGCTCCGGCGAAGTGCACAGCTCGTGGCTCCAGCCGATCGTGGTCCGCAACGTCCGGTGCCGCGGTGACTTCGGACGCGACAGCGAGGCCGAGTCGTCGGCGAGCACCTCGAAGCGGGATTGCAACCGCCCCAGCAGCTCCGGCACGGGCAGGTCGGTCAGCCGGGCCGCGGCCAGTTCCAAGGCGAGCGGGATGCCGTCCAGCCGGCGGCAGATCTCCTCCACGTCCGCCCGGTTGCGCTCGGTCAGCGCGAAGCCCGGCACAGCGGCAGCGGCCCGCCGGACGAACAGGGCCACCGCCTCGCACGGCTCCTCCGGCCCGCCGACCGCCGCGTCGGTGGGAAGCGGGGGCAGGGGCAGCGGGGGCACCCGCAGCAGCCGCTCGCCGCGGATGGTCAGACGCTGCCGGCTGGTGGCCAGGATGCGCACGCCGGGCGCAGCGGCCAGCAATACCTCCACCGCCTGCGCACACGGCGGGAGGAGTTGTTCACACCCGTCGAAGAGCAGCAGCAGGCGCCGGTCCGCCAGCCACTCGCACAGCACCTCGTGCAGGGGGCGGGTGGTCTGATCGGCCAGCGGCAGCGCCTCGGCCACCACGCCGTACACCAGCTCCGGCTGTTGCAGGTCACCCAGTTCGACCAGCCAGATCCCGTCCGGGTAGTCCGCTCCCGCCGTCTCGCACGCCTGCCGGGCCAGGCGGGTCTTGCCCACTCCGCCGACACCCGTCAGCGTCGTCAGCCGAGAACCGGCCAATAGGCGCTTCAGGACCGCCAGTTCGGTCCGTCGCCCCACGAACTCCGTGGGCTCGGGCGGCACGTTACCCCTCGGTCCTCCCACGATTGCGCCCATGGAAGGCCTCCTCGGCACGTCACCTGGTCTCAGGAACGGCCAGTCTGACCGACACCGCCGCGGCCAGGGGTCTGTGACGGAAGTCGCCGCAACGAGACCAGTAAACGATCGTGCAGGACCGCTCATTGACCGGCTTCGAGATTCGGCTTCTGGGTCACGTGCGGACGTTTGGCGAGCGGGGCTCACGCTTGCGGGGGAATCGGGGGTGGTTGTCGGTTCGGGGGGTGCGGCTTGGGCAGTTCTGGTGGCGCGACGTCGTCACGCAAAAGGCCCGGGGGGGTCGGCCAACCACCCAGGGGTTACCCGTACAAGTGGTTCCGCAGGAGGAAGTCATGGCAAGCATCCGTACCGCTCGCACCATCGCCGCCGTTGCCGCGCTGCCGTTCGCAGCAGCCCTGTTCGCCGGGGTCGCGCATGCGGACAACGGCTCGTTCGCGTCGGCCGGGTCGGGGGCGGTGTCGGCGAGCCAGGAAGGCACCGGCGTCGGTAACGACAACAACGGCAATTCCACCACGACCCAGCAGGTCGCGAACGGGGACGGAGCGTCCAACCAGAACAACACCGCGAGCGTGAACGGCTCGGGGTTCACCCACGTCGACCAGTCGAACGCGACGGTGAACTTCACGAACCTCTGGTGACCTCTCCGGTGACCTGAGGAAGACGGGCGGCCGGCGCTGGGGAGAGCCGGCCGCCCGTACCTTTGTATTTTCCTTCGCGCCTTTCTCTTCGCGCTTTCCTCTGTGCCTTGACAGTGAGCGGTTTCTGACGGACAGTCAGGGACCGCTCGTTCGTGTGTTGGTGGGTGCAGAGGGGGCGCGGCGGTGGGCGGTGCGGATTGCAGCCTCGATGAGCGGCTGAAGGCGTACGCGGGGCGGGCCGCCATGGCCGGCGGGGTCGGCAAGGACCCGGTCAACGCGGCGATGATCCGGCACTGGTGCGAGGCGGTCGGCGACACCAACCCCGCGTACACCGGCGAGGCCCCGATCGCACCGCCCACCATGCTCCAGGCGTGGACCATGGGCGGGCTCTCCGGGCACATGGGCAGGTCGGCGGCGTACGACGAGCTGTTCGTGCTGTTGGACGGTGCCGGGTACACGGCGGTGGTCGCGACCGACTGCGAACAGGAGTACCTGCGGGCGCTGCGCCCGGGGGACGAGGTCCGCTTCGACGCGGTGATCGAGTCGGTGTCGGCGCGGAAGACGACGAAGTTGGGGGTCGGGTACTTCGTCACGACGAAGATGGATGTGTGGGTGGGAGGGGGCGGACGGGACGGCGAGGGGGACGTCGTCGGGACGCATCGGTTTCGGATATTCAAGTACGCGCCGGATGGGGGAAGGTCCGCGGGGAAGGCGGGTGGGGCGCGCAAGGAGGCCGCGCGCCGGCCGCGGCCTGTGGTCAATCGGGACAATGCCGGGTTCTGGGCAGGGGTCGCTGAGAAGCGGCTGTTGATCCAGCGGTGCGGTGACTGCGGGCGGCTGCGTTTTCCCTGGCTGCCGGGGTGCAACGGTTGCGGGAGTGAGAAGTGGGACACTGTTGAGGCGAGGGGCGACGGTGTCGTCTTTTCGTACGTGGTGATGCATCATCCGCCGTTTCCCGCCTTCGATCCGCCGTACGCGGTGGCGGTGATCGAGCTGGCCGAGGGGGTGCGGATGGTCAGCGATGTGGTCGGTGTGGGCCATGACGAGGTGCGGATCGGGATGCCCGTACGGCTGGAGTTCCAGCGGGTGGATGGGGAGGAGGGAGAGGAGGAAGAGGAATTGGTGCTGCCGGTGTTTCGCGCCGCTGAACCTGCCAGGGACGCCGAACCCGCCGAAACCGCCAGTGAACCCGCCGAACCCACCAGTGAAGCCACCGGCCCCGCCAGGCGCGAAGTACCCCCTCTGGTCGTACCGATCACCCGCACCCTGATAGTCGCCGGAGCGCTCGCCTCCCGGGACTACCAGGACGTGCATCACGATGCCGAGGCGGCCAGGGAGAAGGGGGCGCCGGACATCTTCATGAACATCCTCACCACTAATGGGTTGGTGGGGCGGTACATCACCGATCACTTCGGGCCCGGGTGCGTACTCCGCAAGGTGGCCATCCGGCTGGGAGCGCCCAACTACCCGGGGGACACGATGGTGTTGCGCGGCACCGTCACCGAGGCCGCGGAGAGTACCGGGGACGGTACCGCGGTGGTGCGGGTGGTCGGGGAGAACGGTCTGGGGCGCCATGTGACCGGTACGGTCACCGTCGCGGTGGTCGGCGGGGGCGCCGTATGAGCGTGCGGAGCGGGGACGGGCTCGGCGGGCGGGCGGCCATCGCGGGGATCGGGGCGACGGAGTTCTCCAAGGACTCCGGGCGGAGCGAGCTGAAGCTGGCGGTCGAGGCGGTGAGAGCGGCGCTGGCGGATGCCGGGCTGGCGCCGGGGGACGTGGACGGCATGGTCACGTTCACCATGGACACCAGCCCGGAGATCACCGTCGCCCAGGCGGCGGGCATCGGCGAGCTGTCGTTCTTCTCGCGTGTGCATTACGGCGGCGGGGCGGCGTGCGCGACCGTGCAGCAGGCGGCGATGGCGGTGGCGACCGGGGTGGCGGAGGTGGTGGTCTGCTACCGCGCGTTCAATGAACGTTCGGGCCGCCGCTTCGGTTCCGGCGTACAGCGGCGCGAGCCGTCCGCCGAGGGCGCGGCGCTCGGCTGGAACCTCCCGTTCGGGCTGCTGACGCCCGCCTCCTGGGTGGCCATGGCCGCGCAGCGGTACCTGCATGTGTACGGGCTGACGCCGGAGGCGTTCGGGCACGTGGCGGTCGCCGGACGGCGGTACGCGGCCCGTAACCCCGCCGCGTACTTCTACGGGAAGCCGATCACCTTGGAGGAGCACGCCGCCTCCCGCTGGATCGTCGAGCCGCTGCGGCTGCTGGACTGCTGCCAGGAGACGGACGGCGGGCAGGCGATCGTGGTGACGTCGGCCGAGCGGGCGCGTGACCTGCGGCGCCCGCCCGCCCTGATCACCGCGGCGGCGCAGGGCGCGGGCCGCGCGCAGGAGCAGATGACGAGCTACTACCGGGACGGCCTGACCGGGCTGCCCGAGACGGGCGTGGTGGCGGGGCAGTTGTGGCGGAGCAGCGGGCTGACGCCGGGGGAGATCGACGTCGGCATTTTGTACGACCACTTCACTCCCTTCGTGCTGATGCAGCTGGAGGAGTTCGGGTTCTGCGGGGCCGGTGAGGCGGCGGACTTTATAGCGGCGGACGGGCTGCCGCTCAATACGCACGGCGGGCAGCTGGGCGAGGCGTATCTGCACGGCATGAACGGGATCGCGGAGGGCGTGCGGCAGATCCGCGGCACGTCCGTGAACCAGGTGCCGGGCGCCTCCCGGGTGCTGGTCACGGCGGGCACGGGGGTGCCCACCTCGGGGCTGGTACTGGGCACGGACGAGGGCTGAGCACGGCGGTCCGCAGGCCCGCCCCACGACAGCCCCTACGACAGCCCGCACGACCGCCCCCACCCGGCATACGACTGAATGGGCGGTGCCGTTGGCGTGTCCGTTCCCGGGTGGCGGAGTGCGCCCCGTTCACTCGGCGTATGAGATGGACAAAATCCGCAAAAAGTATCGCCTTGCTGGCGCTGCTGCCGACCGTCGGGCTGGTCCTCGCCCTCCTGGCAGCGCTGACCCCGTCCTGGTTCTCCTCCTCCCCGAAGGCAAGTGACGCGCGGCCGGCGGAGGCGCCGGGCGCCGGCAAGGCGGGCCGGGCGGCCGAGGCCGCGGCCGCCGACCCCGCCGCTTCCCCCGGCCCCGCGGCCCGGGCCCCCGCCAAGGCCCCGCCCACCGGCCCGTACCTCTACAAGGGCTTCGGGCTCGACACGTGCGAGGCCCCGGCGGTCAGCTCGCTCCGGGCCTGGAACAGCACCCGGTACCGGGCCATCGGCGTCTACTTCGCGGGGCGCGGCCGCGCCTGTCCCAAGCAGCACAATCTGAGCCCGCAGTGGTTCCAGGGAGCGAAGTGGGCCGGCTGGCGGGTGCTGCCCATCTACCTCGGCTCCCAGGCGCCGTGCGTGAAGAACAAGCACAAGCGGAAGTACGCCATCGGCGCCGACCCCTACGGCCAGGGCGTGACCGAGGCCAGGGTGGCGGTGAACCGGGCCCGCGCGTACGGGATCATGCCGCGCAGCCCGATCTACCTGGACATCGAGGCGTACAGCCTGACGAACCGCCCCTGCGCGGACCGCACGCTGCGCTTCATCCGCTCCTGGAACCGCGAGGTGAAGCGCTTCGGTTACCTGCCGGGCTTCTACAGCAGCGCGAACTCCGGCGTGCGGCACATGGCGCAGGCGCGCGCGCAGGGGATCACCGACCTCCCGGAGATCATGTGGTTCGCGCGCTGGAAGACGCCGCCGTCCGCGTACGGTGAGCGGTGGCTGCCGGCGCTGGCCTGGCACCCGAACCGCCGGATCCACCAGTACGTCGGCCACGTCGTGGAGACCCACGGCGGCCGCGCGCTGAGCATCGACCGCAACTATGTGGACGCCCCGGTAGCGGTGATCAAGTGACCGGCCACCCCCGTCGGGACGGTCCCGGCCAGGAGAGCGCCGGCGGGCGGACCCTGACGGGGGTGGGTCCGCGCTCCGCCCTGAGGAGGTGGGGGGAGCCCCACCCGTACAACCTGAGGCGGATGCGGCTTCGGCACCTCGGGCCGATCCCCGCCGAGCACGGCGCTCCTAGCGTGGAGGGCATGACCACGCCAGTGTGCAAGGGCGCCTCGACCGCCGCGGTGGCACCGTCGTCGACGCCGCTCCCGTCGCCCTCGGCGCTCCCCTCCGTCGCCTCGTTCCCGTCCTTCCCGTCGTTCGCGGCGTACGTACGGGACCGGGGCCCGGCGCTGCTGCGCGCGGCCCGCTCGCTCACCGCCAACCCCAACGACGCGGAGGACCTCCTCCAGACCGCGCTGACCAAGACCTTCGTGGCCTGGGAGCGGATCGAGGACCACCGGGCCCTGGACGGTTACGTACGGCGGGCGCTGGTGAACACCCGTACCTCGCAGTGGCGCAAGCGGAAGATCGAGGAGTACGCCTGCGACGAGCTGCCCGAGCCCGGCCCCATAACGGCGGCTCCCGATCCCGCGGAGCGGCAGGTACTGCGGGACGCGATGTGGCGCGCCGTGCTCAGGCTGCCCGACCGGCAGCGGGCCATGGTCGTGCTGCGCTACTACGAGGACCTGAGCGAGGCGCAGACCGCCGAGGTGATGGACGTGTCGGTGGGCACGGTCAAGAGCGCCGTCTCCCGGGCGCTGGCCAAGCTGCGCGAGGACCCCGACCTGGCGCGGGCTTCCTGAACCGGCCGCAGCGGCCGTGGGCGCTCCCGTACGTCGATTCCGCACGTCAACCGGACAGTGGCGTGACGGGTCACACGCCTGTTTTTCCCGAGCGGTAGTGACATACCGCGAGGTACGGCAGCAGAATCAGCGGAAATCTACTCGCCCGTAACAGGTCTTCGGGAGGCCCCGGTGCTGAGCACGATGCAGGACGTACCGCTGACAGTGACCCGCATCCTTGCCCACGGGTCCACCGTGCACGGCAAGGCCGAGGTGATCACCTGGACCGGGGAGGGCGAGCCGCACCGCCAGACCTTTCGGGAGACCGGCCTGCGCGCCGCGCAGCTTGCCCACGCCCTCCACGACGACCTGGGCGTACGCGACGACGAACGCGTCGCGACCCTCATGTGGAACAACTCCGTCCACCTTGAGGCGTACCTCGCGATCCCCTCCATGGGCGCGGTCCTCCACACCCTCAACCTCCGGCTGCCCGCCGAGCAGCTCGTCTGGATCGTCAACCACGCCGCCGACCGCGTCGTCCTCGTCAACGGCTCGCTGCTGCCGCTGCTCGCCCCGCTGCTCCCGCAGCTCCCCACGCTGGAGCACATCGTCGTCGCGGGCCCCGGCGACCGCTCCGTCCTCGCGGGCACCGCCGCGCAGATCCACGACTACGAGGAGCTGCTGGCCGGGCGCCCCGAGACGTACTCCTGGCCCGAGACCGACGAGAGGCAGGCCGCCGCGCTCTGCTACACCTCCGGCACCACCGGCGAGCCGAAGGGCGTGGTCTACAGCCACCGCTCGCTCTACCTGCACTCGTTGCAGGTCAACAACGCCGAGGCATTCGCCCTGAGCAGCCGCGACACCGCGCTCCCGGTCGTCCCCATGTTCCACGTGAACGCCTGGGGCCTGCCGCACGCCGCCTTCATGGCGGGCTCCTCGCTGCTGATGCCGGACCGCTTCCTCCAGCCGGCCCCGCTCGCCGAGATGATCGAGAACGTACGGCCCACCATCGGCGCCGCGGTGCCCACCATCTGGCAGGGCCTGCTCGCCGAACTGGACGCCACCAAGCGCGACGTCGCCTGCCTGGGCACGGTGATCATCGGCGGCTCGGCCTGCCCGCCCGCCCTCATGAAGGCGTTCGAGGACCGGCACGGCATCCGCGTCGTGCACGCCTGGGGCATGACCGAGACCTCGCCGCTGGGAAGCGTCGCGCACCCGCCGGCCGGCGTGACCGGCGACGAGGAATGGCGCTACCGCTGTACGCAGGGCCGCTTCCCGGCCTCCGTGGAGGCGCGGCTGGCCGGGCCCGGCGGCGAGTACCTGCCCTGGGACGGCGAGTCGGCCGGCGAGCTGGAGGTACGCGGGCCGTGGATCGCGGGCGCGTACTACGGCGGCGCGGACGGCGAGGCGTTCCGCCCCGAGGACAAGTTCAGCCCGGACGGCTGGCTGCGCACGGGCGACGTCGGCACGATCACGCCCGACGGCTACCTCACCCTCACCGACCGCGCAAAGGACGTCATCAAGTCCGGCGGCGAGTGGATCTCCTCGGTCGAGCTGGAGAACCACCTGATGGCCCACCCGGACGTCGCCGAGGCCGCCGTGGTCGCGGTCCCGGACGAGAAGTGGGGCGAACGCCCACTGGCCACGGTCGTCCTGAAGGAAGGCGCCACGACCGGCTACGAGGCCCTGAAGGAGTTCCTCGCCACCCGCATCGCCCGCTGGCAGCTCCCCGAACGCTGGGCGGTCATCCCGGCCGTCCCGAAGACGAGCGTGGGGAAGTTCGACAAGAAGGTGCTGCGCAAGCAATACGCGGACGGCGGGCTGGACGTGACGCGGCTCGGCTGACGCTTCGGCTGACCGCTCGGCCGACCGGGGGAGCGGTACGTCCGGGGAGCACGCTGCCCGGACGTACCGTGTCGCCTCAGCGGCGGCCGGGCCTGTGGTGGGGGAGGAAGCGGCCCGCGGTGAGCCAGAGGAGGGCGAGGGTGCAGACGCCGGGCCAGTGCCAGTGGGTGAAGACCGGGCCGGTGAGGGCGGAGGCCAGGGCGCCGGCGAAGAAGGCCGTGACCATGTAGGCGGTGTTGGCCGCGGCGGGGGAGCCGGTGGAGGTCAGGGCGCGGGTCTGGTTGGCGACCTGGCCGCAGACCAGGCCGGCGTGCAGCAGGACGGCTGCCACGCACAGGGCCCAGAGTTGATGACCGCCGAGCCAGAAGAGCGGTACGGAGACCAGCGAGAGCGTGTAGGCGGCGGCCACCACCCGGTTCGTACCGAAGCGGTCGATCAGGCCGCCGGCCAGCGGCGCCACCATCGCGGAGACCAGCCCGAAGAGGCCGAAGAGCCCGGCGGTCGCGGTGGAGAAGTGGTACGGCGCGCCGGTCAGCAGCAGGACCACCGCCGTCCACAGCGCGCTCCACACGCCGAACAGCCCGCCCTGGCGCAGGCACGCGCGCCGCAGGTCGGCGGAGGCGGTCAGGGTCCCCGGGACCTGGGCGATGCCCTTGCCGATGCGGGTCAGCAGCGCGCCGGAGACCTCGCGGCGCTCGGGCGGCAGCAGCGCGGCGGTCACGCAGCCGATCAGTACGGTGAGCGCGGCCGAGCCGAGGAGGACGGCGCGCCAGCCGTACGCCTGGCCGGCCAGCCCGCCCAGTACGCGGGCCGCGACGATGCCGGTGAACAGGCCCGCGACCACGGCCGCGACGTGCAGGCCGCGGCGCGCGGCGGGCGCCCGCTCGGCGACCAGCGGCACGAGGAGCTGCGGGATGACGGTCGTGGCGCCGGCGACCAGGAGCGCGGCGCCCAGGGCGGGCAGGCCGGGGGCGAGCCCCGCGACGGTCATCGCGGCGGCGGTGACGACGGAGAGCACGGCGATCAGGCGGCGCCGGTTGGCGGTGTCACCCAGCGGTACGAAGGACAACAGGCCGATGGCGTACCCGAGTTGGGAGACAGCGGTGATCCAGCTGACGCCGGCGGCGGGCAGTCCGAAGCTGCGGGCGATGAGGCCGAGGAGCGGTGCGGCGAGGTAGATGTTGGCGACCGTCGCGGCGGTGCAGAGGGAGATGACGGCGAGGAGGAGGCCGGGTGGGGGGCCGGTGCGGCTCTGCGGCGCGGGGGCCAGGGCTTCCTCGCCGGCCGATTCGCGGGCGGGGGCGGTGGACGGCTTGGCCGACGGCGTGGTGGGCATGGTGGCGGTGGCTTCCTCCCCGGTAGCAACCAACTGGTTGGTTATAAGTCTCGGCGCGTGCGTCGGTCGTGTCAACCAAACGGTTGGTTACGCTGATTCCATGACAGGGACCAGGGACCCCGCGGCCACCAAGGCACGCATCTTCGAAGCGGCGGCCGCGGAGTTCGCCGCGTACGGCATCGCGGGTGCCCGCATCGACCGGATCGCCCGCGAGGCCAAGGCCAACAAGCAGCTCATCTATGCCTACTTCGGCAACAAGAGCGAGCTGTTCGCGCAGGTCCTCGAGAAGCGGCTGGTCGACCACGCCCGCGACATGCCGATCGACGCCGACGACCCGGACGCCTGGGTCGACCGGCTCCTGGAGTACCACGACACCCACCCGCAGCTGCTGCGGCTGCTGTTGTGGGAGGGACTGGAGTACGGCACGGGTCCCCTGCCGCGCGAGGACGAGCGCAGCTCGCACTACGACCGCAAGGCCGAGGCGTTCGCCGACGCGCAGCGCCGCGGCGCCATCGACACCACCCTGCCGCCGCGCGACCTGGCGTTCATTCTGCTCGGCGTGGCGGCCTGGTACGCGGCCATGCCGCAGATGCGGAAGATCCTGGTCGGTGACACGGACGAGGCGCGGGCCCGGCTGCGCGAGTCGATCGGCACGGCGGTGCGCCGGATCATCACCAAGCCGTAGAGCGCGCCCCCGTAGGGCGTGCCCCGTCTCGGGCACGCCCCGCAGGACGCGCCTAGTTGGTGCCGATCTTGGTGAGCAGGTCGACGATGCGGCCCTGGACGTCCGCGCTGGTGGACCGCTCGGCGAGGAACAGTACGGTCTCGCCGGACACCAGCCGCGGCAGCTGCGCCGGGTCCATGTCGGCCGAGGTGTAGACGACCAGCGGGGTGCGGGTGAGCAGCCCGTTCGCGCGCAGCCAGTCCACGATCCCGGCCCGCCGGCGGCGCACCTGCATCAGGTCCATCACCACGAGGTTGGGCCGGATCTGGGTGGCGAGGCTGACCGCGTCCGCGTCCGTCGCGGCCCGCGCGACCTGCATGCCGCGCCGCTCCAGCGACGTGGTGAGCGCGCCCGCGACGGCGTCGTTCTCCTCGATCAGCAGGACGCGCGACGGGTGCTGCTCGCTGTCGCGCGGCGCGAGCGCCTTGAGCAGTACGGCCGGGTCGGCGCCGTACGCCGCCTCCCGGGTCGCCTGGGCCAGGCCGGCCGTCACCAGGACGGGCACCTCGGCGGCGCCCGCCGCCTGGCGCAGCGACTGCAGCGCCTTGCGGGTGATCGGCCCGGTCAGCGGGTCGACGAAGAGCGCGGCCGGGTACGCCGCGATCTGCGCGTCCACCTCCTCGCGGGAGTTGACGATCACCGGGCGGTAGCCGCGCTCGCTGAGCGCCTGCTCGGTCGAGGCGTCCGGCGCCGGCCACACCAGCAGCCGGCGCGGGTTGTCCAGCGGCTCGGGCGGCAGCTCGTCGTCCATGGGCGGCGGCTGCCGGTCCACGACCTCTATGGCGCCGTTCGGGCCGTCCAGCGGCTCGGGGCCCTCCTGGCCCTCGCCCGGCGCGGAGATCGCGAACGCGCGGCCCTCCGTGGACTCCATCAGCGACGGCTGCGGCTGCGGCTGCCCGCCCTGCGGGGCGCGGGCGGCGGGCACCATCTCGGAGCCGGTGCCGCGCGCGTCGTCCTGCGGGGGCGCGGCGAGCTTCCGGCGCCGCCCGGAACCGGCGCTGCCGGCGCCCCCGAGGGTGCCGTTGGCGCCGCCGGCGCCAACGGTCGACTGGCTGTCCTGGGTCTGGCCCTCCTGGGCGGGCTGGCCGTGGCGGCCCGGCCGGCCCGGTCGGCCGTTGGCCGGCTGGTGCTGGTCGGCGATCTGCTGGGCGAAGGGGACACCCTGCCCCAGCGTGCGCACGCTGAACGCCCGGCCGTCCGACTGCCCCGCTTCCTCCTCCGGTACGGGCAGGGGCCGGCCCGCGGCGCCCTGCTGACCGGGTGCGGACTGGCGCGGTACGGAGGGGCTGCGCCGGCCGTTCTCCTGAGGCGAGGCCGGGGGCTGGGGCTGAGCCTGGGACTGCGCCTGAGGCTGGGGCTGTGGCTGTGCCTGGCGTCCGTCCTCGGGCTGCTGTGCGGCCTGCGTTGCTTGTGCGGCCTGGGTGGCCTGCGCGGCCTGTGCCTCCTGGCCGTGCGGCCCGGCGGCCTCGGCCGGGCTGGGCCGGCCGCGGCGGCGGCCCGTCGGCGCGGGGGCCGCGGTGTCGTCCTCGGGGTGCGTGACCTGGCCTCCGGCGCCCACCACGAACGTACCGGTGGACTCCGAGTCGGCCATCGAAGCGGCGGCCCGCTCCTCGGCGGCGGCGCGGCGCGCGCGACGCCGGCCGGTCGGCGTGTCCCACTCACCGCCGGCGGCCGGACCGGCCTGCCCGGTTCCGGCACCGGCACCGGCGCCGTGCAGCGCGGGCAGCGCGCCACCGGACGCGTTGGCCCCGTCGGGCGCTCCCGCAGCGGTACCCGATGCCTCCTCGGGAGCCCGGCGGGCACGGCGGCGGCCAGTACCCGTGGGTACCGGCTCACCCTGGCCGACGGGACCCTGCGGGCCTGTGGCCTGGGCGGGGAGCTGCGGCGCGGGTGCCTGGGCGGCGGCCGCCCGCGGGTCGGGAGCCTGCGCCCCGGCGGCAGGCAGCGCGGGCCGCGACTGCTGAGCGCCGGGCTGCGGCTGCCGCGCACCGGGCTGCGGCTGGGCCGAGGCCTGGGACTGAGCGGCCGGGGCCTGTGCGGCGGCCTGGGCCGGATGCTGGTCGGCTGCGGCGGGCGGCAGCGCGAACGGCGTACGCGGGCTCTGCTGCCCGGCGGGCGCCGATGCGGGCGCACCACCGGAGCGCGCGGGGCTGAGCCCAGCGGGCCCCTGCCCGCCCTGACCGCTCTGCCCGCCCTGACCGGCCTGATCGCCCTGACCGGACGCCTGATCACCGCGGCGGCCCTGACCAGGCTGCTGCCCCGGACCCGGACGGCCCGGACCCGCGGCCGGGGTCAGCGCGCTGGCGGCGGACCGTGACGGCTGCTCAGGGCCGCCCTGCGGCGCCTGCTGCGGCGCGTTCGTACCCTGGTTCGCTCCTTGGTTCGCCCCCTGCCCCGCAGGTACATGGGCCGGAAGCTGGTTCGGAATGGAGCGTCCGGCCGTGTCGGAGAGCGCACGGCGGGCCCGTCGGCCGCTCGGCTGCGGTCCCTGCTGGGCGTCCGCGGTCCCCTGAGCGGGCGCGGCCGGCAGCGCGGGCAGCCCGCCGCCCGCGGACTCCTGCTCCGGCTTGCCCCGCCGCCGGCCGCCTGTGCCACGGCCGTCCGTACCGCCTTCGCCGGGTGCCCCGGAACGGGAACCGGCATCGGTACCAGCACCGGAACCGGCGTCGGCACCAGCGCCGGTACCGGACGCCGGCATCTCCACCGTCCCGTCCGTACCGCCCACCTGCTGTCCGGCCGGTGCCGCCGAGCCGTCCGCCTTGACCGGTACCTCCAGGACGTACGCGCTGCCGCCCGCGCCGCCCGGTACCTCATGGGTCTGGAGCACGCCGCCGTGCAGCCGGACGATGCCGCGCACGATCGGGCCGTGCACCGGGTCGCCGCCGCTGTACGGGCCGCGTACCTCGATGCGGACGACCGCGCCGCGCTTGGCGGCCGCGACCACGATCGTGGAGTCACCGGCGGGCGCGGCGCCCGCGGGCGTGTTGCCCGTCGAGTCGACGCCCGCGACATCGGCGATCAGGTGCGAGAGCGCCTGTGCCAGCCGCGCCGCGTCCACCTCGGCCTTCAGGGGCGGCGCGTGCACCGCGAACTGCGCGCGGCCCGGGCCGATCAGCTCGACCGCGCCCTCCACGCCCGCGGCGACCACCGCGTCCAGCGAGACCTCGGTCCGCTGCAGCTTGTCCGTGCCCGCGTCGAGCTGCTGGTAGCTGAGGACGTTGTCCACCAGCGTCGTCATACGGCTGTACCCGGCCGTGAGGTGGTGCAGTACCTGGTTGGCCTCCGGCCAGAGCTGGCCCGCGGGGTCGGACGCCAGGGTGCCCAGCTCGGTGCGGAGCTGCTCCAGCGGGCCGCGCAGCGACTGGTCCAGTACGGCGAGCAGCTGGGCCTGCCGTGCCACCAGCGCGTCCATCGGGCGCCGGTCGGTGAAGGTCATGACGGCGCCGACGAGCTGGTCGCCGTCCCGTACCGGAGCGGTCGTGAGGTCGACGGAGACCGCGCGGCCGTCCTTGGCCCACAGGACCTGGGCGCGCACCCGGTGTTTGCGGCCGGACTTGAGCGTGTCGGCGAGCGGGGTGTCCGCCCAGGGGAGGGGGGTGCCGTCGGCGCGCGAGTGGTGGATGAGCGGGTGCAGTTCCTTGCCGCCCAGCTCGCTCGCGCGGTAGCCGAGGATCTGCGCGGCGGACGGGTTGACGAGGACGACCTTGCCGTCCGCGTCCACGCCCACGACGCCCTCGGCGGCGGCGCGCAGGATCATCTCGGTCTGGCGCTGCTGGCGGGCCAGTTCGCTCTCGATGTCGAGCTGGCCGGAGAGGTCGCGGACGACGAGCATCAGCAACTCGTCGCCGGTGTACGAGGAGCGGTGGTCCGCGTACGCGGCCTCGAAGGCCGACTCGTACGGGGTGCGGCCGTCCTCAAGATTGGCGCTGGTCACCTCGACCAGCATCTCCGTACCGTCCGTGCGCCGCGCGACCATCCGCGTCGGCTTCTGCCGCCCGCCCTCGTGCGTGGCGTCGGGGCGCCGCATGGACCCGGGGATGCGCTTGGAGTCGAACGTCGGGAGCAGGTCCAGCAGGCCGCGGCCCACCAGAGCAGTGCCCGGTGCCTCGAACGTCTCCAGAGCGATGGTGTTGGCGTTGACGACCGTGCCGTTGCAGTTGACCAGCAACAATGCGTCGGGCAAGGCGTCGAGTATGGCTGCGAGGCGAGCAGCGCCTCGGGATGGCCTGCTGCTCACGACGACGCTTCCTCCCTGATGACCGCATCTTGCCGACACCCACCGTGGTGTGTGACTGAAACCCACCGTGACGTGTCACTGGAAGGGAGTCTACGGGCACCGGGCGGGGACGCGGAGGCGGATGACGAGGAGGTAATGCCACGGCCTTGTGCGACTCGGCGCACGCCCGACATGTGCCCCGCGTCCTGATCTGGGGCCCTACTTGGGCACGAAACCCGGCCGGTTTCCGCGCGCGTCCGACCGGTTTTCACGGGAAGCGGAACCTCATCTTCCGTCCGGCCCGCCCTGCGTCCTTGTCTCCCGGCACCGCCCTGACGTCGACTTTTGAGTCGACTTGGGCTCCGTCGGCGGGCTCTCGTCAGGAAGCGGTGGAGGGCAGCAGCGGTACGAGCTTGTCCCAGCGGCCGATCTCACAGCCGTTGTCGCGCTTGAAGGTGGCATCCACCGGGCGCCCGGCCCAGCGGCCCGTGACGTGCGCGGTGGCCGGCCCGCCGTGCTGCATCGTGCACACCGCGTCGGGCGCCACCGGAGCGAAGGGGTCCTTGCCCCAGCGCGTCGCCTTGTCCAGCGCCCGGCACGCGTCCTGCGCCTTGGGGTGGTCGCCGCCGGTGGGGTGGCACTTCAGTTCGTGCGTTCCGTCCATCGCGGTACTGCCCGAGTCCCTGACGGTCACCGTCAGGCGGTCCCCGCCGTGCGACAGCGGTACCGGCATCAGCCGGTGCTGCTCCGACGGGGTGACGGCACCGGCCGTCGGCGCGCCGATGGCGGGCGTGATGGCACAGGTGGCGGCGGTCAGGACGAGGGCGGCAATGCGGCGCAGCGCCATCGGGCTCTCCAGGGTGTGGGAACGGGGACGGGAGGGGGTGGGCACCCCTGTCCCTGTTAACGCTCCACCGCGCCGTACGTTGCGCAACCGCGCGATCGCGCACCGCGACCAGGTGCCGCACCGCGCGCCGCGACGCCGGTCCGTACCGGCGGGAAGTGCTTTGCCCAGCCGCCCGTGCGCCTAGTACCGTGGACCTCGATTGGTGACAGCACGCTGAGCTGTGCCATCATCTGCACACACCACATCGCGTTCGCGCGGGTGGCGTTGCGTGGAGGCGTCGCCTAGTCCGGTCTATGGCGCCGCACTGCTAATGCGGTTTGGGTCTTAAAGCCCATCGAGGGTTCAAATCCCTCCGCCTCCGCACTGTGGGTGAAGCCCCGGCCAACTGGTCGGGGCTTCGCTGTTTTTGCAGGTCAGGCATGGTCCGGCTAATGGATTTCGCGCTACGGCCCGGCTCATGTAATGTTGTTCCCGCAACGCCGACCGGCCGAAAAGACGGCCGGGAAGTCAAGCGCTCGTAGCTTAACGGATAGAGCATCTGACTACGGATCAGAAGGTTGCAGGTTCGAATCCTGCCGAGCGCACAGTGCGCGAAACCCCCTCCGGGTGACCCGGAGGGGGTTTTGTCGTGTGGCGTCGTGCGCGGGCGGCGGTGGGTGCGGGGGAAGCCGGATTTCGTGCTGCGCCGCAGGTCATGTACCGTTGTCCCGCAGTGCCGACCGGGTCGAAAGACCGCCGGGAAGCCGAGCGCTCGTAGCTTAACGGATAGAGCATCTGACTACGGATCAGAAGGTTGCAGGTTCGAATCCTGCCGAGCGCACAGTGCACGAAGCCCCCTCCGGGTGACCCGGAGGGGGCTTCGTCGTTCCCGGCGCGCGGTCAGCCGTCCTCGTGGATGCGCAGGTCCTCCCGGCCCGGGGCGAGGTGAGGGTGGAGCGTCAGGTTCGCGTCGTAGTCGCCGCCGTTCTGGGAGCGGTACGGGATCGGGGGCGTGGTGGCGAGGGTGCTCAGGCGCTCGCGCAGCCGGGCGGCGGCCTCGGCGTACCGCTCGGGCGAGAAGCGGTTGGCCCCGGCGACGAGGAGCGGGGGCAGGACGGACATGCCCGCGTACCAGAGCGTGCCGTGCTGGAGGGGGAAGAGGACGGCGTCCAGGCCGCCGTTGATGCCGCGCGGGCCCATCTCGTGCTCGCGGGCGCCGACGGTGAGCACGACCATCGCGCGCTTTCCGGCCAGCCTGCCCTCCCCGTAGCGCAGGGTGCGCCCGGTGGCCTCGTCGAAGACGCCGTATCCGAAGCCCTTCACGAAGACGCGGTCGAACCAGCCCTTGAGGATCGCGGGCATTCCGTACCACCACAGCGGGAACTGGATGATCACCGTGTCCGCCCAGTCGAGCTTCTCGTGCTCGGCCGCGATGTCGGGGGCGAGGCGCCCGCTCTCGTACGCCTCGCGCGAGTGGTTGGCGACGTCCAGGCGGTCGGCCGGGTCGTGGCCGTAGTCGTCGGCGTCCACGACCGGGTTCCACTTCATCGCGTACAGGTCGGAGACCCGGACCTCGTGGCCTTCGGTGCGCAGGGCGGCGATGCCGTCGTCCTTCAGTGCGCCGTTCAGGGAGCGCTGCTCGGGGTGGGCGAAAAGCCAGAGAATCTTCATGTCCTCGATCGTCGGTGGCGCGGTGACCCGAAACGAGTGGCCTGATGGCCATGGTGTGAAAGAATCGGGCCATGGGTGCTTTCACGGAGAGCGGGCGGCACCGGGTCGCGGTCCTGGTGCGGCACGGTCTGCTGCCGATGGAGCTGGGCATCGTCCACCGGATCTTCGGGCAGGCCAGGTCGGCCGCGGGGGAGCGGCTGTACGAGGTGGTGACCTGCGCCGTCGAGCCCGGTGAGGTGCGGACGGACGTCGACTTCACGATCAATGTGGCGCACGGGCCCGAGGCGCTGGCCGAGGCGGACACGGTCGTCGTGCCGGCCTCGCACGAGGACTACGACCCGGAGGACGGGCGGCTGTCCGCGCCGCTCGCCGCGGCGCTGGACCGGATCAGGCCGGGGACCCGGGTCGCGTCGATCTGTACGGGCGCCTTCGTGCTGGCCGTCGCGGGCCTGCTGGACGGCCGGCGGGCCACCACGCACTGGCGGTCCACGGAGGACTTCCGGCGGCTGTTCCCCGCGGTGCGGGTGGACCCCGATGTGCTCTACACCGAGGACGGCAACGTCCTGACCTCGGCCGGAGTCGCCTCCGGCATCGACCTCTGCCTGCACATGGTGCGCAGCGACCACGGCGCCGCGGTGGCCAACGAGGTCGCGCGGAGCACGGTCGTCCCGCCGCACCGCGAGGGCGGCCAGGCGCAGTTCATCCGGCGCCCGGTGCCCGAGCGTCAGTTCGCCACGACCGCCAGGGCCCGGGCCTGGGCCCTGGAGCAGCTGCACCGGCCGCTGAGTCTGCGCGAACTGGCCGCGCGCGAGTCGATGAGCGTACGGACCTTCACCCGGCGGTTCCGGGAGGAGGCCGGGGTCTCGCCGCTGCAGTGGCTCACGCAGCAGCGCATCGAGCGGGCGCGGCAGCTGCTGGAGGAGACGGACCTGTCGGTGGACCGGGTGGCGGCGGACGCCGGTTTCGGCACGGCGGCCTCGTTGCGGCAGCATCTGCAGGTGGCGCTGGGGGTGTCGCCGAGCCAGTACCGGAGCACGTTCCGGGGGCCGGAGACGGGGCCGCAGGCGGGGCTCGAAGCGGAGTACGGAGCGGGGACGAAGGCGGGGGCGACGGCCGCGGTGTGAGGGCGGCCGGGTGAGACCGGCGGGGCGAAGGGCGGCGGGTGCGTGGGGACGAGCTGGCGGTGCACGGGGCCGCGCTGGTCGGGCGAGGCGTTCGGGCTGGGCTGGTGCCGCCCGGAGCGGGCCGAGGAGCGACGCAGCGAGCTGCCCGCCGGGAAGCCGCTGGCGTTCGCCGTCGAGGGTGAGCGGCGCTGTCTGGGCGTGCGGCGGGCCGGGCGGTGGATCCTCTGTCCGCACGCCGCGGTGCTGGACGGGGCGGGCGCGCGCGACCAGTGCGCGGACTGCGCGCGGCTGGACCGTTCGCGGTCGGTGGCGGCGGACACCATGGCGGATGATCCGCGTCCGTACGGCGTCTACCTCGCGTACTTCGGGCCCGGCCTGCTGAAGGTGGGGATCACCGCGGCCGAGCGGGGCGCGGCGCGCCTTCTGGAGCAGGGCGCGGTCGGGTACTCCTGGCTGGGGCGCGGGCCGCTGATGGCCGCGCGGCGCGCCGAGGCGCTGCTGGGGAGCGCGCTGGCGGTACGGGACCGGTTCGGCAAGGCGGAGAAGCGGGCGGCGCGGCGGGCGCTGCCGCCGGCCGCCGAGCGGGCCGCCGCGGTGGCCGCGCTGCACCGCGAGGCGCAGTCGCTGCCGGGCTGGCCGGAGGCGCTCCGGGCGGCGCCGTACGCGTACGTCGATCATTCCGAGGTGTTCGGGCTCGGCCGCATTCCGGCGGAGCCGGGGGCCCTGGCGGGGATCGCGGCGCTGCGGGCGGGGGACGAGATCGCCGGGGCCGTGCTGGCGGCGGCCGGATCGGACCTGTACCTGGAACAGGCCGGTAGGGGGCCCGTGCTCGTCCTGGACACCCGGCTGCTGGCCGGATGGGTGCTGCGCGCCGCGGCCGGGCGGGTGACCACGGCGGCGGTGGTGCCGGAGGAGCGCCAGGAGGACACGGGGCGGCAGGAGGGGCTGTTCTGAGCACGGCGGACCGGACGAGCGGGCCGTAACGTACGGACGGCCACCGCCCCCGCGCTCAGGGCCGATTGTCAGTGGTGCCTGCCATGCTTTTACCAGTGAGACCGGCTGGACCGCGCGGGGGGCGGCCCAGCCGGTCATGCACTCCGCTGCCTGCGTTTCTCAGCTGATTCACAGAAACCCGAAAGGGGGTTCTCAGAGGCCGCGGCCAGGCTGGTCGGCATGACTGCCACTGCCGGCTCGCCGCCCTCCGTGAAGAAGCACCCGGAACTGCTGCGCCCCGACGGGAGCCCGGTGCGCGTGCTCGTCGTCGACGACGAGGCGTCGCTCACCGACCTGCTGTCGATGGCGCTGCGGTACGAAGGCTGGGACATCCGCTCCGCCGGGGACGGCGCGAGCGCGCTGCGGGCCGCGCGCGAGTGGCGGCCGGACGCGGTGCTCCTGGACGTCATGCTGCCCGACCTGGACGGCCTGACCGTACTGGGCCGGCTCCGCCGCGACCTGCCCGATGTGCCGGTCCTCTTCCTCACGGCCAAGGACGCCGTGGAGGACCGTATCGCCGGGCTGACCGCGGGCGGCGACGACTACGTCACCAAGCCGTTCAGCCTGGAGGAGGTGGTTGCCCGGCTGCGCGGGCTGCTGCGCCGGGCCGGTGCCGCCGCCGTACGGCCCTCGTCCGTGCTCGCGGTGGGCGACCTCCTGCTGGACGAGGACAGTCACGAGGTGTCGCGCGGTGGGGTGGACATCCACCTCACGGCCACGGAGTTCGAGCTGCTGCGGTACTTGATGCGCAATCCGCGCCGGGTGCTCAGCAAGACCCAGATCCTGGACCGGGTCTGGTCCTACGACTTCGGCGGCCAGGCCAACGTCGTGGAGCTGTACATCTCCTATCTGCGGCGGAAGATCGACGCGGGCCGCAGCCCGATGATCCACACCCGGCGCGGCGCGGGGTACCTGATCAAGCCCGGTGAGTAGACGGGGAAAGCAGTCATGTCCCGTACTCCCGGCGGTCGTTCGGGGCGCCGCCGCCCGTGGTCGCTGCGCACCCGGCTGGTGGTGGCCGCCGTCGCGCTGATCGCCGTCGTCGGCACCGTCATCGGTACGGTCACCGCCATCGCGCTGCACGACTACCTCCAGAATCAGCTCGACCACCAGCTCGGCGATTCCGTGCGGCGCACGCAGGGCGGCCCGGTCGCGCACGATCCGCTGAAGCGGCAGAGCCTGGACTTCATCGCCATGCCGGGCCAGCCGATCGGCACCGTCGGCGCCCGGGTCGCGCCCGACGGCGATCTCGCGCGGGGCGCGAAGAGCAACGACTCGGGCAGCCACGAGCCCGCCGACCACCTCGATGCCCTGAACGACGGGCAGCTCCGGGCGCTGGCGGCGGTCCCCCGGGACGGCGAGCCGCACACCGCCACGCTGCCCGGGCTCGGTGACTACCGGGTCGAGTCCACGGGCGACGGCTCGGTCGTCGTGGGCTTCCCGCTGGACCAGGTGCAGGAGACGGTCGGCACGCTCATCGTGGTCGAGGTCTGTGTGACGGCCGCCGGGCTGATCGCGGCGGGCATCGCGGGCGCCTCCATGGTCGGCCTCGCGCTGCGGCCGCTGCGCCGGGTCGCGGCCACCGCCACCCGGGTCTCCGAACTCCCGCTGCACCAGGGCGAGGTGGCGCTGCACGAGCGGGTACCGGCGGCCGAGGCGGATCCGCGTACGGAGGTCGGCCAGGTGGGCGCGGCTCTCAACCGCATGCTGGGCCACGTCGGTTCAGCCCTGACGGCACGTCAGGAGAGCGAGACGCGGGTGCGGCAGTTCGTCGCCGACGCCAGCCACGAGCTGCGTACGCCGCTCGCCTCGATCCGCGGCTACGCCGAGCTGACCCGGCGCGGCCGCGAGGACCCAGGGCCCGACACCCGGCACGCGCTGGGCCGCATCGAGTCCGAGGCGACCCGGATGACCGGGCTGGTGGAGGACCTGCTGCTGCTCGCCCGGCTGGACGCGGGACGCCCGCTCTCGTATGCGAGCACCGATCTCTCACCGCTGGTCGTGGACGCGGTCAGCGACGCGCGCGCGGCCGGCCCCGGCCATCACTGGCGGCTCGAACTCCCCGAAGCCCCCGCGCTCGTACGGGCCGACGCGGCACGCCTGCACCAGGTACTGGTCAACCTCCTCGGCAACGCGCGGACGCACACGCCGGAGGGCACGACGGTCACCGCGCGGGTGGCCCGGCACGGCCCGGCCGTGCTGCTGGAGGTTGCGGACGACGGCCCGGGCATCCCGGCGGCGACGCTGCCGCACGTCTTCGAGCGGTTCGCGCGCGGCGACGCCTCGCGGTCACGGGCCGCCGGGAGCACAGGGCTGGGCCTGGCGATCGTCCGCGCGGTGGTGGCCGCGCACGGCGGCGAGGTGGGCGTGGACAGCGTCCCGGGACGGACGGTCTTCACGGTGCGGCTGCCCGCGGAGGGGGATGGCCCGGGCGCCGCTGAGTACTCACAGGCAGGCCACAGCCTCACCACACGGTCGTGACAGCGGGGCCGACGAACGTCGGTCCCATGACGACGACACAGCCGGCCCCGGGATCCACCGTCCCGCTGGGCTCCCTGCCGCCGCGCGAACACCTCCGCCCCGACCGCACCACGACCGTCCTGGACGTCGTGATCCCGGTCTACAACGAGGAGCGCGACCTCGAACCGTGCGTACGGCGGCTCCACGACCACCTGGCCCGCACCTTCCCGTACGGCTTCCGGATCACCATCGCCGACAACGCGAGCACAGACCTGACCCCCGAGGTCTCGGCCCGGCTCGACGACGAGATTCCCGAGGTCACCGCGGTACGGCTGGAGCAGAAGGGCCGCGGCCGGGCGCTGCGCACCGTCTGGACGATGTCCGGCGCGCCCGTCCTCGCGTACATGGACGTGGATCTCTCCACCGACCTGAACGCGCTGCTGCCGCTGGTCGCGCCGCTGATATCCGGCCACTCCGACCTCGCCATCGGCTCCCGCCTCGCCCGCAGTTCGCGCGTCGTGCGCGGCCCCAAGCGGGAGTTCATCTCGCGCGGCTACAACCTGATCCTGCGCGGTTCGCTGGCCGCCCGGTTCAGCGACGCGCAGTGCGGGTTCAAGGCGATCCGCGGCGACGTGGCCGAGCGGCTGCTGCCGATGGTCGAGGACACCGGCTGGTTCTTCGACACCGAGATGCTGGTCCTCGCCGAGCGGGCCGGGCTGCGCATCCACGAAGTACCGGTGGACTGGGTGGACGACCCGGACAGCACCGTGCACATCGTGAAGACCGCGACCGACGACCTCAAGGGCGTGTGGCGGGTGGGGCGCGCGCTGGCCACCGGCGCGCTGCCGCTGGACCGGCTGGCCCGGCCCTTCGGCGACGACCCGCGGGACCGGCAGCTCACCGGCGTACCGGGCGGACTGGCCCGTCAGTTGGTCGGCTTCTGCGTGGTCGGCGCGCTCAGCACGGTCGCGTACCTCCTGCTGTACTCGCTCTTCCGGCTCGGCCTCGGGCCGCAGCTCGCCAACGCGCTGGCGCTGCTGGTCTCCGCGTTCGGCAACACCGCGGCCAACCGGCGGCTCACCTTCGGCGTACGGGGCCGCGACCGCGCGGTCCGCCACCAGGCCCAGGGCCTGGTCGTCTTCGCCATCGGACTGGCCCTGACCAGCGGCTCGCTGGCGGCCCTGAACGCGGCGGCCGGCGACCCCTCGCACGGTACGGAGCTGGCGGTACTGGTCGCCGCGAACCTCGCCGCGACCGTGCTGCGCTTCCTCCTCTTCCGCGCCTGGGTCTTCCCGGAGCGGCTGCACCACCACGAGTCCGGGAGTACGCAGTGACCACCTTTCTTACGAACCGGCACCGCCTCGCCCTGACCGGGCTGCTCGCCGTCACCGCCGTGCTCTACCTCTGGGACCTGGGCGCCTCCGGGTACGCGAACCAGTTCTACTCGGCGGCCGTGCAGGCCGGCAGCGAGAGCTGGAAGGCGTTCTTCTTCGGCTCCTCGGACGCCGCGAACTCCATCACCGTCGACAAGCCGCCGGCCGCGCTCTGGCCGATGGCCCTGTCGGTACGGCTCTTCGGGCTCGGCGCCTGGCAGATCCTGGTACCCGAGGCGCTGATGGGCGTGGCGACGGTCGGCGTGCTGTATGCCACCGTGCGCCGGCGCTTCGGCGCGGGCGCCGGACTCCTCGCGGGCGGCGCGCTGGCGATCACTCCGGTTGCCGCGCTGATGTTCCGCTTCAACAACCCCGACGCGCTGCTCTGCCTGCTGATGGTCTGCGCGATCGCCTGCGTGCTGCGCGCCCTTGAGGACGCGCGGACGAAGTGGCTGGTGCTGGCCGGACTCTGCTTCGGTCTCGCCTTCCTCACCAAGACGCTGCAGGCGTGGCTGATCCTGCCGCCGCTGGCCGTGGTCTACGCGGTCTGCGCGCCCACGACCGTTCGGAAGCGGATCGGGCAACTGCTGCTCGCCGGGCTCGCGCTCCTCGTCTCCGGCGGCTGGTGGGTGGCGCTCGTCGAGCTGTGGCCCGCGGCCTCGCGTCCGTACATCGGCGGCTCGCAGAACAACAGCTTCCTGGAGCTGACCTTCGGCTACAACGGCCTCGGCCGGATCAACGGCAATGAGACCGGCAGCGTCGGCGGTGGCGGCGGTGGCCGGGGCGGCGGCGGTGGCGGCTGGGGCGAGACCGGCATCGACCGGCTGTTCTCCTCCGACATGGGCGGCCAGATCTCCTGGCTGCTGCCCGCGGCCTTCGTACTGCTGATCGCGGGGCTGTGCGTACTGTGGCGGGCCCGGCGTGCGACCGACGCGCTCGGCGCGCAGCAGCGGGACGCGTTCTGGGTCTGGGGCGGCGCGCTGCTGATGACCTTCGCGACCTTCAGCTTCATGTCCGGGATCTTCCACCAGTACTACAACATCGCCCTGGCGCCCTACATCGCGGCGCTGGTGGGCATGGGCGCCGCACTGCTGTGGCAGCGGCGGCGGCACCTCGCGGCGACGGCGGTGCTCGCCGGCACGGTCGCGGGCACGGCGGTCTGGTCGTACGTCCTGCTGGACCGGTCTCCGACGTGGCTGCCGTGGCTGCGCTGGGCGGTACTGATCGGCGGGCTGTTCGCGGCGGTCGCGCTGGCGGCCTTCGGGCGGGGCACCTCCGGCGCCGGACGCCGGCTGGCCGTCGGCGCCGCCGGGCTGGGCCTCGCGACCGCGCTGGCCGGTCCCCTCGCGTACACGCTGAACACGGTGACGACCCCGCACACGGGCTCGATCATCACGGCGGGGCCGTCGGTCTCGGGCGGCATGGGTGGTCCGGGCGGTATGGGTCGCCCGGGGGGTATGGCCCGTCCGGACGGCAAGCTCGGCGGCGGCAACGGCGGCCCGCCGGGAATGCCGCCCGGCCAGGGAGGGGGAACGCCGGGCAAGACGGGCACGCCGCCCCGCACGGGCACCGGCAAGGCGGGCATGCCGCCCGGCCTGCGTACCGGCGAGCGCGGCGCCATGCGCGGAGCCGGCGGCATGGGCGGCCTGCTCAACGGCTCGCAGGTCAGCACGGCCGTGAAGCAGAAGCTGCTGGCGGACGCCGACGAGTACACCTGGGTCGCCGCCTCCATCGGCTCGCAGAACGCCGCCAGTTACCAGCTCGCGACCGGCAAGCCGGTCATGGCCGTCGGCGGCTTCAACGGCAGCGACCCGTCCCCGACGCTCGCGCAGTTCAAGGAGTACGTGCAGGACGGGAAGATCCACTACTTCCTCGGCGGCGGCATGGGCGGCGGCCCGGGCGGCGGCCAGGGCAGCTCCTCGAAGATCACCTCCTGGGTGGCCGAGAACTACAAGAAGGTCACCGTCGGCAGCACCACGCTCTACGACCTGACCAGCCCCAGGAACTAATCCCGGAGCCGGGCCCAAAAACTAAATGTACGGCGTATAAGGGCTCCCTGTACGGTGTAAGCGTCCCGCTCGCATCCGTACAGGGAGCCTCCATGTCGTCCCCCGTGGCCTCCGCTGCCGCACCCGCCGAGAGCCCGCCGCGCCATCCCACGCGCTGGATCATCCTCGGCGTGATCTGCCTCGCGCAGCTCACCGTCCTCCTGGACAACACCGTCCTCAATGTCGCCGTCCCCTCCCTCAACAAGGAGCTGGGCGCGACCACCGCCGACATCCAGTGGATGATCAACGCCTATTCGCTGGTCCAGTCCGGCCTGCTGCTCACGGCCGGCAACGCCGCCGACCGCTACGGCCGCAAGAAGATGCTGGCCACCGGCCTGGTGTTGTTCGGCGTCGGCTCGGTGTGCGCCGGCTACGCGCAGTCCGCGGGCCAGCTCATCGCCGCCCGGGCCGGCATGGGCATCGGCGGCGCGCTGCTGATGACCACCACCCTCGCCGTCGTCGTCCAGATCTTCGACAACGAGGAGCGCCCCAAGGCGATCGGCATATGGGGAGCGGTCAACTCCCTCGGCTTCGCCGCCGGGCCGCTGATCGGCGGCACCCTGCTCAACCACTTCTGGTGGGGCTCGATCTTCCTGATCAACATTCCGGTCGCGGTGCTCGGCCTGATCGCCGTGCTGAAGCTGGTACCGGAGTCCAAGAACCCCTCCGGCGACCGTCCCGACCTGCCCGGCGCTCTACTGTCCATGATCGGCATGGTCTCCGTGGTCTTCGCGATCATCTCGGGCCCCGACCACGGCTGGTTCTCCGCCCGCGTGCTCGGCTCCGCCCTCGTCGGCCTCCTCGCCCTCGCCGTCTTCGCCCGCTGGGAGCTGCACACCCCGCATCCGATGCTGGACATGCACTTCTTCCGCGACCGGAAGTTCGTCGGCGCCGTCGCGGGCGGCATCCTCGTCGCGTTCGGCATGGGCGGCTCGATGTTCCTGCTCACCCAGCATCTCCAAATGGTGCTCGGTTACGAGCCGCTGGAGGCGGGGCTGCGCATCGCGCCGCTCGCCCTGACCGCCGTGGTGCTGAACTTCTCCGGCCTCGCGGGCCGCTGGATGGTCAAGCTCGGCACGCCGCGGACCATAGCCGTCGGCATGACCCTGCTCGCGGGCGGCCTCGCGGCCATCTCGCTCTCGGGCGCGGGCTCCTACAGCGGCATGCTCACCGGACTGATCGTCATGGGCATCGGCGTCGCGCTGTCGATGCCGGCCATGGCCAACGCCATCATGTCCTCGATACCGCCCGCCAAGGCCGGCGTCGGCGCCGGCGTCAACGGCACGCTCATGGAGTGCGGCCAGGGTCTGGGCGTCGCCGTACTCGGCGCGGTGCTCAACTCCCGCTTCGCCGCGCTGCTCCCGGCGGTCGCGGCCGGTGCCGGTTCGCTGCCCGCCGCGCTGGCGGCAGCCCGTACGGACGCGGACCGCGCCGCCGTACGGGACGCCTTCGCGACCGGCATCCAGACCAGCCAACTGGTCGGCGCCGCGGCGGTGTTCGCGGGTGGTGTGCTCGCCGGCATCCTGCTCGGCCGTGCCGAACGCGCCGAACGGGCGGGGCACTCCCGTGCCGAAGCGGAATAGCATCGAGGCGGCAGACCGCGTACGACCAGTTCAGCGATGAGGGAGGGCCGGCCATGGAAGCGACGGGCAGCCGCGCCGGGAAACCGCGGAAGAGTGTCTGGCTGACCGAACGTCCTCCACTGAAGCGGAAGGCGGACCAGCCGGCCGGTCTGGATCTGGACAAGATCGTCGAAACCACGGTCCGGCTGCTGGACGCGGAGGGGCTCGCGAAGTTCTCGATGCGCCGGCTGGCCGCCGCGCTCGGCGTCACGGCGATGTCCGTGTACTGGTACGTCGACACCAAGGACGACCTGCTGGAGCTGGCCATCGACGCGGTGGCCGGCGAGATCGAGCTGCCGGACGAGAGCGACCCGGAGGCGGACTGGCGCGACCATCTGCGGCACCTGGCCGCCGAGTACCGCAAGGTACTGGTCACCCACCGCTGGGCGCCTCGGCTGCTGGGGGAGTACCTCAACGTGGGCCCGCACGCGATCGCGTTCTCCAACGCGACGCTGCGCGTCATGCAGGCCAGCGGGCTCTCCCCGGAGGAGATCTCCGGGGCGCTCGGCGCGGTCTTCCAGTTCGTCTACGGCTTCAGCACGATCGAGGGACTGCACGAGGAGCGCTGCCGGGAGACCGGCAAGACGCTGGACGAGTACTTCCAGGAGGTGGTCGGGGCGGTCCAGGGCCGCCCGGAGTTCGCCGAGACGATGGAGATGTCGGCGAAGGCGCTGGAGATCCAGCAGGGCGTCGGCGTCCGCGAGATGCGCGAGCGCGACTTCGCGTACGCGCTGGACGTGCAGATCGCGGGCATCGAGGCGCTCCGCGACCGGGGCCGCGGAGCGTAGGGGGGATGCTCAGCCGGCCATCGGCAGCGAGTCCCCCTGGACCGCCTGGATGTCCAGCTCCACCTTCAGGGTGGTGCCGATGGCGGCGATACCGGCCGCCACGACCTGGTTGTAGTTCATCTTGAAGTCCTCGCGGTGCAGCTCGGCGGTGGCGCTGAACGCCGCCCGCGTACCGCCCCACGGGTCCGGGCCCGTGCCCAGGTACGACAGGTTCAGGTCCACCGGCCGCTCGACGCCGTGCAGCGCGAGGTCGCCGTGGACGATCCAGCGGTCCGGACCGGCCGCTTCCAGACCCGTGGAGCGGTAGGTCAGCTCCGGGTAGGTCTCCACGTCCAGGAAGTCGGAGTTGCGCAGGTGGCCGTCGCGCATCCCGTTGCCGGTGTCGATCGACGCGGCCTTGATGACCGCCTCGACGCGCGACTTCTCCACGTCCTCCGAGATGTCGATCCGGCCGGAGAACTCCGTGAACCGGCCGCGCACGCTGGAGATCCCCAGGTGCTGCGCGGCGGCGGCCACCGACGAGTGCATCGGGTCGATGGTCCAGGGGCCGGGCGGCGGCAGCTCCGCGCCGCCCTGCCGGGCCAGCGTCACATTGCCGACGTCCATCCGGCCACTCGCCGTCACGATCGAGGTCGAGGCGACCGGCGCGTAGCCCACGGCCGTCACGATCACCGTGTACGGGCCGGGCTGCAGCGGGGCCGCGTCGCGCACGACGCCGTCCTCGTCGGCCGTGGCCCGCAGGACCTGCGTGCCCGTCATGTCCGTGACGGTCAGCACCGCGTGCTTGACCGCCCAGCCGTCGCGTGTCCGGACCTGTGCCCGAACGCCCGCGCCAGTCGAACTCATACCCACTCCCGATTCGTGCTTGGTACATATGGGCCCCGGCCGGCGGCGTGCAGGCCGTCCCCTGCCTGTGCGCCCGCCGCCGCCGGGGCCCTTGGTCCGGCCCGGGGCGCGTCTCCGCTCAACGCGCGCCCCGGACCGGGGCTGTGCTCTCAGGGCTTTCCGCCCTGGCCCCCGTTCGATCACCCGACCAGGGTCAGTCGCCCGGGTGGGCGAGCTCGACGTCGTAACCGTCGACCCCCGCCGCGTCGACCGACAGCGCGTTGGCCACCGGCGGGTACCCGCTGGCGATCACCGTGTAGTCGCCGGTGTCCAGGTCGGTGAAGGCGTACGCGCCGTCCGCACCGGTCGTGGAGGTCGCGACGACGTTGCCCGCCGCGTCGACCAGCGTGACGCGCGCGTCCGGCAGGGGACGGCGGTCCGCACCGGCCCGGACGATGCCCTGGACGCGGGCGCCGGACTGCAGTGCGATCTCGATGCGGGTGGTGCCCTGGCCGCTGACCTCGACCGGCTGTGCGGTCGGCCGGTAGTCGGTGGCGTTCACCGCGACGGTGTACGTACCGGCGGCCAGCTCGTCGAAGGCGAAGTTGCCCTCGACGCCGGTCTTGCCGGTCGCCAGCACCTCACCGCGGACGTCCGTGACCACGACCATCGCGCTGTCCACCGGCGCGCCGGTGACCACGCTGCGGACCTGGCCGCGCAGGCCGCTGGTGCCGCTGAGCAGGATGTCGTAGCCGATCGGCTGGTCGCCGACGACGACCGTGGACGCCTGCGGCTGGTGGCCGTCGGCGGCCGCGATCAGGACGTACGAGCCGGCGCCGGGGGCGTTCAGTACGTACGAGCCGTTGGCCTGGGCCACCGAGCGGCCCAGCTGGCGGCCGCTGAGGGAGATCAGCGTGACCGCGGAGCGCGGGACCGGGCTGCCGTCACCGTTCCGGACGAAGCCGGTGATGGCCGGGCCCTCCGGGGTGCCGGGGTCGCCGGCGGAGGCGTACGCCGCCAGCGGCTGGGCCTGAGTGGCCTTGGCCGGCTGGGCCTGCGCCCAGGACGGCGTCCGGTCGTCGGCCACGGAGGGGGCGCCGACCAGGGCCGGTTCCCGCTCCTCGGACGAGGCGGCCGAAGCGGCGGCGGCCGAGGCGGTGGCCGGGGCGGCCGCGGCGTCGGCCGGAACCGCCGTCGCGTCCGTGGTGGCACCGGACGCCGTGGCGTCCGAGCCGTCGTCGGAGGACTGAGCCAGTCCACCCTTGGTCTTCAAGGCGACCTCCTTGATGAAAAGCGTCAGAAGGAAGGCGAGCAGCGCGCACGGGGCGGCGATCAGGAAGATGTCCGCGACAGCGTGCCCGTAGGCGCTCTCCATGACCGTCCGGAGGGGCGCCGGGAGGGCGTCCAGGTCCGGGATGCCACCGCCGCCGGCCCCACTGGACTGAGCGGCCTTGGCGGCAGCCGGTCCGAGGTCGGTCAGGCCGTCCTTGACGTAGTGCGTGACTCGGGTTGCCAGCACCGCGCCGAGCGCCGAGACACCCACCGCACCACCGAGGGAGCGGAAGAAGGTGACGACGGACGAGGCGGAGCCGAGGTCCTGGGGGGCGACCTGGTTCTGCGTGCACAGCACCAGGTTCTGCATCATCATGCCGATGCCGAGACCCATCAGGGCCATGAAGATCGCGATGTGCCAGTACTCGGTGTCGTACCGGATCGTGCCCAGCAGGCCGAGGCCCGCGGTCAGCAGCACGCCACCGGAGACCAGCCACGCCTTCCACTTGCCGGTCTTGGTGATGATCTGGCCCGACACGGTCGAGGAGATGAACAGCCCCGCGATCATCGGGATGGTCATCACGCCGGACATCGTCGGCGACTTGCCGCGCGCCAGCTGGAAGTACTGGCTGAAGAAGACGGTGCCGGAGAACATCGCGATACCGACGAACAGCGACGCCGCGGAGGCCAGCGAGATCGTCTTGTTGCGGAACAGCCGCAGCGGGATGATCGGCTCGGCCGCCTTGGTCTCGACCAGGATGAAGATCAGCGCGAGCACGACGGCGCCGCCGACCATGGCACCGGTCTGCCAGGACATCCAGTCGTACTTGTCACCGGCCAGGGTGACCCACACCAGCAGCAGGCAGACCGCCGCGCTGATGAAGAAGGCACCCAGCCAGTCGACCTTGACGCCCTCGCGCTTGATGACGGGGAGCTTCAGGGTCTTCTGCAGCACGATCAGCGCGATCACCGCGAAGGGCACGCCGACGTAGAAGCACCAGCGCCACCCGAGCCACGAGGTGTCGGTGATGACGCCACCGAGCAGCGGCCCACCAACGGTCGCAACGGCGAACACGGCGCCCAGGTAACCGCTGTACCGTCCCCGCTCACGCGGCGAGATCATCGCGGCCATAACAATCTGTGCGAGGGCGGAGAGACCGCCCACGCCTATGCCCTGCACGACACGGCAGGCGATCAGCATCCCGCTGTTCTGCGACAGACCGGCAACGACCGAGCCCGCGACATAGATGACCAGCGAGAGCTGCACCAGCAGCTTCTTGCTGAACAGGTCGGAGAGCTTGCCCCACAGCGGGGTGGTCGCCGTCATCGCCAGCAGCGAGGCCGTCACCACCCACGTGTAGGCGCTCTGCCCACCGTTCAGGTCATGAATGATCTCCGGCAGCGCGTTCGACACAATCGTCGAAGAAAGAATGGCGACGAACATACCGAGCAGCAGCCCGGACAGCGCCTCCATGATCTGGCGGTGCGTCATGGGCGCTCCGGCGGAGGCGTCTCCGCCGCCTCCGTGCTTGGCGTGGCCGCCCCGCACACCGGCTGGTGTGGTTGTAGCCATGTAATTCCTTATCGTCCTGCTGATGTACGGGTGTTTGGGCTCCGCGTGCCGTCCGTATGTGTGACGTCGGTACGCGTGGGTTCCTGGTGCGCCCGGGTGCGGCAGTCGCCGAAGCTCTCGTGCAACTTCGCGAGCAGCTCGTTCAGCCGGCCGACGTCGTCGTCGGACCAGTCGTCGAGGTACCGGGCGAGGGAGTCTGTGTAACGGACGGACAGCTCGGCGAGCAGTTCGCGTCCGCGGGTTGTCAGTCGCAGCAGCCTGGACCGCTTGTCCAGAGGGTCGGGCTCCCGCTCGATCCAGCCGCGCTCCGCGATGTGGGCGACGTGCCGGCTGGTCACCGACATGTCGATCATCAGCAGCTCGGCCAGCTTGCTCATCCGCATCTCGCCGTACCGGTCGAGGATGGTGAGCACGCCTACCGAGGCGGGCGGGCAGTCGTGGGGGAGGATGCGCCCGAGCTCGCGTTTCACGGCACCGATGGCGCTGAGTTGCCTGGCCAGCTCCTGGTACTGACCCTGCGCGGCCAATGGGCACCTCCACACATCTTTTGTTGCTTGAGGCAACCATAGAAGCACTTGGTTGCCGAAGGCAAACGAATCCGGGGTTCACGGGGTAAAGGAAACCAAAAAGATGTATCGCACACGAGTCAAGGGCTGGACTATGGCTCACAAAGCCGCAGGTCAGCGGGCATGCGACGGTGACTGTCGGGGCATACGAGCCTCGTCGTGGCGCCCCGCCGTCGCTTTGCGGCTCTCTGGCCGACTCCGCCCCCATGTCGACAGGGTCGCCGAGGGGCCGCCTACCGGCCGACCAGGACTGTCCCCCTACCCGCCGGTTCGCTAATGTCTCGGCCTATGGCGAACAACCCGCAGACGCCCGACGGCAACCACGACCCGGCCGGCAGCACGCAGATGTTCCGCGCCTTCGTCGACGAAGGCGCCCCCCAGACCCCCCGCACCGCCGCGGCCACCCCCCAGTCCTCCTCGGGCCCCCGCGCGGGCGTCATCATCGGCGTAGTCGTCGCCATCGCGATCGTCGCGGCGGCGGCTTGGCTGGCCCTGGCCTGAGCCCCCCTTTTCGGGCTCGCACGCGCGACGCGCGCGAGCCCGGCACGTCCCCCGTCCCCTTCTCCGCTCCGTACGATTACGGGGCTTCTCCCTGGCCGGGCGCCCGCCATCGGCGCCGGCCCGGGAGAAGTCTTCGCGCATGTGTGGCCCGCGTCCCCTCAGTCGAACTCGCCGTCCCGCATCCCGGCACAGAACGCGGTCCACTCCTGCGGCGTGAACCGAAGATCACCGCGCTCCGGATGACGCGAGTCCCGCAGCGCCACCGCTTTGCGGCCTGTACGCAGTCTCCGGCGGCCAGACTCCTGCTGCACTTCCGCCACCACACGTCCGTCACGTCCAGGGGCGTACAGCCCATCCTTCGCGGTACTCATCGGTGCCCCCTTCTTCCTCCGTTCTCCTTCACCCGCCTAAAGGGCGCACGCATCGCGCCGTGGTCCGACCGGCACGCCTTCTTCGGCTGTTGCGGCTGCGGGCCCCGCGGGGGAGCATTACGCGCAAGGCCTATGCTCGCCAAAAGTCGGTGCAAGACAAGTGGTATTAGGTGCGCTGTCGCTCTCCCTAGCTTTACGGCAATCCGAACTTCTCGTTTATGAGCTGCTTCCACTGTGCGTCGGCCAGCCCTGCCGCCACAAGCACATCCCGCCAGTCGGCGCGAACTTCCTCCAAGACCGCGAAGAATTCATCCAAGTCGCCCTGGCTGCAGATGACCGCTGCGGCAGCCACTCTTTCCTGGAACATCACGTTGCCCTCAGTGATTGGCTCTATTACTTCTTCGAGTAGTTGAGCGACGGTCTCTGATTGATCTTCAGGAAATTCTTTCCGGATGTGCCGTACAATCCGTGCGGACAGAGGCATGTGGGACTCCCAGATGTTTCAATTTTGAGAAAGCGCAGTTGGTGAGTTATTAGCTGTTCCCGGTGAGAACATGCTAGTGCTACTTCGGTGGGATCATATAGTCCCCCACTCGAACGTAGCCTGCCTCCCGGAGTTGTCTGAGCTCACGCGCAAAGACGGTCTCGCCTCCTCTCCGTGCGACTAGATTGTCCAACGTTTCGGGGGATGCCACGTATACCTCCCGGCCATCTCGAATGATTCCTGCTATCCAGTGATCATTTACGTCCATCCTCCATGCGTCCTCGAGGTAAAGGACTTCATGACCTGGCCAGTTTCGAGCGACCGCGGTATCCGGATTTCGCCCGATCACGGGAGTGCCGCGATCTGGGACCTTTGGGAGACCCTCTTTTGTGGGGCAGGAGAAAAGGCCTAGGGGGTCGGCTGAGGTCAGGGGAGAGTGGACATAGGTGACGGCGTTGGGAGCGGGGACGAGGCCGAGGGGATCCAGCGACGTGTATCGGGCCGATTCCGGGTCGTAGTAGCGGAAGTAGTTGTAGTGCAGGCCCGTTTCAGGGTCAAAGTATTGGCCGGGAAAGCGGAGGGGCGTATAAGCAGTGGCGTCTGCGTTCCAGGTGGTGGTGCCCCAGAGGGTGGTTCGGGTGCGCCAGGCTATTTCGCCTTCGGGGGAGACCAGTTCGGTGGGGGTGCCGACCAGGTCGGTGATGATGGCGAAGAAGCGGGAGTCGATTTCGGATTGAGGGGCATCGGCTGCTGTGAGGCGTTCGGTCTGGGCGATGGGGGACAGGCCGTTGTGGTCCCAGGTGAGGGTGATGGACGGGGCGGGCCCGTCGCCTGAGGTGGTTTGTTCGGTGAGGGTGGTGCCGTCCCAGGTGAAGTCGACCTGTTCCAGGACAGCGGTACCGTCCGAGGAAAGGCGCTGTTTGGACGTGCGCCGGCCCAAGGGGTCGTAGCGGTACTGCCATGTCGTGCCGTCCGGGGTCACCACAGCGACCAGGCGGTCTTCCGTGTCCCAGGTGTAGTGCCAGGATTCGCGTTTGCCGGAGAGGTTACGTTTCTGGCGTAGGGTCAGGCGGCCGGCGGCGTCGTGTTCGTAGCGGATGCGGCCGGCCTGGGTGAGGCGGGTTCCGGTGTAGGTGCGGGCGCCGGTGGCCTCCGGGCCGGCGTGCGCACCAGGCCAGTCGGCGTGAGTCTGGTTGCCGGCCTCGTCGTAGGCGTAGGTCTCGGTCCAGTTGTGTGCGGATACCGCGGTGACGCGGCCGACGGGGTCGAGGGCGAAGCGGCGGGGGCCGTTCAGGAGGTCGTCGATGCCGGTGAGGTAGCCGTCGGGGCGGTAGGTGTACTGACGGTGTTGGACGGGGGCCACTTCGTGATGCGTGGCGTCCGCTGAGCCCGTACCCGTGGCGTGAAGCGACTGGGTAGTGAGGCGGCCCACCGGGTCGTACGACTGGTGGAGCGTGAGCAGCCCACCGGTGAGGCTTCGGGTGATCTCCTGCCCCGCAGCGTCATGCGCGAAGTCCAGCGTGCGGCCGGAGGTCGTGAGGGAGATGCGGCGACCGGCCGCGTCGTAGGTGTACGTCGCCTCTGCGCCGGTCGGGGTACGCCGGTGAATGCGGCGGCCCAGCACGTCGTACGCGTAGGACATGGTGCGGCCGTTGACCGTTTCGGCGGTGATGCGGCCGAGTGCGTCACGAGTCCAGGAGACCTCGCTCTCCGGGGTGGCCGCGCTCAGCGGTCGGCCGTTCGCGTCGTACCGGTAACGGGTCAGCGTCCCGTCCGCCGTGCGCTTGGCCGTCGTGCGGCCGAGCTTGTCGTACTGGTAGACGGTCGTGTCGCCGAGCGGGCTGGTGCGGGCGGCGAGGCGGCCGGCGAGGTCGCGTTCGTACGACACCCGGCGGCCGTCGAAGTCCGTCTCGGAGACGAGGAGGCCCGCCGGGTCGTAGGCGTACGACCACTCCAGACCCTGCGGATTCGTGACCTTGGAGAGCTGGAGCTTGGTGTCGTACGTGAAGGTGTAGCGGACGCCGTTGGGGTCGGTGCGGGCGGCGAGCTGGTCGAAGTGGGTGTATTCGAAGCGGGTCACACCGCCTGCGGCGTCCGTGTGGGTGAGGCAGTTTCCCTCGCCGTCGTACGTCCAGGATTCCGTGGCGCCGTCGGGCGCGGTGCGTCTGGCGAGGTGACCCTCGACCGTCCAGGCGTAGTGGGTGGTGGCCCCGAGAGGGTCAGTGTGCGTGAGGACGCGGCCGAAGGCGTCGCGTACGTACGTAGTCACCCCGCCCAGGGGGTCGGTGATGCGCTCCGGCAGTCCGGCGGCGTCGCAGCGTACGTGGGTGGTGTGTCCCTCGGCGTCGGTGATCGCGGCGAGGTGACCGCGGTCGTCGTACGTGAAGGTGGTCACCGCGCCCGCCGGGTCGGTGGCCGAGGTGCGACGGCCGGCCGAGTCGTACGCCTGCTGCCAGACCGCGCCGTCGGGTTCCGTGATCGCGACCGGTAGTCCGAGTTCGTTGTGCTCGGCCCTCACTCGGGTGTCATCGGGGCGGGTGACGGCGGCCACTTCGCCGGTGGCGGTGTACTCGTACGACGTGGTGTGGCCCAGCGGGTCGGTGACGGACAGCACGCGGCCTTGGCTGTCGCGTTGGGTCCGGGTGACCGCCCCCGTCGGGCTGATCTCGGCGACGACCTTGTACCGGTCGTCGACCAGGTAACGGGTGGTGTGGCCGAGGGAATCGGTGAGCGCCGTGATGCGGTGGCCGGTCTCCGGGTCCATCTCGTCGTAGCTGATGCGGACCGCGAGGTGCCCTTCGGTGCCGCCTTCGGCGATGCAGCGGTCCTGGTCGTCGTAGGTGTAGTCGTAGCGGCGGTCGTTGGTGTCGGTCCAGGAGACGACGCGGTGCCGGTCGTCGTACTCGAAGCGGAGCGGCAGGCCGGAGGAGTTGGTGACCGAAGTGAGGTCGCCGTTGGTGTAGTCGTAGCGCAGGAGTTGCTGGTCGGAGCCGCCTTCCGCCGCGCCTGCCAGGTGCAGGGCGGTGATCCGGTCGTCCTCCGTGGTCAGCTTGAGGTGGTAGCCGGCGGAGTGGACGATGCCGGTCGGGGTGCCGTCCTCGTCGCGGTCGAAGGTGATCCAGTGGACGCCTGAACGGTCGGTGATCTGTTCGATGTGCGCGATGCCGTCCTCGCCGCCGTCAGCGGGCGGGGAGAAGTGGCGTATGTGGCCGGTCTCGGGGTCGGTGAGGGTGTAGCCGCCGTCGCGAGTGCGTTCCAGGGGGCGGCGAGGGCCGGAGACCGGGAGCGTCGGGACGCCCGGTACAGGGTGGGGGTAGGAGAGCAGCAGGCCGTCCTCGCTGAGGAAGACGACACCCTCGGCATCGACCTCAAGGCGCTGGTCGGCCGTGCTCATCCAGGAGGGACCGAACCAGCGGCCGCCGGTGAAGCCTGACTCCAGCTGGCGTGAGAAGACCAGCGGGAGCGCACCCGGCAGCACGATGTCCGTCTGTGGCAGGTACATCTTGCCGGTGGCGAGGTCGACAGGGTCGGTGCCGTCGGAGCACCTGTTCTGATTCTCCGTGGAGCGCTGGTGAGGCCCGTCCGTGTCCAGGTGCCCGCGGCCAGGGGCCCGTTCGGGCAGCTTGGAATAGCGCCCGACTCGGCGCATCGCGCCGAGGGCCCCCTTCGCGGTGCCGGCGCCCCGAGTGGCGATGACGTCGGGGAGGAGCTTGCCCGTCCAGTCCTCCGGGTCCTTCATGAAGTCGGCGAGCATGACCTTGCCGGTGCCGACCGGATTATTGGCCATGGTGACGAGGCTTGCGGCGGTGCTGTTGAGGTTCATCGCGTACTCGTCGGGGTGCGCGATGTTGTACGGGTCCACGGGGTTCATGCCGCGTATGGAGCCGATGATGCCGCCCACGCCCTGCACGGCACCGGCGCCGAGGTGAGCCAGGGAGAGCTCCATCCCCAGCACGCCGTCGAAGAGCTGTCTGCCGACGGACGGTGTGCGCGGGGCGGCGTCGCGTGCCGACCGGACCGCGTCGCGCGCCGTCTCCGCGGCCTCGTCGCGCCGTCGGCGGGCATGGACCAGCGTTTCCTGGGCGTTCTTGCGGCCCGTCTCGCCGGGATCGGAGAATGCCGCGGGTTTTGTGGGTTTCGGGCCGGGGTCACTGCCGCTCGCGGCCGCCGCGTTGTACGTCTGGGCGGCGGAGTTGTACTCGGCGACCGCGGAGTCGTGCGCGGAGCGGGCCTTCTCGGTGGCCTTCTCGGCCCGCTGGTACTCCTCGATGGCTTCTTGTGCCTGACCCTGGGCCCATTCGACGGTGTCCGCGAAGCGGTCCAGTGCACGGGCGGCTTTCTCGAAGGCGTCCTGGGCCGTGAACCACCGCTTCGGTTCCCCGGCGAGCTTTTCGCGAAAGGCGTCGGCCGCCTCGCCCTGCCAGTGGCTGGAGTCCAGCCCCTTGAGCCCCCGGGCGACCTTGCCGAATGCCTTCTGGAAGTCGCTCAGATGGGAGACCGTGGACCTGAGCTTGCCGGCGCTGCCGTAGATCAGTTTGTGCGCGTCGTCCGTCTGCCCGAGCTCCAGCTCGGCGACCTCGGCGCCCAGTCGGTTGGCAACGGAACCGGAAGCCTCCCGGGCCCAATCGGCACCGCTCTCCAGCCCGACGCCGTCCATCACGTCGGCGGCCTTGTCACCGGCCCAATTGATGCCTTCGCCGACCTTTTCGACACCCTTCTCAAGGGTGTTCATGATGTCGGGAGTGAAGTCGAAGCCCATCAGTGCTCACGCTCCGGCCGCGACTGGCTGTGCGTACCGGACGCGTCGCCCGCCTCGGGGGCCGGGCCGAAGGTCTCGTCCAGTTGCTCGTTCCACGCGTCCCGGTCGAGCCCGCTGTCGTCGAGAACCCGGTCGGTGATCATTCCGCCGTGCCCGGTGGTCACGACCTGCCGGCCGGTGTCCTTCCAGACCTGTTCGGCTTGGTCCATCGACTGGCCGAACTTCTTGTCGCTGTAGTCCGGGGTGTACATCTCCTTGGTGGCGATCTCACCCCAGCCCTTCTTCCGGACGTCCTCATCGCTCGCGTAGGGGTTACCGACCACTTGGTTCGCCGCGACCTTGAAGGAGCCCTGGAGGTATTCGTCCTCTGCTGTGAGGAGTCCGGTGGCCATACCCATCGAGGCAGCCAGCATCGTGACGTCCTGCAGCAGGCCGCGCACCCCCCACTCCCAGCGGCCGCAGAAATCCTCGAAGTCGTCGGCGAGGCCGGGGTGGCCTGCCTCCATGCCGGTCAGTGTCATCCGGTCCACGCCCGCGCCCATCGCGGCCTGTGAAGCGAACCCGACTTCCTTGAGTTCGTCGATCGCGCTGCGCAGCCCCTCGGAGATGAGCTTCCGCGACTTCTCGCTGACCGCGATGTCTTTGTGGCTTCCGCCGCCATGCCCGTGGGCCCCGGATTCGCCGTTCGCACCTGTCATGCTGTGGTCTCCCCCGTACTCTCATCCACTGCCGCCACCTCGGGCACGATGCCGCTGACCGGCGGGAACAGTAGGCATCCGCCGGCCTCCGCGTCGGCGACATCCAGGGCGACGCCGGTCGGCTCTCCTGTCGCGGGAATGACGACATCCAGCAGGCGGGCCCCGTACATCGCCCGGTATTCCACGCCGTCCGCGGGCCGGAGCTCCCAGCCGGCTGCGAAGCGGGCGAGCGTCTCTTCATCACTGAAGGCGTAGATCCAGCGCACGCCACTGCTCACGGCCGACAGCAGTCCGCCGTCGTGCAAGGGCACGAGGACCTGCGTACGGCGGAACTCGCCCAGCTGCGCGGCGAATGCGCGCCGTCCGCGGGCGAGCGGGTCGGTCTTGGGAGCTGAGGCCGGTGACGGTGCGTCGGAGTGAGGTACGTCCGCCACGGGGGCCGCGCGTTGCTCTCGCTCTGCGGCGTCCCTGTCGGCCTGGCGTACCAAGTCCTCGAGCCGCCATCGGTCTCCCGTGCTGGGAGTACCGTCAGTTCCTCCCACCCCACTGACGTTCATGCATCACATGTTCGCATTCGCGTCTGACAGCGGACAGGGCCGAGGGTGATCACCGTGCCGCGTGCGTCAGTCCCAACTGGCGTCGATATCCCGCGTGTCGATGTGCATGCCGAGCGGCACCCGCCAAGCGTCCACGCACACCTTCCACGTCTCCTTCTTCGTCTCGCCGCCGGCGATCGGCACGGGGAGCTCGCGGGTTGATTCACGCGTGCCCCAGTCGATGCCCAGGCCGCCGATGATGTGGGTCTTGAAGGTGATGGTGCCGGCCGTCACCGGGCGGCTGCCGGTGTTGTGGAGCTGCACGGTCACTCGCTCGCACCAGCGCACGTCGGCGTTGGCGAGGGTGGGGGTGCCGACTTCCAGGAGGGCGGGGCGCTCGTCGGGGGGAGTGGGGGTGGGGGAGGGCGCCTCGGTGTTCGGACCGGCCGGGTCGGCCGGGGCGTCGCTGTCGGCCGGTGCGTCCGGGGTGTTGCCGGAGGGCGGCTGAGGGCGGCCCGAGGGGGCCGGTGTGCCGGCAGGGGGAGTGGTCCCGTCCGCCGTGCCGTCGGGACGTTCACCGGGGCTTCCGACAGGGGCGCCGGTGCCGGCGTCGGTGTCCGGGCCGGTGTCGGTGTCCGGGCCGTCCAGCGGGGCCAAGGTGACGTCGTCCGTGGGGGCGACGAGCTTGTGGGGGGATCGGTCGTCCGCCGTGCCCGTCGCGATGTAGCCCGGGCCCTCGCTGCTGCCGCAGAAGGCGAGCAGTGCGCCCAGTAAGAGCAGTGCACCCGCTGACGCGCCAACTGTCGTCCGTCGCATGGAGGGCAGTGTGGCTGACGGGGTGTCAGGTGTACAGGCTTACGACAGGGGACGGGGGAGGGGGCGTGGCAATGCCCCGGGCCGGGAGGGGACCCCTGTTGCCCGGGGGTGCGTCGCGTCGTCAGTCCGTGGTCAGGCCGTCGCGGAGTTGGGCGAGGGTGCGGGTGAGGAGGCGGGAGACGTGCATCTGGGAGATGCCGACCTCCTCGCCGATCTGGGACTGGGTCATGTTCGCGAAGAAGCGGAGCATGATGATCTGGCGTTCGCGCGGCGGGAGTTTGGCGAGCAGGGGCTTGAGGGACTCGCGGTACTCCACGCCCTCCAGGGCGGTGTCCTCGTAGCCGAGGCGGTCTGCGAGGGAGCCCTCGCCGCCGTCGTCCTCGGGGGAGGGGGAGTCGAGGGAGGAGGCGGTGTACGCGTTGCCGACGGCGAGGCCGTCGACGACGTCCTCCTCCGATACGCCGAGGCACGTGGCGAGTTCGGCGACGGTGGGGGAGCGGTCGAGCTTCTGGGACAGGTCGTCGCTGGCCTTCGTGAGGGCCAGCCGCAGCTCCTGGAGGCGGCGCGGGACCCGTACGGACCAGGACGTGTCACGGAAGAAGCGCTTGATCTCGCCGACGACCGTGGGCATGGCGAACGTCGGGAATTCGACGCCCCGTTCGCAGTCGAACCGGTCGATCGCCTTGATCAGGCCGATCGTGCCGACCTGGACGATGTCCTCCATCGGTTCGTTGCGGCTGCGGAAGCGGGCAGCGGCGTAACGCACCAGCGGGAGGTTCAGCTCGATGAGCGTGTCGCGGACGTATGTCCGCTCCACGCTGTCCTTGTCGAGCGTGGCCAGCCGCAGGAACAGGGAGCGGGAGAGCGTACGGGTGTTGAGGGCGTCGTCGTGCACGTGCGGTGCTGGTGCGGGAAGCACCTTCGAGCTGCCCAGTTCTACGGACATGCCACCCCCTTGAGGTCGCGGTCGGGTCGCCGCTGCGTCCCTTCGGCCCCATACGGAGCGAAGAGTTCAGCCTCCACCTGAATACCGGAGGCGGCGCCACGGCAAACGCGGTTCCTGCAGAATGTCACATGTCGGCAACACGCTGTAGCGCCATGTCGACATATCCCTGCAGGAAGGAGTGGTGCGCCCTTGGTGGCCGTACCTCGTCCTGGTTAGGCGTCGATCCTGTTTGCGGATCTGAGCCGGGCGAAACTCCGCGAGAGCAGCCGCGAGACGTGCATCTGGGACACGCCCAGCTCCGCACTGATCTGGGACTGCGTCAGGTTGCTGTAGTAGCGGAGGAGGAGGATGCGCTGCTCGCGTTCGGGCAGCTGTACGAGGAGGTGGCGGACCAGGTCGCGGTGTTCGACGCCGGCCAGCTCCGGGTCCTCGTAACCCAGGCGGTCCAGCAGGCCGGGCAGGCCGTCGCCCTCCTGGGCGGCTTCGAGGGACGTCGCGTGGTACGAGCGCCCGGCCTCCAGGCAGGCGAGCACCTCCTCCTCGCCGATCTTCAGACGCTCGGCGATCTCCGCGGTGGTGGGGGACCGGCCGTGCAGCACGGTCAGGTCCTCGGTCGCGCCGTTGACCTGTACCCAGAGCTCGTGGAGGCGGCGGGGGACGTGGACCGTCCGCACGTTGTCGCGGAAGTACCGCTTGATCTCGCCGACGACGGTCGGCATCGCGAAGGTGGGGAACTGGACGCCGCGGTCCGGGTCGAACCGGTCGATCGCGTTGATCAGCCCGATCGTGCCGACCTGGATGACGTCCTCCATGGGCTCGTTACGGCTGCGGAAACGTGCCGCCGCGTACCGGACCAGGGGGAGGTTCGCCTCGATCAGCGCGTCCCGCACGCGGCCGTGCTGGGGGGTGCCCGGCTCCAGGCCGGCCAGCTCGGCGAAGAGGACTTGCGTGAGCGCCCGGGTGTCCGCACTCCTGCTCTGGCGGGATGGCGCCTTCGGCGCAGTACGGGCCGTCACGGTTCACGCCTCCCCTTCACAGCGCTCGGCGGTGTGCGGTAACGGATGTATCGGGCAAAAGCGGTCATAGCATCACAAGACATGTGCACTGTGTGCAAGCACCGCATATTGCCGTGTTGAAGGGCAGTTGACGGCGGCGAGGGGACGGTACGGAGGGGGCGGGAGGGCCTTCGTCGGGCCGCCGGCGGGTGGGCGGCCATGAGGAAACCCCCCGCCCGCAGGGGCGAGGGGCTGTTCGGCCCGGAGCGGGCCGGGGGTGGTGCCGCCGGGCGCTCGCGCGCGCCAACCGTCGCATCGCGGTCCGGCCGGGGCCGGATCGCGCTCAGATCTCGTAGTCGGCGATCACCCAGGTGGCGAACTCCGCCCACTGCTTGACGCCCGCCTGGTGGGCCGGGTGCTCCAGGTAGCGCGTGAGCGCGTCCTTGTCGGCGACGGCCGAGTTGATCGCGAAGTCGTAGGCGATCGGGCGGTCGGTGACGTTCCAGCCGCACTCCCAGAACTGCAGCTCGGGGATGAGGTCGCCGAGCTCCTGGAACGCCTTCACGCCGGCCGCGACCCGCGGCTCGTCGCGCTCGACACCGTCGTTGAGCTTGAAAAGGACCAGGTGGCGGATCACGGGGCGGCCTCCAGGGTGCGGGATATGGGTAATCGTTTCTGCTGGCGGGGCCACGCGCGAGCCTCGGAGGGCCGAGGGGGCGACTGTGGGAGCTGAGCCGAGTCGGTGAAGCGGTGGTGCCGGCTACTTGATCAGTGAGGTCATGAACTGGCCCACGCCCTGCGCGGCGTCCGAAATGCCCTCGAACCCTATTTGCACGAGGTCGGCGGCCCGCGTCGGGGACGTGACGATCGTGTACAGGACGAAGACGATGACCACGTACATCGCGATCTTCTTCGTTTCCACCATGCGTCCCCGTCTCCCCTACGGCCCAACCGGCAGCTCCTGCCCGGTGCAGTCGGGCGAGTTTAACCACACCGGTCCCACGGCAGCAGCCGCGCCCGTTCGGCACCGCTCGGTTCCGGCGACTGTGCCGTCTTCCGCTCTCCCGGGCCGTACGCCGCCCTTATGGACGAAAGTCCCGCCAATCCGGGTCGTTCGGCGCCCCGTTGAGCGGAGGGTACGGCCGCACGCTGGAAGGCGAGCCCGGCGGATCTGGCAGGAGTCCGCGGGCTTGGGGACCGGGACCTCGCTGCGGGGTCCGTACCGCGTTCCTCCCGGCCGCGGTGCGGGCCATGAGGCCCGGAACGGACGAAGGGCCCGACTCTGAGAGTCGGGCCCTTCGTGCGAGCGGTAGCGGTGGGATTTGAACCCACGGAGGAGTTGCCCCCTCACGCGCTTTCGAGGCGCGCTCCTTCGGCCGCTCGGACACGCTACCGAGATAGAGCTTAGCCCAAGGGGGGCCGTGCGCCGAAATCGGTTCCGCGGGAGCGGGGGATCGAGCCGTACGAAAGGGGGCCCGAACCGTACGAGAGGGGCTCGGCGCGGGCGCGTACGCCCGCTCAGCGGGCGCGGAAGAAGTCCGTGAGGAGCGCCGCGCAGTCGTCGGCGAGGACGTCGGTGATGACCTCGGGGCGGTGATTGAGGCGTCGGTCACGTACGACGTCCCAGAGGGAGCCGGCCGCGCCCGCCTTCTCGTCCCGGGCGCCGTACACCACCCGGTCCACCCGGGAGAGCACGATCGCGCCCGCGCACATCGTGCAGGGCTCGAGCGTGACGACGAGCGTGCAGCCGGTGAGCCGCCATTCGCCCGCCCGTCGCCCGCCACCGCCCCGGCCGGAATCTCCCCCAGACTCCGTCCGGGGGGACCCCCACCGCGATGCTTCCTTTTGGATTGCCTCGGCAGCCGCCCGGATGGCGAGCACCTCGGCGTGTGCCGTCGGGTCGCCGGTCGCCTCGCGTGCGTTGTGGCCGGTACCGATCACCCGGCCGTCCGCGGACAGCACGACGGCGCCCACCGGGACGTCACCGGTCCCGGGGGCGAGCGCGGCCTCGGCCAGGGCATGCCGCATGGGCGCGGCCCACGGGTCGCGCAGTGGATCGGGGGCGGGGTCCGCCGGGGCCGCGGCGGGCTGTGCGTCGGTCATGGGAACAGTGTCCGGGACCGGTGGCCGCCGGTCCGCGGCGGGCGGACGGGGGAGCGGCCGCGGTGCGCCGCTCCCCGTCCGTCACCGCACCGCCTCCAGGACCTCCGTGCAGCCGAGCGCGTCGGCGATCTCGGTCAGCGCGTCGCCGTGGTTGTCGAAGGACAGCAGCTCCTTGGCGCTGACACCGAGGTCGTCGAGGAGTTCGACGTCGCCGAGCGGGCCGGCCGGCGCCGGGTTGTCAGCGGCGGCCTCCGGCTCGTCCTCGGCCTCCTCGGGCTCACCGTCCTCCGTACCGTCCAGGTTGGTCAGACCGTCGAGATCCTCCTGCTTCTCGTCGTCGCGGCCGAGCAGCTCGTCGGTCAGCATGGCGCCGTACGAGCTACGGGATGCGGCGGCGGCGTGCGAGATGAAGACGCGCGGGTCTTCCTCGCCGTCCACCCGGACGACGCCGAACCACGCGTCCTCCTGCTCGATGAGCGCCACCACCGTGTCGTCGTCGACCGCGGCCTGCCGGGCCAGGTCGGCCAGGTCGGCAAGCGTCTCCACATCGTCGAGCTCTGTATCGCTCGCTTCCCACCCGTCTGAGGTGCGCGCGAGCAGTGCGGCGAAGTACACCGTGACTCTCCCACTGGTCAGAGGCGTATCCGGGCCGGGCGAGGCGGACGCGCGTGCGCCCGGAGTCCCCGCCCCATCGGAATCGTGGCAGAAACAACGCGTTCGCGCGGGGTCTTCGGCGCTGCGTCGTGCGCGGGTTCTGCGAGATCCGGTCCGTGTGGGGGCCGGACGAGGACGGGACGGGGGCCGGACGAGGCCCGGACGGAGGCCGGACGGGCGTCGGATTCCTCCGCTTCGTCGGCGGGAGAGCCCCTTTACCTGGGCGAGTGCCGCGAGGACGGCCGCGTCACCAGCGGAACGTCCGCATGCGCATCGCCTGCCGCATCCGGGCGGCACGGGCGCGGCGTGGCTGTACGCGGTCGCGCAGTTCCTTGGCCTCGTTCAGCTCACGGAGGAACTGCGCCCGCCGCCGTCGGCGCGCCGCGTCGGACTCGCCGGCCACGAGGGCCGCCGGCTCCTGCCCTTCCCGTTCCGTTTCCCGGTCCGCCGGGCGGTCGGGTCTGGGGCCGCCGCCGTCGCCTCTCGCCGCGCCGTGCGCGGCGCCGGGCCTGCGGGCGTCCGGACGGTTCTGGCGTGCGTCCGGCCTGTTCTGCCGGGCGTCCTGCCTGGTGTCCTGCCGGTTCTGACGGTTCTGTCGTGCGTCCTGACGGTTCTTCTGGTCGGGCATGAGCGACACCGCCTCGGGCCGAGGTCCTCGCCCGGAGGCCGGCCGGCGGTCCGGGCGTCTGTGCCCACTTTCCCCCGAAGTGTTGGGTTGATGCGAGTTGGTTGACGTTGGCCGAGGGGTCGTCCGTGGATGGCCGATCTCCGTACGGGGGTGTGGCGGGCCGGGGCGCCGGGCCACCGGCGGGCGCTCGGGGTCCCGGCCTCGGTTAGTGTCGATGTCATGCGGATCCACGTCGTCGACCACCCGCTGGTGGCGCACAAACTCACCACGCTGCGCGACAAGCGCACCGATTCCCCCACTTTCCGGCGTCTCGCCGACGAGCTGGTCACCCTGCTCGCGTACGAGGCGACCCGCGATGTGCGCACCGAGCAGGTCGACATCGAGACCCCGGTGACGGCGACCACCGGCGTCCGGCTCTCTCACCCCCGCCCGATGGTCGTGCCGATCCTGCGGGCCGGTCTGGGCATGCTGGACGGCATGGTGCGGCTGCTGCCGACGGCCGAGGTCGGCTTCATGGGCATGGTCCGCAACGAGGAGACGTACGAGGCGCAGACGTACGCCACTCGTATGCCGGAGGACCTCTCCGGGCGCCAGGTCTACGTCGTGGACCCGATGCTCGCCACGGGCGGCACGCTGGTCGCGGCGATCAAGGAACTGATCAAGCGCGGGGCCGACGACGTGACCGCGCTGTGCCTGCTGGCCGCGCCCGAGGGCGTGGAGGTCATGGAGCGGGAGCTGGCCGGGACGCCGGTGACGCTGGTCACCGCGGCGGTCGACGAGCGGCTGAACGCGGATCGCTACATCGTGCCCGGGCTGGGCGACGCGGGCGACCGCATGTACGGGACTGCGGGCTGAGCGTACGAACCGGCTGAGCGTACGAATGGCCGGGGCGGCCCAGCGTACGAATGGGCTGAGGGTACGAACCGGCTGAGCCTACGAAGGGGCCGGGCGCGTGCGGGTGGTGCTCAGCACCCCGGCGTGTCCGGCTTCTCCTTCGGCGGGGCGGTCAGCGCGGCGAGCGCGGCCTTGGCGTCCTTCTCCTTGGCCAGGTCCTTGAACTTGTCGCCGATGATCAGGTCGACGTCGCCGCCCTTGCGGGTGTCGGTCTTCTGCTGAGCCCCGGCCACCTGCGTGCCGAGCACCTTGAAGGAGCCGTCCGCCGCGGCCGGCGCGCCGAGCAGTACGCCGGTGCCCTTGACCTTCTTGTCGTAGGCGGCGGGCGCGTTGCCCACCTCGCCGATCGTGAAGCCGCGCTTCTTGAGCGCGTCGGCGGTGTCCTTGGCGAGCCCGCTGCGGGTGGTCGCGTTGAACACGTTGATCTTGATCGTCTTCGGCTTGGGCAGTGGCTTCGCCGTGTGCTGCGGCTTGCCGCCGTCCTCCCGGGACGGGCACTTCGGCTTCCCCTGCGCGGCCTGCGCGGTGTCGCCGTTCCCGGTGAAGACGTCGATGAGCTGTACGGCGCCCCAGGCGCCCACTCCCAGTACGCAGGCCGAGGCCACGACAGCCACAACGATCCTGCGCTCACGACGGGGACGGCGCATCCGCGGATACCTGTCGCCCGTGATGCGGTACTTCTTACCGCCCATGCCGGGGGGCGTCAGCATGCTCATGTCCGCAGCGTAGTGCGGCTGCGGCGCTCTGCCTATTAAATGATCTGTTCGTGGCGCGAGACCTGACCCGAAAGGGCCAATACCGGGCGTCGCCGCCACGCTCCGTGAGGCTCAGGGCCGAGATCGGCGCCTGCCTCGGCGGGCCTCAGTCCAGTTCGAGGACGCGGGCGTGCAGTACCTGCCGCTGCTGGAGCGCGGCCCGCACCGCGCGGTGCAGTCCGTCCTCCAGGTACAGGTCGCCCTGCCACTTCACGACGTGCGCGAACAGGTCGCCGTAGAAGGTCGAGTCCTCCGCGAGCAGCGTCTCCAGATCGAGCTGCTGCTTGGTGGTCACCAACTGGTCAAGGCGTACCGGGCGCGGGGCCACATCCGCCCACTGGCGGGTGCTCTCCCGGCCGTGATCGGGGTACGGCCGCCCATTTCCGATGCGCTTGAAGATCACACGGAAAGCCTACCGGTCACCCGGCCTCGGGCGCAGCCATGTCGCACGGGTACGAACGGTGTGTATACGGCGTACAGGGAGTAATGCCCCGCCACCGCCCGAGTACGGCGGGCCGGTCTCCGAAGAGACCGGCCCGCGCGTGCGGGGAACGGGGCCCGGCCGGGGATCGGGGGACGCCCCCGGCCGGAGCGCATCACCAGACGAGGGCGTCGGCGGGGTTGTCCTGCCAGTACGTCACCTGGGCGACGCTGGGCTGGACGTACACCGGGCCACCCTTGACGGTGACGTTCTTCAGGGCAGTGTCCCTGGCCACGGCCACGCCGAACTTGCTGGTCCTGAAGCCCTTCTCCGACGAGTCGGCGGCGGAGAGCAGGACGCCCGCGTAGGCCGTCTCGCCGGGGGCGAGGGTGACCACGGCCTGCGGCTTGGAGTCCTCGATGACCGGCGTGACCGCCTGCTGGTCCTGGTGGAGCCGCAGGAGGGGGTAGGTCTCGGCCGAGAAGTCGCAGGTCTTCTTCGAGGTGTTGGTGGCCTTGAGCAGGACGTGGTTGATCGGCCGGCTGACGGTGCCGGCCTCGAACGTCAGCGCCGACGCCGTGCAGGGCGCCACCTTGGCGGCGGCCGCCGGGCGGGCGGTCTGGGCCAGGGCCGGGCCGGCGGCCGCTGCCAGGGCGCCGACGGCGATGAGCGAGGCGACGGCGGCCTTGACGGTCTTCTTCGACATGGTGGGTCCCCCGTGACTGGTGAGTCCGATGGTGGTGGCTCGTGCGGCCGGTGGTCCGTCCGGCACGACATCCACTCTGTCCGGGGGCGCTACTGGTCCGCTAACGTCCGGCTAACGCCGTCTTTCCACCCCCAAATGCGACGAAGCCGGGCGGCCGTCGAGCGGCCACCCGGCTCCGTAAGGGGCGGACGGGCCCGCGGAGCACGCGCGGTCCACGGGCCCGTCCCCGGGAACCCCCGGAAATCCCCGGGAAACCCTGGGAATCCCTGGAGATCAGATCGTCGAGGCGTCGATCACGAAGCGGTAGCGGACGTCGCTCGCCTGCACCCGGCGGTACGCGTCGTTGATCTGCTCGGCCGGGATCACCTCGATCTCCGCGCCGAGGCCGTGCGTCGCGCAGAAGTCGAGCATCTCCTGGGTCTCCGGGATGCCGCCGATCATCGAGCCGGCCATCGCCCGGCTGCCGCCGAGCACCGAGAACGGCGAGAAGCCGAGCCGGTCCTCCGGCGCGCCGACCTGCACCAGCGTGCCGTGCACGCGCAGCAGCGACAGGTAGGCGTCCATGTCCAGGTTGGCGGAGACGGTGTTGATGATCAGATCGAAGCGGCCCGCCAGCTCCTCGAAGGTGGCCGGGTCGGAGGTGGCGCGGTAGTCGGAGGCGCCCAGCTTCAGGCCGTCCTCCTTCTTGCGCAGCGACTGGCTGAGGACGGTGACCTCGGCGCCCATCGCGTGCGCGATCTTCACGGCCATGTGGCCGAGGCCGCCCAGGCCGACGACCGCGACCTTCTTGCCGGGGCCCGCGCCCCAGCGCGAGAGCGGCGAGTAGACGGTGATACCGGCGCAGAGCAGCGGCGCGGCGACGTCCAGGGAGATGCCCTCGGGGATGCGGAGGGCGAAGTCTTCGGAGACCACGACGTGGGTGGAGTAACCGCCGTAGGTCGGCTCGCCGTCCCGGCCGATGGCGTTGTACGTCTGTACGTTGCCGGTGCCGGTGCAGTGCTGCTCCAGCCCGGCCTTGCAGTTGTCGCACTCCCGGCAGGAGTCGACCATGCAGCCGACGCCGACCCGGTCGCCGACCTTGTGGCGGGTGACCTCGGGGCCCACCGCGGAGACCACGCCGGCGATCTCGTGGCCCGGGACCATCGGGAAGATGCCCTCGCCCCAGCCGTTGTCGACCTGGTGGATGTCGGAGTGGCAGATCCCCGCGTACTTGATCTCGATCTCGATGTCGTGCGCGCCGAGCTCGCGGCGCGGAATGGTGGTGCGCTCCAGGGGTGCCTTGGGCGCGGGTGCTGCATACGCGGCGACAGAGGTGTGTGTCATGCCATCGACCCTGCCTCGCGCGCGGAAGTGGAGCCAGACCCCCCGTTTACGTACGAACGGCGTTCCTACCACTGGCAATGACACCCTCAAGGCCGCCGGCGGAGTTATCCACAGGCCCCCGCGGAGTTTCGCCGGGTCCCGGATACTTGCCATATGGACCAGCGCACAGAGTTGAGCGAGTTTCTGCGCACCCGCCGCGCGCGTCTGCAGCCCGAGGACGTCGGACTGCCGCGGCACAGCGGGCGGCGCAGGGTGCCGGGCCTGCGGCGCGAAGAGCTCGCGCAGCTGGCCGGGGTGAGTGTGGCGTACTACGTAAGGCTGGAGCAGGGCCACGGGCAGAACGTCTCCACGGCGGTCCTCGACGCGATATCCGGCGCGCTGCGGCTCAATGCGGCCGAGCGGGCGCATCTGAGCCATCTGGTGAAGCCGAAGGCCAAGCGCTCGCGCGGCGCGGGGCGGCCGCAGCGGGTGCGGCCCGCGCTGCAGCAGCTGCTCGACGCGATGGAGGGGATACCGGCGTATGTGGCGGGCCGCCGCCTGGACGTCATCGGCTGGAACCGCATGGCGTGCGCGCTGCTCGGCGACTATGCCGCGCTTCCGCTCGAGCAGCGGAACATCGCCTGGCAGGTCTTCCTGGACCCGGCCTCGCGCGAGCTGTATGTCGACTGGGAGAGCAAGGCGGCCGACATCGTCGCCTACCTGCGCCTGGACGCGGGCTGCCATCCCGACGACCCGCTGCTCGCCTCGCTGATCGGGGAGCTGTCGGTCAAGAGCGAGGAGTTCCGGCAGCTGTGGGCCACGCACGACGTGCAGGACAAGGGCTTCGGGGTGAAGCGGCTGCACCACCCCGTCGTCGGGCCGCTGACCCTGTCGTACGAGACGCTGCGGCTGCCCGCCGACCCGGACCAGCAGCTGATCGTCTACCACGCGGAGCCGGGCTCGGCCTCGGCGGAATCACTGCGGCTGCTGGGGAGCTGGGCGGCGGAGGGGCCGGTGTCTCGGGAGCCGGCGTCCCGCGAGCCGGTGAGCAAGGATGCCGTCGAGCGGTATGACGCGGGGGGATGACGCGGGGATGACCGAGGGCTGAGCGAAGCATGACCGAGGGGGCGGGGGAGCGGGGAGGGGCGGGGGGGAGGCCCCCCCGGGGGGAGTCGGGGTGAGAGGCGGCACACGCCCCCTCTGGGCCAGTCGGGGTTAGAGTGGCCGGGCCGTGGTGCTCGGGAAGACCGGTGGAGACCTTCGGGTCCGATTCCGGAGCGGCCCTCGCCACTGTGATCGGGGAGCTACCGACCCTTTCCTCGTACGTGCACCGCATACGTACGGGGGGCCACTGTCCGCAGAGTGCGGGCGGGAAGGCCGGGACGGGCGCGCGTACCCGTAAGCCAGGAGACCGGCCACGGCATCTCACGAATTGATTCCACGAGGTGCTGGAGCGTGATCGCCGGATGGCCCTGCCCACCGATGCCCCGACTTCTTCCGTGCTGCCGGATTTTCGCTGGCAGCGCCGTGACACCGTACGGACCGCCGGTCTGCTGGCGGTCATAGCCGCGCTGCACATCGTCGCGTTCGGTGTGCTGTTCCTGCTCGTCGTGCCCGGCCACTACACCGTCGGCACCCAGGTGTTCGGCGTGGGCCTGGGTATCACCGCGTACACCCTCGGCATGCGGCACGCGTTCGACGCGGACCACATCGCCGTCATCGACAACACCACCCGCAAGCTCATGGCGGACGGGAAGCGGCCGGTCTCGGTGGGCTTCTGGTTCGCGCTCGGCCACTCCAGCATGGTCGTGCTCATGGCCGCGCTGGTCTCGGGCGGCGCGGCGCTCGCCGGGACCCTGATGGACGAGGACTCCCGCACGCACCAGGTGCTCGGCACGGTCGGCACCACCGTCTCCGGGGCCTTCCTCTACCTCATCGCCGCTCTCAACCTGGTCGCGCTGGCCGGCATCTGGCGCGTCTTCCGTGCCATGCGGGCCGGGCAGTACGACGAGTCGGAGCTGGAACGGCAGCTGGACTCGCGCGGTTTCATGAACCGGGTGCTGGGCCGGTTCACCAAGGCCATCACGCGGCCGGGCCAGATGTACCCGATCGGACTGCTCCTCGGCCTCGGCTTCGACACCGCGACCGAGGTGACGCTGATGGTGATGGCGGGCAGCGGCGCCGCGTCCGGGCTGCCCTGGTACGCGATCCTGTGCCTGCCGCTGCTGTTCGCGGCCGGGATGAGCCTCTTCGACACGCTCGACGGCACGTTCATGAACTTCGCGTACCAGTGGGCGTTCTCGAATCCGGTGCGCAAGGTGTACTACAACCTCACGATCACCGGCCTGTCCATCGCCGTGGCGCTCGTCATCGGCACGATCGAGCTGGTCAGCGTCCTGCACGAGAAGCTCGGCCTGACGGACTCGGTCACCGGCTGGATCTCCGGCCTGGAGCTGGACAACGTCGGCTACGCCATCGTCGGCCTCTTCGTCGTCGTCTGGGCGGCGGCGATCGCCTACTGGCGGCTGTCGGGCGTCGAAAAGCGCTGGGCGGCACGGGTGGCCGCCTCTCCGGAGGGCTGAGCGCGCGGTACAAAACGCTGAGCACGTAGTACGAGGAGAGGGGCGGCGGGCCGGGTGCCCGCCGCCCTTGCTACTTGCCCGCCGCCTTCTTCGCCGCTCGCTTCATCTGCTGCTTGTACGCGCGGACCTCGGCCAGGGACTCGGGGCCCGTGATGTCGGCGACCGAGCGGTGGGAGTTCTCCTCGCCGTACGGGCCGGCGGCCTCGCGCCAGCCCTCGGGACGCACGCCGAACTGCTTGCCGAGGAGGGCCAGGAAGATCTGGGCCTTCTGCTTGCCGAAGCCGGGCAGGTCGTTGAGGCGTTTCAGCAGCTCGGCGCCGGTCGGTGCGTCCCGCCACACGGCTTCGGCGTCCCCGTCGTAGTGCTCGACGAGGTACTGGCACAGCTGCTGCACCCGCTTGGCCATCGAGCGCGGATAGCGGTGCACGGCCGGCTTGCGGGCCAGCAGCTCCTCGAACGCCTCCGGGTCCTGCGCGGCGATGGCCTGCGCGTCCAGGTCGTCGCCGTCCATCCGCCGGGCGATGGTGTACGGGCCGGTGAACGCCCACTCCATCGGCACCTGCTGGTCCAGCAGCATGCCCACCAGCGCGGCGAGCGGACTGCGTCCGAGCAGTTCGTCGGCTTCCTCCTGCTGCGCGACCCGCATCCTCACGTTCATGTTCCGATGATCCCTTCCGGCGCCGCACACCGCATATCCGGGCAAGCGTTTTCGTGCGACGATCCCGTCCATGCCGACACTGAGCGAACTGATTCCCGCCGAGGCCGTGCGGCTGGACGTGGCGGCGGCGGACTGGCGGGAGGCGGTACGGGCCGCCGGCGACCTCATGGTCGCGACCGGTACCAGTACCGGCGAGTACACCACGGAAATGATCGAGAACGTCGAGGAGAACGGGCCGTACATCGTCATCGCGCCCGGCTTCGCCTTCGCGCACGCCCGCCCCTCGCCCGCGGTCCTCAAGACCGGCATGTCGTGGGTGCGGCTGGCCGAGCCGGTGGAGTTCGGGCACGAGGCGAACGACCCGGTGAGCCTGGTCGTCGGACTCGCGGCCCAGGACTCCGGGGCGCACACGGAGGCGATGGCGGCGCTCGCGAGATTGCTCGGTGACCCGGAGACCGAGCGGGCGCTGCGCGAGGCCCGGACGCCGGAGGCGGTGCACGCGGTACTGGCGGGCCGGGAGGCGCCCCAGGAGCCGGAAGAACGGTACGAGCCGGAAGAGCCGCGGGAGCCGGAAGAACGGCAGGCCGGCGGCGGGTCCGTGCACAAGATCCTCACCGTCTGCGGCAACGGCCTGGGCACCAGCCTCTTCCTGAAGAACACCCTGGAGCAGGTGCTCGACCGCTGGGGCTGGACGAAGTACGTCACCGTCGAGGCGACCGACACCATCTCCGCCAAGGGCAAGGCCGGCGAGGCCGTCGCCATCCTCACCTCGGGCGAGATCGCCAGGACGCTCGGCGACGTCGGCGTCCCGGTGAAGGTCGTCGAGAACTTCACCAGTACGGGTGAGGTCGACCGCATCCTCCGCGACACCTACGACGTCCAGTAACGAAGGGCGCATTTTTTCATGCACTGGCTCGTATCGATCGCCGAATTCCTGGTCAACGAGGTCCTCAGCCAGCCGGCGTACCTGGTCGGCCTGATCACGGCCACCGGCCTGATCGCCCTGAAGAAGACCGCCGGGCAGATCATCGGCGGCGCCATCAAGGCGACGCTGGGCTTCCTGCTGATCGGCGCGGGCGCCGGGCTGGTCGTCGCGGCACTCGCCCCGCTGGGCGAGATGATCCAGGGCGCGACCGGCGCGCACGGCGTCATCCCGACCAACGAGGCGATCGTCGGCATCGCGCAGGCGCAGTTCGGCGCCCGGGTCGCCTGGCTGATGATCGTCGGCTTCGGGGTCAGCCTGCTGCTGGCCCGCTTCACGCCGCTGCGGTACGTCTTCCTGACCGGCCACCACATGCTGTTCATGGCGACGCTGCTGACGATGGTGCTGGCCACCGCCGGGCAGTCCTCGGCCGTCGTGGTGCTGGTCGGCGGTGTGCTGCTGGGCATCCTGCTGGTCTCCATGCCGGCCTTCGCGCACCCGTGGACCAAGCGGATCACCGGTGACAACACCATCGCCATCGGCCACTTCGGCACCGCCGGATACGTCGCGGCGGGCGCGACCGGTCAGCTCGTCGGCAAGCGCAGCCGCAGTACGGAGGACATGAAGCTGCCCGAGGGGCTGCGCTTCCTGCGGGACTCGATGGTGGCCACCGCGCTGTCCATGGTGCTGATCTACGTGATCATGGCGGTTCTCTTCCTGGCCAAGGCCGGGCGCGGTACCGCGTTCAAGGCGTTCGGGTCCGACGGCGGGGCCGCCGCCACCGGCCTCGGCAATTACCTGATGCAGGCCGTCATGCAGGGTCTGCAGTTCGGCATCGCCGTCGCGATCATCCTGTTCGGTGTGCGGACGATCCTGGGTGAGCTGGTGCCGGCCTTCCAGGGGATCGCCAAGAAGGTGGTGCCCGGTGCGGTGCCGTCGCTGGACGCGCCGATCGTCTTCCCGTACGCGCAGAACGCCGTCCTCATCGGCTTCCTCTGCAGCTTCCTCGGCGGCCTGGTCAGCCTCGGGCTGCTCTCCGCGCTCTTCCACCCGTGGTTCGGCCTCGCGCTGGTCCTGCCGGGCCTGGTGCCGCACTTCTTCACCGGTGGCGCGGCCGGCGTGTACGGGAACGCGACGGGCGGCCGGCGCGGCGCGGCCCTCGGCGCCTTCGTCAACGGTGTCCTCATCACTTTCCTGCCCGCGCTGCTCCTGAAGGTGCTCGGCGCGTTCGGCGAGGAGAACACCACCTTCGGGGACGCGGACTTCGGCTGGTTCGGCGCGCTGATCGGCAACGCGGCGAAGCTGGGCGGCGCGGGTGCCGTCGTGCTGATGCTGGCCATCGGCCTGGTGGTGCTGGGCGCCGCCGTGCTCGTGCAGAAGCGGGTGGTGGAGACCGGCTGGGACCCGGGTGCGCGCCGGGATGCCGTACTGCCTCGTACGGAGGCCCCGGTGGCCGCGGCTCCGACGACCACCACGACCGCCACGACCGCTCACGCGAAGATCGCCCCGCCGGCCGGTGCGCCCACGCCGCCCCCGCCCCCGCCGCCGGAGTCCCGCTGAGTCAGCCGGAGTGCTGCCGGGACGGCGGTCGGATGAGGAGCATCATCGCGTCGTCCCGGCAGCCGCCGTCGCGGTAACGGGCCAGATCGACTTCGAGGTCGTCCAGGACGACGGTCGGCTCGCGGCCGCAGAAGGCCGTGAGGCGCTCGGCGAGGGGGTAGAACTCGCCCGCGCCGTTACGGCATTCGGCCACCCCGTCCGTGCACAGCAGCAGCCAGTCGTCCGGCGCCGGCCGCACGACCGCGGTCGGGCACCGGTCCTGCACCATCTCCATCAGTCCGAGCGGGGCCGTCGCGTCCAGCCCGGCGAGCCAGGAGGCCCGGCCGCCGCGCACCAGCAGCGGCGGCGGATGTCCGCAGCTCAGCAGCTCCACCCGGCCGTCGTCGTACACATTGATCAGCAGTGCGGTGACGAAGCCGTCGTGGTGGTGGATGCGGGTGACGGCGGTGTCCATGCGCAGCGCGATGCCCGCCAGGCTGCTCTCGTGGTGCGCGAGCTCACGCCAGATGTGCAGCGTCTCGGCGGCCGTCGCGACCACGTCCAGGCCCTTGCCCGACACGTCGCCGATGAGCAGCCGCACGCCGAAGGGGGTGCGCTCGGCGCCGCAGATGTCGCCGCCGACCGTGGCACCGGGCGTGGCCGCGAGGTACCGCGCGTCCAGCCGCACCCCGCCCACCGACTCGGGCGGCCGGGGCAGTACCGCCGCCTGGGTCACCTGGGCCAGTCGGCCGAGGCGGGCCAGCTTGGTCTCCTGGCGGCGGCTGCGGCGGGCGGCGGCGCGGATCAGCGCGGTCACCGTCAGCACGCCCGCCAGCGCCGCGATCACGTTCACCGGGCGGGCGCCCCAGCCCAGTAACGCGACGCCGCCGAGCGCCGCGGCGCCCGCACCCAGCACGTCGCGCCCGCCCGACCGCCCCATCGCGGGCAGCGCCGCGACGGCGGGCATCAGGGGCAGGAAGAGCTGCGGGAGTTCGAGGGCCCGTCCGAGGAGAGCACAGACCCCGGCCATCGCCAGAGGAAACGTTCCTCGGATCAGCCTGGCGGGATTGCCGGACGGCGGTGCGGCCGGGACGGTACTGACGCGTCCGGCCGGAGGGAGCTTCGGCATGACGGAACCTGCCCGCTGAGCGGCGGCTGGAACGGAACAGCGTAGTGAGCGTTCGATGCACGAGGTGTGCATATGGCGAATTCCCTAGGAATCAACCTGGTCAAACACGCGCGCTGGTTGTCACGACGCGCGCAGCGTCCAGGCGAGGAAGCGGTTCAACAGCTCTCGCTCCTCTCCCGACAGGCTCAGCCGTTGCCGCCCGTAGGCCCGGGTGGTGCGCGGCATCCGGAAGGCCGTGCCCTCGTTGTCGTCCGGCTGCGGCTCGATCAGTGACTGCCAGGCCAGCCCCGTGAAGGCCGCGACGAGCGGGCCGGGCGGCAGCGCCGCGTCGCCGCAGATCTCCAGTACCTGTGCCAGCTCGAAGCTGCCGGGGAAGACGCTGAGCCGAGCCCAGAGCAGCCGTTCCTCGGCCGTGCACAGCCGCAGGCTCCAGTCGAGGGAGTCGCGCAGCGAACGCTGACGGGTGGGCAGGCCGGGCGCGGTGGCCGGCAGGTCGAGCGCGGCCTCGGCCCGGGTGAGGGAGGAGAGCACGTCGGCGGCGGAGCGGTGCGCGAGCCGGTCCGCCGCGATCCGCACAGCGAGCGGCAGGCCGTCCAGCAGCGCGCAGATCCGCCGGACCGTGTCGGGCGGAGGCTCCTCGGCATCGAGCTGCCGGGCGTACTCGGTGAACAGCTCGGCCGCGACGTCGAGCGGTACGGGGGAGAGCGGATACAGGCCCGGGGTGCGCAGCGGGGTGCGGCTGGTGGCCAGTACGTGCAGGCGGGGGCAGGCGTCGACCAGTGCGGTGAGGACCTCGGTGCAGCGCGTGGCCAGGTGTTCGCAGGTGTCCACGACCAGCAGCGCGGGGGTGTCGCCCAATGCCTCGGTGAGCGCGGCGAGCTGGGGTTTGCCCGCGGGCCCGTCCATGCCGAGCGCGCGGGCCAGCCAGTGCGGTACGAGCCCGGGGTCGATGAGCGGCGCTAGGTCGGTGCGGGCCACGACCGCATCAGGGCCGAGCCCCGGCCGGCGCGCCAGCGCCCCGGCGAGTGCGCTCTTGCCGATGCCGCCGGGGCCCGTCACCGTCACCAGTCGCCGGTGCCGCAGCAGGTCCTCGACCTCCGTCAGTGCTTCGTCCCGCCCGGCCAGGACGACCCGGTCGCAACTTTCCGAACCCAGCATGTTCCCCGCCTCCGAAGTGCACCTCCGGACCGGCCATCTCCGGAAGAGGTGGCCAGCCTGCCGGGTGGGACGGGGCGCCGGCATCGGTGATCGGCCGTGATAGGTATACCTAACTCTCGACGTACACCAGATCGTTGACCGGTACCGAATGCGCTGTCAGGCCGGGGGCGGCATCGGGATCTCGAAGTGCACGGTCTCGACGCCCGGCCCGTGCTCGCCCGTGGCGCGGGCGTCGAAGACCTCGTCGGCGAGGCTGCGCCAGAAGGCGCCGCTGCCCTCGACCTTGACGTTGGTGTGCAGATAGATCCGCTCGTAGCCGGGGGTGGCGGCCGCGAAGTCACAGGCCCGGCGGACCATCGTGCGGGCCAGGCCGTGCCGCCGGTGGGCCGGGTCCACGTAGACGCGTACGAGCTGGGCGGTGGAGCCGGACGGGTAGCGCTCGGCGAGCCAGCGGGGGTGCGGCGGATGGGCGGGACCCGCGGAGCGTACGCCGGTCGTGCCCACCACCTCGTCGCCGTGCACGGCCACCAGCAGCAGGTGGCGGGGGTCGTCGAGATAGGTGCCGGGAAGGTCGATCACGTCGCGGTGCCACCGCGGCACATAGCCGTAGCGGAATTCCCGGTAGAGGGTGTCGAGCATGACGCGGCGGGCGCCGTCGATGTCGGCGGGGGTGGCGGCCCGCACGGTGTAGGCGGGCGCGGTGGGCCGCGCGGTGTCGGTGACAGTCATGGGGTTCCGTGCTTTCCGGGTCAGGGTGTCGGCAGGCCGGGGCCGGCGCAGTGCACGTCGGCCGTCGGCACGGCCCCGTTCACCAGGTAGGCCGCCGCCGTGCCGTCGACGCAGCCGTTGCGGCGGCTGGCGAACACGCCGTGGGAGTAGTCGTGGTGGAGGGTGACGAGGCGGGAGCCCGGCAGCCGTCGTTGCAGGCCGCGGGCGCCGGCTATCGGCGTGACCGGGTCGTGCTCGGAGGCGATCAGCAGGACCGGGGGCGCGGCGGCGCTGCCGAGCGCGGTGCGGTGCGCGGGCCGGTGGTGCCAGTACGCGCAGACCGAAGCCTCCATCCCGGTGAGCACCGGCTGCGGGTCGAGCCGTCGCATTCGACGGATGTCGGCGGTCACCCGCGCGGGCGTGGGGCCGGGCCCGTCCGCGCACTTGACGGTGCGGTTGGCGGCTTCGTACGTACGGGACGCGGCGCCGTCGAAGGGGTCGGCAGGGCGCAGCTGCGCGACGGTCCCGTGCTGTAGGTATGTACGGATGCCGTCGGCCAGGCCGGCCCAGCGCTCGGTGCGGCCGAGCGCCCGGTAGACGGTGCGGTCGAACTCCGCGGCGCCGAAGCCGTCGACGGGACGGTCCGCGAGGCCGTCGCGGGTGCGCTGGTAGGCGGCGCGGACGTCAGCGGCGCTGCCGCCCAGCCCGAAGCGCTTGTCGTGCGTGGCGGCCCAGCCGAAGAAGGTGTCGCGCTGGCGCAGCAGCGCCCGGCTCTGCCGGAGGTCGAAGTCGTACCAGTCCTCGGGGCCGACGACGCTGTCGAGGACCATCCGGCCGACACGGTGCGGGAATTGGGCGGCGTAGGCGGCACCGAGGTACGTCCCGTAGGACACGCCCAGATAGCCGATCTTCCGCTCGCCGAGGGCCGCGCGGATCGCGTCCATGTCGCGGGCCGTCTCGGTGGTCGAGAGGTGCGGCAGGGCGTCGCCGACGCCGGTGGCGCAGTCGTCGGCCGTGCGGCGCAGGGAGTCCAGGTAGCCGCGCTCGGCGGCGGGGTCCTTCGGTACCGGGTCCTGGCCGGGCGCGTCGAAGAGCCCGCCCATGGGACCGCAGTCCGCGGGCGCGCTGCGTCCCGTGCCGCGCGGGTCGAAGCCGATCACGTCGTACGAACGCCGCACGCTCTCCGGGAGTTTGGCGCGCTTGGTAACGGCATACGGGAGTCCGGAGCCGCCGGGACCGCCCGGATTCACCAGCAGGACGCCGCGCCGCTCGTCGGGTGTGCCGGAGGCCGGTACGCGGGAGACGGCGATGTCGATGCGCCGGCCCTCCGGGTGGCTCCGGTCCAGCGGGACGCTCAGCTCGCCGCACTCGACGCGGTCGGGCGCGGGCGGGTCCGGTACGGAGTCGGGGCAGGCGCCGAAGCGCAGCGCGGGGGCCGGGGGAGCGGCGGCGTGCGCGGGCGCCGCGGGGAGCAGCGCGGCGGCGGTGGCCGCGAGGGCGCAGAGCAGGGCGGGGCGACGGGCGGCGGTGATCACAGGGCTCGCATTCGGGGCAGTGGCGGGAACACCGTGCAAAGAGGTGACTTGAAAATGATTATCGTTTACAGTGTGGCTCGGTCAAGCCGGACGACTCTCCGAAGACGCATTTCCGGCCGGGCCGACGACCGCAACTCACTGCTGGCGAAGGGGAATCGTGGCTCATCTGCTGATGGTCGAGAGCTGGGTCGGGGCAATGAGCAGGCTGCTGCCACGCGCGATCCGCGAGGGCGGGCACGAGTTCACGTTCCTCACCCGCGACCTGCACCACTACCTGCGCAGCGCGCCCGAGGGCACGACCCACCCGCTGCTCGGCGCCCGCAATGTGCTGACCGCCGACACCAACGACCTGGACACGCTGCTGCCGTACGCCGAGCGGCTGCACGCCGCGCTGGGCTTCGACGGCGTGATCACGTCCTGCGACTACTACCTGCCGACCGTCGCCCGGATCGCCGGCCACCTCGGCCTGCCGGGTCCGGCCCCGGAAGCGGTCGAGAACGCCTGCCGCAAGGACGCCACCCGCCGCGTGCTCGCGGACGCCGGGCTGCCGCAGCCGCGGTTCGCGGTCTGCGCCGACCGGTCCGAAGCGGCCGCGGCCGCCGCGGAGATCGGCTACCCGCTGGTGCTCAAGCCGGTGGACCTCTGCGCCGGGATGTTCGTACGCAAGGTCGCGGACGAGGCGGAGCTGCAGCGCGCCTACCGGGCCATCGAGGGCTTCCCCGTCAACGCGCGCGGCCAGCGCCGGGCCCCCGTCGTCCTGCTCGAAGAGCTGCTGCACGGGCCCGAGGTCAGTGTGGAGACCGTGACGCACGACGGCGCCACGCACGTCGTCGGGGTGACGGACAAGAGCGTGGGCGGGGCGCCGGCCTTCATCGAGACCGGGCACATGTTCCCCGCCGCGCTCTCCGCCGCCGACACGGCGGCCGCTGCCGACACCGCCGTACAGGCCCTCAAGGCGCTCGGTCTGGACGGCGTCGTCGGGCACACCGAGATCAAGCTGACGCCCGACGGGCCGCGCGTCGTCGAGGTCAACCCGCGGCCCGCAGGCAACCGCATCACCGAGCTGATCCGCCATGTCACCGGCATCGACGTGGCCGCCGCCTGCGTGGACGTCGCGCTCGGCCACCGGCCCGACCTGACCGTCCGGGACACCGGACTGGCCAGCGCCGCGATCGGCTTCCTCGTACCGGAGGAGGCGGGCGTGCTCGCGGACATCGACGGCGGGGACGCCGTGCGCGAGGCGGACGGTGTGCTGGAACTCCAGCTCGCCGAGCCGGGGAAGACCGTGAAGGCCGCGGGCAGCAACAACGAGTACCTCGGGCACGTCATGGCAGGGGACGCGGACGGGCCGGGCGCCCGTGCCCGCGTCGAGGAGCTGCTGTCCGGACTGCGCCCGCGGGTGGTGGGCCGATGAGCGCGGCCGCCGACGGCCCCTGTACCGCCGTCACCTCCTACGACGACCTGGTGGCCGGCGTGCTGGCCGGCGCCTACGGGCCCGATCCCGCCGAGCGGCGGATCTCCACGGCCTTCAGCACCCGGCAGGCCGTCCGCCACGCCGGGCGCGCCGGCGGCTACCGCAACGAAGTGCTCAGCCTGCGGCTGGGCGCGGCGGTCGGCTCCTGCGCGGTCGAGCCCGGCGCGCTGACCGATGAGGCCGTCGAGGCGTGCGTCGGCGCCGATGTCGCCGAGCTGCTGGCGCACGAGCTGCTGCCGGTGCGGGTGGCGGCGCTGGACGCGTACCTGATGGACGCCCTGCCGCACGGGACGGCGAGCGGCGCCCGGCCGTTCCCGCTGCCCGCCGGCAGCTCGCTGGAGAAGTCCCGCGCCCGGGCGCGCGCCGTCGTGGAGCTGATCGACGCGCCTCCCGGGGCGCGAGTGCTCGTCGTCGGCGTCGTCAACTCCCTGCTGGAGGCGCTGCGCGAGCGCGGCCTGACGTATGTGCCGTGCGACCTCAAGGGCGGTACGACGGAGTGGGGCGAGCCGGTCGTCACCGACGCGCTCGCCGAGCTGGACCGCTGCGACGCGGTGCTCGCCTCCGGCATGACACTGGGCAACGGCAGCTTCGAGGCGCTGCGGGCGCACGCCGCCGCGCACGGCACGCCGCTGGTGATGTTCGCGCAGACCGGCAGCGCGGTGCTGCCGCGGTTCCTCGGGGCCGGGGTGAGTGCGGTGTGTGCCGAGCCGTACCCGTTCTTCTGGCTGGACGGCGGGCCGGGGATCATCCACCGGTACCGTGCCGTCGGCGCCGCGACCGCCGTCTCCGGAGCCGCCGCATGACCACGGCCGTCCTGCCCACCACCGCCAATCCGCAGCTGCTCGGCCTGCTCGGCCGCACCCCGCTCGCCCGGATCACCACCGCACTGCCCTGCCCGCACCCCGGCTTCTGGGCCAAGCTCGAAGGGCTCGGCGCGGGCGGCATGAAGGCGCGGGCCGCGGTGTCGATGCTGCTGGGCGCGAAGGAGCGCGGCGAACTCCGGCCCGGTGCACCGGTCGTGGAGTCCACCTCCGGCACCCTCGGCGTCGGCCTGGCCTTCGCGGGACAGGCCCTCGGTCACCCCGTCGTGCTGGTCGGCGACACCGAACTGGAGCCGTCCATACGGCAGTTGCTGCGGACGTACGGCGTCCGGCTGGAGCTGGTGGACCGGCCGGCGGCCGAGGGCGGCTGGCAGGCCGCGCGGCTGGCCCGGCTGCGCGCCCTGCGCGCCGAACTCCCCGACGCCTACTGGCCCGACCAGTACAACAACCCCGACAACATCGCCGGTTACGCCTCGCTCGCCGCCGAGATCGCCGCCGACCTGGACCACCTCGACGTACTCGTGTGCAGCGTCGGCACCGGAGGGCACAGCGCGGGCATCGTCGGGCCGCTGCGCCGGCACTGGCCGGGCCTGCGGCTGATCGGCGTGGACGCCACCGGCTCCACGATCTTCGGGCAGCCCGCCCGGCCCCGCCTCATGCGCGGCCTCGGCAGCAGCATCCACCCGCGCAACGTCGCCTACGAGGCGTTCGACGAGGTGCACTGGGTCGGCCCGGCCGAGTCCGCCGACGCCTGCCGCCGGCTGGCCGCCGGCAACTTCGTCAGCGGCGGCTGGAGCACGGGCGCGGTCGCGCTGGTCGCCGCCTGGGCGGCCCGTATCCACCCGGGCGCGGTCGTCGCCACCGTCTTCCCCGACGGGCCGCAGCGCTACCTCGGCACCGTCTACGACGACGACTTCGCCGCCGCGCACGGGCTGGACCTGGCCACCGCGGCCACCCGGCCCGTCGAGATCCCGCACCCCCGGGCAGCGGAGGCCACCGGCTGGACGCGCTGCCGGACGGTCGCCGACCCGCTCGCCGCCCCCGCCCCGATTCCCCCACGCCCCACTCCCTGGGAAGGGACCCCGTGAAGCTCAGCCAGCGCACCGTACGGCTCCGGCTCACCGAGCCGCTGCGCATCTCCCGCTCGACCATGGCGGCCCGCGACGCCGTCTGGCTCGCCATCGAACACCAAGGACAGCGCGGCTACGGCGAGGCCGTGGCCAGTACGTACTACAACCTCGACGCCGAGACCATCGGACGGCTGCTCAGCGAGACCGCCCTCGAACTCGCCCGTTTCGACGGGCCGGAGTCGGCGCTCGACGCGCTGCGCGAGGGCGCCCTGCCCGCGCCGAACACTCCGCCCGCCGTGACCGCCGCCGTCGAGTCGGCCCTGCTGGACCTCGTCGGCAAGCGCGCCGACATACCCGTGCACCGGCTCCTCGGAGCGCAGGAAGCACCCTGGGCCGCTACCGCGCGCACCATCGGCATCGGCTCCCGCCGCGCCGCCGGGGAGGAGGCCGGGCGGCTGGCCCGGCACGGCTTCTCCGTCATCAAGGTCAAGGCCGGCTCGCCCGACCCCGAGGACGACCTGGAACGCGTACTCGCGGTGCGCGAGGCGGCGCCGTACGCCCGGCTGCTGCTGGATCCCAACGGTGCCTGGACCACCGCACAGGCCGCGGCCCTGCTGCCCCGGTACGCCGACCTCGGCGTCGAGTCCGTCGAACAGCCCATCGCGCCCGGCCGCCCCGAAGCGCTGGCCCGACTCGCCGAACGCTCGCCGATACCCGTCATCGCCGACGAGGACGCGGTCGGCTTCGAGGACGCCCGGCGGCTCGTCGGCCGGGTGCACGGCATCAACGTCAAGCTCGCCAAGTGCGGTGGCGTGCACGCGGCACTGCGCATCGCCGAACTGATCGCGGGCAGCGGCACCGAGCTGATGCTCGGCTGCCTGACCGCCAGCTCGCTCGGCCTCGCCCCCGCCGTCCACCTCGCCGACCGCGCCCGCTGGGCCGACCTCGACGGCCATCTGCTGCTCGCCCACGACCCGTGGACCGGCATCGGCGGCACCGACGGCACCGTCCGGGCCGGGCGGCAGCCGGGCCTCGGCGTGCGGCCGGTCCGCCACACCGACCTGCCCGACGGGACGGCCGCACCGGCCGGCCTCGTCCAGGAGGTGCCGCGATGAAGAGAACCTGGCGCGAGATGCGCGGCTTCCCGCTCGCCATCCGCCTGCTGCTGGTCAACCAGCTCGGCGTCAACACCGGCTTCTACCTGCTCATCCCGTACCTCGCGGTGCACCTGGGCGAGGACCTGGGCTTGTCGGCCGCGGTCGTCGGCATCGTGCTCGGCGTCCGCAACCTCAGCCAGCAGGGCCTGTTCCTCATCGGCGGCTCGGCCGCCGACCGGCTCGGCGCGCGCGGCGTCATCATCGCGGGCTGCGCCCTGCGCACCGTCGGCTTCGCGCTCTTCGCGCTCGGCGACGGGCTGGCCGTGCTGCTCGCCGCCTCCGTGCTCAGCGGACTGGCCGGCGCGCTGTTCAATCCGGCCGTGCGCGCCTACCTGGCGCAGGAGGCGGGCGACCGCAAGGCCGAGGCGTTCGCCCTGTTCAACGTCTTCGCGACCACCGGCGCGCTGGTCGGCCCGCTGCTCGGTTCAGCGCTGCTGCTGGTCGACTTCCGGGCCTCCGCGCTCACCGCCGCCGCGATCTTCGCCGTACTGACCGCGGCCCAGGCCGCCGTGCTGCCCGCCCGTACCGCCGTCCCCACCAAGAACTCCGTCCTCGGCGACTGGCGCGAGGTCGTCGGCAACCGGGTCTTCCTGGCCTTCTCGCTCGCCATGGTCGGCATGTTCACCATGGAGAACCAGCTCTACCTGCTGCTCCCGGACGGCGCCCGGCGGGCCACCGGCTGGGACGGCGCGGCCGGCATCGTCTTCCTGGTCGGTACCGTCGCCAACCTCACCCTCCAGCTCCGCGTGACGCGCGCCCTGAAGGACCGCGGCAGCCGGTCCCGCTGGATCACCGCCGGACTCGGCCTGATGGGCCTCGCGTTCGTGCCCCCGATGGCCGTCGCGGGGCTGACCGGGCCGCCCGGCAGCCTGGGCACCGCGGCGCTGCGCGCGCTGCCCGTACTGGCCGGGGCCCTGTTGCTCTACCTGGGCGTGATGATCGCCCAGCCGTTCGTGATGGAGCTGATCCCCGACTTCGGCCGCGCCGAGCTGACCGGTACCTACTTCGGCCTGTTCTACGTCGTCTCCGGCATCGCGGCGGCCGTCGGCAACACCGTCGTCGGCTGGGCCATGGACGCGGGCGGGCAGGCCGGCGCGGGCTGGCTGCCGTGGGCTTGCTGCCTGGCCTTCGGGCTGGTCTCCGCCGCGGGCGTGGGCTGGCTGCACCGGCTGCGTGCGCTGCCGGAGCGGACGCCCGCCGGACCGGTGGCGGTGGCCGCGTGAAGACATCGAAGGGACCCGCCGTGAGCAGCGGAAACCTGCTGACCGACAACCCGGAGCTGTACGAGGCCCGGTTCCCCGACACCGACCGGCTGGCCGGGCGCTGGGCCGCGGACTGCCTGCGCCGGTACGGCTCCGGGCCGCGCGTCCTGGACATCGGCTGCGGCACCGGGCGCGACGCCGCGTATCTGCACGGCACCGGCCGCTCCGTCGTCGGAGCCGACCTGTCCGAGGCGATGCTGACGTATGCCCGTACGCACCACCCCGGGCCTGCGTACGTACCTGCCGACCTGCGCGGCTTCCGCTTCCCCGAGCGGTCCTTCGACGCCGTCGTCTGCCTGGACAGCGCGCTGCTGTACTGCCACACCAACGACGACCTCGACGGCTTCCTCGCCTCCTGCCGGCGGAGCCTGGCACCCGGCGGGCTGCTCGTCGCCGAGATGCGCAACGGCGCCTTCTTCCTGGGCCGTACCGAACTCCTCGACGCCCCCGCCGTCTCCGGCTTCACCTGGCAGGGGACCACGTACACCGCCACCACCACCCTCACCGTCGACCGCGCCGCGCAGCTGCTGCGCCGCACCCGCGTGTGGACCGCCGAGGGCATGGCGCCGCACGAGCAGCGCTCCGCGTGGCGGCTGCTCCTCCCGCAGGAGCTGCGGTACGTGCTCGCCGCGCACGGCTTCGAGGTGCTGGCGCTGTACGACGGGCCGGGGCCGCGCACCGAGCCCGCCTGGCAGGAGGGCGACGCGCCGGGCGCGCGCCTGGACGCCGACCGGCTGCACCTCATCGCCCGCCTGACGCCGACTGCCTGAAGCCGACTTCCCGACGCTGCCCGCTGCTTGACGCCGCCCACCGCTTGACGAACCGCTCGTATCCGGAGGACACCGCCATGCCCCACGCTCCCCTCGACGACTCCCGCTTCCCCGGCCTGCGCCGCCGGGGATTCCTCGCAGCCGCCGGCGGCGTGGCCGGGCTCGGCGCCCTCGCCCTCGCCGGGTGCGGTGGCCCCGGCTCCGGTGCCGCAGCGGGCGGCGACGGCAAGCCCCGGCGCGGCGGCACGCTGCGCGCCGCGTTCGCCGGCGGCGGCGCGAGCGAGACCCTCGACCCGCACCGCACCAACCTCTTCGCCGACGCGGCCAGAGCCAAGGCCCTCTTCGACAAGCTCGCCGACCAGGGCGCCGACCTCTCCGCGCAGCCGCGCCTCGCCGCCTCCTGGGAACCCAACGACGGCCTGGACCGCTGGCGGGTGAAGCTGCGCAAGGCCACCTTCCACGACGGGAAGCCGGTGACCGCCGCCGACGTCCTCTACAGCTACCGCCGCATCGCCGACCCGAAGGAGGCGTTCCGCGCCAAGGCGTCCCTGGAGCCCATCGACCTCAAGGCGAGCCGGGCCGTCGACGACCGCACGGTCGAATTCGTCCTGAAGCGCCCCACCGCCGAATTCCCCAATGTGCTCGCCGCGTTCGGCGCGTACATCGTTCCCGAGGGCGCGCGGGACTTCGACAAGAAGCCCATCGGCAGCGGCCCGTTCCGCTTCGTCTCCTTCGCTCCCGGCCGGTCCGCCGTCGTCGAGCGGTACGACGAGTACTGGGACGGCGCCCCGCACCTGGAGCGGCTGGAGTTCGTGATCGCCAACGAGGAGTCGGCGCGCGTCAACGCCCTCCTGGGCGGCCAGGTCGAGTACGCCCACGAGCTCAACCCGACCACCGCCCGCGCGCACGAGGGCAAGGGCCAGGTGGAGATCGTCCGGCTGCGCAACAGCGCCATGCAGGCGTTCGCGATGAAGACCGACCGGGCGCCGTTCGACGACAAGCGGGTGCGCGAGGCGTTCTTCCTGATCGCCGACCGCGAGGAGCTGGTCAAGGGCGCGCTGTCCGGCGCCGGCGAGATCGGCAACGACCTCTTCGGCAAGGGGTACGAGTACTACGCCGACGGCCTGCCGCAGCGCGCCCAGGACCTGGACAAGGCCCGCCACCTGCTGAAGAAGGCCGGCGTCGAGGGCCTGAAGGTCACCCTGGACACCTCACCCGTCGCCGCCGGCTTCACCGAGGCCGCGTCCATCTTCCGCGACCAGGCCGCCAAGGCCGGCGTGCACGTGAAGGTCGAGGTGGGCAGCAAGGACACCTTCTGGACCGACACCCTCGACTCCGGGACGCTCGCCAGCTACCGCTCCGGCGCCATGCCCATCGAGTCCCACATCTCCCAGCGCCTGCTCACCGACTCCACCACCAACGCCACCCAGTGGCACCACAAGGACTTCGACGCGCTCTACCAGCAGGCCCAGTCCACCAAGGACAAGAAGGACCGGGCGGCGGTCTACGAGCGGATGCAGCGCCGGCTGTACGCCGAGGGCGGCTTCCTGGTCTGGGGCTTCGCCGACTGGATCCTCGGCATGGCCAAGAACGTCCGCGGCGTCGCGCACGACGCGCCCGCCAACACCCTGGACTGGGCCCGCTTCGACAAGGTGTGGCTGGCGTGAGCGGCACCGAAGCGCTGCGCGGTACCGGTATGGGTACCGGTACCGCGCACGGCACCGGCCTGCGTGCCTGGGTGGTCCGCAGGCTGCTGCTCGGCGCCGGCCAGACCGTGGCCGTCGTCCTGCTGGTCTTCGCTCTCACCGAGGCGCTGCCCGGGGACGCGGCCGTGGCCCTCGCGGGCGACCAGCCCGACCCGGCCCGCGTCGCGGCCATCCGCGAGGCCCTGCACCTGGACCGGCCGGCCCACGAACGCCTCGTCGCGTGGGCGGGCGGCCTCCTCCACGGCGACCTCGGCACCTCCCTGGCCTCCGGCCGCCCGGTCGCCACGTACCTCGCGAACGGCTTCGGCCCGACCCTGCTGCTCGCGGCCCTGACGGTCGCGCTGCTGATACCGGTCTCCGTCGGCCTCGGCGTGCTCGCCGCGCGCCGCGAGGGCAGGTTCGCCGACCGCCTCATCAGCTCCGCGACCCTGGGCGTCTACGCCGTACCGGAATTCGCCCTCGGCGTCCTCCTCGTCACGGTCTTCGCGCTCAACCTGGGCTGGCTGCCGCCGACCGCCGTCGGCTACGGCACCGACCTGCTCGCCCACCCCGCCGCGCTCGTCCTCCCGGTCCTCGTCCTGCTCGCCCGGCCGGTGTGCTCGCTGGCCCGGCTGGTCCGGGCCGGGATGATCGACGCGCTGGCGTCGCCGTACGCCGCACAGGCCCGCCGGTACGGCATCGCGGGCGCGCGCGTGCGGTACCTGCACGCCCTGCCCAACGCCCTCGCGCCCGCGGCACAACAGCTCGCGCGCACGATCGACTGGCTGCTGTGCGGCGTCATCGTCGTCGAGGCGCTGTTCGTGATCCCCGGCCTCGGCACGGTCCTGATGAACGCCGTCGCCGAGCGCGACGTCCCCGTCATCCAGGGCCTGGCGGTGGTCTTCGGGCTCACCGCCGTCGTCCTGAACCTCGGCGCGGACCTGGTGGCGCGCCGGTTCACGCCACGAGCGGCGGTGGCCGCATGAAGCTCCGTACGACTACGAGCGGCGGTGGCCGCATGAAGCCCCGCACGATCACGGCCCGCCGCGGGTGGGGCCGCTTCGCGCTCGCCCTCCTGATCACCGGCGTACCGCTGCTGATCGCCCTTCTCGGCCCGCTGTTCGCGGGTGAACCCGGCCCCCGCGGCGCCTCCTTCACCCTCGGCGGCGGGCACTGGGCCGGCACCGACTTCGTCGGCCGGGACGTTTGGCGGCAGGTGCTGCTCGGCGGCCGTACGGTGGTGCTCACCGCGCTGTCCGCGACCGCGCTGGCCTACGTGGTGGCCCTGCCGCTCGGCCTCATGAGCGCGCTGACCCACCGCGGCTGGCTCGAAGAGCTCCTGATGCGCCCGCTGGACGTCCTCCTCGCGGTCCCGTCCCTGCTCCTGATCCTGCTCGCCGCGGCGGTCTTCTCGCCCGGCGCCGCGGGGCTCGCGCTGCTCGTGGCGCTGGTCAACATCCCGGACGCGGCCCGCATCATCCGCGCCACCGCGGCCGAGGCGGCCGCACGCCCCGCCGTCGAGGCGCTGCGGATGCAGGGCGAGTCATGGTGGCGGATGGCCGTGGGCTACGTCGGCCGCTCGGCCCTGCGCACCCTCGCCGCGGACGCCGGGACCCGGCTGACCGGCGTCCTGTACCTCGTGGCCACCGCCGCCTTCCTGGGCGTCGGCGTGGCCCCGGACGCCGCCGACTGGGCGGTGATGGTCGACCGCAACCGCACGGGCCTGTTCGTCCAGCCCTGGGCCGTCGTCCTGCCCGCCGTACTGATCGTCGCCCTGACCATGGGCGGCAACCTGCTCTTCGACGCGGCACTGACGGGGCGGGGGCAGCGTCGGACACCGCGCCGCGAGCCGCTGCCGGCACGAAAGGAAATCCGCACGTGAACGGGGCCACAGACACTTCCCTGCTGCCCACCGGAGACGACAAGGGGTACGCCGCGGAGATCGAGAACCTGCGGGTCGTGCTCGACTCAGAGACGGGACCCGACCGCGCGATCGTCGACGGGATATCCCTCCGACTGCACCCCGGGCGGATCACCGCGCTCGTCGGCGCGTCCGGCAGCGGCAAGACGACCACGGGGCTGGCGCTGCTGGGCGAGTACCCGCCCGGCGCCCGCGTCACCGGCGACGTGCGCGTACCGGACGGCCTCATGGGATACGTACCGCAGCACCCGGCCGCCGCCCTCAACCCCGCCCGCCGGGTCGACGCCCTCCTGCGCGACATCGCCCGCGCCCAGGTACGCGACCTGCCCCGCCGCGAGCGTCGCACGGCCGTCACCGAACGCGTCCTGCGCGCCTGCGCACAGGCCCAACTGCCGGACGCGGAAGCCCTGTTGCGCCGCTACCCGCACCAGCTCTCCGGCGGCCAGCAGCAGCGCTTCGTCCTCGCCCAGGCCCTGCTGACCGGCGCCCGCGCGGTGATCGCCGACGAGCCGACCACCGGCCAGGACGACCGGACCAAGCGCCGCATCGTCGACCAACTCGCGGCCCTGGCCCGCCAGGGCATCGCCGTCCTCCTCCTAAGCCACGACCTGGATGTCGTCCGCGCCCTCGCCGACGACATGTACGTCATGCGCGCGGGCCGCGTAGTGGAATCAGGACCGGCGCACGAACTGTGGCAGTCGCCGCAACACGAATGGACACGCGAGCTGCTGGCGAGCGAGGTGCCACCTCCTGCCGTACGGTCACCCTCCGATACGGCCGCCCACTCCGGCCGTGCGGCCGAGGCCCCCTCCACCCCCTCTACCCCCGAGGCCCCCGTCACCCCCCTCCTCCAGATCCGCGACCTGACCGCCCGCCACCACCGCACCCCCGTCCTGCACGTCCCCGCCCTCACCCTCCGCCCGGGCGAGTGCCTGGCTGTCGTCGGCCGGTCGGGCAGCGGCAAGACGACCCTCGGCCGCTGCCTGGCCGGCCTGCACCGCACCCACGACGGCGAGATCCTGCTCGACGGCACGCCGCTCCCGCGCAGCCTGCGTTCCCGCACTCGCGCGGAGCTCGCGGCGGTCCAGTACGTCTTCCAGGACGCCCGCGCCGCCTTCGACGAACACCGCCCGGTCCTGGACCAGGTGGCCCGCACGGCCGTCCGGCTGCGTCAGATCCCCGCCGCCGCGGCCCTGACCGAGGCCGAGGACACCCTGGCCGACCTCGGCCTCCCCGCCGACCTCGTACGCCACCGCCCTCACCAGCTCTCCGGCGGCGAACTCCAACGCGCGGCCCTGGCCCGCGCCCTCCTGGCCCACCCCCGCGTCCTGATCTGCGACGAAATCACCTCGGGCCTGGACACCGTGACCCGCCGCGCCCTCCTCACCCTCCTCACCGACCTCCTCCACACCCGCCCCGACCTGGCCCTCGTCCTGATCACCCACGACCGCGAAACCACAGCCGCGGCCACCCACACCGCCGTCATCGCATCCGGTCACCTCACGGACCACGCCCCCACCCGCCAGATCATCGGCGCACCGCCTCGGCCAGCAGCTCCTGCATCGTCTCCGCCGCCCGTACCGCCGCATCCCCGCAGCAGTTGTTGAACAGGACGTGGACGGTGGCGGACCGTTCGGCCATGGCGCGTATGCGGGGTATCCACTCGGCCAGTTCGGCCGTCGTGTAGGTGTGCCGGTAGCGGTCTTCCTTGCTGCCCGTGCCCCATGCGTCGCTCCGGCCGTGGAAGCGGACCACTGCCGTGGCAGGCGAGGTCACGGGGGTGACGGGTGGTACGGACGTCGGCAGCGTCTGCGTCATGTCAACGGCCACTGCCGCCATGCCCAGGCCCGAGAGCAGCGCCGCGGTGCGGTCGGCTGTGTCCGGCCGCCACCAGTCGGGGTGCCGGAACTCGACGGCGACAGGCCAGCCGTTCGTACGTTCCGCGCACTGTGCGAGGTACTTCTCGGCCCGTGCGCCCGGCGCGAGCCACGGCGGGAACTGGAACAGCAGCGTGCCGAGACGGTCGGCGCTCCGCAGGGGGTCGAGCGCTCCGGTGAACCGCGCCCATACCTCGTCCAGCAGTGCCGGATCGGCGTCGCGCGGATTTCGTGGGCCGCGTGCGAATGCCGGGCGCAGATCGGCGGGGAGCGCCGCCGCACGGGTGGGGTGTCCGGTGAGGAGTGAGAACGCCTTGACGTCGAAGCGGAAGCCGGGCGGCGTGCGTGCGGCCCACAGTGCGCTGTTCCGTGCGCTGGGCAGCGCGTAGTACGTCGCGTCCGCCTCCACCACGGGAAACCGCTCGGCGTAGTACCGCAGCCTCCCCTCCGCGTCCCGGCTGCCCGCCGGGTACCAGCCACTGCGTACCAGCGCCGGGTCCGTCCATCCGCACACTCCGACAGCAATTCCACTCATGGCGCCCGGCTACCCGCGCTCCGGGGCGCTCACCGCCCAGCCCGGGCGGTGGCCGCATGCGCCGGAATTCCCGGATCAAGAATGCGCACCGAGTGTCATGTCCTCCGAATGGGGAGGTGATTACCCCGCCCCGCAATGCATTTGGCCGGGACCCTCGGGACGCAGCGCTGCCTCGCCCCGAGCGTGCGCGGGACGAGGCAGCGGTGGTTCCGTTCCTATGTGCGTTGGCCGGATTCCTCGGGCTGCTCCTGGGAGCGCAGCATCTGGGCCACGGTCTCCAGGCTCTTGGCTGCGGCCGCGGTGCCGCCGCAGGTCAGGGACGCGATGAGGTTGCCGAGCAGACCTGCCCGGTCAGCGACTATCCGTACCTGGCCGACTTCTACGACGAGACCCAAGAGGTTCAGCCGTAAGCCCTCTGGAATATCGAGTACGACACACGCTTGAGGCGGTGTGGTCATTCTGAATCCCCCCTTGAAGGGCGCTGACCGTGCTCTGATACCCCCTCGATGAGCAGCCCATACTCGACCGCCGGATTGCCGCTCATGCTCGGCCGGAGTGGCGCGATCGGACGCAACTGGCGCATTTCCAGCACCATTTACCGAGCCCGGCAACGGGTGTCACGGTGAAATCGCCGAACACCCCACAGGAATACGTCAACGAGAGGGCCCGGGAGCGGCCCGCTCAGTGCGCGTCGTCGTCCGGCTTGTCTTCTCCGCGGCGGTACTCGGCGTTGATCCGCTGGGCCTCTTCGAGCTGGTCCTCGAGGATGACGATGCGGCACGCGGCCTCCACCGGGGTGCCCTGGTCCACGATCTCGCGGGCGCGGGCGGCGATCCGCAGCTGGTAGCGCGAGTACCGGCGGTGCCCGCCCTCCGAGCGGAGCGGCGTGATCAGCCCGGCCTCGCCGATGGCGCGGAGGAACCCGGGAGTGGTGCCGAGCATCTCGGCGGCCCGTCCCATGGTGTACGCGGGGTAGTCGTCGTCGTCCAGCCGACCACTGAGCGGGTTATCTGCTGTCATTTCACCTCGTTGAGCCGACCGTCGCGGGGCGCTGGTGCCGTGCGGCAGCAGGGCCCCGCGGGAAATTCAACACCATCTGTCCGACAGCCGGGGCTCGCGGGGCCGCCGGCCGCGCGAGCAGCCTTCACCGTGCGACTGCTCAATGTCTACTCCGGCGAGGAGAGGTTTCAGCGCATTCGGCGGGCGGGCCGAGCCGCTGGATCGCGCCACTGAATAGAATCGGCTCTCATGTCGAACCCTGACGCGCTGCTCGTCGACATCGCCGCCATGGTGGAGTCCGAGCAAAGCAATCAGATGCCCCTGACCGTCGTCACCAGCAGTGCGGTCATCACCGGCCGACTGGCCCCCGAAGCCGTGTGGCGGCAGCGGGTGTCGGAGGTCCTGTCGGACTCGGCGCGCCTCGGCCCGTTCTCCGGCATCTTCACCACCGACAGGACACAGAACCGGCCCGACGGCACCGCAGTCCCCACCCACCTGCACTTCCATGTCGCCCGCATCCTGCAGGGCAGCATCGGGATCCCCGAGACGGGCGGGATGTACCGCGTCGCGATCCAGGATGTGAGCGCGTGGACCGTCGGCGACTTCAGCTACTCCGACCACTGAGAGGTACACGTCCCGGGGAGGTACGCGTCCCTCGGGCGCACTCGCCACTGAGACGCACGCGTCTCTGAGACGCACGCGTCCCTGAGCCATACACGAGGAGGGCCCTGCCGGTGCGCACCGGCAGGGCCCTCCTCGTTGTCCTGATGCCGTCCCCGCTACTCGGGGGTGGGGGCCCCGAGCATCGCCGACGCGGCCTCCAGCGGGGTGAGAGCCTCCGCGGGCGCGGAATCGGCGGCTGTGTGGCACGTGAAGCCGAGCCGCGTCATGGCCCGGGTGACCTCCCCGGCGGTGAAGTCGCGGCGGTCCTGCCGGGTGACGATCGCGCCCACCTGCTTGACCGGGTACTGGCGGCGGCCGATCACCACCGAGTCACCACCCGTGAGGGGCTCCGGCTTGACGCCCTTCATGGCGGCCAGCACCCCATCCTTGGACAGGTCGAACGGGAAACGAGCGATGATGCAGCGCATGATGCCTCACAGACAGGGGGAGAGGGGCCGGCTGACAGGGACAGGGACAGGGACAGGGACAGGGACGATCAGCGGGTGCCGGCCCCCGAGGCGGGGGCGGACTGCCGCTGACCGGGGCCGCGCCGCGTGCGGTCGGTGCGGCGGTTCTGGGCGCCGCGGCTGCGACGGCCCCGGGCCGAGGACGGGCTGCCGCTGCGGGGGCGTTCCGCGGCGGGCTTGGGGATGGTGACCGGGACACCCGAAGGGGCCTGCGCGCCCGTGATGCGGCTCAGCTCCTCGTCACCGGAGCGGACCTGGGTGATCTGCGGGGTGATGCCCGCCGTGGCCATCAGACGGCTCATGTCGCGGCGCTGGTTGGACGTCACCAGGGTGACGACGCTGCCGGACTCACCGGCGCGGGCCGTGCGGCCGCCTCGGTGGAGGTAGTCCTTGTGGTCCTGGGGCGGGTCGACGTTCACGACCAGGTCGAGGTTGTCGACGTGGATTCCGCGCGCCGCGACGTTGGTCGCCACCAGCGCCGTCACGTCACCGGTCTTGAACTGGGCGAGCGTACGGGTGCGCTGCGGCTGGGACTTGCCACCGTGCAGCGCGGCGGCGCGTACGCCGCTGTTCAGCAGGTGCTGGGTCAGCTTGTCGACGGCGTGCTTGGTGTCCAGGAACATGATCACCCGGCCGTCGCGGGCCGCGATCTCGGTGGTCAGCTGGTGCTTGTCCGTGCCGTGCACGTGGAGCACGTGGTGATCCATCGTGGTCACAGCGCCCGCGGACGGGTCGACGGAGTGGACCACCGGGTCGGTCAGGTAGTTGCGGACCAGCCGGTCGACGTTGCGGTCCAGCGTGGCCGAGAACAGCATCCGCTGGCCCTCGGGGCGCACCTGGTCGAGCAGCGCGGTGACCTGCGGCATGAAGCCCATGTCGGCCATCTGGTCGGCCTCGTCGAGGACGGTGATGCCGACCTGGTTGAGCTGGCAGTCGCCGCGGTCGATGAGGTCCTTGAGACGGCCCGGCGTCGCGACGACGACCTCGGCACCGCCGCGGAGCGCACCGGCCTGCCGGCCGATCGACATCCCGCCGACCACCGTGGTCAGCCGCAGCTTCAGGGCGCGGGCGTACGGAGTGAGCGCGTCGGTGACCTGCTGGGCCAGCTCGCGCGTCGGTACGAGGACCAGGGCCAGCGGGCGGCGCGGCTCGGCGCGCTGACCGGCCGTACGGGCCAGCATCGCGAGGCCGAAGGCGAGGGTCTTGCCCGAACCGGTGCGGCCACGGCCGAGCACGTCACGCCCCGCGAGGGAGTTCGGCAGGGTCGCCGCCTGGATCGGGAACGGCGTGGTCACGCCCTGCGAGCCGAGCTCGGCCAGCAGCTGCGCCGGCATCTCGAGATCGGCGAACGCCTCGACGGCGGGCAGCGCGGGGGTGACGGTCACCGGCAGCGCGAACTCGCCCTGGGGAGCGGCCTGCCGACGACCGTTACCGCCGGAACGGCGCGGGCCGCCGGAGCGGCCGGCGGACGGGGAGCCGAAGCGGCCGCCGCCCCTGCCTGCGCCGGAACCACCGGAGCCGGAGCCACCGGCACGCGTACGGCTGTAGCGATCATTTCCGCGTGTGCGCTTCATTCTTTGGGTAAACCTTCCTCGATGCGGCGCGTATCAAGGAAAACCCGCAGCGAGTACACAGCGCGGAGAATTGCGAGAACGAGCCGGATGAAATGAACGGGCGAACCGGAGAAACGCAAGCCGGGAGAGCGGAGCGGTCGGATTGCATCCGATTCCTGTTTCCTGGCTCCCGATTCCTGATCGGGGTGTGCGTCCGGTGCGCCGGGAAAAGCAACGAGCTGGGGCCCGCACCCCAAGGTGCGGGCCCCAGCTGCGATGATGCGTCAGCCTTAGGCGGGAACGATGTTCTCGGCCGTCGGGCCCTTCTGGCCCTGCGCGATGTCGAAGGTCACCTTCTGGCCTTCGAGGAGCTCACGGAAGCCCTGGGTGGCGATGTTCGAGTAGTGGGCGAAGACGTCGGGGCCGCCGCCGTCCTGCTCGATGAAGCCGAAGCCCTTTTCCGAGTTGAACCACTTCACGGTGCCAGCAGCCATGTCAATTTCTCCTTCGGGGCAGTTCCTGAAGCCCACACCTTGCGGACTCCATGTCGCCGCGATGATCACCCCGCCGGAAAAAGACCGGAAACACAAAAAGCGCTCCCACCGGTAACGAAAGCACGGTGGGGGCACTTGAAGTTTTGGGAACCACAACTGCAACTGGTAACGACACTAGCACGGTACGGTCCGCACTGGGTGGTGAGTAATTCCACTCCGTCTCCCGCACAAGAAACCCTCAGCGCGCCTCACGCTGATTTCTCTCGCCGCGGCAATAGATATTGGCGCGTACAGGCGCAACGTTTCTGCCGCAGGGGTGCGGGTGGGGTGCGGGGGAGCGGAGCGCGGGGCGCGCGGCCAGTGGGGCGCGATGATCCGTCCGCGCTCGGCAGCCGACCGTCCGCGCTCGGACGCAGCCCGCCGGCAGCCGGCCGTCGGTCGGCGCGGAACGTCGAAGGGCCCCACCGCAAGCGGTGGGGCCCTTCGACGTAGTGCCCGGTGAGGCACTGGCGGAGGATACGAGATTCGAACTCGTGAGGGGTTGCCCCCAACACGCTTTCCAAGCGTGCGCCCTAGGCCACTAGGCGAATCCTCCGAGGAAGACATTACATGACGTGGAGGAGTGCTCGCGAACTCGATCCCCGGCCGACTGATGTGACGTGAACAACCCTGCCCGGCGAGGGGGGTGAGGGTCGTTTCGGGGGCGCTGGATCAGGTACTGTGGGCGCAGCCCCTCACGTGGCGCTATCTGACTGAACTCCCCCAGGGCCGGAAGGCAGCAAGGGTAGGTCGGCTCTGGCGGGTGCGTGGGGGGCGTTTGCGTTCCCGGGCCGGGCGGCCGTGCAGTCCGCGCCGACCAGTACCCGCGTCCCGTCCGGTGGCTGCGGGGAGCCGCGGGCGGGGCCGGTTGTCAGTGCGGGCCGATATCGTCGTATGCGTGTCATCCCTTGCGCTGTACCGCCGCTACCGCCCCGAGACCTTCGCCGAGGTCATCGGGCAAGAGCACGTGACCGACCCGCTGCAGCAGGCCCTGCGGAACAACCGCGTCAACCACGCGTATCTCTTCAGCGGACCGCGCGGCTGCGGCAAGACGACCAGCGCGCGGATCCTGGCGCGCTGCCTCAACTGTGAGCAAGGTCCCACTCCGACGCCGTGCGGGGAGTGCCAGAGCTGTATCGATCTCGCCCGTAACGGTCGGGGATCGATCGATGTCATCGAGATCGACGCCGCTTCGCACGGTGGTGTGGACGACGCGCGTGAGCTGCGCGAGAAGGCGTTCTTCGGCCCGGCGAGCAGCCGGTACAAGATCTACATCATCGACGAGGCCCACATGGTCACCTCGGCGGGCTTCAACGCCCTGCTGAAGGTGGTCGAGGAGCCGCCGGAGCACCTCAAGTTCATCTTCGCGACGACCGAGCCCGAGAAGGTCATCGGGACGATCCGGTCGCGTACGCATCATTACCCGTTCCGGCTCGTGCCGCCGGGGACGCTGCGCGAGTACCTCGGTGAGGTGTGCGGCCGGGAGGACATCCCGGTCGAGGACGGGGTGCTGCCGCTCGTCGTGCGGGCGGGTGCCGGGTCCGTGCGTGACTCGATGTCGGTGATGGACCAGCTGCTGGCCGGAGCCGGTGCCGACGGTGTGACATACGCCATGGCGACGGCGCTGCTCGGTTATACGGACGGGTCGCTGCTGGACTCGATCGTGGAGGCGTTCGCCTCGGGGGACGGGGCGGCGGCCTTCGAGGTCGTGGACCGGGTGATCGAGGGCGGGAACGACCCGCGGCGGTTCGTCGCCGACCTGCTGGAGCGGCTGCGGGACCTGGTGATCCTGGCGGCCGTCCCGGACGCGGCGGAGAAGGGGCTGATCGACGCCCCGGCCGATGTCGTGGAGCGGATGCAGGCCCAGGCGTCCGTCTTCGGGGCCGCCGAGCTCAGCCGGGCGGCCGATCTCGTCAATTCCGGGCTGACGGAGATGCGCGGGGCGACCTCCCCGCGACTGCAGCTGGAGCTGATCTGTGCGCGGGTGCTGCTGCCCGCGGCGTACGACGACGAGCGCTCGGTGCAGGCGCGGCTGGACCGCCTGGAGCGCGGGGCCGGCGCGGCCGCGCTCGGCGGCGGGCTGCCCGCGGGACCGGGCGGCGCGCCCGGCCCCGGCGGGATGCCGGTGATGCAGCCCGGCGGCGAGGTCGCGGCGGGGTACGTGCCGGGGCCGGGGGCGCACGCGGCGCCGGCTGCTCCGGCGGGTCCCGCCGGTCCTGCGGCGGCGCGGGCGGCGGTCCGCGGGGCGGCGGCCCCCGCGCCCACCGGCGGTGCTCCAGCGGCCGGGGTGGATGCGCCGTCGGCCGGTGGCCCGGCGGGCGCCGGTAATGGTCCGGGTGATGCCTCCGGTACGGCGGCGGGCCCCGCGCCCGCCGGCAGCGGCGGCGCTCCGGCAGGCGCGTGGCCCTCGGGTGCGCAGCAGCCGGGCGGTGCGCCGGGTGACAGCGGCCAGGCGGGCGATGCGGGAGCGCGCCGTCCGGGCGCCTGGCCCGGCGCCGCGAGCGGCCCGGGCGGATCCGGCGGGTCCGGCGAGGAGGCCGGTCAGCGGCCCGGTGCCTGGCCGACGAGCGGTGGTACGGGCTCTCAGGCCGGCCCCGCGGCCGGTGCGGCCGACGGCGGTGCGGCCGGTGCGACCGGTGCGCGACAGCCGGGCGGCTGGCCGACCGCGGCCGCGCCCGGAAGCCAGGGCGGCCAGGGCGCCGCGCCAGTACAGCAGTCGCCCGGGCAGCAACCGTCCACCCAGCAGGCACCCGCCCCGCAGCCCTCCGCACCCCAGTCACCGGCGCCGCAGCAGCCCGCGGCACAGAGCCAGCAGTACGGCGCGGGCCGGCCCGCCGCTGCGCAGGGGCCGGGGGCCGGCGCGCAGGGCGCTGTGCAGACACAGCAAGTACGGCAGATGTGGCCGGACATTCTGGAGGCGGTGAAGGGGAAGCGCCGCTTCACCTGGATCCTGCTCAGCCAGAACGCCCAGGTCGCCGGGTTCGACGGCACGACCCTCCAGGTCGGCTTCCCGAATGCCGGTGCGCGCGACAGCTTCGCGAACGGCGGCAGTGAGGACGTGCTGCGCGAGGCCCTGGCCGAGCGCTTCGGCGTGCAGTGGCGGGTCGAGGCGATCATCGACCCGTCGGGCGGCGCCAACCCGCCGGGCGGCGCCAATCCGCCGGGCGGCGGCGCGGCCCCGCGCGGCGGCGGTGCGCCCGGCGGCGGAGGCTTCGGCGGCAGCGGCGCCGGTGCGCCCGGTGGCGGCTTCGGCGGCGGTGGTTACGGCGGTGGCGGTGCCCCGGCCGCGCCCCCGCAGCAGGCCGCGGCGCCTGCCCCGCCCCCGCAGAGCACGCCCGGCACGCCCGACCAGTCCGGCAGCGCGGGCGGCGGCCAGGGCGCGCAGCGCGCCCGGCAGGCCGTGGCCTCGGCCGGAGCGCAGCAGGCCCAGCCGCCGGCCGCCGAGCCCGCGTACCGCGAGCCGGAGCCCCCGTCGTACTCGATCGAGGAGGACATGCCGGCCGAGGACGACCCCGACCTCGTCGACACCGCCCTCAGCGGCTACGACCTCATCGTCCGCGAGCTCGGCGCGACGGTCATAGAGGAGTACAACAACGAGTGAGCGCGCGGCGGCAGAAGGAGGGACGGAAAGTACGGAAAGTAAAGATCAAGCTTCCATATGTCGCTTTCCGTAATCGCCGCAGGCTCGGGGCGGCCCGGGGGAGACGTACATCCGTACTCCTTCCTGCGGCGTAGGGCGCGGCGGCCATGGAGCACGTAGGCTCGGGCTACCGCAAACATGTGTAGTCGTACGGCAGGAGTCCGCAGTGATCCCCGGTGGTCAGCCCGATATGCAGCAGCTGCTTCAGCAGGCCCAGAAGATGCAGCAGGACCTCGCGGCGGCCCAGCAGGAGCTGGCGCAGACGCCCGTTTCGGGGTCGGCGGGCGGTGGGCTCGTCAAGGCGACCGTGACCGGCGCCGGCGAGCTGAAGGGCCTGGAGATCGACCCCAAGGCGGTGGACCCGGAGGCGGCGACGCCCGAGGAGACGGCCGAGACCCTCGCGGATCTCGTCATCGCCGCTGTTCAGGACGCCAACGCCGCGGCCGCGAAGCTCCAGCAGGACAAGCTGGGCCCGCTCGCGCAGGGCCTCGGCGGCGGCAGCGGCATCCCCGGCCTCCCCTTCTGACGGACGACCGGGGCCTCCCCTTCGGGCAGGAGGCCAACTAGCGTACGAGCAGGGCGGACAAGGGAGAGAGCGTTCCGTGTACGAAGGCGTGGTTCAGGATCTGATCGACGAGCTGGGTCGGCTGCCCGGCGTCGGTCCCAAGAGCGCGCAGCGGATCGCCTTCCACATCCTCCAGGCCGAGCCGACCGACGTCCGCCGGCTGGCGAACGCGCTGATGGAGGTCAAGGCGAAGGTCCGGTTCTGCAGCGTGTGCGGCAATGTCGCGCAGGACGAGCAGTGCCAGGTCTGCCGTGACCCGCGCCGCGACCCCGCGGTCATCTGCGTGGTCGAGGAGCCCAAGGACGTCGTCGCGATCGAGCGGACCCGGGAGTTCCGCGGCCGGTACCACGTACTGGGCGGAGCGATCAGCCCCATCGAGGGCGTGGGCCCGGACGACCTGCGGATACGAGAGCTGCTGGCCCGGCTCGCCGACGGCACGGTCGGCGAGCTGATCCTGGCCACTGATCCGAACCTCGAGGGCGAGGCGACCGCCACGTACCTCGCGCGCATGATCAAGCCCATGGGGCTGAAGGTGACGCGTCTGGCCAGCGGACTGCCGGTCGGGGGCGATCTGGAGTATGCCGACGAGGTCACGCTCGGGCGGGCCTTCGAAGGACGGAGACTTCTCGATGTCTGATCCCACGTTGCACAACGCCACGCAGAATCCGGACGACTTCGCCGTACAGATCTCCGACTCGGTCGAAAGCTTCATCGTGGCGGTCACGGAAGTGGCGCGCGGTGACGAGCCGGACAGCGCCGTGCCCTTCCTGCTGCTGGAGATCTCGCAGCTGCTGCTCACCGGCGGCCGGCTGGGCGCGCACGAGGACATCGTCCCGCAGGACCGGTACGAACCGGACATCGGCCCGGAGCCGGACGTGGACGAGCTGCGCGAGCGGTTCGCGACGCTGCTGGACCCGGTGGACGTGTACAACGAGCTGTTCGACCCGTACGTACCGCGCAGTGCGCCAGTGGCCTGCCGGATCTCCGACGACCTCGCCGACATCGTGACCGACCTGCGGCACGGCCTCGCGCACTACCGGGCCGGGCGGATCAGCGAGGCCCTGTGGTGGTGGCAGTTCTCGTACCTGTCGAACTGGGGCCCGACCGCCAGCGCCGCGCTGCGCGCCCTGCAGTCGCTCGTCGCCCACGTACGCCTCGACCAGCCCCTGGACGAGCTCGACGGTCTGGACACCGACAGCGGTGCCGACGGCGAGGAGAACCTGGAGGAAGAGGCCGGGAAGGTCATGGCGGCCGAGATCGCCGGACCGCTGGGCCTGCGCCAGGGCTGAGGCATCGGGCGGCGCTTCCGCGCCCCCCGTACGGACTGTGAGCTGGCTTACGTTTCCGCATGGTTTCCGTGTGCTCTCCTCCGAAGCGGGCAGGTGGCCTGCCGAGCGGGCGCGACGATGCGCCACGCCGACCGTTTCGGGAGATACTCGTAAGCAGGACGCGAGTCGGCTCGCGCCGGTCACGGCGGAGGGCGCTTCGGTCGCGTACGGCCTCGCAGGAGGCCGGGTACGACCGGCACGCCGACTGTTTTGATCGCGTAGCGAGCAATGTGTCTCACGATGTGGTATTGGCGAGGCGGATTCCGCCTGCTCGATAGACTGAGCCGACCGCATGACCCCTGCACAGGGGTCCGGAAACGCCCGCAGGCCTGCGGAACCCGCAGGTACCCGGGGATCCGACAGACAGTTGCGAGGAGCGAGCACACGTGGGCCTTGTCGTGCAGAAGTACGGCGGCTCATCCGTTGCGGATGCCGAGGGCATCAAGCGCGTTGCCAAGCGAGTCGTCGAAGCCAAGAAGAACGGCAACCAGGTTGTCGTAGTGGTTTCGGCGATGGGCGACACGACGGACGAGCTGATCGATCTCGCGGGGGAGGTCTCCCCCATGCCTTCGGGCCGCGAGTTCGACATGCTGCTGACCGCCGGAGAGCGGATCTCCATGGCCCTGCTGGCGATGGCGATCAAAAACCTCGGACACGAGGCGCAGTCCTTCACGGGCAGCCAGGCCGGTGTCATAACGGACTCCGTGCACAACAAGGCACGGATCATCGACGTCACGCCGGGCCGGATCAAGACGTCCGTCGACGAGGGCAACATCGCGATCGTCGCCGGCTTCCAGGGTGTGTCCCAGGACAAGAAGGACATCACCACGCTGGGCCGCGGCGGCTCGGACACGACCGCCGTCGCGCTGGCCGCAGCGCTGGATGCGGACGTCTGCGAGATCTACACCGACGTCGACGGTGTCTTCACCGCCGACCCGCGGGTCGTGAAGAAGGCCCGCAAGATCGACTGGATCTCGTTCGAGGACATGCTGGAGCTGGCCAGCTCCGGTTCCAAGGTGCTGCTGCACCGCTGCGTCGAGTACGCACGCCGTTACAACATCCCGATCCACGTCCGGTCCTCGTTCTCGGGGCTGCGGGGTACGTGGGTCAGCAACGAACCGCAAGGGGACCAGCCGATGGAGCAGGCGATCATCTCGGGCGTCGCGCACGACACCTCCGAGGCGAAGGTCACGGTCGTCGGCGTACCGGACAAGCCGGGCGAGGCCGCGACGATCTTCCGGGCGATCGCGGACGCCGAGATCAACATCGACATGGTCGTGCAGAACGTCTCGGCCGCGTCCACGGGCCTGACCGACATCTCCTTCACGCTGCCGAAGACCGAGGGCCGCAAGGCCATCGCGGCGCTGGAGAAGACCAAGCCGTCGGTCGGCTTCGACTCGCTGCGCTACGACGACCAGATCGCGAAGATCTCGCTGGTCGGCGCCGGTATGAAGACCAACCCGGGCGTCACGGCGGGCTTCTTCGAGGCGCTGTCGAACGCGGGCGTGAACATCGAGCTCATCTCGACCTCCGAGATCCGCATCTCGGTCGTCACGCGCGCCGATGACGTCAACGAGGCCGTGCAGGCCGTCCACAGCGCGTTCGGTCTCGACACCGATTCCGACGAGGCCGTGGTCTATGGCGGCACCGGCCGATGACAACGGCTGATGGGCCGGTGTTTTCGGCCCAGGCGGGGCGCGCGGACGACCGCGCGCCCCGTAAGCCGAACCTCGCCGTCGTCGGTGCCACCGGCGCCGTCGGCGGCGTACTGCTCGGCATCCTGTCCGAGCGCGCCGACATCTGGGGCGAGGTACGGCTGATCGCCTCCCCGCGCTCGGCGGGGCGCAAGCTGACCGTACGGGGCGCGGAGACCGAGGTCCTCGCGCTCGCCGAAGAGGTCTTCGACGACATCGACATCGCGCTCTTCGACGTGCCGGACGAGGTCTCGGCGAAGTGGGCGCCGATCGCCGCCGCCAAGGGCGCGGTGGTCGTCGACAACTCCGCCGCCTTCCGGATGGACCCGGACGTCCCGCTGGTCGTACCGGAGGTCAACGCGCGCGCCACCCGTGTACGGCCGCGCGGCATCATCGCCAACCCGAACTGCACGACGCTCTCGATGATCGTCGCGCTGGGCGCGCTGCACGCCGAGTACGGCCTGAGCGAGCTGATCGTTTCCTCGTACCAAGCCGTTTCCGGCGCCGGGAAGGCCGGCGTCGACGCGCTGCGCGGCCAGCTGTCCGCGGTGTCCGGTACGGAACTGGGGACGACCCCCGGTGACGTGCGGCGGGCCGTGGGCGACGACCTCGGGCCGTTCCCCGCGCCGATGGCGCTCAACGTGGTGCCGTGGGCCGGGTCCCTGCAGGAGGACGGCTGGTCCTCCGAGGAGCTGAAGGTCCGCAACGAGTCCCGCAAGATCCTCGGACTGCCGGAGCTGCGGGTCACCGCGACCTGCGTCCGCGTACCGGTGATCACCACACACTCGCTGACCGTGCACGCGCGCTTCGAGCGCGAGGTCACGGTGGCCGGGGCGCACGAGATCCTGGCCGCGGCGCCCGCCGTCGTCCTGTGCGACGACCCGGGGGAGGGCGAGTTCCCCACGCCCGCCGATGTGGTCGGCACGGACCCGACCTGGGTCGGGCGGGTGCGCAGGTCCCTGGACGACCCGCACGCGCTCGAACTCTTCGTGTGCGGCGACAACCTCCGCAAGGGCGCGGCGCTGAACACGGCGCAGATCGCCGAGGTGGTCGCGGCGGAGCTGACGGGCGACGGAAGCTGACCGGTCGTCGGCCGCAGTCGGCCCGCAGCTGGTCCGCTAGCCGGTCCGCGGCCGGTCCGCAGAATTACTTGAAGTTCGAAGAACCCACTCCCCAAGAGCTTCTCCGGTGGGTAATAATTCGCTGACTACTTGTGAAGGTCCTGTGAGCGGATCATCCGTCCTGGTCCCTTGATCAGGGCCGATGACGCGCTCGGCCATTCGCTCCCCGTCGTCTGCAACCGCAGCCGCGCGGGGAGCGTCTTTGTCGCCGCCCCTCCTGGGCGTTCGGCACAGCACGGTTCGGCGACGCGCAATGCGCGGCGTACGACGAAGGTCCCGCGAGGGCCGCGGCAAGTACGTACAACCGCCCTTATGGGCACGGGCAATATGGCGCATCGGGGAAGAGCTGGTACGCATGAGGGCATTCAACGCATCGCCAAAAACGGTGCCTTGCGCGTACAACCCTGACGGGGGGAAGCGTGTCCAACAGGCGTGGCAGAGGTACTCGGCATTGCAATCGGCCCCGGGAGCGCGGGCAGCGCGGCTGTGGCGCGGCCATCGCGTACTCGCATCCCCGGTGGCATGCCGGTGATCGCCCCCTGGCCCGCCGCGCGTCCCACGCAGGCACCGTCCCAGCACGGGGCTGACGAGGCGATGGCAGCCGGCACGACAGTCGACCACCTCACCGAGACCTACAGAGCGCACTACCGCTCCCTGCTCGGTCTCGCCGCGCTGCTCCTGGACGACACCGCGTCCTGCGAGGACGTCGTCCAGGAAGCGTTCATCCGCGTGCACTCCGCGCGCGGACGCGTACGCGACCCCGAGAAGACCCTCGCCTATCTGCGGCAGACGGTCGTCAACCTCTCCCGCTCCGCGCTGCGCCGCCGCATCCTCGGTCTGAAGCTGCTCTCCAAGCCGATGCCCGACATGGCGAGCGCCGAAGAGGGCGCGTACGAACAGCTGGAGCGGGACCAATTGATCAAGGCGATGCGCGGTCTGCAGCGGCGCCAGCGCGAAGTCCTCGTGCTGCGCTACTTCGCCGACATGACCGAAGCGCAGGTCGCCGAGACGCTGGGCATATCGCTCGGCTCGGTGAAGGCGTACGGCTCACGGGGTATCGCGGCGCTGCGCGTCGCCATGGAGGCTCCGGCATGACCAGCAAGCAGCACGGCCCGCACGAGCCCGCGTCCGAGCGGGCGCCGGGGGCGGAGGGAACGGCGCGCTCGGAGGACGGGCGGTCGGAGGACGGACGATCGGAGAGCGGGCGGTCGGAGAGCGGGCGGTCGGCGCGGGGGACGCGGGGTGAGGACGAGCGGGCGCACGGTACGGAGCGTGGGGCCTCGGGGGCGGCCTCGGCATCGGCGTCGGCCTCGGCGTCGGATGACAACGGTGCCATGGGGGACGGCGGGGGCGACGCCGACGGCGGCCTTGGTGAGGCGGGGCTCGGCGGGGCCGGATTCGGCGGGGCCGGGTTCGGCGGCGGTAGTTCCGTGGGCGGTGACTCCGGTGCCGGTGGCGAGGAGGAGCTGCGGAATCTCCTGCAGTCCGCCGTCCAGGACCTGGAACCGTCCCCCGACTCTCTCGAAACGCTCCGCCGTGCGGTACCGGCCCGGCGCAGGCGCCGCCGGCACGCAGTGGTCGGCGCGGCAGCAGTACTGCTCCTCGGCGGTACGACCATGCCCGCCATGCTGCACGTAGCGAACGGCGGGGACGACGCCGCCGACCGCCGCGCCAACGCCGCCAGCAGCTCCGAGGCGCACGTCACCACCGGCGGCACCAAGGGCGGTACGAGCAGTCGGCACAGCGACCGCCCGGCCGGTAAGGACGGCAAGAAGTCCGACAAGGACGGCAAGAAGACCGGCAACGACAAGGGCAAGGCCAAGGACGGCAGGACCGAGGAGCCCGGCGGCTCCGTCGTCGACCCGGCCGCGACGATGGACGTCACCTCGCCCACCTGCCTGCGTGCCCAGCTCGGCAGCGGCAGCGCCGCCCTCGGCACGCCCGACGCCGAAGGCCGTGTCTACGGCTCCCTGCGCGTCGTCAACACCTCCGCCGCGACCTGCTCGGTCGACGGCGGCGGCAGCGTGATCGCCGTCGCCCAGGGCAGCGCGGACCCGACCCGCGTCCAGGTCGTCGACCACACGGCGGGCGACGCCGCGCCGGGCCTGCCGGACCCGTCCGTCGCACCCGACCAGATCGTGCTGAGGCCCGGCCAGGCGTACGAAGTGAAGTTCGCCTGGGTCCCGGCGGAGGGCGGCGGGCCTTCGGGCTGCGCGGCGCCCGGTACGCCGACGCCCGGCAGCTCCGAGGGGGCGGGCTCCGGCGAACCGGCGAACTCCTCCTCGGCCGACGGCAGTGGCGACCAGACGGGCAGCGGCAGCGACGGTCCGGCGGAGGACGGTACGCAGGCGGCCAGCGTGGCGGTCAGCCACACTCCGGAGGCCGGCGAGCCGTCGGCCGCGACCACCACGATCAACGACGCGTGCGCGGGAACGGTGTACCGCACGGGCCCGCTGCCGGGGCAGTAGTCCCGGGGCTTGTCTCTGAGGGCCGTGGCCCGGAGGACGGTTGCCCGGAGGACTATTGCCCGGAGGGTGGGGCGGGGCCGGGGCAGATACGGGCCCGCCGTCCGGGTACGAGGCACGTGCCCGTACCTTTGATGGTGTGTACCGGTTCCTGCTCACCCCGCGATGGTGGGGAATCAACGTCTTCGTCCTGCTGGCGATCCCCGTGTGCGTCTTCATGGGCAGCTGGCAGCTGAGCCGCTTCGAGGACCGCGTCGACACACACCAGCAGCAGGAACACCAGGCGGCCGACGCCAAGACCGCGGCCGCCCGCCCGCTGACCCAGCTGCTGCCCGTCGACAAGAACACCTCGGGCCGGCGCGCCACCGTGACCGGGCACTACGACACCGGCCACCAGCTGCTCGTCCCCGGCCGGCAGCTCGGCGAGCGCACCGGCTTCTACGTGCTGACCATGCTGCGTACGGACGGCGGCAAGGCGCTGCCCGTCGTACGCGGCTGGCTGCCGGGTGACGCGGACGCGAAGGCCGACACGGCGAAGGTACCGGCGCCGCCGCGCGGCGAGGTGACCGTCACCGGCGCGCTGCAGGCGTCGGAGAACCAGGGCACGAACGGCGTCCAGGCGGGTGGCGGCCTGCCGAAGGGCCAGCTCGGCATGATCAGCGCGGCGTCGCTGGTCAACATCGTGCCGTACGACGTGTACGACGCCTGGATCACCGTCTCGCACGCCCAGGCCCCGCTGAAGGCCGTACCACCGGCCGCGGCCGAGGGCAGCGGCCTCGACCTCAAGGCGTTCCAGAACCTCGGCTACACCGGCGAGTGGTTCGTCTTCGCGGGCTTCGTGCTCTTCATGTGGTTCCGCCTCTTCCGCCGCGAGTCCGAAGCGGCCCGCGACGCGGCCCTGGGAATTCCGGCGGAGGGGCTGGGGATGGAGCGGGGGGCGTCTGCCGAGCCCGAGCCCGAGCCGGGGTCGGGGGCGGAGCCCGAGGCGGGGTCGGGGACGGAGTCCGAGGCGGGGTCGGAGTCCGAGCAGAAGGTCTCTTCCGGCTCTTGAGGGGGGCGCCTGGCCGGATCGGTTAGGGGCTTTCCCGATGAGCTTCTCGGGGGGCCTCCCCCCTCCCCCCGCCCCACCCCCTCCCCACCTCCACTCAGTTGTAAGTACGCAGGCCAGGCGCAGGCGCAGGCGTAGGCACATGCCCGCCCACTCAGGCCCGCCCCACCTAGGCCCCACCGAGGCCTGGCCCCCCACCCAGGCCCAGCCCCGCCGCCCGGGCCCGGCACCCCGCGCCGTAATCGGCCAGGCCCGGGGGTGGTGCGTCTACCTCGTCTCACACGTTGGTCATACGTCCCCCAGGTACCGGCGGGCGAAGTCCAGTTCCAGGCGGAGCTGCTTGATGCGTTCCTCGACGACCAGGGAGCCGTGGCCCGCGTCGTAGCGGTAGACCTCGTGCGGGTGGTCGCGGTCCTTGAGGCGGTCGACGTAGTTCTCCACCTGGCGGATGGGGCAGCGCGGGTCGTTCACCCCGGCGGAGATGTACACCGGCGCGCGGACCGCGTCGACGTACGTCAGCGGGGACGACGCCTCGAAGCGCTCCGGCACCTCCTCCGGCGTGCCGCCGAGGAGCGTGCGGTCCATCGCCTTCAGCGCCTCCATCTCGTCGTGGTACGCCGTGACGTAGTCCGCGACCGGGACCGCGGCCAGGCCCAGCGCCCAGGACTCCGGCTGGGTGCCCAGGCCGAGCAGGGTCAAGTACCCGCCCCAGGAGCCGCCGGAGAGGACGAGCTTGCGGGGGTCGGCGAGGCCGGACTCCACCGCCCAGTCGCGGACCGCGGCGATGTCCTCCAGCTCGATCAGGCCGACGCGGTGCTTGAGCGCGTCCGTCCACTCCCGGCCGTAACCCGTCGAACCGCGGTAGTTGACCCGGACGACCGCGAAGCCGTGGTCCACCCAGGCGGCCGGCGCCGAGGCGAAGGCGTCGCTGTCGTGCCAGGTCGGGCCGCCGTGGATGTCGAACACGGTGGGGAACGGGCCATCGCCGGCCGGCTTCTGGATCAGGGCGTGGATGCGGCCGCCGGGGCCCTCGACCCAGGTGTCGGTCACCGGGACGGAGCCCGGCGCCTTCATCCCGGGCGGGTCGAGCACGACCGCGCCGCTCGTGGAGCGCACCTCCGGGGGCTGCGCCGCGGAGGACCACAGGAACTCCACCGTGCCGTCGGGGCGGGCCGTGGCACCGGAGACCGTGCCGGTCGGGGTCTCGACGCGGGTCAGCTCGCCGTCCTCGGGCACGTACTTCCACAGCTCGCCGCGGGCCTGGAACTCGTGCTCCACCAGCAGGGCCGAGCCGTCCGGATACCAGTCGGCGCCGACGTCGCCGGGCAGCTCTATGGCGAGCGCGGTCTCCTCGCCGGTCAGCGGGTTCCAGATCATCGGCTCCCAGCGGCCGCGGCGCTGGTGTCCGACCAGCAGCCGGGCGTCGCCGTCGACCGGGGCGAAGCCCATCACCGACAGGCCCAGCTCCTCGGTGCCGCCCTTGGTGTCGTCCAGCTCGGCGACGGTGGAGCCGTCGGGGCGCACGACGCGGATCGCGGAGTGCATCGCGTCACCGTGCTCGGTGTGCTCGACGGCGATCAGCGAGCCGTCGTGGGAGAGAGCGCCGACGCCGGCCGACTCGCGGTGGCGGTAGATCTCCACCGGGTCCTGGCCGGGGCGGACGATATGGATCGTCGAGCCCTCCTCGTCGGTGGAGCAGCCGATGACGGCCGTGCCGTCGCGGCCGAGGGCGAGTCCGCCGGGGTAGGAGGGGGCGAGGCCGGGCGCGGCCGGCTCGTCCTCGCCGCCGCCGAACGGCTGGCGCATCCAGACGCCGAACTCGTCGCCGTCGGTGTCCGAGAACCACCAGATCCACTCGCCGTCGGGGGTGAGCGTCCCGTCCGTCGTGCCGTTCGGCCGGTCCGTGACCTGGCGCTGCTCACCGCTGGCCCGGTCCCACGCGTACAGCTCGAAGGTGCCGGTGGCGTTGGACACGAACAGGGAGCGCGCGGGGGCGTCCTCGGCCCACTCGGGGAGGCCGACGCGCGGGGCCCGGAAGCGCTTTTCCCAGTCCGGCATGGACTCGGTGATGGCAGTGGTCTCGTCAGTCATGCGACCCATTCTGCGCCCGGCGAGGCACATCGCGTCGGGCCGACCGTTCGCCTGTGGAAAACTTTCGCCACGGGCATGACAGCGGCGCGGTCGGCAGTACCGCCCGGGCGCCGTCGGCGATCCTCCGCCGTGCCGTCGGCGGTCCGCCCCAGGTGCCGTCAGGAGGCGGCCGCCGGGCCGTCGCGTGCTGCCAGTAGAGTGCGGCTCCGAACCCGCTCGACCTCCGAGGTAGCCGGCTGTGACCCCCGCCACGTCCCCACCCCCCACGCCACCGGCCGTGACCGTCGTCGGGATCGGAGCGGACGGGTGGGGCGGTATCCCGTCCGCCTCGCAGACCGTGCTGCGGGACGCGGACGTCGTCATCGGCGGGCCGCGCCAACTCGCCCTGCTGCCCGCGGAGTGCGCGGGGCGTCGGGTGGCCTGGCCGTCGCCGCTGCGGCCCGCCGTGCCCGGGCTGCTCGCGGCGCACGCCGGGCAGAAGGTCGCGGTGCTGGCCAGCGGCGACCCCATGTTCTACGGCATCGGACGGACGCTCACCGAAGTGCTCGGCGACGGGGCCGTCGGCACCGACGCGCTGCGCATCATGCCGCACCCCTCCTCCGTCTCCTACGCCTGCGCCCGGCTGGGCTGGCCGGTGGAGGAGACCGAGGTGGTCACGCTCGTCGGGCGCCCCGCCGCACAGCTCACCGCCGCGCTGCACGACGGCCGGCGGCTGCTCGTCCTCAGCGCGGGCCCCGGTACTCCCGCCGAGGTCGCCCGGCTGCTGGAAGAACAGGGCTTCGGGCCGAGCGGGATGCGGGTGCTCGAACAGCTCGGCGGCGAGCGGGAGCGCGTCCTGGCCGGCACGGCCGAGGAGTGGCCGCACCCGCCCGGGGACGCGCTGAACATCATCGCCCTGGAGTGCCGCCGCGCCCCGGATGCGCTGCGCCTCGGCGCGGTACCCGGGCTGCCCGACGACGCGTACGAGCACGACGGGCAGCTGACCAAGCGTCATGTCCGTGCCGCCACCCTCGGGGCGCTCGCGCCGGCCCCGGGCGAGCTGATGTGGGACATCGGGGGCGGCTCCGGTTCGATCGCCATCGAGTGGATGCGGACCCACCGCTCCTGCCGCGCCGTCTGCGTCGAGCGCGACCCCGTACGGGCCGAGCGCATCGGACGCAATGCCGACCGGCTCGGCGTACCGGCCCTACAGGTCGTCACCGGCCCGGCCCCGGACGCCCTGTCCGGCCTGCCGGTACCGGACGCGGTCTTCATCGGCGGCGGGCTGACCAGCCCCGGGCTGCTCGCGGCCTGCTGGGACGCGCTGCCGCCCGGCGGCCGGCTGGTGGCCAACACCGTGACGCTGGAGTCCGAGGCGCTGCTCGCGGACTGGTACCGGGAGCACGGCGGCGAGCTGGTACGGCTGGCCGTGGCGCACGCCGTACCGGTGGGCGGCTTCACCGGGTGGCGGCAGGCCATGCCGGTCACCCAGTGGGCCGTGCGCAAGGCCCCCGTGAGCGACGGCCGTTATCAGGACGACGACCGCCGCGCAGGCATCGACGACTACGACGCACCCTCAGGAGACGACAGATGACCGTGTACTTCATCGGCGCGGGCCCCGGTGCCGCCGACCTGATCACGGTGCGCGGTGCCCGGACGCTCGCCGCCTGCCAGGTCTGCCTGTACGCGGGCAGTCTCGTCCCCCGTGAACTGCTCGCCGAATGCCCGCCGGACGCCCGGCTGGTGGACACCGCGCAGCTGAACCTCGACGAGATCACCGCCGAGGTGCTCCGCGCGCACGAGGCCGGGCACGACGTGGCCCGGCTGCACTCCGGCGACCCGTCGGTCTTCTCCGCGGTCGCCGAGCAGATGCGGCGGCTGGACGCCGCCGGTGTGCCCTATGAGGTGGTGCCCGGTGTACCGGCATTCGCGGCGGCCGCCGCGGCGCTCAAGCGGGAGCTGACCGTGCCCACGGTCGGCCAGACGGTCATCCTCACCCGTATCGCGCAGCAGGCGACCGCGATGCCCGAGGGCGAGGACCTCGCCACCCTGGGGCGCAGCGGTGCCCTTCTGGTGCTGCACCTCGCCGCCCGGTACGCGGACCGGGTCGTCGAAGAGCTGCTGCCGCACTACGGCGCTGACTGCCCGGCCGCGGTCGTCGCGATGGCCAGCCGGCCCGACGAGCTCGTGCTGCGCGGCACCCTGGCGGACATCGCGGACCAGGTGAAGGCGGCGGGGATCGTCCGTACGGCCGTCATCATCGTCGGCCGCACGCTGGGCGCCGAGCAGTTCCGGGACAGCCACCTGTACTCGGCGGAGCGCGACCGCCACGTGTGCTGATCCCGCCGGGCCGGGGACGGCCCCGGGGCGAGCTCAGCGCACCGTACTGCGCCCGACCACGTTGCCCGCGCGGTCGATGCAGATGACGTCGACCGCCACGGGGGCGCCGCGCAGCACTTCGAGGGCCTGATCGCGGGCGGTCGCGGCCACCAGGTCGCCCAGCGGGACCCCGGCCGCCGCGCACAGCTGGAGCGCGGCGAGACCGGTGTTGGCGGCCGCGACCTCCGTGGCCAGCGCCTCGTCGGCGCCGCCCTGCCGGGCCAGCCCGGCGAGGAAGCCCTTGTCGACCTGGGAGCGCGCGGAGTGCAGGTCCAGGTGGCCCGCGGCCAGCTTGGAGAGCTTGGCGAAGCCGCCGCAGATCGTGAGCCGCTCGACCGGGTGCCGACGGATGTACTTCAGTACCGCGCCCGCGAAGTCGCCCATGTCCAGGAGGGCGTCCTCGTGCAGGCCGTACTCGGCCACCACCGTCTTCTCGGACGTCGAGCCGGTGCAGCCGGCCACGTGCGTACGGCCGGCCGCCCTGGCCACGTCCACGCCGCGCCGGATCGAGTCGATCCAGGCCGAGCACGAGTACGGCACGACGATGCCGGTCGTCCCGAGGATGGACAGGCCGCCCAGGATGCCGAGCCGTGGGTTCCAGGTGGAGCGGGCGATTTCCTCGCCGTGGTCCACCGAGACGGTGAGCTCGACGTCCGCCTCGCCGCCCCCGTGGCGCGCGGCGACCTGCGCCAGGTGGTCGCGCATCATCTGACGCGGCACCGGGTTGATGGCCGGCTCGCCGACGTCGAGGGGGAGGCCGGGGCGGGTCACCGTGCCCACGCCCGGTCCGGCCTTGAAGACCACACCGGAGCCGGGCGGCAGGGCGCGTGCGGTGACGCGGACCAGCGCGCCGTGCGTGACGTCGGGGTCGTCGCCCGCGTCCTTGACCACACCGGCCGTCGCGCGCCTGCCTGACGGCTCTCCAGGCGCCTCCCCGGGCCCGTCCTCGGTCAGCTCCTCCACCGCGAGCGCGAAGGCCGGGGTCTGGCCCTTGGGCAGCGTGATCGTCACCGGGTCGGGGAAGTCGCCGGTCAGCAGCGCGGTGTACGCGGCGGTGGCCGCCGCGGTCGCGCAGGCGCCGGTCGTCCAGCCGGGCCGCAGACCGGTGTGCTTGAGTTGGGCGCTGCGCCCGCCACTCGCCTCAGCCATGGAAGGTCCCGATGCACGCCGCGACGCACGTACTGATACTCGGCGGGACGACGGAGGCCCGCAGGCTCGCCGCAGCGCTGGCCGAGGGCCGGCTCGCCGGCGGTGTACGCGTGACGACCTCCCTCGCGGGCCGTGTCGCCCGCCCCGTGCTGCCGCCGGGCGAGGTCCGCATCGGCGGCTTCGGGGGTGCGCAGGGGCTGGCCCAGTGGCTGGGCGCGCACCAGGTGGACGTGCTCATCGACGCCACCCATCCTTTCGCCGGAACGATCAGTTTCAACGCGGCGACGGCCGCAGGCATGGCCCATGTTCCCCTGCTGGCGCTGCGCCGTCCCGGCTGGGTCCCCGGGGACGGCGACGACTGGCACTCGGCCGGGTCGCTCCAGGAGGCCGCCGCGCTCCTCCCGGACCTGGGCCGGCGGGTCTTCCTCACCACGGGCCGGATGGGCCTGGCCGCCTTCGCGGACCTCGCGGACCTGTGGTTCCTCATGCGGTCCGTGGACGCGCCCGAGGGGCCGTGTCCGCCGCGCATGGAGGTGCTGCTCGACCGCGGCCCGTTCACCCTGGAGGGCGAGCGGGCGCTGCTGAGCGAGCACCGGATCGACGTCGTGGTCACGAAGGACAGCGGGGGAGCGGCCACCGCGCCCAAGCTCACGGCCGCCCGTGAGGCCGGCGTCCCGGTGGTCGTCGTCCGCCGCCCGGCGGCCCCGGCCGGCGTCCCCGTGGCGGACAGCCCGGAACAGGCCGTCCGCTGGCTGGCGGAGCACGTGGGCGGCGCGTTCCTCACGGAGGCGTGACCCCGGGGGCGGCGGGCACCGCCCCACGAAGGGAGCTGCCGCCCCCGAAGGACAGCCGCTGCCCCCGAAGCGCGCCTCAGTCCTCCGGGTACCGCCGCGGCGTCCAGACGATCTGCTCGCCGTTCTCGCGCCGTACGGTCTGCGTCTGCGAGGAGCCGACGATCAGGAGGGTCCGCATGTCGACCTCGGCCGGCTCCAGGTCCGCCAGCCGTACGACGCGGACGCTCTCCTCCGGGCCGCCGATGTCGCGGCCCAGGATGACCGGGGTGTCCGGCGCGCGGTGTTCGAGAAGCAGCTCGCGGGCCTTGCCGACCTGCCACGTACGGCTGCGCGAACCGGGGTTGTACAGGGCGAGCACCAGGTCGGCGGCGGCCGCCGCGCGCAGCCGCTCGGCGATCACCTCCCACGGCTTGAGCCGGTCCGAGAGGGAGATCGTGGCGTAGTCGTGGCCGAGCGGTGCGCCCGCGCGGGCGGCGGCCGCGTTGGCCGCGGTCACCCCCGGCAGCACCCGTACGGGGACGTCCGCGTACGCCTCCTGCGCCGCCACCTCCAGGACGGCGGTGGCCATCGCGAAGACGCCGGGGTCGCCGCCGGAGACCACGGCGACGCGCCGTCCCCGCCGCGCCAGGTCCAGCGCGAACTCGGCGCGCTCGGACTCGACCTTGTTGTCCGATCCGTGCCGCTCCTGGCCCGCCCGTACCGGTACCCGGTCCAGGTAGGTCGTGTAGCCGACCAGGTCGGTGGCGTTGTCGAGGGCACCGCGCGACTCGGGCGTCAGCCAGGGAGCGCCGGCAGGCCCGGTGCCGACGACCGTCACGTCGCCGGTCTCCGGGACCGCGGGCCCGGTGTCCACGCGCGACGGCAGCACGGCCACCGAGAAGTACGGCACCGAGTCCGGGTCCACGTCCGCCAGCGCCGCCGTGCGCTCGCCGTCCATGTACGCCCGCTCCACGTACCGCGCGTCCGCCAGCCGGCCCGTACGCTCCAGGGCGCGGCGCACGGTCGGGAACGTACGGCCGAGCTTCATCACGACCGCCGAGTCGGCGGCGGCCAGCCGGGCCGTCAGCTCGTCCTCGGGCAGCGTGCCCGGCACGATCGTCAGCGTCTCCTCGGCCTCGACGAGCGGTTCGCCGAGCCGGGCCGCGGCCGCGCTGACCGAGGTGATCCCGGGGACCACCTCGGTGGGGTAGCGGTGCGCGAGCCGCTTGTGCATGTGCTGGTACGAGCCGTAGAAGAGCGGGTCGCCCTCGGCGAGGACGGCGACCGTGCGGCCCGCGTCGAGGTGCGCGGCCAGCCGGGCCGCGGCCTCCTCGTAGAAGTCGTTCAGCGCGCCCCGGTAGCCGCCGGGGTGGTCCGTCGTCTCGACCGTCACCGGGTAGCGCAGCAGCTCCTCGATGTGGTCGGGGCGCAGGTGCGGCTCGGCGATCGCGCGGGCGCGGGACCGGCCGTGCCGGGCGCTGTGGTACGCCACCACGTCCGCCTCCGCGATGGCCTCGACGGCCCGCAGGGTCATCAGGGACGGGTCGCCGGGGCCCAGCCCGACTCCGTACAGCTTGCCGCTGCGCCCGGTGTGCTCGGCGGCGCCGCTCTCCGTGGTGCTCATTCCGCGGTGCTCGCAATCGCGTTGACGGCGGACGCGGCCATCGCGCTGCCGCCGCGACGGCCCCGCACCACCAGGTAGTCCAGGCCCAGCGTGTTCGCCGCGAGGGCGTCCTTCGACTCGGCCGCGCCGATGAAGCCCACCGGTATGCCGAGGACGGCCGCCGGGCGCGGCGCGCCCTCCGCGACCATCTCCAGCAGGCGGAACAGGGCGGTCGGCGCGTTGCCCACGGCCACCACCGAGCCCTCCAGCAGGCCCCGGTCGCGCCAGAGCTCCAGCGCGGCGGCGCTGCGCGTGGTGCCCAGCTTCTCGGCCAGCTCGGGCACGCCCGGCTCCGAAAGGGTGCACACCACGGCGTTGTCGGCGGGCAGCCGCTTGCGGGTGACTCCGCTGGCGACCATCTGCGCGTCGCACAGCACCGGCGCGCCGGCCTCCAGCGCGGCCCGGGCGCGGCCGATCACCTCCGGGCTGAAGGCGAGGTCGCGGACGAGATCGGTCATGCCGCAGGCGTGGATCATCCGGACCGCGACCTGGGAGACGTCCGCGGGCAGCCCCGCGAGGTCCGCCTCCGCGCGGATGGTGGCAAAGGACTGGCGGTAGATCTCCGCCCCGTCCTTCTCGTAGTCGAACACGGTGCTCTCGCTCATCTCGTCGCCGTCACGTCTGGTGATCCGTTCACGTGTGAAGACCCGTTCATATCCCGGGTGTCGTTCACGACAGTACGCAGGGCTTCACCGCGCGGCGGTACCCGGTACCCGTCGACCTCGTAGCCCTCGGGGGTGGCGACCACGTCCACCCAGTCGCCCTGCGGATGACCGCAGCGGCGCTCGCAGCCGGACCAGTACACGGGCAGCCCGCCGCCCGCCCCCAGGGCCGTCGCGGCGTCGGCCCGCACGTCCGCCAGGGACTTGGCGCAGCCGGGGCGGCCGATGCAGGCGCCGACGCCGTGCCAGGGGGAGGCGGGGTCGGTGATCAGGCCGGCCGCCGCCAGGTCGCGCAGCCGTGCCTCGGCGGCCGCGCGGTCCAGCCCGGGGACGACCACGCCGCGCCACGGGGTGAGCCGTATCTCATCGGCACCGTCCGTGCGGGCCACGTCGGTCAGCAGCCCCCACTGTGCGGCGGTCAGCGTCCCCAGGGGGGCGAGGACGGACAGCGCCCGATGGCCGTCGGGGCCGTCGACAATCCCGGGGGCGGGCGCCGCCCCCGTAGGCAGCGAGGCCCCCGCCGCATACGTGCAAGCAATGCCCGCCGCGTCCAGCCGTCGCGCCGTCTCGCGTACCAACTCCTCGGTACCGCCCGGCAGATCGCTCACCCGCCAGGCGCGGGACCGGCTCTCCGCCGCCGCATCCAGGAAGACTTCGGCCGCCATCAGCGCGGCCCGAGGGGCGTCGGCGCCGCGCACTCGAAGTGCGCCGACCGCGCCCCCGATGTACAGCAGCGCACCACCAGAAGCAGCGCCCGCCGCACCAGGGGCAGGGCCCGCCGCACCAGAGGCAGCGCCCACCGCACCAGAGGCAGCGCTCTCCGCAGCACCACCGGGAGCAGCCCCCGCAGCCCCAGAGGCGATCAATGTCACATCCGCGCCGAGCGCCGCCACGTCCCCGCGCCCGTCGTCCAGCGCGAACAGGAAGCGTCCCGAGAGTGCGGTCGCGGCCTCGCTCGCGCACAACAGGCCGTCCAGGGCGCCCAACCAGGGGCGTACGTCCGCGTGTCCGGTGCCGTCGAGGCCGGACAGTGGGGAGGCGACGATGTTGCGTACCCGCTCGTGGCGGTACGAAGGCAGCAGTCCGGCCGCGTCGAGCAGGCCCGCCAGGGCCGCGCCGCAGTCGCCGTCCAGGCCACGCAATTGCACATTCCCGCGCGAGGTGAGGTGCAGCGCACCATCCCCGAGGCGGACCGCCGCGTCGGCCAGCGCGGCCGCCTGAGCGGCGGTCAGTACGCCGCCGGGCACTCGAACGCGGGCCAGCGCACCGTCGTCCGCCATGTGCAGCCGCAAAGTGCCCGGGCAGGCGTCGAGACGAACCGGTATGGGGGGTTCGTCCCGAGGTGGAGGGTTGGTCGCCGTGGGCATGGCGGCGAGCATACCGATCCCGTCCCGGGCGTCCGCCCCACGCTCGGGGAGCGGCCCTTACTATGCTCACGGCGGGCCATCCGGTCCGTCACCATCGCCGGCGACGGCGACAGGGGAGGAAGCCCGGTGCGAATCCGGCGCGGTCCCGCCACTGTGAGCCCGGCCCCAGCGGCCGGGTGAGCCAGGAACTCCCTTTCCTCCGCTCTCGGTCCCGTCCGAGCAGGGGAAATCCATTCCGACACCGCCCGGGGCGCGGACCCCGAGGAAGGCCCGACGCCGCATGCTGCATTCCTCCGGGGAGCCCAACCCCGAGACCCGCCGGATCCTGCTCCTGTCGACCTCCGACACGGACCTGCTGAGCGCCCGCGCGGCGAGCGGCCCCGTCGGCTACCGCTTCGCAAACCCCTCCCGGCTGGACCTCGAAGAGCTGCCCGGCCTGCTCGACGGCTGCGACCTGGTCGTCGTACGCCTCCTCGGCGGCATCCGCGCCTGGCAGGAGGGCCTGGACCAGCTGCTCGCCGACGGCCGCCCGGTCGTCGTGCTCACCGGTGAACAGGCCCCTGACGCCCAGCTCATGGCCGCCTCGACCGTCCCGGTCGGCATCGCCGCCGAGGCACACGCGTACCTCGCGCACGGCGGCCCCGCCAACCTGGAGCAGCTCGCCCGTTTCCTCTCCGACACCGTGCTGCTCACCGGCCACGGCTTCGAGCCGCCGGCCGCCGCGCCGTCCTGGGGCGAGCTGGAGGACCATCTGCCGCTGCCCGGCACGCAGCCGGACTTCCCGCTCGTCGCGGTGCTCTACTACCGCGCCCACCACATGAGCGGAAACACCGCCTTCGTGCGGGCACTGTGCGAGGAGATCAACCGAGCCGGCGGCCGTGCCCTGCCGCTGTACGTCGCCTCGCTGCGCTCCCCCGAGCCCGAGCTCATCGAGCGGCTGCGGGACGCCGACGCCATCGTCACGACCGTACTGGCCGCCGGCGGCACCAAGCCCGCCGCCGCCTCCGCGGGCGGCGACGACGAGTCCTGGGACGCGGGCGCGCTCGCATCCCTGGACGTACCGATCCTCCAGGCGCTCTGCCTGACCTCCTCGCGCGCCGACTGGGAGGAGAACGACGAGGGCGTCTCGCCCCTGGACGCGGCCAGCCAGATCGCCGTGCCCGAGTTCGACGGCCGCCTGATCACCGTCCCGTTCTCCTTCAAGGAGATCGACGAGGACGGCCTCCCGGCGTACGTCGCCGACCCCGAGCGTGCGGCGCGCGTCGCCGGCATCGCCGTACGTCACGCCCGGCTGCGCCACATCGCGCCCGCCGACAAGCGTGTGGCGCTCGTACTCTCCGCATACCCGACCAAGCACTCCCGCATCGGCAACGCGGTCGGCCTGGACACCCCGGCCTCCGCCGTCGAACTGCTGCGCCGCCTCCGCGCGGAGGGCTACGACTTCGGGCCCGAGGAGGAGATCCCCGGCCTGGTCTCCGGCGACGGCGACGAGCTGATCCGCGCCCTCATCGAGGCCGGCGGCCACGACCAGGACTGGCTCACCGAGGAGCAGCTGGCCCGCAACCCCGTCCGCATCCCGGCCGCCGACTACAAGCGCTGGTACGCGACCCTCCCCGCCGAGCTGCGCAAGTCCGTCGAGGAGCACTGGGGCCCCGCGCCCGGCGAGATGTTCCTCGACCGCAGCCGCAACCCCGAGGGCGACATCGTGCTCGCGGCCCTGCGCCGCGGCAATCTGCTCATCCTCATCCAGCCGCCGCGCGGCTTCGGCGAGAACCCGATCGCGATCTATCACGACCCCGATCTGCCGCCCTCGCACCACTACTTGGCGGCCTACCGCTGGATCGCCGCCGCTGCCGAGGACGGCGGCTTCGGCGCCGACGCCATGATCCACCTGGGCAAGCACGGCAACCTGGAGTGGCTGCCCGGCAAGAACGCGGGCCTCTCCGCCGCCTGCGGCCCGGACGCCGCGCTCGGCGACCTGCCCCTCATCTACCCGTTCCTGGTCAACGACCCGGGCGAGGGCACGCAGGCCAAGCGCCGCGTCCACGCCACCCTCGTCGACCACCTCGTCCCGCCGATGGCCCGCGCCGACTCGTACGGTGACATCGCGCGCCTGGAGCAGCTGCTCGACGAGTACGCGCAGATCTCCTCCATGGACCCGGCCAAGCTGCCCGCCATCCGCGCGCAGATCTGGACCCTCATCCAGGCCGCCAGGCTCGACCACGACCTGGGCCTGGAGGACCGTCCGGACGACGACGGCTTCGACGACTTCCTGCTGCACGTCGACGGCTGGCTGTGCGAGGTCAAGGACGCCCAGATCCGCGACGGCCTGCACGTACTCGGCGGCGCGCCGACCGGCGCACCCCGCGTCGACCTGGTCCTCGCGATCCTCCGCGCCCGCCAGATTTGGGGCGGCACGTCCGCCCTCCCCGGCCTGCGCGAGGCGCTCGGCCTGGACGAGTCGGCGGCGACCCGGACGACCGCGGACGCGGCCGAGGAGCAGGCACGCGCCCTCGTACAGGCGATGGAGGACGCGGGCTGGGACCCGGCGGCGGTGGCGGACATCGCGGCGAACCACGGTCAGCAGGTCGCGGACATCCTCGACTTCGCCGCCCGCGAGGTCGTCCCGCGCCTCGCCGGCACCACCGCCGAACTCGACCACGTCGTCCACGCCCTCAAGGGCGGCTTCGTACCGGCCGGCCCCTCCGGCTCGCCGCTGCGCGGTCTGGTCAACGTCCTGCCGACCGGCCGCAACTTCTACTCCGTCGACCCGAAGGCCGTCCCGTCGCGCCTCGCCTGGGAGACCGGCCAGGCCCTCGCCGACTCCCTCCTGGAGCGGTACAAGACGGACAACGGCGACTGGCCCACCTCCGTCGGCCTGTCCCTCTGGGGCACGAGCGCGATGCGCACGGCCGGTGACGACGTCGCCGAGGCCCTCGCGCTGCTCGGCGTCCGCCCCGTCTGGGACGACGCCTCGCGCCGCGTGACGGGCCTGGAGCCGATCCCGCTCGACGAGCTGGGCCGCCCCCGCATCGACGTCACCCTGCGCATCTCCGGCTTCTTCCGGGACGCGTTCCCGCACACCATCGGCCTGCTGGACGACGCGGTCCGCCTGGTCGCCGGCCTCGACGAGCCCGCCGACCAGAACTTCGTACGCGCCCACGCCCAGGCCGACCTCGCCGAGCACGGCGACGAACGCCGCGCCACCACGCGTATCTTCGGGTCCCGCCCGGGAACGTACGGCGCGGGCCTGCTCCAGCTCATCGACTCCCGCGACTGGCGCACCGACGCCGACCTCGCGGAGGTCTACACAGTGTGGGGCGGCTACGCGTACGGCCGCGGCCTGGACGGCTGTTCGGCCCGCGAGGAGATGGAGACGGCCTACAAGCGCATCGCCGTCGCTGCGAAGAACACCGACACCCGCGAGCACGACATCGCGGACTCGGACGACTACTTCCAGTACCACGGCGGCATGGTGGCCACCGTACGGGCGCTGCGGGGCACCGCCCCCGAGGCGTACATCGGCGACTCCACCCGCCCTGAGACGGTGCGCACGCGCACCCTCGTGGAGGAGACCTCGCGCGTCTTCAGGGCGCGCGTCGTGAACCCCAAGTGGATCGAGGCGATGCGCCGCCACGGCTACAAGGGCGCGTTCGAGCTCGCCGCGACGGTCGACTACCTCTTCGGGTACGACGCCACGACCGGCGTCGTCGCCGACTGGATGTACGACAAGCTCACCCAGGCGTACGTGCTGGACCCGGAGAACCGCGCGTTCCTCCAGGAAGCCAACCCCTGGGCCCTGCACGGCATCGCCGAACGCCTCCTGGAGGCGGAGTCGCGCGGCATGTGGGCCGAGCCCGACCCGGCCGCGATCGAGGCCCTCCGCGAGATCTTCCTGGAGACGGAGGGCGAGCTGGAGGGCGAGGGCTGAGACGGCGCCGAGTGGGAACCCGGGTTCACCGGGTTCCCACTCGGCAGGGCCGGTTCAGAAGGACGAGCAGGGCACAGCACACCACCGCCAGCACCCCGGCGCCGGCCAGGAGGCCAGGCACCGCGAAGGTATTGCCCAGCATGCTGAGCAGCAGCGGGGCGAACATCCCGAGGTAGGCGAGACTCCAGAAGTACGAGGTGAGGCGGGCCAGCCCGCCCGGCGCCGCGAGGGCGGCGGTGGTACCCAGCCCGTACGTGAGAACCAGCCCGTACCCCGCGCCCAGCACCGCCCCGGCGACCAGGCCGAGCACCGGCTGCTGGTACGCGGCGGCCGCCCCGGCGAGGCCGAAGCCCCCGGCCATCACCAGCATCCCGGCGACCGCGCTGAGCAGCCGACTGCGCAGGCTCAGCCGTCGGGCCAGCGGCTGGACCGCCACCCCGGCACCGGGAACGACGGCGGTAGCCACCCCGGCGTACACCACCTCCCACCCACGCAGACCCCCGTCCACCAGCCCGGGAAGCGTGGCGAACCCGACCATCGGCCCGGCGAACACCCAGGGGGCCATGGGCAGCAGGGCGCGCCAGAAGCCGGGGCGTGCGGCGGGGGTACGGGCGCCGGTACGCGCAGCAGTACGCCCGGAGGCCGTGTCCTGGGCGGTACGTCCAAACTCCGTACCCCCAGCAGTACGTCCGCGGCCCACCGGACAGGTCTCCGGACTCCCCTGCGCCAGCCCCCACGCAAGTACCGCCAGCACCAGATGCGGCAGATAGGCGAGCACCATCGGGTGGGGCGCCCACTGGGCGATCAGCGCGGCGGCGAGCCCGCCCGAGGCGAAGCCCAGCGAGACGAAGACGCCCGAGCGCCGGGCGGCCACCGTCTCCGTGCCCGCCGGCGCGTAGGGCGGCGAGGAGAGCTCCTTCACCCACGCCCCGCCGGCCGCCAGCAGCGCCCCGGCGCTGATCCCGGTGAGCAGCCGGCCGGGGCCCAGCCAGAACACCGAGCCGGCGCCGAGCATCAGGAGCAGCGTGGCCACCGCATTGAGGGCGAGCGCGCCGAGCGCCACCGGACGCCGCCCGTACCGGTCGGAGAGCGGGGCGGCGGCGAGCAGCCCCGGTATCAGCCCCACCGCGTACACCGCGAGCAGCGCGTTGACCGCGGCGTCCGACAGCCCCGCGCCGGCACGGTACGCGCCGAGCAGCGCGGCGAACTGGTTGGCGCTCCACCCCGAGGCGGTCATCATCAACGCCGTCCGCAGCCCGTACCGGCGAGGGGCAGGCGGCGCGGGGGCGGTCGGGGTCCGGGCAAGTACGGCGTCGGCGGTATCGGTCACGGAACCCTTTGTACGAGCCACCGACCGCCTGTCGCCGCCCGCCTTCACGAATCGTGAACGGTCCTCCGCGCCGGCCGCGCCCCCGCCGTACCCTGGGAACTCATGGACCTCCGGCTGCTCCCCTCCTTCCTGGCCGTAGTCGAGGAACAGCACTTCGGCCGGGCGGCGGCCCGCCTCTTCCTCTCACCGCCCGCCGTCACCCAGCACATCCGCCGCCTGGAGAACGAGCTGGGCACCCCACTCCTGCACCGCAACCCGGTACGGCCGACCGCCGCCGGCGTACGCCTCGCCGAGCACGCCCGCACGCTGCTGGCCGCGGCGGACGCGGCGGTCGAGGACGTCCACGAGGCGGTGCGCCGGGAGCGCGAGACGACCGCGCGCCCGCTGCGCGTCGGCATCATGGGGCACGGCTCGGCGGAGATCACCCCGGCCGCGGTGAACGCCTACCGCAGGGCGCGCCCCGAGGTCCCCGTGGAAGTGATCCAGCTCAACTTCACCGAACACGTCACGGCACTCGTGGAAGACCGTGTGGACCTGGCCTTCATCCGCCCCATGCCCGACGACGACCGGCTGGTCGGCGACGTGCTCCTCACCGAGCAGCGCATCGTGGTCGTCCCCGCCTCGGCACCGCTCGCCGACGCCCGCACGGAGGGCGTACGCGTCGCCGACCTGGCCGACCTGCCGATCTTCCGGGTCCCCGACCACACGCCGGCGGTCTTCAAGGAGTACCTCTACTTCCGCAACGATGCCGCGCGCCGCGGCCGCAGCATCGCCCTCTTCCCCCAGGAAGTCCTCACCGGCGTCCTCACAGGCCACGGCGCCGGCTCCGGCCTCCGCTCCTTCGCCCGCTACTACAACTGGCCCGGTGCCGTCTTCGTCCCCGTACTGGACGCCCCACCGGAATCCAGCCACCTCGCAGCCCGCGCCCACGACCCCAACCCCGAAGTAGCCATCTTCCGAGCCCTGACCACCACCCTCGCCCGCGAACTGGCCCCCCGCATCAACGCGATGCCGCTCCCCTGACGCGCACCCGCCAGGCAATCAGCCGCTCACCTGTTGGGGTGTGAGAGCTCCTCGCTGGAAGATGTGCGAGCGGTGCCACGAGTAGTACTGCTCACGCTCTGCCGACCACCAGGGTGTGGTGCAGTTGGCCAAGTGCTCCTTGACGTACTTGGCCACGGCTGGGGCGCTCTGTATGACAGGGCTGATCCTGAGGACGCCCCCGCTTTCCACGGTGATGAAGCCATGCTCGAACAGGCTGTCACAGCCCAGGAGGCACGCGAGCATAGCGACGTTGCGGATGTCCCAGCGCTCCGCATCGTCACAGGCCGAGCGCTTCTTGATGTGTGCCGCGACAAGAAATTCTCGGGGCAGCGTACGGCCGCACAGGGCACACTCACCCTCTGCTCCCGGTAGCAATGCCTTCTTTATTCGTCCCTGTTCGGCCCGGCGTTGAGCTTCTGCACGTATATCTGTAGGGCCCTCTGTCGTCCCGTCAGTTGACTTGGCACGCTCGCCCTGCCCCGGAACCGAAAGGGCCGGTGGACTTGCTTCAAAGCCCACGAGGTCCGTGAGCATCTCACCGTCAGACCCCCGCAGGGCAACAAATCCCTGAATGTTCCGGTTGGGCTTCCACCCCAGCAGAGAGCGAATCTCCTCCATGGGAAAGTCGATACCTCGAACGCCATCCAGGGCGTACATGTACTCCCACGTCTGCTCAGTCCGATCGTCGACGCCCCACAGACGGTGGGCCAGCTGAGGGTTGTGCCATGTCAAGGCCACAGTGCCGACGAGGTACAGGCGCTTGTTACCGGAGAAGAAGACGGTGTCCCCAGGCTGCATCTTCCTGATCTGAGGCAGGTTGGCATCACCAATACCTGGCGTGACACCCCACAACTGCGCCCGCCCGCCGGGAAACAGTCTGTCCAAGTCCTGCAGCACTTGGGCATCGAGCAAGTCTGTGTGCTGGTCGAAGGCAACGGGCTGCAGGATCGTTTCCTCGTAGTGTTCGCGCACAGCCGCCCGCTTCAAGCTCGCCGGTTGAGCGAAGACGGTCATCGTCCATCCCCCTACAGGTCAGGCGTCGTCCCCCAGCCCGTGACGACGCGGTCTGTAAGATCTACCACTTGGTATTGACGGTCCCTCAAGGAGCCCTTGCCTTTGGCACAGTGGCCGCGCGACGTGCGGGATGCGACGTGACCCGATAGGGCAGTCAGCAACCGTTGCGCCATTGACGGACACTCGGCCGAGACGCCAATAGTGCCCACGGCTGCGGGGCTGGCGCATCCGTGCCCCAAAACGCCACGTGCTGATCACCGGCGAAACGGTGAAGGTAACCGTGAGGTCTCCATGCCGCCTTCTGCGCCTTGCGGTTCACAATGTGCGTGACATCCTCGACAAGGCGTCGGCCGACGCGCAGCATTGAAGTCGCAAACCGCTGCCGTACGCGACGAGTATGCCCAGAGTGACGGATGTCATAGCGTGCGTGGGCCGCTGGTCTCCCGTGGATTGGTTGGCGCGAGGCGGAATGCGGCTTCTGCCGCCCGCTGTGAACGTGCTGGAGGCGGGACGTAGGGCGGGGCGGATGTGAATGCCCGGCCGACGTTGTGTCCTACCTCATTCGTGGCCGTGTTCAACGATCCCCTGCGGGAGACCCTGACTGGCTGTCGGTAGCGGGCCGAGCGGAGGCGCACTCCAAGATCTCTTCCCGAGTCTCTCCCAACAGGGCCCTGGAAACCACTCAGCCCTGGTCTTCCTTACCGGAAGACCAGGGCTGACCTGGTGTTTCTTCAGTCGGGGTGGCGGGATTTGAATGCAGGTCAGACCGTCGGTATGAGTTGGTCTGACAGCGCGTATGCAGGTCTACAGGAGAAGATCTTCTCCCAAATTTCTCCCAGAGCCGGGGCCGGCAGATCGGGCCAGGGGTGTCGTCGGCTAAGGGTGCGGACACCGAGGGTTTATACCATCGAACCGAAAGCGACGGTCGCTTGCGGCCGCACCAGAGAGGGGTCGGCCGACACGGCAAAGGGTCAGGAGGGCGGCGCCAACCGACTGGTACTCAGTGCAGCGGCCGCTGTTGGGGCGCCGGGAGGCGCACATAGATGCCGCGGACCGACCCGTCACCTGCTGGATGTGCAGCGGCACCGCCCCTGAGCAGCAGCGAGCCCCCGCAGAGCCCTGCCCGCGTGGCGAGGTTTCGTCATGCCCCTCCTTGGCGGCATGTTCCCCGCCCCCGCGCCAACGGGCATCATGCTGACCATGCAGGCCGAGACGATCGCTGCCCTTGTCGCCTCAGGCGCTGCGGTCCTCGGCGTACTCGCCGCGCTCGTCGTCGGCCTGCGTCAAGCCCGTGCCGCACGGCAGGCCGCCGAACTGGCCGCCGAATCGGTTCGCGACCACTGGCGTAACAGCAACCGCCGCGAGGCAGCCGTCACTTTCGTCGTCGAAACCGAACGCGCCTTGGGAGAGGCCCGGAAGCTCTCGACCTCTTATGAGGTACTCGACCTCGACGAGTCCGCGCAGATTCGCCAGGCAATGTGGCGCGCCATGGCCGTCGTGCGAATCGAGGGGCCGAAGTCACTGTCGGATGTCGCGGCTGTTGCCTACGAGACGGTGAACGACGTCTTCGGCCACGTCCTATACGTCCACCGGCAGAGCCGTCCCCAGTTCCTGTTACTGGCCGCAGCCCACGAAGGGAACCAGACAGCGAAAGCGGTCTATGCGAAGCTCTTGCGGCCGGAGCTCCGCGGAAACCTCATGCAGCAATCGGTATGGGCGAACATGGTGAGTAGTGGCCTCCTGCCCACCAGGGATCTGCGTCGCCTCGAAATGCAACTCACATGGCCCGCGCTCTGGCCGGAACGGGACGGGCCGGAACCCTTCCACGTCATTTCAGAGCGAGCACGCCAGCAGATCGACACCTTCATCGAGGCCGTGAACGCGTACCTCGACGGGCCGCCCGCGGAGTGACCGGCGCGGCCTGGCCCGAGGCCGGTGTGTACCGCCGTCGGCAGCGGACCGCTACGTGCTTACACGGAAGTACCTCACCGGACCGCCCGGGCGAGATACACGACTCGCTTGCCTGGGCGATGACGAGCAGCTCGTCGGGCGCGACCGACGCCCTCGCGCTGTTCTTAAGCCCTGCTGGCCTGCCCGACGGCGCGCGTGCCACAGCTACACGCCATCCCATCCACCCGTCGCTTTTACTCCCATCGTGATGGTCTGGGCCTTAACTAAGTGCTGCTCCGGCACGAACGCGCGTCCTGGATATACGGCGCGGGAGGCAACCCCGCCGTCGACCGACCCCGAGTGACGGGAGCCCGTAGAGCACAGAGAGCGCGTTGCAACGCTCCGAGTTGTGATCAAGCGCCTGGAAACGGGGCAGACAGGGTGTGAACTTGCGTGGCATATTATGCGCATGGCAACCTACGTAGAGTCGGTGAGGCAGCTGCAGCCTGTCATCCCGCCGATCTTCAGTGCTTTGAAGGCAGGGCTCGACGCGGCCAATGAGCACCACACTGACAATGGCCTGGTCAGGTCGGACGACCCGTGGCACTACGCTCACACCGCTCGCCGCATTGCGATCGATCAGTTGCGATCTGCTGGCCTGCAGGCCGAGACCGAACAGGGGCGTCCTCTGTACGCCATGTCAGGCTTGCTGCTCTTCTACCGGAGCATGGCAGTGCGCATCCTGCGGCCGAGTGAGAACGTCAGGACCGGCGGGGTGACTATCCCGCTGCCTGGGCGCTCAAAGAGGAGGCAGGCGTTTTGGGGCCAGGCTGCGGGGTCCGCCATCCCCGGCTTGGAGACAGATAACCTGCTGCTCTTGTGGAGGGATGACGCGGGTAGCTTGGTTGATCCGATGACGCTCGTGCGGCCTACTGGGGGCGGTCACAAGCGGAACAGTCTGAGGGTTGACTGGGTTGGCAAGCTCTCTGAGGGCATGGCGACTCTTCGGGCCGCGGACCTCGACGAACTCGAACCGGACCAGCAGTACAGGCAGCTAGGAGACTAACCGACATGATCCACGGCGAGCGCGTCAAGCAGGTGCGAGAGATGCACCAGATGACGCAGAGCGAGCTCGCCCGTGTCGTCCCCGGGATGTCGCAGTACCAGCTCTCGCGGATCGAGAAGGGGAGTGCGCAGCCAGATGAGGAGACAGAGGCTCTTCTGGCTGCGACATTTGGAGTTTCTGTTGATTTTTTCCGGCGTCAGCCGACAGTAAATCTTGAGGCTCTATCGCCCCAACTTCGAGCCCGCAGCCGACTCACCCAGCGGGCAAAAACAGCGGCAATTCAATGGGCGAAGCTAGTTTACGAAGAATACAGCAACTTGAGTGCCAGCGCGCGGTCGATCCCTTGTCGGATCCCCATAATGCATGGCATGGACCCTGCTCGGGCCGCTACGGAGACTAGGTCGGTTTTGGGTTTTACGCCCAACGAGCCGCTCCCTTACCTCATTCTTGCAGTTGAGCGGGCCGGCGTTACCGTTCTAGGTTTGCCTTTTCAGACAGAGAATCTAGATGGATTTTGTGCATGGCGAGATTCCGAGCCCATCATCGCCGTTCTTTCCGGCACTCCTGGAGACAGGGCACGTTTCACGGTCGCTCATGAATTGGGTCACCTTGTTCTGCATAAACCAGGGCAGACGGGAAGCTCTGTTGAAGCGGAGGCGGATGCCTTCGCTGCGGAACTCCTGACACCGCGCTCTGCACTCGCTCAGGTGATGCCGGCACGTCCTACGCTGAGCGCACTCGCCATGCTGAAGACGCAGTGGGGGGTGTCCATCAAAAGCCTCATTCGCGGCGCCAGGGAGATTGGCGTGATTGACCAAGAGCGCGCAATTAGTTTGTACAAGCAGATCAGCGCCCGCGGGTGGAATCGTCAAGAACCTGGACACGTCCCACAGGAGAAGCCCCGAGCCTTTCGTAAGTTGCTGGAGATTCACTACGGTGCTGGTCTGAGCACTGCGGCTGCCGCGCGCGGTGCTGCATGGTCAGAAGAGCTCACAATGAGGGTGCTTGAGCAGCATGCCACGGTGGACGAATTGCCTCACGCCCCGGTTCGTTCCGTTTCGAATAGCAACAGTAACGTGATCCAACTGCGTAGCCGCACAGCACTCTAGTGAAGCGACGCCAATGGCCTCAGTAGGGTTTGACCTTGGGCGGCTGTGAACGGGGTTGAACGGAAGCGGATAAGGCAACTTGCCAGTGTTGGATGCGCCGCCCTCTTGCGTGGGCGAGAGCAGGGGCACACTTTTTCCAACTGTGTTAGCTAGGAGCTGCTGCAGCCGACTGACGCGTCAGTCAGGGAGAGCCGCTTGTTGATGTCAGCTGTAGGTGTCAGAAGCGCCCTGATCCGATAGCTCTACATAGATCGGTCACCGAGAGACGTACCTACTGCGCTACGGCGGGCCACGTCAAAAGTTCAATTGCCGCCAGGTTGGCCGTTGACCCATGGAACAGTGGACACCACGCCAGCATACTTGTTTGGGTCCACCGGATCCCTGTACGAGCCATTGAATCCAATTCTGCCAAGGATGGCAAGGGAAACGTATTGGCAGGTCAATTCCCACGCTTCAACCCATGCGTCAGTGCTAAACTTTTGCTTATGTCGGGATGGGTGGATTACGCCGTTGCGCATTCGGGTTAGAACTTCTGGCCCTGTGAGACATGGAGGATTAGCGCCTGACGCGGCAGATTTCAGCCTCGAAAGGATTGCAGGAATTTGACCGTCGATGCTGTAGGTTCTCAGCAAAGCTGAAATATTTTCGTGGGCGGCCGCAGATTTGTATTGACTAGAGGTTAGAGTCCTGTTTTCCTCGACCAGCTTCTCGTATGCCATTAGTTCTAGCGCTGCCTGGCCAGCTGAAACCGCGATGTTGACTGGCATCGGATCGTTTGCTTCCAGGTAGTAATGTACTGCGTTAGACAGCAGGTCGCGACTGAATTCGTCACTCCATAGGTCACCCACGAGCGAGAAGATATCGGCGAGATCGGAATAGCGAGTCTCGTCAACCAGTCGATGTGCCCCAGACCAGGGCCTGATGTGGAAGACTCTCCAGTCTCGCCAGGCCACTTCGCCGCCAGAGTTGAATCCTAGTCCGAGGCACGGGGTAATTTGGCGGCCAAAGGAGAAGCTCAGCACGCACCTCAATAGGTGAAATGCGCTGGAAATCTCTTCCTGTGACATAGGGGTACTGTCGTGGCGAGTTAGCTCGCCAGTATGCGTTGTGGCGTACCCCCCACGATCACGGAGTTGGTCACGGATGGCTCGCCGATCCGGGCGAGAATCCAGAATGAACATCCAATCTGCGGCACGGAATGCGAGACGACCATTCCAGCTCCTGCCTCCTGGTTCACTTAGCCAGTGGCCGTTCACATCGGGCATATTCGGAACGTGAAAAGTCACCCTGCGAATATCCTCTCCAGTGCCGACAGTCGTGTTCTTCATGCGTCCACTGGCGCGCAAAAGAGGTTTTGAATCTTCATTGTCGGACAGGATTTCTGAGCCGATCGTTACTGTGTCAGGAATCTCAACAGTAAATTCTTCAGTGATGTCCCACGTGTTGAGTTCAGGGCTGTCAGTTGAGAACTCATACGTAATTTGCGGCGTAGGTAGCCATTCCCATCGAATAACCCCTTCGACGGGGAATCGTTGGCCGTCTTGAGTTACTACGAGCTCACCCGCATGTAGAAGAAGCGGCTCATTGGCGGCGCCTAGTGGAGGATCTGCTTGGATAGCGTTGGCTGCTTCGTTCGGAGTCATAGAATCAGGGTGGCACGCAGCACGTTCCGCGGCGAGCGGAATCCGTACGTTGTCCTCGATGCGCAAGCTTCCCTGCGAGGTCGGCGGAACAGCTTTGGGCTGGAGCTGCTGTGGGGCGAGTGATCATGGCCCCGTAAGCTTGCGGCGCGTCGGGTAGTCCGTGGGTCTGCCCGCTGAAGCATGACGTTGGGGCCGTGATCGTAGAGGCCTGACCTAACGCGGCTGCCTAAAGCCGTGGAGCCGACCGCCCCAGCCCCGTGTGCCCCTCTCTGACATCAGGTGGCTGCATGCCGTGTGCGCGGTACGGGCGCCGACCGGGCTGGAGCGGGGCGGAGACAGGAGCGGCCGTGGGCCGGGCCGCGCGCGGTGAGCGGAGCGGGTCGCCTTGAAACCGTAAAGAAGGTGGTTTCTCAGCCTGGCTGTTGTGTTGGTGGCCGCTGTGGGGGGCGTCGAGATGAGTCGGCCGCTTTGCTGCGGACTGTCTCTGGTGGGCTGGCGAGCTGGGAAGGCTCATGCCCTGTTGCCGTCTTCGGAGCGCGCCGGCGGCAGCAGTAGGTCCCGCTCAGGATGCTTCTCGCCGGTGGCGTTGCCCTGGACGCCGAGGTCTGTGCGGGCTGCTTCGTGGAAGTTGTTGATCGCGCGGAACACGGAGCGGTGGCGGCTGCGCCACTCCTCCAAGGTGCCCTCGATCTTGCCCGTCGCCTGCCAGTCGATCTCCCCGGCGATGGCGTTGAGCTCGTGGGCCGCCTCTATGACGTCGTCGCCTCCGAGGAGCATGATCCGCTCGAAGGAGCGTCCCCTCAGGCGGCTCGCCTCCAGATGCTCCACGAGCATCTCTTCCTGCGTCTTGTCCGCTGCGCGGATTCCCGCGCGGTCTTCGTAGAGCTGGACGGCCAGGAAGATGACCGCCCTCATCCGGTCGATGTAGCCCTCGTAGGCGCTGAGCTTCCTGTCGTCCCAGCGCGTCAGCAGCTCGTACCTGGTCCGGTTCCGCTCGGACAGGTAGCTCCCGACGTACGACGTCAGCGCGCCGAGCAGTACAGCGGCGATCGTGACTAGCTGCTCGCCGGCTCCCACGGCGCCCCCCGACCCAGCACTCATGCTTCAGACCCAACACTCATCTTGATGTGTTGAGGATCTTAGGCATGATCGCGACAACGCGGTTCGATGATGGCTGGAAAGGGATGTCGAGTGGCTTGGGGGAGGCGTACCCGGCCAGAGAGGTGTCTCGTATTGCGGATCAGGGGACAGTGGCACGGCGGGCGTGCAGGGGGGCCGCTGTCCTGTGTCATCGAACCTTGATCTTTGCCAGCGAACCTTGGTGATCATTAGGTTGTCTCACCGAAGTCACCGAAGTTTGAGTGGCACGCCGTGCTGGGGCGTCAGGGGTGGGAGTGGGGGAGCTTGCGGGAGCGTACGCAGGTCCGGACCTTGTGGCGTTCGACCTGGAGCTCTTCGAAGACGACGTACGGGTCTGGCGGCCTCTCGGCTGTTGTTGGGGTGTCCGTTTCGAGCTGGTGGCGCCCGTGCGGCCGTTCCGATGGCCCAAGGGTGGGAAGAGCCTCGCGGGCCAGTACTTCTGCGCCACGACCGCTGTGCACATCGGGTACGAGTTGTGGCTGGGGCAGGACCGGATGATCCTCCTCGACGCTGATCCGCAGGTGCAGGCGTCTTATGGCAGCCGTTCTGGCTGCCCTGGCACGACAGCTACCGCAGGCGCCGTGATGCGCCCGCCTACTCCGTACGCCTCGTGGACGGGCGGGCTTGCGACCGCGGCCATGTACCGGCCGCACACACAAGACCACCGAGAGGATCCGACTGATGAACCGTCCCAAGGCGAGCGGGAAGACGATAGCCAAGCAGGTCGCCGCGCTCGTAGCCATCCTTGGATTCTTCGCACTGTCGCTGTGGCTCGGTGACGACCTGTGGGACCTGGCCGCACACTCGACGGCGACCGACATCGGATTCGGCGTCACCGTCGGCGTGCTGCTCCCGATCACGTTCACGGCCGCCAAGCGCTCCTTCCGCCGTTTCAACTCCGCCGGGAGTGAGCGCTCGTCTCGATGGGCCGTGGCCGGCATCGCGTACGCGGCCGTGGCCGTGGTGAGCGCGCTGGCCGTTGCCCGCTCGATCCCCGGACGAAAGAGCTCCTCGAAGCCCTGCCTCAACGAGTGGGAACCCTGCTGGGTGAACCACCACCATCCGGGGGCCTTCATCGTGACACTCGGCAGCTTGGCCGCGACGGCGGCCCTCATGAGCTGGGGGCCGAGCTGGATGTCCAAGCTGCGCGCCCAGTCCCGCCGGTTCCGCCGGTAGCCGCCGAGGTCGGCGGAGTGGGGAGGGGATGTGTTCGGAACCGCCAGGAGATCGCACGGTCTTCTCTGCGAATCTCAAGATCCCCGACAGCGTCGACTCTGAGAGCGCCAACGAGCTACCGCTCAAGCTTCAGGGGCACACGCTCAGGGCTCGAAGGCACAGGACAGCCGCCCCTCGCCATGATCGCCGCGCCCAGCCCACTAAAATCGAACCTATGAACGATCGGCTGCCGTCTCGCCTGGAGATGCTGCGCTTCCTGCAGCGGGTTCAGCTGCAGCAGCTCGATCAGACGCGGCGGTGGATCGAGCAGGAAGAGGTACCGCAGACGACACAGCCGCAGCGCGCGGTGCCGCCACCGCCCGAGTGGAAGCTTGAGCGTGAGCGTCTTGGCGGCCGCGACGCTGCGCCCGTGTACGTACACCTCGGTGACTGCGGGCTGGGGAAGGGTGGTGGCCTCACCAGGGAGCAGGCCTTGCACGCCCTCGCGCAGGGAGTCGGCGCTTGCCCGTACTGCCGGCCGGACACCGCGCTCGGGATCATCGACTGACCGGAGCGGCTGCGCCGAGCCCTTCGCGCTACAGGAAGAGGCTGAATGCCTTATCCACTGACCAGACCTGCCAGCTCATGGCGAACAGGGCGACCAGCGAAATCAGCGCCATCATCAAGTTCTGTCCCTGCTCGGCCCAGTCGTGGATCATGAGCACGAGGTAGATGAGGTTCAGGACGAAGCCGGCGACGAGCGCGATGGGTGTGAGGAAGCCGAGGATGAGGCCGAGCCCGAGAGCGAGCTCGGCGTAGGCGACGACGTAGGCCATGACCCGCGGATGCGGCTTGACCAGGCGATCGAAGCTGCTCCGTACGAAGGGCCAGCGGTGCTTCGCGGCGATGCCCGCCGCCCACGTCACACCGCCACCCTTGAACCACTCCTTCTTGTCCTTGTGGCGCCAGCTCTCCAGCCACCACAAGCCAAGCCCGATGCGTAGCACGGCAAGCCACTCGGCGCTGCTGAGCCAGATCGTCTGCACTGTGCGCACCTCCCGCGTCGTCCGTCAGGTGTCAGGTGCGCGACCTGACGGGGCGTCAGTTCAGCGCATCGGTGTTGAGGGTGCAAGGGGTTGGTTGTCGGCGCATGTGGGGGCTGCGGTACGCGAAAGCCCGTCTCGTCCGAGGTGCGTTCATTGCGAGCCGGGCTTTGGCGTGGAGCTCAGGTTCGGGTTGCGCCGTCCCCGATCCGGCGCGGCGGATGGCCCACTGTCAGCCGCGCACGACCCCTGTGAGCCTGCCGCGCAGTGCAACATGATCGGCCTCAAGTAGGCCGCGGGCCCAACTTGCTCGGACTCCCGTCGGAAGTCTCAGGGCAGGGTGCGGTGAGGCGTACGGCCGCCCGCTCTCGCGTACGCGCGAGAACTCGCCCACCGCAAGGCAGATCCTCACCCAGGTCGGCACTCGGCAGCTCGGATCATCCGAATGCATCCGCCGGCAGCAACGGACCATCGTCGTCCCCTCCCTCCCCACCACTCTTGCCGTCCGGTGCCGACGCTTGGAGGCGCTCACCACGGCTTTCCGCGATCCGCAGCACGTCGGAAAGGGACTCGACCAGGCGGTTGGCGAGGTAGCGGACTTCTTCGAGGGATGCCTTGGGGGCGCTGAGGACCTCCTCGGCGTGCTCGATGAGCGCGGTGCCCATGCCGAGCTGTATGGCCTCCATGTTGTCGGCCAGCTGCCACATGTACCCGTTGCTCTGGTCCGTGCTGAGGTAACAGGGCTTGCCGTCCGGTCGGGACCAAGGCAGCAGCCGGACCACGTGCGTCTGACTCATGCGATCACCTCCGCGACGTGCTGGCCTTTCCACCATGCGTCGAGTGGGCCCCCGGCGAACCGACGCCGCTCTTCCTGCTGCCGTTCGTGAGCGAGTACGTAAGGACGAACGAGGGGGAGGTCCCAGGTCAGCTCTGCTTGCTGGTGCACCTCGCCGCTGATGTGGCGGGGCCGGGAGTGATGCGTGCGGTAGGGACCTGCCCCCGGGCATGTGGCCGCGGTTCGGTGTCGCCCAGGCGCCGGCAGTAACCAGCGCAGGACCGCAACGAAGAATCCAGCGATACGGTGTGGCATGACGACCTGCTCTCAGGTTGGCCATGCCCCCGGACCGGTCACGCGGTCGCGGGGGCTGTGTGTTTTCGGCATGCGGAGTGGCCCGTTCGGATCAGCGCAGAGCCTGGAACGCAGGCTCGGTTGCGCTTCGACACAGAAGGGCACAGCGGTGCCGTCACCAGGTGTGATCACCTGGCGTAAATCTAGTTAACTAGCTTAGGGGGCGGGGGGGCGGCGCGCTACACAATCGGTCGACGGCTTGGTGCCCGCGCCGGGGCGTCGCCTCGCTTACCCGTGAAGGAGGGCCCGCTCTTCTCTTGTTGCTTGCAGGGGTCGTCTATACCCTCCACCTGACGGGCCGTCAGATCGGTGACCGATTGACCCTCGGGAGGGCTCTGTGACTGGCCAGGCGAACGACACCGCCGATGTACCGATGATCATCAGCGTGGACGACCACGTGATTGAGCCCGCCCACCTCTTCCAGACCTGGTTGCCGGCGAAGTACCGGGACCGCGGACCGAAGCCAATGACCGCCGGAATCGGGGGGTTGGAGCGGGTCGCGAGCAAGTACCGGTTCACGACGGACCCGGACGGCCCGCTGACGGACTGGTGGGAGTACGAGGGGAACCTGTTCCCGTACAAGCGGATCATTGCCGCTGTGGGCTTCTCGCGGGACGAGATGACCTTGGAAGGCATCACCCGCGAACAGATGCGCAAGGGCTGCTGGGACCCGAAGGCCCGGATCGAGGACATGGAGATGAACCATGTCGAGGCGTCCCTGTGTTTCCCGACCTTTCCGCGCTTCTGCGGCCAGACCTTCGCCGAGGCCCGCGACCTGGAGGTGGGTCTCGCCTGCGTCAGGGCGTACAACGACTGGATGGTGGAGGAGTGGTGCGGTGACAGCGGTGGCCGGCTGATTCCTCTCTGCCTCATCCCGCTCTGGGACGTGGACCTCGCGGTGCAGGAGATCCGCAGGAACGCCGCGCGGGGAGTGCGGGCCGTGACCTTCAGCGAGATTCCTACGTACCTCGGGCTTCCGAGCATCCACTCCGGTTACTGGGATCCGTTCTTCGCCGCTTGCGAGGAGACGGGCACGGTGGTGTGCATGCACATCGGCTCGTCGTCGCAGATGCCTGCCGCATCGCCGGACGCGCCGCCGGCGGTCGAGGCATCGCTCAGCTTCAACAACGCGATGGCCTCGATGATGGACTTCCTGTTCAGCGGGGTTCTGGTGAAATTCCCCAGGCTGAAGCTCGCGTACGCCGAGGGGCAGATGGGCTGGGTGCCGTACGCCCTGGAGCGCGCGAACGACGTGTGGCAGGAGCACCGGGCCTGGGGCGGTGTACGGGACCTGATCCCCGAGCCTCCGTCGACGTACTACTACCGGCAGATCTTCTGCTGCTTCTTCCGCGACAAGCACGGCGTCGCCTCGCTGGAGTCCGTCGGCGTGGACAACGCGACGTTCGAGACCGACTACCCGCACGTGGACTCGACCTGGCCGCACACCAAGCAGGTCGCCGCCGACCACGTCGCCGGCCTCCCGCCGGACGTGACGTACAAGCTGCTGCGCGGCAATGCGATCAGGATGCTGGATCTCGACTTCGACAAGTAGCAACCCGGGAGACAGTGGAAGGCGGTCGTACCGGCCTCTTGGGCCGGTACGACCGCCTGCAGGTACTGGCCGCCCCGTTCAGTTTGTTCTTCATCTTCGGGTGTGACGTAGAAGGACTGGCGCGATACCGACACTGTCCGGTGGGGCGGCTCTTTCACGCGTCCTGGGGTCGGAACCTGAAGAGCTCTTCAGCGCCCTTCAGGCTGTGTTCAGGTTCCCTTCGGCACTGTGATCAATGTCGGAAGGGCGCGACAAGGCCCGCCGACGGAACCGACCGCACCACGCTCCGGAGGAACGTCCCCATGCAGGCCAATGCCAAGCGCACGCTCGCCCCCCGCGCCATCGTCCTCGCCACGGCCGCCGCCGTCGCACTGATCGGCGGCACGGGTGCCGCGACCGCCTTCGCGAACGACGATGCCCCGGCCCCGCACTCCTCGGTCAAGCTCTCCCAGAGCGAGCGCCACTTGGACGACACCGCCGAGGACCGCGCCCAGGTCAAGGCCGACAAGATCAGCCAGTCCGAGGCCACCGCCAAGGCTCTCAAGGCCGTCCCCGGCACCGTGACCTCCGCCGAACTCGACAACGCGGACAGCAATGGCTCCCTCATCTGGGAGGTCGACGTCCTCGGCAAGGACCACAAGAACCACGACGTCACCATCGACGCCGGCAACGGCAAGGTCCTGAACAAGCACACCGACCGCGACGACGACGCCGCCCAGGACGCCGCCGAGACCCAGGCCCAGATCAAGGCCGACAAGATCGGCCACGACAAGGCCATCGCCAAGGCCCTGAAGGCCGTCCCCGGCACCGTCGTCTCCTACGGCCTCGACGACAACGACCGCAACGGTTCCACCGTCTGGGAGGTCGACGTCCTCGGCAAGGACCACAAGAGCCACGACGTCACCATTGACGCTGCCAGCGGCAAGGTCCTCAACCAGCACGTCGACCAGGACGACCACGACAACGACAGCGACGACGACTGATCAGGCTCCAGGCTGCCTGGGCGCTTGCCTGAAACCTCCCCCGGAGCTCGAAGGGGCCGCCACCGCCACTGTCCGGCGGACGCGGCCCCTTCATCCATTCCGGACCGTAATTCGCCTCTACACACTCTTGTTGGACACGTGGAGGTGCTGCCCAGTCGCCAGGAAGCGCTGAGTGAACGGCTGGACAGCAGCTCAAGCTCAGCCAGGCACGCGGGCCGCGGCCGTCACCGGTGTCTTGTAGACTGCTGCCATGCGGTCCCCGGACAACAGCAGGTCCGCGACCTCAACGACTCGCCCCGCGGTATCGACGGATGTCCGCTGGATGGCCAGGACTGAGACTCCGGGGAAGATTCCCAGCACCCTGGCTTCGTCTGCCGTCGGCGGCCGGGCTCCGACTCGTTCGGTGACGTGGTCCAGTTCAATGCCCGCGTTGATGAGCCATCCCTCGTACGCGTCGCCCCATGGTGAGCCGTCGCCGACGGAACCGACCGGCGCCATCGGTATCGCGGCCACCATGTCGTACACCAGGTACGAACGCACGAGACTGCATGGGCTCTCGTCCTCCTGGAGCCGGCCACGGTAGCTGAACTCCAGCAGGCGCGTCCGCGGCTGCACGTTCAAGCGAGCGGCAAGCTCTTCCGTGGCTTTCATTTCGCAGCAGGTGACGACCACGTCGATATCCGGAGCGGGGCCGGCGAGCCGCCTGCTCCGCCTGTCATTGGCGTACTCGATCTGATTCCCCGACGCCCGGACGAAGCTTCCGCGTCCGTGCTGCTTCTCGATCAGCCCTTCGGCTTGCAGCGCGCTGAGCGCCTGACGCACCGTGGGTAGGCCCACCCTGTACGCCCTGGTGAGGGCAGTCTCCGCGGGCAGGCGCGAGCCGGCGGGAAGCGAGCCGTCCTGGATCTGCTGGCGGAGGTCCGCAGCAATCACCTCGTACCGCTTAGCCATCCACAATCACCATCTCCTCGCTCGGGTTCAATGGGCGGCACCACTCCGGTACTTCTGATCGGTGGCGGGGTCCGGTCAACGCGCTCGTTCTCCTCTCGGGAGGTGCGGTGGCTCGGCGGCCGGGACGGTTCTGCCGGTCATGTGTGCGGCTCCCTACGGCCTGCTCTCGTCGACTTGGCCGGGCCGGTCTTCGCGGGGTTCCTGCGGTCCGTACGTCTTTCGGCTGGGCGCTCCATCAGGACCCGCGCGACCATGCGGATGCGGAACGATCCAGATGACCGCCCAGGCGCTGAGCCCGTCGGCTCCCCCTTCGAGGCCGAACCGGTCGGCGCGTTCTAAGGCGGTCAGCAAGAATCGCCAGCTCGCCTCGGAGGGAGCTTCCGGCACGCTGACCTCGATCCGGATGCGGCCGGGGCGGCGGGACAGACGCGGCTCGTAGCCGGCGGCTGCAAGGCGTGCCGCGATGTCCTGCGCTCGGGATGCAGGTGCAGGCACGTCTCCTCCGTCGCAACGAAATTACCCACCGTAAAGCTAGTTAACCAGCCTAGAGCTAGTGGACTAGATTTGCCATATGCCTGAGCAGCCGCCTTACCTCGCCGTCGCCGACCGTCTCCGGCAACGCATCACGAGTGGCGAGTGGTCGCCTGGCGATCGGCTGCCCTCCCGCGCGCAGATCGGCAGTGAGTACGAGGTGGGCGAGAATGTCGTCCGCCGCGCGCAGGAACTGCTCATCGCTCAGGGCCTGCTCGAAGGCCGCGCGGGATCGGGGACGTACGTGGCGGAGCCGCGTGACCGCCTCCGCATGGTCCGGTCCTGGTGCCGCGAGCAGCGAGACGGTTCGCCGTTCCGGGCGGACATGGCCGGGCTCGGCAAGCGAGGAACTTGGGAACACCGCACAGAGGCGAAGGTGCCGGCCCCGGCGGCCATTGCCGCTCGTCTTGGCATCGCCGAGGGCGACCTGTGCGTCCGTACTGAGTACGAGTTCCTGGCGGACGGTAAGCCGGTGCAGCTCTCGACCAGTTGGGAGCCGTACGACATCACGGGCGGCACCATCATCGTTCTCCCCGAGGGCGGCCCGCATGCCGGCCGCGGAGTCGTGCAGCGGATGGCGGAGATCGGCGTCGTGATCACGCACGCCGTCGAGCAGCCGGAGCCGCGGAAGGCCACCGACGCGGAAGCGACGCTGCTGGGGGTGCCGAGAAACTCCTTGGTCACCCACATTCAGCGCACGTACATGGCGGAGGACGGCCGGCCGGTGGAAACCGCGGACATCGTCCTTCCCGCCGCACACTGCGAGATCGTGTACGAGGTCCCGATCGACCGCGCGTGAGCCCGGTGTCCGCAGATATCCACAAACTCGGGAGTCGGCTTGACTGCTGCCCTTCATCGGATCAAGCGGGACCTGGCGCGCTGGTACGTGCGTTACGCGCCGGGCACCGTCGGCAAGGCCGCCGTGCTCGACAACTACCTGAATGCTGAGCTGCGGGACCACCCCGTGGTCCGCCAGGCCCGAACGCGCTTCGGCGCCACCTTCACGACAGACACACAGGACCTCATCCAGCGGTACATCTACCTCTTCGGGGTGTGGGAGCCGCACCTAACGCAGTGGCTTGAGAGTCGACTCAAGCCCGGGGACACCTTCGTGGATGTCGGGGCGAACATCGGCTACTACAGCCTGCTCGCCTCACACCTGGTGGGTGAGAGCGGCAAGGTGGTGTCCATCGAGGCATCCCCGAGGTTCCACAGCGTTCTCGTCGACCAGGCCGCGGCCAACAACTGCACCAACCTGCGCGCCATCAACGCCGCAATCTCCGATCGGGACGAGGTACTGACCTTCGTCCTCGCGAGCTCGCGCAACATGGGGGCGAACAGCATCGTCCCGTACGCCGGCGAAGCGGAGTCCACGTTCGAGGCGCAAGCCCGGCCGCTGCCCGACGTGTTGACGGCGGAGGAGATCGCCAAGGCCCGCGTGATCAAAATCGACGTCGAGGGCGCCGAGGGGGCCGCCGTACGGGGCCTGGAACCCGTCCTGGACCAGCTTCGCCCTGACGTCGAGCTGGCCATAGAGGTCACCCCGCAGCGGATGGCGGAGCTGGGCCAGTCCGCCGATGAGCTGTTGGAGACGTTCACGAAGCGCGGCTTCAATGTGTACCGGTTGGCCAATGACTACGCGGCCGAGAGCTATCCCGCCGCCCTGCACCGCGGCACCCAGGCGCCGATCCGCTGGCGCGGCCCGGTCACTGACGAGAGCGAGCTGATCTTCTCTCGGGTGGACGCCGAAGAACTGCGGTGAGACCGAGGCGCCATCGCCTCGGCGAGTAATTACTTCACTTATCAATCAACCATCCAGTTGGGCCATGGTCCGATTACGGTTGCCCTTCAAGATCAAGATCACGTACGCTCCTCGGGACTAGTTTCAATCGGGGAGATAGCAATGAAGCGCGCCGTAAGGAGCTTCGCTCTTGGTGCCGCCGTTGTGGCGACCACCCTCGCAGGAATGCCCGCAGCAGAGGCTCAGACCACCTCGGCTGCCGCAATGGGGCAAATCACTTGCAAGGTAAACCCAAACCGGCCTCACGAATCCCATGGCAAGCCTGGGTGGATTGTGGGGAAGTCTCAGTACTGGTGCACTGCGGGTATTGACTCACTCGTGAACACCGTGAAGCTGCAGAAGAAGGTCAAGGGTAAATGGGTTACTGCCGCGAAGAGCAAGTCTGAAAGCGTAAAGAAGCCCAAGGGGAACAAGAAGTACCGCAACCAGACCAGGAACTACAAGTGCCGCAAGGGCACGTTCCGGACGGCCAGCCGCGGTCACGGCGTGTACAAGGGAGTTCCCTCCAAGTCGATGCACTGGCAGTACAGCAAGGCTGTCAAGAACCCTTGCTGAGAACTCGGTGATCGAACGAGACGGCCCTCGCCCGAGCTTCTTGGGTGAGGGCCGTCGCGTTCCTCGAACCGCTAAAATGCGGCTCAGGATACGCATCTTGAAAGGAAGCGCATGCGTGACGATGTTGTAGCGATCATCCGTTCTTTCGAGCAGAGTGGGAAGGTAATTTTCCGTCAGCTCGATGAGCACACCTGGATTCTGGTGCCGACGGAAACCGGATGCCCTATCGTGTTTGATGATCTCGGGGATTCCTTGGTCATGAGGACTGGAATCGATGTCCGTGTCACTATGGATTATGAGCTTGAGACATCGCGTGATGCCCTACCTGAGGTTATCGAAGCATTGACCAATGGGCAGACGGCAGAACGATTTGAGACGGCATACCGGAACCGTCTGTCCCCTTCTGGGTACAAGATTGAGTACCCCAGCGGAAGCCAGATGGAGTCAGGCGAGCGTCAGGGGCGCGAGTACTCTGTTCGTTTGCCTGCATGGAACGCCGAATAAGGTCTTTCCTGGAGAAAGCGCAGTGCTGCCGCTCAGCTCGCGCAAGCTGAGCGGCAAGGGGGATAAGTTTGGTAAGCGGGCTGACCTGCGGAAATGACGGTGCGATAAGGGGACCGTTTGGTGGGCGGTAACCTCTGGCTGTCGTCAAGTCCGGTTTTGCGGCTCTTCGTAGATGAGCCGGGGCGCGTCGCGTTTCAGGCGGCCGAACCGTCGCAGGTAGGCCACCTTCAGAGGGCGGGTTCAGTCAGTTGAGCGGACCAGTTGCTTCGGGCTCGCACGACCCGTTCCGTATGGGCCCAAGCCCTGACCTGGCGGCGCTCGCAGCGATGAACGTCACTTCACCACGCCGCAGTGGCGCTCCCCCACGAGCTGGACAGTGACCTGGCGACGCCGGCATGACCGCACGCCGAGATGGCCCGAAAGCGTCAACCTCGCCGAGCGCGACAAAGGCAGGTGTCCTAGAGGCGTGGTGTCTCCAGTGGGCGACGCCCGCGGCGGGTGACGAGGGGCTTGATGCCGCGCCTCCATAGCAGACGGCGGCACTTGTCGTAGCCGTAACGACGTGGCAACGAGCATGAGCGGCAGAACCGAAGCCTCGGCGGACGATGGCGCCTGAGAAGCTCACGGGACTGGCACCGGTTCAGCAGCGCAAACGGGATGACGAAACCAACGTGACGAGGCTCCACTAACTCTTACGCAGGTAGCCACACGAATACTCCATCCCGTCCGGGCGCCTTGGCTTGTCCGGAACAGTTGCTCGCTCAACCGAATGCATTGCCGATAGGGAAGTGCCTGCATGCACATCTGAAAGCCAAGAGCAAATGAGACTTCCGCATCGCTCATAAGTATGATCTTGGCGACGACGGCTGCTGACCACAGCCGCCAGCCATGTAGGGGGATACTTATGTCTCGTAGAATGACCATGCGAGCAGTCGGGGTTGCGATGACCCTTCTGCCCACCGCTTTGGGAACGACCGCAGCTCACGCCAGCACCGGCGAGCCTTCGCCCGTTCCGGAAGTTCAGAAGCAAAGCGGTGAAATTTCGCCTCGAGCAGCTGTCGGACACTACAGCAAGCTCATCAACAAGACGGCGAAGAAGAACTACACGAACACCAAGAACGAAATTGCCCGCTGCACGGCGCAGACCAAGGGCATGACTTGCATGATCAACAAGACGTCGTCGGCGACGCGCACGATTGACGCGGGATTCGGCCTGAGCCGTAACGGTGTTGCGGCGAGCCTGAACATCAGCAAGGCCAAGACGCAGTCCGTGTCGGTGACATGCAGTGCAAAGGTCAGTAAGGGCCACTCGCTCGTCGCCTATCCGATCGGCACACGGTACAAGTACAAGATTGAGAAGCACATCACCACACCCCTTGACTACAAGGCCGGTACGAGTGGGTGGAAGTACGCTTTCGATCCCGCCCCCGCGAAGGTAAGTTGCAAGGTCATATGAGTTGCCGCCGTAGTCATTTTGCGTTCACGCTCCCCCGGGTCGGCGCTGTGGCGGGTGCCGCGGCAGTGGCGATGGTCCTGGCAGGGTGTGGCACGCACGACGAGCCGCAGGTGCCTGTGGACTCGCTCGTCGGCCAGTCCGTCGCTCAGGTGGAGGGAAATCTGCCGCAGAGCTCTTCGATGGTGTCGTATGACCTGTCAAAGCCCGTCACCGGTGCAGAGCCCAAGTACGGCATCTCGGATGACGCAAACCACAGCGATTGGTTCGTTGTGGCGGCGTGCGCAAATACGAAGAACGTTGAGGACGACACTCGGCTCGCCGTCGGCGTGCTGCACGCTGATGCGTACTCCAAGAATGTTGCGCGCAAGGCAAAGACCCATGCCTTTGACCGCTACCTGTCGGAGTGCAAGTAACCAAGCCTGATGCTGTTGGCATCCGGCGCTCTGCAGGCAAAGAGGTGCAATCCAACTCGGATGCGCCGTAAGAGCACGGCGCCAAGCCTTCCGGTGACTGACGCAGCGCCCCGCCGCACCTGTTGCGGCGGGGCGCTGCGTCTTTGCCAGTCGTGGTGCGGAGCCGGCGATTTCTCTCCTGCGTCGATCGCATAGCCGCCCCGACCAGCGCACGGACATGAGTTGCCTACTCGGGGCCGCCCGTCGCCCAGTCGCGCGCGACCAGTCGGTGCGGAACGAGTCGGCCTACGCCAACAGCGTGAAGTTGTCGGCCTTGACGCCTGTATCTCTTCCGCCGACGGATTCTCGACCCAGGGCATGGGTAGCGCATGAACATCTATCCGTCCCCCACGGATACGCCCGGAGGGGCGGGAGTTGCTTCGGCCCCTCCGGCTTTCTGCTGCTACGCCAGCCTGTGCGTGTTCGCGAGAAGTGCTGCGCGGGTGCGCTCAGAAGAGGCGCTAACGACCCGTCGTGCCAGTGGGGCGACTCTCACCGGCACGGCCATTCAATCGGGATCAGCCTGCGTCGTGACGCCAGTTCTTCATCGCGGCCAAAGCCCGAGCCCGAGCCTGCACCACCGCGAACCGTGCCTCCCGCTCCTCCTCGTCGGAGTGCGCCGCCTGGCTGGTGACCTGACCCGGCCACTTCCGGTACAGCAGCCCCGTCTCCGCCGAGAACCAACCACGACTCACCGCGCTCAGCGCCAGCAACAACCCCGTGTCCTCGGAGGCCGGCAGGGCCATCCACCCGCCCAGGGCCAGGAGGAGGTCGTGGCGGATGCATAGCGTGGCTGGGTGGACCTGGGCGCGGAAATTGTGTGCCGCCCAGTGCTCCAGGACGGCGCCGCGCTCGATCGGGCCCTCGGGCGGGTCCTGGTCGAAGCCGACGGTCGAGCCGTCGGGCATCAGGTCGAGGACGCGGGCCGTTGCCCAGCCGAGCGACGGGTCGCTGGTCAGGGCGCGCAGGTCGCGGGCGAGGGCGCCGGGGGCGAGCATGTCGTCCGCGTCGAGGACCTTGATGTACTCGCCCTTCGCGCGCGAGAGCGCGAGAGTACGGGCCATCGCGGCGCGACCGTGGCGGCCCTGGCCGAAGCTGATGCGCGGGTCATCGGGGACGTGCGGGCGGACCTCGTCGGTCTCTCCGTCCTCCTGGATCACCCACTGCCAGTCCCAGCCGTCGGGCAGCTCCTGCTCCAGCAGCGACTTGTAGGCGTCGGCGAGGTACTTGGCGGCCGGCGGGTGGACGGCCGTCATGACCGTGATGATGTTCGGCATCGTCACCACCGGTCCAGGGGTGTCGTGAAGACCAGCTCAGTGACGTCGCCGGGCAGGATCACGTCCGAGACCTCCACCACTCGGTCGTCGGTATCGATGCAGATCTTTCGGAGAACGAACACTGAGACGCCCTTCTGGAGGCCGAGCTCCTCGGCCTCCTCTGCTGTCGGAGGCCGGGCGGTGATCCGCTCCACTATGCGGTCCAGCTCGATGCCGACCGTGAGCAGCTGGTTCTGCGTTCCCCCGGGCCACGGCTCATTGGAGTCGTCGAGGAGGTCGGGGTTCGATGAGACCGCGTCGTAGAGAAGGTGCGAGCAGACGAGGCTGAACGGCGCGTCCCCCTCGCGGGGGAAGGTCCGGTACTCCCGTTCCAGCAGGCGCGTGCCGAGCGGCACGGAGAAGACCGCCGCCAGGTCCTCGTCGGCCTTCACTTCCCGGTAGCTGGCCTTGAAGGCGAGGTCGGAGACGGTCAGGCCGGTGTCGTGCTCAGTGGAGCCGGTCTTCAGACGCTCGGACTCCAAGAGCCGCGCGCGGTTCTTCTCCCACTGATGACGCTGGTTGCTCCGCTCCACCCGTGGCCGCGGCTCGCGGATGAAGTTGCCCACGCCGTGCCGCTTGTCGATCAGCCCTTCGGCGAGCAGTTCGCCCAGCGCGTCGCGCATCGTCGGAACGCTGGTTTTGTACTGCTCCGCGAGCGTGGTCTCGGCCGGCAGGCGGTCGCCCGGCTTCAGCTGGCCTGCACGGATGCTCTGGCGCAGTGCGTCAGCGATCCGCTCGTACTTCTTGGCCATGCGGTGCTCACCGTCCCTCTCCGTCGGACGGATTCAGCATAAGTCCTCAAGAGGAGTTGACGACAACCGGAACGGGCCCTATGTTCATGGCAACTCCTAAAGAGGAGTTGAGGACAAGAGGTCTTCATGACCGTCTTGTCTGCTCGCCCATGCCTGCCTGTACCGGCAGCGCCGCGCGGAACCGCAGTACCCGAACCAGCCGGAAGCCCGGGAAGGCGACTTCGTCGCACGCCAAGGGGCCGCTGGAAGAGGACGTTCCTTGAGAACTGAATGGCACGGCGCCTGGCAAGCAAGACCGTGCCCTGACCAGTGGTTTTAGCCCTGGTGGCTCCTCGCGAGGAGCCACCAGCGGCCATGACCACTCGTCTTCGACGAGCGGTTGCCGCGGCTCTTCTGCCTCGCGCAGATCCGCGGCTTGCTCAGCACAGATCTGCCGGGCCGGCGGTACTCCCGTGCAAAGGACACCGCTGCCGTCCCGGGTCTCCCTGCTTACTCATTCAGATCAGGAGAGCCTCATGGCCTATGTGATCGCTGGCTTCCAGGACGTCCAGGACGTCGACGACGACCCGATGGACCTGGTCATCGGTACACCTACCGCGCTGTGGCTCGGCGTGCCGGGCGAATCCGACGAGGAGCGTCTCGCCCGCCTGGACGCGGCGCGCGACATCCTCGCCGACGAGCCGGAGCTGATGGACCTGGTCACCCGCATCACCGTGGAGGCGATCGAGGCGGAGACGCCCGATCTGCTGGCCGCCCACCAGAGCTGCGTGGCCTTCGCGGGCCACTACGACCACACCCCGACGGAAGGACTCGGCTGATGAACGGCTACTTCGACTACGAGGACTACGACTTCACCCAGGACTACCGCTCCACCGCCCTCGACGTCGCCGTCACCGTCGACGAGTCGGAGACCACCGGCTCGTGCGACCGGTGCCGGCTGCTGCCGGGCGATGCGGTGACCGTCGGAGGGCTGACCGTGGTGTGCGCCTGCTGGATGGGGCAGGGCGCCGCCGAGGAGGTGTGCCAGTGCGGGCCCGAGGAGGGAGACGCGGCCGGTGACGGAACCCCTGACTGACTGCTCCACCAACCCGTCACCGGTACCGTCACCGGATCCCGGACGGGCCGCGACGGAACAGGAAGCCACCGCCGCCAGGAAGGCGATCGAGCAGCTGGAGAGAATCGGTCAGCTCGTGACCCGCTCCCTGCTGGTCCTTGGCTTCGGGGCGCTAGTGTTCACCTGCATCAACGTCACGAGGTTCGCCACCGAGCATGACGTGCCGGGCTGGGTCGCGTGGATGCTCGATCCACTGGCGTCGCTGGCTCTCCTGACCGTCTTGTACGTCGACGGGGTGCTGGCCGAGCAAGGTGGCTATCGGCCGAGCGGCTGGCCGTTCATGCTCCGCTGGTTCGCCGGCTTGTCCACCTGGATCATGAACTGCTGGCAGAGCCTGTACCCGGACGACGACTTCCGTCTCATCCCGGTACACGCGGACGCCGGCGGGCTGCTGCTCCACTCGGTCGCACCGTTTCTCCTCATCACCTTGGCCGAGGCATCGGCCGGGTACCGCACCTACCTCGCGCGGAAGACCGCAGAGCATCGCCTCACGATCAAGGCGCATCAGGATGCGGCAGCTGCCGAGCGCGAGGCCCGCGCCCGAAAGGTCCGAGAGGAGCGTGAGCGGGCGGAGGAAGCAGAGCGCGAAGAGGCTCGCGAACAGGCCCGGTTGGCACGAGAACAAGCACAGCGTGAGGCCGAGCGCGAGGAGCGCGAACATGCCGCGCGCCTCGCCCGCGAGGTCAAGCAGGCAGAAATCGAGAAGGCTCGCGAACTGGACCGCATCGCACGCGATAAGGAGGAACGAGCGGCCCGGCGTGAGGCCGAGCGCTGCCGGGTCCAGGCCGAGATCGAGGCCGCTGAGCGGGATCGGGAGGCCGAACGCGAAAGGCTGCGCATCAAGGCGGAAGCCGAGGCCAGAGCCCATGAGGAGAACGAGCGGGCCAAGCGTGAGGCCGCACCCGCACGGCGTTCCCGCTCTGAGCGCGACCGGATGAGACACACGCGGACCGCCTCGGAAAGCGCCTCGAAAGCCGGCCACGGCCGCGCCTCGAATTCTGACGAGCGCACCTCGCAGAACGAGGTGCGCATCCCTCGCGAAGTGCGCGCGGCGCAAAGGGAGAAGGCCGAACGCGAGGCTGCCGCAGCCCTGTTGGACAACCGCACGCCGGACCCGGTCGAGCTCGCGAAGTCGTACGGGCTCGGCGAAACGTGGGGTGGCGACCGCATCCGTGCGGCACGCCGGCGGCTGGCCGAGGAGAACGGTTTCGAGGACGCCGTCATCGCCGCGGTGCTCGAACTCAGCGCCTGATTGGTCCACTGCACGACTGCCGAGCGCTCGCGCACTTGCACGCGAGTTCTTGGCTGACCTGACGTCCTGATGTGGGGCGGCCGTCCACGGCCAAGCGACCGGCCGCCCCACTCGTCCCTCACGGCATCGGAAGGACATCCGCATTGAAGCACGAGGACGAAAACGAACTGTTCCGCCGCTTGGAGGCGGACTTGGAAGCTGATTCCGACGAGCCCGATTCCGGCGCGGACATCGTCGACCTGAACAAGGCCCGCCATGCCCGTGCCGCGTCCGGGGCTTCGAGTGACCCGGAGGCGGTGGTGCCGGTCGACGGTCCTGACCTGGCCGGCCCCGGCTTCTTGGCCCGACTGTCCGGCGCCAAGCGTCGGCCAGTGCTGCCCGGCTGGCTGCGCTCCCGGCAGGAGCTGACCACCGCGATGCGGTGGGTGGCCGGGTACTACGGCCATATGGCCGCCTACCACGGCGTCCGCACCCCCATCTATGGCGTCCGGCTGGCTTTCCAGGCGCCCCGCGGCACGGCCCGCTTCTTGGGCGGGACGATGCGGTGGGTGGCCGACAAGGAGGGCGAGCCGGTCCGGCTGGCCGCGGTCCGTCGGGAGGACGTGGCCGAGTACCTCAAGCTCTCCCGGCAGCGCGACGGCCGCGTGCGGCTGCGCACCCTCGTCGCCCTCCTCGGCTCGCTGGTCGGCCTCGGTACGGCTCTCGCCTTGTACGTGCTGGCGCCCGGGTGGCTGCAGACCGTCTCCCTCGGTGCCCTGGTCCTCGCATTGGGGGCGGCCGGCACCGAGGCGGACGCCCCGGTCATCACCCGCGCCGTCGAGACGTCCAAGGCACCCAAGCTCACCAGCAACATCGTGCTGCGCGCGCTGGGGGCGCTGGGCATACCGGCCATCAACCAGGCTCAGTCCAAAGGGCATGACGGCTTCGCCTTCACTGCACCCATCACCCGGGACGGCCCCGGCTGGCGGGCGGAGGGCGATCTGCCGTACGGCGTGACCGTCACCGATGTCATCGACCGACGCGACAAGCTCGCCTCCGGCCTGCGCCGCCCGCTGGGCTGTGTCTGGCCCGAGGCGGTGCCCGAGGAGCACACCGGGCGCCTGGTGCTGTGGGTCGGCGATCAGGACATGTCCAAGGCCAAGAAGCCCAAGTGGCCGCTGCTGACCAGCGGCAGCGTGGACCTGTTCAAGCCCGTGCCGTTCGGCACCGACCCGCGCGGCCGCTGGGTCGAGGTCACGCTGATGTACATCGCGGGAATCATCGGCGCCATCCCGCGAATGGGCAAGACGTTCCTGCTCCGCCTGCTTCTGCTGATCGCGGCGCTGGATCCGCGGGCGGAGCTGCACACCTACGACATGAAGGGCACCGGCGACCTGGACCCGGTCGGCGACCGTGTCTCCCACCGCCACGGCGCCGGCGACGATGACGAGGTCATCGAGTACGCGATCCGCGACTTCCGGGAGCTGCGTCAGGAGCTGCGGCGCCGCACGAAGATGATCCGTTCCCTGCCGCGGGACATCTGCCCGGAGTCGAAGGTCATCAGCGAGCTGGCCGACAAGAAGGAACTCGGTCTGCACCCCATCGTGGTCGGGGTGGACGAGTGCCAGGTCCTCTTCGAACATCCCAAGTACAAGGACGAGTTCGAGGAGATCGCCACCGACCTGGTCAAGCGCGGCCCCGCCACCGGCATCGTGCTGCTGCTCGCCACCCAGCGCCCGGACGCCAAGGCCCTGCCCACCGGCATCTCCGCCAACGCCTCCGCCCGCTGGTGCCTGAAGGTCATGGGCCAGCTGGAGAACGACATGGTCCTCGGCACGTCCGCCTACAAGCGCGGCGTACGGGCCACGATGTTCTCCTGGGCCGACAAGGGCGTCCACTACTTCGTCGGCGAAGGCGCGGACGCCCGCATCGTCGCCTCCACCTACGTCGACAGCGTCGGCGCGGACAACATCGCACTGCGCGCCCGCAAGGCCCGCGAGGACGCCGGCACCCTCTCCGGCCACGCGCTCGGCGAAGAGCCGGAAACCCCCGTGGCCTCCTACGATCTGCTGCGCGACCTGCTCGGCGTCATTCCGGTCGAGGAAGCCAAGGTCTGGAGCGAGACGGTCGTGGCCCGCCTCGCGGAGCTGCGCCCCGACGTCTACGGCGAGTGGGCCGCCGAACAGATCACCGCGGCGCTCAAGCCGTACGGCATCGACACCGTCCAGATCGGACGCCGCATCAACGGCAAGGTCGTCAACCGGCGCGGCCTCGAACGCGCCCACATCACCGCCGCAGTCGCGGAGCGTGACGGAAACCGCGACGCCGGATGACGCTCCGGGGCCGCTATCGCTAGCAACAACCCTCGCTAACGTTAGCGGCCCCGCTAGCGCCCCATTCCCACCCTGACCAGGCTGCTAGCGGATAGCGGCCTCCTTCGAGCGTGCCCTGAAAACGCCAGAGAGGACCTGCAATGACCCTCACGTCTGCTGCTATCACGCTCTTCACCGGCTACACGCTGTGTTACGCCGCGCTCTGCGCGGTCAGCCCGTTCGGCAACTGCCGCAAGTGCCGCGGCTTCGGCTTCCAGCTCATCAAGGACCGGAAGGGCCGCCTGCGGCCGGGCAAGCTCTGCCGCCGCTGCCACGGCGACCGCAAGCGCATACGGGTCGGCCGCCACCTCTTCAACATCGCGGCCCGTATCCACCGCACCGGCACCCGCTGACCTTCACCTCTCATCCCACAGAGGAGGCCCTCGTGGCTGTCACCGTCTCCCTCGTCGCCCTGTTCGGTCTCGTCCTGATCTTCCTGCTCCGCTCCAAGACCCTCGGCTACGGCTCCGCCTTCATCGCCGTGATGTTCGGCTTCTACCTCGCCTCCACCGGCATCGCCCACCAGGTCAACCAGCTCACCGCCGCAGTCGTCGACGCCGTCCACAACCTGTAGGGACCGCCTGTGCACGAAGCCACCACGTCCATCGATGCGTACACCGACGCCCCGCATCTCCTCGCCGAAATGACCTGGGTCACCGACCAGGTGGCCACTCACGCTTCCGGTACGCGGCTGAGCCGGGAGTTCTGGCTCCGTAAGGCCGCGCTGCTGGACCGGCTCGCCATTCGCGAGGCCGAGGAGGAGGGCATCCCCGAAGCCATGGCGGAGGCCGACACCCTCGCCGCCAGGGCGGCTCACCGGCTCGCTCAGTACGACCGGGAACGCGGCGGCGGACCGTTCGCCACGAGCAACGGCCCGATCCCGCCCGACTCCCCGCTGTGGGACCCGAGCTACCGGCCGTACGTACGCCAGGAGTACGCGGCCTGGCGGCGGATGACCGCGGCCTAGCTCTTCCTCTTCATGCGCCGAGGCGGCGGCACTCCCGTGCAAGGACACGCCGCCGCCCCGGCTCTCCCTGCCCGTCCGAAGACAGAACAGGAGACACCCATCATGTCACCTGAGGCCGCACCGGCACCGTACGACAATGTGCGGTCTCTCCACGGCGACCTCGCCCCCCTGGTCGGCTCCAAGCCGCCCCAGGACCTCGAAGCCGAACAGTCCGCGCTGGGCGCCATGCTGCTTTCCGCCCAGGCCATCGCCGACGTCATCGAAACGATGGACCCCGGCGACTACTACCGGCCCGCGCACGAGACGATCCACCGCGCGATCTGTGACCTGTACGACCGTGGGCAGTCAGCCGACCCGATCACCGTTGCCGACCACCTCGGCAAGCGCGGAGACCTGGTCAAGGTCGGCGGAGCGTCCTACCTCCACACCCTCGTCCAGGCCGTGCCGACCGCGGCCAACGCCGAGTACTACGCGGAGATCGTGCGGGAGAAGGCCGAACGCCGTCGCCTGATCGAAGCCGGTACGCGTCTCGTCCAGGCGGCTTCCGCCCCGGACACCGACGCCGCGGAGCTCCGCGCCACGGTGCTGCGGCAGATCACCGAGCTGACCGCCCGCCCCACCGAACCGTCCGACGACGATGCGGCATCGAGCGGCCCGCCCAATCCGCTGTACGACCGACGGCCGGGCCTCCACCGCCCCCACCGGCCGGGCCCCACCCCACACCCGGACGTCTTCTGCGGCTGGGTGGGCGATACGGTCCGCGAGCTGGACCCCACCACCGAGGCGGACCCCATCGCGGTACTGGCCAACCTCCTCTCCGCAGCCGGCGCGGTCATCGGCCGCCGCCCGCACCTGATGATCGGCAACGACCGCCACCCCACCCTGATCTGGGCCCTGACCATTGGCCCCACGTCCTCGGGCCGCAAGGGCTCAGCGACCTCCACCGCCCGGCGGGTGCTCGCCGAGGCACTGCCGGACTTCTTCGGCCCCGAACACACCCCACGCGGCCTGAACTCCGGAGAAGGACTGATCGAGTACGTCAAGGACGACGACAGCGAAGACGCCTCGCACGCCAGCATCGACAAGCGGTTGTGGGTGTTGGAGTCGGAGTACGCCGTCACCATGAGCCGCGGCCGCCGAGAGGGCAGCTCTCTTCCCGGCGTGCTGCGCCAAGCTTGGGACGGTGACTCGCTCGGCTCGATGGTCCGCGACTCGCTCAAGGCCACGGACCCGCATATCGCGATCCTGGGGCACATCACGCCGGAGGAGTTCCGGGCCAAGATGCAGGACTCGGAAATGGCCGGCGGCACGTACAACCGATTCCTGCCGATGTTCTGCCACCGGAATCTCATCCTGCCGGGTTCCCGCGGCGCCAGTCCGGAACTGGTAGCCAACCTCGCGTCCGGATGGCGCACAGTCCTGGCCGACGCCGCCCGCGTCGACGAGGTCAAGTTCGGCCCGGAGGCATGGGAGTTGTACTGCGAACAGGTCTACCCGGCCCTCAGCGATGACTCCGCCGGCGGCGTCATCGCCCAGTTCACCGCCCGCGCTGCCCCATACGTCCAGCGGGTCGCCATGGTCTACGCCCTGTGCGACCACACCGACACCATCTCCGAAGCCCACATGCGAGCCGCCTGGCAACTGCTCAACTACGCCCGCGCCTCGGCCGTTCACCTCCTCGGCGACACCACCGGCGACCCGAAGGTGAACAAGCTCGCCGAGGCGGTCCGCGCTGCTGGCCCCGACGGCCTCACCGCTGACCGCATCCGCCGCCTGTTCAAGAACACCACGCGAGCCGAGCGGGACCGCCTCGCCGCCGAGCTGCTCGACCTGCCCGGCTACAGCCGCCACCAGAAGCCCACAGGCGGCCGCCCCACCACGGTCCTGACCTACGCGGGCTGAGCGCGGAAAGGCCGAGAAGGCCGGTAAGCCTGCTGACCTGCAGGGACGGCGGATCGGTAAGGGAGGCGCTTACCGGGCGACAAGCCGGCCGCTCTGAGGGCCCGGACTTATCGCACCGCTTCCCGCCCTCCTTACTGCCCGAGCGAAAGGCCAGGTCAAGGGGCTTACAGCCCTTACCGCCCTTATCGCTCCGTCTAGGAACTCACGAAGAGGTGACATGGCAGAGCACCAGAAGAATCACGACCTTCCCCGCCTCTACCCGGCCGCCGATGTGGCCGAAGCCCTCGACTGCTCGGAGTGGTGGGTGAAGGAGCAGGCGCGGCGACGTCGCATCCCGTTCATCAAGAGCGGTAGCGGCTATCGCTTCACGAAAGACCACGTGCAGGAGATCCTCCACATTCTTGAGGAACGTCCGGAGCAGACGAGCGAGCCGGACAGGCATCACTCTGCCAAGCGTCGGCAGGCAGGGACCGCGTCCACAGCACCGGTTGTCCAGCTCCGTGCGCGCCGCCCACGAAGAGCGCAGAACGCGGCCTGACGGACGAGAACACCGCGGCGGGTGAAGCCCTCCTGGCTTCACCCGCCGCCTTTTTGACGAGGGGGAGTATGGGATTCGCGGAGAACCGCGGTACGTACTGGCGCGGCCGGTACAAGGTCTCCACCGGCAAGTACGGCACGGTGGCCGACGGCAGCGGAGAGGTAATCCGCTTCCGCACCAAGCGCGAAGCGAAACGCGCGGCTGATTCAGAAGAGGCGAAGGTCCGAACCGGCAGTTGGAGAGACCCTGCAGCCGGTTTGATCACCTTCGGGGACTACGCGTCGCGGTGGTACGCGGCCCAGGACCTCGCTGCTTCAACCATGCAGAACTACCGCCGACACCTTGAGGAACATCTGCTTCCCGAGTTCGAGGAACGCCCGCTCGCCTCGATCCAGCGCACCGACGTCGAGGCCTGGGAGAAGCGGGAGAAAGCCCTCTACGCACCGTCCAGCGTGAAGACGTGGCGCGGCACGCTGCACCTGGTGCTGGAAGACGCCGTCGACGAGGGGCTCATCAGCGCCAACCCGGCCACTAAGCGCAGGGGCCGAGGCAAGCGTGCCGGCCGCTCACGCGACCGAGGCCCGGAGAAGGTGATTACCGACCCGCTCGGCATCCTGCTCGTTGCCGAGCGAGCCTCGCTCCTCTCCGGCCGCGACGACGAGTTCGTGGCCTGCGTCACGAAGGGGTACACCGGTGTGCGCTGGGGCGAACTCGTAGGGTTGGAGACACAGTTCCTGCGACCGCGGGCCCTGCGGGTCGAGTGGCAGCTCTACGAGCTGGATACGGGGGAGTTCGAGCACTGCCCTCCGAAGGACGACAGCTACCGCACAATCGACGCACCACCCTGGCTCGTCAGCCTGCTGTCCAGGCATGTGACGCGTACGAAGCCCACGCCTTGCCCCTGCCACAGAAGGACTTACGTCTTCCGCGGGCAAGGCATCTCTCGGACCGGGGAGTCCGGCGCGAAGGTCGCTGATGTGGCAAGGCGTGCCGGGGTCTCCACCGGCACTGCGTCCAATGTCCTCAACCGGCCCGACGTCGTAGCGGAAGCGACGAGGGAGCGCGTGCAGGAAGCCATCACCGCACTCGGCTTCAGGCGGGGTGGAGGAGCCATGGACCAGGCGGCCCACTGGCGCAGAAACGGCTTCGCCACATGGTTGTTCACGCCGGCCGCCTCCGGCTGGTACCCGAAGAAGGCGCCGCAGGAGGCGCGTCCTGTGCCGCTGCTCGGCGATCCGTGGCCGGGGGTGCCAGCGCGGGGGAGAGGCGCCCAAGGGCGTGCTGATGCGTGCTGGCTGCCGATCGCCAAGGGGCTGACTCCTCATGGGCTTCGGCACACCCACAAGACGCTCATGGAGGAGCTGCGTACACCCACGAAGCTCATGGACGAGCGCATGGGGCACATAGACGGGTCGGTTCAGGCTCGGTACAGCCACATCACGCGGCAGATGCGGGAGGAGCTGACGGCCGGGCTCACCGCGATGTGGGAGGCGGCGCTCGATGCGCGGCTGGCGATGTGTCCTACGTCACCCGTGGCCGTGCTGAACGATCTGCTGCGGCAGCGCCTGACGGGGCGTCGGTAGCGGGCCGCTGGGAGACGGATTCCAAGATCTTCTCCCAGATTTCTCCCAACAGGGCCCTGGAAACCACTCAGCCCTGGTCTTCCTTACCGGAAGACCAGGGCTGACCTGGTGTTTCTTCAGTCGGGGTGGCGGGATTTGAATACTTTAGCGGACCGATCCCCGTACGCGAAATCCGGTATCCAGGGCGCGGGGGAGCGGGCCTGACCTGGTCGATTGCGAGGAGGGGCGCGGCGAGGAGGGAGAGGGCCAGGAGGGCGAGGAGGGCGTGGAACAGGGCGGCCGGGTAGCCGTGGGTGGCGGTGTTCAGGAGGGGCCAGGGGTAGCGGCCGGGGGTGCCCGGGGCGAGCAGGGCGCCGCGGAGGAGGGCGACGAGGAGGTAGAGGACCGGGTAGGCGAGCCACTGCCAGGTGTGGCGGAGGCGGTACTGGCGCGGGACGGTCAGGAGGAGCCAGTCCAGTACGGCGCCGAGCGGGGTGACCGTGTGCAGGAGCTGGTCGGCGACCTTGCCGGTCACGGGGGAGCTGCCGGTGCCGGGTGCGAGGTGCGTGTGGTGGAGCGCGGCGGCCGCGAGTACGTAGAGGAGGAGGGCGCCGGTGATCCGGGGGGAGACGGGGCGGCGGCCGCTTCCGATGCGGTACGCCGACCACAGGGTGCAGAGCGCGAAGGCGGCGCCGGCCTGGACGGAGAAGTCGCTGAGTGCGCGCGGCAGGTCGGCGGAGAGGCTGATTTTCAGAGCGACGCCGGTGGCCGCGGCCGCGGCGAGCAGGACGCGGAGGACGGCGGCGAGCGGGCGGCGGGCGTGCGGCGCGACCGCGGAGGACGGGGTGAGCGCCGAGGCGCCGGCCGGGCCGGTCGCGTAATGCGAGGAACGGGTGGGGTCGGACCGGGTCGGGTCGATCATCCCTCCACGCTAGACGGGTTATGGGGGGATTGGGGACGGTACGGGGAGCCTGGAGTGGGACGAAGAGGCTTCCCGCACCGGGGGCCGGGGCCCGGGCCCAACCCGGGGCCCGGGTCCCTGCCCCAGTCCCTCAGCCCCGTTCCACCAGCGTCAGCAGCGTCGCCTCCGGCGGGCAGGCGAAGCGCACAGGGGTGTAGCGGTTGGTGCCGCAGCCCGCGGAGACGTGCAGGTAGGAGGTGTGCTCGCCCGCGGAGTGGGTGGAGAGACCCTTGACGCGGCCCGTGTCCAGGTCGCAGTTGGTGACCAGGGCGCCGTAGAAGGGGATGCACAGCTGGCCGCCGTGGGTGTGCCCGGCGAGGATCAGCGGGTAGCCGTCCGCGGTGAAGGAGTCCAGGGAGCGGAGGTACGGAGCGTGCACGACGGCGAGGGAGAGGTCGGCGCCCTCCTCGGGGCCGCCGGCCACCTCGGCGTACCGGTCGCGCTTGATGTGCGGGTCGTCCAGGCCGGTCAGCGCGATCTCGATGCCCTCGAGCTTGAGGCGGCCGCGGGTGTTGGACAGGCCGACCCAGCCCGCCGCGTCGAACGCGTCCCGCAGCTCTTCCCACGGGTTGTGGACGACGCCGACGGCGGGCGGATTGCCGTTCAGTCCGTGTCGGCCCTGGACCTTTTCGATCAGGTAGCGGGCGGGGTTGCGCAGCTTCGGTCCGTAGTAGTCGTTCGAGCCGAAGACGTACGTACCGGGAAACTCCATCAGCGGGCCCAGCGCGTCCAGTACCTCCGGTACCCCTTCGGGGTCGGAGAGGTTGTCGCCGGTGTTGACGACGAAGTCGGGGCGGAGGCCGGCCAGGGACTGCAGCCAGCGCTGCTTCTTGCGCTGACCGCTGACCATGTGGATGTCGGACACCTGCAGGACCCGCAACGGCCGCATACCGCGCGGGAGTACGGGGATCGTCACCCGCCGCAGCCGGAAGGAGCGGGCCTCGATGCCGGCGGCGTAGGCGAGGCCGGCCGCGCCGACCGCCGTGAGGGACAGGGGTACTCCGTATCGCGCGCGCATGGCCCCATCGTGGCAGAGAGCGGGCTACGGGAGCACCACCGGGCGGGATGATCTTGCTTTCGTACGGGTTACGAGCGCTCCCCGATGGGCGCTCCGCCCGATAACTCCGCGCGGTACCCCTCGCGCCCTGGCAAACTTGGGTCATGACCACGCTCAAGACGAAGCTGCAGGACGACCTCACCGCAGCGATCAGGGCGCGCGACGAACTGCGCTCCGCCACCCTCCGCCTCACGCTGACCGCGATCCAGAAGGAGGAGGTCGCGGGGACCGAAGCCCGCGAGCTGTCGGACGGCGAGGTCGAGAAGATCATCGCGCGCGAGGCGAAGAAGCGCCGCGAGGCCGCCGAGGCGTTCGAGAAGGGCGGCCGCGCCGAGCAGGCCGCGCGCGAGCAGGCCGAGGGCGAGGTGCTCGCCGACTACCTCCCCAAGCAGCTCACGAACGACGAGCTGGAGCAGCTGGTCGCCGAGGCGGTGGCGGAGGCCAAGGGCAGCGGCGCCGAGGGGCCGAAGGCCATGGGTGCCGTCATGAAGATCGTGAACCCGAAGGTCGCGGGCCGCGCCGAGGGCGGCCGGGTGGCCGCAACGGTGAAGAAGCTGCTCGCGGGCTGAGCGCCGCGTGGCGGGCCGACCGCGCACTGACGTGAAAAGGGGCGCCCCCCGAGGGGGCGCCCCTTTCTTCGCGCCTCACGCGCATCTCACCTGTCGTGCCCGCGCCCGTGCCCGCCGCCCGGCCAGGACCAGCCGCCGTCACCGCCGCCGTTGCCCCCGCCCCCGATGACATCGGGCAGGTCGGGGAGGTCGATGCCGCCCCCGCCGGGCTTGTCGTCCGTACGGGCCGGCGGCTTGGCCCGGTCCTTCTTCTTGCTCTTGGGGTCGCGGATCGGCACCGTGTGGAAGCCCGGCGCGGGCTTGCCGGCGAGCGCCCCGGCCATCGCGTCGCGCCAGATCGGCCCCGGCACCTGGCCGCCGAAGACCTTGTCGTACGGACGGCCGCCGATGTTGATGTCCACCATCCGCCGCTTGTGCTCGGGGTCGCCGACCCAGACCGCGCCCGCCATGTTCGGGGTGTAGCCCACGAACCAGGCGGCGTAACGGCCGTCCGTCGTACCGGTCTTGCCCGCGCTGGGCCGGCTGCTGAGGCCGGCCTCCTTGCCGGTGCCGTCCTCGACGACGCCCTGCAGAAGCGTGTTTATGGTGTCGGCCGTCTTCTCCGACATGGCCCGGTGGCAGCTGGTCTGCGGCACCTTCATCGCCTTGCCGTCGGGGCCGGTGATCGACTCGATGGCGACCGGCGTGCAGTACTCGCCGCGGTTGGCGAACGCCGCGTACCCCGCCGCCATGGTCAGCGGCGACATCTCCTGCGTGCCCAGGGTGATCGACGGGACCTGGTCGATGTCCTTGCCGTCGGCCCGCTTGATGCCCATCTTGTCGGCCATCTTCGTGACCGGGCAGATGCCGACGTCGCTGATCAGCGACACGAAGTAGGTGTTGACCGACTTCGCGGTCGCCTCCTTCATGCCGTACGGGCCCTTCTCGCTGCGGTTCTCGTTCTCCACCGGCGCGCTGCCGTTCCACATGCCCTTGCAGGTGGAGACCGGGCTCGGGTACTGCATGCGGTACGGGGAGGGGTACACCTTGTTCGGGCTGACGCCCTGTTCCAGTGCGGCCGCCGCGATCACGGGCTTGAAGGTCGAGCCCGGCTGGTAGCCGGCGCCGCCGCCCATGTCGCCGTCCACGGACAGGTTCATCTGGGTCTGGTTGCCCTTGAAGCCGTACGGCCGCGACTGACCCATGCCGCGGATCTTGCCGGTGCCCGGCTCGACCAGCGTTGCCGCGGTGGCGACCGGGTCGGAGTCGTACACGTGATTGCTGACCGACTTCTGTACGGCCTTTTGGGCCTGCGGGTCCAGCGTCGTACGGATCGTCATGCCGCCGCGCTGCCAGCGGGCCAGTCGCGCCTTGGGAGTCTTGCCGAAGACCGGGTCGTTCAGGAACGCCTCGCGGACGTAGTCGCAGAAGAAGCCGGCGCCGTCGACGGCGGTGATGCAGCCGTTGCGCGGGGTGCTGACGTGCAGCTCGATCGGCTTCTTCGCGGCGGCGTCGGCCTGTGCCTGGGTGATGTCGTGGACGTCGGCCATCCGCTGCAGCACGGTGTTGCGCCGCTTGGTCGCCTCCTCCGGGTCGTTGACCGGGTCGTACCGGCTCGGCGACTGGACGATGCCGGCCAGCAGTGCCGACTCCTGGAGGTTCAGGTCCTTGGCGGGCTTGCTGAAGTACCGCTGGGCCGCGGCCTCCACGCCGTACGCCTGCTGCCCGAAGAAGGTGATGTTCAGGTAGTTCTGCAGGATCTTCTTCTTGCCCAGCTCCTTCTCGACCTGAATCGCGTACTTCAGCTCCCTGACCTTGCGGCCGATGGTCTGCTGAGTGGCCTCCGCGACCTTGTCCCGGTCGTTGCCCGCCTCCTCGACGAAGACGTTCTTCACGTACTGCTGCGTCAGCGTCGAGGCGCCCTGGGAAACCCCGCCGGACTGCGCGTTCTTGTTGACCGCGCGCAGGATGCCCTTCATGTCGACCGCGCCGTGCTGATAGAAGCGCGAGTCCTCGATGGCGACGATCGCCTTCCGCATGTACGGGGAGATGTCCTTGAGGTCCACCACCGTGCGGTTGCGGAAGTAGACTTTGGCGATCTCGCCGCCGTTCGCGTCCAGGATCTTCGTCTGCTGGCTGAGCGGCGGTGTCTTCATATTGGACGGGATGTCGTCGAACCCCTCGACCGTCCCCTTGGCGGCGAGACCCAGCGCGCCGGCGGCGGGAAGGGCCAGGCCGGCCAGCACGGCACCGGCCAGGACACTCACGCCGAGGAACTTCGCGGCCTGCTGGGTCGCGGTGAGTCCGCCACCGTCGCGCTTCTTACCCATGAGGGCACCCTACGTTCTCAATCACCGGACAGGGGCGCATCTGTTCGCTTACTCTGTTCACGCCTGTCACTCGAACGTGGTTCCGCACCAGCACATCCCCTTTTTCTGCCGCGGGACCGGTGACCGGATTGCCCGCTTGTGTCGCCCGCGCTCGTCCGTGACCTGTGGGAAACACCCTGAACTGTCCTGGCCTGCCAGAAAAGCGACGTATGCCCTGCGCTCACTCCGTTGGGTGATCTGCCGCATACGCATAGTCCGTTCGGACCATTCAAGATTGGGCCCGAAGGGGGTGTTGCGCCCTGCCTGCCTTCCGTAACGTCCTCAACTGGCAACGGTGAATATGCCGCTTGCCGCCGTGGGGGAGCCTCGATTCGGGAGAGGACGGCGCCAGCATGAGCTGGGTAACCGACTGGAGTGCACAGGCAGCCTGCCGCACGACCGATCCGGATGAGCTGTTCGTTCAAGGGGCAGCGCAGAACCGCGCCAAGGCGGTCTGCACCGGATGCCCCGTGCGGACCGAATGCCTCGCCGACGCGCTGGACAACCGCGTCGAATTCGGCGTGTGGGGCGGGATGACGGAGCGCGAGCGGAGGGCCTTGTTGCGCCGCCGCCCGACCGTCACCTCGTGGCGCCGGCTGCTGGAGACGGCACGTACGGAATACGAGCGCAGCGCGGGGATTCTCGTGGACTGCGAAGACGAGGAGTACGACAACAACTTCGCCGCGGTCGGCTGAGCCGGCCCGTGGTCCCCGGCCCGTCGGCCGGGACATGAACACCCGGCGCAGATCCGGTCGGGTCAGGTGGGCGCCGACTGCGGCATGGCCGTCGGCGCTTGAGTCGGCCTGTTGAGCCGACGCGCGCGGTTGCCGTGATCACCAACGCGGTGAGCCCACCAGTGGGGTGGGTGAGTCCACCAACGCGGTGAGGAGTGTCGCCGCGGCGGCGGAATCGGCCGCCGGTGTGCACCGGCGCACGGAGGTCGGCGCGTGATGCGCGGACCCGATGAGTGCGCTGACTGCGCGGTCTTGCTGCGTCTGCGTGTCTGCTGGCCCGTGCTGCAGGCCGCTTTGGCCTTTCTGCAGGCCGTCTTGGCCTGTGTCAGCCTGCTTCGTTCGTGGTGCCCGCGTCGTTGGTGTCGGTGCCGGACGCGAGGCGGTTGCCGATCTCGCGCAGTCCCGCGACGTCATGGACGTCACCGGGCAGAGCGGTGATCTCGGCCACCGGTACTTCAGGGTGCAGCGCGGTGAAGCGGTCGCGGGTGCGCCGCTCGCGCGCGAGCACCTGCATGCGTTCGGCATGCAGGGTCAGCAGACCGGCGGCGAGTCGCGCCGACCGGTCCTCGGGGGACTGCTTCGATTCGGGAGTTGCGGGAGAATCTTGCTCGTGCAGCGCCGGCGCAGCGGGGGAGGGAGCGTCGGCGGTACGTGATCCAGCCTTCCCGCCCTCGAGATCCACAATTCCGCCCTCGCCAAGATTTTCGGGGCCGCCTCCGTCCGCCGGTGCGGAGTTCCCCGCTCCGGTCATGTCGGTCAGCGCCTCGACGGCCGCCAGCGCCCGTTCCGCGCTCAACTGGTCGGCTCCGCTGCCGTGTACGCGGTTCAGTACGAGGCCGGCCAGCGGCATCTGCTCGGCGGCCAGCCGCTCCACGAAGTACGCCGCCTCGCGCAGCGCGTCCCGCTCCGGTGCGGCCACGACCAGGAAGGCGGTCCCGGGGGCCTGCAGCAGCCGGTACGTGGCGTCCGCGCGGGTACGGAAGCCGCCGAACATGGTGTCCATCGCGGCCACGAACGTCTGGACGTCCTTGAGCAGCTGGCCGCCCATCAGCTTGCTGAGCGTGCCGGTCATCATCGACATGCCGACATTCAGGAACTTCATCCCGGCTCGGCCGCCGACCTTCGCGGGCGCCATCAGGACCCGGATGAACTTGCCGTCCAGGAAGGACCCCAGCCGCTTGGGCGCGTCCAGGAAGTCCAGCGCGGACCGGCTCGGCGGGGTGTCGACGATGATCAGGTCCCACTCGTCGCGGGAGCGCAGCTGGCCCAGCTTCTCCATGGCCATGTACTCCTGCGTACCGGCGAACCCGGCCGACAGGGACTGGTAGAAGGGGTTCTCCAGGATCGCCCTGGCCCGCTCCTTGTCTGCGTGCGTCTCGACGATCTCGTCGAACGTACGCTTCATGTCCAGCATCATCGCGTACAGCTCGCCCCGGCCTCCGGGGCCGCTCACGCCCTTGACCTGACGCGGGACGTTGTCCAGCTCGGAGATGCCCATCGACTGCGCGAGCCGGCGGGCCGGGTCGATGGTGAGGACGACGGCCCGTCGGCCGCGCTCCGCCGCGCGGACGCCCAGGGCGGCCGCCGTGGTGGTCTTCCCGACACCGCCCGAACCGCAGCAGACGACGATGCGGGTCTGCGGGTCGTCGAGCAGCGCGTCCACGTCCAGATGCGGAGCCGAAGCGTCCAAGGTCGTGTACTCCGATGTCATATCGGTCCCTGTTTCCGCAGTTCGCGGGCCAGCCGGTAGAGCCCGGCCAGGTCCACGCCCTCGGCCAGCAGCTCCAGTTCGTACGTCGGCAGCCCGAGCCCGGTGATCTCGGTGTGTTCCGCACGCTCCAGAGCGACCCGCTCGGCGTGCTCGCGGGCCTGCTCCAGCAGCGGATCGATGAGCCGCTCGGCGCGGCCGCCACGGCGTGCGCCGCCCAGTCCGGCGCTGGAGAGGGCCGCCGCGATGCCCGCACGGGCGCCGTTCGCGGCCAGGTCCACCTCGTCGGGGGCGAGCACCGTGGGCCGGACCATGTTGATGACCACGCCGCCCACCGGCAGCCCGGCGGCGCGCAGTTCGGCGACGCCGTCCACGGTCTCCTGGACCGGCATCTCCTCCAGCAGCGTCACCAGATGGACGGCCGTCTCGGGTGACTTCAGTACGCGCATGACGGCCTGCGCCTGGTTGTGGATCGGGCCGATCTTCGCTAGCCCGGCCACCTCGTCGTTGACGTTCAGGAAGCGCGTGATGCGGCCCGTGGGCGGCGCGTCCATGACGACCGCGTCGTACACGAAGCGCCCGCTCTTGTCCTTGCGGCGGACCGCCTCGCACGCCTTGCCGGTCAGCAGGACGTCCCGCAGCCCCGGGGCGATGGTCGTGGCGAAGTCGATCGCGCCGAGCTTCTTCAGGGCGCGCCCGGCTCCGCCGAGTTTGTAGAACATCTGGAGGTAGTCCAGCAGCGCGCGCTCGGCATCGATGGCCAGCGCGTGCACCTCCCCGCCTCCAGGAGATACAGCGATCTTGCGCTCCTCATAAGGCAGCGCCTCGGTCTCGAATACTTGGGCAATGCCCTGCCGGCCCTCGACCTCGACCAGGAGGGTGCGTTGCCCCTCGGTGGCCAGGGCGAGCGCGAGGGCAGCGGCGACCGTGGTCTTGCCGGTACCGCCCTTGCCGCTGACGACATGGAGCCTGCTCACGCCAAGGAGCCTAACCAGTCCGCCCGGCTGCTACGCACGAGACGCCGGGCCTGTCGCGTATGCCACGGTCCGGCGCGCGCCTTCGGGTGCGCGGCAGACGCGTACCGGGGCGCCGCGGACGCGCGTCTTCGGGCGCCGTGTACAGGCATTACGCTCGCCCCATGACGAAGTGGGAATACGCGACCGTGCCGCTGCTGGTGCACGCGACGAAGCAGATTCTGGACACCTGGGGCGAGGACGGCTGGGAGCTGGTCCAGGTCGTGCCGGGCCCGAACAACCCCGAGCAGCTGGTGGCCTACCTGAAGCGGGAGAAGCAGGCGTGAGCGCGGTCGAGGAGAAGATCGCTGCCCTCGGGCTGAAGCTCCCCGAGGTCGTGCCTCCGCTGGCCGCGTACCAGCCGGCCGTGCGCTCCGGCGCGTACGTCTTCACCGCGGGCCAGCTGCCGATGGTGGACGGCGCGCTGCCGGCCACCGGCAAGGTCGGCGCCGAGGTCAGCCCCGAGCAGGCCAAGGAGCTGGCCGGCGTCTGCGCGCTGAACGCGCTGGCGGCCGTGAAGTCCGTGACCGGCGACCTGGACAAGATCGTCCGGGTCGTGAAGGTCGTCGGCTTCGTGGCGTCCGCGCCGGACTTCACGGGCCAGCCCGGCGTCCTCAACGGCGCGAGCGAGCTGCTCGGCGAGATCCTCGGCGACAAGGGCGTCCACGCCCGCTCCGCGGTGGGCGTGGCCGTGCTGCCGGTCGACGCACCGGTCGAGGTCGAGATCCAGGTCGAGATCGCGGACTGAGCGGTTTCCCGGCCGAGATCGCGAACTGGCCGGTTCCCCGGCTGAGACGTTTCCTCCGCCCCGCCGTCGCGCCGTACGTTACGTACGGCGCGACGGCGGGGCGGACGCGTCAGGGCAGCCTGAGTCGGCCCCGGTGTGAACGGCCCACCACGAACGGGCCCCGGCCTGCACGGCCCCATCCGCTTCACCCCCTACCCCGCCGGGTATGGGATGAGTGGGGACCCACGCCCGCGCCTCGTATGCGCGCCGCCCGCTCCCCAAACCCCACGCGAAGCCCCCACCCGCGCGAACCCCAGCCCCGCGGTGCCCTCTCGAACATCCGCGCGTGAACGCATAGCATCCGGCCATGTCGACGACGACCAATGGCCAGTGGTATCCGCCCGAATGGCCGGACCGGATCAGGGCGCTCGCCAGTGGTGAGCTGACGCCGGTCACGCCCCGCCGTGCGGCGACCGTCATGCTCCTGCGCGATTCCGGCCACGGGCCGACCGTCCACATGCTGCGCTGGCGCGCCTCCATGGCCTTCGCGGGCGGCGCGTACGCGTATCCGGGCGGCGCCGTCGACCCCCGTGACGAGCGGCCGGTCGCCTGGGCCGGGCCCTCGCGTGCCGAGTGGGCGGCCCGGCTGGGCGTCGAGGAAGCCGTGGCACAGGCGGTGGTCTGCGCGGCTGTCCGCGAGACCTTCGAAGAGGCCGGGGTACTGCTCGCAGGGCCGTCCGCCGGCACCGTCGTCGCCGACACCACGGGGGACGACTGGGAGGCCGACCGGGCCGCGCTGGTCGACCGTGAGCTGTCCTTCGCCGACTTCCTGGACCGCCGCGGCCTGGTGCTGCGCAGCGACCTGCTGGGGGCCTGGGCGCGGTGGATCACCCCGGAGTTCGAGCCGCGGCGCTACGACACGTGGTTCTTCGTCGCCGCACTCCCGGAAGGGCAGCGCACCCGTAACGCGTCCACGGAGGCGGACCGTACGGTGTGGACCCGGCCCGCCGAGGCGGCGGCCGGCTACGACCGCGGCGAGCTGCTGATGATGCCGCCGACGATCGCCACGCTGCGCACCCTGGAGCCGTACGACAGCGCCTCCGAGGCGCTCGCCGCCTCCGTACGGCAGGACCTCGCTCCCGTACTGGCGCGCGCGGAGCTCACGGAGGGGCGGATCGTGCTGAGCTGGCCGGGCCACGAAGAATTCACCAAACACATCCCCCCGGGAGCGGCGCCCGGCAATAGTGGCGCCGCGCCCGGCTCCTCCGAAGGGCCCGCCGCATGAGCGACGCAGCAGCACTCCCCGGCCAGCCGCGCGGCGGCGTGCTCTCGGGGGCCGCGACCGCCCGCGCGTACTGCGTACTGGCGCCGAACCCGTCCGCGATGACCCTGGACGGCACCAACACCTGGATCGTCGCCGAGCCGGACTCCGACCTCGCCGTGGTCATCGACCCCGGGCCGCTGGACGACAGCCACCTGAAGGCGGTCGTGGAGACCGCCGAACGGGCCGGCAAGCGCGTCGCGCTCACCCTGCTCACCCACGGGCACCCCGACCACGCCGAGGGCGCCGCCCGCTTCGCCGAGCTGACCCGTACGCCGGTACGGGCCCTGGACCCCGCGCTGCGCCTCGGGGACGAGGGCCTGGCCGCCGGGGACGTGATCACGACCGGCGGCCTGGAGCTGCGCGTCGTGCCCACCCCGGGGCACACGGCCGACTCCCTCTCGTTCCACCTGCCGGCCGACGCCGCCGTGCTGACCGGGGACACGATCCTGGGGCGCGGTACGACGGTGGTGGCGCACCCGGACGGCCGCCTCGGCGACTACCTGGACTCGCTGCGGCTGCTGCGCTCGCTGACGGTCGACGACGGGGTGACCACGGTCCTGCCGGGCCACGGGCCGGTGCTGAACGACGCGCAGGGCGCCGTGGAGTACTACCTCGCGCACCGGGCCAAGCGGCTGGCCCAGGTGGAGACGGCGGTCGAGGCGGGCCACCGTACGGCCGCGGACGTCGTCGCCCACGTGTACGCGGACGTCGACCGCTCCCTGTGGCCCGCGGCCGAGCTGTCCGTACGGGCGCAGCTGGACTACCTGGGGGAGCACGGGCTGGTCTGAGGGCGGAGCGCCGCCCATGCGAAAGGGCCCCGCACGGATGCGGGGCCCTTCACGTGTGCGCGCTGACGCGCAGCGGTCAGCGCGACCGCTTGGCGAGGCGTTCGACGTCCAGGAGGATCACCGCGCGGGCCTCCAGGCGCAGCCAGCCGCGGCCGGCGAAGTCCGCGAGCGCCTTGTTGACCGTCTCGCGGGAGGCGCCGACCAGCTGGGCCAGCTCCTCCTGGGTCAGGTCGTGCACGACGTGGATGCCTTCCTCGGACTGCACACCAAAGCGGCGCGACAGGTCCAGGAGGGCCCGCGCCACACGGCCCGGAACGTCGGAGAAGACCAGGTCGGACATCTGGTCGTTGGTCTTGCGCAGCCGGCGGGCGACGGCGCGCAGCAGGGCCGTGGCCACCTCGGGGCGCGCGTTCAGCCAGGGCTGAAGGTCGCCGTGGCCCAGGCCGAGCAGCTTCACCTCGGTGAGCGCGGTACCCGTGGCCGTGCGCGGGCCCGGGTCGAAAAGGGACAGCTCACCGATGAGCTCACCGGGGCCGAGGACGGCGAGCATGTTCTCGCGGCCGTCGGGGGAAGTGCGGTGCAGCTTCACCTTGCCGTCGGTGACCACGTACAGGCGGTCGCCCGGGTCCCCTTCGTGGAACAGGGCGTCACCACGGGCAAGCGTGACCTCGGTCATCGAGGCACGCAGCTCGGCAGCCTGCTCGTCATCGAGCGCCGCGAAGAGCGGTGCGCGCCGCAGAACGTCGTCCACGAGTTCTCTCCTTGTCGACATGCTCCGGGTGACGTAGGTCCCCATCATGCCGGAATGCAAAACAGTGCGATCAATCACAAGGATGCCGGACAGGTGTCCGCCGTCATAAGGCAGGGGGCCGATTGGGGACGCGATTCCTGGTGATCGGGCCGGATGTCAGTGGGTGGCCTTAGTCTGGCCGAGTGTCCAATACGCCGGTGAGAGCACAGGACAAGGGGGCCGGACGAGTGACCGCAGACCGCGATTCTGCTGTGGGCGAACAGGCGAGCGCGAATGCCGCGAAGCCCCCGAAACGGGACTCCGAGTTGTCCGGGCCCGCTACCGCCAAAAGGGCGCCGACGGGGAAAAACGCCGGGGTGAGGGAGCCGGCCGAGGCCGCCGCGCAGGCTTCGGCGGACCCTGCCCCGGGCGACGGTCCGTCCCGCACGAAACCGGCCACCACGAGCGCGCGGACAGCGGCCGCGAAGAAGGCCACCGCGGCCCGGAAGAAGACCACCGCGAAGAAGGCCACCGAGGCCGCGAAGAAGACGGCAGCGAAGAAGGCCACCGAGGCCCCGAAGAAGACGGCAGCGAAGAAGACCGCCACGGCAGCCAAGAAGACGCCCGCCAAGAAGACAGCAGCGAAGAAGGCCCCCGCGAAGACCGCGGCCAAGGCCCCCGCCAAGGCTCCTGCCGCCCGTAAGTCCGAGTCCCGCGTAGCCATGGTCCGCCGCGCCCGCCGGATGAACCGGGAGCTCGCCGAGGTGTATCCGTACGCCCACCCCGAGCTGGACTTCCGTAACTCCTTCGAGCTGCTGGTCGCCACGGTCCTGTCGGCCCAGACCACCGACCTGCGGGTCAACCAGACCACTCCGGCCCTCTTCGCCGCGTATCCGACGCCCGAGGACATGGCCGCTGCCGACCCCGAGGCGCTGGAGGAGCTGATCCGTCCGACCGGCTTCTTCCGGGCGAAGGCGAGGTCGCTGCTCGGCCTGTCGGTCGCGCTGCGCGACCGGTTCGACGGCGAGGTGCCGGGCCGGCTGGAGGACCTGGTGACCCTGCCCGGCGTCGGCCGCAAGACCGCCAACGTCGTGCTCGGCAACGCCTTCGGCGTCCCGGGGCTCACGGTCGACACGCACTTCGGGCGGCTGGTCCGCCGCTTCGGCTGGACCGCCCAGGAGGACCCGGAGAAGGTCGAGGCGGAGATCGCCGAGATCTTCCCCAAGAGCGAGTGGACGATGCTCTCGCACCGCCTGATCTTCCACGGCCGCCGCGTCTGCCACTCCCGCAAGCCCGCCTGCGGCGCCTGCCCCATCGCGCCGCTGTGCCCGTCGTACGGCGAGGGTGAGACGGACCCGGAGAAGGCGAAGAAGCTGCTCAAGTACGAGATGGGCGGCAAGCCGGGGCAGCGGCTGCGGCCCCCGGCCGGCTATCCGGGCGAGCCCGCGCCTCCCCTGGGGGCCGGATGACGCACGGGTGACGCCAGGACGGCCCCGGGGCCGGTATGTCGTGACCACCGCCCGGTACGTCGGTGACCATCGCAATGAGGGCCTGAGGGGGCGCGTATGACGAGAGCACAGGAGACGGCGCAGGGGATGTGCGGCCAGGACACGTACGGGCGGCAGACGGACGGACAGGGGGCGTACGGAGCGCAGGCGGCCGGCACGGGGGCGGCCGCCTGGGACGTCCGCGTCACCACCGACGGCCTGCCGGAGTGGCTGCGCCCGGTGGCCGACGCGGCGGCGACGGTCCGGCCGCAGCAGCTGAGCCGCTTTCTGCCGCCCGAGACCGGCGGCCGGCAGTCCGCGGTGCTGATCCTCTTCGGGGAGGGCGTCCGCGGCCCGGAGCTGCTCCTCATGGAGCGTGCCGGGACGCTGCGCTCGCACGCGGGCCAGCCGTCCTTCCCCGGCGGCTCGCTGGACCCGGAGGACGGCGATCCGGAGGGTGACGGTCCGCTGCGGGCCGCGCTGCGCGAGGCGTGGGAGGAGACCGGCCTGGACCCGTCCGGTGTGCAGCTCTTCGGAGTGCTGCCCCGGCTCTACATCCCGGTCAGCGGCTTCGTGGTGACGCCGGTGCTCGGCTGGTGGCGCGAGCCCAGCCCGGTCGGCGTGGTCGACCAGGCGGAGACGGCCCGGGTGTTCACGGTGCCCGTGGCCGATCTCACGGACCCCGCGCACCGCGTGACGACCCGCCATCCGAGTGGCCACGTCGGCCCGGCTTTCACCGTCGAAGGGGCTCTGGTCTGGGGTTTCACCGCCGGTCTCATCGACCGCATCCTGCATTACGCGGGGTGGGAAGTGCCCTGGGACCGGGACAAGCAGGTCCCGCTCGACTGGCGCTCGTGAGACGGTGGCGGGCGTGAACGTCCTGGACATCCTGCTGTTGGTCGCCGCCGTGTGGTTCGCGGTCGTCGGTTATCGCCAAGGTTTCGTCGTCGGCATCCTGTCCGTGATCGGCTTCCTCGGCGGCGGCCTGATCGCGGTCCTCCTGCTGCCCGTGATCTGGAACGAAGTGACCGAGGACGCCACACCGGGCTCCTTCGCCGCCATCGCGGCGGTCGCCATCGTGATCGTGTGCGCCTCCGTGGGACAGGCGCTCACCACCCACCTGGGCAACAAGCTCCGGCGGTACATCACCTGGTCACCGGCGCGCGCCCTGGACGCGACGGGCGGCGCGCTGGTGAACGTCGTGGCGATGCTGCTGGTGGCCTGGCTCATCGGGTCGGCCCTGGCGGGCACGTCCCTGCCGACGCTGGGCAAGGAGGTACGGAACTCCAAGGTGCTGCTCGGTGTGTCCCGGGTGATCCCGGCGCAGGCCGACACCTGGTTCGCCGACTTCTCCTCGGTACTGGCGCAGAACGGCTTCCCGCAGGTCTTCACGCCGTTCTCGAACGAGCCGATCCAGGAGGTGCGGCCGCCCGATCCGGCGCTGGCGGGCAGCCCGGTGGCGGCCCGCGCGAAGCAGTCCATCGTGAAGGTCGTCGGCACGGCCACCAGCTGCGCCAAGGTCCTCGAAGGCAGCGGCTTCGTCTTCGCGCCGCACCGCGTCATGACCAACGCGCACGTCGTCGGCGGCGTGTCCGACCCGACCGTACAGATCGGCGGCCGGGGCCGGGTCTACGACGCGAAGGTCGTGCTGTACGACTGGCGGCGGGACATCGCCGTACTGGACGTACCCGACCTGCAGGCGCGCCCGCTCCGCTTCACCGACCAGGACGCGCGCAGCGGCAACAGCGCCATCGTCGCCGGCTTCCCGGAGAACGGCGGCTACGACGTCCGCTCGGCCCGCGTCCGCGGCCGTATCCAGGCCAACGGCCCGGACATCTACCACCACGGCACGGTCGCGCGCGATGTGTACTCCCTCTACGCCACGGTCCGGCAGGGCAACTCCGGCGGCCCGCTGCTCACCCCTGAAGGCGAGGTCTACGGCGTGGTGTTCGCCAAGTCCCTCGACGACGACAGCACGGGTTACGCCCTGACGGCCGACGAGGTCCGCACCGATATCGAGCGGGGCCGTACGGCCCAGCGACCTGTCGACAGCCAGGGCTGCGCGATGTGAGAGATGTGGGAAGGGGCCCCGGGGCGGCTGCGAAGGCTCCCCGGGGTCTCCGGGTGCCCAGGCATGGCGCGGAGCGTCCGCCGCTCTGTGAGCCCGTCCTGCGGGCTTCCGGCGGCGCGGCCGCTTCAGGCGGCGAGGCCCGGGAAGCGGGGGTCAGCTCCGCGGATGGCGGAGCCGCGCGGTCATCCAGCGCGCACGGCGGCGCAGGATGCGCGGAATGCCGAGTGGGTCGGCGAGCGCATGGGGTCCGCCCGCCCGGAGGTCCGGGGCGCTCCTCTCCTTGGTGCCCAGCGCAGCGGCATTGCTGCGGCGGTTGCGTGCCACGTCACGGTAGTCGTGCGTCCAGCCCATACCCTCGACTCTGCCCGTGCCCCGCGGTCCGTAACCGCACCGGTGTCGGTCAATTGGCCTATGCGCGAGGCAAGTGGCTGTTCGACAAACGCACGTTCCCCACCGTTCTGCGGAGCGTCACGGCGGCTTTCGCCGCACCGGTGACGGGCAAGCCGCGAGGTCACCGGTCCGGCTCGGGATCCTTCAGCCAGTTGATGAGCTCGGTGGTGAAGGCGACCGGATCCTCCTCATGGGGGAAGTGCCCCAGACCGTCGAAGAGACGCCAGCGGTAGGGCGCTTCGACGTACTCTCCGGAGCCGGCCGCGCTGCGCGTACGCATCACCGGGTCGAGCGACCCGTGCAGGTGCAGCGTCGGCACTCGTACGGGCCACTTCATCCGGCGGTTGAACTGGATCCCGTCCGGCCGCGCCATCGACCGCACCATCCAGCGGTACGGCTCGATCGAGCAGTGCGCCGTGGACGGGATCGTCATGGCCTTCCGGTACGCCTCGACCGCTTCGTCCTCGGGCAGCCGGGGCCCGGACCAGTCCCGGATCAGCCGCCCCACCAGCGCCGCGTCGTCCGCGACCAGCGCCCGCTCGGGCAGCCAGGGCCGCTGGAAGCTCCAGATGTGCGAGGACCGGCGGCTCTGCTTGGCGTCCGAGAGCATGGCCGAGCGCCAGCGGCGGGGGTGCGGCATCGAGGCCACCGCGAGCCGCCGCACGAGCTTGGGCCGCATCACCGCGGCCGTCCAGGCCAGATAGCCGCCCAGATCGTGCCCGACCAGCGCGGCGTCCGGCTCGCCGAGGGAGCGCACCACGCCGGTGATGTCCAGCGCGAGGTTGGCCGGGTCGTAGCCGCGGGGCGTGCGGTCGCTGCCGCCCACGCCCCGCAGGTCCATCGCCACCGCCCGGAAGCCCGCCTCGGCGAGCGCGGGCAGCTGGTACCGCCAGGTCCACCAGAACTGCGGGAAGCCGTGCAGCAGCAGTACCAGCGGCCCGTCGCCCATCTCGGCGATGTGGAAGCGCGCACCGTTGGCCGCGACGTCCCGGTGCGTCACCTCATGGCCGCCGGGGACGCCGAGTCGCAGGACCGATGCGGGCGAGGGTGCCGGCGAGGATTCGGAAGCCGTCATACGGCCGAGCGTGTCACACTCTCGACCGCCGGGTGCTCCTCCACAGTCTGGCGCGGGTGCGGCTTGACGTTCCCCAGGACGGCCGCCGTCTGCTTGGCCGAGGCGACGGTCTTCTGCGGGCCCTTGCCCGCCTTGGCCTTCTTGAAGAACACCAGCGCGATCAGGCCGAGCAGCCCGGCGACCAGGACGTTGGCCGCGAAGGACAGCAGGAAGCAGACCGAGAGGTGCCAGCCGCTCCATGCCTGGATGCCGTAGGCCAGCGCGAAGCTGAGCATCGGCAGGGAGAAGAGCAGCACGATGGCTGCCGCCCCGCCGGCCAGCCCGCCGACACCGGCCCGCTTCACGTCGTTCCGCAGCTCGGCCTTGGCCAGCGCGATTTCGTCGTGCACCAGTGCGGACACTTCGGTGGTGGCGTGGGCCACCAGCTGTCCGAGGCTGCGGTCCGAGCCGCGGTCCGCGCCGTCGTCTGCTGTGCTCATCGACTGCTCCCGTTCTCTGTCTCCTGGTGATTACCCCTCAGATCATGCCGGACCATCCTGCCCGGAGTCGGGGGCGGCGGCCACCTCGGCCCGTCGTCGGTGTTCGGCCGCCTTCGCTTCGAGGAGGGCGGCCATCCGGAGGTGGTACGCCGGGGTGCCCTCTTCGTAGATGTCCGGGATGCCGTCGAGGTCCTCGTCCCGGTTCTCCTCCTCGTACAGCCGCCGGTACTTGGCGTTACGGATCTTCAGCAGCACCGTGGCCAGTACGGCCGCTATCAGCGAGCCGGTCAGCACGGCGGCCTTGATCTCGTCGGTGAGCACCGGGTCCGAGGAGAACGCCAGCTCGCCGATGAGCAGCGAGACCGTGAAGCCGATGCCGGCCAGCGCCGACACCGCGAACACGTCCGGCCACTTGAGCTCCGGGTTGAGGGAAGCCCTGGTCAGGCGGGTGGTCAGCCAGGTACCGCCGAAGATCCCGACCGCTTTGCCGAGGACCAGGCCGAGGACCACGCCGAGCGTCTCCGGCTTGGTGAAGACGTCGTGCAGCGCGCCGCCCGAGACGGACACACCGGCCGAGAAGAGGGCGAAAAGCGGTACGGCGAGACCGGCCGACAGGGGGCGCACGAGGTGCTCGATGTGCTCGCCGGGGGAGTGCGGCTCTCCCTCGCGCCGGTGGCAGCGGAGCATGAGCCCCATCGCGACGCCCGCGATGGTCGCGTGCACGCCGCTGTTGTACATCAGGCCCCAGATGACCAGCGCGAGCGGTACGTACACGTACCAGCCCCGGACGCCCTTGCGCAGCAGTACGTAGAAGACCGCCAGCCCGAGTGCCGCGCCGCCGAGCGCCCAGAAGTTGATCGACGAGGTGAAGAAGATGGCGATGATCAGGATCGCGAACAGGTCGTCGACGACGGCCAGGGTCAGCAGAAAGGCGCGCAGCGAGGACGGCAGGGACGTACCGATGACGGCCAGGACGGCCAGCGCGAAGGCGATGTCCGTCGCGGTCGGAACGGCCCAGCCGGCCAGTGAGCCGCCGCCCGTGGTGTTGACGACGGTGTAGACGACCGCGGGCATCACCATGCCGCACAGCGCGGCGACGACCGGCAGCGCCGCGGCCTTGGGGTCGCGCAGCTCGCCCGCGACCAGCTCGCGCTTGAGCTCGATACCGGCCACGAAGAAGAAGACCGCCAGCAGGCCGTCGGCCGCCCAGTGCTGTATCGAGAGGTCCAGGCCGAGGGAGGCCGGGCCGAGGTGGAAGCCGCGTACCGCCTCGTAGCTGTCGCCGAGCGGGGTGTTGGCCCAGAGGAGCGCGACCACCGCGGCCACCAGCAGCAGGACACCGCCCACGGTCTCCGTACGGAGCAGGTCCGCGAGGTAGTTCCGCTCGGGCAGGGACATCCGCGCGAGGAAGACGGAACGGCGGGGAGCGGGCGAGTTCACGCGGGGACCTCCGGGGCGGCGGCAGCTGAGCATGGCTGTTGCAGTTGCCGACCAGACTTCCCGGCGCACCCTCGGTATTTCGCGTGTTTCTTGACGCGTTCTTCACTCTACCCGGACGGCGCAGGAACGATCCAGCGATCTTCACGTTACGGGCATATGGGGCGGATGGCGGCGTGCCGGCGCGGCCCTCGGCGCGCGGCGGCTCGGCTCGCGCCCGGCTTCGGCCCGGCCCGCGCACGGCAGAGGGGCGCCCCGCCGGTGCACGGCGGGGCGCCCCTCAGTGATGCGTACCGCTCAGTCCTCGCTCGGCGCGCTCGGCAGCTGGGTCTGGATCAGCTCCATGACCGAGGAGTCGGTCAGGGTCGAGACGTCGCCCAGGTCACGGTTCTCCGCGACGTCGCGCAGCAGCCGGCGCATGATCTTGCCGGAGCGGGTCTTGGGCAGCTCCGCGACCGGCAGGATGCGCTTGGGCTTGGCGATCGGGCCCAGGCTCTGGGCGACATGCGCCCGCAGTTCGTTCACCAGCGCCTCGTCCTGCTCGACGCCGCCGCGCAGGATCACGAAGGCGCAGATGGCCTGGGTGGTCTGCGGGTCGGTGGCGCCCACGACGGCCGCCTCGGCCACCTTCGGGTGCGAGACCAGCGCGGACTCGACCTCGGTGGTGGAGATGTTGTGGCCGGAGACGAGCATGACGTCGTCCACCCGGCCCAGCAGCCAGATGTCGCCGTCGTCGTCCTTCTTCGCGCCGTCGCCCGCGAAGTACTTGCCCTCGAAGCGGGACCAGTACGTGTCGAGGTAGCGCTGGTCATCGCCCCAGATGGTGCGCAGCATGGACGGCCAGGGCTCGGTCAGGACGAGATAGCCGCCGGCGCCGTCCGGCACCTCGTTCGCGTCGTCGTCGACGACGGTCGCCGCGATGCCCGGCAGCGGGACCTGCGCGGAGCCCGGCTTGGCTGTCGTGACGCCCGGCAGCGGGCTGAGCATGATGCCGCCGGTCTCGGTCTGCCACCAGGTGTCCACGACGGGCGTCCGGTCGCCGCCGATGTGCTTGCGGTACCAGATCCACGCCTCGGGGTTGATCGGCTCGCCGACCGAGCCCAGCACGCGCAGGCTCGACAGGTCGAACTTGGCGGGGATGTCGTCGCCCCACTTCATGCTGGCGCGGATCGCGGTCGGCGCCGTGTAGAGGATCGTCACGCCGTACTTCTGGACGATCTCCCACCAACGGCCCTGGTGCGGGGTGTCGGGCGTGCCCTCGTAGAGCACCTCGGTCGCGCCGTTCGAAAGCGGGCCGTAGGTGATGTACGAGTGGCCGGTCACCCAGCCGACGTCGGCGGTGCACCAGTAGACGTCGGTCTCCGGCTTGAGGTCGAAGACCGCGTGGTGGGTGTAGGAGACCTGGGTGAGGTAGCCGCCCGTGGTGTGCAGGATGCCCTTGGGCTTACCGGTCGTGCCCGAGGTGTACAGGATGAACAGCGGGTGCTCGGCGTCGAACGCCTGCGGGGTGTGCTGGTCGCTCTGCTGGTCGACGAGCTCGTGCCACCAGACGTCGCGGCCCTCCATCCAGGCGGTGTCCTGGCCGGTGCGGCGGACCACGAGGACGCTGCGGACGTTCTCCGTGCCGGGCTTGGTGAGCGCCTCGTCGACGGCGGGCTTGAGCGCGGAGGGCTTGCCGCGGCGGTAACCGCCGTCGGCGGTGATCACGACGCGGGCGTCCGCGTCCTTGATGCGCGTGGCCAGCGCGTCTGCGGAGAAGCCGCCGAAGACCACCGAATGCGGCGCGCCCAGCCGGGCGCACGCCAGCATGGCGATGACCGTCTCCGGGATCATCGGCAGGTAGATCGCGACGCGGTCGCCGGCCTCGACGCCCAGCGCGGTCAGTGCGTTGGCCGCCTTGGAGACCTCGCGCTGCAGCTCGGCGTAGGTGATGGCCCGGGTGTCGCCGGGCTCGCCCTCGAAGTGGATGGCCACCCGGTCGCCCAGGCCGTTCTCCACATGCCGGTCGACGCAGTTGTACGCGACGTTGAGCTTGCCGTCGGCGAACCACTTCGCGAACGGCGCGTTGGACCAGTCCAGCGTCTGGGTGGGCTCGGTGTCCCAGGTCAGACGCTTCGCCTGCTCGGCCCAGAAGCCCAGCCGGTCCGCCCCGGCCTGCTCGTACGCCACCGCCTTGACATTGGCGTCGGCGGCCAGATCGGCGGGCGGTGCGAACCGCCGCTCCTCCTTCATCAGGTTGGCCAGGCTTTCGTTGCTCACGGCATCTCCCAGTCTCAGGGCGTCCGGTTGTCCCGGCCATAGCTCATCAGCCGATGGCCCGCCTGACAAGGGCTGTTGATAAAAATTGGTGTAGACCTTTACATGATCATCAACCTTCCGGGCGACTTCGGTACGGGAGTTGACCGACGGGGGCGTCGCCGCAGGTCACAGACGCGTCCGCGAGTCGCTCCGTGCCGCACTACGCCGTGACCGGGGCGGCCGGCGTGGCTTCGGGCCGTACGGCCGAGAAGCGGCCCGACCCCTGCTCCAGTACGTACGCCTGCGCCTCGCCGACGTGGAAGTACATGCCGTGCAGCGACAGCGAGCCCTCGGCCACCCGGCGGGCCACGCATTGATGCGTCATCAGGTGATCGAGTTGCTGCATGACGTTGACGAGCGCCAGGCGCTCCAGGTCGTCGGCGACCGGCCGGTCGGCCAGGCTGACGTCCGCGCCTTCGGGCCGTGCCATCCGGTCCAGGCTGGGGCGGCCGTGGCGCAGCCAGCGTGCGAGCGGGGTCCGCGCGCCGGGCTCGTGGCGGTCCGAGCCGAGGAGGGCCTGCATCGCGCCACAGCCCGAATGCCCGCACACGGTGATCGAGCCGACCTTCAGTACCTCGACGGCGTACTCGATGGCGGCGCCCACGGAGTCGCAGGCGGCCTCCGTGCCCGGCGGCGGCATCAGATTGCCGATGTTGCGCACCGTGAAGAGGTCGCCCGGGCCGCTCGACGTGATCATGCTCGTGACGAGGCGGGAATCGGCGCAGGTCAGGAAGAGGTTGGTGGGGCGCTGGCCCTCCCGGGCGAGCCGCGCCAGCTCCTCGCGGACCAGTGGTGCGGTATGCCGCTGGAACGCGCTGATCCCGCCGAGCAGCTGGCCGCCACCCAGGAGCTGCCCCTCGGCTGGACCAGTGGGCCGCGCGGTCTTCGTGCAGTGGTGGTTGCGCCACGGGGTCCAGGGGCGGCAGGCGTGCGTGCCGGCCGGCTCCCCGATCGGCCTGCCGCCGCGCCCGCCCAGGGTGACCTCGCCGCCGCGCGCCCGGTGCGCGCTCGTCCAGGACTGCAGCGCTTCGAAGGCAGCGTGATCCATGAACGAGCCGTACAGCTCGATCACCGCAGGGGCCGTCGGGGGCACCTGGGCGAGCGCACGGGTCAGCCGCGGCACGGCCAGGAACGTCAACTGGCCGCTGACGCGCACCCGGTGCCGGCCGTCGTCCTCGATGACGGAGACGCGGGTGTGGGTGAGCCGGCGCAGCGCCAGGAAGACGGCGACGGCGATGCCCAGTCCCACCCCCTGCAGCACTCCGAAGACCACCACACCGCCCAGCGTGATGGCGTAGACCGGGAATTCGCGGTGCCGCTGGACGTGCCGGATGTGCGCGAAGCTCACCATCCGTACGCCGACGAGCATCACCAGGGCGGCGAGCGCGGCCAACGGGATCAGCTCCAGCGCGCCGGCGAACAGCCCGGAGCACAGCACCACCCAGACGCCGTGCAGCACCGTCGACGCGCGCCCCGTCGCGCCGGCCTTCACGTTCGCCGAGCCGCGCATCGCGCCGCCGGCGATCGGCAGGCCGCCCAGCAGCCCGGAGACGACGTTCGACGCCCCCTGGCCGGTCAGCTCGCGGTCCAGGTGGGTGGGGGCGGGGCCGGGGCCGGGCTGTTCGGTGGCCAGCTTGTCCACCGCCACGGCCGACAGCAACGACTCCATGCTCGCCACGAGCGTGACCGTCAGGACGGCGGCGATCAGGCCCAGCAGGGGCGTGTCCGGGAGCGTGGGCAGCGTCGGCACGTGCCACGAGGGCAGCTCGACCCGGGGCACCGTGAAGCCCGCGCTCAGGGCGGTGGCCACGGCGACCGCGGGCAGCGGCGAGGGGATCCTGCGCAGCGCGTGACCCACGCGCCCGGGCAGCCGCGGCCAGCCGGCCAGTACGGCGACGGTGACCGCGGCGATCAGTACCGAAGCGCCGTGCAGGCCCGCCAACTGGCCCGGCAGCTCAGCGATGTTGGTGAGCGACGAACTGTGTGCGCCGCCGCCGAGCACCACGTGCAGCTGACCGAGCGCGATGGTCACGCCGATGCCGGCGAGCATGCCGTGGACGATCGCCGGGCTGATGGCGAGGGCCGCGCGGGCCACCCGGAGCGCGCCCAGGGCGAGCTGGGCCAGTCCGGCCAGCACCGTGATGGCGCAGGTCGCCGGCCAGCCGTACCGCTGCACGAGGTCGGCGGTGACGATGAGCAGTCCGGTCGCGGCGCCGCTGACCTGGAGCGGGGCGCCGCCGAGCAGACCGGCGACGAGGCCGCCGACGGCCGCGGCGATGAGCCCGGCCTGCGGCGGCGCACCCGTGGCCAGCGCGATGCCGAGCGAGAGGGGGATGGCGATCAGGAAGATGACGAAGGAGGCGCCCAGGTCGCGGCGCCAGGCTCCCGGGGAGAGGTGGCGGAAGGGCCCGGACGGTTTTCCGGCGGGCTGCTGTCGGTCGTGGTTCTGCTGGGGGTCCTGGGACCCCGGCATGGCCGGCTCGGGTGCGTAAGGCTGCGGCATTCCCGTCTCCTCCGGGGCGACGCGGCCGCGCTACGGGGCGCGGTCGTGGGCGGCGGTGTACTGCGGGGGCTGAGCCGGCCGGGGTTCGTCGCGGTGGGTGACGGTCCGGTGACTCTTCAGATTCGGTAAAGGAATCGTAATGTCGCACTCGGTCGCAAAGAAGCCAGAACGGGCAAATGGGCTGGTGGTTCCGCCCAAAAGGTGAATGAGGAAGCGGTCGTTCCACGTGCGTTTACCGCAGGGCCGGGCGCGGTATCGGACCGCGGGCCCGGCCCCTGTGAGGGCGCACCGGCCGACAGGGGCCTGGTGCGGGCCGCCGCACGGCCGTCAGGCGGGCTGCGGTGCGGTCGTTGCCAGGCCCTCGGAGAGTACGAATCCGGGGTCCACCTGGGACGTGAGGTCGGCCCCGGTCTTGCCGTTGCCCCAGCTCTCGGCGTTCTTCAGGTGGAAGTGCACCATCTGCCGGGTGTAGCGCTCCCAGTCGCGCCCTTCGTACGCGGCGTCGGCAGTGGTGTGCAGCGTGCGCAGCGCCTCGTGGTTGGCGCTCTCCAGCTCCACGAAGGGCGCGGGCCTGCCCTTCTCCATGGCGCGCACCCAGTCCGAGTGGCCGACCGTCACCAGGAGGTCGTCACCCACCTGCTCCCGAAGGAAGGCGAGGTCGTCCGGCCCCTGCACCTTGTTCCCGACGACCTTCAGCTCGACTCCGAAGTCGCGCGCGTACTCCTTGTACTGGCGGTACACGGCGACGCCCTTACGGGTCGGCTCGGCCACCAGGAAGGTCAGGTCGAAGCGGGTGAACATCCCGGAGGCGAACGAGTCCGAGCCGGCCGTCATGTCGACGACCACGTACTCCTGGCGGCCGTCCACGAGGTGGTTCAGGCACAGCTCCACGGCGCCCACCTTGGAGTGGTAGCAGGCCACGCCGAGGTCGGACTCGGTGAACGGCCCGGTGGCCATCAGCCGGACCGTGCTGTCGTCGAGGCGCACGTCCCGTGCACAGGCGGCGTACACCGGGTTGTCCTCGACGACCCGCAGCAGCCGCGAGCCCGCGCCCGGAGGTGTCGTCTTGATCATCGTGTCGGCGGACGTGATGCGCGGGTTGTCGCCGCGCAAGTAGTCCTTGATGAGCGGGAGATGGGCGCCCATCGCGGGGAGCGCGGCGGCCTGGGCCTCGTCCAGGCCGAGCGCGGCCCCCAGATGCTGGTTGATGTCGGCGTCCACCGCGATCACGGGCGTGGCAGTGGCGGCGAGGTGACGGATGAACAGCGAGGACAGAGTGGTCTTGCCACTGCCGCCCTTGCCCACGAAAGCGATCTTCATGTTCACGAAGCGTAATTGCTGAATCGCCTTACGTGAGGGGTTTACGTGAAGAAGACCACTCCAACGAGGGGTGTGCCCTTGTGGTGCGTAGGGTCGTCCCCATGAGTACGACAGCCGACCCGCTCGCGACCCTCGCCTCGCTCCCCGGAGTCGCCGACAGCGTGGACTCCGTACGCAAGAGCATCGACCGGGTCTACGGGCACCGGATCATGCGGCGCCGCAGCAACGAGGTCACCGCGGAGGCGGCGCTGCGCAGCGCGCGCGGCTCGGCGGCGCTGTCCGGCGCCGACTGGGCGCTGGAAGAGGTGCGCAGGCGCACGGACTTCAGTGGCGACGGCGAGGAGCGCACCGTGGGCGCGGCCCTGCGGCTGTCGGCCGAGGCGGGTCAGCTCCTCAGTGTGTGGCGGCAGTCGCCGCTTCGGGTGCTGGCCCGGCTGCACCTGGTTGCGGCGGGCGGCGACGCACCCGATGAGAGCGTGGGCCGGCCCCGGCTGGCGGGCGAGCCGGTGGACGAGCCGCTGATCGAACTGCCGCTCCCGGACGCCGAGGAGGTGGCCGGCCGGCTGGACGGGCTGACCCGCCTGCTGCTGTCCGGCACCAAGGCGCCGGCGCTGGTCACGGCCGCGGTGGTGCACGGTGAACTGCTCGCGCTGCGGCCCTTCGGGTCCTGCAACGGTCTGGTGGCGCGCACGGCGGAACGTATCGTCCTGGTCGGCAGCGGTCTCGACCCGAAGTCGATCTCCCCGTCGGAGGTCGGCCACGCGGAGCTGGGCCGGGCGGCGTACGTCGCGGCCCTGGGGAACTACGTCTCCGGCACCCCGGAGGGCATGGCGGCCTGGATCGCCCACTGCGGGCGCGCGGTCGAGCTGGGCGCACGCGAGAGCATGGCGGTCTGCGAGGCGCTCCAGCGGGGCGCCGCGTAGTACGCCTTCGGGCGGCTCGCGGGCCCTCAGGGGCCCGGACAAGGGTTGCGGCGGTACCTGGTCCTGCTCGGTACCGCCGCATTGCACTCCCGCCGGGTTACCAATGCGTGCACGATAGTTGCCGACAGGTCGGAGACTTTGTCCTTACCTGATGCGGCTGGCCCGTAATCGACGGGTCGGCGTCGCGTGGGTGCCCGACGTTCATGCTTCGGTCCGTGGGGCCTACCTGCGTTGAAGGTGCTCCTCTCGGAGAATCCTTGGTCTCGCGGGCCGTTAATTCCTTTGTACTCCTGCTGTCCGGTAAGCGGAACCCCTCGCCGCACATCTTTACTTTTGCCTTCAAACGGGGGTGATTCGGGCGCCTGAAGGGGCCCGGCTCCGGCTGAGGGGCGCGCGTGGGGACTCGCCTCAGGCGGAGAGGGCGCGCGCCGGCGTGCCGCGCCGCCGACTGGCGTACCAGACCAGGCCCGCGGTGGCGGCGGCCGCGCCCACCGCGACGGCGACCAGCGCAGGCCGTGGCGGCATGGCGAGCGACGGGATCCGCTGCTTCAGGCGCACCGGTCGGTTGAAGGTCAGCGTCGGCCAGCCGCGGGCCGCGGCCTCCCGGCGCAGCGCCCGGTCGGGGTTGACCGCGTGCGGATGGCCGACGGTCTCCAGCATCGGGACATCGGTCGCCGAGTCGCTGTACGCGTAGCAGCGCGCGAGGTCGTACCCCTCGGAAGCGGCGAGTTCCCGGATCGCCTCGGCCTTGGTGGGGCCGTAGGCGTAGTACTCGATCTCTCCCGTGAAGCGGCCGTCCTCGCCGACGACCATGCGCGTGGCCACCACCCGGTCTGCGCCGAGCAGCTCACCGATGGGCTCGACCACCTCGGCTCCCGAGGTGGAGACGATGACGACGTCGCGGCCCGCGGTGTGGTGCTCCTCGATGAGGGACGCCGCCTCGTCGTAAATGAGCGGGTCGATCAGGTCGTGGAGGGTCTCGGCGACGATCTCCCGCACCTGCGCCACGTCCCACCCGCGGCAGAGCGCGGAGAGGTACTCCCGCATCCGCTCCATCTGGTCGTGGTCCGCGCCACCCGCCAAGAAGACGAACTGGGTGTACGCGGTGCGCAGTGCGGCCCGTCGATTGATCAGGCCACCTCGGTAGAACGACTTGCTGAAGGTCAGCGTGCTCGACTTAGCAATGACTGTCTTGTCCAGGTCGAAGAACGCGGCCGCCCGAGGCGCTGAGTGCGGTGCTGAAGGAAGCGAGCTTCGGTTTTCCACAAGGCGAGCATAGGGGGGCACCATTCGGCGTAAGGTGTGGCGCGTGGGTTTGCCTGAGAAGGCTCTCGGGTACACCATGGAAGTCACGGATCGTTCGCGACCGTGCTAACCCGGCCCGGCTCCTCCCCCCCCGAGTCGGCCGTGGAGACGACCCCCGCTCTCCCCCCCGGCGGGGGTCGTCGCATGTCCGGACCCGTTTTTGGTCCCCGGGGACTGCTTCCTGATCTTCCTTCGGCGATCGGTCGCCGCGCGCCGTCGCGCCCATCCTTCGTAACTTACCGTAATCAGAAGACTGCTCTCAGGAAGTTTTCCATAGTCGCTGGTATAGGTGACGGGGATATTCACAGCCTCAGTAGTTGTCCACAGTTTTCGACCAAGATCCACGAGATTTTCCGGATCGCTGCACCGTGAAAGTCCGCGAAGTTCGCGGATGTGCGAGTTGCGTAGCGACAGGGGGACGGAACGTGGTCGGAAGCAACGATTTGGATCGTTTGGACCGGGGCCCGCAAGAGCCCGGACCGTTGATCGTCACGGAGGACGAAAGCCTCCTCGACGATCTCCTCAGACTCTGCGCGGCGGCGGGCACGGTGCCGGCCGTGGCGCACGGCGGCAGCGCCCGGGCCGCGGGCTGGGAGACGGCGCCCTTGGTGATCGTCGGGGAGGACTGCGTCCACCGGCTGTGGGGCACCGGACGCCGGGCGGGCGTGGTCCTCATCGGACGGGACACGCAGGACGCCCGCGTATTGCAGCAGGCCGTCGAGATCGGCGCCGAGCGCGTTCTGGGACTGCCGGACGGTGAGAGCTGGCTGGTCGACCGGATCGCGGACGCGGTGGAGGGCGACCGGCGGCCGGCGCTCACGGTGGGCGTGCTCGGCGGCCGGGGCGGCGCCGGCGCGAGCACCCTCGCCTGCGCCCTGGCGGTGACCGCCGCGCGACAGGGCTACCGGACGATACTGATCGACGCCGACCCGCTGGGTGGCGGCCTCGACGTGCTGCTCGGCGGCGAGCGGGAGAAGGGGCTGCGCTGGCCCGCCTTCGCCGAGTCCCGCGGCCGGGTCGGCGGCGGCGCTTTGGCCGAGTCCCTGCCGCAGCTCCACTCGCTGCGTGTCCTGAGCTGGGACCGCGGGGACTCGGTCACGATCCCGCCGCCGGCCATGCGTGCGGTGATGTCGGCGGCCCGCAGACGCGGCGGTGTCGTGGTGGTCGACCTGCCGCGCCATCTCGACGAAGCCGTGTCCGAAGCGCTCTCCCAGATCGACGTCGGACTGCTGCTGGTCCCGGCCGAACTGCGCGCGACGGTGGCGGCCCGGCGCATCGCGGTTCCTGCCCGGGCGGCCCTGCGCGATCTGCGCGTGGTGGTACGTGAAACGCCGGGCCCCGGCCTGCCGGAGACCGAGCCGGCCCGGCTGCTCTCCCTGCCCCTGGTCGGCACCGTGCCCTGGGACCCCCACCTCGTGGACTCCCTCGCCCGCGGCGCCCCACCGGGCGCGCACGCGAGGGAACCACTGGCCCGGTTCTGTACGGAGTTCTGGGGGCGGGTGCTGGTCGGAGCGGAGGGCGCCGCGGGTGCGGCGGGGGCTGCACAGTCCCGGTCGGAGGACGGCGAGGGGGTCGTCTCGTGAACGGGTTCGGTGGAGTGCGGAAGGAGGTCCGGCGGGACGCGGGTGGCGGGAGCGGGGGGTCGGTCCGGCCCACGGCCCTCATCGAAGCGCGTGGCCTACATGGCCTTCCGGGAGTGAAGGGCGGGTCCGGGCCGGCGAATCCGGTCGGCGGGGCGGAGTCGTCCCGCGCTGAACACGGGGCGCGCGCTCCCGGCCTGGGGACCGGGACAAGCGGTGGCTCGGGGGACAGGCTTCTGGAGGCCGTACGCCAGAGACTCGCCCGGGACGGTGCCGAGCCGACGCCCGCCCGAGTGGCCGTGGCGCTGCGCGAGGAGGGGCGGCTGCTCGGCGATGCCGAGGTGCTGGGCGTGGTGACCGCGCTGCGTTCGGAAATGGTCGGCAGCGGCCCCTTGGAACCGCTGCTCGCCGCGCCCGAGGTGACGGACGTACTGGTCACCGCGCCCGATGAGGTCTGGGTCGACCGCGGTGGCGGCCTGCGGCGCACGGATGTGAGCTTCCCCGATGCCGCGGCTGTCCGCAGACTCGCTCAGCGCCTGGCAGCGGTGGCCGGGCGGCGCCTGGACGACGCGCACCCGTGGGTGGACGCGCGGCTGCCCGACGGGACCCGCCTGCACGCCGTACTCCCACCCGTGGCGGTCGGCTCGACCTGCCTCTCGCTGCGGGTGCTGCGCCCGAAGGCGTTCACGCTGGAAGAACTCGTCGCGGCGGGCACGGTGCCACCGGGCGGCGACCGGCTGCTGCGGTCGGTCCTGGCCGCTCGGCTGTCCTTCCTGGTCAGCGGCGGCACGGGCAGCGGTAAGACCACGCTGCTGAGTGCTCTGCTGGGCCTGGTGGGGCGGGACGAGCGGATGGTCCTGGCCGAGGACTCCGCGGAGCTGCGGCCCGACCACCCGCACGTCGTACGACTGGAGACCCGCCCGGCGAACCAGGAGGGCGTCGGCCTGGTCACGCTGCGGGACCTGGTGCGCCAGGCGCTGCGCATGCGCCCGGACCGGCTGGTGGTGGGTGAGGTGCGCGGCCCCGAGGTGACGGAGCTGCTGGCCGCGCTCAATACGGGCCACGAAGGAGGCTGCGGCACCGTGCACGCGAACGCCGCTGCCGACGTCCCGGCCCGGCTGGAAGCGCTCGGCTCGACCGCCGGGCTGGACCGCGCTGCCCTGCACAGCCAGTTGGCCGCCGCGCTCTCGGTCGTACTGCACCTCGTACGGGATCGCTCGGGCCACCGGCGCATCGCCGAGATCCACGTCCTCGACCGCGCCCCCTCGGGCCTGGTCACCACCACACCGGCCGCGGTCTGGCATCCGACCGGCTTCCGACGGGCCGAGGGCTGGGCCCGCCTGGCCGCCCTCTGCGACCGGGGGAGCGCCATGAACGGGGGAGACGACGTGAACGGGGACATGCCATGAGCGGGGAGGTGGCGGCGGACGCGATGACGCCGGTGTGCGCGGCGTTGCTGTGCGCGGGGGCCGGACTGTGGACGGCCGGCGGCCGGGACAACTCCTTGCGGCGCGCGCGGCTGCTGCTGGCAGGCGGTGAGACCGCCGGCCCTGGACATGCCGTACGGCGACAGGGTGCCGGGCGGCGTTGGGCGGACGGCGAGCGAGCGGTCCGCAGGTGCCGGACGTGGGCGGCCGCTCGGTCGGCGCGGTTGGGACATGCCCTGTGGTGCCTGCCCATTGGGGCCGTCCTGGGGCTCCTGGGCCAGTCGTGGCTGCCGGTGGCCCTCGGGGCGCTGGCCGTGCCGGTCGCGCACCGTCGGCTGACCGGCCGCGCCGCGCAACGGGAACGGGACCGTCGGCGCGACGACGTGATCGCGTTCTGCGCGGCGGTCGCCGCCGAGCTGCGTGCGGGCTGCCAACCGGGGCAGGCCCTGGTGCTGGCCGGCGCGGAGGGCCGGGCGGGGCCGGCCGGATGGGGCAGTGCGGGGGACGCGGTGCTGGCTGCGGCGCGGTTCGGCGGGGACGTGCCGGGTGCGCTGCGTGAGGCGGCGCGGCTGCCGGGTGCGGAGGGGCTGACGGGCGTGGCCGCGTGCTGGCAGGTCGCCGTGGAGGGCGGTGTCGGCCTCGCTGTGGGCATCGAGCGCGTCACAGCGGGCCTCCGGGCGCAGCGACACCAACAGGCGGACCTGCAAGCGCAGTTGGCGGGCTCCCGCACGACGGCCCTGATGCTTGCCCTCCTTCCGGTATTCGGACTGCTGATGGGCAGCGCGCTGGGAGCGGACCCGCTCCACGTGCTCCTGCACACGCCGGTCGGCTGGGCCTGCCTGGCGGTCGGCGGGCTGCTGGAGTGGGCCGGGGTGCTCTGGACGGGCCGCATCGTCCGTACGGCGGAGGGGCGGGCGGAGTGATGGCCGCTGAAGTTATCCACAGGCTGGGGATTGTTTTCGCGCTCGCGACTACCTTGGTCTGTACGGCATTGGTCATCCGCCGGGTCGCTCTCACGGCAGCCGTACGACGCCGCGCGACCCGTATTTTCTCAGCTGCTGGGGACCGTCCTTCAGCAGTGCGCGGCGCGGCCCGCCGCGGGCCGGGGAATGGCTCGAAGGGGCGCGTCCACCAGGAGCGGCGGAACGACGCCGTTCGGGAGTGGGTCGTGGTGGCCGCCGCGGCGGGTGTCGGCCTTGCGCTGGTCGGCGGGGTCCCCGGTGCCGTACTGGGAGCCGTGGGCGCGTACGCCACGCGAGGTCATCGGCGCCGGGCCCGGGTCCGCTCCGCCGCCCGAGCGGCGGAGGCCGCCGTACGGGAGCAACTGGCCACCGCCGCCGATCTGCTGGCCGGCTGTCTCGCGGCGGGGGCGAGCCCCGGAGAAGCGGCGGCCGCGGTGGGCGAGTCCCTGCGCGGCCCGGTCGGTGAACGGCTGCGCCATACCGCGGCGGAGCTGCGCCTCGGGGGTGAAGCGGCTGCGAGCTGGGGGCGGTTCGCGGAGCTGCCGGGAGCACGGGAGTTGGGGCGCTGCCTGGCGCGCGCCGGGATATCCGGCGTGCCGGCCGTCGAGTCGGTCGCGCGGATCGCGGCGGACCTGCGGTCCGAGTGGGGCCGCGCGGCAACGGAGGCGGCGCGCAAGGCGGGTGTGCTCGTGACCCTGCCGCTGGCGGCGTGTTTCCTGCCGGCCTTCCTGACGATCGGGGTGGCCCCGGTCCTCGTCGGTTTGGCCCAGGGCCTGCTCCCTCACGTGTGACGACCAACAACCAACAACCAGTGGCCAATGGCCAACGAATCCACCGAACCAACGACCAGCAACAACAGAACTGAGCAACTGCCAGTCCATCAGGGGGATCTCATGACGACCGCAGCACGTAAGCCGTCCGGACAGCCGACGACGCCGTCCGAGAAGGCGCTGGACATCGCGACGACGGGCGGACAGGGGGCCGCCGCGCCACCGGAAGAGCGAACTGCCGTGCCCGCGTGGGCTGCCGCGGCAGGCAGCGCCGTACGCGAGGCGAGGGCAGGGACAACAACAGCAGCCGGAGTGACGGTGGCCGGCGGGCCCGCGGGGTGGGCCGCTTGGGCCGCCTCGTGTCTCGACTACAGGAAGGTGAAGGGGCGGCTGGCGGCGAGGCGCCGGGCCGGGTGCTTCGGGGGCGAGTGGGGGCGGCGTCGGCGTGCCGCGCTGCGGCAGAAGCTGGACCGCGGGATGACGACGGCCGAGTACGCCATGGGGACGCTGGCGGCCTGTGCGTTCGCCGCGGTGCTCTTCAAGGTCGTGACGAGCGGGGCGGTGAGCTCGGCCCTGAGCTCGGTGATCGGCAAGGCACTCCATGTCCAGGTCTGACCCGGTCGGCGGGGCCGCCGAGCCGAGAGCCGTGCCGCCGAAGCCGACAGCCGTGTCGCTGAAGGCGGCTGCCGACCGGGGGATGGTGACGGCCGAGGCGGCGGTGGTGATTCCGACGCTGGTGCTGTTCGTGGCCATGCTCCTGTGGGGCCTGATGGCGGTGTGCGCGCAGATCCAGTGCGTGGACGCGGCCCGTGCCGGGGCCAGAGCCGCGGCGCGGGCGGAGCCCGAGGGCGCCACGCTGGCAACGGCCCGGGCGGCCGCCCCGCGTGGGGCGCGGGTGGCGCTGGGGCGAGAAGGCGACCTGGTGCGCGTACGGGTCGAGGCTGCGGCTCCGGCGCTGGGGCCGCTGGCCATGACTCTCAGAGGGGAGGCGGTCGCTCTTGCTGAGGAGACGGTGGGGTGGTGAGCCGCGGCGGGGAAGCCGCGGTGAGCTGCCGATACGGCGCAGTCGTGAGCTGTGGAAACGGCAGGGAGACAAGGGCTCCGCGACGGTCTGGGTGGCTGTGAGCAGCATGGCGCTGTGCGCAGTGTTCGCCGTGGTGATCGTGCTGGGGCAGGCCGTGATGGCCCGTCACAGGGCAGGAGCGGCAGCGGACCTGGCGGCTCTGGCCGCCTCGGCGCGGAGCGTGTACGGAGAGGGGGAGGCGTGCGGCGCGGCCCGTAAGGTCGCGGTGGCGCAGGGGGCCCGGCTGGTGCGGTGCGCGGTACGGGCGGCGGTCGCGGACGTGTCGGCCGAGGCCCGCGCGGGACCGTTCGCCCCGCGCATCCGCTCCCGGGCGGGCCCGGCGGACGCGCCCCTGAACCCGACCGGGGTGCCCCCGCCCCGAAATCAGCCGCTGCCGTCCCCACCGGCCCCCGCCCCCGAGTCCGCTCCTGCCCCAGCTCCCGTCGCCCCCCGCAGCAGCTCCGTAAGCAAGCGGACCGCGCCTCGTTTGTGGAGTGGTTCGTTGCCGTTGCCGCATTTGGGGGACTGGATGCAGGAGGGGCAGCCGGCGTCGCACTCGCAGGAGGCGATGGCCTGGCGGGTGGCGGTGAGCCATTCGGCCGCGGTGTGGAAGGCGCGTTCCGCGAAGCCCGCGCCGCCGGGGTGGCCGTCGTAGACGAAGACCGTCGGGAGGAGCGTGTCCGGGTGCAGGGGCACGGAGACGCCGCCGATGTCCCAGCGGTCGCAGGTGGCGAAGAGCGGAAGGATGCCGATGGAGGCGTGTTCGGCGGCGTGCAGGGCGCCGCCCAGCTGTTCCGGATTGACCCGGGCCGCGTCGAGCTGGTCCTCGGTCATGGTCCACCACACGGCGCGGGTGCGCAGCGTACGCGGCGGGAGGTCGAGTTTGGTCTCGCCGAGTACCTCACCCGTGATCAGTTTTCGGCGCAGATAGGAGACGACCTGGTTGGTGACCTCGACGGAGCCGAAGCACAGGCGCGCGTCGCCCCACGGCACCTCGGTGTCGGTCTCCAGGATGGAGATGGCGGTGGTGTCGCGGGCGGTCGTGGACCAGGGCGGTGTGGACTCCTCGACCAGGGCGACGCTGTCCTCGAGGTCCAAGTGCTGCACGACGTACGTACGGCCCTGGTGCAGGTGGACCGCGCCTTCGTGGACGGTGGAGTGCGCGGCGGCCTCGTCCACCGTGCCCAGCAGCCGGCCGGTGGCGGCCTCCACGACCTGGACGGGGGAGCCGCCCTGGCCGCGGATGTCGGTGAGGTCGGCGGCGCGTTCGCGGCGGGTCCAGTACCAGGACTTCCCGCGGCGGCGCAGCAGCCGGCGGCGTTCCAGGCCCGCGAGCACGTCGGGAGCTTCCGGACCGAAGAGGGCCAAGTCCTCCTCCCCGAGCGGGATCTCCGCCGCGGCGGCGCACAGGTGGGGCCAGAGGACGTACGGATTGTCGGGGTCGAGGACGGTCGACTCGACCGGCTGGGAGAAGAGGGCTTCGGGATGGTGGACGAGGTAGGTGTCCAGGGGATCGTCGCGGGCGACGAGCACGGCGAGCGCGCCCTGACCGGCCCGGCCCGCGCGGCCCGCCTGCTGCCACAGGGACGCGCGGGTGCCGGGATAGCCCGCGATGAGGACGGCGTCCAGGCCGGAGACGTCGATACCCAGTTCGAGTGCCGTGGTGGCGGCGAGCCCGAGGAGGTCGCCGGTGTGCAGGGCGCGCTCCAGGGCGCGGCGCTCCTCGGGGAGATAGCCGCCCCGGTAGGCGGCCACGCGGCCGGGCAGCGATCCGTCGACCTCCGCGAGGCGTTCCTGCGCGATCAGGGCGATCAGCTCGGCGCCGCGCCGGGAGCGTACGAAGGCGACGCTGCGGACGCCCTGCACGGCGAGGTCGGTGAGCAGGTCGGCGGTCTCGGCGGTGGCGGTGCGGCGTACGGGAGCGCCCTGCTCGCCGTGCAGGTCCGTCAGCGGCGGCTCCCACAGGGCGAAGACGACCTCCCCGCGCGGCGAGGTGTCCTCGGTGATCTGCACGACAGGGCGGCCGATGAGCCGGGCGGCGGAGTCGGCGGGCTCGGCGGAGGTGGCGGAGGCCAGCAGGAAGACCGGTTCCGAGCCGTAGCGCGCGCAGATCCGGCGCAGCCGGCGTATCACCTGCGCGACGTGGGACCCGAAGACGCCACGGTAGGTGTGGCACTCGTCGATGACCACGTAGCGCAGCGCGCGCAGGAAGGAGGACCAGCGGGGGTGGGCCGGGAGGATGCCGCGGTGCAGCATATCGGGGTTGGTGAGGACGTAATTGCCGTACTGACGCACCCATTCGCGTTCTTCGACCGGCGTGTCGCCGTCGTACACGGCCGGGCGGATCGCCGTGCCCAGCGGGGCGGCCAGATCGCGTACGGCGCGCCGCTGGTCGGCGGCGAGCGCCTTGGTGGGAGCGAGGTACAGCGCGGTCGTCCCCCGCCCGTTGGGCGCCTCGGAGCCGTCCAGCAGCCCCGACAGCACGGGGGCGAGGTACGCCAGCGATTTTCCGGAGGCGGTGCCGGTGGCCACGATGACCGACTCGCCGCGCAACGCGTGTTCTGCCGTGCGGGCTTGGTGACTCCAGGGACGCTCGATGCCGGCGGTACGGATGGCGTCGATCACTTCCGTACGGATAGATGCGGGCCAGTCGGCATGGCTGCCGATCCGCGGGGGCAAGTGCTCCGTATGGGTGATGCGCGTAGCGCGGATCTCTCCCCTGGCGAGACGGTCGAGGACCATGCCCGGGGAGGGGCGCGCACCCGCATCCGGCGGCGGTTGATTGGAGGCCATCGGCACCGAGTGTGTCACCGGAGTGACGGACAATGCTCTTAAGGCGTCGTGCGCGCCTGCTGGTAAGTGATTGAATGCCATCGCGGCTGCCGATCCATGGGGGGCGACCGCTCGATAGCAAGGTGCTGGAGGATCCGTGGACCTGTCCCTGTCGACCCGTACCGTTGGCGACCGTACGGTCGTCGACGTCGGTGGCGAGATTGATGTATACACCGCGCCCAAGCTGCGTGAGCAGCTGGTCGAGCTCGTGAACGACGGCAGCTACCACCTCGTGGTGGACATGGAGCGCGTCGACTTCCTCGACTCCACCGGGCTCGGTGTGCTGGTGGGTGGCCTGAAGCGGGTGCGTGCCCATGAGGGCTCGCTGCGCCTGGTCTGCAACCAGGAGCGCATTCTTAAGATCTTCCGTATTACCGGACTGACGAAGGTGTTCCCGATTCACACCTCGGTCGACGAGGCCGTGGCGGCAACCGACTGACGGCTGTCCGGTGCCCCGTGCCCTGTGCACGGGGGCAGGAAGCAGTGGGGGGTACCGGACGACGCGTCCGGCCCCCTGCGTAGCACGCCCGCATATCGAGGGGGATGGCAATGGCCACCGTCGAACTTCGTTTCAGCGCCCTGCCCGAACACGTACGGACCGCGCGTCTGGTCGCGGCCGCCGTGGCGCGACGGGCCGGGGTGGACGAGGCGGTGCTCGACGAGGTCCGCCTCGCCGTCGGTGAGGCATGCAGCCGTGCGGTGGGTCTGCACCGCAGTAACGACGTCGCCGCGCCCATCACGGTCATGCTGATCGAGGACGAGAAGAAGTTCTCCATCGAGGTCGGTGATGAGGTGCCGGGGACGCCCGTCGGATCCGTGCCGGGCGTCCAGGGCGCTGACGGCGAGCCGGACGGCGCGGAATCCGCGGCCGACGAGGCCGAGGACGAGATGGGCCTCGCGGTGATCAGCGGTCTGGTCGACGACGTCGAGGTGTCCTCCACCGAGACCGGTGGTGTGATCCGCATGAGCTGGCCGACGGTCCCGGACCCGGTACTGCCGTAAGCGTCTCCGTCTTCACCCGGGAGCCGGCGAGCCCGCCCTGGCATCGGCCGAGGCGCCCGCCCTGGCGTCGGACGCGCCGTAGCCCCGACGGCTGCAGGCCGCCAAGCGCCTGACAGCGCCCCCTGAGAGCCGCGCACTGCCCGGCTGCCCCGGACCGCACGCCGCGCCGCCCCGAGCCGCCAAGCAGCCGCGAGAGGCCGTCAGCAGCCAGGACAAGCCGCCAGCAGCCACGACAAGCGGCCGTCCGCCGGGGCCGGCCGGAAGCCGTCCCGCGTCCACTGACCCGCCCCGCTCCTACTTGTGCCGTACGGCGGTCCATCCCCTTCCCGTGCGTGGCAGCCCCGCGCGCAGCTGTACCGGCGGGCCTACGCCTGCGCCTACACGTTCGTACGCGTCCGCACACGTGAGCCGTCCCGTCGGCGCCGGGCGCCGGAGCGGAGGCCGCGGCTCCGCGGTGCGCCCCGTACGGCCTGCGCGAAAAGGATCTCGCGCGGCTGCTCTGAGCAGCGGTGTTCAATAGGACAGCGAGATCATCCGGATGTGGTCAGCGAATTTGCTGCATTCCGTCTTTCGGGCGAATTCTCGCAGCGATCACCTATTGATCTTCGCGGCTGCAGGCGAATTCCCTTTGAGGCGTACTGTTTTGATCTAGTGCGGCTCCCTACAATCCGTCCACATCTTTGCTCAGGACGCCTGAGCGTGCATTCGCGCGCCCATGTGCCAAACGTCAAGGAGGACGAATGGCGGGGCCTTACACCCCTCAGATGCTCGACACCCCCACATACCTGGCCGAGCCATCGCTGACGAGCGGCAACCGCGGCATGGTGCTGGTGATCGCCCTCGTGGCGCTGGCGGCGCTCGCCGTCGCGGCCGTACTGGTACGGCAAGTGCTCGCGGCCGGCGAGGGCACCGACAGTATGAAGAAGATCGCCGCTGCCGTGCAGGAAGGCGCCAATGCCTATCTCCAGCGGCAGTTGCGCACCCTCGGCGTATTCGCCGTCGTGGTGTTCTTCCTGCTCATGCTGCTGCCCGCCGACAACTGGACGCAGCGCATCGGACGCAGCGCCTTCTTCTTGATCGGCGCGGGATTCTCCGCGGCCACCGGCTATATCGGCATGTGGCTCGCGGTACGCAGCAATGTGCGCGTCGCCGCGGCCGCCCGCGAAGCCACTCCGGCCGAAGGGGATACGTCGCCGCGCGATCTGACGGCCGTTTCGCACAAGGCGATGAAGATCGCGTTCCGTACGGGCGGGGTCGTCGGCATGTTCACGGTGGGCCTCGGCCTGCTGGGCGCCTCCTGCGTCGTCCTCGTGTACGCGGTGGACGCCCCGAAGGTGCTGGAAGGCTTCGGTCTGGGCGCCGCGCTGATCGCCATGTTCATGCGAGTCGGTGGCGGCATCTTCACCAAGGCCGCCGACGTCGGCGCCGACCTGGTCGGCAAGGTCGAGCAGGGCATCCCCGAGGACGACCCGCGCAACGCCGCGACCATCGCGGACAACGTGGGCGACAACGTCGGCGACTGCGCCGGTATGGCCGCCGACCTGTTCGAGTCGTACGCGGTCACCCTGGTCGCCGCGCTGATCCTCGGCATGGCCGCCTTCGGCGACGCCGGTCTCGCCTTCCCGCTGCTCGTTCCGGCCATCGGCGTCGTCACGGCGATGATCGGCATCTTCGTCGTCGCGCCCCGGCGCTCCGACCGCAGCGGCATGACCGCCATCAACCGCGGCTTCTTCATCTCCGCCGCGATCTCGCTGGTACTGGTGGCCATCGCCGCCTTCACGTACCTGCCGTCCACCTACGCGGGCCTGACCGGCGTCACCGACGAAGCGATCACCGGACGCTCCGGCGACCCGCGGATCATGGCACTGGTCGCGGTCGCCATCGGCATCGTGCTCGCCGCGCTCATCCAGCAGCTGACCGGCTACTTCACCGAGACCAACCGGCGCCCCGTACGGGACATCGGCAAGACCTCGCTGACCGGTCCCGCGACCGTCGTGCTGTCGGGCATCTCCATCGGTCTGGAGTCGGCGGTCTACTCGGCCGTGCTGATCGGTCTCGCCGTGTACGGCGCGTTCCTGCTGGGCGGTACGTCCATCATGCTGGCGCTGTTCGCGGTCGCGCTGGCCGGTACGGGCCTGCTGACCACGGTCGGCGTCATCGTCGCCATGGACACCTTCGGGCCGGTCTCCGACAACGCGCAGGGCATCGCCGAGATGTCCGGTGACGTCACGGGCGACGGCGCGCAGGTGCTCACCGACCTGGACGCGGTGGGCAACACCACCAAGGCCATCACCAAGGGCATCGCGATCGCCACGGCGGTGCTCGCGGCGGCCGCGCTGTTCGGTTCGTACCGGGAGGCGATCGCCAAGGCCGTGGGGGAGGTGGGTGACGCCGCCAAGGGCATGGGGCTGAGCCTGGACATCTCGCAGCCCAACAACCTCGTCGGGCTGATCCTGGGTGCCGCGGTCGTCTTCCTCTTCTCGGGGCTGGCGATCAACGCGGTGTCCCGGTCGGCCGGTTCGGTGGTCTTCGAGGTGCGCCGGCAGTTCCGCGAGCACCCCGGGATCATGGACTACACCGAGAAGCCCGAATACGGGCGCGTCGTCGACATCTGCACCAAGGACGCGCTCCGCGAGCTGACGACCCCCGGCCTGCTGGCGGTGCTCACCCCCATCGCGGTCGGCTTCTCGCTCGGCGTCGGCGCGCTCGGCTCGTTCCTGGCGGGTGCGATCGGTACCGGCACCCTGATGGCGGTGTTCCTCGCCAACTCCGGCGGCGCCTGGGACAACGCCAAGAAGCTGGTCGAGGACGGCCACCACGGCGGCAAGGGCAGTGAGGCGCACGCGGCGACCGTCATCGGTGACACCGTGGGCGACCCGTTCAAGGACACCGCGGGCCCCGCGATCAACCCGCTGCTGAAGGTGATGAACCTCGTGGCGCTGCTGATCGCGCCGGCCGTGGTGAAGTTCAGCTACGGCAACGACGCGAACGCCGGTGTACGGATCGGGGTCGCGGTACTCGCGATGCTCATCATCGTGGGCGCCGTGTACGTCTCCAAGCGCCGCGGCATCGCCGTGGGTGACGAAGACAACTCGGGGAAGGTCGCTCAGACGGCCGACCCGGCGGTCGCCTCCTAGCGGGCGACCGGCACAGCCGCTCAACGGGCGGGTGCGCGAGGTGTTTTGTACGCCTCGCGCACCCGCCCGTCGGCGTGCCGGGAACGAGAGGTATCGGTCACCGTCCCTTGGTGCAAATGGCTTCAATGCGGGTCGTACCGGATGCTCGTCTCATGGTCAAAGCACTCTGGGCGTGTATGTTCCGGGGCCGAGAGCCATGGAAGGGACCAATCCGGTGAACAAGAAGCTTGTGGCTGCACTGTCCGGCGGTGCGGCACTGGTACTCGCGCTGAGCGGCTGCAGCGACGACAGCAACAAGAAGCTCGACGACTGGGCCAAGCGTTTCTGCGACCCGGCGCAGGCCCAGTTCAAGCAGATCCAGGACGCCAACGCGTCGATGCAGACTGCTGACGACGGCAGCACCGACTCCAAGAAGGTCCAGCAGACCGACTCCCAGGCGTTCCAGAAGATCTCGGACGCGTACGGCTCGCTGGCGCAGTCCCTGAAGAAGGCCGGCGCCCCGCCGGTCGACGGCGGCGCGGCGGACCAGAAGAACGCCGTCAAGGAGCTGAACGGGCTCTCCTCGGGCTACGCGGACCTCAAGAAGCAGGTCGACGGGCTGGACACGAAGGACAAGCAGAAGTTCGCCGACGGGCTGCGCTCGCTCTCGGACGGCATCAACAAGCTCAACAAGAAGAGCGAGGCCGCCTTCAAGAAGCTGGAGTCCGGCGACGTCGGCAAGGCGATGGCGGGTCAGAAGGGCTGCCAGACGCAGAAGGCGACGGGCTCGCCCAAGAAGAGCTCCTGACCGACGCCGCGCCTACGGAGGCTGCGCCGGTCCTACGGACGCCCCGGCCGGTCCGATACGGAGAGGCACATCCGTACCGGACCGGCCGGGGCGCCGCCGTCGTGGCGGTGGTTCGCTGTCAGTGGTTGCCCTGACAATGGGAGCGTGAGTACGCACCTCCCCGTCGCAGACGACCGAGACCCCGAGTCCGCCGCCCGCACCTCCCGGCTGCGGGAGGCGCTGCTGGCCGCCGGCTTCACCGCCGACGGCCTGCTGGAGCTGCTCGGCGCCACCGCCTACGCCGCGCTGGCCCGCAGCGAGACCGTGCCGGCCCTGCGCGCCACGAGAGGCGAGAGTCCGCAGGCGACGCTGGCGCGGCTCTTCCTGCTCCAGCAGCCGGTGCCGGCAGCGCGCGCGGGTGCCGCGCTGCCCCTGGACGACTGCCTCGCCGACGGCTGGCTCGTCCGGGACGGCGACGAGGTGCGCGCCACCGTGGACGTACGGCCGTACGGCGGCCCCGAGGGCCAGGACTGGTGGATCGTCTCCGACCTGGGCTGCGCGGTCGGCGGCGCGGGCGGCATCGGCCGCGGCCCGTCCGGCGTGGACCGCTCCGAGCTGGTGCTCGGCGTGGGCGGCGCGTCCACGACCCTCGCCGGGCTCACGCTGCGCCCCGAGGGCGGCGACCCCGCCGCGGGCCCGTCGTTCGACTCCGTGCTCGACATCGGTACGGGCTCCGGCATCCAGGCGCTGCACGCCGCGCAGTACGCCACCCAGGTCACCGCCACGGACCTGAACCCGAGGGCGCTGCGCATCGCGGCCCTCACCCTCGCGCTCTCCGGTGCGCAGCCCGCCGACCTCCGGGAGGGCTCGCTGTTCGAGCCGGTCGGCGAGGAGACGTACGACCTGATCGTCTCGAATCCCCCCTTCGTGATCTCTCCCGGTGCGCGGCTGACCTACCGGGACGGCGGCATGGGCGGTGACGACCTGTGCCGCACGCTGGTGCAGCAGGCCGCCGGCCATCTGAACGACGGCGGGTACTGCCAGCTGCTGGCCAACTGGCAGCACGTCGAGGGCGAGGACTGGCGCGACCGGCTGCGCGAGTGGGTGCCGCGCGGCTGTGACGCCTGGATCGTGCAGCGCGAGGTGCAGGACGTCACGCAGTACGCCGAGCTGTGGCTGCGGGACGCCGGCGACCACCGGACGGGCCCGGAGGAGTACGCGGCGCGGTACGAGGCGTGGCTGGACGAGTTCGAGGCGCGCAAGACGAAGGCGGTCGGCTTCGGGTGGATCACGCTGCGCAAGTCCGGCGCCGAGGACCCCTCGATCACGATCGAGGAGTGGCCGCATCCGGTCGAGCAGCCGCTCGGCCCCGCGGTGCTGCGCCACTTCGAGCGCCAGGACTATCTGCGGGCCACGGACGACGCGGCGCTGCTGGCCGGACGGTTCAAGCTGGCCCCCGAGGTCGTGCAGGAGCAGGTCGGGCTGCCGGGCGCGGAGGACCCGGAGCATGTGGTGCTCCGTCAGAACCGCGGTATGCGGCGGGCCACGAAGGTCGACACGGTGGGCGCGGGCTTTGCCGGGGTCTGTGACGGCTCGCTGCCGGCCGGCCGCATCCTGGACGCGATCGCCCAACTGGTCGGCGAGGACCCGGTGATGCTGCGGGACCGCACGCCGGAGGCGATCCGGATGCTGGTCGAACAGGGCTTCCTGGAGCCGGTCAGCGGTCCGGTGGCGGCCGCGGCCCCCGGGGAGGGCTGACGCCGGAGGCGGGCTTACGGGGGACGGCGGGCTCACGGCGGCGCGTACCGGAGAAGCCGTACACACCGAGGATTGTGAAGCCCGTACGGGGGACTTGCCGCGCGCGTTCACCCGCTGTTCGCCCGCGGGCCGTACGGGAGTGCCAGGGTGCCCGCATGGAAAGTGGACCCGCGGTGTTCTCCGGTGCCGCCTTCGCGCTCTTCGGCAGCGGGCTGCTGCTGTGGCTGGTGGCGCGCGTCAGCTTCCGCGCGCCGGTCGCCCACGGCGTGAGCCGCCCACTCGCGGTGACCATGACCGCGCTCTTCGGCTCGCTGTTCCTGGCGGTCGGCTGCTGGCTGCTGTCCACCGCGTGAGCGCCGGTACCCGGCCCCGGCCGGGCGTACGTACCGGGCCCCGCCCGTGCGGCGGTCAGCCCACCACGTTCCGTACGACGCCCCAGACGATCGCGGTCGTCAGGACCGCGGCCAGGGCGCGCGGCGTCGGCCGGGGGCGGTAGCGGCGGCCCCGCAGCCCTTCGTAGAGCAGCCGCCCGCCCACGTACGCCGCGAGCGGCACTCCCAGGAGGAGCAGCGCCGCGTTGTCGTGGAAGGCCGCGAGCAGATCGCCGTGCAGCAGGTCGTAGACCATGCGGGTTCCGCCGCACACCGGACAGAGCAGACCGGTCATGGCGTTGAAGGGACAGCGCGGCAGCAGCTGACCCGGCTGGTGCGGGTCGGTGTGCCACAGATAGACGCAGGCCGCCGCCGTGAGACCGGTCACCGCCGCGGCGCCCAGCAGCGTCGCCCGCCGCACCCGTGGCCCGTCCTCCGACGCGCCCGGTGCGGCGTCCCCCGACGCGCCCGGGATCGGCGGCGCCGACGGCGCCGGTACCGCACCGGCGGGGACGTCCCGCTCGCTCGTCATGCCCTGTGCCCCCCGAAGCCGTCCGTGTGTGACCCGCCACCCATCCTGTCAGCCGTCCGCGTGCCGGTACCGGGCCCCCGGACGGCGCCGCCCGGCAGCCGTGCGCAGCCCCGGAAAGGCCCGGGAGAAAAGCGGACGGGACACGGAAACGGAATATCTTCCGTACCCCTTCCGTTCCAGCTCCGGAGCGTCTGCCGGAGCCGGATCCGGAGTATCCCCTTCCGTGGCACGCGGCGCCGTCGGCCGCCCCGTCGCGGTACCTTCCGCCGCCCCTCTGCGGCGCATGATCACGCCGAGTGGCGGGGGCCGTGGCGCGCGGTCCGGGCGGCATGAAGGCCCGGACTCGGGTTACCGTTCGAGTGGCGTTGTGGGCTTTTTCCGTTTGACACGGGGGCGGGATGTACCGTCACACTCCGCAGCGTCACCGCAGAGTCGCCCTCGGGAATCCCATTCCGAGGTACCCCCCAGCGCCGACCGGAGAGAAGAGCGAAGTTGTCCCCGACCAGCGACACCGCACAAGGCGGCGGCCGCCGACTCGTCATCGTCGAGTCGCCTGCCAAGGCGAAGACGATCAAGGGCTACCTCGGCCCTGGATACGTCGTCGAAGCGAGCGTCGGGCACATCCGTGACCTTCCGAACGGCGCCGCCGAGGTTCCGGCGAAGTACAAGGGCGAGCCCTGGGCCCGCCTCGGTGTGAACGTCGACGCCGATTTCCAGCCGATCTATGTCGTGAACAGCGACAAGAAGGACCAGGTCAAAAAGCTCAAGGAGCTGCTGGCCGAGTCCGACGAACTCTTCCTCGCCACCGATGAGGACCGCGAGGGCGAGGCCATCGCCTGGCATCTCCAGGAGATCCTCAAGCCCAAGGTCCCCGTCCACCGGATGGTCTTCCACGAGATCACCAAGGACGCCATCCGGGACGCCGTGGCGAACCCGCGCGAGCTGAACAAGAAGCTGGTCGACGCCCAGGAAACCCGCCGCATTCTCGACCGCCTCTACGGCTACGAGGTCTCGCCGGTCCTGTGGAAGAAGGTCATGCCGCGGCTGTCGGCCGGCCGCGTCCAGTCGGTGGCCACCCGTCTCGTCGTCGAGCGGGAGCGCGAGCGCATCGCCTTCCGCTCCGCCGAGTACTGGGACCTGACCGGCACTTTTGCCACCGGCCGCGAGGGCGACGCGAGTGACCCGGGCACCTTCGGGGCCCGCCTGACGACCGTCGACGGCCGCCGCGTGGCCCAGGGCCGCGACTTCGGCTCCGACGGCCGGCTCAAGTCCGACCAGGTCCTGCACCTGGACGAGGCGAACGCGCGGGCGCTGGCCGCGGCGCTGGAGGACACGCAGTTCTCCGTCCGCTCGGTCGAGTCCAAGCCGTACCGCCGCTCCCCGTACGCCCCCTTCCGTACGACGACGCTGCAGCAGGAGGCCAGCCGCAAGCTGGGCTTCGGTGCGAAGTCGACCATGCAGGTGGCCCAGAAGCTGTACGAGAACGGCTTCATCACCTACATGCGTACGGACTCCACGACGCTCTCCGACACCGCCATCGCGGCGGCCCGGGCGCAGGTCACGCAGCTCTACGGCGCCGACTACCTCCCGGAGAAGCCGCGCAGCTACGCCGGCAAGGTCAAGAACGCGCAGGAGGCGCACGAGGCGATCCGCCCCTCCGGCGACCGCTTCCGCACCCCTGCCGAGACCGGTCTGACCGGCGACCAGTTCCGGCTGTACGAGCTGATCTGGAAGCGGACCGTCGCGTCGCAGATGAAGGACGCCACCGGGAACAGCGTCACCGTCAAGCTCGGCGGCACGGCGAGCGACGGCCGCGACGCCGAGTTCAGCGCGTCCGGCAAGACCATCACCTTCCACGGCTTCCTGAAGGCGTACGTCGAGGGCGCGGACGACCCGAACGCCGAGCTGGACGACCGCGAGCGCCGGCTGCCGCAGGTCGCCGAGGGCGACGGGCTGACCGCCCGCGAGATGTCCGTCGACGGCCACGCCACCAAGCCGCCGGCCCGCTACACCGAAGCGACGCTGGTCAAGGAGCTGGAGGAGCGGGAGATCGGCCGCCCGTCGACGTACGCGTCGATCATCGGCACGATCCTGGACCGCGGCTACGTCTTCAAGAAGGGCACGGCCCTGGTGCCGTCCTTCCTGTCCTTCGCCGTGGTCAACCTCCTGGAGAAGCACTTCGGGCGGCTCGTCGACTACGACTTCACCGCCAAGATGGAGGACGACCTCGACCGCATCGCACGCGGCGAGGCCCAGTCCGTGCCGTGGCTGCGCCGCTTCTACTTCGGCGAGGGCGACGCCGCGGGCGCCGCCTCCGAGGCGGGCAACGGCGACGGCGACCACCTCGGCGGCCTGAAGGAGCTGGTCACGGACCTGGGCGCGATCGACGCCCGGGAGATCTCCTCCTTCCCGGTCGGCGACGGCATCATGCTGCGCGTGGGCCGCTACGGCCCGTACGTGGAGCGCGGCGAGAAGGACTCCGAGAACCACCAGCGTGCGGACGTCCCGGACGACCTCGCGCCCGACGAGCTGACGGTCGCGTACGCCGAGGAGCTGCTGGCCAAGCCCAGCGGCGACTTCGAGCTGGGCACGGACCCGGAGACCGGCCACCAGATCGTCGCCAAGGACGGCCGGTACGGCCCGTACGTCACCGAGATCCTGCCCGAGGGCACCCCGAAGACCGGCAAGAACGCGGTCAAGCCGCGCACCGCCTCGCTCTTCAAGTCGATGTCCCTGGACACCGTCACGCTGCAGGACGCGCTCAAGCTGATGTCGCTGCCGCGGGTCGTCGGCCAGGACGCCGAGGGCGTGGACATCACCGCGCAGAACGGCCGCTACGGCCCGTACCTGAAGAAGGGCACGGACTCGCGCTCCCTGGAGAGCGAGGAGCAGCTCTTCACCATCACGGTCGACGAGGCGCTGGAGATCTACTCCAAGCCCAAGCAGCGCGGCCGCGCCGCCGCCAAGCCGCCGCTGAAGGAGCTGGGCACGGACCCGGTCAGCGAGAAGCCGGTCGTGGTCAAGGACGGCCGCTTCGGCCCGTACGTGACGGACGGCGAGACGAACGCGACCCTGCGCCGTGACGACGACGTCGAAACGATCACGCCGGAGCGCGGCTACGAGCTCCTGGCGGAGAAGCGCGCCAAGGGCCCGGCCAAGAAGAAGACCGCCGCCAAGAAGACGACGGCGAAGAAGGCCCCGGCAAAGAAGACGGCGGCCAAGAAGACCGCCGCGAAGAAGACGACGGCGAAGAAGACGACCGCCAAGAAGACGACGGCGGCGAAGAAGACGGCCGCGAAGTCGGCGTCCGCCGACGACTGACCCACCCGGAAGTCGATCTCCTGTTCGGGGAGGGGCCCGGTGTGTCACCGGGTCCCGCTAGGCTGGCGGAATGACGCGTACCGAGCAGCCAACGGACGTGACCCCCACATCAGGCGCACTCGCCGCGGATTCCCGCGAGCGCGCCGTGCGAGCCCTGTTGCGCTTCCCTCCCCTCAAACGGCTGTGGAGCGCCCAGTTCGTCGGTGGCATCGGTGATGCCCTCGGTGTCCTGGTACTGGTCCTGCTCGCGCTCCAAGCGGCGGTCTTCACCCCCCACGGAGGCGTCGCGGCCTTCGGCGGCGGATACCGGGGCGCGGCCTTCGCGATCGCCGCCGTCTTCGGTGCCCGGCTGCTGTCGACGCTGCTCTTCGGTGCCGTGCTGCTCGGCCCGCTCTCCGCGCTGACCGCTCCCGAGGGGCCGCTGGACCGCCGCTGGACGATGATCGCCGCGGACGGCCTGCGTGCCGCGCTGCTCATCGTCGCCCCCCTGTGGATCGACTGGGTACGGGGCGACGCGCTGGCCTACGTACTGATCACGGCCTTCGTGGTCGGCGTCGCCGAGCGCTTCTGGACGGTGTGCAGGGAGAGCGCGGCCCCCGCGCTGCTGCCCGCGCCGCCCGCCGAGGGCGACGCCGTCAGACCGCTGCCGGACAATCACGACGCGCTGCGCCGCCTCTCGCTGCGTACGGGCTTCGTGTCGCTCCCCATCGCCGCCGCCGGCCTCCTGGTCGTCACGCTGGTCGGGAACGCGCTGGGTGCGGGCATCGACTGGTTCCACACCCACCAGGCGGCGCTCGGCTCGTACGTCGCGGCCGGCCTGTTCGCCGCGTCCGTCTCGATCCTGTACTTCCTCGAATTCCCCGGCGTCCGGACCCCGCGTCCGCGCTCGCCCCTTGAGGGCCTGCGCCGCCCGAAGACCGGCACCGGCCTCGACAAGGGGCGTACGGGCGCGATCCCGCTGCTCGTACTGGCCTGCGCCGCGGTCGCCGCAGCGATCGCCGCGGCCGTTGCCCTGTCCGTGCTGCACGGCCGCGACCTCGGCGGCGGCCCGGTCGGCTTCGCCCTCTTCGTACTGGCCCTGACCGGCGGCCCCGTGCTCGGCATCCGCAGCGCCCGCAAGGTGCTGCCCGGCTTCTCCCGGCGTCGGCTGCTCGCCCTCTCCGTGGCCGTCACCGGCCTCGCGCTGCTCGCCATGGGCCTGGTCCCCGACCCGACCACGGTCCTGCTGCTGGCGCTGCTGGCCGGCGTGAGCGCCGGCATCGCGGCCCACACCGGACACGCCCTCCTGGACCAGGAGACCGAGGAGTTCCGCAGCTCCCGTACGACCGAGCACCTGCACGCCGTCGTACGGCTCGCGATCGCGCCCGCCGCGATCGTCGCCCCCCTGCTGGCCGCGGCCATCGGCCCGCACCACCTGGGGAGCGGCTCCTTCGTGTTCGCGCACGGCGGCGCGGCCTTCACGCTGATGCTGGTCGGCGCGCTGCTGCTGCCGGTCGCCGCGTGGGTACTGGGCAAGACCGACGACCGGCAGGGCGTCTCGCTCCGCCGTGACCTGCGCGAGGCGCTGCGCGGCGGCGAGCCGGCCCAGGCCCCGGCCGCGACCGGCTTCTTCATCGCCCTGGAGGGCGGCGACGGGGCCGGCAAGTCCACCCAGGTCGAGGCGCTCGCCGACTGGATGCGGGCCAAGGGCCACGAGGTCGTGGTGACCCGCGAGCCGGGCGCCACCGCCATCGGCAAGCGGCTGCGCTCGATCATCCTGGACGTCTCGACCTCCGGGCTGTCGGACCGCGCCGAGGCCCTGATGTTCGCCGCGGACCGCGCCGAGCACGTGGACAGCGTGATCCGGCCCGCCCTGGAGCGCGGCGCCGTCGTCATCACCGACCGGTACATCGACTCCTCGGTGGCGTACCAGGGCGCGGGCCGCAACCTCGCGCCCACCGAGATCGCCCGCATCTCCCGCTGGGCCACCGACGGCCTCGTACCGCACCTCACGGTCCTGCTGGACGTCGCCCCCGAGACGGCGCGCGAGCGCTTCACCGAGGCGCCGGACCGGCTGGAGTCCGAGCCCGCCGAGTTCCACGAGCGGGTGCGCAACGGCTTCCTGACGCTGGCCGCCGCCGACCCGGCCCGTTACCTGGTCGTCGACGCGGGACTGGAGCCGGAGGCCGTCACCACCGTCGTACGGCACCGCCTGGACCAGGTGCTGCCCCTCTCCGAGGCCGAGGTCGAGGCGCAGGCCGAGGCCCGCAAGGCCGCCGAGGAGGAGGCCCGCAGGAAGGCCGAGGAAGAGGCGGCGCGCAAGGCCGAGGAGGAGCGGCAGGAGCGCGAGCGCCAGGAGCAGCTCGCCCGGCTGCGTGCCGAGGAGGAGGAGCGCAAGCGCCGCGAGATCGAGGCGGCCAAGGCGCGCGAGGAGGCCCGGCAGGCGGAGGAGGCCCGGCAGCGCGCCGAGGAGGCCCGCCGCCAGGCCGAGGAGGAGCGCAAGCGCCGGGAGGCCGAGGAGGCGGCCCGGCAGGCCGAGCGCGAGCGGCTGCGCCGCCAGCACGAGGAGGAGAAGCGGCTGCGCCAGGAGGCCGAGGAGCGCCGCCTGGAGAAGCAGCGCAAGGCCGAGGAGGCGCTGCTCCGGGCCGAGCAGGCCCGGCTCGCCGCGGCCTCGGCGGCCGAGGGGCTGCACGACTCCGATGCGCCGACCACGGAGACGCCGGTCGTCAGCATGCGCAAGGAGTATGCCCAGCGGGACGCCGCGGAGACCGTGCCCGAGGGGACGCCGCGGGTGGAGATGCGCAAGGAGGCGCGGCCGGACTCCGGGGGCGCGTCCGACAGCCGTAACGGCTCCGGCTCGCGCTCCGGGTCGGATCCCGAGGAGACCGCGGTACTGCCGCAGCCCGAGCCGGTCGCGGACGGCGAGGGCGACCGGCCGGACGACCGGTCCGGGAACGCGCGGCGGGCGCCGGGCTCCGGTGCCGCGGACGAGACGGCGGTACTGCCCTCCGTACGCCCCGAGGACGCGGCACGCCCCGAGGACGCGGCACGCCCCGAGGACGCGGCGCACAGCGGCGCGGCCGACGAGACCGCCGTACTGCCGCCGGTGCGCCCCGAGGGCCCGGAGGACCGGGTGCCGGCGTGGATGTTCCGCCCGGAACAGGGCGGCACGCGCCGTCCCGCCGCCGAGTCGAGCACCGAGCGCACGGCCGAGCTGCCGCAGATCGACCCGGTGACGGGCCTGCCGTCCCCGGGCCGGACCGGGCAGTCGCCGTACGAGTCGTACGCGCCGCAGCAGCCGCACTCCCAGTACGAGCAGCAGCCGCGGCCGGCCGGTGGCCGGCGGCGCCCGGAGTGGGCCGAGGAGACCCCGCTCGACGACCTCCCGACCCTCGCGGACGAGCTGCTCGGGCCGCGCGACACGGAGGAAGAGCAGGAGCGCCGCGGCCGCTGGGGCCGCCGCTGATCCCCGCCTCTCCGGCCCTCTCCGGCCCTCGGTACGTACGCGTCGTACCGAGGGCCGGAGGCGTTTCCGGGCCGGGCGGCGGCGTGCTTCCGGGCTCGGGCGGCCCCGGTAGCGCGCTTTCCGCCCCACGTGGACGGGATTGTCAGTGCCGTCCACCACAATGGGTTGCGACGGGGCAGACACGGCGGCGGGGCAGCCCGGCGCGTGGCAGGACACGGACAGGACGGCGGAGCGGCAATGGCGGTGTGGGACGACCTGGTGGGCCAGGAGCGGGTGAAGGAGCAGCTCGCCGCCGCTGCGCAGGACGCGGACGCCCTGGTCACGGCCGAGGAGCCGGGCTCTGTCGTGCCCGAGTCCGCGCCGGAGTCCATGAGCGCGTCCCGGATGACGCACGCCTGGCTGTTCACGGGGCCGCCCGGTTCCGGCCGGGCCACCGCCGCGCGCGCCTTCGCCGCCGCCCTGCAGTGCGTGAGCCCCGACCGCGCGCTGGGCGGCGCCCCCGGCTGCGGCTTCTGCGACGGCTGTCACACGGCGCTGGTCGGCACGCACGCCGACGTCGAGGTGGTCCGTACGGACGTGCTGTCCATCGGCGTGAAGGAGACCCGTGACCTGGTCCGCCGGGCCTCGATGTCACCGGCCGGCGGGCGCTGGCAGGTGATCGTCCTGGAGGACGCCGACCGGCTCACCGAGGGCGCGGGCAATGTCCTCCTGAAGGCCGTGGAGGAGCCCGCGCCGCGCACGGTCTGGCTGCTGTGCGCCCCCTCCATCGAGGACGTGCTCCCCACCATCCGCTCCCGCTGCCGCCTGCTGACGCTGTCCACGCCGGCCACGTCCGCGGTCGCCGACATGCTGATGCGCCGTGACGGCATCGAGCCGGCCGCCGCCACGGCCGCGGCGCGCGCCACCCAGGGGCACATCGGCCGGGCCCGCCGGCTCGCGACGGACGAGCGGGCCCGTGCCCGCCGCGCCGCCGTCCTCAAGCTCCCGCTCCGCGTCGACGACATCGGCGGCTGCCTCAAGGCCGCGCAGGAGCTGATCGACGCGGCGGGCGAGGACGCCAAGCAGGTCGCCGAGGAGGTCGACACCAAGGAGACCGAGGAGCTGCGGGCCGCGCTGGGCGCCGCGGCGGGCACCGGCGGGCGGCTGCCGCGCGGCACGGCGGGCGTGATGAAGGAGCTGCAGGACCGGCAGAAGCGCCGCTCCACCCGTACGCAGCGGGACAGCCTGGACCTCGCCCTCACCGACCTGACCGGCTTCTACCGCGACGTCCTGGCGCTTCAGCTCGGCACGGCCGCCGAGCTGGCCAACGAGGACGTACGGGACAGCGTCGAGCGCATCGCCGCCGGCTCCACCCCCGAGCGCACGCTGCGCCGGATAGAGGCGGTCATCGCCTGCCGCCAGGCCCTGGACCGGAACGTCGCCCCGCTGCTGGCCGTCGAGGCCATGACGGCGGCCCTCCGCGCGGGCTGAGGGCGGCGGGACGCCCACGGCGCCGCGGGCCGGGGGCTGGGCGCTGCGGGCTGGAGTACGCCCCTGTACCTCGGCGGACGGCCGAACTCACCCTTACGAGGGCAAAAGGCCACGCATGACCCCATCAGGACCGATACGCTCCCCAGAGCTGTCGCCAATTGTCACCACTGGTCACCAATCGTCACCGAGCCGAGTGCCGCCACCGCCGCCGAACGAGGGACCGTACCCATGGACACCAGCCGTCTGCTCCGCACCTCCGGCGCCGTGCTCGCGGCCGCCGCGCTGCTCGTCTCCTGCAGTCAACCGGGCAGCCCGGACGGCGACGCCGTCGCCTCACCGGCCCAGCACGGGCCCGACGCCCGCCCGGAGAGCGACAAGGCGACCAAGCCCCTGGACCCACTGCCCACGGCCGTACCGGCGGCCCTACGCCCGTACTACGACCAGAAGCTCAGTTGGCGCTCCTGCGGCCCCAAGGGCTTCGAGTGCGCGACCCTCCGGGCCCCGCTGGACTACGCGAAGCCCAGCCGCGCCACGGACCTGAAGCTCGCGGTCTCCCGCAAGAAGGCCCCCGGGCCCGGCAAGCGGATCGGCTCCCTGATGGTCGACCCGGGCGGCCCCGGCGCGTCGGCGATCAATTACCTCCAGCAGTACGCGCCGGAGCCGGCCGCCGTGAAGGCCCGGTACGACATGGTCGCGATGGATCCGCGCGGCGTGGCCCGCAGCGAGCCGGTCCGCTGCCTCACGAACAAGCAGATGGACGGGTACACGCAGGTCGACCAGACCCCCGACGACAAGGCGGAGCAGACCAAGCTCACCACCGCCTACAAGAAGTTCGCCGACGGCTGCCGAGCCCGCTCCGGCAAGGTGCTCGGCCATGTCTCGACGGTCGAGGCGGCCCGTGACATGGACATCTTCCGCGCCGTCCTGGGCGACCGGAAGCTGACCTACGTGGGCGCCTCGTACGGCACCTTCCTCGGCGCGACGTACGCCGGCCTGTACCCCTCCCGCGTCGGCCGGCTCGTGCTGGACGGCGCGATGGACCCCTCCCTGACCTCCCGGCAGCTCAACGAGGACCAGACCGCCGGCTTCAACACCGCCTTCAACGCCTTCGCCGCCGACTGCATCAAGAAGCGCGACTGCCCCCTGGGCACCAAGAGCACCGCCGACGCCGGCAAGCAGCTCTCCGCCTTCTTCCGCCGCCTGGACACGCGCCCGATCGCCACCAGCGACTCCCGCAAGCTCACGGAGTCCCTCGCGACCAGCGGCGTGATCGCCGCCATGTACGACGAGTCGGCCTGGCCGCTGCTCCGCGAGTACCTCACCAAAGCGCAGAAGGGCGACGGCAGCGGTCTGCTCGCCCTCTCCGACACCTACTACGAGCGCGAGCCGGACGGCAGCTACGCCAACCAGATGTTCGCCAACCCCGCGGTGAACTGCCTCGACCTCCCGCCCGCCTTCTCCTCGCCCGCCCAGGTCGAGTCCGCGCTCCCCGCCTTCCGCAAGGCGTCCCCGGTCTTCGGCGAGAACTTCGCGTGGGCGCCGCTGAACTGCGCGTACTGGCCCGTCAAGGCCACCGGCGAGGCGCACCGCATCGAGGCGAAGGGCGCGGCCCCGATCCTCGTCGTCGGCACCACCCGCGACCCGGCGACCCCGTACCCGTGGGCCCGCGGCCTCGCCTCCCAGCTCTCCTCCGGCCGCCTCCTCACGTACGAGGGCGACGGCCACACCGCGTACGGCCGCGGCAGCGACTGCATCGACACCGCCGTGAACACCTACCTGCTCGAGGGCACATCCCCCGCCAAGAACAAGCGCTGCTCCTGACCGCCCCACCCGCCCCCGGACCCCCTCCGAATCCGATTACGAACCACCCCTCCGCCATGTGTAGACTGGGCCGCGCACCACGCCGCCTTAGCTCAGTCGGCCAGAGCGACGCACTCGTAATGCGTAGGTCAAGGGTTCGATTCCCTTAGGCGGCTCGGCGAGGGGAAGCCCCAGGTCACACCGTGACCTGGGGCTTCTTCCGTTGTCGGGCGCGGAGCGCCGCTGGAGCCCGGGGCGCGGCCGTGGCCCGGGGGCCGGTCGGGGGTGGGGGATGTGTCGTGAAATGAGGGTGTGCGGGCGGGGGCGGGGGTCGTAGGGTCGCGGGCAGGACCACCCGTGCATGCGGGTGCAGGGATCTCCGAGCCCCCGAGATCGTCGTCCGGGCCCACAGACGGCCGGAGATCCGCCGAGTCTGCGGCGACATGCGGTTCTTCCGGCCCCGCCCTCCCGGACTTGTCCCGCCGGGAACATCCCGCGCTTCCGGCGGCCGGTGACGGGCGAAACAAGCGCCAGGAGACGGGGACGGGGAGCCACGCCTTCTCGCGCAAGGTCGCCGCCGGAGCCGACTCACGTACCCGGCGGCGACCCCTCGCCGTCTTCTTCGCCGGGCTGTGCCCGGGATTCGTTATTCGGTGCGCTGAGCCATTCGATTGAATGGTCAAGCGTCGTGGCGTTATGGGGCACCGTAAGGGCGTCGGGGAATTGCCGCGACAGATGGTTCCGTGGATTGCGCCAGTGGAGTTATTCGCAAGTCTGAGCGAGCGCCCAATGGGGTGTGACTGTAATCATTCTTGTGTCCCATTTCTGCGCAGAAGGAGAGAACCATGCGCAAGTTCATCGGACGCTTCGCCGCCACCGCCGCGCTCACCGCAGCAGCGGTCGTCCCGCTCTCCGGAGTGGCCTCGGCGGCCCAGACGCCGACCGCCGCACCGACGACCGCCTCGGCGGCCGGTCCCTGTGGGTGGGGTTGGGGATACGACTGCTGGGGCTGGCACCACCACCACGACCACAACCTGATCAACATCGACCTCGGCCTCGGGATCCTCTGACGGGCTCGTGAGCGGACGGGAAGGGGTTGCCGGCCCCACGGGACCGGCAGCGCACAAAGGAGGAAGGGCCCCGCTTCTGCGGGGCCCTTCCTGCCTTACTGCCTGCTGCTGCGCGAACGTCAGTCGTTGACGCAGGTGTTGCCGAAGGCGGGGTTCAGCAGACCGATGATGTTGATGGAGTTGCCGCAGACGTTCACGGGCACGTGGACCGGAACCTGAATGGCGTTGCCGGAGATCACGCCGGGCGAATTGGTCGCAGCGCCGCTGGCACCGCTGTCGGCCATCGCGGAACCGGAAGCGGCACCCGCAGCGAGGCCGGCAGCGGCCAGAACCATAGCGGCCTTGTGGGCAGTCTTCATGGGGAGTCCCTCCAGGGATGGTTACCGCGGCTCCGGGCGGGCGCCGCATCGTGCTGAACGCAGATCCGGTCCATCGGCTACGGGCAGCCGCCGATAAACCTTCGATCGGCTCAATGCGCTGAATGTGCAGGAGCGACCGGCTGCGTTTTGAATTCTGGCGGGTATTGAACGCCGGACTGCGTACCGGCCGCACAAGCCGGTTTCGGCGTGTTGCGATCCGTACACCAAATCCGCACACCTGACCAGTGGTTCACCCGGGCGGGGCCGCACCCGTCGGGCTGTTGATGCGTTGATCGGTCTGTTAGCCCAACTGGGCGACGGAAACCGAAGCCGACGTTACTGTCCGCTGTTCAGTGAAGAGGTACTGCTATGTCGCGCGTTGCCAAGACCGCCCTGCTCTCCGCCGTGGCCGGGGCCGCGGTCCTCGGTGCTTCCGGTATGGCGTCCGCCACCTCCGGCGCGGGCGCGTTCGGCGCCGCCGAGAACTCCCCGGGTGTCGGGTCCGGAAATCTCGTCCAGGCTCCGGTGCACGTCCCCGTGAACGCCTGCGGCAACACCGTCACGGTGATCGGCGCGCTCAACCCGGTCTTCGGCAACGACTGCGTCAACCACTGACGGAAGTGCCCGGCATGGTCCGGTGATTGCTTTCGCACGGCGCGGCAGCCTGATGCCCTTCGGGGCGTCAGGCTGCCGCGCCGTTCCGCGTTCATTCGAGTGACAGGACGCAACCAAACTCCCCGGATTACGTTGACCAGTTCGCTCCGACTACGGGCATTCCGTATTGAGAAGGGTGAATCGTGTTCAAGAAGGTTCTTGCCACGGGTGCCGTGGCGGCGTCCATTGTGGGCATGTCGGCGGCAGCGGCCCCCCAGGCGCTGGCGCTCGGTGACGACGGCGGTGCCACTTCCCTGAGCGGCAACGGTTCTTCGTCGTCGTTCGGTAACCAGACGACGGCCGGCAACATGAGCACGCAGCTCGGCCTGGTCCAGGGCACGCTGAACAAGCCCTGCGTCGGTCTGCCGCTCAAGGCCAACATCGGTTCGCTCATCGGTCTCATCCCGATCACGGTCCAGGACATCAACGTGCTGGCGAACCCGCAGAACCAGCAGTGCACCGACAACTCCAGCCAGAACAAGGGCGACGAGCCCCTGTCGCACATCGTGGACGGGGTTCCGATCCTGTCGGCGAACGGCACCGGCAACGGCTGATCCTCACCGGCCGCGAAGGCCCGGACCGCCCCCCTCTCCTCCTGGGCGGTCCGGGCCTTTTCGCGTGCCTGAAAAGGCTGCCGCGTTCCCTAAAGGCTGCTGCCGGAGAGAAAGTCAGGTCCCATTACGTACCGGCGAGGCGACGAGCGGAAATTCCTACAAGCATTACGTCGGGCCGAGTCGTTGGGTCATTAGAGGGTGTTCTGAGGAAAGTTCCAGTAGTGGGGTTTCGATTCCCCCGGGTGCTCGTTACCAGACACGGCAGCGTTGTTACGGGCGATCGGGATAGCGCTCGTGCGGCACGAAGGTCGTGACCGTTACGAACTCCGCTGCAGAAAGGGCTGAAAGTGAAGTACACGAAGGTCGCCGCGGTCGCCGCTGGAACGCTGATGGCAGCGGGGTCCGCCGCGCCGGCGTTCGCCGACTCGGGTGCCAGCGGTGCCGCCAACAACTCTCCGGGTGTGATCTCCGGCAATGTTCTGCAGGTTCCGGTTCACGTTCCGGTGAACGTCTGCGGCAACACGATCGACATCATCGGCCTGCTGAACCCCGCCTTCGGCAACACCTGCGTCAACGACTGACGTCCGCGACGTACGCAGTTGCGAGTTCGACCCGGACGGCCTCGGGACGCATGCCATGCGCCCCGGGGCCGCCTTGTAGTTACGGGCGTACGGGCAGCAGCCCTTACGCGACGGCAAGCGAAGACAGGAAGACCAATGCGACAGGTCCTGGCAAAGGGTCTCCTCGCCGCCGCGGCCACCACGGGTGTGCTCGGGGTGACCGGAGGCACCGCGTTCGCGGACGCGGGAGCGAGCGGTGAGAGCGCGAACTCCCCGGGAGTGCTCTCCGGGAACAACGTCCAAGCACCCGTGGAGATCCCCGCGAACATCTGCGGGAACAGCGCGGACGTCGTCGGGGCGCTCAACCCGTCCTTCGGCAACGGCTGTGCCAGTGACGGGGGCGGCGCCGGCCACCAGCAGCAGGGCGGGCAGCAGGAGCGCTCCGCCGAGGGCAGCGGGCAGGACGACGGGCAGGAGGCCGGGGAGGGCGCAGGAGAGGGCGCGGGCGCGGCCGGCTCGGCACAGAACTCGCCGGGCGTGGGTTCCGGCAACGACGCCAAGGCCCCCGTCGACGTCCCGGTGAACGCCTGTGGCAACTCCGCGGACATCGTCGGCCTGCTGAACCCCGTCTTCGGCAACAACTGCGCCGGGTCGTCGAACGAGGAGGAGCACGAGCAGGAGCACGCCGATGACTCCGTACCGCAGCACGTGGCGCCCGACGCCCCGCGGCCGGCAGGACCGGCGGACCCGCGCGCCGGCGAGGCGAGCGATCCGGGGTCCCCTGTGACGCAGTTGGCCCACACCGGTACCCAGCAGCTCGGCATCGCGGCCGGAACCGGCGCCGCGCTGGTGCTCGGCGGGGCGATCCTGTACCGCCGGGCGCGCCCGTCCAGGCGCTGACGGGAGAAATTCAGATTTCCTTATGGATGGATGTGCGGGAATCCGGGAAGCGGGCGAACGGGAACGCTGTGAGAGCCGCCGGAATTCCCGTCGTTCGGGTGGCAGCGGAAAAAGGAGCGGGCCCGCAGTTTCCGTGTGCGGACCGGGTCGTTACGCATGACGACAGCGGCGGAACGTACGGCACGCCACACTGCCTGCGCGACGCGCAGGGCGTCCTCGTCGCCCTCGCCGCTGCGGAAAGGAACGCTGAAGATGAAGCTCGCGAAGACCGCGGCGATCCTCGCCGGCTCGGTGGTGGCGCTGGGGGCCGCGTCCCCCGCGCTCGCCGCTCCCGCCCCCTCGACCTCCCCGAGCATGAGCCTGAACGCCGGGCTGAACGACGCGCTCGCCAACGCGGGCCGGGCCGAGGTCGACCCGCTGGTGGACAACGCGCACCGCACGACGCACGCGCTGGGCGACGGCGACGTCGAGGGTCTGGTGGACGGCGTTACCGGCATCGCGGGGCACCTTCCGCTGGCCGGTCTGCCACTCGGGAAGTAACGCCGCTGGGCGGCCGATCCGGCGCAAGGATCAGCCGCCGTGCAGCGGGACGGCGTACGGCCCGTCCGGGCCCGCGACCGCGAGGACGGTTCCAGGTGAAGGGGATCGGAATCGCCCCCGCTGATCGGCCGCTCGATCAACATACCTTGCTCCGGCCCGTTATTCGGCGCACCGCCGAATTTACCGTCGAACGGCCGAAGCCGGCGGTCGGTCCGCTTTCGCGGGATTACCTGCGGGATTCCGTGGGTCGAATACGCGCCCGGTGCGCCGCGTATTCCACCGTACGGCTGTGCCGTCGCGGTGAATTGAACGCCCGGGCGAAGAACCATATGGGTGAAAGTGCAAAACCAAACCCGCTGAAAAGAGTTGGGCAGAGCGCTCCGGATGCGGGCATTCAGTAACAAGAAGGGTGAATCGTGATCAAGAAGTTCATGGCCTCGGCCGCAGTCGCAGCGTCCATCGTCGGTGCCTCGGCCGCCGCCGCTCCGCAGGCGATGGCTGTGGGTGACGACGAAGGTGCCACCGCCATCAGCGGCAACGGTGCGTCGCAGTCGTTCGGCAACTCCACCACCCACGGCAACATGAGCCCGCAGATCGGTCTGATCCAGGGCTCGCTCAACAAGCCCTGCATCGGCCTGCCGGCCAAGGCGAACATCGGTTCGCTCATCGGCCTCATCCCGATCACGGTCCAGGACATCAACGTCCTCTCCTCGCCGCAGAACCAGCAGTGCACCGAGAACTCCACCCAGAACAAGGGTGACGAGGCGCTGTCGCACCTGCTCGACGACATCCCGATCCTGTCCGCGAACGGCGCCGGCAACAGCTGAGCGTGACGAGAGCCCGGGCCGTACCCTCCGCGGGGGCGGCCCGGGCTTCTTGCTGCCCCGAGGCCTCTCAGGCCCGAGTCCCCAGGTCCCAGGCGGGAGGGCCGAGGTCCCGAGCTGCGGGCACGGCTGTGGCCCCGGTCGCCGCGGGTGGGCGGCGGGCCGGGGCGGGCCTCGCGTACGGCTCAGAGTTCGTACGGCCGCTGGCGGGGTGGGCGGCGCGGCGGGTCGGGTGCGCGCGGCGGCCGAAGTGGCGGGACGCGCGGGCCGGCCTGCGGCTCGGCATCGTCGGGGAGTTCGCGGCGGGGCGGGAACGGGCCACGCGCGTGCCACTCGGCCAGCAGCCGGTCGTAGATCGGCGTCGGCTCCTCCCGTACCCAGCGGCCGGGCCGTGGCACGCGCGGAGGCTGCGGGTCCGCGTGCTCGTCGTCGTCCTTCATGTCCACGTCCACGTACAACCGCCCGCCCCGGCCGCGGGTTATGCCGGGTGTGGGCCGAAGGAGTTATACCGGCGGAGCCGGACGGGGAGGCGGCCGTCAGTAATCCACGTCCGGGGTCTGCTCGGCCGGAGTCTGCGCGGACGGCTGCTGCTGCGGGCTCTTGGCGATGGTCTTGGCCAGGTCGCCGGCGGCGATGAGGGTCTGCTGGGCGGCGGTCACCACATCGGCCCGGTCGCGGGCGCCGAGGGCCTGGACCAGCGCCTCGATCTTCGCGTGGAGGTCGCCGATGGCGCGGTCCCGTGGCCCGGCGGCCGCCGCCCGGGTGCCGGTCTGCTCCGGGCTCCCGGCGGCATCCGCGTCGGTCGGGTTGGCGGGCGCGTACGGGGCGGGCCCCGCATACGGGTTGGCACCGGCGTACGGATCGGCCTGGGCGTACACGTCGGAGGACGCGTCCGTACCGGTGAGCCCGTACTGGTCGTACTGCCCGTACTGTCCGTACTGGTCGTAGCCCGGAGCCGGCCGCGCGTCGCGGCCCTGCAGCTTGGCGAGTTCCGCGGCGATGGCCTGGGCCTCGGTCTTGGTGTTCGCCGTGGAGGGGGTGTCGTCCTTCTTCAGCGCGTCGCCGACCACGTGGAGCACGTCGCTGAGGGCGCCCAGCAGGCCGCCGTTCTCGTTGCCGTTCTGGGGGGCGTCGGGGGCGGGCGCCAGGACGGCCGCGTCGGGAGGAGCGGCGTTCCGCTCGGCGGTGGACGAGGCGGCCGGGCCGGCCGTGCCGAGGACGAGGGCGCCGCAGGCGGCGGAGGTGACGATGAGTCCGGGCTTCCGGAGCATGCGCATGGTGGTCCTTTCGGGTGACCGGTAGGAGTGGCAGTGGTCGGCGCGGCAGTGCCGTCGAGCGGTACCGCCGAGCGGTGCGTCGGGGAAACGCCGAGATACCGTCACGGTGCAAAGGCCGGTCGCCGCGCGCAATTCATCGGCAACGCGCCGTCAGGAGCAGCCGGTTGCGGTCGCATTGTCTGACCTGCCGTTTCGGCCTGAGCAGCGAAGACGGCGGGGCTGCGGCCATTCGTGGCGGCGCGGACGGGCATACGAGTGGCCCGTGCGGGCGCGGTCGGAGGCGGCCGGCCGCCCCGGAGTGCGCGGCCGGGTGGCACCGCGCGCACGGCCGGGTGGCGCCGGGCCCGGAGTCATTACCTCCCGGCCCGTGACGGCGTTGCACTGGGTGTGGCGGAACGTGTCACTGACCGTGATGCGTGGGCCTTCGCGGGGCGGTGCCGTCCTCACCCTCCGGCACCGTCCCGCCTCCCGGCAGAGGCGCGTTCGTACGGCTGAGGGAACGTATCTTCATGCCGTCCCCGGTGCAGGCGTATTCCGTACCCGGTACGAGTGCGGGCCGCAACCCGGGGCCATCGGTCCGAGTTGAACCCCGGCGTGGAGCTCTTTCTCGACAGACAGCGCCCGGGAGTCGTGCCGCGCCCCGCGATGGAGCCGACCCCGATCTACGACCGGCTGCTGGCCGAATGGCGGGCGGGCACCGTCCGGCGGCCCGCCGCCCTGTGGCCGCACGACGACACGGTGCGCGGCACCGGCCAGGGGCCCGGCGGTCCGGGCCCCGGTCCGGTGGGCCCGGGCCGCGCCGGTGGCCCGTCCGGCGGGCGGCTGCCCGCCGTCGTGCCGCCCTCGATGGTGCGCCGGGGCAGGGTGCCCGTCGCGCCCCGGCCGGTGGCCGCCTCGCACCCGCTGTGAGGGCGGTCCACCCGTCGTGAGGGCGGCCCTCAGCGAGCGGCGTTCGTACGGTCCGGCGGGCAGTCGCGGGGCCGTGGGATGGCCGGGCCGAAGGCGAGCGCCTGCCGCACGACCTCCTGGGCGGTGGGCGGTACGTCGGGCCAGAAGATCAAGTCGCTGACGTAACGGCACTGCAGGGCCTGCTCCAGCCAGTCCAGGTGGGCATAGAGCCCGGCCTCGCCGTCGTACGCGCCGTCCAGGATGCGCTGCACGAGGGCGACGGCCTGCTGCCGTACGGCCTCGTCGGTCTGGTCGCTCTCCAAGCGTGGCTCCCTGTCGTCCCTGACCGGTCCCCCAGAGACTGTCACTCTTCGGCGGCCACCCAAACCTCCGGGCCCCTGGCCGGCCGACGGCGGTGTGTGACTGCGGATCCGGCTCGGCGGTTGCGCTCCCCCGACGGACGGTGTGCGCGCCGGCGCACCGACGGGCCGGATCCGATGTGACGATCTCATCGGACGGGTCCAACGGCTGACTAACATGTGGCCAACCATGTGGCCAACGGGTCGGCCGGTACGGAGGAGCAACATGCGGTTCGGCCTGTTGGGCCCGCTGACGGTGCACGACGGGGCGGGCGGGGCCCGGCCCCTCAAGAGCGCGAAGGGTCAGGCGCTGCTGGCCGCCCTGCTGTTGCGGGCGAACCGCGTCGTACCGGTCGACGTCCTCAAGGAAGCGCTCTGGGGCGAGCACGCGCCTGCCTCGGCCAACGCCTCGCTCTACAACCACGTCACACGGCTGCGCCGGACCCTCGGGGCGGACGGCGACGGCCGGCTCAGCTCGGTGGCCCCGGGCTATCTGCTGCGGGTCGGCGCGGGGGAGCTGGACAGTACCGAATTCACCGCTGCCGTACGGCGTGCCAGGGAGGCGTACGTACGCGCTGACTGGGCCGCGGTGCTCGGGGAGGCCGCGACGGCGTCCGCACTGTGGCGCGGCCGTCCGCTGGACGGACTGCCGGCCGAGGTGTCCGAGGCGCTGGCCGTCCAGCCGTTCGTACAGCAACTCGAAGAGGAACGTCTTCAGTTGCTGGAGTGGCGGTACGACGCCGAGCTGCGGCTGGGGCGGCACGGCGGGCTGGCCCCCGAGTTGTGCCGGCTGGCCACCGAACATCCGCTTCGGGAGGGTTTCCACCGGCAGTTGATGCTGGTGCTGCGCAGGACGGGCCGGCAGGCGGAGGCGCTCGCCGTCTTCCAGGCGCTGCGCCGGCGGCTGGTGGACGAGCTGGGCGTCGAGCCGGGCGCGGCGGTCCAGGAAGCGCTCCAGGAGGTGCTGCGGGAGGACGAGGCGCTCCCGGAGGTGCTGCGGGTGGACCCGGACCCCACCGAGGGGGACGCGGACGGGGACGCCGTCGAGGAAGGGGATCCCGTCAGCCCCGTGGAATCGAAACCCGCCCATCGCCCCGCCCAACTCCCGCCCCCGCCCGCCCCCTTTCTGGGCCGCGACGAGCAGGTGGCCGCGCTGTACGAGGCGTTGGCGCCGCATGGCGGCCGGGCCGCGATCGCCGTGCTCAGCGGCATGGCGGGCGTCGGGAAGAGCGCGCTGGCCGTGCACGTCGCCCACGGGCTGCGCGAGCAGTACCCGGACGGACAGCTCTTCCTCAATCTGCACGGCGCCAACCCCGGCGTCGCGCCCATGAGCGCGCTCCAGGCGCTGGAGGTGCTGCTCCGCGACCTCGGCGTGCCGAGCGGGCGGGTGCCCGACGAGGTGCACGCCGCCTCGGCGCTGCTCCGCTCGACGCTCGCCGGGGCCCGTACCCTCCTCGTCCTCGACGACGCCGCCGGCGCGGCCCAGGTGCGGCCGCTGCTCCCGGCGGGCCCCGGCTGCGCGGTGCTGGTCACGAGCCGGTCGCCGCTGGCCGCGCTGGACGGCGCGCTGCACCTGCCGCTGGCCCGGCTCGCCGAGCGGGACAGCGTGGACCTGATCAGCCGGGTGTCGGGGCACGGCCGGGTGCCGGCGGGCAGCCCGGCGGCCCGGCGGCTGGCGGAGCTGTGCGGGCAGCTCCCGCTGGCGCTGCGGGTGGTCGCGGCGCGGCTCGCGGCCCGCCGCGCGCTGACCGTGGAGGCGCTGGTGGAGCTGCTGGACGGACAGGACGGGCGGCTGGACCACCTGGAGTACGACGACCTGAGCGTGCGGCGCTCGCTGGCCGTCGCGTACGACGCGCTGGTGGCGTCCGAGCGCCCGGCCGACCGGGACGCGGCGCTGGCGCTGCGCCGGATGGGCGCGCTGGACCTGCCCGAGTACGAGACCGCGCTGACGGCCCGGCTGATGGACGCCGATGCCCGGCGGACCTGTGCCGCGCTGGACCGGCTGGTGGACGTGGCGCTGCTGGAGGAGGTGGCGTTCGGCCGGTACGCGCCGCACGACCTGGTAAGGGACTTCGCGCGGGAGCTGGCGGCGCAGCACGAGGACGCGGCGGAGCGGGAGGCGGCGGAGCGGCGCGGCGTGGAGTGGTTCGCCGCCCGGGCCGCGCAGTCCGTCCGGGTCCTGCTGCCGTCGTCGCCCTTCCAGGCGCTGCGGCTGGCGGGCGAGCCGAAGGAGGCGGCGGCGCCGTTCGCGGACGCGGAGGAGGCGTTCCGCTGGGGCGACCGGGAACTCGCCGTCATGAGCGGCCTGGTGGCGCGGCACGTCCGTACCGAGTACGGCAGGGACGCGGCGGTGACGCTCGTACGGATGCTCGCGCCCTATCTTCAACGCCGCGGCCGCACACAGGAATTGGCCAATCTGAGCGACCTGGCGCGCTCCGGGGCCCGCGAGTCGGGGGACGCGAACGCCGAGATGGTGGCGATGAGCGACCTGGCCAGCGCGTATTACATGTCGGGGCGCTACGAGAAGGCGCTCGTACTGATCGACGATGCGATCGCCCGGTGGCGGAAGCTGGGTGACGACGAGTGGCTGCAGCGCGTGCTCAGCAACCGGGGGCTGCTCCTGTACGTACTGGGGCGGCCCGAGGAGTCGGCGGCGGCGCAGGAGGAGGCGCTCGCGTACGCGCACCGGCTGGGCGACGACCACGCGGTGGCGGTCTGCCTGAGCCACCTGGGCAATCTGTACGAGCTGACCGACGCGCGCAAGGCCATCGAGTATCACCGGCGCAGCCTGGAGGCGGGCGTCCGGCTGGACAGCGCACGGTTGCAGCAGACGGCGCGCTGCAACATCGGCTGCGCCTATCTCACGCTCGGTGAACCGGAGGCCGCGGTCGGTCAGTTCGAGGACGCGCTGCGCTCGCTGGAGGACTCCACCGACTGGCACACGGTCTCCGAGACGCGCCTCGGGCTGATCCGCGCGCTGCGCACGCTGGCGCGGGCGGAGCGGGCCGCGCGGGAGTGCGAGACGCTGCTGGACCTGGCCGAGCTGCGCGGCGACGCGTACACCGCCGGCAAGGCGCGGTACGAGTACGGGCACGTGCTGCGCGCCCTCGGGCGCGGAGCGGAGTCGGACGAGCAGTGGCGGCTGTCGCTGGCGGCGCTGGACGGCACGGACGCCGATGTGCTCGCGGAGTTGCGCACTCTCGTGTGACGTGGTGGGGGCCGGCACGACAAATCCATGGCCAGTTAATTACCCCTCGTATTCCTCCCTCGTCGGTGCCGTCCGTGTCCTGATTGCACCGGGTCGGCTTAGCCCGCCTGGCGCACACGAATAGGAAAACGGATAAACTGGTGCAATTGTGGTGGGAGTTGTCATGGGCTCCGGTACCTGGCAGGGGTGGGTGGTCACTCCGGTCGGCACGCGAGGCCCGCCGCCAGCGTCCAGGAGGTCCCATGCTCCGAAGCGCCGTCCGCAGCGCCGCAGCCGGTCTCGTCCTTCTTTTCGCGGCGGTGCTCGCCGCTGACACGGGCGCCCCGGGCGGTGGTGGGGTCGCCGCCCCGCCGGCCCCGGTCCGCCTGGCCTCCGCCCAGAAGGGCCTGCCGCTCGACGGCCCCACGGTCATCGCCCACCGGGGCGCCGCCAAGTACGCCCCCGAGAACACCCTGGCCGCGGTCGACGAGGCCGACCGGCGCGGCGTCGAGTGGGTCGAGAACGACGTGCAGCGCACCAAGGACGGCAGGCTGGTCGTCATCCACGATGCCACGCTCAAGCGCACCACCAATGTGGAGAAGGTCTACCCCGACCGGTCGCCGTGGCGGGTGGGCGACTTCACCGCGGCCGAGATCGCCAGGCTGGACGCCGGGAGCTGGTTCGGCAGGAAGTTCAGGGGGGAGCGGGTGCCGACCCTCGCCTCGTACCTGAACCGGGTGGACCGCAATGACCAGCGCCTTCTGCTGGAGATCAAGAATCCGGAGAAGTACCCGGGCATCGAGAAGCAGATCCTCGCCCAGCTGCGGTCGTCCGGGTGGCTGGACGCGGCACATGTGATGGACGGGCTCGTCATCCAGAGCTTCGGCGTCGCCGCCGTCCGCAGCGTGCACTCGCTGCAGCCGGACGTCCGTACGGCGGTGCTCGGCAAGCCGAGCCGCGCGCAGCTCCCGGAGTACGCCCGGTTCGCCGACTGGATCAACCCGCCGTACAAGGGCCTGAGTTCGTCCTATGTGTCCGCTGTGCAGAGCCTGTGGGGACCGCACGCCGACCGCATGGAGGTGCACACTTGGGGCGTGTCGGTCGGTCAGGCCAAACGGGCGTTCTCGGCCTACAGCGTCGATGGCGTAATCCTCTGACCTGCGGCTTCCTGCTCGCCGGTCACCGTGTGACGTACATGGCATGTGAAGCATGTGAGGAGACGATTTACGGGATTCGGCGTGCCGGGCTAGGGTGCCTCTGATGTTCTCAGCTGCCTCGCTCCCCGCAATTCCGGTAAGACGGAGAATTCTCTCCCTGGGTTGCCCGGGGGAGGGGACGTGAACAATCTCGCGCAGCCGCACAGTGAGCGGCGCACCCCTCTTCCGCCCACGCGGACGGAACCACAGCCGGCGGACGCCGCGGCAACGGGCGGCGCGCAGCAGGCCGCCCGGAAGCGCACCGAGCCGTCGAAGAACGGCAAGCAGCGGGACGCCTTCTTCGACAACGCCAAGTACCTGGCGATCGTGCTGGTGGCCATGGGCCACTCGTGGGAACCGCTGCGGGACGGCAGCCGGTCGGCGGCAGCGCTGTACATCATGGTGTACGCCTTCCACATGCCGGCGTTCATCATCATCTCCGGCTACTTCTCGCGCAGTTTCGACATGCGCAAGGACCGGCTGCAGCGGCTGATCACCGGCGTCGCGGTGCCGTACATCCTCTTCGAGGTCGCGTACACGCTGTTCAAGCGGTACGCGGACAACGACCCGGGCTACGACTTCAGCCTGCTGGACCCCTGGTATCTGACCTGGTTCTTGATCGCGCTGTTCATCTGGCGGCTCACCACCCCGATCTGGAAGGTCGTGCGCTGGCCGGTCCCGCTGGCCCTGGCCATCGCCGTCCTCGCGTCCGTCTCGCCGGACATCGGCAACGACCTCGACCTCCAGCGGGTGCTGCAGTTCCTGCCGTTCTTCGTCATCGGCCTGAACCTCAAGCCCGAGCACTTCCTGATGGTGCGCAACAAGCGGGCCCGCATCCTCGCGGTGCCGGTCTTCGCGGCCGCGTTGGTGTTCGCCTACTGGGCAGCGCCCCGGATGAACGCCGCGTGGTTCTACCACCGCGACGCCGCCCAGGAGCTCGCCGCCCCGTGGTGGAGCGGCGCGGTCATGACCCTCGCGATGTTCGGCTGCTCGCTCGTCCTGGTCGCGTGCTTCTTCGCCTGGATCCCGGGCCGCACGATGTGGTGCACCGCCCTCGGCGCCGGCACGCTGTACGGCTACCTGCTGCACGGCTTCCTCGCCAAGGGCTCCCGCTTCTGGGGCTGGTACGACGACTGGGACTGGATCCACACTCCGTGGGGCGCCATCCTGCTCACCCTCTTCGCGGGCACGCTCATCACCGTGCTGTGCACCCCACCCGTGCAACGGATGTTCCGCTGGGCGATGGAACCGAAGATGGCCTGGGCCTTCAAGAAGGACCCGGCCGAGGCGGCCCGCCACCGCCGCTGACTCCGTGCCTCCCGGGGCCCGGTCCGTACTACGGACCGGGCCCCGGCTTCGTACGCAGGACGTGCCCCGGCTGCTGAGCGGCGCGTGGCCGGTCAGCCGACGACCGCGATGCCCTCGATCTCGACCAGCGCGGCCTCGTCCCACAGCCGTGTCGCGCCGATCACGGCCATCGCCGGATAGTCGCTGCCCACCAGGCGCTTCCAGACCTGCCCGATGGCGGCGGCGTTGCGCCGGTAGTCGGCGACGTCCACCGCGTACACCGTGAGCTTGCCGAGGTCGGCGGGGCCCGCGCCGGCCGCCTCCGCGGCGGCCAGCAGATTCGTCAGCGCCTGCTCGAACTGCTCGACGACGTCCGTGCCGACGATCCGGCCGGCGCCGTCCAGCGCGGTCTGCCCGGCGAGCAGCACGAGCGTGCCGGAGGGCGCCCGCACGGCGTGGCTGAAGCCGGTCGGCGGGGACAGCCGCGGTGGGTTGATCCGCTCCAGCTCGCTCATGCCTGTGCCTCCGCCTCAGTCGCCGGCCGTCGCCACCAATTCGTAGCGCACACCCAGCGATTGAAGCGCTTCCTGCTCCTCCTGTGGAAGATCCTGGTCGGAGATGACGAGATCGAAGTCGGCCAGCGGAGCCAGCTCGTACAGCGCCTGGCGGCTGAACTTGGAGTGGTCCACGAGCAGCACCTTGCGCCGGGCCGCCGCCATCAGGGCCCGCTTGACCAGGACGTTCTCCTGGGCCTGGTGGTAGCAGTGGCCGTTGTCGACGGCGGAGGTGGACAGGAAGGCGACATCGGCGCGGAAGCTGCGCGCGATGTCGGCGGTGGACATGCCGAGGAAGGCGTTGAACGCGGCGTGGTACTCGCCGCCCAGCGCGATCACCCGGATGTCGGGCTCGTCGGCCAGCTCGTTGATCACCTGCAGTGAGTTGGTGATCACGGTGTACGCGCCGCGTCCGGAGAGCGAGCGGGCCAGCGGCAGGGCCGTACTGGAGTCGTCGATGATCACTGCCTGGCCGGGCTCCGCTATGGCCAGCGCGGCCGCGCAGATCGCCTCCTTCGCGGCGACGTGCTCGCTGCCGCGCCAGCGCGCGTTGGACTCGAACAGGGCGTTGGGCGCGGCCGTGGCGCCGCCGCGCACCTTCCGCAGCCAGCCCTGGTGCTCCAGGGTGTCCAGGTCGCGGTGGACGGTCATCTGGCTGACGCCCAGCTCCTTGACCAGGTCCTCGATGCTGACCTGGCCCTCGGCCAGCACCCGGTCCGCGATCCGCTTCCGGCGGTCCTTGGGGCCGAGCTTGGCCGGGGGAGCGGCGTCGCCGGGCGCTGACGCGGCGTCGGCCGGGGGCACGGCGTCGCCGGGCGCTGACGCGGCGTCGGCCGGGGGCACGGCGTCGGGCGTCCCCTCGGCAGTGCCGTCGGCTGTCCCTTCGGTACCGGTCAACGCTCGTCCTCTCCCGGCTGGCGGTCAGCCACGTCCTCACACGTCCTCACGGCCCGGCCGGCCGCAGCGGGGCCTCCTCGGAGTTTAGAGCCTGCGGGGCAGCCTTCCCCTGGCCCGGGCGCGGCCTCACTTCGCGTCCGCGTAGCACTCCACCACCGCCGTGGTGAACGGGAAGCGGACCGGGGTGGGGCCGAAGGCCAGGCGGCCCGCCAGGTCGGCGGCCGTGGTGATGGCCTGCGCGACGGCGGGCGCCTCCTCCTCGGGGCAGTGCACGATCACCTCGTCGTGCTGGAAGAAGACCAGCTCGGCCTGCATGCCGGCGTCGTGCAGCGACCGGCGGAGCCCGGCCAGTACGAGCAGCGCCCAGTCGGCGGCGCTGCCCTGCACGACGAAGTTGCGCGTGAAGCGGCCGCGGGCCCGGGTGCCCGCCGTGCTGCCGTACGAGGGCGGGGCCTCCTCCTGGGGCAGGCCAGCCTCGTCGGGCGGGACCACCGAGGCGGGCGGGCTCGTGCGTCCCAGCCAGGTGCGCACGAGGCGGCCCTCCTCGCCGGCCCGCGCCGCGTCGTCCACGTACGCCACCGCTGCCGGATACCGGCGCCGCAGGTCCGCCATGTGCTTGAGCGCGTCGCCCGAGGTCTGGCCGTAGATCGCGCCGAGCAGCGCGAGCTTGGCCTGCGCGCGGTCGCCGCCGAAGGCGCGGGCCGCCAGGTCGGCGTACAGGTCCCGGCCGCTGCCCGCGACGTCCATCAGGCCGCGGTCCCGGGAGACGGCCGCCAGCACCCGCGGCTCCATCTGGTCGGCGTCCGCGACCACCAGCCGCCAGCCGGGGTCGGCGACCACCGCCCGCCGGATCACCTTGGGGACCTGCAGCGCGCCGCCGCCGTTGGTGGTCCAGCGCCCGGAGACCGTGCCGCCGGGCAGGTACTCCGGGCGGAACCGGCCCTCGTGCACCCACTGCTGGAGCCAGGACCAGCCGTGCGCGGTGTGCAGGCGGTAGAGCTTCTTGTACTCCAGGAGCGGGGCGACGGCCGGGTGGTCGATGCCGAGCAGCTCCCATTTGCGGGTGGAGGTCAGCTTGATGCCGGCCTGCGCGAAGGCCCGGATGATGTCGGCCGGCAGGTCGGGGCGGACCCGCGCGCCCGCCCCGAAGGCGCGCGACACCTCGTCCGCCAGCTCGGCCAGCCGCTGCGGCTCCAGGCCACGCGGATAGCGCTCGCCGAGCAGCTCGTCCAGCAGCGCGCGGTGTACGTCCGCGCGCCAGGGCACCCCGGCCCGGTGCATCTCGGCGGCGACCAGCATCCCGGCCGACTCCGACGCGAGCAGCAGCCGCATCCGCTCCGGCCGCTCGGTCTTCTCCGTACGCGCGAGCTGGCCCGCGTACACCTCCCGCAGCGCCGTGAACTCGTCCGTGCCCGGCGGCAGCGGGACCGGGCCCGGCTCGAAGAGCGAGGGCTGCGTCTCCGCGGTCCGCACGGGCGGGTCGTCCGGCACCGGCAGGCCGCGCAGCCGCGCCCAGGCCGCCGCGAGCGACCGCGGCTGGCCGGACTGGCCCTCCTCGTGCCCGATCAGCAGCGCCTCGGCGGCCTCGACGTCGTAACACCGCTCGACCCGCACCCCGGCCGCGAGCAGCTTGCGGTACGACTCCGCCGTGGACCGCCACACCCAGCGCTCCACGTCCGGCCGTGCCCGCACCGCCGTGACCAGGTCCGGCTCCTCGGCGACCGCACCGACCGGCTCTCCCGCCCCGTCCACCGCACACAGCCGCACACCCCCGTTCGCCGATTCACCCACCACCCACCGCATATTCCGAGTTTCGCACCGGGGTACGACAATCCAGCTGTGGCCGCGCCTCTGTCCGGCCCCGTCGGGCCCCTCCCGGTCAGATCTCCTGTACCGCTATCGGGCGGTCGCGGCCCGTGCAGCGGGCCAGGTGGGCCGCCTCGGCCGCCAGGCCCTCGTCCGGCACCGGGCCGTGCTCCGCCACGTGGTCCTTGAAGAGGCTGACCTCCACCGCCGTGTCGGTGAAGGCCCAGACGCCCGCGACCCGGCCGCCGTGCACGACGACGGGGGCGATCCACCCGGCCGCACGGCTCACGTCCTTCCTGTGGTGCGCCGGGATCAGACGGCTGTCGGCGGTGCCCGGCCCGAGGACGTACTGGTCGAAGCCGGCCAGCAGCCGCACCTCGCGGGAGGGCCGCACGGCCGCCAGCGCGTCGGCGTCCTCGCTGCGGACGTACGCACCGGGCTCGCCGTCCACCTCGACCGGCGTGAGCGCGTCCCCGAGCGCCGCGAACCAGCCGCGCAGCGTCGCCCTGCGGGTCGCGCCGCGCAGCAGCCACGCGTCGAAGGCGGTGGGCGTCGCGGGGCCGTGCGCCCCCAGATACGCGGAGATCACCGTCCCGGACGCCTCCTCCGGGTCCGGTATGCCGAACCGGCCCGGTACCCAGGAGTGCGGCGCGGTGAACGTCACGTTCCGTCCCCGGGGCAGGCCCTGGCAGAGCCGGCCCGTCCACGCCAGCGGCTTGAGCACCGCGCTCCAGCCCGAGGACAGCTGCTCGCCGAGCCCGGTCAGGCCCTTGCGGGAGCACACGGCCGCGACCAGCTCCTCGCGCGTGAGCTGCCGCCCGTCCAGCTCCTCGTCGACCGCCTCGCCCAGCGCCGCGAGCTGCCGCGGGCTCACCCCGAACGCCTTCTGCCAGGACGGCTTCTCCCACGTCCGCGCCGCGCCGAGCAGGGAGAGATACGCACCGGCCGCCGGTGCGGGCAGCAGGTGGAGCGTGCCGCGCATGGCCCAGGTCTTGATCACCGAGCGGTCCGCGAGCGCGGCGTCGACGCAGCCCGCCACCGGGTCACTCCGGCGGGTGGCGACCGCCAGCTCGGCGGACGAGGCGACCTGGGCCTGCACCCCGGCCAGCCGCCCGGCGAGCTCCGCAAGGGACGCGGCACCGCGCGGCGCAAGGCTCTGCTGCCGCAGTCGCCAGGCCAGCACCTGGTCGTGCCGGACCTTGAGGGTTCGGTTCATGGACCCATTGCACCGCACGCCACTGACAATCGCCCGGCAGCGCAAGTCACGGCGGTGGCAGAGGTGTTCGCCGTGTCCCGCCTCTGTTCCCGCACGGCCGGGCGGCGGGACCATACGCTCGCGAGTGCTGGGCACCGGACACCGAAGAGGGAGCCGCCGTATGACCAGAACCGAGCAGACCGTCGCCCATCGCCTCATCGGGACGGGCCCACGCCATGTCATCGTGCTGCACGACTGGTTCGCCACCTGCGCGGGCTGGGGCGCGATCCTGGACTACCTGGACACCGAGGACTTCACGTACGCGTTCCTGGACTACCGCGGCTACGGCGACCGCAAGGACGTCCCCGGCCGCTACGACCTCCCCGAGATCGCCGACGACGTGCTGGCCCTCGCCGACCAGCTCGGCTGGGACCGCTTCGCGCTGGTCGGGCACTCGATGGGCGGCAAGGCGATCCAGCAGGTGCTGGTCCGCGCGCCGGAGCGGGTCAGTCGGCTGCTCGGCCTCGCACCCGTACCGGCGGCGCCGTACCCGATGGACGAGCCGACGCGGGCCCTCTTCTACGGGGCGTCCGAGGACCCTGAGAAGCGCCGGGCCATCCTCGATCTGGTGACCGGGCACCGCACGGGGCGGGTCTGGCAGCAGCGGATGATCAGCCACTCGATGGCGGCCTCCCGCAAGGAGGCGCACGCCGGCTACCTCGCCAGCTGGCACACGCTGGACCTCTCGGACGCGGTGCGCGGCAACCCCGTCCCCGTACGCGTCGTCGTCGGCGAGCACGACCTCGCCCTCACCGCCGACGTCATGCACGCGACATGGGAGAGCTGGTATCCGAACGCCGACGTCGTCACCCTCACGGGCGCGGGCCACTACCCGATGCACGAGACCCCGGTGGCCCTGGCCGCCGTGATGGAGGACTTCCTCCGGGAGTGAGGCCCGAGTGAGGCCCCGGGGCGCTACTCCTGGCCGACGGTCCGCTGCTGCTCCGATGCCGCCCGGTCGCTGTCGCGGTCCTCGGACTTCATGGCCTTGGTCTCCGACTTCAGGATGCGCATCGACTTGCCGAGGCCGCGGGCCATGTCGGGGAGCTTCTTCGAGCCGAAGAGCAGGACGAGGACCGCGAGGATCAGCACCAGGTGCCAGGGCTCGAGGGCATTGCGGAACATGGGGGGCTCGCTCTCGTTGGGGTGCGTTCCCGTGGGTGCGCAGCCGCGCGCCCGTATACGCGGTACGGATCGGGACGTTCCGCTCAGTATGACCCGTACAGGAGTACGGAAGGGAAACCGGGGCCGGGGCGCGCGTGAACGGCGGCCCCCGGCCCCGGTGTCACCGCGCTGCCTACCAGCTCGACTTCGTCACGCCCGGCAGGTAGCCCGCGTGCGCCTGCTCGCGCAGGTTGACGCGGGACAGGCCGAACGTACGGAAGTAACCGCGCGGGCGGCCGTCCACGCTGTCGCGGTTGCGAACGCGGGTGGCGCTGGCGTCGCGCGGCTGGCGGGCCAGCTCGCTCTGGGCGGCGAGCCGCTCCTCGTCCGGCGTCTTCGGGTCGCGGATGATCGCCTTCAGGGCGGCGCGACGGGCCGCGTAACGGGCGACGACGACGCGGCGCTTCTCGTTCTTCGCGATCTTGCTCTTCTTCGCCATGTCAGACCTTCTCCCCACGGGCGCGGATACGGGCGACGGCGGCTTCGATGCCGATGGTGTCGACGGTCTTGATCGCCTTGGTGCTGAGCCGCAGGCGTACGAAGCGGTTCTCGCTGGGCAGCCAGTACCGCTTGCGCTGGATGTTCGGGTCGAAGCGGCGCGGCGTGCGCCGGTGCGAGTGGGAGATCGTGTTGCCGAAGGCCGGCGTGCGGCCGGTCAGCTGGCAGTGGGCGGACAAGTGAGCTACCTCCTACTGAGCCTTAATGAAAATGACTGTCGTTTCTGTATAGTAGCTCGTATGGCCCGCAACGAACTACGTCCCGTGATCAAGCTCCGGTCCACCGCCGGCACGGGCTACACGTACGTCACCCGCAAGAACCGCCGTAACAACCCCGACCGGCTGGTGCTGAAGAAGTACGACCCGGTCGCCGGCCGGCACGTCGACTTCCGAGAGGAGCGCTGAGCAGCGCCATGAAGCCTGGAATCCACCCCGCGTACGGGCCCGTCGTCTTCCGCGACCGGGCCGCCGACTTCGCCTTCCTCACCCGGTCGACCGCCACCAGCGAGAAGACGGTCGAGTGGGAGGACGGCAACACCTACCCGGTGATCGACGTGGAGATCTCGTCGGCGAGCCACCCCTTCTACACGGGCACGGCGCGCGTACTGGACACCGCGGGGCGCGTGGAGCGCTTCGAGCGCCGGTTCGGCAAGCGGACGCCCGGCGGGCGGCGCGCGGCCGACGGTGAGCGCGGGGACCGCTGATGGACCGCGACCGGCTCTCCGTGGTGATCGTCGGCGGGCTGCACGCGGAGGCCCGCCGGGCCGCCGTCGAGCAGCTGCTGCGGACCGTCCCGGGCAGCGTCGCCCTCCACCACGACCTCGCCACCGCCGCCGACGGCGTCGTGCAGCGCACCGTGCGCGACGGCACGGGCCTGCTGGACAGCGGCGAGGCGCCGCTGGTCAACGACTGCGCGTGCTGCGCGCTGCGCGAGGACCTGGTGCCCGAGCTGGAGCGGCTGGCGGACGGCCGGACCTGCCGCCTGGCCGTCGTGGAGCTGTGGGACTCGGTCGAGCCCAAGGCGATGGCCGAGGTGATCGACTCCTGCGGCGGCGAGTCGCTCGCGCTGACCGGCGTCATGACTGCCGTCGACCCGGCCCTGCTGCTGCCCTACCTGGGCTGCGGCGACGACCTCGCCGAGGCGGGCCTCGCGGCCGCCGCCTCCGACCAGCGGACCGTCGCGGACACCTGGGCGCGCCAGTTGGAGTACCCGCCGGTGCTGGTCGTCGCGCCCGGTGAGGAGCCGGGTGACGAGTCGGACCTCGCGCTGCTGAACCAGCTGCACCCCACGGCGCAGCGCATCCCGGTGGAGTCGCCGGAGCTGGCGGCCGCCGCGATGGCGGGGTTCGACGTCGCGGCCGCCGCCGCGCGTCAGCACCCGGCCTGCGCGCTGCTGCCGCAGGAGGCCGACGAGGCGGACGTCGCGACCCTGGTGTGGCACCGCACGCGGCCGTTCCACCCCGGCCGGCTGCATGCCGCGCTGGAGGACCTGTGCTGTGCTGCCGCGCGCAGCCGGGGCCGGTTCTGGCTGGCCGACCGGCCGGACACGCTGCTGTCCTGGGACGCGGCGGGCGGCGCGCTCTGCGTGGAGAACACCGGGCCGTGGCTGGCCTCGCTGCCGGACGCCGCCTGGGAGATGGTGCCGCCGATGCGCCGGGCCGCCGCCGCGCTGGACTGGGACCCCGAGCACGGTGACCGGGCGCAGCACCTGGTGTTCACCTCGCCCGGCCTGGACCGGGAGGGGCTGATCTCGCTGCTGGAGTCCTGCCTGCTCACCGACGCGGAGTACGCGCGCGGCCGGGAGTACTGGCGGCAGCTGTCCACCGCGTTCGACGAACTGCTCGACCCGGTGCCGTAGTCGGCGTCCGCCAACCGCGATACGCGTGTGTCGTGCATCTACATCAATTCTCGGCCGTCTTCGATGGCCCGATTTCGTGAGGAACCCCTGTCATGCCCCGTCGTCCCGACCCGCGCAAGAAGAGCGCGCCGCGCCCCAACCCGCTCGATGCGGCGGGGATCACCTACATCGACTACAAGGACACCGACCTGCTGCGGAAGTTCATCTCCGACCGCGGGAAGATCCGCAGCCGCCGCATCACCAGGGTTTCTGCCCAGCAGCAGCGGCAGATCGCCGCGGCGATCAAGAATGCACGGGAGATGGCGCTGCTGCCGTACGCCGCCCGCTGACCGTACGCTGCCGGGCATGGGGAGCGGGGCGGAGGGGAAGGCGCTCGACGGACGGGGCGCGGCCCGACGAGCTGTGACGGGCTGGCCACAGGCTGTCGTGCACGTGCATCTGCCCGAGCATTGGCATATGAACAGAGTTATGATCCCGGGCAGTTGATGCCATTCCTCACCGGGAGAGACCAGTGCCCCACGCGTACAACGGCATGGCCGCATCGGATCTCGATGGAGTGGTGTGGCAGAAGAGCCGGCACAGCAACTCCAACGGTACGTGTGTGGAGTTCGCCAAGCTGCCCGGCGGCGATGTGGCGGTGCGCAACTCCCGCTTCCCCGACGGGCCGGCGCTCGTCTATACGCCGGCGGAGATCGAATCGATGCTGCTCGGCATCAAGGACGGCGAGTTCGACCACCTGATACGGGACTGAAGTCGCAACGGGGCCCGGTCTCTGCACGTGCATGCGACACATGCACGTGCATGTGTCGCATGTGTCTGCGTGGTCAGCTCGCCTGGGCCCGGGAAGCGGCCGTGGCCTGGGCCGGTACCTGCGGGAGCTGGAAGAGCGCCCAGACGACCTTGCCGTGCGGGACGTCCTCCAGGCGGTGCCAGCCCCAGCTGTCGCTGAAGGAGTCCACCAGGTAGAGCCCGCGCCCGGACTCCGCGGAGAAGTCCGCCTCGCCCTCGACCGGCGAGGCGTCGCTGCCGTCCCGTACCGCGCAGACCAGCCGGCCCGCCCAGCGGATCAGGTGGAGTCTCGGCGAGGCGTCGTCGGCGGCCCCGTAGGCGCGCCCGTCCGCCGCGTCGGCCCGCTCCGGTGCCGCGTGCCGCAGCGCGTTGGTGACCAGCTCGGACACGACCAGCGCGACGCTGTCGAAGAGCTCGTCCATGTTCCAGCGCTGCAGCGTCTCACGGGTGAACTGCCGGGCGCCGCGCACCGATTCGTACTGCGGCCGCAGGGTCCAGGAGACGGAGCCGGAGATGGCTGCGGGGTCGACTGGCGGAAGCCCCTGCCATAACGGCGCGAGCATGGTCGAAACCTTGGTCCCCATGCGAGGCACTCCTGGCGTTCGCGGACGTCACGATCCAGACGGGTGTGCCCAGATCTCGCGGGTCTTTCACGAGCGTGCATGTGTGCGACCTCCATGGTTCCGAATGCGTACGGCAGATGCAAGGGCAGATGCACGTGCACGCGTCCACTTTGTGTACGGCCGTAGGCATAGCGGCGTAATTCTTCCTACGCACTCTTGTGCCCGGCTTTACCGAAGGTGCGAGAACAGGCCCATATCCGTAACCGGTTGAGCACGCAACGGAGCCCGAACGTGGCAGACTGCCGCTCATTGTTGGACGGGGTGGGTCACGGGAGGGTCGAAGTTGTGACCGCAAGTGAGTCGAGCGGATCTGTGGTGCGGCGCATCCTGCTGGGGTCGCAGCTGCGGAGGCTGCGAGAGTCCCGCGGGATAACACGTGAGGCGGCCGGCTATTCGATCCGTGCGTCGGAATCGAAGATCAGCCGTATGGAGCTGGGGCGGGTGAGCTTCAAGGCGCGGGACGTGGCGGACCTGCTGACCCTCTACGGCGTCGGGGACGAGGCCGAGCGCGACTCCCTCCTCGGGCTGGCCCGTGAGGCCAACGTGGCGGGCTGGTGGCACAGTTACGGCGATGTGCTTCCCGGCTGGTTCCAGACATATGTGGGGCTGGAGGGAGCCGCTTCGCACATCCGCACCTATGAGGTGCAGTTCGTGCACGGGCTCCTGCAGACGGAGGGGTACGCGCACGCCGTCGTGAGCCGCGGCATGCGCGGCGCCCCCGCGGCCGAGATCGACCGCCGCGTCGCGCTGCGCCAGGAACGCCAGAAGCTGCTGATCGCGGAACGGGCGCCGCAGTTCGACTGCGTACTGGACGAGGCCGCGCTGCGCCGCCCGTACGGCGACCGCTCGGTCATGCGCGGTCAGCTCCAGCATCTGATCGACATATCGGAGCGCCCGAACGTGCGGCTGCAGGTCGTGCCCTTCAACTTCGGCGGGCACGCGGGCGAGAGCGGTGCCTTCACGATGCTGCGCTTCCCCGAGTCCGACCTCTCCGACATCGTCTATCTGGAGCAGCTCACCAGCGCGCTGTATCTGGACAAGGCCGAGGAGGTCGGCCAGTACGAGCGGGTGATGAGCAGCCTCCAGGAGGAGAGCCTGGACCCGTCGCGCACCCGGGATCTTCTTCGGGGCCTCCTCCAACTGACGTGACTCGTCAGTAGAATGACGCAGGCTCAGCCAACCCCACAGGCGCCCGCACAGAGTAGGAACAACCATGTCCTTCTTCTCCGACCTGGCCTACCAGTACATCGACGGTGAGTGGCGGGTCGGCAGCGGCTCGTGGGACATCATCGACTTCAACCCGTACGACCAGGAGAAACTTGCGTCCGTCACGGTCGCGGGCGTGGACCAGGTCGACGAGGCGTACCGCGCGGCCGAGCGTGCGCAGCGCGAGTGGGCGCGCACCAATCCGTACAGCCGCCGGCTGATATTCGAGAACGCGCTGCGCATCGTCCAGGAGCGCGAGGACGAGATCATCGAGGCGATCGTCGTCGAGCTCGGCGGTACGCGCGTCAAGGCGGCCTACGAGGTGCGCACGGCACAGGAGTTCCTGCGCGAGGCGGTACAGCTCGCGCTGCGCCCCGAGGGGCGCATCGTGCCGTCCCCCGTGGAGGGCAAGGAGAACCGCGTCTACCGGCTGCCGGTCGGCGTCATCGGCGTGATCAGCCCGTACAACTTCCCGTTCCTGGTCACGCTGAAGTCGGTGGCGCCCGCGCTCGCTCTGGGCAACGCGGTCGTCGTCAAGCCCAACCAGAACACCCCGGTGGTCGGCGGCGGCCTGATCGCCAAGATCTTCGAGGACGCGGGCCTGCCGGCCGGCCTGCTGAACGTCCTGATCACCGACATCGCCGAGATCGGCGACGCGCTGATCGAGCACCCGGTGCCCCGGGTGATCTCCTTCACCGGCTCGGACAAGGTCGGCCGGCACGTCGCCGCGGTCACCGCGGGCCACTTCAAGCGCGCCATCCTCGAACTGAGCGGCAACAGCGCGCTGATCGTCCTGGACGACGCGGACGTCGACTACGCGGTGGACGCCGCGGTCTTCAGCCGCTTCGTGTACCAGGGCCAGGTCTGCATGGCCGCCAACCGCGTCCTCGTGGACCGCAAGGTCGAGGCGGAGTTCACCGAGAAGTTCGTGGCCCGGGTCCGGAAGCTGAAGACCGGCGACCCGCGCGACCCGGACACCCACATCGGGCCGCTCATCAACAGCTTCCAGGCCGAGGCGCTGACCGCACTGGTGGAACGGGCGGTCGCCGAGGGCGCCACGCCCCTGGTGCGCGGCCGTACGCGGGGCAATCTCGTCGAGCCCACGGTGCTGTCCGGGCTGCCCGCCGACTCCGCGCTGTACGGACAGGAGATCTTCGGGCCCGTGGTGCTGCTCGGCGCGTTCGACGGCGAGGCGGAGGCGGTGCGGCTCGCCAACGACTCCCCGTACGGCCTGAGCGGCGCGGTGCACACCGGCAACGTGGAGCGGGGCGCGCGGGTGGCCCGGGAGATCGAGACCGGCATGATCCACATCAACGACAGCACGGTCCAGGACGAGCCGCTGGTGGCCTTCGGCGGCGAGAAGGCGTCCGGGGTCGGGCGGCTGAACGGCGAGTCGACGGTGGAGGCGTTCACGACCCAGAAGTGGGTCTCGATCCAGCATGAGCGGACGACGTTTCCGTTCTGAGTTCCCTTTCTGGGTCCCCTTTCTGGCGGGCTCGGTCCGATGGCGGTGCTTGCGGACAGAACCTGACCGCAAGGGCTCGTAGCTTGGTCGGTGTCGGGGGAGCTCCCCGGCACCCACGAAGCGACGAAAGGCGGCTGCCATGCCCACTCACGTGCCTGCCGAGGCCCACGGCGACGAGCGCGGCGCGCTCCTGGCCTTCCTCGAAGCGCAGCGCGGCGGGGTCCGCCGCGCGCTGCTCGGACTGACCGACGAAGCGGCCGCGCGCCGCCCCAGCGCCAGCGAGCTGTCCCTGTCCGGGCTGCTCAAGCACGTCGCGCAGACCGAGCAGGGCTGGCTGGAGGTCGCGCAGGAGCTGCCGCCCTCCATCAAGCGCGACGAGAGCACCTGGCACCTCAGCTTCCAGCTGGAGGAGGGCGAGACCGTCGCGGGCATGCTCGCCTACTGGGACGGGGTGGCGCAGCGCACCGAGGAGTTCATCCGCTCGGTGCCGAGCCTGGACGACACCTTCCCGCTGCCCGACGCGCCGTGGTACCCGCCGAACGCCCGGCAGTCCATGCGCTGGCTGGTGCTGCACCTGATCGAGGAGATCGCGCGGCACGCGGGCCACGCCGACATCGTCCGCGAGTCCCTGGACGGCGCGACGGCCTTCGCCCTGGTGGACGAGGAGCGGGTGCTGCGCGAGAAGCAGGCGGTGCAGGGGCCGGAGTCCGCCGGGCAGTAGCGTGCTGACCGGCAAGGTCACACCCGGGGACGAGGAGAGCGCGGGCGATGTCGGCGATCCGGCTGCTGGTACTGGGAGCCGTGCGGCAGCACGGCCGGACCCACGGCTACCAGGTACGCAGCGACCTGGAGTACTGGGGCGCCCATGAGTGGTCGAACGCCAAGCCCGGCTCGATCTACCACGCGCTGAAGCAGATGGCGAAGCAGGGGCTGCTGCGCGCGCACGAGACCGCGCCGAGCACGGCCGGCGGGCCGCCGCGCACGGAGTACGAGCTGACGGACGCGGGGGAGGCGGAGTACTTCACGCTGCTGCGTGCCGCGCTCTCCCAGCACGACCAGAAGGTGGACGTGCTGAGCGCGGGCATCGGCTTCATGGTCGACCTGCCGCGCCAGGAGGCGGTGGCCCTGCTGACGGAGCGGGTGCGGGCCCTGGAGGCGTGGCGCGCCGAGGTCACCGGGCACTACGTCCCCGAGGACGGCCCGGAGCAGCTCGGCCACATCGGCGAGATCATGAACATGTGGGTGCACGCCGCGGACACCGGAGCCGAGTGGGCCCGCTCCCTGATCGCGCGCATCGAAGGGGGCGCCTACGTCTTCGCGGGCGAGGGCGCGCCCTTCGTGGGCGTACTGCCGGAGGGCACGCCGAACCCGTTCGCGGACAAGCCGCCGTTCAGGGGCTAGCCGCGGGCGCTCAGCCCGTGCCGGCCATCGACAGCTTCGCCGCGAAGCCCAGGAAGGCGGCGCCGGCGCCCGCGGTCAGGCCCGCGGTGAGGCGGCGCCGCTTGCGGAAGGTCGCGGCCAGATACGTACCGCTGAAGATCAGGATCGACAGGTACGTGAAGCTGAACAGCTGGGCCCACGCGCCGAGCGCCAGGAAGGACAGCGTCTGGTGCGCGTAGTGCGGATCGACGAACTGCACGAAGAAGGAGATGAAGAACAGGATCGCCTTCGGGTTGAGCAGGCTGACCACGAGGGCGCGGCGGTACGGCCGCTCGGTCTCCTCCTTGGGCCGCGCGGGCTCGCCCGCCTTCTCGGCCCTGCGGGCCTCCCGGCCGCGCCACATCGCCACCGCGCCGCGCAGCATCCCGATCGCCAGCCAGGTCAGATAGCCGGCGCCCGCGAACTTCACGACCCCGAAGGCCAGCGGGCTGGCCTGCAGCAGCGACGCCACGCCGCCCGCCGAGAGCGTCATCAGTACCGTGTCGCCGCACAGCACGCCGGCGGCCGCCCGGTAGGCCACCTTCGGCCCGCGCCGCGCGGCGACCGAGACGACGTACAGCGAGTTCGGGCCCGGCAGCAGAATGATCAGCGCGAGGCCCGCGAGATACGTCGAAAGATCCGTTATCCCCAGCATGGCCGCAGGATGCCATCCGGAACCGGAAGGGTCACGCCGTTTCCGGGATGCGGACACGCTCCGCCCCGGGACGGCGGGCTTGCACCTCACGCGACGTGAGGCGGCACCGTGAAGGCGTACCGAGAAGGGAGCGGAGATGACGTACTCCGTGGGACAGGTCGCCGGGTTCGCCGGCGTCACGGTGCGCACCCTGCACCACTACGACGAGATCGGACTGCTCTCGCCGAGCGCGCGCAGCCACGCGGGCCACCGGCGCTACGACGACGCCGACCTCGACCGGCTGCAGCGCGTCCTGTTCTACCGGGAGCTCGGCTTTCCGCTCGACGAGGTCGCGGCACTTCTGGACGACCCGGACGCCGACCCGCAGGAACACCTGCGGAGGCAGCACGAGCTGCTGACCGCCCGGATCGCCCGGCTGAAGGAGATGGCCGCGGCCGTGGAAACCGCGATGGAGGCACGCAGGATGGGCATCAACCTCACGCCCGAGGAGAAGTTCGAGGCGTTCGGCGACTTCGACCCGGACCAGTACGCGGAGGAGGTGCAGCGGCGCTGGGGGAACACCGACGCGTACAAGGAGTCGCAGCGCCGCACGGCCTCGTACACGAAGGAGGACTGGAAGCGGCTCACGCAGGAGTTCGACGCGATCCACCGCCGGATGGGCGTCCTGCTCGCCCAGGGGGTCGCCGCCGACTCCGAAGCGGCGATGGACGTCGCCGAGGAGCACCGGCGATTCATCTCCGGCCACTACTACGAGTGCGCCCACGAGCTGCACACCTGCCTGGGTGAGATGTACGTCTCCGACCCGCGGTTCACCGCGACGTACGAGGCCATCCGGCCGGGGCTGGCGGAGTACATGCGGGACGCGATGCTCGCGAACGCGGTCCGTCGTTCCTGAGGGGCTCCGGGGCGTCGGGCCGGGCAGCTGGAACCAAGGGGCGGTACGAGGCGTTGATAGCTTTGGGCCGCATACTGCGCCTGTACCCCGCTCACCGCCTACCGACCGATCCGGCGCCCTCGACCCAGGAGCCCTGCCCACCGTGAACACTCTCGCGCTCGGCCCCCAGTGGCTGGACCCGGACTATCTGATCAGCACCTTCGGCCTGATCGGCGTTCTGGTCATCGTCTTCGCGGAGTCCGGTCTGCTGATCGGTTTCTTCCTGCCCGGCGACTCCCTGCTCTTCACGACCGGCCTGCTGGTCACGGCCGGGAAGCTGGACAAGCCGCTGTGGCTGGTGTGTCTGCTGATCGTGCTGGCGGCGGTGCTGGGCGACCAGGCGGGCTATCTCTTCGGCCGGAAGGTCGGGCCCTCGCTGTTCAAGCGGCCCGACTCCAAGCTGTTCAAGCAGGAGAACGTCGAGAAGGCCCACGAGTTCTTCGAGAAGCACGGCCCGAAGTCGCTGATCCTGGCCCGCTTCGTGCCGATCGTGCGGACGTTCACGCCGATCATCGCGGGCGTGAGCCGGATGAACTACCGCTCGTTCATCACCTTCAACGTCATCGGCGGCCTGCTGTGGGGCGCGGGCGTGACGCTGCTCGGCGCGGCGCTGGGCGGCATCGAGTTCGTGCACAAGAACATCGAGGCCATCCTCGTCCTGATCGTGCTGATCTCGGTCGTCCCGATCGTCATCGAGTACCTCCGCGGTCGTAAGAAGGGCAAGAAGGCGGCCGCTGAGCGCGCCGAGGGCCCCGAGGGTGCCGAGGGCGCTGCGGGCCAGGACGTGCCGCAGGGCGGCCCCGCCGACGCCACCCAGCCGATGCCGCGCGTCCCGTACGAGGGCGAGGAGCGCGCCCCGTACGGCGCGCAGCAGGACGGGCCCCAGTACGGCCGGCAGCAGCAGCCCCCGTACGGCCACCAGCAGCCCCCGAACGGCCGCGGCCAGGCCCCGTACGGTCAGAGCCAGGCTCCGTACGGCCAGGGACAGGCTCCGTACGGTCAGGCGCAGTCGTCGCCGTACGGGCGGCAGGATCCGGCCTCTTACGGCGGACAGCAGGCCCCCTACGGCGGGCAGCAGGCATCCTCCTACGGTGAGCAGCAGGCGCCTCGGGCGCAGCAGTCCCCGTACGGCCGGCAGGACGCTCCGCAGGCCCCGCAGGCGCCCTACGGACAGCAGCCGCAGCAGCCCCAGCAGCCCCCGTACGGCGGGCAGTCCGGGCCCGCTCCGTACGGCCGTCCCGCGCAGCAGCCGGGCGGGCCGGAGCAGTATTATTCAGAGCCGCAGCACCCTCAGCAGGGGCCGCAGCAGCCGCACCCCCAGGATCACCAGCAGCCTCCGGGCGAGGGGCGCCGCGGCCGCCACGCCAAGCGCTGACCGGCTGCGCAGCACATCCCCCGTACCGCACCGCCCTTGGGCGTCCCTTCCGTTCCGCGTCGCCGCGGAGTGGTTCAGGGGCGCCTTCGCGGCGTCCAGGGCGGGTTCACCCCCCACCCCATTTCCCACCCTGCGAACCCCCGCCCCGCGCGCCAGGGGCGGCGATCAGGCATGGTGGCTTTGACGACGGACGCAGCAGGCGCACGAGGAGCGAGGAGCAGTGGCGTCGGACCCGGAGACCCCCGAGGACCGCAAACCCCAATCGGACGAAGCGCGGAGCGCGTTCACCCCGCCGCTCGGCGTGCCCCAGCCCCCACTGCACGAGGACGAGCACCCCACCTCGGAATTCGCCCTCCCTGAGGGAATGCGGGCCGAGGCGCCCGCCGAGCCGGAGGGGTCCGCCTTCGCGCCCCCGGGCAGCGCGCCGAACGGCGCCACCGGCTCCACCACGGGCACCCACCAGCTGCCCACCACGCCCGCCGGCTGGCCCGCCTTCACCCCGCCGCACGGCATACCGGTCGTCAGCCTGACCAAGGACGTCCCCTGGCAGGACCGGATGCGCACGATGCTGCGGATGCCGGTCACCGAGCGCCCGGCTCCGGAGCGGATCGAACGCGCCGACGAGACGGGGCCCGCCGTGCCGCGCGTGCTCGACCTCACGCTCCGTATCGGCGAGATCCTGCTCGCCGGCGGTGAGGGGGCCGAGGACGTCGAGGCGGCCATGTTCGGCGTCGCCCACGCGTACGGCCTGGAACGGGTCGAGCCCACGGTCACGTTCACGCTGCTGTCGATCTCGCATCAGCCCTCGCTGGTGGACGACCCGGTGACGGCCAGCCGCACGGTCCGCCGGCGCGGCGTGGACTACACCCGGCTCTCCGCGGTCTTCCAGCTCGTCGACGACATCACCTCCGACGGCATCACGCTGGAGGAGGCGTACCGCGGCCTCGCCGAGATCCGGCGCAACCGCCACCCGTACCCGAGCTGGGCGCTCACCGTGGCGTCCGGCCTGCTGTCCGGCGCGGCGAGCATGCTGGTCGGCGGTGGCCTGACGGTCTTCATCGCGGCGGCCATAGGGTCGATGCTCGGCGACCGGCTGGCGTGGCTGGCGTCCGCACGCGGGCTGCCGGAGTTCTACCAGTTCGTGGCGGCGGCGATGCCGCCTGCCGCGATGGGCGTGGCGCTGAGCATGACGCACACGGGTGTGCAGGCGTCGGCGGTCATCACCGGTGGCCTCTTCGCGCTGATCCCGGGGCGGGCGCTGGTGGCGGGCGTACAGGACGGCCTGACGGGTTACTACATCACCGCCGCCGCGCGTCTGCTGGAAGTCGGCTACCTCATCGTCGGCATCGTCATCGGGGTGCTCGGCGTGCTGTACATCGGCGTCCAGCTGAGCGCGCACACGCTGAACCCGGAAGAGGGCTTCGGATCGTTCGACGAGCCGGTGGTCCAGATCATCGCCTCGCTGCTGCTGGCGCTGGCCTTCTGTGTGCTGCTTCAGCAGGAACGTCACACCGTGCTGTTCGCGACCTTCAACGGCGGCGTGGCCTGGGTGATATACGGCGCCCTCACGCAGGCCAGGATCCACCCGGTGGTCGCCACCACGATCGCGGCCGGCCTGGTCGGCCTCTTCGGCCAGTTGCTGTCCCGCTACCGCTACGCGTCCGCGCTGCCGTACGTCACGGCGGCCATCGGCCCGCTGCTCCCCGGTAGCGCGACGTACTTCGCGCTGCTCAACTTCGCCCAGGGCAACCTGGACGCCGGCGTCTCCTCGCTGATCAAGGCCATCTCACTGGCCCTGGCCATCGCGGTGGGCGTGAACCTCGGTGGCGAAGTGGCCCGCCTCTTCATCAAGGCCCCCAGCGGCGAGGAAGCAGCCACCCGCCGCGCGGCGAAGCGCACGCGCGGCTTCTAAATGCAGCCCGTCCGGCGTTTGAGGACATCTTGTACGCCGATGGGCGGACACCCGCAGGTGCCCGCCCATCGGTACCACCGGCTACCGGCCGGGGTCGGAAAACCCGAGCCGCCAGGCTCAGTGCTTGCCGCCCTGCGCCTCCAGGCGCTTGAACGAAGCCTCGATCTCGGCCTCGGCCTCGCTGCGGCCGACCCAGTTCGCGCCCTCGACCGACTTGCCCGGCTCCAGGTCCTTGTAGACCTCGAAGAAGTGCTGGATCTCCAGGCGGTCGAACTCCGACACGTGGTGGATGTCGCGCAGGTGCTCCACGCGGGGGTCCGAGGCCGGGACGCACAGCAGCTTGTCGTCGCCGCCGGCCTCGTCGGTCATGCGGAACATACCGATGGCGCGGCACTTGATGAGGCAACCCGGGAAGGTCGGCTCGTCCAGGATGACCAGCGCGTCCAGCGGGTCGCCGTCCTCGCCGAGGGTGTTCTCGACGAAGCCGTAGTCGGCCGGGTAGCTGGTCGAGGTGAAGAGTCGACGGTCCAGGCGGATCCGACCGGTCTCGTGGTCCACCTCGTACTTGTTCCGCGAACCCTTCGGGATCTCGATGGTGACGTCGAACTCCACGGGTGGCTCCTCCATGATCAACACATACGTCTGGTGATTAAGTGTCCCCCACGCAGGTGTGTGGTGGCGAAAGGGGCTGGGTCCAAGGTGCCGGAGACCAGGTCGTGGCAGGTCAGGTGGGTCGGCTGGGGCCGTACCTGCATACGGGCGACAGCCGGTGCCGGCCGGGGCGCCGCACAGTTCGTGGCCGACGAATGGTTCTTCGCCCGCCAGTGGTGGCGGCGGACACCGGTACAGCGCAAACGGACCTGGCAGCTCACGGCCGGTTCCGCTGTCGCGGGTCTCGCGGTCGCGGCCGGTGCGGTGGCGACGGCCGGTCCGTGGGACTCCGGCCAGCGTACGGCCGAACGGGCCCGCGCGGCCCGCTGGGACGGCCGAGGTGGTGAGCGTCACGACGGCGGATCCCCGGCTCCCGGCGCGGCTCCCGTCCTGGCGGCGCTGGGTGCCCCTGTGAAGGGCGGCGGGGACAGCGCCCCGCCCCCGACCCGCAGCGGCCTCGCGGACGCCCTGGCGCCCCTGCTGAAGGCGCCCGAGCTGGGTCCCGTACGGACCGCTTCGGTCGTGGACGTGGCCACCGGCCGCGAGGTCTTCGCCAGCCACCCGGGCCGGACCGCGACCCCCGCCTCCACGATCAAGCTCGGCACCGCCGTGGCCGCCCTCAGCGCCCTAGGGCCCGACCACCGCTTCACCACGAAGGCCGTGCAGGACGGCCGCACGAAGGACGGCGCCGCACGGGTCGTCCTGGTGGGCGGCGGCGACCCGACCCTCACGGCCCGTACGCCCAAACCCGGTACGCCGGCCGCGCAGCGCCCCGCCGCGCTCGGCGACCTCGCCGCCGACACCGCGCGCGCCCTCAAGAAGCGCGGCACGAAGAAGGTCACCCTCCGTTACGACGACTCGCTGTACAAGGGGTCGCCGCAGCACCCGATCGGCCCCAACGAGAACCTCGCGCCCGTCACCGCCCTCACCGCCGACGAGGCCCGCCTGGACACCAGCAGCCACGGCACCGCACCCCGCGCCTCCGACCCGTCCGCCGAGGCCGCCCGCGCCTTCGCCGACGCCCTGCGCGCCCACGGCATCGCGGTCACCGGGGCGCCCCGGGACGCCGAGGCCCGCCGCACGGCCACCCGGCTCGCCGCGGCCTCCTCCCTCCCGCTCTCGGCCATCGTCGAGCGGATGCTCACGCACAGCGACAACGACATCGCCGAGCAGCTGGCCCGCCAGACGGCCGTGGCCACCGGAGCGCCGACGACCTTCAAGGGCGGGGGCCGCGCAGTACAGCGCACACTCGAACAGCTCCGCCTCCCTGTGGCGCGGACCGTCTTCCACGACGGCAGCGGCCTGGACCGCGACGACCGGGTCTCCGCCGGCCTGCTGTCCCACGTACTGCTGCTCGCCGCGGCCCCCGACCACCCGGAGCTCCGCCCGGTCCTCACCGGCCTCCCCGTGGCCGGCTTCACCGGCACCCTGGAGGCCCGGTACGCCGACGAGCGCGCGGGCGCCGGTGCCGTTCGCGCCAAGACCGGCACGCTCACCGGCGTGAACACCCTCGCCGGCACGGTCGTCGACGCCGACGGCCGGCTGCTGACCTTCGCCTTCATGACCAACGGCACCAGCGACCCGTACGGGGCGCAGCGCTCCCTCGACCGGCTCGCCTCGGCGGTGGCCAACTGCGGCTGCCGGTGACGCGGCGTGCCCCGTATGCGGCGTCGGCGCCGCGAATCGGCTACCCCCCGGCCGGGCGCACCCGTACCGTGAAGTCATGACGAGCATCGGTGGTGCCGAGATGGTCGACTGGAATCTCGCGGTGACGACCGCGTCCCGCTTCGTACGGCCGGGCCCAGAGGTGAGCCGCGAGGAGGCCCGCGCGGTCGTCGCCGAGCTGCGCAGGCACGCGAAGGCCGCCGAGGAGCACGTGCGCGCGTTCACCCGCATGACCCCACCGGGGAGCGAGGGCGCGGCGGCCCATGACACGCCCGTACTGGTCGTGGACCGGCCCGGCTGGATCCGCGCCAACGTCGCCGGCTTCCGCGCCGTACTGAAGCCACTGCTGGAGAAGATGCAGGAGCGCCGCTCCTCGCTCCCCGGTGGCGCGGTGATAGGCGCGGTCGGCGGCAAGGTGACCGGCGTCGAGCTGGGCATGCTGCTGTCCTTCCTGGCCTCCCGTGTGCTCGGCCAGTACGAGACCTTCGCGCCGCCCACCAGGGACCTGCCCGCGGGCGCCCGTGGCGGCCGGCTGCTGCTCGTCGCGCCGAACATCGTCCACGTCGAGCGCGAGCTCGAAGTGGAACCGCACGACTTCCGGCTCTGGGTCTGCCTGCACGAAGAGACGCACCGTACGCAGTTCACCGCGGTGCCCTGGCTGCGCGACCACATCGAGGGCGAGGTGCAGTCGTTCCTCGGCGAGACCGAGATCGACCCCGGCACGCTCCTCGAACGGCTGCGGGAGGCCGCCCAGTCGCTGACCGGGGCCAAGCCCGAGGGCGAGGCCGGCGAGGACGACGGCGGCCGCAGCCTCGTCGACCTCGTGCAGACCAAGACGCAGCGCGAGATCCTCGGCCGGCTGACCGCCGTGATGTCCCTGCTGGAGGGGCACGCCGACTACGTCATGGACGGCGTCGGCCCGCAGGTCGTGCCCTCGGTGACGGAGATCCGGGAGAAGTTCCAGCAGCGCCGGGCGAGCGGCGCCGGCCGCCTGGACCAGGCGCTGCGCAAGCTGCTGGGTCTGGACGCCAAGCTGCGCCAGTACCGTGACGGCGAGCGCTTCGTACGGGCCGTCGTCGACGAGGTCGGCATGGACGGCTTCAACCGCGTATGGACCTCGCCGAACACCCTCCCGACCAAGCAGGAGATCGCCAAACCGGCGGACTGGGTCGCGCGGGTGCACCGCAAGGCGGACGGTGCGCCGTAGGAAGGAAGGGCGCCGTGGACGCGCCGTAGGACAGAAGAACGCCCCCTCAATCACCCTTCTGAGGGACCGTGGCCCGGGGAGAGGCGTGCAATGCTCGGGTAACAGCTCATCTCTGTCACCATCGAGACACTCTGAGTGACCGCCCCGGGGATCGCCCGGCGATCCCCCCGGCGCTCGACCCCGAGATGCTCCCGGTGGGCCGGACGGCAGCCGCCGTCCGGCCCGAGGCTCCCCCAGCTGAACGATTGGAAACGGACATGGGTCCCCATCCAGCGGTCGCCGCAATACGCCTGGCGGTCCGCCGCGTACTCCACGACGTCCTCACCTCCCACACCCGGCGGTCCGGCCCCGACGCCCCGCCGCCCCTGGTGCTCGCCGCCTGCTCCGGCGGCGCCGACTCCATGGCGCTCGCCTCGGCCCTCGCCTTCGAAGCCCCGCGCCTCGGCGTCCGCGCGGGCGGCGTCACGGTCGACCACGGCCTCCAGGACGGCTCCGACACCCGGGCCGCCGAGGTCGTCCTCCGTATGCAGTCGCTCCGCCTGGACCCGGCCGAGGCCGTCGCCGTCGAGGTCGGCAGGGACGGCGGCCCCGAAGCGGCCGCCCGCGACGCCCGGTACGCCGCGCTGGACGACGCGGCGCGACGGCACGGCGCCGACGCGGTGCTCCTCGGCCACACCCGCGACGACCAGGCCGAGACCGTGCTCCTCGGCCTCGCCCGCGGCTCCGGCACCCGCTCGCTGTCCGGCATGGCCGCCGTCTCCGGCGCCGACGGCCGCTACCGCCGCCCCTTCCTCGAGATCGACCGGCAGACCGCCCGCAAGGCATGCCTGATCCAGTCGCTGCCCGTCTGGGACGACCCGCACAACACGGATCCCTCGTACACCCGCTCCCGGCTCCGCCACGAGGGCCTGCCGGCCCTGGAGAAGGCGCTCGGCAAGGGCGTCGTCGAGGCCCTCGCCCGTACGGCGCAGCTCTCCCGCGACGACGCCGACGCGCTGGACTCCTGGGCGGTCGAGGCCGAGCGCGGTGTGGCCGATGCCACCGGTGCGCTGGACGTGGCCGCGCTGTACTCGCTCCCTCCTGCGGTGCGCCGCAGAGTGCTCCGCCGGGCCCTGCTGCGTGCGGGCTCACCTGCGGGTTCGCTCTTCGCACGGCACATCGAGGAGGTCGACCGGCTGATCACCGCCTGGCGCGGCCAGGGAGCCATCGACCTCCCCGGGCTGGTGGGTGTGCGACGGCAGGGTGGCAAACTGGTCATCCGGCAGGGCTGAGCCGCGCGGGACCGCCGGGACGAGCGGGACCGCCGGGACGGCCGAGTCGATGACGGTCTAATGACACCGAACCGAGCGAAAGTGGCACGGGTGGACGACAAGGACATGGGTTCCGACCTTCAGTCGGTGCTCATCACCAAAGAAGAGATCGACGCGAAGCTGGCCGAGCTGGCCGCGAAGATCGACGCGGAGTACGCGGGCAAGGAGCTGCTCATCGTCGGCGTCCTGAAGGGCGCCGTGATGGTGATGGCGGACCTGGCACGTGCGCTGTCCACCCCCGTCACGATGGACTGGATGGCCGTGTCGTCGTACGGCGCGGGCACCCAGTCCTCGGGCGTGGTCCGCATCCTCAAGGACCTGGACAACGACATCAAGGGCAAGCACGTCCTGATCGTCGAGGACATCATCGACTCCGGTCTGACGCTGTCCTGGCTGCTGTCGAACCTCGGCTCGCGCGAGCCGGCCTCGCTGGAGGTCTGCACGCTGCTGCGCAAGCCGGAGGCGTCGAAGGTCGACATCGATGTGAAGTGGATCGGCTTCGACATCCCCAACGAATTCGTCGTGGGATACGGCCTGGACTTCGCCGAGAAGTACCGCAATCTGCCGTTCGTCGGCACGCTCGCGCCGCACGTCTACGGCGGCTGACGCCTGGTCGGCGGTGCCGGACAGGGCCTGGAAAGCACCTCGTGCCGGACGGCGGGAACCCTCAGCGGTCTCCCGCCGTTGGAGCAGGGAGGGCGGAATCCAAGTCGCATTGTTCCCCACGGGCAGCGGCGTCGGGTGACAATGCTGGGGTACCGTCCGAAGGTCAGTCTTTTTCGGGCCAGTAATACACCGTACGCACGACCAGACCTCCCCGAGGGCTGGAGTGCCTCACTGTGGCAGGAGGGACGGGGCCTTTAGGGCTCCGTATGGATGGACGTGAAGCGATACTTCCGTGGGCCGGTCATGTGGATCGTGCTGGCCGTCCTCGCCGTGGTCGTGTTGATGCAGGTCGTCAGTTCGTCCGGCGGCTACAAGACGGTGGACACCGGTCAGGTCGTCAAGGCGATCACGGACAACAAGGTGAAGTCCGCCGAGCTGACGACCGGCGACGAGATGAAGATCAAGGTCGAGCTCTCCGGCGGCAACAAGGTCGAGGGTTCCGACAAGATCCAGTCGAGTTACATCGGCGACCAGGGCGTGGACCTGGCCAAGACCCTGCAGTCCAAGTACCAGACGGGCGACATCAAGGACGGTTACACCGTCTCGCCGCAGAAGCAGAGCCCCTTCGTGGGCATGCTGCTCTCGCTGCTGCCGTTCGTCCTGATCGTCGTCGTGTTCCTGTTTCTGATGAATCAGATGCAGGGCGGCGGCTCCCGGGTCATGAACTTCGGCAAGTCCAAGGCCAAGCTCATCACCAAGGACACCCCCAAGACGACGTTCTCGGACGTCGCCGGGTCGGACGAGGCGGTCGAGGAGCTCCATGAGATCAAGGAGTTCCTGCAGGAGCCGGCGAAGTTCCAGGCCGTGGGCGCCAAGATTCCCAAGGGCGTACTGCTGTACGGCCCGCCCGGTACGGGCAAGACGCTCCTCGCGCGCGCCGTCGCGGGCGAGGCGGGTGTGCCCTTCTACTCGATCTCCGGCTCCGACTTCGTCGAGATGTTCGTGGGTGTCGGCGCCTCGCGTGTCCGTGACCTCTTCGAGCAGGCCAAGGCGAACGCCCCGGCGATCGTCTTCGTCGACGAGATCGACGCCGTCGGCCGGCACCGCGGTGCGGGCCTGGGCGGCGGTCACGACGAGCGTGAGCAGACGCTGAACCAGCTCCTGGTCGAGATGGACGGCTTCGACGTGAAGGGCGGCGTCATCCTGATCGCCGCCACGAACCGGCCGGACATCCTGGACCCGGCGCTGCTGCGGCCCGGCCGCTTCGACCGGCAGATCGCGGTCGACCGCCCGGACATGCAGGGCCGTCTGGAGATCCTCAAGGTTCACCAGAAGGGCAAGCCGGTCGCGCCCGACGTCGACCTCAGCGCGGTCGCGCGCCGTACGCCCGGCTTCACCGGCGCGGACCTGAGCAACGTCCTCAACGAGGCCGCGCTGCTCACCGCCCGCAGCGACAAGAAGCTGATCGACAACCACTTCCTGGACGAGGCGATCGACCGGGTCGTGGCCGGACCGCAGAAGCGGACCCGGATCATGTCGGACAAGGAAAAGAAGATCACCGCGTACCACGAGGGCGGACACGCCCTGGTCGCGGCGGCCTCACCGAACTCCGACCCGGTCCACAAGATCACCATCCTGTCCCGCGGCCGCGCGCTCGGCTACACGATGGTGCTCCCGGACGAGGACAAGTACTCCACCACGCGCAACGAAATGCTGGACCAGCTGGCATACATGCTGGGCGGCCGCGCGGCGGAGGAGCTGGTCTTCCACGATCCGACGACGGGCGCCGCGAACGACATCGAGAAGGCGACCGCCACGGCCCGCGCGATGGTCACGCAGTACGGCATGACCGAGCGGCTCGGCGCGATCAAGTTCGGCTCCGACAACTCCGAGCCTTTCCTGGGCCGCGAGATGTCCCACCAGCGCGATTACTCGGAAGAGGTCGCGGCCCTGGTGGACGAGGAGGTCAAGAAGCTGATCGAGACCGCGCACAACGAGGCGTGGGAGATCCTCGTCGAGAACCGCGACGTCCTCGACAACCTGGTCCTGGCCCTCCTGGAGAAGGAGACCCTGGGCAAGGAGGAGATCGCCGAGATCTTCAAGCACATCGTGAAGCGCCCGTCCCGCCCCGCGTGGACCGGCTCCTCACGGCGTACGCCCTCCACCCGCCCGCCGGTGCTCGCTCCCAAGGAGCTGGCCGCGGCCAATGGCGCGGCCACCGTGACGCCGACCGTCTCCACGGAGAAGGTCGAGCTCCCGGAGGACTCCGGCAGCAGCGAGGCGTGACAGGTCGGCCGCTCGCCTCAGCGGCCCCGGAATGAATGCCGCGTCCCCCAGGTTCTAGCCTGGGGGACGCGGCATTCCGCGGTTCGTAGCGGGGTGAATGACGGAACGAGGCACGAGATGACCGACCCGGTGACGCTGGACGGCGAAGGCAAGATCGGCGAGTTCGACGAGAAGCGCGCCGAGAACGCCGTGCGTGAGCTCTTGATCGCGGTCGGCGAGGACCCGGACCGCGAGGGTCTGCTCGAGACGCCGGCGCGGGTGGCGCGGGCGTACAGGGAGATATTCGGCGGCCTCTGGCAGAAGCCGGAGGACGTCCTCACGACGACCTTCGACCTCGGTCACGACGAGATGGTGCTGGTCAAGGACATCGAGGTGATGTCCTCCTGCGAGCATCATCTGGTGCCGTTCGTCGGTGTCGCGCACGTCGGTTACATCCCGTCCACGGACGGCAAGATCACCGGGCTGTCCAAGCTGGCCCGGCTGGTGGACGTCTTCGCCCGCCGCCCCCAGGTCCAGGAGCGGCTGACCACGCAGATCGCGGATTCTCTGATGGAGATACTGGAGCCGCGTGGGGTGATCGTCGTGGTGGAGTGCGAGCACATGTGCATGACCATGCGCGGCGTCCGTAAGCCCGGCGCCAAGACGACGACCTCGGCTGTCCGCGGCCAGCTCCGCGACGCGGCTACGCGCGCGGAGGCGATGAGCCTGATTCTGGCTCGCTGAGGAAGCCCGTTCGGGCCGTGAGTACCGCCGTCAGGCGTTCAGGCGGCCCGCCAGCCAGGTCAGCGCTGCCGGGATTTCTCGGCGCCAGGTGTTGAAGTTGTGGCCGCCGGTGTCGAGGACTATTGACGCGATGCGGGTGGGGGACTTGGTGCCCGCTATGAAGCGCATCGTGTCGGCGTAGTTTGTTTCGCCCTGCTTGCTGGTGGTGACCAGCAGGTTCACCGGCGGCGGGGGCAGATGTCGCTGCCGCCACATCAGGTCGTTCTCGCGCTGGAGCTGGGCGTTGCCGGCGAAGAGGTCGCCGGTGGTGGGGTCCAGCGGGGCCTTGTAGTAACCGGAGAGGGCTACGCCCGTCGAGTACGCCTCCGGGTGGCGCATGGTCATCTTCAGGGCGCAGTAGCCGCCCGTGGAGTCGCCCATCACGCCCCAGCTGCGGGCGGTCGTGCCGGTGCGGTAGTGCGCGGCGATGTCCGCGCGCAGTTCCTTGGTGAAGAACGTTTCGGTCTGCGGGCCGCCCGGTATGTCCATGCATTCCGTGTCGCGGGGCGGGGCGACCGTCGGGCGCATCATGACGAGGATGGTCGGCCGCATTTTGCCCTGGCCGATGAGCCGGCGTTCGGTCTGGGGATAGTGCAGCTTCGTGTAGAGCGCCTCGGCGGTGCCCGGGTAGCCGGTGAGTACGACGGCCGTGGGGAAGCGGTCGTGGGCGTGCCGGGGCTGGAAGTACTCCGGTGGCAGGTAGACATACGCGGGGCTGGTGATGCCGGTGGATTCGCCGCGTATCAGGACCTTGTCCAGCCGGCCCGCGACTTCGGGGCGCCGGTTGTCGTGCGGCAGGCCGGTGCGTTCCACGCCCTGTCGTTTCAGGCCGGTGCCGCCGGGGCCGGTGGTGTGGTCGACCACGACGCCGGTCTGCTGCTCCTGGCCGAAGAGGTCGGCCCAGGACGCGTAGAAGCCGAAGGCGTTGTTGACCACGAGGCCGACCGAGGCGAAGAGGGTCAGCTGGGTCGCCAGCAGCAGTGCGATCCGGCCCGTCACGGCGCGCCAGGTACGGGCCGCGAGGCGCGGCCACAGCAGCACCGTCCAGGCGAAGAAAGCCACCGCGACCAGCACGGTGAGCGCCAGCACGGTCTTACTGGTGAGATCCATGTCCACTTCCTGCCGGGCGACCGGGCGGCCCGGTCGTCTGATGGAACCCCGGGCCCTGAAGCGCCGTCCTACAGCGCGAATTGTCCACGTAGTGGCGACTTTGATGCTCCGCGTTCTGAAGGTCAGGCGGCTTGAGGAGCGGGCGACGGGAAAGTGATGTCTGACAGGCTAGATGGCGAAAAGTCCGGAGTGGTTGCGTGGCGTCGCGCACGCTGGGTGCGGGGACCGCGCCCGGAAGCGGTGCCCACGGCGGTCGGTACGGCCTGCACGCTGATCGGTCTGCTGAACGTGGCGTCCGGAGTCTTCCCACGCTTCCGGCACAGCCGCATGCACGCGCTGGCGGAGGTGCTGCCAGGTGCGGTGAGCCCGCTGGCCGCGGCCGCCTCGATCGTGGTGGGCCTGCTGCTCCTGCTGCTGGCGCACGGCCTGAAGCGGCGCAAGCGGCGGGTGTGGATCGCGGCGGTGACGCTGCTCCCGGTGGGCGCGGCGGCGCAGTTCGCGTACCGCCACTCCGTCATCGGAGCGGTGCTCTCGCTGGCGCTGCTGGCCTATCTGGTGCGGCACCGACGGGAGTTCGCGGCGCTGCCGGACCCGCGCAGCCGCTGGAAGGCGCTGCTGAACTTCGTCGTGCTGGGCGGCGTGAGCGTCGCCCTCGGCATGGTGATCGTCAATTCCCATCCGCACCGCACCGTCGGTGACCCGACGGTCTGGGCGGAGCTGCAGCACGTCATGTGGGGCCTGTTCGGCTTCGAGGGGCCCGTGGCGTACACCCACCACGTCGACTACACGGTCGGTTACTCGCTCGGCGCGCTCGGGCTGCTGACCCTGGCGACCACCGCGTACCTCGCCTTCCGGCCCGAGCAGCCGGCCGCCCGGCTCACGGTGGAGGACGAGGACCGGCTGCGGGAGCTGCTGGCCCGGCACGGCAGCCGGGACTCCCTCGGCCACTTCGCGCTCCGTCGTGACAAGGGCGCGGTCTTCTCGCCCAGCGGCAAGGCGGCGGTCTGCTACCGCGTGGTCTCCGGGGTGATGCTGGCCAGCGGCGACCCCATCGGGGATGTCGAGGCGTGGCCGGGTGCGATCGAGCGCTTCATGGAGGAAGCGCGGGTGCACTCCTGGACGCCCGCGGTGATGGGCTGCTCCGAGACCGGCGGCGAGGTGTGGACCCGGGAGACGGGTCTGGACGCGCTGGAGCTGGGCGACGAGGCCATCGTGGACGTGGCGGACTTCACGCTCTCGGGGCGCGCGATGCGCAACGTACGGCAGATGGTCAAGCGCATCGAGCGCAACGGGTACGAGACCAAGGTGCGCCGGGTGGCCGAGCTGTCCCCGGAGGAGGTCGAGGCGGTCCAGCGGGCCGCCGACGGCTGGCGGGGCACCGACACCGAGCGCGGCTTCTCCATGGCGCTGGGCCGGATCGGCGATCCCCGGGACGGCGACGCGGTGATCGCCACGGCGCACCGCGCACCCGAGGAGGGCGAGGTGCCGGGCTCTTACGGGGACCTGAAGGCCGTACTGCACTTCGTACCGTGGGGCCCGGACGGCATGTCGCTGGACCTGATGCGGCGCGACCGCAGCGCCGACCCCGGGATGAACGAACTGCTGATCGTGGCCGCCCTGCAGGCGGCGCCGAAGCTGGACGTGGCCAGGGTCTCCCTGAACTTCGCGATGTTCCGCTCGGCGCTGGCCCGCGGCGAGAAGCTGGGCGCGGGGCCGGTGCTGCGCACGTGGCGCGGGCTGCTGGTGTTCCTCTCGCGCTGGTTCCAGATCGAATCGCTGTACAAGTTCAACGCCAAGTTCCAGCCGCGCTGGGAGCCGCGCTTCGTGGTCTTCAGGGCCACTCGTGACCTGCCGCGGATCGGCTTCGCGGCGATGCAGGCCGAGGGCTTCGTGCAGCTCGGGCTGCCCCGGCTGCTGCGCCGGCGGCGTCCGGAGCCGGTGGCGCGGCCGTGTGCGCACCGGGCCCCGGGGCTGCGCGGCACGTCGGTCGAGCGGGCCGCCTGAGGGTCCGAGGGGCGGGCGCGGTGGCGGCGGGGGAGTCGGCGATCAGGTACGTGCGCGGACGTACAGGTGTACCCATACGTCCGCGTTCGCCCAGGTACGCGCGGTGCGTGGGGCGAGCCGCCCGGTTACAGCGCCTAGGCTGGATGTATGAGTACTTTGCGTGGCCGGGTGGCCGGTCTTCCCGAGTGGGACCGGTGCGCGGTCATGGGCGTGGTCAATGTGACCCCCGACTCGTTCTCCGACGGCGGCGACTGGTTCGACACCGAGCTCGCGGTCAAGCACGGCCTGGACCTGGTGGCCCAGGGGGCCGACCTGGTGGACGTGGGCGGCGAGTCGACCCGGCCCGGTGCCGCGCGGGTGGACGAGGCCGAGGAGCTGCGCCGCGTCATCCCGGTCGTACGGGAGCTGGCGGCGGCCGGGGTGGTGATCTCCGTGGACACCATGCGGGCCTCTGTCGCCGAGCAGTCGCTGCAGGCGGGCGCGCGGCTGGTCAACGACGTCAGTGCGGGTGCCGCCGACCCGGCGATGATCCCGGTGGTGGCCGCGGCGCACGCGCCGTTCGTGGTGATGCACTGGCGCGGCCAGTCCGTCGACATGAACGACCGGGCGGTCTACCGCGATGTCGTCGGCGAGGTCGTGGCCGAGCTGCGGGTGTCGATGGACCGTGCGGTCGCCGGGGGCATCGACCCGGAGCGCATCGTGATCGACCCGGGGCTGGGCTTCGCCAAGCAGGCCGACCACGACCTGGAGCTGGTCGCGGGCCTGGAGCGGCTGCACGAGCTGGGCCGGCCGCTGCTGGTGGCCGCCTCGCGGAAGCGGTTCCTGGGCCGCGTGCTGGCCGGTGCCGGCGCCTCCGCCTCGGTGCCGCCGGCCCGGGAGCGGGACGCGGCGACGGCGGCGGTCACCGCCCTGTCGGCGCGCGAGGGTGCCTGGGCGGTCCGCGTGCATGAAGTGCGGGCGAGCGCCGACGCGGTACGGGTCGCGCGCGCCGTGGAGGCCGCCGGTTCCGCGGCCCGGCGCCCGGCGTAGAACGGGGCCCGGCAGGGCACAGGGCAGCCAGGTGGTGCGCGGTGTGCTCGGTGACGGGGGCGCGGGACACGTATGCGTGCACGTACGGGTGCACGCCCATAAAGACGCGAAGTACGCACGAGGAACATGACGGGAGCGGTGTGAGCGGTTTGAGCCCACGTACGGACATCGAGCTGGTGGAGCAGGCCAATACCGCGTTCTACGAGGCCATCGAGCGCGGTGATCACGAGGCGATGTCCGAGCTGTGGCTGGACGGCCAGGTGAGCGTGGTGCACCCTGGCTGGCCGGTGCTGCGCGGCCGCAGCGAGGTGCTGCGCTCCTATGCGCTGATCATGGCGAACACCGAGTACATCCAGTTCTTCCTCACCGATGTGGAGATCGACGTGGTGGCCGACACCGCGCTGGTGACCTGCACGGAGAACATCCTCAGCGGCGGGCCTGCCGAGGAGGACGGCTCGGTGGGACCGCTGATCGGCCAGCTGGTCGTGGCGACCAACGTCTTCCGGCGCACGGAGGACGGCTGGCGGGTGTGGTCGCACCACGGGTCGCCGGTGCTCGCCGACCGGGACGACGAGGACGACGAGGACGGCCCCGAGGACGAGGACGACGGCGTGGGCGGGCTGCCGGGCGGCCTGTGACACGTGTCTCGGCGGGCGCGACGCCGCATGCTGAGATGGCTGGGCGGGCGCGTGCACCGCGCTGACATGGGCGGATACCGTGTCGAGGTCAGCGGTCGGGGTCAGCGGGGTGACTGGGGGAGCACTCGTTCGAGCCAAGTCGCGACGGGGTAGGGGTGGAGCGCGGGGCCGCGGGGTAAATGGCCGCGCGGACGGGGACTCGGCTTGTGCAGCAGCTGTGCGGGGTGCCGTCCATGGCCCCCGTGAGCGAGCGCTGTCAGTGCTCGCAGGTAAATTCGATGACCGGGTGGTGTTCCGGACCGTGTCCGGTGCGTGCCCGGTAATCCGACGATCAGTGGTACCAGTGGGAGTGATTCGCGTGGACCGTGTCGCGCTGCGCGGGCTGAAGGCCCGGGGACACCACGGTGTGTTCGCCCAGGAACGCGAGGCGGGCCAGGCGTTCGTCGTGGACCTGGTGCTCGGCCTGGACACCCGGCCGGCGGCGGCGACCGACGACCTCGCGAAGACCGTGCACTACGGAATCGTGGCGGAGGAGGTCGTGGCGATCGTCGAGGGCGAGCCGGTCGACCTCATCGAGACGCTCGCGGAGCGGATCGCCGCCCAATGCCTGAAGCACCAGGGGGTGGAGGAGGTCGAGGTCGTCGTCCACAAGCCCGACGCCCCGATCACGGTCCCCTTTGACGACGTGACCATCACCATCACCCGGAGCCGAGTATGACCAGCAGTGACCCGACCGTACAGCCGGTGCCCGCCTCCGTGGTGGAGCAGGTGGACGCGGCGGACGTGACGCTCACCAACCCCAAACGCGCGGTGATCTCCCTGGGGAGCAATCTGGGCAACCGCCTGGAGACGCTGCAGGGCGCCATCGACGCGCTGGAGGACACCCCGGGCGTGCGCGTGAAGGCCGTCTCGCCGGTGTACGAGACCGAGCCGTGGGGCGTGGAGGCGGGCTCCCAGCCCTCGTACTTCAATGCCGTGGTCCTCCTGAAGACCACGCTGCCGCCGTCCTCGCTCCTGGAACGCGGTCACGCCATCGAGGAGGCGTTCGAGCGGGTGCGCGACGAGCGCTGGGGTCCGCGCACGATCGACGTCGACATCGTCGCGTACCAGGACGTGATCTCCCAGGACCCGGTGCTGACCCTGCCGCACCCCCGCGCCCACGAGCGCGCCTTCGTCCTCGTGCCGTGGCACGACGTCGACCCCGAGGCCAAGGTCCCCGGGCACGGCCCGGTGGCCGAGCTGCTGGCGGAGCTGGGCCGGGGCGGCGTCGCACCGCGCGCCGACCTGGAACTGCGACTGCCGGAGTGATCGTTGTCCCTGGGGCGGACACGCCCTACGGCCCTCCGGGGGCCGGTAAAGGGATCATGATGGTGTCCGGTGGACATGACGGCCGGCGCGTCCGCGTGGGCGCGTGGCCAGAACGGTGTGAGGGGCGACGAGCTCGATGAAGCAGCTACGGATCAAGGTGCTGGTCGGGCTGTTCGTGGTGGCGGGCGTACTGGCCTGGGCCGGCGCCCGGCTGTGGGACGCGCTCGGCAGCCTGCCCAGCGTGCCGCTGGCGGCCCCGATCGTGCTGGCGCTGATCGCGGCCGTGCTGGCGGCGACGGCCCTGTCGCTGCGCAGCCGGCTGAAGGCCCAGCGCGAGCGGGTGCCCGGTGCGAAGGGCGTCGAGCCGATGATGGCCGCGCGGGCCGTGCTGTTCGGCCAGGCGAGCGCGCTGGTCGCCGCGGTCGTGAGCGGCCTGTACGGCGGCGTCGCGGTCTTCCTGCTGACCTCGGGCTCCGCGGCCCAGGGCCGTACGGACCAGACGGTGTACGCGGGCCTGGCGGTCCTCGCCGGCCTGGCGGTGGTGGCCGCCGCCGTCTTCCTGGAACGCGTCTGCAAGCTTCCGGACGATGACGACGAGGCGGGAGTGGCGGCGGCCTGACCAGGGGGCTGCGCCCGTAGGCGCAGCGGCCCCGGGCGGGGCGTGTCTCACGCGTCCAGTACCGACTCCAGGGCCACGTCCGCGCGTGCGATCTTCGCCGCGTCCGCCGTGGTCGAGCGGCGCAGTGCCTCGTGGAGGCGGCCCGGGGTGAGGACGCCGAGGAAGCGGTCGCCGTCCAGTACGGCGATCCAGCCCGCGTCGTGCTGCAGCATCGTGCTGAACGCCTGCTTCAGGGGCGCCCCGACCGGCAGCCATGCCTCCATGCGCCGCGCGTGCTCCCGGACCGTGCCCTCCTCGGCGAGCGCGAGGGTGTCCGCCGCGACCCAGCCGTGCAGCCGGTCCTCGTGGTCCAGCACGACCGCCCAGCGGGCGCCGTCCGCCGCCATACCGGCCAGCGCGCGCCCCACGGGGTCGTCGAGGTGGATGACCGGCGGCTGTTCGAGGTCGCCGGTCTCGATGGGGGTGACGGACAGCCGCTTCAGCCCCCGGTCGGCGCCCACGAACTCCGCTACGTACGGTGTCGCGGGCGCGCCCAGCACCGTCGCCGGAGTGTCGAACTGTTCGATGCGTCCGGCCCCGTAGACGGCGATGCGGTCGCCGAGCCGTACCGCTTCCTCGATGTCGTGCGTCACGAAGAGCACCGTCTTGCGCAGCGAGGACTGCAGTCGCAGGAACTCCGTCTGCAGGTGCTCGCGGACGACCGGATCAACGGCACCGAACGGCTCGTCCATCAGCAGCACGGGCGGATCGGCGGCCAGCGCGCGGGCCACGCCGACGCGCTGACGCTGGCCGCCGGAGAGCTGTTCCGGGTACCGGTCGCCGTACACGGACGGATCCAGGCCGACCAGGTCGAGGAGTTCGGCGGCCCGGGCGCGGGCCTGCTTGCGGGGCCGGCCGAGCAGGTGCGGGACCGTGGCGGTGTTGTCGAGCACGGTCTTGTGCGGGAACAGCCCGATCTGCTGGATGACGTATCCGATGCGCCGGCGCAGCTCGACCGGGTCGACGGTGGCGATGTCGGCGCCGTCCAGGAAGATGCGGCCGCCGCTCGGCTCGATCAGGCGGTTGACCATCTTCATGGTCGTGGTCTTGCCGCAGCCGGACGGGCCGACGAGCGTGACGAGCTCGCCCTCAGCGACCTCGAAGGAGAGGTCGTCGACGGCCGTGGTGCCGTCCGCGTAGCGCTTGGTGACGTGCTCGAAACGGATCATGCTTCCCCATTGTCGTCGGTCCGCCCGGGGCGGGATGAACGGGATGTTGCGAGTGAATGGCGGTCCGGTCCGATTGTCAGTGGCGGGGGATAAGGTCGCAGACAGTCACCGGATTTGTGAACGAGCGGACGGGGGAGGTGACGTGGCGTGAGCACGCCCATGAGCACGGTCGCGAGTGCATACGTGAGCGCGGCCGTGAGCCCGCACAACTGCCTGCGGGCGAATGACTGGATCTGCGGTGAGTACCTCCGCAGCCGAAGCCAGGAGCTGGTGGACGCCACCGTCCAGCACGTCTGGATCACCGTCCTCTCCGTGAGCATCGGCCTGTTGGTGGCGTTCCCGCTGGCGCTGCTCGCGCGGCAGCGGCGCGGTGCGGCCGGGCCGGTGCTCGGCCTGACGACGATTCTGTACACGGTCCCGTCGCTGGCCATGTTCGCGCTGCTGACCCCGGTGTTCGGGGTCTCGGCCGCCGTGGTCGTGACGGGCCTGGTGCTCTATTCCCTGACGATCCTGGTGCGGAACATCCTCGCGGGCCTGCAGGCGGTCCCCGCGGAGGTGCGCGAGGCGGCCCGCGGGATGGGGTACGGTCCGCTGCGGCTGCTCTTCCAGGTCGAACTGCCGCTGGCGATACCCGCGTTGATGGCAGGGCTGCGGATCGCCACGGTCTCGACGGTGGCGATGACGACGATCGGCGCGGTCGTCGGCTTCGGCGGCCTGGGCAATCTCATCGACAGCGGGATGCAGGGCTTCTTCAAGGCCGAGGTGCTCACGGCATCCGTGCTGTGCGTACTGCTGGCGCTCGTCGCCGATCTGCTGCTGGTAGGCCTGCAACGGGCGTTGACGCCCTGGACCCGGGCCGGCCGGACGCGGCGGGTGCGTGGCGGGGCCGGAGGGATACGCAGGTCCGGGCGCGAGCGGAAGGCGGTGGCCTGAGCGATGGACGCGATCACGGGCGCATGGGACTGGCTGGGCTCTGCCGCCAACTGGGCGGGGGAGAACGGCGTATGGCACCGCCTCGGCCAGCACGTACAGCTCAGCGTGGTGTGCCTGCTCATCTCCTGTCTGCTGGCGCTGCCGGTGGCGCTGTATCTGGGCCACATCGGCAAGGGCGGGGCGCTGGCGGTCAATCTCGCCAACGTCGGCCGCGCGGTGCCGACCTTCGCCGTACTGGTGCTGCTGACGCTCAGTCCGCTGGGCAAGGCGGGGGACTGGCCGACGATCGTGGCGCTGGTGCTGTTCGCGGTGCCGCCGCTGCTGACCAACGCGTACGTCGGGATGCGGGAGGCCGACCGCGATGTGGTGGAGGCGGCGCGGGGGATGGGCATGTCCGGCTCGCAGCTGCTGCTCCGGGTCGAGCTGCCGCTCGCGTACCCCTTGATCATGACGGGGCTGCGGTCGGCTTCGGTGCAGGTCGTGGCGACGGTGACGCTGGCCGCGCTGGCCGGCGGCGGCGGTCTGGGCCGGATCATCACGGCGGGCTTCGGCAATTACGACACCCCGCAGGTGGTCGCGGGCGCGGTGCTGGTCGCGGGGCTGGCGCTGATCGTCGAGGCGGTGCTGGTGGCGGTGGAGCGGCTGTGCGACCCGATGCGGGGGCGCCGTCGGCGGCGGGTGTCGGACAAGACAGGTGGGCAGGAGCCGGTGTGCTCCACTGGCTGACCTCGAAGACTGGATGGGGAGTTCGGATGAACAGCAAGTCGCGTACCGCGCGGACGGCTCTCGTCGCGGGGACGGTGCTGGCGCTGGCCGCCGGGCTGTCCGCGTGCGGCGGTCAGAGCCTGGAGGAAAAGGGCGGGAAGAGCGCGGGCGGCAAGGGCACGATCGTTGTGGGTTCCGCGGGATTCACCGAGTCCCAGGTGCTCGCCGAGCTCTATTCCAAGATCATTTCCAATGCCGGGTACAAGACGTCCGTGCAGACGCTGAAGAATCGCGAGCTGTACGAACCGGCGCTGGAGAAGGGCGAGATCGATGTCGTTCCGGAATACGCCTCCACGCTCGCCGATTTTCTCAACGCCAAGGAGAACGGCGCCAAGGCGAAGTCGGTCGCGTCCAGCGACGCGGACGAGACCGTCGCGGCACTGAAGAAGCTCGCCGCGCCGCGCGGACTGAAGGTTCTTCCGCACGGCGCGGCGACGGACCAGAACGCCTTCGCGGTCACCAAGGAATTCGCCGCGAAGCACAAGCTGAAGACTCTCTCGGACCTTGGCGCGTCGAAGGAGAAGGTGAAGCTCGCGGCGGGCGAGGAGTGCGAGACCAGGCCGTACTGCCTGCCGGGCCTGAAGAAGACGTACGGCATAGCCGTGACGGGCATCGACCCCAAGGGCGTGGGCACGGTGCAGGCCAAGCAGGCGGTCAAGGACGGCACGGACCAGCTGGTGCTGACCACCACGACGGACGCCACGCTCGACAGCTTCGGGCTGGTGCTCCTCAAGGACGACAAGCACCTGCAGAACGCCGAGAATGTGCTGCCGGTGGTGAATGCCGAGAGCGCCGGTGACAGCGCGATCGCGAGTGCGCTCGGCAAGCTCACGAAGGCGCTCACGACGAAGGACTTGATCGAGCTGAACCGCCAGGTCGATGCCGACCGGCGCAAGCCGGCGGATGTCGCGACGGCCTATCTGAAGGAGAAGGACCTGCTCAAGAAGTAACCAGCGGGAAACGGATTGCAGGGCGGGGCCCCACCAGCCTCGTACGCACGGTAAATTTCAGGCCATGCCACGAGGACGCCATCGCCATTCCCCACCCCTGCACCGGCTTCTTCCCCCTACGACGGTCGCCGGTGCGTCAATTGCCTGCGCCGCCGGTGCCTGGCTGGTCGGCGATGCGCTGGTGCTCCGGGTCCTGGTCGCCGCCGCGGCCGTCGCCGCGGTCGGCGGCGCCGTGCTGGCCCGCACCTGGGACCGTACGGCCGGCAAGCGGGTCGCCGAACTCACCCGCGCCCGGGTGCGCGACGAGTGGCGGACCGAGGAGCGCATAGCCGAACTGGAGACGGACGTCGAGGAGGCCCGGGAGATCCGGGCCGCGCTGGAGACCAAACTGCGCGCCAAGCGCGCGGAGCTGGCCCGGCTGCGCAATGAACACGCGGCGCTGCTCCGCCGGTACGCCACGGCCGAGACCGAGCGGGCCAGCGCCCTGGAGGGCCGCCGCCGGCTCGCGATCGAGGCCACGGCCCCGGCGCGGGAGCTGACCGCGGGCGGCGCCGTGCCGGTACCGGGCCTGACGGCCGTCCGGCCCGCGGCCGTTGGCCCCGTCGCCGACGGCACGACGGCGGCCGCCATCACGCCCGGCACGCCGGCCGCCGCTCCGGCCGCCACCGCCGCCCCGGCCCCCACCGCCTCCGCGGCGCCCACCGCGCGGGACTTCCGCAAGGCGGACGAGGCGCTGTTGCGGCTGAACGAGAGCGCCGTACGGCAGGAGGCCGCCCGCCGCGACGCCGCCCACCGCGCGGAGCGGGAGCGGGCGGAGCGGCAGCGCGCCGCCGAACAGGCCCGCGCCGCCGCGCAGGTCCGTGCGACGGCCGAGGGCGCCCCCGCGCTGCGCCCGGTGCCGGCCGCCGCTGTCGCGCCGATCGGCGCGCAGCCGCGGACCGCCTCGCGGGCGACCGGCGGCTTCGACTTCTTCGGTACGGGCACGGTCGCCGTCCGCAACGAGGCCCCCGCGGCGCCGCTGGAGGAGGACCTGGCGGACGTGGTGGGCGACGAGGCGGTGGCCGAACAGTCGGCCCGCGCGGTGGCCCGCCGGGCCACCCGGCAGGCCGCTCCGGAGACCGCCCCGGAGGCCGTCTCCGAGGTGGCTCAGGGCGCCGAGCCCGAGGCACGGGACGAGGCCGCGCCGGAAGCCTCCGGTGAGTCCGCTGCCGGTGAGCCCGCGGCCGGCGAGGTCATCGACCTGACCGCGCACGACGAGACCGAGCAGATCGACGTCGTGGAGCTCCGCAGCGCGGCCGCACAGTAAAGCGAGAAACGCCCGCACCGGTCGATGACCGGTGCGGGCGTTTTTTTGCGTGCACCCAGGGCTCGGAAAGTTATCCACACCCTGTGGATGGCCCTGTTGGTGTTGGCCCTGGCGCTACCCCGCGTACAGCGGATCACGCCCCGCCCGTCACCCCGGGCCCGGCCGTCACTTGTCGATGTCGCCCACCACGAAGAACAGCGAGCCCAGAATGGCGACCATGTCGGCGACCAGCGTGCCGGGGAGCAGCTCCGTCAGGGCCTGGATGTTGTTGAACGAGGCGGAGCGGAGCTTGAGGCGGTACGGGGTCTTCTCGCCCTTGGAGACGAGGTAGTAGCCGTTGATGCCGAGCGGGTTCTCGGTCCAGGCGTACGTCGCGCCCTCGGGGGCCTTGAGGACCTTCGGGAGCCGCTGGTTGATCGGCCCGGGGGCCAGCTCCGCCATCCGGTCCAGGCAGGCGTCGGCCAGGTCGAGCGCGTTGTGCGTCTGCTCCAGCAGCACCTCGAAGCGCGCCAGGCAGTCGCCCTCGGAGCGGGTGACGACCTTCAGGGTGTCCTGCAGCTCCCCGTAGGCCAGGTACGGCTCGTCGCGGCGCAGGTCGAAGTCGACACCCGAGGCGCGGCCGATGGGCCCGGAGACGCCGTACGCGTGCACCGCCTCCGGGGTCAGCACGCCGACCCCGCGGGTCCGGCCGCGGAAGATCTCGTTGCCGAGGACGAGCCGGTCGAAGACGTCCATACGGGAGCGGACCTCGGACACCGCGTGCCGGGCGCGGCCGAGCCAGCCGGCCGGCAGGTCCTCCTTGAGGCCGCCGACGCGGTTGAACATGTAGTGCATCCGGCCGCCGGAGAGCTCCTCCATGACATTCTGCAGCTCTTCGCGCTCGCGGAAGGCGTGGAAGACCGGGGTGATCCCGCCCAGCTCCAGGGGGTACGACCCGAGGAACATCAGGTGGTTCAGTACGCGGTTCAGCTCGGCCAGGAGGGTGCGCGTCCAGACCGCCCGCTCCGGGACCTCCATGCCGAGCATCCGTTCGACGGCCATCACGACGCCGAGCTCGTTGGAGAACGCCGACAGCCAGTCGTGGCGGTTGGCGAGCACGATGATCTGGCGGTAGTCGCGCGCCTCGAAGAGCTTCTCCGCGCCCCGGTGCATGTAACCGATCACCGGTTCGGCGTGGCTGATGCGCTCGCCGTCCAGTACCAGGCGCAGCCGCAGCACTCCGTGGGTGGAGGGGTGCTGGGGCCCGATGTTGAGCACCATGTCCGTGCTCTCCGCCGCACCGCCAATGCCGACCATCGTCTCCGTCATGGGGACAGTCTGACAGCTCCGGCCGGCAGGCCGACCGGCTGGACCAGCCAGTGGAAGGCCCCCAGGCCGCCCGGGTCGGTCAGCTCGGCGGCCTCGCCGGCGCCGCTGAGGGCCCGCAGGTAGGCGGCCGGATCGGTGGTCGCGAGGGCCAGCGGCGGGCGGCTGCCGTCGACGCCCAGGGAGCGCAGCGCGGCCCGCTGGGTGAGCAGCAGCGCCCCGGTGCCGCCGGCCGCCGCGCAGGCGTCCAGCGCCACGTGTGCGGTGATGTCGCGGCTGCCGTCCGGTACGGGGGCCGCCTCGCGGCCGTCACGGAAGCCGGTGAGGGTGCCGTACGGCGGGCGGGCCTCCCGAAGGTGCGCGTAGTCGGCGGTCACGGCGAACCCGCGGCGCAGCGTCCGTACCGCACGCGCCCACGCCGCGTCCCGCGGCCGCCCGATCTCGGCCCGGCACCCCGGTCCGCCGTCCCCCTCCATCGGCCCGCCGTCCCCGCCGGTGGGCCACCACTCCGCCAGCCACGCCGCGTCCTCGCCCGTCACCGGCTCGCCGAGCCGTTCCGCGCCGTCCTCCGCGCGTACGAGTACGCGGCGCACCACGCCCTCCGGGTCCGTCTCGACGACGTCCACCGGGACGTTGTCCAGCCACTCGTTGGCGAAGAGCAGCCCGGTGAGCGTCCACGGGGGCGGCAGCTCGGCGAGCCAGGTGATGCGCGGGTCGAGCCCTTCGGGGCGGGGCGCCTTCTCGACGGCGTACGCGCGCAGCCGCCCCGGGAGCGAACCGGCCGACGCACCGGCGGCCTCTCCGGTGGCCTCCCCGGCGGCCGACGCCCCGGCCGCGTCCAGCGCCGCCAGGACGCCGCTCAGCAGCTCGCCGCGCCCCGCCCCGACGTCCAGGACGTCCAGCCGCTCCGGACGCCCCAGCGCCTCGTCCACGCGCTCCAGCAGCGTCGCCACGGCGCCCGCGTACTGCCGCGAGGCGTGCACCGAGGTGCGGAAGTGTCCGGCGGGCCCGGGGCCGTCCGGGCGCGTGTAGAAGCCGCCGGGGCCGTACAGCGCCCGTTCCGTCGCGTCCCGCCAGCCGCACCACTCGTTCGTCACCGCCCCACCGTACGGGCGGCCGGGGTACCGTCCGGCATCCACCTTGGGGAGTAGGGCGCGCGCCCAGGATCGCTCCTTCGGTTGACCCGTACACCTATACGTCCTGCCTACGCTGGGTGACGTGCAGCGTCTCTACGACTTCTTCCGCAGGCACCCGACAGGTGTGGACACCTTCTGGGCGCTGCTGCTCCTCGCGTTCTGCGGCCTGTGGCTGGTCTCCGACATACTCACCGGCTCCGTCCAGCGCGCCGTCGGGGTGCTGGTCGTCCTCGCGCTGTGCACGGTCGTCGCGCTGCGTCGCAAGGCCCCGCTGAGGATGTTGCTGCTGGCGACGCTCGCGGGCGTCGCACAGCTGATCTTCGACGTGGAGCCGAACCCGGCGGACTTCGCGATGCTGGTGATCATCTACACCGTCGCGTACGGGAACGTCCGCTGGGCCTCCCGGTACGCGCTGGCCGGCGGCATCCTCGCGCCGGTCCTGTCCAGGCTCCGCTGGCACCAGCCCGACCCGTACTACACGGTGTGGCAGGACGTGGTCGTCGTCGTCTTCCTGACCGTCCCGTTCGTACTGGCCTGGGTGATGGGCGACTCGCTGCGCACCCGGCGTGCCTACTGGGCGCAACTGGAGGAGCGCGCGTCGCGGCTGGAGAAGGAGCGCGCGACGCAGTCCCGGATGGCGGTGGCGGCCGAGCGCGCCCGGATCGCCCGCGAGCTGCACGACGTGGTCGCGCACAACGTCTCGGTGATGGTGGTGCAGGCCGACGGCGCGGCGTACGTACTGAAGTCCGCGCCCGAGCAGGCCCAGCAGGCGCTGGAGACCATCTCCGGCACCGGCAGGCAGGCGCTCGCAGAGATGCGCCGGCTGCTCGGCGTGCTGCGGACCGGCGAGGGGGCCGAGGGCGGCGAGTACGTCCCGCAGCCCGGCGTCGACCAGCTCGCCGACCTCGTGGAGCAGGTGCGCGGCGCGGGCCTGCCCGTGGAGTTCACGGTGGACGGCCGGGAGCGGCCGCTGCCCAGCGGCGTGGAGCTGACCGCGTACCGCATCGTCCAGGAGGCGCTGACCAACACCCGTAAGCACGGCGGGCCGGGCGTCCGTGCGACGGTGCGCCTCGTCTACGGGGAGGAGCGCCTGGAGCTGCTCGTCGAGGACGACGGCCGGGGCGCGCAGCACGAGCTGTACGAAGAAGGCGGCGCCGACGGGCAGGGCCACGGCCTCATCGGCATGCGGGAACGCGTCGGTATGGTCGGCGGCAGCCTGGACGCGGGGCCGCGACCGGGCGGCGGCTTCCGTATCAGCGCCGTGCTGCCGCTCACACCGGCGCGTTAGGGCACTTGGACGCGCCACCACATTCTGTTGACCTGATGCCCCGAAGGGACGGACCCCGCATGACGATCCGCGTGATGCTCGTCGACGACCAGGTGCTGCTGCGCACCGGCTTCCGGATGGTCCTGGCGGCCCAGCCGGACATGGAGGTCGTCGCGGAGGCGGGCGACGGCGTGGCCGCCCTGGAGGCGCTGCGTGCCACGCAGGTCGACGTGATCCTGATGGACGTGCGGATGCCGAACCTGGACGGCGTGGAGACCACCCGGCGGATCTGCGCGGGCGGGACGGCGAAGGACGCCCCGAAGGTGCTCATCCTGACCACCTTCGACCTGGACGAGTACGCGTTCTCCGCGCTCAAGGCCGGGGCCAGCGGCTTCATGCTCAAGGACGTGCCGCCGGACGAGCTCCTGGGGGCGATCCGCGCGGTGCACAGTGGTGACGCGGTGGTCGCGCCGTCCACCACCCGCCGCCTGCTGGACCGTTTCTCGCCGATGCTGCCGTCGGCCGCGCCCCAGGAGGGCCGCCCGGAGCTGCGGCGGCTCACCGAGCGGGAGCGCGAGGTGCTGCTCCTGGTGGCGCAGGGGCTGTCGAACGGTGAGATCGCCGCCCGGCTGGTCCTCTCGGAGGCCACGGTCAAGACCCACGTGGGCCGCATCCTCACCAAGCTCGAACTGCGGGACCGAGTACAGGCGGTCGTGCTGGCCTACGAAACGGGCCTGGTGCGGGCGGGCGGCGGCGCATCATAGAAGGACCGCTGTAACGAAGGACCGCTGTCTCCTACCTTCAGGGAGAGCACCGTGACCGACCGCAAGCCGCCGGGCGTCAGCTTCGAGACCTGGGTCGACCGGCAGATCAGGGAAGCCGCCGAGCGGGGCGAGTTCGACGATCTGCCCGGGGCGGGGAAGCCCCTCAAGGGCCTGAACAAGCCGTACGACGAGATGTGGTGGGTGCGGGACAAGATGGAGCGGGAGAGCCTGTCCTACCTCCCGCCCACGCTCGCGCTGCGCAAGGAGGCCGAGGACGCGCTCGCCGCGGCACGCGGCGCCCGCTCCGAACGCGAGGTCCGGCGGATCGTCGCGGACATCAACGGCAGGATCCGGGAAGCACTGAAGAACCCGCCTCCGGGGCCGCCGCTGGGCCTCACGCCGTACGAGCCGGAGGAGGTCGTCCAGGACTGGCGGGCGGCCGTACGGGAGCGTCTGCGGGGGCGCGACGCCTCCTGAACGCCGCCCTCAGCGCAGAATCCCCTCCAGGAAGTCGCTCCCCAGCCGGGCGACGACCTGGAGGTCGAGCTGGTGCAGCACGTACCGGCCGCGGCGGCGCGTCTGGATCAGGCCCGCCTTCTTCAGGGCGCCGAGATGCCGGGACACTTCGGGCGCGGTGATGCCCTGCTCCGCGGCGAGTTCGCCGGTGCTGTACGCGGTCCGGGCGAGATTGCGGCAGATCCGGATGCGCACCGGGTGCGCCAGCGCTTCCAGGCGCTGCTGGAGCAGCTCCACGGAGGCCGTGCGCGACAACTCGGGCGCGGCCACCGGGTAATGGATCACCGGCCGCCAGCCCGGCGCGTGCAGCACCATCAGGTGCGGCCAGCCGAAGGAGGACGGGACGAACGTCAGCCCGGCGCCGACCTCCGGGTTCACGGCGGTGGTCCGCCCGTTGCTCAGCTTGTCGACCGTGATGCGGCGCTGCTCCTCGTCCACCGCGAGGGCCGTGGACACCTCCGTGAGCGCGTCGGCCAGGCCCTTGCGGCGCAGCACCTCGGTCTTGTGCCGGGCGTCGGCCGCCAGTTGGACGCGGACCCGCTGCCAGACGTCCGCGAAGAACGCCTGGTCGCAGTCCTCGAAGAAGCGGCGTATCCAGGCCCGTACGGCAGGCGGGTCGGCCAGCAGCCGGCGTGCGAACTCCGCCTGGCGCGGACCGCGCGCCACCGCACGCTCCAGCGCCTGTTCCCGCGCCTCCGCGTCGACCAGCGGCGAGGGGCCGCCCCGGCTGTAGAGGCTGGCGCAGGAGATCTCCAGCGCCGCCGCGACGTACAGCTCGTCGTCCAGCCGGTCGAGCAGGTCCAGATCCTCGGTGAGGGTCGCGCCGGGCATGCCGTGGGTGTCGGCGAGCGCCGCGAACGGCATCGAGATGTCGGAGAAGGTCGGGCCCCACAGGAAGTCCGCCTCGTGCAGCCGGTCGGCGAGGTCCGGCTTGAACGCGGCGCAGGTCGCCGTGGTCCAGCCGTGCAGCCCGGGGTGGTGGCCCGGCTCGGTGAGCGCGTGCAGCGCGGTACCGAGCTCCGCGAGCGGCGAGGGGGCGAAGACGAAGCGCTCCTCCGGCAGGCCGGTGATGTCGATCTGGATCCCCACGTGTTCCTCCCCTGTGTGCGCGCCGTCGCCGGCCCGGTACGCCCATCATGCGTGACCCGGGAGGCGCGCCCGCCGACGTTTGACGGCTCCCGTCAATCGGCGTGCTCCGGGCGGCGCGCGCCGCCCACCGTGGAGGGCATGAACGCGATGCAGCAGCACATGATCGATGTCTACCGCGCAGCTCAGCGGGGTGAGGCCGCGCCGCCGTTGCCCGGGGCCGGCGACGTACGGGCGCTGCGGGCGGTACGCGACCGGCGGCGCTTCGAGGCCGTCGTCACGCCGTCCGCAGGCCGGCTGCCGGCCCGGGGCCTGCTGCGTGCCGTACGGGCCCTGCTCGGGCGCCGTACGCCCGCCTCAGCCCCCGTCGGCCACCGCCCGTACCCGCGCCAGGAAGTCCGGGAGCACGCCCCGCACGTCGGCGGCAGTCCAGCCCAGTGCGGCTGAGCCCACGTGGACCTCGGTCATCGCCACGCCCGGGACACCGCCGCCCCACCAGCGGCGGAAGAGCGCCGTACGGGTCTCCTCGGCCAGCCGCACGCTCGCCTCGTCCAGCACTTCGGGGGCGTACGGCAGCCACACCTGGAAGTCGTGGGTGTGCGGCGGGTCGGGATGCACCCGGAACCACGGCACGCCGCACTCGGCCAGCCCCTCGGCCAGCGCCCGCGCGATCACCTTGGCGTGCGCGACGTACTCCGGGAGGCGGGGCAGCTCGCGGTCCAGCCCGCTGAGCGCGGCGAGCGCGGCCGGCCACTGCTGGAACGGCAGCCCGCCGTACCGGTGCCGCCAGGCCCGCGCCTCGGCCACGAAGTCCTCGCTGCCGGCCAGCGCGGCGCCGGATATCCCGCCGAGTGACTTGTAGAACGACACGTACACGCTGTCGGCGAGATCGGCGATCTCCGGGAACGGGCGCCCGAAGTGCGGCGCCGACTCCCACAGCCGCGCGCCATCGAAGTGCACCACCGCGTCGCGCTCCCGGGCCGCGTCCACCACGGCCACCAGCTCGTCCCATGAGGGCAGCACGAAACCCCCGTCCCGTAGGGGCAGTTCCAGCGCGAGCGTCCCGAAGGGCTCGTCCAGGCCGCGTACCTCCTCGGCGGCCGGCAGCCGGGGCTCCCGCGTCGGGTGGATCATGCGCAACCCGCTGACCACGGCGTACGCGTCCCGCTCGTGCACCTCCAGGTGCGACATCGGATGCCCGGCCACCGTGGCGTTCCCCGTACGCCCCGCCCAGCAGCGCAGCGCGACCTGCTGCGCCATCGTGCCGGTCGGGAAGAACGCCGCGGCCTCGGTGCCCAGCAGCTCCGCCGTGCGCCGCTCCAGGGTGCCGACGACGCTCTCCTCGGCGGCGTAGAAGTCCACCGGGGCGTCCAGGTCGTACTCTCCGGGCGCTTCGGCGGTCAGCCGGGCCAGCCGCTCGGCGACGCTCTCGTCGCCGACGCCGCGCATCAGTGCCCGGTCGCAGCCGCGCCAGGCCGCCAGTCGGCGCGTCCGCTCCTCTTGGTCGGTCATCTGCTGCCCGCCTCCTAGGCCCGCCCGCGCTCCGCCTGTATGCGGCCCGATCATCCCGTACCGGCCGGAAGGGCGGCGAGCGACTTTCGGCGCGGCCACGAGACGCCCGTCTCACCTGCCGTCCGTCCCTCGGGGCGCGTCCGGAACACCGCGTAGCATGACCAGGAAACGTCCGGTACCCCCCGCGGACTGGAACGGAAGGCCATTGCCGCGTGAATGAGAATCCCCTTACAGAGGCCCAGGACCGCCCCGCCCGGCTCACCGTCGGCGTCGTCGGGGCAGGTCGTGTAGGGCCCGCGCTCGCCGCGTCCCTGCAGCTCGCCGGGCACCACCCGGTCGCCGTCTCCGGCGTCTCCGACGCCTCCCGGCGGCGCGCCGCCGCGCTCCTCCCCGACGTGCCCCTCGTGCCGCCGGAGGAGGTCCTCGCGCGCGCCGAGCTGGTGCTGCTGACGGTCCCCGACGACGCGCTGCCCGGCCTGGTCGCCGGGCTCGCGGAGACCGGCGCCGTGCGGCCGGGACAGCTCCTCGTGCACACCTCCGGGCGGTTCGGCGCCGGAGTGCTGGACGAGGCCACCCGGGCCGGCGCGCTGCCGCTGGCCCTGCACCCCGCCATGACGTTCACCGGCACCTCCGTGGACGTCCAGCGGCTGGCCGGCTGCTCCTTCGGGGTCACCGCGCCCCAGGAGCTGCGGATGGCCGCCGAGGCGCTGGTCATCGAGATGGGCGGCGAGCCCGAGTGGATCGAGGAGGCGGCCCGGCCGCTGTACCACGCGGCCCTGGCCATCGGTGCCAACCACCTCGTCACGCTGGTCGCCCAGTCCCTGGAGCTGCTGCGCGCGGCGGGAGTGGGCGCGCCGGACCGGATGCTCGGGCCGCTGCTGGGCGCCGCGCTGGACAACGCGCTGCGCTCCGGGGACGCCGCGCTGACCGGGCCGGTCGCGCGCGGTGACGCCGGTACGGTCGCCGCGCACGTCGCGGAGTTGCGCAAGCACTCCCCGCAGGCGGTCGCCGGATACCTCGCCATGGCCCGTACGACGGCGGACCGGGCGCTCGCGCACGGCCTGCTGAAGCCGGAGCTCGCCGAGGACCTGCTCGGCGTGCTCTCCGGAGACCCGGACCGCACGGAGGGAGGCACCCGATGAACACCACCGCACAGCACCCGGCCGGTACGGACGCCCATGTCCCGTCGGCCGCCCCCGCTCCCGCGCCCGTCGGCCGCCCCCGCCTGGTGAGCACCGCCGCCGAGCTGCGGGCCCTGCCGAGCCGCGGTCGCCGCGCCGTCGTGATGACGATGGGCGCGCTGCACGAGGGCCACGCGACGCTGGTCCGTACGGCCCGCGCGCACGTCGGCCCCGAGGGGCAGGTCGTGGTCACCGTCTTCGTGAACCCACTGCAGTTCGGCGCGGGCGAGGACCTGGACCGCTACCCGCGCACGCTGGACGCCGACATCGTGGTGGCCGGCGAGGCCGGCGCCGACGCGGTCTTCGCGCCTTCCGTGGAGGAGGTCTACCCGGGCGGCGAGCCCCAGGTGCGCATCAGCGCGGGCCCCATGGGCGACGTGCTGGAAGGCGCTTCGCGCCCCGGCCACTTCGACGGCATGGCCACCGTTGTCGCCAAACTGCTCCACCTCACGGCACCGGACGTGGCCTTCTTCGGCCAGAAGGACGCCCAGCAGCTCGCCATCGTGACCCGTATGGCGCGCGACCTGAACTTCCCCGTGGAGATCGTGGGCGTGCCGACCGTACGGGAGGACGACGGGCTGGCGCTCTCCAGCCGCAACCGCTACCTCTCGCCCGACGAGCGCCGGACCGCGCTGGCCCTCTCGCGCGCCCTGTTCGCGGCCCGTGACCGGCTGGCCGCCGAAGAGGCGCTGCGGGTCCGGGCCGGGTCCGTCACGCACTCCGAGGCGCGCGCCATGGGCCTGGCCGCGATGGGCGAGGACCGGGCGGCGGCCGACGCGCACGCCCTCGCCTACGTGGCGTCCGCCGGCAGCCCCCAGGGCCCGGCCGTGGCCCGCACGGCGGCCCGCGCCGTCCTGGAGGACGCCGCGCGCTTCGATCCGCCGCTGGAGCTGGACTACGTGGAGCTGGTCGACCCGGACGGCTTCACGGTGCTCCCGGACACCGAGCGCGCGCCGGACGAAGGACCGTACAAGGGCGGGTACGAGGGCGAGGCGGTCCTCGTCGTCGCCGCCCGGGTCGGCACCACCCGCCTCATCGACAACATCCGCCTCACTTTCGGGCCCGCCGTACCGCAGAGCGGACCCCCGTCAGCAGGAGCACCACGATGACTGCAGGAGTACCCCGATGACGGGGGCGACCGGGCCCGGCATACGACTCGACGCCCCCGCGCCCGGCTGGGCCATCGACGCGGACGTCGTCGTGGTCGGCTCCGGCGTCGCAGGGCTGACCGCCGCGCTGCGCTGCGCGGCGGCCGGCCACCGTACGGTCGTGGTCACCAAGGCCCGGCTGGACGACGGCTCCACGCGCTGGGCGCAGGGCGGCATAGCCGCGGCCCTCGGTGAGGGCGACACCCCGGAGCAGCACCGCGACGACACCCTCGTGGCGGGCGCCGGGCTGTGCGACGAGGCGGCGGTCCGCACGCTGGTCACCGAGGGCCCGGACGCGGTACGACGGCTGATCGCCACAGGGGCGCGCTTCGACCCGGACGAGGACGGCGCGGGCATCGCGCTGACCCGCGAGGGCGGCCACCACCGGCGCCGGATCGCGCACGCGGGCGGCGACGCCACCGGCGCGGAGATCTCCCGCGCGCTGGTCGAGGCGGTGCGCGCCCAGGGACTGCGCACCATCGAGAACGCGCTCGTCCTGGACCTCCTCACGGACTCCGAAGGCCGTACGGCGGGCGTCACCCTGCACGTGATGGGCGAGGGCCAGCACGACGGCGTGGGGGCCGTGCACGCGCCCGCCGTGGTGCTCGCCACCGGCGGCATGGGCCAGGTCTTCTCGGCGACGACCAATCCGTCCGTCTCCACGGGGGACGGGGTCGCGCTGGCTCTCAGGGCCGGCGCCGAGATCTCCGACCTCGAATTCGTACAGTTCCACCCGACCGTGCTCTACCTGGGCCCGGACGCCGAGGGGCAGCAGCCGCTGATCTCCGAGGCGGTGCGCGGCGAGGGCGCGCACCTCGTGGACGGCGACGGCGTGCGCTTCATGGTGGGCCGGCACGAGCTGGCCGAACTGGCGCCGCGCGACATCGTGGCGAAGGGCATCATGCGCCGCGCCCAGGAGCAGGGCACCGAGCACATGTACCTGGACGCGCGGCACTTCGGCGCGGCCATGTGGGAGCAGCGCTTCCCGACCATCCTGGCGGCCTGCCGCAGCCACGGCATCGACCCGGTCACCGAGCCGATCCCGGTCGCGCCCGCCGCGCACTACGCCTCCGGAGGGGTACGGACCGATCTGCACGGCCGGACGACCGTGCCGGGCCTGTACGCGTGCGGCGAGGTCGCCTGCACCGGCGTGCACGGCGCGAACCGGCTCGCCTCCAACTCCCTCCTGGAGGGCCTGGTCTTCGCGGAGCGCATCGCGGCCGACATCGGGCCGCGGCCGCTGCCGCACCCCGGGGAGCCGCGGCTGCCCGAGGGCCCGCCCGTACCGCTGCTCGCGCCCGAGACGCGCTTCGAGATCCAGCGGATCATGACGGCGGGCGTCGGCGTGCTGCGGTCGGCGGACAGCATCGCGGGGGCCTACAAGGAGCTCGTGCGGCTGACCTCCAGGGCCTCCGCGGAATCCGAGGAGGGCAAGGCCGCCGAGCCCGGCGTGGAAGCATGGGAGGCCACCAACCTCCTGCTGGTCGCGCGTGCCCTGGTCGCCGGCGCCCGGGCGCGCGAGGAGACCCGCGGCTGCCACTGGCGGGAGGACCACCCCGACCGGAACGACGAGGTCTGGCAGCGCCACTCCGTGGTCACCTTCCGCCCGCCCCACACGGTGGAATTCCGTGTCACGGACTCCGCCGACTTCCCCGCCACCCACCCCGAAACGGAGCCGAACCCGTGAGCACGCCCGACGACCTCCCCCTCCTGCAGATCGGCCGGCCCGGCCAGACCCCCTCGGACGCGTCCGGCGGGGGCTGCGGCGACGCCTGCGGCTGCGGTGCCGGGGACGACGCGTACGAGCTGGACCCGCTGGAGTGCGGCCTGGACCCGGACCTGGCGGCCCTGCTGGTGAACGAGGGGCTGGACCCGGTACAGGTCGAGGACATCGCGCACCTGGCCATCGAGGAGGACCTCGACCAGGGCGTGGACGTCACCACCGTCGCGACCATCCCCGAGGACGCCATCGCCACCGCCGACTTCACCGCGCGGGACGCCGGTACGGTCGCGGGGCTGCGGGTCGCCGAGGCGGTGCTCTCCGTCGTGTGCACGGACGAGTTCGCGGTCGAGCGGCACGTCGAGGAGGGCGACCGGGTCGAGGCGGGGCAGAAGCTGATCTCGGTCACGGCCCGCACGCGCGACCTGCTCACCGGGGAGCGCAGCGCGCTGAACCTGCTGTGCCGGCTCTCCGGCATCGCCACCGCGACGCGTGCCTGGGCGGACGCCCTGGAGGGCACGAAGGCGAGGGTGCGCGACACCCGTAAGACGACGCCGGGCCTGCGCTCCCTGGAGAAGTTCGCGGTGCGCTGCGGCGGCGGCGTGAACCACCGCATGTCGCTCTCGGACGCGGCGCTCATCAAGGACAACCACGTCGTGGCCGCGGGCGGCGTCGCCGAGGCGTTCAAGGCCGTACGGACCGAGTTCCCCGGTGTGCCGATCGAGGTCGAGGTGGACCGCCTCGACCAGATCCCGCCGATCCTCGCCGAGGGCGCCGACCTGATCCTGCTGGACAACTTCACGCCGGAGCAGACCCGCGAGGCCGTGGAGCTGGTCGCGGGCCGCGCGATGCTGGAGTCCTCCGGCCGGCTGACGCTCGGCAACGCCCGTACGTACGCGGAGACCGGCGTGGACTACCTCGCGGTCGGCAGCCTCACGCACTCCTCGCCGATCCTGGACATCGGCCTGGACCTCCGCGAGGGCGACGCGCACGAGGGAGCCGGGGAGGCCGGGGCCTGATGCTGCTGACCATCGACGTCGGTAACACCCACACCGTCCTCGGCCTGTTCGACGGCGAGGAGATCGTCGAGCACTGGCGGATCTCCACCGACGCCCGCCGGACCGCCGACGAACTGGCCGTACTGCTCAACGGCCTGATGGGGATGCACCCGCTGCTCGGCGAGGAGCTGGGCGACGGCATCGAGGGCATCTCGATCTGTTCGACCGTCCCCTCGGTCCTGCACGAGCTGCGCGAGGTCACCCGCCGCTACTACGGCGACGTGCCGGCCGTACTGGTCGAGCCCGGCGTGAAGACCGGCGTGCCGATCCTCATGGACAACCCCAAGGAGGTCGGCGCCGACCGCATCATCAACTCCCTCGCGGCCGTGGAGCTCTACGGGGGCCCGGCGGTCGTCGTGGACTTCGGCACGGCCACCACGTTCGACGCGGTGAGCGCGCGCGGTGAGTACGTCGGCGGCGTGATCGCGCCGGGCATCGAGATCTCGGTGGACGCGCTGGGCGTCAAGGGCGCGCAGCTGCGCAAGATCGAGCTGGCCCGCCCGCGCAGCGTCATCGGCAAGAACACCGTCGAGGCGATGCAGTCCGGCATCCTGTACGGCTTCGCCGGCCAGGTCGACGGCGTCGTCCAGCGGATGGCGCGGGAGCTGGCCGAGGACCCGGAGGACGTGACCGTCATCGCCACGGGCGGACTGGCCCCGATGGTGCTCGGCGAGTCCTCCACGATCGACATGCACGAGCCCTGGCTCACCCTCATCGGGCTGCGCCTGGTGTACGAGCGCAACGTCGGGCGGCAGTGAAGCGGAACTGAATACGGGGCGCCCCGCGGCGCCCCGTAAGGCGCGTCCGCGCAGCGCCCCGTGCGCCGCACCCGGGAATTCCAAATACCGGGGTTTTTGTCCGTTTAGTAATTAAAGTCGGGCCCATGCCCACGCCATACGGATACCGCGGCGGCATGGCGTTCAGCGCGGACGAACTGCGCGTGCTCCGCCGCGCCCTCGCCACCGCCCTCCAGCCCGCTTCCGTCCCCGCCCCCGCGCCCGCCGGCGCCGTACCCGCGACCCGCGATCCGCGGCGCGCGGAAGAGGTCCAGGAATGCCTCCGGCTCTCCGAGGCGCTGGACGAGGCGGCCCGCGAGGGCGGCCGGCTGCGCGACTTTCTCTTCGCCGACCTCGCCCGGTACCGCGACGCCCTCCCGGGCTCCGTACACGGCTACCTGGGGCGCCTCCAGGAGGCCCTGGCGGCCGGGTACGCCCCGGGCCCGGACGACCTCGGCGCGCTCCGGGTGCTGCGCTCGGTGGACGCAGGTCCGGCCGAGCGGGCCCGCCGCACGGCCCTGCTGCGCCGCTGCGAGCAGGCCGCCGAGCGCTCCGTGCGCGGCCGGCTGCGCGCCCTGCCCGGCGGCCGGCTGGCCGACGAGCCGGAGCGCCCGCCGGCCCCGCAGCCCGGCCAGCCCTCGCCGAAGCCCCCGCAGCCCGGTCCGGCGGGCCCGCAGCCGGGCCGCCGCGGCCGCCCCGTACCCACCCCCGGCGAGGTCTTCCCGCCGCGCCGCAAGCCCTCCCCGCCCCCCGCGGCCCGGACGGCCTGAGCGCGGCGCGTACTCTGGAAGCCTCGTCGCACAAGGAGGCCCTCGGCATGGATTACGTATCGGCGCTGCTGCCCCCCGTAGTGATGGCCATCGCCTTCACTGCGGTCATCGTGACGATGATCAAGAGCCAGGGCGGCGCGAACAAGGCCAAGGAAGACGCGGCCGTGGACGCCGTGCTCCAGAGTGCCGAGTCCGCCCGCCAGGAGCCGAAGGCGCACGGCGCCTGAACCTGCGCCCGGAACGGCGTGATCCGTTCCGGTCTTCGAGCTTCGCGAATGTGGCGTACGGCCCGGGATTGCACATCCCGGGCCGTACGCCTTTTTCTGCGATGAATCGGTCGCTCGCCGACGCGAACACGCGGCATTCTGGACATCTCCCACTATTGTTCTCGTGTGCCGAGACGTTTGGGTGAACTGGAAGATGCCGTCATGACGCGGGTCTGGCAGTGGAACCGGCCGGTAACCGTTCGGGAAGTACTCGAAGATCTGCAGAAGGAACGGTCCATCGCGTACACCACGGTGATGACCGTATTGGACAACCTTCACCAGAAGGGCTGGGTACGGCGAGAAGCGGAAGGCCGGGCCTATAGATATGAGGCGGTGTCCACTCGCGCCGCCTACTCGGCCGCACTGATGAACGAAGCGTGGTCCGTGAGCGACAACCCCGCGGCCGCCCTCGTCGCCTTCTTCGGGATGATGTCGCAGGAACAGCGGCAGGCCCTCAGTGATGCCATGCGCGTCGTCCAAGCGGGGACACCGGAGGAAGTCGCGGAACCCGGCTCCGGAGCGGAGGAGTCGGAACGATAGCGTCCTTGCATGCCACCGCTATCGAATGGCGTCACCGTCCGCCGGGCCCGGACCAGTGATGTGCCCGCCGTACGCCGCCTCATCGACTCCTACTCGCGTGACGGGATCCTGCTGGACAAAGCCACCGTCACGCTTTACGAGGACATCCAGGAGTTCTGGGTGGCCGAGCGCGACGAGGACGCCGAGGTGGTGGGCTGCGGCGCGCTGCACGTCATGTGGGAAGACCTCGCCGAGGTGCGCACCCTGGCCGTCGCCCCGCAGCTCAAGGGCGCGGGCGTGGGGCATCAGGTCCTGGACAAGCTGCTCCGTACAGCAAGGTGGCTGGGAGTACGCCGTATTTTCTGTCTGACCTTCGAAGTCGACTTCTTCGTCAAGCACGGCTTCGTGGAGATCGGCGAGACTCCGGTCGACGGCGATGTCTACAGCGAGCTGCTGCGTTCCTATGACGAGGGCGTCGCCGAGTTCCTCGGTCTCGAACGAGTGAAGCCCAACACCCTAGGCAACAGTCGCATGCTTCTGCACCTGTGATCAGCGTTCTATGTCCGAATCGCGCCCCTATCTCATAGCTGTCGAAGCCGGTGTTCCCCGCACCCGTCGCATCTGAACCCGACCCGGGGGTTTGTGTTTTTCCCGGAAAAGCGGTTTGCTTTCCGTCGTAATCCACATTCGATGAAAGGGAAACCGGTGGCACAGAAGGTTCAGGTTCTTCTTGTCGACGACCTCGACGGTGGCGAGGCGGACGAGACCGTGACGTTCGCGCTCGACGGTAAGTCCTATGAGATCGACCTCAGCAACGGCAACGCGGAGAAGCTGCGCGACGCCCTTGAGACGTTCGTGAAGGCCGGCCGCCGTACCGGTCGTGCCGCGAGCGGCCGTGGCAAGGCGCGTGCCGCCTCGTCCGGCAACAAGGACACCGCTGAGATCCGTAAGTGGGCCAAGGAGAACGGTTACGAGGTCAATGACCGCGGCCGCGTCCCCGCGACCGTCCGTGAGGCGTACGAGAAGGCCAACGGCTGATCACCGCGGAAGCGATCCGTTCGACCTTTTCTTACGCGCAGCAACCGGGCCCGGTGGCATTCCGTGGCCGCCACGCTCACGAGCCGTACGAGGTCGGGGGCGCGCCCCATACGTGACGTACGGGGAACCCCACCACCGCCCCCGAGACCTGCCCCGCTCCCCGTGGAGGGCAGCGTCGCCTCGACATCGCAGCCCGGCTCCGGAGGCCGTACCCATGCGGCCCCCCACGGACCGACTCCCGCAGGCAGCCCAGGCCCCGCTGCCGGGACCGGCGCCGTCGCCTCTCGCGCGGCCGCCGTCCGGGGCGCCACAGGCGGTGGCGCGGGCATCAGGTCACCGGAGCCGAGAGCGGTCAGCTCCAGGCCCACCGAGCCCCACTCCAGCCACTCCAGCACCCCTGGCAGCTCGTCCGCCGCGCCTGTGGCCACCAGAAGGCGCAGGACCGGCTCTCCGGGCTCCTGGGAGGCGTACGGGCGGCCCTGGCTCCAGCCGAGCGCGACCGGGCCCGTGCGCCCGGCACGGCGCAGCGTGGCGAATCCGGCGTCCGCGGGCATCTCCAGGACGTCGAAGCGGATTCCCGTGCGCAGCCGGAGCGGCTCACCGCCGGCCGTCGGCCAGCCCAGCGCCTGCTCGTACCACTGCCGCGCGGCAGGGCCTGCGGCGAGCAGTGGATCGCGGGGGCGCGGGAGCGCGAGGGCCATGCCCGGTGCAACTCCCGAAATGCTCAGAAGTTACGCTGGGTTGAGGCGTGGATACGTACCGTGCTCGTCCGGTGGGTATAGGACGGGCGTGCGGGCGCGTAAAACGGCGCAAGGGTGTTCGCCCGTAGCGGAGGAAGGCGGGCCGCGCGGATGGACTGTCAGAGGCAGCGGGTAAGACTTTTCTCGAGGGGAGGGACGATGAATCGGCGCTCTGAGCGGGATGTACGCAACGGCCGCGCGAGAGGCGCGGGCGTGTCGGGCAAGGCCGCGTTCGCCATGGGCGTACTGGCATGGGGCGTATATGCCTGGCCTGCGGGAACATCGTCTCGCACCATCGGGTTGGAGCAGATGTCGGCTGTTCGGGGCAGGAGGCCAAGGACGGGTGTCGGCAGTTGGAATGAGCTGTCCCGCCCCGCGGGACTAGCATGCGGAAGGACAGGGAGGGGACCGACCCCTAACTGCCTGACCGCTCTGAGGAGCGATTAACGATGTTCGAGAGGTTCACCGACCGCGCGCGGCGGGTTGTCGTCCTGGCTCAGGAAGAAGCCCGGATGCTCAACCACAACTACATCGGCACCGAGCACATTCTCCTGGGCCTGATCCATGAGGGTGAGGGTGTCGCCGCTAAGGCCCTGGAGAGCCTCGGGATTTCGCTCGAGGCGGTCCGCCAGCAGGTGGAGGAGATCATTGGCCAGGGCCAGCAGGCCCCGTCCGGTCACATTCCCTTCACCCCCCGTGCCAAGAAGGTCCTGGAGCTGTCGCTCCGCGAGGCCCTCCAGCTCGGCCACAACTACATCGGTACCGAGCACATCCTGCTCGGCCTGATCCGCGAGGGCGAGGGCGTCGCCGCCCAGGTCCTCGTGAAGCTGGGCGCCGATCTGAACCGGGTGCGGCAGCAGGTCATCCAGCTGCTCTCCGGCTACCAGGGCAAGGAGACGGCCGCCGCGGGCGGTCCCGCCGAGGGCACGCCCTCGACCTCCCTCGTCCTGGACCAGTTCGGCCGCAATCTCACGCAGGCCGCTCGTGAAACCAAGCTCGACCCGGTCATCGGGCGCGAGAAGGAGATCGAGCGGGTCATGCAGGTGCTGTCCCGGCGTACGAAGAACAACCCGGTCCTCATCGGCGAGCCCGGCGTCGGCAAGACGGCGGTCGTCGAGGGCCTGGCGCAGGCCATCGTCAAGGGCGAGGTGCCCGAGACCCTCAAGGACAAGCACCTCTACACCCTGGACCTCGGCGCCCTGGTCGCCGGCTCCCGGTACCGCGGTGACTTCGAGGAGCGCCTGAAGAAGGTGCTCAAGGAGATCCGCACCCGCGGCGACATCATCCTGTTCATCGACGAGCTCCACACCCTGGTGGGTGCGGGTGCCGCCGAGGGCGCGATCGACGCCGCCAGCATCCTGAAGCCGATGCTGGCCCGCGGTGAGCTGCAGACCATCGGTGCGACCACGCTCGACGAGTACCGCAAGCACCTGGAGAAGGACGCGGCCCTCGAGCGCCGTTTCCAGCCGATCCAGGTCGCGGAGCCGTCGCTGCCGCACACGATCGAGATCCTCAAGGGCCTGCGCGACCGCTACGAGGCGCACCACCGCGTCTCGATCACGGACGAGGCGCTGGTCCAGGCCGCTCAGCTGGCCGACCGGTACATCTCCGACCGCTTCCTGCCGGACAAGGCGATCGACCTGATCGACGAGGCCGGTTCCCGGATGCGCATCCGCCGGATGACCGCGCCGCCGGACCTCCGCGAGTTCGACGAGAAGATCGCCGACGTGCGCCGGGAGAAGGAGTCCGCGATCGACTCGCAGGACTTCGAGATGGCCGCGGGCCTGCGCGACAAGGAGAAGCAGCTCCTGGCCGCGAAGGCGAAGCGGGAGAAGGAGTGGAAGGCCGGCGACATGGACGTCGTCGCCGAGGTCGACGGCGACCTGATCGCCGAGGTCCTGGCCACGGCCACGGGCATCCCGGTCTTCAAGCTCACCGAGGAGGAGTCTTCCCGTCTCCTCCGCATGGAGGACGAGCTGCACAAGCGCGTCATCGGCCAGAAGGACGCCATCAAGGCGCTCTCGCAGGCCATCCGGCGTACGCGTGCCGGCCTGAAGGACCCGAAGCGCCCCGGCGGTTCGTTCATCTTCGCGGGCCCGTCCGGTGTCGGTAAGACCGAGCTGTCCAAGACGCTCGCCGAGTTCCTCTTCGGCGACGAGGACGCGCTGATCTCCCTCGACATGTCGGAGTTCAGCGAGAAGCACACGGTCTCCCGGCTCTTCGGTTCGCCTCCCGGCTACGTCGGCTACGAAGAGGGCGGCCAGCTGACCGAGAAGGTCCGCCGCAAGCCGTTCTCCGTGGTCCTCTTCGACGAGGTCGAGAAGGCCCACCCGGACATCTTCAACTCCCTGCTGCAGATCCTGGAGGACGGTCGCCTGACCGACTCCCAGGGCCGGGTCGTGGACTTCAAGAACACCGTCATCATCATGACGACGAACCTCGGCACCCGGGACATCTCCAAGGGCTTCAACCTGGGCTTCGCCGCCCAGGGTGACGTCAAGTCCGGCTACGAGCGGATGAAGAACAAGGTCAACGAAGAGCTCAAGCAGCACTTCCGGCCGGAGTTCCTGAACCGTGTCGATGACACGGTGGTCTTCCACCAGCTCACCGAGGAAGACATCATCCAGATCGTCGACCTGATGATCGCCAAGGTGGACGAGCGCCTCAAGGACCGGGACATGGGCATCGAGCTCAGCTCCGAGGCCAAGTCGCTGCTCGCCAAGCGCGGTTACGACCCGGTGCTGGGCGCCCGCCCGCTGCGCCGGACGATCCAGCGCGAGATCGAGGACGCTCTCTCGGAGAAGATCCTCTTCAGCGAGCTGCGTCCGGGCCACATCGTGGTCGTCGACGTCGAGGGCGAGGGGGAGAACGCCAAGTTCACCTTCCGCGGCGAGGAGAAGTCGGCCCTGCCCGACGCCCCGCCGATCGAGTCCGCCGGCTCGGGCCCGAACCTGAGCAAGGACGCGTAAGCGTCACCGCCGCTGCCCCGGAACCACCGAGTGGTTCCGGGGCAGCGGTGTTTTTACGCGTATGCCTACAGCTCCACGACCTCGATGCCCTCCGGTACGCCGGCCGGGCGCGGCAGCCGGCTGCCCACCAGGAGCGTCTCCAGGCGCGGGAAGGCGGCCAGCCAGTCCATCGGGACGCCCAGGTCGTAGGAGAGCCATAGCCGGGTCAGCGGCTCGGCGACGATGCCCTCGATGAGCTGGTCGGGGGTGAACCGCCCGGCGATCTGGAGGTGTGGCCGGCCGCCGAGCCGGCGCAGCGCGTGCAGCTCCTCCAGGTCGGACACCGGGAAGTACAGCTCGGCGTCGTCGAGGTGGGCGATGATCTCCCGCGCGTACCGCTCGGTGTCGTACCGTCGCCAGGCGCTCGCCAGCTGCGCACGCACGTCCAGGTGCGGCCGCTCCCGCAGCCCGGTGAGGTAGTCGATGGCCATGTCGTCGCCGATGGAGGTGGCGGTGAGGGCGAGGAGGTACGCCTCGGAGTTGGTGGCCTTGGCCGGGTCCGGCAGCATCTCCAGGACGATCGGCCCGATCCAGCCCAGCGCGCGGGCCCCGGCCGGGGTGGTCGGCCGCATCATGTCGCGCGTGAAGCGCTGCACCCGCCCGCGGACCTCCGGGTCCAGCTCCGTGGCGTGCTCCAGGCACGCGGCGGCCAGCAGCTTGCGGTGCCGGGCCTCCGCGGCGCGTACCCCCGCGTGCGGCGCCAGCAGCCCGTTCAGCAGCGTCGCGCACTCGTCGGGCCGGGCGAGGGCGACGGCCATCCGGATGACGTCCTCCCACTCCGTATGGTGCGCGTGGTCCAGCAGGAGGGTGAAGTCGTGCTGCTGCACGGTGGCCCGCGCGGCCAGATAGTCCTGGAACGTGCGGTGCACGAAGTCCACGGTGCCGGGCGTCGTTTCGCGCAGCAGGCCCGTGCGGTTCAGCAGGTGCCGGTAGACGTCGTCGGCGTCGCCCTGGCGGGCCGCGTCGGGGATGGCGGGCAGGTGCCGGCCCAGGGTGTCCACGGCGACGTCGCGGTCCATTTCGGACCGGCCGTTGACCAGCATCCAGCGCGCCAGCTTCTGCAGGAGCTGTATTTTCGGCTGCCGCGGCAGGTCGATGGCGTCGGTCGGCACCATCGCCCGCTCCCGGTCGCGCCGCTCCAGCAGCATCGACAGGCCCGCGTCGTACAGCTCCTTGCGCCCGCTGGGCAGGTAGCCGCGCCGGTCCCGGTGGAGCGCGCACAGCAGCCCGCACATCAGCGGGTTGGTGGCCAGCCGCCCCAGGTCGCGGGTGATGCGTACGGCGTTCAGCAGCGTGCGTTCGTAATGGCCGAGCCGGTCCAGGTCGGCGGGCGACTGCTGGGCCGCGGCGCGGTGCCAGCGCTGGATGAACGCCGCGACGTCCTCGCGGCTCATCGGCGCCAGCCGCAGCTCGGTGAACCCGTCGGCGGCCAGCCAGTCCTCCGGTACGGCGGACGGCCGGGAGGTCACCACCCAGACGTTGCCCGGGTACTGCTGCGCCCAGCCGCGCAGCCGCAGCCGGAGCCGCTCGCGCTCGTCCTCCGGGGCCTCGTCCACGCCGTCGACGAGCAGCAGCCCGCGGCCGGCCCGCAGTACCCGCTCCGCCCAGCCGGCCGGCTGGGCGTCCGCGCCCGGGTAGCCCATGGCCGCCAGGAAGCCGGCCGGCGACGGGATGCCGGAGCGGGACGCGAAGCGGCGTACGGGCAGCAGGAACGGCACCCGGCCGCGCAGCTCCCCGGCCAGTGCCGCGGGCAGCTCGCCGCGCGCCGTGGCGACCGCCAGCCACTGCAGCAGCGTCGTCTTGCCGGACCCCGCGACGCCCCGTACGAGCACCCTGTCCAGCCCGGCCAGCGCCTGCTCGGCGGGCACGGGTGGGGCCTGCGGGCCCGGGTCGCGCTGTTCGTCCGGTGTCGCGGGCAGCCGCGGCTGGCCGCGCTCGCACTGCAGCCCCAGGTAGGCCGCGTCCAGTGGCCAGCTGTCCGGCGAGTGCGCGAGGTCGATGCCGAAGATCGTGAGGTGGTTGTGGAGCACGATGGTGTCCCGCGCGAACCGCTCCTCGAAGGCGGCGTCGTCGGCGGGCGCGGCGGGGGCTGACGTCCCGTCACTCCGCGGCCCGGGAGCGGCCTGCTCCGCCAGTTGCCGGGTCTCGTCCTCCAGCGTGCGCGCGACGAAGTCGGACCGCTGCGTGAGGAAGTACAGGAGGTGTACGGCCACGACGTCGAGCACCGCCGTGAGCAGCGCGCGGCCGTCGGCGGACAGCCCGCGCTCCGCTTCCGGTGCGGCGGCGCGCAGCCGGTGCGCGAAGTCGGTGGGCGGCAGTTGTACGGCCTGCCAGTCGTCCAGCCCGCTCGCGCCGAGTACGCCGAGCGTGCGCGCCAGCGCGCCGGCCACCGGACGCGCCGCCGCCTCATCGGGAGCGGCGATCGCCACGATCCGTCCGGCGAGCGCTTCGAGGTCCTCCCCGCTGAGCGCCGGCTTCTCCCCGCGAAACGCGACGAGCCGCGCGAGGGGCACCGGCCGATCGTCCGGCACGCCCGCCTCCGCCGCCGCCTCTTCGCTCACGAACAGCGCTCTGACGAGCGGCGCGAGGGCTTCGGGAGTGAGACGGGCGGCGACGGTCGTGGGATCCATGCGGCGGTGTCCCCCGGTAACTGGTGGGCGCGGTCAACGCTGTTGGGGAGTCAGGGTAGGGGAGTGAAGGCGATGCGGGAGAGGGGGTTGCCCGGCCCGGTGGTGTAGAGATTCCGCAGTCCGGGAAAGTGCCGGGCCACGGCTTCCAGGTCGGGCTGCGCACCCGTGGGCGAGAAGAGCCTGAGGTCGGTGAGCCCGGGGAGCGTGAACCCGGGCGGACAGTCGGCAAGGCAGTCGGCGTCCACGCTGAGCCACGTCAAGGACTCCAGCGCCGCGATCTCCGCCCAGCCGGCGGCGTCCCGCGGGCAGGCACGGGGGTCGAGCAGGAGCTCCTGGAGACCCGGCCACGCCCGTACGCCGAACGGCCCGGACCAGTCCCGCGAAGCGCTGTCGCCCAGCCGCAGGAGACGCAGCCGTGGAAGGTGTCTCGGCAGGTCGTCCGGGCACCAGGAGACGTCCGGCAGGTGGACTGTCAGGGCACGGAGGCCGGTCAGCGAGGCGAGCGGGCTCAGGTCCTGGACGCCGGTGAGGCCGAAGAGTGACAGGCGCTCCAGGGGGAGGCCGGAGAGCGGGGACAGATCGGTGACCGACGCGGACAACGTCAGCTCGGTGAGTCCCGGAGTGTTCCGCAGGAAGGCGAGATCGGTGATGTTCCCGGCCCCGAGGCGCAGGTGCCTGATCCCGACCTCCCGGGTGTACGCGACGAGCGCCTCCTGCGACACCCCGTCCCGTACGTCGATCCGCTCGCGGCCGCCGAGCCCGCGCAGAATGCGCAGCTGTTCGTCGTTGTGGACGCTGAACCGCAGCCGGTCCGGATCGAGATGCCGGACGACCTCCTCCGCGTACTGCTCCGCATCGAACCGGTGCCACGCCCACACCAGCTGCGACCGCACCTGTAGTGCCGGATGGTCCCGAAACCGCGCCAGTACGGGGAGTGCGCGCTCCGACTCCACATTCGACGCGGCGACCGTGACGGCGACCGCCTCGTCCTCGCTCAGTCCCTCGGGGCCGGGCAGAAGTTCCAGTACCAGAGGCCCCGCCCCCGCCAGCTCCCGGGCCTCCTCCGCCGAGCGGGGCGGTAGCAGTTCCGCCGTGCGTTCCTCCACGGACCGGCGGACCGCCGGGTCCAGTTCGGAGGCGTGTTCCAGGCAGGCCAGGGCGAGGAGCTGGATGCGGGTGCGTACCGCGCGTTCGTCCTCGCCGCTCGCGGCGTCGGCGCGGGCCAGCAACTCCCGGAGGATCTCGGCCCGTTCACGCGGCCGGCCGTGGGCGACCGCCATCCGGATCACGTCCTCCCACTGGGAGTCGTGCGCATGGGCGATCAGCAGTCCGATGTCCCACTCCTCGACCGCGGCCCGCGCGCCCAGGTAGTCCTGGAAGGTGCGGTGCACGAAGTGGACGGCGCCCGGGGCAGGTTCGCGCAGCAGGCCGCTGCGGAGCAGCAGGTGCCGGAAGACCGCGGCCGCGTCGCCCTGGGCCGCCGCCGCGGGAACGGCCGGGAGCGCGTCCGCGATGATGCGTTCGGCGTGCTCCCGGTCCAGCTCCGTGCGCCCGTTGCGGATCAGCCAGTACGCGAGCCGCTGGAGCAGCTGGATCTGCGGCTCGTCGCTCAGCTCGATGCCGTCCGGGCCGTTCATGTCGCGCTCGCGGTCGCGGCGCGAGAGCAGCATCGTCAGCGCCGCGTCGTACAGCTCCTTGCGCCCGTGCGGCAGGTAGCCGCGCCGGTCCCGGTGGAGCGCGCAGATCAGCCCGCACATCAGCGGGTTGGTGGCCAGCCGCGCCAGGTCCGCCTTGGTGCGTACGGCGTGCAGCAGCGACTGCTCGTACGCGGCCAGCCGGTCCTCGTCCGCCGGGGCGTCCGCGCGCGCCGCCGCGTGCCAGCGCCCGATGAACAGGGCCACGCCGTCCCGGCTCATCGGCGCGAGCGTCAGCTCCGTGAAGCCGTCGGCCGCGAGCCAGTCCTCGCGTACGGCGGAAGGGCGCGAGGTCACCATCCACAGGTTGTGCGGGAACGCGTCGAGGAGGTCGCGCAGCCAGCGCCGGGTCCGGTCGCGCTCCCGTTCCGGTATCTCGTCCAGCCCGTCCACGAGGACCAGGCCGCGCCCGCTCGTCAGTACCCGGTGCGCCCACCCGTCCGGCTGCGCGCCGGACACCGGGCAGCCGACGGCCGCGAGGAAGCGGTCGGGCGTGGGGAGGTCCGCGCCGGCGCGCTGGAGCGTCCGCAGAGGCAGGACGAAGGGGATGCGCCCGTACAGGTGCGGCATGGCGACCGCGTCGCCCGCCGGGGTGCAGGAGACCGCGAGCCACTGCACCAGCGTGCTCTTGCCCGAGCCCGCCACGCCGCGCAGCAGCACCCGGCTGTGCCCGGCGAGCGCGTGGTCGGCGGGGACCGGCGGCGCGTGCGGGGCCGGGGTGTCGTCCAGGCCGGCGAAGAACGCGTCCTCGGCGGCGGCGAGCGCGCGGTCCGCGTACGTCGCCTCCAGGCTCATGTACGCCGCGTCCAGTGGCCACCGGTCCGGGGAATGGGCCAGGTCGATGCCGTAGATCGTCAGCCGGCCGTGCTTCTTGCCGAGGTAGGCGAGGTAGTCGCGCTCGAAGGCGGTGTCCGCGGCCCGCGGCGAGGGATTCCGCGCGATGAGCTCGTCGGTCAGCGTGACGAGCCGGTCCAGGCTCCGGCTGTGCTGGACGAGGGTGCGCGCGACAAAGGTCGAGCGCTGGGTGAAGAAGTGCACGATGTGCAGGCACGCGAGGCCGAGCAGGGCGTCGTGCAGCAGCTCCGCGTCCCGGGGGAGCGTGCTCAGCCGCGCCCGGTTGGCCTGCCGCAGCCGCTCCGCGAGCGCCGGGGCGCCGAGCTGGACGGCCTGTACGTCGTCCATGGCCAGCTCGCCCAGGCCGTACAGGGTCCGCGCGAGCGCGTCGGCGACGGCGCTCTCCTCGGCGGCGGGGACGGGCCGCTCGCCGGGCCCGGCCGCGCGCACCGCGCGGGTGACCAGCTCCTCGGCGATCTTCCGCAGGTCGCCCTCGGTGAGCGTGCGCTTCTCGCCCGTGAACGACACCAGCGCCGACACCCGTACCGGCTTCTCCGCCAGGCCCGCGCCGGGCCCCTCCTTCACGAAGAGCCGCTTCACGAGCGGCGCGACGACGGACGACGCCAGCCGCGCGCCGAGTGCCGAGGGGTCCATACCGGGCCCTCCCCCTTCTTTCCTGCCGGGCCGGATGCGGCCTATTACGTTACCGGGATCACAGGCCCTTGGTCCCGAAACGGACATACCAAGGGCCCCGCACAAAGCGGACGGAACGGGGGGTTCGGTGACATGCGGCACAGCGGATTCCGGGCCTACTAAAGACCTTAGGAAAGGCGCCGGACAGTGTGGTGGGACCCGTTTCCCCGGTGGGCCGGGACTTTTGGCAGGGGGGTGGGAGGGACCTGCGTCCGGGAAGTCGAGGATCAAGGGAATGGCTGGTGGGGGCGGAATCCAGGCCGAATGATCGGCTTTCGCGCAGGCCGGACCGGGATGTTTTGGAGCGGCGGAGCCGGGTAGCGCAAGGGGCTGATTCCCGTTGCTTTCAATACGGGGTGCGGTAGTAGAAAGGCTTCTTGGCAGGCCCGCGAGCGGCGGTTACCAATGAATAGCGATCCCGGTTGGTCCCGGCCGGGAGTCAATTCTTTCGGAGGTAATCCCCGTATGTCGAAGTTCTCCCTCACCCGGTATTCGAAGAAGCCCGCCCTGCGTACCCGCGCCACCGTTCTGGTGGCCGGAATGGGCGCCTCCCTCGCGCTGGGTGCCGGTGCTGCTTCGGCGATGGACGGCGGCGCGGTATCGCTCCAGGGCCTCTCCACGGACGTGGGCAGCACGGTGAGCGCGCAGGCCGACGCGCAGAAGAAGGCGATCGACGCGGAGAAGAAGGCCGAGGCCGGCCGCGCCAAGGCCGCCGCCGACCGGCACGAGCGTGCCGAGCGGCAGCTTGCCAAGACCAACGGCTGGGAGAAGCCGGTGGACAAGTACGGCATGGGCGAGAAGTTCGGTCTGGCCGGCAGCCACTGGTCGCACGGCCACAGCGGCCAGGACTTCGTGGTGCCCACCGGTACCAAGGTGAAGGCCGCGCACGAAGGCACCGTCGTGAAGGCGGGCCCGAACGGCGGCGGTGACGGTCCCGCGTACGGCAATGCCATTGTGATCAAGCACGGCAACAAGACGTACACCCAGTACGCGCACCTTTCGAAGATCCAGGTGCAGGTGGGCCAGAAGGTTTCCGCCGGCCAGCAGATCGGTCTCGCGGGCAGCACCGGTAATTCCACCGGCCCGCACCTGCACTTCGAGGTCCGTAGCACCCCGAACTACGGCAGCGCCATCGAGCCCGTCGACTTCCTGCGCGGCGAGCACGTGAACCTCTGAGCCGACCGGCCGAGGACAACTCAGCGGACAACTTAATCCTGTGGTGCCGCGGCGGTATTCGCCGCGGTGACCAATTCCAAGGCGACTTCGAGGACGGCCCTGCGCTTCTCCTCGGGGTCGCCTTCGATGTTCTGCATGGCGAACATGCCCGAGTGCAGCGACACCAGTGCGGTGATGCAGCGCGCCTGGTCCTTCAGCTCGGCGTCGGGCTCGTTGAGGAGCCCGACCATCGTGAGCATCCGCTCCTTGAACGACTCGCCGATGCTCAGGTCGCGGACGGTGGCCTGGTTCTCCTGCATGAAGCGGAAGAGCGGCGCGGCGTCGCGCAGCGCCTCGCTGTAGCGGCGGACGACCTCCGTCTTCGTCTCCAGCGTGCGCGGCCGGTCGGCGGCCCACGCGATCAGCTCGTCGCAGGGCCTGGCCAGGTCCTCGAAGAGGCTGATGACGATGTCTTCCTTGGTCTTGAAGTGGTAGTACAGGGCGGCCTTGGTGACGTCGAGGTGCTCGGCGATCTCCCGCAGCGAGGTCTTCTCGTACCCCTGCTGCGCGAAGAGGTCCAGGGCCACGTCCTGAATGCGCTGCCGGGTGTCGCCCCTGCGCGCGCGTGCTGTGCCCATGGTGCTCTCCTACGTCGTCGGTACTGGCGCCCCCGCAGGCTATCCCTGGTCACGCCCGCACCGGCATTAACTTACTTGACGCCCGGCTAGTTACCGCTTACCTTCCTCACCGTAGCCCAAACTTGCCGGGCGGCAAGTAAGTAGACGGAACGGGGGAACGATGGCCGCCACCCAGGCCACCGCACCGACGGAGCACGGCGGGAAACAGCCCGCGAGCGTACGTGTGGTGCTCTTCGCCTTGATGATCGCGATGCTGCTCGCGATGCTCGACAACATGATCGTGGGCACCGCGATGCCGACGATCGTCGGCGAGCTCGGCGGCCTCGACCACCTCTCCTGGGTGGTCACCGCCTACACCCTCGCCACCGCCGCCTCCACCCCGATCTGGGGCAAGCTCGGCGACATGTACGGCCGCAAGGGCGTCTTCCTGGCGTCCATCGTGCTGTTCCTGATCGGCTCGGCGCTCTCCGGCATGGCCCAGGACATGGGCCAGCTCATCGCCTTCCGCGCGGTCCAGGGCCTGGGCGCCGGCGGCCTGATGGTCGGCGTCATGGCGATCATCGGCGACCTGATCCCGCCCCGCGAGCGCGGCAAGTACCAGGGCATGATGGCCGGCGTCATGGCAGTCGCCATGATCGGCGGCCCGCTGGTCGGCGGCACCATCACCGACCACCTCGGCTGGCGCTGGAGCTTCTACATCAACCTGCCGCTGGGCGCGATAGCCCTGGCCATGGTCACCGCCGTGCTGCACCTGCCGAAGAAGCGCACCCAGGCGCGCATCGACTACGTGGGCGCCGCGCTGCTCACCATCGGCATCACCGCACTCGTACTGATCACGACCTGGGGCGGTACGGAGTACGACTGGGCATCGGCGCAGATCGTGGGCCTCGGGGCGCTCGGCGTGGTCTCCCTCGCCGCGTTCGTCCTGGTGGAGCGCAAGGTCAGCGAGCCCGTCCTGCCGCTGCACATCTTCCGCAACGGCAACTTCTCGCTCGTCACCCTGATCGGCTTCCTGGTCGGCTTCGTGATGTTCGGCTCGATGACCTTCCTGCCGCTCTTCCAGCAGAGCGTCCAGGGCGCCTCGGCCACCAACTCCGGGCTGCTGCTCCTGCCGATGCTGCTCGCGATGATGACGGTCTCGCTGATCGCGGGCCGGATCACCACGACGAGCGGCCGGTACAAGATCTTCGTGGTCGGCGGCGGCGCGCTGATCACCGCGGGCCTCTTCCTGCTGTCCCTGATGGACACCGGCACCAGCCGCTTCACCTCGGGCGCGTACATGGCCGTGCTCGGCGCCGGCATGGGCTTCCTGATGCAGACGACCATGCTCATCGCGCAGAACAGCGTCGAGATGAAGGACATGGGCGTCGGCTCGTCCTCCGCCACGCTCTTCCGCACGATCGGCGGCTCCTTCGGCGTGGCGATCTTCGGCGCGCTCTTCACCCACCAGGTGCAGAACACCATGACCGAGCGGGTCGGCGCGGCCGGCGGCAAGGCCATGGCGGGCGGGGCGCAGCTCGATCCCAAGGGCCTGTCCCAGCTTCCGGCCCAGCTGAAGGACGCGTACCTGCACGCGGTCGCCGACGGCACCCACCTGGTCTTCCTGTGGGGCGCGACCATCAGCGTCATCGGCTTCGCCGCGGCGTGGTTCCTCAAGGAGGTCCCGCTGCGCGGCGGCCCGGCGCAGCCGGCGGACGTCGAGCCGCAGGACGCGGCTGTGGTTCACGCCGCGTGACACATGGGGTAGTCGGTTGACAGCATGCTGCGCATGGTTATCGGAGAACAGCAGCACGAACGGGTCATGATCGCGGCCAAGAGGCCGGAGCGATACCACTGGATCCTGGCGGGCGTCCTCGTCGTGGTCGGGCTGCCGGCAGGGTTTTTGCTGGGGTCGGTCCGCCTCCTCATCGCCGCGGCCACGGCGCTCATATGCGTCCTCGTGCTGATCCGTATCGGCAAGGCGTGCAGCGTCACCGTGACGGAGAAGGACGTCCAGTACCGCGGCATCCTCGGCAGGACGCGCCGCATCCCCCGCGAGGACATCGCCGCGGTGCTCTACGCCCCGCACCTCAATACCGGCTACAACCAGCACTCGGACTGGCTGGTGCTGCTCGACGAGCACGGCAGGCGGCTGCTCCGGCTCACCAGCCACAGCATCTGGCCGCAGGAAGAGGTCAAGCGCGTGTGCGACGCGGTAGGCGGACCCACCGTCTATCTGCCCGACACGCAGGCCCGTGAGCTGCGCCGGAACTACCCCAAGGCGATGCCGTACCACGTTGCCCACCCCGCTGTCTCCGGCTGCCTCCTCGCCGTGCTCATCATCGCCGTCGTCGCCGTCGGCGTGACCGTCGTGACGGTGCTGAACCCGTAGCGGCCGACAGGGGCCCTGGTGGGTCAGTTCTCCGGGCCCGGGAGCTGGATCACCGGGAAGCTGCCCGTCGCCGTCGGGGCGTTCTCCGGGAGCCAGAGGACGGCGACGGCGCCGGTCGTGCCGTCGACGGCGGGCTCCGCGTTGCGGAAGGTCAGCCGCGCGCCCAGTACGCGTGCCTGGCCCGCCGCGATGGTCAGGCCCAGGCCGTGGCCGCGGCCGGCGCGGTCGCTGCTGCCGGTGCGGAAGCGGCTCGGGCCCTCGCGCAGCAGCGCCTCGGGGAAGCCCGGCCCGTGGTCGCGGACCCGGATCACCCGGCCCTCGACCGTGACCTCGACCGGCGGCCTGCCGTGCCGGGACGCGTTGGCGATGAGGTTGCCGAGGATGCGCTCCAGGCGGCGCGGGTCGGTGCTGACCTCCGCGTCCCGCACGACCTCGACCTCGATGTCCGGCCCCAGCGCACGCACCCGCCGCCGGACGAACTCCCCGAGGTCCACGTCCTGCAGCTCGGCCCGCTCGGCGTAGCCGTCCAGCCGGGCCACCTCCAGTACGTCCTCCACCAGCGTCCGCATGGCCTGCGCCCGGTCCCGTACGAGCTCGGTCGGGCGGCCCGGGGGCAGCAGTTCGGCCGCCGTGAGCAGCCCGGTGACCGGCGTGCGCAGCTCGTGCGCGATGTCGGCGGTGACCCGCCGCTCGGCCTCGATACGGGTCTGCAGCGCGTCCGACATGGCGTCCACGGCCCGCGCCAGCTCGTCGGTCTCGTCGCGCACCCGGCCGCCGATCTCGTCCCGTACGCGCACGGACGTGTCGCCCTCGGCGAGCTTGCGGGCCGCCCCGGCCGCCTTCCGCAGCCGCTGGGAGAGCCGGCCGCCGACCAGCACGCCCAGCGCGCAGCCCGCCGCGACGACCGAGATGGACCCGATGAACAGTGCCTGGTCCAGGTCGTCCAGGACGGTGAAGCGGTCGGGGTAGTCGTTGTGGAGGGAGAGCACCCGGCCGTCGTCCAGCGGCGCCGCGGCCCACACCTCGGGCGCGCCCTCCCCGCTGTCCTCCAGGTAGGTGGCGCGCCGGCCCTCGGCGACCTCGGCGCGCAGCTCCTCGGGCAGCTTCGGGTCGTCGATGCGGGCGCCGAACTGGAGCCGGCTGGTGGTCTCGTAGATCCGCTGGGTGAAGTTCAGCCGCTCGATCTGCACGTCGCGGCTGTTGTCGAGCATCGAGACGCGGGCGGCGTTGTGCACGACGACGCTCAGCGCGATCGCGACCAGCGCGCCGACGAGCGCGATCGCCGCGCTGAGCTTCCAGCGCAGTCCCGTACGCAGGGCGAGGCCGACCACCGGCGGGTCAGCCTCTCAGCTTGTAGCCGAAGCCGCGGACCGTCTCGATCCGGTCCTGGCCGATCTTGCCGCGCAGCCGCTGGACGTGGACGTCCACGACCCGGGTGTCGCCGCCCCAGCCGTAGTCCCACACCCGCTCCAGCAGCCGGTCGCGGGAGAGCACCGTGCCGGGCGCGTCGGAGAACTCCAGCAGCAGCCGCATCTCGGTCGGCGTCAGCGCCACCGGCTCGCCGCCCTTGCGCACCTCCATGCCCTCGGTGTCGATCTCCAGGTCACCGAAGCGCAGCAGCCCGTCGGCGGCCGGCGCCGCCGCGTCCTTGCCCGCACCACTGCGGGCGTCCGGGCCGCTCGCGTGCCCGAAGCGGCGCAGCACGGCCCGTATACGGGCCACCAGTACAGCCCCGTCGAACGGCTTGGTGACGTAGTCGTCGGCGCCCGCCTCCAGGCCGAGCACCACGTCGATGGAGTCGGCCCGCGCGGACAGCATGATCACCGGGACCGTCGACTCGTCCCGGATCCGCCGGCACAGGCTCACGCCGTCCAGGCCCGGCACCATCACGTCCAGCAGGGCGATGTCGGGCCGGGTCGCACGAAAGGCGTCCAGGCCCGACAGCCCGTCGGGCATCGCCGTCACGCGGAAGCCGTCGCGCTCCAGCGCGAGCTGGGTGGCCTCCCTGATGACATCGTCGTCCTCGACGAAGAGCACATGGGTCTCGGCCATGCCGGTTCTCAGTCCTCCGAAGGTGTCGCGCTGGTCTCGGCGCCGTCCACGGTCTTGCTGTAGTCGGTGTGGTAGCGGGAGTACTCGCTGAAGCGGTGCTTCGCCCAGCGGTACGTCATCACATCCTCGCCGGTGGGGCAGCACACCGCGTCACCGGTGCCGTACGTCTGCTTGGTGATCTCCAGCTCGCCCTTGCTCACCCCGGCGTAGACCGGCGGCTGCTCGTTGCTGAAGACGTTCTCATAGCCCTTGTCGCCCTTGCGGTACACATACGAGCCGATCCCGACGGAGTCCGCGCAGGTCATCACGTTGATGATCACGTCGGCGCTCTTCCCGCCGGTCAGCGCGGCGTACGTGACGTCTATCGGGTACTCGTCCGCCGTGCACGGCTTGGCCAGGGTCTTCTTCACGTCGGCGCCGACCTTGGGGTCCTTGCGCAGCAGCGCCCGCGCGTCGACTTTCTTGTACGCCACGGAGGACGAGGGGGAGGGCGTCGGCGTCGCGCTGCGGGCCCGGGACGGCACGGGGCTGTTGGCCGCCGAGCCCTCCGACCGGACCCCGTCACCGGTCGCGTCGCACCCGGCCATCAGCAGCCCCACCGCCGCGGTCGCCGCGAGGGCCGTACCGGCCGTGCGCCACCAGCCCCCGGGCAGGCGCGGGAAAGCGGCCGGCCGCTTCCCGGCCGGCCCGCCGTCGGCTCCGCCGCCTCTGGTCACACCGCTCCTGCTCACCATGCCCATCACCCGCCGCCGGCCCGGGGACCGCCGGCTCCGCAGCCGGTCAGGCCGCGCACCGCTCCCGCTCCTGGTCGTCACGCTCCAGTACGCGCGCGTCGGCCTCGCGGTTCACCAGCTCCTGGCGCAGCCGGGCCAGCGCCCGGTGCAGCGTGCTCTTGACCGTCCCCGTGGACATGCCCAGCGCCGCCGCGGTCTCCTCCGTACTCATCTGCTCCCAGTGTCGCAGGACGACGACGCTGCGCTGCTTGGGAGCCAGTACCGAGAGGATGTCCATCAGCAGGGCACGGTCGGCGCGCTGCTCGGTGCCGTCGTCCACGCTCGCGTCCGGGAGCTGCTCGGTCGGCACCTCCTCCAGCTTGCGCGCGCGCCACCACTCGGTCCGCGTGTTGATCATGACGCGGCGCAGGTAGGCGTCGGCGAGCGACTTGTCGGCGATGCCGTCCCAGCGCCCGTACGTGCGGACCAGCGCCGTCTGCAGGAGGTCCTGCGCGTCGACCGGGTCGGGCACCAGACGCCGCGCGCTGCGGAGCAGGGCGTCCTGCCGCGTACGCACGTATTCCTCGAAGTCCAGTACCTTGCCGCCGCTGGTCGCCATCCCGACGCCTCCGTTTCCGCCTGCGTTCCCCACGTTGTCCGTGCCGGTGGTCGTGGACCGGCCGAGCGCCTCGGCACACGGTGGTCCGTCTCCAGCACGAAGACGAAGCTACGGAGGGGGTGTTGCGGCGTCATGCGCGCCCGGCGCACAGCGGATGCACGGAAATCCGTCGGTTGTGTAACAGCGGCGCGGCGCTCCTCCTTGCGGGGGACGGGAGCGGCGGCGAGGTCCTCCTCCAGGGGGAGGACGGGCCCTCCGTACGGGGGCCCGCCGGGATCACGGCGACCGGAGCCGGTACCGGCCGGGATCAGGTCAGCGGGAGCCGGTACAGGCCGTCCGGCAGCGGTTCCACCAGCCCGTCGGCGACCAGCCCGTCCAGCGCGCGGGCCCGCTGGATCGGCTCGTGCCACACCGCGTCCAGCTTCGCCTGCGGCACCGGCGCGACGGCCTCGCGCAGCACGGCCAGCAGCTTGCCGCGCACCTGGCGGTCGGTGCCCGCGTACGTCTGGACGCGCCGCGGCGGGCCCTCGTGCTCGGGGGAGCCGGCCAGCCGCCAGGCGCACTGCGCGGCGACCGGGCAGCGCACGCACTCCGGGCTGCGCGCCGTGCACACCAGCGCGCCCAGCTCCATCGTGGCCGCGGCCCACTTCGCGGCCGTCTCCTCGTCCTCGGGCAGCAGCGCGCGGGCGAGCTTGCGCTCGGCGGCGGTGGTGGCGTTCGGCGGGTACTGGCGGCCGGTGACCGCGCGGGCGAAGACCCGGCGGACGTTCGTGTCGAGGACCGCGTGCCGCTGGCCGTACGCGAAGGAGGCCACAGCCGCGGCGGTGTACTCGCCGACGCCGGGCAGCGCCAGCAGCTGGGCGTGCTCGCGCGGTACGTCGCCGCCGTGCCGCTCCCTTATCGCGGAGGCGGCGGCGTGCAGCCGCAGCGCGCGCCGCGGGTAGCCGAGCCGGCCCCAGGCGCGCACCGCCTCGCCGGACGGCTCGGCGGCCAGGTCGGCCGGGCGGGGCCAGCGGGCCAGCCACTGCTCGTAGACCGGCAGGACACGGTTGACGGGCGTCTGCTGCAGCATGAATTCGCTGACCATCACGCCCCAGGCACCCGCCTCGGGGCGGCGCCACGGCAGATCGCGGGCGTGCTCGTCGAACCAGTCGTTGACCGGTGCGTGCAGCCGCCGGCCGGCCGCGTCGGCGGCGTCGGCGGCATCCGTGGCGGCGCCGGTGACGGATGCGGCAGCGGGGGCGGAGGCGGCGGCGGAGTCGGCGGGGCGCGGCGCCGGGGTCCCGGCGGGGCGTCCGGTGCCGGGCTCCACGGCGGCGTCGCCGGCGGACTGGGCGGTGGCAGGAGTGGAAGTCATGGCACCGCCGATCCTGACACGGGGCCCCGCGCCGGTGAAACGCGCCGGGCCCGAGCCGCCCGTTGTGCACCTGCACGTGGTAATCGGACTGCTGCAACGGGGCGTGCGCGGGGCCGCCGGGGAGGGTGCCGCGTGCCGCGTCCGGCCGGCGCGCGAGGATGCTGCCATGAACGACAGCGCGCCCCCGCCCGGCATCCAGCAGGCCCTCGCCGACCACACCACCATGACCCTCGCCTATACGGACGGCGACGGCCCCCAGGCGTGCGCCGTCCTGTACGCGCTGCACACCGGAGACGAGGCCGGACCCGAGGACCCGGTCCCCTCCCTCCTCTTCGTCACCTCCGAGTCCACCCGCCACGGCCGTGCCCTGTCCGCCGCGCAGCCGGCGGCACCGGTCGCCTTCACCGCCCAGCGCGACGGCCAGGACTGGAGCGGCCTGACGGGTGTACAGGGGCGCGGCGTGTGCCGCCGGCTGGACGGCGGGGAGCGCAGGCGCGCCTGGCGTATGTACGCCGACCGCTTCCCCTATGTAGCGCTCAACCCCAAGCTCCGCGCCGCGATGGACCACACCGCCTTCTGGGAGCTGCGCCCCACCTGGCTCCGTCTGATCGACAACGCCCGCGGTTTCGGCCACAAGGAGGAGTGGACCGCGTGAAGTCGCGGGCGAAGGTGGCCGGTTGACGCCCCGGGGTCGCTCATCCGGGCCAATTCTCCCTTCTGACCAGGAAGAACCGGGCAGATGATGGGAAAAGCCGGTGGTCCGTCGGCGGGTACTGGCTGGCATCCGGGCTGATCTCTCGTACAGTTTCCGCGTGGGATCTCTGCGCAATCCGATCGGGCCGCTTCCCTCCTCCATCTACTGGCGACGGAGGGCGGTCGCGTGCGCGATCCTTGCGCTCCTCGTGCTCCTGGTGGTGTGGGCCGTCAACATGGGCAACACCAGCGGTGACGGCAGCTCGAACAGCAAGGGCTCGGCCGGCGGTCCCGCCACGTCCATCACCCCGGGACCCAACGCCACCGACTCCGGGATCAGCCAGAAGCCGGGCGGCCGCGACGAGTCGGGCGACGGCGGTACGGGCGGCGCCGACGCGGGCGCCGGCGGCGCGGGCAGCGGCGGTTCGGGCGGCTCCGGCACCGGAACGCCGATCGGCGAAGGCGGCGGTACGGGTACCGGCTCCGGCGCGGGCGCCGGCAGCGGCGGCGGCGTGCTCGTGCCGGGCGGCTCGGCGCTCGCCGACTGCACCGGCTCCGGGACGCGACTGACCCTGCGCAGCGTCAAGAACTCGTACGGCCCGGATGCCGAGCCGCGCTTCGAGCTGACCGTGAAGAACACCTCGGACGCGGACTGCAAGGTCGACCTCGGCCGCAAGGCCGCGGTACTGACGATCAGTCACACCGACAGCGACGCCCATGTGTACGCCTCGGACGACTGCCCGCCGGACACCGGCAGCGCCTTTGTGAAGGTCCCCGCCGGGTCCGCCGTCACGCGCACCATCGAATGGGACCGCAAGCCCTCGGCCGCCCAGTGCGCCACCCCCGCCGCCAAGTCCGCCAAGCCCGGCACCTACCTCGCCGAGGCCACGGTCGCGGGCCTGAAGCCGGACAGCACGTCCTTCGTCCTCGCGAAGGACTGAGCAAGGGCTGTAAGGAGCGGTCCCCGCGCTACGGGCGCGGGGTCAGACGTACCGCTCCAGGATCGAGGATTCCGCGAGCCGACTGAGGCCCTCGCGGACGGAGCGGGCGCGGGCCTCGCCGACGCCGTCCACCGTCTGAAGGTCGTCGACGCTGGCGGCGAGGAGCTTCTGCAGGCCGCCGAAGTGGTCGACGAGGCGGTCGATGACCGCGCCGGGCAGCCGCGGGACCTTGGCCAGGAGGCGGAAGCCGCGCGGGGAGACCGCGGAGTCCAGGGTCTCGGGGGAGCCGCTGTACCCGAGGGCGCGCGCCACGATGGGGAGTTCGAGCAGCTCGGTGTGGGAGAGCGCGTCCAGCTCGGCGAGCGCCTCGGAGACCGTACGGGAGCGCTTGGCCGTCGGCTCGGGGACATAGTCCCGGGCGACCAGCTCACGCTCCGGCTCGACGCCCGCGATCAGCTCGTCCAGCTGCAGGGAGAGCAGCCGGCCGTCCGTGCCGAGCTCGACGACGTACTCGGCGATCTCGGTGGCGATCCGGCGGACCATCTCCAGCCGCTGGGCCACGGCGGAGACGTCGCGGACCGTCACCAGGTCCTCGATCTCCAGGGCCGAGAGCGTGCCGGCGACCTCGTCCAGCCGGAGCTTGTACCGCTCCAGGGTGGCGAGCGCCTGGTTGGCGCGGGAGAGGATCGCGGCGGACTCCTCCAGGACGCGGCGCTCGCCGTCCACATAGAGGGCGATCAGCCGCATGGACTGGCTGACCGAGACGACCGGGAAGCCGGCCTGGATGGACACCCGCTGCGCCGTGCGGTGGCGGGTGCCGGTCTCCTCGGTGGGGATCGAGGCGTCCGGGACGAGCTGGACGCCGGCCCGCATGATCTTGGTGATGTCCTTGTCGAGGACCAGCGCGCCGTCGAGCTTGCACAGCTCGCGCAGCCGGGTGGCCGTGAACTCCACGTCGAGGACGAACCCGCCCGTACACATCGACTCGACGGTCTTGTCGAAGCCGAGGACGATGAGGCCGCCGGTGTTGCCGCGGAGGATGCGTTCGAGTCCGTCGCGCAGTGCCGTGCCCGGTGCGACCGCGCTGAGCGAGGCGCGCATCAGACTGTCACCGCCGGAGCTACCGCCGGACCTTCCGGGGGACGACGCCCGGTCGTTGGCTGCCACTGCACTCCTCCGTCGCAAGGTCTGTCGGTGCCGCAGCCCGCCCGGAGTTGCCTTGGCCGCGTACGTACGTCGCGGACGCGATTGCGGCAGGACTGCGTTGACGGGCGAGACCAGGGCAAAGTCTACCGGCGACGCGCCGTTTACCTAGGGGAGTCCTGCGCGGGCGGCGCGGGGAAGCACACCGGAGGCAGCCTCCGGGGCTCAGCGGCCGCTCAGCGGGGACCCGGATGTCTCCTCCGCGGGCGCCTCCTTCCGCGGGGATTCGCGGCGCGGGCGGCGGGGGAGCACACGCAGCGCCTCGCCGACGTCCGCGACCTCCAGGACCCGCATCCCGGCCGGAATCTTGCCCGGATCGGTCGGCACCAGCGCGTGCGTGAAGCCCAGCCGCGCCGCTTCGGATAGCCGACGCTGCACGCCCGTGACGCGGCGGACCTCGCCGGCGAGCCCGACCTCGCCGATGGCCACGAGGTTCTTCGGCAGGGGCGTGTCGGAGGCGGCGCTGGCGAGGGCGAGCGCCACGGCGAGGTCGGCGGCCGGCTCGGAGAGCTTCACGCCGCCGACCGTCGCGCTGTAGATGTCCCGCTTGCCGAGCGCGGAGATCCGGCCGCGCTGCTCCAGTACGGCCAGCATCATCGAGACCCGGGAGGTCTCCAGGCCGGAGGTGGTCCGACGCGGGGAGGGGATCTGGGATTCCACCGTGAGCGCCTGGACCTCGGCGACCAGCGGGCGGCGGCCCTCCAGGGTGACGGTCAGGCAGGTGCCCGGCACGGGCTCGTCGCGGCGGGTCAGGAAGAGGCCCGAGGGGTCGGCGAGGCCCGTGATCCCCTCGTCGTGCAGCTCGAAGCAGCCGACCTCGTCCGTCGCGCCGTACCGGTTCTTGACGCCGCGTACGAGGCGGAGGCGGGCGTGCCGGTCGCCCTCGAAGCTGAGCACGACGTCGACGAGGTGCTCCAGGAGGCGGGGGCCCGCGATGTTCCCGTCCTTGGTGACGTGGCCGACCAGGAGGGTGGACATGCCGCGCTCCTTGGACGCGCGGATGAGCGCCCCGGCGACCTCCCGGACCTGGGCCATGCCGCCGGGCGCGCCGTCGATCTCCGGCGAGGCGACGGTCTGGACGGAGTCCAGGATCAGCAGCGAGGGCTTGACCGAGTCCAGGTGGCCGAGGACCGCGGAGAGGTCGGTCTCGGCGGCGAGGTACAGATGGTCGTCGAGGGCGCCGATGCGGTCGGCGCGCAGCCGCACCTGGCTCGCGGACTCCTCACCCGTGACGTACAGCGTGCGGTGGTCGTCGCTCGCGGCCTTCGCCGCGACGTCCAGCAGCAGCGTGGACTTGCCGACGCCGGGCTCGCCGGCGAGCAGCACGACGGCGCCGGGGACGAGGCCGCCGCCCAGCACGCGGTCCAGCTCGGCCACGCCCGTGGAGCGGGCCGTGGCCTGCCGGCCGTCGACCTGGCCGATCGGCAGCGCGGCGGTCGTGACCCGGCCCGGCGCGGTCGTCCGCACGGCCGGGCTGCCGCCGGCCTCCTCGACCGTGCCCCACGCCTGGCACTCGGGGCAGCGGCCGAGCCACTTCGCGGTGGTCCAGCCGCACTCCGTGCAGCGGTACGACGGGCGGTCCTTCGCCGGGGATTTACGGGTTGCCATGGAAGCCACCGTAGCCGTGGGGTCCGACAACGCGGCCGGGCGGCGGACTTCCCGGGGCGCGGGACGGAGGCGGCTCATGGGCGGCCGGGACGGCAGGTACGCGTGTGGGGGAGGGGATGGCTCGGACTCCTGTCCCCTTTTGAGGGAGATCGTCACCCGAAAGAATTAAAACCGGCCAAGCGCCCCTGACCGGTCCGCGCCATCTGTCTACCGTCGCCGGGTGATGAGCAGCAGGCCCGGACACCCCACGCACACCACCACCGCACCGCCCCCCGCCGGCCGGGCGGAACGGGCACAGCGGGCGGGCCGTGGTGCCCGGACGGCCGGGCCCGACCGCCACGACCCGTCCCCCGAGCGCTACGAGCCCTATATCGACGGGCTGTTCACGTACTGCCTCTCCGTCCTGTGCGAGCACGACGCGGCGACCGAGGTGCTCGGCGAGGTGCTCGCGCTCGCCGAGCGGCAGCACGGACGCCGCCCGTCCGACCCCGGCCTGTACCGCCCCTGGCTGTACGCGCTGGCCCGCTGGGCCTGTCTGCGCCGGCTCGCTGACCCCGGTGCGCCCCAGGGGCCCGCGGTCGCCGAGGAGTCCGACCGGCGGCGCGAACTGTCCGCGCTGGCCTGGCCGGAGGCCGCCGGCGCCACGCCCGAGCAGCGCGAGGCCCTGGAGCTGTCCGTCCGGCACGGGCTGGGCTCCCGGGAGCTGGCCGCCGTACTGGGCATGGAGCCGGTCGCGGCCCGCGCGCTGCTGTCCACCGCCGCCTGCGAGGTGGAGCGCACCCGCGCGGCGCTCCTCGTGGCCGAAACCGGCCGCTGCCTCGAGGTGGCGCGGCCGGCCGGGGACGGCCGGATGCTGCTGAGCACGGCCCTGCTGCGGGAGCTGGTGCGGCACGTCGACGCCTGCGACGAGTGCCGCCGTACGGCCGAGCGGGCGACGGCGGGCGGGCCCTGGCCCGGCACGGAGCCGGTGGCGCAGGGGCCGCTCCCGCTGGTCACCGCGCCGCGCGCGGCGGCGCGTGTGGCGATGCGGGCGGCGCTGCGGTCGCGTACGGGCCGGGCGGTGGAGCTTCCGGAGAAGGGGGCGCAGGGGCGCACGAAACGGGCGGTCGGCGTAAACGGTTCTGCACCCCGCTACGACCGCAGCGGGTTCCCGCTCGGGCCCAAGGACCGGGCGGCCCGCAACGCCCGGCTGCGCAGCCGGGCGCTCACCACGACCGTGGTGGCCACCGTGGTCGCGGCGCCCGTGCTCGCGCTCTGGGCGGCGTACCGGGGCGCGCCGCTGACCGGCGAGACCGACGGCACGGCCGTCACCGCGGGCGACAGCGAGGGGGACCGGATCGGCGGCCGCCCGTACGAGAAGGCCGGCAGCGCGCAGCTGACGCCCGACCCGCGGTTCCGGCCCGGTGTGCATACGCCGGACGTCTCGGTGGAGGTGATCGGGACGCGGGAGCGGCCGGGGGAGGCCCGGCCGAGCCCTTCGCGGTCCCGCTCCGGACCGGGGCGGCTGACCGTCGCGGCGCAGCCGAGCGGCGACCTCACGGTCATCACGCTGGCCGCGTCCGGCGGGACGGCGGTGCGGTGGGCGGCGCATACGGGGGCGCCGTGGCTGCAGTTCAGTACGACCGCCGGGGTGCTGCAGCCGGGCGAGACGACTTCGATCCGGGTGTACGTCGACCGTGACCGGGAGCCGGCCGGTTACTGGCGGGCGCGGGTCTCCGTCGAGCCGGCGGGCGCGGTGATCACGATCGAGGGCCGCGGCGCGACGCGCCCGGCTCCGGGCGGGCCCCGCCCGACGCCATCGGCTCCGCCGAGCTCCCCGGCGCCTACGCCGACGCCGTCACCCTCAGACCCGTCGCCATCGGACCCGCCGCCCAGCGACCCGACACCGTCGCCGACCCCGACCCAGTCCGACCCGCCGCCGAGCGACCCGCCGCCGTCACCGTCCGATACGGCCAGCCCGTCGGGCTGAGCCGCGGGGGCGCTGCCCCCGGCCCCCCGGTCCTCAAACTCCCCCAGCTACCGCTGGGAGGTGCCCCCAGACGGGGTGGGGCCCTTCAAACGCCGGACGGGCTGGATTTGCCGGGCCGAGGGCTGGACTCAGCCCTTGGGTACCACCGGCATAGGCAGCAGCACCGGATCCGCCGGATGCGGGGCCATCGGGCGTTCCGTTGCCAGGCGTTCCGCGCAGAGTTCTGCGAGGTGGGTGTAGGCGTCCTTGCCCATCAGCTCGATGAGCTCAGGGGCGTACGACTCGTACACGGGCTTGGACGCGCCGTGTGCGGACGTTGCCGACGTGCACCACCAGTTCAGGTCGTGGCCGCCGGGGCCCCAGCCGCGGCGGTCGTACTCGCCGATGGTGATCTGGAGCACGCGGGTGTCGTCGGGGCGGTCGATCCAGTCGTACGTGCGGCGGACCGGGAGCTGCCAGCAGACGTCCGGCTTGGTCTCCAGGGGCTCGCGGCCCTCCTGGAGGGCCAGGATGTGGAGCGAGCAGCCGGCGCCGCCGGCGAAGCCGGGGCGGTTCTGGAAGATGCAGGAGCCCTTCCAGCGGCGCGTCTGGCGCTCGCCGTCGTCCTCGTCCTCCTCGACCCAGCCGGTCGTGGTGCCGACGTCGTGGAACTGCCAGATGTCGGGAGTGAGGCGGTCCACATGTTCCGCGACCCGCTGCTCGTCCTCCTCGTCGGAGAAGTGCGCGCCGAGCGTGCAGCAGCCGTCGTCGGCGCGGCCCGCCTCGATGCCCTGGCAGCCGTTCCCGAAGACGCAGGTCCAGCGGGAGGTGAGCCAGGTCAGGTCGCACCGGAAGATCTGCTCGTCGTCGGCCGGGTCGGGGAACGTGACCCAGGCGCGGGCGAAGTCGAGGCCGACCTCGTCGGTCACCTCGTCGGGCGCCGCCCCGCGCGCTTGTTGCTTTTCCATCTTTTTGCGGGCCTTTTCCTGCTTCGCCTTTTTCGTCTTCGCCACCTCCCCAGCGTAAAGGCGCGAGGTGACCGCAGTAGCTTTCTGTGTATGAGACTCGGTGTCCTCGATGTGGGTTCGAATACGGTCCACCTGCTGGTGGTGGACGCGCACCCCGGCGCGCGCCCGCTCCCCGCCTACTCCCACAAGGCGGAGCTGAAGCTGGCCGAACTCCTCGACGGGGACGGGAACGTCGCAGGTCCGGGCGTCGATCGGCTCGTCGCCACGATCCGCGACGCGATGCAGGTCGCGGAGGACAAGGGCGTCGAGGACGTGCTGCCGTTCGCGACCTCGGCCATACGTGAGGCACCCAACGGCGAGGACGTGCTGGCCCGCGTCGCCGAGGAGACCGGCGTCACCCTGCAGGTCCTCTCCGGGGAGGACGAGGCGCGGCTCACCTTCCTCGCGGCCCGCCGCTGGTTCGGCTGGTCCGCCGGGCGGCTGCTGCTCCTGGACATCGGCGGCGGCTCGCTGGAGATCGCGTACGGCCTGGACGAGGACCCGGACGCAGCGGTCTCGCTGCCGCTCGGGGCCGGCCGGCTGACCAACACCGACCTGCCCGGCGACCCGCCGGACCCGGAGGACGTACGGGCGTTGCGGCGCAGGGTCCGGGCCGAGATCGCGCGAGTGGTGAGCGACTTCACACGCTTCGGCTCGCCGGACCACGTGGTGGCCACGTCCAAGACCTTCAAGCAGCTGGCCAGGCTGGCGGGCGCGGCCCGCTCGGCGGAGGGCCTGTACGTGCAGCGCGGGCTGAGCCGGAAGGCGCTGGAGGAGTGGGTGCCGCAGCTGGCCACGATGACGGCGGAGGAACGCGCCGAGCTGCCCGGCGTCTCCGAAGGGCGCGCCCGCCAGCTGTTGGCCGGGGCGTTGGTCGCGGAGGCGGCGATGGACCTCTTCGGGGTGGACGAGCTGGAGATCTGCCCGTGGGCGCTGCGCGAGGGCGTGATTCTCCGGCGCCTGGACCACCTCCCCAACGGCGAGCCAGAGGACCGGGCGGTCTGAGGCGGCCCAGGGGCACCCCCAATGGCGGCCCATTGCCCCGCGCAAGGCGCGGCCCCGTACCCTGTCCCTCGTGACGGAGCCAGTGGTGCGCATCCCGGATGCGAAGGTCGCCCTGTCCACGGCGTCGGTGTATCCGGAGTCGACCGCGACGGCCTTCGAGATCGCCGCGCGCCTGGGGTACGACGGCATCGAGGTCATGGTCTGGACCGATCCGGTCAGCCAGGACATCGAGGCACTGCGCCGGCTGTCCGACTATCACGGCGTGCCGGTGCTGGCCATCCACGCGCCGTGTCTGCTGATCACGCAGCGCGTGTGGTCCACCGACCCGTGGACCAAACTCCAGCGCGCCCAGAACGCCGCCGAGAAGCTCGGCGCCTCCACGGTCGTGGTGCACCCGCCGTTCCGGTGGCAGCGCAACTACGCCCGCGATTTCGTGCGCGGCATCTGGCGCATGGAGGGCGAGACGGACGTGAAGTTCGCCGTCGAGAACATGTACCCCTGGCGGTACCGCGACCGCGAGATGCTGGCGTACGCGCCGGACTGGGACCCCACCAAGGACGACTACCGGCACTTCACGGTCGACCTCTCGCACACCTCCACCGCCCGCAGCGACGCGCTGCACATGGTGGACCGGATGGGCGACCGGCTCGCCCACATCCACCTCGCCGACGGCAACGGCTCCAACAAGGACGAGCACCTGGTCCCGGGGCGCGGCAAGCAGCCGTGCGCCGAGCTGCTGGAGCGGCTGGCCGCTACCGGGTACGACGGGCACATCGTCATCGAGGTCAACACCCGCCGCGCGATGTCCGCCGCCGAACGCGAGGCCGACCTCGCCGAGGCCCTCGCCTTCACGCGTCTGCACCTGGCCTCCGCGAACCGGGTGTACGGGTCGTGAGCGCGCCCGGGACGGGCGCTTCCGGGCCCGCCCCGCGCCGGCGCGGCCGCCCGGCGCGTACGGAGGCCACGGCCGGCCCCGGCGCGCGGGAGCGGATTCTCGCCGCGGCCCGTACGGAATTCGCCGAACGCGGCTACGACAAGGCGTCCATCCGCGGCATCGCGAGAGCGGCAGGGGTCGACCCGGCGCTGGTGCACCACTACTTCGGCACGAAGGAGCAGGTCTTCGGCGCGGCCATCGAGGTCACCTTCGAGCCGGCGCTGCACCTCCCCGACCTGCTGGCGCACGGCGCCGACGGCATCGGCGAGCGGTTCGCGCGGTACTTCCTCGGCATCTGGGAGAACCCCGCGACCCGCGCCCCGCTGATCGCCGTGATCCGCTCCGCGATGACCCACGAGACCGCGGCGAAGGTGCTGCGCGGCTTCGTACTGCGGCGGATGCTGGAGCGGGTGGCGGCGGAGCTGGCGGTGCCGGAGCCGCGCCTCCGGGCCGAGCTGGCCGCCTCCCAGCTGGTCGGCATCGCGATGCTGCGGTACGTCGTCCAGGTCGAGCCGCTGGCCTCGGCGGATCCCGAGGACATCGTCCGGATGGTCGCGCCGACGCTGCAGCGGTACCTCGCGGAGACGTGACCGGTGGCGTGACCGGAGGCGTGACCGCGCGCGTCCGTACTGCGGGCAGATGTCTCAGATCCTGGAGGCTCTGTCCAGATCTTGGATCGACAGCGTAACCTCGGGATCAGGTGATACGTGGCGCGGAAGGTGTCCGCAGCCGCGAGCCGCAGACGAATCCCAAGGGAGTGACCATCGTGCCTGAGCTGAGGTCCCGCACCGTTACCCACGGCCGCAACATGGCGGGCGCCCGTGCCCTTATGCAGGCATCGGGCGTAGCGGGCGCGGACATCGGCCGGAAGCCGATCATCGCGGTGGCCAACAGCTTCACCGAGTTCGTGCCGGGCCACACCCACCTCGCGCCGGTCGGCCGGATCGTCTCCGAGGCGATCCAGGAGGCGGGCGGCATCGCCCGGGAGTTCAACACCATCGCCGTGGACGACGGCATCGCGATGGGCCACGGCGGCATGCTGTACTCGCTGCCCTCCCGCGACCTGATCGCCGATTCGGTCGAGTACATGGTCGAGGCGCACTGCGCGGACGCGCTGATCTGCATCTCCAACTGCGACAAGATCACCCCGGGCATGCTGATGGCCGCGATGCGGCTGAACATCCCGACGGTCTTCGTCTCCGGCGGCCCCATGGAGGCCGGCCGGGCGACCCTGGTCAACGGCACGGTCCGCAAGCTGGACCTGGTCGACGCGATCTCGGACGCGGTCAACGAGAACATCTCCGACGAGGACATCCTCCGGATCGAGAACAACGCCTGCCCGACCTGCGGCTCCTGTTCCGGCATGTTCACCGCCAACTCGATGAACTGCCTGACCGAGGCCATGGGCCTGGCCCTGCCGGGCAACGGCTCCGTGCTCGCCACGCACACCGCCCGCAAGTCGCTGTACGAGCGCGCCGGCCGGACCGTCGTGGAGATCACCAAGCGCCACTACGAGCAGGACGACGAGACCGTCCTGCCCCGTAACGTCGCCTCCCGCGCGGCCTTCGAGAACGCCATGGCGCTGGACATCGCCATGGGCGGCTCGACCAACACGATCCTGCACCTGCTGGCCGCGGCCCAGGAGGCGGGCCAGGACTTCGGCCTGACCGACATCGACGAGGTCTCCCGCCGCGTCCCGTGCCTGGCCAAGGTCGCGCCGAACGTCGCGCCGCAGGGCACGTACTACATGGAGGACGTGCACCGCGCGGGCGGCATCCCGGCCATCCTGGGCGAGATGTTCCGCGGCGGACTGCTCAACGAGGACGTGTCCTCCGTGCACTCCGCCTCCCTGGCCGACTGGCTCAAGGAGTGGGACATCCGCGGCGGCTCCCCCTCCCCGGAGGCGGTCGAGCTGTTCCACGCGGCGCCCGGCTGCAAGCGCTCGGCGACCGCCTTCTCGCAGTCCGAGCGCTGGGACTCGCTCGACACCGACGCGGAGAACGGCTGCATCCGCTCCCTGGAGCACGCCTACTCCAAGGACGGCGGCCTGGCGGTGCTGCGCGGCAACATCGCCGAGGACGGCTGCGTGGTCAAGACCGCGGGCGTCGACGAGTCGATCCTGGTCTTCGAGGGCCCCGCGGTGGTCTGCGAGTCCCAGGAGGAGGCCGTCGAGCGCATCCTGAACAAGCAGGTCAAGGAGGGCGACGTGGTCGTCATCCGGTACGAGGGCCCCAAGGGCGGCCCGGGCATGCAGGAGATGCTGTACCCGACCTCCTTCCTCAAGGGCCGTGGCCTGGGCAAGGCCTGCGCGCTGGTCACCGACGGCCGCTTCTCCGGTGGCACGTCGGGCCTGTCGATCGGCCACGCCTCCCCCGAGGCGGCCTCCGGCGGCGCCATCGCGCTGGTCGAGGACGGCGACCTGATCAAGATCGACATCCCGTCCCGCACGATCGAGCTGGCCGTGGACGACGCCACGCTGGCCGCCCGCCGCGAGGCGCTGGGCGGCGTGTACGCGCCGAAGAACCGCGAGCGCAAGGTCTCGCAGGCGCTCCGCGCGTACGCGGCGATGGCCACCAGCGCCGACAAGGGCGCGGTCCGGGACGTCAGCAAGCTCGGCTGACCCCAAGCATGACGCGCCCCCGGCGTACGGACATCCGTACGCCGGGGGCGTCCGCGTATCGGCTACCAGCGGCCCGGATCCTCCGCGTCCACCCCGAAGACCGTGCCGTCCGGGGCCGACCCGAAGATCCGCTGCGCGCCCGGGGCGACCACCGGCGCCGGCACGGTCTCCAGGAAGCCGCCGCGCCCCGTGGCCAGCCGCGGCTGCGTCTGCCCCAGCATCGCCCCGCGCCGGGCGTCCACCGCCAGCAGCCGCCCGTCGGCCGCGCTGAAGTACAGCCGGTCGCCGTCCACCACCGGCTGCGAGCCGCGGCTGACCGAGGTCTCCACCTGCCACGTCCGCGCGCCGACGGCCTGCAGCGTGCCCCCGTAGGCGAGCAGGTAGACCGTGTCGCCGCGCACCGTGGCGAGCGCGTCGTCCAGCGGTGCCGGCAGCCGGTACGTCCGCACCGCGCGGCTGCCGGGGTCGTACCGAACGACCGCTTTGGTACGGGAGTCCAGCGCCGCCGAGGTCAGGAAGAGCGCGCCGCCGCTGCCGGTCCCGGCCGGGGTGAGCGTCCCGGGCAGCCTCTTCTCCCAGCGGACCGTGCCGTGCGCGAGGCCGACCGCGGTGACGAGGGTGCGGCCGTCGTCCTGCGCGGTGGCCGTGTACGCGGTGCCGGCGGTCGCTCCGTACGCGTGGAAGCGGGGCAGCGCGTGCCCCGGGAAGGAGCGGCGCCACCGCTGCTCGTGCGTCCGGCTGTCCAGCGCCGTCACGGTGCCGTCCGCCGCCGTGAGCAGCACCGCGTCCCCCACGACGGCGACCTGCCCGTCGTACGCGGAGACGTCCTTGCTCCAGCGCCGGGCGCCCTTGCCGTCCGCCGCCGGATCGAAGGCGTCCAGCCGCCGGCCGTCGGGGGACAGGGCGTACAGCAGGCCGCCGGAGAGCGTGGGCGCGGCGGGCGGCAGGTCGGTGTCGGCGGCGGGGCCTGCGGGCAGCCGCCACTTCACGGCGCCGTGCTCCGGGTCCAGACGCGCGGCCCGTACGTCGCGCTGGGCACAGAAGAGGGCCGCGGCCTTCGACGGGGTGCGCGGCGCGAAGGAGCAGAACGGCATCTCGGCGGGGTGGTCGGCGGAACGTTCGAGCAGGGCGGTGCGCCAGGGGTGGAAGGGCTCGGCCGTACTGCGGGGCTGCTGCCGCACCGGACCGTCCTCCGGGAGCAGCGCCCGTACGCCCAGGAAGCCGCCCCCGCCGACGACGACCGCCGCCACCGCCGCCCAGACCGGCCAGCGGCGCGGACGGCGGGACGCGGGGGCTTTCGCCGAGGCCGAGGCCGAGGCCGCGGGCGCCGGCGGACCGGCCGGTACCTGAGCCCGCACATGGGTGGGTACCGCCTCCGCGGGCCCGTGCTGATGCGGTATGCGCGGCACGGGCGCGTCCCAGGTCCGCGGTCCCGGCGCGTCGAGGGACGAGTCGGGCTCCAGGAGCGATTCCGGGCCCACGGACGGGTCCGTCGCGGGGACGGAACCCATGGCGGGCGCCGCGAGCGCGGCCGCCGCCGGCGCGTACGACGGCTCGTACAGCGGCTCCAGATGCAGCTCCGTCGGGAGGTCGACGCGGAGTCGGGCCATGAGCTGGCTCGGCGTCGGGCGGTCCGCCGGATCCTTCGCCAGGCAGCTGCGCAGCAGCGGCGCCAGCTCCTCCGGCACGCCCGCGAGATCCGCCTCGTCATGGACGACCTGGTACGCGACGAGATACGGGCTCTCCGAATCGAAAGGCCCGCTGCCGGTCGCCGCGTGCACCAGTACCGAACCCAGCGCGAACACATCCGCCGCCGGACCGACTTCCCGCGGCCGCTGGAACTGTTCGGGCGCCATGAAAGGCGGCGTCCCGATCAATTTGCCGGTTTCCGTCCGCATTTCGCTGTCGGATGGTCGTGAAATACCGAAATCGATGACTTTCGGGCCGTCCGCCGCCAGCAGGACATTGCTCGGCTTCAGATCGCGGTGCACCACGCCGGCGCGGTGGATGTCGCGCAGCGCTTCCGCGAGTCCGGCCCCCAGTTTCCGTACCTCGTCCAGCGGCAGCGGGCCGTTCCGTTTCACATGCGCGGAAAGCGTGGGCCCGGGAATGTAGAGCGTCGCCATCCAGGGCCGCTCACTGTCGGGATCGGCGTCCACGACCGGCGCCGTGAAAGCCCCGCTGACCCGCCGCGCGGCGGCCACCTCCTGCCGGAACCGGCCCCGGAACTCCGGGTCCTGGGCGAATTCCGCGTGTACGACCTTCACCGCGAGCCGCAGCCCGGACGCCGAACGCGCCAGGTGCACCACGCCCATACCGCCCGAACCGAGCGGCATTTCCAGCCGGTAGTTCCCCGCGTATTCCGGATGTTCCGCTTCCGGTCCGGCGCCGGAACTCCGCAGCGGCGGCATCTCCCCACCCCCGTGTATTCGGCCGCGTAATCGGCCGCAGATGCGACGTTCGGAGCCTAGTGGATGCCCGGCGGATGCCGGTTACGGCTCGGGTGCGGCTTGCTAGCCTGAACCCCGTATTCACACGACATTTCACGGGGGACCGCACCATGAGCACACAGGAGAACACCGCCGACAGCGCGGCCGGAGCGGCCGGCACCGTCGCGGCCTACCGCAGCTATCCCGTCGCGCCGGGCTACCGCCTCAACGTCCGTAGCGGCCCGAGCACCAACGCCGCGGTCGTCCGCACCCTCCCGGCCGGTTCCTCGGTGCCCATCCGCTGCCAGCGCCACGGCGAGCGGGTCAGCGGCCCGTACGGCACCAGCGACATCTGGGACTGCATCGGCAGCGGCGAGTACGTCTCGGACACCTACGTGCAGACCGGGAGTGACGGCTTCGTCGCCCGGCCCTGCGGGAGCTGACCGGACGGCACCGTGCGGAAGCGGCCGGGGATAATCGACGGCATGAGCGACGAGCACAAGCGCCCGGCCGACGAGCCGGCCGGCCCCGAGCCGGTCGCCATCCGGTTCTTCGGCACGACCTGGGTCCACCACGACGGCGGCTACGCGCTGCGCCGCGCGGGCGTGGCCCTCGGCGCCCTCGTGCTCGCCGCGCTCGGCGCCTTCGTACTGCGCTTCGCCTTCGAGGGCCTGGCCGTCGCCGAGGTGGGCTCGCTGGTGAACGTACTGATCGTGGTCTGCTTCGCGGTGTGCAGCGCCCTCGCCTTCCGCCGCACGTGGGAGGGGTTCGTCCGGCGCCGCGAACCGGCCGCCGACCGCGCGGCGGAGAAGGCCGAGAAGTCCGCGCAGAGCCTGATGCTGATCGGTTTCATCGGCTCGCTGCTGGCCTACTTCTGCCGCGCGCTCATCGAGGCGCCCGGCGAGAAGCTGCACCGCGCGGAGTACGAAGCGGCCCGCGAGCGCCACGCCCGCCGGCGCACCGCCCGTACGGGCAACCCCGCGGCCCGCAAACAGGGCGCGAAGGGCGGGGCCAGGAACAAGAAGCGCCGCTAGACGCTTCAGTACGTCCGGCCCGGCTTCCCCTCCCCGTACAGCCAGGCGTCGAACAGCCCCGTCAGATCCTTGTGCGCGTGCTGCTCACAGAAGGCGATGAAGTCCTTCGATCCGGCGTTGCCGTGCCGGTGCGCGGCGGGCCACTCCTTCAGGATGCGGAAGAACGTCCGGTCGCCGACCGCGTTCCGCAACTGCTGGAGGACCATCGCGCCGCGCTCGTACACCGGCGTGGCCATCACGTTCTCCGCCTTGCCCGGGCGGCCGGGCGGGAAGGCCCACAGCGGGTCGCCCGCGGGCAGCCGGTAGTGCGCGTCGAACTGCTGCTGCGGCCCCTTGCCCCCGTGGCGCTCGGCCCACAGCCACTCCGCGTACGTCGCGAAGCCCTCGTTCAGCCAGATGTCCTGCCAGGTCTCCGGCGTCACCGAGTTGCCGAACCACTGGTGCGCCATCTCGTGCACCACGGTCACCTCGTCGGGAGCCCCGGAGTAGATCGGCTTGGTCTGCGTCTCCAGCGCGTAGTCGATGCCCCGGGGCGGGTGGTCGACGATGGCCCCGGCGGAGGAGAAGGGGTACGGGCCGAAGATCTTGCTCCCCCAGCTCACGATCTCCGACAGGTTCGCGAGCGGCTCGGCGCTCCGCTCCGCCTCCTTCGGGTCCACGGCCACGTACAGCGGCACGCCCTGCTCCGTACGGCCGGTCCGCACGCGGAACTTCCCGATCGTGGCGGTGGCGAGGTAGGACGCCATCGGCTCCCCGCTGTGCCAGCGGAAGGTCCGCGCCCCGTCCTTCGTCTCCGGACGCTCCTTCAACTCGCCGTTGGCGACGGCGGTGTAGCCCTTGGGGACGGTGACCGTGATGTCGTACGCGGCCTTGTCGCTCGGGTGGTGATTGCCGGGGAACCAGGTCTGCGACCCGGCGGGCTCGCCCACGACGAACGCCCCGTCCGCCGTGCGGACCCAGCCCTCCTTCGACCCGTCGGGGTCGGCGAAGTCCGTCGGGTGCCCTTCGTATGCGATCGCCGTGCGGAAGGTACGACCCTTCGGCAGCGCGCTCGCCGGCCGGACCCGCAGCTTGTCGCCGCGGCGGGAGAACTTCGCCCGTTCGCCGTTCACCTGAACGCGCGTCACCTTCAGCCCGTGCAGGTCGAGGGAGAAGGAGGCCAGGCGCTGCCGTGCCGTCGCGGTGAGGCGGGCGGTGGCGTCGAGGCTGCCGTGCCGGACGTCGTAGTCCAGGCCGAGCGCGTAGTGGCGTACGTCGTAGCCGCCGTTGCCGAGGGCGGGGAAGAGCGGGTCGCCGAGCGTGTCCCGGCCGTCCACGGCCGAGGTGCCGGCGGGACCGGCCGCGAGGTCGTGGGTGCAGGCGGACAGCAGAAGGGCCACGGAGAGGGCGGCGGTCGCGCCACAGGCGCGCAGGGGCCGGCGATTCACGGAGAGTCAGTCCTGGGGTGTGGGGGACAGGAGAGGTTGCGCTGACCTTATGAGGTCGTACGGATTCCTGTATCCCCCTGGCGACGGGAACGCGTTCCGCCACCAGGGGGACGTCCCAGGACGAGGGCCGTCGAGGGCCCTGTTTCAGCGGTGGCGGATCAGGAGACGGCCCCGCGCACCGGCATGTGATCGATGCTCACACCGGCCGGCTCGGTGAGCTCCCGGCGGCGCTGCTCGGCCCAGCCCAGGAGCGCTGCCTCGCAGGCGTGGTCGAGGTGGCGCAGGCCCGAGAGGTCGAGCTGGATCTCGCGGTCGGCGGGCAGCGCCTCCAGCTGGTCGAGGAGGCGCGGCAGCCGCAGGAAGGTGGCGTTGCCGACGGCGCGTACGCGGACCGGTCCCGCCGCCACGGCGGTCGTGGGCTCGGCCTCGTCGAGGGTGGCGGTCGGCGCGGAGCCGGAGCCGGAGCCGTGCACCGACTTGGCCACCACGACGCTGTGGGTGTGGCTGCCACCGCTGACGCCGTCGCCGGACACCTCCAGGTGCACGTGCGAGGTCTCCCAGGCGGTCTTCGCGACCGCCATGAGCAGACCGATCAGCACGCCCTCGAACATGTTGGTGACCACGATGGCGATGGCGGTCGTCGCGAGCACGACGGCCTCGCCACGGTGTTCACGCCACAGCGGACGGATGTCCTTGATCGGCATCAGCTTCCAGCCCGCGTGCACCAGGACACCGGCCAGTGCGGCCACCGGGATGACGCCCAGCGCGGCCGGGAAGGCGGCGGCGAACACCAGCAGCCAGACGCCGTGCAGGATGCGGGAGAGCTTGGTCTTCGCACCGGCCGACACATTGGCGGAGCTCCGCACGATGACCGCGGTCATCGGCAGCGCGCCGAGCACGCCGCAGACGGCGTTGCCCGCGCCCTGGGCCATCAGCTCCTTGTCGTAGTCCGTCTTCGGCCCGTCGTGCAGCCGGTCCACGGCCGCCGCGCTGAACAGCGACTCGGCGGACGCGATGAGCGTGAAGGCGAGCACCGTACCGATGACGCCGAACTCCGCGACGCGCGAGAAGTCGTCGGCGCCCGGCGGCTGGATGGCGCCCAGCAGGCCCTGTACCTCGACGCGCGCGACCGGCAGGTCGAACGCGAAGACCGCGAGCGTGGCGAGCGCCACCGCGGCGAGCGGCGCGGGCAGAATCTTCGCGCCCTTCTTCCAGCGCGGCCACAGCACGAGGACGGCGATCGTGCCGACGCCGATCGCGAGCGCGGCCAGGGCCGAGTTCGAGCCGACCGTGTCCATGAACAGGTCGGGCAGTCCGCCCAGGTTGGCGAGGCCGCTGCCGGGTGCCTTCGCGTCCGCGAGGGCGTACACCTGGCCGGCGATCAGCACCAGGCCGATGCCGGCGAGCATGCCCTGCACCACCGCGACCGAGATGGCGCGGAACCACCGGCCGAGCTTGAGCGCGCCCATGGCGAGCTGGAGCAGGCCGGCGACGAGGACGATGATGCCGAGCGCGCCGACGCCGTACTCCTTCACGGCTTCGTAGACGAGCACGGTCAGGCCCGCGGCCGGGCCGCTGACCTGGAGGCTGCTGCCGGGCAGGAAGCCGGTGAGCAGTCCGCCCACGATGCCGGTGACCAGACCGAGCTCGGCGGGTACACCGGAGGCCACGGCGACGCCGACGCAGAGCGGTACGGCGACGAGGAAGACGACGAGCGAGGCGGTGAAGTCCGCGCGGAAGGTGCCGCGCGGGGCCTCGGCGGAGCCCGGCGGTCCGCCGGTGCCCGGGGGACCGAGACGGGAGTTGGAGATCCGTTGGACGAAACTGCGCATGAGGATGCCTCCAGCTGGTACCCGCCGGCAGTGCGTGCTGCAGGCAGGAGCTGTTGCGGATGGATGGCTGGATCCGTACGAGCGGGCGTGGGTACGACAGGTCAGCGGCCAGTACCAGTACCGGTGCTGGTCAGCAGCCGGTTCCGGTCAGCCGTTGTGTGGTGACGTACGCCCGTGCGGTGCGCGGGCAGGGGGGAAGCCCGTTCTGACATCCCTCAGCAGCGGAAAACGCAGAGAGTGAGGGGTATTTGACCGGTTCTCTGCAGTGATTTGGCGTGCGCGCGGGTGAGCGGAACGGCCGGCTCGTGTTCGTCGGCCGGCGCGGTGCGGCAGCACACGCACAGGGCGCGCGGGTCGGGGGGAGTGGGCGGTCCGGCAGAGACGCGGACGGCCCGCCGGAGGTGAGCGGTCTCGGGGCCGACCTCGCCCTCGCTCCCGCCCTTCTTGGCGGTGTGCTTGATCTCTGGGGCGGGGGTGGCGGGCGCGGCCGGTCCGGCGGGTATGGGCCCGTCGCTCGCGGGCGCGGTCGCCCGTGTCCCGCTCCCGCTCTGCACGGGCTCGGCGAAGGCGAAGCCGGCCGTGCTCAGCAGGGTCAGCAGTGCGGCAAGGAGAAGCGTCAGGGCAGGGCGTATCGCGGTACCCGGCTTCCCCATCGTCGCCTCCTCCGGCGTCCGTGGACAGTCAATTCCATTGTGTCCAAAGGTGGTTACCCCGAGGCAAGTCGGCGTGTAACCGTCAGGTTAACGCGGTGTTATCGGAGCGGAACGATCTTCTCCGTTCGCTCCGGCGACCGCCGGGAGCACACCCCGAACCACCACACGCCGGACCTGCCGAACGCTCGGCGACCCCAGCCCGTGACACAACGTGCACACCTTTACCGAACGTTGACCTCCCCTCGCAGGTTCCCCGGAGGCGAGGGCTTGACGCTCGTTTCGGACAAGCGCATATTCAACACATGATGAATTACGCGTCCGGTGAGACCGACAGGACGGGCGAGGCCGCAGAGGCGACGGGCGAGGCGCCCGAGGCAGGGAAGGCCGCCGTCCCGGCTCTCCCCGCTGTAAGCGCCCGCGGCCTTTCGGTGGTCCGCGGCGGCCGGACCGTCCTGGACGCACTCGCCTTCGACGTCCCGCGCGGCCAGGTCACCGGCCTCCTCGGCCCCTCCGGCTGCGGCAAGACCACGCTCATGCGCGCCATCGCCGGCACCCAGGCACACGTCACCGGCACGCTCGACGTCCTCGGCCGGCCCGCCGGCGAGGCGTCGCTGCGCCCCCGGATCGGTTACGTGACCCAGTCCCCGTCCGTCTACGACGACCTCACCGTCCGCCAGAACCTCGCGTACTTCGCCGAGATCCTGCACCCGGGACGGACCGCCCGCGCGGCGCGCCGGGCAGCCGTCGACCGCGCCATCGACGACGTGGCCCTCACCTCACACGCGGACGTACTCGCCGGGAACCTCTCCGGCGGCCAGCGCAGCCGCGTCTCCCTCGCGGTGGCGCTCCTCGGCGACCCGGAGCTGCTGGTACTGGACGAGCCGACGGTCGGCCTCGACCCCGTCCTCCGCCGCGACCTCTGGAACCTCTTCCACACCCTCGCCACCGACCGCGGCGTGACGCTGCTCGTCTCCTCCCACGTCATGGACGAGGCCGAACGCTGCGACCGCCTCCTCCTGATGCGCGAGGGCCAGGTCCTGGCGGACGGCTCGCCGGCCGAACTGACGAGCAGCACGGGGACGCCGACGGTGGAGGCGGCTTTCCTCCGGCTGGTCGACGAAGCCACCGCTGATCGTGCCCCCACTCAACCCACTCCCACCCCCGCCGCTGTGGGCAATCGTGCCGCTGGGGCGATGGGGGTCCCCCCTGCTCGAGCGAAGCCGAGAGCTTGGGGGAGGGTGGGCACAGCGGCACCTCAACGGCGGGACGCCGCCCCGACCCACCCGTACCCCGCCGCCGCGCTCGCGCCCCGCCCCCGCCGCGCGCCGGCGCCCCGCACCGCGGCCACCACCACCCGCGTCCTACGCCAGCTGCACCACGACCCCCGCACCATCGCCCTCATCCTCATCGTCCCGTGCGCGATGATCACCCTGCTCCGCTACGTCTTCGACGGAAACCCCCGCACGTTCGACGCCACCGGAGCCTCCCTCCTCGGCATCTTCCCGATGATCACGATGTTCCTGGTGACCTCCATCGCCACCCTGCGCGAACGCACCTCGGGCACGCTCGAACGCCTCCTCGCCATGCCGCTCGGCAAGGCCGACCTGATCGCCGGTTACGCCCTCGCCTTCGGCCTGCTCGCCGTCGTCCAATCCGCGCTGGCCACGGCACTCTCCGTATGGCTGCTGGACCTGGACGTCACCGGCTCCCCCTGGCTCCTGCTCCTGGTGGCCGTCCTGGACGCCCTCCTCGGTACCGCCCTCGGCCTTTTCGTCTCGGCCTTCGCCGCCTCCGAATTCCAGGCCGTGCAATTCATGCCGGCGGTCCTGATGCCGCAGCTACTGCTCTGCGGCCTCTTCACCCCGCGCGACGAAATGCAGCCGGTACTCTCCGGCCTTTCCGACGTGCTCCCGATGTCGTACGCGGTCGACGCCATGAACGAAGTACTCCGCCATTCCGACATCACCGGCACCTTCGTCCGCGACGCCGCGATCGTCACCGGCTGCGCCCTCCTGGTGCTCTCTCTGGGCGCCGCCACCCTCCGCCGCCGAACGCGCTGACCGGCCGCGGACAGCCCGGCCACTCGCCCACAACGTGGAACACCCCCGCACGCCCGCCCCACCCGATGCGACGATGACCGTACGGACAAGGCCCAGGCCCGGCGCAGCGTAGAGGTGAACGGCACCATGACCCAGAAGGTCGCAGTACTCGGTACAGGAAAGATCGGCGAAGCCCTGCTCAGTGGCATGATCCGCGGTGGCTGGTCCCCGTCCGACCTCCTGGTCACCGCCCGCCGCCCCGAGCGCGCCGCCCAGCTCCGCGAGAAGTACGGCGTCGAGACCGTCGGCAACGCCGAGGCCGCCAAGGCCGCCGACACGCTCATCCTCACGGTCAAGCCGCAGGACATGGGCAAGCTCATGGACGAGCTCGCCCCCCACGTCCCCGCCGACCGCCTCGTCATCAGCGCCGCCGCCGGCATCCCCACCTCCTTCTTCGAGGAGCGCCTGGCCCCGAACACCCCCGTCGTACGGGTCATGCCGAACACCCCCGCCCTCGTCGACGAAGGCATGTCCGTCATCTCCGCCGGCACCCACGCCACCGACGAGCACCTCGTGCACGCCGAGGAGATTTTCGGCCGCGTCGGCAAGACGCTGCGCGTCCCCGAGAGCCAGCAGGACGCCTGCACCGCGCTCTCCGGCTCCGGCCCGGCCTACTTCTACTTCCTCGTCGAGGCCATGACCGACGCCGGCATCCTCCTCGGCCTGCCCCGCGACAAGGCGCACGACCTGATCGTCCAGGCCGCCATCGGCGCCGCCGTGATGCTCCGCGACAGCGGCGAGCACCCGGTCAAACTCCGCGAAAACGTCACGTCCCCGGCGGGCACGACCATCAACGCCATCCGCGAACTGGAAAACCACGGCGTACGCGCCGCCCTGATCGCCGCCCTCGAAGCAGCCCGAGACCGCAGCCGAGAACTCGCCTCCGGCAACGGCTGACCTCCCCTAGCTGCGGGCGACCTGCCGCCGCTGTGGGCAATCGTGCCGCTGGGGCGGCACGGGTGGGCACAGCGGCACCTCCACGGCGGGGACGCCGCCCCACCCACCCCCGCCCCCACGGCGCCGCGCTACGCCAGCAGCCCGACCGCCCGATAAGCCGCGTCCACCCGAGGCCGCGCCATCCCACGGGCCCGCTCCGCCCCCTCCCGCAACACCCCGTCGACATACGACGGCTCGGCCGCCAACTCCGCATGCCGCTCCCGAATCGGCCGCAACACCTCCACCACCGCCTCCGCCGTGTCCTTCTTCAACGCCCCGTACGAGTCGTACTCCGCCGCCAGCCCCCGCGGATCGCGGCCCGTACACGCCGCCAGCACGTCCAGCAGATTCGCGACCCCCGGCCGCTCCTCCCGGTCGTACACGACATCGCTGCCCGCGTCCGTGACGGCCCGCATCACCTTCTTGCGCACCGCCTCCGGCTCATCCAGCAGATAGACGATCCCCGCCGTACGGGCGCGCGACTTCCCCATCTTCACCGTCGGCTCCTGGAGATCCATCACCCGCGCCGCCACCGCCGGCAGCGTCGTCCTCGGCACCACGAACGTCTGCCCGTACCGCTGGTTGAACCGGACCGCCAGATCCCGCGTGAGCTCCACGTGCTGCGCCTGGTCCTCACCCACAGGCACCTCATCCGTCCCGTACGCCAGGATGTCCGCCGCCATCAGCGTCGGATACGTCAGCAGCGACAGCCGTACGCTCCCGCCCCGCTCGCGCTCCCGCGCGGCCTTCTCCTTGTACTGGATCATGCGCCGCATCTCGCCGTCCGTGGCCGTGCACTCCATCAGGTACGCCAGCCGCGCGTGCTCATCCACCTGGCTCTGCACGAATACCGTGCACCGCTCGGGATCCAGCCCGGCGGCCAGCAACAACGTCGCCGCCTGCCGGCTGAGCCGCCGCACCCGCGCCGGATCGTGGTCGACGGTCAGCGCGTGCAGGTCCACCACGCAGAACAGCGCGTCCGCCCGGTACTGGTCCTCCGCTACCCAGCGCCGCATCGCCCCGAGGTAATTGCCCAGCGTCAGATGCCCCGTCGGCTGCACACCACTGAAGATCCGCGTCATTTCCGGTCCCCTTACCTGCTCGGTCGCTCACGACCTGTCAGTCGCTCGCGTACGTGGAGACCGCCGCACCGATCCGACCGGCCGGCTGCGGGAGGGAGAAACGCGAACGGCCGCCGGAGGCGGCGGCCGTGATCATGCATGCGCTGTGGTCGGCCGCCGTCAGGCGGGCCACCACTGCTGTACGAGCGCACGCGTATGCATGGCCCTCACAGTACTGTCCGGACCGCCGTCAGGCACGGGTTTGAACGAACTCGGAGCCTCGTGTAGTGTCCTCCGAGTTGCCACGGGGCCAACCAGCTCCCGGCAGCCACTCACGCCGCCCGGCGGCACCCCATTACTGCACGGCCTTCCTTCGGGAACAATTTCGGCATGCCGAAATTCAACCGACCGGCTCGATTATGAACCGGCAGCGAAAACCGCTAAAGTAGTGGACACGCCGGAAACGCGACAGAGAAATTCTGCCGCTGACGGGCGGGCCCGCCGACAGGGCTCGGAAACAAATTCGGACCGGAAACGGAACGGACGAGGATCTGGTAAAGTCGGAACCGCCGAAAGGGAAAGCCCGAAAGGGCCGGACCGGAAAGCAACCCCGCTCCAACAGGGGGCCGGATCACTGAAAAAGGATCTGGTAAGGTTGGAACCGCGAAGAAGCCGAAAGGCCGAAACGCACCGGCGAAAATCGGAGCCGCAAGGATCTGATAGAGTCGGAAACGCAA
>NZ_JOBH01000011.1 GCF_000717745.1 Streptomyces violens
CCCGGAAGCTAAGCCTTTCAGCGCCGATGGTACTGCAGGGGGGACCCTGTGGGAGAGTAGGACGCCGCCGAACAATTCTTCAGCTCCGGTCCCTGAACCTTCTGGTTCAGGGACCGGAGCTTTTTTGTTCGGCGATTGCAGTGCGGCGCGTCACCTGCCGTTCACGTTCGGCCGCCAGCATCCGGAGGCATGGGGACAAGTGGAACGCTTGAGTCGGCCGGCATCGGCATCGGCGACGAGGTCGTGGTGCCGGCGTTCGGCAACGCCGAGGTCACCGAGGCCGTCGTGCGCGCCGGAGCCGCACCGGTCTTCGCCGACATCGACCCGGACACCTACTGCATCGACCCGGCCGCCGTGGCCGACGTACTGACCTCCAGGACCGCCGCCGTCATCGCCGTGCACCGCTTCGGACAGCAGGCCGACATGGCCAGGCTGCAGGAGCTGGGAGCGCGCCACGGGCTGCTGGTGCATGGCGCCGAGGAGCCCGGCGCGGCGCCCGGCGGCGCCGAGCAGCGACGGGCGTACGCCACGTACTTCGACGGGCGTCTGCGGGGCGTCGTGACGCCCACGGAGCGGGCGCCGCACACGTACGAGCAGTACGTGGTCCGCGTCCCGGGCAACGGCCGGCCGGATCGCGACGCCTTCGCGCGCACGCTGCGGGCCAAGGGCGTGGCCTGCCGGGTGCCTGCGCCGATCCCGGTGTACCGGATGCCTGCTCACCGGCGGGACCTGCTGCTGCCGCAGACCGAGCGGGCGTGCGACGAGACGCTGGTGCTGCCCGTCGTGGGGCCGCTGACCCGCCGTGAATTGCAGCGGGTCGTGGGCGCGTGCAATGCACTCGGTGGGCTTCTTCAGCCGGCGTTCTGACCGGCGCCGGAGTAACCGGAGTAATGCGGGCGGGGATGCTGTCGGGTAATTCCGATTTACCGGGAGTGCGTGGCTGACCTGGCCGGCAGGTGGTTCGAACCACGGCTCGGAGTCAGGTATAGTTATTCCCGTCGACGCGCCCCAATAGCTCAGTCGGCAGAGCGTCTCCATGGTAAGGAGAAGGTCTACGGTTCGATTCCGTATTGGGGCTCTGAAGAAAAGGCCCCCGCCAACAGGCGGGGGCCTTTTGCATTGGGGCGAATAGTTGGGGCCCGGGGCGATTGCCCCGGGCCCGCGGCGTCTTATGGCGTCACGCTCTCGTGCACCGCCTCCGGCACCCGCATCGCCAGGATGGCCATGTCGTCCGAGGCGGGCTCCGCGGCGAAGCGCTCCACGGCGCGCAGGATGCGCGCGGCGACCGCGCCGGCCGTGAGGCCCGTACACGTCGTCAGGACGTCGGCGAGGCCGTCGTCTCCGAGCATCCGGGTCCCCTCGCGGCGCTCCGTGACGCCGTCGGTGACGCACAGGAGAACGTCGCCGGGGTCGAGGGTCACGGTCTGGGCGTACAGCTCCAGGTCCTCCATGACGCCCAGCAGCGGCTGCGGTTCGGCGGCCGGCTCGACCGTGCCGTCCTGGCGCAGCCGCAGGGGCAGCGGATGGCCCGCGCAGACGACCTTCAGTACGGCGCTGCCGTCGCGCTGGGGCCACAGTTCGCCGTAGAGGAGCGTGAGGAAGCGGCTGCGCGCTCCCTCGTCGAGGATCGCTGCGTTGAGGCGCTCCAGGACCGCGGGGCCGCCGAAGCCCTCGCGGGCGAGCAGCCGCAGCGCGTGCCGCGCGAGGCCCGTGACGGCCGCGGCCTCCGGGCCCGTACCGCAGACGTCGCCGATGGCGAAGCCGTACGCGCCGTCGCGGATGGGGAAGAGGTCGTAGAAGTCGCCGCCGACCTCGTTGCCCTCGCCCGCCGCGCGGTAGATGACCTCGACCTCGACGCCGGGGACGTCGGGCAGTTCGGGCGGCAACAGGCTGCGCTGGAGGGACTGGCTGATGGCCGTGCGCTCCGAGTACAGGCGCGCGTTGTCCAGGGCGAGCGCGGCCCTGCGGGAGAGGTCCTCGGCGAGTTCGAGGATCTCCTGGCGGAAGTGCTCCTCGGTGGGCTTGCCGAGGGTGAGCATGCCGATGACGCGGTTACGGGCGACGAGCGGCAGCACGACGGTCTCGCCGCCGACGGCCGAGGCGGTGGCCAGCGTGGCGCCGGGGCCGCTGGACGGGCGTGCGGAGGCGCCGAGTCCGAGGCTGCGCAACGAGGTCCGCAGGGCGGCGTCGTGGGCCGCGTCTCCCGGGGCGCTCCATACGCGGGCCCCGGGGGTGGGCACCGGCTCCGGCGGCGGGACCTTCTGCAGCAGGGTCTTGAGGCCGTCGATGCGGTCCTCGTCCTCGTGCAGTACGAAGGAGAGTTCGGGCTCGGACGCCTGGTCGGCGACGGTGTACACGGCGCACCAGGTGGCGAGCGTGGGGACCGTCATCTGGGCCATGAGGGCCAGCGTCTGATTGCGGTCCAGGGTGCCGGCGAGCAGGTCGGACGCCTCGACCAGGAAGGAGAGCGAGCCGCGGCGGAGCTTTTCCAGCTCGGTGAGGCGGGCGCGTTCGACGGCGAGTGCGATGCGGTCGGCGGCGAACTGGAGGCGCAGCGCTTCTTCGTTCGTATAGCGGCTGGGGGTCTCGGCGGCGACGCCGAGCGAGCCGGTGAGGCGGCCCTCGACCTTGAGCGGGACCGTGACGACCGAGCGCATGCCCGTACCGGAGAGCAGCGGGACGGCGCCCTGTACGGCCGTCAGGTCCTCGTGGACGGCCGGCATGCGGGCCGAGCCGTAGCGGCCGCTGCCGGCCTCCACAGGGACGCGTGCGAAGCGCTGGCGGGCGGAGGGCAGCCCCGTGGAGGCGCGGACCTCCAGCTCGGTCTCGTCGTCGGTGGCCAGGAGGAGGTACGCGGCGTCGCCGTCGAGCATGTCGCGGGCGCGTTCGACCGTGCGCTGCAGGAGTCCGTCGAGGTCGTCGGGGGCGGGGGAGCCGATGAAGACTTCGAAGGGGTCGGCGGGGCCGTGGCCCTCGGACTGCTGGGCGGAGGAGTCCGACGGGGTGCGGGGCGGGCTCGCGAGGACGGCGCGCTCGTGGTCGCGGACGAGGAGGCAGACCGTGGAGGGCTCGCCGTCGGCGTCGCGCACCCGTAGGTGCGAGGCGTACACGGGGACGACGCGGCCGTCGGCGCCCCTTATGCCGTAGCTGCCCTCCCAGCGGGAGAGCTGGAGGGCCTCGGCGATGCCGGTGCCCGTACCGGGGGTGTGCGGCCAGGCCGCGAAGTCGGTGAGGGGTTTGCCGATCACCTGTTCGGGCGCATAGGCGAAGAGTTCCTGCGCGTCCTCGTTCCATGAGCTGATGCAGCCGCCGCGGTCGATCTGGACGACGGCGACGCGGACCCGGTGCTCGGCGACGGGGAGGGAGTCCACCGGGAGCGCGGGGCCGGCGGACCGGGTGCCGGCGGGGCGCTCGGGCAGATCGAGCTGGAACCAGACGTGCTTCTGGGAGGGGGTGTACTCCACGCCCCAGCGGGTGGCCAGGGCGCCGCACAGCAGCAGTCCCCGGCCGCCCTCGCGGTCGGGGTGGGCGAGCGCCTGTCCGGAGCTCTGTACGGGCACCTCGCGCTCCGGGTAGCGGTCGGCGACCTCGATGCGGACGCCGGTGTCGGTGCGGAGGCAGAGCACGTCGGCGGCGGTGCCGGCGTGCACGACGGCGTTGGTGACCAGCTCACTGGTGAGGACGACGGCGTCGTCGATGATGTCGCCGTGGCCCCAGCCCTGGAGGGTGTCGCGCACGAAAGCCCGGGCCGTGGCGACCGAGCGCCCTACCGGCTCGAAGGTGGCAGCGGCCCGCGCGGTGATCACTGGTCTCCTCATGCGTGTGTCGGTGATCTGCTCCCCCATATTCGCGGCGCCCCTCCGAATGCCCGTCGTGCTCGCGCCACCGCACCGGCCGTGCGGGTGGACAGCCGGAGCCCAGGGTACTTACCTTCGACGCCCGCATGGATGCCGGTCACGTGTGTTTCCCGCCCCGGGCTCGCCACGGACGGTATGCGATGCTGCCGAACTGTTATGGCCTGGTTGGGCCATGGTGAAACACTGGGAAGGCTTCAAGAGAAGGCCCGGGTAGAACGGTCGACCCTGCGGGAGGGACACGGTGGAGTCTGGCGGAGCGGCGCGGGGTGCAAGCACGCGCGCGAAAGGCGGACGCTCCCGCAACAACGGGACGACAGAGGTGGACACGGCGGCACTGAACCGCCTGCTGTCCGCTCTCGTGTCGATGAGGGACGGGAACTTCCGCAAGCGGTTGACCGTCTCCGGCGACGGGATCATGGCGGAGGTGGCGGCCGTCTTCAACGAGGTCGCCGACCGCAATCTGCACCTCACGGGCGAGCTGGCCCGGGTGCGGAGGGTCGTGGGACGTGAGGGAAAGCTCACAGAGCGGCTCGAAGTGGGGGCCTGCGAGGGCTCCTGGGCGGCCGCGATCGACGCGTCCAACGCGCTCGTGGACGACCTCGTACGGCCGGTCTCCGAGGTGGGCCGGGTGCTCTCCGCGGTGTCCGAGGGCGACCTCGAGCAGCGCATGGACCTGCGGACGCGGTCCAGTGACGGGACGACGGCGCACCCGCTGCGGGGCGAGTTCCTGAAGGTCGGCCGCACGGTGAACGGGCTGGTGGACCAACTGTCGGCGTTCACCGACGAGGTGACCAGGGTCGCCAGTGAGGTCGGTACGGAGGGCAAGCTCGGCGGCCAGGCCCGGGTTCGCGGAATGTCCGGTTCGTGGAAGGACCTCACGGATTCGGTCAACACGATGGCCTCCCGGCTCACCGCGCAGGTGCGTGACATTGCTCTCGTCACGACCGCGGTGGCCAAGGGCGATCTCTCCAGAAAGGTCACCGTCCACGTCGCGGGCGAGATGCTGGAGCTGAAGAACACCGTCAACACGATGGTGGACCAGCTCTCGTCCTTCGCCTCCGAGGTCACGAGGGTGGCCAGGGAGGTCGGTACCGAGGGCGAGCTCGGCGGCCAGGCGCAGGTGCCGGGCGTCGCGGGCGTCTGGAAGGACCTGACCGATTCGGTCAACCTGATGGCCGGTAACCTCACGGCGCAGGTGCGCGGGATCGCGCAGGTGACGACGGCGGTCGCCAATGGCGACCTGTCCCAGAAGGTCACGGTGAGCGCGCGCGGCGAGGTCGCGCAGCTGGCCGACACGATCAACACGATGACCGAGACGCTGCGCACGTTCGCGGACGAAGTGACGCGGGTGGCGAACGAGGTCGGCGCCGAGGGCCAGCTCGGCGGTCAGGCACAGGTGCCGGGCGCGGCCGGTACGTGGAAGGACCTCACCGACTCGGTGAACAACGCGTTCCGCAACCTCACCGGTCAGGTGCGGGACATTGCGCAGGTCACGACGGCGGTGGCCAACGGTGATCTGTCGCAGAAGGTCACGGTCGACGTCTCCGGCGAGATGCTGGAGCTGAAGAACACCGTGAACACGATGGTGGACCAGCTGTCCGCATTTGGTGCCGAGGTCACGAGGGTGGCCCGGGAGATCGGTGTCGAGGGTGAGCTGGGCGGCCAGGCACAGGTGCCGGGCGCGGCCGGTACGTGGAAGGACCTCACCGACTCGGTGAACACGGCCTTCCGCAACCTCACCGGCCAGGTCCGCAACATCGCGCAGGTCACGACGGCGGTGGCCAACGGTGATCTGTCGCAGAAGGTCACCGTCGACGTCTCCGGCGAAATGCTCCAGCTGAAGAACACCGTGAACACCATGGTGGACCAGCTGTCCTCGTTCGCCGACCAGGTCACGCGGATGGCCAGGGACGTGGGTACGGAGGGCCGGCTGGGCGGCCAGGCCCAGGTGCCGGGCGTCAGCGGTACGTGGAAGGAACTGACCGACTCCGTCAACTTCATGGCGGGGAACCTCACGTCCCAGGTGCGGCAGATCGCGCAGGTGACGACGGCGGTCGCCCGTGGTGACCTCTCCCAGAAGATCGACGTCGACGCGCGCGGCGAGATCCTGGAGCTGAAGAACACCATCAACACGATGGTCGACCAGCTCTCGGCGTTCGCGGAGCAGGTGACGCGCGTCGCCCGTGAGGTGGGCACGGACGGCCGGCTGGGCGGCCAGGCGCAGGTGCCCGGCGTGGCCGGTGTGTGGCGCGACCTGACCGATTCGGTGAACGGTATGGCGGGCAACCTGACCGCTCAGGTCCGGAACATCGCACAGGTCGCGACCGCGGTGGCCCGCGGTGACCTCTCCCAGAAGATCGACGTGGATGCCCGCGGCGAGATCCTGGAGCTCAAGAACACCCTGAACACGATGGTGGACCAGCTGTCCTCCTTCGCCGAGCAGGTGACCCGGGTGGCCCGCGAGGTGGGCACGGAGGGCATCCTGGGCGGCCAGGCCGAGGTCCAGGGGGTGAGCGGCACCTGGAAGGACCTCACCCAGTCCGTGAACGGCATGGCGAACAACCTGACCTCTCAGGTGCGCAACATCGCCGAGGTGACGACCGCGGTGGCCCGCGGCGACCTGTCCAAGAAGATCACCGTCGACGCCAAGGGCGAGATCCTCGAACTGGTGACGACCGTGAACACCATGGTCGACCAGCTCTCCGACTTCGCCGAGCAGGTGACGCGGGTCGCCCGTGAGGTGGGTACGGAGGGCCAGCTGGGCGGCCAGGCCCGGGTGCGGGACGTCACCGGCATCTGGAAGGACCTCAGCGACAACGTCAACCTGATGGCCAACAACCTGACCAGCCAGGTGCGGAACATCTCCCAGGTCGCGACGGCGGTCGCCAACGGCGATCTGACCAAGAAGGTCACGGTCGAGGCGCGCGGCGAGGTCGCGACGCTGGCCGACACGGTGAACACGATGGTGACGACCCTGTCGTCGTTCGCCGACGAGGTGACGCGCGTCGCCCGTGAGGTGGGCACCGACGGCATCCTGGGCGGTCAGGCGCGGGTGCCGGGCGTCGCCGGTACGTGGAAGGACCTCACGGAGTCGGTGAACTCCATGGCGTCCAACCTGACCGGGCAGGTGCGGAACATCGCGATGGTCACGACGGCCATCGCGAAGGGTGATCTGACCAAGAAGATCGACATCGACGCCCGGGGCGAGATCCTGGAGCTGAAGACGACGATCAACACGATGGTCGACCAGCTGTCGTCCTTCGCCGAGCAGGTCACCCGGGTGGCCCGCGAGGTGGGTACGGAAGGCCAGTTGGGCGGTCAGGCGCAGGTGCGTGGCGTGGCCGGTACCTGGAAGGACCTGACCGAATCGGTGAACGAGATGGCGGGGAACCTCACCCGTCAGGTGCGCGCGATCGCCGCCGTCGCCGCGGCGGTGACCCTCGGCGACCACAACGTCCGCATCGACGTGGACGCGGCCGGCGAGATCCTGGAGCTCCAGGACAACGTCAACACGATGATCGCCACGCTCCGCGAGACCACGCTCGCCAACGAGGAGCAGGACTGGCTGAAGGGCAACCTCGCCCGGATCTCCGGTCTGATGCAGGGCCGCCGCGACCTCAAGGACGTCGCGAAGCTCATCATGAGCGAGCTGTCGCCCGCGGTCTCCGCGCAGCACGGCGCGTTCTTCCTCGCGACGTCGGCCGACGACAACCAGGAGATCGGCGCGGACGGCGGCGAGGCGGGCGAGTACGAACTCCGTCTGACGGGCTCGTACGGCTATTCGATGGGAGCAATGCCCTCCACCTTCCGGCCCGGTGAGACGCTCATCGGCACCGCGGCGGAGGAGAAACGCACCATCCTGGTGGAGAACGTGCCGGCGGGATACCTGAAGATCTCCTCCGGACTGGGCGAGGCGCCCCCGGCGAACGTGATCGTGCTCCCCGTGCTCTTCGAGGACAAGGTGCTGGGCGTCATCGAACTGGCGTCGTTCCAGCCGTTCACGCAGATCCAGAAGGACTTCCTCAGCCAGATCGCGGAAATGATCGCGACCAGCGTCAACACGATCTCGGTCAACACCAAGACCGAGATCCTGCTGAGCCAGTCCCAGGAGCTGACCGAGCAGCTCAAGGAGCGCTCGGCGGAGCTGGAGAGCCGGCAGCGCGCGCTGGAGCTGTCCAACTCCGAGCTGGAGGAGAAGGCGGAGCAGCTGCGCAAGCAGAACCGCGACATCGAGGTGAAGAACACCGAGATCGAGGAGGCGCGGCAGGTCCTGGAGGAGCGCGCCGAGCAGCTCGCGGTCTCGATGCGGTACAAGAGCGAGTTCCTCGCGAACATGTCGCACGAGCTGCGTACGCCGCTCAACTCCCTGCTGATTCTCGCCAAGTTGCTGGCCGACAACGCCGAGGGGAATCTCTCGCCGAAGCAGGTGGAGTTCGCCGAGACGATCCACGGCGCGGGCTCGGACCTGCTCCAGCTCATCAACGACATCCTGGACCTGTCGAAGGTCGAGGCGGGCAAGATGGACGTCAGCCCGACCCGGATCGCGCTGGTGCAACTGGTGGACTACGTCGAGGCCACGTTCCGGCCGCTGACCGCGGAGAAGGGCCTGGACTTCTCGGTACGGGTCTCCCCGGAGCTGCCCGCGACGCTGCACACCGATGAACAGCGCCTCCTTCAGGTGCTGCGCAACCTGCTCTCCAATGCGGTGAAGTTCACCGACTCCGGAGCGGTGGAGCTGGTCATCAGGCCGGCCGGCGCGGACGTCCCCATGGCCATCCGCGAGCAGCTCCTGGAGCACGGCGCGCTGCGCGACGCGGACGCCGACATGATCGCCTTCTCGGTGACGGACACCGGTATCGGCATCGCGTCCAGCAAGATGCGGGTGATCTTCGAGGCGTTCAAGCAGGCGGACGGCACGACGAGCCGGAAGTACGGCGGTACGGGCCTGGGCCTGTCCATCAGCCGTGAGATCGCGCGCCTTCTGGGCGGCGAGATCCACGCGGCCAGTGAGCCGGGCCGCGGCTCGACCTTCACGCTGTACCTCCCGTACAACCCGGGCGGGCTGCCGCCGCAGGGCTACCCGCAGCTCGTCGCGGGCGGCTTCGCGATGGACGCGGAGGCGCACGACGCGGAGATCGCCGAGCAGGAGGCGGCGGCGCACCGCGCTGCGGAGGAGGAGGCGACCACTCCGGACGCCGCGGTCTCGGGCCTCAACCGCCGTCGTCGGCGCGGCATTTCGGGTGCGGCGCCGCGGCCGGCGCTGCCCGGCGGGCCGACCGTCGCGCAGCCGCCGCAGTCCGCGGACGAACCGTGGCTGGGCAGCGGACAGGACCTGGTGGCGCCGTCCTCCGAGGGCGGTGGTTTCCACGGCGAGAAGGTGCTGATCGTCGACGACGACATCCGCAACGTCTTCGCGCTCACCAGCGTCCTGGAGCAGCACGGCCTGTCGGTGCTGTACGCGGAGAACGGCCGTGAGGGCATCGAGGTGCTGGAACAGCACGATGATGTGACAGTGGTGCTGATGGACATCATGATGCCGGAGATGGACGGTTACGCCACGACCGCGGCGATCCGCCGGATGCCGCAGTTCGCCGGCCTGCCGATCATCGCCCTGACCGCCAAGGCCATGAAGGGGGACCGGGAGAAGAGCATCGAGTCCGGGGCTTCGGACTATGTGACGAAGCCGGTGGACACCGACCATCTGCTCTCGGTGATGCAGCACTGGATGCGCGCGGAGTGACGGGGCGTGCACGGAGAGGCCGGATCTCCGCCCATATGCTGACTCCCTGTGGTCGTGCACGTGTGGGAGCACGGTATTCGGGGAACCTTCTGGTCTCCCGCTGCGTTTCTGCTACGTGCACGGTGACATAGCGGTGACAGGGTGTGGCGACAGGCGGGGTGCGGCTACCATGACCGGCACAAGTACGGGCGGCATGACAGAGCCGTCCCCTGGGGCGGCGTCCGGTGGAGTGCCGGGGCGAGGAGGACGGGCCATGGTGCAGAAGGCCAAGATCCTCCTGGTCGATGACCGGCCGGAGAATCTGCTGGCGCTGGAGGCGATCCTCTCCGCGCTCGATCAGACGCTGGTGCGGGCATCGTCCGGGGAGGAAGCGCTCAAGGCGCTGCTCACCGACGATTTCGCGGTGATTCTGCTCGATGTGCAGATGCCGGGGATGGACGGGTTCGAGACGGCGGCGCACATCAAGCGCCGCGAGCGGACGCGCGACATCCCGATCATCTTCCTCACGGCGATCAACCACGGCCCGCACCACACCTTCCGCGGATACGCGGCGGGCGCGGTCGACTACATCTCCAAGCCGTTCGACCCGTGGGTGCTGCGCGCCAAGGTCTCGGTCTTCGTCGAGCTGTACATGAAGAACGTCAAGCTGCGGGAGCAGGCGTCGCTGCTGCGGCTGCAGCTGGAGGGCGGTCAGCCGACCGGCGACGAGGAGGCCAAGGAGGCGGCGGGGCTGCTCGCCGAGCTCTCCGCGCGGCTGGCGGCCGTCGAGGAGCAGGCCGAGGCGCTGTCGAAACAGCTGGACGAGTCGGCGGACGCCGCCGCCGTGGCGACCGCCGCACACCTGGAGCGGAAGCTGACCGGACTGCGCCGCGCGCTGGACGCCCTGGAGCCGGGCGCGGGCAACAGCGACACGCCGTCCGTGCCGTCGCAGAACTGACGGCGCGGCGCCGGGTGTACGGCGCCGGCGCCGCCCCGCAGCGGAGCTGACCCGGCAGCAGCTTCCGGCGCTGTCCCGGGTGTTGGGTCCGTTGCGGGCCAACCGCCCATATGGCGCGTTGGTTACGACACGAACGGGTGAAGGCCCGAGCGCCCGTGTCACCCCGGGTCGTCGCCTGTAACCTCGTCACCATGGCCTCACGTACGTCCGGCAAGGGTTCCCAGAGCACGGCGGGCCCCTCGAAGCAGCGCGCCGGGCGCCCCGGGGGCGCCGCCAAGAAGACCGCGGCGAAGCCGCCCGCCGCCAAGAAGGCACCGGCGAAGAAGGCGCCGCCCAAGAAGGCAGCGGCCGCGAAGAAGGCCCCCGCGAAGAAGGCGGTGGCGAAGAAGCCCGCGCCGTCGCCGACCGGGGGTATCTACCGTGCGGTGCGCGCCCTCTGGCTGGGCCTCGCGCACACCGTCGGCTGGCTCTTCCGCGGCATGGGGCGCAGCGCGAAGAACCTCGACCCGGCCCACCGCAAGGACGGCCTCGCGCTGGCCCTGCTCGGCCTCGGCCTGGTGATCGCGGCGGGCACCTGGGCCAATCTGAACGGCCCGGTCGGTGACGTCGTCGAGCTGCTGGTGACCGGCGCGTTCGGCCGGCTGGACCTGCTCGTACCGATACTGGTCGGCGGCATCGCCGCCCGGGTCTTCTTCCGCCCCGAACAGCCGGAGGCGAACGGGCGGATCGTCATCGGACTGTCGGCGCTGGTGGTCGGCGTGCTCGGCCAGGTCGCGATCGCCTGCGGCTCGCCGGACCAGGACGATGTGGCGGGGGTGCGGGACGCCGGCGGCTATCTCGGCTGGGTCGTGTCCAAGCCGCTGCTCTTCATGGTCGGGCAGACCCTGTCCGTTGCGCTGCTGGCACTGGTGACCGTCTTCGGCCTGCTGGTGGTCACCGCGACCCCGGTCACCGCCATTCCGCGGCGGTTCCGCGCGCTCGGCATCCGGCTGGGCCTCCTGGAGACGTACGAACCGGACGCCGACGCCTTCGCCGACGAGCCGCGTGAGCAGTCCGCCCGCAGGGGCCGCCGGAGCCGCTCCGAGGACCTGGAGACGTCCCCGGAGGCCGCAGAGGAGGCCGCGCTCGCCAAGCGCCGCAAGTCGCGCCGTACGGCCGCTGAGCCGGCCGCCGAGTGGGAGCCCGCGCGGTCCAAGGACGCGGTGGACGTCGCCGCCGGATACGCCGCCAACCTGGACGGCGCGGTGCTGCACGGCATCCAGCCCTCGGCCCTGGTGGCCGACATCAGCAGCGGCATCAAGGGCGACCGTGGCGACCACGAGGACAGCGGCGCGGGCTTCCAGGGCTCGTCCGTACCGCCCGCGCGCGGCGCCGAGCCGCCCACCGCCCCCGAGCATTCCTCGTCGGTCCCCGACTTCACCAAGCGCGCGCCGGAGCCAGTCTCCGACCTGCCGCCGCGCGCCGAGCAGCTCCAGCTGGCCGGCGACATCACGTATGCGCTGCCCTCGCTGGACCTGATGGAGCGCGGCGGGCCCGGCAAGACCCGCAGCGCGGCCAACGACGCGGTGGTGGAGTCGCTGACCAAGGTCTTCCAGGAGTTCAAGGTCGACGCCGCGGTCACCGGCTTCACCCGCGGTCCGACGGTCACCCGGTACGAGATCGAGCTCGGCCCGGGCGTGAAGGTCGAGAAGATCACCGCGCTGGCGAAGAACATCGCGTACGCGGTGGCCAGCCCGGACGTGCGGATCATCAACCCGATCCCGGGCAAGTCCGCGGTCGGCATCGAGATCCCCAACAGCGACCGCGAGATGGTCAACCTCGGGGACGTGCTGCGCTCGGCGGCCGCGGTGGGCGACGACCACCCGATGGTGGTCGGGCTCGGCAAGGACGTCGAGGGCGGCTACGTCTCGGCGAACCTGGCGAAGATGCCACACGTCCTGGTCGCGGGCGCCACCGGCTCCGGCAAGTCCTCCTGCATCAACTGCCTGATCACCTCGATCATGGCCAGGGCCACGCCCGAGGACGTACGGATGGTGCTGATCGACCCCAAGCGGGTCGAGCTGACCGCGTACGAAGGCATCCCGCACCTGATCACGCCGATCATCACCAACCCCAAGCGGGCCGCCGAGGCGCTGCAGTGGGTGGTGCGCGAGATGGACCTCCGGTACGACGACCTCGCGGCCTACGGGTACCGGCACATCGACGACTTCAATGAGGCGGTGCGCAGCGGCAAGGCGCAGGCCCCCGAGGGCAGCGAGCGCGAGCTGTCGCCGTATCCGTATCTGCTGGTGATCGTGGACGAGCTGGCGGACCTGATGATGGTCGCGCCGCGGGACGTGGAGGACTCCATCGTCCGGATCACCCAGCTGGCGCGCGCGGCCGGCATCCACCTGGTGCTGGCGACGCAGCGCCCGTCGGTCGACGTGGTCACGGGCCTGATCAAGGCGAACGTGCCCTCGCGGCTCGCCTTCGCGACCTCCTCGCTGGCCGACAGCCGGGTCATCCTGGATCAGCCGGGCGCGGAGAAGCTCATCGGAAAGGGTGACAGCCTGTTCCTGCCCATGGGGGCGAGCAAGCCGACCCGTATGCAGGGCGCCTTCGTGCAGGAGGCGGAGGTCGCGGCGGTGGTCAAGCACTGCAAGGAGCAGATGGCCCCGGTCTTCCGCGACGACGTCACGGTCGGGCAGAGCAAGAAGAAGGAGATCGACGAGGACATCGGCGACGACCTGGACCTGCTGTGCCAGGCCGCCGAACTGGTCGTCTCCACGCAGTTCGGGTCCACGTCGATGCTGCAGCGCAAGCTGCGGGTGGGGTTCGCGAAGGCCGGGCGGCTGATGGACCTGATGGAGTCGCGGGACATCGTGGGGCCCAGTGAGGGTTCCAAGGCGCGCGATGTTCTGGTGAAGCCGGAGGATCTGGAAGGAGTGCTTGCCGTGATTCGGGGGGAGGCTCACTGACAAGTCACTCGAAAGAGATCGCAAGCAACCGTTTCTTCTGCCGATACGTCAAGTTGAAGGAAGAGACGGAACGACGCGCGACCGTCGGTCTCTCGGTGCGCACCGGGGGGCCTTCCGATGGCGTACAAAGTCCGCCCTCCCGCTTGCCCGACCCTTTCGGTACACCCCTAGACTGAACATCCAGCAGGTGGCTACACGCTCGAAAGGCGCCCCCGTGTCCATCGGCAACTCCCCTGAAGACGACCGGCCTTCCGTCGGTCGTGTCCTCCAGAAGGCCCGCGTCGACGCCGGACTGACCGTCGACGAGATCAGTACGACCACGCGGGTGCGCATCCCCATCGTGCACGCGATCGAGCAGGAAGATTTCTCGCGCTGCGGCGGGGACGTGTACGCCCGTGGTCACATTCGAACACTCGCACGTGCCGTGGGGCTGGATCCGGCCCCGTTGATCGCCCAGTTCGATGCCGAGCACGGCGGCCGGCCCGAGCCGACCCCGGCGGCACCGCTCTTCGAAGCGGAGCGGATGCGTCCCGAGCGACGGCGTCCGAACTGGACGGCCGCGATGGTCGCCGCGATCGTCGCGGTGATCGGTTTCGTCGGCTTCACGCTGTTCAGCGACGGCGGCAAGGGTCAGGAGGCATCCGTCGCCGACGGTCACGTCGGCGAGAGCCCGACCGTCAAGCCGTCCCCGACCAAGACCAAGCCCGCCGACCCCAAGCCCGACCCCTCCGACAGCGCCATCGCCGGCCTGCCGAAGGACAAGGTGACCATCAAGATCACCGCGCGTGACGGGCAGAGCTGGATCTCCGCCAAGGACGCCAACGGCAAGCTCCTGGAGGACGGCCTGCTCCAGAAGGGCCAGTCCAAGACCTTCACCGACAAGAAGCGGATCGATCTCGTCCTCGGTAACGCCGGAGCCGTACAGCTGTACGTCAACGGCAAGGAGGTCAAGGAGATCGGCGACAAGGGCTCCGTGGAGCGCCTGAGCTACACCCCCGGCGACCCGCAGGCCGGCTGAGCGCACGCCCGCCGGCTTCCGGGGAAACGCCGGGAAAAACGCCCGCCGCCCCTCCAGGAGAGGCGGCGGGCGGTCGCACGCCGGGGCGCCGGGCGGTGCGGGGAACCCTCCCAGACATGGGGACGTCCGGGACGAAGTAGGCTGGGCGCCATGCCCGAACGCCGTACCGTCGCCCTTGTCACTCTTGGCTGCGCCCGTAACGAGGTGGACTCGGAGGAGCTCGCAGGCCGCCTGGCAGCGGACGGCTGGGAGCTCGTCGAGGAAGCCGCCGAAGCCGATGTCGCCGTCGTCAACACCTGTGGTTTCGTCGAGGCCGCCAAGAAGGACTCCGTCGACGCCCTCCTGGAAGCCAACGATCTGAAGGACCACGGCCGCACCCAGGCCGTGGTGGCCGTGGGCTGCATGGCCGAGCGGTACGGCAAGGAGCTGGCCGAGGCGCTGCCCGAGGCCGACGGCGTGCTCGGGTTCGACGACTACACCGACATCTCCGGCCGCCTCCAGACCATCCTGAGCGGCGGCAACGTCGAGGCGCACGCCCCGCGCGACCGGCGCAAGCTGCTGCCGATCAGCCCCGCCGAGCGCCAGGGCGCCGGGGTCGCACTCCCCGGCCACGGTGACGCGCTCGCCTCTGCCCCCACGGATCTGCCCGAGGGCGTCGCGCCCGCCTCCGGGCCGCGCGCCCCGCTCCGCCGCCGCCTGGGGAACAACCCCGTGGCCTCGGTGAAGCTCGCCTCCGGCTGCGACCGCCGCTGCTCCTTCTGTGCCATCCCGTCCTTCCGCGGCTCCTTCATCTCGCGCCGCCCCTCGGACGTGCTGGGGGAGACCCGCTGGCTGGCCGAGCAGGGAGTGAAGGAGATCATGCTGGTCTCCGAGAACAACACCTCCTACGGCAAGGACCTCGGCGACATCCGTCTCCTGGAGACGCTGCTGCCGGAGCTGGCGGCCGTCGACGGCATCGAGCGCGTCCGGGTCAGCTACCTCCAGCCCGCCGAGATGCGGCCCGGGCTGATCGACGTCCTGACCGGCACCGACAAGGTTGCCCCGTACTTCGACCTGTCCTTCCAGCACTCCGCCCCCGGTGTGCTGCGCGCCATGCGCCGCTTCGGGGACACCGACCGCTTCCTGGACCTGCTGGCGACGATCCGTACGAAGGCGCCGCAGGCCGGTGCCCGCTCCAACTTCATCGTCGGCTTCCCCGGGGAGACCGAGGAGGACTTCGCCGAGCTGGAACGCTTCATCAGCGAGGCGAGACTCGACGCCATCGGCGTCTTCGGGTACTCCGACGAGGACGGCACCGAGGCGGCCGGCTACGAGAACAAGCTCGACCCCGACGTGGTGGCCGAGCGCCTGGCACACCTGTCCCGGCTGGCCGAGGAGCTGACCGCGCAGCGCGCCGAGGAGCGCCTGGGCGAGACCGTCTCCGTGCTGGTCGACCGGGTCGACGACGAGGACGGCGTGGTGGGCCGCGCGGCGCACCAGGCTCCGGAGACCGACGGCGTCACCCTCCTCACGACCGGCCAGGACCTGGCTCCAGGTCGTATGGTCGAAGCAAAGGTGGTGGCGACCGAGGGCGTGGACCTCGTGGCGGAGCCGCTGCCGCTCGGCGCCGAGCACGGTGCCGGGTGTCCCGAGGAGGCGGACAGATGACCGGAGTCCCGGCTTCCGCCGCAGGTGCTTCCGCCGCCGGCGGGGCCGCACGGCCGAAGACCGTCCGGCGGCAGGCCGGGCTGTGGAACATCGCCAACATCCTCACGATGCTGCGGCTGGTCCTGGTACCGGTCTTCGTGCTGCTCCTGATGCACGGCGACGGGTACGACCCGGCCTGGCGCGCGTTCGCCTGGGCGGCGTTCGCCATCGCCATGATCACCGATCTCTTCGACGGTCACCTGGCGCGCGCTTACGACCTGGTCACCGACTTCGGGAAGATCGCCGATCCGATAGCGGACAAGGCGATCATGGGCGCAGCGCTGATCTGCCTGTCGATCCTGGGCGACCTGCCCTGGTGGGTCACCGGAGTGATCCTCTTCCGGGAGCTCGGCATCACGCTGATGCGCTTCTGGGTGATCCGGCATGCGGTCATCCCGGCCAGCCGCGGCGGCAAGATGAAGACGCTCGCCCAGGGGACGGCGGTCGGGATGTACGTCCTCGTGCTCACCGGTCCCCTGGCCACGCTGCGCTGGTGGGTGATGGCGGTGGCCGTGGTGCTGACCGTCGTCACGGGCCTGGACTACGTGAAGCAGGCCGTCGTACTGCGCCGGGCCGGGCTGGCCAAGTCGCGGGAGGCCCTCCGGGCGCGGTCCGGTGGGGAGCCTTCCGGTCAGGGGTCGACGCGGTGAGTGGCGGTACGGAGGCTGCGCAAGGGGCCGGGGAAAGCTCTGAGGCGCGCGCTGACGCCCTCGCGGCGCCGGTCGCGCCTTCTGCTGCCTCCGGCGCCGAGGAGGGCGCTGGGCGGGCGCTGGCGACGTTGACGGAGCGCGGGCAGACGCTGGCCGTGGCCGAATCGCTGACCGGCGGCCTGGTCGCGGGCGTGCTCACCGCGATTCCCGGTGCCTCCCGGTGCTTCCGGGGCTCGGTCACGGCGTACGCGACCGAACTGAAGAGCCTCGTACTGGGTGTGGACGGCGCGCTTCTGGCCACCCGTGGTGCGGTGGACGCCGACGTCGCCCGGCAAATGGCACGGGGTGTACGACGCGTGCTCGGCGCCGACTGGGGTATTGCCACAACAGGAGTCGCCGGCCCCGACCCGCAGGACGGGCAGCCGGTCGGCACGGTCTACGTCGCGGTCAGCGGGCCCGGCGGTGAGGGAAAAGTGCGCCGGCTGACGTTGCACGGGGATCGCGACCGGATCCGCAGGGACAGCGTCACCGCAGTAGTGGATCTGCTGTTGAGCGAACTGACGGAAAATGCGCGGGCAAAGGATACGGAACATCACGGGGGTATCTGATGTTTACAGCCCTGAGTGAACACGAACTCGCTCCCGGCACGGCTGAGGCCCGAGGCGGTACGGTGGGGCGAGAAGGATCCGGATCCGAGGTCCGAGGAGGGAGCCAGCGATGATTCTGCTCCGTCGCCTGCTGGGTGACGTGCTGCGCCGACAGCGTCAGCGTCAAGGCCGCACCCTGCGCGAGGTCTCCTCCTCCGCCCGGGTGTCGCTCGGCTATTTGTCCGAGGTCGAGAGGGGGCAGAAGGAGGCTTCCTCCGAGCTGCTCTCGGCGATCTGCGATGCGCTGGACGTACGGATGTCCGAGCTCATGCGGGAGGTCAGCGACGAGCTGGCGCTCGCGGAGCTGGCCCGGTCCGCCGCCGCGAGCGAGCCGGTACCGACGCCGGTGCGCCCCACGTTCAACGCCGTGTCCGTCACTTCCCTGACGGGCGTTCCCGAAGAGCGCGTGACGATCAAGGCTCCCGCGGAGGCCGTGGACGTCGTAGCGGCCTGACCGCACGGTTTCGGGTAGAGACCGCTTGCAGGCATGAAGAAAACCCTGGTGGGCACTCGCCCGCCGGGGTTTTCGTGTTGCCGGAGGGCATCACGCAGACTCTCGTCCGAACTGCGACATTTCTTGTGGTGAGGCATCGTTTGTACGATGGCCAAAACGGACCATTCGCTTTGAAGCGGGAGGAAATGCATGCCTGTCGTCAACAGCACGCTGTCCGAGAGCGACCGCAAGACGGTCGGTGACGCGCTCCAGGGCGCGCTGGTGGACCTCGTCGACCTGTCGCTCCTCGCCAAGCAGGTCCACTGGAACGTCGTCGGCCCGCGCTTCCGGTCCGTCCATCTCCAGCTCGACGATGTCGTCGCCAGCGCACGCGGCCACGCCGACACGGTGGCCGAACGGGCCTCCGCGATCGGCGTGAACCCCGACGGCCGCGCGGAGACGGTCGCGAAGACGAGCGGAATCGGCGCCGTCGACGCCGGCTGGATCAAGGACAACGACGCGGTGGCCACCCTCGTACGGGCACTCGGCGCCGTCATCGAGCGGATGCGGGAACGCATCACCGCCACCGACGAGCCCGACCCCGTCACCCAGGACCTCCTGATCGGGCTCACCGCCGACCTGGAGAAGCACCACTGGATGTTCCAGGCCGAGGCGGCCTGATGGCGGCCTGACGGCGGCCTGGTAGGGCACTCCCCGGTGTCCCGATCGCTTCCGACCCGTACTGCCGGTGGCTGACTGCGGTCCGACAGCCGGTGACAGACTCCGGAGCCGGGTCGGACCGGTCGGGAACGATTCCGTCCGAGCGCGTGTCGTGCGTTGCGGAACGCGCCGTTCGTGCCCCGGTGCGCCCTCCCGCCGGAGGGCCATGGCCGACTACCGTCGACCGGAGGAGGCAGTCATGGCATGGCGCGGCTTCTTCTCCCGGCACCCGGTCCGGGGCGCCGGGCCGCCCGGGACACCGGGCCGCGGCAGGGTGGGGGCGCCGGGCCGCGGCACGGCGGGCGGGGCGGTGGTACTGCTCCGCCGGGTGCCGGGCCGCTGGACCGCCGCGGTGCTCCTCGGGGCGCTGTGGTGGTGGGCGGTGCTGCGACTGTTCTTCTGGCCCGAGGGAGCGGGGGTCGTGGAAGGTGCGATGGCCGCGGGCGGCTGGGGTCTGAGCCTGCTGCCGGTGCACTGCGTACCGCGTCGGACGCGCCGAGGTGGGGGGCGCGTCGGCGCGGCGGGCTGGCACACGCGCGGCGGCTGCGTGGGCGCCCCTAGCGACTCCGCTCTCACGGCGCGGTTCACGAAGGCTTGGCGGCACGGGCGGTGGGGTGGGTCGGGGCGGTCCTGAGGGGCGCCCGGGGCGGGTCCTGTCTGCGTCAGGGAGTCGCGGTCGCAGGGGGATCGGGCTGGCAGCGTGGGCACCAGTACGTGACGCGGGCCTGTGGCCCGGGGTCCTGGTCCGCGACGCGGATCGGCGTCTCGCAGCGCAGACAGGGGCGGCCGGTGCGGCCGTACACCCACAGACGGCGGTCCGGGCGCGCGCTGGGCGTGGTCGTACGGGCGAGCCGCCGCTTGTTCGCCTCCAGCAGCCGCTTCGCCAGCGAGACCGCCCGGTCGGGGCGCGGCAGCGCACCCACCGGCAGCCAGGGCGAAGCGCGCAGCAGGAAGCACAGCTCGCACTTGAAGACGTTCCCGATCCCGGCCAGGTTGCGCTGGTCCAGCAGCGCCTCGCCGAGCGCCCGGTCCGGGTCGGCCAGCAGCCGCCGCAGTGCCTCGTCCGGGTCCCAGTCCGGGCCGAGCAGGTCCGGGCCGAGGTGGCCGACGACGCTGTCCTCGTCGGCGGTGCGCAGCAGCTCCAGTACGGGGAGGCGGTAGCCCACGGCGGTGCGCTCCGCCGTGGCCAGCACGGCGCGGATCTGGTGGTCGGGGCCGCCGCGCCAGCGCTCGTCCGCGCCGTACACCCGCCAGGCACCGTCCATCCGCAGGTGCGAGTGGAGCGTGAAGCCGCCCTCGATGCGGGTCAGCAGGTGCTTGCCGCGCGGCAGTACCTCCAGGACGGAGCGCCCGGCCAGGTCGGTCGTGGCCAGCTTCGGTACGCGCAGGTCGGTACGGGTCAGCAGCCGCCCGGCCAGCGCCTCGTGCAGCTCCGCGGCGGCCCGCCAGACGGTGTCGCCTTCGGGCATGGCTCCATCATGCCGTGCGCGGCGCACCGGGGGCTGCGGGGCGCATTCTGTGGTGCGCGGCTTCACGTGCCCCGGTGTGGCCAGGCCCCCTTCGCCCGGTGCGGCCGTGGCCTCCGTGCGGCTCCTGCGCGGCGCCGCCCCGTGCGGCCGCCGCCTGTGCCGCCCGGTGGCGCGCTCATGTCCGCAGCCGCAGCCCCCTCGGGGTCGCGTGGAAGCCCGCGCCCTCCAGCTCTGCGGCCAGCGGCGAGGTGAGCGCCGACGAGCCGTTGATCCGCTCGACGGTGAGCGCGCCCACGAAGCCGTTCCGCACCGCGGCCGCGAGTGCCTCCAGGGCGAGCCGCACCCGTGTCCCGCCGCCGTCCTCCCCGGCCTGCCAGGCGAGCAGCGTCTTGCCGCCGCGCTCCATGTAGACCGCCAGCTCGCCGTCGACCACGACGACCAGCGAGCCCGCCTTGCGGCCCGGCTTGTGGGACGAGCCCTCCGGCGGCTCCGGCCAGGGCAGCGCGGCGCCGTACGCGTTGGCCGGATCCGCCGCAGCCAGTACGACGGCGCGCGGGGTGCCGCCGCGGGCCGGTCCGGCCGGCTGCCAGGAGCCGCCGGGCGCGGTCTCCTCGGCCGTACGGTCCCGGCTCGTACTGACCGCGCGCAGCCGGTCCACCGCGCCGTCCATCGCGAACTGCGCCGCACCCAGCCCTTCGACGACGTATCCGCGGCGGGCCTGGCCGGTCTCCTCGAAGGCGGACAGCACCCGGTACGCCGCGGAGAAGCCGCCCTCGACACCCTCGGCCGCCACCGCGCCCCGGGTGACGATGCCGTGCCGGTCCAGGAGCGTGTGGGCCAGCGCGTGCGCCCGGTGGGTGGGGTCCGGCTCCAGTACGGGCAGCAGTGACCAGCGTCCGGCCACTGTGGGCGGCCCGGAGCGGGACGCGGTGGGACGGCCGGTCCGGCCGGTGGCGGCGGTGAGGCTGCCGTACCGGCCGCGCGGGGTGGCCCGGCGGGCGCGGTGCGCGGTGGCCCCGGCCGTCCGGCCGGAGCCGAGCAGCGAGCGGAGCGGCGCGAGGGTGTCGTTGGTCAGCCGTCCGGACCAGGCCAGGTCCCAGACGGCGTCGGCCAGTTGGGGATCGGTGGCCTCCGGGTGTGTCGTGGCGCGCACCTGGTCGGCGAGCTGACGGAAGAACAGGCCGTACCCGGGCGCCAGGGCGTCCAGTACGGACTGGTGGAGCGGCGTCACCTCGAAGGGGTGCGGCTGCGGCAACAGGAGCGGCGCGGTGTCGGCCGGATACAGGGCGATCCAGCCGTCCTTCCCGGGCAGCGCGCCGGCGCCGGCCCACAGGACCTCGCCCGTGGAGGTCAGTTCGTCCAGCAGGGCGGGGGAGTAGCCCGACACCCGGGAGGGCAGAACGAGCCGCTCCAGGGCCGAGGCGGGCACCGGCGCGCCCTGCAACTGCTCGACGGCGCGCATCAGTCCGTCGATGCCGCGCAGCCCCTGGCCGCCGACGCTCTGCCACTGCGGCAGGAAGGCGGCCAGCGCGGGCGGCGGCACCGGCTCCAGCTCGTGCCGCAGCGCGGCCAGCGACCGCCGTCGCAGCCGCCGCAGCACCTGCGCGTCGCACCACTCCTGGTGCACACCGGAGGGCGCGAACTCGCCCTGGACGACCCGGCCGGCGCCCGCGAGGCGGTGCAGCGCCCCGTCGGTGACGGCTGTGCCCAGGCCGAAGCGGGCGGCGGCCTGCTCGGAGGTGAACGGGCCGTGCGTGCGCGCATACCGGGAGAGCAGGTCGCCGAGCGGGTCCTTGACCGGCTCCATGAAGGACTCCGGGACGCCCACGGGCAGCGCCGTACCGAGGGCGTCCCGCAGCCGTCCGGCGTCCTCGACCGCGGCCCAGTGCTCGGCGCCCGCCACCCGCACCCGGATGGCCCGCCGGGCCGCGCCCAGCTCCGCCGCCCACGCGGGATCGGCACCGCGCTCGGCCAGCTCGGCGTCGGTCAGCGGGCCGAGCAGCCGCAGCAGGTCGGCGACGCCCTCGGCGTCCTTGACCTTGCGGTCGTCCGTCAGCCACTGCAGCTCGCGCTCCAGGTCGGTGAGGACCTCCGGGTCCAGCAGCTCGCGCAGATCGGCCTGGCCCAGCAGCTCGGCGAGCAGCCGGGAGTCGAGCGAGAGGGCCGCGGCGCGGCGCTCGGCCAGGGGGGAGTCGCCCTCGTACAGGAACTGCGCCACGTACCCGAAGAGCAGCGACCGGGCGAACGGCGAGGGCTCCTGGGTGGTCACCTCCACGAGCCGGACGCGGCGCGACTCGATGTCCCCCATCAGCTCGGCCAGACCGGGAACGTCGAACACGTCCTGCAGGCACTCGCGGATGGCTTCGAGGACGATCGGGAAGGACCCGAACTCGCTCGCCACCTGGAGCAGTTGAGCGGCGCGCTGGCGCTGCTGCCACAGGGGCGTGCGCTTGCCCGGATTGCGCCGGGGCAGCAGCAGCGCGCGCGCTGCGCACTCCCGGAAGCGCGCGGCGAACAGCGCCGAGCCGCCCACCTGGTCGGTCACGACCTGGTCGACCTCGCCCTTGTCGAACACGACATCGGCGGCGCCCACCGGCGACTGGTCGGGGTCGAACTCCGCGCCCGCCGCGTCCGGGTCGGTGTCCAGCAGGTCCAGGCCCATCAGGTCGGCGTCCGGCAGCCGCAGGACGATGCCGTCGTCCGCGTGCATCACCTGCGCGTCCATGCCGTACCGCTCGGTCAGCCGGGCGCCCAGCGCCAGCGCCCAGGGGGCGTGCACCTGCGCGCCGAACGGCGAGTGCACCACCACCCGCCAGTCGCCCAGCTCGTCGCGGAAGCGCTCGACGACGATCGTGCGGTCGTCGGGGACGTGGCCGCACGCCTCGCGCTGCTCGGCGAGGTAACTCAGGACGTTGCCCGCGGCCCAGTCGTCCAGTCCGGCGGCGGACAGCCGGGCCCGGGCCGCCTCCGGCTCCAGCGCGCCGATCTCCCGGAGGTACGCGCCCAGCGCCCGGCCCAGCTCCAGGGGACGGCCGAGCTGGTCGCCCTTCCAGAAGGGCAGCCGGCCGGGCACCCCGGGGGCGGGCGAGACCAGCACCCGGTCCCGGGTGATGTCCTCGATGCGCCAGGAGGTCGTGCCGAGCGTGAAGACGTCGCCGACCCGCGACTCGTACACCATCTCCTCGTCCAGCTCCCCGACGCGGCCGCCGCCCTTCTTGGGGTCGGCGCCCGCCAGGAAGACCCCGAACAGGCCGCGGTCGGGGATCGTGCCGCCCGAGGTGACGGCGAGCCGCTGGGCACCGGGCCGGCCCGTGATGGTGTTCGCGACCCGGTCCCACACGATGCGCGGCCGCAGCTCCGCGAACGCGTCGGAGGGGTACCGGCCCGCCAGCATGTCCAGCACGCCGCTGTACGCAGACTCCGGGAGCGCGGCGAACGGTGCGGCCCGCCGCACCACCGCCAGCAGCTCCTCGACGTCCCAGGCGTCCATCGAGACCATCGCGACCAGCTGCTGGGCCAGTACGTCCAGCGGATTGGCCGGGACGCGCAGCGCCTCGATGGCGCCCTCGCGCATCCGCTCCGTGACCACCGCCGCCTGCACCAGGTCGCCGCGGTACTTCGGGAAGACCACGCCCGTGGACACCGCGCCCACCTGGTGGCCGGCGCGGCCCACCCGCTGCAGCCCGGACGCGACCGACGGCGGCGACTCCACCTGGACCACCAGGTCCACCGCGCCCATGTCGATGCCCAGCTCCAGGCTGGAGGTGGCCACCACGGCAGGCAGCCGGCCCGCCTTCAGGTCCTCCTCGACCTGGGCGCGCTGCTCCTTGGACACCGAGCCGTGGTGCGCCCTGGCCAGCACCGGAGGTGCGCCCTTGGCGCCGCCGGACTGGGCCATCAGTTCGGCGGGGGAGTGGTCCTCGGGCATCGGCTCGCCCGTGGCGCGCTCGTACGCGATCTCGTTCAGGCGGTTGCACAGACGCTCCGCCAGGCGCCGGGAGTTCGCGAAGACGATCGTTGAACGATGCGTCTGTACGAGGTCGGCGATGCGCTCCTCGACGTGCGGCCAGATGGACGGCTTGTCGCCGCCCGAGTCGCCGCCGTCCGGCCCGGTCTCCCGTACGGGCGAGCCGCCCAGCTCGCCGAGGTCCTCGACGGGCACCACCACCGAGAGGTCGAACTCCTTCCCCGAGGGCGGCTGCACGATCTCCACCCGGCGGCGCGGCGACAGATAGCGCGCGACCTCCTCCACGGGGCGGACCGTCGCCGAGAGGCCGATGCGGCGGGCCGGGCGGGGCAGCAGCTCGTCCAGGCGCTCCAGGGACAGCGCCAGGTGCGCGCCGCGCTTCGTCCCCGCGACGGCGTGCACCTCGTCCAGGATCACCGTCTCCACGCCCGCCAGGGCGTCCCGCGCCTGGGAGGTCAGCATCAGGAACAGCGACTCGGGGGTGGTGATCAGGATGTCCGGCGGCCGGTTCGCGATCGACCGGCGCTCGGCGGCGGGGGTGTCACCGGAGCGGATGCCCACCCGAATGTCGGGCTCCGGCAGGCTGAGCCGCACGGACTCCTGGCGGATGCCGGTCAGCGGGGAGCGCAGATTGCGCTCGACGTCGACCGCGAGGGCCTTGAGCGGGGAGACGTACAGCACCCGGCAGCGCTTCTTGGGCTCGGCGGGCGGCGGCGTGCTCGCGAGGGAGTCCAGAGAGGCGAGGAAGGCCGCGAGGGTCTTGCCGGAGCCGGTCGGCGCGACGACCAGCACGTCGGAGCCCTCGCCGATGGCCCGCCAGGCGCCGTCCTGGGCGGCCGTGGGCGCGTGGAAGGCCCCCGTGAACCAGCTTCTGGTCGCGGGGGAGAACGAATCGAGCGCGGTCCTCGCCATGACCCCATCGTGCCTCGGACCACTGACAACGGTCGGCGGGCGGCCCGTCCGGACCGTGGACGCGCAGGTCAGCGGCGCCGCGCCGGGCGCAGAATGGGTGCATGGGAAGCAGCGGGGGCGGCCCGGCGGAGGGCCGGGGGAGCGGGCGCGGACGCGGACGCGCGGCCGGCGAGTGGGCGCGGCACTGGCGGTACGCGGAGCTGCCCGGCCTGGATCTGCTCCGCGCCCGGTACGTGCGCCACGCCTTCCCGCGGCACAGCCACGAGGGTTTCGTACTGGGCGCGGTGTCGGGCGGGATCGAAGAGGTCGGGCTGCCGGACGGGACCGTACGGGCCGGCCACGGGAGCGTCGTCATGATCAACCCGGAGGTGCCGCACACCGCGCGGGCGGGAACCGACGACGGCTGGACGTACTCCACGCTCTACCCGTCCGCGGGCCTCATCGCCGAGATCGCCGCGGAGACCAGCACGCTCCGGGGAACGCCCGGCTTCACCGAGTCGGCCGTCGAGGATCCGTACACCTCGCGGCTCATCCAGGAGGTGCACCGGGCGGCGGAGGCAGGCAACGCGCTGGCCGCCGACAGCATGCTGCGGATCGCCGTTTCCCGGCTGCTGCGCCGATACGGAGGGCCGCTGCCGGCCCGTGCACCCCGTGCGGCGGGCGCGGCCGGGGCGGCCCGGGTACGGGAGATCCTGGAGGAACGGCTGACGGACCCGCCGTCCTTGGACCAGCTCGCCGCGCAGCTGGGCACCAGCCCCTTCGCGCTGCTGCGCGCCTTCAAGAGGGCCTACGGCATGCCGCCGCACGCCTGGCTCACCGATGCGCGGGTGCGCCGTGCCCGGCGCCTCCTGGAGGGCGGCACCACGCCCGCCGAGGCGGCGGTGGCCGTCGGCTTCACGGATCAGCCCCATCTGAACCGGCACTTCACGAGGATCGTCGGCGTACCGCCGGGCGCGTACCGGCGCGAGCGCGAGGGCCCGTGGCGGCCGCCCCGGGGCGGAGCGCGGACGACTCGTGGCGCGCAAGAACGTACAAGACCGCGGGGCAGCGTCTGCCTAGCGTGGAGCGCGTGGCAGAACAGATCGAACAGACCGTACCGCCCGGGATACCGGGCGCCGCGGCGGGTACGCCCCTGGACGGCCCGCCGCGCAAGCCCGACACCGCCGTCATCAGGGACGCGCTCGGCGTCGGCGTCGCCGTCGGCCTCTCCGGCTTCGCCTTCGGAGTCACCTCGGCGGGCGCGGGCCTCAGCGTCCTGCAGAGCTGCCTGCTCAGCCTCCTCGTGTTCACCGGCGCCTCGCAGTTCGCGCTGGTCGGCGCGCTGGGCGCGGGCGGCAACCCGTTGGCCGCCGCGGCCGGTGCCTTCTTCCTGGGCGCCCGCAACGCCTTCTACGGGCTGCGGCTCTCCGGGCTGCTCGGCTACCGGGCCCTGATGAAGCCGCTCGCCGCCCACTGGATCATCGACGAGACGTCCGCCGTCACGCTCGCCCAGCCCGACCGGCGCAGCGCCCGCCTCGGCTTCACCGTCACCGGACTGTCGCTCTACGTCCTGTGGAACCTCACCACGCTGGCCGGCGCGCTGGGCGCCGAAGCGCTCGGCGACACGGCTGCCTGGGGCCTGGACGCGGCCGGGCCCGCCGTCTTTCTGGCGCTGCTCGCCCCCATGTTGAAGACCACCGCGGAGCGTGCCGTGGCGGGCCTGGCCGTCGTCCTGATGCTGGTCACCCTGCCGGTGCTGCCCGCCGGCGTGCCGGTCCTGGTCTCCGCGCTGGCAGCCCCCGCCGTACTGCTGGTCCAGGGCGCCCGCTCCCGTAGGACAGCACGCGCACAGGAGGAGAGCCGGTGAACACCTGGATCGCGATCGGCGTCACTGCCGTCGGCTGCTACCTGCTCAAGTACGCGGGCCTGCTGGTGCCCGCCGGCGTTCTGGAGCGCCCCCTTGTGAAGCGGCTCGCCGCGCTGCTTCCGGTGGCCCTGCTGGCCGCCCTCACCGCGCAGCAGACCCTCAGTGAAGGCCCCCACCTCCTTCTGGACGCGAGGGTGGCCGGTGTCGGTGCGGCAGCGCTCGCCCTCGTACTGCGCGCGCCGTTCCTCTTGGTGGTCGCGGCCGCCGTGGTGGTCACGGCAGGCGTACGGGCGCTCGGCGGCTGAACGGGCGAGGGCGGGCGCACCCCGGTACGCCCGCCCTCGCCGGGGCGCTACTCCGTGCTCAGCCGGCGCGCGTCCCGTTCCGGGCGCAGGAAGAGCGTGACCACCACCCCGGCCGCCGTGACCAGCCCGGCCATCAGTACGTACGCCCCGAAGTACCCGGAGGCGACGGTCGTGCCCGCGTCCACGATGCGCCCCATGACGAGCGGTGCCAGCACGCCCGCCAGGGCGAACACACACGTCAGCGCGCCCAGGGTGACGCCGCGCCGGTCGGCGGGAGAGATCCGGGAGACGGCGGTCGCCGCGACCGTGAGGATGATGTCCGTGACGGCCATCGGCCCGAGCAGCAGGACGATCTTCAGCCACAGCACGTCCGTCGCGGCGAACCCCACCATGGCCACGCCCGCCAGGATCATCACCAGGCCGGTCTGCACGCCGGAGGACCAGGCGAGGCGCGGCGGCAGCCCGGCCTTCGCCCGCTTGACCGACCGCTGGACGAGCGCCCCGTGGGCCAGCATCGCTCCCCCCTTGGACAGCGCGGACAGCATGATCAACAGGCTCGCGCCGCGCAACGAGAGCCCGCCCACCTCCTGGAAGTAGTCCGCCGACCAGGTCAGCCCGGCCGACAGCGTCCAGTACGCGGCGAACGAACCCAGCGCCGCCGCCAGCCAGGTCCCCGACAGCAGCAGCTTCCGGTACGGGGTCCCGGGCGCAGCCCCTGCTGCCGCGGAAACGGGCCCCGGTGTGCGCCGCCTGCCCACCGGAGGCGCCAGCGGTCCCTCCTTCCCGTACCGCAGCCACACCGCCGCCCAGAGGAGCCCGACGAGACCGACGACCCCGAAGGCCCACCGCCAGCCCCAGTGGTCGATGACCACGCCCAGGGTGGGCGCCGCGATGGCCACCCCGGCCGCCGCACCGGCCAGCAGCACCGCGGTCGGCAGCGTGCGGTCCTTCTGCTCGAACCAGCCGTACAGGTGGTGCAGCGCCACCGGGGACGCCGGTCCCTCCGCCGCGCCCAACAGGACGCGCGTGACCACCAGCACTCCGAAGCCGGCAGCGCCGATCAGCATCGGCAGCTGGGCCGCCGACCACAGGAGCGCCATGCCCAGCAGCAGTACGGACGTGCGCACGGTGCGGGTGAGGAACGACCCGGCCAGCGCCGCCAGGCTGAAGAGCGCGAAGAACGCCGAGGACGCCGTGCCGAACTGCTCCCGGGTGAGGCCGAGATCGTGCATCACCGGGTTCGCGGCCAGGCCCATGACCGTCTTGTCGGCGAAGTTCACCAGCATGAAGGCCAGCAGCAGCCACGTGGTGCGCCAGGCCGGGCCCCGTGAGGCGGCGGCCGCGCCCGGTAGGACCGCCGGCGCGGATTCGGCGGCCGACGTCACCGAACGGCCTCCGGCGCCGTCCCGCTGTCCGCCGCTGAGCCGCACGCGCAGCCGTCCTCGTCCGCCACGACGCCGACCGAGATGGCGCCGGCCGCCCGCCGACGGCCCCCCTCGCTGCGCGTCAGCTCCGTGGTGAGGTCGGACCCCTCGACGACGGCCGCCGACTCCGCAGCGGCCCACCGGAAGACGCCCTGGGCCATCGTGGAGGACTCGGCGGCCGCCCGCTTCGCGTACACCTCCGCGCGGACCCGGGCCACCTCGCGGTCCTGCGGCGCCGCCAGCGCCGCGGTCTCGGCCAGATGGGCGGCCAGCCGCAGCTCCCCGCGGCCCAGCAGGTCTGCCGCCCGGCGCGCCAGTACGACGGCGCCACCCGCCGCCTCCGCCAGTTCGGCGGCCAGCTCCGCTTCGGGCGCGGGCTTGAGGTGCGCCGGGTTCTGGTCGTACCAGCCGCCCCACAGCCGCCACAGGTTGCGGACCACGAACTCCGGCTCGTCGTACGCGGGATGGAGGTACGGCTTCGCCAGCAGCTCGGCCGGGACCTTGACGCCGTGCAGCACCTCGTCCAGACGCAGCCCGGCGTTCATCAGCTCGCGCGTCTGGGTGCAGAGCGACTCCAGCAGCTCGGCGCTGTCCCCGAGGGCCTGCGCGATCCGGGGCGCGCCGACGATCGGTACGCCGTGCCCCGGGAGCAGCACCTCGGCACCCAGCTCCGCCATCGCGCGCAGCGCACGCGCCCAGTCCTCCGGGTAGCGCTGCACCTTCTGGGGATTGCCGGCGTTCGGCGAGTTCCAGATGAACAGGTCACCCGTGCACAGCGTCTTCAGCTCCGGAATCCACACGTAGGTGGCGTCGTCCGTCTCGCCGCGCGCATGGAAGAGCTCGAACGTCAGGTCCCCGTAGCGCAGCGTGAGCCGGTCCCGGTAGGTGGTGTCCGGGTAGCGGTAACGGGTCGGCCAGTTGAGCGCCGGCACCCCGAACTGCCGCCGGTTGATCCAGGAGTTGTAGCCGGCCGTCTCCGTGTAGCGGTCGAAGCGCGCGGCCACCGCCTCATGGGCGACCACCTCGGGAGCGGCCACGCCCCGCGCCCGCGCGTCCTCGTCGAACGGGCCGACCCCGAAGACGTGGTCCACGTGCCCGTGCGTGTAGACGATGCTGCGCACTTCTTTGCGCGGCGCGCTGTCCGTCGCCGCGCCGAACGCCGTCACCGCCGTGTGCAGCTGCCCGGCCGTGCGGATGTCCCCGGAATCCACCAGCACCAGCCCGTCCGACCCGGTGTCGAAGACCGCCACGTTGGCGAACGCGGGCAGGAACCCGGTCCGCTCGCCGATGCGCGCCAGAGTGTCCCCCGTGTACGCCCCGGAGAGGTGGGCGAGCAGGGTGTCCTGCCCCTGCCAGACACGGTCCACATAGGCGAGATAGTCGTCGAGGCTGTGCTGCGTCATAGAAAACGGCTCCTTACGAGGGTCGGATGCCGGCCGGTACGCCGCGGCCATTCGCGGCCGGGTCACCGAGTCTCGGCCGCGTACAGGCCGGACGACATCCGGCGCCGTCACATCGCCCCAACGCCAGTACTGTGACGCGTCACAACCCCGCCGCCCCTCCGGGTGCGGCGCGGTGCCGCACCCGGAGGAAGGAGGCGCGCGTGCCGCTGTCCGACGCCGCCCGTGACCTGGCCCTGCGCTGCGAGACGCGGGTCAACGAACTGGCCCGCGAGATGTCCGGCGACGTGTTCGACCACATCCCCGGGTACGCCGAACTGCCCGACGACATGAAGGACGTCGAGATCGCCGCCACCGTGCGGCACGGACTGCGCCTCTTCATGCGGCGGGCACGCGGCGGGGACGGCCGCCACGGCGACCACGCGCTCTTCAGACAGCGCGCAGCGCAGCGCGCGGAGGAGGGCCTGCCGCTGCACCTGTTGCTGCGCACCCACACGCTGGGCACCTACGCCCTCTGGAGGACGCTGCGCGACGAGGCCCGCCCCGGTGAGGAGGCCGCCCTCGCCGAACTGGCCGACTTCCTCCTCCGCAACCAGGACAGCGTCATCGGGGCGGTCGCCGAGACCTACCTCGACGAACGCGCCGCGCTGGACGCCGAACGGCGCGAGGAACGGCGCACACTCGCGCGTGCCCTGATCGACGGCGCGCCCGCCGCCGACCGGGACGCGCTGGCGGAACTGGGCCTGGACGGCCCCGTCACGGTCCTCGCGCTGCGCCTCCCGCCGGCCGACGGCCCCGCCCCCGCACCGATCGCGGTCCGCCGCGGTCTGCGGCGCCTGCAAACCGCCCTGGAACGCGAATTCGGCACCGACGTACTCCTCAGCCTGGACGCCGCGGGCGGCCATGCGCTCGTACCGGGCGCACCGGAACCCGCCGACGGCCTCGCCCGGCGCCTGGCCCGCGCGTACGGCGGCCCGGTGCGCTGTGCCGCTGCGCGGTCCGAGAGCCCCGGAGGCGTCCCGTACGCCGCCCGTACCGCCTCCGAGGTGATCCGCATCGCGCACGCCTCCGGACGGCCCCCGGAGCTCCACCGGCTCGCCGACGTCCTGCTCGAGTACCACCTCTCGCGCCGCGACGAGAGCAGCCCGATGATCGCCGCCCTCCTCGACCCGCTCGACGGCCGCCCCGAACTGACCGACACCCTGCGCGCCCACCTGGAGACGCGCCAGGACCGCCGCGCGACCGCGCGGGCACTCGGGCTGCACCCGAACACCGTCGACAACCGCCTCGCCCGGATCGCCGAACTCACCGGCATCGACCTGGCCTCCCCACGGGGCACCACCCTGGCCCTGTGCGCGCTGCTCCTCAGAGACAGCACGCCGGAACCGCCTTCAGAGACGGCGCGCCCCGGCCGCTCGCCCTCGGGGCCGGGTCATCCGATGTCGCGCCCGTAGGCGCGCAGCGTCAGCAGCGCCTTGAGGGTCACCATCGGGCGGCACTCCAAGGTGGTGCCCGGCGCCCACGCCCGCCAGTTGATGGGCCAGCCGCCGTCCTCCTCCTGAAGGGCAGCGAGGTGGTCAAGAGCCCGGTCCATCTCCGCGTCCGTGAACCAGCCGCGCGCCGGGGACGCCGGCGTGGGCGCGTAGTCGTACGCGAAGTGGTGCTCACCGGGCGCGTACCCCTCCGCCACCGGGATCTCGTGCGCCCGCTCCGGCTCCACGACGACCAGCCCCTGCTCGCGTACGAGCCGGCCCAGACGCGCGGCGGCGGCAGCGGCGCGTGCCCGGTCCGGCACGCCCTCCAGGAACCCCAGCGCGGCCTCCGCGCCGTACGGGTGCGTCTTCTCCATGGACTCCACCGCCTGCCAGCAGTAGTCCGTCGCCCGGAACAGCCAGGCGTGCCACACCTCGTTCCGGTGCAGCAGCCCGACCACCGGACCGGTCGCCAGCAGATCGCTCGGCGGATCGTCCACCACCGGGATCCAGGGCGCCGCGGGATAGCCGCGCAACGAAGGGTGCAGGGCGGGCAGGGCACCTTCGGGGGTGGAGATGTCCGTCAGATAGCGGCACACCTGTTCCACCCGGCGGCCCTCGCAGCGCCCGATGGCGTCCAGTACCCCGAGTGCGTGCGCGGTGTGCAGCGGCTGGCTCACGGGGCCGCGCAGGTCCGGCTCCAGGGCGTGCCCGTACCCGTTGTCGTCGTTGCGGTACGCGTCGAGCGCGGTCTCGACGGCGTCCGCGCTGCCGCCCAGGAAGTGATGTTCGAAGCGGCGCTGTTCCAGGACCCGCGCGGTGAGCCAGATGAAGCGCTCGGCGCGCGCCAGAGGGGTCGTCGGTGGGTTTGCGGTTCCGTCCATGGCCCGACGGTAGGGCGGAACCCGCGGCCGGTCAGCGGCTCGCGCACGGCTGCACTCTCAGGGGCGGGATACTGGGGCCATGCGGTTGACGGACTTCTGGCAGCGGATGGCGGATCATTTCGGCGCGGCGTACGCCGACTCCTTCGCGCGCGACTACGTGATGTCCGAGCTGGGCGGCCGGACCGTCCACGAGGCGCTCGACGCGGGCTGGAGTGCCAAGGAGGTCTGGCGCGTGGTCTGCGCCGTCATGGACGTGCCGTACGAGAAGCGCTGACCGCACCGCACCACCCGGATCCGCGTCCGCGACGATCCGACGTGAGGTGGGTCAGGGCCCGCGTTGTCCGACCCGTACGCGAGACTTGAGCCGTGTCCGCGACTCCGAAGCCCACCGGCCCCGACGACCAACGACCGAACGCTCCGCGCCCCGCTGCGCAGATGCCGCGCTGGCTGCCGCGCGCCATGGTGCTGGCACTCGCCCTGCTGGCCTGTTTCCAGCTGGCGAGCTGGGCGTTCCACCAGCTCATCTCGCTGCTGCTGAACATCCTCATCGCGTTCTTCCTGGCGCTGGCCGTCGAGCCGGCGGTCGACTGGATGGCGGCGCGCGGCATGCGGCGCGGCGCCGCCACCGGGCTGGTCTTCCTCGCCATCCTGGTCGTCGGAGTGGGCTTCGTGACGCTGCTCGGCTCCATGCTGGCGGGACAGATCGCCACCATGGTCGGCGAGTTCCCGCAGTACCTCGACTCCGTGATCAGCTGGACGAACGAGACCTTCCACACCCACCTCTCGCGTGTGGAGGTGCAGAACAACCTGCTGAAGTCCGACTGGCTGCAGCGGTACGTCCAGGACAGCGCCAACAACGTCCTCGCCGTCTCCGCGACCGTCCTGGGCTCGCTGTTCAACCTCCTCACCGTGGCGCTGTTCTCGTTCTACTTCGCGGCCGACGGACCCCGGCTGCGCCGCGCGCTGTGCTCCGTACTGCCGCCCACCCGGCAGGCCGAGGTGCTGCGCGCCTGGGAGCTCGCGGTCGCCAAGACCGGCGGTTATCTGTACTCCCGCGGCCTGATGGCGCTGATCTCCGGCATCGCGCACTACGTCCTGCTGGAGATCCTCGGCGTGCCGTACGCGCCCGCGCTGGCCATGTGGGTCGGCCTGGTCTCGCAGTTCATCCCGACGATCGGCACGTACCTCGCGGGTGCGCTGCCGATGCTGATCGCCTTCACGGTGAACCCCTGGTACGCGGTCTGGGTGCTCGGTTTCGTGGTCGTCTACCAGCAGCTGGAGAACTACCTCCTGCAGCCGCGGATCACCGCGCGGACCGTGGACATCCACCCGGCGGTCGCCTTCGGGTCGGTCATCGCGGGCACGGCGCTGCTGGGCGCGGTCGGCGCGCTGATCTCCATTCCCGCGACGGCGACGCTGCAGGGCTTCCTCGGCGCGTACGTCAAGCGGTACGAGGTCACGGACGACCCGCGGGTGCTGGGCCGCGGCCGCCGTAGACGGGGCGCCTCCCTCCTGGCAAAGGTGCGGCACATCCTCCACGCGGAGCAGACGAAGGCGCCGCTGGACGAACGCCGGCGGTCCGAGGAAGACGACCGGCCGGGAGAGCAGGGCCGGGGAGCGGACGGGGAGCCCGGCACCGACCGGCGCCGGAAGGACGACGGGCCCGCCGACGACTGAGCGGTTCCGGGGCCCGGCCCGGGGCTCGGGCGCGGCGTGGTGCGCTTGACACCAAAATCGAACATCCATTCTTATGAGGGCTACGGCCCCTATTTTCTGGGGGTTCCCTGGAAGTTATCCACAGGTCGAGGCCGGGTCCGGGCGCATTGTCAGTGGCAGGCGTTAGCGTCATGGACGTGAAGCGATCGACTCAAGCGAACCGGGTGGAACCCATGGCAGGCACTGACCGCGAGAAGGCGCTGGACGCCGCACTCGCACAGATTGAACGGCAATTCGGCAAGGGCGCAGTAATGCGCATGGGGGACCGGCCGAACGAGCCCATCGAGGTCATCCCGACGGGGTCGACCGCGCTCGACGTGGCCCTCGGCGTCGGCGGCATCCCGCGCGGCCGCGTGGTCGAGGTCTACGGCCCGGAGTCCTCCGGTAAGACGACCCTGACCCTGCACGCCGTGGCGAACGCGCAGAAGGCCGGCGGCCAGGTGGCCTTCGTGGACGCCGAGCACGCCCTCGACCCCGAGTACGCCAAGAAGCTCGGCGTAGACACCGACGCCCTGATCCTCTCCCAGCCCGACAACGGCGAGCAGGCCCTGGAGATCGTCGACATGCTGGTGCGCTCCGGCGCGCTGGACCTCATCGTGATCGACTCCGTCGCCGCTCTGGTGCCGCGGGCCGAGATCGAGGGTGAGATGGGCGACTCGCACGTCGGCCTCCAGGCCCGCCTGATGAGCCAGGCGCTCCGGAAGATCACCAGCGCGCTCAACCAGTCGAAGACCACCGCGATCTTCATCAACCAGCTCCGCGAGAAGATCGGCGTGATGTTCGGCTCGCCGGAGACCACGACCGGTGGCCGCGCCCTGAAGTTCTACGCCTCGGTGCGCATCGACATCCGCCGTATCGAGACCCTCAAGGACGGCACGGACGCGGTCGGCAACCGCACCCGCTGCAAGGTCGTGAAGAACAAGGTCGCCCCGCCCTTCAAGCAGGCGGAGTTCGACATCCTCTACGGCCAGGGCATCAGCCGCGAGGGCGGCCTGATCGACATGGGCGTGGAGCACGGCTTCATCCGCAAGTCCGGCGCCTGGTACACGTACGAGGGCGACCAGCTCGGCCAGGGCAAGGAGAACGCCCGCAACTTCCTCAAGGACAACCCCGACCTGGCCAACGAGGTCGAGAAGAAGATCAAGGAGAAGCTGGGCATCGGTGTGAAGCCCGAGGACCTGCCGGCGGAGCCAGGCGGGGACGCGGCCGGCACGCCGGCGGAGCCCGCCAAGGCCGTCCCGGCCCCCGCGGCCAAGGGCGCCAAGGCAGCCAAGACCGCAGCGGCCAAGAGCTAGTACTCCGCCGTGACCCGCCGAACGCACTGGCCCGACAGCGGCGAGCACGACGCCGCGCCCGTCGCCGATGGCGGCAGCCCGGACAGCGGTGGCCCGGCCTCGTCGAGGGCCGGGGACGGGCCTCCGCGCACACCCGAGGAGCAGGCGCGGGCGATATGCCTGCGTCTGCTCACCGGAAACCCACGCACGAAGAAGCAGCTCGCGGATGCCCTGCAGAAGCGGGGCATCCCCGATGAGGCGGCAGAAGAGGTGCTCTCCCGCTTCGAGGAGGTCGGGCTGATCAACGACGCGGCGTTCGCCGGGGCGTGGGTGGAGTCCCGGCACCACAGCCGCGGCCTCGCCCGTCGCGCGCTCGCCCGGGAGCTGCGCACGAAGGGCGTGGAGTCGTCGCTGATCGACGAGGCCGTCGGGCAGCTCGCCCCGGAACAGGAGGAGCAGACCGCCCGCGAACTGGTCGACCGAAAGCTCCGGTCCACGCGGGGGCTGGACCGCGACAAGCGCCTGCGCCGCCTCGCGGGCATGCTCGCCCGCAAGGGCTACCCGGAGGGCCTCGCCCTCCGTGTCGTCCGCACGGCCCTCGAGGCGGAAGCGGCAGAGGACGAGGACGCGGACGCGGGGGCTGCGGATTTCCTCGATGAGTAGGTGTCGGGGGGCTGAGCGCTGAGCTTGGGGGTTGGGGGTTGGGGCTGAGCTTGGAGGTTGAGCCTGGAGCTTGAGGTTGAGCCTGGAGCCTTGAGGCTGAGCGAGTACGGGGGATGGGGAGGGGTGTGGGCGGGGGGGGGGGAGGGCCCCCGGGGAGAGGGGCTGAGGAAAGGCCCCCAACCCGAGGAGGCCCCCGGTCAAGTAGGTGGACTCACCGGCAGGCCGGCGGCCCGCCAGGCCTGGAAACCGCCGGTGAGGTCCGTCGCGCGGTGCAGGCCGAGTCGGCGGAGGGAGACGGCGGCGAGGCTGGAGGCGTATCCCTCGTTGCAGATCACGACGGTACGGAGGTCGTGGCTCGTGGCCTCGGGCGCGCGGTGGTCTCCCGTCGGGTCGAGCCGCCACTCCAGCTCGTTGCGTTCCACGATCAGCGCGCCCGGGATCGTACCGTCCCGCTCGCGCAGGGTCGCGTAACGGATGTCCACCAGCAGCCCGCCGTCCCGCTGGATGGCCGCGGCCTCGTGGGGCTCCACTCGGTCCAGCTCCGCGCGGGCCTGCGCCAGGAGGTCGTCGATCGCGCTCATGCCCACTCCTCCGGACGCTCGATCTCCTCGAGCCGCAGTACGGCGCCGCTGCGGCTGTAGCGCCGCATCAGGGGGAGCGGCGGGTAGTAGGCGTGTACGGACACGGCGTGGGTGGTCGGCGAGGCGTTGAACACCTCGTGCACGTGGTGGGGGCCGAAGGCCCGGCCGCGGCCGTCGCTGAGCCGTCGTTCGCGGTCCACGTCCTCCGCGAGTTCGAGCGTCTTCCAGCCCTCGGTGGGCAGCCGGACGGCGAGGGACCGTTCGGTCAGCTCGCCTGCCGCGGCGGCGAAGGCGCCCCGCGAACCTCCGTGATCATGCCAGCCGGTGCCCGTTCCGGGCGGCCAGCCGATGAGCCACGCCTCGCTGCCGCCCGGGCCGTCCAGCCGGATCCAGGTACGGCCCTCGGGGTCGAGGGGGAGTGAGGCGATCAGGTCGGCGTCGGCGGCGGTGCGGCGGACGAAGTCGAGCAGGTCGGAGGCGCTGGGGCCCCAATCGTCGCTGGGGCCCCGGTCGTCGCCGGGTCCCCGGTCGGGGCCTGCGGCAGCTTGCGGGAAGGGCGAGGTACGTACGTCGGGCACGAGGACCGTCCTGTAGGTCGCGAGGGAGCGCGCGGCGGGCGGCACGCACCGCGGTACGAACCGGTGGGCGCGCCGGATATGCGCGTACGCCGCACAGCACGGCCCCGTACGGACGTCGTGGGGCGCGTGCCTCGAAGACGGACGTGCGCCGGTATGCCGGTACGCCGCGCGAAGGGCAACTGTGATGCGGGACCGGAAACAGAGATCCAGAGATCCAGAAGTCCTGAAGTCCAGAGAGTTCAGGCGGGATCAGAGACCGGTCAGCAGGACGGGCGACACACGCAGCCCGCGTAGCGGACCAGGTCCAGATGGACCCTCCGCCAGAAGTGCGAGTCGGTGCCTGTCACGCTCGTACTGAAGCACGGGGGTCGGGCAACGGTCAATCGCGAGACAGGCCCGATGGCGACGCCGGCGTGCCCGGAGTCTCCCCCTCGCCCCCGCACAGCGCCCGCGCACACGCCTGGAGTTCGGCGGGGCGGACGCCGGCGAGGGCGGTGATGAGGTGGCCGTCGGGGCGGATGAGGAGGACGTTGTGGGCGGCGGCGCCCGGGTAGTACTCCGCGACCAGGATCTCCGCGGTCAGCGGCAGCGCCGCCACCGCGTCGGCCAGCTGCGGCATCAGGCCCGCCGACATCCAGTGCCGGCGGTCCCACACCCCCGTGCCCGGCGCGACGAGGACGACCAGCAGGCCGTGCCCCAGCCGGTCCCGCAGCCGTACGGCCGAGCCGTCGGGCGCCGTCACCGCGACGTCCGCGACCGGCCCGCCCTGCTCGGTACCCACCCGGACCCCGCCGGCCGGCGGAGTGGCGGGCGCCAGCGGCGACCGGTCGTACACCGGAGGCGCGCCCAGCGGCCCGCGCCCCAGGTGCCCGTCCGTCAGCAGCGACGTCCGCCCGCGCCCGGCCGCCGTGACCACGCCCCGCAGCCGCCCCCGGGCGCCGCCGTCGCGCAGCAACGGCAATGCCTGGTCCGCGGCGCGCAGGCGGGCGGCGACGGAGCTCCTGCGCTCCGCCTGGTAACTGTCCAGCAGCGTGTCGGAGGCGCCGTGGTGCCAGGCGAGCGCCAGCTTCCATGCGAGGTTCTCGACGTCCCGCAGCCCCTCGTCCAGGCCCTGTGTGCCCAGCGCGCCGAGCAGGTGCGCGGCGTCCCCGGCGAGGAACGCCCGCCCGGAGCGCCAGCGCCGCGCGAGCCGGTGGTGGACGGTGTGGACCCCGGTGTCGAGCAGCTCGTAGGGCGGCACGAGCGAACCGGCCCCCTGGCCGTCCTCGCCGTCGCCCCAGCGGCTCCCGGGCCCGGCCCCCTCGCCCGCTCCGGCGCCGGTCCCTCCCACGCCCGCCCGGCCCGTATCCGTACCGGCCGTCCACCCCGCCAGCGTGTCCCGGATGCGTGTCACGAGTGCGTCCGGAGTGACCAGGTCGCGGCCCGGTGGCAGCAGCCAGTCCAGCCGCCAGACGCCGTCCGGGAGGGGGCGGGCCGTCACCTCTCCGGCCGGTCCGCCGATGATGCCGGCTCGGCCCGTTCCGGCGGCGCCGCGGCGCGGGGGTGCGCGGTGCAGCAGGGCCTCGCCGGGCCAGGGGAGTTCGGTGCGCAGGGCGGCGACGGCGTGCCGTTCGACGGCGGTACGGCCGGGGAAGCGGATGTCCAGCAGCTTGCGTACGGTCGACCGCGGGCCGTCGCAGCCGATGACGTAACTCCCTCGCCACCATGTGCCGTTCGGGCCGCGGGTGTGTACGCCGACGCCGTCGTGGTCCTGGGTCAGCTCGTCGACGCGGCTGTCGGTGACGACCTGTACGAGCGGTTCGTGGTCGAGGACGGTGCGGAGGGCGCGGGCGAGGGCGTGTTGGGGCACGTGTATGGGTGACAGGAAGGTGTGCGTGCCGTCGTCGTGCGCCGCGCCGTCCAGCGCACGCGCCGTGATCGCCTTTCCGCGCGCGGCCGCCGTACCCCCGCCGGGCCCCGCGCTGCCGCTCTCCGCGCCGCCCGCCCCACCACCGTGGCCCCAGTCATCGTCATCGGCCCAGTCGCCCCCACCGGCCCGTTCGTCCGCCTGTGCCGGGATTCCCCCGACCCCCGGAACCGTGAATTCCACCCGGTCCAGCAGCCGCCGGCGCTGCATCGTGCGCCAGGCCGCCCAGCGGGTGCCCTCGGCGCCCAGGGTCTCGCCGCAGCCCAGCCGGGTGAGGAAGGCGGCGGTGTCGGGCCGCAGTACGGCGGTACGGGCGAGCCGGACCTCGTCGCGGCCGTCGGTCTCGTCCAGCACGATGCAGGGGACGCCGAGGCGTGCGAGGGCGACGGCGAGGGAGAGGCCGACCGGGCCGGCCCCGGCCACGATCACCGGGTCCACGAAGCCCCTCCCCGGACCCGGAGGTACTTACGGGACGTACAGGAACTGGCAGTTGGGGCCCGGTGCGCGATCACACAGCGTATGCAACCTAGTGCGGGCGTGCCGCGTCAAGTGACAGAGGCAGCGGCACCGGCGCCGCTGCCTCTGTATAAATGTCGGCCCGTCAGGTCCTTGCCGCTGGACGGCAGTAGGCGAACCAGGCGTTCTGCCGGCCTATTCCTTCGTCTTGTCCACCGGCCCCGGCGTGGTCGCCCCGTCGATGGGGGCCATCGCGTCGCCCGCCGTCAGCGCCTGCCCCGCCTCCGCGACCGCGATCCCGGTCTTGGCGCGGCGGCCGCGGCGCTCGATCCAGGTGGCGAGCGAGGAGAGCGCGAGGCACATGGCGACGTAGATGACGCCGCCGGCCACGATCAGGGGAAGGTAGGTGTCCTGCTCGTTGATGGTGGTGTTCTGTGCCATCAGGCGCAGTGTGTACAGCAGCTCTTCGTAGGTGATGACGAAGCCGAGCGAGGTGTCCTTCAGCGTCACCACGAGCTGGCTGATGATCGTCGGCAGCATCGCCCGGATCGCCTGCGGCATCAGGATCGTGGTCATGACCTGGGTCTTGCGCATGCCGATCGCGTACGCGGCCTCGCGCTGGCCCTTCGATACGGAGTTGATGCCCGCGCGCAGGACCTCGGCCTGCACCGAGCCGTTGTAGACGGTCAGACCGATGACCAGGGCCCAGAACTGGGTGCCCTCACCGGTGAACCCCAGCTCGGACTGGTAGCTGAGGAAGAGCACCCACAGGGCGTAAATGGTGATCAGGAGCGGGATGGCGCGGAAGAGCTCGATGAAGCCGGTGGCCAGCCAGCGGATCGGCTTGTGGTCGGAGAGGCGGCCGACGGCGAGCAGGACGCCGAGCACAAGCGACAGGACCGCGGCCACCGCGAAGACCTGGAGGGTGGTCAGGACACCGTTGAGGATGTTGGTGCGTACGTTCGCGTAGTTGAGGATGTCCCACAGCTCGGGGTTGAGCTGTCCCTTGGCGTCCAGGCGGAGCACGGCGAAGACGAGCAGCGCGAGGATGGCGAGCGAGCCGCCGACGGCGTAGAGGCGATTGCGCACCTTGGCCTTGGGCCCGGGAGCGTCGTAGAGAACACTGGCGGTCATCGGGCCACCTCCAGGCGGCGCTCCAGCAGCCGGAAGATGCCACTGATGGTGAAGGTGATCACGAGGTAGGCGAGGGCGATCCACAGGAAGATCCACCCGATCGCGAAGCCCTTGTCGCTCAGCAGCTTCGAGACGTTGAACAGCTCGGTGTTGCTGAACGCGCCGGCGATCGCGGAGTTCTTCGTCAGCGCGATGAAGATGCTGCTCAGCGGCGGGATGACGGTGCGGGTGGCCTGCGGCAGGACGATCATGCGCAGGGTCTGCATGAAGGTCATGCCGATGCTGCGGGCCGCTTCGGCCTGGCCCAGCGGCACGGTGCTGATGCCCGAGCGCACCGCCTCGCACACGAAGGACGAGGTGTAGAAGCCCAGCGCGAGAGTGGCGAGTACGAAGGGGCTGACGCCGGGGAAGAGGATCAGCGGTACGACGAAGAACGCGACCAGGAACAGCAGCGTCAGCGGCGTGTTGCGCAGGAGGGTCACCCAGGCGGTGCCGAATGCCCGCAGCGGCGGTACGGGGGAGACGCGGAAGCCGGCTATGAGGACACCCAGAATGAGCGCGAGCGCCGCGCTGGCCGCGGTGAGCGCGAGGGTCCCCAGGAAGCCGTCGCGGAACTCTGGTAGGTGATCGAGGAGTACGTTCATGGGGTCTCCGCGGTTGCGGTCAGAAGGAGGCGGCGGACGGGCGCGCGGGACCGCGCCCCGTACACCCACCGCGGCGGGCGTACGGGGCGGTCGGCGAGGCGGTTGACGCAGGAAGCGCGGGGCGCGTCAGTAACGGGGCAGCGGCGTCTTCGGCTCTTCGTACGCGGAGCCGGACTTGCCCAGCGTGCCTTCGTACGCCTTCTTGTAGTCGCCGTTCTTGATGTGCGCTTCGACGGCCTTCGAGATGGCCTCGCGCAGCGCCTTGTCGTTCTTGTTCATGCCGATGCCGTAGGGCTCCTCGGTGAACGGCTTGCCGACGACCTTCAGCTTGCTCGGGCGCTCGGCGGCGTAGCCCTTGAGAATCGCGTCGTCGGTGGTGACCGCGTCGACCTGTCCGTCCAGCAGCGACTTGACGCAGTCGGAGTACTTGCCGAGCTCGGTGGTCTCGGCGCCGTACTTCGCCTTCTTGATCTCCTGCAGCGGAGTGGAGCCGACGATCGAGCAGACCTTCTTGCCCTTGACCTTGTCCGGTCCGGTGATCGCCTTCTCGTCCTTGCGGACGAGGAGGTCGGCGCCGGCGGTCATGTACGGGCCGGCGAAGCCGACCTGCTTCTTGCGCTCGTCGTTGATCGTGTACGTACCGACGTAGTAGTCGACCTGGCCCTTGGAGATCGAGGTCTCGCGGACGTTGGAGTCGACCGTCTTGAACTCGACCTGCTTGGGGGAGAAGCCGAGGTCGGCGGCGACCATCTTGGCGATCTCGATGTCGAAGCCCGTGCGCTTGCCGTCGGAGTCCTGGAAGCCGAGGAACGGCTGGTCCGCCTTCGCGCCGATGATGATCTTGCCCCGCTGCTGCGCCTTCTTCAGCGTCGGCGAGTCGATCTTCACGTCCTTGGCGACCTTGTAGTCGCCGCTGAAGACCTTCTCGCTCTTGGGCTTGTCACCGGCCGATCCGGACTTGCCGCCGCACGCCGTCGCCGTCGCGGCCAACGCGAGCACCACAGTGGCCGCAGTGGCCGTCTTACGCATCCTCATGGTGAAGTTCCTTCGGTTCAGCAGGTGTGGGCAGTCATCGTGGGCCGCTGCGGGCTCAGTGGTGCAGGATCTTGGAAAGAAAGTCCTTGGCACGGTCGCTGCGCGGGTTGTTGAAGAACTGCGTCGGCTCGGCCTCTTCGACGATCTTGCCGTCCGCCATGAAGACGACGCGGTTCGCCGCCGAGCGCGCGAAACCCATCTCGTGCGTGACGACGACCATGGTCATGCCGTCCCGGGCGAGCTGCTGCATGACCTCCAGCACCTCGTTGATCATCTCCGGGTCCAGCGCCGAGGTGGGCTCGTCGAAGAGCATCACCTTCGGGTCCATCGCCAGCGCCCGGGCGATCGCCACGCGCTGCTGCTGACCGCCGGAGAGCTGCGCGGGGTACTTGTCCGCCTGGCTGCCCACACCGACCCGGTCCAGCAGCGCACGGGCCTTCTGCTCGGCCGCCTTCTTGTCCGACTTGCGGACCTTCAGCTGGCCCAGCGTCACGTTCTCCAGCACGGTCTTGTGCGCGAAGAGGTTGAAGGACTGGAAGACCATGCCGACGTCGGCCCGCAGCCGCGCCAGCTCCCGGCCCTCCTGGGGCAGCGGCTTGCCGTCGATGGTGATGCTTCCGGAGTCGACGGTCTCCAGGCGGTTGATCGTGCGGCACAGCGTCGACTTTCCGGACCCGGACGGACCGATCACGACGACGACCTCGCCGCGCTTGATCGTCAGATCGATGTCCTGGAGCACGTGCAGCGCGCCGAAATGCTTGTTGACCCCTGTCAGCACGACCAGATCGTCCACCGCCGGGGCGGGGCCCCCGGGGTCCTTGGTCACCGATACTTCGCTCATCGGCGGGTAGCTCCGTCCTCCTCGGTTGAGAGGACAGTAGTGACGCACTGCGATCAGCGTCAGTACATCTGAGCGGAAATTGAGCATAACGATCCGGCTGCAAAGCGACACTCTGGGTGAACGGGGCGCGGGGTGCGTGGACGCGCCCGGCGGCCGGTTTGCGGAGGGCAACGGTCCATTCCGTACGGGCCGGTACCGGCTGGGTAACAGATGTCCGTTCCGGACCGGCTGCCCCTTGACGGGTCCGCCGTCGATCGCGGTAGATGCCCTGATGGCCTGCGACGCGAGCGGTGAGAGGGGGAGGGCCGATGCGGCTGCTGCTGGTGGAGGACGACAACCATGTCGCCGCGGCGCTCTCCGCGGTGCTCGCCAAGCACGGCTTCGAGGTGGTGCACGCCCGGAGCGGTGAGGAGGCGCTGCACGCGCTCGTACCGGACGCGGCGGAGCCGTTCGCGGTGGTACTGCTCGACCTGGGCCTGCCCGACCAGGACGGATTCGAGGTCTGCGGCCGGATACGGAAGCTCACGAGCACTCCGGTGATCATGGTGACCGCGCGCTCCGACGTCCGCTCGCGCATCCACGGTCTGAACCTCGGCGCGGACGACTACGTGGTCAAGCCTTACGACACCGGGGAACTGCTGGCCCGTATCCACGCGGTGAGCCGGCGCACCGTGCACGGCCCCGGGGAGCAGCCGGCCGAGGACGGGGGCGGCGAGCACCTGCTGCGCATCGGTGCCGTCACCATCGAACTGGCCACCCGCCAGGTCTCGGTCAACGGGGGCGCCGTTCCGCTGACCCGTAAGGAGTTCGACCTGCTCGCCCTTCTTGCGCAGCGCCCCGGAGTGGTCTTCCGCAGGGAGCAGATCATCAGCGAGGTGTGGCGGACGAGCTGGGAGGGCACCGGACGCACTCTGGAGGTGCACATCGCCTCGCTCCGTTCCAAGCTGCGCATGCCCGCGCTGATCGAGACGGTGCGCGGCGTCGGTTACCGGCTCGTGGCGCCCGCCCCCGCGCCCCCGGCCTCCTGACGGCCGTACAGCACCGTGCGCACCCGCCTCCTCCCGCTCCTCATCGTGCTGCTGGCCGGTGTGCTGCTTGCGCTCGGCTTCCCGCTGGCCGGCAGCCAGGCGGCGGGCGAGCAGCAGCGGGTGGTGGTGGACCGGATCGACGACGCGGCGCGCTTCGCCTCACTGGCGCAGTTCGTGACCGCCCGGCCCGGCGCCGACGGCCGGGCCCCCGCCGAGGACGAACGGTTGAGCACCCTCCGTACGGAGCTCCAGCGGTACCACGATCTCTACGGCATCCGTGCCGGTGTCTTCTACCGCGATCGCACCCCCATGGCTGCCGCGCCCGCGCACTGGCGGATACCGAGTGAGGGGGAGGGGCGGCAGGCTTTCGATGAGGCGCTCGCCGGGCGGCGCAGCCACGACCCGCACCAGGCGTGGCCCTGGGACGACCGCCGGCTGCCGGTCGCCTCGCCGGTCATCCGGGACGGCGACGTCGTCGCGGTGGTCTTCACCGACTCGCCCACGAAGCAGCTGCGTTCGCGGATTCTGCACGGCTGGCTGTGGCTGGTGGCGGGGGAGGCGCTGGCCATGCTGGTCGCGGTCGGCGCCGCGTTCCGGCTCACGGGGTGGGTGCTGCTGCCCGTACGGACACTGGACGCGGCCACCCACGACATCGCCACCGGGCGGATGAAGTCCCGGGTGGTCGCCGGTTCCGGGCCGCCGGAACTCCGCAGGCTGGCCCGGTCGTTCAACGAGATGGCGGACAACGTCGAGGACGTGCTGGAGCAGCAGCGCGCCTTCGTCGCCGACGCCTCCCACCAGCTCCGCAACCCGCTCTCCGCCCTCCTCCTCCGCATCGAACTGCTCGCGCTCGAACTCCCCGAGGACAACGAGGAGATCGCCTCCGTCCGTACGGAGGGCAAGCGCCTGGCCCGGGTCCTGGACGGCCTGCTGGACCTGGCGCTGGCCGAGCACACACCCGCCGACCTCCAGCTCACCGATGTCGCCGCGCTCGCCGCCGAACGGGCCGGCGCCTGGCGCCCGCTTGCCGACGACAAGGGCGTGACGCTGCGGTACGACGGGCACGGCGCGGTCACGGGCTGGGCCGATCCGGTGGCGCTGTCCAGCGCCCTGGATGCGGTCGTCGACAACGCCCTGAAGTTCACCCCGGCCGGCGAGGAGGTCACGGTCGCCGCGGTCCCCGAAGGCGAGTGGGTCCGGATCACGGTCGCCGACCACGGCCCCGGCCTCACGGACGAGGAACTGGAACGGATCGGTGACCGCTTCTGGCGCAGCGGCCGCCACCAGAACGTCTCCGGGTCCGGTCTGGGCCTGTCCATCACGCGCGCCATGCTCGCCGCGGGCGGCGCGGAGATCTCCTACGCCCCGAACGCGCCACGCGGCCTGTGCGCCACTGTCACCGTCCCGCGCGACCGCCCGCACCAGGACGTGCCGGCCGCCCCCTGACGACCCCGTGAGAGGCCTTCACGGGCCCCTACGGCTTCGCCGAGACGTAGTACCGCCGTGCGCCCTCATGCAGCGGCAGCGGGTCGGTGAAGACGGCGGTGCGCAGGTCGACCTTCTGGGCGTCGTGCACCTCGCGGCCGATGCGGTCCCGGCTGTCTATCACCGTCCGCGTCATGGCCCTGGTCAGGTCCGGGTCCTCGCGGTCGGTGGTCACCAGCAGGTTCGCCACCGCGATGGTCTTCACGGCCCGGTCGTCCTGCGCCTTCGGATACGCGTCCGCCGGCATCACGGCGGCCCGGTAGTAGCGGCTGCCCCTGCCCTGCGCGTGCAGCGGTTTCACCAGGTCGCCGAGTTGTACCAGCCGTACGGGGAAGCGGTCGGCCAGCCGTTTCACGGCCGTGGTGGGCAGTCCGCCGGACCAGAAGAACGCGTCGAGCTTCCCGCTCTCCAGCAGCCGCGGCATCGTGTCGATGCCGACCCGCTCCGCGTGGATGTCCCGGTCGAAGTCCAGCTTCGCCGCGCGCATCAGCCGGCGGGTGATCAGCTGTACTCCGGAGCCGTCGGCGCCGACACCGACCCGCAGCCCCTTCAGGTCGCGCGTCGAGCGGACCTTGGAGTTCTTCGGGACGATCAGCTGCATGTAGTCGTCGTAGAGGCGTGCGCACGCGCGCAGCCCGGTGGCGCCCCGCCCGCGCGCCTCCTGGTACGTGGCGACCGCGTCGGCCGCCGCGATGGTGAACTCGGCGCGCCCGGAGACGAGTTTGCGGATGTTGTCGACGGAGCCCTCGCTGCGGGACAGGGTGACGTCGAGGTCCGGGAGGTCGTGCGCGAGGTCCTGCTTCAGCAGCTCCCCGTAGCGCGCGTACACCCCGGTCGGCACCCCAGTGGCCAGCGTCACCCGCCCGCCCGGCGCCTGCGGCCCGCCCGGCAGCAGGCACCACAGCAGCAGCCCGGCGACGGCCGCCGCCGCGACCGCCATCTGCAGCGCCCGGCGGCCGCAGGGCAGGGGAAGGCTGTGGACCATGGCCGGAATCCTGCCAGCCGCGGCCCCCGAAGGGGAGGGGCCAATGGCGACTGTCCCCAGGCGGTGCGCAGCACCCGGTGACGAGGATGCATACCTCTGTTATATAATTGCTATATGCATTCATCGTCGACGTCCGACGAACAGCGCATCGAGAACGCCGCTCGCGGGCTCCTCCGGGGCATCGGCAGGCTCTCCCAGGCACTTTTCCGGCTCGGTGAATTCGGCCTGCCGCGTACGCACGTCTCGCTCCTGGACGCCCTGGAGGGCGGCCCCCTGCGGGTCACCGGACTCGCCGCGCGCACCGGCATCGCGCAGCCCCGGGTCACCGTGGTCCTGCAGGAACTGGAGGAGCGCGGACTCGTCCAGCGCGAGCGCAGCGCCCACGACCGGCGCTGCATCGAGACCTCGCTGACGCCCGCAGGCCGGGAGCTGCTGGAGCACGCGCGGCAGCGGATGGCCGCGGCGCTTCTCGAAGGGCTGCGCTCGAACGTCGACGAACCGGAGCGCGCCGTGGGCGCCGCCCGGGATGCCGTAAGGACCCTGCTGCACGCCATCGAACCGGAGGTCAGTTGACCACGCCAGCCACCGAAACCCCGGACATCACCGACGGCCGTACCGGCCGCGATCCGGCCCGCGACAGCGCCGTGGCACCCCGGCGCGTCGGCGGGCCGAGACGCTGGTGGGACTGGGTGCTCGCCGCCGACCCCGGACTCGGCCAGCTGCAGGCCGGGTGGCGGACGCTGGTCGCCATGGTCACCGGGCTCGCGACCGGTTACGGGATGTCCGTGGCGCTCGGCCTGCCCGCCATGCTGGGCATGATGGCCGGCGGCATGATGGGCCTGATGAGCGCGTTCGCCGTCGCCGAGAACACCTGGCAGCGGCTGGCCAAGGCCATCGTGTGGATGCCGTTCCCGTTCTCCGCCGCGCTGCCGCTCGCCGCCTGGCTGCACCAGTACCGCGTGCTCGAACTCACCATCATGGTGGCCGCGCTCGCGGTGACGTTCTTCCTCGCCCGGTTCGGCACCCTCGCGCTGCTGGGCGGCATGCTGCTCTTCAACGCCTTCATGGTCGGCATGATGGCGAACGTCCCGCTGAACCTCTGTGGCGAGATGTTCCTCGTCTCCCTGGTCTCCGCCGTCGCCGTCCTGCTGACCCGCCTCGCGCTGTGCTACCCGATGCCGCGCGAGGACCTCCTTCGTACGCAGCGCGCCTTCGTCGTCGAGGCCCGCCGGGTCGCCGACGCCGCCACCGACGCGCTGGACCCCGACGCCGACCACGAGGTCGCCGTCAAGCGGATGCGCCGCAGCCTGCGCCGGCTGAACGTCACCACCGTCACCATCGACGGCCGCCTCGCCCAGCCCGAGGTCGCCGCCGACCCCGACACCGCCGAGCTGCTCCACCGCCACCTCTTCGACGCCGAGCTGGCCCTGAAGGGCATCGGCCAGTGCGTCCAGCAGCTCACCCGCCTCCAGGCACCGGCGCACCTCCGGGAGGCCATGGTCGTCGGCCTGGTCATCACCCGGGACACCCCGCTGGGCAGGGCCGACGCGCTGCGCCCGGCAGCGCAGCTCATCCAGCAGCAGGCCACCGCCGTACTGGAGGCCGCCGATGCGGGCTCCGAAGAAGCCGAGGCCGCCGCGCTGGCCCGCCGGGTCGGCCACCTCCTGGACTCGCTCGCCGACTCCCTCGCCCACTGGCTCGACCTCGGCTGGAACGCGCCGACCGCGCGCGCCAAGGTGCCCTTCCAGCCCACCGTCGCGCTGGAGCAGAACCGCCCGGCCGGCACCGGAGCGGTCGCCCGCCGGGTCATCGCCGCCCAGAGCGAGAAGGGCTGGCGGCGGGCGGTCCCGTACCTGCGCGCACCCGTGCACGCCGGGCTCGCGGCCGCCATCGTGTGCCCCATCACCGATGCCATCAACCCGCAGCGCTTCTACTGGGGCCTGGTCGGCGTGATGATCACGCTGTTCGGCACCAACACCACCCACGAGAGGCTGCGCAAGCTCGGCCACCGTATGGCGGGCACCATCGTCGGCGCCGTTATCGGCGTCGTACTGCTCCGCCTGATCGGCCCCGGGCACATCTACTGGACGCTCGCCGTCATCGTGGCCGGACTGACCGTCGGCTCCTGGGGCATGCAGCGCCAGTACGCCTACTGGGTCGCCGGGCTGGTCACCGCCCTGGTCCAGCTCTACGGCCTGTCCACCCCGTACACGGGCATGGAGAAGCTCCTCAGCGAGCGGCTGCTCGACAACGGGCTCGGCATCGTCATCGCCACCGCCTGCGCCGCGCTGATCTTCCCGGTCTCCAGCCGCAAGATCGCCCAGGAGGCCGAGCGCGGCTACGTCTCGGCACTGGAACACCTGCTCTCTCAGGTCGCCGAGCGCTGGCAGGACCCCGCTGCCCCGGTGCGGCTGCGCGGCGCCGCCCGTGGTGTGGACGCGGCGCTGTACCAGGTGCGCGGCGTGGCCCGGCCGCTGGTCCGGATGCCCATCGGCGTCCGCGGCCGCGGCGCCGAGAACCGCCTCGCGCTGCTCACCGCCGCCACCGGCCACGCCCGCTCCCTCGCCGCGGCCGCCGACATCGACATCGACCTCGCTCCGGAACTGGGCCGGCGCGTCGAGCGGATCACCACCACCTTCGTGGAGTCCCTGCACGCCCTCGACCGGCGCTTCGCCACGGGGGAGCCCGGCGGCACTTGGGTACGCGTCAGCCCGCTCATCCGGGAACTCGAGGAGGTGCTGCGCGCACCGGCCGGGCCCCGCGCCGACCGCCTCCACCTGGCGCTGCGGGAGCTGGCCGCACTGGACGAGGCGCTGGCCGGTTACGCCGAGGACCGCGGCCTGACCGTCACGACCGCGACCGCGGAACCGGAGCCGGCCACGGCGCCCGCCCCGGCCCCGAAGCGCGGCGCGGCACCGAAGGACGGCATGTCCACGCTGGACCGCCGCACCCAGGCAGCCCTGGCCGCCTGGCTGGCGCACACCCGGCACGATGGCGAGCCGGGCGCGAAGCAGGTCCCGGTGGCCTCCGGGACCACGGCGAGTGCCGCGGCGCCGCAGCAGGCCGCCACGGTCGCTCAGTCGCCCGCTGCCGCGCCCCGCGGCCGTACGGCGCCCTCCGCCGCCCGTGCCGCCTCCTCGGGCCGCACATGCACCGTCAGCGGCTCCCTGCACTGCCCGGACCACCCCGGCGGCTGCGAGGCGTGGATCACGGTCGTCAGCGACCGCGGCAAGCGCCGTGCCGGCGTCCGCGCGGTGGGCGGCCGGTACCGCATCACGGGCCTGGAGCCCGGCGGCTACACCGTGATCGCCTCCGGCTCGGCGCACGCCCCGACGGCGCGTTTCCTGGCGGTGGACCCCTCCCGGGGCGACGTCCACCACGACATCGAGCTGAAGCCCGCCCAGCGCCCCTGACCCGCTGAGCCCGCCCCTTGTCCGTCCGCCCCCTCCGGGATGCCCCCGGTGGGGGCGGACGGCCTTCGGGAGCACGTACCCTGGTCGATTGAGATGAGTGCGAAGACATACGAGGTGCGCACCCACGGGTGCCAGATGAACGTCCATGACTCCGAGCGGCTGTCCGGCCTGCTGGAGGACGCCGGGTACGTGCCAGCGCCCGAGGGCGCCGACGGCGCGGACGTCGTCGTCTTCAACACCTGCGCGGTGCGCGAGAACGCCGACAACAAGCTCTACGGCAACCTCGGCCAGCTCGCCCCGAAGAAGGCCGCGCGGCCCGGTATGCAGATCGCCGTCGGCGGCTGTCTGGCACAGAAGGACCGCGACACCATCGTCAAGAAGGCGCCCTGGGTGGACGTCGTCTTCGGCACGCACAACATCGGCAAGCTGCCGGTCCTCCTGGAGCGCGCCCGCGTCCAGGAGGAGGCGCAGGTCGAGATCGCGGAGTCGCTGGAGGCGTTCCCCTCCACGCTGCCCACCCGCCGCGAGAGCGCGTACGCGGCCTGGGTCTCCATCTCCGTCGGCTGCAACAACACCTGCACCTTCTGCATCGTCCCCGCGCTGCGCGGCAAGGAGAAGGACCGCCGGCCGGGCGACATCCTCGCCGAGATCGAGACCCTGGTCTCCGAGGGCGTCTCCGAGATCACCCTGCTCGGCCAGAACGTCAACGCCTACGGCTCCGACATCGGCGACCGCGAGGCGTTCTCCAAGCTGCTGCGCGCCTGCGGGAAGATCGAGGGCCTGGAGCGGGTCCGCTTCACCTCCCCGCACCCCCGCGACTTCACCGACGACGTGATCGCCGCCATGGCCGAGACGCCGAACGTCATGCCGCAGCTCCACATGCCGCTGCAGTCCGGCTCGGACACCGTCCTGAAGGCCATGCGCCGCTCCTACCGCCAGGAGCGCTTCCTCGGGATCATCGAGAAGGTCCGCGCGGCCATGCCGGACGCGGCCATCTCCACCGACATCATCGTGGGCTTCCCCGGCGAGACCGAGGAGGACTTCGAGCAGACGCTGCACACCGTGCGCGAGTCCCGCTTCGCGCAGGCGTTCACGTTCCAGTACTCCAAGCGCCCCGGCACTCCGGCCGCGACCATGGAGGGGCAGATCCCCAAGGAGGTCGTCCAGGCCCGCTACGAGCGGCTGGTCGCCCTCCAGGAGGAGATCTCCTGGGAGGAGAACAAGAAGCAGGTCGGCCGCACCGTCGAGGTCATGGTCGCCGAGGGCGAGGGCCGCAAGGACGGCGCCACGCACCGCCTCTCGGGGCGCGCGCCCGACAACCGCCTCGTGCACTTCACCAAGCCGGCCACCGAGGTGCGCCCCGGCGACATGGTGACGGTCGAGATCACGTACGCGGCCCCGCACCACCTGCTCGCCGAGGGCGAGGCCGTCGCGGTCCGCCGCACCCGCTCCGGCGACGCCTGGGAGCGCCGCAACGCCGCTCCGGCGCAGCCCGCCGGGGTCATGCTCGGCCTGCCGACGGTCGGCGCTCCTGCGCCCGTTCCGGCGGAGCCGGCGGGCGGCTGCTGCCCGACCTCCTGAGCACCCGCCCCGGCCCCGTTCCCGCACCGGTCACGCGTGCCGGGTACGGGGCCGCGGACCGGCGCCCCACAGTGGCGGGGATACGCTGCGGACCATGCTCGTAGCTGCTGCTCTGTGTCCCTGTCCGCCGCTGCTCGTCCCCGAGGTCGCCGGCGGCGCCGCGGCCGAACTGGACGGCCTGCGGGCCGCCTGTACGGACGCGGTCGGCGTGCTCGCGGCCGCGCGCGCCGACCGGCTGGTCGTCGTCGGCCCCGCCGAGCCCGAAGGCCGCGGGGCGTTCAAGGAGGGGACCCCGGGATCCTTCGCCGGGTTCGGCGTGGACCTCTCCGTACGACTCGGCGCACCGGACGGCGAAGGCGCCGCGGAGGGCAGGCAGCTGCCGCCCTCCTTGGCGCTCGGAGCGTGGCTCCTGGAGCGCGCGGACTGGCGCGGCGTTCCCGTGACCGCCCTCGGGGTGGGCGAACCGCTCGAACCGGAGAAGTGCCTGGGCGCCGGACGTCAGCTCGCGGCGTCGGCCGAGCGCGTGGCCCTGCTGGTGATGGGCGACGGCAGCGCCTGCCGTACGGTCAAGGCGCCCGGCTACTTCGACGAGCGCGCCGAGGCGTTCGACGCGGAGCTGGCCCGCATGCTCGGCGGCGCGGACGCCGCCGCACTGGGGGCGCTGGACGAGGAGCCCGCGCAGTCGCTCAAGGTCTCCGGCCGCGCCTGCTGGCAGGTCCTGGCCGGGGCCGCGGAAGGGGCTGGGCTGGGCGGCGAGCTGCTCCACGAGGAGGCGCCGTACGGGGTCGGGTACTTCGTGGCCGCCTGGTCCTGACCGGCCCGTCACGGGCCTCACAGGTGCGACACCGGCACACGACGATGGCCGGGGACCACTCGGATCCCCGGCCACCGGTCTGTGGGCCCCGCCCGTCTCACATCGGGTCGCCCGGCCGCCTCTCCGTGCCCGGGCCCTCGGCGGTCCCGCCGTCGGTGCCGCGGGTGTGCTTGCCCTGGTGCTCCGACATCCGGCGCAGGGCTTCCTTCGCCTTGGTCGTGCCGGTGCCGATCTGGCCGCTGTACTTGCCCTTCGTCCGGGTGTCGGCTGCCCTCCCGGCCTTGTCCAGACCCCGATCGATCTTGTCCTCGTGCTGGTGCGCGAAGTCACCGGCCTTGTCCTTGAGGAGGCCGGCCTTGGCCTTGAGATTGTCCAGCAGGCCCATGAGCCACCTTCCTTGGTCGGAGGACGCTTAGTCCCAAAAGCGCCCATACCTGCCCTTTACCCTACTCTTGCGGGCCAAACCCCGCCTGCGCCCGCGCTGCGCGAGGCCCTCCGGAGAGCGGGCCGGACGGCGCTCGTTCGAAACCGCCCGCGCGGTTTGACAGACTGGCGCGGTGAACAACGCAGTTCCCGCACCGCGGGTCATCGCCGTCGTCGGCCCCACCGCGGCCGGCAAGTCCGACCTGGGCGTCGCCCTCGCCCAGCGCTTCGGCGGCGAGGTCGTCAACGCCGACTCCATGCAGCTCTACCGGGGCATGGACATCGGTACCGCCAAGCTCACCCAGGAGGAGCGGGGCGGCGTACCGCACCACCTCCTGGACATCTGGGACGTCGCCCAGGCGGCGAGCGTCGCGGAGTACCAGCGGCTGGCCCGCGCCGAGATCGACCGGCTGCTCGCCCAGGGGCGCACCGCCGTCCTGGTGGGCGGCTCCGGCCTCTACGTGCGCGGCGCGCTGGACAACCTGGAGTTCCCCGGGACCGACCCCGAGGTGCGCGCCCGGCTGGAGGCCGAGCTGGAACAGGAGGGCAGCGGCGTACTGCACGCCCGGCTGGCGGCCGCCGACCCCGAGGCGGCGCGCGCGATCCTGCCGAGCAACGGGCGCCGCGTCGTCCGCGCCCTGGAGGTCATCGAGATCACCGGGCGCCCCTTCACGGCGAACCTGCCCGGCCCCGGTGATCAGCGCGAGGTCTACGCCGACACCGTGCAGATCGGCGTCGACGTGGCCCGCCCCGAACTGGACGAGCGGATCGCCGTACGAGTGGACCGCATGTGGGAGGCGGGGCTCGTAGCGGAGGTACGCGCGCTCGAGGCACAGGGCCTGCGCGAGGGGCGTACGGCGTCCCGCGCCCTCGGGTACCAGCAGGTGCTGGCGTACCTCGCGGGGGAGTGCACCGAGGACGAGGCGCGGGCCGAGACCGTACGCGCCACCAAACGCTTCGCGCGCCGCCAGGACTCGTGGTTCCGGCGGGACCCGCGGGTCCACTGGCTCAGCGGTGCCGCCGAGGTCCGGGGGGAACTTCCGGAGCGCGCGCTGGCGTTGCTCGAACGACCGGTCACAGCCTGATCACGTCCTGGCATCGGGACGCTCCGGCCGCCATCGGGCCCCCTGAGGGCGTGTCATTATCGACCATCGACCGAGCCGTGGCGTCTGGAACTGGGAGGGCATTGGCGATGGAGGCCCGCCCTCGCAGCCGAGCGCAGCAGCCGGAAGCACCGCGCGAACAGCGCGCCGGAGGGGAACCGATGACCGGTCAGGGACCGGGCCGGGCGCCGGCGCTCGACGACGCCGGACCGGCCGCCGGTGCCGGACTGCCGCGGGACGACAGGGCCGCCGCCGAGGGCCGCCCCGCCGAGGACGCCCCGCTCCCGGACGAGGACCTGTTCCCGGACGACGACCTGCTCACCGGTGAGGAGCGCCCGGGGGACGACGATCGGCTGACGGCCCCCGACGGCCGGCTGACGGACGACGACGGACCGGCGGGCGACGCGGGCCTGGAGGACGCGACCGCGCTGGACGGTTCCGACGGGCCGGACGCGCAGCCGGAGGACGACCGCCCGGCCGAGGACGCCGCGTCCTTCCGGGAGCTGCGGCCGCCGCGCCGCCTCCGACTGTGGCAGCTCGCCCCCATCGTGGGGCTGGCCGCCGTCGGCTCACTGATGTTCGCCTTTCCGCTGGCGTTCGAATTCGGCGGGGACGGCGGCGCCGTGTTCGCGATGCTTGGGCTGCTGCTGTGCTGCTGCGCGGCCGGCTGGGGCATGATGGCCGCCCGCCGGGTCGGCCACACCTGGCCGGGCCTGGCGGCCCGCGGTTCGGGCCGGCGCACGGACTGGCGGGTGGTGGCCGTGTACGTCGCGGTCGTCCTCGTGCTCGCGGCCCTCGCGATCTGGCGCGTGGCCCGGCTGCGCTGAGCGGCCCGCCCCGCCTCCGTACGCGGCGTCTCCGCCTCCGTACGCGGCGCGCCCGGATGCGGCCGCTGTCGGTGGTGGCCCGTACGATTCAAGGGTGAGCAACGAGCGCATTGCCTTCCTCAAGGGCCACGGCACCGAGAACGACTTCTTGATCGTCCCCGACCCGGACGGGCGGCTGGAGCTGCCCGCGTCCCTGGTCGCGCGGCTCTGCGACCGCCGGGCCGGCATCGGCGGCGACGGCGTGCTGCACGTCGTACGGTCCGCGGCGCATCCCGAGGCGCGTGCCATGGCCGACGAGGCCGAGTGGTTCATGGACTACCGCAACGGCGACGGCTCGATCGCCGAGATGTGCGGCAACGGCGTCCGGGTGTTCGCGCGCTATCTCGAGCACGCCGGGCTGGCCGAGCCCGGCGATCTGGCCATCGCCACCCGGGCGGGCGTGCGCCGTGTGCACCTGGCCAAGGACGCCGCGGGCCCCGGGACGGGCGAGGTCACCGTCACCATGGGCCGCGCCGAGCTCCCCGAGGAGCAGGTCACGGTCACGGTCGGCGGCCGCAGCTGGCCCGCGCGCAACGTGAACATGGGCAATCCGCACGCCGTCGCCTTCGTCGAGGACCTCGACCACGCCGGGGACCTGCTCAGCGCTCCGCCGTTCAGCCCCGCCGCCGTGTACCCGGGCGGAGTCAACGTCGAGTTCGTCGTCGACCGCGGCCCGCGCCATGTCGCGATGCGGGTCCACGAGCGCGGCTCCGGCGAGACCCGATCCTGCGGCACGGGCGCCTGCGCGGTCGCCGTCGCCGCCGCGCGCCGAGACGGCGACGACCCCGCGATCACGGGCAGCCCCGTCGCGTACACCGTCGACGTCCCCGGCGGCCAGCTCGTGATCACCGAGCTGCCGGACGGCACGGTCGAGATGACGGGTCCCGCGGTGATCGTCGCCGAGGGCACGATCGACCCCGCCTGGCTGGCCGCGGCCACCGCCTGAGAACGGCTCCGGGGCCGTCCGGGAACGGCCCTCGTACGGTAACGGGGTACCGCCGAAGATTCGCTCGAATGGGTGATCCGTTTCACTCTGGGCGAGAGGCGGTGAGCGGTGCGTGATGGGCTCGGTAGCATCAAGCACCGGCCCGGACACCGCCGTCACCGCCTGATCGCGTCCGGCCGCCGGTCGATGCTGCCGGAGGTGCCCCATGAGCGCAGAGGCCACTGAACCCAGCGGTGCGCCCGCAGAGCTTCACCCGGCAGGGGTGCCGGCCCGCAAACGCGGCCGCCCCCGTCTGGAGCTGAGAGGTCTGCGCCGGTTCAGCCGCGCGGCGCTGCTGGGACCCATGCCGCGCGACGGCCTGCCCGACGCCCTGGAGCACGTCGCCAAGGTCCACCGCGCCCACCACCCGGACGCCGACCTGGCGGTCCTCAGCAAGGCGTACGTGCTCGCCGAGTCCTCGCACCGGGGGCAGATGCGCAAGAGCGGCGAGCCGTACATCACGCACCCCCTCGCCGTGACGCTGATCCTCGCCGAACTGGGCGCGGAGACCACCTCGTTGACCGCCTCTCTGCTCCACGACACGGTCGAGGACACGGAGGTGACGCTCGATCAGGTGGGCGCGGAGTTCGGCGAGGAGGTGCGCTTCCTGGTCGACGGCGTCACCAAGCTGGAGAAGGTCGACTACGGCGCGGCGGCCGAGCCGGAGACCTTCCGCAAGATGCTGCTGGCCACGGGCAACGACGTCCGGGTGATGACGATCAAGCTCGCCGACCGGCTGCACAACATGCGCACCCTCGGTGTGATGCGCCCCGAGAAGCAGGCCCGGATCGCCAAGGTCACCCGCGATGTGCTGATCCCGCTCGCCGAGCGCCTTGGTATCCAGGCGCTCAAGACCGAGCTGGAGGACCTGGTCTTCGCGATCCTGCACCCGGAGGAGTACGCCGCCACCCGCACCCTCGTGCGGCAGCACGCCGAGCGCCCCGACCCGCTCGCGGCCGTCGCCGAGCGGATGCGCGCGGTCCTGCACGACGCGGGCATCGACGCCGAAGTCCTCGTCCGGCCGCGGCACTTCGTCTCGGTGCACCGGGTGCGGATAGGGCGCGGCGAGCTGACCGGCGCGGACCTGGGGCGGCTGCTGGTGCTGGTCACCGAGGACGCGGACTGTTACGCCGTACTGGGCGAGCTGCACACGTGCTTCACGCCGGTCGTCTCGGAGTTCAAGGACTTCATCGCGGCGCCCAAGTTCAACCTGTACCAGTCGCTGCACACCGCGGTGACGAGCGAGCACGGCGAGATTGCCGAAACGCTTATCCGCACCCACCGGATGCACCGGGTGGCCGAGGCCGGGGTGATCGCGCTCGGCAACCCGCACGTCCCCGCCGAGGGCGGCCCGTACGGCCCGTCGGAGGCCGCCGATGCGCCCGACGGGGAGCGGGTGGACCCGACCCGCCCCGGCTGGCTCTCACGGCTCTTGGAGTGGCAGCGGGTCGCCCCCGACCCGGACACGTTCTGGACCTCGCTCCGGGACGACCTGGCCGAGGACCGGGAGATCACGGTCTTCCGCGCGGACGGCGGCTTCGGCGGGGGAGTGGAGGCGGCGCGCGAGACGGCGGCGGATTCCTCGGGCGACCGCGGCGCGATCCGGCTGCCGGCGGGCGCGAGCTGCGTGGACGCCGCGTACGCACTCCATGGAGCGGGGGCGCACTGTTGCATCGGCGCGCGCGTGAACGGCCGCCTGGCGACCCTCTCGACGATCCTCCTCGACGGTGACAGCCTGCACCTCCTCATGGCCCCGGACTCCGCGGCGGGCCCGTCCCCGCAGTGGCTGGAGTACGCGCGTACGCCCGCGGCCCGCCTCGCCATCTCCCGCTGGCTCACCGCGCATCCGGGGGCGGAACGCGGGGAACGGGACGCCGGTACGGAGACCGTCGAGACTGCTGCGACGCCGGAGAGCGAGAACGACGGGACGGACGAGCGGAGCCCCGCCCTGGAGGCGGGCAACGCCGACCCCGTGGACGCCGACGAGGCCCCCGGGGCGCGCCGCCCCCGCCCGCCCGTCCCCGCCGTCGCCGACCTCCCCGACGCGACGGTCCGGCTGGCCGGCTGCTGCACCCCCGTGCCGCCCGACAAGGTCACCGGCTTCGCCGTACGGGGCGGCATCGTGACCGTGCACCGCGCCCTGTGTCCGGCCGTGGCCCGGATGGCGGCGGCCGGGCGGGCGCCCGTAGGAGTGCACTGGCAACGCTCGGCCGCGCCGGACCAGGGCTGCCGTGTCACGCTGCTCGCCGAGGCGTTCAGCAGGCCCCGGCTGCTGGCCGATCTCACCGAAGCCATCGCCACGCAGGGTGCCGCCGTCGTCTCCGCCGACGTGGAGCCGCCGCACGAGCAGCGCGTACGGCACACGTACACGCTGCACCTCCCGGACGCCGCCGAACTGCCGTCCCTGATGCGGGCGATGCGCCAGGTACCGGGCGTCTTCGACGTCCTGCGCGCGGGCCGCAGCCGCCCGGCCGCGACCATCCGCCTCTGAGGCGCGCGTGGACGAAGTGCCCTCGCTGAGGCGCGCGTCTCCGAGGGCGGCCCCCGGATGCGGCGTGCGGCGACGCGCCCGGGAAGCGACCGGAACCGCTCATTCGGGTGCCGCCCTGCCGTGCCGCCGTTCACAAGCGCGGCCGTACTGGTAGCGGTAACGCATGCCCTCTATGTCCCGCCGTACCGCGTCCCTCATTCGCCAGGCGCCGGACCTGCCGCGCCCCTCCGCGCCGCGCCGCCTCAAGGCCCACCGCCGCGCCGTCCCGGCGGTGCTGGCCGTCGGCGCCCTCCTGGCGGCGGGCGCGCCGGAGCCCGGCCCCCAGGGGCTCGGCGACCGCCTCTACCCGCACCTCGGCAACCCCGGCTACGACGTCGGCGCCTACGACATCGCCATGACGTACTCCGGACGCAACGACGCCCCGCTGGACGCCGTCACCACGATCACCGCCCGGGCCACCGGCCACCTGGACCGCGTCAACCTCGACTTCGCCCGCGGCACCGTGCGGTCGGTGCAGGTCAACGAGGCTCCGGCGCGGTACGCCACGCACGACGAGGACCTCGTGGTCACCCCGGCCCGCCCCGTCGAGCCGGGCCAGAGCATGCGGATCGTCGTCCGGCACACCAGCAACCCCAAGGGCGGCAAGGACGGCGGCTGGGTCCGTACGGGCGACGGACTGGTCATGGCCAACCAGGCGGACGCCGCGCACCGCGTCTTCCCCGGCAACGACCACCCCTCCGACAAGGCCGACTTCACCTTCCGGATCACCGCCCCTCGTGGCATCACTGCCGTCGCGAACGGCCTGCCCCTCGGGCGCAGCGCCCGTGGACCGGCCACCACCTGGACGTACCGTTCGCTGCACCCGATGGCCACCGAGCTGGTCCAGGTCTCCCTGGGGAAGTCCGCCGTCGTCCGGCGCCAGGGCCCGCACGGGCTGCCCCTGAGGGACGTCGTACCGGCCGCCGAGCGCAAGAAGCTGGAGCCCTGGCTCGCCAAGACGCCCGGGCAGATCGCCTGGCTGGAGCGCCAGGTGGGCCAGTACCCCTTCGAGACCTACGGGGTGCTGCTGGCCGATGCCTCGACCGGCTTCGAGCTGGAGACACAGACGCTCTCCCTGTTCGAGAAGCACCTCTTCACCATGGACCGGATCCCGTCCTGGTACGTGGAGTCACTGATGGTGCACGAGCTGGCACACCAGTGGTTCGGCGACAGCGTCAGCCCGCGCACCTGGTCCGACCTGTGGCTGAACGAGTCGCACGCCACCTGGTACGAAGCGCTCTACGCGGACCGCGCCAGCAAGGGCAAGGCGTCCATGGAGGACCGCATGAAGCGCGCCTACCAGGAGTCCGACGGCTGGCGCGCGGCCGGCGGGCCCCCGGCGGCCCCCAAGCCCCCCGAGAAGGGCCAGAAGATCGGCATCTTCCGGCCGGTGGTCTACGACGGCAGCGCGCTGGTCCTGTATGCGCTGCGCGAGCGGATGGGTGCCGCCGCCTTCGACCGCCTGGAGCGCGCCTGGTACGAGCAGCACCGCGACGGCGTCGCCGGCACCGCCGAATTCGTGGCGCTGGCCTCCCGCATCCACGGCAAGGACCTCTCCGGCTTCCTGCACGCCTGGCTGTACGACACCCGTACGCCGCCGATGCCCGGCCACCCGGACTGGCACGTCAAGAAGGCGCAGGCGAAGCCGGACCCGAAAGGCCGCGCATCCTGACCCCGGGCCCACCTCCGCCGCGCTCACCAGGGACAATGAGAGGGCAGGAAAACTCGCGTGACGGGCGTCACCGGCCGTGCGACCATCGACGGACCGACGCCGGGACCGCCGGGAATCTCCCGGGGCGTCCGGACGTTGTCACGATCGAGAGTCCCGAGGCCCTTGAAGGGCCTTCGAGGGACGTCCCAACGACACAAAGGATCAAATGACCTCCTCTTCTTCCCTTCCTCAGCAGGACCGACAGCGCCTCCACGAGAGCCTTCGGGCCGACGCCCTGATGGAAGAGGACGTCGCCTGGAGCCACGAGATCGACGGGGCGCGTGACGGCGACCAGTACGACCGTTCCGAGCGCGCGGCCCTGCGCCGCGTGGCGGGCCTGTCCACCGAGCTCGAGGACGTCACCGAGGTCGAGTACCGGCAGCTGCGCCTGGAGCGCGTGGTGCTGGTGGGCGTATGGACCTCCGGGACGGTCCTCGACGCGGAGAATTCCCTCGCGGAGCTGGCCGCACTGGCCGAGACCGCGGGCGCGCTGGTGCTGGACGGTGTGATCCAGCGCCGTGACAAGCCGGACCCGGCGACGTACATCGGCTCCGGCAAGGCCCAGGAGCTGCGCGACATCGTGCTGGAGTCCGGCGCCGACACCGTCGTCTGCGACGGTGAGCTGAGCCCCGGCCAGCTGATCCACCTGGAAGACGTCGTCAAGGTCAAGGTGGTCGACCGGACCGCCCTGATCCTCGACATCTTCGCCCAGCACGCCAAGTCCCGGGAGGGCAAGGCGCAGGTCGCGCTGGCACAGATGCAGTACATGCTGCCTCGGCTGCGCGGCTGGGGTCAGTCGCTGTCCCGGCAGATGGGTGGCGGTGGCTCCGGTTCTGCGGGCGGCGGCATGGCCACCCGTGGTCCCGGTGAGACCAAGATCGAGACGGACCGGCGGCGGATCCGCGAGAAGATGGCGAAGATGCGCCGGGAGATCGCGGAGATGAAGACCGGGCGCGACATCAAGCGCCAGGAACGCCGGCGCAACAAGGTCCCCTCGGTAGCCATCGCGGGATACACGAACGCGGGCAAGTCCTCGCTGCTCAACCGCCTCACCGGCGCCGGTGTCCTGGTGGAGAACGCCCTGTTCGCCACCCTGGACCCGACCGTCCGGCGGGCCGAGACGCCCAGCGGGCGGCTCTACACCCTGGCCGACACGGTCGGATTCGTCCGGCACCTCCCGCACCACCTCGTCGAGGCGTTCCGCTCCACGATGGAGGAGGTCGGCGACTCCGACCTCATCCTGCACGTGGTCGACGGCTCGCACCCGGTGCCCGAGGAGCAGCTGGCGGCCGTCCGCGAGGTGATCCGTGACGTCGGTGCGACCGACGTGCCGGAGATCGTGGTCGTCAACAAGGCGGACGCGGCCGATCCGCTGGTGCTGCAGCGCCTGCTGCGCCAGGAGAAGCACGCCATGCTGGTGTCGGCCCGTACGGGCCAGGGCATCGAAGAGCTGCTCGCCCTGCTCGACGAGGAGCTGCCGCGGCCCAGCGTCGAGATCGAGGCGCTGGTCCCGTACACCCACGGCCAGCTGGTCTCGCGGGCGCACGCCGAGGGCGAGGTGATCTCCGAGGAGCACACCGCGGAGGGCACGGTCCTCAAGGCCCGCGTCCACGAAGAGCTGGCGGCGGAGCTGCAGCCGTACGTACCGGCGGCCGCGGGCGGCTGATCCGCACGCGCCCGCGCTCGGAGGGCCGTACGACCGACGCACGAGGGCCCGCTCCCCACCAAGGGGAGCGGGCCCTCACGCATGTCCGTTACGGGGACTGTCGCACCGGCTACTGGTTCGCGAACTTCTCGCTGACGCCCTCGTACACGCCCTTGGCCTCCGCGCCCAGGTGCGGCCCGGCCAGCCAGTCGGCGGTCACCGGCCCGATCGAGGTGTTGGACACCAGCGCAGTCCGGCCCTGCTGGTCCTTGGCGAACCACGGCCCGCCGGACGAACCGGCCGTCATCGTGCAGCCGATGCGGTACATCGTGGGCTGCGCGGTGTCCAGCGAGAGCCGGCCGGGCCTCCCGGGGCACTGCTGCAGCGTCTGCCCGTCGAACGGCTTGGCGGCCGGGTAGCCCTGCGCGGTCAGCGACGCGATCTTCGGCACGGCCGGCGCGTTGAACTGCACCGGGTAGGCCGTCCCGACCGTCTCCTCCAGCGACTTGGTGTTGCCCGCCTCCGGCTTCACGTGCAGCACGGCGAAGTCGTACGGCGCGCCCTGGCCACCGGTCTTCGCGCCCTCGTCGATCCACTGCTGCGAGGTCTGCGCCGCGTCGGCCCAGAACACGCCCTTCGGGGCCAGCTGCTCCTTCGTCGCGCCCTGCAGCTCGGCGGCGGACCTGCCGCTGTCGTTGTACGAGGGCACGAAGGCGATGTTGCGGTACCAGCCGCCGCTCTTGCCGGCGTGCACGCAGTGGCCCGCCGTCCACACCATGTTCGACTTGCCCGGGTGCGCCGGGTCCTCGACCACCGCGCCCGAGCAGACCATCGAGCCCTCGGGGCTGTCGAAGAACACCTTGCCGACGCCGGGCGCGCTCTCGCTGTACGGGGCGCTCACCGGCTGCGCCCGCACGGGTGCCGGCTCGGGATCGGTGACGCCCTGGTCACCGGAGATGTCCTCCGGCTCGACCGGCTCGGTGGGCTGCTCGGCGTCCTTCATCCGGTCCGGGTCCCACAGCCCCTTGATGTAGGGGTTCACGAACTGGCCGGCCTCACGCAGCCACTTCTTCTTGTCCCAGTTCTTCCACTCGCCGTGCTTCCAGTCGTCCAGGTTCACGCCGAGGTCCTTGAGCTTGTCCTGCAGCTCCTTGGGGATCTTCAGCTCGCCGCCGCCCGGCTGGTCCACGGCCGACTGGTCCGGCTGCGAACCGGCGCTGTCGTCCGAGGGGCCGCAGGCGGTGGCGGTCAGCGCCAGCGCGCCGACCAGCGCGGCCGCGGCGACACCGCGCGTGGTTCGGCGTCCGGCACGTGGCCGGGCGGCGGACAGGCGGATGGATCGCATGACTGGATTCCCCCTGGGTGTGTTCGTCGACCGCTGCGACGATCGTCCGGCGAGCGCATTCGCGACCGTCCGGCGACTGTTGGCGATCGGTATGGACTTGTTCGGACCGATCCGTCGGTTCTGGTGGCCGGTCCGGAATGCAGAGCCCCACTATGCCGGTGCCGTGGGGGACGGCACCGGGCGGGTCCGCGGTTCCGGTCGCCAAGGATCTTTGGTGAGGCCGTGATCCGGTGCTCGTGACGTCGTTGGTACGTACGGGGGACGGCCGGTCCGTGTTCACGGGGCGGCTGACAGAGCCGGTGACCGGCGCCGACGAGCGCGCCGGGAGCCCGTGGAACAGCAGGAGGACAACACCGCCGTGGCCCTGACTCAGCCTCCGCCGATGGCACCGCCGCTGGACCGTGAACAGATCCTGCGGAGGCAGTCGCTCCGCGAGTCCGCCGCCCGCACGTATGCGCGTTCGCTGCCCGTCGTCCCGGTCCGCGCCCGCGGGCTGACGATCGAGGGGGCGGACGGCCGCCGTTACCTCGACTGCCTCTCCGGCGCCGGCACGCTCGCGCTCGGGCACAACCACCCCGTTGTGCTCGAAGCGATTCGCGCCGTCCTGGACTCCGGTGCGCCCCTGCACGTCCTGGACCTCGCCACCCCCGTCAAGGACGCCTTCACCACCGAGCTGTTCGCCACCCTGCCGCGGGAGCTGGCCGAGCACGGGAAGGTGCAGTTCTGCGGCCCGGCCGGCACGGACGCGGTCGAGGCCGCGCTGACGCTCGTACGGACAGCGACCGGACGCGACGGCCTGATGGCCTTCACCGGCGCGTACCACGGCATGACGGCGGGGGCGCTCGCCGCGTCCGGGGGCGCGCGGGACACCTCCGTGACCCGGCTGCCGTATCCGTACGCCTATCGCTGCCCGTTCGGGACCGGCGGAGGAGGCGTCGGGGACGGCGTCGGCGTCGGGCAGGAGGCCGGGAGCGCGGGCGCCGGGATCGGGGGCGCAGGCGGGCACGCCGCAGGGGGCGCGCACGCCGCAGAGCGCGGCGCGGAACTGGCCGCGCGCTGGGCGGAGAACGCCCTCACCGACCCCAAGAGCGGGGTGCCGTGCCCGGCCGGCATGATCCTTGAGCCCGTCCAGGGCGAGGGCGGGGTGATTCCCGCGCCCGACAGCTGGCTGCGCCGGATGCGTGAGCTCACCGCGGCGCACGACGTCCCGCTCGTCGTCGACGAGGTGCAGACCGGCGTCGGCCGCACCGGCGCCTTCTGGGCGATCGACCACAGCGGCATCGTCCCGGACGTCCTCGTCCTCTCCAAGGCCATCGGCGGCAGCCTGCCGCTCGCGGTGATCGTCTACCGCGAGGAGCTGGACACCTGGCGCCCCGGCGCGCACGCCGGCACCTTCCGCGGCAACCAGCTCGCGATGGCGGCCGGCGCCGCGACGCTCGCGTACGTACGCGAGAACGGCCTCGCCGCACACGCCGCCGAGCTGGGCGCACGGATGCTCGCACGGTTGCGCGGCCTGGCCGCGCACCACGACTGCATCGGCGACGTCCGCGGCCGCGGCCTGATGCTCGGCGTCGAACTGGTCGATCCGGAAGGGCCGGTGGGACCGGACGGCGCCCCGCCGCCCGGCTCCCGGCTGGCCGCCGAGGTCCAGCAGCAGTGCCTGGACCGCGGGCTGATCGTGGAGCTCGGTGGCCGCGGCTCCGCCGTCGTCCGCCTGCTCCCGCCGCTCACGCTCACCGACGAACAGGCCGACGCCGTACTCGACCGCCTCGCCGACGCCATCGCGGCGGCGGTCCGCCCCACCCCCGGACCGACGGGTTCGCCCCTCCCCACCATGCGAGGCACCACCCCATGACCGAACGCCTTGGCCCTGCGACGAACGGGCCGGCCGGCCCCGCCCCGGACGCCTCACCCGCGGCGCAGCCCCCGTCCGACGGACCGCGCGCGAGCGTGTCGCGGACGGAAATGCCCGGCGGGGGCACGGAGTTCCCCGGCGAGGGCGTCTCTTCGGAGCGCGGGGCGCCGGCTGCGCCGTCGGGGGGCGGCGCAGCCGGCGGCGCGACCGACGACGCGGCGAGCGCGTTGGCCCCCGAAATTCCTGAAACAGCGGAGCCGTCGGAGGTATCAGAAGAGCCGTCCGGGGCGTCCGAACCGTCCGAGTCGGCCGACGAACCCAGCGTCCCGCGCCAGGCGCGTCGTATCGGCCACGTGTGTGAGCCGGGGACGCTCGGTTCCCGGGCGGGCGTCGGGATGGCCTTCGGTGTCGGGGCGGCGATGCGGGACAGGCGGCAGCCGCCCGGTACGGAGCGGGACGCCGACCTCGATCCGTCGAAGTGCCCCGACCCGTTGGAGCACCCCGACCCGGCGGTGGCCGCGGACGCGGCGGGCGTCGAGAACCTGCTGCGCTGCTGGGTCCGGGAGAGCGGCACGCCGCGCCCGCCCGGCGACCGTCTCCGGCTCCCGCTCGACGCCATCGGCAACGCCCTGCGCGTCCCCGTCCGTTACTGGTCGGCCACCGGCTGCCACCGCTTCGGCCTGCCTGTACTGGAGCAGGCTCCGGCGGATGCGCCCTCTGTGGACGCCGTCACCTTGGCCGCTCTGCTGCGCCGAGAGACGGCGTTCGCGGACAGGGCCGCGGAGGCGACTACGGAGGAGGCCGCAGAGGGGAGTGCAGAAGGGGCCGCCGAAGGATCCCCCGAAGGCGCCGCCGAGCTGGTCGGCCGCGTGGCCAACTCCGTACGCTGCACCGCCGCCATCCTCGCCGACCGGCGGGCCCGTCCCGCCGGCCCGCACGGCGACCGCTTCCTCGAAGGCGAGCAGTCCCTGATCCTGGGGCACCCGCTGCACCCCACACCGAAGAGCCGCGAGGGCCTGTCCGAGGGGGACCTCCGCGCGTACTCCCCGGAGCTGCGCGGCTCCTTCCCGCTGCACTGGCTGGCCGTGCACCGCTCCGTACTGGCCGGGGACTCGGCGTGGACCGCGCGCGGCCGCACCGTACCGTCCGGCCGGCTCGCCGCCGATCTCGCCGGTGACGGCCTCGAACTACCCGCCGATACCGTCCCGTTGCCGCTGCACCCGTGGCAGGCCCGCGAGGTACGGCACCGCCCCGATGTCGCCGCGCTCCTGGACGCCGGCCTGCTGCACGACCTCGGCCCGCACGGCAAGCACTGGCACCCCACCTCCTCCGTACGGACGGTCCACTGCCCCGGCGCGAACGCCATGCTCAAGCTCTCCCTCGGGCTTCGGATCACCAACTCGCGCCGGGAGAACCTCCGCAAGGAGCTGCAGCGCGGCGTCGAGGCCCACCGCCTCCTCCGCAGCGGCCTCTCCGCACAGTGGCGCGCGGCCCACCCGGGCTTCGACATCGTCCGCGACCCGGCCTGGCTCGCCGTCACGGGCACCGACGGCGAGCCGGTCCGCGGTCTCGACGTCGTCTTCCGGCACAACCCCTTCGGGCCGGACGACGACGCCGTGTGCGTCGCCGGCCTCACCTCGCCGCGGCCGTGGCCCGGCCATGAGGGGCTGCGCTCCCGCCTCGCCGACCTCATCGGCACACTGACGGCGCGCACCGGCCGGCCCGCCGGAGCGGTCGCCGCCGAGTGGTTCCTGCGGTACCTCCACGCCGTCGTACGTCCCGTCCTGTGGCTCGACGGCACCGCGGGCGTCGCACTGGAGGCCCACCAGCAGAACACCCTCGTCCTGATCGACGCGGACGGCTGGCCGAGCGGCGGCCGGTACCGCGACAACCAGGGCTACTACTTCCGCGAGTCCCGGCGCGCGGAGCTGGACCGGCGGCTGCCCGGCATCGGCGTCGAGAGCGACACGTTCGTGCCCGACGACGTCACCGACGAGCGCTTCGCCTACTACCTCGGCATCAACAACGTCCTCGGGCTGATCGGCGCGTTCGGCGCGCAGGGGCTCGCCGACGAGGGGGTACTCCTCGCCGCCTTCCGGCGGTTCCTGACCGGAGCCGCCGCCGAGCCCGCCGCCCACCGCTCGCCGCTCCCCGAACTCCTCCTCACCGCCCGGACCCTGCGATGCAAGGCCAACCTCCTCACCCGGCTGCACGGCCTGGACGAGCTCGTCGGCCCGGTCGACACCCAGTCCGTTTACGTCACCCTCCCCAACCCCCTCAACCCGTGAGCCATGAGGCCACCGACCCGTGCCCCCTTGAGCCCACGAGAGGAGCACCCCGCCGTGCCCCCCACCGAACCACCGGCGTCTCTGACCACCGCTCCGGGCCCGGACCCGGCCCTCGCCCCGGCCTCCGAGGGGAGCGTTCAGGCCCTCGCTCCCGAGGCGAGCGTCCCGAGCGCCGCCACTCCCTGCGACGCTCTCCGTGACACCGTCGACCTCCGGCTGCCCGCCGAACTGACCGTCCTCGGGGCCGAGGACACCGTGCCGCAGCTCCGCCCCGGTGACCCGGCGGCCGGCCCGCTCCTCGACGCGCTCGCCGGATGGGGACCCGCCGAGACCCCGGCCGGGCCGTTCCAGCTCGTACCTGTCCGGCTGGAGCGCGACCTCGCGCTGGTCGCCGGCTGGATGAACGACCCGGCCGTGGCCGCTTTCTGGGAGCTGGCCGGGCCGCCCGGTATCACCGAAGCGCATCTGCGGACCCAGCTCGACGGCGACGGCCGCAGCGTGCCCTGCCTGGGCGTGCTGGCCGGTGTCCCCATGAGCTACTGGGAGATCTACCGCGCCGACCTCGACCCGCTCGCCCGCTACTACCCGGCCCGCCCGCACGACACCGGCATCCACCTCCTCATCGGCGGCGTCGCCGACCGCGGCCGCGGCCTGGGGAGCACCCTCCTGCGGGCCACCGCCGACCTCGTCCTGGACCACCGCCCCCAGTGCGGCCGGGTCGTCGCCGAGCCCGACCTGCGCAATACCCCCTCCATCGCCGCCTTCCTCAGCGCCGGCTTCCGCTTCGCCGCGGAGACCGACCTGCCCGACAAGCGCGCCGCCCTGATGATCCGCGACCGCGCCCTGCGCACCGTCCTGTGATCCGCCACCGGCCCCGGACCCCGGCCCGCCCCGGTCACGCCCTCCCCGTATCCCCTCCTCCTCTCCACTCCCTTCCCCTCGACAATCCGCTGCTCATTCCCTTATGCCGCTCACCCCGAGCACCAAGGAGTCAGCCTTGCCTCCCTCCTCCTCCGCCCAGCCCGCCCATACCGCCGGCCCCTCCGACCCGAGCGGCCCGGCCGACACCGCCGTCCCGGCCGGCCCGGACCCCACGCCCCCCTGCGGCCCGGACGCCGCAGCCTGGCAGCGCGCCGCCCGCCGCCTCCTCGCCAAGACCCTCGCGGAGCTGGCCTACGAGGAGGTCATCGCCCCCGAGCCGGACGGCACCGCCCCCTGCGGCACCCCCCGCTACCGCCTTCCCCTCACCCCCGATATCACCTACCGCTTCCACGCCCGCCGCGGCGCATACGGGCACTGGCGCGTTGACCCGGACTCCGTCACGCCCACCGGCGACCCTCTGCACTTCCTCTTCCACGCCCACGACACCGTCCTGGGCCTGAGCGGCGACACCACCGGCCACCTCATCCGCGAGCTCACCGCCACGCTCGCCGCCGACACCCGGCTGGACGCCACCGCCCTCACCGCCGCCGAGCTTGCCGACCTCGACTACGCGGCCCTCGAAGGCCACCAGACCGGTCACCCCTGGCTGATCGCCAACAAAGGGCGGCTCGGCTTCTCCGCCGCCGACGCCGAGCGCTGGGCCCCCGAAGCCCGCACGCCCTGCCGGCTGCCCTGGATCGCCGCCCACCGCGACCTCGCCCGCTACCGCGGCACCGGCCCGCTGGCCACCCCCGACCGCCTGTACTCCGAAGAACTCACCCCCGAACTCCGCGACACTTTCGCCCGCACCCTCACCGACCGGGGCCTCGACCCCGCCGACTACCTCTACCTCCCCGTCCACCCCTGGCAGTGGGACGAGACCATCGCCCCGCTCTACGCCCCGCAAATCGCCGCCGAATTCATCGTCCCACTCACCACTGACAACGACCTCCGGCTGCCGCAGCAGTCGATCCGCACCTTCCTCAACACCAGCCGCCCGCACGCCCGCACGGTCAAGCTCCCGCTGTCCGTACTGAACACGCTCGTCTGGCGCGGTCTGCCCACCGAGCGCACCCTCGCGGCCCCCGCCGTCACCGCCTGGGTCCAGGGCCTGCGCGACGCCGACCCGTACCTCCGCGACGAGACCCGCGTGATCCTCCTCGGCGAGACCGCGTCCGTCACCGTCGAACACCCCCTGTACGACCGCATCCCCGGCGTCCCGTACCAGTACAAGGAGCTGCTCGGCTGCATCTGGCGCGAGCCGGTCGCCCCGCTGCTCGACCCTGGAGAGCGCGCCCGCACCCTCGCCTCGCTCCTGCAGACCGACCCGCACGGCCGCGCGCTGACCGCCGAGCTGGTCCACCGCTCCGGGCTCGCGCCGCACACCTGGCTGCGCTACCTCTTCGCCGCCCTGCTGCCACCGCTGCTGCACTTCCTCTACCAGTACGGCACCGTCTTCTCCCCGCACGGCGAGAACGCCATCGTCTGCTTCGACGCGCACGACGTCCCCACCCGCCTCGCGGTCAAGGACTTCGTGGACGACGTCAACACCACGGACGGTCCGCTGCGCGAACTGGCCGCCATGCCCGAGGACGTACGCGAGGTCCTGCTCACCGAACCGCCCGCGTTCCTGACCCAGTTCATCCATTCCGGGCTGTTCGTCGGCGTGTTCCGCTATCTGGCGCCGCTGTGCGAGGAGCAACTGGGCGTCCCCGAGGGCGACTTCTGGTCACTCGTACGGGCCGAGATCCTGCGCCACCACGAGCGCTTCCCGCACCTCAAGGAGCGCCACACGATGTTCGACCTGCTCACCCCGCAGATCGAGCGCCTCTGCCTCAACCGCAACCGTCTCCACATGGACGGTTACCGTGATCGCCCGGAGCGCCCGCACGCCGCCGTGCACGGCATGATCCCGAACCCGCTGCACGCCCCCTGACGCGCCCGTACGACCGGCCACGGACCGGCCGGGACGCGGCGGAGTGTCAGTGGGCCCGCGTAGGGTGGCAAACGCTATGACGAAGCCCTCCCTCCCCGAACTGCTCCATGCCGCCGTCACCGCCGTCGGCGGCACCGAGCGCCCCGGCCAGGTCGCCATGGCCGAGGCGGTCGCCGCGGCCGTCGACGACGGCACCCACCTGCTCGCCCAGGCCGGCACCGGTACCGGAAAGTCGCTCGGCTATCTGGTCCCGGCGCTGGCGCACGGCGAGCGGGTGGTGATCGCGACGGCCACCCTGGCGCTCCAGCGTCAGCTGGTCGAGCGCGACCTGCCGCGTACGGTCGAGTCGCTGCATCCGCTGCTCCGCCGCCGGCCGCAGTTCGCCATGCTCAAGGGCCGGTCGAACTATCTCTGCCTGCACCGCCTCCACGAGGGCGTGCCGCAGGAAGAGGAGGAGGGGCTGTTCGATCCGTTTGAGCAGGCCACGGCGACGAGCAAGCTCGGCAAGGACCTGCTGCGGCTGCGGGACTGGGCGGACGAGACGGAGACGGGTGACCGGGACGCGCTGACGCCGGGCGTCTCCGACCGGGCGTGGGGCCAGGTCTCGGTGACCTCCCGGGAGTGTCTGGGCGCATCGAAGTGCGCGTACGGCGCGGAGTGCTTCGCGGAAGCCGCCCGGGAGCGGGCCAAGCTCGCCGACGTGGTCGTCACGAACCACGCGCTGCTCGCGATCGACGCCATCGAGGGCGCGCCGGTCCTGCCGCAGCACGAGGTGCTGATCATCGACGAGGCGCACGAGCTGGTCTCCCGGGTCACCGGCGTGGCCACGGGGGAGCTCACTCCGGGCCAGGTCAACCGCGCGGTGCGGCGGGCCGCCAAGCTGGTCAACGAAAAGGCCGCCGATCAGCTGCAGACCGCCTCCGAGACCTTCGAGCGGCTGATGGAGCTGGCGCTGCCGGGCCGCCTGGAGGAGATCCCGGAGGACCTGGGGTACTGCCTGATGGCGCTGCGCGACGCCGCCCGTACGGTGATCTCCGCGCTCGGTTCGACCCGCGACAAGTCCGTCCAGGACGAGGACGCCGTCCGCAAGCAGGCGCTGGCCTCCGTGGAGAACGTGCACGCGGTCGCCGAGCGGATCGCGAACGGCTCCGAGTACGACGTGGTCTGGTACGAGCGGCACGACCGCTTCGGTGCCTCGCTGCGCGTCGCCCCGCTGTCGGTGTCCGGGCTGCTGCGGGAGAAGCTCTTCGAGGACCGCTCGGTCGTGCTGACCTCCGCGACCCTCAAGCTGGGCGGCGACTTCAACGGCGTGGCGGCCTCGCTGGGGCTGGCCCCCGAGGGCACGCAGGGGGAGGACGTGCCCCCGTGGAAGGGCCTGGACGTCGGCTCGCCGTTCGATTACGGGAAACAGGGCATTCTGTATGTCGCCAAGCATCTGAACCAGCCGGGGCGCGAGGGCACCCGCACGGACATGCTGGACGAGCTGGCGGAGCTGGTGGAGGCGGCCGGCGGGCGCACGCTGGGGCTGTTCTCCTCGATGCGGGCCGCGCAGGCGGCCGCCGAGGAGCTGCGCGGCCGGCTGGACGTGCCGATCCTGCTGCAGGGCGAGGAGACGCTCGGCGAGCTGATCCGGGCGTTCGCGGCGGATCCGCGTACGTGCCTGTTCGGGACGCTGTCGCTGTGGCAGGGCGTGGACGTACCGGGGGCGAGCTGCCAGCTGGTGGTCATGGACCGGGTGCCGTTCCCACGCCCCGACGACCCGCTGATGAGCGCCCGCCAGAAGGCCGTGGAGGAGGCCGGCGGCAATGGCTTCATGGCGGTCGCGGCGACGCATGCGGCGCTGCTGATGGCTCAGGGCGCGGGCCGACTGATCCGCGCCTCCGGGGACCGCGGCGTGGTCGCCTGCCTGGATCCGCGGGTCGAGCGGGCACGGTACGGCTCGTTCCTGCGCGCGTCGATGCCCGGCTTCTGGTACACCACCGACCGCAACCAGGTCCGCCGCTCCCTGGCGGCGATCGACGCGGCCGCTCAGGCGGCCGAGAAGGCTGCTGAGGAGCCGGAGACGGCGGACGCGCAGTAGTCCGCCAGGGCCCCGGTGGCGGGCCGCTACGGACCCACACACGTGCGCGGGCCTCGTATACCGATCGGCATACGAGGCCCGTAGCGTGTGACCGCGGTCGGCTCCTCGGGAGCGGTGGCTCCGTGCGGGGCGCCGCCGGGCCGGCCGTGGCACTCAGACCCGGCGGAGCACCGCCACCACCTTGCCGAGGATGGTCGCCTCGTCGCCGGGGATGGGCTGGTACGCGGCGTTGTGCGGGAGCAGCCAGACGTGGCCGTCCTCGCGCTTGAAGCGCTTCACCGTGGCTTCGCCGTCGAGCATGGCGGCGACGATGTCGCCGTTCTCCGCGACGGGCTGGCGGCGGACCGTGACCCAGTCGCCGTCGCAGATCGCGGCCTCGACCATGGAGTCACCGACGACCTTCAGCACGAACAGCTCGCCGTCGCCCACCAGCTGCCGGGGCAGCGGGAAGACGTCCTCGACGGACTCCTCGGCGAGGATCGGGCCGCCGGCGGCGATCCGGCCCACCAGCGGGACGTACGACGCCGCGGGCTTGCCCGTGGTGTCCGCGGGGGCCGAGGCGGGCTGGTCGGAGCCGCGCACCTCGTACGCGCGGGGGCGGTGCGGGTCGCGGCGCAGGAAGCCCTTGCGCTCCAGGGCCATCAGCTGGTGTGCCACCGACGACGTGCTCGACAGACCCACCGCCTGGCCGATCTCGCGCATGGACGGGGGGTACCCGCGCCGCTGGACGGAGTCCCGGATGACCTCGATGACCCGCCGCTGCCGGTCCGTGAGGCCCGAGCTGTCCGCACGGATTCCTGGAGGGCGCCCGGGCAGCGAGCGTGCCGGCTTCTGGCCCTCCGGGCTCACCGTGGTGTCGTCCATCGGCGGTTTCTGGGTCGGCTCGAAGCGGCCCTGGGAGTGGCTCTGTGCGGCAATGATCGCGCTGTCTGCGGTGGTGGTCACGTCGGCTGCCCCTCTCGGAATGTTCTCCCTAGTTAGCCAACGGTAGTTGCTTTCGAAAGGTTGCGCCAAACACACGTTCGAGTGAAAATCCGCGGATTAGCTGACCTGATCAGGGCATCGGGTGTATGGCCACGGGCGGGCGAAAGGCGATAACGGGCATTACGGTACCGTTCCCGCCGGGAAATTCCCGGCGCCGGGTCCGCGTTCTGCCGCGCTTCCGCGACGATCTCGGCGCGCCCGCCGTGACCTGCCCAAGTCTGTCATTGCCGCCCCTCCGCAACGGTCACCGGGGGGTCTCACGTAGTCTCGTGGCTGCTGCGCCGCCGCGACACGCGGTGGGTGCATTTTCTCGCCCGGCACCACATGTAGTGCTTGGATGGGCGACAGCCACCAGACGTTGTGGTCCATGGTCTTCTTCGGTCCGTGGATCGCCTATGCTTGTGGTCGCTCCGGAGGCCCCGTTCGGGCCCTGTCCGGGCTATCAGCCGTACGCCGGAACGGGTTGGCGTACGTCCGTTTTCGAGGGTGAGGAGGGCAAGCCATGCACTGCCCCTTCTGCAGGCACCCCGACAGCCGGGTGGTGGACAGCCGCACCACCGACGACGGCACCTCGATCCGCCGCCGCCGGCAGTGCCCCGACTGCTCCCGGCGGTTCACGACGATCGAGACGGCGTCACTCACGGTGATCAAGCGGAGCGGGGTCACCGAGCCCTTCAGCCGTGACAAGGTCATCGCCGGCGTGCGCAAGGCGTGCCAGGGCCGGCCGGTCACCGAGGACGCGCTCGCCAAGCTCGGCCAGCGGGTCGAGGAGGCGGTCCGCGCGACCGGCAGCGCCGAGCTGTCCACCCATGACGTCGGGCTCGCCATACTGGGCCCGCTCCAGGAGCTGGACCTCGTGGCGTACCTGCGCTTCGCGAGCGTGTACCGGGCGTTCGACTCGCTCGAAGATTTTGAGGCGGCCATCGCGGAGCTGCGTGAGCAGCGGCCGCCCTCGCATCACTGCGGGAACTGCGGGGAGGCCGAGAATTCGGCGGTCCCCGTGCCCGCCCCCGCCGCCGACTAGCTCGGCGCGCGACCCAGACCTCGCCGGAGCTGAGCAGGAGCCCCGGCGCAGCAAGACATACACCGTGCCACGGGAAGATGTGTGCACATCAGGGCGTTTACGCCCGTACAGGGAGGCGGCATGACAGAGACGACGAGCGGCCCGGCGCGAGGCTCCCGAAAGGGCAGCAAGGCGAGCAAGGGTCTGCGTATCGAGCGCATCCACACCACCCCCGGCGTGCATCCGTACGACGAGGTGGCGTGGGAGAGCCGAGACGTCGTCATGACCAATTGGCGCGACGGCTCGGTCAATTTCGAGCAGCGTGGCGTCGAGTTCCCCGACTTCTGGTCGGTGAACGCGGTCAACATCGTCACAAGCAAGTACTTCCGTGGCGCGGTCGGCTCCCCGGAGCGGGAGAAGAGCCTCAAGCAGCTCATCGACCGCGTGGTGAAGACGTACCGGAAGTCCGGTGAGGAGAACGGTTACTTCGCCTCCCCGGCCGACGCGGAGATCTTTGAACACGAGCTGGCGTACGCGCTGCTCCACCAGGTCTTCAGCTTCAACTCGCCGGTCTGGTTCAACGTCGGCACCAAGCAGCCGCAGCAGGTCAGCGCCTGCTTCATCCTCTCCGTCGACGACTCCATGGAGTCGATCCTGGACTGGTACAAGGAAGAGGGGATGATCTTCAAGGGCGGCTCCGGCGCCGGCCTGAACCTCTCCCGCATCCGCTCCTCCAAGGAGCTGCTGTCCTCCGGCGGCAACGCCTCCGGACCGGTCTCCTTCATGCGCGGCGCCGACGCGTCCGCCGGCACCATCAAGTCGGGCGGCGCCACCCGCCGCGCCGCCAAGATGGTCGTCCTGGACGTGGACCACCCGGACGTCGAGGCGTTCATCGAGACCAAGGTCTCCGAGGAGGAGAAGATCCGCGCGCTGCGCGACGCGGGCTTCGACATGGACCTGGGCGGCGACGACATCGCTTCCGTCCAGTACCAGAACGCCAACAACTCGGTCCGCGTGAACGACGAGTTCATGAAGGCCGTGGAGTCCGGCTCGAAGTTCGGCCTGCGCGGCCGGCTGAACGGCGAGGTCATCGAGGAGGTCGACGCCAAGGGCCTGTTCCGCAAGATGGCCGAGGCCGCCTGGGCCTGCGCCGACCCCGGCATCCAGTACGACGACACCATCAACCACTGGCACACCTCGCCGGAGTCGGGCCGGATCACCGCCTCGAACCCGTGCAGCGAGTACATGCACCTGGACAACTCCTCGTGCAACCTCGCCTCGCTCAACCTCATGAAGTTCCTGCGCGACGACGACAAGGGCAACCAGTCGTTCGACGCGGAGCGCTTCGCCAAGGTCGTCGAGCTGGTCATCACCGCGATGGACATCTCCATCTGCTTTGCGGACTTCCCGACCGAGAAGATCGGTGAGACCACCCGCGCCTTCCGTCAGCTGGGCATCGGTTACGCCAACCTCGGCGCCCTGCTCATGGCCACGGGCCACGCGTACGACTCCGACGGCGGCCGCGCGCTCGCCGGCGCCATCACCTCCCTGATGACCGGTACCTCGTACAAGCGCTCCGCCGAGCTGGCCTCGGTCGTCGGCCCGTACGACGGTTACGCCCGCAACGCCGACGCCCACAAGCGCGTCATGAAGCAGCACGCGGACGCCAACGGTGCCGCCACGCGCATGGACGACCTGGACACCCCGGTGTGGGCCGCGGCCACCGAGGCGTGGCAGGACGTCATCCGCCTCGGCGAGAAGAACGGCTTCCGCAACGCGCAGGCTTCGGTGCTGGCCCCCACCGGCACCATCGGCCTGATGATGGACTGCGACACCACGGGCGTCGAGCCGGACCTGGCCCTGGTCAAGTTCAAGAAGCTCGTCGGCGGCGGCTCGATGCAGATCGTGAACAACACGGTCCCGAAGGCCCTGAAGCGCCTGGGCTACCAGCCCGAGCAGGTCGAGGCGATCGTCGCCCACATCGCCGAGCACGGCAATGTGATCGACGCCCCGGCCCTGAAGACCGAGCACTACGAGGTCTTCGACTGCGCCATGGGCGAGCGTGCCATCTCCCCGATGGGCCACGTCCGCATGATGGCCGCAGCGCAGCCGTTCCTCTCCGGCGCGATCTCCAAGACGGTCAACGTCCCGGAGACCGCCACGGTCGAGGAGATCGAGGACGTCTACTTCCAGGGCTGGAAGCTCGGCCTGAAGGCGCTCGCGATCTACCGCGACAACTGCAAGGTCGGCCAGCCGCTCTCCGCCAAGAAGAAGGAGGAGGAGAAGAAGGCCGAGCCGGTCGCCGAGAAGAAGGTCGTCGAGTACCGCCCGGTCCGCAAGCGTCTCCCGAAGGGCCGTCCCGGCATCACCACCTCCTTCACCGTCGGCGGCGCCGAGGGTTACATGACGGCCAACTCCTACCCGGACGACGGCCTGGGCGAGGTCTTCCTGAAGATGTCCAAGCAGGGCTCGACCCTCGCGGGCATGATGGACGCCTTCTCCATCGCGGTCTCGGTCGGCCTCCAGTACGGCGTGCCGCTGGAGACCTACGTCTCGAAGTTCACCAACATGCGCTTCGAGCCGGCCGGCATGACGGACGACCCGGACGTGCGGATGGCGCAGTCGATCGTCGACTACATCTTCCGTCGCCTGGCGCTGGACTTCCTGCCCTTCGAGACCCGCTCGGCGCTCGGCATCCACTCCGTCGAGGAGCGTCAGCGCCACCTGGAGACCGGTTCGTACGAGCCGGCCGAGGACGAGGTCGACATCCAGGGCCTGGCCCAGTCGGCCCCGCTGACCCCGGCGACCCAGCAGTCCGCGCCGGCCTCCACCGAAGAGGTCGTCGAGGAGACCGCGGCGCCGGCCCCGAAGCAGGCGCACACCAACGCGGAGCTGGTCGAGATGCAGCTCGGCATCAACGCCGACGCACCGCTGTGCTTCTCCTGCGGCACGAAGATGCAGCGCGCCGGCAGCTGCTACCTCTGCGAGGGCTGCGGCTCCACGAGCGGCTGCAGCTGACAGTGCGCCCCTCGGGGCGTGAATGAACCGCTCAGGGCGGTGGAGGCGGGGTCCCGCTTCCACCGCCCTCGGCGTTGACTGCCGGCCTTGCGCCCGGTGGGCTTCCGGTCCGCGTCGCGTCCGTGTCGTGGTTGTCAGCCGGCGGCGGGCCGTCGTCCCATCCACGTGGCGAAGTCGTCGGCGTCGCCCTCGAAACCGCGGACCTCGCTCACGAACTGCCACTCGCCGTCGCCGTCCCGGACGAACTCCGCGACCACCGCGGCCGTGGCGCCGGGAAGACGGCCGAAGTCGTCCTCCGCCAGCAACTCGTAGCCCTCCAGGATGCGCACCAGGGTGTGCGGTATGTCGCTGAAGGTCCGGCGTCCGCCCCGCTGCTGGATGGTGACGCCCACCACCACCCGGCCGTACCTCTCCGCCAGCCGCGAGAACTCCAGCGTCATCGCCTCGTCGACGCCGAATCCCTGGCCGGTCCTGCTGTCCCGGTTCAGCGTGATGGTGCCGTCGGGGGAGCGGCTGTCGAAGTGCACGAGGTAGTCGGGCTCGCCGTACAGCGCGTCCGTGGTGTACGTCGCGGCGATGATGTCGAGGTCGTTGGCGGGCTCGCCCTGGGGGCTCGGGTCCCATTTCAGCGTGACCTCGGCCTTGTCGATCCCCTTGTTGAGACTGCTCACCAGACTTCCCTTCTTCGGCCCCGGAGCACCGTGGCCGGGCGCTTCCCGTGAATCACCCATGCTGCCACGAGGGTGTGACATGCGGTGTCTGCCCGCCCTCATCCGCCGTATACAGCACATGAGTTGAAGTGTGCGTACTGTGACGCGCAGTGACGCGAGGGGCGCCAGGGGCCGTACGATGGCGCGGTGCTGGTCAAATGGATTCGCTGCACTGTTGTGGACCGCGGGGGGTTCGAACGGGGGCAGCGCAAATGGGCGGGGCTGCCCGGGGAGCCGGGCTTCCGGGGGCAAGGAGGCGGCTGGAGCCGCACCCGACCCGGTGTCGCGCATCTCGTGGCCTTCTGGGAGAGCAGGGCGTTCTACGACTCGTTCATGGCGAGATCGCACGACCGCCTGGCCGCCGCGCAGACCGGCACGTACAAGAACGGCCAGACCCGTCTCTTCGAACACGAGCTGGACGTGAAGGTCGGCTTCCGCCCCGTCTTCACGGACGCCGATGTGCTGCGACTGGCGTACTGCCAGGTCAAGTCGGACCGCGTCGACCACTACAAGCTGATGCAGGAGAAGGTCTGGAACCCCGCGATGGCGGGCTCCCCGGGGATGCTGCGCGGCATGCTGGGGCGCGCCCCGGGGGAGGAGTTCCTGGTCCTCTCGATGTGGCAGTCGGCGGCCGAACGCGGCAAGTACCGCCCGGAACGCCTCGAACGGCTGGCCCTACGGGCGCAGACGGCGGCGGACATCATGGGCGTCACGGGCGACGTGGTCGACCTGGAGCCTTCGTGGACGGTGTGACGGCCTCACGGTGTGAGATGTGACCGTCCAACGGCGTGCGGGGCCCCGTTCGCGGTCAGGTGCTCCTCGTGAACGTTCCTGCGTGTGCTGCCGCGAGGGCGACGGCGACGGCCTGGTCAGCGGCCGGCTCGTCCAGGCCCTCGCGGGTGATGAACAGGCGGAAGAACAGCGGTGCCGCCGCCGCGCGTACCAGTGCTCCGCCGTCGATGGCCGACCGCGGGCCGGGCAGCTCGCCGCGGGCGACGGCGCGGTCCACGATCACCTCGCAGCGCGTGAACCGTTCGGCGTAGTACGCGCGCAGCGCCTGCGCGGCCGGTTCGGACTGGAAGGCGGCGGCAATGACCGCCGAGCTGGGCGCGGCGGTCGCGGGGTCGGCGAAGGAGTGCACGACCTCCAGCGCGAGCGCGTGCAGGTCGCCGTGGAGCGAGCCGGTGTCGGGCGGTGTCCAGCTGTCCTCGCCGGCCAGGTCGAGGGTGTCGGCGACCAGCCCGTCGACGCCGCCCCAGCGGCGGTAGAGCGTCGTCTTGTGCACGCCGGAGTGCTCGGCGACGTACTCGACCGTCAGGCCGGAGTAGCCGTGCTCGGTGAGGCCGGTCAGGACGGCGTCGCGGACGGCTGCCCGCGTGCGTGCGGTACGGCCGCCGGGCCGGCGGGTGCCCGGGCGGGCGGCGCCGGTTCCGCCTGCGACCTGCGCGGTCTGCTCGTTGTCCACAGGCAAATGCAACTCCACTTGCGTTAGGTACGGGGTCGTGTCATCATCGTCAGCGTAACGCAACAACCGTCGCGTTTTGGTTCGGTCGGTCGCTGGTGCGGCCGCGGGGGAGGTGACCAGTGTCCACTCAGGTCTTTCAGGTCTTCCAGGCCTTCGGGTCCGGCGTCCGGGAGCGCCCCGGGCAGGGGGTGGCGGCTCGTTCTAGGCTGGCGGCATGGCACGCCCCCGACGCATCGTCCTCATCAGGCACGGAGAGTCCGACGGAAATATCGATGACACGGTGTACGAGAGGGAGCCGGACCACGCCCTGAGTCTGACGGAGCGCGGCGTCAAGCAGGCCGAGGAGGCCGGTGCGCAGCTGCGGAGGATGTTCGGGGACGAGCGAATATCCGCGTACGTCTCTCCGTACCGCCGCACGCACCAGACGTTCCAGGCGCTCGGTCTGGACAAGGAGCGGGTCCGGGTCCGCGAGGAGCCGCGGCTGCGCGAGCAGGACTGGGGGAACTGGCAGGACCGGGACGACGTACGGCTCCAGAAGGCGTACCGCGACGCCTACGGCCACTTCTTCTACCGCTTCGCCCAGGGGGAGTCGGGTGCGGACGTCTACGACCGGGTGGGCGCGTTCCTGGAGAGCCTGTGGCGCAGCTTCGAGGCCCCCGACCATCCGCCGAACGTTCTGATCGTCACGCACGGGCTGACCATGCGGTTGTTCTGTATGAGGTGGTTCCACTGGACCGTTGCCGAATTTGAATCGCTGTCCAATCCCCACAACGCCGATCACCGCACTCTGCTGCTCGGTCCGGACGGGAGGTACCGCCTTGACCGGCCGTTCGAGAGCTGGTGTACACCGCAGTCCTACGGGGCCACCGGTTAGAGTGCAACCGATGACCGCCGATCACCGTGACAGTGACGCACAGCGCTTCGCGCGGGCCCTGGAGAGCCTGCGGGGGCTTGCCGTGGGCGACGCCCTGGGATCCCAGTTCTTCGTGCCCGCCCATTACCCCGCGCTGAAGAGCCGCGCCCTGCCGCCGGCGCCCTGGCGGTGGACCGACGACACCGAGATGGCCGCCTCTGTACTGGCCGTACTGACCGAGCACGGCCGGATCGACCAGGACGCGCTCGCCCGCTCCTTCGCGGAGCACCACGATGTGGACCGCGCCTACGGCCCCGCCGTGGACCGTCTGCTCCGGCAGGTGCGGGAGGGGAGGGACTGGCGCGAGCTGGCCTCGGCGCTCTTCAAGGGGCAGGGCTCGTGGGGCAACGGTGCCGCCATGCGCATCGCCCCGCTGGGCGCCTGGTACGCCGACGATCCCGAGCAGGCCACGCACCAGGCGGAGATCTCGGCGTACGTCACGCACCAGCACCGGGAGGCGGTCGTCGGGGCGATGGCGGTGGCGGCCGCGGCCGCGCTCGTCGCCGCGCCGGACCGTGTCACCGGCCCGGAAGCGCTGCTGGACGCCGTCATGGAGCTCATCCCGCGCAGCGCGGTCCAGGCGGGGCTGCGCCGTGCCCGCGACATGCTCGACTACGCGGACGCGAGCACGGTCGCGGCGGTGCTCGGCTGTGGTCGGCGGACCACCGCCCACGACACCGTGCCGTTCACGCTGTGGGCCGCCGCGCGCAACCTGGGCAGCTATGAGCAGGCGTTCTGGACCACGGCCCGGGCGGGTGGCGACGTGGACACCACGTGCGCGATCGTCGGCGCCATCGTCGCGGCCGGCCCGGAGGGCGCACCGCCGGAGGAATGGCTGGCCGGGACGGAGGACCTCCCGGCCTGGATGCCGGGCGGGGTGAGCTGAGGGGCGTAGGGGGCGCCTGAGGTGGGTGGCCTCGGCTGCGTGTGGTGTTGCTCAAGGCTCGTCGCCTGAGGGCGTGTGGCGTTGCCTGGGGCGCCTCGGCCTGGGCTGCGTGCGGCGTAGCCTTGGTATTGGGCCCTGCGGGGTGTTGCTGGGGGCTTGAAGTGTTGGGTCGCTCGGTGAAGGTCGGGAGCATGCGTAGCGCCAGGTCTCAGGGGGCGCGGCTCGGAAGGGGCCACGCGCGTCACCTTCCGGACGGTGGGCCGGACCGCGCTTCGGACGGCCCGGACGGCTCGGACGGTGCATCGCATGACCGCGCTTCGGGCCGTGTTTCGCGTCCCGTTCCGAGGGGTGACAACACCGGCTGCGGGGGACGAATCGAGCGTAGGGGACCCGCGGTGCGAGGTGGGGGAGGGCGGGGGCGTACTCTGTCTGGCGCCATGCCCTACGAGCCCCCTACTCATACCGTCGAGCGATCGCTGCGCGCCACGACGGGCGCCAAGATCATCGCAGGAGTGGACGAGGTCGGGCGCGGAGCCTGGGCCGGCCCGGTGAGCGTCTGCGCCGCCGTGACCGGACTGCGCCGCCCGCCCGCCGGACTCACCGACTCCAAGCTGCTGACCCCCAAGCGCCGCGACGAACTTGCCGCCGTGCTCAGCGACTGGGTCACCTGTCACGCCCTCGGCCACGCCGGCCCCGAGGAGATCGACGAACTGGGCATGACCGCCGCCCTCCGGCTGGCCGCCGTCCGAGCGCTGGAAGCCCTTCCGGTCCGCCCCGACGCGGTCATCCTCGACGGCAAGCACGACTACCTCGGTGCCCCTTGGAGGGTCCGTACGGTCATCAAGGGCGACCAGTCCTGTGTCGCCGTCGCCGCCGCCTCGGTCATAGCGAAGGTGCGGCGTGACGCGATGATGGCCGAACTGGGCCTGGAACACGAGCACTTCGGCTTCGCGGACAACGCCGGCTACCCCTCGCCGGTGCACCGCGCGGCCCTCGAGGAGTGGGGTCCGACCCCGTACCACCGGGTGTCGTGGTCCTACATGGACGCGCTGCCCCGCTGGCAGCACCTGAAGAAGGTGCGCCTCACCCCAGAATCAGCCGCTCTGGAGGCCGGTGGCCAACTCGGCTTCGACTTCTGAGCGGTACGGATGTGAATCCGGTACCCGCTGACATGTCCCGTACCTACGTTTGATAGACATCACTTCATGCCTCTCATCCCCGAGGAGCCTCAGATTCACGAGAGTGTCCCGGGTCCCCGCGCAACTCCGGCCGCCGGCCGTACCGCGCCGACCCCTCGTCCCGTACCTGGTCCCGGTCCCCGCCCCGCGCCTCCGCGCGGCGCCCCCGCGTCCAGCGCCCGTCCCGGCAAGCCCGGCCCGTCCCGCGGACCGGCTCCCACCCCGCCCGCGCAGCGCACGGCTCCCAAGCCGTCCGCGGCGGCCGGTGCCGGCACCGCCTCCGCCGCTGCCTCCGAAGCGCAGCTGCAGCTGATCCCCGCGCCGGCCGACGGTGCCGTGGACGCCGCCGACGAGGCGGTCGACCTGCTGCTGGACTCCGGGCGTGCCCCGAGCGAGGTGCTCGTCCTGACCACCGGCGAACAGCACCCGTGGGCCGCGCACGAGCTGTCCTTCGGTGAGGCGTCCTACTGGGCGCAGCACGACGCCGCGGACGACGTCTTCTACGCGGATGCCAACGCCGAGCGCGCCAAGGGCCGCCCCGTGGTGGTCGTCGCGGTCAACGGCGGCTCGGACGAGTCCGTCGCCAAGGCCCTGCCCGCCGCCATGGCCCGGGCCGGCGCCCTGCTGATCGTCTGCGGCGACCCGGAGCGGATCAACGCCCTCATCGGGGCCAAGGCGTAAGCGAGCCGGCTCGGAGGGGCCCGGCCCGGCCATGACGGCCGCCGGGCTCGCTCCGTACCGCCCGCCCGGCCACTACGGCCGCCCCGGACATCCGTGGCGGTGTCCCCGCTGCTCCGTGCCGCCGTGCCTCTGTGCCGGTCGGCGCCGGTCAGCGGGCCGCGGTGCGTCGGCGGGCCTCCGGTGCTCCGCCGCCCGTACGGCGCGGTGCTCCCGCGGCCATGCCGCCGTTGTGCCGTTCGCGGGTCGCGTCCGAGAGCTGAGGACGTTCCGGGCGCGCGCCGGTGTACGGCCGGCGTCCGCCGCGGCCTTCCCCGAGCACCTGCCAGCCGTCGGGCGTCAGCGTGATGTACGCACCGCAGCGCAGCCCGTGCAAGGTGCAGGCGTCGCGCAGCCCCCACATCCACGCGCCGTCCGCCTCCGTCCACAGCGGCCCGCCGTCGCGGCAGTAAAGCAGCACGGCCGTCCGCACGGGGGCGCGCAGCCGCAGATCGTGCGGGGTCACCCGGCGCAGCTGCGACAGCAGTGCGTTGCGGAAGTCCCAGCCGTCGGGCGCGTCCGTACGCAGCGTGAAGGACGCGCTGGCGGTCACCCGCTCCTCCGGATCGAGCACCGCGACGACAGCGGTGGACGGGCCGGGCAGATGCCGGTCGTGGAGACCGGTGACGACCTCACGAGGGTTGCTCAGCAGGGGAATTCCCGCCGAGGCCCACTCGGAGGGCTCCAGCATCCGGCCCAGCCTGGCGGCCGACGCGGTGGCGGAGGGCTGGGACGCGGTCAGGGGCGGAGTGATGCCGAAGGTCACGGTCCTCCCTTCGTCGACGCGGCGAAGGCCGGGGCGGCGGGCGCAGCGTCGCACCACGACACACCCCTGCTGAGCCGCGGACGGCTGGAATGGGGAAGCACTACGATTCTCGCGGTCGTACACGCTTGCGGCAATGAGCAATTCGCCGCGGCGTTCCGGAATCGATGGGTGCGTCGTTCTTTTCCTTCCCGCTCAACCGCCCGCCGAAGCGCGTCCCACCGCACGGGTCCGCCCCGCACGGCAGGGACCAGCGGAAACTCTCCTCCCGTTCCACCCCGCGCCGACTCTGGGCGCCGCACCGCCCGTTGAACACCCCACGACGCGCGCCTGCACAGCCCGACGACGCGCGCCTGCACAGCCCCGCGACGCGCGCCCGCATAGACCGACGACGCGCCCCCGCCCGCGAAGCCCTCGGTCGGCCCCCCGCGCCGCGATCAGCTCTGTACCGCCAGCACCAGCGGCAGTACACCCCCCGCCCCCGCCCGGCGCAGCAGCCGCGCGGCCACCGCGAGCGTCCATCCGGTCTCGGTCGCGTCGTCCACCAGGAGGACCGGGCCGTCCGCGGTGCGCAACGCCTCGGCCAGAGGCGGCGGCACCGTCAGTGCCCCGTCGAGGGCGCGCAGCCGCTGCGCGCTGTTGGACCGCGGCAGATGCGTCTCGTCAGCCCCCGTCGCATACGCGATCGACCCCAGCAGCGGCATCCTGCCGATCTCGGCGACCCGGGCACCGAGGGACTGGACCAGCTGGGGGCGCGTGTGGGACGCCATGGTGACGACGCCGACCGGCCGGGCGGGCGCCTCCGGATCACCGCTCGCCCAGCCGCCCGGCCCCTTCGCCCAGTCGGCCAGCACCCCGACCACGGCGTCGAGCACGTCGGCCGGCACCGGACCGTCCGGGGCCTGCGGCGTCAGGAGCGGGCGCAGCCGATTGCCCCAGCCGATGTCCGAGAGCCGGCCGAGGGCCCGTCCCGCACTCGCCTGCTCGCCCGCCGGGATGCGGCCCTTGAGATCGACCCCGATGGCGGGCAGGCCCGTCGGCCACATCCGGCGCGGCTCCACGACGACGCCCGCGCGGCCCAGCTCGCCGCGCGCCGCGTCCAGCGCGGCGGGGGAGACCTCGGCGGTGAAGCGCGCTCCCGCGCAGTTGTCGCAGCGGCCGCACGGCGCCGCGCCCTCGTCGTCCAGCTGCCGCTGCAGGAACTCCATCCGGCAGCCGTCCGTCGTGGCGTACTCGCGCATCGCCTGCTGCTCGGCCTCGCGCTGCTTCGCCACCCAGGCGTACCGCTCCGCGTCGTACGTCCACGGCTGCCCCGTGGCGGTCCAGCCGCCCTTCACCCGCCGGACCGCGCCGTCCACGTCCAGGACCTTGAGCATCGTCTCCAGTCGGGAGCGGCGCAGCTCCACGAGAGGCTCCAGCGCGGGCAGCGACAGCGGCCGCTCCGCACCGGCGAGCACGTCGATCGTCCGGCGCACGAGCTCCTCGGGCGGGAAGGCGATGGAGGCGAAGTACGCCCAGATCGCCTCGTCCTCCCGGCCGGGCAGCAGGAGCACCTCGGCGTGCTCCACACCACGGCCGGCACGTCCCACCTGCTGGTAGTACGCGATGGGGGAAGAGGGCGAGCCGAGGTGGACGACGAAGCCGAGGTCGGGCTTGTCGAAGCCCATACCGAGCGCGGAGGTGGCGACCAGCGCCTTGACGCGGTTGCCGAGGAGGTCCTCCTCGGCCTGCTGGCGGTCGGCGTTCTCGGTCTTGCCCGTGTACGAGGCGACCGTGTGCCCGCACTGCCGCAGGAACGCCGTGACCTCCTCGGCGGCGGCCACCGTGAGGGTGTAGATGATCCCGGAGCCCGGGAGATCGTTCAGATGCTCGGCGAGCCAGGCCATGCGGTGCGCGGCGTCGGGCAGCCGGAGCACGCCGAGGCTCAGGCTCTCCCGGTCCAGCGGGCCGCGCAGCACCAGCGCGTCCGAGCTGCCGCCGGTGCCGAGCTGCTCGGCGACATCGGCCGTCACCCGTGCGTTGGCCGTCGCCGTCGTGGCCAGTACGGGCACGCCCGGCGGCAGGTCGGCGAGCATCGTGCGGAGCCGGCGGTAGTCGGGCCGGAAGTCGTGGCCCCAGTCCGAGATGCAGTGCGCCTCGTCCACCACCAGCAGGCCGGTCGCCGCGGCGAGCTTGGGCAGCACCTGGTCACGGAAGTCCGGGTTGTTCAGCCGCTCCGGGCTGACCAGCAGCACGTCCACCTCGCCGGCCGCCACTTCGGCCTGGACGGTGTCCCACTCCTCGGTGTTCGAGGAGTTGATCGTGCGGGCGCGGATGCCCGCCCGGGCTGCCGCCTCGACCTGGTTCCGCATCAGCGCGAGCAGCGGCGAGACGATCACCGTCGGGCCGCTGCCGCGCTCCCGCAGCAGGGCGGTCGCGACGAAGTACACGGCCGACTTGCCCCAGCCCGTGCGCTGCACCACCAGCGCCCGGCGGTGCTCGGCGACCAGCGCCTCGATCGCCCGCCACTGGTCCTCGCGCAGCCGGGCCGTGCCCGCCGGGGCGCCGACGAGGCGGGCCAGCACCGCGTCGGCCGCCTGCCGCAGGGTTCCGTCGTTCGTGTCGTCCATGCACCCATGCAAGCGCATCCCACTGACAACCGGCGAACCGGCGGCCGGCAAAAGCGCGGCACGGGCCCTCGATCCCCGAGGGCGAGCCTCCGTCTCCGAGGACGAGCCGCCGCCGAACTGGCTGCCTCCCCCGGCCTGCCCCTCTCCGGAGGGCCCACGTGGTCGAAGACGAAGACCGGCTCCTCGGGGGAGCCCACGAGGAGACCCGGGGATGTGATCTCCGCGCGTGCGCCGTCGGCGACCTGCCAGTGCGCCATGAGGGCCTGCCATGCGCGGTACGGGATGCGGGCGTCCGGGGGTCGGTGTGCGGACCCGCGCCCACGCCGGCGTGCGGCTCCGCGGGCGCCCCCGAAGAGCAGCCCGCCACCTCGGCGATCTCCCTCAACAGCCGCCGGGCTCCCGGGGCGACCGCCCGTGCGTCCTCGCAGGACAGCCGCAGTTCCGGCCCGTCCCAGGCGTCGGTCACCTCGGCGCTGACGCCTGCGTGCCGCGTGGCCCGGCCGGTCAGCGCCCGAGGGACGGCGGCGGCCAGGTCGGCGGCGGTGACGTTCAGGGCGAGTACGTGCAGACGGAGCCGTCCGGAGCGGACACTCCCGGGTGCTGCGGTCATTACTCGTCCTTCCTGAGCCGCTCGTCCGTCCTGAGCCGGCTGACGACGGCCGTCACGGCCCCGGGAAGCCCGTCGCGCGCCGGCAACACTTCCGTACGGCCGTACCAGCCTCCCGGCTCGTGCCCCGAGATGCCGCGCAAGGTGACCTCGCTCCCGGGGCCGAGCGCGAGGCCGACCTCCGCGGGGTTGGCGGTGGCCGGCAGGGCCGGATATACCGCCACGAGTACGTCCAGCGCCGCGGGGGCGGGCCGGTTGAGGGCGATGCCGGTGAAGGCGACGGCGGTCAGCGCCGTCGCGCCGCTCTCCACGGCCAGGGCCTCCAGGCTCTTCGCCGTGCGCCGGACCGTTCCCCAGCCCCACAGCGCGGCTTTCGGGGGCATGCCGAACTCGCGGGCGCGCGCGGTGAGATTGGCGATCGACGTGTGGTCTGCCTCGGTCTCTCCCAGGACGTAGCGGGGAGCGGACAGGTATGCCGGTGCGGTGTTCACGGTGTGGGATCACTCTCCGGGCCGGTCGGCCGGCCCGGAGCCATCATCGCGTTGGCCTCGGCATACGGGACGGCGTCCGCCCCGAAGCCGAAGGTGCCGTGGTCACGGATTTCCTGGGCCGCGCGGACGATGGCGCCGAGCGAGGCCCTGGAGAGCGCCGAACCGACGCTGATCCGTCGTACGCCCAGGTCACCCAGCTCGGGGACGGAAAGCCGCAGCCCGGGCGAGCCCATCAGGACGTTGACGGGCGCCGAGACGGCGGAGCACACCGCGCGGATGGCGTCCGCGTCCGGCAGGGCCGGCGCGTAGAGGACATCGGCGCCCGCGGCCTCGTACGCCTGCAGGCGGCGGATGGTGTCGTCCAGGTCCGGCCTGCCCTGGAAGAAGTTCTCCGCGCGTGCGGTCACTGTGAAAGGGAAGTCGAGCTCCTTGGCCGCGGCGACGGCCGCCGCCACGCGCTCCACTGCCTCCTCGAGCGGGCGTACGGGGTCCTCGGCCCGGCCCGTGGAATCCTCGACCGACCCGCCGACCAGCCCCACCGCGGCGGCGCGCCGGATGGTCTCGGCGACCTCCTCCGGGCTGTCGCCGAAGCCGCTCTCCAAGTCGGCGGTGACCGGCAGCGGGGTCGCGGCGATGATCTCCGCCGCGTTGTCCAGGATCTCCGTCCGGCCGATGGGGTCGGCGCCGTCGGGCAGGCCCAACGCGTACGCCATGCCTGCGCCGGTGGTGGCAAGCGCAGCGAACCCCAGCCCGGTCAGGATGCGGGCGGTCCCGGCGTCCCACGGGTTGGGCACGACGAAGGGCTGCGGCCCCTCGTGGAGCTGCTGGAACGCGACGGCGCGGCGGTGCTGTGCTGCGGTGGACGGATTCATTCCGGTGTCTCCTCTGTGGCGCTCGGAACATGGGAGTAAAGCACTGTCAGAAAAGCTCAATGTGCTCGTCAACCGGCGCGTTCGCGCCAGGTACCCCTGTCCCTCGAACGAGCGATCGCACCAGATCGGTGACGGGCGCCCGGGTTGCCGCCGAAGTAGAAGTGGCCGCCCTCTGCCCGGTGTTGGGCGAGCCCGCCGGCGCACTCGCGCTTCCAGGGGGCGAGGCCGGCCTCCGTGACATGCGGACCGTCGTGCCCATTGATCAGGTTGACGGGCACGTCCAGCGGCGGTGCCGGGCGGTAGGCGTACTCCGCGTCCATGCGGAACTCCGACCGCAGATGCGGGAGCAGCAGCTCCTGGAGCGCCTCGTCGGCCACGATCTCCGGTGGCAGACCGCGGAATAGGCCCACGGCCTCGGTGAGTTCCGTCCCTCCAGCCGCGCGGTCTCTACGACGCGCCGCGCGAGCCCGGCCTGGATGTCATAGAGGGCGCAATCAACGAGGCGTCGGCCGGGGCCCGCAGGGAAATTCTCATCGCGCAGCCGGACGGGCCACGACCGGGCCCGGTTCTGGAAAAGGCACTGGAAGCCGTGCGCCGCCATATCGAGGCGGGGGTGGCGACGCGCACGCCATTGCGATCAGTGAGCCGGCGGTATCGTGCGTTTCCTAAAGGGCGCTTTCGAGCGTTCCTGGGACCGCGCGAAATAATTCCCGTTCGTTCCGCTGCACGCTGCGAAGGCGGCCGGCGAAGTCATTCCGTCACTCTGCGAATCCATCAGCAGGCTGCTCATCGGGGGGTACTCGGACAAGCGGATCGCGCGGCGGCTCGGTATCAGTGAAAGGTCGCTGCAGGGGCACATCGCGGCCATGAAGCAGGAACTCGGCGCGCACACCCGGGTGCAGCTCGGCTATCTCCTGGCCAGGAACGAGACCACGTTCGTGCCGTGAGTCCCGCGCTCCACGAAGAGCCGTTGTGCGGCGGCCACATGTACGGAGAGTCTGAGGGAGTACCTACTCCCTCAGACCCTCCGTGTGGAGCGCGGCGCCCGTGGTCAGTGCCTCGTCTCCGCCGCGGGTGTTCCTGAATCGGCTGGGGGAGCGGAATCGGCCGGGGCGCCGGGTTCGGCCGTAGCCGACGGCTCGGCCACGGGGGCCGATGACGCCTGGGGCGCGCGGATGCCGCGCCTCCGGGAGACCGCGACCCCGCCGAGGCAGATGGCACCTCCGAGGAGGGTGAGCCAACCCGGCACCTCCCGCAGGAAGATCCAGGAAATGAGGACCACCACGGCGGGCACCGCGTACGTGGTCGCCCCCAACTTGCCCGCGGTCGTCCGGGACAGCGCGTAGGCCCAGGTGCTGAAGGCCAGTGCGGTCGGGAAGAGCCCCAGGTAAACGACGTTGAGGGTCGCGGAGAGCGGCGCCTCGGAGAGCTGCGATACGAGCTGCCCGCTGAACGGGAGGCAGGCGACCGTACCGATGAGACAGCCGAACGTCGTCGTCTGCATCGGGGTCGCGTACCGCAGGGCGGGTTTCTGCGACACCACCCCCGCCCCGTAGGTCACCGCGGCCAGCAGGCAGAGCAGCACGCCCAGTACGGAGGACGAGCCCTCGCCGGACGTGGAGAAGCCCACCACGATCGCGCCCACGAACGACACCGCCATGCCGAGCATCAGCAGGGGCGGGAAGCCCTCCTTGAGCAGCCAGCCGCCGAGCAGCGCGATCACCATCGGTCCGACGTTGACCACCATGGACGCGGTGCCGGCGTCGACTTTCTGTTCCCCCCAGTTCAGGGCCACCATGTAGACCCCGAACCACAGCACTCCGGATACCACAATGCCCGGCCATGCCTTACGTGGCGGTAAACCGCCCCGTTTGACCAGCAGTACACAGACCAATGCGATGGAACCGGTCGCGAGCCGGCCGAGCGCGAGCGCCCCGGGGCTGAAGTGGTCGGCCGAGGCGCGAATGGAGACGAACGCCGAAGCCCAGAGAACAACGGTGACCGATGCCGCGATGAGCGCACTACGGTCGGTTCCGGAATTATTTGTCGATCGAATCACGCAGGCAATCTAATCACCCGCATACCTGGTGAACAGGCTGCCACACAGTTCGTCACCTTCCAATTCACCCTGCTCTCAAGGTATTTGACGGGGCATGCCGATGCCGCTTCCCGGGGCCGCCCCAGGTGCCTCCGGGGCGGCCCCGGCGCCTCACGGCCGACGGGAACCGCTCCCCACCTGCACGGCCGGACACCGGCCCAGAACGCGTGCGCCGCTACTGTCCGCCGCGGCCCGGCCGCCCGCCGCGGATGTGTAAAAACTCCGTCACCCGGGAGATATCCACAGGGGTCGCGGCGGCCGGCCGGACCGCGGGATCTTCGAGCCATGAACCCGCACATCGAGCCGGCGAACCCGGCAGAGCACCCGTCCACCACGTCCCCGAAGACCCCCGAAGCCCAGGTCACCCTGCGCAGCCCCGCCGAACTGGCGGACGCCCTGCCGTACTTGCTCGGCTTCTACCCCGACGACAGCATCGTCCTCGTCACCCTCCACGGCGAGCGGGGACGCTTCGGCGGCCGGGTCCGGCTCGGCATCCCCGCCGACACCGCCCAGTGGCCCGCCGTCGCCGACCAGCTCGCCGACTGTCTGATCACCTCGGGCCGGGAGCGCGGCACACCGCCCCGCGGCATCATCGCCTTCCTCTGCCAGGACCCCTCGGCCGCCGAAACCGGCCGGGAGGTGAAGGACCGCCTCAGGCCGCTCGCCCAGCGGCTGCGCACGGCCTGCGGCAGCCGGGACGTCCCCGTCATGGAAGCCCTGTGCCTCTCCAACGGGCGGTACTGGTCCTACGTCTGCCCGGACGAGCGCTGCTGTCCGGCCGACGGCACCCCGCTCGTCCTGCCCGGCACGTCGGTCATGGCGGCGGCCGCCGCCTACGCCGGCGTCCAGGTCCGCGGATCGCTCAGGGAGATGGAGGCCCGGCTGGCCCCGCTCACCGGCCCCCGCGCCGACGACCAGATCAAGGCCCTCGACGCGGCGGCGGCCGCCCTCGTCCCGCGCATGCTGTCCGGTCAGGATCCCCATACGGTCCGCGAGGAGACCTGCGCCCTCCTGACCCGCACGCTCCATACCTTCAAGGACGACCCGCCCTCCGGCAGTCACCGCGCCAAGGACGCCTGCGACGACGCGCTCCTCGGCAATGGCGAGGCCGCCGAGCTGATCCTCGGCCTCCAGGACCGTCTCACCCGAGACCGCGCCGCCGCGTGGCTGGAGGGTCCCGACGCCGCACCGGCGCTGCGGCTGTGGCGCGCACTGGCCCGCCGCTGCCCCGGGGCGTACGAGAGTCACGCCGCCGCACCGCTCACGCTGGCCGGCTGGGTCGCCTGGGCGAGCGGTGACACCGCGTCCGCCCGCGTGGCCCTGGGCCGTGCGCTCACCCTCGATCCCGACTACCTCTTCGCGCAGCTCCTCCACCGCGGCCTCAACGAGGGACTCGACCCGGAAAAGCTCCGCGACTGCCTCCGCTCCACACCCAACCCGGCTGCGAGGTTCGTGACCTCTGCGAACTCCGTGACCTCTGTGGGTTCCGCGACCTCTGCGAGTTCCGCGGCCTCAGAGGACGCCCACTCGGTGGACACGGCGTCTGTTCCGGAGCAGCCGACGGCGTGCGCCCCGGCCGCCCCTGACGAAGCGCCCCCGCTCCCTGCCCAAGCGCCGCCGCTCCCCGCTGAAGCCCCGGCCGAGACCGCCGCGAACGCCTCGCGCACCGGCCGGGTGCCGAGCCGCCGCCCCCGCGCCGACCGGCCCGCAGGCCCCCGGGCACGCACCCGCCGGGCAGCGCGCCCGCGCACGGGGCGACCCCACCCGCGTACGGGCCCCACGGGCGGTCGCCGGGACGACCGGAGCCCCCGATGAGCACACCCCTGCTGACATTCCGGCGTTACCTGCGCATCATGCGCGGCGTTCCCCTAGGTGGCGCAGACCGTACGGAATCCCCATTACGTCAGGGAGCACTCCCCATGGCAGGCATGTTCCCCACCACCCCGCAAGCCCACCCGGCCCCCGCACGGCAGCGCGCCGCGCCCTCTCCCCGGCCTCCCGGGCCGCAACCCGTCCACACGGCCCTGATCTGCGTCGCGCTGCCCGCGCTCGCGATCTCCGCCACCGCCGACGGCCAGCTCACCGGCCGGGGCATGGAGGGCTTCTACCGCTCCGGCAGACGCGTGCTCGCCCGCTGCGTCCTGCGGGTGGCCGGCGCTCAGCCGCTGACCGTGCAGGCCAGGCCGCTCGCCGCCGACCGCGCCCGCTTCACCGGCACGCTCCGCACGCCGCACGACCCCGGACCCGACCCCGGCCTCCTGGTCGAGCGCCTCCGGAACGCCGACGGCACCGAACGCATCACGCTGCACAACCACACCCGCCGGGCGCTGCGGCTCCCCCTCGAAATCACCTTCGCCACCGACCTCGCCGAACTGGGCGCCGTCGCCGGCGGACTCCCCGGGCCCGATCTGCCCGCCTCCGTCCACGACGCCGGCCTCCGCTGGGCCACGGACACGGTCCACGCCACCGTGACCGCGGACCCGCCGCCCGACGATGCGCTCGCGGCGGCCGGGCTGCTGCGCTGGGGACTGCAGCTGCCGCCCGGCGCCCACCGCACCATCGAGCTCCGCATCCGCAGCGGCACCACCGCACCGGCGCGGCCCGCTTCCCGCGGCAGCGCCGTCCCCGCCGTTACCGGACCGAGCGCCGGCCGCCCGCCGCGCCCCTGGTCCCTGGCCCGGCTCCAGTGCGACGACCCACGAGCCGGTGCGTTGCTCGCCACCGCTCTCGACGATCTCCACGGCCTCCTGATCCGGGACCCCGCGGTGCCCGCCGACGCCTGCCTCGCCGCCGGCGTCCCCTGGCGCTGCACCCTGGCACCGGCCGAGTCCCTGTCCGCCGCCCGCATGCTCCTCCCGCTGGGTACCGGACTGGCGGCGAGCACCCTCCGTATCCTCGCCCGCAGCCAGCACGCCGACCCAGGACCGGAATTCGGACGAATTCCCGGCCCGTTGCGCGACGCAGGCCCTCATTCGCCACCCAGTTGCACCGGTGTCGAGGCGACCCTGTTGTTCCCCACCGTTCTCGCCGAGGCCCGTCGGTGGGGCCTGCCGGCGCCCGAAGTGGAACGCCTGCTGCCCGCCGCTGAACGGTGTCTCACATGGCTGTGCCGTACGACGGAGCCGGCCGCCGAGTCCCCGGCCACGGGCGGTTGCGTACCGGATCCGGCCCCGACCGGCCCGTACCGATGCGAAACACAGGCCCACGCCCACCGCGCCGCACTGCTGGGCGCCGATCTCCTCGACGCCTGCAACCGCCCCGGAGCCGACGCGCTCCGCGAATGGGCCGCCGCGCTGCGCCGGCGCTTCCGCGACGGGTTCTGGATCGACGATGCGGGCGGCGGCCGCCCCGCGGCCCTGTGCGCCCCCGACGGCCGGCCGCTCACGCGCCTCGTCGCCGGTGCGGCGCACCTTCTCGACACCGGCCTGCTCGGCGCGGGCAGCTTCGCGCCCGGCCTGCTCGACAGCACCCGCGCGGAACACGTGGCCAGACTGCTGAACAGCCCTGCGCTGGACACCGGGTGGGGCCTGCGCGGCCTCGGCGGCAAGGAGGACGGCTACAACCCCTTCGGCCACCGCAGCGGCGCGGTCCGCGTGCAGGACACCGCCGTCGCCGCCTCGGCCCTGGCCGCCGCCGGCCACGAAGCGGCGGCGTCCTCCTTGATCCGAGGACTGCTGGACGCCGCGGAGACCTTCGGGTATCGCCTCCCGGAGATGTACTCGGGACAGCAGCGCACGGGCGACGGCGCTCCCGTGACCCATCCCACGGCCTGCCGCCCGACGGCGGTGGCGGCGGCCGGCGCGGTGCACGCCCTGGTCGCGCTCGCGGGCATCCGCCCCGATGTCCCGGGCGGCACGCTCTCCGTGCGGCCCGTCGCCGGCATGCCCCTGGGTGCCCTGCACCTCACCGGACTGACCGTCGCGGAGCAGCCTTTCGCGGTACATGTCAGCGGCCGTGGCCTGGGAATGGTGGAGGAGGCGGCGGATGGCCTGCAACTGGGGGCGTGAAGCAGTGGACTGCCTGTTTATCGTCAGGCGGACGACTATGATCGCGGCATGCCTCCCTACGACCCGTCGGCCTTCCCTCCGTTCGCCGTCACCGTCGACCTGGTCGTGCTCACCGTGCGCAGGCACGCGTTGTGCGCGTTGGCCGTGCGTCGCGGTGAGCCACCGTTCCCGGGCAGGTGGGCCCTGCCCGGCGGATTCGTACGGGCCGACGAGGACCTGGAGACCGCGGCGGCCAGGGAGCTCGCCGAGGAGACCGGCCTGCACGCCCACGGTCCGGCGGGCCCGCAGCTGTTCCCCGGTGCCCACCTCGAACAGCTCGCCACGTACGGAGACCCCAAGCGGGACCCGCGGATGCGGGTGGTCAGCGTGGCCCACCTGGTGCTCGCCCCCGACCTGCCGGCGCCGCGCGCGGGCGGCGACGCGCACAGCGCGCGTTGGGCCCCGGTCGAGACCCTTCTCGGGCAGGAGAACGGTCTCGCCCGCGACGGCGAGCCGACCGCCTCCCTGGCCTTCGACCACGCGCGCATTCTCGGCGACGGCGTGGAGCGGGCCCGCTCCAAGATCGAGTACTCCTCGCTCGCCACCGCGTTCTGCCCGCCGGAGTTCACGGTGGGGGAGCTGCGCCGGGTGTACGAGGCGGTCTGGGGCGTGGCCCTGGACCCGCGCAACTTCCACCGCAAGGTGACCGGCACCCCCGGCTTCCTCGTCCCGACCGGCGGCACGACGACCCGTCAGGGCGGCCGCCCGGCCCAACTCTTCAGGGCAGGCGGCGCGACCCTCCTGAACCCGCCGATGCTCCGCCCGGAGGTGTAACTCCGGGCGTCTGACGCCGGGCGTACGCCTCGCCCGCCCTGGACCCCGGGCCGTTGGGCCCGTCCGCTCCCGGAGCGGACGGCGTTCCCGCGCCGTGAGGACACGAGCAGCACGGAGGACTCGGAATTGCGGGCAAAACGGACATTGCGCGTTACCTTGGCGGGGTGAGTCCTTCAGTCCCCGCGGCACTCGCAACTGCCACCGCCGACGCCCCCGCGTACCCCCGCGCCGTCACGCCCCGCCGCGCTCCTGCCGCCCCCCGCGCCGCGGTTTCCCCGCGAGGCACGCGATGATCCAGGCCGTCGGACTGACCAGCGAGACCCGGCGCGGGCTGCCGCCGGCCGTGGACGATCTGACCTTCGAGGCGCCGGCCGGTGCGGTCACCGTGCTTCTCGGCGCCCGGGGTGCGGGCAAGACGACGGCCCTGCGTCTGATGCTGCGGCTGGAGCGCGGGCGGGGCATCACCCTCTTCCGCGGCCGCCCCCTGCACCGCCTGCCGAACCCGGCGCGGGAACTGGGCGTGCTGCTCGGCGACGTACCCGGTCACCCCGCCCGTACGGCCCGCTCGCACCTGCGGATGCTCACCGCCGCGGCCGGAGTCTCCCCGGACCGTGCCGAGGACGTCCTGGAGGCCGTCGGCCTCAGCGGCCTGGCGGAACAGCGCCTGGGCGAGTTCTCGCGCGGCATGGACCGCCGGCTGGGCATGGCGGCCGCCCTGCTCGGTGACCCGTACGCGCTGCTTCTCGACGAGCCGGACGACGGCCTGTCACCGCGCGAGAGGGCCTGGCTGTACGGGCTGCTGCGAGGGTTCGCCGAGCGCGGCGGCAGCGTGCTCGTCACGGCCTCCGACCCCAAGGCGGCCGCCCGGCTGGGCGACCGGATCGTCACGATCGAGGACGGCAGGCTGCTCGCCGACCAGGAGGCCGGGGACTTCACGCACACGCGACTGCGGCCCCGGGTCAGCGTGCGGTCGCCGCACGCCGATCGGCTGGCGGCGCTCCTGGTAGACGAGTGGCAGCGCGCCGACCCCGCGGTGGACCCGCGCGCGGAACAGCCGCTGGAGGTCGTACGGGAGAGCGGCAACCGCCTCGCCGTGTACGGGAGCAGCTGTGCCCTGGTGGGCGATACGGCGTTCCGGCACGGCATCCTGGTGCACCAGCTCGCGGAGGAGACGGGCGATGCCCGGCCGGCCGTGCCGCTCAACCGGGCCGACGGCCGGGCGGCGGCGAGGCTGACGGCCGGTCAGGGCGCGGTGGTGGCCGCGGAACCGGCCAAGGCCGAGGCGGACACCGAGAAGGACGACGCCCGGTACGCCGTCGCCGCGCGCGGAGAACGGGACGAGTCGCACGCCGACGAGGAGCACGCACACGCCGGCGAAGAGCGCACGCACGCCGGCGAACTGGTGCGCAAGGACGCCGGAGGGCACTGCGCCGTGATCTCCGGCCCCGTCGTCACGGGGAGTACGGACGCGGCCGACGGCCTCCCGGCGTCAGGCCGGACGGTCGCCGCGTCATCGTCTCCCCGGCCTCTTTCGCTCGCAAAGGACCCCGACGGCGCGCTCGCGTCCACCCTCGAACTCGAACTCACCCCCGTGCCCGCCGCCAACGGGAACAGCGGGACGGTTGCGGTCGGCCCGACCGGCACCCCGCCCCATGGCACAGCGGTCCCCCTCGCGGCCCCTCGTACGCCGCGTACCTCCCCGTCCCCTCGCGGCAAGGTGCCGGCGGCTCAGTTGATGCTGCCGAGACTGTCCGCCCCGGGGCCCGCCTGGCCGGTCCGTTATGAGCTGCGGCGAGCGGCCAGTGACCGTACGGGAATCGTCGTAGGTGTGCTCGTACTGGCGATCTCGCTCGTCCTGACGTGGGTACTGGCGCGCACCGGTGGCGCGCCGGCGGCCCGCGTACTGATGGGCTGGCCGGACCGGCTGCCCTTCCCGCCCGCCGCGGTGGGGGCGGGACTGATCGGCGCGCTCGCCTTCGGACAGGAGTTCCGGTACCCGGCGCTCGCGCCCGAGCAGGGCTCCGTGCCTCGCCGGTTGCGGCTGTTGGCCGCCAAGTTGCTGGTCAGCGCGGCGAGCACGGGCATGCTGGCGCTGGCCTCGCTCGTCATCGACGGCGTACTCGTGGGCTATGTCTTCGGTGTGCAGGCGTTGCCCGCGGTCGCCGACTGGCCGCTGCTGTCCCTCGGTTGGGGCGCGCTGCTCATCGGGTCCGCATGGGCCGGCCTCCTGGCGGCGGGCATCTTCCGGTCGACGGCGATGGGACTGGCGACGGTACTGGCGGTACCTGTCGCCGTGGCCCCGCTGATCCAGGGATTGTTGAGCGATCCGGCTGCGCGTTCGATGGTCGGCTTCCCGGGGCGGGTACGGACGACGGCCGCGGTCGACTGGCCCTCCGGCGTCGACCGGCTGACCGACACCGCCTGGCTGCTGGCGACGCACCCGGTGGCCGGCGCGCTGACGCTGTCGCTCGCGGCCCTGCTGTGCGCGTACACCCTGACCGCCCTGAACAGAAGGGCCCGTTGAGGGCACGAACGACCCATGAACGAAGAGGTGAAAGAGAGGGAAGGCTGATGGGGCAGGTGAGGGAGCAGCGAAAGACGAGGTGAGCGGAGGGACGGAGCGGCGCGGTACTCACGAGGCTCCATCGCTTGCCGCATCCCGGGCAGCGTGAACTGTCCAGAACTCCGCGCGATGCGTCTGCTTCCTTCCGATAAAGCGTCAATTGTAGGGTGATGGGCGATCACCCTTTCGTGTGCTTTTCACCAAAGACCTCAAGGCGCTCCGGCACGTCGCCGACAAAGGATGCGTGAGTACCCTTGCGCACACCATGATGACCGCGACTCGCCCCGCCGACACCGGCCTGACCGGCCCGGGCGAGCTCGACCGCTACCCCTACGCCGACGCCGTCGGAGGCGAGCGCACCGACCGCGTGGCTCCCGTGTGGGACGGCCACGAAAGCGAGCTGGGCCGGGTCGGCCGCCGCGCAGCCGGCAGCCGGGGCCGTGGCCTGCACGGCCAACTCGTCCAGCAGCTCGGGCAGATGATCGTCTCCGGTGACCTCGGGGCCGACCGTCCGCTCGTCCCCGAAGAGATCGGCCAGCGCTTCGAGGTCTCCCGCACCGTCGTCCGCGAATCTCTGCGTGTCCTGGAGGCCAAGGGCCTGGTCAGCGCGCGCCCGAACGTCGGCACCCGGGTCCGCCCGGTCAGCGACTGGAACCTCCTCGACCCCGACATCATCGAGTGGCGGGCGTACGGCCCCCAGCGCGACGACCAGCGCCGCGAGCTGTGCGAGCTGCGCTGGACCATCGAGCCCCTCGCCGCGCGCCTCGCCGCGGGGCACGGCCGCGAGGACGTGCAGCAGCGTCTCGCCGACATGGCCGAGATCATGGGCCACTCCGCGGCCCAGGGCGACTCGCTGACCTTCGCCCGCGCCGACGCCGAGTTCCACTCGCTGCTCCTCCAGCTCACCGGCAACCGCATGCTGGAGCACCTCTCCGGCATCGTCTCCGCAGCGCTCCAGGTCTCCGGCGGCTCGTCCCTCGGCTGCGAGCACCCCGCCGAGACGTCCGTCGGCCAGCACATGAAGATCGTCGACGCGATCGGCGCGGGCGACGCGGCAGGCGCCGAGGTCGCGATGCGTCAGCTCCTCGCGACCGACGGTGAGGCCGGGGGACCCGTCGGGAGCGGCGCGGCGGACCGCGTGGTGCCCGCGCCCCGCGAGCACTGACAGCCCCCCCGAAACCGCCTCACTCCCAGGCGCCCCGCCCTGAAGAAACCGTACGCCGCACCCCTGCGCGACCGGCCGCCTCCCGGGGACGGCGCACCCGTCTCCGTGAAGAGGGCGGCGAGGCGGCGCAGGCAAGGTGCGCACCTGTACGCGCACACCAAGGAACGCAACCCACGCAGTCGACGCAACCGAGGCAGCGCATGCGGCCGACGCGGCCGACGCGACGAATACCGCGACGAAGCAACGCAGCGAACGCAAGGAAGAGGACCCCGTACGCGCCGGCGGGCCGTACGGGCCAGAGGGGCGGTCGCCGAGCCGCACGTCTCCGTGCGGGGCGGCCGCCTGGTCGGCCGAGCCCCCGTGGCCGCCGGGGCTCCCTTCTCGCCTCCTTCTCTCCGGTACGCCCCCAGATCGAGCAAAATGTGACGTTATGGGGTGTGACTCGGGCCACGCGGATTGGGCGTAACGCTCTGCGGGGAAGCGCGATGACTTAAGAGGTGATAGCCGAGGAGGGAATACGGCGGCCGCTTGCGGCGCTGTCCCAACTCCCTGGTTGCCCCTGCGCCGTCGGCCCACCCCCGTCGACGGTCGTCGGCTCCGGTCCACAGTGGACGGAGCCGGAAGCCGTTTCCATCGTTCCGAGAGGTTGTTCGTGTCGGCCAGCACATCCCGTACGCTCCCGCCGGAGATCGCCGAGTCCGAGTCTGTGATGGCGCTCATCGAGCGGGGAAAGGCTGATGGGCAGATCGCCGGCGATGACGTGCGTCGGGCCTTCGAGGCTGACCAGATTCCGCCAACCCAGTGGAAGAACGTTCTGCGCAGCCTCAACCAGATCCTCGACGAGGAGGGTGTGACGCTGATGGTCAGTGCCGCAGAGGCGCCCAAGCGCACCCGCAAGAGCGTCGCAGCGAAGAGTCCGGCGAAGCGCACCGCCACCAAGACCGTCGCGGCCAAGGCCGCCGCGGTCAAGAAGACCACCGCGGCAGCGGCCGCGTCCGTCTCCCCGGCGTCGGACGGCCCGGGCGCCGAGGCGGAGCCCTCGCCGGCGAAGAAGGCGGCGGCCAAGAAGGCCACCGCGAAGAAGGCCACGGCCAAGAAGACGGCCGCCAAGAAGACCACGGCCAAGAAGACCAAGAAGGACGCCGTCGACGAGATCCTCGAAGAGGACACCGTCGAGGAGACCCCGGCGGCGCCGGGCAAGGGCGATGCGCCCGAGGCGGCCGAGGGCACCGAGGCCGCGGGCTTCGTGCTGTCGGACGAGGACGAGGACGACGCCCCGGCGCAGCAGGTCGCCGCGGCCGGCGCCACCGCCGACCCGGTCAAGGACTACCTCAAGCAGATCGGCAAGGTCCCGCTGCTCAACGCCGAGCAGGAGGTCGAGCTCGCGAAGCGCATCGAGGCCGGCCTGTTCGCCGAGGACAAGCTGGCGAACTCCGACAAGCTCGCGCCGAAGCTCAAGCGTGAGCTGGAGATCATCGCCGAGGACGGCCGCCGCGCCAAGAACCACCTGCTGGAGGCCAACCTCCGCCTCGTGGTCTCGCTGGCCAAGCGCTACACCGGCCGCGGCATGCTCTTCCTGGACCTGATCCAGGAGGGCAACCTCGGTCTGATCCGTGCGGTCGAGAAGTTCGACTACACCAAGGGGTACAAGTTCTCCACGTACGCGACGTGGTGGATCCGTCAGGCGATCACCCGCGCCATGGCCGACCAGGCCCGTACGATCCGTATCCCTGTCCACATGGTCGAGGTCATCAACAAGCTCGCCCGAGTGCAGCGCCAGATGCTCCAGGACCTGGGCCGCGAGCCCACTCCGGAGGAGCTGGCCAAGGAGCTCGACATGACCCCCGAGAAGGTCATCGAGGTCCAGAAGTACGGCCGCGAGCCCATCTCGCTGCACACCCCGCTGGGCGAGGACGGCGACAGCGAGTTCGGTGACCTCATCGAGGACTCCGAGGCCGTCGTGCCGGCCGACGCGGTCAGCTTCACTCTTCTGCAGGAACAGCTCCACTCGGTCCTTGACACGCTCTCGGAGCGTGAGGCGGGCGTCGTCTCGATGCGCTTCGGCCTCACGGACGGCCAGCCCAAGACGCTGGACGAGATCGGCAAGGTCTACGGCGTCACGCGCGAGCGTATCCGCCAGATCGAGTCCAAGACGATGTCCAAGCTGCGGCACCCCTCGCGTTCTCAGGTGCTGCGCGACTACCTGGACTGACATCCCAGGTCAGCGGGCATGTGGGCCCGGTCACTCCGTCCGTGGAGTGGCCGGGCTCCGGCGTGTCCGGGGTGCGGCACTCGGCCAACTGACTCACTGTGGGTGTACGAATGCTCCCCCAGAGTCAGGAGTCGGTATGGGCATCCGCACCCGCGCTGTCACCACGGTCCTCGCCGCCCTCGCGCCGGCCGTCGCCGCACTCGGAGTGCCGGGGCCGGCCGCCGCCGACAGCGTCATCGTCGGGGGACGGCAGGTGCAGAGCTCTTCCAGCCCCTGGGTCGTCGCGCTGGCGAGCCGCGAGCGCTTCGGGAACGAACGCTCCGGGCAGTTCTGCGGGGGCGTCCTGGTGGGCCCCTCGACGGTCCTCACGGCCGCGCACTGCATGGGCAAGGACGTGCTGGGCGCGTCCCCGGCCGAGGTGAAGGACCTGCGCGTGATCGTCGGGCGCACCGACCTGCGCGGCCGAGCGGGCAGGGAAATGGCGACGAGCAAGGTCTGGATCAACCCCGAGTACGACGCCACGACGAATGCCGGGGACTTCGCCATCCTGAAGCTGCGCGGCATGACGCCGAGCAGTTACGTGCTGCCGATGGCGGGCCTGGGCGATCGCGCGTACCAGCCGGGCACCGGCGCCTCGGTCTACGGCTGGGGCGACACGACCGGCAACGGTACGTATTCGTCGGTGCTGCGCGCGGCACGGGTGCAGGTCATGCAGGACTCCGCCTGCAAGCGTGCGTACCCGAAGAGCGTGGACGGCACGTACGACGGCGGCTCGATGCTCTGCGCGGGCACGCGGCAGGGCGGGCACGACGCCTGCCAGGGGGACAGCGGTGGACCGCTCGTGGCGAACGGGCGGCTCGTGGGGCTGGTCTCCTGGGGTACCGGCTGCGGGGAGCCGGGGAAGCCGGGCGTGTACACGCGTGTCTCGGCCGCCGAGCAGGCGGTGATGGCCCAGGGCGGCTGAGAGCGGCCGCGGCGGGCGGCCGCGACGCAGGGGCGGGGGAGCGGCTCAAGAGCCGCGCAGCGCCCCGGGAAATCCTCTGTGGGGGCAGTGTCGGACGGGGCGTGCCGGTCCTCGTGACGGATCACGAAGGCCGGACGCCGAAGGACACCGATGTGAGTACGAGTGCGGGCGGTCTCCCCGGTGGGTACCGGGTGAAACCGCCCGCGCACGGCTCGTAGCCGCTACTCGCTCGTCGTCGGTGCGATGTGTCAGCGGTCCTCATCGGACGCAGACGCCGGAGAGGCGGTCAGCCGCTCCGTCTCGTCCTGTATCTCCGCGGCGATCTTCTTGAGTTCTGGCTCGAACTTGCGCCCGTGGTGGGCGCAGAAGAGCAGTTCGCCGCCGGACATCAGGACGACGCGCAGGTATGCCTGTGCGCCGCAGCGGTCGCAGCGGTCAGCGGCCGTCAGCGGGCTCGCGGGGGTCAGAACAGTAGTCACGTCGCCTCTTCTCTAGCTCGACGAGCTGTCGTACCAGGGTCAACATCCAACCAGGCCGAAAACGTTCCCGCTCGTGGCTTTTCCTCGAAAAATTTTTTCCGAGGTGGCCGGGTGCTGCCGGGTGGCGGCGAATGAGCCGTAGTGCGTGGTGGTCTGATTCAAGTGTCGGTCGGGCCTGTCCTCCCGGCTGGGTTGCCGGTCGTTGATGAGGACGTGCCCGGAGCCTAAATGGTTCATGCCTCGAAGGGAACGTGATGTTCACGTCACCCACACGAGGAATAGAACGTACGAACGAAACTCTACTAGCATGGGCCCGCTTACGGGTGGCGTCACATCGGCTCTACCTGGCCTCGGTACCCTCTGACCGGCGACACCGCCACATACAGGGTCCGCGGAACGCGGACCACCAGAAATTCAGCGAGGAGCGAACCGCGTGACCGCCGAGATGTCCGTGCCGTCCACCGCCGTGCTGACCGGGGCAGACCGGGACGGATCCAACTACACCGCGCGGCATCTGCTCGTCCTGGAGGGCCTGGAGGCCGTCCGCAAGCGCCCCGGCATGTACATCGGGTCCACCGACAGCCGCGGCCTGATGCACTGCCTGTGGGAAATCATCGACAACTCCGTCGACGAGGCGCTGGGCGGCTACTGCGACCGCATCGAGGTCGTCCTGCACGAGGACGGCTCCGTCGAGGTCCAGGACAACGGCCGCGGCATCCCCGTCGATGTCGAGCCCAAAACCGGCCTCAGCGGCGTCGAGGTCGTCATGACCAAGCTGCACGCCGGCGGCAAGTTCGGCGGCGGCTCCTACGCGGCCTCCGGCGGCCTGCACGGTGTCGGCGCCTCCGTGGTCAACGCCCTCTCCGCCCGCCTGGACGTCGAGGTCGACCGCAACTCCAAGACGCACTCCATCAGCTTCCGGCGCGGCGTCCCCGGCATCTTCACCGAGTCGGGCCCCGAGGCCCCCTTCGACCCCACCGGCGGCCTCGTCAAGGGCAAGCGCATCCCGAAGACCCGCACGGGCACCCGGGTGCGCTACTGGGCGGACCGCCAGATCTTCCTGAAGGACGCCAAGCTCTCCCTGGAGACGCTGCACGCCCGCGCCCGCCAGACCGCCTTCCTCGTGCCCGGCCTCACGCTCGTCGTACGGGACGAGCGCGGCATCGAGACCGAGGGGACGAGCGAGGAGACCTTCCACTACGACGGCGGCATCAGCGAGTTCTGCGAGTACCTCGCCCAGGACAAGGCCGTCTGTGACGTGCTGCGCCTCTCGGGGCAGGGCACCTTCAAGGAGACGGTGCCGGTCCTGGACGACCGCGGGCACATGACGCCCACCGAGGTCACCCGCGAGCTGGGCGTGGACATCGCGCTGCGCTGGGGCACCGGGTACGACACGACGGTCAAGTCGTTCGTGAACATCATCGCCACCCCGAAGGGCGGCACCCACGTCAGCGGCTTCGAACGCTCCGTGACCAAGACGGTCAATGAAGTGCTGCGCTCGGCCAAGCTGCTGCGCGTCGCCGAGGACGACATCGTCAAGGACGACGCCCTCGAAGGGCTCACGGCGGTCGTCACCGTAAGACTGGCCGAGCCCCAGTTCGAGGGCCAGACCAAGGAAGTACTCGGTACGTCGGCGGCCAACCGCATCGTCGCCAACGTGGTGGCCAAGGAGCTCAAGGCGTTCCTGACCTCCACCAAGCGCGACGCGAAGGCGCAGGCCCGCGCCGTACTGGACAAGGCCGTCGCGGCCGCCCGTACGCGCATCGCCGCCCGGCAGCACAAGGAAGCGCAGCGCAGGAAGACCGCGCTGGAGTCCTCCTCGCTGCCCGCGAAGCTCGCCGACTGCCGCAGCGACAACGTGGACCGCAGCGAACTGTTCATCGTCGAGGGCGACTCGGCGCTCGGTACGGCCAAGCTCGCGCGCAATTCCGAGTTCCAGGCGCTGCTGCCGATCCGCGGAAAGATCCTGAACGTTCAGAAGTCCTCCGTCTCGGACATGCTGAAGAACGCCGAATGCGGCGCGATCATCCAGGTCATAGGGGCCGGTTCGGGCCGCACCTTCGACATCGACGCGGCCCGCTACGGCAAGGTCATCTTCCTCGCCGACGCCGATGTCGACGGCGCGCACATCCGTACGCTGCTGCTCACGCTCTTCCAGCGGTACATGCGCCCGATGATCGAGCAGGGCCGGGTCTTCTCCGCCGTGCCGCCGCTGCACCGCGTGGAGCTGATCAACCCCAAGAAGGGCCAGGACAAGTACATCTACACGTACTCGGACAACGAGCTGCGGCAGACCCTGCTGGAACTCCAGCGCAAGAACGTCCGTTTCAAGGACAGCATCCAGCGCTACAAGGGCCTGGGCGAGATGGACGCCGACCAGCTCGCCGAGACCACGATGGACCCGCGCCACCGCACCCTGCGCCGGATCAACATCAGTGACCTCGAGGCCGCCGAGAAGGCGTTCGACCTGCTCATGGGCAATGAGGTCGCGCCGCGCAAGGGGTTCATCACCGACTCCGCCGCGTCCCTGGACCGCTCGCGCATCGACACCTGATCCCTGCTGTTGATCCCTGCTGTCGCGTGAGGGCCGTCCACCTCTGGGTGGGCGGCCCTCCGCGCATCTCCATGCCGCGCGGCCGGCCCCGCTCCTCCCGGTTCGTCCGTCACCTGATGGGGTGAAGGATTCGCAATGGATGTCCGGGAACAGCCGAGTCTGTCCATCCTTGGGCGCACGGCCAGACAGGCCGCGGAACAAGGAGATGCCCGGTGGAGAAGCGCGACGGCCGCCCGGCCGGAGCCGTACGGCTCGACGACCCCTGGTACGACACCCCCGCCTCCGGACGGGGCGATCAGGGAGCGGCCGGGTGGGCGGATGCGGACGATACGGCCGACGCCGCGGTACAGGACGGCCCCGACCTGTCGTGGCCGAGCCTCCCGGCGCAGCGCACGGACGCACCCGGGGAGCCGGGGGAGCCGACGCACGCCGAGGTGTATCTCACCGTCCAGCGCAGCGCCGCCTTCCAGGAAGTGCGCCGCCGCTACCGCAGCTTCGTCCTGCCCGCCACGGCCCTCTTCCTGACCTGGTACCTCGCGTACGTCATCGCGGCCGTCACGGCCCCCGGTCTGATGGCCCGCCAGGTGATCGGCCCGCTCAATGTCGCGATGTTCGCCGGACTCGGACAGTTCGTCACGACCTTCGTCCTGACCTGGGCGTACGCCCGCCACGCTCGCCTGCGCCGGGACCGGGCCGCGCTCGATCTGCGCTGGGAGACCCAGGAGATGACAGGAGGCAACGTCCGTTGACCGGCCGCCCGTCCGCCCTCGCCGCCTCCGCGGCGACCGATGACCACCAGATCCTGACGCTCGTCCTCTTCAGCGCCTTCGTGGCCGCGACCCTCGCGGTCACGGCCTGGGCCGGCCGCCGACGGCACGGTTCCGCAGAGGAGTTCTACGCCGGTGGTCGGCTCTTCTCGCCCATGGAGAACGGTTTCGCCATCGCCGGTGACTACATGTCGGCGGCGTCCTTCCTCGGCATCTCCGGACTCATCGCCCTCTTCGGGTACGACGGCCTGCTGTACTCCGTGGGCTTCCTCGTCGCCTGGCTCCTCGTGCTCTTCCTCGTCGCCGAACTGGTGCGCAACTGCGGCCGCTTCACCCTCGCCGACGTGGTCGCCGCCCGTATGCGCCGCCGCCCCGTCCGGATCGCCGCAGGCGTCTCGTCCGTCACCGTCTCCGTGCTGTACCTCGTCGCCCAGATGGTCGGTGCGGGCAGCCTGGTCGCCCTCCTGCTCGGCGGGACGAGCCAAGTGGCCCGTACGTGGACGGTCGTCGGCGTCGGCGCCCTGATGGTCTTTTACGTCATCTGCGGAGGCATGCGGGCCACGACCTGGATCCAGATCATCAAGGCCGTGCTCCTCATGGGCGGCGCCATCGCGCTGACCGTCCTCGTGCTGCTCCGCTTCCACGGGGACCTCGGCACGCTGCTCACCACCGCGGCGCAACGGAGCGGCCACGGCACGGACTTCCTCGCCCCGGGCCTCAAGTACGGCGGCAGCTGGACCGCTCAGCTGGACTTCCTCAGTCTCGGGCTCGCGCTGGTCCTCGGTACCGCGGGCCTGCCGCACATCCTGTCGCGCTTCTACACCGTGCCCACTGCCCGCGCCGCCCGCCGCTCCGTCGTGTGGTCCATCGGGCTCATCGGCGGCTTCTACCTGATGACGATCGTGCTCGGCTTCGGAGCGGCGGCCGTCCTCGGGACCGACGCGGTACGGGCCGCCAACCCGGCCGGCAACACCGCCGTACCGCTGCTCGCCCTCGACCTGGGAGGCGGCCCCGACTCCACTGGCGGAACGATCCTTTTCGCCGTGGTCGCGGCGGTCGCCTTCGCCACGATCCTGGCTGTCGTCGCGGGCATCACCCTCGCCTCCTCGGCCTCGGTCGCGCACGACCTGTACGGCGCGCTGCGGCGGGGCGGCCGCGCCGGACGGGGCGCGGCTTCTCCGGAGCGGGGCGCGGCCTTCCGCGAGGTCGCCGTCGCCCGGATCGCCGCGATCTGCGTCGGGGCGGTGGCCATCGCGCTCGCCCTGCTCGCCCAGGAGCTGAACGTCGCCTTCCTGGTGGGCCTCGCCTTCGCGGTCGCCGCCTCCGCCAACCTTCCCGTCCTGCTCTACTCCCTGTTCTGGCGCCGCTTCACCACCCGGGGCGCCGTCTGGTCCGTCTACGGAGGACTGCTCCCTGCGATCGCCCTTGTAGTGCTCTCACCGGTCGTCTCCGGCAGCCCCACGGCGCTCTTCCCCGGCGCGGACTTCCAGCTTTTCCCGCTGGAGAATCCGGGCCTCGTCTCCATCCCCCTGGGCTTCGCGCTCGGCTGGCTCGGTACCGTCACCTCCCGCCAGGCCCCCGACGCCGCCGCCCGGCACGCGGAGACCGAGGTACGGGCGCTGACGGGCGCGGGGGCGGCGTGAGGGCCGCACAGGACGCGTAGCGGGCCCGGCCGGCTCAGACCCAGTCGTACCGGTGCTCGGGCCGGCCCGTCTCGCCGTACCGGAGCGTCAGCTTGACCCGGCCGGCCCGCTCCAGGAGCTTCAGGTACCGCTGTGCGGTCTGCCGGCTGAGGCCGGCCCGCTGGGCCACCTCCTGTGCAGACAACGGGGTCTCGGCGGAGCGCAGGACGGACCGTACGCGGTCGGCCGTCGCCGTGGAGTGTCCCTTGGGCAGCTCGGCAGGCCCGGCGTTGGCGGCACCCAGCGCCCCGAAGATCCGGTCCACCTCGGACTGTTCGGCCTGCCCGCCGTCCTCGAAGGTCCGGCGCAGCGCCGCGTACCCCTCCAGCTTCGAACGCAGTCCGGCGAACGTGAACGGCTTCACCAAGTACTGGAGCGCACCGTGCCGCATCGCGGCGCGTACGGTGGCGACGTCGCGCGCCGCCGTCACCATGATCACGTCCGTGTGCAGGCCGCGCTGCCGCAGCCGGGCCACGAGCTGCAGGCCCGTCTCGTCCGGGAGGTAGTGATCCAGCAGGACGAGGTCGACGGCCGTGCTCTCCAGCACGGTCAGCGCCTCGGCGGCGGTGTGCGCCTGCGCGACGACCCGGAAACCGGCGATCTTCGCGACGTACGCCGCGTTGATCCCGGCCACCTGGACGTCGTCGTCGACGACGAGTACGTCGATCATCGGGCACCCCCGAGAGGATCCGGCAGCGTTTCCCCGTCGACACCGGGGACATGCGTCTCGGACAGGGCGTCCGCGAGCGCGTCGGGGAGCGTCACGGTGAACCGTGCGCCGCCGCCCGGCCGGTCGTCCACCTCGGCGCTGCCCCCGTAGCGCTCGGCCAGTCGCCGCACGAGGACCAGCCCGATACCGCGCTGCCCGTGTGCCGGCGGCTCCTTCGTGGTCCAGCCCTCCGTGAAGATCTCCTGGCGCCGCTCGCGCGGCACACCGGGGCCGTTGTCACTGACCCGCACGGTCGCCGTGCGGCCCTCGGCGCGCACCTTCACCTCGACCTGCCCGTCCCGCCCGCCGGCCGCCGCGTCCAGCGCGTTGTCGACCAGATTGCCGACCACCGTGACGAGGCCGTGCGGGTCGACCACCCGGTCCGGCAGCCGGGTCGCCGTCGCGATGCTCAGCGAGACGCCGCGCTCGGCGGCGACGGTCGCCTTCCCCACCAGCAGCGCCGCCAGCAACGGATCGTGCACGCGCTCGGTGACCTGCTCGGCGGTCGCCCGGTGCACGCCGACCGCGTGCGTCACGAACTCCACCGCTTCCTCGTACAACCCCAGTTCCAGCAGCCCGAGGAGCGTGTGCAGCCGGTTGGCGTGCTCATGGTCCTGGGCGCGCAACGCGTCGATCAGACCCCGCGTACCGTCCAGCTCGCGGCCCAGCCGCTCCAGCTCCGTACGGTCCCGCAGGGTGACCACGGCGCCGCCGTCGTCGGTCGGCATCCGGTTGGCCACCAGGACCCGCTGTCCGCTGACGGTGAGCAGGTCGGCGCCGGAGGCCCGGCCCGCCAGCACGTCCGTCGTCCGGCCCGGGGGCAGCACGGTGTCCAGGGGGCGGCCGGTGTCCTCCGCGCGCAGGTCGAGCAGCCGCTGCGCCTCGTCGTTCATCAGCCGGATGCGCCCGTGCCGGTCCAGCGCGACGAACCCCTCGCGGATCCCGTGCAGCATCGCCTCCCGCTCGGCGAGCAGCGCGGAGATGTCAGAGAAGGCCAGGTCGTGGGTGCGGCGCTGGAGCCGGCGCGCGACGAGGTACGAGGCCAGCGCGCCCACGGCGAGCGCCCCGCCGGCGTACGCCAGCAGGTCGGGCACGGTCGACAGCAGCCGTTGCTGCACGCTCTCGTACGCGATGCCGACCGAGACGGCGCCGACGATGCCGCCGCGGTCGTCCCGCAGCGGGACCTTGCCCCGTGCCGAGCGGCCGAGGGTGCCCTCGTCGATCTGCATGACTTCCCGGCCGGAGAGGGCGGCGCTGGGGTCGGTGGAGACGTGCCGGCCGATCTCGTCCGGGTCGGTGTGCGACCAGCGCACGCCGTGCTCGTCCATGATCACGATGTACTCGGCGCCGGTGGCCCGGCGGATCCGCTCGGCGGCCGCCTGTACCGGGCCGCCGGGGGAGGGGCGGGACGCCTCCAGCGCCGCGCCCAGGCGCGGCTGAGCGGCGGTGGTCTGCGCGATGGCCAGGGCGCGGCGCATGGCCTGGTCGTCCAGCTGCGCGCTGAGCGGCGCGAGGAAGAGGCCGGTCGCCAGCGCGGTCACGCCGGCGGCGATCGTCAGCTGTACGAGCAGGACCTGCGCGAATACGCGGCGCGGCCAGCGCAGCCGCAGCCGGGCCCGGCCGCCGCCGCGCGGTTCACCTGCCGCGCCGGGGCCGCTCGCCCTCTCCTCGCCGTTGTCGCCCATACGAACGAACAGTAAGCGGGGTGGCGGGGGCTCGGGTAATCGCCGGGCTCGCGCGGTCGCCGGCGGTCCCGCCGAAAGTTATCCACAGGCCCGCCACGGCCGGGCGGAATCGCTCTAATCTTCAGCCATGGTCACAGTACGTGACGATCATGTGACGGTGATGGCGGGGGTGAGGGCAGTGATGTCCGTGACGGACATGAGTGCGGGAGGAATGGCGGAGGCTCCGCAGCTGGCCGGGGCGGCGGTGTCGCCGGCGCGCTGCTCGACGGTGACGCGCCAGGCGCGGCCGTCGGCGTGGGCGAGCGTGAGGAGCCAGGAGGGTGGCGTTCCCTCGCCGGAGGAGGTGCTCTCGGTCCCGGTGACGTCGAGGGCGTCGGCGCGGTCCTCGCCGATCAGCTCGCGGACCGCGAGATCGGCGGCCTGCGCCGGGCGGTCCCAGGTGGAGCGGCCTCGGCAGTGGTCGGTGACCACCCGGCCCTGGCGCGCAGCGACGACGGCGTCCTTGACGAGCGGCGCCTCCGCCCGGCCGTATGCGTATCCGTACGGCAGCACGAAGAGCGTGGGGGAGAAGCGATGACCACCGATGTGCGTGACCTCCCATGCCTCCATGCCGTCCGCCGCAAGCTCCGCGGCGAGCGGCCGGCCCAGCACGGCACAGCAGCGGTCGCGCTTGCCGTTGGTGCACACGAGGACCGGCGGCCGACCCGCGTACGGCTCCCAGAGACCGCCGTGTGCGCCCGCGCCCAGCGCCGCGAAGTCCAGGTGGAGGAGCGTGCCGGGGTCGGCGATCCGGGCCGTGCGGATCCAGGAGCGGCCGGGGGCGGTGTGTGCGACGAAGACCCGGCGCGGCGCGCTCGCCCCGCGGTCGGCGTGCCGGCCGGGACGGCGGATCAGGGCGACGCGTACGCCGGTGTCCGCGGCGGCGGTCTCCAGGGCGCGGCCGACGGCCGGATCGAGATGGCTGTCGGTGAGTGCTTGGGCACCCCAGGGGCCGCTCTGCTCGACGAGCAGCCAGGTCCGGGCGGTGGCCGCCGTGCCGGCCAGGGGTTCGGCCGCCATGCGGGAAGCGGTTGCGCAGGTACTCACATAGGTGACCCTAACCTGCGGACCGCGACGCCGACGGGCAGCGGGGCAGCAATGGCCTGTCCTCGCCGGAGCGCTCCGAAATTTTCCCGCCGTCGGGCCCCTGCCGGGCACCCAGGAGGCGGAGCCGATGCTTGCCGCGCATCCGGGGAGGACCGGCGTGGCTCGGGAGCCGGACGTGGCGCCAATATCCTGGAGCCGGCGACGGGCCTGAAGATCGTCCAGATCCTCCGGACAGCAATCCGCTCCGTAGCGACCGCTGCCTGCCGGGTCCGTGCCCGCCACGCTCGATCGATGTACGCCGCGGCCGGGGCCGGCAGGCGTACGCGGACCGACCGGACACGCTGGAGGCGCCCCCTTGACCAGTACGCAGCACTCGGCCACTCCTGGCCCGGCCACTCCCGCCGCGGCCACCGGTGCCTCGGATGGCCGCGCTTCGGATGCCCGTGCCTCGGATGTCCGTGCTTCGGATGGCCGGGACCAGGAGGCCGTCCGGGAGGCGGCGGGCCCGAGCCCGGAGCCGGGTCCGAGCCGGGGGCCGAGCCCGGACCCGGTCCCGACCGCCGGGGACTCCGTGCCGCGGCAGATCCCGGTCGTCGTGCTCGCCGGGTTCCTCGGGTCCGGCAAGACCACCCTGCTCAATCACCTGCTGAGCCGGAGCGGCGGCACCCGGATCGGGGCGGTCGTCAACGACTTCGGGGCGATCGAGATCGACGCGATGCTGGTCGCGGGCCAGGTCGACTCGATGGTGTCGCTGGGGAACGGGTGCCTGTGCTGCGCGGTCGACACGAGCGAGCTGGACACATACCTGGAGCGGCTGGCGCGCCCGTCCTCCCACATCGACGTCATCGTCATCGAAGCCAGTGGCCTGGCCGAGCCGCAGGAGCTGATCCGGATGATCCTGGCGAGCGAGAGCGACCGGATCGTGTACGGCGGACTGGTCGAGGTGGTCGACGCGGCGGAGTTCGAGGGCACGCGCGCCCGCCACCCGGAGCTGGACCGGCATCTGGGCATCGCGGACCTGGTGGTGCTCAACAAGGCCGACCGGATCGGCGACGCGCGGCGAGCGGAGCTGCTGGGCACCCTCGGCGAGCTGGCGCCCGGTACGCCCGTCGTGCCCGCGGCGTACGGGCGCGTCGATCCGGAGCTGCTCTTCGAGCGACGGCCCCGGGAAGGCGTGGCCGAGGGCCAGCTGTCCTTCGAGGACCTGCTCAGGGAGGAGGTCGAGCACGAGGAACACGACGAGCACGAGGAGTGTGCCGGCGGCGAGAGCTGTAAGGGACATGGGCACCGGCGTCATCTGCACGCCGGGTACGAGACCGTGGAGTTCGCCTCGGCCGAGCCGATGCACCCGCGGCGGTTGATGGAGTTCCTGGACGCGCGGCCGGCCGGGATGTACCGCATCAAGGGGTTCGTGCACTTCGGGGTGGCGGGGAGCGAGCAGAAGTTCACCGTGCACGCGGTGGGTGGTTTTCTGCGGTTCTACCCAGGGGCGTGGGCCGAGGGGGAGGAGCGGCTGACGCAGCTCGTGCTCATCGGGTCCGGTATCGACGCGCCGGAGCTGCGGAAGGAGCTGGACGCCTGCCGCGACACCACGCCCGAGGAGACCGACCCGCACACGATGTGGGGGGTGCTGCGGTACGTACCGTCGACCGCGTCCGATGAGGAACCGGACACGACGGAGGAAGACGAGGCGTTCGCGGTGCACGTCAGGGAGGAGTTCACGACAGAGGCGCACGCGGAGGAGGCGTAAGCGACAACCCGAGCGACGAACACCAAGCTCCCGGGGCCACGAACGCCAAGCCCCCGGCCCCGGCGCCGCACGCCACCGAAGTGCCGTACGGCGTCGAGAACCGGACCAGGCCCGAGGCGCCCCCAGCGGGCGCCCCGGCAAACCGTCCCTAAACCGGACCGGCCACCGTAGCCACCCGCTTGGTGAGCGGGACGCCCGAGCCGTCGCGGCGCGGGTCCGGGTCCGGGAGGGGGACCGGGCTGCCCTTCGCGTCCGCGGCGCGGGCCGGGGCGGCGCCGGCCCAGGCAAAGGTGAGATGGTCCTCGCCCTTCAGGAAGCGCTGGCAGCGGACGCCGCCGGTCGCCCGGCCCTTGCGCGGGTACTGGTCGAAGGGGGTGAGCTTGGCGGTACTGATGGAGTCGTCCAGCGTGCCGTGCGAGCCGGAGACGGTGAAGACCACCGCGTCGGCGGCCGGGTCGACGGCGGTGAAGGAGATGACCTTCGCGCCGTCGGCGAGCTTGATGCCGGCCATGCCGCCGGCGGCTCGGCCCTGCGGACGTACCTGCGCGGCCGGGTAACGGAGCAGTTGGGCCTCGTCGCTGACGAAGACCAGGTCCTCCTCGCCGGTGCGCAGCTCGACCGCGCCGACGACACGGTCACCGTCCCTGAGGGAGATGACCTCCAACTCCTCCTTGTTCGCCGGGTAGTCCGGCACCACTCTCTTGACCACGCCCTGTTCCGTGCCGAGGGCGAGGCCGGGTGAGGACTCGTCGAGGGTGGTCAGACAGACCAGCTCCTCACCGTCGTCGAGGGTGAGGAACTCGGAGATCTTCGCGCCGCCGGACAGACTGGGGGTGGCGGCCGTCTCCGGCAGTTGCGGCAGGTCGATGACCGACAGCCGCAGCAGCCGCCCGGCGGAGGTGACCGCGCCGACCTCGGCGCGGGCCGTGGCCGGGACGGCGGAGACGATGACGTCGTGCTTGGCACGCTTGGCGTCGGTGTCGAAGGAGCCCTCGCCGCCCGCCGTGCGCGCCAGCAGCCCCGTGGAGGACAGCAGGACGCGGCAGGGGTCGTCGGCGACCTCCAGCGGCACCGCGGCCGCGGCGGTCGCGCCGGAGGACTCCAGCAGGACCGTGCGGCGCTCGCTGCCGTACTTCTTGGCGACCGAGGCGAGTTCGGAGGAGACCAGCTTGCGCAGCTCAGCGTCGGAATCGAGGATCTTGGTCAGCTTCTCGATGTCGGCGCGGAGGGTGTCGCGCTCGGACTCCAGCTCGATGCGGTCGAACTTGGTGAGGCGGCGCAGCGGGGTGTCGAGGATGTACTGCGTCTGGATCTCGCTCAGCCCGAAGCGCTCGATCAGCCGCTGCTTGGCCTCCGCGCTGTTCTCGCTGGAGCGGATGAGGCGGATGACCTCGTCGATGTCGACCAGCGCGGTGAGCAGGCCCTCGACGAGGTGCAGCCGGTCGCTCTTCTTGCCGCGGCGGAACTCGCTGCGCCGGCGCACCACGTTGAAGCGGTGGTCGACGTAGACCTCCAGGAGCTCCTTCAGGCCCAGCGTCAGCGGCTGGCCGTCGACCAGCGCGACGTTGTTGATGCCGAAGGACTCCTCCATGGGAGTGAGCTTGTACAGCGTCTCCAGGACGGCTTCGGGGTTGAAGCCGTTCTTGATCTCGATGACCAGGCGGAGGCCGTGCTCGCGGTCGGTGAGGTCCTTGACGTCCGCGATGCCCTGCAGCTTCTTCGAGCCGACCAGGTCCTTGATCTTGGAGATGACCTTCTCGGGGCCGACCGTGAAGGGCAGTTCGGTGACGACCAGGCCCTTGCGGCGCGCCGTGACGTTCTCGACCGAGACGGTGGCGCGGATCTTGAAGGTGCCGCGGCCCTTCTCGTACGCGTCGCGGACGCCGGAGAGGCCGACGATGCGGCCGCCCGTGGGCAGGTCGGGGCCCGGGACGTACCGCATCAGCGTTTCGAGGTCGGCGTTCGGGTGCTTGATGAGGTGCCGGGCGGCGGCGATGACCTCGCCGAGGTTGTGCGGCGGCATGTTCGTCGCCATGCCCACCGCGATGCCGGAGGCGCCGTTGACGAGGAGGTTCGGATACGCCGCCGGGAGAGCGACGGGCTCCTGCTCCTGGCCGTCGTAGTTCGGTTGGAAGTCGACGGTGTCCTCGTCGATGGACTCCGTCATCAGCGACGTCGCGGAGTCCATCCTGCACTCGGTGTACCGCATGGCCGCCGGCGGGTCGTCGTTCCCCAGCGAGCCGAAGTTGCCGTGGCCGTCGACCAGCGGCAGCCGCATGGAGAAGGGCTGCGCCATGCGCACCAGCGCGTCGTAGATCGACGCGTCGCCGTGCGGGTGGAGCTTACCCATGACCTCGCCGACGACGCGGGCGCACTTCACGTATCCGCGGTCGGGGCGCAGGCCCATCTCGTTCATTTGGTACAGGATGCGGCGGTGTACGGGCTTGAGGCCGTCGCGTGCGTCGGGCAGGGCGCGCGAGTAGATGACCGAATACGCGTACTCCAGGAAGGAACCCTGCATCTCATCGACGACGTCGATGTCGAGGATCCGCTCCTCGAAGTCCTGGGGCTCCGGTGTGCCCCCTGACGGCGGGGTCTTCGTGCTGCGGCGGGCCATCGCGGCTGCGGCTCCTTCGCTCGAACTCTGCTTCGCTTACGGCTACGGCGTCTGCTGGAACGGCAGGTCGGCGCGGTGCTCGCGTCCCCTGCCGGGGCAGGCCCGACGGCCGAGTCTGCCGGGATCTGCTGTACTCCGGCGCGCTCAACGGCCGAACCTGTCGCGGACCATTGTGGACCGCCGCACTGACATCGCCGACCGCGACCCGTCCGTAACGCCCTGCGCACCGGCCCCGGCCCGCCTCCGGAGCCCCGGGAGCGACGGCCGCGCCAGGGCCGGAAACCGCGCCGCAGGCGGCGAACACCAGAGCGGAACGCAGGTGCGGAGCGCCCCGATCCGGGGAATCTCCTTCCGGCGGGGGTGCCGGGCGGGAACTTCGCCAGATGCCCGCGCGCTTGCATACAGTGACAGAACTTCCTCGCAAGCGGATCGAAGGGACGTACATGCCCATGGGTCACACGGCCACAGAACAAGCCGGCTCCGGCGGCCTGACAGCGACCGAGCACCGGCTGGCCAATGGCCTGCGCGTGGTGCTCTCGGAGGACCACCTGACCCCCGTCGCGGCGGTCTGCCTGTGGTACGACGTCGGCTCCCGCCACGAGGTGAAGGGCCGCACGGGCCTTGCGCACCTCTTCGAGCACCTGATGTTCCAAGGGTCGGCGCAGGTCAAGGGCAACGGTCACTTCGAGCTGGTGCAGGGCGCCGGCGGCTCGCTCAACGGCACCACGAGCTTCGAGCGCACGAACTACTTCGAGACCATGCCGGCGCACCAGCTGGAGCTCGCCCTGTGGCTGGAGGCGGACCGGATGGGTTCGCTGCTGGCCGCACTGGACGAGGAGTCGCTGGAGAACCAGCGCGACGTGGTGAAGAACGAGCGCCGCCAGCGGTACGACAACGTGCCGTACGGGACCGCGTTCGAGAAGCTGACGGCGATGGCCTACCCCGAGGGCCACCCGTACCACCACACGCCCATCGGCTCCATGGCCGATCTGGACGCCGCCTCTCTGGAGGACGCGCGGAACTTCTTCCGCACGTACTACGCGCCCAACAACGCCGTGCTGTCCATCGTGGGCGACATCGACCCCGAGCAGACGCTCGCCTGGGTGGAGAAGTACTTCGGGTCCATCCCCGGCCACGACGGCAAGCAGCCGCCGCGGGACGGCTCGCTGCCCGAGATCATGGGCAAGGAGCTGCGCGAGGTCGTGCACGAGGAGGTGCCCTCGCGCGCCCTCATGGCGGCGTACCGGCTGCCGCACGACGGCACCCGTGAGGCTGATGCCGCGGACGTCGCGTTGACGATCCTGGGCGGCGGCGAGTCCTCCCGGCTCTACAACCGCCTGGTGCGCCGCGACCGCACCGCCGTCGCGGCGGGCTTCGGCCTGCTGCGCCTGGCGGGCGCGCCCTCGCTGGGCTGGCTGGACGCGAAGACGTCGGCCGGCGTGGAGGTGCCCGCCATCGAGCGCGCCGTCGACGAGGAGCTGAAGCGCTTCGCCGAGGAGGGCCCGACCGCCGAGGAGATGGAGCGCGCGCAGGCCCAGTTGGAGCGCGAGTGGCTGGACCGCCTGGAGACGGTCGCCGGGCGCGCGGACGAACTGGCCCGGTACGCGGTGCTGTTCGGCGACCCGCAGCTCGCGCTGAACGCCGTACAGCGCGTTCTGGACATCACCCCGGAGGAGGTCCGCGCGGTCGCCGCTGCCCGGCTGCGCCCCGACAACCGCGCGGTACTGGTCTACGAGCCGACCCGGCCCGCCGAGGGCGCGGCCGCCGGTGAGCCGGAGCCCGCCGTGGCCGCCGTCCAGAACGACACCGAGACCAAGACCGAGGAGGCGGCCCAGTGACCGACGCCGTGACCCCGACCATGACCTTCCACCCGCAGCCGCAGGCCGGGCAGCCGAAGCCGTGGGCGTTCCCGGCCCCGGTGCGCGGCGCGCTCGGCAATGGTCTGACGGTGCTGCGCGCCGACCGCCCGGGCCAGCAGGTCGTGGCCGTCGAGATCAACCTCGTCGCGCCGCTGGACGCCGAGCCCGAGGGCCTGGACGGCGTCGCCACGATCATGGCGCGGGCGTTCTCCGAGGGCACCGACAAGCACGACGCCGAGGAGTTCGCCGCCGAGCTGGAGCGCTGCGGCGCCACTCTGGACGCGCACGCGGACCACCCCGGTCTCCGCGTCTCCCTCGAGGTGCCGGCCTCCCGCCTCGTCAAGGGGCTCGGCCTGCTCGCCGACGCCCTGCGCGCCCCGGCCTTCCCGGACAGCGAGGTCGAGCGCCTGGTGCGCAACCGCCTGGACGAGATCCCGCACGAGCTGGCCAACCCGGCCCGGCGCGCCGCGATGGCCCTCTCCAAGGAGCTGTTCCCGGCCACCTCCCGGATGTCCCGGCCGCGCCAGGGCACCGAGGAGACGGTGGCGCGCATCGACGCCGCCGCGGTCCGCGCCTTCTACGAGGCGCACGTACGCCCCGCCACGGCCACCGCCGTCGTCGTCGGCGACTTCACCGGGGTGGACCTCGACGCGGCGCTGGAGGACACCCTCGGCGCCTGGACCGGCTCCGCCGCCGAGCCGGTGGCCGCCTCGCCCATCACCGCCGACGACCGCGGCCGCGTGGTCATCGTCGACCGCCCCGGCGCCGTCCAGACGCAGCTCCTGATCGGCCGCATCGGCGCCGACCGGCACGACCGCGTCTGGCCCGCCCAGGTGCTCGGCACGTACTGCCTGGGCGGCACGCTCACCTCCCGCCTGGACCGCGTGCTGCGCGAGGAGAAGGGCTACACCTACGGCGTACGGGCCTTCGGGCAGGTGCTGCGCTCCGCCGCCGACGGCACGGGCGCCGCGATGCTCGCCATAAGCGGTTCGGTGGACACGGAGTCCACGGGTCCGGCGCTCGAGGACCTGTGGAAGGTGCTGCGGACGCTGGCCGCCGAGGGCCTGACCGACGCCGAGCGCGACGTGGCGGTGCAGAACCTGGTGGGTGTGGCGCCGCTGAAGTACGAGACGGCCGCGGCCGTCGCCGGGACGCTGGCCGACCAGGTCGAGCAGCACCTCCCCGACGACTTCCAGGCGGAGCTGTACCGGCGCATGGCCGAGACCGGCACGGTCGAGGCGACCGCCGCCGCGGTCAACGCCTTCCCGGTGGACCGCCTCGTCACGGTTCTGGTGGGCGACGCCGCGCAGATCGCGGAGCCGGTGCGGAAGCTGGGCATCGGCGAGGTGTCGGTCGTCACGGGCTGATGCGGAGCGGGCCGGCGGCGGTCGCGGACCGGCGCCGGCAACGCCGGTTGCGGTGGTGAATTCGCCTGCGCGGTACGGCGGAAGGACGGGCCGGAACGCGCCGTACCGGTACCGTCACAGGCTGACTTGAACCGCACCAACACCGCTCACATAGCAGGACATAAAGGATCCCGGGTCGCTAAAGCGGCCCGGGATCTTCGCTTTTGTCCGGAATGCTGTAGGTGGTTGCCTCTGCTGCGTGTGGCGTCCGGCACAAACAACCGATTCTGTTTGCTGATCGCGAGATGTCCCCTTTAGCGTCGGTCCGGCTGTTCGTCAGAAGTGCGCCGCGCCCGCGGCCGCCGGACAGTCATCGCCGAGTCCCCGTACGGCGCGAGCCAGGGGAGCCGGGGACCCACATGTCCCCTTGGGGTGAATCGGCGTCCTCTTCGGAGGCCGCCGTAGGAGACCTTCCTGCTCCGAACCCGTCAGCTAACCCGGTAGGCGAGAAGGAAGGAAAGGAGTGCGCCGGTCATGGCGTTCACCCGTGCCACCGGCAAGCACCGCCGCCCCGGCCGTGCTGCCCGGACCACCCGCAATATCGCCGGCATAGCCGCCGCGACCGGCGTCGTCGTCTCCATCGCCTCCCCGGCGCTGGCCGCGAACGAGGACCCGGCCGCCACCGACACCGGCCTGACCCGCGCCATCGCCGACACCGGCGACCGGGTCGCCGACAACATCGTCGCCCAGGCCGACGCGCAGGAGGAGGCCGCCGAGGTCGCCGCCGCCCGTGCGCAGGTCGAGGAAGCCGCCGTCAAGAGCGCCGAGGCCGCCAAGAAGAAGGCCCAGGAGGCCCAGCGCAAGGCCGCCGCCGAGGCCGCCGAGAAGAAGGCCGCCGCCAAGAAGAAGGCGACGGAGAAGCGCGCCTCGCGCTCCGACGCCCGTACCACCCTCAGCGCCAGTGGCTTCGTGTCGCCGATCGCCGGCAGCTACGTCTCCACGCCGTACAAGGCGTCCAGCGGCCTGTGGTCCTCCGGCAGCCACTCCGGCATCGACTTCCACGCCGCCTCCGGCACCGCCGTCCACGCGGTTGGCGCGGGCACCGTCGTCGAGGCCGGCTGGGGCGGCGCCTACGGCAACAACATCGTCCTCAAGATGGACGACGGCAGCTACACCCAGTACGGCCACCTCTCGTCCATCGGCGTCTCCGTCGGCCAGAAGGTCTCCGCGAACCAGCAGATCGGACTGTCCGGCAGCACCGGCAACTCCACCGGCCCGCACCTGCACTTCGAGGCGCGCACCGGCCCGGACTACGGCTCGGACATCGACCCGGTCGCGTACCTGCGCTCGCACGGCGTCAGCGTCTGAGGGCCCAGCGCCTCTCTGCCTCCCCGAAGCCCCGGCCCCGGCCGGGGCTTCGCCGTCTCCGTATGCGCTCCCGCCCCCGGCTCCCCGGAACTCCCGCCCCCGGCTCCCCGGAACTCCCGCCCCCGGCTCCCCGGAACTCCCGCCCCTTGGCCAAAAAATATCCATGAATTCGTGACGGCCATCGGAAATGCCGGTCCGGTGTCATAGAGTCACGGAAAAGGCGCCGCCCGTACGGCGTTTCCAGAGGATTACGGCGGAGGCACCGACGATGCGAGGGAACATTTCGGCGCATGCGGTCTGCACGGCGATTCGCGACGACATCGTCTCCGGAACGTTCCCGCCCGGCGCCCGGCTGATCGAGGAACTGCTCGCGTCCCGGTACGGCGTCTCCCGCGTCCCCGTAAGGGAAGCGCTGCGCACGCTGGAGTCCGAGGGGTTCGTCACCACCCGGCGGCACGCGGGCGCGTGCGTCGCCGAGCCGACCGAGCAGGAGGCCGCCGACCTCCTGGACATCCGCCTCCTCCTGGAGCCCCTGGGGGCCGCCCGCGCCGCGGCCCGCCGCTCCGCCGCCCATCTGAAGGTACTGCGCGGCCTGGTCCGCCTGGGGCGCACGAGAGCCCGCCACGGCAACGTCGCCGACCTGCGGCAACTGGACGGCTGGTTCCACGAGACGCTCGCCCAGGCGTCCGGCAGCGCGAGCATGACGGCGCTGCTCACCCAGGTGCGCCGCAAGATCGACTGGGTGTACGCGATCGACCTGGACCAGCCGTCGCCGGGCGAGGCGGACCGGTCCTGGCAGGAGCACGGCGCGATCGTGGACGCGGTGGCGCGCGGTGATGCCGAGCGCGCCCGCGCACTGACCGCCGCGCATGTGGAGCACGCGCTGCCCGCCCACCGGCTGCGCCGTCCCGCACCGGCGGTGAGGGAAGCGAAACCATCCGTAAACACGGCACGCGTACGGAATTAACACCGCTGCCGTATACAACTCCTGGGGAATTCTATACCCCTGCTCCGCCGTGCCTGAATTCTTTTCGCGCGCGCCTCGAATGGCTTTTGCGTCGGGCTCCGGCGGAAGGGAAAGGCGGGTAATTCCGTGCCACCGGTGGGGCCTCTCGGAGGACTCGGATGTCCCGCGGTAATGCGAACGGCCCCGCCCGTGACCCGTAAGCGGGTCACTCCGGCGGGGCCGTGACGGCGGAACCGGGCGGTGTGCGGCCGCCGGCCTGCCCGAAGGGTCAGACCGTCTCCGGGAGCTCCTCAAGGCCCTCGGAGACGAGCTTCGCCAGGCGGTCCAGCGCGGCGTCGGCGCCGTCGGCGTCCGAAGCCAGCACGATCTCCTCGCCACCCTGGGCGCCCAGGCCCAGGACGGCGAGCATCGAGGCGGCGTTCACGGGGTTGCCGTCGCCCTTGGCGATCGTGACCGGCACGCCGGAAGCGGTGGCCGCACGGACGAAGATCGAGGCGGGGCGGGCGTGCAGACCCTCGGCCCATCCGACATTGACGCGGCGCTCAGCCATGGTGTTGCCCTTCGAGTAGGGAAAGTTGTCTAGACCAGTCTCTCACGGGGGCACCGGTGGTCCGGTGTGCCCAGCCCCCGTGAGAGCTCGGATCCTAGAAGCCCCAGCCTGCGTCACGCCCCGGCTGTACGCATGCTGAGACCCGGTCGTACACACCGTCCCGCTCCGGAGTACGTACGGTCGCATCCGGGGCACTTCCGGGCACTTCGGTCCGCCCCCGGATACGCACACGGTCGTACGCTGTCCGCATGGAGACGCCGTCGGATGCCGCCGCCTACCCCGCCCACTGGGAAGCCGACGTGGTGCTGCGTGACGGCGGCACCGCCCGGATCCGCCCCATCACCCCGGACGACGCGCAGCGCCTGGTCTCCTTCTACGAGCAGGTCTCCGACGAGTCGAAGTACTACCGGTTCTTCGCGCCCTACCCCCGGCTCTCCGACCGCGACGTGCACCGCTTCACCCACCACGACTACGTGGACCGCGTCGGGCTCGCCGCCTTCGTGGGCGGCGAGATGATCGCCACCGTCCGGTACGACCGCATCAACGCCGACGGCCGGCCCGCCACCGGCCCCGACGCCGACCAGGCCGAGATCGCCTTCCTCGTACAGGACGCGCACCAGGGGCGCGGCGTTGCCTCCGCGCTCATGGAGCACGCCGCGGCGGTCGCCCGCGAGCGCGGCATCCGCCGCTTCGCCGCCGAGGTGCTGCCCGCCAACACCAAGATGATCAAGGTGTTCACGGACGCCGGGTACACCCAGAAGCGCACCTTCGAAGACGGCGTCGTCCGCCTCGAATTCGACCTGGAGCCCACCGAACAGTCCGTGGCCGTCATGCGCGGCCGCGAACACCGCGCCGAGGCCCGCTCCGTACAGCGGCTGCTCGCCCCCGGATCGATCGCCGTCATCGGTACGGGACGCGCCCCCGGGGGCGTCGGCCGCTCGGCCCTCCGCAACATCCTCGACTCCGGCTTCACCGGCCACACGTATGCGGTCAACCACGCCTTCCCCGAAGGCGGCAGCACGCTGGACCCGGAGGGCGTGCCGGCCCACCGCTCCCTCCGCGACATCCCCGGTCCCGTCGACCTCGCCGTCGTCGCCGTGCCCGCCGCGCACGTCCCCGATGTCGTGCGCGACTGCGGCGAGCACGGCGTACAGGGGCTCGTCATCCTCACCTCGGGTTACGCGGAGGCCGGCCCCGAAGGACGCGAGAAGCAGCGCGCACTGCTGCGCCAGGCCCGCTCGTACGGCATGCGGCTGGTCGGCCCGAACGCCTTCGGACTGATCAACACCGCGCCCGCCGTCCGCCTCAACGCCTCCCTCTCGCCCCGGCTGCCCGGCGCGGGCCGGGTCGGCCTCTTCACCCAGTCCGGCGCGATCGGCATCGGGCTGCTGGCCGCCCTCCAGGAGCGCGGCCCCGGGGACGGCGCGATCGCCGGCGTCTCCACCTTCGTGTCGGCCGGCAACCGCGCCGACGTCTCCGGCAACGACCTGCTCCAGTACTGGTACGAGGACCCCGACACCGACGTCGCGCTGCTGTACCTGGAGTCGATCGGCAACCCCCGCAAGTTCACCCGGCTCGCCCGCCGCACCGCCGCCGCCAAGCCCGTCGTGGTCGTCAAGGGCGCACGGCACAGCGGCACCGTCCCGCTCGGCCACACCGTCCCCACCACCCGCGTCCCCGACTCCACCGTCTCCGCGCTCATGCGGCAGGCCGGCGTCATCCGGGTCGGCACGGTCACCGAACTGATCGACGCGGGGCTGCTGCTCGCCTCCCAGCCGCTGCCCGCCGGCCCCCGGGTGGCGATCCTCGGCAACTCCGAAGCGCTCGCCCTCCTGGCGTACGACGCGTGCCTCACCGAAGGGCTGCGCCCGCAGCGCCCCCATGTGCTGCCCTTCGCCGCCACGACCGCCGAATTCCGCGCGGCGCTGACCCGGGCCCTGGCCAACGACCGCATCGACGCGGTCGTCCTCACCGCCATCCCCTGGGTCGCCGAGGGCAGCAGCGCGGACCCGGAGGAGATCGCCGCACTCGCCACGGCCCTGCGCGAGGCCGCGGCCGAGGGACCCGCCAAGCCCGTCACCGTCGTCCACCTGGCCATGGAGGAGCTGGCGGGAGCGCTGTCGGGGACGACAGGGACGACGCGGACGACGGGGCCGACAGGGACGACGGGGGAGCCGGCGGCCACGGACAAGACGGAAGCCCACGGCGAAGCCGCCGACGACGCCGCAGAAGCCCCGGAGGCCCGCCCCGCCGGCCCGCCCCGCATCCCCGCCTACCCCGCCGCCGAACGGGCCGTACGTTCCCTCGCAGAGGCCGTCCGGTACGCCGCCTGGCGCCGCGAGTCCGCCGTACCGGGCAAGGTCCCCGAGTACGAGGACATCGAGGAGGCCGCAGCCGGCGCCGACATCGAACGGCTCCTCGACGAGCTCACCGACGACGCCGAGCCGCACCGCTCCGTGGCACTGCCGGCCGACGAGGCCGCCGCCCTGCTCGGCCGCTACGGCATCCGCGTTCGCGCCGCGCTCCCCGCACCCGACCCGGACGCCGCCGTACGCGCCGCCGAGGCCCTCGGCTACCCCGTCGCCCTGAAGACCACCGCGCCGCACCTGAGGCACCGCGCCGACCTCGGGGGCGTGCGCCTCGACCTCCCCGGAGAACGCGCCCTGCGCCGCGCCTACGAAGAGCTGACCGACTTCCTCGGGAAGCCCGAGGAGCTGCGCCCGGTGGTGCAGGCGATGGTGCCGCGCGGCGTGGACACCGTGATCCGCGCCTCCATCGACCCGGCGGCCGGCGCCGTCCTCTCCTTCGGCCTGGCCGGCGCCCCCTCCCAGCTTCTCGGCGACATGGCACACCGCCTCATCCCCGCCACCGACCGGGACGTCGCCGAACAGATCCGCTCCATCCGGACCGCACCGCTGCTCTTCGGGTGGCGCGGCTCGCAGCCCGTGGACAGCGCCGCGCTGGAAGAACTGCTGCTGCGCGTCTCCCGGCTCGTCGACGACCACCCCGAGGTCGTCGGCATCGACCTGGAACCGGTCGTCGTCGCCCCCCAGGGCCTCGCCGTCCTCGGCGCCTCCGTACGCCTCGCCCGGCCCCCGGCCACCACCGACCTCGGCCCCCGCCGCCTCCCCGTGTACTGAGCCCCGGCCCGCCGCCTGCGGCCCGTGGCGGCCCCGGCGCCCCGTAGGATGGACGGCATGGCTAAGACCGGTACGACGACCCAGGGGCTGCGCGCGGCGATCGAGCGCAGCGGCTATTACCCGGCACTCGTGGCCGAGGCGGTGCAGGCCGCGGTGGGCGGCGAGCCGGTGGTCTCGTACCTGGTCCACCAGGAGACGACCTTCGACGCCAACGAAGTGCGCCGCCACGTCACGGTGCTGGTCCTCACCGGCACCCGCTTCATCGTCAGCCACACCGACGAGCAGGCCGCGGACGCCACGTCGCCGACGCCGTACGCCACCACCTCCACCGAGTCGGTGAAGCTCGGCCGGATCTCCTCCGTCGTGCTCAGCCGCGTCGTCGCCAACCCCGAGTCCTACACCCCCGGGCAGCTGCCCCGCGAGGTCGTGCTGACCATCGGCTGGGGCGCCGTCGCCCGGCTCGACCTGGAGCCCGCCAGCTGCGGCGACCCGAACTGCGAAGCCGACCACGGCTACACCGGCTCCTCCACCGCCGACGACCTCTCGCTGCGGGTCAGCGAGGCCGGCGACGGCCCGGACACCGTCCGGCAGACGCTCGCCTTCGCCCAGGCGCTCTCCGAAGCCACCGCCGCCTCGGCCGCCCGCTGATGGCGGGTTTCGCCGTGGACCCGGCATCCGCCTGGCCCGAGCCGCTCGACCTCGCCACCGCGCCGGTACCCCGCTACGGCACGGGTGCCCTCGCCGACCTCCTGCCCGCCATCACCGCGGGCCAGGGCCTGGCGCACGCGCAGCCGACGAGCCTGGAGCTGGCCCCCGCCGACCGCGCCTGCGTCTTCCTGATCGACGGCCTGGGCTGGGAGCTGCTGCGCGCCCACCCGGCCGAGGCACCCTTCCTGACCTCGCTGCTCGGCACGTCCATGAACGGCACCGGGCTGCCCATGACGGCCGGCTTCCCCTCGACCACGGCCACGTCGCTGGCCTCGGTCGGCACGGGCCTGCCGCCCGGCGCGCACGGCCTCGCCGGATACACCGTCCAGGACCCGGACACCGGCGCGCTGATGAACCAGCTGCGCTGGCAGCCGTGGACGGACCCGTACGCCTGGCAGCCGTACCCCACGGTCTTCCAGCGGGCGCACGCGGCGGGCATCCACACCTGCCAGGTCTCCGCGCCGAACTTCGAGCGCACCCCGCTCACCGAGATCGCGCTCAGCGGCGGCACCTTCCACGGCCGGCTCTCCGGCGAGGACCGGATGGATCTGGCCGCCGAGCAGCTGGCCGCCGGCGACCGGTCGCTGGTCTACACGTACTACTCGGAGGTCGACGGCAAGGGCCACCGCTACGGCGTCGACTCCGACGCCTGGCGCGGCCAGCTGATGTATGTCGACCGGCTCGCGGAGCGCCTCGCCGAGCAGCTCCCGCCCCGCTCGGCCCTCTACATCACCGCCGACCACGGCATGATCGACATCCCGTTCGACCCCGAGTCCCGCGTCGACTTCGACGAGGACTGGGAACTGAGCGCGGGCGTACGGCTGCTGGGCGGCGAGGGCCGCTGTCGCCACGTGTACGCGCACCCGGGCGCGGCCGACGACGTGCTCGCGGTCTGGCGCGAGGTCGTCGGCGAACAGATGTGGGTGGCCGGCCGCGACGAGGCGATCGCCGCCGGGTGGTTCGGTCCGCACGTCGACGACCGGGTACGGGGCAGGATCGGCGACGTGGTGGCCGCCGCACACGCCGACATGGTGATCATCGCGAGCCAGAACGAACCACGCGAATCAGCCATGGTCGGCATGCACGGCTCCATGACCCCGGTCGAACAACTCGTGCCCCTCCTGGAAGTCCGCACCTGAGCTGCTCGATCCGGAAGCCCGCACCTGACGCGCGCCGATGGCGTTGTCAGTGCCACCCGTTACTGTGTTGAGCAGGGGCTCTGCGACCCCCCATGGGGGAAGCGGGGGCTGAAACGGTACGGCACCCGCCCCGCCTCCCCGCCCAGGCTCCCCTCTCCGAGGGGCAGCAGGCGCCAAACCAATACCCGCCCGAACTCCCCCTTCCCTTCGTACGACCCGATCGCCGTCGGCAGGCCCCGACGCGCCCGAAAGGCAACTTGAACCCCCCATGGCTGAACTGGTGTTCTTCAGCGGCACGATGGACTGCGGGAAGTCGACTTTGGCGCTTCAAATCGGGCACAACCGTTCGGCCCGCGGCCTGCAGGGCGTGATCTTCACCCGCGACGACCGTGCGGGGGAGGGCAAACTGTCATCGCGTCTGGGACTGGTGACGGACGCGGTGGAGGCAGCTCCCGGGATGGACCTCTACGGGTACCTCGTGGAGCAGATGACACACGGCGGCAAGGTCGATTACGTCATCGTGGACGAGGCTCAGTTCCTCGCGCCCGAACAGATCGATCAGCTGGCGCGGATCGTGGACGACCTGGCCCTGGACGTCTTCGCCTTCGGCATCACCACGGACTTCCGCACGAAGCTGTTCCCCGGGTCGCAACGGCTGCTCGAGTTGGCGGACCGGATCGAGGCGTTGCAGGTCGAGGCCATGTGCTGGTGTGGCGCCCGGGCCACGCACAACGCCCGCACGGTGGGCGGCGAGATGGTGGTCGAGGGCGAGCAGGTGGTGGTGGGCGATGTGGCCATGCCTGCAGAGGAGGTCGGGTACGAGGTCCTGTGCCGACGCCATCACCGCAAGCGGATGACGAGCGCCACGGCTCGTGCGGCGGCGCTGTCGCCCGATGTCCTGCCGGTCACCACTGACTGAGGCCGGGTAGGTGTACCTGAGCCGGCACCTACGCTCGGGCAGGCGGCTGCGCCCGTCGTGATCTGTGGGCTATGGCGATAGAGACGCACGGACGTTGGCTGGTGCGCCTGTCCGCAGGTTTTCCAGTTCCACACTGCGCTTCCGTCCGGCCGGCTGCGTGCCCGGCACCGGACCCAGGACACGCGGTTACCTCGCCCGCCAACGGGCCGTCAGGCCCTGCTGACTCTGGCCCATCTGCGGTGTGGTGATACTCGTGCCCCAGCTCGCCGCGGGCTTCGGCACCGGGACCTCGACCGCCTGCCGCTACATCCGCGAGGCCGTCGAGGCCCTGGCCGCACTGGCGCCAACCCTCGCCCGGGCCGTGGACGTTGTCCGCCATGCCGAACCCTGCGCGTTGCACACTGCGCCAAGCAACGACGCGCTCAACGGGAAACCGGACCCTGACGATCACGCGGATTCATCACCCCCACGAGCTGGGGCTGGATGTCTTTGTTTTCGGGATCACCACCGACTACCGACTTGCGCAGCAAGCTGTTCCCCGGCTCCCAGCGGCTGGTGGAACTGGCCGACCGCATAGAGGTGCTTCAGGTCGAGGCATTGTGCTGGTGCGGCGCCCGCGCGACGCACAACGCCCGTACGTCGGCGGGCAGGTGGTCGTCGAGGGCGGCCAGGTGGTCGTGGGAGACGTGCACGCGGTCGGGGTCGCGGTCGGGTACGAGGTGCTCTGCCGGCGCCCCGACGTGGTCACTCCGTCGGACGCTGTACCACCATGAACTCCGCGCCCTCCGGGTCGGTGACCGTTGCCAGTCGTCCGTGGGGTGAGTTTCGGGGCGCGCCGGTCACCTGGCCGCCCAGCTCCGTGACCCGGCGGGCTGCCGCGTCCGTGTCGGAGACCGCGAAGTACGTTGCCCAGTGCGGCCCCCGCTCCCGGGGCAGCGCGTCGCCCGCCCCATGGATGCCCGCCACCGGGCGTCCCTTGAGGCACAGCGTCAGGTCGTCGCCTCCGGGGTGGTGCGTCGCCTCCGTCTCGAAGCCGAAGACGTGTTCGTAGAATCTGCCGGCCGGGGCGGCCTCCGGGGTCACCAGTTCGTTCCAGGCCAGGGTGCCCGGTTCGCCGACCACCGCCGTGCCCTTCATGGTGTGCCCCTGCCAGATCCCGAAGACCGCGCCCTGCGGATCCGAGGCGAGCGCCATCCGCCCCGCGTGGTCGGCGTCCAGCGGGCCGACGCCGACCGTGCCGCCGCAGGCGCGGATGCGCTCGGTGACGGCGTCCGCGTCGTCGCTCGCCAGATAGGGCGTCCAGGCGATGGACAGCTGCCGTTCGGCGGGCAGCACACCGATCCCGGCCACCTCCCGGCCGGCCGACAGCGCCCGTACGTAGGGACCGAGTTGCTGCGGCCCCGGGCGGAACTCCCAGCCGAACAGCGCACTGTAGAAGTCCTGCGTGGCGGGCAGGTCGTGCACCATGAGACTCACCCAGCAAGGGGTGCCGGGCGTCCGCCGGCTCGCTGCCTCGGTCGTCATCGTCGCTTGCTCCTCGGACCAATCAAGGGTGGGGACCGTACGGGGTGCGGGCTGTGCCGTGCAGATGCTCGCATCCCCCCGTAGGCGGCGCGGGGCGGCCGCGCCGCTGGTCGCGCGACCTGTTGTGCGGCCGGGTCGGAGAGTGCCCGATCTGATGACGCAGTGGCGTTTCTGCGGATGTCACCGTCCTGTGTGAGGGACCCGTCGGCCATGTGGTGAGCAACCTGTCCTTTAAGTGGTGAGGAATCTGTCCTCTACGTGGTGAGCAGCCTGTCCTCTACGTGGTGCGGAACCTGTCCCTTACGTGGTGATGAACTGGTTCATGTACTTCCTCACCGCTTGCCCGTGGGCGGCGTGGAGCGGTCGTGACTGCGCAAGGATGGGGCCATGAATGCCATCATCTCCGCTACCGAACTGGCGAGCGAGCTGGCGGGCGGGACGCCTCCGGTGCTCCTCGATGTCCGCTGGCAGCAGGGCGGCCCGTCCGGGCACGCCGAGTACGCGACCGGCCATCTGCCCGGTGCCGTCTACGTCGACCTCGACGCCGATCTGGCCGGGCCCGCGGGCTCCGGGGGCCGCCACCCGCTGCCGGACCCGGAGGACTTCGCGGCGGCCATGCGCGCGGCCGGTGTCTCCCGGGACCGCGCGGTGGTCGTGTACGACGGCGGACAGGGCTGGGCGGCGGCCCGCGCCTGGTGGCTGCTGCGCTGGGCGGGACACGAGGACGTACGCGCCCTGGACGGCGGGCTGCCGGCCTGGCGGGCGGCGGGCGGCGAGTTGACCGACGAGGAGCCCGCTCCGAAGCCCGGCGACTTCACGGCGGCGCCCGGGGCGGTGCCGGTACTCACCGCCGACGAGGCGGCCGCACTGGCCCGGCGCGGGGTGCTCCTGGACGCGCGGGCAGGGGAGCGCTACCGGGGCGAGGTCGAGCCCATCGACCCGGTCGCCGGCCACATCCCGGGCGCACGCTCCGCCCCGACGGTCGACAACGTCGCCGCCGACGGCACGTTCCGGCCGGCCGCCGAACTGGCCGAGCGCTTCAGCGCCCTGGGAGCCGCGCCGGGCGCCGAGGTCGGGGTCTACTGCGGCTCGGGCGTCTCCGCCGCGCACGAGGTGCTGGCGCTGGCCGTGGCGGGCGTTCCGGCGGCCCTCTACGTCGGCTCCTGGAGCGAGTGGTCGGGCGACGCGTCCCGTCCGGTGGCCACGGGGCCCGAGGCGGGCTGAGAGGCGAGCCGGGGGCGGTACGCGGGCGGGTGCGAGGGGATCGCACCCGCCGGGGCCGCCCTGCGGCGCGGGACCGTTACGCGGCGAGGGGGGCGGGAGCTCCCGCGGGACCGTTTCCGTACCGGCCCACCGCCCGCAGTACTGCCCGCGGCACCGTTACGCGCGGGCCGGCCGCAGCCCGCAGGACCGTTTCCGCACGCGGGCAGCCCAAGGCCGGAATGCGCCTCGGGCCGACCGCTACGAGGTCAGGCGTCCGGCTTCTTGCGCCGCGTACCGAAGACGATCTCGTCCCAGCTGGGCACCGCGGCGCGGCGGCCGGGGCGGACGCCGTCCGCTTCGGCCTGGCGGTCGGTCGTGCCCGTGAGCCGGTCCCGGTGTCCCGCGACGGCGCGCGGCATCAGTACGTCGGCGTACGCGGAGCCGGCGCCCGCGCTCGCGGCCGGGGCGGCCTCCTCCTCGACCTCGGGCTCCGTGGCCGGCTCGTCGTCCGGCGGCGTCTTCGGCTCGGGGACGACCAGGTCGCCCCGGAAGCTCGGTACCGCCTCCAGCAGGCTGGTCAGCGAGTCGCGCGGGTCCCGCTCCTCGGTCTCCTCGACGGCGGCCGAGGCCGAAGCCGAGGTCGCGGGCGCGTCCTCCTCGGGGGCGGCCGGCGGCGCGGGCCGCTCGGCGGGCTGCGGACGGTCCAGGGTCCGGTCCAGCGGCCGGTCCCGGGGCAGTCGGGCGATCCGCGGTACGAACGGGAAGCTCGGCTCCGGGCTGTCGTCGGTCTCGCCGATCAGCGCCCGTGCCTCGTCGTCCACGGCCTGCACGAGCCGCCGGGGCGGGTCGTACGTCCAGCTCGCGGAGTGCGGCTCGGCCGCGACGCGGTAGACGAGCAGTACCTCCCAGGTGCCGTCGTCGCGGCGCCAGGAGTCCCACTGCACGCTGTCCTTGTCGGCGCCGCGCAGCAGCAGCCGCTCGGCGACCGCCTCGCCCAGCTGCGGACCGGTGTTCTCGCCGGGCCGGCGCACGGGCGTCTTACGGGCGCGCTCGGCCATGAACGCGCGTTCCGCGAGTACCGGGCCCTCGAAGCGCCGCACCCGGTCGACGGGGATGCCGGCGAGCTGCGCGACCTCCTCGGCGGAGGCACCGGCCCTTATACGGGCCTGGATGTCGCGTGGCCGGAGGTGGCTCTCCACCTCGATCTCGATCTGGCCCAGGCGTGCGCGGTCATTGCGCACCGCGGCACGCAGCCGCTCGTCGATCGGCAGCGTGTACTCGGTGCTGTCCGCAGCCTTGAGCACCAGCCGTGTGCCGTCGTTCGAGACGGCCACGACACGCAGTTCGGGCATGGGGACCTCCCGGGTGGTGCCTGCCGACGTCACGTGCGTCGCTGCTTCCGCTAGTCGAGTGTGGCCTGCCCGGGTGCAGCCTGCCACAACATTGCCGAGTTGCCCGGCGTGTCAGGCTGTGGCCCTGAAACGCCGTTATGACACGGTAACCAGTTTGCAACCTCCGGTGACCGTGCCGGTTGCCCTGTGTACCAGCACCCCGTGCCGAGTGGCGGCGCCCCGGGGCGAGAGCCGCCTTGCGGGCCCCTCCCGTGGGTCCGGGCAGCCGGACGGGAAACCGGGGCCAGGATTCGCAACAGTACTCCATTCGGACCACCGGAGTGGGGCGCCGCGCCGCCAAGTTTTCCCTGCCCAGCGGAGTTCGGTCGCCTTGTCGACCTCTCTACTTATGCGATCGAATGGCGAGCCGCACGGAATCGTGTGACCTGGTTCACAAAAACGCCAGAAATGGAACTATCCAGTCCGCCTAAATGTCCCTTCTCTGTGCAAGACGGATCGAAGCGTCGCTCAAGGGCCGAGGATGGACGACAGAACCGAAAGCAAGACAAAGAAGACCGGGAAGGAGAAACGGATCGACCTGAGCGTCGCCCAGGTGTCGGGCAGTGCGCTCGCGGCGGCGGTCGCCGCATACCTGGCCGGGCGGCTCGGCGTCTACGGGACGGTCATCGGCGCCGGCGTGGTCAGCGTGGTCGCCACCACCGGCGGGTCGATCTTTCAGCACCTCTTCCGGCGTACCGGGGAGCAGGTCAAGGAGGCGACGGTCAGCACGCGGCCCCGGCCGCGCCGCCGCCAGCAGCTCGGCAGCCGGATGACGGCCCCCAGTACGGGTGCGCGCGGGGCGACACGCGTCAGGTCCGCGTCCTCGGCGGGCGTGACGATGGTGCTCCCGACGTTCGACCGCGGCGGTACGGAGGACGAGATCACCTCCGTGGCGGCGGCCAAGAACGCCGACGCGACCCGGCCCCTGCCCCGCCCGTCGGCTGCCGAGGAGACGCAGGCCCTCACCGCCCTGCCCGCGGATGACGAGACCCAGGTCCTCACCGCCTCGCCCGCGGCCGACGAGACGCAGGTCCTCAGCCCGCCCGGCGCGGAGGACGCGACCCGGCCTGTGCCGCAGCAGGACACGCGCACGATGGCGCTGCGTACGGTGGCGGAGCCGCCCGGTGGCGCCTCTGTGGCGGAGACCCCCGAAGAGACCCCCGACGCGGAGTTCCGGACGCTGTACGGCACCCGGCTGCGCGGCCGGCGCCGCACCTTGCTCGCCGCGCTCGCGGTCTTCCTGCTCGCGATGGCCGGGGTCACCGCCTTCGAGCTGGCCACCGGGCACGACGCCGCGGGCGGCAACGGCACCTCGGTCAGCAACTTCTTCCGCTCCGGCGGGGGCGGCGACAGCGCCCCGACGACGCCGACGCCGCAGCCGAGCACGACCACCGAGGACACGGACCGCGGCGGCGCCACTGAGGAGCCGACCCCGCAGCCGGACGCCACGGACGGCAGTACGGACAGCGGTTCCGAGGCGCCCTCGGGGGCGGACAGCGGCAGCGACACGGGGAGCGGCTCGGACGACGAGACCACCGCGCCCAGCCCGTCGCCGAGCGACGGCGACGAGTCCCCGGACCCGGAGCCCACGCCGACCGACCGCGCGGACGACGGCGCGAGCAGCAGCCCCGACACCGGGAGCGGCGCCGACGGCGCCCAGGACACCGGCCAGACCCCGGCCCCCGGCTCCTCCTGAGCGACGCCGGGCAGCCCGGGCCCGGGGCGCGCCCCGCGTCAGTCCCCGAGCACGCGACGCAGGTACGCGTTGCCGAACACCCGCTGCGGGTCCAGCCGGTCCCGCAGCACGGTGAACTCGCCGAAACGCGGGTAAGCAGCGGCGAGGTACTCCGCGTCCCGGGTGTGCAGCTTGCCCCAATGGGGCCGGCCGCCGTGCGCGGTCATGATGCGCTCGGCGGCCGTGAAGTACGCCTGGTGGGGCGTGCCCCGGTACATGTGCATCGCTATGTAGGCGGTGTCCCGCCCGGAGGCGGTGGACAGCGGGATGTCGTCCCCGGGTGCGGTGCGCACCTCCACGGGGAAGCTGATCCGGAAGCCGGAGCGCTCGACCAGGGCGCGCAGCTCCTGTAGTGCAGCGACCGCCGCTTCCCGGGGGACGGCGTACTCCATCTCCACGAAGCGCACCCGGCGCGGGCTGGTGAACACCTTGTACGGGATGTCGGTGTACGTACGGGCGGACAGTGCGCGGCTGGAGAGCTTGGCGATGCCGGGGATGGTGGCGGGCAGTGCCTTGCCGACCGCGCAGGCCACCTGGAAGACGCCGTTGGAGAGCAGCTCGTCCTCGACCCAGCCGCTGACGGCGCCGTTCGGTGCCGCGGGTCCCTGGCTCCGGTTGTTGCGCTTGGTGCTGCAGTTCCCGGTGTGCGGGAACCAGTAGAACTCGAAGTGCTCGTTCTCCGCGACGAGCGCATCGAAGTCCGCGGTCACCCGGTCGAACGGCATCGGCTCCTCACGGGCGGTGAGCAGGAACTCCGGTTCGACGGCGAAGGTCAGCTCCGTGAGGACGCCGAGCGCGCCCAGGCCGAGCCGGGCCGCCGCGAAGACGTCGGCGTTCTCCTGTGCGGAGCAGCGCAGTACGGAGCCGTCGGCGGTGACCAGCTCCAGGGCCACGATCTGCGCGGAGAGCGAGGCGGAGTCCCGGCCCGTGCCGTGCGTACCGGTGCTGGTGGCGCCCGAGACGGTCTGCTCCATGATGTCGCCCATGTTGGCCAGCGACAGGCCGTGCGCGGACAGTGCCGCGTTCATGTCCTTCAGGGGCGTGCCCGCGGCCACGGTGACGGTCCCGGCGGCGCGGTCCACTCTCCGTATGCCGGTCAGCCGTTCGGGCCGTATGAGGAGTCCTTCGGTGGCCGCCGCGGGCGTGAAGGAGTGGCCGGTGCCGGCCGCCTTCACGGTCAGCCCCTCGGAGGCCGCCTGCTGTACGGCCGCCGCCAGTTCCTCCGTGGAGGCCGGTGCCACGCTCCGTACGGGGCGGGCCTCGACGTTTCCCGCCCAGTTACGCCACACGCTCTCCCGAGCCGCTCCGGTCACTGTCATCTGCGCCCAGCCCTCCCGTCACCCGGGGCGAGGGTGTCCCCGCCCGCGTCGCCGCCGGCCGCAGCCGGCGGTATCCGAGGAACGCGACCGCGGCCGCGAGCGCTCCGGCCGCGACCGGCACGACGTACCCCGTACGGGCCCCGGCCGCGTCCACCACCCAGCCGGCGGCCGACGAGCCGAGCGCCACCCCGACCGCGAGCCCGGTGCTCGTCCAGGTCATTCCCTCGGTCAGTTGCGCACGCGGTACGTGCTGTTCGACCAGGGCCATGGTGGTCACCATCGTCGGTGCGATGGTCAGCCCCGCGACGAAGAGCGCCACGGCCAGAAACGGCAGGTTCCCGACCAGTTGGAGCGGGATCATACTCACGGCCATGGCGAGCACGCCCAGTACCCAGCGCCGCGCTGCCGGGCCCGAGGGGCGCAGCATCCCGAAGACCGCGCCCGCCGCGCAGGACCCCAGCGCGTAGACCGCCAGGACGAGGCTGGCCGCGCCCTTGTGGCCCTCGGCCTCCGCGAAGGCCACCGTGACCACGTCGATCGCACCGAAGATCGCACCGGTGGCCGTGAAGGTGACGACGAGGACCTGCAGGCCCCGGGAGCGCAGCGCGGAGCCCTTCGTGTGGTGCTCGCGCGGATGCGGTACCGGTTCGGTCGCGCGCTGCGCGGTCAGCCAGAAGACGCCCGCCGCCAGGAAGACGGCGGCCAGCAGGGGCCCGGCCTCGGGGAACCACGACGTGGAGAGCCCGATGGCGAGGATCGGGCCGACGATGAAGCAGAACTCGTCGACGATCGACTCCCAGGAGTACGCGGTGTGCAGCATCTCGGGGGACCCGTGGTGCACCGCCGCCCACCGGGAGCGCACCATCGCGCCGACGCTGGGCACGCAGCCCGCGCAGGCCGCGAAGACGAAGAGCGTCCAGTCGGGCCAGCGCTGCTGTGCCGCCGTCAGCAGGGCGGCGATCGCGGCCAGTGCGACGAGGGTGGCCGGGCGCAGCACCCGGCGCTGGCCGTGCCGGTCCACCAGCCGGGAGATCTGCGGCCCGAGCACGGCGGCGGAGAGCGCGACGGTCGCGGAGAGCGCGCCCGCCAGGCCGTACCGGCCGGTGAGCTGGGAGACCATCGTGACGATGCCGATGCCGGTCATGGAGAGCGGCATGCGCCCCAGGAACCCGGCGGCGGTGAAGGACTTCGTGCCGGGCCGGGCGAACAGGGCGCGGTAGGGACTGGGCAAGGGGGCGCTCCGCCAAGTGAAGGTCCGCGGGAACCGCGGTGAGCCGGGTCAGGACGGCAGTAAGGAACGTACTGCAGCCATACAGCTTACGGGTGGCACTCCGTCGGCGCCTCCGGTTTTCCGGCTGTCAGTGGCGGGTGGGAGGATCGGGACATGCCCGAACAGTCAGTGCCTGCTCCCTATGACGCCCTGCTCCTCCTCTCCTTCGGGGGTCCCGAAGGCCCGGACGACGTGGTCCCGTTCCTGGAGAACGTGACGCGCGGCCGCGGCATCCCCCGTGAGCGCCTCAAGGAGGTGGGGCAGCACTACTTCCTGTTCGGCGGCGTGAGTCCGATCAACGCGCAGAACCGCGAGCTGCTGGACGCGCTGCGCAAGGACTTCGCCGAGCACGGCCTGGACCTGCCGGTGTACTGGGGCAACCGCAACTGGGCGCCGTATCTGACCGACACCCTGCGCGAGATGGTCCGCGACGGTCACCGCCGCATCGCGGTGCTGGCCACGAGTGCGTACGCCTCGTACTCGGGCTGCCGGCAGTACCGGGAGAACCTGGCGGACGCGCTGGCCACCCTGGAGGCCGAGGGCCTGGAGCTGCCGCAGGTCGACAAGTTGCGGCACTACTTCAACCACCCCGGCTTCATCCGCCCCATGGTCGACGGCGTGCTGGCCTCGCTCGCCGAGCTGCCCGACGAGGTCCGCGCGGGCGCCCACATCGCGTTCACCACGCACTCCATCCCCACCGCCGCCGCCGACACCTCGGGGCGCCCGGAGGAGCACACCGAGGGCGGTGAGGGCGGGGCATACGTCGCGCAGCACCTCGATGTGGCCCAGGTGATCGCCGACGCGGTGCGCGAGGAGACCGGTACGGCCCACCCCTGGCGGCTCGTCTACCAGTCCCGCAGCGGCGCCCCGCACATCCCGTGGCTGGAGCCCGACATCTGCGACCACCTGGAGACGCTGCACACGCAGGGCGTCCCGGCCGTCGTGATGGCCCCCATCGGCTTCGTCTCGGACCACATGGAGGTCAAGTACGACCTCGACACGGAGGCCACGGCCAAGGCCGCCGAGCTGGGCCTGCCCGTGGTCCGCTCCGCCACCGTCGGCGCCGACCCGCGGTTCGCCGCGGCCGTCCGCGATCTGCTGCTGGAGCGCGCGGCGGCCGAGCGCGGCCGCTCCCCGGAGCGCTGTGCCCTGGGCGCCCTCGGGGCGAGCCACGACCTCTGCCCGGTGGGCTGCTGCCCGGCCCGCTCGCCCCGGCCCGCCGCCGCGGGCGCCGACTGGAGCGGCGCGCCAGCGGAGGCCTGATGCCCGTCCCGGGCCGCCCGACGGCGTGCGGCCCGGCTGCCCGGCCCGCGGGCGCCCGCCCCGCGGCGGCCCGCGGACCTGCCGTACGCAGCACCCGCGGGGCCTTCCGTACGAACAAGGAGCACCGTGTCCGACCCCCTGAAGGACGCCCCGCTGCACAGCGGTGAGCTGAAGGACGAACTTCTCGCGCTGGCCCTGGAGGCCGCCCGCCGGGCCGGTGAGCTGCTGCGCGACGGCCGCCCCGCCGATCTCGGCGTGGCCGCCACGAAGTCCAGCCCCATCGACGTCGTCACCGACATGGACATCGCCTCCGAGAAGCTGATCACCGGCTTCCTGTCCGAGCGCCGCCCCGAGGACGGCTTCCTCGGCGAGGAAGGCGCCAGCGCGGAGGGTTCCAGCGGGGTGCGCTGGGTGATCGACCCGATCGACGGCACCGTCAACTACCTCTACGGGCTGCCCTCTTGGGCCGTGTCCATCGCCGCCCAGAAGGACGGCGAGACGGTCGTCGGGGTGGTCGCGGCACCGATGCGCGGCGAGACCAGCCACGCCGTTCTCGGCGGCGGCGCCTTCCTGAACAACGCGCCGATCCGGGTGCGCCCCGCGCCGCCGCTCTCCCAGGCCCTGATCGGCACCGGCTTCGGATACGTCGCCGAGCGGCGCGCCGCGCAGGCGGCGGTGCTGGGCTCGCTGCTCCCGCGGGTGCGCGACATCCGGCGGGGCGGTTCGGCCGCCATCGACCTGTGCGACGTGGCCTGCGGCCGGCTGGACGCCTACTACGAGCGCGGGCTGAACCCCTGGGACTTCGCGGCGGGCGAGCTGATCGCCCGTGAGGCCGGCGCGCGCACCGCCGGCCGTCCCGGCGAGCCGGCGTCCCACGAGCTGACCGTCGCCGGTTCCCCGGCCGTGTTCGAGGCGCTGCAGCCTCTGCTGGAGGATCTGGGCGCCTGGCACGACTGATCCGGCCCCCGGGACCCCGGGGGCCGCGCACGCCGCCGTACGGCCCGTACAGGCGTCCAAGTACGACCGGTAGTCCAGGTGCAAGCGGACGTCCAGGTACGACAAAGCGCCCCGGCACCGTCCCCTCGGTGCCGGGGCGCTCTTCGTCGCGCGCGTGGGGTCAGGCGCTGGGCGCGCCGACCTCCACACCGTGCTCAGAGGCCAGGCGCTGCAGGTCCTCCAGCTCGGCCTGCTCGACATCGGCGAGGAAGTCGTCGCCCGTTTCGCGGGCCCGGTCCAGGTCGGCTTCGGTGTTCTTTATGCGCTGCAGAATGCCTGCGGTGAACGCGTCCATGGTGCGCCCCCTCGTCGTGGGTCGGTGGCACGGGGGTGTGCCGACGGGTGTGGGCCCCTCGTCCACGGGGGTGTGGCAGAGGGAGATCACGGCGTGGTCCCTGCGGGCTGCCGGCCGGTCACGGTACGGCGTCGTGCAGGGCGTGATCGCGAGTGTGCAATCGTCCTCCCCATGCGGAACCTCACGGAAACCTCAGGCGGACGGTGAATCCTGCCGATCGGGTGCCCGCGTCCCCGCCATCGGCGGCCGCACCTGCTCTTACAGCCGGTTTACGGCTCTTCGGGGCAGGATGGATGTGCTCGAAATATGTGTGCGCCCTGTTCGGCGGGGCCGTGAGGAAGGACTAGCGACGTGCGTGTACTCGTCGTCGAGGACGAGCAGCTGCTCGCCGATGCGGTGGCCACCGGGCTGCGCCGGGAGGCCATGGCGGTCGACGTGGTGTACGACGGCGCGGCCGCGCTGGAGCGCATCGCGGTCAACGACTACGACGTCGTCGTACTGGACCGCGACCTCCCGCTGGTCCACGGCGACGACGTCTGCCGCAAGATCGTCGAACTGGGGATGCCCACCCGTGTGCTGATGCTGACCGCCTCCGGCGACGTCAGCGACCGCGTCGAGGGCCTGGAGATCGGCGCCGACGACTACCTCCCGAAGCCGTTCGCGTTCACGGAGCTGACCGCGCGCGTACGGGCGCTGGGGCGGCGTACGACGGTCGCGCTGCCGCCCGTACTGGAACGGGCGGGCATCAAGCTCGACCCGAACCGCCGCGAGGTCTTCCGCGACGGCAAGGAGGTCCAGCTCGCGCCCAAGGAGTTCGCGGTGCTGGAGGTCCTGATGCGCAGCGAGGGCACGGTCGTCTCGGCCGAGCAGCTGCTGGAGAAGGCGTGGGACGAGAACACCGACCCGTTCACGAACGTCGTCCGGGTGACCGTCATGACGCTGCGCCGCAAGCTCGGTGAGCCCGCGGTGATCGTCACCGTACCGGGCTCCGGCTACCGGATCTGACGGGCATGGCCACGACACCCGCGGCCCCTCAGACGCCGCCCGCACCGCCCAAGCCCACCTGGGACCCGAAACCGCCGGTCCGCCCGTTCCCCTGGCTGCGCCCGACCATCCGTATAAGGCTCACGCTGCTGTACGGCGGCATGTTCCTGATGGCCGGCATCGTGCTGCTCGCGATCATCTACATGCTGGCCGCCAACGCGCTGCAGGACGGCAACCAGCTGCCGTTCAAGATCATCGGCTCGGACTTCCGGATCGTCACCGACCGCTGCCCCGGAGCGGCCACCAACAACGTCGACCAACTGAACTCCGCCATCAACACCTGCATCTCGCAGCAGCGCGCGGTGGCCCTGAACAACCTCCTGAACCGCTCCCTGATGGCGCTGGTCGGTCTGACCATCGTCGCGTTCGCCTTCGGGTACGCGATGGCGGGCCGCGTCCTGTCGCCGCTCGGCCGCATCACGCGGACCGCGCAGCGGGTGGCCGGCTCCGACCTGCACCGGCGGATCGAGCTGGGCGGCCCGGACGACGAGCTGAAGGAGCTCGCCGACACGTTCGACGAGATGCTCGACCGGCTGGACCGCGCGTTCGAGTCGCAGCGGCGCTTCGTGGCGAACGCCTCGCACGAGCTGCGGACGCCGCTGGCGATCAACCGCACGCTCCTCGAAGTACAGCTCGCCGACCCGGAGGCGTCGCCGGAGCTGGCCCAGTTGGGCAAGACCCTGCTGGCCACCAACGAGCGCAGCGAACAGCTCGTCGAGGGCCTGCTGCTGCTCGCCCGCAGTGAGAACAAGATCGTGGACCGGAAGCCGGTCGACCTCTCCGAGGTCGCCTCGCAGGCCATCGAGCAGGCCCGCGGTGAGGCCCAGACCAAGGGTGTGGAGCTGCGCGGCGTACGCAAGCAGGTCTTCGTGCAGGGCAGCGGCGTCCTCCTGGAGCGCATCGCGCTGAACCTCGTACAGAACGCCGTGCGGTACAACATCCCCACCGGCGGCTGGGTGGAGGTGACCACGGAGGCGCAGCCCGGATGGGCGGTGCTGGTGGTCTCCAATACGGGCCCGGTGGTCCCCGCCTATGAGGTGGAGAACATCTTCGAGCCCTTCCGGAGGCTGCGTACGGAGCGCACGGGCAGCGACAAGGGCGTGGGGCTCGGCCTGTCCATCGTGCGGTCCGTCGTCCGGGCGCACGATGGCACGATCACCGCGGTGCCGCGGGAGGGCGGGGGCCTGGACATGCGGGTGGTGCTCCCGGTGTGAGTGTTCCGGCCAAGGCACCCGCGGGTCCGGCTTGACGCGGCGGCGGGTGTCCGGTCATCCTTCGCCCCGAGTTCGCTTTGCGCGGAATTCGACCGGTCCGTTCGTTGGCCCGGACGTGTGTGATCGCTCACAGGCGCGAATTCCGGGCCATCTACTCTCCGTGATCGCCAAGCCCCTCTGAAGGCCGGGAAAATCCGGGTTTCCCGGGGGTCCGATCACGGGAAGTACACGGGATGGCAAGCGCGAGGTGCGACTTTAGGACCGTGTACGGTCCTATCGCCATCCAAACCGATCACCTCTTCAGGGGTGCGGTTGGGTGTCGATTGAGTAACAGACCTTGATGTGAGGCAAAATCTCCGCCTCAGGTCGGGCACAAGTCCGGCCTCTCACGCGTTACGAGCGCTGAGACACCGCAGACACCCAGAGGGGGAGAGCGACCATGGCTACGGATTACGACACACCACGCAAGACCGATGACGACCTCAACGAGGACAGCATCGAGGAACTGAAGTCGCGGCGGAACGACAAGTCCGCCTCGGCCGTCGACGTCGACGAGTTCGAGCAGGCCGAGGGCCTGGAACTGCCCGGCGCCGACCTGTCCAACGAAGAGCTCGCCGTGCGGGTCCTGCCCAAGCAGCAGGACGAGTTCACGTGCATGAGCTGCTTCCTGGTCCACCACCGCAGCCAGCTGGCGGCGGAGGACAAGAACGGTCAGCCCATCTGCCGCGACTGCGCGGCCTGAGGGCGGGCCGAGGCCGTGGCGCGCGCACCGCACCCGGCCGGGGAGCCGACGGCTTCCCGGACAGGCGCCGCACGCCTCCGCGGCCACCGGGACGACAGCGTGAGGTGAAGCTCAGTGAGACCGTTCCGCAAAGGTAAGCAGGGTGAGACCGGTCCGGCGGCCGGCGCACGAACACGCGAGGAAACCGCGCCCGTGCCCGCCGACCAGGCCGCCCTCCCCGCGGAGCGGCACACCGGAGCGCTGAGGGAGCGTGGCCGCACGGCCACGCTCGCGGCCAGAGTGAGCGACGGCGCACGCAGAGGTGGTGCCGGCGCGCGGTCGGGACTCTCCTGGACCGCCGACCGGATCATCGAGAACGCCCCGCGGATCCCGGTCCGCGACCTGGCCACGCTGCGCCGCCAGTTCCCCGGCCTGACCCCCGAGCAACTGGCAGACAAGCTCGTCGCCGGAGCGACGAAGGGCAGCGCCACCGTCGGCGCGGGAGTGGGCGCGGCGGCCATGATGCCGGTGCCGCCCGCGATGCCGGCCGAGCTGGCCGCCGAGGTCATCGGCGTCGCCTCGGTCGAGATCAAGCTCATCGCCGAGCTGCACGAGGTGTACGGCGTGCGTCCGCAGGGCGGCCTCCGGGCCCGCGGCCTGGCCTACGTCCAGTCCTGGACGGACGAGCGCGGCGTGGACGTCGCGAAGCCCGCCACGCTGAATCTCGCGCTCGGCGGCCAGATGAGACGCGAACTGCGTCAGCAGATCATGAAGCGCATGATGCGCAATCTGCCGAGCATGACGCCGTTCATGATCGGCGCCGCGGTCGGTGCGTTCATGAACCGCCGGGACACCGCCAGGCTGGCAGACAGGATCCGTAAGGACCTGCGCCGCCGCCAGGTCCCCTGGGACGCGCTCCCGGACCCGGCCCCGGCCCCCGTGCACAAGCGGCTCACAGGCCGCGCCGGACCCGGCCTCCTCGGCCGCCACAAGCCCGGCCAGGACGCCTGACCTCCCCGGTCCGTCCCGGGCTTCCCCAAGCCTCCTCAGGCTTCTGCAAGCCCCCTGAACGCCTCAGGCGCGGATCGCCGCCAGCGCCGCCGACAGCTCCTCCGGATGCCGCGTCGACAGGTACACGTACGGCGTCGGGTCCGCCGGATCGGCCACCTCGACCCGCACCGCCGTCGGGATGTAGCTGCGCATCAGCATGAACGCGCGGGTGTCGGCCTTGTACGTACGCCAGGCCCGCGCCTCCGCCGCGTCCAGCACCTGCACCTCACCCAGCGCCCCCGCCGGGATCTTCGCGTCCCCCGCGATCAGCGACCCGGCGACGACCCGGATGCGCGCGGAGCCGTACGAGCTCACCAGGACCGCGGCCAGCGCCGCGCCGCCCACCAGCCCGCCCAGCATCGGCAGCGTCCCGAGCGGCAGCAGCATCAGGGCACAGGCGATGCCGACGGCGACGGCGATCACCCACCAGGAGCGGGGGGCGGTGAGACGTTCTTCGTACGACTGCATGGGTCCAGCTTGGCACGTGCGCGCGCGTGCTCCGCGCGCGCGGGTAGGGTCTCCACCTGTGAGTGCAGCCGAGCCACAGAAGAAACAGACGACGCAGCTGACGCCGCCCGCGGACGCCACCGCGCCGGTGCGGCACCCCGAAGCGCCCGCGCCCGGCGAACTGCTCGGCGCGCACTACGACCGATGTTTCGGGTGCGGCGGCGAGCAGCCGCACGGCCTGCACCTGGAGGCGCGGGCCGGCGAGGGCGTGCGCGTCAGCGCCGAGTTCACCGTCAAGGAGGCCCACCAGGGCGCCCCGGGCCTCGCGCACGGCGGCGTGCTGACCACGGCCCTGGACGAGACGCTCGGCTCGCTCAACTGGCTGCTGCACGCCATCGCCGTGACCGGGCGGCTGGAGACCGACTTCCTGCGCCCCGTGCCGGTCGGCACGGTCCTGCACCTCGACGCCGAGGTCACCGCGGTACACGGCCGGAAGATCTACTCCCGCGCCGAGGGCCGGATCGGCGGCCCGGACGGCCCGGTGGCGGTCCGCGCCCAGGCGGTCTTCATCGAGGTGAAGGTCGAGCACTTCATCGACAACGGCCGGCCCGAGGAGATCCGGGCCGCGATGGCCGATCCCGACCAGCTGCGCCGCGCCCGCGCTTTCGAGGTGAACCCGTGACCCATCAGGCAGACGTGGCCCATCAGGCACAGCCGGTACGGACCCCGGTGGACGTACAGATCCGGCGGATGGATCCGGAGGTTCCGCTGCCCGCATACGGGCACCCGGGCGACGCCGGGGCCGACCTCGTCACCACCGAGGCGGCCGAACTGGCCCCGGGGGAGCGCACGGTGCTGCCCACGGGGGTGGCCATCGCGCTGCCCGAGGGGTACGCCGCGTTCGTGCACCCCCGGTCGGGCCTCGCGGCCCGCTGCGGTGTGGCGCTCGTGAATGCCCCGGGGACGGTGGATGCCGGGTACCGTGGGGAGATCAAGGTGATCGTGGTCAATCTGGATCCGCGCGAGTCCGTGCGCTTCGAGAGGTTCGACCGGATCGCCCAACTGGTCGTCCAGCAGGTCGAGAAGGTGCGCTTCCACGAGGTGGCGGAGCTTCCCGGCTCGGCGCGGGCCGAGGGGGGATTCGGTTCCACCGGCGGTCACGCGGCGGTGGGCGGCGCGGGCGGGAATGGATACGCATCGGTCGGTGCCGACCGGGAAGGACAGTGACGTGTTCGGACGTCGCAAGAAGAACGAGGCTCCTGACGACGCGGTCGAGGCGGTCGATCCTGCCGAGGAGGCGACGTCGTCGGACCGGTCCGACGCGGACGACGAGGGCTACGGCGTGAGCCTCCCGCCGGCCCCGCGCCCCGACGGCCCCTGGGATCTCTCCGAGGTCGGCAATCCGGGCGAGGGCCGGGTGGACCTGGGCGGTCTCTTCGTACCGGGCGTCGAGGGCATGGAGCTGCGGGTGGAGGTCGCCGGTGACGCGATCGTCGCCGCGACCATCGTGCTGCAGGACAGCGCCGTGCAGCTGCAGGCGTTCGCCGCCCCCAAGAACGAGGGCATCTGGGCCGAGGTCCGCGAGGAGATCGCCGCCGGCATCACCCAGCAGGGCGGCGTCATCGACACGGTCGACGGCCCGCTGGGCTGGGAGCTGCGCGCCCAGGTGCCGGTGCAGCTGCCGGACGGGACGAACGGCGTACAGGTCGTACGGTTCGTGGGCGTGGACGGCCCGCGCTGGTTCCTGCGCGGTGTGATCTCCGGCCAGGGCGCGGTGCAGCCGCAGGCCGCCGGGCTGCTGGAGCAGATCTTCCGGGACACGGTCGTGGTGCGCGGCGAGGGCCCGATGGCGCCCCGCGACCCGATCGTCCTCAAGCTCCCCGACGACGCGCAGATGGTGCCCGAGGGCGTCCAGCAGGACGACGCCTCGCAGTCCCGCTTCGGCGGCGGCGTGGAGCGCCTGGAGCGCGGCCCGGAGATCACCGAGATCCGCTGAGCCGGCCTGCCGCCCCGTGGCGGCGGTGCGTACGGGCCGTGTCCCTCCCGGAGGGGTACGGCCCGTCGGCATTCCCGTCAGGGTCCCGTCAAAACCGGGCCTCCGGCTCCCCCTATGCGGCCTTCGTCCCGTTCCTGCTCGGTAGGGTCGGCAGTGGAAACGGCCCCGTCGTGGGCGGCTCGCAGGTAAGACAATGAGGCCATGGGACGCGGCAAGCTTCGCATCTATCTCGGCGCGGCGCCGGGTGTCGGCAAGACGTACTCGATGCTCTCCGAGGCGCACCGGCGCCTGGAGCGCGGCACGGACGTCGTCGTCGCCTTCGTGGAGCACCACGACCGGCCGCGTACGGAAGTACTGCTGCACGGCCTGGAGGAGCTGGGGCGCCGGGAGCTGAGCCACCGGGGCACGGCGTTCACCGAGATGGACGTGGACGCGGTACTGGCCCGCCGGCCCGCCGTCGCGCTGGTCGACGAGCTGGCGCACACCAACGTCCCCGGCTCCCGGAACGAAAAGCGCTGGCAGGACGTCGAGGAACTGCTCGAAGCAGGCATCGATGTCATCTCCACCGTCAACATCCAGCACCTGGAGTCACTCGGTGACGTGGTGGAGTCGATAACGGGCGTCCGGCAGCGCGAGACCGTCCCCGACGAGGTGGTCCGGCGCGCCGACCAGATCGAGCTGGTCGACATGTCGCCCCAGGCGCTGCGCCGCCGCATGGCGCACGGCAACGTCTACGCCTCCGACAAGGTCGACGCCGCGCTGTCGAACTACTTCCGCCCCGGCAACCTCACCGCGCTCCGCGAGCTGGCACTGCTGTGGGTGGCCGACCGGGTCGACGAGTACCTCCAGCAGTACCGCGCCGAGCACTCCATCCGCTCCACCTGGCAGGCCCGCGAGCGCATCGTCGTCGGCCTCACCGGCGGCCCCGAGGGCCAGACGCTGCTGCGCCGTGCGGCGCGGATGGCCGCCAAGGGCTCCGGCAGCGAGGTACTGGCCGTCTACATCGCGCGCAGCGACGGGCTCACCGGCGCCTCGCCCAAGGAGCTGGCCGTCCAGCGCACCCTGGTCGAGGACCTGGGCGGCAGCTTCCACCACGTCATCGGCGACGACGTGCCGAGCGCCCTGCTGGAGTTCGCGCGCGGCGTCAACGCCACCCAGATCGTGCTGGGCTCCAGCCGCCGCAAGGCGTGGCAGTACGTCTTCGGGCCCGGGGTGGGGGCGACCGTCGCGCGCGACTCGGGGCCCGACCTGGACGTCCACATCGTCACCCACGACGAGGTCGCCAAGGGGCGCGGCCTGCCGGTCGCGCGCGGCGCCCGGCTCAGCGGCTCCCGAGTGCTGGCCGGCTGGCTCACCGGCGTACTGGGCCCGGTCCTGCTCACGCTGCTGCTGTACAACCTCGAGAACGGCCCGGGGCTCGCCAACGATGTGCTGCTCTTCCTGTTCCTGACCGTGGCGGCCGCGCTGCTCGGCGGGCTGCTGGCCGCGCTCGCCTCCGCCGCCGTCGGCTCGGTCCTGCTGAACTTCTACTTCACGCCGCCCACCCACAGCATCACCATCGCCGACCCCCAGAACATCGTCGCCATCGCGATCTTCTTCGCGGTCGGGGTGGCCGTGGCCTCGGTGGTGGACCTCGCGGCCCGCCGTACGCACCAGGCCGCCCGGCTGCGTGCCGAGGCGGAGATCCTGTCCTTCCTGGCCGGCAGCGTGCTGCGCGGCGAGACCACGCTGAACGCGCTGCTGGAACGCGTGCGCGAGACCTTCGCCATGGACGCGGTCTCCCTCCTCGAACGGGAGAGCGACGTCGAGCCTTGGACCTGCGCGGGCAGCGTCGGCGAGGCCGCGGCCCCGCGCCGCCCCGAGGACGCGGACGTGGACATGCCCGTCAGCGACCACATGGCCCTCGCGCTCACCGGCCGCAAGCTGCCCGCCGAGGACCGCCGCGTGCTCGGCGCCTTCGCCGCCCAGGCCGCCGTCGTACTGGACCGCCAGCGGCTGGTCGGCGAGGCGGCGCGGGCCCGCGAGCTGGCCGAGGGCAACCGCATCCGTACCGCGCTGCTCGCCGCCGTCAGCCACGACCTGCGCACCCCCCTCGCCGGCATCAAGGCCGCCGTCACCTCGCTCCGCTCCGACGACGTGGCCTGGTCCGAGGAGGACGAGGCCGAGCTGCTCGCCGGCATCGAGGACGGCGCCGACCGGCTGGACCACCTGGTCGGCAACCTCCTCGACATGTCCCGGCTGCAGACCGGCACGGTCACCCCGCTGATCCGCGACACCGACCTGGACGAGGTCGTCCCGATGGCGCTCGGCGGCGTCCCCGAGGGCAGCGTCTGCCTGGACATACCCGAAGCGCTGCCCTTCGTGGCCGTCGATCCCGGGCTGCTGGAGCGCTGCGTCGCCAACCTCGTCGAGAACGCCGTGAAGTACAGCCCGGACGGCGCGCCCGTCACGGTCGCCGCCAGCGCGCTGGGCGAGCGCGTGGAGGTACGCGTCGTGGACCGCGGCCCCGGCGTCCCGGACGCCGCCAAGGACCGCATCTTCGAGCCGTTCCAGCGCTACGGCGACGCCCCGCGCGGCGCCGGCGTCGGCCTCGGCCTCGCCGTCTCGCGCGGCTTCGCCGAGGCCATGGGCGGCACGCTCGCCGCCGAGGACACCCCGGGAGGCGGGCTGACCATGGTCCTGACGCTGCGCGCCGCGGCCGGCCACCCGCCGGTCAGCCCCGGCCTCCCCGCCCGGGCGACGACATGACCGCGCCCGCTCCCCGTACACCGACTGCGGCGGCCCACCGGCCGTCCGCGGGAAAGGCAGGCCCGATGAACCGGGTGCTCGTGGTCGACGACGAGCCGCAGATCGTCCGCGCCCTCGTGATCAACCTCAAGGCGCGCAAGTACGAGGTGGACGCCGCGCCCGACGGCGCCACCGCGCTCCGGCTCGCCGCCGCCCGCCACCCCGACGTGGTCGTCCTGGACCTCGGCCTGCCCGACATGGACGGGGTGGACGTGATCCGGGGCCTGCGCGGCTGGACGCGGGTGCCGATCCTGGTGCTCTCCGCCCGGCAGACCTCCGACGAGAAGGTCGAGGCGCTGGACGCGGGCGCCGACGACTACGTCACCAAGCCGTTCGGCATGGACGAGCTGCTGGCCCGGCTGCGCGCCGCCGTGCGCCGCGCCGAGCCCACCGGGCCCGCCGACGCCGCCGTCCTGGTCGAGACCGACGGCTTCACCGTCGACCTGGCCGCCAAGAAGGTCAACCGCGGTGGCCGCGACGTCCGCCTCACCCCCACCGAGTGGCATCTCCTGGAGGTACTGGTCCGCAACACGGGCCGCCTGGTCAGCCAGAAACAGCTGCTCCAGGAGGTCTGGGGGCCCTCGTACGGCACGGAATCCAACTATCTGCGGGTCTACATGGCCCAGCTGCGCCGCAAGCTGGAGGCCGATCCGGCCCACCCCCGGCACTTCGTCACCGAGCCGGGCATGGGCTACCGCTTCGAACAGTGATGCGTACGCGGTGCCGGACGCGGTGATCCGTACGCGGTGTCGGCCGTCCGCAGCGGTCCGTGTTCGCGGGTCCCGGCCCGTGATCCGGGCGCGAGACGGCCGGTACGCTGGCTGTATGAGTGCTGGGACCCGTTCCGAGAAGCCGGCCGGACGTTTCCGCCGGCTGCTCGACAGGCTGTCCTCCTCCGAGGAGGAGCTGCAGTCCGCCGAGCTGCAGCAGGATGCGCAGAACGCGGGCTGTACGCGGATCTGCGACTGCGACGACCGTCAGATCGTGAAGGTCACGGGTACGCTGCGGCACGTCACGCTGCGTCCCCGGGCCGGGGTGCCGGCGCTGGAGGCCGAGCTGTTCGACGGCTCGGCGGCGCTGGACGTGGTCTGGCTCGGCCGACGCGCCATCACCGGTATCGAGCCGGGCCGTAAGCTCATCGCCTCCGGCCGGATCTCCATGAGCCACGGACGCCGGGTGCTGTTCAATCCGAAGTACGAACTCCGACCGCTCGGACAGGAGTAGCCGGTGACGTCGTTCGAGAAGACGACCACGAGCAACGAGGAAGAGCCCGCTGCCGGGCACGGAGCGGAAGAGCCCGCCGCCGGGCACGGAAAGGCGGGCAAGGCGGCCGCGGAGAAGGCCATCCTGGAGGCGTTCGGCGGCTTCTGGGGCATGGTGGACACGACGGTCCCCGGGCTGGTCTTCGTGCTGATCTACACGATCAAGCGGGACATCCACACCGCCGCGATCATCGCGCTGGGCCTGACCGTCCTGCTGGCGCTGGCCCGGCTCGCCCGCAGGGAAACCCTCAAGCACGCCTTCAGCGGCGTCTTCGGCGTGGCCATCGGCGCGGTCTTCGCGATGATGTCCGGCGACGCGAAGAACTTCTACCTGCCGGGCATGCTCTACACGCTGGGCCTCGCGGTCGTCTACGTGCTCTCGGCGCTCTTCAAGTACCCGCTCATCGGCGTACTGCTCGGCCCGATGCTGCGCGAGAACCTCTCCTGGCGGACGCGCAACCCCGGCCGCTTCAAGGCGTACACCAAGTCCACCTACGCCTGGGGCTTCATCCTGCTCGCCAAGTCCGCGATCCTCTTCCCGCTGTACTGGTGGGGCGACGCCACCCAGCTCGGCTGGGTCAAGGTCGCGCTCGGCATCCCGCCGTTCCTGCTCTGTGTCTACCTGACGTGGATCTTCCTGGCGAAGGCCCCGGCCCCGATCGACGTGATCGCGGAGATGGAGGCCAAGGAGAAAGCCGAGGCCGAGGCGCGGAGCGCGTAGGTTCGCGTACGACGAGGGGCCCGGAACCGCATCGGTTCCGGGCCCCTCGTACGTCCGTGCCGCCTACTCCGTGGGCTTGCGCACCGACAGCAGGTCCTCCAGCTGCTCCTCCCGCGCCTGCGCCGCGACGAACAGCAGCTCGTCACCGGCCTCCAGCGCGTCCTCCTTGTTGGGCGTGAGCACCCGGGTCCCGCGGATGATCGTCACCAGCGAGGTGTCCTCGGGCCACTCCACGTCGCCCACCTGGGTACCGGCCAGCGCCGCCTCCGGGGGCAGCGTCAGCTCGACGAGGTTGGCGTCGCCGTGGCTGAAGCGCAGCAGCCGTACGAGATCGCCGACGCTCACCGCCTCCTCGACCAGCGCGGACATCAGCCGCGGCGTGGAGACCGCCACGTCGACGCCCCACGCCTCGTTGAAGAGCCACTCGTTCTTCGGGTTGTTGACGCGGGCCACCACGCGCGGCACGCCGTACTCGGTCTTGGCCAGCAGCGAGACGACGAGGTTGACCTTGTCGTCGCCGGTCGCCGCGATGACGACGTTGCAGCGCTGCAGCGCGGCCTCGTCCAGCGAGGTGATCTCGCAGGCGTCGGCCAGCAGCCACTCCGCCTGCGGCACCCGCTCCACCGAGATCGCCGTGGGCGCCTTGTCGATGAGCAGGACCTCATGGCCGTTCTCCAGGAGCTCGCCCGCGATGGAGCGGCCGACGGCTCCTGCTCCGGCGATCGCGACCCTCATGCGCCTGCCTCCTCGGGCCCTTCGGCGAACGCCGCCTCGACCTTTTCCACGTCGTCGGTGCGCATCATCACGTGCACCAGATCGCCTTCCTGCAGGACGGTCTGCGAGGTCGGCAGTATCGCCTCACCCAGCCGGGTGAGGAAGGCCACCCGTACGCCGGTCTCCTCCTGGAGCCGGCTGACCTTGTGGCCGACCCAGGACGCGTCGGTGTGCACCTCGGCGAGCTGCACGCCGCCGCTGGGGTCCCGCCACAGCGGCTCGGCGCCCGAGGGGAGCAGCCGGCGCAGCATCTGGTCCGCGGTCCAGCGGACGGTGGCCACGGTCGGGATGCCCAGGCGCTGGTAGACCTCGGCACGGCGCGGGTCGTAGATGCGGGCCGCGACGTTCTCCACGCCGAACATCTCGCGGGCCACCCGGGCGGCGATGATGTTGGAGTTGTCACCGCTGGAGACGGCCGCGAACGCGCCGGCCTCCTCGATCCCCGCCTCGCGCAGGGTGTCCTGGTCGAAGCCGACGCCGGTCACCCGGCGGCCCCCGAAGGCGGAGCCCAGCCGCCGGAAGGCGGTGGGGTCCTGGTCGACCACGGCGATCGTGTGGCCCTGGTTCTCCAGGGTCTGTGCGAGCGCGGATCCGACCCGCCCGCAGCCCATGATGACGATGTGCATCGTCCGCTTACCCCGCACTCCTCGTAGGCCCGCTGGCCTGCCTCAACACCCTGCTCACAACTTTCTTTCCGGCGTACCGGCCGCCCGGGGCGCGCTGGCCCCGGCATCGCCCGGTCACGAGCTTATGCGGCAACGGGGGAGTTGCCCCCGCTGATGTGCGACACCACCGTAACCGGCCGACGGGAGGGAGGGAGTGCTGCCCTTCAGGCGCTGCTCTTCTCGCGCCGCCCTTCTCGCGCTGCCTTCAGGCGCCGGTCCGTCCGGCGGCGGGCGAGCCGGCCGGTCCGAGGCGCGTCCCCACCGGGAAGACGAAGCGGGCGGCGGAGACGGAGAGCGTCAGGCGGGGTGTCGGGGCCGCGAGGTCAGGCAGGGGCGGTTGCCAGTCCAGGACGCCGAGCCGGCCCCGGCCGAGGCGCCCCGAGACCTGCCCGCACAGGAACGTCCGCTCGCTGCCGATCCGGCCGAACCCGCTGCTGGGGGCGCGGAGGACGGGGACGCGCGCCCTGCCGTGCGGGCCCAGGCGGAGGGCCGCGACCGGCCCGTTCTCGCCGTGGATCCGGACGGTCTCCGCGTCCCACAAGAAGCGGGCGAGCTCCTTCGGGATGCCCCACAGCCGCCGCCCGCCGCGCAGCGACGCCGCCGAGTCCACCCAGATGCGGTGGCAGAACAGCCCCACGCGGCGGCCCCGGCGGGCCAGGGAGCCGACCGCGAATTCGTCGTACCGCAGCGAGCCCTCCGTGAAGCGCGCGAGTACGACGAGGAGCGTGCGGCGGCCGCCGACGGGGCTGAGGTCGGCGGGCAGCTCCGGCGCCTCGCGCGCGGTGAGGACGGACATCCACAGCACGCCGCGCGCCTTCCAGGGAGGCGCGGGGTAGTCCGCGGCCGGCGGTCCGGTGGGGTCGGTCACTGCGGTACTCCTTCCAGTGGGGCCCGTCACCACTCTCCTCGCCGTGGGCCGCGCAGCGCGCGCCGGACCGCCGTGAGGCCCAGGGCGGTGAAGGCCAGGGTCTGCGCGGGACAGTGGGTCAGCAGCGGTCGGGGGCCGTGCATCTCCGGGTGGCCCGGCCAGCTGCCGTCCGGCCGCTGCACCGCGGCCAGGTACGCGAGGGCCGCTCGCGCCCCGTCGGCGGGCCCGGACGCCCGGCAGAGCGCCGCCAGGGCCAGCCCGGTGGCCGACGGCAGGCTGTCGGTGTCCGGGCCGTGGGCCCACCCGCCGTCCGGCCGCCGGCTCGCGGCCAGGCGGGCCAGTTCGGCGCGGACCGCGCGGTGGCCGGCCGGCAGCGCGGGCGCGATCTCGCACACCGCGTAGGGGGCGCCGCGGTACCAGCTCGCGGCCCAGCCGTCGCCGGCGGACCCGGCGCGCGCGGCGTACGCGCCGAGCCAGCGGCGGGCCGCGCCGGTGGGGACGCGGTGCCGGCCGCGGTAGCGGTCCAGGGCGGTGACGGCGTGGGCGACCACGTCGGGGGCCGGCGGGTCGCCCGCCGTCTGCCAGGTGGACCACAGCCCTGTCCCGCTCTGCTGTTCGGCGAGGTGGCGGAGCGCGCGGCGCGCCGCGTCCGCCGCCTCCGGGAGGCCGGCGAGGGCGATGAGTACCGCCGCGGTGGTGTCGTTGTCGGACTCCAGCCCCTGCCGGCAGGGCCAGCCACCGTCGGGCCGCTGGGCCGCGCGGAGGAACTCCAGCGCGCGGGGGAGGCCCTGTACTTCGAAGTCGGGCTCGCCCCGGAACGCACGTACGGTCAGCTGGGTGTCCCACACATCGGTGGTCAGGAAGCGCCATGTCCCGTCCGGATGCTGTGCCGTGAGCAGGTAGCCACGGGCCCGGTACCGCGAGGTGCCCGTCGGGACGACCGCGTGCAGCGCAAGCAGCGCGAGGGACGTGCTCAGGATGTTCCCGTAGAACGAGCCGTCCGGCGCCTGGAGGTCCGCGAGGCGCCGGGCTGCCGCTTCCGCCTCCTGCGCGTCACCGAAGTACCGCTCGACGAGCGCGTGCTCGGCCAGCAGGTCCACCAGCGCCCACGACTTCAGCCGGGACCGGCACGCGCCGTCCACCGCCGTGCGCAGGCCGGCGCGGAGCGTCCGCAGGCCGGCCTCCGTGACCGGCTCGCGCCCGGCCGCGTCCGGCGCCACTCGCTCCGCGCACGCCCGCAGGACGGCCAGCAGCCGGAGCCGGGGCGCGAAGACCGGGCCGGTGAACGCCTCCGTGGCGAGGCCGTGCCCGTCGGCCGTGCCGCAGGCCAGGCCGGCCAGCAGGGTCTCCGCGTACTGGGCCAGCGGATGGTGCGTTTGAGGGCGCGCGGTGCGCAGCCACTGGCGCGCCCGGCGGACCGCGTGCCGGGCCGCCGGGGTGGCCTCCCGGCACAGGGCCAGGCACGCCAGGGCGGTCTCCGTGACGCGCGGGTCGGGCGGCGTCCGCCAGCCGCCGTCCTCGTGCTGGTGCCGCAGGCAGTGGTCGAGCGCGCGGGCGAGCATGTCGTCCGCCTGCCGGACGGGATCGTGGTGCAGCAGATCCCGGTACGCCGTGCCGGATTCCCCGCCGCGCCCGGACATGTCAGCGGGCGGGCGGGGGCAGCGGCCCCAGCAACTGGTTTCCCGGCGCGTCCGCGTCGTCGCTCAGAAAGAACTCGCGGAGTGCCTCCCGCCATTCTTCGTGCCTGATGCTGCCGTCGCCGTCCCGGTCGAGCCGGCGGAACGCTTCCTCGCAGTGTGCGGTGTCCACGCCGGCGCGGGTGTAAATACGCCGGTACTCGTCCAGGCTCAGCGTCCCGTTCTTGTCCGTGTCCAGCGCGCGCATCAAGGCGTCGGCGATGGCCAGTACCGCGTCGTCGAGATTTGCGCGCGAGGAGACGAGGGACCGCATACGACTGATGAATTCCTGCCGGTCGATCCGGGTGTCCGGGCCGGAGCCCCCGGAGGGCACCAGGAGCTTCCACCACTTCTCGAAGGCGGCACGGACCGCCGCGGCGTTCTCGTTGTCGCCCCGTGGGGGCAGGCCCGCTATTCCCTCGGCGAAACGGAAGAACCGCTCCCGCGTGAGATATCCCTGGCCTTCCCTGTCGAACATCTCGAAGAGCGCGTCGAATTTCTGGTCCTTGAGCGTGCCGGGCATGACTCTCCGCCCTTTCGTCTGCTGCCACCGATGTGCGGACACGGCCTGGGCATCGCCATGCAGCATCCGCGCCCGGCACCGGGATTTTCAAGCGGGCATTCGGACAGAGTGCTTTATCCGAGTCCGCAGGAATTCAGTGCGAGTACAGCAAGAAATCGTGTCAGCCGGCACGAGAACTGCGTACGGGGAATTCGGCAGTGGCTGCGGAGGCTCCCGGGGCCGCCGCCGGGCCCCGGAGGCGGGACCGCTACCGGGCCTCCGGAGGCCGGGTCGGGCCGTGCCTTCGTGATCTTCGGGAGGCATGCTGGGCGACGTGTCCTCACTGTCACCCGTGCCACAGCAGTCCCAACCGACCCCGCCCGCACCGCACATGGTGGTGTGCGGCGACGACTCCCTGGCCCACCGGCTCGCCGTCGAGCTGCGGGAGGTGTACCGCGAGCAGGTCACCCTCGTCGTCCCCTCCGTACGCGATCCGCGCGGGCCCCGCGTCCCGCAGCCGGCGCGTGGCGGCCTGGGCCGGGCCGGCGCGTTCCTCGGCCGGATGACGGCCGCGGTGGGCCGCGGCGGCAGCCCGGACGACACGAGACCCGCCGACGGCCCGGACGCGCCGCACACCGAGGAGGAGGCCGGGCCGGTACGCGTACTGGAAGCGCCGGAGCCCGACGACGAGACGCTCACCGAAGCCGGCGTCGAGGAGGCCGGCGCGCTGGCCCTGGTCTATGACGACGACGAGACCAACATCCACGCCGCGTTGCGCGCCCGCCGCATGAACCCCCGGCTCCGGCTGGTCATCCGCCTCTACAACCGCCGCCTCGGCCAGCACCTGGAGGAACTGCTGGACCAAGCGGCCGCCGTCGTCTGGTCCGACACCTCCGACATCGACGCCTCCACCACCGTCCTCTCCGACGCCGACACGGTCGCGCCCGCGCTCACCGCCACCGCCGTGGCCGGCACCAGCAAGGTCATCGAGGTCGACGGGCTGCTGCTGCGGGCCGTGGAGCACACCCCGGGCGCGCCCGCCCCGCCGCGCGCCGCCGGCCGCGGCCTCGCCACCCTCGCCCTGCTCTCGCCCTCGGCATCGGACGAGACGGCGCACGAAGGCGGCCCGGCCCCGGCCCCGCCCCCGCCGGGCGGCCGTTCCCGGCACGGCGGCCGCACCGCCCACCGGCGCGCGGCCGACGACGACGGGCCGACGCTGCTGCCCGACGACGCCACCGCCGCGGCCGCCGCCGGGCGCGCCACCATCGAGCTGGAGACCGTCTCCTACCGCGGGCGCCGGCCGTCGGCCCGCCGCCTCGTGGGGCGCGGCGCGCCGCTCGGCTCGCTCTTCTCGCCGCGGCTGCGCTGGTCGATAGCCGCCCTCGTCGGCACCGTACTGACCCTGGCCGTCGTCTCGACCCTGGCCACCGGCGACGACCCGCTGCACGCGGCGTACCTCTCCCTGCTGGACCTCTTCGCGATCAACGAGCCGGCGATCAACGAGGGTCCGGCCCGCAAGGTGCTGCAGCTGCTGTCCGGCCTCACCGGCCTCCTCCTGCTGCCGGTCCTGGTCGCCGCCGCCCTCGAAGCGCTCGGCACCTTCCGCAGCGCCGCCTCGCTGCGTCGCCCGCCGCGCGGCCTCTCCGGCCATGTCGTCCTCCTCGGCCTCGGCAAGGTCGGCACCCGCGTCCTGGCCCGGCTCCGCGAGCTGGGCGTCCCGGTCGTCTGCGTGGAGGAGGACCCCGAAGCGCGCGGCATCCCGCTGGCCCGCCGGCTGCGGGTGCCGACCGTCCTCGGCGACGCCACCGAGGACGGCGTGCTGGAAGCGGCCGGCATCGCCCGCGCCCGTACCCTCCTCGCGCTGACCAGCGAAGACAGCACGAACCTGGAGGCGTCGCTGTACGCCAGGTCGGTCAAGCCGCAGCTCCGGGTGACGCTGCGGCTCTTCGACGACCGGTTCGCCACCGCCGTCTACCGCACCCTGCGCGCCGCCCACCCCACCGCCGTCACCCGCAGCCGCAGCGTCTCCTTCCTGGCCGCGCCCGCCTTCGCCGGCGCCATGATGGGCCGCCAGATCCTCGGCGCCGTACCCGTCGAACGCCGGCTGCTGCTCGTCGCCCACGTCGACGTGCGCGGCCAGACCGAGCTGGTGGGCCGCCGGGCCGACCAGGTGTTCCGGGCCGGGCGGCTGCGGCTGGTGGCCGTCAACATCGGTGCGGCGCCGGACCCCGCGGAGGACCCGGAGACCATGCCGGGCCCCGGCGGGCAGCGCTGGGAGCCCGCCCGGCTGGTCCGCGACCTGCCGCCCGGCTACGTCCTGCGGCCGCAGGACCGCGTGGTCATCGCCGCCACCCGCGAGGGGCTGGGCGAGCTGCTCGGCCGCCGTCCGGGGCCCGCCGGATCCCGGCAGAGCGGATCTGCCGGAACCCGGCAGGGTTGATAGCGTCCTGCTGTCCGGGAGTCGGCAATGAAGGCCGACGGCGAAGCTCCCGGAGCCGGGCCCACGGGCGCCGGGACGAGCATGAGCAGGGAGCACAACAGGTGGAGCGCGGCGCAGCGGAACCGCACGGCCTCGGCGAGTACGCCGACCTCCTCGCGGAGGTGTCCCGGACCGGGCGGCTGCTCCGCCGCGAGGAGCTGGACGTCCTGCGCGAGCGGGGGGAGCGGTCCGCCGAGGAGGGCCTGAGCCTGCGCGAGCTGGTCGGCCGCTACCTGGGGGAGACCCGCCGGCTGTGGGGCTCGCTGCCCGGTGTGGCGCGGGCCGCGGGCGCCGCCGAGCGGGCCCGTACCGGAGACGCGCTGCTCGCGGCCGTCGAGGCGGCCGTCGCCGCGCTCGGCGAGGGCCATGAGCGGGCGCAGCGGCTCGCGGTCCGGCAGGAGGAGGCGGCCCGCCGCGAATTCGTCGACGACCTTCTCTTCGGGCGCAGCGACCTCGGCCGGCTCGCCGAGCGCGCGGAGCGCTTCGGGCTGCGGCTGGCGGGGGAGCACGCGGTGGGCGTCGCGGAGGGCCCGGAGCGCTTCGACGACCTGCACCCGGTGGCCCGGCGCGTGGAACGCGAGCTGCTGGCCCGCTTCGGCGACCGCGATGTACTGATCGCCACCAAGGCCGGGCGGCTGGTGTGCGTGGCGGCGGGCGGCCGGGACGGCGCGCTGGACGCCTTCGCGAAGTACGCGCGCACCGACGGGACCGGCGGGCACGCCGCGCACCGGGTCGCGCTCGGCCGGCCGCACGCCGGCGCGGGCGGCGTGGTCACCTCGTACGAAGAGGCACTGGGCGCCCTGGAGCTGGCGACCCAGCTCGAGCTCGCCGAGCCCGTGCTGCACGCGGCCGACCTGCTGGTCTTCCCCGTACTTCTGCGCGACCGGGCCGCCATGGCCGACCTCGTGCACAGCGTGCTGGGGCCGCTGACCGAGGGGCGCGGCGGGGCGCGGCCGCTGCTGGAGACGATCTGGGCGTGCGCGGCGACGGCGTACGTCAACGCCGAGGCGGCCCGCCGGCTCCAGGTCAGCGTGCGGACCCTCTCCTACCGGCTGGCCCGCATCAAGGAGCTGACCGGCTACGACCCGGCCGACGGGCTGCAGCGCTACACGCTGGAGACGGCGGCGATGGGCGCGCGCGTACTGGGCTGGCCGGACCGGCCGCTGTAGTTCCCCCGGACGTCCGGTCCGCACGGGCCTCCCGGGGGCCGTCCGGCGGGGCAAGTGCCGGTCGGTGAGCCATCAAAATCGCGTAAAGATTGCCGGGAACCGGCAATGTGCCGAGGCCGTGGCGAATGCCACCATCAGGGCGCACCGGCGGGTGCACGGCGGGCGGCGCAGCATCAGGGGTCTGCGCGCCCGCCGGGCCGCCGGCAGCGGATCGGTTGTCCCCACCCTCGACGGGGGTGAGGGTGTGGACACCCCGCTCCGGGCAGGCAGTTCCGGCGTTCGGACGGTGCGTGGCGGCTCCGCACCCCGCCGTCGGACACGGTGGAACGACGGATTCCGTACCCCCGGCGGCAGCCCCGGACGGCCGTGCGGACCAGTCGGGCGGCATCCCCCGGCAGGTGCCTTGCCCCCATGGGTGGCGGGTGGGCGACGGCCTTGACGAAGGCTTAGCATCCTCTGCGTGTCCAAACTGACCGACGTGCCCAAACGCATCTTGATCGGGCGCGCACTGCGCAGCGACAAGCTGGGAGAGACCCTTCTCCCGAAGCGCATCGCACTCCCCGTCTTCGCCTCCGACCCGCTCTCCTCCGTGGCGTACGCGCCGGGGGAGGTGCTGCTCGTCCTGTCCGTGGCAGGCGTGTCGGCGTACCACTTCAGCCCCTGGATCGCCGTCGCGGTCGTCGTGCTGATGTTCACGGTCGTGGCGTCGTACCGGCAGAACGTGCACGCCTACCCGAGCGGCGGCGGCGACTACGAGGTCGCCAACACCAACCTCGGCCCCAAGGCCGGCCTCACCGTGGCCAGTGCGCTGTTGGTCGACTACGTCCTCACCGTCGCCGTCTCCATCTCCTCCGGAGTGGAGAACCTGGGCTCGGCGATCCCCTTCGTGGTCGAGCACAAGACGCTCTGCGCCATCGCGATGATCGTCCTGCTCACCGTGATGAACCTGCGCGGCGTCAAGGAATCCGGCAAGCTCTTCGCCATCCCGACGTACATCTTCGTCGCCGGTGTCTTCGTCATGATCCTCTGGGGCGCCTTCCGCGGCCTGATCATGGGCGACGACATGAAGGCCCCGACGGCCGACTTCACGATCCACGCCGAGCAGGGCGGCCTGGCCGGCTTCGCGCTGATCTTCCTCCTGCTGCGCGCGTTCTCCTCCGGCTGTGCGGCGCTCACCGGCGTCGAGGCGATCTCCAACGGCGTGCCCGCCTTCCGCAAGCCCAAGTCCAGGAACGCCGCCACGACGCTGGCGCTGATGGGCGGCCTGGCCGTCACCATGTTCTGCGGCATCATCGTGCTGGCCATGGTCACCGGCGTGAAGATGGCCGAGAAGCCGGCCACCGACCTGCTGCACAACGGGCAGCCCGTCGGCTCCGGCTACACCCAGAACCCGGTGATCTCGCAGGTCGCGGCCGCGGTCTTCGGCGACGGCACGGCGCCCTTCGTCATCCTGGCCGCCGCCACCGCGCTGGTCCTCTTCCTCGCCGCGAACACCGCGTACAACGGCTTCCCGCTGCTCGGCTCGATCCTCGCGCAGGACCGCTACCTGCCCCGCCAGCTGCACACCCGCGGCGACCGCCTCGCGTTCTCCAACGGCATCGTGCTGCTCGCCGGCGCCGCGGTGATACTCGTCTACATCTACGGCGCCGACTCCACCCGGCTGATCCAGCTGTACATCGTCGGCGTCTTCGTCTCCTTCACGCTCAGCCAGATCGGCATGGTCCGGCACTGGAACCGCCACCTGGCCGGCGAGAACGACCCGGCCAAGCGCCGCCGGATGCACCGCTCGCGCGCGATCAACGCCTTCGGTGCCACCTTCACCGGCCTGGTGCTGGTCGTCGTGCTGGTGACGAAGTTCAGCCACGGCGCCTGGGTCGCACTGCTCGGCATGGTCATCTTCTACGTCACGATGACCGCGATCCGTAAGCACTACGACCGGGTCGCCGACGAGATCGCCGCCACCGACTCGCGCGACGACGAGGTCGCCCGCCCCTCCCGCGTGCACTCCATCGTCCTGGTTTCCAAGGTCCACAAGCCGACCCTGCGGGCCCTGAACTACGCCAAGCTGATGCGCTCCGACACGCTCGAAGCCGTCAGCGTCGACGTGGACCCGGCCGAGACCAAGGCCCTCAAGGAGGAGTGGGAGCGCCGCGGCATCGAGGTACCGCTGAAGGTCCTGGCCTCCCCGTACCGCGAGATCACCCGCCCCTTCATCGACTACGTGAAGTCGCTCCGCAAGGAGAGCCCGCGCGACGCGGTCTCCGTCTTCATCCCGGAGTACGTCGTCGGCCACTGGTACGAGCACCTGCTCCACAACCAGTCCGCGCTGCGCCTGAAGGGCCGGCTGCTCTTCACCCCGGGCGTCATGGTCACCTCCGTCCCCTGGCAGCTCGACTCCTCCGAGGCCGCCAAGGTCCGCGCCCGCAAGCGCGCGGAGTGGAACGCGCCGGGCTCGGTCCGCCGCGGTCCGGTGGCCCAGCCGAAGAAGGAGAAGGCGGCCACCAAGAAGTAGGGGCGCGCCCCGATGGTCGATGGGGTGGTACGGCGGGACGTAGACTTGAAGGCTGTTGTCCCGCCGCACCACCCCACGTTTTTTGGAGCTCACTCGCCATGCCGGAAGAACCGAAGAAGTCCCTGGTCGGCGAGGAGTACGAGGTAGAGGTCGGCCCCGTCGCGCACGGCGGCCACTGCATCGCCCGTACGGACGAGGGCCAGGTCCTCTTCGTACGCCACGCCCTCCCGGGCGAGCGCGTGATCGCCAAGGTCACCGACGGCGAGGAAGGCGCCCGCTTCCTCCGCGCCGACGCGGTGCAGGTCCTGTCCGCCTCCAAGGACCGGGTCGAGGCCCCCTGCCCCTTCTCCGGTCCCGGCCGCTGCGGCGGCTGCGACTGGCAGCACGCCAAGCCGGGCGCCCAGCGCCGCCTCAAGGGCGAGGTCATCGCCGAGCAGCTGCAGCGCCTCGCGGGCCTGACCCCCGAGGAGGCCGGCTGGGACGGCACGGTCGTACCGGCCCCCGGCGACAAGCTTCCCGCCGGTGAGGTACCGGCCTGGCGCACCCGCGTCCAGTACGCCATCGACGCCGAGGGCCACGCGGGCCTCCGCAAGCACCGCTCCCACGAGGTGCAGCCCATCGACCACTGCATGATCGCTGCTCCGGGAGTCTCGGAGCTGGGCATCGAAAAGCGCGAGTGGCCCCAGATCGCAAGCGTCGAGGCCATCGCCGCCACCGGCTCCCACGACCGCCAGGTCATCCTCACCCCGAAGCCCGGCGGCCGCCTCCCCATCGTGGAGCTCGACAAGCCGGTCTCGGTCATGCGCATCGGCGAGAAGGACAAGGGCGTACACCGCGTACACGGCCGCCCCTTCGTCCGCGAACGCGCCGCCGAGCGCACCTGGCGCGTGGGCAACGGCGGTTTCTGGCAGGTCCACCCGCAGGCCGCCGACCTGCTGGTCGAATCGGTCATGCGCGGCCTCATGCCCAAGAAGGGCGACATGGCCCTCGACCTGTACTGCGGCGTCGGCCTCTTCGCCGGCGCACTGGCCGACCGCGTCGGCGACAAGGGCGCCGTCCTCGGCATCGAGTCCGGCAAGCGTGCGGTGGAGGACGCCCGCCACAACCTCGCCGACGTCGACCGTGTCCGCATCGAACACGGCAAGGTCGACCAGATCCTCCCCCGCACCGGCATCAGCGACGTCGACCTCGTCGTCCTCGACCCGCCCCGAGCCGGCGCCGGCCGCGCCACGGTCGAACACCTCGCCTCCCTCACCCCCCGCCGCATCGCCTACGTGGCCTGCGACCCGGCCGCCCTCGCCCGAGACCTCGCCTACTTCGCCACAGCAGGCTACGTCCCGAAGCGCCTCCAGGCCTTCGACCTGTTCCCGATGACGCATCATGTGGAGTGCGTGGCGATCTTGGTACCGGAGTCCAAGGGCCGCTGACCTGCGCGTTCGGGCAATGTGCGGCATATGCGCCGCACGACCGATGGGGCGTCACGCGGCTGATCGGGTAGCTCAGGTGAGGGGTCCGGCTGCCTCGCCGTCCCCACGCTCGACGAGGCGTTCCCCGGCCGAAAGTGACTGGCGCCGCGGGCAGCTCATTGCTCAGATCTTGATCACGGTGGCGCGTGCGCCGCACAGTGTGGTGATGTCCTCCCGGTCGGAGGTGAGGACGGTGATGGGGCCGGGTGCGGCGAGTGCGGTGGCGCTGACCATGGCGTCGATGGCGTACTTGTGCCCGTGCAGCCCGGCATCGGCGACCAGTGCGCCGGCGTGGCGGGCGATCGGCTCGGTGACCGGCTCGACCACGAGGCGGGACAGTGTGGGTGGGTGCCAGGCCCTGGTGCCCGACTCCCTGACTGACTCCCTGCGTGGACCCCGCAGGGGTCCTCGGCCTGCCCGGGATCGGTAACACTTCGGGCGTCTCCGGCAGTTGATCGTCCGTATCCCGATAGGCCACCTCAGTCACATCGGTTACGTGATATATACATCCTGCACGATTTCTTCACTCATTCGGGGGGAGTCTCTGATGTCTGGACATGGGCAGTTAGCGCAGACGGGGATGCCTGCGGTCGTCATCGGTGGGATCACGTATCCGCTTGGCGGCTGGATGCTTGCTGCGGCCGTTGCCGTGGTGCTCGGGGCGATTCTGGTGGTTCGTTTCCGTTACCGGCGGGGGCTTGAAGCCGGGCACGGCGTGGTCGTCGGAGGGCGGCGCGGTTCGGGTCACCGGCGTCGCCGGTGAGCGGCAGACGCCGCGGCAGGCCGGTGCTGGCAGCGCATCAGCACCGGTCTTTGACCGTTCTGTTGGGGATAGTCGTCATGCTTGCGGCCGCGGCCTGGGCCGGGCATCACGCGCTCACTGCGTTTGCGGTCGCCCATGATGGCGCGCTGGCGAGTCGCCTCACGGTCGTGTGGATCGCACTGTTTTTGATCTTCCTGCTGCAGACGTTCATGTACCACCTCGAACGTCCGAGGAAGCTCACGCCCCGGCTCGCCCGGCAGCTCGACGCGTTGCATGTGGCGATTCTGGTGCCCGTTTACAACGAGGACCCCGGATACCTGCGGCTGGGGCTGGAATCCTTTCTGCGGCAGAGTCGGCTGCCGGATGCGGTGCATATCGTCGATGACGGTTCCACCAATGGGGATTACGCCGAGGTGCGGGTGTGGTGGGAGCGCGCCGCGCAGCAGGCCGGTGTTGCCACTACCTGGCAGCGCGTACCCAATGGCGGCAAGCGGCACGCGCAGGCCCATGCCGTGCGTGTCAGCCCCGAGGCCGACATCTACATCACCTGTGACAGTGACAGTTGCTTCGCGCCCAATGCGATTGAGGAGGCGCTGAGCCCGTTCTCCCGGCCGCGGGTGCAGTCCGTCGCCGGCATTGTCATCGCGACGAACAACCGGGCCAACTGGCTGGTGCGCATTACCGATCTGTGGTTCGTGGTCTGCCAGCTCGTGGACCGCTCCGGTCAGTCCGCGGTCGGCGCCGTCATGGTCAACTCCGGGCCGTTGGCCGCGTATCGGGCCGGCATCATCCGCGACAACCTCGACGGCTACCTCAACGAGACGTTCATGGGCCGGCCCGTGAACTTCTCCGACGACAGCATGCTCACCCTGTACGCGCAGGAGCGCGGCCTCACCGTGCAGCAGCCGTCCGCGATCTGCTTCACCGCCATGCCGGAGAAATGGTCGCACTTCAACCGGATGTACCTGCGGTGGATGCGCGGCTCCACGATCCGGTCCGTCTGGCGGATGCGGTACCTCTCCCCGGCGCGCCCCGCGTTCTGGCTGCACACCATGCGGTGGATCCAGATGGTGCTCACCCAGATGGTCACCGTCTGGATGCTGGTCGTCGAACCGATCGCGTACCGCAACATGCCGCCGGTGACGATGCTGATCGTGCCATTTCTCATCGGGTGGGCGCAGGGTCTGCGGTACTTGAGCATTATCCGTTCCGACGAGCGCATCCGCTCCCGGCTCGTGACCTGGCTCGCCATGCCGGGCGCGATCGTCCTCGCCTGGACGGTGCTGCGCTGGCTGCGTTGGTACGGCATCGCCACCTGCGCGAAGACGGGGTGGGGGACCCGGCAGAACGGCGCGGAGGTGTCCCTTGCGGGCAGCCCGACATCCGTATTGCCGGGGTAAGTTGGCCGAATGGATGCTCTTGCGCTGTGCGGCAGTCTGCGGAAACGGTCCCTGAACGGTGCGGTGCTGCGGGCCGCGGGGGAGCTGTGGGCTCCGCGGGGCGGGATGCGCATCGAGCCGAGTCTCGGCTGGCTTCCCTTTTTCAACCAGGACGTGGAGGAGAGCGGCGTACTGCCGCCGGAGGTCGCGGAGTTCCGGGAACGGGCCGGGGCCGCGGGTGGGGTGCTGATCGCTACGCCGGAGTACGCGAGCGGGACCTCCGGTGTGCTCAAGAACGCTCTGGAGTGGCTGGTCGGGGGCGGGCAGTTGTACGACAAGCCGGTGGCGCTGGTGAGCGCGTCGCCGTCCGCGCTGGGCGGTGACCGTGCGCAGGCGTGGCTGCGCGAGACCCTCACGATGATGGGGGCGCGGCTGGTCGCGGACGGGTTGCTGATACCGCAGGCGAGCGCCAAGATCCAGGACGGTCGGGTGGTGGACAGCGCTACGGTGAAGGAGCTGGACGAGTTGCTGGCGCGGCTGTACGAAGCGGGCTGCCCCCGGCCGCCGAGCATGCCCGAAGCCGGTCGGGCGGATGCGTGAGCGGTGCGTTAGTGGTGTGTTAGTGGGGCATCAGTGGGACTCGGCACGGTAGATGGTGCGGGACCGAAGGGACCGGGACCGTACGTACCGACCCGGTAAGGGGATTTCCATGTCGCACCACACCAGCCTCCGCCGCGGCCGCAAGGCCGCCACCGCCACGCTGATCGCCGCCGCGGCCGCGCTCGCGCTCACCGCCTGTCAGGACGACGGTTCCGGGGTGAAGTCGGGTGCCCCGGCCGCCCCCTCCGCCGCCACGTCCGACTCGGGGTCGGCCACGGGGTCGGCGTCGGATTCCTCCTCGGCCGCCTCCGGTTCGTCGTCGTCCGAGGCCGCCTCCCAGTCCCCCTCCGGCCAGGCCTCGAAGGGGACCGCCGTGCGTACCGCCTCGGCGCGTACCGCGGCCGCCGCGTCCACCGACACCTCGGCCGACCGCTGCACCGCCGAGGAGCTGGGCCTGCGGCTGGGCCGTGCCGACGTCGGCGCGGGCAACATCCGCTACCCGCTGGTGTTCACCAACAACGGCTCGACCTCCTGCACGCTGCGCGGCTACCCCGGCGTCTCCCTGATCCAGCGCGACGGCCAGATGATCGGCAAGCCCGCCACCCGTGAGGGCGCGGCGGGCAGGGCCGTCACGCTGAAGCCGGGCGGCAGCGCGTACGCCGTACTGCACACCATTCAGGACGGCCTGAACGACGAGCCGTGCTGGAAGAGCCCGTACCTCCTCCAGACCTACCCGCCCGGCTCCAAGGACGCGATGACGCTTCGTACCTCTGAACTTCGGGTCTGCGGCGGCCGGTTCACCGTGACGGCGCTGGAGCCGGGCGCCGGTCAGTGAAGTGCCCCGGCGGGACGCCGAGGACACGCTTGAAGTGCCGGGTGAGATGCGGCTGGTCGTGGAAGCCCGCGGCGGCCGCGGCGTCCCGCGGTGCCATGCCGTCCAGCAGCAGCCGCCGGGCGAGGTCGACGCGGCGCGCGGTGAGGTACTGGTGCGGGCTGATGGCGAACTCGCGGCTGAACGCCCTTACGAGATGCGCCGGATGGGCGTGCAGCAGCCCGGATGCCTCCTGGAGGGTGAGCCCCTCGGCGATGCGTGCGTCGAGCAGGTCGCGGAGCTGCCGGGCGAGGCCCGGACCTGCGGCGGGCGGCGCGGCAGGGGTGTCCTGACGCGTCGGATGCCGCCGTGTCAGGTGCCGGCGCGTGAGGTGCCGGCGCAGCCGCTCGGTGACGCACACCAGCCGGCTCTCGGACTCCAGTTCCTCGCCGGGCAGCACGAGGGCGTCGTGCAGCCGGTGGATCCGGTCGCGCAGCGTGGTGTCCTCCAGTACGGGCGCGTCGACCGCGAGCCCGATGTACTCCTCGCCCAGGCCCGCCGCCTCGGGATCGAGGTAGAGCACACGCTTGCGGAAGCCCTCCGGCGTGATCGGCGAGCCGTTGTGCGGTACGTGCGGGGGCAGCAGCGTGACGCCCGTCCGCAGCGCGCCGTGCTCGTGCCGGTCCAGGTCGTACCGCACCATGCCGTCGTCGACGATGAGCAGCGTCCACGCACCGTGGGTGTGCATCGGATAGGCATGGCCGGTCAGGTGCGCGTGGTAGACCTCGGCGATGCCGGTCACCGGCGGGCGCCAGGCCGTGACCTGCGGGTGAGGACGGCGGACCATGCAAAGAACGTACAAGACCGGGCCGGGGGCGGCTCGGAAGAATCCACGATATGGAAACTCCGAACGCCGCTGAACACCCCGCGACCGCACCCGCGAACGCACCCGAGCCCGCACCCGTCCGCTTCGACACCAAGATCGCCGTCCTGCTGCGCGAGGACCTGGAGACCTGGCAGCGGCTGAACGTGACGGCCTTCCTCGTCAGCGGTATCGGTACGGAGATCCCCGAGGTGATCGGGGAGCCGTACGCGGACGCCGACGGCAATGACTATCTGCGGATGTTCCGCCAGCCCGTGCTGGTCTTCGAGGGGACGAAGGAGACGCTGACCGCCGCGCACGGCCGTGCGCTGAGCCGGGGCGTCGCCCTCTCGGTGTTCACCTCGGACCTCTTCGCGACCGGTAACGACCGGGACAACCGGGCTGCCGTACGGGCGGTCGGCCGGGATCAGCTCGATCTGGTGGGAATGGCCGTGTACGGGCCGAAGAACGCCGTGGACAAGATCGTCAAGGGTGCGCGTATGCACCCGTGAGACGACCGTACGCATCCGTGAGACGCGGGTTCACGGTTTTTACGGTACGGGCAGCGTCCCGCCGATCCGCAGCGTCAGGTCCCGGGCGGTACGGGCCACCTGCTCGGCGATGGCCGCCTGCTGGTCCGCCGGGACCTCGGCGGCGGGGTAGGTCACGGCGACCCCCGCGACCGGGTGCGCGCTGTGGTCGAGCACCGGTGCGGCAACCGAGGAGAAGCCCGGCGTGACCTCGCCCTCCTCCGTGGCGTACCCGCGGCGGCGCACCTCCACCAGCAGGTGGCGCAGCGCGGAGAGCGAGCCGGGGCCGATGCCGTGCCGGACGACGAACGCGGACGGGTCCGGGAACAGCGCGCGGACCTGGGCGCCCGGCAGCCGCGCGAGCATGGCCCGGCCGCTGGCCGTCAGATGCGCGGGCAGCCGTACGCCGACCTCCGTCACCAGCGGCGCCCGCCCCGGAGCCCGCTCCTCGATGACGTAGATGACCTCGCGGCCGTGCAGCACCGCGAGGTGCGCGCTGTGGCCCGTGCGGTCGACCAGCGCGGTCAGCGGCGCGCGCGCCAGCCGCTGGAAGGGTGCCTGGCGGCTGTACCCGGAGGCCAGCTCGAAGGCGCTGACGCCGAGGCCGTACCGGCGCTCGTCCGGCAGATGCACCACGAAGCCGTCCTGGGCCAGCGTGTCGAGGAGGTGGTACGTCGTGGAGCGGGGCAGGCCGACATCGCGGCTGATCGACGCAGCGGGAACCGGGCCGACCTGCCGGGCCAGGTAACGCAGGATCGCCAGCACCTGTGCTGCCGCGGGCACGATTGTCATGGCGCCGAGATTAACCGCCGTGGGAGTGCGGTCCGGCGGCCCGGTGCCGCGCCGTTGTGGTTGCTCGCGCAGTTCCCCGCGCCCCTGAAAGGCGCTCCCTGACGGGGCGCCCCGCAGGCTGCTACCAAGTGTCTGGGATACCAGACACAAAGCAGGCGGCAGGCATGGAACAGAGGGTCTGACCTGGTGCTTCATTGAGGCATGTCAACTGTTGTTATCGACGTCGGCGCGCTTTCCGCCGACGATGTCGTGGCCGTCGCCCGCCACGGCGCCACCGTCACGCTCTCCCCCGCGGCGCAGGAAGAGATCACCCGCAGCCGCAAGGTCATCGAGGCCCTGGCCGACGATGTCACCCCGCACTACGGCGTCTCGACCGGCTTCGGTGCCCTCGCCACCCGGCACATCCCCACCGAGCTCCGCGCCCAGCTCCAGCGCAGCCTGGTCCGCTCGCACGCCGCCGGCTCCGGCCCCGAGGTCGAGCGCGAGGTGATCCGCGCGCTCATGCTGCTGCGCCTGTCCACCCTCGCCACCGGCCGTACCGGCGTCCGCCTGGAGACCGCCGAGGCGTACGCCGCGCTGCTCAACGCCGGCATCACCCCGGTCGTCCGCGAGTACGGCTCGCTCGGCTGCTCCGGCGACCTCGCCCCGCTCGCCCACTGCGCGCTCGCCGTCATGGGCGAGGGCGAGGTCCGCGACGCCGACGGCGAGCTGCGCCCGGCCGCCGAGGCGCTCGCCGCCGCCGGCATCGCGCCGGTCACCCTGCACGAGAAGGAGGGCCTCGCCCTCATCAACGGCACCGACGGGATGCTCGGCACCCTCGTCCTGGCCTGCCACGACCTGCGTCGGCTGCTCGCCACCGCCGACCTCGGCGCCGCCATGAGCGTCGAGGGCCAGCTCGGCACGGACGCCGTCTTCGCCGCCGACCTCCAGGCGCTGCGCCCGCACCCCGGCCAGGCCGACAGCGCCGCCAACCTCCGCGCCGTCCTCGCGGACTCCGCGATCGTCGCGAGCCACCGCGGCCCCGAGTGCACCCGCGTCCAGGACGCGTACTCGCTGCGCTGCTCGCCCCAGGTGCACGGCACGGCCCGGGACACCCTCGGCCACGCCGAGCTGGTGGCCTCGCGCGAGCTCGCCGCCGCCGTCGACAACCCCGTCGTCACCCTCGACGGCCGCGTCGAGTCCAACGGCAACTTCCACGGTGCCCCCGTCGCCGCCGTCCTGGACTTCCTCGCGATCACCGTCGCCGACGTGGCCTCGATCGCGGAGCGCCGTACGGACCGCTTCCTGGACGTGGCCCGCAACCACGGCCTCAACGCGTTCCTCGCCGACGACCCCGGCGTCGACTCCGGCCACATGATCGCCCAGTACACCCAGGCCGCGATCGTCTCCGAGCTCAAGCGCCTCGCGGCCCCCGCCTCCGTCGACTCCATCCCCTCCAGCGCCATGCAGGAGGACCATGTCTCCATGGGCTGGGCGGCAGCACGGAAGCTGCGCAAGGCGATCGACGGTCTCACCCGCGTCGTCGCGATCGAGATCCTCACCGCGGCCCGCGCCCTGGACCTCCGCGCCCCGCTCACCCCCGCGCCGGCCACCGCCGCGGTCGTCGCGGGCCTCCGCGCCGATGTACAGGGCCCCGGCACCGACCGCTACCTCGCCCCCGAGATCGAGGCGGCCGTGCAGTACGTGGCCTCGGGCGAGGCCCTGCGCGCGGCCGAGTCGGTCACCGGCCGGCTCCGCTGACACCCGGCCACTCCACACTCCGAAAGGACAACACCATGACAGGCGCACGCCCCGTCCGCGCGGCCCGCGGCACCGAACTCTCCGCTCTCGGCTGGCAGCAGGAGGCCGCCCTGCGGATGCTCCAGAACAATCTGGACCCGGAGGTGGCCGAGCACCCGGACAAGCTGGTCGTCTACGGCGGTACCGGCAAGGCGGCCCGTGACTGGCGCTCGTTCGATGCGATGCAGCGCACCCTGCGCACGCTCAAGCAGGACGAGACGATGCTGGTGCAGTCGGGCCGTCCGGTGGGTGTCATGCAGACGCACGAGTGGGCTCCGCGGGTGCTGATCGCCAACTCCAATCTGGTGGGCGACTGGGCGAACTGGGAGGAGTTCCGGCGCCTGGAGCAGCTCGGCCTCACGATGTACGGGCAGATGACGGCCGGTTCGTGGATCTACATCGGCACCCAGGGCATCCTGCAGGGCACGTACGAGACCTTCGCGGCGGTGGCGGCGAAGAAGTTCAACGGCACCCTGGCCGGGACGATCACGCTGACCGCCGGTCTCGGTGGCATGGGTGGCGCGCAGCCGCTGGCGGTGACGATGAACGACGGTGTGGCGATCTGTATCGACTGCGATCCGCGGGCGATCGAGCGGCGCATCGAGCACCGGTACCTGGATGTGAAGGCCGACAATCTGGCGCATGCGCTGCAGCTGGCCACCGAGGCCCGTGACGCCCGGCGCCCGCTGTCCATTGGTCTGCTGGGCAATGCGGCGGAGCTGCTGCCGCAGATGCTCGCCGAGGGCGCGCCGATCGACATCGTCACCGATCAGACTTCGGCGCATGACCCGCTGTCCTACCTGCCGGTGGGCGTGGACTTCGAGGACATGGCGGACGCGGCGGCCAAGGACCCGGCCGGCTTCACCACCCGCGCCCGGGAGTCGATGGCCAAGCACGTCGAGGCGATGGTCGGCTTCATGGACGCCGGGGCGGAGGTCTTCGACTACGGCAACTCCATCCGTGGCGAGGCCCAGCTGGCGGGCTTCGAGCGGGCGTTTGCCTTCCCCGGCTTCGTGCCCGCCTACATCCGTCCGCTGTTCTGTGAGGGCAAGGGCCCCTTCCGGTGGGCCGCCCTGTCGGGTGAGGCGTCGGACATCCACAAGACCGACAAGGCCATCCTGGACCTGTTTCCGGAGAACGAGTCGCTGCACCGCTGGATCAAGATGGCCGGCGAGCGCGTCCACTTCCAGGGCCTGCCCGCCCGTATCTGCTGGCTGGGTTACGGCGAGCGGGACAAGGCCGGTGAGCGCTTCAACGACATGGTGGCGTCCGGTGAGCTCCAGGCGCCCTTGGCCATCGGCCGCGACCACCTCGACTGCGGCTCCGTCGCCTCCCCGTACCGCGAGACCGAAGCCATGCTCGACGGCTCGGACGCGATCGCGGACTGGCCGCTGCTCAACGCCATGGTCAACGTCGCCTCCGGCGCGTCCTGGGTCTCCCTCCACCACGGTGGCGGCGTCGGCATGGGCCGCTCCATCCACGCCGGCCAGGTGTCGGTCGCGGACGGTACGAAGCTGGCGGGCGAGAAGGTGCGTCGCGTGCTGACCAACGACCCGGGCATGGGTGTCATCCGGCACGTGGACGCCGGTTACGACATCGCTGACACGGTTGCCGACGAGCGGGGCGTGCGTATCCCGATGCGCGAGAACCCCTCCGCGTAACCGTTCAACGCCGGGCGGGCCCGTCGCCAATGACGTCGACGGCCCCGCCCGGCGCCTTTTCAAGGGCTTTTTCAGGCCTCTGAGGGGTCCCTTTCGGGACCCTTTTCGGGACGTCAGTCCCGTGCCGGTACGGGGGCTTCGGCCGGCTTTTCCCCGGGGGTTTCGGTTACGGCAGATGCGGCGGAGCGCGGACGGAGCCAGAGGAAATGCACCACCGACAGCAGGGCCAGCCAGACGGCCCCTACGATCAGCGCGATGCGGGTGTCCGCGGAGAAGGCGAGCAGCACCACCACGGCGGCCATGAAGACCATGGCGATGAGCTGTCCGTAGGGCCAGAACGGGACCTTGTAGGCGAGTTCGGTGGTTTCCTTCTCCGACATCTTCCGTCGGGCCGCGTACTGGCTCGCGAGAATCATCAGCCAGACCCAGACGGTCGCGAAGGTGGCGATCGACGAAATGATGAGGAAGATGTTCTCGGGCATGGTGTAGTTCAGCACCACGCCGAGCAGCAGCGCGCCGATCATGATGGCGACGGTCATCGTCGGCACGCCATTGCGCGAGAGGCGGCGCATGACGGCCGGGGCCTGACCGCGCTCGGCCATGCCGTACATGATGCGGCCGGCGGCGAAGATGTCGCTGTTGATCGCGGAGAGTGCGGCGACGATCACGACGACGTTCAGCACGGCGGCCGCGGACTTGATGCCGAGCCCCGCGAAGATCTGCACGAACGGGCTGCTGTCCGAGCCGATGTCCTGCCAGGAATTGAGCGACATGAGGACGGCGAGCGTCAGCACGTAGAAGAACACGATGCGCAGCGGGATGGAATTCACCGCGCTCGGAATGGCCTTCTTAGGGTTCTCCGCCTCGCCGGCTGTGACGCCGATGACCTCGGTACCGCCGAAGGCGAACATCACGACGGCGAAGGACATGATGAAGCCTTCGGTGCCGTGCGCGAAGAACCCGCCGTTGCTCCAGAGATTGGAGACCCCGACGTGCATTCCGCCGCCGCCGATGCCGAGGACAAGAATGGCGAGCCCGCCCACGATCATCGCGCAGATGGCGACGATCTTCACCAGCGAGAGCCAGAACTCCAGCTCACCGAAGACCTTGACGCTGAAGAGATTCAGTACGCCGATGACGAGAATGGCGGCCAGCACCCAGATCCACCGCGGCACATCGGGGAACCAGAATCCCATGTAGACGCCGAGCGCGGTGACGTCGGCGATACAGACGATGATCATCTCGAAGGCGTAGGTCCAGCCGGTCGTAAGCCCCGCCAGCGGGCCGAGGTACCGGGTGGCGTACTCGCCGAAGGAGCCGGCGCAGGGGTTGTTGACCGCCATCTCGCCGAGCGAGCGCAGTACGAGGAAGACGGCCGCGCCGCCGATCAGGTAGGCCAGCAGCACCGCGGGGCCGCCGGCCTGGATGGCCTCGGAGGAACCGTAGAACAGGCCGGTGCCGATGGCCGAGCCGAGGGCGATGAAACGGATGTGGCGGGACCTCAGCCCGCGGTGCAAGGTCGTTTTTTCGGTGCTCACAAGATGCCCTCTCCTTCGGGAACAGCACGCCCGTCCCTGACGTGCGACATGGGCCGTTGCCTGGTGGGAGCGGCTGTCGTCGCTTCTCACTTGAACACAGGCGCCGCATGTATATGCCTGTATAGACAGGACGGTCAAGAGGTGTTCCGGGAGATGGGCAGATGAGGGAGCGGCGGGAATCCGGTATGCCCGGTACGGCCGCGGCCGCGGCCGCGGCCGCGTCCAGCACCTCGCCGGCCGTCGGGCGGGCGCTGGACATCCTCACCCACCTCGCGGGGCGTTCGGGCCCGGTACGGGTCGCGGCGCTCGCCCGCGAGCTGGGCATCCCGCGCTCGTCGGCGTACCACATCCTGACCGTGCTGGCCGGGCGCGGCTTCGTCACCTACCTCCCGGACGAGCAGGCGTACGGGCTGGGCGTCGCCGCCTTCGAGATCGGCTCCGCCTACCTTCGGCACGAACCGCTCGAACGGCTCGCGCGCCCGATCCTGCGCACCCTCGCGGGCCGCCTCGCGCAGCCGGTGCACCTGGGCGTGCTGCACGGCGCGGAGACCGTGTACCTGCTCAAGGAGCAGCCCACCGCGGTGCGCTCGGGCGCCACCGCGGTGCCGCTGGTCACCGAGGTCGGCGTCCGGCTCCCGGCGCACCTCACGGCCAGCGGCCGGGCGCTCCTCGCGCACGTCGGCGAAGCGCAGCTCAAGGCGCTCTTCCCGCGCCCCGGCGACCTGATCACCCGTACCGGCAAGGGCCCGCGGTCGCTGGGCGAGCTGCGGGACCTGCTGGCCCGGGACCGGGCACGCGGCTGGTCGGAGGAGACCGAGCTGGTCTCCGCGGGCTTCCGGTCGGTCGGGGTGGCGGCGTTCGACCACCACGGACGGCCGGTCGCGGCCCTGAGCAGCACCTGGTACCGCCACCACCGGCCGCGCGACGAGGCGTACGTACGCGATCTGCTGCGCAAGGGCGCGGCCCGCCTCACGAACGCGGTCTCGGGCCGTGCGCCCACGGGAAAGCCGTAGTCGCCACGCCAGGGCTCAGCGGTTGTCGAACGTGCCCTGCAGCCGGTACCGCGACCCCGGGTGCAGCAGCCGCGCGATGCTGACCAGCGCCTCGCCCGACCAGGTGCGCCGGTGGATCAGCAGGCACGGCTCGGACTCGGGCACGCCCAGCACCGCGCACTCCTCCGCCGACGGCAGCACCGCCTCCACCACGTGCTCGCCCTTGCCCAGCGGCGCCACCTCGGACAGGAACGTGAACGGGGTCCGCCGCGTGAAGTCCTGCTCCAGATAGCCGGGCGCGAAGTCCGGGTGGACGTACCGGTCCTCGAGCTGGATCGCCACGTCGTCCTCGAAGTGCACCACCCGCGACCGGAAGACCCGGCGCCCGGCGCCCGGGCCGAACTGCGCGCCGACCTCCGGATCGGCGGTCTCCGCCCGTACGTACAGCACCTCGGCTCGGTACCGGTGTCCGCGGCTGCGCACCTCGTCGGCGATGTTGTGCACCTCGACCAGCGCCGAACTGCCCTTGTGCAGCGCCACGAAGCTGCCCACGCCCATCACCCGGCGGATCAGGCCCTGCCCCGCCAGCTCCCGCAGCGCGCGGTTCACCGTCATCCGGGACAGCCCCAGCGAGTCCACGAACTGGCTCTCCGACGGGAGCGCGTCGCCCTCCCGCCAGCGGCCACTCATGATCTGCTCGGTGACGAGGTCCTTCACGCGCTGGTACGCGGGAGCGTTCCCCGGCGCCTGCGCCCTGTACCGCCGCGCGAGGTCAGCAGCCTCCCCGGCCAAGCCGTTCACCGTCCCTCGCATTCGTGGTCATCCGCTCCTCGCGGGTGACGTGGGAACCGGAATCCTAGTGGGTCTCGGATCCGAGGAACCGGGGCGTCCGCGCTGGCCCACGGGCCGGTACCCGGGTGTGATGGCAGCGGATCACCGAGGAGCTGAGGAACCGTGACGAGCACCGTGCAGCAGGCCGCGCAGACCACCGACCTGGAGCGTGCGCAGGACCGGGAAGCGGCCGCGCCCGCTGCGACCATGGAGGCGCCCGCCCTGACCGTGGACGCGCCCGCCGAGTGCTGGACCGGCCGCGACGACGGTCCCGGCATCGAGCATCTGCGCTGGCACCACGCGGTGACGCCGTACCGGGAGTACTCGACGTACGCGACGTACTCGGCCACCGGCCCGGACCGGGCCTGGGACGCGGCCTTCGTCGGCTTCCGGAGCGATGAGGGCGTACGGCGCAACAAGGGGCGGCCGGGTGCGGCCGACGGCCCCGGAGAGCTGCGCCGCGCGCTCGCCCCGATGGCGCTGCAGACGCCGCTGAGCGCGCTGGACGCCGGGGACATCGAGGTCGGCGACGGCGATCTGGCGGCCGGCCAGCGGCGCCTGGGCCGCGCCGTCACCGCGCTCCTCGACCGGGGCCGCCCGGTGACCGTGCTGGGCGGCGGACACGAGGTGGCGTACGGCAGTTACCTGGGCCTGGCCGGCAGCCGCGCGCTGCGCGCCGGCGCCCGGCTCGGCGTCCTCAACCTCGACGCGCACTTCGACCTGCGCGACGACGCCCGGCCCAGCTCCGGCACGCCCTTCCTGCAGATGGCGAACGACGAGGCGGCCCGCGGCGAGGACCTGAACTACTGGGTGCTCGGGGTGAGCGCGCCGAGCAACACCGAGCGGCTGTACCGCACCGCCGACCGGCTCGGCGTCCGCTACCTCCCCGACACCGACTGCGGCCTGCTGAACGTGCACCGCGTCGACGCCTTCGTGGACGACTTCCTCGCGAGCTGCGACCTCGTGCACCTCAGCATCGACCTGGACGTACTGCCCGCCGCCGTGGCGCCGGGCGTCAGCGCGCCCGCGGCTTACGGGGTGCCGCTGGAGGTCGTGGAACACGTCTGCGCCAAGATCGCGGCGAGCGGCCAGCTCGCCGTCTGCGATGTCGCCGAACTCAATCCGGACCTGGACCTGGATCACCGCACGGCCCGTACGGGCGCCCGCCTGGTTCACCGCATCCTGACGAGCGCGCACGGGACGCACCGCCGGCCGTGACCGGGGGCGCGTGCGGCACGGCCCCGGCCCCGGCGGCGCGCCTCAGTGCGGGATGCCGTCGATCAGTTCGCGGGCGCCCTGGCGGAGCAGGGCCACCGCGACGGAGGTGCCGAGGGTCGCGGGGTCGAGCCGGCCCGCCCACTCGTGGGCGTTGAGGATCGTCTTGCCGTCGGGGGTGAACACGCAGGCCCGCAGCGACAGGTCGCCGCCGCCGCGCCCGGACCTGGCGTACCCGGCGATGGGGGAGTTGCAGTGCCCCTGGAGCACGTGCAGGAACATCCGCTCGGCCTGCGTCTCCCGGTGCGTGTCCGGGTCGCCGAGGCCGGAGACCGCGTCGATGGTCTCGGTGTCGTCCTCGCGGCACTGCAGGGCGAGTACGCCGGCGCCGATCGGCGGGCACATCGTGTCGACGGACAGCACCTCGGTGATCACGTCGGGGCGGTTGATGCGGTGCAGTCCGGAGACCGCGAGGAGCAGCGCGTCGGCCTCCCCGGCGTGCAGCTTCTCCATCCGCCGGTTGGCGTTGCCGCGCATCGGCACCGTCTCCAGGTGCGGATGCGAGGCGGCGAGCTGGGCGCGGCGGCGTACGGAGGAGGTGCCGATACGGGTGCCGGGGGGCAGCTCGTCGAGGGTGAGGCCGCCGGGGTGGATCAGGGCGTCCCGTACGTCGTCGCGCTTGAGGAACGCGGCGAACGTCGTGCCGGCGGGCAGCGGCCGGTCGGCCGGGATGTCCTTGACGCAGTGCACCGCGAGGTCCGCTTCCCCGGACAGCAGCGCCGCGTCCACCTCCTTGGTGAACGCGCCCTTGCCCTCGACCGCGGAGAGGTCACCCATCCAGCGGTCACCGGTGGTGGTCACCGGGACGACCTCGGTGGCGATGCCCGGGTGCAGCGCGGCGAGTTCGGTACGGACGCGCTCCACCTGGGCCAGGGCCATGGGGGAGGAGCGGGAGACGATACGGATCAGCTCAGGGGCGGACATGGGGCCACGATAGTCCCGTCCCGCCCCGTCCACCGCCCGGGCCCCGACTCGTAGCGCAAAACTTCGAAGATATCGTCAGCCCGCTCGGACCGCCGGTCTCGGCGGGGTGCTCGGCGGGTCTTGATTCCGGCTGATAGGACGCCTCCAAGTGAGCCGGCGGCTCGACGGGAAGGCGATGATTTCCCATGCACGTGGCCAGGACTGCAGCCACCGCCCTTTCCTCTGTCCTCGTCCTGATAATTCCTGCCGCAATCGCGGTCAGCGGAATGGCGGATATGCGTCCCGGTGAGGCCGGGACGCACGCGGAAGAAGCCGCGCTGTACGGCGGTGATCCCCGGCCGGCCACGGCCCGGGCGGGCCACCGGACGCCCGTCGCGTCCGGCCGGAAGGTCCGGGTCTCGCCGGCCGGGCTGGAGGGGCAGGCCGCCACCTTCGTCGCGGCGGGGCTGACGGAGCAGCGCTTCGAGGCCGCGGCCCGGGCCTCCCGGGCCAGCTCGGAGGCGCGGAGCGCGGCGCTGGAAGAGCGGCGGCGCGCCGCGGCCAGAAAACGCGCCGAGGCCCGGGAGCGGCTGGTGGCGACAGGGCCGGCCGGGTGGATCCGCGCGTGTCTGCGGGTCACGGGATCACCCGAATACTGGTACGCGGGGCTGTGGACGATCGCCCGCAGGGAATCCGGATTCGACCCGAACGCATTCAATGGATGGGACGCCAACGCGGTGGCGGGCGAGCCGTCCCGGGGGCTTTTCCAGACGACCATGGGAACGTTCCGGGCGCACCATCAGCCCGGTACGGCATGGGACATCAATGACCCGGTGGCGAATTGCGCGGCGGCCGTGAATTACATCAAGGCGCAGTACGGCGACATCTCCCGCGTGCAACAGGCCGATGCGGGCAGCCCGCCGAAAGGCTATTAGCCCTGCTCCGCCAGCCGCCGCAGGAGAGCGCCTGCCTCCAGTACCCGGCGGACGTCCTCCGGGGGCAGCGTGCCGAGGCGCCCGGCGAGCGCCTCGGCCTCGCTCTGTGCCACATCGTTCAGCGCGCGGACGCCGTCCTCGGTGATGACGACGCGTGCCGCGCGCCCGTCGGTCGGGTCCGGCTCCCTGCGGACCAGCCCCGCCGACTCCAGGCTCGCCACCGCGGCCGTGGCCGTCGGCTGCGAGCAGGGGATGCGGTCGGCCAGTACGCCGATGCGGGACGGGCCGAGCTGGGTGAGCAGGGCGAGGACGATGAGCTGGGTGGGCGGGACGCGGCGGTCGGGGACGGCCCTGCCCAGGCTGCGCAGCAGCCGGTGCAGGGTCACGACCAGTTCGAGCGCGTCCTCTTCACCGACCGTGCTCAGCGCCGTCCCCTCGCCGACCGCCACGCCACCGTCCACCCGTCTGTCGTCCAAAGACCTGCCTCGATCAGGTCAAGAGAGTGTAATGGTCGGCGAGTACATGTCCATCCAGAGGGCCAGGTCCAAGGTGCGTTCGAGGCCGCGCCGGGACGCCTGGGTGATCTGCGGGACGTCGACCTGCACGGCGCGCTGCAGCCAGTCGCGGCTGACCAGGTCGAAGACCGGGTGCGAGGGCTTGGCGAGCAGGTCCTTGAGGTGGCCCTGGAGCGCGACGGCGTACTTCGGGTCCTGCGTGGACGGGTACGGGCTCTTCACCCGGTCGTACACCGACTTGGGCAGCACGTCGGCGGTGGCCTCGCGCAGCAGGCTCTTCTCCCGGCCGTCGAACGACTTCAGGCTCCAGGGGGTGTTGTAGACGTACTCCACGAGCCGGTGGTCGCAGAACGGCACCCGCACCTCCAGGCCGACGGCCATGCTCGCCCGGTCCTTGCGGTCCAGCAGCACGCGGACGAACCGGGTCAGGTGCAGATAGCAGATCTCGCGCATGCGGTACTCGAAGTCGCTCTCGCCGTCGAGGCGCCGCACGTCCGCGATGGCCGTCCGGTAGCTGTCCTGGATGTAACTCCCCAGGTCCATCGCCTTGGTGACGCCCTCGGTGAGGATGTTGCCGTCGTCGCCGAAGTGCTCGGCGAACTGCACCAGCCAGGGGAAGGTGTCCGCCTCGCGGGCCTTGGGGTCGAAGAACTGCTTGTACCCGCCGAAGACCTCGTCCGCCGACTCGCCGGACAGTGCCACCGTCGAGTGCTCGCGGATCGCCTTGAACAGCAGGTACAGCGAGGAGTCCATGTCGCCGAGGCCCATCGGGATGTCCCGGGCGCGGATCATCTTGGAGCGCACTTCGGGGTCGGCGAGCTGGTCCGAGTTGAGGACGATGTCCTGGTGCTCGGTCTTCGAGGCGCGCGCCACGTCGTGCACGAAGGGGGTGTCCGGGGTGTCGCGAAGTGCGTCCGGGGTGAAGTTCTCGGTCTGGCCCACGAAGTCGACGGCGAAGCTGCGGACCGTCCTGTCCTCGGCGGCCAGCTGCTGTGCGGCCAGCGCGGTCATCGCGGAGGAGTCCAGGCCGCCGGAGAGCAGCGTGCAGCGGGGCACGTCGGCGACGAGCTGGCGGCGCACGATGTCGTCCAGCAGCGACCGCACATGGGCGATCGAGGTCTCCCGGTCGTCGGTGTGCTGCTTGGTCTCCAGCGTCCAGTACACACGGGTGCGCAGGCCGTTCCTGGTCAGCGTGACGACCGTGCCGGGCTCGACCTCGCGCATGCCTTCGTACACCGCGTGCCCCGGTGTCTTGACGAAGGCGAACAGCTCGCGCAGGCCGTCCAGTGTCACGGTGGGGGTGACCTGCGGGTTGGCGAGGATGGCCTTGGGCTCGGAGCCGAAGAGCACACCGTCGTCGGTTTCGTAGTAGTAGAAGGGCTTGATGCCCATCCGGTCGCGGATCATCACGAGCTTCTGCTCGCGACTGTCCCAGATGGCGAAGGCGTACATGCCGTTGAGGCGTTCGGCGACGGCCTCGCCCCACTCCAGGTAGCCGTGGAGCACGACCTCGGTGTCGGAGTCGGTGGTGAAGCGGTGGCCGCGGGCGGCCAGTTCCTTGCGCAGTTCGGAGAAGTTGTACGCCTCTCCGGAGTAGACCATCGCGACCGGTCCGTCGGGGGTCTCGACGGTCATCGGCTGGCGGCCGCCCGGCAGATCGATGATGGCGAGCCGGCGGTGACCGAGGGCCGCCGGGCCCTGGACCCAGGTCCCGGCGTCGTCCGGACCGCGGCAGGACATGGTCTCGGTCATGGCGTCGACGGTGGCCTGTTCGGACCGCAGGTCACGCTGGTAGGCGACCCATCCGGCGATTCCGCACATGCTGCTCCTCCGAATCCGACCCTGGGCTGGTGCGTCGGGGGGCGGCCGGAAAACGGCATGCGTCAGCGGCCGGACACCCAGGGTCACGTGTATCGAGCACCTATGTAACGAGGGTGTGACAGCCGGGTGTCGTCCGTCAACAGGGTCATGGGGGGTGAATGCGGCTGACCGGGCGGGAAGTAAAGCGGGCGCCAAGTGCCGGTATACAAGGGCTATTTGGACGGTCATGGGAGTGCCGCGGCCACTCGCTGTGGCCGCGGCACGGGCGGTCCGGTCAGCCGGCGACCGGCTGGGCCGCCCGCATCAGCTCGCGGCGCGCCTTCATGAAGGGGCGCGGGCGGTTGAGGGCGAGGACCGCCGTGGTGCGGCCGTCGCGCTCGTACGCGGCGAGGAAGCTGCGGTCCTCGGGGGAGCCGTCGATCACCCGCACGGTGTCGGTGGGCAGCCGCCGCCCGGCGAACTGGATGCGGACGCCGTACTGGTCGGACCAGAAGTACGGCACGGTGCGGTGCGCCAGGAGGGTCTCGCCCGCGAGGAGGTTGTGGACGGCGGTGGCGGCCTGTTCGGTCGCGCTGGTCCAGTGCTCGGTACGGGAGCCGCCGACCCGGGCCACGTCGCCGACCGCGACGACGTGGGGGAGCGCGGTCACGCACCCGGTGTCGCAGACCACCCCGTCGTCCAGGGTCAGCCCGGAGCCGGCCAGCCAGTCGGTGTTCGGGCGGACGCCGATGCCGACGACGACGGTGTCGGCGGGCAGTATCCGTCCGTCGGCCAGCTCGACGCCGGTGACGCGGCCGCCGGACTCGCCCTGCAGTGCCGCGACGCCCGTACCGCTGACCAGCGTGACCCCGTGGTCCCCGTGCAGCGCCGCGCAGACCCCGGCCATCTCCTCGCCGAGCTGTGGCAGCAGCGGGAGCGGCGCGGCCTCGACGACCGTGACGTCATGGCCGAGCGCGGCGCACGAGGAGGCGACCTCGGCGCCGATGAAGCCGCCGCCGATCACCACGACCCGCACCGGGCCGCCGGCCAGGTCGGCACGGAGCGCCTGGGCGTCGTCGAGGCTGCGCAGGGTGTGCACCCCGGCGAGCTCGGGCCCCGGCAGCCGGCGCGGGGTGGCGCCGGTGGCGATGACCACCCCGTCGGTGGCGAGGGACCGGCCGTTCTCCAGGGCCACCGACCGGCCGCCGGCGTCCAGCCCGGCGGCGCGCGTCCCCAGCAGCCACTCCGCGTCCAGCTCGGCGACCTCCTCGGCGTCCGCCAGGGCGAGGTCGTCCTGCCCGGCCGTGCCCTTGAGGAAGTCCTTGGAGAGCGGCGGCCGGTCGTACGGGCGGTGGCACTCGTCCCCGACGATCATCAGCCGGCCCCCGAACCCCTGGGAGCGCAGCGCTCTCGCGGCGTACAGTCCGGCCAGCGAGGCTCCGACGACGGTGACCGTCCTCATGCGGCGGTGCCTTCCTGGGCGGCGTGGTGCACGTAGATCATGCCGTTCTCCACGGTGACGGAGTGGGTGCGGACGGCCCGCCGGGCGGGCAGGCAGGTCGGCATGCCGGTGCGCAGGTCGAACGACGCGGCGTGCAGCGGGCATTCGACCAGGCAGCCCTCCAGCCAGCCGTCGGCGAGCGAGGCGTCCTGGTGGGTGCAGGTGTCGTCGATGGCGTAGATCTCGCCGTCGGCATTGAAGACGGCGATCGGAGGTGCGGTGTCGATGCGAAGGGACTCGCCTGCGGGCAGGTCATCGAGGTGGCAGACGGGAATCACGGGGCACCCCTCTTACTGTTCGGTATAGTTGAGTTCCGCGATGCGCACGGCGAAGCGCTCTGCGCAACAGAATCCAAGCCGGGAGGCCGCGCGTCAAGCGCCTCCCTTCAGAAGCCGGCCCGCATCGGGTCGCGCCAGGTGGTGAGATCGGATGACGGACAACGCGAAGGACACGTCGGAGGCCAGGTCAGCGCAGAAATCACCCCGCGGAGCGGGGAGTTCCGTGCAGTCGGTGGATCGTGCGGTCACGGTGCTGGAGATCCTCGCCCGGCACGGTGAGGCAGGGGTGACCGAGGTCGCCGACGAGCTCGGCGTGCACAAGTCGACGGCCTTCCGGCTGCTCGGCGTGCTGGAGAACCGCGGGCTGGTCGCCCAGGAGCAGGAGCGCGGGAAGTACTACCTCGGGGCCGGGGTGCTGCGGCTGGCCGGGGCCGCCGCGGTGCGCCTGGACATCTCGCAGGAGGGCGCGCCGATGTGCCGGCTGCTCGCCGACGAGCTGGGCGAGACGGCCAACATCGCGGTGCTGGACAACGGTGCCGCGGTCAACATCATGCAGGCCCGCGGCCCGGCCTCGGTCACCGCGCAGAACTGGCTCGGCCGCCGCACCCCGCTGCACGCGACCTCCAGCGGCAAGGCGCTGCTGGCGTTCCAGCCGGGCCCGGTGCAGGACGCCGCGCTCGCCCGGAAGCTGCCGCGGCTCACCGAGCGGACCATCACCTCCGTCGCCGAGCTCCGCGAGCAGCTCGCCGAGGTGGTGCGCAATGGCTTCGCGGTGGCGATGGAGGAGCTGGAGCTGGGGCTGCACGCGGTCGCGGCGCCGGTGCGCGCGCACGACGGCCAGGTGATCGGCGCGATCAGCGTATCGGCCCCCGCGTACCGGCTGGAGCCCGACCGTATCCCGGAGGTCGCCAAGCGCACGGTCGAGGCGGCACGGGAATTGTCCCGGCGGATGGGACACGGGAGTTGATCTCCGTCGCGTAGACGGTTCGACCGTGCGCAGGAATGACGCGGGGCCGGTGCCCACCGGCCCCGCGTCCGTGCGTGCCGACCGTGCGCGCGCTTTTACCAACGGTTAACTCCAACCCCTTGACGCCGCCGAGAAGGCGTTCCCAGTATGTCTCTCATCGCGCAACGAGTCGTGCAGTGCGCAACACTGAGGGGTAGGGGCATGCCACACGAAGTCCGTGCTGTGGTCGCGACGAAAAAGGGCGCACCGGTCGAGGTGCAGCCGATTCTGGTGCCGGATCCGGGCCCGGGGGAAGCGCTCGTCTCCGTACAGGCGTGCGGGGTCTGCCACACGGATCTGCACTACCGGGAAGGCGCCGTGGGCGACGACTTCCCGTTCCTGCTCGGGCACGAGGCGGCCGGGGTGGTCGAGGCCGTGGGGGACGGCGTCACCGACCTGCTGCCCGGCGACTACGTGGTGCTCGCCTGGCGCGCGCCCTGCGGCACCTGCCGCTCCTGTCGCCGCGGCCGCCCCTGGTACTGCTTCGACTCGCGCAACGCGGCCCAGCCGATGACGCTGCTCGACGGCACCCCGCTCACCCCGGCGCTCGGCATCGGCGCCTTCGCCGAGAAGACGCTGGTCGCCGCCGCACAGGCGGTCAAGGTCGACCCGGCGGCCCGCCCCGAGGCCGCGAGCCTGATCGGCTGCGGCGTGATGGCCGGCTACGGCGCGGCCGTGAACACCGGGAACGTGCAGCGCGGCAACACCGTCGCGGTCATCGGCTGCGGCGGCGTCGGCAACGCGGCGATCGCGGGCGCCTGCCTCAACGGCGCCCGCAAGGTCATCGCTATCGACGTCGACGACAGAAAGCTCGACCAGGCCGAGAAGTTCGGCGCCACCCACATCATCAACTCCCGCGGTACGGACCCGGTCGAGGCGGTGCGCGCCCTGACGGGCGGGGTCGGCGTGGACATCGCGATCGACGCGGTGGGCCGCCCGGAGACGTACAAGCAGGCGTTCTACATGCGCGACCTCGCCGGCACCCTCGTCCAGGTGGGCGTGCCCGAGCCCGGCATGAAGGTCGAGATCCCGCTCAGCGATCTCTTCTCGCGCGGCGGCGCCCTCAAGTCCTCCTGGTACGGGGACTGCCTGCCCAGCCGCGACTTCCCGGACCTGATCGACCAGTACCTGTACGGGCTGCTCGACCTCGAAAGCTTCGTCACCGAGCGGATCTCCCTGGACGAGGTGGAGGCCGCCTTCGACACCATGCGCGGCGGCCGCGTCCTGCGCTCCGTGGTCGTCCTCTGAGGGACGCCACTCCCGTACGTCCTGCCTGACCCGAAGGAGGGGCATGTCCCGCACACCCGCCACCGATGCCCGCGTGGTCGTGATCGGCGCCGGCATCGTCGGCTGCTCGCTCGCCGACGAACTGACCGCGCGCGGCTGGCGCGACGTCACCGTCCTCGAACAGGGCCCGCTCCCGGCCCCCGGCGGCTCCACCTCGCACGCCCCCGGGCTGGTCTTCCAGACCGGCCCGTCCAAGACCATGACCGAGTTCGCCGCGTACACGGTCGAGAAGTTCAACTCCCTCGAAGTGGACGGGCTTCCCTGCTTCAACCCGCTCGGCGGGCTGGAGCTGGCCACCACCCCCGAGCGCTGGGCCGACCTGCACCGCAAGGCCGGACTCGCCGCCTCCTGGGGCGTACGCGCCGAACTGATCACCCCGGCCGAGTGCAAGAAGTACTGGCCGATGCTGGACGAGGACAAGGTCCTCGGCGGGCTCTACACGCCCGACGACGGCCTGGCCCGCGCCCTCCTCGCCTGCCGCGCCCAGATCACCCGCGCCGAGTCCCGCGGCGCCCGCTTCCTGGACCGGTACACCGTGACCGGCATCGAGCAGGAGAACGGCCGGGTCACCGGCGTCGTCACCGACCGCGGCACCTTCCCCGCCGACCATGTCGTCTCCGCGGCCGGCTTCTGGGGCCCGGTGATCGGCAAGATGGCCGGCGTCGACGTGCCGCTGCTGCCGCTCGCCCACCAGTACGCCAAGACCGCGCCGCTCCCGGAGCTCGACGGCGTCAATGACCCGCGGACGGAGGCGAGCAAGCCGATCCTGCGCTTCCAGGACCGCGATCTGTACTACCGCGAACACACCGACCGCATCGGCATCGGCTCCTACGCGCACCGCCCGATGCCCGTCGACCCCGCGGCCGTGCCCGCCTTCGACGACGCGCCGATCATGCCGTCCTCGCTGCCCTTCACCGAGGAGGACTTCGCGCCGAGCTGGGAGGACAGCGTCGGCCTGCTCCCGGCGCTCGGAGAATCCCACGTCGAGGAGGGCTTCAACGGCGTCTTCTCCTTCACCCCCGACGGCATGCCCGTCCTCGGCGAATCCCGTGAGGTGCGCGGATTCTGGCTCGCCGAGGCGGTCTGGGTGACCCACTCCGCGGGCGTGGCGCGCGCCGTCGCCCAGTGGATGACCGACGGCCGTCCGGACATCGACATTCACGAGTGCGACCTGTACCGCTTCGAGGATGCGCAGCGCTCGCCCGCGTACATCGAGGACCGCGGCGCCCAGAACTTCGTCGAGGTCTACGACGTCCTCCACCCCCTCCAGCCCATGGAGCAGCCCCGCCCGCTGCGGGTCAGCCCCTTCTACGCCCGCCAGCAGGAGCTGGGCGCGTTCTTCCTGGAGGGCGGCGGCTGGGAGCGCCCGCACTGGTACGAGGCCAACGCCCCGCTCGCCGAGGGCCTCGAACTGCCCGAGCGGGACGCCTGGTCGGCCCGGTACTGGTCGCCGATCGCCGCGGCCGAGGCCAAGGTGACGCGCGAGAAGGTCGCGCTGTACGACATGACGCCGCTGCGCCGGCTGGAGGTCACCGGGCCCGGCGCGCTCGCCTTCCTCCAGCGCATGTCCACCAACCAGCTCGACAAGAAGCCCGGCGCGGTCACCTACACGCTGCTGCTGGACGAGACGGGCGGCGTCCGCTCCGACCTCACCGTCGCCCGGCTCGCGCCCGACCGCTTCCAGATCGGCGCCAACAGCGGCTCCGACCTGGACTGGCTGCTGCGGCATGCCCCGGAAGGGGTGCAGATCCGGGACATCACCTCCGGCACCTGCTGCATCGGCGTGTGGGGCCCGCTCGCCCGCGACCTGGTCCAGCCGCTCACCCGCGACGACTTCTCGCACAAGGGCTTCGGCTACTTCAAGGCCAAGCAGACCTACCTCGGCCACGTCCCCGTCACGGCCATGCGGCTGAGCTATGTGGGCGAGCTGGGCTGGGAGCTGTACACCACCGCCGACCTGGGCCTGCGCCTGTGGGACACGCTGTGGGAGGCCGGGCAGCAGTACGGTGTGATCGCGGCCGGGCGCTCCGCCTTCAACAGCCTGCGGCTGGAGAAGGGGTACCGCTCCTGGGGCCACGACATGACGACCGAGCACGACCCGTACGAGGCGGGCGTCGGCTTCGCCGTCCGCCCCGCCAAGGGCGACTTCCTCGGCCGCGCCGCACTGGAGGGCCGCAGTGAGGAGACCGCCCGCCGCAAGCTGACCTGCCTCACCCTCGACGACCCGGCCGCCGTGGTCCTCGGCAAGGAGCCCGTGTACGTGGACGGCGCGCCCGCCGGTTACGTCACCTCCGCCTCCTACGGCTACAGCATCGGCCGCTGCGTCGCCTACGCCTGGCTGCCGGCCGCAGCCGCCGTCCCCGGCACCGCCGTGCACGTGGAGTACTTCGGTCAGAAGGTCGCGGCGACCGTCGCCGAGGAACCGCTGTTCGACCCGAGCATGACCCGCATCCGCAAGTAGCGCTTGGAAGAAGTAGTTCGCTTGAGGAGACGCACATGACGACCACGCCCGAACTCGCCCCGACCGCCACGTCCAGCCTGATCACCACCCTGCCCGGCACCTCCTACACCGACCCGGAGACCTTCCGGCAGGAGCAGGAGAAGATCTTCGAGCGGCTGTGGTTCTGCGCCGTGCGCAGCGCCGACCTGGACAGGCCCGGTGCCTTCCGCACCGTGCAGGTCGGCCGGGAGAACGTCCTGATCACCCGCAACCGCCGCGGCGAACTGCGGGCCTTCCTGAACATCTGCCGGCACCGCGGCGCCCGCCTGTGCACCGAGGAGTCCGGCGAGGCCCGCCGCAACCTCCAGTGCCCCTACCACGCCTGGACCTACGACTTCGACGGCAAGCTCATCGCGGCGCCCAACCTGACGTCGATGCCGGACATCGACCGCACCGAGCGCGGCCTGGTCACCGTCCCGCTGCGCGAGTGGCTCGGCTACGCCTGGGTCTGCCTGGCCGACGAGCCGCCGTCCTTCGAGGACACGGTGATCGGCGCGGCCGTCGAGCGGCTCGGCGACGCCGCCTCCATCGAGCGGTACCGCACCGAGGGCCTGGCCCTGGGCAAGCGCATCACCTACGACGTGGCGGCCAACTGGAAGCTCATCATCGAGAACTTCATGGAGTGCTACCACTGCGCCACCATCCACCCCGAACTCACCGACGTACTCCCGGAGTTCGCGGACGGCTTCGCCGCGCAGTACTACGTCGGGCACGGCGCTGAATTCGCGCCGGAGGCCGAGGGCTTCACGGTCGACGGCAAGGGCGGCTTCGGCCGGCTCCCCGAGATCGCGGAGGACCAGGACCGCCGGTACTACGCGATCACGGTCCGGCCGCAGGTCTTCGTCAACCTCGTGCCCGACCACGTCATCGTCCACCGGATGTTCCCGATGGCCGCCGACCGCACGGTCGTGGAGTGCGACTGGCTCTACCTCCCCGAGGTCGTCGAGTCCGGCGCCGACATCTCCACCTCCGTCGAGCTGTTCCACCGCGTCAACCAGCAGGACTTCGAAGCGTGCGAGCGGACCCAGCCGGCGATGGACTCGCGCGCCTACCGGGACGGCGGCGTCCTCGTGCCGAGTGAGCACCACATCGGGGCCTTCCACCAGTGGGTCACCGAGCAACTGGAGGACAAGCGTGCCTGACCTGTACATCGACGGGCGGTGGCAGTCGGCCGCCGCCGGCGCCACCCGCGAGATCCGCTGCCCCGCCGACCAGAGCCTCGTCGCGGTGGTCGACGAGGGCGACGCAACGGACGCCGACCGGGCCGTCGCCGCGGCTCGCCGCGCCTTCGACACCGGCCCCTGGCCGCACACCACCGCAGCTCAGCGCGGCGCCAAGCTGCTGCGCGTCGCCGACCTCCTGGAGCGCGACAAGGCGATCCTCGCCCGCGCCGAATCGCTCGACACCGGCAAACGGCTGGTGGAGAGCGAGCTCGACATGGACGACATCGCCGCCTGCTTCCGGTACTTCGGGCGTCTGATCACCGAGGAGGGGGACGCGGGCCGGGTGGTCGACGCGGGCAGCGCCACGGTCGAGAGCCGCGTCGTGCACGAGCCGGTGGGCGTCTGCGCGCTGATCACGCCGTGGAACTATCCGCTGCTGCAGACCGCCTGGAAGGTCGCCCCGGCCCTCGCCGCCGGCAACACCTTCGTACTCAAGCCCAGCGAGCTCACCCCGCACACCGCGATCCATCTGATGCGGCTGCTCGCCGAGGCGGGCCTGCCGGACGGCGTGGCCAACCTCGTCCTCGGTACCGGGCCGGAGGCGGGCGCCCCGCTCACCGTCCACCCCGACGTGGACCTGGTCTCCTTCACCGGTGGCCTGGCCACCGGAAAGCGGATCGCGGCCGCCGCGGCCGCTACGGTCAAGAACGTCGCCCTCGAACTCGGCGGCAAGAACCCCAACGTCGTCTTCGCCGACGCCGACTTCGAGGCGGCCGTCGACTACGCCCTGACCGCGATCTTCCTGCACTCCGGGCAGGTCTGCTCGGCCGGCGCCCGGCTGCTGGTCGAGGACTCCCTGCACGACCGTTTCGTCGACGAGGTAGTGCGCCGGGCCCGGGAGATCCGGCTCGGCGGCCCCTTCGACCCGGAGGCCCGTACCGGCCCGCTGATCTCCGCGGCGCACCGGGAGAAGGTCGAGGCGTACGTCGCCACTGGGCTCGCCGAGGGCGCCGTGCTGCGCTGCGGCGGCGCCCGCCCCGACGACCCGGCCCTCGCGGACGGCTTCCACTATCTGCCGACCGTCCTGGACGACTGCACGGCCGACATGTCGGTGGTGCGCGAGGAATCCTTCGGCCCGGTCCTCACCGTCGAGCGCTTCACCGACGAGGACGAGGCGGTACGGCTCGCCAACGACACCGTCTACGGGCTGGCCGGCGCGGTGTGGACCACCGACCCGGCACGCGCCGACCGGGTCGCGGCCCGGCTGCGGCTCGGCACCGTATGGATCAACGACTTCCACCCCTATCTGCCGCAGGCGGAGTGGGGCGGTTTCAAGCAGTCCGGTACCGGCCGCGAGCTGGGCCCCACCGGTCTCGCCGAATACCGCGAGCACAAGCACGTCTGGCGCAACACCGCCCCGAAAGCGCTCCACTGGTTCGACTGATCCGAACGGATCGACCGGTTCGACTGAGGAGAAATGCTCTTGACGGATTCCCGAGCAGAAAGACCACCGCACGACGCACCACCAGCACAGGACGACGACGGTCTCGCGGACTTCGGCTACCGCCCCGAACTCAAACGGACCCTCGGCAACTTCCACACCTTCGCCGCCGGCATCAGCTACATCTCCATCCTGACCGGCACCTTCCAGCTCTTCTACTTCGGTTACGGGCACGGCGGTCCCGCCTACTGGTGGTCCTGGCCGATGGTCTTCGCCGGCCAGCTCATGATCGCGCTGTCCTTCGCCGAGCTGGCCGCCCGCCACCCCGTCGCGGGCTCGGTCTACAACTGGGCCAAACGGCTGGGCAATCCGCACATCGGCTGGCTGGCCGGCTGGATGATGCTGGTCGCCTCGATCGTCTCGCTGTCCGCCGTGGCCCTCGCCTACCAGCTCACGCTCCCGCAGATCTCCCCCGCCTTCCAGTTCATCGGGGACGGCACCGGGCGCTACGACGTCGCCACCAACGGCGTCGTCCTCGCCGGGGTACTGATCCTCTTCACCACCCTCGTCAACGCCTTCGGCGTGAAGCTGATGGCCCGCATCAACACCGCGGGCGTCTTCATCGAGCTGGTCGCCACCGTCGTGCTGATCGTGCTCTTCGCCGTGCACGTGGTGCGCGGGCCCGACGTGGTGCTGGAGACCCACCACGCGGGTGACGGCCAGAGCTTCGGCTACCTCGGCGCGTTCCTCACCGCCTCGCTCGCCTCCGCGTACGTCATGTACGGCTTCGACACCGCGGCCTCGCTCGGCGAGGAGTCCCTGGACCCCTCCCGCAACGCGCCCCGCGCCATCCTCCGCGCCCTGCTCGCCTCCTTCGTGCTCGGCGGCCTGATCCTGCTGCTCGCCCTGATGAGCGTCGGCAGCCTGAACGGCGAGGGGCTGTCCACCGACGGGCTGCAGTACATCGTCCTGGACGTGCTCGGCGACACCGTCGGCAAGGCGATGCTGTGGTGCGTCCTGATCGCCGTCACCGTCTGCGCGCTGGCCGTGCACACCGCCGCCATCCGGCTGGCCTTCGCGATGTCCCGGGACAACAACCTGCCCGCCGCCTCGCTGCTCGCCCGGGTCAGCCCGCGCTTCCAGACCCCGGTCCTGCCGGCCGTGATCGTCGGTGTGCTCTCGCTGGCCGTGCTGCTGATCAACATCCGTCAGCCGCAGATCTTCTCCGTCGTCACCAGCATCGGCATCATCATGATCTACGGCGCGTATCTGCTGGTCACCGTGCCGATGCTGATCGCCCGGCTGCGCGGCCGCTGGCAGCCGGCCCCCGGCCGCTTCACCCTCGGCCGCTGGGGACTGCCGGTCAACATCCTCGCCGTCCTCTGGGGCGCCGGCATGATGATCAACCTCGCCTGGCCCCGCACAGCCGTCTACAACGCGGCCCCGCCGTACCACTGGTACCTGCGCTGGGGCGCCGTCCTCTTCGTGGGCGCCGTCGCCCTCGGCGGCTTCGCGTACTACTGGTTCATCCAGCGCCACCGCACGGGCGTGCTCGCCGAACATGCGGCCCGGAACGAAGCCGAATCCGACACCACAAGGAGCACTCCGACCCATGTCCACTGAAGAGTTCGACTATGTCATCGTCGGCGGCGGCACCGCGGGCAACGTCGTGGCCGCCCGCCTCAGCGAGGACCCCACGGTGACGGTGTGCGTCCTGGAGGCCGGCCCCTCCGACGTCGGTGACGACAACGTGCTGCGCCTGGAACGCTGGATGGGCCTGCTGGAGTCCGGCTACGACTGGGACTACCCGGTCGAGCCCCAGGAGAGCGGCAACAGCTTCATGCGGCACGCCCGCGCCCGCGTCCTCGGCGGCTGTTCCTCGCACAACTCCTGTATCGCCTTCTGGGCCCCGGCCGAGGACCTCGACGCCTGGGAAGCGGGCGGCTGTACGGGCTGGGGCGCGAAGGACACCTTCCCGCTCTACCAGCGCCTGGAGTCCAACGACGCGCCCGGCGACCACCACGGCCGCTCCGGCCCGGTCACCCTGCGCACCATCAAGGGCGCCGACCCCTGCGGCTCGGCGCTGCTCGCCGCCTGCGCCGAACAGGGCATCCCCACCACCCCGTTCAACACCGGTAGGACCGTGATACGCGGCGCCAACTGGTTCCAGATCAACTCCGACGAGAACAACATCCGCCAGTCCTCGTCCGTCGCCTACCTCCACCCCATCCTCGGCCGCCGCCCCAACCTGGAGGTGCGTACCGGCGTCCGCGCCAAGCAGCTGCTGATCGACGCGGACCGCCGCTGCACCGGCGCCACCTACCTCGACCCCGACCTGATCCACACCCGTACCGTCCGCGCCCGCCGCGAGGTCATCGTCTCCTGCGGCGCCATCGACACCCCCAAGCTGCTGATGCTCTCCGGCATCGGCCCGGCCGCCCATCTGCGCGAGACCGGCGTGGACGTCCTCGTCGACTCGCCCGGCGTCGGCGAGAACCTCCAGGACCACCCCGAGGGCGTCATCATGTGGGACGCCAAGCAGCCCATGGTGACCAGCTCCAACCAGTGGTGGGAGATCGGCATCTTCGCCGACACCGAAGAGGGCCTGGACCGCCCGGACCTGATGTTCCACTACGGTTCCGTGCCGTTCGACATGAACACCGCACGGCACGGCTACCCGACGTCCGAGAACGCCTTCTGCCTCACCCCGAACGTCACCCGCGCCCGCTCCCGCGGCACGGTCCGGCTGCGCACCCGCGACTTCCGCGACAAGCCGAAGGTCGACCCCCGCTACTTCACCCACGAGCACGACGTACGGGTGATGACGTACGGGCTGCGCCTCGCCCGCGAGATCGCCGCGCAGCCCGCGCTGGCGGACTGGGCGGGCGCCGAACTCGCCCCGGGCCCGGACGTGCGCACCGACGACGAGCTGCTGGACTACATCACCAAGACCCACAACACCGTCTACCACCCCGCCTGCACGGTGAAGATGGGCGCCGACGACGATGCCATGGCGCCGCTGGACGCCCGGCTGCGCGTGAAGGGCATCCAGGGGCTGCGCGTCGCGGACGGCTCGGTCATGCCGGAGCTGGTCACGGTCAACCCGTGCATCACCACGATGATGATCGGCGAGAAGTGCGCCGACCTGCTCAAGGAGGACCGCTAAGAAGACCCGCCGGCGGGCTTGCGGAACGGCGGCGGCGCCGTGCCGTCCACGACGGAGCGCGCCAGGTCGTGGAGGTTGCGCTGGTGCGCACGGGCGTACCGGCGCAGCTCCGCGAACGCCCCGTCCGTCGGGCAGCCGAACCGCTCGGCGAGCACCCCCTTGGCCTGCTCGATCACGATCCGGCTGCGCAGCGCCTGCTCCAGCTGCCGGGCGTGGTCACGGGTGCGCCGGTGCCGCAGGTGCAGCGCCGCGGCACCGGCGAGCGCCGGCACCGGCGCCGACCCGCCCGCCGGCTGCGGCGTGGCCACGTCGTGGTACAGCACCAGCGCGCCCAGCGGGGGCCCCGGCTGCGCACCTTCCGCGGCGTCGGGGCTTCCCCCGTATGCCACGTCGGCCAGCGGCACCGTGGTGACCAGCAATACCCCCAGCTCCCGCGCCCGCGCGGCGAACCGCGGCCAGCGGGCGGCCGCCGCGTCCTCCAGCGGCACCTCCTCCGCCGGAGCGCCCGCCAGGGTGTCCCGTACCGGGCCCTCGCCCAGCTGCTCCTCCAGCTCCCGCAGCAGCTCGGCCCGCGGGCCCGAACCGGCGGTGACCGGCGGCCGGCCGGCCAGCACGGCCACCGCGTCCGGGGCCGGCTCACCGCCCAGCAGCCGTATGTACTCGACGAGGGAAGCGGCGTGCGCGGCCGGCTCCCGGTCCTCGGGCGAGGCCAGATCCAGCAGCGCACGCGTCAGCAACCGCTCGCGCTCGGGCGTCGGGCGACCCGTGGGCGGACGGTGCGGAAGGTGAGCGGCGGTCGGGTCTGCCGCGTCCATGGCGACGCGCGGCAGCGGAAATGCCTCCATTCGGACAGTCAATGCCTGCGCGGGGCCCGCCGATATCCATTTTGCGTAGCATATGGACACCAAGCGCAGTCGGCTGCTCACTGCGCCAGGGCGACCAGGGACGAGAATCCGAGGGACGGGGGCGGCGATGCCGGGGGAGCGCGGCCGCAGCACAGAACGGCGGGCGCAGTGCGGCCCGCACACCTTCCGCACCGCCGACGTCGAGCGTGCCCGCGCCTGGATCGCCGAGGCGCTGTCCTACCCGGTGGTACTGAACCCCCTCACCGACCCCGCCGACTTCGGCTTCGCCATGAGCGCGCTGCGGCTGGGCCCCGTCACCTTCGCCACCGCGACCTACGGCGCCGACGTCCTCAGCCGGAGCGAGGGACTGGGCGTCGCGTACCACATCAACGTGCCGCGCAGCGGACAGGTGGTGCAGTCGCACCGCGGCGAGGTGTTCCGGGCCACCGCCACCGACGGCCGGGTCCCGGTCTTCGAACCGACCGGCGCCCTCACCGGCGAACTGGACGCCGAGGCCGAGGTGCTGGCCCTGAGCTTCGACCGGCAGGCGGTGGAGAGCACCCTGGAGGAGCACCTCGAACACCCCGTGCGGCCGCTGCGCTTCCCCGGCGGCCTGGACCCGCACCACGGCCGGGGACTCACCCTCGTCTCGCTGGCCCGCGGCCTCGCCGCCGAACTGACCGCGCCGACCGGCCTCCTGACCCATCCCGCGGTGGCCACCGGCCTCGCGGACGCGCTGCTCACCACGATGCTGTACGCCACCCCGCACCAGTACCGCGAAGAGCTCGCCGACCCGGCCACCCGCACCTGCCCGCGCCCGGTCAAGCGCGCCGTGGACGCCATGCAGGCCGACCCCGCGCACCCCTTCACCGTCCTGGAGCTGGCGCGGGTCGCCGGCGTCGCGCCGCGCTCCCTGCAGGCCGGCTTCCGGCAGCACCTGGAGACCACGCCGATGGCCTACCTGCGCCGGCTGCGGCTGGAGCGCGCCCACCGCGACCTGATCGACGCCGGTCCGGCCGTCTCGGTCACCGAGGTCGCGGGCCGCTGGGGCTTCACCCACCTGGGCCGCTTCGCCGCCGCCTACCAGGCCCGCTACGGCAAGCTTCCCTCCCAGGTGCACCGCCGCTGACCGCCTGCCGGACCGGGTTCATTTCCCCTGGTGGGCGTCGCGAGCCGCGTCGACGAAGGCTTCCAGCGTGGCCCAGTAGGGCGAGTAGGCGGCGTCGATCCGCTCCTCGGCAGCGGACCAGGCCGCCGAGCCGTCCTGGTCCCCGAGCGCATGGCGGATGGCCCTGTGGAACTCGCCCGTCGACCTCTGGACGGCGCGCGCCGCCTCGGCAGCGGCCGGCGGTCCCTCCAGTTCCACCACCCGCGCGCAGCGTCGTAGCGTCGCGTACTCCGTCAACTGCCGGTCACTCAGCTGCCGTAGCGCCGCGACACCGCTCGCCGTCCGCGGCTGCTGCAGCACGGCCGAGACCTCCCAGAACAACTCGCCCATCCGGTGCGTCTGTTCGATCAGGTCCAGGTAGGCGGTGCGGCGGCTCTCCCGGAGGCGTTCGCGGCGCTGGGAGTCGGCCGCGGTCTCGGCCTGGATGCGTGCCGCGCGGGTGGCGCCGCGGCTGGTGACCCAGCTGGCCAGTACGGCGGTGGCGCCGGTGACCGCGGCGATCGACAGGGTCCACAGGGTGCTTTCGGCCATGGTCGGCAACGGTACCGGCCGGTCCGGCGACCGTACCGGCCGGGCGGCGTGGCCACCCGACCGGTACGGTCCGTCCATGCCTGACGGCGCGTCAGCCGACGGAGACCGCCGACCAGGCCGCCGCCACCGCGTTCTGCTCGGCGCTGCCCGCGCCGTACAGGTCCTTCGCCGCGTTCAGCGTGGCCGTGCGGGCCGCGGCGTAGTTGGTCCCGGACGTCATGTAGACCGTCAGCGCCCGGTACCAGATCTTGCCGACCTTGTCCTTGCCGATGCCCTGCACCGTACTGCCGTCGCAGGTGGGGGAGTTGTGGGTGACCCCGCCGATGACCTTCTGGCCGCTGCCCTCGGCGAGCAGATACGCGAAGTGGTTGGCGACCCCGGACGAGTAGTGCACGTCGAGGTCCTTCACCTTGGAGTTCCAGCAGTCCGCGGACTTCGTGTCCTTGGACGGCTTGTCCATGTAGCGCAGCGCGGCCTGCCCGAAGTCCGGGCGGACGATCTTCTCTCCGATGAGGTAGTCACCGGGGTCGCTCGCGTTCTTCGCGGAGAACTCCACGAAGGTGCCGAAGATGTCGGAGGTCGCCTCGTTGAGGCCGCCGGACTCGCCGGAGTAGGTGAGGTTCGCGGTGGCCGCGGTGACGCCGTGGGACATCTCGTGCCCGGCGACGTCGAGCGAGACCAGCGGCCCGAAGACCTTGCCGTCGCCGTCCCCGTACGTCATGCAGAAGCAGCTGTCGTCCCAGAAGGCGTTGTTGTAGCCGCTGCCGTAGTGCACGCGGTTGTACGAGCCCTTGCCGTCCCCGGCGATGCCGTTCCTGCCGTGCACGTTCTTGAAGTAGTCCCAGGTGGTGTCCGTGCCGTACTGGGCGTCCACCGCGGCCGAGGCGCGGTCGGCGGTGGTGCCGCTGCCCCAGTGGTTGTCCGCGTCGGTGAAGAGGGCGGCGGGGGCGCGGCCCCAGCAGATGCCGAGGATGCAGGAGTCCGTCTTGTTCTGCGCGTCCCCGGTGTAAGTCCCGCCGCGGGTGGCGTCCTTGAGCTGGTACGAGCTGCCGGACTGCGTGGTCTCCAGCGGCACGGTCCCGCCGTACAGCGACTTGCCGTCGCCGGTCACGGTCTCCAGCCGGTCCCAGGAGTCGATCGCCTTGCCGGTACGGGCGTTGGTGAGCACGACGTGTGCCGCGGGGTTGCCCCGCTCGTCCTGGCCGGCGGCGGTGGTCCGCCAGGCGAGCTGCGGGGCGCCGTGCAGCGCGTCGATGACCAGCAGCGGCTTGGCGGCGACCTTGCTCAGCGCGGTACCGGAGTTGGCGGCGCGCAGCGCCGAGGTGCCCAGCCCCGCGGCCTTCGTCGCGCTGATCAGGGGCTTGACGGTGGGGACGGCGAGGTCGCTGCGGGTGGCCCGGGAGGCGCCGCGGTAGTCGCCGTCGGGGGAGAGGTGGACGACCAGGTCGCCGCCGAGTACGGGGATGCCGCTGAAGGTCCGGTCGTAGCGGACGTGCCGGCTGCCGTCGGAGTCGATGACGACGTCGCGTACGGAGGTGTCCTGGCCGGCGGTGACGGCGAGTTGGGTGGCGTGCGCGGCGAGCGCGGCGTCGGCGCTGCGGACGGCTTCGGCGCGGTCGGGGGCCGGCCGGGTGGTGGCGGTGGCAGGCAGGGTGGCGGCGACCAGAGCGGCCGCCGCCGTGGCTATGACGCTGGTGGCGAGGCGCGTTCTCGATCTCATGGAACTCGATCTCATCGGACTCCTCGGGGGCGGCGGGGCAGCGGCCGGCACGTGTCCGGCGCGCTGAGGGCGAGTCACATTAAGCGTCCATGACAATGCACATGGGGCGTCCATGACAACGCCATGACAACAGGCTGTCCATACCCTGCCCACGACGGGCACATGCCCGGCACCGGTCCTACGCGTCGTCCCCTTCCAGGACGTACCGCGCCGGCTGCATCGTCCGCTCCGACGGCACGACCTGCGCCACCTGCTCCGCGATCTCCTTGACCCGCGGAGCGAGTTCCCCGATGCGCGCGTCGGGGAGGCGCACGGAGGGGACCTGTGGAGTACAGCGGGAAGCGCGCCCCCGGGTGCAGCTCGAAGCGGAGCGGCAGCGTCGACTGGAGATCGCCCCCGAGTCCGGTACCGCCCTGGCGGAACTGCCGGCGCGCGGGCTCAGGCCCCGATGATGCGCAGCGCGCCCCACAGGGCCACCACCGCGAGGGACAGCGCGGCGGGCACCGTGATCAGGCCGAGTCGGGTGAAGTCCTTGAGCACCACATCCGTGTCGTGCGCGTGCAGGATGCGTCGCCACAGGAGTGTGGCCAGGGATCCCGCGTAGGTGAGGTTCGGTCCGATGTTGACGCCGAGCAGGACCGCGAGCACGGCGCCGGGGCCGCTCGGGGCGGTGAGCGGGATCAGGACGAGTACCGCGGGCAGGTTGTTGATCACGTTGGCGAGTACGGCGGCCAGTGCGGCGACGCCGAGCAGTGCGGGCAGCGACGTGCTGTCGGGGACCAGACGGCCGAGCGCGTCGGCGAGCCCGTTGTCGACCACCGCGCGCACGACGATGCCGAGCGACAGCACGAAGGCGAGGAACGGCAGCGAGAGCGATCCCAGGACGGCGCGGACGGTGGTGCGGCGGCGGGCGAGCGTGCGGGCCGCGAGGACCAGCGCGCCGGCCGCCGCCGCCCACGCCGGGTCGATGCCGAGCGCGGAGGCGAGCACGAAACCGGCCAGCGTGCAGGCGACGGTGATCAGCGCGAACACGGGTACGGACGGGGGCTCCGCGGCTGCCGGCGGCATGGCGCCCGCATCCAGGTCGGCGGCGAAGTAACGGCGGAAGACCACGTACTCGGTACCGATGGCGACCAGCCACGGCAGCACCATCAGCGCGGCGAACCGGGTGAAGCTCAGCCCGCTCGCCGTGAAGGCGAGCAGGTTCGTGAGGTTGGAGACCGGGAGGAGGAGCGAGGCGGTGTTCGAGAGGTGCGTGCAGGCGTAGACGTGCGGGCGCGCGCGGGCGCCCAGCCGGGCGGCGGTGGCGAAGACGACGGGGGTGAGCAGTACGACGGTGGCGTCCAGGCTCAGTACCGCGGTGATCGCCGAGGCCAGGCCGAAGACGGCGGTCAGCAGCCGCCGGGGACTGCCCGCCGCCGCCCGCGCCATCCAGGCGCCGCACGCCTCGAAGAGCCCTTCGTCGGCGCACAGCCGAGCCAGCACCAGTACGGCCGCGAGGAAGCCGATCACGGGGCCGAGCCGCGCGGCCTCCTCGCGCGCGTGCGCCAGCGGGATCGCCCCGGTCGCGAGGACGATGCCGGCGGCCGGTACCGCGACGGCCGCCTCCGGCAGCCGGAACGGCCGTACGACCGCGCAGACGAGTACGACGACGAGCAGTGCCGCGGAGAGCGCTTCCGCGAAGGGGGTGTTCAGAGTCGGTCCTTTCCGGTCCGCAAGGGTCGGACAAATGTCGCAGAGTATGCGCTGGCCAGGCGTCATGGTGCAGGATGGGGGCAACGGGTGACGCCGAACGCGTGTCATGCCCCGTCAGGTTTGTATGTATATCCCTAGAATTGCTCGATGCAGATACCGCAGCTGCCCAGCGCCCTTGCGAGCGAGGTGATCCGGTGACCCGCCCCGACGCCACCGACGAACAGTGGGAGGGCCTCGCTGAGGTCGTCCCGCTGCGCGGCGGCCGCGAGTGGCCCTCGTGGCCCGACCACCGAGCCCTGCCCGACGACGAACCGAGCGAGGCGTCCCGCCGGTTCATCGTCATCCGCGTCCAGACCTTCGCCGACGCCCGCGAGGTCGCCGAGCACCTCATGGCCCAAGTGCCCGTGCTGCTCGACCTGAGCAGCGCCGACACGGATGTGGCCAAGCGCATCCTCGACTTCTCCAGCGGCGTCGTCTTCGGCATCGGCAGCGGTATGCACCGCGTCGACACCAACGTCTTCCTGCTCGCCCCGATCGGCACGGAGGTCGACGAACCGCGGGCCGGGGCGGCGCCGCGCCCGTAGGCGCAGCGCCGGCGTCCCCCATTCGTAGGAACGGCCGTCCGGCGTAACGGTTCTCCGGCGACCCGGCTCTCTAGCGTTCCCGGCATGGACCCCTGGAGCGGTACGGACGATGCGACGCCGGAGACTATGGCCGTGGGCGCGGCCCAGAGCGTCGAAGTGAGCGGCTCGCCCCACCCGGCCGAGGCGAGCGGGCCGACCCGCCCCCTCGTCACCGAGCTGCGCCTCTCCGCCTTCAAGTCGCACCGCGGCGCGACGTACCCGCTCGGGCCCCTCACGCTGCTCGCCGGGCCGAGCGGCAGCGGCAAGTCGAGCGTGCTGCAGGCGTACGGGCTGCTCGTCCGGCTCGGCGCCGGCGAGCCGCTGGACCGGGCGCTCGCCGCCGTACCGGGCGGCGCCGCGGCCTGCGTACCGGAGTGGGCCGCGCCGGACGCGCAGGGGCGGCGCGGCTTCCGCCTCGGCTGCACGGTCGACGGACCGGCCGGCCCGACCCGCCTCGACCTCGCCGTACAGACGGAACCGGAGCTGCGGATCGCCGGCGAACGGCTCACCGGCGGCGGACGGACGCTGTTCACCACCGCGCTCACCGACCCCGGCCGCCGCACGGTCCAGGCCGCGTGGCACACCGCCGGTGCCACACCCGTCACCCGCGCGCCGCTCCCCGACGACCGGCTGGGCACCGCACTGCTGCCGCTGCGCGTCGCGGGCACGACAGCGGGCCAGCGCCTGGTGCTGGCCGCCGCCGAACAAACCCTGATCGCCCTGCGCTCCTCCTTCCTCTGCGACCCGCGCCCCGAGGCGGTACGTGCGGTGGCCCGGGGCGCAGGCTCCGTGACGGGCACACCTTCAGGCGCGTCGGGCACTTCGAGTACGTCTTCGGGCGCGTCGGGCACTTCGGGTGCGTCTTCGGGTGCGCGCGTGGCTCAGCGGGCGGGCGTGGTGGACGCCCCCGAAGGCGCACGGCTGCGGTCGGACTGCGGCAATCTCGCCGCCGTACTGGAGCGCACCAGCCGGGAGTGCACCACCCGCCACGCGGCGCTCGTCGACGCGGTACGCGCCGGCTGCCCGGGCCCGGTACAGGGGCTCCGCGCGGAGCCCGGCGTACGGCGGGACGCGGGCCGGGCGGGCGACGTGCCGGCGGTCCGGGCCGTGCTGGAGCGGGGCGGCGCGCGCGGGGCGCTGCCCGTGGACTGGCTGGGCGACGGTGAACTGCGCTATCTCGCGCTGGCGCTGGTGCTGCTGACCGGCCCCGGCGTGCTGGCCGTCGACCCGGTGACCGAGGTGCTGCCGGCCCGTCAGGTGCTGACCGTGGTGGTGGACGGGCTGGACCGCTGCCTGGACGGGCGGCAGTCGGCCGAGCTGTTCGCGCTGGCCGTACGGATGGCGGCGCGCGGCCACGTCCGGCTGCTGGGGACGGTCACGGACGCCTCGGCCGCCGCCCGGCTGCCGGAGGTCGGGGTGCTACACCTGGGGGCATGAGTGAAGATCTTCAGACCTTGCAGCGCCGGCTGGCCGACTTCGCGGCGGCCCGGGACTGGCAGCAGTACCACACCCCGAAGAACCTCGCCGCGGCGCTCAGCGTCGAGGCGTCCGAACTGGTCGAGATTTTCCAGTGGCTGACGCCGGAGCAGTCCGCCAAGATCATGACCGACCCGGCGGCCGCGGCGCGGGTCGAGGACGAAGTGGCGGATGTGCTGGCGTACTTGCTCCAGTTCTGCGGCGTCCTGGGCATCGACGCGGCGGCCGCGCTCGCCGCGAAGATCGAGCGCAATGAGGAACGATTCCCCGCGAATCGCCCCGGCCGTCACTCTCCGGAGTGATGGATCTCGCAAACTCGCCTTAGTTGTCCACAGATTTGCGAATTACTCTAGCGCTTTCGGCGGTTCCAGTTCACTCTGGGTAGTGGCAGGTGTGCGCAAGGCAGCGGACGAGGCAAGGGAAGGGGTCGTGCATGGATGCGGTGCGGATCATCGCGGCCAGTCGGCACGGTCTGGCCCAGGCGCGGACGGTCCAGGACATCGTCATAGAGGCGTGGCAGGCGCAGGCCCTGGCGGAGGCGGTCGGCAGCCTCCTGGCGATATCGGGACCGTTCGAGGTGCGGGCCAAGGCGCGGAGGCTGGGCGAGGCGGGAGGCCGGTCGGGTGCAGCGGTGCTGTGTCCGGTGCCGAGATCGTACGGCCCCAGGGCGGCGCAGCTGTCCGAAGTCCAGGACAGCAAGCTCGCCTTGACGGACCTGTGCGGCCTGCTGGCCGAGGTCTGCGAGGCCCTGGTGAGCGTCGTCTGCGCGGCGGAGGAGGACGGCCTCTACTGGACCTGCGTGGAGGCAATGGACGCAGCCGACGAATCCCGCGACCGCGCCGCCGCGATCCTCAAGCAACTCCTGGTGCGTGACCGACCCCACGACCGGGACATGGCCTGACGGGGAGTCCGAGCCTGAGGCGAACCGGCCCGGAGGAGAAGTTCGGCCGCGGCGGGTGGCGGGCGGCGGACGGCGGGCGGCGGGTTGGTGAGTGGTGGGTTGGTGGGTGGTGGTGCGGGGGGTGGGGGGAGGGGAGGGGGAAGATAGGGGGATGGATCTGCGAATTTTTACTGAGCCGCAGCAGGGCGCCAGCTACGACACCCTCCTCACCGTCGCCAAGGCCACCGAGGACCTCGGCTTCGACGCGTTCTTCCGGTCGGATCACTATCTGCGGATGGGCGCGGCGGACGGGCTGCCCGGGCCCACCGACGCCTGGATCACGCTCGCCGGTCTCGCCCGCGAGACGAAGCGCATCCGCCTCGGCACGCTGATGACCGCCGGCACGTTCCGGCTGCCCGGCGTGCTCGCCATCCAGGTCGCGCAGGTGGACCAGATGTCCGGCGGCCGGGTCGAGCTGGGGCTGGGCGCGGGCTGGTTCGAGGAGGAGCACAAGGCGTACGGCATCCCGTTCCCCAAGGAGAAGTTCGCGCGGCTGGAGGAGCAGCTCGCGATCGTCACGGGGCTGTGGGAAACGCCGGTCGGCGAGGAGTTCTCGTACGACGGGACGTACTACCAGCTCGAGAAGTCCCCGGCGCTGCCGAAGCCCGCGCAGCGCAAGGTGCCGGTGCTGATCGGCGGGCACGGTGCGACGCGTACGCCGCGGCTGGCCGCGCGGTACGCCGACGAGTTCAACATCCCCTTCGCCTCCCTCGAGGACACCCAGCGGCAGTTCGGGCGGGTGCGGGCGGCGGCCGAGGCGATCGGCCGCAAGGGCGACGACCTGGTGTACTCCAACGCGCTGGTCGCCTGCGTGGGCAAGGACGACGCCGAGGTGGCGCGGCGCGCCGCGGCCATCGGGCGGGACGTGGCGGAGCTGAAGGCGAACGGCCTGGCGGGTTCGCCCGCCGAGGTGGTCGACAAGATCGGCCGGTACGCGGAGGCCGGGGCCTCCCGCTTCTACCTCCAGCTGCTGGACCTCGACGACCTGGACCACCTGGAGATCATCTCCTCGCAGGTACAGAGCCAGCTGAGCTGATCGCCCGGCCGAGCGAGGGAGCTGCGCGGCGGGCCTCTGGCCCCTCGGGACCCCAGGGGCCGCGCCGCACCCACCTTCCCCGATACCGAGTGATCATCGTCGAATCCGGCCAGGATGGAGGGATGGGATTCCATGTCGACTCAGAGGTCGGTCACCTCCGCCGGGTCATCCTGCACCGCCCCGACCTGGAGCTGAAGCGCCTCACCCCGTCCAACAAGGACGCACTGCTCTTCGACGACGTGCTGTGGGTGCGGCGCGCGCGGGCCGAGCACGACGCCTTCGCCGACACCCTGCGCGACCGCGGCGTCGAGGTACACCTCTTCGGGGATCTGCTGGCGGAGAGCCTGCGCATCCCGGAGGCGCGGGCGCTGGTGCTGGACCGGGTCTTCAACGAGAAGGAGTACGGGCCGCTGGCCACCGACCACCTCCGGACCGCGTTCGACGAGCTGCCGCTCGCGGAGCTGGTCGAGGCGCTGATCGGCGGGATGACCAAGCGGGAGTTCCTGGAACGCAACCCCGAGCCGACGTCGGTGCGGTTCCATGTGATGGATCTGGACGACTTCCTGCTGCCGCCGCTGCCGAACCATCTCTTCGCGCGGGACACCTCGGCGTGGGTGTACGACGGGGTGTCGGTGAACGCGATGCGCTGGCCCGCACGGCAGCGCGAGACGGTCCATTACGAGGCGATCTACCGGTACCACCCACTCTTCACGCACGAACGTTTCCACGTGTGGTCCGAGGGCCAGGCGGCGTATCCGTCCACGATCGAGGGCGGCGACGTGCTGGTGATCGGCAATGGCGCGGTGCTGATCGGGATGAGCGAGCGGACCACGCCGCAGGCGGTGGAGATGCTGGCCCGCGGGCTGTTCGCGGCCGGCTCCGCGGAGACGATCGTGGCGCTGGACATGCCCAAGCGGCGCGCTTTCATGCATCTGGACACGGTGATGACGATGGTGGACGGCGATACGTTCACGCAGTACGCGGGGCTGGGGATGCTGCGCTCGTACACGATCGAGCCGGGCGCGAGCGAGCAGGAGCTGAAGGTCACCGATCACCCGCCGGAGCACATGCACCGGGCGATCGCGGCGGCGCTCGGCCTGGACGGTGTGCGGGTGCTGACCGCGACGCAGGACGTGCACGCGGCGGAGCGCGAGCAGTGGGACGACGGCTGCAATGTGCTGGCGGTGGAGCCGGGGGTGGTGGTGGCGTACGAGCGAAACGTGACGACCAATACGTTTCTACGGAAGCGCGGGATCGAGGTGATCACGATCCCGGGGAGCGAGCTGGGGCGGGGCCGCGGCGGGCCGCGCTGCATGAGCTGTCCGGTGGAGCGGGACGGGATCGGGTGAGACGGCGGGCGGTCCCGGCTCGGTCCCGTGGCTCGTGGCTTGCGGCCCGTGGCTTGCGGCTCATTGAATAGGAATGCGTGTCGTCGTATACACTTCCATAATTCGACCGCAAGGACGCATCCGATGCGACCGCAAGACCGCGAAGTCGTACCCGACGCGGCCGCAAGGCCGTACCCGACCCGTTCACCGCGACCTAGGAGCCTGCCATGGCGATTGACCTCACGGGCCGCCATTTCCTCAAGGAGCTGGACTTCACCGCCGAGGAGTTCCGCCATCTGATCGACCTTGCGGCGGAGCTGAAGGCCGCGAAGCGCGCGGGCACCGAGGAGCAGCGGCTGAAGGGGCGCAACATCGCCCTGATCTTCGAGAAGACCTCCACCCGCACCCGCTGCTCCTTCGAGGTCGCGGCCGCCGACCAGGGCGCCCACACGACGTATCTGGACCCCTCCGGCTCGCAGATCGGGCACAAGGAGTCGGTGAAGGACACCGCTCGCGTGCTCGGCCGGATGTTCGACGGGATCGAGTACCGCGGCAGCGCCCAGGCGAACGTCGAGGAGCTGGCCGCGCACGCCGGCGTGCCCGTCTACAACGGCCTGACCGACGAGTGGCACCCCACCCAGATGCTCGCCGACGTACTCACCATGATCGAGCACAGCCCCGGCCGGGAGCTCACGGACCTGTCCTTCGCGTACCTCGGCGACGCCCGGTACAACATGGGCAACTCCTACCTGGTCACCGGCGCCCTGCTCGGCATGGACGTACGTATCGTGGCGCCGAAGAAGCTGTGGCCCGAGGAGTCGGTGATCGCCGGCGCCCGGAAGCTCGCGGAGCAGAGCGGCGCCCGGCTGACCCTCACCGAGGACGTCGCCGAAGGTGTGCGCGGCGCGGACTTCGTCGCCACCGACATCTGGGTGTCGATGGGCGAGCCGAAGGAGGTCTGGGACGAGCGGATCGCGCTGCTCAGCCCGCACGCCGTGACGATGGACGTGCTGCGCGCCACGGGCAAGGAGAACGTGAAGTTCCTGCACTGCCTGCCGGCCTTCCACGACCTCGGCACGGCCGTCGGCCGCGAGATCTACGCCCAGCACGGCCTGGAGTCGCTCGAGGTCACCGACGAGGTCTTCGAGTCCGAGCACTCCGTCGTCTTCGACGAGGCGGAGAACCGGATGCACACGATCAAGGCGGTCATGGTCGCGACGCTCGGACGCTGACCGTAGAGAAGACCGTAGAGAAGGCCGCAGAGGAGAACGCAGAGAAGGCCGCGGAGAAGGTCAGGGAAGGGCGCATAGAAATACGCCTCAATGGGCGATCATGCACCATTTCGGTTACCATCGAACCGAACTCAGGGGGACGGGCTCACCAGCCCGTCCCCTTCTCCGTGCCCGCCCACCCCGCCGGGCACGTCGTACCACCAGGAAGAGAACCACCCCATGTCCGCGTCCGGACTGCGCATCAAGTCCCCCGACCTGCTCGTCGCCGAATCCGGCGCGGATCTCGAAGGCCACGGCCTCAAGCGCACCATGGGCCTCTTCCAGCTCGTGTGCTTCGGTGTCGGCGCGATCGTCGGCACGGGCATCTTCGTCGGCCTGTCGGACACGGTCGCCGAGGCAGGCCCCGCCGTCGTCGTCTCCTTCGTGCTCGCCGCGATCACCTGCGTCTTCACCGCGTTCTCCTTCGCCGAGCTGGGCGGCGCGATCCCGGTGTCCGGCAGCTCGTACTCCTACGCGTACGCCACGCTCGGCGAGCGCACCGCCTTCCTCGTCGGCTGGTGCCTGCTGCTGGAGTACGGCGTGTCCGTCTCGGCGGTCTCGGTGGGCTGGGGCCAGTACCTCAACGAGCTGCTGGACAGCCTGGTCGGGTGGCAGCTGCCCGCCGCACTGTCCGCGCCGCCCGGTGACGGCGGCATCGTCAACGTCCCGGCCGTGGTCGTCATGCTGCTCGCCGCCACGCTCCTCGCGCGCGGCATCCGGGAGAGCGCCCGCGCCACCGCCGCGATGGCCGTCCTGAAAATCGGCGTACTGATCCTCTTCTGCGTGATCGCCTTCACCGCCTTCCAGGACGGCAACCTCTCGCCGTTCGCCGCGCAGGGCGCCGCCGGCATCACCTCCGGCGCCTCGCTCGCGTTCTTCTCGTACATCGGCTTCGACGCGGTCACCACGGCGGGCGAGGAGGTCAGGAACCCGCGGCGGAACGTCCCCGCCGCGATCCTGATCTGCATCGGCATCGTCACCGTGCTGTACTGCCTGGTCGCGCTCGCCGCGATCGGCGCGCTCTCCGCGGACGACGTCGCCGACAAGCCCGCCGCGCTCTCCCTGATCGTCGACCGGGTCACCGGCTCGGCACTGGGCGGCGGGATCATCGCCTTCGGCGCGGTGGTGGCCATCGCGTCGGTCGTCCTCGCGGTGATGTACGGCCAGACCCGCATCCTGATGTCCATGTCCCGGGACGGACTGATCCCGCGGGTGTTCGAACGGATCTCGCCGAAGACGTCGACGCCGGTCCGGGGCACCTGGATCGTCGCGGTCGTCTTCGCGGTCCCGGCCGCGGTGGTGCCGCTGGACGTGGTCATGAATCTGACCACCATCGGGACCCTCGCGGTCATGGCCGTGGTCAACGTCTGTGTCATGCGGCTGCGCCGCACCCGGCCCGACCTGCCGCGCCGCTTCCGGGTGCCGCTCTTCCCGCTCAGCCCGCTGCTCGGGGTCGCGTTCTGCCTGTACCTGATCTACGGCACGGGCCCGGCCACCTGGCTGCAGTTCGCCGCGTTCCTGGTGGTCGGGGCGCTGGTGTATGCGGTGTACGGGCGTCGGCATTCGCGGCTGGGGGGTGGTGCGGGGAAATCTGTGGCCGAAGTGCCGCCGAAGGGGTGAACTTCCCTGGCATGGGCCCCTCCCTCTCCCCAACCACCGGCGGTAAGGCCCCTCCCCCACCTCCACCGCACACCCCCGACCGTACCCACCCCGCCCGACACGCCTCAGCCCCTGTGGACAACCGCAGCCCTGTGGATAACCTCCGCCTCAAACTGACGGCTCCCCTCAAGCCGGCGGCTCCCCCTCAAGCCGGAACCACACTGCCTTGCCCTGTTCGGTCGGCCGGTAGCCGGAGTCCGCGCTGAGGGTGCGGATCAGCAGCAGCCCCCGGCCGCCCTCGTCCAGCAGATCCACCTCAGGGGGCGCGTCGTCGCCCAGCCCTTGGACCGGCGCCGGGTCGTTGTCGTGCACCTCCACGTGCTGGTGGCCGCTCGGCAGTACCTCGATGACCAGCTCGATCGGCTTGTCCCCGGGGGTGTGCTCGACGGCGTTGGCCACCAGTTCGCCGGTGAGCAGCTCGGCCGTGTCGCTGTCCGCCGCCACCCGCATGTCCGTGATCGCCATCCGGATCAGGGCACGCGCGATCGGCACCGCAGCAGTGGTGTGCGGCAGCGTGATCCGCCAGGACGACGGGGCGGCTGGCTCCGACAAGGTCCGGTTCCGTTCGCGGGGGCGTGATGTCCTCCTATAACGGTACGAACCTCCGGTGCGATCGGCTCATCACCGCTCGTGGCGATACCGCGCGGGAACGGGCGCACGTCCCATCGCGTACTCGTGATGCCTTATCGCGTACTCGTGACGGCGGTCACGCTTGCGTGATAACTTCCCGGGACGGGTAACGCCGGATACCGGCGGATACCGCCAGGCACCAGCCCTCCGGCTGAAGGGGGCACGACGCCCATGAGCCCGTTCACAGGTTCCGCGCACGCCACCGACGCATGGGAACACCTCCGCGTGACCAGGGAGGACGGGGTCGCCACCGTCACCCTCGCGCGCCCGGACACCCTCAACTCCCTCACCTTCGGCGCATACGCCGACCTCCGCGATCTGCTCGCCGAGCTCTCCCGCGAACGCGCCGTACGTGCCCTGGTGCTCGGCGGCGAGGGCCGCGGCTTCTGCTCCGGCGGCGACGTGGACGAGATCATCGGCGCCACGCTGGAGATGGACACCGGACAGCTGCTGGACTTCAACCGGATGACCGGTCAGGTCGTACGGGCGCTGCGGGAGTGCCCGTTCCCGGTGATCGCGGCCGTGCACGGCGTGGCCGCGGGGGCCGGCGCGGTCCTCGCGCTCGCCGCCGACTTCCGCGTCGCCGACCCCTCGGCGCGCTTCGCCTTCCTCTTCACCAAGGTCGGGCTCTCCGGCGGCGACATGGGCGCGGCCTACCTGCTGCCCCGCGTCGTCGGCCTCGGGCACGCCACCCGGCTGCTGATGCTGGGGGAGGCCGTGCGGGCCCCCGAGGCCGAGCGGATCGGGCTGATCAGCGAGCTGGCCGAGGAGGGGAAGGCGCACGAGGCGGCCGCCGCGCTGGCCCGCCGGCTCGCGGCCGGCCCGGCGCTCGCCCACGCCCAGACGAAGGCGCTGCTCACCGCCGAGCTGGACATGCCGCTCGCGGCGGCCGTCGAGATGGACGCGGCGACCCAGGCGCTGCTGATGAACAGTTCGGACTACGCGGAGTTCCACGCGGCGTTCACCGCCAAGCGCAGCCCGAAGTGGCAGGGGAAATGAGCCCCGGGGACGGGGCGCCGCCCGGCGGCCGGGTGGCCGTCATCGGGGGCGGTCCGGGTGGCCTGTACGCGGCGGTGCTGCTCAAGCGCCTGGATCCGGCCCGCGAGGTGACCGTCTGGGAGCGCAACGCGCCCGACGACACCTTCGGCTTCGGGGTGGTCCTCTCGGACGAGACCCTGGGCGGCATCGAGCAGGCCGACCCGGTCGTCCACGAGGCGCTGCGCCGCGAGTACGTGCGCTGGGACAACATCGACATCGCGCACCGCGGCCGCACCCTCACCTCCGGCGGCCACGGTTTCGCCGCCATCGGGCGGCGCCGCCTCCTCCAGCTGCTGCACGAGCGCTGCCGCGCGCTCGGGGTACGGCTGCGCTTCCGTACCGAGGCGCCGCCTGCCGCCGTCCTGGCCCGCGACCACGATCTGGTGATCGCCGCCGACGGCGTGCACAGCGCCACCCGCGGCGCGCACGCCGACGTCTTCCGCCCGCACCTGACCACACACCGCTGCCGCTACATCTGGCTCTCCGCCGACCTGGCCTTCGATGCCTTCCGCTTCGACATCGCCGAGACCGCGCACGGGGTGCTGCAGCTGCACGGATATCCGTACTCCCGCCCGTCACCCGACCACCGCCCCTCAACGAGGCCCTCCGGGCCGCCCTTGCCAGTCGGGGCCAGTACCGTCATCGTCGAGGCGCACGAGGACGTCTGGCGGCGGGCCGGCTGGGACGCCTGTCCGGTGGAGGAGTCCGTCGACCAATGCGCCAAGATCTTCGCGGACGCGCTGGGCGGCCGGCCGCTGCACGGCAACAACTCCGCCTGGACCGCCTTCCGTACGGTCACCAACGCCCGCTGGTCGCACGGCAACATCGTGCTGCTCGGTGACGCCGCGCACACCGCCCACTTCTCCATCGGCTCCGGCACCAAGCTCGCGGTCGAGGACGCGCTCGCGCTCGCCGCCTGCCTGCAGGAGCATGCGGCACTCCCCGACGCGCTCGCCGCGTACGAGGCCGAGCGCCGGCCCGTCGTCGAGTCCACCCAGCGTGCGGCGCGCGCCAGCCTGGAGTGGTTCGAGAACCTCCCGCAGTACGTCGATCAGTCGCCCCGCCGCTTCGCCTTCAACCTGCTCACGCGCAGCCGCCGGGTCACCCATGACAACCTCCGGCTGCGCGATCCCCGTTTCGTCGCCGCGGTCGAGGAGGAGGCCGGTGTGGCGCCCGGCACGCCGCCGATGTTCACGCCCTTCCGGCTCGCCGGGCTGACGCTGCGCAACCGTGTCGTCGTCTCCCCGATGGACATGTACAGCGCCGACGCCGACGGCACGCCGGGCGACTTCCACCTCGTCCATCTCGGCGCCCGGGCCCTGGGCGGCGCGGGCCTGGTGATGACGGAAATGGTCTGCGTCAGCCGCCAGGGCCGCATTACGCCGGCGTGCACGGGGTTGTACGCGCCGGAGCACGAGGCCGCCTGGCGCCGGGTCACCGATTTCGTGCACGGCGGCGCGCCCGGCACCGCGATCGGCGTCCAGCTCGGTCACTCGGGCCGCAAGGGCTCGACCCGGCTGATGTGGGAGGGCATCGACCAGCCGCTCCCGGAGGGCAACTGGCCGCTCGTCGCCGCCTCGCCGATCCCGTACCGCACGGGCGTCAACCAGATACCGCACGCGCTCACCACCGAGGAGCTGGCCGGCGTGCGCGAGGACTTCGTCCGCGCCGCCGAGCGTGCCGCGCGCGCCGGCTTCGACCTGCTCGAACTGCACTGCGCCCACGGCTATCTGCTCTCCGGCTTCCTCTCGCCGCTCACCAACCACCGCACCGACGCCTACGGCGGCGACCTCACCGCGCGGCTGCGCTTCCCGCTGGAGGTCTTCGACGCGGTACGCGCCGTCTGGCCGGCCGGGCGGCCCATGACGGTACGGATCTCCGCCACCGACTGGGCGGCGGGCGGCACCACCGCCGAGGACGCGGTGGAGATCGCGCGGGCCTTCGCCGCGCACGGAGCCGACGCGATCGACGTCTCCACGGGGCAGGTGGTCCCCGACGAGCGGCCCGCGTTCGGGCGCTCGTACCAGACGCCGTTCGCCGATCGCATCCGCAACGCGGTGCGAATCCCGGTGATCGCGGTCGGCGCCATCTCGTCCTGGGACGACGTCAATTCGCTGATTCTCGCGGGCCGTGCCGACCTGTGCGCGCTGGCCCGGCCGCATCTCTACGACCCGAACTGGACCCTGCACGCCGCCGCGGAACAGGGGTATTCCGGCCCCGGTGCGCCGTGGCCCGCGCCGTACCGGGCAGGCAGCCGCATCCCGCCGACGGGCCGCACGGACGGCCCCAAACAGCGGCTGACGCTGGGCGGATGATGTGGGGCGCCCGCCGTTCAGCCGATGGGGGCGCAGGTCACGGTGGCGGTGAAAACGGCGTCACCGTCGTGCTCGGCCCGCACCGCCACGCGCGGCAGGCCGGCCGCGTCCGGGGTCAGCGCCCGGGCACGTATCCAGCAGGGCACGTCCAGCTCGGCATAGCGGACGAAGGAGCAGTCCATTGCCACGGCTGTCGAGTGGCCGGGCCCGACGGTGGCGTACGCGGCCTGCCGCGCGGCCTCGACCATCAGCATTCCCGGCACGTGGTCCACGGGGTGGTCGAAGAGCACCGGGTGCGTGATGTCGGTCCGCAGCTGCCAGCGGCCGGTCTCGCCAGTGGGGGAGAGCACTACGTCGGCCGTGCGGTCCCGGCCGACCAGCGCCGGAGGGACGGGGGCGGCCGGCGGGATCACGCGCGAGAGGGTGTGGTCGAGGTCGGCGTACGAGCCGCGCAATCTTCGGTAGACGGCGGGGGCGTGGCAGGTGAAGGTGCACTCGACGCGTCCCAGGTGCCGGCCGTCCCGCGTGGCTTCGAACGTCTGCCGCATGCCGGACAGCCGGCTGCCTCTCCGCACGATGTCGTGGTCGTTCACGTGTACTTCGAGGTCGGCGGGGGTGGCGGCGACCTCGAGGGCCTCGGGGGCGACGGTGTACCGCATGCTTCCCCAGATGACCGGGTGGCCCAGTGGTATGCCGTGCCCGACGTGGTTCAGCAGGAGTCCGGCCTGCCGTACGGTCTCCACCAGCATCAGCGGGTCGTGCAGCCCGTGCGCGGGGCCGTAGAAGCTGTGGGCGCGCGGCCATTGGGCGTCGACGGTCCAGGCGTCGGGTCCTCTGCCGCGCCAGTCCGTGAGGAACACCTCGGTGACCGAGCTGCGATGGACGTACTCCCGCGGAACCGTGGTGGTCAGTGCTGCGGAGTCCCCCGAAGGCGCGCCGGGTCGGCGGGGGGCGGAGTGCGGCACGGTCAGAACGACGGTCATGCGGATTCCCTCCCTGGGCGGGCGCGGGGTGCGCCCGTACTCAGCGCCTGCGACCCCAAGATACGAACCGTCTGGTTTGTTTTCTAGTGCTCAGAGTGAATCTCTGGGCAGAAGTGTTACGTGTGATGACGTAGAGATAAGGCCAGGGCTGTTTGCGGCCGTGCTGCATGAAGCGACGGGTGGCCCGGAACGACAGAAGACGGCGGCCAAGTGGCCGCCGTCGGAGGAGGGTCGGGGGTCGGTTCAGGCGGCGTGGCGTTCCCACCGGCCGCTGGGAGTCAGGTGGCTCAAGGCTCCCGGCGGGGCCAGGCCCGGGAGGATGTGCCGCCACAGAGAGGTGACGCGTTCATGCAGGTCGGCGCGGTTCGTGACGGCCTGGGAGAAGAGCTGCACGCCCATGTACGAGGACACGACGAACTCCGCGGCCTTCACCGGGTTCACCGCCGACAGCAACTCCCCGCGCTCGCGCGCCTCGGTGAACATCCGGGTCACGATCTCGATCCAGTCCTGGTACGGCACCAGCGGCTCGCGGCTGAAAGTGGTTTCCACCGCGATCCGGGTGCCGGCCTGAAGTACCGGGTCGTCCCGCAGCGCCTGCGCCACCTGATGGCTGAAGTCGATGACATCCTGCAACCGGGAGTCGCTGGGCGGCGGGACGAGCATCTCGGTCTGTTCCGCGATGACCGCGCGGGCCAGGGCGTCCTTGGACGGGAAGTGGAAGTACAGCGCGCCCTTGGTGACCTGGGCCCGGTGGATGATCTCCGCGATGGTGGCCGCTTCGTAGCCCCGTTCGCCGATGACCTGGGCCGCCGCCACGAGGACGGCCTGTCGAGTGCGCACTGCCCGTTCCTGCTTGGCCACCGGCGGTCCTCCGCGTCTTTCGTTCTGGGGCGCGTCCGCCTCCGGCGGATCTGGCCGAATTCTATTGACGGCGCAAACAATAATCCAACCAGACGGTATTGATCTGCCGTGGAGATTTGGGAAAGCTTCGTTCCGGTCGTACCGGTCCTGCACGGTCGGCCCCGAGTCCGGACGCGGCGCGTGCGTACGGGCTCCCGCAACCGTCCCGCAGCCCTCTATCCCAGGAGCCTCCCCCCATGGCCGCGCCCGTCCACCCCGCCACCCACCGCGAAGTCCGCCTCGCCGCCCGCGCCGACGGCGCCCTGACACCGGATCACTTCACGGTGGCCGACACCCCGCTGCCGGAACCGGCGCCGGGCACGGTCCTGGTGCGCAATCGGATCATGGCCGTGACCGCCGCGATGCGCACGATGATGACCGGGGCCGAACTGCCCATGCCCTCCTTCGTGCCGGGCCGGGCGCTGTGGGGCGCGGCGATCGGCGAGGTCGTGGAGGCGCCCGGCGGCGGCTTCGCGCCCGGCGACCTCGTCCGGCACGACCTGGGCTGGCGGGAGTACGCTCTGGTGGACGCGGCACGGGCGCACCGCATCGACCCCGAGGCGCTGCCCGACCCGGCGGCGCATCTCTCGCAGGGCGCCACGGCCTGGGGCGCCCTGGTGCGCATCGCGCAAGTACGCCCCGGCGACACGGTGTTCATCACCGGCGCGGCCGGTGGCGTCGGCAGCCTCGCGGGCCAGCTCGCCCGGCGCCTGGGGGCGCGCCGGGTCATCGGCTCCACCGGCTCCGAGAGCAAGGCCGCGTACCTGGTGAAGGAGCTGGGCTACGACGAGGTGGTGCTCCGCGGCGCCGGGCCGATCGGCCCGCAGCTGCGCAAGGCGGCGCCCAACGGCATCGACGTGCTGCTGGACACCGTGGGCGGCGAGCAGCTGGCGGCGGCGCTCGAATCGGCCCGTACCGGAGCCCGGTTCGCGCTCGTGGGCGCGCTGTCGGCGCAGCTGGGGGACGACGGGGACGGGATCACGGCGCCGGTCGAGCTGGACGCCGGTCTGGTGGTCTCCCGGCGGGTCACGCTGCGCGGCTTCTCGGTACGCGACCACCCGGGCCTCGCGCAGGAGTGGACCGAGGAGTTCGGGCGCGGGCTGCGCGACGGCACGCTGATCTTCGCGCACAGCCGGCTGCGCGGCCTGGACCAGGCCCCGGAGGCGCTGCGCGAACTCGTCCAGGGTGACCACACCGGGGCGGTGCTGGTCGAACTGTGAACTCCGTGCGGCCCGCCGGGGGGCGGGCCGGGCGGCAGCCGTAGGGGCCCACCCTGACGGGTCCCTGCGGCACACGGGCGCGGCGGTCATCGGGCAGGCGGTGACCGCCGCACCCGTGCGACGACCGTTGCGGGCGGGCGTCTCGAGGGGCTTACGACGGTCAGCGCGGCGGCGTGCGGCGCGGCGCGAAGCCGGCCGGGTCGCGCCCCGCGGCGCCGCGCAGGGCGGGCTGGGGGACGGCGGCGCGCGGCCCGCCGGGCGGCCCGGCCCGCAGCGGGCGCCCCGCGCCGGCGCCGGCGGGCACCGCCCGGGGTGCGGGGACCAACTGCCGCCACATGTCCGTCACGGCCTCCCGGCTCCACCACGTACGGTCCGCGTGGCCGAGCTCCAGCAGCCCGACCACCATCGTGGTCAGCGCCCGGGCGAGCCGCTGCGGGTCGGTGTCCGGGGGCAGCCGGCCCGCCGAGCGGTCGGCGGCGGCCTTCTCCAGGAACAGCGTGCACCACCGCCGGTGCAGCAGGGCGCCGCTGGGCGCGGGGTCGCTCTCCGGGCGGATCCGCAGCCCGGCGCGGACGACGACGTCCCGGTCGACCCGGTCCAGCAGGGCGGCGGCGAAGTCGCGGGACGCGCTCAGCAGCGGGTCGGGCGCGCGCAGGAGCTGCTCCTCCAGCTCGCGCAGTGCACCGAGCGCCTCGTCCCGTACGGCGAGGGTCAGTTCTTCCTTGGACTCGAAGTGGAAGTAGAGCGCGCCTTTGCTCAGTCTCGCGCGCCGGCTGATGTCGACCATGCCGGAGGCGGAGACGCCCTTGTCGATGAAGCTCTGGGCGGCCGAGCGGATGAGCGCCTGGCGGCTCTGGATCGCGCGGTGCTGCGTGGGCACTGTGTCCGTCCTGTCTCTCGTCCGGCTCGCGGGCTCGTGGAGCCGGTCCGGCTCGCGAGCTCGGTGAGCCGAGGGCTCCGTCACGCGGGAGCCCCATGGCTCGATGGCTCACATGGTTCTTGGTTCACGTGGTTCGATGCGGCGAAAGGGTAGCGAGAAAAACCAACCATGCGGTTTCAATATCGTACGGCCCGGCGGTGTCGGGCGCGGTAACCGGCCGATCTCTCGAAGCCGAGGTGGCCGAAGTGCTACCCCCATGATCGTCGCCTTGTGATGGGCGGATGACGGTTCGTCCCGGGTGTCACATGCGTTGCAGTCGTGTACGCGTTGTGTGTGAGGTGTGGCTCAGCGCATTGACAAACAGCGCAGGCGGTTTTTAAATCTGCAAAGGTGAGCAACGAAACGCGTTGCCTCTATGAAAGCCGTTGTAGCGCTTCCCCGCCAGGCCCCCGCGGCGTTGCGCGCCGACGGAACCGCTTCACTCTTCACACATGCATCGGTTTCAGTTCCTCATCGCCGGTGGGAGTCCTGGACTCCGCCCGGCCCGTCAACGCATCGGAAAGGTATCGAGCAATGCGCGATTCAGCGGACGTCGGCGAAGGCATCGGGGGGGCGCCGCGGGGTGGCGGTACGGTCCCGATCCGGGCTGTCGTATTCGACCTGGACGGCACCCTCGCCGACACGCTGCCCGCCATTGGCCGGCTGCTCTCCAAGGTGGTCGCGGAGCAGGGGCGCCGGGTGACGCCCCGGCAGGCCGCGGCCGCGGTCGGCAAGCCGGCACCGGCCGCCTTCGGGCAGCTGCTCGGCCGCCCGGAGACGGATGAGGCGGTGCTCACCGCGATGGGTCGCTACCGCGAACTCTTCGCCCACGAAGTGCTCCGCGAGGGCCCGCGCCTGCTGTTCCCCGGCGTCTCCGCCGGCCTGTCGGCGCTCCGCGCGCACGGCATCGAACTGGCCGTGGCCACCTCCAAGGTGGCGCGCAGCGCCGAGGCGCTGCTGGACGTGATGGGCATCCGCGACCTGGTCGGCCCGGTCATCTGCCACGACATGGTGCGGCGCGGGAAGCCGCACCCGGAGATGGCGCTGCGCGCCGTCTCGCAGCTGGGCGTCTCGCCGCGCGAGAGTGCGTACGTCGGTGACACCGTCGGCGACATGCGCATGGCCGTCACCGCCCACATGGCCCCGATCGCCGTGACCTACGGCGTGGGCCGCTTCGGGGAGCTGGCCGCGGTGGCCGGCACTCGGATGTGCAGCTCCTTCCGGGACGTGGTCGCCGCGGTGGCCGCCTCCCGCCCCCGCCCGGTCGAGATGGCCGCCGGGTACCACCGGATGCGCTGAGGCGCTCCGCTGCCCGTCACCCCGGGGCCGTACCCCGTCCGCCCCGTATGACGTCCGTACGACGCCCGCCCTGTACGACGCCCGCTCCGCACGACGTGCCCCGCGCGCGGACGCGCCGCCACCCCGACGGCCGTCTCCCGCCGGTGCGCACGCCGGACCCCCCATGCGGAGGCCCGTCCCTCACCGGGGACCCAGCGCGCCCCGCTCACCCAGCACGCCGTGCGCGAACTCCGCGCCCGCCGCATGCAGCCGGCGGTGCAGCCGGCCGAAGACCGCCGCCGCGCGGCCACCGGGCCAGTCGTCCGGCAACAGCGCGGCAGGCAGGCCGGGATCGGCGTACGGCAGGCGCCGCCAGGCGTCCAGGGCCAGCAGATAGTCGTGGTAAGCCGTCTCGGGCTCCGTTCCGCGGCGGTGGGTCCAGCGCCGCAGTACCGGCTCGTGCGCGTCGAGGAACGCGCGGTGCCGCCCGGCGATCGCGGGCAGGTCCCACCAGCGCGCGACCGCCTCCACCGTTGGCGCGAACCCGGCGTGCGCGCCGGTGAAGAGGTCGACGTACGGATCGAGATGGAGGCGCCGCAGTACGTGCCGGGTCTCCTCGTAGAGATGGCCCGGGGCGATCCATACGCCCGGAGCCGCGGTACCGAAGCCGAGCCGGGCCAGCCGGGAGCGCAGCAGGTGCCGCTTGTGCCGCTCCTCTTCGGGTACCGAGAACACCGCCAGCACCCAGCCGTCGCTCGCGCGCGCCGCGGGCCGCCCGTAGATCCGCCGGTCGCCGTCGGCCAGCAGCTCGCGCGCGTCCTCCGACAGCGCGTACCCGGCGGCGCCCGCCGGCGTGCGCGCGGGCACCAGCAGCTCGCGGCGCTTGAGCCGGGAGACCGCCGAGCGCACCGACGGCGGGTCCACGCCCACCACGCCCAGCAGCGTGATGAGCGCCGCCACCGGCACCGGCCCCAGCGGTTCCCCCTTCACGTCGCGTCCGTACGCGCCGTAGAAGGTGACGATCAGGGACCGTGGGGTGCGCTGCGGCTGCGGGTCACTCACGCCGTCACTCTAAAGGGGCACCCTGCAAGGGGGCCCGCAGCCGGAAGCGCTGGAGTTTGCCGGTCGGCGTCCGGGGAAGCGCGTCGTGGAAGACGATCTCGCGCGGGCACTTGTACGGCGCGATCTCGGCCTTGGTGAACTCCCGCAGCGCGGCGACGGTTTCCTCCGAACGGGGGAGGTCCGGGCCCAGCACCACATGGGCGACGACGACCTGTCCGCGTTCCGCGTCGAAGCGGCCCACCACGGCCGCCTCGGCCACCGCCGGATGCCGCAGCAGTGCCTCCTCGACCTCGGGCCCGGCGATGTTGTACCCGGCCGAGATGATCATGTCGTCGGCGCGTGCGACATAGCGGAAGTACCCGTCCGGCTCGCGCACATAGGTGTCGCCGGTGAGGTTCCAGCCGTCCCGTACGTACTCCAGCTGGCGCGGATCGGCGAGGTAGCGGCAGCCGGTCGGGCCGCGCACCGCCAGCAGTCCCGGCTCGCCGTCCGGCACCGGCCGGCCCGCCGTGTCCACCACCCGCGCCTCGTACCCCGGTACCGGCACTCCGGTGAACCCGGGGCGGGCGGCATCGTCGGCGGCCGAGAGGAAGATGTGCAGCAGCTCCGTCGCGCCGATGCCGTTGATGAGCCGCAGGCCGGTCGCGGCCCGCCAGGCGTGCCAGGTGGCCGCCGGCAGGTTCTCGCCCGCCGAGACGCAGCGGCGCAGCGACGTCACGTCGTACCCGGCCAGTTCGGGCAGCATCGCGCGGTAGGCGGTGGGCGCGGTGAACAGGACGGAGACCCGGTGGGCCGCGATGTCCCGCAGCAGCCCGCGGGGGCCGCCCCCTTCGGTGAGCAGCGCGCTGGCCCCGGCCCGCAGCGGGAAGATCACCAGGCCGCCGAGGCCGAAGGTGAAGCCCAGCGGCGGGCTGCCCGCGAAGACGTCGTCCGGCACGGGGCGCAGCACGTGCGCCGAGAAGGTGTCGGCGATGGCGAGCACATCCCGGTGGAAGTGCATACAGCCCTTGGGCCGCCCGGTGGTGCCGGAGGTGAACGCGATCAGCGCGACATCGTCGGCGGAGGTGTCCACCGCCGTGTACTCGGCGGGCTTGTCCGCGGCCCGGCGCAGCAGATCGTCGGGCGCCTCGCCGCCGTACGCGGTGACCGCCAGATCAGGCAGCGCGGCCTTGGCCAGATCGTCCACCGACCGTACGTCGCACACCGCGTGCCGGATACGCGCGAGGTCGCAGATGGTGGCCAGCTCGTGGGCGCGCTGCGCGGCCGGTACGGTCACCGCCACCGCGCCCGCCTTCATCACCGCCAGCCAGCAGGCGGCGAGCGCGGGGGAGTTCGGCCCGCGCAGCAGCACGCGCGTGCCGGGCCGCACGCCGAGATCGTCGCTCAGTACGTGCGCGATGCGGTTGACGCGCTCACGCAGCTCGCCGTACGTCCAGACCGTCCCGTCGCCGTCGCGCAGGGCGGGCCGCTCCGCGCCGAACCGGTTCAGCGAGCCGTCCAGCAGCTCGGTACCGCAGTTGAGCCGGTCGGGATAGCCCAGATCGCCGAGGTGCGGCCACTGCTGGGGTGGTGGGAGATGGTCTCGGGAGAAGGTGTCGGCGTGGGCCGATGGCTGTAGGTCCATGACACATGCGCCCCCTCGTGACGCTCAGCCGTGGTGTCCGAGGGCCGCCGGGGACTGCCGTACGGACGGTTCGCCAGCGTAACGTGTTCGTGACGGCAGTCAACAGACCGCGATAAAGCAGACCGTCATAAGGCCGACCGCGACACAGCAGACCGCGACAAGTCGGACCGCGATGGAGCAGACCGCGACAAGGGAGCCGCCCTGTGACCGCATTCGCGCTGGACGCCGGCGACGAGACCTGGTGTGCCGAACTCCGGGCCCTGACCGCCGCCCGACTGCGCCCGCTCGCCGAGAAGGGCGAGCCCGGCCGGATCAACCGCCCGCTGGTGGCCGCGCTCGGTGAACTGGGGCTGCTGAGGCGGCTGTTCCCCGAGGGCGGCACCGTCCGCGCCCTGGATCTGTGCCTGCTGCGGGAGTCGCTGGCCCAGGAGTGCACGGAGGCGGAGACCGCGCTCGCGCTCCAGGGGCTCGGCGCCTACCCCGTACTGCAGTCCGGTACCGAGGAGCAGCGGGCGCGCTGGCTGCCGGAGGTCGCCGCCGGGCGCGCGGTCGCCGCCTTCGCGCTCAGCGAGCCCGGCGCGGGCTCCGACGCGGCGGCGCTCACCCTGGCCGCCGAGCCGGACGGCACGAGCGGCAGCGGCTGGCGGCTCACCGGCGAGAAGTGCTGGATCTCCAACGCGCCCGAGGCCGACTTCGCCACGGTCTTCGCGCGCACCGGCGAGGCCCCCGGCGCCCGCGGTGTCACCGCTTTCCTCGTCCCCGCCGATCGACCAGGGCTGAGCGGCGAGCACCTGGACATGCTCAGCCCGCACCCCATCGGCACCCTCGTCTTCGACGGCGTCCCGGTCACCCGCGCCGACGTCCTGGGCGAGCCCGGCCGCGGCTTCGGCGTCGCGATGCGCACCCTGAACCTCTTCCGGCCCAGCGTCGGCGCCTTCGCCGTCGGCATGGCCCAGGCGGCGCTGGACGCGGCCCTGAAACACGCCGCCACCCGCACCGCCTTCGGCGGACCGCTGAAGGACCTGCAGTCCGTCTCCCACCGCCTCGCCGACCTCGCGACCCGTATCGAGGCGGCCCGGCTGCTGGTGTACGCGGCAGCCGCGGCCTACGACGCGGGCGCGCCCGGCATCGCCAAGCGCGCCGCCATGGCCAAGCTGCTCGCCACCGAGACCGCCCAGGAGGCCGTCGACGCCGCCGTACAGATCCACGGCGCCCGCGCCCTGCGCCGCGGCCACCTGCTGGAACACCTCTACCGGGAGGTGCGCGCGCCGCGTATCTACGAGGGCGCGACCGAGGTGCAGCGGACGATCATCGCGCGGGAGCTGTACCGGTGACGGGCGCCCCGCCGTCGGACACCCCGCCATCGGCCGCGGCGCCGTCCTCCAGCCCCGCGTCCGCCGCAACCACGGCGGCCCGCTCGGCCGTCAGGTCCAGCGAGCGGCAGGCCAGCACGTACACCCCGGCGGAGACCGGCAGCCCGATCAGCATCGTGATGTCGGCGCCGCCCACCCACGCGGCGCCCGGCCCTCTGAGGTCCCCGAGCTCCGCGAACGGCAGCATCGACAGGAAGCCGATCCCGTAGGCGAGCAGCCCGCGCCCGCTCCACCGCCCGTACATCCCGCGCGGGTTGAAGATCTCCCGGATCGAGTAGTGGCCGCGCCGCACCACGTAGAAGTCGACCAGGTTGATCGCCGTCCAGGGGGTGAAGAGGTAGCCCAGTACGGTCAGGAAGTGCTCGAAGTCGGTCAGGAACGACCTGTCGGAGCCGAACGCGATCGCGGTGGAGAGCACGCCGAGTACCAGCAGCGCCGCGATCCGCTTGGCGAGCGTCGGCCGGATCTTCCGTACCGAGTCCATGCTGGAGAGCAGGGTCAGGCTGCCGCCGTAGAAGTTGAGCGTGCCGATGGAGATCAGCGGCACGACGGAGACCAGCAGCAGCGTCACGCCGAAGCCGGGGAACAGCGCGTCCCCCGCCGAGATCACCGAGTCGACCAGCTCGGCCTTCGGGAACAGCCCCGCCGCGACCGTGCCGATCAGCATCATCCACGCGCCGCCGATCCACGCGCCCAGGTACGTCCACCAGAAGGACGACCGCACACCGACCGTCGGCGGCAGATACCGCGAGTAGTCCGAGACATAGATCGACCAGGACATCTGGTACACGGCCGCGGTGAAGAACTGCACCAGGAACGGCGCGAGGGCGAAGCTGCCGAGGTCGAGCTGCGCGGGCGAGAAGGGGGCGACCGCCACGACACCCACCGAGAAGACCGCCAGCACCGCGATCACCAGGTACGTGAGCCAGCGGGAGGCGCGGTGGATGACGTCGTAGCCGATGACCGCGAGGACGATGGCGAGTGCCGCGTAACCGATGTAGCTCGCCGCGGCCGGGGTGCCGGCCAGGTGGTGCATCGCCTGCGCGATCAGGATCTGGTTGAACGCGGTGTACCCGATGTACGTGGTCAGCGCCACCACCCACACCAGCAGCGCGCCCACGTACCCGAACTGCGGGCGGGACTGCACCATTTGCGGCAGCCCGAGCTGCGGGCCCTGGGTGGAGTGGAAGGCCATGAAGAACGTGCCGAACGCGCCGCCGAGCACCACGGCGATCGCGGTCCATATGAGATTGCCGCCCAGCGCGACGCCGATGGCGCCGGTCGCGATGGTGGCCAGGTGGGCGTCGCCCGCGAACCACACGGGGAAGAGGTGCCACACCTTGCCGTGCCGCTCGGCCAGCGGCACGTAGTCGATGGACCGGGTTTCGATGATCGGACTCGCTGTCACGGTGCGACTCCTCCTGAAGAAAGACGTCTGCGGGGAAGGGAAGGGGGCGGGCCGCGGGTCCCTCTCCGCGGCCCGCCCCCGGGGCTCTCAGCTGTCGTCGGTGCGGTGCAGTGCCGCGTACGCGAGCTGTTCCAGCAGCAGGCCCGTCTCGCGGGGCGCCTCGGCGACCCGGCCGTGCACGGTGACCTCGACGGTGCCCGCCGTACCGGTGGCCGCCACTCATGCCTCCGGAGCGGGCGCCGGGGCGAAGGACAGCAGCCCGCCGAGCCCGCGCTTGGTGATCTCGTTGGCGATCACCAGCCGCTGGATCTCCGAGGTGCCCTCCCAGATGCGGTCGACGCGCAGCTCGCGCCAGAGCCGCTCGACCGGCTGGTCCCGCATGTAGCCGCGGCCGCCGAAGATCTGCTGGCAGCGGTCGACGACGCGGTTGGACGCCTCGGACGCGGCGAGCTTCACTGTCGCGGCCCGCGCGTGCAGCAGCTTGCGGTCGCCGCCCTCGGTGAACTCCCAGGCCACCTGGTGGGTGAAGGCCCGGTTGGTGGTGATGTCCACGACCGAGTCCGCGAGCATGCCCTGGATGAGCTGACGGTTGATCAGGGGTTCGCCGCCCTGGACGCGCTGCTTGGCCCAGTCGGTGGCGAGCGTCAGCGCCCGCTCGGCCGCGCCGATCGTGCGCGCCCCGATCATCAGCCGCTCCTCGGTGAACCAGTCGCGGGTCAGCTCGTACCCCTGGCCGACCTCGCCGAGTACGGCGTCGGCGCCGACCCGGACGTCCTCGAAGAGGAACTCGGGGTGCTCGTAGACGAAGGTGTGGGTGTAGCGCGGGGTGCGCTTGACCGAGACGCCAGGGGTGTCCTTGTCGATCAGGAAGAGCGTGGGGGCGCCCGACGGCGCGACGTTGGCGAGGACGATCAGGAAGTCGGCCGCGTCGCCGACCGTCACGAACCACTTCTCGCCGTTGATGACGTACCCGTCGCCGTCCGGCGTGGCCGTGGTCCTGATACCGGACGGGTCCGAGCCCGCGTCCGCCTCGGTGATCGCGACGGCGTCCCGGCAGCGGCCCTGGATGCCGGGCAGCAGATAGCGCTCGCGCTGCTCGGGGGTGGCGGCGCGCAGGCAGTTGGCGGGTCGCCAGACCGTGTCCCAGAGCGCGCCGGTCAGCTTGCCCAGCTCGTCCTGGACGACGACCTGCTCCAGCACGGTCAGCCCGGCGCCGCCCCACTCGGCCGGCATATTGATCGCCTGCAGGCCGCTGGCCAGCACCTCGTCCCGGATGGCGGCCAGCGCCTCGGGGGCGAGGCCATTGTTCGCCTCGCACTCCTCCTCGTACGGCATGATTTTCGCGGCGAGTCCGGCGGCACGTTCCTTCAGCTCGGCCAGGCGCGGGGTGTAAGCGAACTGCACGGTGTCTCCTCAGACGTCAAAAAGTGATGGGTCGTCAGTCGGCGAGGACGATGCGGGCGTCCAGGCCGAGGCAGCCGTCCGGCGTCGCGAGCAGCGGATTGACCTCCAGCTCGGCGATCTCCGGGTGCTCGGCGGCGAGGGTGGCGATGGCGGCGACGGACTCGGCGAGCGCGTCGAGGTCGACGGCGGGCCGGCCGCGTACGCCGTGCAGCAGCCGGGCGGCGCCCAGCCGCTGCAGCAGCTCCTTGGCCTGGGCCGGTACGAGCGGGGCCAGCGCGAAGGTCACGTCGCGCAGCACCTCGGTGGTGATGCCGCCGAGCCCGGCCATGGCGACCGGGCCGAACCTCGGGTCGCGCTGCACGCCGACGATGATCTCCACGCCCCGGCTCAGGTCCGCCATGGCCTCGACGCAGAAGCCGGGCGGGGCCAGCCGGTCCGTCATGTCCTGCGCTGCGGCCCGTACGGCCTCGGGGTCCGCGAGTCCGAGGGCGACGCCGCCCGCGTCGGACTTGTGCAGCAGGCCGAGGGCCTTGACGACGTACGGGCCGCCGCCGATCTGCCGCGCGGCCTCGGCCGCCCCGTCGGGCGTACTGACCTGCCGGGCCGCGGGAAAGGCCACGCCCGCGGCGCGGACCAGCTCGCGCGCGGTCCAGTAGCCGTTGTCGGCGACCGGCCGGCTGCCTTCGCCCTCCGGCAGGCCCGGCCGGTCGGCCGGTTCGGCGCGCCGGGCCAGCATCCCCAGGCACTGCGCGGCGTCCTCGACGGCCGCGAAGACCGGCATGCCCTGCCGGCGCAGCTCCTCGACGGCCGCGCTGTCGGGGCACATCGTGTGCACGACGACCGGCTTGCCGTAGTCGCGGACCAGCTCGCCCAGCTCCCGGGCGGTGGCCAGCTCCGCACCGGCCAGCCGTTCGCCGTAGCTCGCGTATCCGCCGAAGTACCCGGTCAGCAGCACCGCGTCGGTGTCCGGGGCGGCCAGCAGCAGCTGCATCGTGCGGGCGAAGGACGTGATGTCCCGCTCGCCGGCGCCCGCGATGTCGACCGGGTTGCCGACGCCCGCGGACGGCGGCAGCGAGGCCCGCAGCGCGGCGGCCAGCTCCGGCCCGAACTCCGGTACGGACAGCCCCTGTGCCTCGGCCAGATCGCAGGCGACCGCCGCGTGCCCGCCGCCGTCGGCCAGTACGGCCACCCGGTCGGCCCGCGCGTGCCCGAAGCGGTGCAGCGCGGTGAGCAGGTCGGTCATCTGCCGGGGACTGGTGACCCGGTCGATGCCGGCCGCCCGGCAGGCGGCGTCGATGACGCTGCTGTCGGTGGTCAGCGCGCCGGTGTGGGACTTGGCGCCGCGTACGGAGGCGGCGCTGCCGCCCACGGTGAGCAGTACGATCGGCTTGCCCGCGGCCACCGCGTCCGCGGCAGCGGCCACGAAGGCGCGCCCGTCCCCGAAGTCCTCGCAGTACAGCGCGATCAGCTCGGTACCGGGGTCTTCGGTGTACGAGCGGATCAGGTCGGCGGCGCCCAGGTCGGCCTGGTTGCCGAGCGAGGCGAAGCGGGAGAAGCCGAGGCCGCGGTCGGTGAGGAAGCGGCTCAGCTCGAGCGCCACGTTACCGCTCTGCGAGATCAGCCCGACGGTCCCGGCGGGCAGCGGGTTGGAGGCCAGGTACAGGCCGGTGGTGCTGTCCAGTACGCCGAGGCAGTTGGGGCCGAGCAGGACGGCACCGGCCGCGCGCACCCGGGCGGCGAGCGCGGCCTCCCGGGCCCTGCCCTCCGCACCCAGCTCGCCGAAGCCCGCGGTGATCCCGACGATCGCCTTCGCACCGGCCGCCAGCGCGTCCTCGACGGCGGCTTCAAAACCGGCCGCCGGCACCGCGATCACCACGAGGTCGACCGGCTCGGGGAGTTCGGCGAGGGTCCGGTACGTGGGCTCGCCGAGCACCGGCTCGCCGCGCCTGCTGATCAGGTACACCGCGCGCCGGCCCTGCATCCGCAGCGCCTGCACGGAGAGCCAGTTGCCGTACTTGGCCTGGTCGTTGCTCGCGCCGACCACGGCGACCACGCGGGGCGCGAACAGGGCGGTCAGATCGCGTACCTGCCCTTCGGGGGTGAGCACCGTCACGGGTTGGCCTCCTCGGAGCGCGGCGGGGACTGCGCGGGGACGGGGTGCCCGGTGCCCCAGGCGTCGGCGCCGCCGTCGACGACGACGGTGGTGCCGGTGATGTACGCGCCTCCGGGCGAGGCGAGGAAGGAGATCAGGCCGGAGACGTCCTCGGCGCGGCCGAGCCGACCCAGCGGCACGGCCTGCGCCCACCGTTCGCGGTCCGCCTCGGTGTAGGTCTCTTCGAGGCCGCCGGTGGCGATGGTGCCGGGCGCGACGCAGACGCTGCGGATGCCGTACCGGCCCCACTCCAGGCTCAGCCCGGCCGCCAGGTTCTCCACGGCGGCGCGGGCCGCGGTGGCGTGCACCATGCCGGGGATGCCGCGGCGCGGCGAGAACGCGAGGAAGAAGACGGCCCCCGACCGTTGCGGGATCATCGCCTTCCGCGCGACCTCGCGGGTGACGTTCCAGGCGGCGTCCACGGCGAGCCGGTGCACGGCCCGCCAGCCGTTCGCGCTGATGTCCTCGGCGGGCGCGGTGAACTGCCCGCCCGCGTTGTTGACCAGTACGTCGACCCGGCCGTAGGCGTCCAGCGCCCGGTCCACGACCGCCGTGACCTGCTCCTCGTCGCGGATGTCGGCGGCGATGTCCAGGCAGTTGCCGCCGGCTTCCTCGATCTCCTTGCGGACCTCGGCCAGCGGCTCCGCGCGGCGGCCGCAGACGACCACGCTTGCCCCGCCCGCGGCGAGGTCCAGCGCGGTGGCCCGGCCGATGCCGGTACCGCCGCCGGTGATCAGGGCGACCTTGCCTTCGTGTACGCCGGGCCGCAGGACGGACGCGGTGGCGTACGGGGGTGATGCGCTCCCCACAGGGGCCTCCTCGTTGAGCGGAACTCGTCTGACTGATGCGTCAGTCAGCCTCATCACAAGGGGAGCCGTCAAGGGATACGGCCAACGTTTCCCGGCGGTAATTTCCGCGGACCGACGAGGGGTGCCGAGGGCCCGGGGTTGTGTTTGACTGACGCGTCAGTAGGCTTTGGCCAACTGTTGCCGTACCCGGAGGACGGGATGACCGCTGCGCCACGTACCGATGAGGACCGCCGCCAGGCGATACTCGAAGCCACCTGGCAGCTCATCGCCGAGCGCGGCATCCACTCCGTACGGATCGCCGACATCGCCCGCGTCTGCGGCACCAGCACCGGCACCGTGCACTACTACTTCCCCGGCAAGAGCGATGTGCTGGCCGAGGCGCTCAAGTACTGCGTGGAGCAGGCGTTCGTCCGGCAGAGCGAGGAGCTGCGCGCCATCGACAACGCGCACGAACGGCTGCTGAAACTCATCGACATGCAGCTGCCGCGGCTCGGCCGGGTGCGCGACGAGTGGTCGATCTGGCTGCAGTACTGGGCCGAGGCTGTGGTGCGCCCCGAATTCCGCGCCGCGCACAATGAGTTCTACGCCCGCTGGCAGGACGCCGTGATCCGTATCGTGCTGCGCGGCCAGCGGCAGGGCGTCTTCCGCGCCGACCTCGACCTGGAGGGCGTGGCCCTGCGCCTGACCGCGCTCACCGACGGCGCCGCGATCCAGGTCCTCACCGGCGCCCCGCGTATGACGGTCTCGGTCATGCGGGAGCTGCTGGTCGACTTCGTGCGACGGGAGCTGGTGGCCGAGATCCCGGCCGTACGGTACAGTTGATCTTGAGCTCGTCGCCGGGAAAACCGGTGCAGAGCCCGGCGTTGGTGGTCCAAGGAAAGGCGCCCCACTTCCTGTGGGGAGATGCAGGTGCAAGGCCTGCCCAGCGCTCGCGACGAACCCCGGTCTCCCACAGGGAGACCGGGGTTCTTTTCGGTGGGGGGGCAGCGGCCATCGCGCAATCACAGGCCACGCGGCTTCAGAAGGCCACCGGGTCGCGCATGATCGGACAGGTCATGCAGTGCCCACCACCGCGGCCGCGCCCCAGTTCGGCGCCGACGATGGTGATGACCTCGACCCCGGCCTTGCGCAGCAGCGTGTTGGTGTGGGTGTTGCGGTCGTACGTGAAGACGACGCCCGGCTCGACGGCGACGGCGTTGTTGCCGCTGTCCCACTGCTGCCGCTCGGACGCGTACACGTCGCCGCCGGTCTCGATGATCCGCAGGCCGCTCAGGCCGAGCGCCTTGGCGACGACGTCGACGAACGGCGTGGCGCCCTCGTCGGTGATGTGCACACCGGGCGCCTTGTCGGTGGGACGCAGCGAGAATGTGTGCACCGAGTCCATGATCCGCGGATAGAGCGTGACGATGTCCCGGTCCGCGAACGTGAAGACCGTGTCCAGGTGCATCGCGGAGCGCAGCTTCGGCATTCCCGCGACGACGACATGCTCGGCGGCGCCCTTCTCGAACAGGGCGGCGGCGACCTGCGTGATGGCCTGGCGGGAGGTGCGCTCGCTCATGCCCATCAGGACGACGCCGTTGCCGACGGGCATGATGTCGCCGCCCTCGAAGGTTGCCTGCCCCCAGCCCTTCTCGGGGTCGCCCCACCACACCGTCGACCCCACGAAGTCCGGGTGGAAGAGGTAGACCGCCTTCATCAGCAGCGTCTCGTCGTGCCGCGCCGGCCAGTAGAGCGGGTTGAGGGTCAGTCCGCCGTACAGCCAGCACGTGGTGTCGCGGGTGTAGAGCGTGTTGGGCAGCGGCGGCATCAAGTATTCGCGCGCGCCGGTGGATTCGCGCGCCAGCGACACATAGGCGGAACGGTGGTCGTCCGGCAGATCGGCGGTGGCGAGCCCGCCGATGAGGTACTCCGCGAGCAGCCGCGGCTCGAGCGTCTCCAGGAACGCGCGGGTGTCGTCGATGAGGCCGACCCCGACCTGATTGGCGACGATCTTGCGGTCCAGGAGCCATGCCTTCGCCTCGGGGATCGCCACCGTCTGCGCGAGCAGCTCGTGCAGCTCCACGACGTCGACGCCGCGCCCGCGCAGCTTGTTGACGAAGTCGGCATGGTCGCGCTGCGCGTTCTCCACCCACATGACGTCGTCGAAGAGCAGGTCGTCGGAGTTTGTCGGGGTGAGCCTGCGGTGCGCGAGCCCCGGCGCGCAGACGAGGACCTTGCGCAGCCGGCCCACCTCGGAGTGGACGCCGTACGCGGCGGAAGCAAAGGTGTCGTGGTCAGTCACGGTGTGCCTTCCGGGGGTGACGTTCAGAGGCTGATCCAGCCGGCGGCCAGGGCCACGATGCCGAGCACGGCGCCGACGACGGAGACGACGAAGATGATGAGCTCCCGCGGCGAGAACAGGCGTCTGCCCTGCTCCCTGCGGGCCATCACGAACAAGATCGTGGCCGGGGCGTAGAAGATGAACGACACCAGGACGAACTTCAGCCCGGCCGCGACGAGCATGAACGCGGTGTAGACCGTGGCGACGGTCGCGATGGTGGTCTCGCGGGGGGTGGTGCGCCCGCCGTCGGTGAGCGGATCGGCCCGCGTTCCGATCTTCACGGCGAACCCGGCCGCCAGCAGGTACGGGATGAGCGAGAGCGAGCTGGTCAGGTCGAGCGCGAAGTTGAACGCGTCGTCCGAGAACGCGGTGGCGACGAGGACGAGCTGCGAGAGGGCCGTCGTCAGCAGCAGGGCGGGTACCGGGACGTCGGCCCGGTTGGCGCTGCGCAGGAAGCGCGGCATGTCGTCGTCCTTGGCGGCGACGAACAGTACTTCGGCGGCCATCAGGGTCCAGGCCAGATAGGCGCCGAGCACCGAGATGATCAGGCCGACGCTGATGAACACCTTGCCCCAGGGGCCGACGGCCTCCTCCAGGGCCCCGGCCATGGACGGCTGACGCAGCTCGGCGATCTCGGCCATCGGCATGATCCCGTACGAGACGATGACCACGGAGGCGAAGACGGCGAAGACGCTCAGGAAACCGAGGATCGTCGCCTTGCCGACATCGGAGCGCTTCTTAGCGTGCCGGGAGTAGACGCTCGCCCCCTCGACGCCGAGGAAGACGAAGACGGTGGCGAGCATCGTGCCGCGGACCTGGTTGAACAGGGAACCCGCGTAGTCCGCGCCGCCCCAGTTCTCCGCGAAGACGTCCGCCTTGAAGTAGAAGAGCGCCAGCAGGACGAAGACGAGGATCGGCACGATCTTCGCCACGGTCACGATCTTGTTGATCGCCGTGGCCTCCTTCACGCCGCGCCGGATCATCAGGAAGAACGCCCACAGCCCGGCCGAGGAGAGCACCACGGCGATCGCGGTGTCGCCTTCGCCGAGCGCGGGCCAGATCGCGCCTACCGTGGACATGATCAGCACCCAGTACGTCACATTGCCGACGCAGGCACTGGCCCAGTAGCCGAACGCGGAGAAGAAGCCCAGGTACTCGCCGAACCCGGCTTTGGCGTACGCGTAGACGCCCGCGTCCAGATCGGGCCGGCGCACGGCCAGGGACTGGAAGACGAAGGCGAGCATGAGCATGCCCGTGCCGGCGATGGCCCAGGCGATGAGCGCGCCCGCGACCCCGGTCTCCTCGGCGAAGCGCCCGGGCAGCGAGAAAACCCCCGCGCCGACCATGGAGCCCACGACCATGGTGATGAGGGTGAACAGGGTCAGTTTCGCCGGCGGTGGGGACTGTGCTGCCGGGTCGGCGGTGGTGGCGGCCTTCTCCATGTCGTCCTCACGATCGCGCTGCGGAGTCAACGGGACGCTCAGGCAACAGTCTCTTGCCGAATCGAGGGACGCACCTTTTATGGGGACAGTTGCATGAATAGCCGGATTTACATGGTGCGTGCATCATGGGGGCAAGCCGTCCTACGAGAGAAGGTCCACAGCCATGCGACGCACCGTGAGGTCGGCCGTGCCGGCCGCGCTGGCCGCGTGCGCGGCGGCGAGTGCTCTGGCGCTGTCCGCCTGCAGCACCGACAACGGCAACGACGCGGATCCGAGCGTCAGTGCCCGCCCCACCGCCCCCGACACGTCGAACTTCTCGGGCGAGCCGCCCTCCGCGCTGGCGTCGAAGAAGGCCGAGGTGAAGGAGTCCGCCTCCAAGGCGGCGGAGTCGGCCTCCCAGCGGGCGCACGACTTCGAGGCGTCGGTCTCCGCCGACGTGGAGCGCAACCGCCAGGAGTTCACGAAGGAGCTGGACAAGGCCGACGGCCGGGGCAACGCCATGAAGGACGTCTCCCTGACCGGCAAGCCCCTCGCCCAGACCAACGGAGTCCGCGCCCAAGTCGTGAACATCACCAACAGCACCGACGAGACGGCCTCCTACGCGGTGCGGGTCGACTTCCGCGACGCCGACGGCAAGGTCGTGGAGTCCACCGTCGTGGGTGCCAAAGACGTGAAGCCCGGCGACAAGGCGCAGCCCCTGGCGATCAGCACGAAGCCGCCGGAGCCGCACCTCACCGCGAAGATCGCGAAGGCGCAGCGGTACTGAGAGGTCGGTGGGTGACAACACGATCGAACGCCCGGCGAGGGCCGTGTCAATGCCCCTGACCCAGACGGCCTCGACTCCCATGAGACGCGAGGCTTCTGGACGGTCGCTCACTCACCTGGAGCAGCCAGGCCCGGTGGGGCTTTGGGAACCATGTCCGTGAGACGGCCCAAGCGTCCGTCCACCTGGCAGACCACACCCGGTCAGCCGGGACGCGTACCGCACCGGTCACGCGGCCAGGCGGGCTCCGAGGAGCACCATGCGCAGCGCCCGCTCCGTCGCGTCCGTGAGGAACTCCGCGCCCCTGCCGAGTGCCTCGTGCAGCGACACGGGGGCGGGCAGGATCGAGCTGTACGCGTCCACGCCCACGGCCTCGATCTGGCGCGCGCCCTCGCCGATGGTGCCGGCGAGCACCAGGACCGGGCGCCCGGACAGCTTGGCGCGCCGGGCCACTTCGGCCGGCACCTTGCCGCGCGGCGTCTGGTGGTCGAGCGCGCCCTCGGCGGTGACCACCAGATCGGCGCGGGCCAGCCGGGCGTCCAGGTCGAGGTGGTCGAGGAGCACGTCGAAGCGGGGGAGGAGCCGGGCGCCGAGGGCCGCGAGTCCCGCGCCCAGGCCGCCGGAGGCGCCGGTGCCGGCGCCGAGCCGGAGGTCGGTGTCGGTGGGCAGATCGCGCCCGAGGACGTACGCCCAGCGCTCCAGGGCGGCCGAGAGCTCCTCCACCTGCCGCGGGGTCGCGCCCTTCTGCGGGCCGAAGACGCGGGCCACGCCGCGCTCCCCGCACAGCACGTTGTACGGATTGCAGGCGACGAGCAGTTCGACGTCCTTGAGGCGGGGGTCGAGGTGCGTCGGATCGATGCGGTCGAGGCGGCCCAACTCGCGGCCGCCGGGCGGCAGTTCGTACCCCTTCGCGGTGAGCAGCCGGGCGCCCAGGGCCTGGAGCGCGCCGGCGCCCCCGTCGGACGTGCCGGAATCGCCGCAGCCGACGAGGATGCGGCGTACGCCCGTGTCGAGGGCGGCGCGGAGCAGCTCGCCGACGCCGTACGTGGTGGTGGCGCCCGGGTCGCGCCGGGTGTGCGGCACCAGGGAGAGCCCGGCGACGGCGGCCATCTCGACGACGGCCGTACCGGAGTCCAGCAGCGCGAAGTGGGTGCCGACGGGCTCGCCGACCGGGCCCGTCGCGGGCAGCGCGACCAGGCGTCCGCCGGCGGCGGTGGCCAGCGCGGCGGCCGTGCCCTCACCGCCGTCCACCAGCGGAATCAGATCGACCTCGGCCCCGGGGACCACGCGGCGCACCCCGGCGGCGATGGCCTCGGCCGCGGCCCGGGCGGACAGCGACTCCTTGAAACCGCTGGGCGCTACGGCGAATCGGGTCAGCATGTGGGTTCCTTAGGGTTGAAGTGGGTGCCCGGCTCACGGATCGGTTCACGGCCTGAGGAGCGGTACGGATCGGCTCACGGCTCGAGGAGCGGTACGCCCAGCAGCGGCCACACCGCGAGCGCGAACAGCAGGACCAGCGCGGCGGTCAGCGGGGCCAGTACGGCGGACAGCCGCAGCAGGTCGCGCGGCGCGTACGTGGGCGTCCCGGGTATCTCGGCGAACAGCGCGACCGGCTTCGCGGAGGCGGGCAGCGTGTGGCAGAACCCGGCCGCCGCGGTGGACGCGAGGGCCGCGGCGACCGGGTTGACCCCCGCACCGACGGCGGCCGCCACCACCAGTGGCACGAGGACGGAGGAGCGGGCCGAGCGGGACTGCAGCACCAGATGGGCGGCCGTACTGAGGACGATCACGACGGCCAGGAAGAGGGCGGGCGGTACCGCGACGGGCAGCCCGGAGACCAGCCACCGGGCCGCGCCGGAGTCGGCGAGCGCGACGCCCATCGCCATCGTCGCGGCCATGAAGAGCAGCAGCGCCCAGGGCACGGTCTTGAGCGCGTCCTTGAGGCGCACGGTGCCGAGGGCGGGGGAGACCGCGACGACCGCGCCGGTCAGGGCCACCACCGCGGGCGGCACCCGGTGCAGCGGCTCGCTGCACCACAGTGCGACCACCGTGCCGAGCAGCAGCGCACAGCGGGTCTCCTCGGTGCTGAGCGGACCGGTGACGGGCTGCTCGCTGTGCTCCTGGATCTGCTCGGTCGTGATCCGTACGGGACCGCGGCGGTCGGCCCGCCGGGTCGTCGTCAGGAGGACGGCCTCCGCGGCAAGGTGGGACGAGGCGACGGCGAGCGGCAGGCCGAGCAGCAGCCAGCGGGTGAAGTCGATGCGCTCGCCGGTCGCCTCCCAGAGCACCGACACGGTGATCAGATGCGCACCGGCCCCGATCAGGGTCGCCACCGCGGACAGCAGGATCACGGTCGGAAAGAGCAGCGCGAGCATCACGACCAGTCGCTTCCGGTCGGCGAGCACCTTGGCGAGCGCCAGGAACACCGGCAGCGCGAGTGCGGCGCGGCCCGAGGTGGCCGGCACCGCGAAGGCCGTGACCACCAGTGCCGCGGTCGTCAGATGCGTCAACTGCCGCACGCTGCGCGCCCCGCTGACCAGGAACGCGGCGGCCCGCCCCGCGAGCCCCGTCCGGGCCACCGCGGCGGCGAGCACGAACGCGCAGATCAGCAGCCACACGGTGGAGTCCCCGAGGGTGCCGAAGAGCGTCTCGCTGCTGATCACCCCCGTGACCGTGAGGGCGAGTCCCGCGCCCAGGGCGATGTACGTGTCGTCGATCGGCGTGCCGATCCACGCGCAGGTGGCGAGGGCGAAGACGGCGAGGGTCAGCCGGGCGTCGCCGCCGAGCCCGGGGAAGTTCCCGGGCACGACGAGCAGGGCGCAGAGGCTCAGGGCCACGCACAGGGTCGCGGCTTGGCGGAGGTTCAGGCTCACCCCCTCAGCGTCGGATGACGCCGTGAGTCATCGATGAGCCGTACATGAAGGGAACTTCACGCGGACAGCCGGTACCCCATTCCGCGTACCGTCTCCACCCGCTCGGCGCCCAGCTTCTTGCGCAGCGCCCGTACGTACACATCCACGATGTTGGAGCCGGGGTCGAAGTCGTACCCCCAGACGTGGGAGAGGATCTGCTCGCGCGAGAGCACCTGCCCCGGATGGCGCAGGAACAGCTCCAGCAGCACGAACTCCCGGGCGGTCAGGTCCACCAGCCGCTCGCCCGACCGCGCCCTGCGGGTCCGCAGGTCCAGCGACAGCCCGCCGCTGCGCAGCACCGTCACCTCGGGCGCGCGCGCCGCCGTACGCAGCCGCAGCCGCACCCGCGCGAGCAGCTCCTCGAAGCGGAACGGCTTGGTCATCCAGTCGTCCGCGCCGCCCTCCAGACCCGCCACCGTGTCGCGTACGGAATCGCGTGCGGTGAGCACGATGACCGGCAGGGTGATCCGGTCCTCGCGCACCTGCCGCAGCACGGTGAAGCCGTCCCGGCCCGGCAGCCCGATGTCGAGCACCATCAGGTCGAAGCCGCCGGTGAGCGCGTAGTCGTACGCCGAGTCCCCGTCGCCGACGACCGTCGTGGTGAAGCCGTTGGCGCGCAGGCCCTTCTCGATGAACGAGGCGATCCGCTCCTCGTCCTCGACGATGAGAATCCGCTTCAACTGCCCACCCCGTTCTTCTCGGTGTTCTTCGCTGTGTTCTTTTCGGTGTTCTCAATCTCCAGTACGAAGGTGGCGCCGCCGCCCTCGGTGGCGTGCAGCCGGACCCGGCCCCGGTGGCCCTCGGCGATCGCGCGGACGATCGACAGGCCGAGGCCGGCCCCCGAGGTGCGCGTCCCGCGGCGGGCCGTCCCGCGCCGGAACCGCTCGAAGATCACCTGGGCGTCCTGCGGCTGCACGCCGGGCCCGGAGTCGGCGACGTACAGCTCGATACGGCGGCCCGCGGCGCGCGAGCCGATGCGGATCGTCTGTCCGTGCGTGGTGTGCTGCACGGCGTTCTGCGCGAGCTGCACCATGGCCTGGGTGATGCGCTGCGGGTCCACCTGGATCTCGCGGTCGGCGACCTCGCCCAGCTCCCAGCGGCGCTCGCCCAGCGTGCGGGCCTTCACGAAGACATCGGCGGTGAGCTCGGCGAGCTGAACCGGCTCCGGGGTGACGAAGTCGGGCCGCTCGGCCTTGGCGAGCAGCAGCAGGTCCTCGACGATGCGGCTCATCCGGTCCAGCTCGTCGGTGACCAGCCGCACGGTCTCCTCGCGCTCGGCCGGATCGTCGCCCATCAGCTCCAGATGGCCGCGCACGATCGTGATGGGGGTGCGGAGTTCGTGCCCCGCGTCGTCGACGAAGTCGCGCTGCGCCGCGAAGGCCCGCTCCAGCCGGTCCAGCATCCCGTTGAACGTGTCGGCCAGCGCGGCGATGTCGTCCCGCCCCTGCACGGGGATCCGCCGGGTCAGATCCTGCTCGGTGAGCTGCGCTGCGGCAGTACGCACCACCCGTACGGGCTTGAGTATCCGGCCCGCGACGGCCCACCCGATGCCCGTCGTCATCAGCAGCGCGACCCCCGAGATGGCGAGCAGGATACGGAATACCTCGTCCGCCTTGTCCCGCTCGCGCTCCGGGTGAAAGGCGACGACGAAGGCGGCCTCGGGACCGTCACCGTGCGGACTTCCGCCGTGCCGGGCGACATCGACCTTGGCCCAGCGGATCTCGCCCGCCGGACGCCGCAGGGTGCCGGTCGGCTCCTTCGAAGCGAAGATCGCCCGGCGCGCCGCGGCATCGTCGCGCAGCGGACGCTCGGTGGGGATCTCCCGCGGCTGTACGAGTTTCGCGGGCTCGCGGCCCTCCCGCCGTACGAGACCGATCAGCTCCTCGTCGGCATCGGCGTACTGCCGCTCCAGGAAGACCCGGAGCAGCCGGTCGGGTTCGGTGAATCGGCGGCCGGTCTCCGGGTCGAAGCCCTGTTCCTCGAAGTTGGCGAATTCACTGGCCTCCTGCGCGAGCAGCCGCGTGATCCGGTGATCCACGTCGCGCAGCAGGATCGAGCGGGTGGTGGCGGCCACGGCGGTGAGCGCCACGGCCATCACCACCAGGAGCCAGAGCAGGATGCGGACCCGGGCGGATATCCGCCGGCGCGGTGCCGGATCAGCCGTCGTCACGGTCTCCGGCGCCGCGGTCGTCATCGTCGTCGGCGGAGTCGTCGGCGCCATCATCGGACGCACCGCCGGACGGGCCGCCGGAGGCATCGTCGGACGCGTCGCCGGAACGGTCGTCGCTCACCGGCGGCCGCGAGACCACCTCGTCGCTGGGCGTCGGCCCGGGGCCGGTCGGCCCGGCCGACGGGGAGCCGCTGTCCAGCTCGACCTTCGGGGGCGCCTTGGGCGATTCCGGGCTGTCGGTGAGGGCGTAGCTGGTCGCCGCGATACCCAGCGGTATCGCCACGACCGCGGCGAGCGCCGCCATGCGTTGCGAGAAGGCCATGGCGACGAGCCTGCGGGACGTACCGCATCGTCACGATGAGCCGGAGATGAAGAAATCTTCATCCAGCGGGCGGGCTGCGGTCGTGGCGCTCACGGCTGACTGTCTCCCCAGGTACACGTCCCACGGGTGCGGCCGCACCCCCTCCTGCTCCGCATTCTCACGGATCAGGAGGGGGCGGCGGCAAGCGCGGCTCAGATGTCCCGGAAGATCTCGATCTGGGCGCCCAGGGAGTTGAGGCGCTCGGCGAGGTCTTCGTAGCCGCGGTTGATGACGTAGACGTTGCGCAGTACGGAGGTGCCCTCGGCGGCCATCATCGCCAGGAGGACGACGACGGCGGGGCGCAGGGCCGGCGGGCACATCATTTCCGCCGAGCGCCAGCGGGTCGGGCCGTCGACCAGGACGCGGTGCGGGTCGAGCAGCTTGACGCCCGCGCCGAGACGGTTGAGGTCCGTCAGGTAGATCGCGCGGTTGTCGTAGACCCAGTCGTGGATCAGGGTCTGCCCCTGGGCGCTGGCCGCGATGGCCGCGAAGAACGGCACGTTGTCGATGTTCAGGCCGGGGAACGGCATCGGGTGGATCTTGTCGAGCGGGGCGCTCAGCTTGGAGGGGCGGACGGTGAGGTCGATCAGACGGGTACGGCCGTTGTCGGCGGTGTACTCCGCGCTGCGGGTGTGGTCGAGGCCCATCTCCTCCAGGACCGCGAGCTCGATCTCCAGGAATTCGACGGGTACGCGGCGGATCGTCAGCTCGGACTCGGTGACGACCGCGGCGGCCAGCAGGCTCATCGCCTCGACCGGGTCCTCCGACGGCGCGTAGTCCACGTCCCGCTCGATGTGCGTGACGCCGTGCACGGTGAGGGTGGTGGTGCCGATGCCCTCGACCCGTACGCCCAGCTGCTCCAGGAAGAAGCACAGGTCCTGGACCATGTAGTTGGAGGAGGCGTTGCGGATGACCGTGACGCCGTCGTGCCGGGCGGCGGCGAGCAGCGCGTTCTCGGTCACGGTGTCGCCGCGCTCGGTCAGGACGATCGCGCGCTTGGGCGCCACGGCCCGGTCGACGTTGGCGTGGTATGTGCCCTCGGTGGCGGTGACCTCCAGGCCGAAGTGGCGCAGCGCGGTCATGTGCGGGGTGACCGTCCGGGTACCGAGGTCGCAGCCGCCCGCGTACGGGATCTTGAAGTGGTCCATGCGGTGCAGCAGCGGGCCGAGGAACATGATGACGCTGCGGGTGCGGCGGGCGGCCTCGGTGTCCATCGCGTCGAGGTCCAGCTCGGCGGGCGGGACGACCTCCAGGTCGTTCCCGTCGTTGATCCAGCGCGTACGGACGCCGATCGAGCCCAGCACTTCGAGGATGCGGTAGACCTCCTCGATGCGGGCGACACGGCGCAGGGTGGTGCGGCCGGCGTTCAGCAGCGTCGCGCAGAGCAGAGCCACGCAGGCGTTCTTGCTCGTCTTGACGTCGATACTGCCGGAGAGACGGCGGCCGCCGACGACGCGGAGATGCATGGGACCCGCGTACCCCAGGGAGACGATTTCACTGTCCAGCGCCTCGCCGATCCGGGCGATCATCTCAAGGCTGATGTTCTGATTACCGCGTTCGATGCGGTTGACCGCGCTCTGGCTCGTGCCGAGCGCCTCCGCCAGCTGCGTCTGTGTCCAGCCCCGGTGTTGCCGGGCGTCACGGATGAGCTTGCCGATACGTACGAGGTAGTCGTCTGCCATGAGGAGAACGTTATCTCAGATATGAGATGGATGTTGAACTGTCACCCGTTCGCGCCGACGGCTTTGCGACGGCCGGCGGACACGGCTCGTACGAACGGCGTACGGGCGGCGGCCCGCTCCTGCGGTCCGCCGCCCGCGCCACAAGGGGAGGCCACTTACCAGGTCGGCCCCGCCACCTGCCGGGTCGTCACGTTGATCCGGTTGAAGAGGTTGGTCAGGCCGACCATGAGGACGATCGACGCCAGCTGCTTCTCGTCGAAGTGGTCGGCGGCCGCGTCCCAGATCTCGTCCGGCACCGGGTCCGGCTGGTCGGCGAGCCGGGTCGCGGCCTCGGCGAGGGCCAGCGCCGCGCGTTCGGCCTCGGTGAAGAACGGCGCGTCGCGCCAGGCCGCCACGGCGGCGAGCCGCTCGTCGGTCTCGCCCGCCTTCTTCGCCTTGAGCGCGCCGCCGACCACGCAGTAGCCGCAGCCGTTGATCTGGCTCGCCCGCAGGTGCACCAGCTCCAGCGTCGTCTGCGGCACTCCGCCCGAGCCGGCCGCCTTCAGGAGCTGCTGCACGGCCGCCGTGGCCTCGGGAAAGATGGTCGCGGGGTTCTGCATCCGTGCCTGCATGATCGCTCTCCTCGTGATCAGACTTGTGATCGGATTTCCGTGCTTCACCCCTACGACGGCAGCGGCCCACGAGATGTGACATGCGGGCCGAGCCATCCGCAAAAACTTTCCGCGCCCTCCGCACCCACCCTCTGTACCTACTGGTATGTATGCTTCCCTCATGAGCACTGCGAAAGGCCGGAGCGGCCCGAACGGCCCATCGGCCGGCACCTCGGAACGCCTCATCGAAAGCACCCGCGAGCTCCTGTGGGAGCGCGGCTACGTCGGTACGAGCCCCAAGGCGATCCTGCAACGCGCGAACGCGGGCCAGGGCAGCATGTACCACCACTTCACCGGCAAGCCGGACCTCGCGCTGGCCGCCATCCGGCGCACCGCGGAGGAGATGCGGGCCGAGGTGGCGCGGCTGCTCGCCGGGCCCGGCACGGCGCCGGATCGCATCGGCGCCTACCTGCGCCGGGAACGCGACGTCCTCAAGGGCTGCCCGGTCGGGCGGCTCACCCAGGACCCGGACGTGATGGCCGACCCGGCGCTGCGCGCCCCGGTCGACGAGACGTTCGACTGGCTGCGCGGCGAGATCGCGGCGGTGCTGGCGGAGGGTCAGGAGCGCGGCGAGCTGGCCGCGGAGCTGGACCCGGCTGCCACGGCCGCCACCGTGGTCGCGGTCGTCCAGGGCGGCTACGTCCTCGCCCGCGCCGCCGGTACGCCGGACGCCTTCGACCAGGCGGTCACGGGCGTACTCACCCTGCTGGCCGCACACGCCACCCGGAGCCGCTGATGTACGCAGCGCAGTACGAGATCACCCTGCCCGCCGATTACGACATGGGCGTCATCCGCAAGCGGGTGGCCGACTACGGGCATCTGCTCGACGACCGCGCCGGGCTGGGCCTGAAGGCGTACCTGATCCGCGAGCGCGGCACCGACGGCTCGCCGGTCAACCAGTACGCGCCTTTCTACCTCTGGCAGGACGTCGACGCGATGAGCCACTTCCTCCTCGGCGGGGGCGGCTTCCAGGGCATCATCCGCGACTTCGGCCGCCCGGCCGTACAGCACTGGACCGGCGTGACCACCCTGCCGGGCCCCGCCCGCGAAACACCCCCACGCACCGCCTCCCGCCGCCTGACCCCTCTCCCGCCCGCCCCCGACCCGGACGGCACGGGCCTGGGCCTCTCCCGCCTCATCGAGCAGGAAACCGAAGCCCTCCACACCCTGACCCGCCGCCCCGACGTCCACACGGCAGCCCTCGCCGTCGATCCGTACCACTGGCACCTGCTGCGCTTCGTCCTGTGGACGGACACCGTCCCCACCGACGAGGACACCACCGAGCGCTACGAGGTGCTCCATCTGTCGGCTCCGGCCGCCGGGTAGTCGACGTACCCGGCGGCCCCGCCCGTGTAGTACGTGGCGGGGTCGCCCGCCGCCAACTCCTGTCGGAGGGCGAAGCGGGTGACGAGATCCGGGTTGGCGATGAAGTGGGTGGCGTACGAGACGGCGTCGGCGAGCCCCGCGGCGATGACCGCGTTGCCGGAACGCCGGTCGAAGCCGTTGTTCGCGATCAGCGGGCCGGGGAACAGGCGTCGGTAGCGCGCGAAGGCGGCGAAGTCGGGGGCTCCGTCCGGCGCCGCGCGGTCCGGCCCCCGCAAGTGGAGGTACGCCAGGGGCCGGTCGCCGAGCTCCGCCACAAGGGCGTCGTGGTCGGCGCGCGTCCCGGTGTCCGCCTGGAACCGGCCACCGGTCCAGTAGGGCGAGAGCCTGAGACCCACGCGCCGTCCCTCCCATGGCTCGGCGACCGCGTCGACGATCTCCAGCAGCAGGCGCCGCCGCCCGGCCGGGGTGCCGCCGTACCCGTCGGTGCGGCGGTTCAGCCGCGGGTGGAGGAACTGCGCGAGCAGGAAGGTGCCGAGGGCGCCGATCTCGACGCCGTCGAACCCGGCTCGCCGGGCGTTCGCCGACGCGGCACGGAAGCCGGCGACCGTGGCGGCGATGTCGTCCGCGGTCATCTCCCGGGGAGTGACGGTCGGCTTGAACCCGCTGGGAGTGCGGGACCGTTCGTGGGGATCGACCGCCGACGGGCCGGCGGGCAGTCGCCCGCCGAGGTGGTCGGGGTGGGATGCGGCACCGGTGTGCCAGAGCTGCAGCACGATGCGGCCGCCGAGAGCGTGCACGGCATCGGTGACTCGCCGCCACCCGGCGACCTGTTCCGCGCTGTAGATGCCAGGGACGTGAACGAAGCCGATCGCCTGCTCGCTCACCCAGGTCCCCTCCGTGACGATCAGCCCGGCCCCGGCTCGCTGGGCGTAGTACACGGCATGCAGCTCCGTCGGGACCAGCCCGTCGTTGGCCGCGCGCGCCCGGGTGACCGGAGCCATCACCACCCGGTTGGGCAGCCGGAGGTCCCCGAGGTCCGCGCCGGTCAGCAGCGGCTGGCCGAGCGCGACCGGCCGGCTCGTCGTCGTCCTCATCGCGCGTTCTCCTTCCACGTCACTTCTGCGGTGGCACATACGTCATGTCGGTGACGGCGCGCGACGAGGAAAGGTGACCGATGGACGAGTACGGCGGGGCGGCGGCCCGGAACGGGGATGGCGGGCCGGCCGCACGGTTCGAGGCGCACCGTGGCCACCTGCGGGCGGTCGCCCACCGGATGCTCGGCTCGGCCGCCGAGGCGGACGATGCCGTGCAGGAGACCTGGCTGCGGCTCGGCCGCACCGACGCAGGAGAGATCGAGAACCTGGGCGGCTGGCTGCGGACCGTTCTCTCCCGCATCTGCCTCGACATGCTGCGGACCCGCGCGACACGCCGGGAGGAGCTCCTCGGCCACCGGCTGCCCGACCGGCTCCACACGCCTTCGGACACCGGGGGCGGCGGCCCGGAAGAGCAGGCACTGCTGGCCGACTCGGTCGGCCGCGCGCTGCTCGTCGTACTGGACACTCTCGCATCCGCCGAACGGGTCGCCTTCGTGCTGCACGACCTGTTCGCCGTGCCGTTCGCGGAGATCGCGCCCCTCGTGGACCGCTCACCGGACGCTACGAAGAAGCTCGCCAGCCGGGCCCGCCACCGGGTACGGGGCACGACCACGCTCCCCCCGGCCGAACTCGCCCGGCAGCGGCGGGTCGCCGACGCCTTCCTGGCCGCCTCGCGCCGCGGCGACCTCGACGCGCTGCTCGCGGTCCTGGCGCCCGACGTCGTACGCCGCGCCGACCGTGCCGCCCTGCCGCCGGGAGCCCCGACGGAGGTCCGCGGGGCACGGGCCGTGGCCGAGGGAACCCTCGTCTTCGGGCGGCGCGCACGGTACGCGGAGACCGCGCTGGTCGACGGGGCCGTGGGGATCGTCGTCGCCCCGTACGGGCGGCTGCGCCTCGCGCTCACCCTCACGGTCGAGCGGGACCGGATCACCACGTACGAGGTCATCGCCGACCCCGCCCGGCTGCGCCGCCTCACTCTGGCGCTACCGGAGGAAGCGGACACCAGGTAGGCAGGGCATGACCGCGCGGCGGCGATGTACTAGAGTTATCTCGACATCGAGATATCTGCCGAGAGACGTACCGCTGCCGCGCTAGTAAGGCTCCCCTAACTAAGTCTTACCTTAGCTGATCGGCTGGGGCCGGTGACGGCAGGATCGTGGTGGTACGCGCGAATTCATGCATGAAGGAGACTGTCGTGTCGGCGAACAGCTTCGACGCCCGCAGCACCCTGCAGGTGGGCGACGAGTCGTACGAGATCTTCCGGCTGGACAAGGTGGAGGGCTCCGCCCGCCTGCCGTACAGCCTGAAGGTGCTGCTGGAGAACCTGCTCCGCACCGAGGACGGCGCGAACATCACCGCCGACCACATCCGGGCGCTGGGCAACTGGGACTCGCAGGCCCAGCCCAACGAGGAGATCCAGTTCACGCCGGCCCGCGTGATCATGCAGGACTTCACGGGCGTGCCCTGCGTCGTGGACCTCGCCACCATGCGTGAGGCCGTCAAGGAGCTCGGCGGCGACCCGGCGAAGATCAACCCGCTGGCCCCGGCCGAGCTGGTCATCGACCACTCCGTCATCGCCGACAAGTTCGGCACCAACGACGCGTTCGCGCAGAACGTCGAGCTGGAGTACGGCCGCAACAAGGAGCGCTACCAGTTCCTGCGCTGGGGCCAGACCGCCTTCGACGAGTTCAAGGTCGTCCCGCCCGGCACCGGCATCGTCCACCAGGTGAACATCGAGCACCTGGCCCGTACGGTCATGGTCCGTAACGGCCAGGCGTACCCGGACACCCTCGTCGGCACCGACTCGCACACCACGATGGTCAACGGCCTGGGCGTCCTGGGCTGGGGCGTCGGCGGCATCGAGGCCGAGGCCGCGATGCTCGGCCAGCCGGTCTCCATGCTGATCCCGCGCGTGGTCGGCTTCAAGCTGACCGGCGAGCTCACCCCCGGCACCACCGCCACCGACCTGGTGCTGACCATCACCGAGATGCTGCGCAAGCACGGTGTCGTCGGCAAGTTCGTCGAGTTCTACGGCGAGGGTGTGGCCGCGACGAGCCTCGCCAACCGCGCCACCATCGGCAACATGTCGCCGGAGTTCGGCTCCACCGCCGCGATCTTCCCGATCGACGACGAGACCCTGAACTACCTCAAGCTCACCGGCCGCTCCGAGCAGCAGGTCGCGCTGGTCGAGGCGTACGCCAAGGAGCAGGGCCTCTGGCTGGACCCGGCCGCCGAGCCGGACTTCTCCGAGAAGCTGGAGCTGGACCTGTCGACGGTCGTCCCGTCGATCGCCGGCCCGAAGCGCCCGCAGGACCGCATCGTCCTGGCCAAGGCCGCCGAGCAGTTCGCGCAGGACGTGCGCAACTACGTCTCGGACGACGAGGAGGCGGGCAAGGAGTCCTTCCCGGCCTCGGACTCGCCGGCCCGCACCAACGGCGTGCCGACCAAGCCGACCCAGGTCGTCGCCGCCGACGGCTCGGTCTTCGAGATCGACCACGGCGCCGTCACCGTCGCCGCGATCACCTCCTGCACCAACACCTCGAACCCCTACGTCATGGTCGCCGCGGCGCTCGTGGCCAAGAAGGCGGTCGAGAAGGGCCTGACCCGCAAGCCGTGGGTCAAGACCACCCTGGCCCCGGGCTCGAAGGTCGTCACCGACTACTTCGACAAGGCCGGCCTGACCCCGTACCTGGACAAGCTGGGCTTCAACCTGGTCGGTTACGGCTGCACCACCTGCATCGGCAACTCCGGTCCGCTGGACGAGGAGATCTCGAAGGCGATCAACGAGGCCGACCTCGCCGTCACCTCGGTGCTCTCCGGCAACCGCAACTTCGAGGGCCGGATCAACCCCGACGTCAAGATGAACTACCTGGCGTCCCCGCCGCTGGTCGTCGCGTACGCCATCGCCGGCTCCATGAAGGTGAACATCACCGAGGAGGCCATCGGCAACGACACCGAGGGCAACCCGGTCTACCTCAAGGACATCTGGCCCACCGAGGCCGAGGTCAACGACGTCGTGGCCAACGCCATCGGCGAGGACATGTTCAACAAGTCCTACTCCGACGTCTTCGCGGGCGACGCGCAGTGGCAGGCGCTGCCGATCCCGACCGGCAACACCTTCGAGTGGGACGCCGAGTCCACCTACGTCCGCAAGCCCCCGTACTTCGAGGGCATGACGATGGAGACCACCCCGGTCGAGGACATCGCGGACGCCCGCGTCCTGGCCAAGCTGGGCGACTCGGTCACCACCGACCACATCTCCCCGGCCGGTGCGATCAAGGCCGACACCCCGGCCGGCAAGTACCTCACCGAGCACGGCGTCGAGCGTCGCGACTTCAACTCCTACGGCTCCCGCCGTGGTAACCACGAGGTCATGATCCGCGGCACGTTCGCCAACATCCGCCTGCGCAACCAGATCGCGCCGGGCACCGAGGGCGGCTTCACCCGCGACTTCACCCAGGCCGACGGCCCGGTGTCGTTCATCTACGACGCCTCGCAGAACTACCAGGCCGCCGGCATCCCGCTGGTCATCCTGGCCGGCAAGGAGTACGGCTCCGGCTCCTCCCGCGACTGGGCCGCCAAGGGCACCGCGCTGCTCGGCGTCAAGGCCGTCATCGCCGAGTCCTACGAGCGCATCCACCGCTCGAACCTGATCGGCATGGGCGTCCTGCCCCTGCAGTTCCCCGAGGGCGCCTCCGCCCAGTCCCTGGGCCTGACCGGCGAGGAGACCTTCTCCATCACCGGCATCACCGCCCTGAACGACGGCGGCATCCCGGAGACCGTGAAGGTCAAGGCTGCTTCTCCCTCTGGGGCAGATGTCGAGTTCGACGCCAAGGTCCGCATCGACACCCCCGGCGAGGCCGACTACTACCGCAACGGCGGCATCATGCAGTACGTGCTGCGCAGCCTGATCCGCAAGTAAGCGGAGCCCGGCAGCGGCAGGAAGGGCCGCACCCCTCGGGGTGCGGCCCTTCCGCATGCCCGGCTTGTACCACGGAAAGTCCCGGTAGGGCGGGTGTGCGGGGCCGCTCGGGGTGATCACGAGGCCGGGGGAGTGGTGTCGGGGCGTACCGGGTGAGAAGGCGGCGGGGCGCGGTACGTCTTGCGTCGTCCTTATTTCCTGCTGACAGGAGAATCACATGCGCAGGTTCATCGGCCGGTCCGTCGCGGCCGCAATGCTCGCGACGGCGGTCGTCCTCCCGGTCTCGGGCGTGGCCCAGGCCGCCCCGCAGGCGCCGTCGGTCGCGACGTGGCAGCACCACGACCGCGGCGACTGCAAGTGCAAGCACAAGCACGACCGCTGGGACGACGACGACCACCACGGCTGGTGGGGCCACCACGGTCTGCTCAGCAGCCTGCTCCACATCCTCCTCTGAGCCGTCCGGGAGCCGCACAGGGCCGCACCGTCCGTTCGCGGGCGGTGCGGCCCTGGCCTGTGGCACACGGTGCGGTCAAGAGAGCAGTTCGATCTCGGCGAGGGTGGCCCTGCCGGCCGGGACCAGCCGGTAGTGCCGGTACGTGCCCGGCCGCTCGACGGAGAAGACGCGGGTCTGCTTGTCCCAGGTGAAGGACTCGGCGGAGCGGCGGTCCAGGGTGGTCCACTTCCGGCCGTCCGGGGAGCCCTCCAGGGTCCAGCCGGCCGGCGCGTCCTCCTTGGCCGACGAGGTCAGCGTGTACGAGGTGACGCGGGCCGCCTTCGGGAGGTCGGCGGCCGCCGTCCCGAAGGACGCCGACGTGTCCGAGGTGTTGTCGAAGAGCGCCGAGCCGTCCGGCGCGGTCGCGTCACCGGCCGGGGACGGGACCTTCTCGTCCTGGGTGATCGAGGTGGGCGCCGCGTGCGCGCCGGTGCCCCAGCGGGACGGCTCCGGACCCATGGCGAAGTCCAGCGTGCCGCCGCGGGCGAGGACGGAGTGCGGGAGCGCCGTGGAGGTCCAGGGCTTGCCGTTGACCTTCACCCCCTGCACGTAGACGTTCCGGGTGCTGTTCTTCGGGGCCTTGATGACCAGGTTGCGGCCGTTCTCCAGGTGGACGGTGGCCTTCGTGAAGAGCGGGGAGCCGATCGCGTACTCGGGCTGGCCCATCACCAGCGGGTAGAAGCCGAGGGCGCTGAAGACGTACCAGGCGGACATCTCGCCGTTGTCCTCGTCGCCGGGGTAGCCCTGGCCGATCTCGCTGCCGAGGTAGAGCCGGGAGAGCACCTCGCGGACCTTCTCCTGGGTCTTCCACGGCTGCCCGGCCGCGTCGTAGGCGTACGCGATGTGGTGCGAGGGCTGGTTGCTGTGGCCGTACATGCCCATCCGGGTGTCGCGGGCCTCGGTCATCTCGTGGATCACGTTGCCGTAGCTGCCCGCGAACTCCTTGGTACCGGTCTCGGGCGTCGCGAAGTACGTGTCGAGCTTCTTCGCGAGGCCCGCGCGGCCGCCGTAGAGGTTGGCGAGGCCCTTCAGGTCCTGCGGCGCGGTGAAGGCGAAGGACCAGCCGTTGGTCTCGGTGTAGTCGTGGCCCCAGACGCGCGGGTCGTACTTGTCCGGTGTCAGCCGCCAGTTGCCCTGCTCGTCCTTGCCCTGGAAGAAGCCGACCCTGTCGTCGAAGAGCTTGACGTAGTCCCGGGCGCGGTTGAGGAAGTACTCCGACTCCTCCTTGTAGCGCTTCTCGTGGGTCTTCTTGTAGAGCGCGCGGCCCATCTGTGCGATGCCGAAGTCGTTGAGGTAGCCCTCCAGGGCCCAGGACATGCCCTCGCGGGTCTTGGTGGACGTGTACCCGAGGAACGGCGAGGTGTTCATGCCCTTGCGGCCGACGCCGGGGCTGGGCGGCGCGACGGTGGCGTTCTTCAGCGCCGCCTCGTACGCCGCCTTGGCGTCGAGGCGCACCCCCTTGGCGTACGCGTCGGCGAACGCCACGTCGGAGCTCGTACCGGTCATCAGGTCGGCGTAGCCGGGCGAGGACCAGCGGGAGATCCAGCCGCCGTCCTTGTACTGCTGGACGAAGCCGTCGGCCAGCTCGCCGGCCAGCTTCGGGGTGAGGAAGGAGTACGCGGGCCAGGTGGTCCGATAGGTGTCCCAGAAGCCGTTGTTGACGTGGACCTGGCCATCGACGATCTTCGATCCGGTGTGGGTGGGGGTGTCGGGGCCGGTCGCGGGGGAGAAGGGGCTGGCGTAGCGGACCTTGCCGTCCACCTTCTCCGAGCCGGAGTTGGGGTAGAGGTACAGCCGGTAGAGGTTGGAGTAGAGCGTGGTGAGCTGGTCGTGGCTCGCGCCCTCGACCTCGATGCGGCCGAGGATGTCGTCCCAGGCGGACCGGGCCCGGTCCCGTACGGAGGCGAAGGACGCGCCTTCGGGGGCCTCCTGACGGAGGTTCTCCTTCGCCTGGTCGACGCTGATGAGGGACGTGGCGATGCGCATCGTCACCGTGCGGTCGGTGCCGGGCTCGAAGCGGAGATAGCCGGTGACGTCGGGGCCGCCGCCTCCGGTGAGCTTGCCGCCGGCGGTGACCGGCGCGTCGAACGTGGCGTACACGAAGAGCCGCGTGGCCCCCGTGGACAGCCCGCTCTTGACGTCGGAGAAGCCCGTGACCACGCCGTTCTCGGTGTCGAGCGTCAGGCCGCCCTTGTTGTTGACGTTGTCGAAGATCAGGCTCGCATCGTCACCCGGAAAGGTGAACTTCATCAGGGCGGCGTGGTCGGTGGGAGCGATCTCGGTCTTCAGTCCGTTGTCGAAGGTGACGCCGTAATAGTGCGGCTTCGCCGTCTCGCGGGAGTGGTGGAAGGGGAGCGCGCGGGCGGTGCGGGAGGCGTTGGGGGTGCCGGCGGCCGCGGACGGCATCACCTGGAAGGTCTGCCGGTCGCCCATCCAGGGGCTGGGTTCGTGGCTGGCGGAAAATGCCTGGAGGGTGGGGAGGTTGTCGGCGTTGTTCTTGCGCGCGTATTCGTAAAGCCAGTCCTGGGAGCCGGCGTTGGTGACCGGGGTCCAGAAGTTGAAGCCGTTGGGGACGGCGGTCGCGGGGAAGGTGTTGCCGCGGGAGAAGCTGCCGCTGGAGTTGGTGCCGCGGGTGGTCGAGGCGTAGTCGGCGAGGTGCGCGAGACGCTTCTCGGGCGCCTTGGGTGCGAGCGTCACATCGTCGAGCCAGCCGCGGAAGGCGCCGGTGCCCTGAGGCGCGTCGTACGCGATGAGGATGCGGTCGACCGTCTTTCCGGCGGCCACCGCTCCGATCCGTGACTCCCGGTTGTTCCACTGATTGACGTAGAGCGTCTTGGCGGCGCCCTGGCCCTGCGGCGTCAGCGGAGCGCCGTACTGATCGGCCGGTTTCAGGTCGCTGAGGTAACTGCCGTCGGTGAAGGCGAGATCAACGGAGACGTGGGTGGCGCGGTAGTCACGGGCCGATCCGGCCATTTCGGGGAAGAGCTTGTAGGAGAGGGCGGTGTCGCGATCGACCTGGACGTCGACGTCGAAGACCTTGTTGTACGCGTAGCCGTGGCCGCCGGCGGTGTGGCTGCCGCCGTAGCGGAGCGCGCGGGTGCCCGTGAAGCCCGCGTTCTGCTTCGCCGTGGGGGAGTCGGTGGGGCCGGTGTCGACGTGGCTGGTCATGCCGGGTGCCGTGCCGCTCTCGGGGCGGACGCCGGAGGCTCTCAGGGTGCCGTCGGGGCCCGTTTCGGTGGTGTCGCGCCAGTCCGCTGCCGGCTCGCCGGACTCGAACGAGGAGCTGAACTCCTGGGCTGTGCCCGGTGGTTCCTGTGGTGCGGAGGGCGCGGCCACGGCCGCGCCGTGTGCCGTCACGATCAGCAGGGCGGCGGCCGTCAGGGCGACAGGCCGGTTGATCCCACGCAAGTGTCCGATCCGCACGCGAGCATCTCCACTCATCTGACATGGCTCAACTGACATCGTTGTCATACCGGCATTGCAGAGATAACCAACAGCCGTGCGGCCTTTGGTGTCAAGGGAGCCGGGAGAGGTGGCGGCAATGACCCCTGCCCGATCCGCGCATGTCGGCGTGCATGTCGGAGAGGTCTCAACTCGGGAAAGACTGGCGGCAAAAGCTGCTTTTGATCTTGCCCCGCTCGCGTGAAGTGGACTATACCTGTCGGCGTCCGAATGGCTGTGCGCTTCGAGCCGTCCGGAACCGGGGGACCAGCGGGGAATCCCACGTTTTCCCTGCGTATCTCTAGCGCGCCCGGTGCACATCCCGTACAACTCAGCTTCATCTGACCCGCGGTGCCGGGGTGGCTCCGGTACACCGCCTGAGTCCTGGAGAAGGCGAGGACTTGAGCATGGGATCCACCTCAGAAACCAGCCGTCGCGATCTGATCAAGCGGTCCGCGGCGCTCGGAGTGTTCGCCGTCCCGACGATGAGTGCCCTCGCCTCGTGCGCGAGCGGTGGTGACAGCGGCGGCGGTGACAAGGTCGACAAGGGCACCAAGTCCGCGAAGAACCCGCTCGCCGTCAATGAGAGCGCGGCTTTGGACGTGGTCATCTTCGACGGCGGTTTCGGCGACAAATACGCCAAGGACGCCGAGGCGCAGTACGCGGCCGCCTACCCCAAGACCAAGGGGAAGATCAAGCACGCCTCCACGCAGAAGATCCAGTCCACGCTGCAGCCCCGTTTCAACGGCGGCAATCCGCCCGACCTGGTCGACAACTCCGGTGCGGAGCAGATGGACTTCAGCACCCTGGTCGGCAAGGACCAGCTGACGGACCTCACGCCGCTGCTCGACGCGCCCTCGATCGACGACCCGAGCAAGAAGGTGCGCGACACGCTGCGCCCCGGCGTCGTGGAAATGGGCCAGTTCGGCGGCTCGGAGATCTGGACCCTGTACTACGCCTACACGGTCTACGGCGTCTGGTACTCCAAGACCAATCTCAAGAAGCTGGACGCGGAATACCCGGAGACCTGGGACGACATGCTCGCGCTCTGCGCGAAGGCGAAGAAGAAGGGCATCGCCGGCTGGACGTACCCGGGCAAGTACCCGTACTACGTGCCGTTCAGCCTGTACCCCTTCATCGCGAAGATCGGCGGCGCCGAGGTGCTGCGCCGGATCGACAACCTGGAGCCGGGCGCGTGGAAGGACCCGGCGGTGCGCGCCGCGTTCGAGGCGTACTACGAGCTGTACAAGAAGGGGTACATCCTCAAGGGCAGCCCGGGCCTGGACCACCTGCAGTCCCAGAAGGCGTGGGCCGAGGGCAAGGCGCTGTTCATCCCGAACGGCTCCTGGGTGGAGAACGAGTCGGGCAAGCAGATCGAGGCGGCCGGCAACTTCGACCTCGCCGTGGGCGCCCCGTCCGGCCTGGACTCCTCCGACAAGATGCCGTTCGGGACGCTCTGGGCCTCCGGCGGCGAGCCGTTCATCGTGCCCAAGCAGGCGCAGAACGCCGAGGGCGGCATGGAGCTGCTGCGCATCATGCTCAGCGAGAAGTCCTCCAAGAACTTCACCAAGCAGGTCTCCTCGCTCACCTCGCTGAACGGCGGTACCGAGGGCCTGACCCTGCCGCCGGGCCTGTCGTCCGCGCAGCAGGCCCTGGAGAAGGCCGGCAAGAACGTCCTCAACCCTCGGCTGCAGGACTGGTATGTCGCCCTGCAGAAGGAGAAGATCGGCGTCGGCTGCATCGGCGAGATGATGGCCGGCCGGCTGACCCCGGCCGAGGCCATCAACAAGATCCAGAAGTACGCGGACGAGACCCGCAAGGACTCCAGCGTGAAGAAGTACAAGCGCTGACCGACGAATTCGCTGTGTCACCAGCGGCAGCCGCCGCAGGACAAGAACGGGATCGTACGTCATGCAGCACGGTAAATACCGTTTCATCGCCGGGTTCCTGATCCTTCCGCTGGCCATCTACGCGGTCTTTGTGATCTCCCCGTTCGTGCAGGCGATTTACTACTCCTTCACGGACTGGACAGGTCTGAGTTCCGATTTCGGGATGGTCGGGTTCGACAACTACGCGCGGCTCTTCCAGGACGGTGTGTTCTGGTCGGCGGTGGGCAACAGCGTGACCCTGCTTCTGCTGCTGCCGGTGGTGACGATTTCGCTCGCGCTGTTCTTCGCGTTCATGCTCAACGTCGGTGGCCGCCGCACGAAGAAGGCGGTCATCGGCGGGGTGCGCGGCTCGGGCACGTACAAGATTCTCTATTTCTTCCCGCAGGTGCTATCGGTGCCGATCGTGGCGCTGCTGTTCCAATTCGCGTACAACCCGGAGAGCGGCGCCATCAATTCGGCGCTCTCCGCGGTCGGCCTGGACGCCATTCAGCCGGACTGGCTGGGCGACCCGCAGCTCGCGCTGTGGTGCGTCATGGCCGCCATGGTGTGGGCCAACGTCGGTTTCTACGTGGTCCTCTTCTCCGCCGGAATGAGCTCCATTCCCAAGGATTTCTACGAGGCCGCGCTGCTGGACGGCGCGGGCCGCGCGAACACGTTCTTCCGCATCACCCTGCCGCTGCTCTGGGACACCGTGCAGACCGGCTGGATCTACATGGGAATCCTGGCCCTGGACGTGTCGGCCTTCGCGTTCGTGCAGATCATGAGCGTCGGCCCGGGCGGCCCGGACTACTCGACGGAAGTACTGCCGCTGTACGTCTACCAGAAGACCTTCCGTGACGGTCAGGCCGGCTACGCCACCGCGATCGGCGTCTCGCTGCTCATCGTCACCCTGATCTTCGCGGCCGTCGTCATGCGGCTGGGCCGTCGAGAGCGACTGGAGTTCTGATGACCGCACAGACCGATCCCCCTGAGCTCCAGGGCGTCACGAAGGGCTCCCCGCAGGACCTCGCGCAGGGCGGCGGTACGGGCGGCGCGGCGCCGGAGCCGCTCGCGCCCGCCGGCCGCGGGACGGGCCGGGGCAGGAAGGGCAGCAGCGAGGGCGGCGTCCTGAACGTCTTCTCGCACGGCGTGCTGGTGATCTGGGGCGTCCTCGTCACCATGCCGCTGCTCTGGGCCGTGGTCAGCTCGTTCAAGGACGACTCGGAGATCTTCGGCTCGCCGTGGGGGCTGCCCTCCGCGCTGCACTTCGAGAACTGGGTGCGGGCCTGGGAAAAGGCCAATATGGCCCAGTACTTCGGCAACTCGCTGATCGTGGTGGGCGGTTCGCTGATCGGTACGATGCTGCTCGGTTCGATGGCCGCGTACGTCCTCGCCCGCTTTGAGTTCCCCGGGAACCGCTTCATCTACTTCCTGTTCGTCGGCGGCATGGGCTTCCCGGTGATCCTGGCGCTGGTGCCGCTGTTCTTCGTCATGAAGAACATGGCGCTGCTGGACACGTACCACGGCCTGATCCTGGTCTACATCGCCTATTCGCTGCCGTTCACCGTCTTCTTCCTCAGCGGGTTCTTCCGTACGCTGCCGTCCTCGGTGGCCGAGGCCGCGCTCATCGACGGGGCCTCGCACGCGCGGACGTTCTTCCAGGTCATGCTGCCGATGGCCAAGCCGGGCCTGATCAGCGTCGGCATCTTCAACTTCCTGGGGCAGTGGAACCAGTACCTGTTGCCCACGGTCCTCAACGTCGGCGACCCCGACAAGAAGGTGCTGACCCAGGGCCTGGTCGCGCTGGCCGTCAGCCAGGGGTACAAGGGCGACTGGTCCGGGCTGTTCGCGGGCCTGACCATCGCGATGCTGCCGGTGCTGGCGGCGTACATCGTCTTCCAGCGCCAGGTGGTCGCGGGCCTGACCGCGGGGGCGGTGAAGTAGCGGGCGCGCACCCCCGAAAGGACACCGCAGAACGGAGGGCCTTCCGTCGCGTGGGCGACGGGAGGCCCTGGGGTGTGTCCACGTCCGGGGTCGGCCGTCGTGCGTGGATATCCGCCCTGCAGCGGTCGAGGACTTGACGGGAGCGGACCCGGGCGGCTCAGCTTAGATTCACATGTTGGAGACAAGCCGGGCCCCATCGCTGTGGTCCGGCCGGCGGGCGGTCGTCGTGCCGCCCGCGGCAGGCGGGAGTGGATGAGTCGATGGAGACTCCGGGGTCGCAGTCCTCGCTGCACCGGGCCAATCTTGAGCGGGTCGTGCGTGCCGTACGGATGGCGGGATCGCTCACCCAGGCGGAGATCGCCCGGACCACCGGGCTGTCGGCGGCCACGGTCTCCAACATCGTGCGGGAGCTGAAGGACGGCGGGACCGTCGAGGTCACGCCCACCTCGGCGGGCGGCCGCCGGGCCCGCTCCGTCTCGCTCTCCGGCGACGCGGGCGTCGTGGTCGGCGTCGACTTCGGCCACAGCCACCTGCGGGTCGCGGTCGGCAACCTCGCGCACCAGGTGCTCGCCGAGGAGTCCGAGCCGATCGACGTGGACGCCTCGGCCGCCGAGGGCTTCGACCGGGCCGAGCAGCTCGTCAGCCGGCTGGTGGAGACCACCGGCATCGACCGGTCCAAGGTCGTCGGGGTGGGCCTGGGCGTGCCCGGCCCGATCGACGTGGTCTCCGGGACGCTCGGCTCGACCGCGATCCTGCCGGGCTGGTCCGGCACGAACCCGGGCGAGGAGCTGTCGGACCGGCTCGGCGTGCCGGTGCACGTGGACAACGACGCGAACCTCGGCGCGCTGGGCGAGCTGGTGTGGGGTGCCGGGCGGGGCGCCGCCGACCTCGCGTACATCAAGGTGGCCACCGGCGTCGGCGCCGGGCTGGTGATCAGCGGGCAGATCTACCGCGGCCCGGGCGGCACGGCGGGCGAGATCGGGCACATCACGCTGGACGAGTCGGGGCCGGTGTGCCGCTGCGGCAACCGCGGCTGTCTGGAGACCTTCGCCTCGGCCCGGTACGTACTGCCGCTGCTCCAGCCGAGTCACGGCCCGGACCTGACCATGCCGGGCGTCGTCCAGCTCGCGCGCGAGGGCGACCCGGGCTGTCGCCGGGTCATCGCGGACGTCGGCCGGCACATCGGCAGCGGCGTGGCGAACCTGTGCAATCTGCTGAACCCGAGCCGGGTGGTGCTCGGCGGCGATCTGGCGGAGGCCGGGGAGCTGGTGCTCGCGCCGATCCGCGAGTCGGTGTCGCGGTACGCCATCCCCAGCGCGGCGCGTCAGCTCGGGGTCGTACCGGGCACGCTGGGCGGCCGGGCCGAGGTGCTGGGCGCGCTGGCGCTGGTGCTCAGCGAGATGGGGGACTCCACGCTGCTGGACGGCACGGTCGCCGCGGACGCGCCCGCCATTGCCTGACCCGGCCTTGCCCGACCCGCCATTGTCTGAAGCGAAAGGGGTGCCCCACCGCTGCCAAGGGGCACTCTGAGTTCACACAGCTAACGGATGGCACCGTTGTCATCTCGTTAAGGATTTACTCCTTGACGCCCTGCGAGCGGCCGAGTTGACTCCAAGCACCTCGGCCGCAAGGACGCGGCCATGTCAGGGAGGGCCATCCCCATGAACGCATTTGTGCGTCGCGTCGTCATAGCCACCACCGCGGTCTCCATGGCCGCGACCGTGGCCGCCTGTGGCAAGGCCGGCAGCGGTGACGACAGCGGTGGTGACAAGAAGACCATCGGCCTCTTGCTGCCGGAGAACAAGACCACGCGCTACGAGACCTTCGACCGCCCCCTGATGGAGGCGAAGATCAAGGAGCTCTGCGCGGACTGCGTGGTGAAGTACAACAACGCCGCGCAGGAGACCGAGACGCAGAAGAAGCAGTTCGACGCGCTGATCACGCAGGGCGTCAAGGTCATCATCCTGGACGCGGTCGACTTCAAGGCCACCAAGTCCTGGGTGAACCAGGCCGCCAAGAAGGGCGTGCAGGTCGTCGCGTACGACCGCCTCGCCGAGGGCGACATTTCGGCATACGTGTCCTACGACAACGAGAAGATCGGCCGCCTCCAGGGCGAGGGCCTGGTCAAGGCCCTGGGCAGCGACGCCAAGAACGCCAACGTTGTCATGATCAACGGCTCGCCGACCGACCCGAACGCCCCCTTCTTCAAGAAGGGCGCGCACACGGTCCTCGACAAGCAGGTCAAGAAGATCGTCTACGAGCAGGACATCCCGGACTGGTCGCCGGACGAGGCCAACAAGAAGATGAACTCGGCGATCGACTCGCTCGGCAAGGACGGCTTCCAGGGCGTCTACTCCGCCAACGACGGCATGGCCGGCGGCATCCTCACCGCGCTGAAGCAGCGGAACGTCGACGTCCCCGTCGGCGGCCAGGACGCCGAGCTGGCCGGTCTGCAGCGGATCCTGAAGGGCGAGCAGTCCTTCACGATCTACAAGCAGATCAAGCCGCAGGCCGAGACCACCGCCGAGGTCGCGGTCAAGCTCCTCAAGGGCGAGAAGCTCGGCTCCCTCACCCCGGACAAGGTCGACAGCCTCAGCGGCGAGGTCAAGGGCATCCCGGCGAAGCTGTACGACGCGCAGATCGTGACCAAGGACGACATCAAGGACACGATCATCAAGGACAAGGTCTACAAGGCGAGCCAGCTCTGCACCGCGGACTACAAGAAGGCGTGCGAGGAAGCCGGCATCAAGTAACCCCCTCGGACGGCCCGCGCCCACGAGAGGCGCGGGCCGCCGGGCAGCCTCGTACGCACCATTCCCGCCCGACAGGCGGCGAAGGAGATGATTCACGTGTCCGCTGCGCCCGTGCTGGCGTTGCGCTCGGTCTCCAAGCGGTTCGGCGCCGTCCAGGCGCTCACGGACGTCACGCTGGAGATCGAAGCCGGTGAGGTGGTCGCCCTGGTCGGCGACAACGGCGCCGGCAAGTCGACCCTCGTCAAGACCATCGCCGGGGTCCACCCCATCGACGAAGGCACCATCGAGTGGGAGGGGCGTCCGGTCCGCATCAACCGGCCGCACGACGCCCAGGAGCTCGGTGTCGCCACCGTCTACCAGGACCTCGCGCTCTGCGACAACCTCGATGTCGTCGCCAACCTCTTCCTCGGCAGCGAGCTGCGCCGCGCCTCCGTGCTGGACGAGATCGCCATGGAGAAGCGCGCCAAGGAGCTGCTGGACACCCTGTCCATCCGCATCCCCAGCGTCCGCATCCCCGTCGCGGCGCTCTCCGGCGGCCAGCGCCAGGTCGTCGCCATCGCCCGCGCGCTGATCGGCGACCCCAAGGTCGTCATCCTCGACGAGCCGACCGCGGCGCTCGGCGTCGAGCAGACCGCGCAGGTCCTCGACCTCGTCGAGCGGCTCCGCGAGCGCGGCCACGGCGTGATCCTGATCAGCCACAACATGGCCGACGTACAGGCCGTCGCGGACCGCGTCGCGGTGCTGCGCCTCGGCCGCAACAACGGCGTCTTCCCTGTGGCGGACACCTCCCACGAAGAGATCATCGCCGCCATCACCGGCGCCTCGGACAATGCCGTCACGCGCCGCAAGGCCCGCACGGACCAGGTGAAGAAGGAGCAGGGCGCGTCATGAGCAGCGACCTCACCAAGAGCGACGCGGGCGCCACGCCGGAGCAGTCGGCAGAGAAGAGTGCCGTCCCGGCCGCGGCCGTCGACCCCCGCCTGCTCGTCCGCGAGCAGGGCTTCAAGGGGTACTGGACCGACTTCACCCGGCGGATGCGCGGCGGCGAGCTGGGCTCGCTCCCGGTCGTCCTCGGCCTGATCGTCATCGCGGTGATCTTCCAGCTGCAGACCAGCAGCTTCCTCTCCGCCGGCTCCCTCGCGAACATCGGCATCTACACCTCCGGCCTCGGCATCATGGCCGTCGGCATCGTCTTCGTCCTGCTGCTGGGCGAGATCGACCTCTCGGTCGGCTCGGTGGCGGGCGTCGGCGCCGCGGTCTGGGCCGTGCTCAGCGTGACGAACGGCCTGAACGACTGGCTGTCCGTACTGATCGCCATCTTCTGCGGCCTGCTGATCGGCGCGCTGCACGGCTTCTTCTTCGCCAAGATCGGCGTGCCCGCCTTCGTGGTCACCCTGGCCGGCTTCCTCGGCTGGAGCGGCCTGCAGATCTGGATGATGGGCAAGGAAGGCTCCATCAACACGCCGGACGGCAGCGTGGTCGCCTACCTCACGGGCTACTACTTCGAGGACAAGGCGGCGGCGTACGGGCTGGCGCTGGTCGCCGTCCTGGCGTACGCGGGCTCGCTGCTGCTGGACACCAAGCGGCGCAAGGCCGCCGGGCTGCCCTCGCGGCCGCTGAGCGAGGTGGGCCTGCGCACCGCCGTGGTCGCGGTGATCGCCTTCGCCGTCGCGTACGTGCTCAATGAGCCGGCTGGCGCGCGCGGCCTGCCGCTCGCCCTGGTCGTCTTCCTGGCCGTCCTGGTCGTCGCCGACTTCGTGGTCCGCCGCACGACCTACGGCCGGCAGATCTTCGCGGTCGGCGGCAACGCGGAGGCCGCGCGCCGGGCCGGTATCAACGTCGACAAGATCCGGATCACGGTCTTCGCGATCTCCGGGATGCTCGCGGCCTTCGGCGGGCTCTTCATCGCCAGCCTCTCCGGCGGCGCCACGAAGAACCTCGGCGCGGGCAACACGCTGATGAACGTGATCGCCGCGGCGGTCATCGGCGGCACCAGCCTCTTCGGCGGCCGCGGCAAGATCTGGTCGGCGCTGCTGGGCATGCTGGTCATCCAGTCCATCCAGCAGGGCCTGAACCTGCTGGGCATGGCCAGCGAGATCCAGTACATGATCACCGGCGCGGTGCTGCTGGCCGCCGTCGTGATCGACTCGGTCTCCCGCCGCACCCAGAAAACGGCCGGCCGCACCTGACACGCCCGGCCCGCCGCCCGGCCCCTGCCCGGTTCCCTCCGGGCAGGGGCCATATGCGTGACATTCCTCGCACGGCCCGCGCGCAGTGGCAGCGCGCGGAACATTAGACTCGTCTGATCGGCAAGCTCGATCAGCTCGGACCGGTAGCGAAGGTCCGGAAAACAGCTCGACGCACAAGGAGGCACGGGTGGCCCTGCTGACCCGTATCAGGGGACCGCGCGATCTGGACCGGCTCGGCCCGGAGCAGCTCGAGCAGCTCGCGGCGGAGATCCGGACGTTCCTCGTCGACGCCGTCTCCAAGACCGGCGGACACCTCGGCCCGAACCTCGGCGTGGTCGAGCTGACCATCGCCCTGCACCGCGTCTTCCACTCGCCCCAGGACAAGGTCCTCTTCGACACCGGACACCAGTCCTACGTCCACAAGCTGCTGACCGGCCGCCAGGACTTCTCGAAGCTGCGCGCCAAGGGCGGCCTGTCCGGCTACCCCTCGCGCGCCGAGTCCGAGCACGACGTCATCGAGAACAGCCACGCCTCCACGGTGCTCGGGTGGGCCGACGGCCTGGCCAAGGCCAACCAGGTGCGCGGCAAGGACGACCACGTCGTCGCGGTGATCGGCGACGGCGCGCTCACCGGCGGCATGGCCTGGGAGGCGCTGAACAACATCGCGGTCGCCAAGGACCGCCCGCTGGTCATCGTCGTCAACGACAACGAGCGCTCCTACTCTCCGACCATCGGCGGCCTGGCCGACCACCTCGCCACCCTCCGTACGACCGACGGTTACGAGCGCTTCCTCGCCCGCGGCAAGGAGATCCTGGACCGCACCCCGGTCGTCGGGAAGCCGGTCTACGACGCGCTGCACGGCGCCAAGAAGGGCCTGAAGGACCTCGTCGCCCCGCAGGGCATGTTCGAGGACCTCGGCCTGAAGTACGTCGGCCCGATCGACGGCCACGACATGGAGGCGCTGGAGTCCGCGCTGCAGCGCGCCAAGCGCTTCGGCGGCCCGGTCATCGTGCACTGCCTGACCGAGAAGGGCCGCGGCTACAAGCCCGCCGAGCAGGACGAGGCCGACCGTTTCCACGGCATCGGCGTCATCCACCCCGACACCGGTCTGCCGGTGTCGTCCGGCGGCGCCGACTGGACCTCGGTGTTCGGCGAGGAGATGGTCAAGCTCGGCCGCGAGCGCAAGGACATCGTCGCGATCACCGCGGCCATGCTGCAGCCGGTCGGCCTGAAGAAGTTCGCCGAGGCGTTCCCCGACCGGATCTACGACGTGGGCATCGCCGAGCAGCACGGCGCGGTCTCCGCCGCCGGCCTGGCCACCGGCGGCCTGCACCCGGTCTTCGCGCTGTACGCGACGTTCCTCAACCGCGCCTTCGACCAGGTCCTGATGGACGTGGCGCTGCACAAGTGCGGCGTCACCTTCGTCCTGGACCGCTCCGGCGTCACCGGCACCGACGGCGCCTCGCACAACGGCATGTGGGACATGTCGCTGCTGCAGGTCGTCCCGGGCCTGCGGATCGCCGCGCCGCGCGACGCCGACCAGGTACGCGCCCAGCTGCGCGAGGCCGTCGAGGTCGATGACGCGCCGACCGTGGTGCGCTACTCCAAGGGCGCGGTCGGCCCGGCCGTCGAGGCGGTCGGCCGCATCGGCGGCATGGACGTGCTGCGCGCGCCGGCGAAGGACGTCAAGAAGCCCGACGTGCTGCTGGTCTCCGTCGGCGCGCTCGCCCCGATGTGCCTGGAGATCGCCGACCTGCTGGACAAGCAGGGCATCTCCACGACCGTCGTCGACCCGCGCTGGGTCAAGCCGGTCGACGCGGCCCTGCCGGGCCTGGCCGACCGCCACCGTGTCGTGGTCACGGTCGAGGACAACATCCGCTCCGGCGGCGTCGGCTCCGCGGTCGCGCAGGCGCTGCGGGACGCGGGCGTGGACGTGCCGCTGCGCGACTTCGGCATCCCCGAGAAGTTCCTCGACCACGCGTCGCGCAAGGAGATCATGGCCGAGATCGGCCTCACCGCGCCGGACATCGCCCGCCAGGTCACCGGCCTGGTCGCGAAGATCGACGGTCGTTACGACGACGCCGCGGACGCCGAGGACGCGCCGGCCGCCGAGCCGGCCCAGGTCGCCCAGGACTGATCGGTCCGACGCCGGAGGGACCGGTCCGCACTCCTCCGGGTGCGGGCCGGTCCCTCCGCATATCGAGTGATCTGTGGCGCCTCCGGGCACGCCGTCAGTGACCTTTCCCCGCAATTGCCGAGACTCGGTCAGTTGGGGATTCATTGACGGTCGCCCAGGCGGAGGTTCGCCCATGAGCAGTTCGTTGCCAGAGCAGGAGGGCCGCCGCCGCGGCCTTTTCCGTACCAAGACGGTCGAGGAGTCGATCCGCGACACCGAGGAGCCCGAGCACGCGCTCAAGAAGTCACTGTCCGCGCTGGATCTGACGGTCTTCGGCGTCGGGGTGATCATCGGTACCGGCATCTTCGTCCTCACCGGCAAGATCGCCAAGGAGACGGCGGGCCCGGCGGTCGCCCTCTCGTTCATCGCCGCCGGGGTGGTCTGCGCGCTGGCCGCCCTCTGCTACGCCGAGTTCGCCTCCACCGTCCCGGTCGCCGGCTCCGCGTACACCTTCTCCTACGCCTCGCTGGGCGAGTTCCCCGCCTGGATCATCGGCTGGGACCTGGTCCTGGAGCTGGCGCTGGCCTGTGCGGTGGTGTCCGTGGGCTGGTCCGGTTACATCCGCTCGCTGCTGGACTCCGCGGGCGTACAGCTGCCGGCGGGCCTCTCCGGTACGCACGAAGGGCAGTTCGGATTCGACCTGCTGGCCTGCATCCTCGTGCTCGTGCTGACGGCCATTCTGGTCGCGGGCATGAAGCTGTCGTCGCGGGTGACCGCGGTGGTCGTGGGCGTCAAGGTCACCGTCGTACTGATCGTCATCGCGGTCGGCGCGTTCTTCATCAACGGCTCGAACTACGAGCCGTTCGTGCCGGAGTCCGTGCCCAGCGAGGGCGGCAGCGGCTGGCAGGCGCCGCTGGTCCAGCTGATGTTCGGCTTCACCCCGGCGAGCTTCGGGGTGATGGGCATCTTCGCGGCCGCCGCCGTGGTCTTCTTCGCCTTCATCGGCTTCGACATCGTCGCCACCGCCGCCGAGGAGGCCCGCAATCCGCAGCGCGACGTGCCGCGCGGCATCCTCGGCTCGCTGATCATCTGCACGATCCTCTACGTCGCCGTGTCCATCGTCGTCACCGGCATGCAGAAGTACAGCCGGCTCTCCACGGACGCGCCGCTCGCCGACGCCTTCAAGGACATCGGGCACCCCTTCTGGGCCGGTCTGATCAGCTTCGGCGCGGCCGTCGGCCTCACCTCCGTCAGCATGATCCTGCTGCTCGGCCAGAGCCGGGTCTTCTTCGCGATGAGCCGCGACGGCCTGCTGCCCCGGGTCTTCTCCACGGTCCACCCGCGCTTCGGTACGCCCTACCGGTCCACGATCGCGCTCGGCGCGGTGGTCGCCGTGGTGGCCGGCTTCACGTCCATCGACGTGCTGGCCGAGCTGGTCAACATCGGCACGCTGTTCGCCTTCGTCGTGGTCGCCGTGGGCGTGATCATTCTGCGCCGCACCCGCCCCGACCTGCCGCGTACCTTCCGAACCCCGCTGGTGCCGCTGGTGCCGATCCTGTCCGTCATGGCGTCCGTGTGGCTGATGATCAACCTGACGGCGGAGACCTGGCTGCGGTTCGCCATCTGGATGGCCGTCGGGCTCGCCTTCTACTTCGTGTACGGGCGGTCGCACAGCCGCATGGGGCGGCGCGGCTGACGGCTCCTCATCTGCCGTACGCCCGGCCGCCGCCGGTGCCGACCGGGCGTACGGAACGGGGGCCCGTCACCCGGGCGCCCAGCGCCTCCACGCGCGCCCGCAGCCCCCGGTCGGCCGTCACGACCACACACGGCCGTCCCTCGGGCCGCGCCGCGACCAGTTCGACGATGCGGTCGTCACCGCTGCCGTCGGCCGACTCCACCCGTACGCCGTCGACGCTCGCCACCCCGCGCGCCGCGCCCTCCACGACGAGCACCAGCTCCACCGGCGGATCCGCGAGGCCGGGCAGCCCGCTCTCGCCGTACGCCACGAGGCCGTCGCGCAGCCGCTCGGCCGCGCCCCGCCGGTCGTGCCACCAGCCGTCGGGCACCGAGCCGACGACATTGGCGCCGTCGACGATCAGAGTGGTCATCACTGTCATGCGTCCATCGTGGCAGCTGGGCAGGGATGCGGTGCGGTTATCCACAGGGGGCGGCGGCTGTCGGCGGGGACGGTACTCCACTGGGGACGTCGTCCTCGGCAGCTCGTGCCTGGCAGAGCGTTTTCCAGGAGGACTCTGCTGCTGCCCGCGCGTCTCGTCCGTAGTCCGCATCGCTCAGCACCATGGCGCGGCTGGCGGCCCCGTCCGCGAGAGTGACGAGTTGTTCGGCGAGTGCGGCGGGCTCGCGGCAGCCCAGTTCCGTTACGAGTGCAGTGACCAGCCGCACCATCAGCAGTTGCGGGCCGCCCTCGAGGCAACCACCGCCTTCCACGTCCAGCCCGCTCCGGGGCCTAGCCGCGGCCCCACGTCGGCGTGACGCCGGCCATCGCCCCCGCGGCCATGTCCGCCCGGCCCTCGTCCTTCCGCACCTCCCGCGCGTACTCGACATGCAGGAAGGGCACCCCCGAGGCGGCGGCGCGGCTGCCCTGGACGTTGGTCCTGCCCTCCAGCGGGCAGGACCGGGCCCAGGCACGGCACACCCGGAAGCCGCGGTCGCGCAGCGCGTCGGCGAGCCTGCGGGCGTCCGGGCGGCCGTCGGTCCCGCGGCCGGTGGAGACGATCGCGTCGTAGCGGGGTGCCGAGTCGTGGGCGAAGCCGTGGATCTGTACGGCGGGCAGGCCGCGGCGTACGAGCTCGGTGCAGACCGCGTCGAAGACCGTGTCGCGGCGATGTGCCGCATCGGCGGCGTCGCCGTGGCCCGCCGCGCGGTGTGCGCCCGCCAGGACCAGCACGCCACCGCGGGCGCCGCGCAGGACGCCGGTGCCCAGCCGCTCGGTGTCCAGATCGGCCACCGGGTGCGGTACCTGTACCGACCAGCGGGCTGTCGCGTCCAGGTCGAGATAGACCCGGCCCCAGCCGCGGCGGGCCTCGGCGCTCCGGCTGCGGCCGGCGACCTCGGCGACACGACGGCCGGTGGCACGGTCGGTGAGGGTCCGTACGGTGTAGCCGGCGTCCGCGAGCCGCTCGCGGGCCGCGCCCCGGCGGCCGTCGAGCAGCAGCCCGACCCCCTCGGCGATCGCGCGGCGCTCGGCCGGGGCGGGCGGGGAGTAGCCGCCCGACGAGGAGAAGCCCGCGGTGTACTCCCGCACGTGACGGGCGAGGTCGACGTCGGTGCGGGACTGCCCGGCGGCGCGGTGGCCGACCGGGTCGTCACGCAGGCCGTCAACGCCGCCATGGGGCCCCTGACAAGCCGTCAGGACCGTCAGGGCGGCCGCCGACGCCACCGCCGCCAGGGTGCGCGTCGCCCGCGTCAACCTTGTGACTCTCGCCCGGTGCATGGTCGTGGTCATGGTCGTACGGAGTGTAATCAGCCAGATGCGGTGAATTACCGGCGAAGCGCCGTATTCGGATAGCGATGCCCGTCACATCAGGATCTTTCCCCGGTGATACCGCCATTCGCGTGGTTATCGTGCCTTGGCTTGATCGTTCTTCCTCAACCCCCCGAAAGGAGCCCCGCGTTGGGCTCTTCGGCTGCGAAGCGGCGGCACCCGGGCCGCCGGAGGGCCGGCATGCCTCTGCTGGGCGGCGTCGGCCCGCCCATCGCCGTGCTGTCGGTCCTGCTCCTCGCCCTGGCGGGCCTCACCGCCCGCACACTCGGCCGGACGGCACAGGACCCGGTGCCCCAGGGCGTACTGACCTCCCAGCAGCACTTCGCCGAGGACGGAGCGATCGCCATGCGCGCCTCCATCGACGAGAGTGTCACCGACATCGAGCGGGTCGCGGGACTGTTCAACGCCGCCGCTCCGGTCCCCGCCGACACCGTGCTCGACAAGCTCGGCACCGTGTACCAGAAGTGGTACGGCACCGCCGTCATCGACAGTGCGTCCGGCCGGCTCCTCGCCGCCCGCGGTGAGCACCTGCCGCACAGCGTCATGGACCGCACCCGCCTCAGCCGCCAGGGCGGCCCCTCGCCCCTGGTGGTCCGGCTCCCGGGCGGCGAGTTCCGCCTTCTCACCTTCGCCCTGCTGGACGGCCCCGGCCGGCCGCGGCAGCTGCTGGTCGCCTCCACCGGCCTGACATTCCCCGGGATCAGCCTCGGCGACGGGCGTTCCCTCGCCGTCGTCGACCGGCAGGGCACCGTCCTCAGCAGCACCGGCATCCCCGAGCGCGAACAGATTCGTACCGCCGCCCGCGCGGACGTTGCCCGGGCCCGGCAGCAGCTGACAGCCTTCGCGACGGACGCCGCCCGGCTCGCCGGCCGCAACCCCCTCACCGCCAAGGAACCGGGCTCCGGCGGCTTTCCGGGCATCAGCGGATCGCTCATCGGTGACGGCCGCCGCGCCACACCCGGTCAGGACGGCGCCGGGGCGCGGGACGCGGCCGGCCGTGGCGGCCTGCGCGCGATCGCCGGATACGCCGGTCTCGCCGGACCCGTGCCCGGCGAGGCCACCGTCGCCACCGGCCTCGGCCTGACCGTGGTCGCCATGGTCGAGGTGCCCGAGGATCCGAAAACCGCCCGCGGCCCGCTCTTCGGTCTGCCGGCCGCCGGTGCCCTGCTGGTCCTCGGCGGCCTCGTCGTCACCCTGCTGTTCGGGGCCGTCCAACGCCCCCTGATCCGGCTCTTCCTGGAGAGCCGACGGCTGGCGCGCGGTGACCTGGCCCACCCCGTGACCGTGCCCCGCTACGGCGAGCCCGCACGCATCGGCGCCGCGCTGGAGATCCTGCGCCGCCAGATGCTGGGGGAGGGGGTCGGCGAGGAGGGGCCGAGCGGCCACCTGCCGCGGCGGCGCGCCCGCTTCGGCAGCCGCGCGCTGGTCGCCGTGTGCGCCACCCTGCTGCTCGTGTGGTGCGTACCGCTGCTGCTGGTGCTCAACCGGGCCGGGGAAGCCGTCGCCACGGGGCGGGGGACCGTACCGCAGCAGCTCGTCGACGACCAGCGGGAGCGTACCGACACCCTCTCCGACCGGGTGCGCCGGGCGCTCAACGAGGGCCGGGCCGACCTGGTCTCGGTCGCCGGTCTGCTCGGCGACCGCACCCGGCCCGCGCAGCTGACCCCCGTCCTGCGCCGCGCCCTCGCCGCCCACCCGCGGTACGCCTCGTTGTACGTGCTCGACGCACGCGGCACGGTCCTCGCGCGCGCCGGGGGCGAGCCGCACAGCCCGCCGGGCAGGGGCCCGTCCACGGTGCCGGTGCGGGTGCTCGACGACCGGGCCGAGGAACCGCTGGTCGTCGGTACGGCGGCGGTACCGGGCCGCAGGGGCACCGCCGTGGTCGGCGAGTTCCGGATCGACTTCGTCAACTCGCTGCTGCGCAGACCGGGGCTGGGCGAGATCCGCGTCGTGGACCCCCGGGGCCGGGTCATCGCGGGTAACGCCGGCTACCTCGCCTTCGACCGGCTCGACGACGACGGGTCGCGCTCCCTTGTGGCGCAGGCCCGTACGGGGACGGACCGGCGCGCCCGCGGTGCTCTCCGGCACGACGCGGACGGTCCGCGGATCGTGGCCGCCGCGCCGTTCTCCGGTTCCGGCGAGGCCGGATCGCTCGGCTGGACCGTGGTCAGCGCGCAGCCCGTCTCCCGGCTCGCGATCCCCGTGGTCAGCCTGGAGAACCGCACGGTGCTGGCCGGGCTGCTGGGCACCACCGCGGCCGTGGCCTGCCTCGGCTGGCTGGGCATCGGCGTCGTACGGCCGCTGCGCGCACTCGCCGGACAGGCCGAGGCGCTGGCCGGCGGCGACCGCCGCACGGTGCTCTATCCACGCCAGCACGACGAGGTCGGCGCCATCGCCCGCCGCCTGGAGCTCATTCGGCAGCGGCTCCGGGGCGGCCGGTCGCGCAGCCGGGACGCCGTACCGCCATCGCACTCGCACGAAGAAGGAACTGAACCGCCGTGCTCTTTCTCTACACCGTTCTGATGGTGTCGTGCGTGGTGCTGCTGGTGGCCGGCGTCATCGAGCAGCGCCGGCACTTCGCCAGCCTCGAACGGATACCCACACGGGTACTGGTCAACGGCATCCGCGGCAAGAGCTCCATCACCCGCCTGTGCGCGGGCGCGCTGCGTGGCGGCGGGCTGACCACGGTCGCCAAGACCACCGGTACGGCCGCCCGGTTCATCCACCCGGACGCCACCGAGGAGCCCGTCCACCGCAAGTTCGGCATCGCCAATGTCGCCGAGCAGATCGGCATCGTGCGGCGCGCGGCGATGTACCGCCCGGACGCGCTGGTCATCGAGTGCATGGCCGTGATGCCCGCGCTCCAGGAGATCAATCAGTCCAAGCTGATCCGCTCCACGATCGGCGTGCTGTGCAACGTCCGCGAGGACCATCTCGCCGAGATGGGGCCGACGCTGGACGATGTGGCGCGCTCGTTGTGCCGGTCCATGCCGGAGCGCGGTGTCTGCGTCACCGCCGAGAGGGATCGCCTCGCCATCCTCCAGGAGGAGGCGGCGGCCAGGAATTGCGTTCTCGTCCATGCCGATCCGGAGAAGGTGACGGACGAGGAGATGCGCGGATTCGGCTGGTTCACCTTCAAGGAGAACGTGGCGATCGCCCTCACCGTCGCCGGCCTGCTGGGCGTGGACCGCGCGACGGCCCTCAAGGGCATGTACGACGCGCCCCCGGACCCCGGCGTGCTCTCCGTCGAGCGGTACCGGACCGAGGACGGCAAGAAGCTTCGGTTCGCGAATGTCTTCGCCGCCAACGACCCCGAGTCGACGCTGATGAACATCCGCCGGCTCCTGGACCTGGGCGCCATCCACCGGCCGCTCAGCATCGTCATCAACTGCCGTCCCGACCGCGTCGAGCGCAACGGCCAGATGGGCCGGCTGATCCCGGAACTGGCGCCCGAACAGGTCTTCGTCATCGGGCACCCCGTGAAGAGCGCCATCGACGCGATTCCCCCCGGGTGGCGGGACCGGGCCGTCGACCTGGGCGGTGACCGGCGCGCCCCGGAGGAGCTCATGGCGGAGTTGCTCGGGCGGCTGGCACCCGATTCCTCGCTCGTGGCCATCGGCAATATCCATGGTCAGGGCGAGTCGCTGCTGGAGCAGCTGGCCGAGCTGCCCGCCGGTGACTCCGAACCGTCCGCCGATGACGCCGCGGCGCCGACCGTCGCGGCGGCCGTCGGAATCCCGTACCAGCGCGGCGTGTTCGAGCCGCAAGCACGGCAGAGCCCAGGAGAAGAAGACCGTTGATCCCGTCCGTCCTCACTCCTGAGATCGCCGCGATCGGGATCGCCCTCGGCCTGCTCTTCTCGCTGGTCTGCTATCTCGCGACCAATCTCTCGCCGGGCGGCATGATCACCCCCGGCTGGCTGGCGCTCACCCTCGTGGAGGACCTCCAGCGCGCCGCGATGGTCGTGGAAGTCACCGCGCTCACCTACGTCTCCGCCGTGATCCTTCAGCGCTTCGTGATCCTCTATGGCAAGCGGCTGTTCGCCGCGGTCGTGCTCACCGGCGTGGTGCTGCAGTCGACCGTGATGATCGTGCTGTCGATGGAGTTCCCGCTGCTGTACGCGAATCAGACGCTCGGCTTCATCGTCCCCGGCCTGATCGCCTATCAGCTCGTCCGCCAGCCCAAGGGGCCCACGCTGCTGGCCACCGGTTCGGTGACCCTGCTGGCGTTCGTCGTCCTCACCGCCGGCATTCTCCTCGGCTTCATGCCGTCCGCCTGACGCCCCGTACGGAAACAGGAAGACAGGAACCGAGCCAGAGGATGAGCGCCGCGTACAGGAAGACGCACAAGAACCAGCACAAGAAGAGACGACCCCTCCTGCACACCGTCACCGTGCTCGCGCTGCTCGCGGCCGGCGCGTATCTGACCGTGGAGCTGCGCGAGCGGGAGCAGGCGGCACTGCCGCCGCTGGAAGCGGTCACCGACGGCGCGGTGCCGGCGGCGGGCGCCGGCCGGCACACCGGGACCGGGCGCAGGCACTGGGAGCGGCTGCGGCACCCCGACCGCTCGGTGCTGCGCGGCGCGCACGGCGAAGTGCTGGCCACCTTCACCGACGGCGCCCGCACCGCCGCTCTCAAGGGCCCCAGCCGTGTCTTCACCGAGCCCGCGACCACCGCGTCGAGGGTGGTGACGGAGGACTGGGTGCGGCTGCTGCCGAAGCAGTGGCGGCAGGGAGCGGAGAAGGAGCGGTGGTTCCAGGACTGGTTCGGGCGGCACTACGGCAGCGAGCAGGACGACATCCTCGCGATGGGTTTCCAGTACGTGGACCGGGCCCCGGTGAAGAAGGACGCCAAGGGCGTCGCATACGCCGGTGACGCCGCCTTCGGTCCGCTGAATCCGCACGGCAGCCTGGGGAACGATCTGCGCGAGGAGAAGTCCGACTTCTACGACTACCTGGGCATCCCGTACACCTACCGGGACGGCGTCACCGCCCGGCCCGAGGCCGCCCGGTACCACGCCGTGGACTGCTCGGGCTTCATTCGCCTGCTGTACGGCTACCGCGCCCACTATCCGCTGAGGTCCAGGGGGCAGTCGGGCGGTGGGCTGCCCCGCATCTCTGACGCCATGGCGCGCTCCGCGATCGGCGCGGACGTCATCCCGCCGCGGGGCGGTGGTCCCGGCGCCCGCCCGGCCTCCATCGACGTCCTGCAGCCGGGCGATCTGGTCTTCTTCGAACTGGACGCGCGCACCGGCGCCCGGCTGGACCACGTCGGGGTGTACGTGGGTCATGACAGCGACGGGCACAAGATTTTCCTCTCCAGCCGGGAAGAGGCCAATGGGCCGACCGTCAGCGGCAAGGGCGGGGTGTCGTGGCTGGACGGGGACGGCTACTACGCGGAGCGGCTGCGCAGCGCCAAGCGACTGTGATGAGCGAGGGAAATCGACAACCCAGGGTTGACGCTCGGGCATCGTCAACCTACCGTTGACGCATGGCAGATTCCGTGGAACCCGTACGCAGCACGCACCCGGTGCGCCTCGACGACCTGATCGAGGCCATCAAGAAGGTGCACACCGACGCCCTCGACCAGCTCACCGACGCGGTCCTCGCCGCCGACCACCTCGGCGACGTGGCCGACCACCTGATCGGCCACTTCGTGGACCAGGCCCGCCGATCCGGCGCGTCCTGGACGGAGATCGGCAAGAGCATGGGCGTCACGAAGCAGGCGGCCCAGAAGCGCTTCGTCCCGAAGGGCCCCGCGACCCCGGACCTCGACCCGAACGAGGGCTTCGGCCGCTTCACGCGGCGCGCCCGCAACGTCGTCGTCACCTCCCAGAACGAGGCCAAGGCGGCCGGCCATCCCGAGATCCGGATTGGCCACCTGATCCTCGGCCTCCTCGCCGAACCGGAGGGGCTCGCGATGAAGGCCGTCGCCGCCCAGGGCAGCACACCCGAGGCCCTGCGCGAGGCCGCCGTCGCCGCCCTGCCCCCGGCCACGGACGGCGACGTCCCCGCCCTCATCCCCTTCGACGCCGCGGCCAAAAAGGCCCTCGAACTGACCTTCCGCGAGGCCCTGCGCCTCGGCCACAACTACATCGGCACCGAGCACCTGCTGCTCGCCCTCCTGGAACAGGAGGACGGCGAGGGCATCCTGACCGGCCTCGGCATCACGAAGGAGGCCGCCGAGGAATGGGTCACGGAGGCCCTGGAAACCATCATGGCGGCACACGGCAAGGAGTGACGGCCCGTCATGCGGGAGCCGTGCCCGGCCGCTGCAGGCGGCTGTAGTCTGCGTCGATGCCGATACTCAGACGGTTACGGGGGCGCCGCTCGGCCCGGGTACTGCTCGTCGACGGCGGCGGCCGGGTGCTCCTCTTCCGGTCGCTCCGGGAGCCGGGGCGGCCGGCGGCCGGGTACTGCTGGTTCACGCCCGGCGGGGGAGTGCACCGTTGGGAGCGCACGGCGCGGGCCGCGGCGCGCGAACTGGCCGAGGAGACCGGCCTGTCGGTGCCGCACACGGAGCTGACCGGGCCGGTGGCCCGCACGTCCGGGTACGCGGACCTGGGGTGGAAGCGGGGCTGGTTCTCGGACGTCTTCTACGTGTGCCGGGTGGCCCGGCACGACGTGGACACCGGCGGCTTCGAGGCCCATGAGCGGGCGACCATCGTGGACCACCGGTGGTGGACGGCCGGGGAGCTGGCGGCGCCGGAGGAGGAGGTCTACCCGTACGGCCTCGCGGGCCTCCTCACGGACATCCTCACCGACCGCCTGCCAGTGAAGCCCGTACGGCTGCCCTGGCACCACTGAACGGCGCCCGGGGCCGCGACGGCCGCCCTTGCCTCACTGATCCTGCACGGGCGGGCAGTAGCCGGTCTTCTCGCCGATGGTGTTGATCTCGGCGTTGGGCCGGGGGTCTCCGGCGTAGTTGATCTGGTTCGTGCAGCTCACGTCGGGCTTCTTGGGGGTGCCCGACGGCGTGCCGGCCTTCTCCGGTGCCGGGCAGTGGCCGGTCTCCGCGCCGATGGAATTGATCTCGGCGTTGGACCTCGGGTCGCCCGCGTAGTCGAGCTGGTCCGTGCAGCGCGCGTCGGACTGCGTGGCGGTGGCCGACGGCGTGGCCTCGGTGGCGCTCCGGGAGGTCTTGTCCGTGGCGGTGTCCTTGGCGGTGTCCGTGCCGGTGGGGGACTGCGTGGCGTGCGCGAAGGGCGACGAGGCCGAGGCCGAGGGGGCGGACGAGGCGCCGGTGCCGCCTTCCTGGCAGGCGGTGAGCCCGAGCGCGGCTACGGCGATCACCATGGCGGCGGCGGCCTTGCGGGCGTGGCGGAGGGTGGTGCGGTGCAGCATGTGCGTCCCCGTTCTCTGTTCTCTGCGTGGTGTCCCGGTGTGTGAGAACAAGAGTGTCGGCCGCTGCTGGTGATCCACCGCCGTACGGCTAACGTCTCGCTAACGTCCACCCGCGCACAGAACTGCCCCGGCACCACTGAGGGATGGTGCCGGGGCAGTTCGCCCGTGGGGGGCGTGTGCGGCCGCGTTACGCGGGCACGCTCGCGACGCCCGGGGCGAGGAACTTCTTGCCGTTCACGCGCTCGGAGACGCCCGCACGGTCCAGGTACGGCGTGATGCCGCCCAGGTGGAAGGGCCAGCCGGCGCCGGTGATCAGGCACAGGTCGATGTCCTGCGCCTCAGCGACGACACCCTCGTCCAGCATCAGGCCGATCTCCTGCGCGACGGCGTCCAGGACGCGGTCGCGGGTCTGCTCCTCGGTGAGGACGGTGTCGCCCTGCTGGAGGAGCGCCGCGACCTCCGGGTCCAGCTCGGGCGCGCCCGAGTCGTACACGTAGAAGCCGCGCTTGCCGGCGTCCACGACGGCCTTGAGGTTCGGCGAGACCTTGAAGCGCTCCGGGAAGGCGCGGTTCAGGGTCTCCGAGACGTGCAGGCCGATCGCCGGGCCGACCAGCTCCAGCAGGACCAGCGGCGACATCGGCAGACCGAGGGGCTCGACGGCCTTCTCGGCGACGGCGACCGGGGTGCCCTCGTCGATGACGTTCTGGATCTCGCCCATGAAGCGGGTCAGGATGCGGTTCACGACGAAGGCGGGCGCGTCCTTGCACAGGACGGCCGTCTTCTTCAGCGACTTGGCGACCGAGAAGGCGGTGGCCAGCGACGCGTCGTCGGTCTTCTCGCCGCGCACGATCTCCAGCAGCGGCAGGATCGCGACCGGGTTGAAGAAGTGGAAGCCCACGACCCGCTCGGGGTGCTTGAGCTTCGACGCCATCTCCGAGACGGACAGCGAGGAGGTGTTGGTGGCGAGGATGGCGTGCGCCGGGGCGACCGCCTCGACCTCCGCGAACACCTGCTGCTTGACGCCCATCTCCTCGAACACGGCCTCGATGACGAAGTCCGCGTCGGCGAAGCCCTCCGCCTTGTCCAGGACGCCGGAGACCAAGCCCTTGAGGCGGTTGGCCTTGTCCTGGTTGACGCGGCCCTTCAGCAGCAGCTTGTCGATCTCGCCGTGGACGTACTCCACGCCCTTGTCGATCCGCGCCTGGTCGATGTCGGTCAGTACGACCGGCACCTCGAGGCGGCGCGCGAAGAGCAGCGCCAGCTGAGAGGCCATCAGACCGGCACCGACCACGCCGACCTTGGTGACCGGGCGGGCCAGGTTCTTGTCCGGCGCACCGGCCGGGCGCTTGGCGCGCTTCTGCACCAGGTTGAACGAGTAGATGCCGCTGCGCAGCTCGCCGCCCATGATCAGGTCCGCGAGGGCCTGGTCCTCGGCGTCGAAGCCCTGCCGCAGGTCACCGTTCTTGGCCTTGGCGATGATGTCCAGCGCGCGGTACGCGGCCGGAGCGGCGCCGTGCACCTTGCCGTCGGCGATGGCCTTGCCGCGCGCCACGGCCTGGTCCCAGGCGTCGCCGCGGTCCAGCTCGGCCCGGACGACCTCGGTCTCGCCCTTGAGGACGGACGCGGTCCAGATCAGCGACTGCTCCAGGAAGTCCGCGCCCTCGAAGAGCGCGTCGGCGATCCCGAGGTCGTAGACCTGCTGGCCCTTGAGCTGCTTGTTCTGGTTGAGCGAGTTCTCGATGATCACGCTCACGGCACGGTCCGCGCCGATCAGGTTCGGCAGCAGTACGCAGCCGCCCCAGCCGGGCACCAGGCCGAGGAAGACCTCGGGCAGCGAGAAGGCCGGCACGGCCTTCGACACGGTCCGGTAGCTGCAGTGCAGACCGACCTCGACGCCGCCGCCCATGGCCGCGCCGTTGTAGTACGCAAAGGTCGGCACGGCGAGCTGCGACAGCCGCTTGAAGACGTCGTGGCCGCCCTTGCCGATGGCGAGCGCGTCCTCGTGCTTCTTCAGCAGCTCGACGCCCTTGAGGTCGGCGCCGACGGCGAAGATGAACGGCTTGCCGGTGATGCCGACGCCGACGATGCCGCCGTCCGCGGCCTCCTTCTCGACCTGGTCGATGGCGACGTTGAGGTTCGCCAGCGACTGCGGCCCGAAGGTGGTCGGCTTGGTGTGGTCGAGGCCGTTGTCCAGCGTGATGAGCGCGAACTTGCCGGCGCCCTGCGGGAGGTCGAGGTGGCGTACGTGCGCCTGGGTCACGACCTCGTCGGGGAAGAGCTCGGCCGCGCCCTTCAGAAGCTCTGCGGTAGTAGTCACTTGTTCCCCTCGAAGTGCGGGTTCTCCCAGATCACGGTGCCACCCATGCCGAAGCCGACACACATGGTGGTGATGCCGTAGCGGACGTGCGGCTGCTCCTCGAACTGCCGCGCCAGCTGCGTCATCAGACGCACACCGGAGGAGGCAAGCGGGTGGCCGAACGCGATGGCGCCGCCGTACTGGTTGACGCGCGGGTCGTCGTCGGCGATGCCGTAGTGGTCAAGAAGCGACAGCACCTGAACGGCGAACGCCTCATTGATCTCGAAGAGACCGATGTCATCGATCGTCAGACCGGCCTTGGCCAGCGCCTTCTCGGTCGCCGGGACCGGGCCGATGCCCATGACCTCCGGCTCGACACCCGCGAACGCGTAGTCCACCAGGCGCATCTTGACCGGCAGGCCCAGCTCGCGCGCCACGTCCTCGGCGGCGATCAGCGAGGCGGTGGCACCGTCGTTCAGACCGGCGGCGTTACCCGCGGTGACCCGCCCGTGCGCACGGAACGGGGTCTTGAGGCCCGCGAGGTTCTCCAGGGTCGTCCCCGGCCGCATCGGCTCATCGGCGGTGGCCAGACCCCAACCGGTCTCACCGGCCTCCGCGTTGGTGCGGCGCACGGAGATCGGCACCAGATCGGCCTGGATCTTCCCGTCCGCGTACGCCTTGGCCGCCTTCTCCTGCGAGCGCACCGCGTACTCGTCCGCGCGCTGCTTGGTGATGTGCGGCAGCCGGTCGTGAAGGTTCTCGGCAGTCATGCCCATGAACAGAGCGGACTGGTCGACCAGCTTCTCGCTGACGAACCGCGGGTTCGGGTCGACGCCCTCGCCCATGGGGTGGCGGCCCATGTGCTCGACGCCGCCGGCCACGGCGATGTCGTACGCGCCGAAGGACACGCCGCCCGCGATGGACGTCACGGCGGTCATCGCACCCGCACACATCCGGTCGATCGAGAAGCCGGGTACGGACTGCGGCAGACCGGCCAGAATTCCGGCGGTCCGGCCCAGGGTCAGGCCCTGGTCGCCGATCTGGGTCGTCGCGGCGAGCGCGACCTCGTCGATGCGGGCCGGATCCAGATCCGGGTTGCGGCGCAGCAGCTCCCGGATGCACTTGACGACCAGGTCGTCGGCGCGGGTCTCGTGGTAGATGCCCTTCGGGCCCGCCTTGCCGAACGGGGTGCGGACGCCGTCGACGAAGACGACGTCCCTAGCGGTACGAGGCACGTTGGCTCTCCTCCAGGTGCGGGATGGCACTGCTGCGGGGCGCACTCATGGCGCGCTGCCCACCGTCATGCTACTTGCGGGTAACCAACCTGCCCAGCCCCCTCGGCCGGAGCGGCGAACGTCACATTCACCTGCTGTTGCTCCGGAGGTGTCCAGAGGCTTCCCGCGATCCGGGTGGCTTCGGCCGGTCTTCGCTGCGCCGCGGACGTAAGGGGACGTACCGCCCCTACTCTGCCCCCATGGATACGAAGCGAAGCGGAACGCTCGCGTACGGGAATCGCGCGGCGCGGCTGCGCGCGGCCGGCCTGCTGTGTGCCGTGGCGGTGGCGGGCGCCCTGGTCACCGGCTGCGGCGACGACAACGGCGGAGGCGGGGGCGGCTCCGCGTCCCCGAAGGCGTCCGATGGCGGCAAGTCCGCCGCCGCCTCTCCGACCACGAGCGGCAAGCTCACCGAGGACCAGACCGAGCGCAAGGCCCTCATCCCGAAGGCGAAGATCACCTACGACAAGGCGCTGTCGGCCGCCACCGGCGCGGTGTCCGGCTCCAAGCCGGTCTCGGCCGAGCTGAAGCGCGGGATGAACGGCAAGCCGGTGTGGGAGACCGAGGTCGCCACCACTGACGGCACCAAGAGCATGGTCACCGTCGACGCGGCCTCCGGGAAGGCGGCCAAGCCCCGGACCGACAGCGACGAGGACGCCGACGACAAGGCGAAGCTCGCCGGCTGGCTGAAGAAGGCCAAGGTCACCGCCCAGCAGGCGGCCCAGGTGGCCACGGACAAGAAGAAGGGCACGGTCAGCTCGGTCGAGCTGGACGACAACGACCAGGGCAAGGAAATCTGGTCCGTCGACGTCGTCACCAAGAACGACTGGAACAAGACGACCTACGACATCGACGCGTCCAACAAGAAGGTGCTCCGCACCCACGTCGACAGGGACTGAAACAAGCCCGGCAGGGCGAAAACGCCGGACGGGCCGGCATGCCACCAGCCCGTCCGGCGATTGAGGGCAAGACGCCCGGGAGGCGTCAGCCCGCAGACGCGGTACTCAGCGCCTCCACCAGCAACGGCGTCACCAGCTCGACCTGCCAAGGGCGAGCACCGTACCCGGCCAGCGCCTCCGCAACCGCCGGCTTCGTCGCCTCCGGGGGCTCCCAGCAAACCCGCCGCACCGTATCCGGCGTGATCAGATTCTCCTGCGGCAGGTTCAGCTCCTCGGCGAGCGTCGTCACCGCCGTACGGGCCGCGGTCAGCCGCGCCGCGGCCGCCGGGTCCTTGTCGGCCCAGGCGCGCGGCGGCGGGGGACCGTTCAGCGGCTGGCCCGGCTGCGGCAGCTCGGACTCGGGCAGCGTCCGCGCCCGGTCGATCGCCGCCTGCCACTGCTCCAGCTGCCGGCGGCCCATGCGGTGTCCGAAGCCGGGCAGCGCGGCGAGCGCGTGCGCGTTCGGCGGGAGGTTCAGCGCGGCCTCCACGATCGCCGCGTCCCCCAGCACCTTGCCCGGCGAGACGTCGCGCTTCTGCGCGACCCGGTCGCGGGCCGTCCACAGCTCCCGTACGACAGCCATCTGCCGCCGTCGCCGCACCTTGTGCATGCCGGACGTGCGGCGCCAGGGATCCTTGCGGGGCGGCGCCGGCGGGGCAGCGGCGATCGCCGCGAACTCCTGCCGGGCCCAGTCCAGCTTCCCCTGCCGGTCCAGCTCCTCCTCCAGCGCGTCCCGCAGGTCGACCAGCAGCTCCACGTCCAGCGCCGCGTACCGGAGCCAGGGCTCGGGCAGCGGGCGGGTGGACCAGTCCACCGCGGAGTGGCCCTTCTCCAGCGCGTAGCCGAGGACGTTCTCCACCATCGCGCCGAGGCCGACGCGGGCGAAGCCGGCCAGCCGGCCGGCCAGCTCGGTGTCGAAGAGCGAGGCGGGGAGCATCCCTATGTCACGCAGGCAGGGCAGGTCCTGGGTCGCCGCGTGCAGCACCCACTCGGCGTCGGCGATGGCCGCGCCCAGCGCGCTCAGGTCGGGGCAGGCGACCGGGTCGATCAGGACGCTGCCGGCCCCTTCGCGGCGCAGCTGTACCAGGTAGGCGCGCTGGCCGTAGCGGTACCCGGAGGCCCGCTCGGCGTCCACGGCGACCGGGCCGCTGCCTGCGGCGAAGGCCGCGACGACCTGCGCGAGGTCCTCATCGGTCGCGGTCACGGGCGGGATGCCCTCGCGGGGTTCGAGAAGCGGAACCGGCGCCGGCCGGGGGTCTTCCGTTGCGTCCCCGGGGGTTCGCAGTGTCGAGTCTTCTGCGGTCTTTTGGGCGTCGGTCACCAGTCAAGGGTATCGGTGTATGCACCACGTCCGCCGAGGGAACGTTCCCTCGACGGACGCTGTGCCTCTGTAAAGGCGCTATGGGTGAGGCGGTCGGGCGGCCGGGCGGCCTCAACGGGTGGTCCCGGTACTCAGTGCTTGATCCCGGTTACTCAGTGGATGATCCCGGTGCGCAGCGCGACGGCGACCATGCCGGCGCGGTCGCCCGTGCCGAGCTTGCGGGCGATGCGGGCGAGGTGGCTCTTGACCGTGAGGGCCGAGAGTCCCATCGAGACGCCGATGGCCTTGTTCGACTGGCCTTCGGCGACCAGTCTCAGCACCTCGACCTCGCGCCCCGAGAGCTCGCGGTAGCCGCCGGGGTGGCCGGGGGCGCCGGGCGGGCGGCGGTGCATGCGGGCCGCGCCCGCGCCGATGGGCGCGGCGCCGGGCCGGCCCGGAATGCCGAGGTTGGTACGGGTCCCGGTGACGACGTAGCCCTTGACGCCGCCCGCGAGGGCGTTGCGTACCGCGCCGATGTCGTCGGCGGCGGAGAGCGCGAGGCCGTTGGGCCAGCCCGCCGCCCGGGTCTCGGACAGCAGGGTGAGGCCGGAGCCGTCGGGAAGGTGGACGTCGGCCACGCAGATGTCGCGCGGGTTGCCGACGCGGGGGCGGGCCTCCGCGATGGACGACGCTTCGATCACGTCGCGTACTCCGAGGGCCCACAGGTGGCGGGTGACGGTGGAACGGACGCGCGGGTCGGCCACGACGACCATGGCCGTCGGCTTGTTCGGGCGGTAGGCGACCAGGCTCGAAGGTTGCTCGAGGAGAACAGACACCGGGCCTCCTGGGGAGTGGCGGGGACGGAAGCCGGCTTCAGGGGAGTGAGCCGGAGTGCTCCCGTGTTTGAAGGGTCACAGACCTCTTCGGCAGTAATCCGGCAGGACTTTAGAGTTTGATCACGATTTAGTTTGGGCAATTCGGGCAAATCGGATGGGTGATCGAGGTCGGGACGGCACGTATACGCAGCGCGGGCCGCCCCTTCGGAGGGGGCGGCCCGCGCGGTTTCAGGGTCCCTGTACGACAGAAGAAACGATCAGCGCAGCTGCGGTCCCCGGCGCTGCGGCAGCGGCACCACACCGCCCCGTCCCGCCGGCTCCACCGGCGCCGGCGGCAGCCCCGCCACCTGGCACAGCAGATCGCACCAGGCTGTCAGATGCGCCCCGATGTCCCGCACCCCGTGCGGTCCCTCGGCCGGCGTCCAGGAAGCCCGGAGTTCGAGCTGGGTGTCCGGCGGCCGGTCGCCGATGCCGCCGAAGTAGTACGAGCCCGCGCGCGTGACCGTGCCGCTCGGCTCGCCGTACGGCACGCCGCGCGCCTCCAGCGCCCCGGTCAGCCAGGACCAGCAGACGTCCGGCAGCAGCGGATCGGTGGCCAGCTCCGGCTCCAGCTCCGCGCGGGCCAGCGTCACCACCCGGAAAGTGCCGTGCCAGGCGTCGTGCCCGGCCGGGTCGTGCAGCAGTACCAGCCGCCCGTCGGCCAGATCCGTATCGCCCTCCGTGTCCCGCTCGACCACCGTCGCCTCCAGCGCGTGCGCGAACGGCGCGAGCCGTTTGGGCGCGGGCATCGGCGCGATCTCGATCTCGGATCGCAACCGGGCCGCATGGAGGGCCTCGACCGCCTGACGGAAGGCGATCGGGGTCTCGTCCGCGCTGTCCGCGAGGTGTTCCTGAGCCGCTGCCATGCTGGGAAGGTTAGGCGCAATGCCGTGTTCATATGCGGAGGACACCCGGTGGGCGGGTCGCCCGTTCGGAGGTGTCCCACGGCACGTGCGAAGATTCGGTGCGTGAGTGCCAACGACGTTCCCCGCGCTCTTCACTCCGACCGAGCAGGGGAGACCCCCATGACGGGCCAGCAGCCGACCGCCTCCTTCGCACCGGAGAGCACGCGGGAGTCCGCGTTCCTCAAGGCGTGCCGCCGGGAGCCGGTCCCGCACACGCCGGTGTGGTTCATGCGCCAGGCAGGGCGCTCACTGCCGGAGTACCGCAAGGTCCGCGAGGGCATCGCGATGCTCGACTCCTGCATGCGGCCCGAGCTGGTCACCGAGATCACGCTGCAGCCCGTACGCCGGCACAACGTGGACGCTGCGATCTACTTCAGCGACATCGTCGTCCCCCTGAAGGCCATCGGCATCGACCTGGACATCAAGCCCGGCGTCGGCCCGGTCGTCGAGCGGCCGATCCGGACCCGCGCCGACCTGGAGCGGCTGCGCGACCTCACGCCCGAGGACGTCTCGTACGTCACCGAGGCGGTCCGGATGCTCGTCGGCGAGCTGGGCTCCACCCCGCTCATCGGCTTCGCGGGCGCGCCCTTCACCCTCGCCAGCTACCTCGTCGAGGGCGGCCCGTCCCGCAACCACGAGCACACCAAGGCGCTCATGTACGGCGACCCGCAGCTCTGGGCCGACCTGCTGGACCGCCTCGCCGAGATCACCGCGGCCTTCCTGAAGGTGCAGATCGAGGCCGGCGCCAGCGCCGTGCAGCTTTTCGACTCCTGGGTCGGCGCGCTCGCTCCGGCCGACTACCGCCGCTCGGTCATGCCGGCCTCCGCGAAGGTCTTCGAGGCGGTCTCCGGGTACGGCGTACCGCGCATCCACTTCGGCGTCGGCACGGGCGAGCTGCTCGGCCTGATGGGCGAGGCGGGCGCGGACGTCGTGGGCGCCGACTGGCGGGTGCCGCTGGACGAGGCCGCGCGCCGGGTCGGTCCCGGCAAGGCGATCCAGGGCAACATCGACCCGGCCGTGCTCTTCGCCCCGCGCGAGGCCGTGGAGACCAAGGCCCGCGAGGTGCTGGACGCCGCCGCCGGGCTGGAGGGGCACATCTTCAACCTCGGCCACGGCGTGCTCCCGAACACCGACCCGGAGGCGCTGACCCGCCTCGTCGAGTACGTCCACGAGCAGACGGCGCGCTGAGGCGCGGCGGGGCGTCCGCCGCACGGCGGGCGCCCCGGCTCCTCTACTGCGGCGCGGCGTCCGCCCGTACCGCCTGGACGGCCTTGCGCGCCGCCACCAGCACCGGGTCCCACACCGGTGAGAACGGCGGCGCGTACCCCAGGTCCAGCGCCGTCATCTGTTCGACCGTCATCTTGGCCGTCAGCGCCACCGCCGCGATGTCCACCCGCTTCGCCGCGCCCTCCCGCCCGACGATCTGCATGCCCAGCAGCCGCCCCGAGAGCCGCTCGGCGAGCATCTTCACCGTCATCGGCGCGGAGTTCGGGAAGTACCCCACCCGGCTCGTCGACTCGATCGTGACGGCCACGTACTGCAGCCCCACCGCCCGCGCGTCCTTCTCGCGCAGCCCGGTACGGGCGATCTCCAGGTCGCAGACCTTGCTCACCGCCGTGCCGACCACGCCGGGGAAGGTCGCGTAACCGCCGCCCACGCCCGAGCCGATGACCTGGCCGTGCTTGTTGGCGTGCGTGCCGAGCGCGATGTGCCGGTCCCGCCCGGAGACCAGGTCCAGCACCTCCACGCAGTCGCCGCCCGCCCAGATGTCCTCGTACCCGCGCACCCGCATCGCGAGGTCGGTGAGAATCCCGCCGGACGCCCCCAGCGGCAGCCCGGCCGCCTCGGCGAGCGTGGTCTCCGGCCGTACGCCCAGCCCCAGCACCACCACGTCCGCCGGGTACTCCTTCTCCGGCGTCACCACCCCGCACGCCCGGCCGTCGTCCCCGGTGCGGATCTCCGTCACCTCGGCACCGTTGACCATCTCGATGCCCAGCCCCGTCATCGCGTCGTGCACCAGACAGCCCATGTCCGGGTCCAGCGTGGACATCGGCTCCGCACCGCGGTTGACGACCGTGACCTCGTACCCGCGCTGGATCAGCGCCTCGGCCATCTCCACGCCGATGTACCCGGCGCCCACCACGACCGCGCGCCGCCCCTTGGTACGGGCCAGCGTGTCCAGCAGCGCCTGCCCGTCGTCGAGGGTCTGCACACCGTGCACGCCCGGCGCATCGATGCCCGGCAGCGGCGGACGGACCGGCGTCGCGCCGGTCGCGAGCACGAGCTTGTCGTACTCCGTCCACTCCTCCGCGCCGGTTTCGAGATCGCGCGACCGCACCCGCCGCTTCTCGACATCCAGCTCCGTGACCTCCGTCCGCATGCGCAGGTCGATGTCCCGCTCCCGGTGCTGCGCGGCGGTCCGGGCGATCAGCGCGTCCCGCTCGTCCACCACCCCGCCCACCCAGTACGGAATGCCGCAGGCCGAGTACGACGTGAAGTGCCCGCGCTCGAACGCGACGATCTCCAGCTCCTCGGGCTTGCGCAGCCTGCGGGCCTGGGACGCGGCGGACATCCCCGTCGCGTCCCCGCCGACGACCACCAGTCGCTCCGGTCGCTCAGCCATGGCCGGCTCCCTCCTCGCTCCGCGGACGCACCCGCGCCCGGCACCGGAAAGGCTACGACCCACGGCCCCCGCCATCCTGCGCCCGCGCCGCTGTCACGCCTGTGTCACAGCACTGTGTCCGGTGTTGGCAGAGATGTCCCTGGGTTGCGAAGATGTCTCGGCAAACAAGCCGTCCAGCCCGGCAGGGGGAGCCTGATGAAGTTCGACATGGGAGCGCAGACGCTGTCGACGCTGCAGTCGAAGTCGCGTGGGTCGAGTGAGGATCTGGGGACGCTGATCCGGCAGCTGGTGGACGCCGCGGCGCCGCTGGAGGGGAAGTTCAACGGTTCGGGCAAGGCGGCCTTCGATCAGTTCAAGGCCCGTTCGGACGAGATCGCCTCTGCCCTGCAGAGTTCTCTGTCGGGGATTCTGGGCGGTCAGTCGGGGATGGATTCGGCGTTCAGCTCCGGTGATCAGGAGAGCGGGGACAACGCGCGGCAGCAGATGTCGGCGGCCAATTTCGACGCGGCGCGGTTCGGCAGCCGCTGAGCTGGTTCTTCGGTCCGCTCGGGCGGGCCGTCTTCGGTGACGGGGAGTGTGTGTGATGGCTGGTGGACAGGATCGTCGTTCGTACGACACGGGTGCGTCGGCGGATGCGCAGGGCAATATCCAGACGGTGATTGCGCGGCTGGAGCAGGTGATCACGGCGCGCGATGGTCAGGTGAAGGCGGCGATGGCGGACTTCACGGCCGATGGTGTGGCGGATGAGTACCACGGCAAGGAGCTGCGCTGGAACCGGGCCTCGCAGGAGGTCAAGAGCATCATCCAGCTGCTGAAGACGACGCTGGAGAAGAACGACGGCACGGCGCAGCACACGCTGTCCCGGGCCAAGTCTGCGGTCGACAACATCGGCTGACCTGCCTGGGCACGGGCGGGCCGGTAACGGGGAGCGTGGGGTAGGGCATGGCCGGCTGGGATCTGGATCCGCAGGGCATCCAGGGTGTGCTGAAGACGACCGGTGAATTCGCCGGGAAGATCGAGACGCATACCAAGGCGTACGGGGACCATCTGCAGTCCGCGGCCACCAGCGCGGGCACGATCACCGCCGAGGGCGGCGGGCAGGGCGGGGAGAAGGCGGCCGGGGGGCTGGTGGCGCTGGCGCTGTCGCAGTTCTCCGAGCACACCATCAATGACCTGAAGTTCATCGCGATGCGGGCGGGCAAATCGCTCAACGGCGCGGTGGATGCCACGACGGCCTACACCAATGGTGATCTGGAGATGGCCGCGGAGGCGCAGCGCAAGGCGTTGGGGGCGGTGGATGTGGATCCGAGCAAGCCGGGGGCGCAGCAGGCATGAAGATCGAGCTGAAGCCTGATCAGATCCCGCAGTACACCGGTGATCTGGCGCAGCTGGAGAAGGATCATGCGGCGCTGAAGACGGATGCCGGGCATATCCGCACCACCGGCGCGGACGTCCACTCCCATTTCCAGGGCCTGTCGGCGTACTACAAGGCTCCCGAGGCCGAGCAGCTCTTCGCCACGACGAAGCCGGTGCAGGACCGGGCGGACGGCTTCGCCGACGGCCTGGAGACGGTCGCCTCGGCGCTGTCCGCCTATGCCGATGAGATCCGCCCGCTGGTGCCGAAGCTGGCGGAGCTGAAGACCAAGGCGCAGAACTTCATCCGGGACCACAAGGACGATGAGGACGGCGACTAC
>NZ_JOBH01000012.1 GCF_000717745.1 Streptomyces violens
CACCACGACGCACACCTACGAGGACCGCGTCTCCACCGTCCAGCAGGCCCAGGCCGCCGGCATGTCCGCCTGCTCCGGCCTGATCGCAGGCATGGGCGAAACGGATGAGGACCTGGTGGACGTGGTCTTCTCCCTGCGCGAGCTGGACCCCGACTCCGTCCCGGTCAACTTCCTGATCCCCTTCGAGGGCACCCCACTGGCCAAGGAGTGGAACCTCACCCCGCAACGCGCCCTGCGCATCCTCGCCATGGTCCGCTTCGTCTGCCCCGACGTCGAGGTCCGCCTCGCCGGCGGCCGCGAAGTCCACCTGCGTACGCTCCAGCCCCTCGCGCTGCACCTGGCCAACTCCATCTTCCTGGGCGACTACCTGACCAGTGAGGGCCAGGCCGGCAAGGACGACCTCGCCATGATCGCCGACGCCGGCTTCACGCCGAGGAAGCCACGGGCGGCTGCGGCGGACACGGTGGTGGCGGCGGCTGCGCGCCGTGCGGTGACGCCGGGGCCGAGCCGACCGCCGCCGAGCCGGTTACCGCCGAGCCGCAGCCGGTCGCCGCCGGTGCGGTGGCCGAGGCGCCGGACGCCGACGGTGCCCGTACCGACCTGGTCGCGGTGCGCCGCCGCGGCGCCGGCACCGACCTGCCGCCCAATGCCTGAGCCGGAACCGATGGACGTGCGCGACCTGCTGGCCCTGGACCGGCAGCATGTGTGGCACCCGTACGGCCCGATGCCCGGCAAGGACGACCCACTGGTGATCGAGTCCGCCGCCGGAGTCCGGCTGCGGACCGCCGAGCCGGTCCAGGGTCACACCGAGCTGGTCGACGGCATGTCGTCCTGGTGGTCGGCGATCCACGGCTACAACCACCCGGTACTGAACGAGGCCGCGCGCGGCCAGCTCGACCGGATGAGCCATGTGATGTTCGGCGGGCTCACCCACGAGCCCGCCGTCCGGCTCGCCCAGCGGCTCGCCGACATCGCGCCGGGCGACCTGGAGCATGTCTTCCTGTGCGACTCCGGGTCCGTCTCCGTCGAGGTCGCGGCCAAGATGTGCCTGCAGTACTGGCGTTCGCTCGGCCGCCCGGCCAAGCAGCGCCTGCTGACCTGGCGCGGCGGGTACCACGGCGACACCTGGCAGCCGATGTCGGTGTGCGACCCGGACGGCGGCATGCACGAGCTGTGGTCCGGGGTGCTGACCCGGCAGGTGTTCGCCGACGCGCCGCCCGGCGGGTTCGACGCGCCGGTGGACGAGGCGTACGCGGACCACCTGCGCGACATGATCGGCCGGCACGCCGACGAACTGGCCGCGGTCATCGTGGAGCCGGTCGTACAGGGCGCGGGCGGCATGCGCTTCCACTCCCCCGCGTATCTGCGGGTGCTGCGAGAAGCCTGCGACGCACACGACGTGCTGCTGGTCTTCGACGAGATCGCCACGGGCTTCGGCCGCACCGGCGAGCTGTTCGCGGCCGGCCACGCGGATGTCGTACCGGACGTGATGTGCGTCGGCAAGGCGCTGACCGGCGGCTATCTGACGATGGCGGCGACGCTGTGCACGCCTCGGGTGGCGGACGGGATCTCCCGGGGCGAGGTGCCGGTGCTCGCGCACGGGCCGACGTTCATGGCCAACCCGCTGGCCGCCGCGGTCGCCAACGCCTCGCTGGATGTGCTCCTGGCCCAGGACTGGCGCCAGGAGATCAAGCGGATCGAGGCCGGGCTGCGGGACGGACTGGAACAAGCCCGGACGATCCCGGGCGTCCAGGACGTACGCGTACTGGGCGCCATCGGCGTCGTCCAACTCGACCACCCGATCGACATGACGGCCGCGACCCGGGCCGCGGTCGGGACCGGCGTGTGGCTGCGCCCGTTCCGCGACCTGATCTACACGATGCCGCCGTACATCACCGGCGACGAGGACATCGCCCGTATCTGCGCCGCGGTGTGCGCCGCCGCGCGCGAGGGCTGAGGAGGAACACGTAAGTATGTCGGTGCTGTTCATCACGGGCACAGGCACGGAGATCGGCAAAACGGTCACCACCGCCGCCATCGCCGCCGCCGAACTGGCCCGCGGCCGGACGGTCGCGGTGCTCAAACCCGCACAGACCGGCGTGGCAGCAGGCGAGCCGGGGGATGTCGCGGAGGTCGCGCGACTCGCGGGCTCCGGCGTCACCACTGCCGAACTCGCCCGGTACCCCGAGCCGCTGGCGCCCGCGACCGCCGCCCGCCGGGCCGGGCTCCCACCGGTACGCCCGCACGAGATCGCCGAAGCGGCGGGCAAGCTGGCCACCGAGCACGATGTGGTGCTGGTGGAGGGGGCGGGCGGGCTGCTGGTCCGGTTCGACGAGGCCGGCGCGACCCTGGCCGACGCGGCGAAGGCGCTCGGCGCGCCGATGCTGATGGTGGCGCAGGCCGGGCTCGGCACGCTGAATGCCACGGCGCTTACGGCGCTCGCGCTGCGCACGATGGACATCGCTTGTGCGGGCGTGGTCATCGGCAGCTGGCCCGCCGAGCCGGATCTGGCGTCGCGTTGCAACGTGGAGGATCTGCCGGAGGTGGCGGGGGCGCCGTTGTTGGGACTGGTGCCGGCCGGGTCGGGGGCGTTGCCGCCTGCGCGGTTCCGGGCGCGGGCGGGGTCTTGGCTGGCGCCGCGGCTGGGCGGGACTTGGGGCGGGTGACGCCCGCGCCGGGGGTTTCGGGGGCGCTGCCCCCGGACCCCCGGTCCTCAATCGCCGGACGGGCTGGGTTTGGGCGCAGCCCTCAGTCCAGCTCCGCACCCTTCCGTTCCGGAATCAGGAGCATCGCCGCCATGTCCAGGACGTAGATGACGGCGAGGAGGCCGATGGCCTTCTGGAAGCCGTAGGTGCCGGCGACCAGGGCGACCACCAGCGGCGCGAAGCCGCCGATTCCGCGGCCGACGTTGAAGAGGACATTCTGCGCGGTGGCGCGGGCGTGCGTCGGGTACAGCTCGGCGATGAGCGCGCCGTAGCCGCCGGTCATGCCGTTCACGAACGCGCCCATGACCGCGCCGCCGATGAGCAGCGCGGTCGGCGTTTCGAGCGTGGCGTACGCGAGGACCGTGACGACCGAGCCCGCCTGGAAGATCCAGAAGGTGGGGCGGCGGCCGATGCGGTCGGCGAGGTGGCCGAAGGCGAGGATGCCGCAGGCCATGCCGACGACGGTGACGGCGGTCCAGGCACCGGACTTGGTGAGGCTGTAGCCGAACTGCTGGGAGAGGTAGCTCGGCAGCCAGGTCATGATGCCGTAGTAGCCGAAGTTCTGTACCGAGGTCAGGACGAGGACGCCGAGGGTGGCGCGGCGCGCGGCGGGGGTGGCGACCAGGGAGCGCAGCGGCGCGGTGGCCGGGCGCTCGGCGGTCTTCGCGGCAGTGAACGCGGCGGGCTCGTGCATGGTGCGGCGGAAGAGGAAGGCCGCGACCGCGGGCAGCACGCCGAGGGCGAAGAGGGCGCGCCAGCCCCAGGCGTTGATGACGGGCGCGGAGAGCAGGGCGGCGGCGAGGACGCCGGTCTGCCAGCCGAGGCCGACGTAGGAGGTGCCGCGGGCGCGCTTGCGGCTGGGGAACGCCTCGGCGGCCAGCGCCATGCCGATGCCGAATTCGCCGCCGATACCCATGCCGGCGATGAAGCGGGAGACCGCGAGCTGGGTGAAGTCCTGGGCGATCGCCGTGACGCCGGTGAAGACGGCGAAGAGGATGATCGACCAGGTCAGGACGCGGATGCGGCCGAGGCGGTCGGAGAGTATGCCGAAGAGGAGCCCGCCGGCGACGCAGCCGATGAGGGTGATCGTGGTGAGCGACCCGGCCTGGGCGGAGCTCAGGCCCAGCCCCGCGGTGATCGCGGAGAGAGCGAAGCTGAGGATGAGGAGGTCGAAGCCCTCCAGGCCGTAGCCGACGGCGGAGGCGAGTACCGCTTTGCGGGCGTAGGTGTCGGGCTGGGTGGCGGCCGGTTCCGTGGCCACGTCCGCGGGTGGGTTGGGCATGCGTCCTGGTCCTGCTCTTCCGTCCGTACGGGTTGGTGCTGGGCGTACGTCGGGGTGGGCAGGCGTGCGGCGGAGAAGGCTCGGCCGCGGGCCCGCGCCGACGCGGCCGAGACGCCATTCTAGGACGGGCCCTCGCCTGTCAGGTACGCGCGGTGCCGGGACCGGCGACAGACCGGCCTCCCGGCGGCGCAATCAGCGGCGGGAGCCGCCGTCGGGTCGTACGGGGGTTCGCGGTGGAGTCGCACCGACCGCTGCGGGTTCCGCCGCGCGGTATCGCCCTGCCGTCCTCGCCCGTGGTGCTGGGCACGGCGCGGCGCCCGGAGACGGCGGGTTGAACAGTACGCCGTCTCCGGGCGCCGGCCGCGTCCGCGATGTGTCGTCTCCGGACGCCGGTCGCGTCCGCGGATCGGTCAGCGGCCCTCGCGGGCCACGCCGGTGCCCCGCGCCGGGACGCTTCGTATGCTCGTGCACGGCACCTGTGAGCGCAGGTGCTTGCTGCCGCGCTGTACTGCCAGTGCGTCGGTGGCACGGACTCTTGCCACCGAACCGCGCTGGAAGACCAGCACGACGGCCGGCGCTCCCACCGCCCGCACATCCGCTCTAACGGACTGGACTTGCCGCCAACGGCCCTGAAGGAGCACCAGGTCGCCCTGCCTCACCTGCAGCGCCCTCACCGCACCATCACAGCCCACATTTCTTGGCCCACCCCATCTGTCGTGGCGGGACCTCTCGGTGCGCCCCCTCCCCAGGGGCGGACTTCGGTCCTGCCGTGATTGGTCCGGTAACTCTGGCGCCTCGTTCGCTTCTGCGCACACTCCGATCCGGTCACATTGCCGACCCTTGGGTATACGCGCGTTGCGTGACCATATGCGTTTGCTCATGCGGGGTGGACGGCCCGGTGACGGGGGCTTGGGTGGCACTGGGTGCCACATGCCGCCCGAGCAGCGGATGCGCTCCGCCCGGCCAGCGAAAAGTGCAATATTGCATCCGAGTGAGGTGGTGCATGGATGCACTTGTGCGCGGGTGCGCACCCTCGTGATGGCAGTGCGTGCCACCGTGATCACGCGCCGCTACGAGGCGGTCACCGGCCTGCTGGCCTCGGCCGGTGTGCAGCCACCGCGGAACCCTCCCGAACCGGCCCCTGCGCGGTACTTGGGCTGATCACGGCCCGTGCGGGCGCAAACGGCCGCGGGAGGCGGAAGGCACGGGGTGACGGCCGGATAAGGGCGGTGGGTGGCGCACGCCACTGTCTCCGACCGGCCGTTACTCGTCCGTACTGTGGGTTCCCGGGCCGGGCAACTCCCCTGGCCAGTGACGCAGTTCACGCAGCAGGGTGAGGAAGGCACGTTCCGCCGGGGAGAGCAGGCGGTCCCTGCGGTGCACCAGGCTGACCGGCCGGGGCTCCGGCGCGGGCACGACGGGCAGTACGGCGAGCCGGCCGGCCCGTACGTCCTCCCCCACCGCGTGTTCGGAGATCAGCGCCAGCCCCAGGCCGGCGGCCACGCACTGCTTCACGGCCTCCGGGCCCCAGATGTCCGCGCGCGGCACGTCCTCCAGCGCCCAGTCGGCCAGCACCTGTTCCTGCAGGCTGCGGGTCTGCGAGCCGGGTTCGCGCAGCAGGAAGCGCGCCCCGGCCAGCTCCGCGGGCGTCACCTCGGCGGCGCCCGCGAGCCGGTGGCCGGGGGCCGCGACCAGTACCAGCCGCTCGTCCAGCACGGTCTCCACGACGAGCCGGTCGCCGTGCGGGCTGCCGGCCACCACCGCGATCCCGATGCCGCCGCCCAGGAGTTGTTCCTGTACCGCCTCGCCGTTGCCCACGAAGATGTCGCACTCGATGGCGGGGTGCCGTTCCCGGTACCGGGCCAGCAGCGCGGGCAGCAGGTAGGTGCCGACGGTCGTCGAGCCGCCGACCAGCAACCGGCCGGTGGCCAGCCCGCTGACCTGCTGCACGGCCGCGACCGCCTCCTCGGCGAGCAGGAAGACCCGCTTGCCGTACTCGGCGAGCACCTCGCCCTCGGCGGTCGGCCGGGCGCGGGTTCCGGAGCGGTCCACGAGTGTGACGCGCAGCGACTGTTCGAGCTTGCGCACCTGGTTGGAGACCGAGGGCTGGCTCATGTAGAGCTTCTGCGCGGCGGCGGAGAAGCCCTGGTGCTCGACGACCTGCATGAAGATCCACAGCCGGTGGAGGTTGAGTTCCATGGCACCCCCTGAGGCTTGCGAAGATCGACTGACAGGCGGGCCGCAGCCTAACTCTCCGGCTGCCCGCCGGACAGAGCCACGACCGGTCCATCCGTACTGTCCAGATCAGCGGCCCCCTCCCCCGTGCCCTGTCGCGCGCGGGCCCACAGGTAGTACAGCGGTGCCGTGACGATGAGCCCCACCAGCCAGGACAGGTCGGCGCCGCCGAGGTGCGCGGCGAGCGGTCCGGTGTAGAGGTCGGTGGCGAGGAACGGGATCTGTACGACGATGCCGACGGCGTACGAGCCGAGTGCCACCGGGTTGAAGCGCCCGTAGCGGCCGCCGTCCGGGGCGAAGAGGGCGTCGAAGTCGTAGCGGCCGTGGTGCAGCAGATAGAAGTCGATGAGGTTGATCGCGGTCCAGGGGACGAGGACAACCAGCAGGACGAGGACGAGATTGACGAAGTGGGTGACGAAGTCGCTGGAGAGGCCGAGGGCGATGAGCAGGGATGCGGCCAGGACGAGTGCCGAGACCGCGCTGCGGGCGGCGACGCGCGGCTGCCAGCGGGCCCGGAAGGTCTGCCCGATGGTGATCATCGAGAGGACCGCGCCGTAGAGGTTGAGCGCGTTGTGATTGATGACGCTGAAGAGGAAGAGCAGCAGCAGTACCGGGCCGAAGGCGCCGGCCGCGTCGTGGAATCCGGCGACCGCGTCCGGGTCGGGGCTGACCAACGCGACGACCGTACCGGCGAGGAAGGGCAGCGCGGAGCCGAGACAGGAGCCCCAGTAGGTGGCCCAGAAGGTGCTCGCGGTGCGGACCGTGCGCGGCAGGTAGCGCGAGTAGTCCGAGACGTACGGGGCGAACGCGAGCTGCCACAGGGCGCTGAGCGAGACGGTGGCGAGCCAGCCGGCGAAGGTGAAGGAGCCGCGGGTGAGGAAGTCGTCGGGCAGGCCGCGCGCGATGACCATCGCGAGGCCGGCGAGGATGCCGAGGCCGAGGACGATGGTGGCGATCTTGCTGAGGGTGTGGATGAGGCGGTAGCCGATCAGGCAGATGGCCGCCGAGCCGGCCGCGCCGAGCAGGATGCCCGCGTCGACGGGGACGGCGGGCGCGAGGCCGTGCAGGGACTTGCCCGCCAGCACGATGTTGGAGGCGAAGAAGCCGACGTACATCGCGGCGGCCACGACCACGATGAGCAGGGCGCCGACCGAGCCGAACTGTGCCCGGCTCTGGATCATCTGCGGGACGCCGAGCTGCGGCCCCTGTGCCGAGTGCAGCGCCATGAAGACGCCGCCGACGAGCTGGCCGACGACGATGGCGAGGACCGCGGAGACGAAGGACTGGTGGAAGACCTGGACGCCCATCGCGCCGGTGACCAGCGGCAACGGCGCGATGTTGGTGCCGAACCACATCGTGAAGAGGTCGCGGACCCTGCCGTGCCGTTCGGTTTCGGGGACGTGGTCGATGGTGTGCTTTTCGAGCGCTTCCGATGGTTCGGGCACGGGCGTCTCCTCGCCTCACGTGGGATGGCAGGGAGTCTCGGACAGCCCTGTTGATCCGGTCAATCAGAGAAATCTGTGCTCCTCCATCTGATGAACCGATGCAGCGGGGATGGCAGGATCCCGTCATCACGACGCACAGGAGCTGCCCCATGCCCAAGGACGCGAACTTCACCCTCGTACAGCTGCGGTACTTCCTCGCCGCGGCGGAGCTCGGCAGCATGACTGCGGCGGCCCAGCGGATCAATGTCTCGCAGTCGGCGATCTCGACCGCGGTGACGCACCTGGAGCGGGAGCTGGGGGTGCAGCTGCTGATCCGGCGGCATGCGAAGGGGCTGTCGCTGACCCGGGCCGGTGAGCGCTTCCTGCACGAGCTGCGCGGCTTCCTCACGCATGCCGAGGACCTGACGGAGGCGGCGCGCAGCCTCGGTACGGAGCTGGTGGGCGAGCTGGCGGTGGGCTGTTTCCAGACGCTGGCGCCGTTCTGTCTGCCGCGGCTGCTGCGGGAGTTCGGGCAGGCGCACCCCGCGGTGCGGGTGCAGGTCACCGAGGGCGACATCCGGACGGTGCAGGAGGACCTGCGCAGCGGCACGTGCGAGCTGGCGCTCCTGTACGACCTGGGGCTGGACCCGGACATCGAGCGGGAGGTGCTGGCGGTGGCGCCGCCGTACGCGCTGGTGCCGCCGGACCATCCGCTGGCGGGTACCGGTGCGGTACGGCTGGCGGAGCTGGCGGCGGAGCCGATGATCCTGCTGGATCTGCCGCTGAGCCGGGACTACTTCCGCTCGCTGTTCCTGAAGGCGGGCGTGGAGCCGAGGGTGCGGCACCGCAGTACGAGTTACGAGACGGTGCGCGCGATGGTGGCGGCGGGGCACGGCTTCGCGATCCTCAACCAGCGGCCGGTGCACGACGCGACGTACGACGGCGGGCGGGCGGTGGCGCTGCGGCTGACCGATCCGCTGCCGGCCCTGCCGGTGGTGCTGGCCCGGCTCGCGGGCATCCGGCCGACGGGCCGCGCCCAGGCGTTCGCGGCGGTGTGCCGGCAGGCGCTGGGGGCGTGACCTGCCCGAAGTCGCAGTATCTGTAAAACAGATGCAGTAGGTCGAAAACCTCTGCTTTACGGATGCAGAGCGGCGCGCCCATAGTCATGTCTCAGCAGAGCCCGCACGCCTCGGGAGGCTGATGATGACCCTCACTCTGGACGACGCCGTGGATCCGCGGACGCTGCGCGCGGACTTCGTCGCGGCGATGGGGAATGCCGCCACCGGCGTCACCGTGGTCGCCACGGACGGCTCCGCCGGACGCTTTGCGCAGACGGTCAGTGCGATGAGTTCGGTGTCGGCCGATCCGCCGTCGCTGCTGGTGTGCGTGAACCGGCGCAGCCCGCTCGCGGATGCCGCGGCCCGTAACGGCGTCTTCTCCGTCAATGTCCTGGCCGTGGACCAGGCCCGCGTCTCCGACGTCTTCGCCGGACGGGCCGCGGACGGCTGCGCGCCGTACGACTTCGGCTGCGCGCGCTGGCTGCCGCTGCACACCGGTGCCCCCACCTTGGCCGGCGCCTCCGCCGTCTTCGACTGCCGCCTGGCCACTCATCACGAACACGGTACGCACCGCATCCTGATCGGCGAGGTGCTCGCCTCGTCGGTCACGGAAGCCGCGCCGCTCGTGCACCACGCCCGTGCTTACGGGTCCCACCGCCCGCTCTGACACCTATCTCCAGGAGAACCCGCATGATCCGTACCGGGGAGCAGTACCGGGAGTCGATCCGCGACGGCCGGGAGGTGTGGATCAACGGCGAGAAGGTCGCCGATGTCACCGCACACCCCGCCTTCAAGCCGCTGGTCGACATCCGGTCCCGTATCTACGACATGGCCCACGAGCCGGACACCCGCGAGGTCATGACGTACACCGACCCGGACACCGGCGAGGTCAACGCGATCCAGCAGAAGCCGCCGCGGACGCGGGAGGACTGGGACGCCAAGCGGGCGGCAACGGACGCCGTACTGACGGACGTTGGCGGGGTCGTCACCCGGGTCGGTGACGAGACGATCGGCGAGGTGTGGTCGCTGATCGACGGGCAGGACGTACTGGACGCGATCAACCCGGCCTACAGCGACAACGTCAAGCGCCACATCGACAAGGCGTGCTTCGGCGACCCGTTCCATGTGTCGGCCAACACCGACCCGAAGGGCGACCGTTCCAAGCGTCCGCAGGACCAGGACCCGGACATGCTGCTGCATGTCGTGAAGGAGACGGACCGCGGAATCGTGGTGCGCGGCGCGAAGTACGAGACCGCGGCGGCCTACTCCAACCAGGCGTTCACCAAGCCCACGATCGCCAACTGGGGTGACTCCGAACTCTCGGACTACGCCCTGGGGTTCATGCTCGACATGGGCTCGCCGGGGCTGAAGTACATCTGCCGTACGGGCTTCGCGGGCCGCGCGCCCGCCGAGGACTATCCGCTCGCCAACCGCTTCGACGAGGTGGACACCCTCGTCGTCTTCGACGACGTCGAGATCCCCTGGGAGAACGTGCTGTTCTACCGGGACACCAAGGCGGCCATCTTCATCCGCGCGACCCTGCACCGGTACAGCGCGTACGCCTTCACCCAGCGCAATCTGCGGCTCGCGGACCTGATGATCGGCGCGGCGCTGTGGAACGTGAAGCAGACCGGGCTGGAGAAGCAGCAGGCCGTGCAGGAGAAGCTGGCGACGCTGGCGTGTTACCGGGAGGGCATCAACGCGCATCTGACGGCGGCGGTGGCGATGGCGGAGCCGAGCCCGGGCGGGCTGCTGATGCCCAATCAGTCCTTGCTGTACACCGGCCGTGTGCTCGCCTGTTCGCAGTTGCACGAGATGATGCACATCGCGCGGGAGCTGTGCGGCGGACAGATCTGCATCACACCCGACAAGGCGTCCTTCGACCACCCGGACACCGCACCGTGGCTGGAGAAGTTCTACTCGGTCAATGAGCACTGGGTCGCGGAGGACCGCCGCAAGCTCCTCGCGTACGCGCGTGACCTGCTGAACTCCGACTACGCGGGCCACCGGCTCACTTTCCAACTGTTCGCGCAGTCACCGCCGTTCGCGCACCTCGGCGCGGTGTACCGGAACTTCGACTGGGACGGCCCGCTGGACCTGGTGAAGGACGCGGCCGGACTGTCGGACAACGTACTCGGCACGCTGGGAAGGAAGGCCAAGTGACGACGCATCGGCGCATTCGCCCTTTCAACACCGCCGACACCTACCCCGAGCAGAACCTCTCCAACGACCTCGCGCAGGCGGTGGTCGCCGAGGGCACGGTGTATCTGCGCGGCCAGATCGGACAGGATCTCGACACCCGCGAGAACGTCGGTGTGGGGGACGTCGAGGCACAGGCCGAGCAGGCCATGGCCAATATCGCCATGCTCCTCGAGGAGTGCGGCAGCCGCCTCGACGAGATCGTGAAGATCACTGTCTATCTGACGGACATCCGGTTCCGGGAGGACGTCTACCGGGTGATGGGCCGCTGGCTGAAGGGCGTGCACTACGTCTCGACCGGGCTCGTCGTCTCGGCGCTGGCCCGGCCCGAGTGGCTGGTGGAGATCGATGCCACGGCCGTGATCCCGTCCGAGCGTCGCGGAGGGAACCAGCGATGACCTTCTCTCTTGCCGCGCGCTGCCCGCGCACCGGTGAATTCGGTGTTGTGGTGTCCTCGTCCTCGCCCGCCGTCGCCGCGCGCTGTGCGTATGTACGGGCCGGGGTCGGCGCTGCCTGTTCGCAGAACGTGACGGATCCGCGGCTGGGTCCCGAGCTGCTGGACGCGCTGGCGGACGGGGTCGACGCGGAGACCGCGGTGGCGCGGCTCACCCAGGCCGTACGGCACGTGGACTGGCGGCAGTTGACGGCCGTCGGGGCTTCCGGCGAGCCGGCCGCGTACTCCGGTGACCGCACGCTCGGGGTGCATGCGCAGGCCGTCGGTCCGGACGCGGTCGCGGCGGGCAATCTGCTCGCCGACCCGGGCGTGCCGGCCGCGATGCTGGCCGCCTTCGCCGCCGAGCCCGCGGCCCCGCTGGCGCAGCGCCTGGTTGACGCACTGTCAGCAGGGGCCGCGGCGGGTGGCGAGGCCGGTCCGGTGCATTCGGCGGGGCTGCTGGTCAGCGGGCAGGTGCCGTGGCCGGTGACCGATCTGCGGGTGGACTGGACGGACGGCGATCCGGTGGCGGAGCTGGCGGCGCTGTGGAAGCGGTGGGAGCCGCAGGCGGCGGACTATGTGCGGCGCGCGCTGGACCCGGCTGCGGCTCCTGGGTACGGCGTGCCGGGTGATCCCGCATGAGCGGTACTGATACGGCTGTGCGGGACGCCGTCGCCGGTTCCTCGGAGGCCCTGCTCGCCCTCAGCCACCGCATCCACGCCCACCCCGAGGTCGCCTGGGAGGAGGAGCGGGCCGCCGACTGGACCGCCTCCGCCCTCGCCGACCTGGGGTATCGGATCACCCCCGGGATCTGCGACCTGCCCACCGCCTTCTCCGCGACGATCGGCTCCGGGCCGCTGCACCTCGCGCTCTGCGCGGAGTACGACGCACTGCCGGGGCTGGGCCACGCCTGCGGGCACAACATCATCGCGGCCTCGGCGGTGGGGGCCGCGGCCGGGCTGGCCCGGGTCGCCGACGACCTCGGGCTGACGGTGACCGTGCTGGGCACGCCGGCCGAGGAGGGCGGCGGCGGGAAGATCCTGATGCTGGAGCGCGGTGCCTTCGACGGGATGCACGCGGCGATGATGGTGCATCCGGGCCCGGTGGATGTCGCGGAGGCGGAGCCGTACGCGGTGGCGCATCTGCGGATCGACTACGAGGGCAAGGCCGCGCACGCGGCGGCCTACCCGGAGCAGGGCCGCAACGCCGCGGACGCGTTCACCGTCGCGCAGGTCGCGATCGGCCTGCTCCGCCAGCAACTCCCGCACTCCGTAAGGGTGCACGGGATGCTGACGCGCGGCGGCGAGGCGCCGAACGCCATCCCCGAGCGGACGAGCGGGCGGTGGTACGTACGGGCCGGTTCGCTGGAGGAGCTGGCGGCTGTACGGCCGCGCGTCGAGCGGTGTTTCGAGGCAGGAGCACTGGCGGCCGACTGCGAGCTGTCGGTGGCACACGAGAGCCCGCCGTACGCGGAGTTCCGTACGGACAACGACATGCTCGGGCTGTACCGGGCGCACGCGGAGGCCATCGGGCGGAAGTTCACACCGCCGTCCGCGCCCGAGGCACGGATGAACCGCGCCTCGACCGACATGGGCAATGTCTCGCGGGTACTGCCCGCGATCCATCCGTACATCGGCATCGGGTCGCTGCCCGCGGTCAATCACCAGAAGGAGTTCGCGGCGCACTGCGTCACGCCGGAGGCCGACCGCGCCGTGCTGGACGGCGCGACGGCCCTGGCGCTGACGGCGGTGTCTTTGGCGTCGGACCCCCGGCAGCGGGAGCGACTCACAGCCGCGGGCACGCCGTGACCGTACGGGCGTAGCGGAGGACCGCGTCGCGCGCCGCGGCGTGGTCCACCGCGGGGTTGCGGCTGATGATGTGCAGGCCGTAACCGTCCTCCAGCGCGACCAGGTCGCGGGCGATGACGGCGGCGGGCTGGTCGAGGGTGAAGTCTCCGCAGGCGGCGCCCAGTTCGAGGAGGGTGGTGTAGAGCGCGGCCTCGCGGGCGTAGAGCGAGGCCATCAGTGTGGCGTGCTGGCGGCTGCGGTCGGCGAGGCCGTGCAGTTCGTACAGCAAGCGGTGGGTGGCGTCGTCACTGTCGCGCGGCAGGCCGCTCGCCGCTGCCGCGCGCAGTCGCTCGACCGGGTCACCGGCGTCGTCTGTGGCCGTGTGACGGTTGGTCAGATACCGCTCCACCGCACTCTGGTGCACCTCGAAGACGAGGTCGTCGAGCTCGGGGTAGTAGTACAGCACCGAGCCCGCGGAGACTCCCGCCTCGGCCGCGATGTCCTTGATCCGCAGGCCGGCCAGCCCGCGCCCGGTGATCGCCCGGCCCGCCGCCTCGATGAGCGCTTCCCGGCGGGCGCCTTGGTTCTTGGTCCTTGCCATGCCGTAAATTCCCCGTTTCTCACTTCAACATATGCGGCCTTCTCCCCCGCGATGCATTGACAGACTAGCGCGCCATAGTTTGAATCTCAGTTCAAAGAATCGCTGCAAAGAATCCTCCCCCGATTCCCTCCCCCTCACTAGGAGGCGGCGTGGCACGCGAAGCGAACGCCACCGTGGAGCGGCACACCATCGACGTCATCCCCGACGACGAGCGGCACGGCCGCACGCGCGATCTGTTCACCATCTGGTTCTCCGCCAACCTCGGCCCGCTCACGATGGTCACCGGCGCCCTCGCGCCCACCGTCTTCGGACTGTCCTTCGCGTGGAGCGTGCTCGCCCTGCTCGTCGGGCACCTCGGCGGCGGCTTCCTGATGGCGCTGCACTCGGCGCAGGGGCCGCAGCTCGGCGTGCCGCAGATGATCCAGAGCCGCGGCCAGTTCGGCAGCACCGGCGCGCTCGCCGTGGTCCTCGTCGTGGTCGTGATGTACCAGGGGTTCTTCGCCTCCAACCTGGTGCTCGGCGCCCAGTCGCTGGAGCAGGCGCTGCCGGCCGTGCCCGTCGACGCCGGGATCGCGCTCGGCACGGCGGTCAGCCTCGTCGTCACCGTCGTCGGCTACCGCCTGATGCACGGCATCGGCCGGCTGACCACCTGGCTCTTCGGCGCGGTCCAGCTCGTCGGCGCCGCCTGGATCGCCTTCGGCGGGCTGCCGGCCGGGTTCCTGACCCGCGGTGGCTTCTCGCTCGGCGGCTTCCTCGGCATGGTTTCCGTCGGTGTGCTCTGGCAGATCGCGTACGCGCCGTATGTCTCGGACTACTCCCGCTACATGCCCGCCGACCGCGCCCAGGTCCGCTCGACGCTGTGGTGCACGTACTGGGGCAGTGTGCTCGGCAGCGTCCTGCCGATGCTGGTCGGCGTCGCCGTCGGCCTCGCGGTGGGCGGCGACGACCCCGTGGCCGCGCAGTCACAACTGCTCGGCAGCCCGCTCGCGCAGATCACACTGTGGTCCTTCGCCGCGGTCACCATGCTCACCAACTCGATGAACCTCTACGGCGCGACGCTGTGCGTGGTCACCGCCGTCCAGACCTTCGCGCACCGCTGGCTGCCGGGCCCGGCCGTCCGCGCGCTCCTCTCGCTCGCCCTCGGCGCGCTGTCCTTCGTGCTGGCCGCTGCCTTCGCCGACTTCTTCATGGCGAGCTATCTGAACCTGATCTACCTCCTGCAGTACGTCCTGATCCCCTGGACCGCCATCAACCTCGTCGACTTCTACCTCGTCCGGCACGGCGAATACGACGTGCCGTCCTTCTTCGCGCGGGACGGCGGGGTCTACGGCCGCTGGAACGCCACGGCCCTGGGCGTCTATCTGCTCGGCATCCTGATCGAGGTGCCTTTCATGGCCCAGACGCTCTACACCGGGCCGCTCGCCCACGCCCTCGGCGACACCGACCTCGGCTGGCTCGCCGGGCTGCTCTTCACCACGCCGGTGTACCTGTACGCGGCGCGGCGTCGGGTACGCCGGGCCGCCGCGCGGGCCGCGTCCGGCGCGGCCGCCGCCCCTCCCCCGTACGCCGACACCCACTGACCTGCACCCACTGACCTGGAGCCACTCACCATGAGCACCCCCACGTACAACGAATGGCAGCAGCGGGCTGCCCAACTCGCTTCTGAAACACGGGCGTTCATCGGGGGCGAGTACGTCCACGCCACCGACTGCCGGACCTTCTCCGACATCGATCCCGCCACCGCCAAGACCGTCGCCGACGTCGCCCGCTGCGGCGCCGACGACGTCGACGCGGCCGTGCGCGCGGCCCGTACCGCCTTCGAGGACGGCCGCTGGTCGCGGCTCGCGCCCGCCGAGCGCAAGCGCCGGCTGCTGCGGCTCGCCGAGCTGATCACGGAGCACGGCGAGGAGCTGGCCCTGCTGGACACCCTCGACATGGGCAAGCCCATCACCGAGACGCTGACCGTGGACGTGCCGGGCGCGGCCGGGTGCTTCGCGTGGCACGCGGAGGCCGTCGACAAGCTGTACGACGAGGTGGCGCCGACCGCACCGGGCAGCCTCGCGACGGTCCGCCGGGTACCGCTGGGCGTGGTGGGTGCGGTGGTGCCGTGGAACTTCCCGCTGGACATGGCGAGTTGGAAGCTCGCGCCCGCGCTCGCCGCCGGCAACAGCGTCGTACTCAAGCCTGCCGAGCAGTCGCCGCTGTCCGCGCTGCGGCTCGCCCGGCTCGCGACCGAGGCCGGCATCCCCGACGGCGTACTGAACGTCGTACCGGGCTTCGGCGAGGAGGCGGGGCAGGCGCTGGGCCGCCATCCGGATGTGGATGTGCTCGCGTTCACCGGTTCCACGGCCGTCGGCAAGCTCTTCCTCTCCTACGCCGCCGAGTCCAACCTCAAGCAGGTCTGGCCCGAGTGCGGCGGCAAGAGCCCGAACCTCGTCTTCGCCGACGCCGACCTGGAGGCCGCCGCGGAGAAGGCGGCCTGGGGCTTCCTGTACAACTCCGGGCAGGTCTGCTCCGCCAACACCCGGCTGCTCGTGGAGAGTTGTATCGCGGAGGAGTTCACCGCCCGGGTCGTCGCGCATGTACGGCAGTGGCGGTCCGGCGACCCGCTCGACCCGGCGACCGTGCTCGGCCCGCTGGTGGACGAGGCGCAGGCGAACCGTGTGCTGGGCGCGGTGCGGACCGCGCGTGCCGCGGGCGCGACGGTGGCCTGCGGTGGCACCCGGCCGGACGGTCCCGGCGCCTACCTCGACCCGACCGTGGTCACCGGCCTGACCCCGGACGCGCCGCTGGCCCGCGAGGAGCTGTTCGGTCCGGTGCTGGCCGTGCTGCCGTTCGCGGACGAGGCCGAGGCGGTACGCATCGCCAATGACTCGCCGTACGGACTGGCCGCTTCGGTGTGGACCCGGGACATCGGCCGGGCGCACCGGGTGAGCGATGCACTGCATGCCGGGACGGTGTCGGTGAACACGGTGGACGCGCTCGACCCGGTGACGCCGTTCGGCGGCTTCAAGCAGTCCGGCTTCGGCCGCGACCTGTCGCTGCACTCCTTCGCGAAGTACACGGGGCTGAAGACGACATGGATCCAGTACGCATGACGCAACGTCAGGATGTTGCAGAAGAGATCGCGCGGCGGGCCGACGACCTGGTCGCGCTCACCACCGCCCTCGTCGGCTTCGACACGACCGTACGGGGGTCGGCCGGCGAGCCGGCGCGGGACGAGGCGGATCTGCAGGAGTTCCTGGCGGGGCGGCTGCGGGCCGCGGGCGCGACGGTGGACGTGTGGACGCCAAAGCCCGGGGACCTGCCGGAGTCGCCGCAGACCCCGCCGGGGCTGGGCTTCGACGGGCGGCCGCAGCTCGTGGCGCGCTTCCCCGGTACGGGAGGCGGTCGCAGTCTGCTGTTCAACGGGCACATCGATGTCGTCTCCGCCGAACCGCGCGGCGACTGGGCCTCCGACCCGTTCCGGGCCGAGGTGCGGGACGGGCGGCTGTACGGGCGCGGCACGTGCGACATGAAGGGCGGCATCGCGGCCGCGGTGGTCGCGGCGGAGGTACTGGCCGCGCTCGGCATCCGGCTGCCCGGCGATCTGCTGATCAACACGGCGACCGACGAGGAGTGGAACGGCGCGGGCACGCTCGCCTCGGTCGGATACGGGGTGCGCGCCGACGCCGCCGTCGTGCCCGAACCCACCGACCTGAACGTCGTCACCGCCCAGCGCGGCATCCTCGGCGGCACGGTCACCGTCGCGGGGCGGCCGGGGCACGCCGAGTTCCCGCCCGGCGACTGGCGGTCGGGCGGCGCGGTGAACGCCATCGAGAAGACACTGCCGGTCCTCGACGCGCTTCGGGAGCTGCGTGAGCGGTGGGCGGCAGACCCGACGCACCGTCACCCGCTCCTCCCACCACCATCCATCGTGCCCACGATGATCAAGGGCGGCGAGTGGTGGGTGACCTACCCGGCCTCCTGCGAGGTCTGCCTGGACGTCACGTATCTGCCGGTGCAGGCGGACGGTGGCGGCTGGGCGAGCCGGGTCCGTACGGAGATCGAGGAAACCGTACGGAAGGCCACCGGATCCGACGGCTGGCTCGCCGCGCATCCGCCGGTCTTCGCCTGGGACACCGAGCTGGCGCCCGCGGAAGTACCGGCGGACCACGTTCTGGTCGGAGCGCTCAGCGGGGCCGCCGCCGGGCTCGGCCGCGCCCCGCGCGTCGTCGGCGAGCCGTCCTGGACCGATGCCGCCACCCTCACCCGCTTCGGGAACACCCCAGCCGTCTGCCTGGGCCCCACCGCCACCCGCCCCGACGGCTCCCCCACTCTCCACACCGTCGACGAGTACATCGAGGTCAGCGACCTGGTCGCGAACGCGCAGACCCTCGCGCTGACCGCACTGACCATGACCGCCTGACTGACCAGGACCACCGAACCTCTGAAGGGGACTCCATGAACCACGCCGAACTCGCCGCCGCCGACCGGGCCCGGATCATCCACCCCTATCTCCCCGGCACCGTCGAGGAGCGCGTCGTGATGACCGAGGGCTCCGGCTGCCGGCTCACCGACGCCGAGGGGCGCTCGTACCTGGACGCCACCGGCGGGCTCTGGCTCGCGCAGATCGGGCACGGCCGGGAGGAGGTGGCGCGGGCCGCCGCCGAGCAGATGCAGAAGCTGGAGTACTTCACCAGCTTCTGGGAGTTCTCCAACGACCGGGCGATCGAGCTGGCCACCCGGCTGACCTCGCTCGCGCCCGAGGGCCTGGGCCATGTGTACTTCACCTCCGGTGGTTCGGAGGGCAATGAGGCCGCGATCAAGATGGCGCGCTACTACCACCACCGGCGCGGCGAGTCCTCGCGGACCTGGATCCTCGCGCGCGACAAGGCGTACCACGGCATCGGTTACGGCGGCGGCTCCGCGACCGGCTTCCCGCTGTACCACGAGGGCTTCGCGCCGATGATGCCGCACGTCAGCCACCTGACGCCGCCGTGGCCGTACCGCACGGAGCTGTACGGCGGCGAGGACCCCTGCGACTTCCTGATCCGGGAGCTGGAGGAGCGGATCGCGGAGATCGGGCCCGGCAACATCGCGGCGATGATCGGCGAGCCGATCATGGGTGTGGGCGGGATGCTCGTGCCGCCGGCGGACTACTGGCCGCGGGTGCGGGAGGTGCTGGACCGGCACGGCATCCTGCTGATCTTCGACGAGGTCGTGACGGCGTACGGGCGGGTCGGCGAGTGGTTCGCGGCGCAGCACTTCGGGGTCACGCCCGACATCATCGTCACCGCCAAGGGCATCACCTCCGGATACACGCCGCTGGGCGCACTGCTGGTCGGGGACCACGTGGCCGAGCAGCTGCTGCGCGAGCACGGCTTCCCGATGGGCTACACGTACAACGGTCACCCGGTCGCCGCGGCGGTGGCGCTGGCCAATCTCGACATCATCGAGCGGGAGGGGCTGCTGGCCCGCGCGGTGGAGATCGGTGGTGCGCTGCACGGCGAACTCCAGGCGCAGCTGGGTGATTTGCCGGTGGTCGGCGAGGTGCGGTCGGTGGGCATGATGCTGGCCGTCGAGCTGGTCGCGGACAAGGAGACGCGCGCGCCGCTGCCGGTGCGGCCCGAGCGGATGCCGCACGATGTGATCCGGCGCGAGACGGGCGTGATCGTACGGGACTCCGCGCACAGCATCGTGCTGTCCCCGCCGCTGGTCATGACGGAGGCGGAGGTGAAGGAGACGGTGACCGCGATGCGGTCGGTGCTGGAACGCACCACGCCCGCCGGAGAGATCCGGGACTGAGCCACTCCTCCGCAACCGGCCACGACTGGAAGGGCGCACTGCCGTGTCCGTACCACCCACCAGATCCGCACCCGCACCACCACCTCCTCCTGAGACCATCCCCCACCTGCACCGCAGCCTGCGCCGGTTCGACATCATGGCGATGGGTGTGGCGGCCGTCATCTCCTTCGACGTGGTGGGGCAGATCGCCACCGGCGGGGGCGAGGCCGTCACCTGGATCGCCGTGATCGCGGTGGGCTTCCTGCTGCCGTACGCGCTGGTCTTCGCCGAGACGGGGGCGGCCTTCCCGCAGGAGGGCGGCCCGTACGTCTGGGTGAAGCTGGCCTTCGGGCGCACCACCGCGGCGCTCACCACGCTGTTCTACTGGGTCACCAATCCGGTGTGGCTCGGCGGTTCGCTGGTGTTCATCGCGGCGGAGTCCTGGGACGGCTTCGTCTTCCCCCTCGGCTCGGGGACGGTGGCCGACTACACGTTCAAGCTGCTGTTCATCTGGGCGGCGATCCTCACGGCGATCGTGTCGCTGCGCCGTGGCAAGTGGATCACGACGGCGGGCGCGGCGGCCAAGGTGCTGGCGCTCGCCGTCTTCTCGGGCACGGCCGTGGCGTACGGCGTCGAGCACGGCTTCCGCGGCCTGGACCAGGCCTCCTTTTCCCCCACCGCGGTCGGCTTCCTGGGCCTGGTGCCCGTGCTGCTCTTCGCCTTCGTCGGCTTCGAGGCACCGAACGCGGCGGGCGACGAGATGCACGACCCGCAGCGGGACGTCCCGGTCTCGATCGGGATCTCCGGGCTGATCGCCACGTGCTGTTATCTGCTGCCCGTACTGGCGATCCTCTCGGCGGCACCGGCCGGGCAGGTGACGGGCATCGGCGGGTTCATGGACGCGGCCCGGCTGGTCTTCGGTGTGTACGGGGACTGGAGCGGGCCGCTGCTGACCATGGCCGCCGTGCTGTTCGTCTTCGCGCTGCTCACCCAGGGCAGCGCGTGGATGATCGTCAGCGACCGGATGCAGGCGATGGCGGCGGCCGACGACGGGTTCTTCAGCCGCGGGCTGGGCGCGTTCCACCCGCGCCTGGGCACCCCGGTACGGATGAATCTGCTCTCCGGGATCACCGCGACGCTCTTCATGGTCGCCGCGATGAATCTGGCGGCCGGGGACGCCGCCGCGGTGTTCGGTGTCGTCCTGACGGTCGCGATCACAACGCTGCTGCTGTCGTACCTCGCGATCGTGCCGGCCCTGATCCGGCTGCGGCTGCGGCGCGCGGAGGTGCCGCGCCCGTACGAGGTGCCGTTCGGCACGCGCGGCTTCGTGGTGTGCGCGTCGCTCGTGTACGCGTGGATCGTGCTGGGCTCCTGGGTGGCGCTGTTCCCCGGCACCCTGGAGCACCTCGTCGGTCTGCCGTACGACTTCGCCGACGTCTGGGGCGTCTCCCGCACCACCTTCGAGACCTTCACCCTGGGCACGGTCGTCCTCCTGCTGGCCGTCGGCACGGCGGGGCTGTGGGGGCGGCGCGGGAAGGGCACGCGGCACTGACCACGGGCGCGGCGGCCCCCGGCGACCCCCGGTCGGTCGCCGGGGGCCGCCGCGTCGGGCTATGAGCGGTATAGGGATTCCGGTGGTTCTGCCGGGGGCCCGGGCGGTGTTCCCTGGTGGGGCAGGGCGGCGCGACCGGCCGCCGACTTCGACCACAGGGGTGGAACCGCACATGAAGGAAGCTGGTGCCGAGCGGCAGTCCGGGACGCGGACGGAGCGGCTGACCGTCAACGGGCGCGAGTACGCCTGGCCCGCCCGGCCCGTCGTCGTGGTGTGCATCGACGGCAGCGAGGACGCCTATCACGAGCGGGCCATCGCCGACGGCCGGATGCCGTTCCTGGAGCGGATGCTGCGGGACGGCAGCGATCTGCGCGCGGACTGCACGATGCCGTCCTTCACCAATCCCAACAATCTCTCCATCGCGACCGGGGTGCCGCCGTCGGTGCACGGGATCTGCGGGAACTACTTCTACGACCCGGCCGCCGACGCCGAGGTCATGATGAACGACCCGGAGCTGCTGCGGGCGCCGACGCTGTTCGCGGAGTTCTCGCAGGCCGGCGCGAAGGTCGCGGTGATCACCGCGAAGGACAAGCTGCGCCGCCTGCTGGGCAAGGGCCTCAAGGACGGCATCTGCTTCTCCGCCGAGAAGGCCGACCAGGTCACACAGCAGGACAACGGCATCGAGAAGGTGCTGGAGCGGGTCGGCATGGAGCTGCCGTCGGTCTACAGCGCCGAGCTGAGCGAGCTGGTGATGGCGGCGGGCGTGGACGTGCTGGAGCGGGACCGTCCGGAGCTGATGTATCTGTCGCTGACGGACTACATCCAGCACAAGCACGCGCCCGGCTCCCCCGTCGCGAACGACTTCTACGCCATGTTGGACGGCCACTTCGCGCGGATCGACGCGCTGGGCGCCGTGCTGGTCGTCACCGCCGATCACGGGATGAACGCCAAGAGCGATGGCGACGGGGACGCTCAAGTGGTGTTCCTCCAGGACGAGTTGGATGCCCGTCTCGGTGCGGGCGCGGCGCGTGTCGTGCTGCCCATCACCGACCCGTACACGGTGCACCACGGCGCGCTCGGCTCGTACGCGACGGTGCACCTCCCGCAGGGCGCGGACGCGGACGCACTCCGCGCCGAGCTGGCCCGCCTCGACGGTGTGTCCGAGGTGATGGGCCGGGAGCGGGCCTGCGTCCGCTTCGAGCTGCCGGGCGACCGGATCGGCGAGCTGGTCGTGATCGCCGAGCGCAACACGGTACTGGGCACCACGCCCGCCCGGCACGACATCTCCGGGTTCGAGGAGCCGCTGCGCTCGCACGGCGGGCTGACCGAGCAGCGCGTGCCGTTCCTGGTGAACGCGCGGGTCGGACCGGTCCCCCAGGGCCACCGGCTGCGTAACTTCGACAGTTACTGGGTGGGCACGTCGGTGGCGGCGGGGGTGCCGCTCACCGACTGACGCACCGTCACCCCAGCTCATCCCAACCCCCCTCATACGGACGCACCACCCGGCCCCGGCGTGCCGCCGAGGCGCGCGCCGGGGCCCCGTCATGCCCGAATCCAGGCCGAGGGACAGGACTCCGCCATGGCCGACCTCGCACCGCAGTCCGTACCATCACCAAGACCCGGCCCCCCGCTCTCCACGCGGGAGGCGCTGAGGGGGATGACCCGCTGGCGCCGGCAGATCTTCGCGGTCACCTGGCTCGCCTACGCGGGCTTCTACTTCGTCCGCCAGGCATTCTCGGTCGCCAAGCTCGGCATCCTGGACGATCCCCTGGTGAACGGGGTGCTGACCGAGCAGGTGCTCGGCGTGCTGGACGCGGTGTACCTCGCGGCGTACGCGGCCGGGCAGTTCCTGTGGGGCATGTGGGCCGACCGCTTCGGGCCGCGGGTGGTGGTCGCCGGCGGCATGATCGGCGCGGTCGTCGCCGCGTGCGCGATGGGGCTCAGCAGCGCCGTGCTGGTGTTCGGCGGGGCGATGGTGCTCCAGGGACTGGCGCAGTCGACGGGCTGGGCGCCGCTGTGCAAGAACATGGGCAGCTTCTTCACGGTGCGCGAGCGGGGCCGGGTACTCGGCATCTGGAGCAGCAACTACGCGTTCGGCGGCCTCGCCGCGCCGCCGTTCCTGGGCTGGTGGGCGTACGAGGTCTTCGAGAGCTGGCACGCGGCGTTCCTCGCGGGCGCGGCGACGCTCGCCGTCGTCCTGGTGCTGTTCCTGGTCTTCCAGCGGAACACGCCGCAGGACGTGGGGCTGCCCGATCCGAACCGTACGGAGGAGGAGCCCGCAGTGGTGGCGCCGCCGCGGCAGCGCGCTCTCGCCCTCTACAAGGAAGCGCTGCGCGACCGCATGGTGCTGACGCTGGGCGCCGCGTACTTCCTGCTCAAGCCGGCCCGGTACGCGATCCTGCTGTGGGGTCCGGTGATCGTCAGCCGGCAACTGCCGGAGGTCGGCAAGGTGGGGGCCACGCTCATCCCGGTGGCGTTCGGTGTCGCGGGCGTGCTCGCGCCCATCGTGATCGGCTGGGTCTCCGACACCGTCTTCCGGTCCCGCCGGGTGCCGCCGTGCGTCCTGGCGCTGGGACTGCTGACCGTCGCGCTCGCGCTGTTCATGCCGCTGACGGCGACCGGCAGCGCGGTGGTGATGATCGCGGTGCTGGCGGTGATCGGGCTGGCCGTGTACGCGGCGGACGCGATGATCAGTTGTGTCGCGGCGGTGGACTTCGGCGCCGCCGGTGGCGCGGGCACGGCCGCCGGGCTGGTCAACGGCTGCGGCTCGGTGGGTGCCATCCTCGGCGGCCTGCTGCCCGGCTTCCTCTCCGGCACCGCGCTGTTCTACGGTTTCGCCGCCGCGGCGCTCCTCGCGGGTCTGCTGATGCTCCCGCAGTGGAACCGCGTTCCCGCAACGGCTGCGTAAGCCAGGCAGCTTGCTCACTGATCCAGCCACGGTGCACCACCACTCAAGAGGGGATCATCCATGGCGACTCATCGTTGTGACACCGCCGTCGTCGGCGGCGGCATCGTCGGACTGGCGCACGCCCTCGCGGCCGCCAAGCGCGGCGACCGCGTCGTTGTCTTCGAGCGCGACGACCACTCCGTGGGCGCGTCCATCCGCAACTTCGGCATGATCTGGGCGGTGGGCCAGCAGCGCGGCGCGATGTACGAGCGTGCCCTGCGCAGCCGCGAGATCTGGCTGGAGATCGCGGCGAAGACCGGGCTGTGGGCGGCCCCGACCGGCTCCTTGCATCTGGCGCACCATCCCGACGAGGCCGCGGTGCTGGAGGAGTTCGTCGCCACCACACCCGCCGCAAGACAGCGCGGTACGGAAATGCTGACCGCGAAGGAGGCGGTGGCGCGCAGTCATGCGGCGCATCCGGACGGGCTGTTGGCCGCAATGTGGAGCCCGACGGAGCTGAACGTCGATCCGCGGCACGCGATCCCGGCGGTCGCGGCGCATCTGGCCGAGGAGTACGGCGTGGACGTGCGCTTCGGCACGACCGTGCGCGGCATCGGCATGCCGACGGTCTCGACCACGGCCGGCGACTGGCGTGCTGACCGGGTCTTCGTCTGCAGCGGCAATGACTTCGAGACGCTGTATCCGGAGGTGTTCGCGGCGAGCGGGCTGGTCCGCTGCAAGCTGCAGATGCTGCGGACGGGCGTGCAGCCCGGTGGGTGGCAGTTGGGGCCGATGCTGTGCGGCGGGCTGACGCTGTTGCACTACGCGGCGTTCGAGGGGCTGGCGGCGCGGGCGGCGCTGGACGCGCGGATGCGGGCCGAGCTGCCGTTCCACCGGGACAACGGCATCCATGTACTGCTGTCGCAGACGACGGACGGGCGGCTGACGATCGGCGACAGCCATGCGTACGCCACGACCCACGACCCGTTCGAGAGCGAGGAGATCAACGCGGCGATCATGGAATACCTGGCGGGCTTCGCGCGGCTCCCGGACACCACGATCACTGAACGCTGGTCCGGCTTCTACCCGTCCCTGCGCGACGGCCGCACGGAGCTGGTGGTCGACCCGGAGCCGGGCGTGACCGTGGTCAACGGCGTCGGCGGGGCCGGGATGACGCTGTCGTTCGGCCTCGCGGAGGAGAACGTCGCGGCGCGCTGAGCACAGTACGCGGGCGGGCCCGGCGGAATTTCTCCGCCGGGCCCGCTCCGTGCGCGTGTTGCGTCCTTGGGCGATCAGGCCGCCGGGGCCGGGTAGGTCGGGTACTCCACCCCGGAGACATGCTGGACGACGCGGATGACCTGGCAGGAGTAGCCGAACTCGTTGTCGTACCAGAGGTAGAGGATCGCGTTGTCGCCCTCGACCTTGGTGGCGCCGGCGTCGACGATCGAGGCGTGGCGCGAGCCGATGAAGTCGTTGGAGACCGCGTCGGGGGCGCTGGTGAAGTCGATCTGGCGGCGCAGCGGCGAGGTCAGCGACACCTCGCGGAGGTGGTCGAGGACCTCCTCGCGGGTGGTCTCGCGGGCGAGCTGCAGGTTGAGGATGGCGATCGAGACGTCCGGGACCGGGACGCGGATCGAGCTGCCGGTGATCTTCGCCTTGAGGTCGGGCAGCGCCTTGGCGACGGCGGAGGCGGCGCCGGTCTCGGTGATGACCATGTTGAGCGGCGCGGAGCGGCCGCGGCGCTCGGACTTGTGGTAGTTGTCCAGCAGGTTCTGGTCGTTGGTGAACGAGTGGACGGTCTCCACATGGCCGCGCACCACGCCGTACTCGTCCTCCATCGCCTTCAGCGGCGGGACGATCGCGTTGGTGGTGCAGGAGGCGCAGGACAGGATCTGCTCGTCCGGCTTGACCGTGTCGTGGTTGACGCCGTGGACGATGTTCGGGACGTCGCCCTTGCCCGGGGCGGTCAGGACGACCTTCTCGACGCCGGGGCGCAGGTGCTTGGACAGCCCCTCGCGGTCGCGCCACTTGCCGGTGTTGTCGATGAGGATGGCGTCCTTGATGCCGTACGCCGTGTAGTCGACCTCGGACGGGTCGTTGGCGTAGATCACCTTGATCTCGTTGCCGTTGGCGATGATCGTGTTGTTCGCCTCGTCAACGGTGATCGTGCCCTGGAACTGGCCGTGGATCGAGTCGCGGCGCAGCAGCGAGGCGCGCTTCACAATGTCTTCGGCGGCCCGCTCGCCGCCACCGCGGACCACGATGGCGCGCAGCCGCAGGCCGTTGCCGGAGCCGGCCTTCTCGATGAGCAGGCGGGCGACGAGGCGGCCGATGCGGCCGAAGCCGTAGAGGACGACGTCGCGTCCCTCGCGGCACTCGATCTTGTTGGCACCGGTGGCGCCCGCGACGGCCTCGGCGGTGAACTCCGCCACCGACAGACCGCGGTCGTCGGCGTTGTACGTCTCGGCGAGCCGGCCGATGTCGATCTGGGAGGGCCCGAGGTCGAGCGTGGCGAGAGCCTGCAGGAACGGGAACGTCTCGGTGACCGAGAGCTCCACACCCGCGATCTGCCGGGCGAACCGATGAGTCTTGAGGATGCTGACCACCGACTTGTTCACCAGGGAGCGGCTGTGGAGCAGGACGGTGACGTCCCGCTCCCGGTGCAGCTTCCCGATGATCGGGATCATCGACTCCGCGATCTCCTCGCGGTTCTTCCAGTTGGTGAACGAGTCGTCGTTGACAGTCACAGGCTTATCTCTCGATCGAGCTAGGCGGTGCTCACATGATAACCCCCTCTTCCTTCGACCTTTTCATCGGTCCCTCTGCGCACTCCCGCCCCGCAGCCGCCTAGTAGCTGATGCAGGCCGAGTGCCACTCCGTGTAGAAGTCCCAGACCTGCGGTGAGCACTCCGGCGGGCCGTACTGGGATGCCTTGGCGCCGACGTGCGGGAGGTGGGCGTACGCACCCACGCCCGGGCGGTTGACGTGCAGCATTCCCGCCTCGAAGCGCTCGATGGCCTCGAAGGCGCGGGACTGCGAGGCGGTGAAGATCGTGCCGGACATGCCGTATTTGACCGAGTTGGAGATCCGCATGGCGTCGTCAAACCCGTCCGCGTCGACGACGGCGAGCACCGGCCCGAAGACCTCCTCCTGGGCCAGCTCACTGTCCCAGGGCACGTCGCGGATGACGGTGGGCTGGACGTAGCAGCCGTCCGGCAGCCCGTCCCCGGTGGCGCGGCCGCCGCCGCACAGCACCTTGCCGCCGTCGCGCTGCGCCCCGGCGACGGCCGCCAGTGCCGCGTCCAGCCGCGCGGTGTTCACCACGGGGCAGATCTGCGAGGCGGGGTCGTCGCCCGGGCCGACCTTCATGCCCGCCACCCGGGCCACGAGCTTGTCCAGGAAGGCATCCCGTACGCGGACGTCGACGACGGCCCGGCTGGTGGCGCTGCACCGCTGCCCGGCCTGCCCGAACGCGCCGTGCACCACCGCCTCGACCGCCCCGTCCAGGTCCGCGTCGTCCAGCACGATCACCGCGTTCTTGCCGCCGAGCTCCAGCTGGGTACGGAGCAGCCGGTGGGCGCCGCCCGTGTGGATGGCGGTGCCGACGGGCAGCGAGCCGGTGAAGCTGATGCCGGCGACGGACGGGTTCGCGACCAGCGCCTCGCCCGCCGCGACATCGCCCTGGACGAGGTTGAGCACGCCGTCGGGCAGGCCGGCCTCATGGAAGACCTCGGTGAGCAGGGCCGCGGTGAGCGGGGTGAGCGGCGAGGGCTTGAAGACGGCCGTACAGCCGGAGAGCAGCGCCGGGGCGACCTTCCACATGGGGATGGCGAGCGGGAAGTTCCACGGCGAGACCAGGCCGACGACGCCGATGGGGCGCCGGAAGGTGTACGCGAACGTACGGTCCTCCTCGGCGGGCGCGGTGACGCCGCCGAGCAGCCGCGCCTGGCCCACGGTGAAGTCCAGTACGGCGCGGGAGCGGGCCACCTCGCCGCGGGCCTCGCGGAGGAGTTTGCCCTGTTCGCGGGTGATGGCGTGGGCGAATTCCTCGGCGCGCTCGGTGAGGAGGCGGCCCGCCTCGGCGAGGATCGCGGCGCGCCGGATGGGTCCCATGGCGCGCCAGGCGGGCAGGGCCGCGGCCGCGGCGTCCGCCGCGCGGTCCACGTCGACGCCGCCGGACTCGGCGAACTCGCCGAGGTGATCGCTCAGATCGGCCGGGTTGATGTTGGTGCGGGTCTGTCCCGATTCGGCCGGGCTCCACCGGCCGTCGATGAAGTTCAGCAGGTGATGCGGCGCGATGGGCTGCCGCCCCGATACGTCTGCCATGCCTGGTCCCTTCGCCGGACATTCGCTGACAACTGTCGCCACTGGGCTGCCGCCAGGCTGTCCCAGCGAACGCCGGGGCACCATCCGGGAATTGGCAATGCCCCCGATAGCGCTCCCCTATCTGGCACCGCGGTGGCGGGCGCGGCTGGCACCCTGCCGCGCGCCGTGCGGTGCCGTACGTACGGACAGACCACCGTCAGATCCCTGACCTCAGGAGGCTCAATGACCCGGCCATTCCGTTTTGGTGTCAATACGCTCGCGATTGCTTCGGGCGATGAGTGGCGCGCCAAGTGCCGCAGGGCGGAGGCGGCCGGTTACGACGTGCTGCTGGTGCCGGATCATCTGGGGATGCCCGCGCCGTTCCCCGCGCTGGTGGCCGCGGCCGAGGTCACCGAGCGGCCGCGGGTGGGCACCTTCGTGCTGAACACCGGCTTCTGGAACCCTGCGCTGCTGGCCCGCGAGGTGGCCACCACCGACGCGCTCACGGGCGGCCGCCTCGAACTGGGCCTGGGCACCGGGTACGTACGTGCCGAGCACGAGTCGGCGGGGCTGCCCTGGGGCACGCCGGGCGAGCGGGTCGATCACCTCACCCGCACGATCGAAGAGCTGGACCGGCTGCTGGGCGATCCGGAGCATGTCCCGCACGCCGCGCAGACGCCCCGGCCGCCGCTGCTGATCGGCGGGAACGGCCCGCGGATGATGCGGCTGACGGCACGGCACGCACAGATCGCGGCGTTCCAGGGCGGCCGGCAGGCGCCCGGGAAACCGGAGGGCGTCCTGGAGCTGGCCTCGGCGGAGCAGCTGGACGCGACGGTCGCCCGGTACGCGAAGGCGGCGGCGGACCGCGCGGAGCCGGCCGAACGCAACATCCTCGTACAGCGCGTGGTGATCACCCATGACCGCAGGGCGGCGGCCCGCGAGTTCGCCGCCCACGACATCGGCCTGGACGAGGAGCAGCTGCTCGACGCGCCGACGCTGCTCTTCGGCACGGTCCGGCAGATCGCCGATCAGCTCCGCGAGCGCCGGGAGCGGTACGGCTTCTCCTACATCACGGTGCTGGACGCGGCTCTGGAGACGTTCGCCCCGGTCATCGAGGAGCTGCGGGGCAGCTGAGCCCGGGGCTCACCCCACCTCACCCCACCACGAGCCGCAGCGGCATCGACTCCCATGCCCGGAGCGTGTTGTTGAGATGCCGCCGCGGCTCGCCCGCCGGCTCGATCCGGGCGACGCGTTCGGCGAGCGCGGTGAGCAGGGCCTCGGCCTCCAGGCGGGCGACGTGCTGGCCGACGCACTGGTGGAGTCCCATGCCGAACAGGCCGGTGGACGAGGCGTGCAGCGGGAGACGTCCGGCGATCCTGGTGATGTTGACGACCGCGTCGGGCGCGGTGAGCCGTTCGACGAAGAGGACTTCCGCCCCGTCGAGGACGCCGAGCTGGGTGGAGTGGCCGACGACGGCGTGCAGGTCGGCCATGAACGGCATGGCCGCCTCGCGCAGGGTCAGCGTCGGTGAGGCGCGCTGCGCCAGCTCCCAGAAGCGGACGCCGATGCGTATCCGCCGCCGCCCGTCGCGGCGCAGCAGCCCGTGCCGCACCAGCTCCTCGACGAGCCGGCCCGCGGTGGCGCGCGGGAGGCGGGCGCGGCGGGCGATCTCGGTCACGGTCAGCGCCGGGGCCTCCGGGCCGAAGGCGTCGAAGATGCGCACGGCCCTGGTGAGGAGCGATTCACCACTGGTCGACCTGGCCATCCGCTCATGATGCCCGGGCCGCTCCCAGGACCGGTACCGCTTCCAGTACCAGGACGGCGAGGTCGTCGTCGATCGGGTCGGGGCTGAAGTCGTGGGCGGCCCGGCGCACCCGCTCCGCGATGGCCTTGGCGCCCAGGCCCACGCAGCCGCGCAGCACCTCGGCCAGGCCGTCGTTGTCGTCCAACTGCCGGTTGCCCCGGCGGCGTTCGGTCACGCCATCGGTCACGCACAGCAGTGTCTCGCCCGGCGCCAGGTGGAAGGAGTTCGCGCGGAACTCCGCGTGTTCGTCGATGCCGAGCAGCATCTGCGGCTCGGCGGCCGTTGTCACCGTGCCGTCGGCCGACAGCCGCAGTGGCAAGGGGTGTCCGGCGCTGGCCACGGTGACGCGCGCGCCGCCGGCGACGGCGTCGGGCTCCAGCTCTCCGTACAGCAGGCTCAGGAACCGGGAGCCGACCTGCTCCCCGCCGACCACCACCGCTTCCGCGCCCTCCTCCGCCATGGCCAGATTGAGCCGGCCGAGCAGGGCCTCGACGCCGTGGCCCTCGCGTGCCAGCAGCCGTACGAGGTGGCGGGCCAGGCCGGTGACGGACATCGCCTCCAGGTCGTGCCCGCACACGTCGCCGAGCAGGAAGCACCAGCGGCGGTCGCCCATGGGGAACAGGTCGTAGAAGTCACCGCCGACGCTCTGCCCCTCGCCGTGGGGCTCGTACACGAGCGCCGTGTCGACGCCCGGGATGGCCGCGAGGAACGTGGGGAGCTGTCTGCGCTGGAGCGAGTGGCTGATGTCCGCCTGCCGGGTGTAGTGACGGGCCGTGAGGACCCCTTGGGCCACCCGTCGCGCCACGTCCTGCGCGAGGCGTACCGCGTCGCCGGTCAGCCGCGGCAGTCCCGCCCGTCCGATGAGCAGTGCACCGTGGCACCGCCCGGCCGCGACCAGCGGGAACATCAGCGCCGAGCCGCCCGCCCCGGTGGCGTCCGGCTCCCCCGGCCAGGGCCAGGCGATGCCGGTGGTACTCAGCGTGACGGGCGGCGGGCGGTCCTCCTCCAGGGCCTGGCGGAGGGTGCGGATGCGCTCCTCGTCGCGGTGCCACACGCGGGAGAGCCGCATCCGGCCATGGGTGGTGGTCAGCCATACGCCGCACCAGTCGGCGAGCCTGGGGACCAGCAGCTGTCCGGTGAGCGCCGCGATCATGTCCTCGTCGAGCTGCCCGGCGAGCAGCTCGCTGACCTCGGCGAGGAAGGTCTGGCCCGCGGAGTCGGGCCCCTCGGCGGCCGGAGCGCGGCGGTCGGGCGGTACGGCATCGTGGACCGCCGCCGCGAGGGCATCGCCGGGACCGGGCCGGGCCTCCATGGGGGTGCCGAGCCGGAACCACACGGTCTTCTCGGTGTGCCGGCAGGTCACGCCCCAGGATTCGGCCAGCGCGCGCAGCAGCCGCAGGCCGTGGCCGCGCAGGTGGTGCCACAGGTCCTGCCCCTCGTGATCGGCGCCGGAGGTGTAGCGGTCCACCACGTCGACCACGACCCCCACGTACGGTGTCGCGCCCGGCGCTGACGGGGCGGGGAAGCCGTCCCCGGTGTCGAGGCGGCAGCCGACCTCGACCTCGAATCCGCCCTGCGCGGTCACGGCGGTGGTCAGCTCGCTGACGAGGAGTACGGCGTCGTCGACGAGTCCGTCGCTGATCGCCGGTGACCCGCTGATCGCCAGCGCCCCGGGGAGGGCCGGCTCGACCAGTCCGGTGAGGGCTACGCGCAGGAACCTGCGGGCCGCGGAGGGTGCGAGCGCGTTGGCGGGCAGCCGGATCCGCGGCATGGAATCCCGCAGGTCGGAGGAGGTACCCACAGGCGACTCCCGGCTCGGTTCCGATGCTCGGCTCGCTCAATGAATGTAGCCTAAATCGCACTGAAGAGGTACATATGGTTTTATTGCTCGATTGAGGATCTTCCACCATGGAACGCGCTTCGGAATCCACGCCGGACCCCCCACCCGGGGCCGCCGAGCCCGGCGAGCCCGGCGACGGGGCCGGCCTCGCCCGGGACGAGCAGGTGCTGCGCGCGGCCGAACTGCGACCGCTGCTCACGGCCATGAACGCGGTTCGTGACGGCGATTTCACCGTGCGCGCGGACGGTGCGTACGAGGGGGTCGCCGCGGAGCTCGCGGAGGCGTTCAACCAGATCGTCACGCGCAACGCGCACCTGGCGTCGGAGCTGCAGCGGGTACGCCAGGAAGTGATCCGCGAGGGCCGGCTGGACGAGCGGCTCACGGCCAGCCCCGGGCACGGCGCCTGGACCACGAGCGTGGAAGCGGCCAACACACTCCTCGAAGCGCTGGTCGTACCGGTCGGGAACGCCACGCGCGTACTGGACGCGGTCGCGGACGGCGATCTGACCCGGCGGGTCGAGCTGCACGACGGGAAGCGGCAGCTCCGCGGCGATCTGGCCCGCCTCGGCCACGGCGTGAACCGCATGGTGGACCAGCTCTCGCTGTTCACCGGCGAGGTGACCCGGGTGGCCCGCGAGGTCGGCACCGAGGGGCGGCTCGGCGGGCGCGCGAAGGTGCAGGGGCTGTCGGGCGACTGGCGTTATGTGACCGAGGCCGTCAACGCGATGGCCGCGCGGCTGACCGCGCAGGTCCGTGACATCGCGGTGGTCACGACGGCGGTCGCCCGCGGCGATCTGACCCAGCAGGTCACGGTCGAGGCGACCGGTGAGCTGCTGGAGCTGAAGCTCACCGTGAACACGATGGTCGACCAGCTCCGGGCGTTCGCCGATGAGGTCACGCGGGTGGCCCGCGAGGTCGGCACCGAGGGACAGCTCGGCGGCCGGGCCCATGTGGCGGGCGTCTCCGGCGTGTGGAAGAACCTCACCGACAACGTCAACTTCATGGCGTCGAACCTGACTTCGCAGGTACGCAACATCGCTCAGGTCACCACGGCGGTCGCCACCGGCGACCTGAGCCAGAAGATCACGGTGGACGCCCGGGGCGAGATCCTGGAGCTGAAGTCGACGATCAACACCATGGTCGACCAGCTCTCCGCCTTCGCCGACGAGGTCACCCGCGTCGCCCGCGAGGTCGGCACGGCGGACAACCTCACTTCGCAGGTACGCAACATCGCCCAGGTCGCCACCGCCGTCGCCCAGGGCGACCTCGGCAAGACGATCACGGTGGAGGCGAAGGGCGAGATCCTGGAGCTGAAGTCGACGATCAACACCATGGTCGACCAGCTCTCCGCCTTCGCCGACGAGGTCACCCGCGTCGCCCGCGAGGTCGGCACCATGGCGCTGAACCTGACTTCGCAGGTACGCAACATCGCCCAGGTCACCACGGCCGTCGCCGACGGCGATCTGTCGAAGAAGATCACGGTGGATGCCCGGGGCGAGATCCTGCAGCTCAAGGACACCGTGAACACGATGGTCGAGCAGTTGCGCGCGTTCGCCGACGAGGTCACCCGGGTCGCCCGGGAAGTCGGTACGGAGGGCCGGCTCGGCGGCCGGGCCCAGGTCCGCGGCGTCTCCGGGGTGTGGGAGGACCTGACGGAGAACGTCAACTTCATGGCGGACAACCTGACTTCACAGGTACGCAATATCGCCCAGGTCGCCACCGCGGTCGCCCAGGGCGATCTGTCGAAGAAGATCGACGTGGACGCGCGCGGCGAGATCCTGGCGCTCAAGACGACCATCAACACGATGGTCGACACGCTCTCCTCGTTCTCCTCCGAGGTGACCCGGGTGGCGCGCGAGGTCGGCAGCGAGGGCCAGCTCGGCGGCCAGGCCCGGGTCGAGGGCGTCTACGGCACCTGGAAGCGGCTGACCACCGGCGTCAACGAGCTGGCCTCCAACCTCACCACCCAGGTACGCGCCATCGCCGAGGTGGCCGGCGCGGTCACCCAGGGCGACATGTCGCGCTCCATCACGGTCGAGGCGAAGGGCGAGGTCGCCGAGCTGAAGAACAACATCAACCTGATGGTGTCCAACCTCCGGGAGACCACCCGCGCCAAGGACTGGCTGGAGTCCAACCTCACCCGCATGGCCGCCCTCATGCAGGGCCACCGCGACCTGGTGGAGGTCGCCGGACTGATCCTCAGCGAGCTGACCCCGCTGGTCAACGCGCAGTTCGGCGCGTTCTTCCTGGCCGAGTCCGGCGCCCGCCCCGGCGAGGGCCTCCAGTTCATCGCCGGGTACGGCACCGACCAGGCCGGCGGCGAGAGCCCGCTCCCCGGCTCCGGCACCCCGGGCCGCGGCCTGATCGCCCAGGCGGCCAAGGAGAAGAAGCGCATCCTCGTACTGGACGCCCCGCCGGACTACATCACCATCAACTCCGGGCTCGGCGCGGCGCTCCCGGCCAGCATCGTCATCGTGCCCATCCTCTTCGAGGACGAGCTGCTCGGCGTGATCGAGCTGGCGTCGCTCAGCAGGTTCAGCGATGTGCACCTGGCCTTCATCGACCAGTTCGCCAACACCATCGCCGTCTCGTTCAACACGATCATCGCCAACTCCCGTACGGAGTCGCTGCTTTCCCAGTCCCAGCGGCTCACCGCGGAACTGCGCGAACGCTCCGACGAGCTGCAGCGCTCCAACGCCGCGCTGGAGGAGAAGGCGGCGCTGCTCGCGACCGCCTCGCAGTACAAGTCGGAGTTCCTGGCGAACATGTCGCACGAGCTGCGCACGCCGCTCAACTCACTGCTGATCCTCTCCCGGCTGCTCGCCGACAACCCCGACGGCCATCTCTCCGAGCAGGACGTGCAGTTCGCCGCCACCATTCACCGCTCGGGGTCCGATCTGCTCCAGCTCATCAGCGACATCCTCGACCTGTCGAAGATCGAGGCGGGCCGGATGGACGTCCACCCGAAGGACCTGTCCCTCGACAAGCTGCTCGACTACGTGCACGCGACCTTCCGGCCGCTCACCGCCGACCGCGGGCTCGGCTTCGAGATCATCGTCGGCGACGATGTACCGCACGAGCTGTACTCCGACGAGCAGCGCCTCCAGCAGGTGCTGCGCAATCTGCTGTCCAACGCGGTGAAGTTCACCCACTCCGGCGGTGTGGAGCTGCGCGTCGAACGGGTGCCGGGCGAGGAGTTCCCGGAGGAGACGCTGCGGAACGCGGACGCCGTCGTCGCGTTCCACGTCAAGGACACCGGCATCGGCATCTCCCCCGACAAACTCCCGCTGGTCTTCGAGGCGTTCAAGCAGGCCGAAGGCACCACCAACCGCAAGTACGGCGGCACCGGCCTCGGCCTGTCCATCAGCCGGGAGATCGCCGGGATGCTCGGCGGCCGGATCACCGCCGAGAGCGAGGTCGGCGTCGGCTCCCGGTTCACCCTGTACATCCCCGCGCGCCATCCCGGCGGCGTGGAGATCCCGACGCCGGAGGGCGGTCTGCGCCCGGCGGCGGACGCGCGCCCGGTGGAGACCCTCGGTTCGGTCGCGGATCTGAACCCGGAGGAGCTGGTCCCCGCCACCCTCGACTGGCCGGACGACACGGACGGGACACCGGGCGACGTGGCCGGCGCCGCAGCCACCGCGGGCCCCGACGCCCGCGAGGACGCCTGGCCGCAGACGACGCGGCTCAAGGAGTGGCTGAGCGGGCGCCCGGGGCGGGTGCTGGCCGGGCGCCGGATCCTCGTCGTGGACGACGACATCCGCAATGTCTTCGCCCTCACGCATGTACTGGGCCGGGTCGGCATCACCGTGAAGTACGCGGAGAATGGCCGCGAGGGGCTGGAAGTCCTGCAGCGCACCCCCGACGTGTCCCTGATCCTGATGGACATCATGATGCCCGAGATGGACGGTTACGAGACCATTCGCGCCATCCGCAGCACCCCCCGGCTCGCCGGTCTGCCGATCATCGCGCTCACCGCCAAGGCCATGCCCGGAGACCGCGAGAAGGCAATCGAGAGCGGCGCCAACGACTACGTCCCCAAGCCCGTGGACATCGACCGCCTGCTGTCGGTGATCTGCGCGCTGCTCGATCCGGAGAACGGCACGGCGTCGCCGGACGACGGTGAGGCAACACGGGAAGGCAATCCATCGCAGGACGAGGCCGGCGAGGCACCGAAGGGCAGGTCATGAGCAACGTCGCACCCGACCAGTGCAACATCCTCCTCGTCGACGACATGGAGGAAAACCTCGTCGCACTGGAGGCCGTACTCGGCCCGCTCCACCAGAAGCTGGTCCGCGCCCGCTCGGGAGAGGAAGCCCTGAAGGCGATGCTCCGCCAGGACTTCGCGGTGGTGCTGCTGGACGTCGTGATGCCCGGCATGGACGGCTTCGAGACCGCCGCCACCATCAAGCGTCTCGACCAGACCAAGGACGTGCCCATCATCCTGGTGACCGGCGCCAACCCCGAGGCGGACTACGCCTATCGGGGATACGCGGTAGGCGCCGCGGACTTCCTGACCAAGCCCATCGACCCCTGGATGCTGCGCACCAAGGTCGGCACCTTCCTCGACCTGTACCGCAAGAACCAACGACTGGCGGCGGCCGCGGAGCAGCCGGGCAGCGGAGAACGGCTCGCGGACATCGCCCAGCAGCTCGCCCGCATCGAACTCCTCCTCCGCAACACCCCGGCCCCCGACCCCACGGACGTCGCCGACCGCGTCGCGGAAGTGGCCCGCTCCGTGGACGGCCTGCGGGGGAACGGGGACTGACCCGTGCTCCGGCCGGCACTTTCCTGCTTCTTCTGCGCGGAAACCATTGGCCGTGCAGGCCGGTGATCTGCTTGGCTCGCCCCATGAGTGATCTTCACATTCGTCCCGCCACCCCCTCGGACATCGACGCCGTCCTGCGGTTCTGGCGCGACGCCGCGGAAGGAACGAGCATCAGCGACGACCACGACGGGGTGGCCCGGCTGGTCGCCCGGGACCCGGAGGCGCTGCTGCTGGCCGAACGGGACGGCGAGCTGGCCGGCACGGTGATCGCCGGGTTCGACGGGTGGCGCTGCCATCTGTATCGGCTGGCGGTCCACCCCGACCGGCGCCGGCAGGGCATCGGGCGGGCGTTGCTGGCGGCCGCGGAGGAGCGGTTCGCCGCGCTGGGCGGGCGGCGCGCGGACGCGATGGTGCTCGACCGCAACGAGCCCGCGCACCTCGCGTGGCACGCGTCCGGCTACGCCCCCGAGCCCCAGTGGAGCCGCTGGGTCCGCCACCTGACGGACTGAGGCGCTCGGGGGCCTCCCCGCTACCGCGGCAGCCGGAAGTCGGCCACGCGGATCGGCGAGGGCGTGCTGCCGGTCGACCGCTGCTGGTACATGAACGACAGGACGCCGTCCTGCGCGACACGCGTGTCGTCCACGACGACCTCGCCGAAGGCGTTCAGCTCCGCACCGTCATGGACGGGGTTCCAGTCGGTCCAGCCGGAGGACCGGGAAGCCGCGACGATCCGGCCGTACGGCATGACGGCGTAGGCGTTGTCATGCGCGTCGAAGACCAGGTGAGTGCGCTGGGAGGAGTTCAGCGGCACGGGGATCTCGGTCTTCTTCCACCGGCCGCGCGCGTCCTTGTACACATGGAAGGCCCGTCCGTACCGCACCCGGTCGTCGACGTAGTCGGTGGTGCACTGGGTGAAGCGGCCGGGGACGTACGAGATGATCGCGTGCGGCCGGCCGGCGGAGTCGGTGGCCTGGCTCTCCTGGTTCATCAGCGAGTGGTCGGGGCCCAGCGGGTCGACGACGGTACGGTCGTCGACCGACACCTTGTCCGCGCCACCGGTGACGCCGACGACCTCGCCGGCGGCGTCGCGCCAGGTCCGGCCGCGGTCGGTGCTGTGGACGTAGCCGGTATCGTGGTTGGTGATCCCGCCGCCGTCGCACATGACCGCGCTGTTCTGCTCCCGCCAGGTGAAGAAGGCATGGAGGGTGCCGTCCGCGCCGTAGTCGATGCCGTGCAGATACATGTTGCGGGCGGAACTGGTGCCGTGGGCCGTGGTGTAGGTACCGGTGGCGCTGCTCCACTCCCCCAGCGCCTTCCAGCGGGCCCCGTCGTACTCCGCCAGTCCGTTGCGACCGTTGCCGGAGACGCCGGCGCGGTAGCTCAGTTGCAGCTTGCCGTCGGGGGTCGCGAGGAACTGCGGATAGGTGAACTTGTCGGTGAGCGCGACACCGTCGAGCGTGCTCTGCACGTCGCCGAACTCGCGCGGGTCCCAGGCGCGTCCGGCAGGCGAATTCACCAGCCCGGCCGCTGACTTGACGTAGAAGTAGCCGCTGCTGTGCGAGTCCATGACGAGGTGCAGCCGGCCGTCGACGCGCTTCCGTGCCGGGGAATGGCCTGCTCACCTACAAGGGCCACCAATACGCCGCCTGGTACACCGCCGACCGCCACGCCGCCATCGCCCGCCACCCGGTGACCGGCGGGGCGTGGCAGACCGTGGTACTGCCGCACCGGCTGAGCGTCGACGACTCGCACAACGCGGCGAGGGGTCTCATGGGTTCCCGTCCTGCTTCAGTCGAGGTGGAACACTTCTGTCAGCGGGCGCATGGCCTCGTCCGGCTGCGCGCCGTCGAGCGCCTCGAAGAACGGCGCCATCTCCGCCTGCCAGCGGGCGTTGACGTCCGTGGCGGCCATGGCCTCCTGGGCCGCGGCGAAGTCCTCGGTCTCCAGATAGCCGACGAGCAGGCCGTCCTCCCGCAGGAAGAGCGAGTAGTTGTGCCAGCCGGCGGCGGACAGCGCCGCCAGCATCTCCGGCCAGACGTCGGCATGGCGCTCGCGGTACTCGTCGAGGCGCTCCCGGCGCACTTTGAGCAGAAAGCAGACGCGTTTCATGGAGAGCCCGTCCATCCGGAGGATCAGGGGATTGAAAGGTTTCATACCCTACCCGGAGAGACCGGCCCGGCGCCATCAGTACGCCGTCGGCCAACCGCCGCTCCAGTTCAGCAGGTTGACGCCCAGCTTGGGCGCGCCGCCGTCGTTGCCGTCGTAGTAGTGGTAGACGAGCAGGTCACCGTCGGCGTCGGGCATGATGTCCTGTCCGCCGGGGCCGATCACGGAGCCCTGGGAGGCCATGACCACGGTGCCGCCGTTGTCGGTCATGGCCACACCGTTGCGGTCGTAGTACGGGCCGGTGGGCTTGGTGGCCCGGCCGACCTTGATCTTGTACGTGGAGCCGGTGCCGTTGCAGCACGTGTCGTACGAGGCGAAGAGGTAGTAGTAACCGTTGCGCTTGACCACGGTCGGCCCCTCGACCGCCTTCGTACCGGTAGGACGCGCGGCCAGCGAGTGGCGGGTGGTGTCGCCCGCGTACTGCTTGCCGGTCGCCGGATCGAGGCGGATCATCTTGATCCCGCTCCACCAGGACCCGAACGCCAGCCACCACTTGCCGTCGCTGTCGACGAACAGGTCCGGGTCGATGGCGTTGTAGTCGCTGCTCGCGGTGGAGGAGTGGACGATGCCCTGGTCGCTCCAGCTCCCCGGCAGCCCGGTCGAGGAGGTGGCGAGCCCGATGGTGGAGGTGTTGGAGCCGAAGCGCGAGACGGCGTAGTACATGAGGTACCGGCCACCCTGGTACGAGATGTCGGGCGCCCACGGGTCGTTCGTTTCCGAGTACCTCGACCACCAACTCGGGGGCGAGGCAAAGGCGTTGCCGCTCCGGCTGAAGGCGGTGCGGTCGGTGGAGGTACGGGCTTCCAGAAGGCCGTGGGTGGAGTAGAGCAAGTACCGGCCGTCCGGCGCGCGGAGCATGGTCGGGTCGTGGACGACGACGTCACCGGTGACATGGCCCGGACCGGGGTAGGCGGACGCGCTCGCCGGCATCAGAGCGAGCAGGGCGGCGGCGGGTACGGCGAGGAGGGCGGATCTCAGGCGGGGGTGGCGCACGCGGTTCTCCTTTGCTCGGAGATTCGCACGGCATGATGTTCGGGATATCGAACTATGCCCGCGACTTCGAACGGGAAGCTAGGGAATCAGCGGAGACACGTCAACGCTTTGCGCAGAGTTTCTTGTACCGGGTGCGGCGGGGCGAGCCGGAATAGGGCGCGGGCTGCGGAGAGTTGTCGTCGGCATGACGTTCTCAGCAGATTCCGCGGCCGCCTCCGCCGGTGAGGCCGACTCCCGCCACGCACTCTTCGGCCGCATCGGCATCTGGAGTCCCGGCCTGCGTTCGCAGGACGCCGAGGGGGCCGCCCGGATCGCCGATGCGGTGGCGGAGCTCGAAGAGCTCGGGTTCGGGACCGTGTGGCTGGGCGGCAGCCCGTCGGTGGCCGATGCCCGCAAGGTCGTGCAGGCCACCCGGCGCATCACCGTGGCCACCGGAATCCTCAGCATCTGGGACCACGACGCGGCCACCGTGGCCGCGGAGGCCGCCCAGGTGGAGAAGGAGGCGCCGGGACGGTTCGTCCTCGGGATCGGCGTCAGCCACAGCGCGCTCGCGCCGCAGTACGCCAAGCCGTACTCCGCGATGGTCGGGTACCTGGACGGGCTGGACACGGCGCCGCAGCCGGTGCCGCCCGGGCGGCGGGTGCTGGCCGCCCTCGGGCCCAAGATGCTGCGGCTCGCCGCCGACCGTGCCGCCGGGGCCCATCCTTACCTCGTCACCGCGGAGCACACCGCCCAGGCCCGTGCCGCGCTCGGCAGCGAGGCGCTGCTCGCGCCGGAGCTGAAGGTGGTGCTCGACACCGATCTGGAGCGGGCGCGCGGCACGGCCCGCGAGACCCTCGCGATGTACCTCCGGCTGCCCAACTACACCGACAACCTGCTGCGCCTCGGCTTCGCCGAGGAGGACTTCGCCGACGGCGGCAGCAACCGCCTCCTCGACGCCCTCTTCGCGCTGGGCGACGCGGAGACCGTCAAGGCCCGCCTGGACGCCTACTACGCCGCGGGCGCCGACCACGTCGCCCTCCAGGCCCTCGGCGGGGGCGGGCGCGCCGATCTGCCGCGCGCCCAGTGGCGCGAGCTGGCCTCCGCGCTCGGGCTGACCACCACTGCCTGACACCTGAGAACACCCCACGTAGCGACCCGGGACCGTTCCGGTCACCGGGCCGCTGCTTTGCCGGTCCTTTACTATGGATAATCCCCCCGCTGCCGGATACACGGTCCGCAGCGCATTTCCCGAGGAAAGGTGTGAGCGTCCAGCCATGGGCGACCCTCCCAGTTGCAGTCGACATAGCGCGAACCTCCCGGTCCTGTTCGATCATGGGACGGAGGTGACCCGATGACCGAGCTGCTCCTGTTGGCCGTGGCGTTTCTGCTGACCCTGGCCTGTGGTGTCTTCGTCGCGGCCGAGTTCTCGCTGACGACCGTCGAGCGCAGCGACCTCGAGCGCGCCGCCGAGCGCGGCGAGCGCGGCGCGGACAGCGCCCTCAAGGCCGTACGCGGCCTGACCTTCCAGCTCTCCGGCGCGCAGCTCGGCATCACGGTGACCGGCCTGGTCATCGGCATGCTCGCCAAGTCCTCCATCGCCGCGCTGCTCACCGGCCCCCTGGAGGCCATGGGGCTGCCGCGGTCCGCGGGCGAGAGCGCCGCGCTGATCCTCGGTACAGCCATTTCGACGGTCGTCCTGATGGTCGTCGGCGAGCTGGTGCCGAAGAACTGGGCGATCTCCAGCCCGCTGCCCATCGCCAAGCGGGTGGCCACGCTGCAGCGCGGCTTCAGCGCCATGTTCCGGCCGCTGATCGGCCATCTGAACAACACCGCCAACCGTGTGGTGCGCCGGATGGGCCTGGAGCCGGCCGAGGAGCTGGCCTCCGCGCGCGGTCCGCAGGAGCTGGTGGCGCTGGCGAGGCACTCCGCCAAGGAGGGCGCGCTGGAGGCGGACACGGCCGAGCTGTTCGTCCGTACGCTGAGCCTCGCCGACCTCACGGCGGAGAACGTCATGACCCCGCGGGTGCAGGTCACGGCCCTGGAGGTGCAGTGCACCGCCGAGGACGTGGCCAATGCCACCCGCGCCACCGGCCTGTCCCGCTTCCCGGTCTACCGCGGCAGCCTGGACAGCGTCGTCGGGGTGGCGCACATCAAGGACGTGCTGGCCATACCGGCCGCGCGGCGGCGTCGGCACCCCGTCGCGGAGATGCTCCGCGAGCCGCTGCTGGTGCCGGAGACGCTGCCGGTCAACGAGCTGCTGGACCGGCTGTCGGGCAAGCGGACGATGGCCGTGGTGATCGACGAGTACGGCGGCACGGCCGGCGTCGCGACGCTGGAGGACATCGTCGAGGAGGTCGTCGGCGAGGTCGTCGACGAGCACGACCCGCTGGAGACCCCGGACCTGGCCCCGGCCGGCAAGGACGAGGACGGCCGCACGCTGTACGACGCGGACGGCGCGGCCCGTTCCGACCAGCTGGAGCGGATCGGCCTGCGGATGCCGGAGGGCCCGTACGAGACGCTGGCCGGGCTGATCGCCACGGAGCTGGGCCGCATCCCGCAGGACGGCGACGAGCTGTCGGTCGCCGGCTGGCGGATGGACGTCATGGACGCGTCCGGCCACCGGGCGGCGCGCGTACTGCTGCACGCCCCCGCCGCCGGTACCGGTGAGGACGCCCTGCGCACGCACGAGGAGGCCGCCCGATGACCGCGCTGCAGCTCTTCATCGGCCTGCTCACGCTGGTCGTCAACGCCTTCTTCGTGGGCGCCGAGTTCGCGCTGATCTCGGTGCGCCGCAGCCAGATCGAGCCGTACGCCGAGCAGGGCGACCGCCGGGCCCGCAGCGTCATCTGGGGCCTGCAGCACGTCTCCGCGCTGATGGCGGCGGCCCAGCTGGGCATCACGCTGTGCACGCTGGTGCTGGGCGCGGTCGCCGAGCCGGCCATCGCCCACCTCCTGGAACCGCTCTTCCACGTCACCGGCGTACCGGAGTCCCTGATCCACCCGGTGTCCTTCGTGATCGCGCTGGCCCTGGCGACGTATCTGCACATGCTCTTCGGCGAGATGGTGCCGAAGAACATCGCGCTGGCCGCTCCGGTGCGTAGCGCGCTGCTGCTGGGGCCGCCGCTGGTGGCGATGGCGCGGGCGCTGCGCCCGGTGATCTTCGCGGTCAACTCGTTCGCCAACGGGCTGCTGAAGCTGTTGCGGGTGGAGGTCAAGAACGAGGTCGCCGCGACCTTCTCCGACGCCCAGCTGGTCAAGATGGTGGAGGACTCCTCCGACGCGGGCCTGCTGGACGACCGGGGCGCCGAGCGGCTGCGGGACGCACTGGAGCTGGGCCGCCGCCCGGTCCGTGACGTGGTCCTGCCGGCCGAGAAGGTGGTCTCCGCCCGGCTGGGCATCACGCCCGAGGGGCTGGAGGACCTGTCCGCGCGGTCCGGCTTCTCCCGCTTCCCCGTCGTGGACGCCTCCCGCCGCATCCTGGGCTATCTGCACGTCAAGGACGCGCTGGACGCGATGCCCCGGGATCTGCCGTTCCAGGTGTCGTCCATGCGGCCGATCGCCCGGGTGCGGGCGGCGACGCCGCTGGACGACGTGCTGACGGCGATGCGCGGCTCGCGCACCCACCTGGCCGCCGTGATCGGCGACGACGGGCGGCTGGCCGGGCTGGTCACGATGGAGGACGTGCTGCGGGAGCTGGTACTCCAGCACCGGCCTGTGTAGACCGAGGCTCCGCGCGAGCGATCCTGTACTGCGTATAGGATCGCTCGCGCCATGGAGATGAGTGCTGAGTACACCAGTTTTGTCGCGGTCGGGGATTCCTTCACCGAAGGCATGTCGGACGCGCTGCCGGACGGCTCGTACCGCGGCTGGGCGGACCTGCTCGCGGCCCGCCTCGCCGCCCGGACGCCCGGCTTCCAGTACGCGAACCTCGCCGTGCGCGGCAAGCTCATCGGCCAGATCGCCGAGGACCAGGCGCCCGCGGCGGCGGCCATGGGCGCCGATCTGGTCACGCTGGTGGGCGGCCTGAACGACGTACTGCGACCCAAGTGCGACGTACCGCGGGCGTGCGCGCTCCTGGAGGAGGCCGCGGCACGGCTGGCACCGAGCTGCAAGCAGCTCGTACTGATGCGCAGCCCGGGCCGGCAGGGTCCGGTACTGGAGCGGTTCCGGCCGCGCATGGAGATGCTCTTCGACCACATCGACGAGGTGGCGCGGCGGCACGGCGCGCTCGTCGTGGACCTCTACGGCTCGGCGTCGCTCGGCGACCCGCGGCTGTGGGCGGACGACCGGCTGCATCTGACAGCCGAGGGCCACGAGCGGGTCGCCGAGGCGGTCTGGCAGGCGCTCGGCCTCCCGCCGGAGGCGGAGTGGGACGCGCCGCTGCCGCCGCCGGTGCCGCCGGGCTGGGTGGCCCGGCGCGCGGCGGACGCACGGTTCGCCCGCACGCACCTGGTGCCGTGGATAGGCCGCCGGCTGACGGGCCGGTCGAGCGGCGACGGACGGCCGCCGAAGCGCCCGGACCTCCTTCCGTACGGGGAGGACTGACCGCATACGCAGGACCCGAGGGGCCGCGCACGCCACGTGCGCGGCCCCTTTCGCATCCCCGGAACGGCATGGCAGGCCAGCACATCACGCAAAATGTGTTAACAACGCGGATCTCTTCTGCTAAGAATGCTGCCCATGCCTGCATTCCTGCCTGCCCGCTCCCCCGCCACCCGGCCACCGGTCGGCCGCCGCTCCCTGCTGCGCGGCGCCGCCGCCGTCGGTGCCGCCGGGCTGCTCACCGCCTGCGGCCGCGCCGCCGGCGCGTCCTTCGACGCGGGCGCCGCACCCTGGCGCCGGTACGCCGGTACCACGCTGAACTTCGTCTCCGAGAACACCGCGCCCACCGCCGCGATCGCCGCGAACCTCGCGCCCTTCACGCAGCTGACCGGCATCCACGTCAACATCGTCACGCTGGAGCTGTCCGCGCTCGCCCAGAAGGTCGCGCTGGACCTCGCCTCCGGCAACGGCGAGTACGACGTGGTGTACGCCGACCCGTACCAGGTCCTCGCGCCGTACGCGCCCGCCTTCGCCGACCTGCGGGACTTCCAGGAGAACCCGGACCTGCCGCCGCTGCCCGGCGGGTTCGGCGACTTCGTCGCCACGCACCTGGACGCGGCCGGGCGCTTCGAGGACAAGGAGAAGGTGCTGGCGCTGCCGTACGACTCGGCGACCATGATCTGGCAGTACCGGGCCGATCTGTTCGCGAAGTACCGCGACCGGATGGCCGCCGACCTCGGGTTCGACCCGACGCCGTCGGACGGCACGACGTGGGAGCAGTACTACGCGATCGCCCGCTGGTTCAACGAGCACACCGACGAGGTGAAGTACGGGACCGGGCACCAGGCGAAGCAGCACGACTCGCTGATGTGCGACTTCTCGAACGTGCTGTGGGCCTACGGCGGGGACTACTTCGACGACGGCGCGCGGGTCGGGAGCCTGGGGGCGACCGATCCCGGGCGGTGCCGGCTGGGGTCCGAACGGGCCGTCGCCGCCGCCGAGTTCTACCAGCGGCTGCTGAAGATCGCCGACCCCGGGTCGCGGACCTGGGACTGGGACGGGCTGGGCGCCGCGTTCCGGGCCGGGCGGATCGCGATGTGCCCCAACTTCCACGAGTACGCGGCGTCCAACGAGGCCGTCATGCCGGGGAAGGTCGGGTATGCGCGGCTGCCGAAGGGGCCCGCGCGGGCCGCCGGCATGTACGGCGGGACCGGCATCGCGATATCCGGCGTCGCCCCGAAGCGGCGCCGCGAGGCCGCCTGGCTCTTCGCCAACTGGGCGACGGCACCGAAGACGCAGCTCGCCGGGCTGGCGAGCAAGGTCGGCGGCGGCACCCCGACCCGTACGTCGGTGTACGCGGAGCGCGCGGTGCTCCGCGCCGAGCACCGGCCCACGAAGCTGCCCAACATGCTGACCGCCGAGGCCGTGCGGGAGACCTGGCGGCCGGCCAACATCGGGCTGCGGCCCAAGATCCCGATGTGGGGCGAGTGCGACACGGCCGTCTACACACAGCTTTCCGGGCTGGTCGCCGGGGACTCGTCCCCGCGCGCGACGATGCGCGCCACCGCCGAGCGCATCGACCGGATCACGGCACGAGGGTGGGTGGCCTGAGGATGACCGCGTCTTCCGTGTCTTCCGTACGGGCAAAGGCGCCGGACACCGCCGCCACCGCGCCCGGCCCCGGGCAACCGCGCCGCCGCCCGCTCCCCGGCTTCCACGGCCGCATGATGGCCCCCGGCATCCTCGTCCTCGCCGCCGTCTCCGTGCTGCCGTTCGTGGCCGTGGTGGCGATGAGCTTCTCCCGCGTCCACCTGCTCGGCGGCCTCGGCCTGGAGGGCGTCGGCCTGGACAACTGGGGGCGGCTGTTCGCCGACCCGGACATGGCCTGGGCCTGGGCGCGCACCGCCGCGTACTTCGTACTCACCGTCGGCGGCGAGATGGTGCTCGGCACGCTGCTCGCCGTCTGCCTGTGGCGGCTGCGGCGCGGCCGCAACGCGGCGCTGAGCCTGATGCTGCTCCCGATGTTCGTCGCGCCCGTGATCGTCGGGCTGCTCGGCCGCTTCCTCACCGACTCCACGTTCGGCCTGTACAGCTGGCTGCTGCGGCAGGTCGGGTACCACGGCGACATCATGGGCGACCGGACCAGCGCGTTCGCCGCGGTGACGCTGATGGACATCTGGGAGTGGACGCCGCTGATCGCGCTCATCGCGCTGGCGGGGCTGACGTCCGTACCGGCGAGCGTCCTGGAGGCCGCGGCCCTGGACGGCGCGGGCATGGTCCGCACCCTCCGGTACATCGTGCTGCCGTCGATCACCCCCGTACTGCTCGTGGCGCTGCTGATCCGGTCCATGGACGCACTGCGGTACTTCGACATCATCTGGAACACCACCGGCGGCGGCCCGGCCGACGCCACGAAGGTCGCCTCCGTACGGCTCTACGAAACGGCCTTCCGCTTCTTCGACTTCGGGTACGCCGCCGTGACCGGCCTGCTGATGCTCGCCGTGACCACCGTCGTCGCCCGCTTCTTCGTCCGCCTCCTCGAACGGAAGGAGCTGCCGCGATGACCACCGCCACCGCCGCTCTCGAACGCGGTACCCGTACCGCCCGCTGGACCGTCCGTGTCCTCGTGCTCGTCGCCCTGGTCTGGACGCTCGTACCGCTGGGCTGGATGCTGCTGTCGTCCCTGAAGGCCACCGGGGAGGTCACCGCGCCGACCCCGAGCCTGTCCTTCGCGCCGACGCTGGAGAACTACCGGCGGCTGTTCAGCGGCGGCAACTCGCTCTGGCCGTACCTGCGCAACAGCGTGGTCGCGGCGGGCGCTTCGGCGCTGCTGGCCACCGCGCTGGGCGCGCTCGCCGGGTACGGCCTGGCCCGCAGCCGGATGCGCGGCAAGCACCATCTGTCGTTCTGGATCATCTCCACCCGGATGGCACCGATCGCGGCCGTGGTGCTGCCGATCTTCCTGATCTTCCGCTACCTCGGGCTGATCGACACCCTCCCCGGCCTCGTCCTGGCCTACCTCTCCTTCAACCTGCCGTTCGCGATCTGGCTGCTCAGCGCCTTCTTCGCGGAGGTACCGCCGTCCCTGGAGGAATCCGCGCTGGTGGCCGGGTGCGGCAACTGGCAGGCGTTCCGCCACGTCATCCTGCCGCTGACGCGCCCGGGCCTGGTGACCACCTTCGTGCTGTGCCTGGTGTTCTCCTGGAACGACTACGCCTTCGCCCTGGTCCTCAGCGGACCGCACACCCAGACCCTGCCCATCGCCGCCAGCCAGCTGGTCACCCAGACCGGCATCGACTGGGGGCAGCTGACCGCCATCGGGACCGTCGTGGTGATCCCGATGATGCTGGTCGGCCTCGCTGTACGCCGGTGGCTGGTCACCGGCCTGACCATGGGAGCCGTGACCGGAGAATGACCCACACTTCTGATCTTCCCGAGACCATGCGGGCCGCCGTGCTCGTCGCGCCGAAGCAGCTGGAGATCCAGGAACGCCCTGTACCCCGTCCGGGCCCCGGCCAGGTGCTCGTACGCGTCGAAGCCGTCGGCGTGTGCGGCTCCGACGTGCACTACTACGAACACGGGCGGATCGGCGACTTCGTCGTCCGCTCCCCCCTGGTCCTCGGGCACGAGCCGGGCGGCACGGTCGTCGCGCTCGGGCCCGGCGCCCGGCGGCACACGCCGGGGCAGCCCGTCTCCATCGAGCCGGGCGTGCCGTGCGGCCGCTGCGCCCAGTGCCGCCAGGGCCGGTACAACCTCTGTCCGGACGTGTCCTTCTATGCGACGCCGCCGGTGGACGGGGCGCTGTGCGAGTACGTCGCCGTGGACGAGGACTTCGCGCATCCGGTGCCCGAGTCGCTGGGCACGGAGGGCGCGGCGCTGCTCGAACCGCTGTCGGTGGGCGTCTGGGCCTCGCGCAAGGCACGGATCGCGCCGGGGTCGCGGGTGCTGGTGACGGGGGCCGGGCCGATCGGGCTGGTCGCCCTGCAGAGCGCGCGGGCCTTCGGGGCGAGCGAGGTCGTGGTCACCGATGTCGCGCCGCAGCGGCTCGCCGTGGCGCGCGAGCTGGGCGCCACCGCGACCGTCGACGCGCGGCAGACGCGGCTCGCCGACACCGGGTACGAGCCGGACGTCCTCCTGGAGTGCTCGGGCGCGCCGGCCGCCGCCGAGGAAGGGCTGCGCGCGCTGGGCCGGGCGGGGCGTGCGGTGCTGGTCGGGATGGGCGGGGACACCATCCCGCTGCCGCTGGCGCATGTGCAAAACTTCGAGATCGAGGTCACCGGTACGTTCCGGTACGCCAACACCTGGCCGACCGCCATCTCGCTGGCCGCTTCCGGCGAGGTGGATCTGGGCCGGCTGGTCACGCACCGGTATGGCCTGGAGGACAGCGGGGTGGCGCTCACTGCGGGCGCCGCCGATCCGGCCGCGATCAAGGCGGTGGTGCGCCCGCAGACCGGCTGACGGCGCGCGGGGCCGGGCCGGGCCGCACGACGCTCCGGGCCGCACGCGAGGGAACGCACGAGGGAAGGAGGGCCGGGTGCCCGCCAAGGCGCGGCTGTCGCAGGCAGCCGTCGAGGACCGCCGGCAGGACGTACTGAAGTACGTCGTCGAGCGGGGCGAGATCCGCATCGACGATCTCGCCGCGCACTTCGGCCTCAGCCTGATGACCATGCACCGCGATCTCGACGATCTCGCGGGGCGTGATCTGCTGCGCAAGGAGCGCGGGCGCGCGGTCGCCTTCCCGGCCCTGACCATGGAGACCGCCACCCGCTTCCGGGAGGGCGCGCACCGCGAGGCGAAGAGCGCGCTGTGTGCCGCCGCGGCCCGGCGGATCCGGCCCGGCAGCACGCTGCTCATCGACGACTCGACCACGCTGTACCCGCTGGCCGGCGCGCTGGCGAAGATCGAGGGGCTGACCGTCGTCACCAACTCGGTGGGGCTGGCGCAGCGGCTGTCGTCGGCCGCCGGCACGGACGTCACGCTGCTCGGTGGGCAGTACCAGGGCGACTTCAACTCCTGCACCGGACGCGAGGTGACACGGGGGCTGTCCCGGATCCACGCGGATCTGGCGCTGATGTCGGCGACGGCGGTGCACGGCGGCCGGCTGTTCCACCCGCTGCCGGAGTTCGTCGAGGTCAAGGAGGCGATGCTGGGCGCCGCCACGGCCGGCCTGCTGCTCGCCGACCACTCCAAGTTCGGCAAGACCGCCACGTACTGCTACGGGGACGTCACGCTGTACGAGGCGGTGCTCACCGACACCGGCACGGACGAGCGGGAGGTCGCGGCGATGCGGGAGCTGGGGGCCGAGGTCGAGACAGTACCGACGGAGCCGTGCGGCTCGTAGCGCGGAGTCGTGCGGCTTGTAGCGCGGAGTCGTGCGGCTTGTAGCAAGCCACAATCCGGACCGTGGCGCCGGCCTGCGCAAACGAACAGTAGAATCGGCTCACGTGACTGCAAAGCCCCGCATCCCCAATGTCCTGGCCGGCCGCTACGCCTCCACGGAGCTGGCCGTCCTGTGGTCCCCCGAGTACAAGGTCAAGCTGGAGCGGAAGCTGTGGCTCGCCGTGCTCCGCGCGCAGAAGGACCTCGGCGTTGAGGTGCCCGAGCAGGCCCTCGCCGACTACGAGCGAGTCCTGGACGACGTCGACCTGGCCTCCATCGCCGAGCGCGAGAAGGTCACCCGGCACGACGTGAAGGCCCGGATCGAGGAGTTCAACGCCCTCGCCGGCCACGAGCAGGTCCACAAGGGCATGACGTCCCGCGACCTGACGGAGAACGTCGAGCAGCTCCAGGTCCGCCTCTCCCTCGAACTGATGCGGGACCGCACCGTCGCCGTCCTCGCCCGGCTCGGCAAGCTGGCCGGCGAGCACGCCGAGCTGGTCATGGCCGGCCGCTCGCACAACGTCGCGGCCCAGGCCACCACCCTCGGCAAGCGCTTCGCCACCGCCGCCGACGAGCTGCTCGTCGCCTACGCCCGCCTGGAAGACCTCCTCTCCCGTTACCCGCTCCGCGGCATCAAGGGCCCGGTCGGCACCGCGCAGGACATGCTCGACCTGCTCGGCGGCGACGCCGCCAAGCTCGCCGAGCTGGAGCAGCGCATCGCGGGCCACCTCGGCTTCGCGCAGAACTTCACCTCGGTCGGCCAGGTCTACCCCCGCTCCCTCGACTACGACGTGGTCACCTCCCTGGTGCAGCTGGCCGCCGCGCCCTCCTCGCTCGCCAAGACCATCCGCCTGATGGCCGGCAACGAGCTGGTCACCGAGGGCTTCAAGCCCGGCCAGGTCGGCTCCTCGGCGATGCCGCACAAGATGAACACCCGCTCCTGCGAGCGCGTCAACGGCCTGATGGTCATCCTGCGGGGCTACGCCTCGATGGCCGGCGAGCTCTCCGGCGACCAGTGGAACGAGGGCGACGTGTCCTGCTCCGTGGTCCGCCGCGTCGCGCTGCCGGACTCCTTCTTCGCGCTGGACGGTCTGCTGGAGACCTTCCTGACCGTCCTGGACGAGTTCGGCGCCTTCCCCGCCGTGGTCGCCCGCGAGCTGGACCGCTACCTCCCCTTCCTCGCCACGACGAAGGTCCTCATGGGTGCCGTGCGCGCCGGCGTGGGCCGCGAGGTCGCGCACGAGGCGATCAAGGAGAACGCCGTCGCCACCGCGCTCGCCATGCGCGAGCAGGGCGCCGAGCGCAACGAGCTGCTGGACAAGCTCGCCGCCGACGAGCGCATCCCGCTGAACCGTGACCAGCTGGCCGAGGCGATGGCCGACAAGCTGTCCTTCACCGGCGCGGCCGCCGACCAGGTGGCGGCCGTGGTCGCGCGCATCGAGGAGATCGCCAAGGCGCACCCCGAGGCCGCGGCCTACACCCCCGGCTCCATCCTCTGAGGCCGGTCCCCCATGCCGCGCTTCACCCCCGAAGAGCTGGAAGCCGCTCGTGACCGCCTCGTCCCGGACGTGGCCGCGAGCGGCCTCCGGGTGCTCTTCTGCGGCATCAACCCGGGCCTGATGTCGGCCGCGACCGGCCACCATTTCGCCCGGCCCGGCAACCGCTTCTGGCCCACGCTGCACGCCGCCGGCTTCACCCCCCGGCGGCTGCGGCCCGACGAGGAGCAGGAGCTCCTGCGGTACGGCGTCGGCATCACCAACGTCGTGCAGCGGGCCACGGCCCGCGCGGACGAACTGACGCCGGAGGAATTCGCGGAGGGCGGCCGCCAGCTGGAGGAGAAGGTGCGCCGGCTGCGGCCTGCCTGGCTGGCGGTCGCCGGGGTCACCGCCTACCGCGCGGCCTTCGGCGACAAGCTCGCCAAGGTCGGGCCGCAGGAGCGGACCATCGGCGGCGCCCGGATCTGGGTACTCCCCAACCCCAGTGGTCTGAACGCTCACTGGAACCCCACCACCCTGGCGGAGGAGTACGGCCGGCTCCGCGAAGCGGCGTTCGCCGAGGAGTGACCGCCCTGCCGGGGCAGCGGCGGTCCCTCGCCGCGGTCCGGCCACACCGCCGCGACCAGCTCGTACGGCTGGAGCTCTGCGGCTCTGCCCACGCCGGTCGCCACCCGGCACTCCCCCACCGACCAGACGTGCGCCGTCGTGGTCAGGGCCGACAGCTCGGCCAGCGGCGGCCACACCGGCAGCCCCATCGCCGACCGCTCCAGATGGGGAGTCAGGTCCAGCACTCCGGGCGGGCCCCAGCGTAAGGACAGCACACCGTCCAGCGCCTCCCGTTCCGCTTCGAACTCCTCCGCGGCGGCCCGCTCGTCCGCCGGATCGGTATCCCAGAACTCCTCGCTCACGCGGAGCCGGAGCATCCGCCCGGCATCGCCGAGCGCACCGGGAGCGGCGAGCACGGTGTCGATCGCGGCGTCGATCGCAGTGCCCATCGCGGACAGGTGACCGTAAAACTGTTGCCTCGTCATGTCACCAGTAAAGACCCGGGGTCTGACAATCGGTCCGTCACAGGCCGTGACCAGCGCACTTCGGGGCTCGCCGCAGGCCGTCCGACCGGCTACGATCCCGCAGACACGCGAGGCGAGGGAGACGGACGTTGGGGCGGCTCACCGGAGGGGACCCCTCCCTGCTGCGGCGGATCAACTCCGCGGTGGTGCTGCACACGCTGCGCGCCGCCGACTCCCCCACACTGACCCACCTGGTACAGCTCACCGGGCTGTCCCGACCCACCGTCGAGGGGGTCGTGGAGGGCCTGATCGAGTCCGGGCTGGTCGTGGAGGCGCCCGCCGAGGAGGGCGCGCGGCGGCAGGGGCGGCCCGCCCGCCGGTTCCGTTTCCGTGCCGAGGCCGGGCACTTGCTGGGCATCGAGATCGGCGCGCACCGGGTCTCGGCGCTGCTGTCCGATCTGAGCGGCCGCGTGCTGGGGTCGGTCCAGCACGACGTGGACGAATCGGCCCCGGCCGACCGGCGGTTGGCGTGCGCCCGGGACACGGTCGCCGACCTGCTGCGACAGGCCGGCGTGGCCCGCGACTCGCTGCGCGCGGTGGGCGTCGCGGGCCCCGGAATCGTGGAGGCGGACGGCACGGTACGGCTGGGTACCGCGCTGCCGGGCTGGACGGGGCTGCCGCTGGGCGACCGGCTGCGCAAGTCCTTCCGCTGCCCGGTTCTGGTGGAGAACGACGCCAACGCGGCCGCGGTGGCCGAGCACTGGAAGGGCGCGGCGGCCGGCTCGGACGACGTGGTGTTCGTACTGGCCGGGCTGAGCCCGGGCGCGGGTTCGCTGATCGGCGGGCGGCTGCACCGCGGCTTCGGCGGGGCGGCCGGCGAGATCGGCGCGCTGCACCTCTTGGGGCGCGGGGCGACGCCGGAGACGCTGTTGTCGACGACCGGCGAACCGTTGCACCCGCTGGACGAGGCGCAGGTCGCGCGGGTGTTCACGCTGGCGCGCGAGGGCGACGCGCGCGCCCGGGACGCGATGCGGCGCTTCATCCAGCGACTGGTGCACGACGTCGCCGCGCTGGTCCTCGCCCTGGACCCGGAGATCGTCGTGGTCGGCGGCTGGGCGGCCGGTCTGGACGGGGTACTGGACCCGCTGCGCGAGGAGCTGGCGCGCTACTGCCTGCGGCCGCCGCAGGTCGCCCTGTCGGCCCTGGGCGAGGCGGCGGTTGCGACGGGCGCCCTGCGCCTCGCCCTCGACCACGTCGAGGAGCAGCTGTTCGCGGTGGAGGGCACGGTGACGGCCCGGCGATAGTAGCCGGGCGCAGATCTCAGCCCGTCAGTACCGCCACATCGTCGCGGTCGCCGAAGGTGAGGCGGCAGGTGTCGGCCCGGTAGGTGGAGACGGAGACCGCCGTGGTGCGGCCGCCGGTCACATAGCGCGTGGTGACCACCAGTACCGGCGCGCCGGGGAGCCGGTCCAGCTGCTTGGCGTCCTCGGCACGCGCCGAGCCCAGTTCCACGGCGCGCTCCTCACCGTCCAGTTCGAGCCGCTGCAGTTCCTGGAGGACGGCGCGGGCGCGGGCCCCCGGGCCTGTGGCGGCGGCCGCCGCCAGGCCGGGGACGGACTCGGCCGGTACGTAGAGCAGTTCGGCCGCGACCGGCTGGCCGTTGTCGACCCTGGTGCGCCGCACGATGTGCACGGTGTCGCCCGCGCCCACCCCCAGGGGTTCGGCGACGGCCGCCGGCACCGACCCGCCGTCCACCGCCGCCGCGTCGGCCGGCTGCCAGGCGTCGCCGGGCGCGCCGGGCCAGCTGTGTCCGGAGCGGTCCACGGGCACGCCCATACGGGGCGGCGCGACCGTCGTGCCCACGCCGCGGCGGCGCTGCAGCCTGCCTTCGAGTTCGAGCTGTTCGAGCGCCTGCCGGAGCGTGGCGCGGGCGACCCCGAAGCGCGCCGCGAGGTCCCGCTCGTTCGGCAGGATCTCGCCGACCGCGAACTCCGAGTCGAGCGCCTCGCTGAGCACGGTCTTGAGGTGCCAGTACTTCGGTTCCTGCACCGTGTCGAGCTGCGTGGTCCCCACCCTGTCCTCCGCATTCGCCGTGTCCCGGGACCGCCCCCGGGGTGCCCCCGGCGCCGCCAGGGGTTTTGAGCGCTTCTTTATTAAAGGTTGTTGAGATATGCCTGCGACGATATGAGCGGCCTCACCCTTGGTCAAGACCAATGGGCGATCCGATGCCGTAGCGTGACCGACTCAACACGGTTGGACACGGCCGATGGGCGTGCGAATGCGGTGGTGGGCACACGGAAGCCGGCGGCCCACCGGGCCGCCGGCTCCGAAGAAGGACGGGACTCAGGCCGCCGCCGGCACCGCCGCCAGCTTGTCCGGGTTGCGGACGACGTAGATCGTCTGGATGCGGCCGTCGACCACATCGAGCTGGAACACCGTGTCGACCCGGTCACCGACCCGCCCCACCAGCGCGACCCCGCCGTTGAGCTCGGCGAAGCCGAACCGCAGGTCCGCGGCCGGGGCCTTGGAGATGCCGACCAGGAACCGTCCGACCTTGTCCGCCGTCTCGATGACGCGCAGCGGCGCCTTGGCCTTGCCGCCGCTGTCGCCGACCAGCCGCACGTCATCGGCGAGCAGGCCGATCAGCCCCTGGAGGTCGTCGCCGGCCGCGGCGGCCAGGAAGCGCTCGGTCAGGTCGCGCTGGCGCTCGGGGTTCACCTCGAAGCGCGGCTTGCGCTCCTCCACGTGGCGCCGGGCCCGGCCCGCCAGCTGGCGCACCGCGGCCTCGCCCCGCTCCAGTACGGACGCGATCTCCGCGTACGGATAGCCGAACGCCTCGCGCAGCACGAAGACGGCGCGCTCCAGGGGCGAGAGGGACTCCATGACGACGAGGACCGCGAGCGTGACGGACTCGGTGAAGACGGCGCGGTCGGCGCTGTCCGGGACGGCGCCGCCGAAGTCGGTGGCGACGGGCTCGGGGAGCCACGGCCCCACGTACGCCTCGCGCCGGGCCTGTACTTGGCGCAGCCGGTCGATCGCGAGCCGGGTGGTGACCCGCACCAGGTAGGCGCGTGGCTCCCGTACCGTGTCGTGGTCGGCGGCCGACCAGCGGAGCCACGCCTCCTGGACGACGTCCTCGGCGTCGGCCACCCGGCCGAGCATGCGGTAGGCCACGCCCTGGAGGACGGGCCGGTGTTCTTCGAAGACATCGGTCGCGGTGTCGGTCAGCACGCTCTTATCCCACCGGTACGCCGCCGTGTTGTCCAGCGGGTTCCGTGTTGTCCAGCGGTTCGGTGGGGTCGGGGAATTCGCGTCCGCCTGCTACCCACCGGTAACGATTGCTGACATGGTGTCTCTTGGGCCGCCCCCACGTACGGCCCTCCCCCAGCGGCTTTCCCCCTCGAAGGAGCTCCATGACGACCGCCACGGCCTCCTCCCTCCTCGTCTCCCCCGACGGCCGGCCGCCGTTCACCGTCGCGTACGACCGCAAGGGCGCCGGCGAGCCGGTCGTGCTGCTGCACGGCATCGGCCACCACTACCAGGCGTGGGAGCCGGTGTTCAGCGTCCTGGCCGCGTCGCACGACGTGATCGCGCTGGACCTGCCGGGCTTCGGCGCCTCCCCCGCGCTCCCCGACGGCGTGCCGTACGACCTGACGTCGGTGGTCCCGCTGCTGACGGACACCTTCGCGGCGCTGGGCATCGAGCGGCCGCACGTGGTGGGCAACTCCCTCGGCGGGCTGCTGGCGCTGGAGCTGGGCCTCACCGGAGCGGTGCGGTCGGTGACAGCGCTGTCGCCGGCCGGCTTCTGGACGGAGGCCGAACGCCGGTACGCCTTCGGAGTCCTGACGGGCATGCGGGCCGGGGCGCGGGCCCTGCCGCCGCAGGTGGTCGAGGTGCTGGCCCGCTCGGCGGCCGGCCGCGCGGCGCTGACCGGCTCGATCTACGCGCGCCCCTGGCGCCGCTCACCGGCCGCCGTGGCAGCCGAGACCCGCGCGCTGCGGGAGGCGCCCGGCTTCGCCGCCACGCTCGCCGCGGGGCGCGGCCCCGGTGTGCTGTTCCGCCACGACATACCGGACGTTCCCGTGACCATCGGCTGGGGCACTCGCGACCGGCTGCTCCTGCCCCGCCAGGGCGTACGGGCCAAGCGCGTGATCCCGGGCGCCCGCCTCGTCCGCCTTCCCGGATGCGGCCACGTCCCCATGAACGACGACCCGGCCCTGGTCGCCAGGGTCATACTCGACACGGTGACGCCGACCGCGGTGTGACCCGCGGCGCCGCCCTCCTGGTCATCGCCCCGTCCGCTTGCGACCATGGGCCGGTTCCGCGCTTCCGTACCGTTGTCACCTGGTTGTTCACTGTGCGTTCGGTTACGGGGCACCGGACACCGGTACGAACGGGACGGTACGCACAGCGATCGAGCAACGGAGGAACACATGGCCCAGGGAGCGGCAGCAGGCGGCAGAGCCTTCGGGCGGCGTTCGGTGCTGCACGGAGCGGCGGCCGCGTCCGCGGCGCTCGCGCTGCCGGCGATCGGCGGCGCGGCTCCCGCGCAGGCGCGCACCGGCCGGCCGAGCGCCGACTGGGGCGTGCAGGTGGGTGATGTGACGACCGGCTCGGGACTGGTGTGGGTGCGGTCGGACCGGCCGGCGCGGATGATCGTGGAGACCGCGGCGACCGAGTCGTTCCGCAACGCGCACACCTGGCGCGGTCCGGTGATCGGTGCGGACACGGACTTCACGGGGCTGACCTCGCTGCGCGGCCTGCCGCCCGGTGAGCAGATCCACTACCGGGTCACGCTCGCCGATCCCGACGATCCCCGGCGTACCGGGGAGCCGGTGACCGGGACGTTCCGTACGGCGCCCGTGAAGCGCGGCGAGGGGGTGCGGTTCCACTGGTCAGGGGACCTCGCGGGGCAGGGCTGGGGCATCAACCCCGACCGCGGCGGCTACCGGATCTACGAGGAGATGCGCCGCCGGAACCCGGACTTCTTCCTCTGCAGCGGTGACAACATCTACGCCGACGGCCCGATCACGGCCAGTGTGACGCTGCCCGACGGGCGGGTCTGGCGGAATGTGACGACCGAGGAGAAGTCCAAGGTCGCGGAGACCCTGGCCGAGTTCCGCGGCGCCTTCCGGTACAACCTGCTGGACGACAATCTGCGGCGGTTCAACGCGCAGGTGCCCACGATCACGCAGTGGGACGACCACGAGGTGCGCAACAACTGGTATCCGGGGCAGATCCTGGACGACGACCGGTACACGGAGAAGAACGTGGACGTGCTGGCCGCGCGCTCGCTGCGGGCGTTCGGCGAGTACTTCCCGATCCGCACGCTGCGCCCGGACGGGCAGGGGCGGGTGTACCGGGTCGTCCACCACGGGCCGCTGCTGGACGTGTTCGTGCTGGACATGCGGACGTACCGGAACGCCAACTCCGACGGGCGGCAGACGGAGGACGCGCAGGGCATCCTGGGCGCCGAGCAGTTGCGGTGGCTCAAGCGGGAGCTGTCGCGGTCGCGCGCGGTGTGGAAGGTGATCGCGTCCGACATGCCGCTGGGGCTGGTCGTACCGGACGGGAAGACCCGCTTCGAGGCGGTGGCGCAGGGCGATCCGGGGCAGCCGCTGGGGCGGGAGCTGCAGCTCGCGGAGTTGCTGCGGCACATCAAGCACCGGCGGATCACGGGCACGGTGTGGCTGACGACGGATGTGCACTACACCTCGGCGCAGCACTACGACCCGTCGCGCGCGGCGTTCAAGGACTTCGAGCCGTTCTGGGAGTTCGTCTCCGGGCCGCTGAACGCGGGCGGATTCCCGGCGCTCAAGCTGGACAAGACCTTCGGGCCCGAACAGCGGTTCCTGAAGGCGCCGGACCGCGCGAACACCTCGCCGGCCGAGACGCCGCAGTACTTCGGTGAGATCGACATCGACGGCGGGAGCGGGGAGCTGACGGTGCGGCTGCGGCAGGACAGCGGTGAGGTGCTGTTCAGCCGGACGCTGCAACCGGGGCGAGTCGGGCAGTAAAGGCGATTGTGCCCTTTACCTGGCGGACACAAGTCGTTTGTGATCATGCAACACCGGTCGGTGATGCTGGGGTGCATGACTGAGAAAACCGAGTACTGCACTGCCCGCCGTTCGATGTGGCGGCGGGCCGCCGACCACCTCGCCACCGGCTTCCCCCTCGGCAGGACACGACGCCACGAACACGCGCCGCCGCCGGGTGATACCGGCGCCGCAGCGTCGTCGGCCCCCGCCCTTGCCGAGGGTACGGAGCTCCCCGAGACGACGCTGTGGCGCATGCGGACGACCGTACGGGACGAGCCGGGCAGCCTGGCCGCGCTGTGCCAGGCGCTGGCCGCGCACCGGGTCGACATCCTGAGCCTGCAGACCCACCCGCTGTCGGACGGCACGGTGGACGAGTTCCTGCTGCGAGTGCCGGGCACACCGGAGCGGGGCGTACTGGCGGGCGCCGTGACCGCGGCGGGCGGCCGGGACACCTGGCTGGAACGCGCCGATGCCCATGATCTGGTCGACGCACCGGCCCGTATGCTGTCCCTGGCCACCCGAACGGCCCTGGACTCCGCCGAACTGCCTCTGGCGCTGCGGCAGTTGCTGGGCCGTTGCACCATCCACTCGGTACCCGCGCGCACGCTGAAGGGCGAGCCGCTGGCCGAACGAGTGCCGGACGACGGCGTACTTGAGGACCACACCATGAAGTTCCGCGACCCGTCCGGGGGTTCGCTCATCATCGAGCGGCCACAACTGCCCTTCACGCCCACCGAGTTCGCCCGGGTCCGGGCGCTGGTGGAGCTGGACACCCGGCTCGGCCAGCGGGTCCCGGAGCGCCGGGACACCCTCACCCTCCCCGAGGGCAACCACATCACCGTACGCCGCGCCGACCCCTCCGACCTGGCGGCAGCGCGCGAGATGCACGACCGCTGCTCGGAGCGGACGCTGTCGCTGCGCTACCACGGCCCGGTACAGGACTCCGCCCGTTACCTCGACCACCTGCTGAGCTCGCGGCACGGCCGCACGCTGGCCGTGGAGACCGCCTCCGGGCGGCTGGTGGCCCTCGGCCACCTCCTGTGGGACGGCGACGAGACCGAGGTGGCGCTGCTGGTGGAGGACGCGTGGCAGCGCCGCGGCATCGGCGCCGAGCTGCTGGAGCGGCTGGTCGGGATGGCCGCCGAAACGGGCAGCGAGAGCGTGTACGCGATCACACAGGCGTCCAACACCGGGATGGTGGCGGCCATGCGCGGCCTGGGGCTGCCGCTGGACTACCAGGTCGAGGAGGGCACGCTGGTGATCACGGCCCGGCCTGCGGGGCTGCGGCGCCGGCCGCAGCCGCGTACCGCCGACCGGCCGCTGCCGGTTCGCACCGAACGGGAGACGGCCGCCCGGCGCTGACGCCGCTGAGGCCGCTGAGCGCCCCGTCGAGGTCCTGCCACAGGTCCTCGACGTCCTCCAGGCCCACCGACATCCGCAGCAGTTGTTCGGAGATGCCGCCGGCCGTGCGGTCGGCGGCGTCGACGACGCGGTGGCTGATCGAGGCCGGGTGCTGAAGGAGCGTGTCGACGCTGCCGAGACTGACCGCCGGAGTGATCAGACGCACCCCGGCGGTCACCTCGTGCGGGTCCCCGCGCACCTCGAACGCGACCATCGCACCGCCGAGCTGCGGGTAGTGCACCCGGGACACCTGCGGGTGGCCGGCGAGCCGCCGGGCCAGCTCGGCCGCAGTGGCGGACGCGGCCCGCATCCGTACGGGAAGCGTGGCCAGCCCGCGCAGCAGCAGATAACCGGCGAGCGGGTGCAGCACGCCACCGGTGGTGAACCGCACCTGCCGCAGCCGCCGCGCGAACTCCTCGTCGCAGGCCACCACGCCGCCCAGCACATCGCCGTGGCCGCCGAGGTACTTGGTCGCGCTGTGCAGCACCAGCCGCGCGCCGGCCTCGGCGGGACGCTGCAGTACGGGAGTGGCAAAGGTGTTGTCGGCCAGCAGCGGCACGGAGCCGCAGGCGTGCGCGACCGCGGCGAGGTCAGTCTCCGCGAGCGTGGGATTGGCCGGGCTCTCGACCATGACCAGGCCGGTGTCGGGACGCATCGCGTCGGCGATGCCGGCCGGGCCGGTCCAGGTCACCTCGGTACCGAGCAGTCCACCGGACAGCAGGTGGTCGCTGCAGCCGTACAACGGGCGGACGGCCACGACGTGCCGCAGCCCTTCGGCATGCCGGACGAGGAGACAGGCGGTCAGGGCCGCCATGCCGCTGGCGAACGCAACGGCGGACTCGGTGCCTTCGAGGCGGGCGAGCGCGGCTTCGAAGCGGGCGACGGTGGGGTTGCCGAGCCGGCCGTAGACGGGCGGGCCCTCGAACTCGGCGCCGGTGGCGGCGAACTCATCGAGCCGCGCTGCCTCGCCGCGGCTGTCCGCCGAGGGATACGTGGTCGACAAATCCAGCGGGGCCGTGTGCAGGCCCTGCGCGGCGAGATCCTCGCGGCCCGCGTGCACTGCCTCCGTTGCAAGGGCGCGAGACAGGCGGTCGGGAGCGGTGACGGCGATGGTGGCGCGGTCCGGCCGCGCGGCTGATCGGCTCATGCTCCGATGCTGCTCGGGGGCGCTGACCGGATGGTCAACTTCCGTGTTACGTTCGGTACATGGCCGACTCTGTGCGTCTCGATCCGGTGGACCTGGAGATATTACGCCTGCTGCAGAACGACGCCCGGACCACATACCGCGACCTGGCCGCGTCGGTCGGCGTCGCGCCGTCGACCTGTCTGGACCGGGTGACCCGACTGCGCCGCAGTGGCGTGATCCTGGGGCACGAACTGCGCCTGGACCCCGCAAAGCTGGGCCGCGGGCTGCAGGCGCTGCTGTCCGTACAGGTACGTCCGCACCGCCGCGAGCTGGTCGGCCCCTTCGTCGAGCGCATCCGCTCGCTGCCCGAGGCGCTCTCCCTCTTCCACCTCACCGGGCCCGAGGACTACCTCGTCCACGTCGCCGTGCCGGACGCGGCCGCCCTCCAGCGGCTCGTGCTGGACGAGTTCACCGCCCGGCGCGAGGTGGCCAGGGTCGAGACCCGGCTGGTCTTCCAGCGCTGGACGTGCGGCCCGCTGCTGCCGCCGGCGGACGCGGTCGGCTGAGGGCCGCTGAGGCTCAGCGGGACCGGGCTACATCACCGAGCCCGGCGGCGCGATGACCAGCCGCAGATGCAGACGGGCGGCTCGGAGGCCGGAGTGAACGGTCATGCTGGGGCGGAGCAGTACCAGGCTGCCGCCCATGGAACGCAGCGCGCTCTGCACGCCGAGGAGGGTGTAGAGACCGGCGTTGTCGCAGGACGTGACGCCGGAGAGGTCCAGCCGGAGATGCCGCTTGCCGCCCGCCATGACCGCCGCGGTGGCGTCGCACAGCCCTGACACGCTGTCACCGTCGAGGACGCCCACCACGGCCAGCTTCGCCAGGGTGGGCGAGCCGGCGGGAACCGGCCACCGCTCGATCCGTACGCGCCTGTCGGTCGGGGTCTTGACGAGCATCCCGGCCGCCTCCCTTCAGCCGACTCACCGGTCGCACCGGCTCACGGCCCCCATGATGGCGCGGTGAGGTCGTCGTCAGGGCTCATCGATCGAAACCGACCGAAGAATTCCGTCACAGACCGTGACCGTGGCGGCGGCATGTGCCGGGGCCACGGTCACGGTGCGCATGCGCGCTGTCAGCCTCTGAGCCGCGCGTTGAACCCCTCGAAGATCTTGTAGAGGTCGAGGGCGCGGCGGCCGTACTCCACGGCGCCGTTGTATTCGGTGAGGATCTGCTGCCACTCCGCCCACACGTCGTGCCAGTCCTTCTCGTCCAGCTTCGGGTCGGGCAGCAGCCCCTTCTCATGGGCGAAGACACGGGCCGTGGATGAGCGAGTCAAGCGCGAGGACCTTGTCCAGCGACGCCTCGCTGCGGCGGCGGCACGGCCTCGTTCAACGCCTGGCGCGTCGCCTCGATGAGCTGCTTGGCCTCGCCCTCCCGCTGGTCGTAGCGCTCGGGGTAGGCGGAGACCTGCACCTTCTGGGCGAGCTGTCCGGCCGTGAACTCCGGGTTGTCCCGGTCGGCCACGACCGCGCGCTCGAAGAACTTGTGCGCCGCGTAGTTGACGTTCATGCACTGCGCCGCGGTGCCCCAGTCCTGGCTGGGCCGCTGCTGGAACACGCCGACCGAGTCCCGGTCGCCGTAGTTCAGGTTCTCCATGCCCGATTCGACGAGCGCCGCTTCGAAGGCGGCGAGCATGGCCTTGTCCGAGGCGTTCAGCTCCTTGCCGACCAGGTAGACCACCTTGGCCACCTCGGGATCGGGGCGCCCCTTGCCGGGGCCTGGCGGCGGTCCTTGCGGTGCCGGCTGTGGCACGTTCCCCTCCTGCCGTTGCTGTGGTGCCTTCTTGCCGGGCGCCTTGGCACCGTCGTTCTCGTCGTCGAACACATCGCGCACGTTGTCGGCGATGCGCTGTATGAAGCCCTCACGTTCGGGCATCGCGGCGTCCCCCAGTTCAGCCTCGGACCGAGGAGGGCCCGGGGCAAGACCACGTGACCCACGCCGCTTATGCAACATGTTGCAAAAGCGGCTCCGCTGGACTACAAACGAAGCTCGTCGGCACTGTGCGCGCGAGGAGACTTCGGATGAGCCCGTACCCCCACCTGCTGAGCCCGCTCGATCTTGGGTTCACCACCCTGCCCAACCGGGTCCTGATGGGCTCGATGCACCTCGGCCTGGAGGAGGCGCCCGGCGGTTTCGCGCGGATGGCCGCCTTCTACGCGGAGCGGGCGCGCGGCGGCGTCGGCCTCATCGTCACCGGCGGCGTCTCCCCCAACGAAGCCGGCTGCACGATGGACGGCGGCGCCAAGCTCACCACCGAGGCGGAGGCCGCCGAGCACGCGCAGGTGACCGAGGCGGTGCACCGCGAGGGCGGGAAGATCGCCATGCAGATCCTGCACACCGGGCGGTACGCCTTCAGCGAGAAGCTGGTGGCGCCCAGCGCGATACAGGCGCCCATCAACCCCTTCACCCCGCACGAGCTCACCGACGACGAGGTCGAGCAGACCATCGAGGACTACGTACGGGCCGCCGCGCTCGCGCAGCAGGCCGGGTACGACGGCGTCGAGATCATGGGCTCGGAGGGGTACCTGATCAACGAGTTCATCGCCGCGCCCACCAACCAGCGCACCGACCGCTGGGGCGGCAGTTACGAGAACCGCATCCGCTTCCCCGTCGAGATCGTGCGGCGCACCCGGGAGCGGGTCGGCCCGGACTTCATCCTGATCTACCGGCTGTCGATGCTCGACCTGGTGCCCGGCGGCTCGACCTACGACGAGGTCGTACAGCTCGCCAAGGAGGTCGAGGCGGCCGGTGCCACGATCATCAACACCGGCATCGGCTGGCACGAGGCCCGGATCCCGACCATCGCGACCTCCGTACCGCGTGGCGCGTTCTCCTGGGTGACCGAGAAGGTCATGGGTGCGGTGAAGATCCCGCTGATCACCACCAACCGCATCAACACCCCGGAGGTCGCCGAGCGGCTGCTCGCCGAGGGCCGCGCCGACATGGTGTCGATGGCCCGCCCGTTCCTGGCCGACCCCGGCTTCGTCGCCAAGGCCCGCGAGGGCCGCGCCGACGCGATCAACACCTGCATCGGCTGCAACCAGGCGTGCCTGGACCACATCTTCTCCGGGCAGCTCACCTCCTGCCTGGTCAACCCGCGGGCCTGCCACGAGACCGAGCTGAGCCTCTCCCCCACCCGGCGCCGCAAGGAGCTGGCCGTGGTCGGCGCGGGCCCGGCGGGCCTGGCGTTCGCGGTCTCCGCGGCCGAGCGCGGGCACGGCGTGACGCTGTTCGACGCCGCCGCTGAGATCGGCGGGCAGTTGAATGTCGCCCGCCGCATCCCGGGCAAGGAGGAGTTCAACGAGACGCTGCGGTACTTCCGTACGCGGCTGGAAGAGCTGAAGATCGACGTGCGGCTGGGCGCGGCCGTGACCGCCGAGGAGCTGGGCGCGGGCGGGTACGACGAGATCGTGGTCGCGGCCGGTGTCACCCCGCGCACCCCGGACATTCCCGGCATCGATCACCCCAGCGTCGTCAGCTACCTCGACGTGCTCAGCGGCCGGGTCGAGGCCGGGCGGACGGTGGCGATCGTCGGCGCCGGCGGTATCGGCTTCGATGTGGCGGAGTTCCTGACGGACGGCGGGGAGCAGGCGAGCCTGGACCCGGCGGCGTTCTTCGCGCAGTGGGGCGTGGACACCTCGTACGAGGACCGCGGCGGGCTCAAGGCGCCGGTGCGGGCGCCCGCGGCGCGCACGGTCCACCTCCTGCAGCGCAAGACCGGCAAGGTCGGCGCGGGGCTGGGCAAGACGACCGGCTGGATCCACCGCACGGAGCTGCGGCACCGCGGTGTGACCATGGTGCCGGGCGCCACGTACGAGCGCATCGACGACGAGGGGCTGCACATCACCGTCGACGGCGAGAAGTCCGTCCTCGCGGCCGACACGATCGTGCTGTGCGCGGGCCAGGAGCCGCGCCGCGAGCTGTACGACGCGCTGGTGGCGGCCGGGCACACCGCGCACGTGATCGGCGGCGCCGACGTGGCCGCGGAGCTGGACGCCAAGCGCGCGATTCTGCAGGGCACGCGGCTGGCGGCGGACATCTGAGGGCGGCTTAGGATCGTGGGTACCGGGGGCCGTACAGGCCACCGGTACCCACACCCCGGCAGCGCACGACCGCCACCCAGGAAGGCACCGCCATGTCCCTCCCCCACGCGATCCTCACAGCCCTGCTGGAGAAGCCGTCGTCGGGGCTGGAGCTGACGCGGCGGTTCGACCGGTCCATCCGGTACTTCTGGTCCGCGACCCACCAGCAGATCTACCGGGATCTGCGCAAGCTGGAGGAGTCGGGGCTGATCCACGCCCTGCCGCAGGCGCAGCCCTCCCGCGGCCAGAAGCGGGAGTACGAGGTGCTGCCGGCCGGCCGGGAGGCGCTCACCGCGTGGGTGGCGGAGCGGCAGGATCCCCGGGCCATGCGTGACCCGCTGCTGCTGCGGCTGCGGGCCGCCGCCGTGGTCGGCGCGACCGGCCTGACGGCAGAGTTCCGTCGCCATCTCGCGCTGCACGAGGCGCAGTTGGCGGAGTACCACGAGATCGAGGCGCGCGATTTCCCGCCGGAGAAGACGGCGGAGGCGGACCGGCTGCAGCATCTCGTGCTGCGCGCCGGTATCGCCCAGGAGAGTTTCTGGGTTCAGTGGCTGACCGAGTCCCTCGCCGAACTGGAAGCGCTGGAGAGCCGGCCCGATGCGGGCTGATCAGTCCAGCCCGCCGCGCTTGACGAGCTGTGCGGCGATGACGTTCCGCTGGATCTCGTTGGTGCCCTCGCCGACGATCATCAGCGGTGCGTCGCGGAAGTACCGCTCGACGTCGTACTCGGTCGAGTAGCCGTAACCGCCGTGGATCCGGACGGCGTTGAGGGCGATCTCCATCGCCGTCTCGGAGGCGAAGAGCTTGGCCATGCCGGCTTCCATGTCGACCCGGCGGTCGGCGTCCGCCTCGCGGGCCGCGTGCAGGGTGAGCTGCCGGGCGGCGGTCAGCTTGGTTGCCATGTCGGCGAGGTGGTTGCCGACGGACTGGTGCTTCCAGATCGGCTTGCCGAAGGATTCGCGCTCCTGGGCGTATGCGAGGGAGTCTTCCAGTGCGGCCCGGCCCACGCCCAGCGCACGCGCCGCGACCTGGAGGCGTCCGGTCTCCAGGCCCTTCATCATCTGGGCGAAGCCCTTGCCCTCGACGCCGCCGAGCAACGCGTCGGGCGCGGCACGGTAGTTGTCGAAGGACAGCTCGCAGCTCTCGACGCCCTTGTAGCCGAGCTTGGGCAGGTCGCGGGAGACGGTGAGGCCCGGGCCGTGCTCGACGAGGAGGATGGAGATGCCCTGGTGGGCGGGGGTGGCGTCGGGGTCGGTCTTGCAGAGCAGGGCGATCAGCCCGGAGCGGCGTGCGTTGGTGATCCAGGTTTTGCTGCCGTTGACGAGATAACCCTGCTCGTCCTTACGGGCGTTGGTGAGCATGGCCTGGAGGTCGGAGCCGCCGCCCGGCTCGGTGAGCGCCATGGTCGCGCGGATCTCGCCGGTGGCCAGCTTCGGCAAGTACCGCTGCTTCTGCTCCTCCGTGCCGAAGTGCAGCAGCAGCTTGGCGACGACGGTGTGGCCGCCCATCGCGCCGGCCAGGCTCATCCAGCCGCGCGCCAGCTCCTCGGTGACCAGGACGTAGTAGGGCGTGGAGACCTTGGTACCGCCGTACTCCTCGGGGATGGCGAGCCCGTAGATGCCGAGCTCCTTCATCTTCTCGATGAGCGCTTCGGGGTAGGTGTTGGCGTGCTCGAGTTCCTGGACGACGGGTTTGACGTCCTTGTTCACGAAGTCGTGCACGGTCTCGACGACGAACCGCTCGTCCTCGGGGAGGGTGTCCAGGGTGCTCATGCGGGTCCCTTCGGTGAATCCGGAGTCAGATGACGGAGTCGGATGACGGGGTCAGATGACGGAGTCGGCGCGGAGGGCCGCGAGGTCGTCGGGCGTGCGGCCGAGTGCGGTGAGGATGGCGTCGGTGTGTTCGCCGACGGCCGGTACGGGGTCCATGCGGGCGGTGAGTCCGGCGAGGTCGGCGGGCGGAAGGAGGGCCTGCACGGTGGCGCCGGGGACGGCGACCTCGCGCCAGCGGTCGCGGCCTTCGAGGACCGGGTGGTCGAGGAATTCGGCGACGGAGTTGACGCCGGCGTTGGCGACGCCGATCTCCTCCAGGACCTTCATGATGTCGGCGGCGTCGGAGCGGGCGAAGCGCTCGGCGACGATCGCGTTGAGCTCGTCGCGGTGGGTGACACGGTCGGAGCCGGTGGCGAACCGCGGGTCGTCGGTCAGCTCGGGCCGGCCGAGGAACTCCCGGCACAGTGCGGCCCATTCGCGCTCGTTCTGGATGGAGAAGAGCACGTCCTTGCCGTCGGCCGCGGTGTAGGCGCCGTACGGGGCGATGGTGGCGTGCTGGGTGCCGACGCGCGGCGGCTGGCTGCCGCTGTGCCGAGTGTAGTAGGCGGGCTGGCTCATCCACTCCGCGAGCGCCTCGAAGAGGGAGACCTCGACGGGCCGGACGACACCGGTCGTGGCGCGCGCGAAGAGCGCCGTCAGGATGCCGCTGTAGGCGTACATCCCTGCCGAGATGTCGGCGACGGACACGCCGACCCGAGCGGCCTCGTCGGCGCTGCCGGTGAGCGAGACCAGTCCGGTCTGGCACTGGACGAGCAGGTCGTACGCCTTGCGGTCGGCCCAGGGGCCGCTGGTGCCGTAGCCGGAGACCGTACAGGGGATCAGCCGCGGGTAGCGGGCGGTGAGTGCGTCGGCGCCGAGGCCGAGGCGGTCGGCGGCGCCGGGGGCGAGATTCTGTACGAACACATCGGCGTCGGCGAGGAGTTGGTGGAGTATCTCGCGGCCGCGCTCGTCCTTGAGGTCGAGGGTGAGGCTCTCCTTGGAGCGGTTCAGCCAGACGAAGTAACTGGAGTGGCCGTGGACCGTGGTGTCGTAGCGGCGGGCGAAGTCGCCGTCCCCCGGGCGCTCGATCTTGATGACGCGGGCGCCGAGGTCGGCGAGCTGGCGGGTGGCGAAGGGGGCCGCCACAGCCTGCTCGATGCTGACGACGGTGATGCCTTCGAGGGGGCGCTGCTGATCCTGCATCAGTACTCCTTGCCTGTACGGCCGTTGGCGGCGGGGAACGCCGTCCGCATCAGCTCGGCCGCGCCCTCCCACGTGATGCCCGCGAGCAGCTCCGGTACGTCGGGGCCGCAGGCGGCGAACTTGGCGCGCAGTTCGTCGTCGGTGGGCGGGCGCTGCGGGGAGCCGGGCGGCAGGGCCAGCGCGGAGTGCAGGGCGGTGCCGTCGGCGAAGTCGAGGCGGAGGGCGACCTCGCCGTCGAGGAGGGTGGTGGTTTCGCCGGGCCGCCGGTCGACGGTGACCCGGCGGAGGAGCTGCTGTGCCTCGGGGCGGTTCACGGCGTCGTCGGTGAAGCTGTCGAAGCCGGGGTAGGCGTCGAGGAGCGCGGTGGCGACGGCGTACGGCATGGAGAACTTGCCCTCCAGGCCGGTGGCGGGCCGGTCGTGGAGCAGGGGGTGGACGGTGCCCGCCGGGGTGGTGACGGTGACGCCCGTCAGCTCGCCGACCGCCTTGTCGTGGAGCTCGCGGATCTCGCGGATCTCTCGGAGTGCGGCGATCGGCCGCTGCATGGCGTAGCAGCAGGGGTACATCTTGATCGCGAGGCCGCCGGGGACGGCCGGGGCCGCGGGGAATTCGGTGGCCGGGGTGCCGCCAACGCGCTCCAGCCAGGCGTCCAGGGCGCGCGGGTCGGCGGTGGCGCCCGCCTGCGCGAGCCGCGCGGCCCGTACACCGGCGTCCGCGGCGAAGCCCACCTGCAGGGACTTGCTGTGCGTACCGAACGCCTCCTGCACGCCGCCGGCCGCGGGCACGGCGAGCGCCATCGCGGTGGCGAGCCTCTCGGGGCCGAGTCCGAGGGCGACGCCGGCCGCGACGGCGGCGGCCGGGGCGCCCGCGGTGCAGGTCGCGTGCCAGCCGCTCGCGTAGTGCCCCCAGCCGAGCATCGCGCCGAGCCGGGCCATGACGCCGGCGCCCGCGAGATAGGCGCGCGCGTCGCCGCCGGCGGCGAGCACGGCCGGGACGGTGACCACGGAGATATGGGTGGTGCTCTCGATGTGCAGGTCGTCAAAGTCCAGTACGTGTGCCATGGCCGCCCAGCGGGCCGCGTCCGGGAGCGGCGCCGCGATCGGCTGCAGTGGGTGCGCGCGGGCGGCCAGGGCGACGGCGACGGTGTCGGCCAGCGCGCGGCCGGCGAGCGCCAGGTCGTCGGGGTCTGCCCGGTGGTCGTGGGCCCACTGGGCGAGGGCTCGGGCGGCGGTCTCCGAAGCGGTCATGCGGTCCCCTCCGTGATGCGGCGACCGCCGGCGGTCCGGCCGACGGCTCCTCTGCCGCAGATTTGTACGGCCAAATGATCGCCGTGTCAACGGTGCCGGACGGGCCTCGGAATCCCCTGTCCATCCTTGAACAGTGGCCCCTTGACGCCGCCGTGAGCCGGGCCACAGAATGCCGACGCCGTACGCCATACGTCACACGGGAAGCCGCTTTGTACGTAACGATGGTGTACATGTCCGCGCTAAATGGCCGCCTGTTTCTGGGAAGGAGCCCCCATGCCCGGCGCCCCCGCCGACCTCGGCGTCCTCGAAGAGACCGCCCGTAGCTGGCATCCGGCCGACACCAGCGCCACCGATCCCCTCGCCCCGGCCCCGGTCGCCGCGCTCTCCGCCGTGCTGGACCTGCCGGAGCCGGTGGCCGCCGCCGGGCAGCCGCTGCCGCCGCTGTGGCACTGGCTGCACTTCCTGGGCTGGGCCCGGCAGAGCGAGCTGGGCCCGGACGGGCATCTGCGCGACGGTCACTTCCTGCCGCCGCTGCCCGAGCGGCGCCGGATGTTCGCGGGCGGCCGCCTGGAGGTGCGTACGCCCCTGACCGTGGGCCGCCCCGCCGAGCAGACCAGCGGCGTGGCCAAGATCGAGGCCAAGAAGGGCCGCACCGGCGGACTGCTGTTCGTCACCGTACGCAGCGAGTTCCGGCAGGACGGCGAGGTGCGGGTGGCCGAGGAGCAGGACATCGTCTACCGCAGCGGCGGGGACGCTCCCGTACCGGACCGGCTCACGCTCGACCTCGCTGCCGAGCCGCAGAGCGACGCGCCGTGGCAGTCGCCGTGGACCACCGACCCGGCCGTCCTCTTCCGCGTCAGCGCGCTGACCGCCAACGCGCACCGCATCCACTACGACGAGCCCTACGTCACCGGCGTCGAGGGCTACCCGGGCCTGGTCGTGCACGGCCCGCTGCTCGTCCTGCAGATGCTGGAGCTGGTCCGCCGCCGCGCGCCCGAGCGCACCGTCCGCACCCTCTCCTACCGGCTGCGCACCCCGGCGTTCTGCGGCGAGCGGCTGCTGTCCTGCGGCACGCCGTTCGAGGACGGCGCCGCGTCGGGCGTGCGGCTCTCGGTCGCCGGGCCGCGCGCGGCGGAGCACGCCACGGCGGAGGTGACGTTCGCATGACCGGCACCGAGGCACCCTCGTCCGGGCAGCCGACCGAGGCACCCTCGTACGCGCAGGCGCTCGCCGCGGCGCGCAGCCTGCTCTTCGTCCCCGGCCACCGCGCCGACCGGTTCGCGAAGGCGGCCGCGGCGGGCGCGGACGGGGTGATCGTGGACCTGGAGGACGCGGTCGCGCCGGACGGGAAGGACGCCGCGCGGGACGACGTGGCCATGTGGCTGGCGGGCGGCGCGCGGGCCGTGGTGCGGGTCAACGCGCACGGCACCGAGTGGTTCGAGGCCGATCTGGCGATGGCGGCGGCGCACGGCGCGCCCGTCATGCTGCCCAAGGCCGAGGACCCCGCCGTCCTTGCGTCCATCGCCTGCCGTACGGGTGGCCGCAGCCCGGTACTGGCGCTGATCGAGACCGCGGCCGGGGTGGAGAACGCCGCCGCGCTGTGCCGCGCCCCGAACCTCGTCCGGGCCGCGTTCGGCAATATCGACCTGGCGGCCCAGCTCGGCGTGGACCCCGACGACCACCAGGCACTGGCGTACGCGCGCTCGCGCGTGGTCTGCGCCTCGGCGGCGGCCGGGCTCGCGCCGCCGCTCGACGGCGTCACGGCGGCTCTCTCGGCCGACGGCCCGCTGCCGTCGGACATCGCGCACGCCCGGAGGATGGGCTTCGCCGGCAAGCTCTGCATCCACCCGCGTCAACTCGACGCCGTACACGAAGGGTTCACTCCATCGGCGGCCGAACAGGACTGGGCGCGGCGCGTACTGACGGCGGGCGAGGCGGTCACCGTGGTCGACGGGCAGATGGTGGACCGCCCGGTACTGGAGCGGGCCCGCCGCATCCTGCGGGCGACCGGCGGCTGAGCGGCCGTCCCCGCAGGTGACCCGCCCGTTGCGCGGCCGATAAGCTGGCCGTCTTCCTGTCCGGCCTGTCCGGACCACGCAAACTGTCCGACCTATCCGAACGGCGACGAGGATGTGATGGCGGCCAACAAGCCGGCCCGTGGGCGGTCCGCGTACCAGCAGCTCGCGGACGACCTGCGCACGGATCTCGCGGGCGACCGGTACCCCAAGGGGGTGCGGCTGCCGACGGAGGCCGAGCTGGCCGAGACGTACCGAGTCAGCCGCCAGACGGTGCGCCGCGCCTTCCACGATCTGGTCGCCGAGGGCCTGGTGTACCGGGTCCCCGGGCGCGGCACGTTCGCCGCGCCGCGCGACGGCCGGTACCTCCGCAGGTTCGGCTCGGTGGACGATCTGATGGGGCTGTCCCTGGACACCACCATGCAGCTCTCCAGCCCGCTGCGGCGGCGCGTGGACATCGACGCGGCCGGGCGGCTGCGGCTGGACAGCGACATGGTGCACACCCTCGCCTTCCGCCGGTTCCACGACGACGTGCCGTTCTGCCACACCACGGTGTGGCTGCCGCCGGACGTCGGCGAGACGCTGACCGATGTGGATCAGCTCACCGAGACCGGCGCGCGCTCCACGTTCACCATCATCGGCCTGCTGGACGACCGGCTGGACTCGCCGATCACGGAGGCCGAGCAGTCGATCACGGTCGCGCCGGCGCCGGACGCCGTCGCGGAGGAGCTGGCGTGCGAGCCGCACCACCCGCTGCTGCGCATCGATCGCCTCTACACAACCTCCGAAGGCCGACGCGTCGAGCTCGCCATCAGCTACTTCCTGCCGGAGCAGTACTCCTACCGGGTGCGCCTGCGCCGCTGACGGTCGGTCATGTAGCGGCGGGCGGGCGGTTGTTCAGGATGCGCTGGAAGAGCCGGATGTCCTGCCACTCGCCGTTGATGTGGAGGTAACGCGGCGCGACGCCGTAGGGCTCGAAGCCGCACTTCTCCAGGACGCGCTGCGAGCCGACGTTGTGCAGCAGCGTGCCCGCTTCGAGGCGGTGCAGCCCGCCCTCCTCGTCGGCGTACCGGGCGACCGCCTCGACGGCCGCGCTCGCCAGGCCCTTCCCGGCGTGGTCGACGTCGATCCAGTAACCGAGCTTCCCACTGCAGGACGGGCCGTAATGGATGCCGGACAGGGTGATCACGCCGACGATCCGGGGGCCGTCCGTCAGCACCCACAGCGCCATTCGCCCGGCTTCCCGCTCCGCCAACTGGCCCATGAGCCGGGCATGTTGACCCTCGACGGTGTAGAAATCCTCGCCCCGCCGCGGGTCCCAGGGGCGCAGGTGCTCGCGGTTGTGCAGATACGCCGCGAGCAACGCCTCGGCGTCGGTGGCGGCGGCCGGCCGCATGACGACACCGCCCGGCAGAACATATGTGTCACTGACCATGCCCGTCACAGTAACCCCGTCGCGCGTCACTCCGGATCACGCGGTGCGCGGAGGAACGCGGCGGTGTAGTCCGCCAGTTGCGATCGCATTGCCTCGCGCGGCACGCGCTCCTCGCCCGCCAGGTGCTCGACGAGGTCGGCGCGGACGGCGGCGAGTAGCGCATGGGCGGCGAAACCGCTGTCGGGGAGGCCGGGAAGCTGCTCCAGCATGTCCCGGAGCAGCGCGTGCCAGCGCTCGTAGTGCGCTGCCTGGTAGGGGCTGCCGCTGCCGGTGCCCTCCAGGGCCAGGGCGAGGTGGCGGTTGTCGAGCTTGAAGCAGAGGAGGGCATCGAGCAGGGCGGGTACGCGCTGGAGCGGCGGGGTGGCGGGTCCCAGTGGTGGCGGGCCCGTTTCGACGGCCTCCTCGACCGGTTCGAGCCGCGCCGCGTACAGCGCTCCGATCAGGCCGACGCGGTCACCGAAGGCGCGGAAGAGCGTGCCCTTGCCGACGCCGGCCGCTGCCGCGATGTCGGCCATGGTGACGTCGTCGGGGCTCGCGCAGTCGGTGAACAGGGTGTCGGCGGCCGCGAGGACGGCCGCCCGGTTGCGGGCTGCGTCCTTGCGGGGCTTGCGCTCGGGCACGCAGCTCCTCCTTTACAAAGCGGACCACGGGTCCGTATCTTTCATAAGCGGACCCCGGGTCCGTATTCTAGGAGATTCTTTGAACGAGGGGACACCCATGCCCGTACACACTTCACCGGCGGAGCTGTACCGCCACAGCCTGCGTCTGCTGCTCGACAAGGACATTCCCGCCTGGGTCGACCTCTGGGCCGAGGAGGGCGTCATGGAATTCCCCTTCGCGCCCGAGGGGTGGCCCCGGCGCCTGGACGGGAAGGCGGCCGTCGCCGACTACATGCGCCACTATCCCGACCACATCGACCTGCACGACTTCCCCGACCTGCGGATTCACCGGACCGAGGACCCGGAGACCATCGTGGTCGAAATGCTCGGCGTGGGCCGCCTGGTGGCGACCGGCAAGCCCTTCGACATGACGTACATCGCCGTCGTGACCGTACGGGAGGGACGCATCACCTCTTACCGCGACTACTGGAACCCCCTCGCAGTCCTCGAGCCCGGCGCCGACTTCGGGGGGAGCACCCGATGAGCACGGAGCATGCGACGACCAGCGCCGGCACCACACTGGTCATCGGTGCCACCGGCACCACCGGCGGCCGTACCGCCGCGCAGTTGATCGCCGCGGGCCATCGCGTCAAGGCCGCCAGCCGTCGTGGCACGCCGGTCCCGGGCGCCGAGCCGGTCCGCTTCGACTGGTACGACCCCGCCACGCACGCCACGGCGCTCGACGGGGCCGATCGCCTCTACCTCGTACCGCCCGTGGGCGACCCCGACCCGGCCGCGGTCATGCTGCCCTTCCTCCGGCAGGCCCGCGCCGCCGGCGTGCGCCGCGCGGTGCTGCTCAGCTCCTCGGCCATTCCCGAGGGCGGCCCGGTGGTGGGCGTCGTCCACCAGGCGCTGCCCGGTCTGTTCGACGAGTGGGCCGTGCTGCGGCCTTCCTGGTTCATGCAGAACTTCACCGGCTCGCACGCCCACGCCGACAGCATCCGGGAAAGCGGCACGATCCTGACCGCCGCCGGGAACGGCCGGGTCGGCTTCGTGGACGCCGACGACATCGCCGCCGTCGCCGTGCGCGCCCTCACCGATGACCGCGCGCCGAACACCGACCTGATCCTCACCGGGCCGGAGGCACTGACCTACGACGACATCGCCACGGTCATGACCGAGGTCGGCGGGCGGCCCGTGGCCCACCGCCGGCTGTCCTACGACCAGTTGTGCGCTCACCTCGCGGCACAGGTACCGCCGGAGTTCGCCGCGATGCTGGCCGGTATGGACCGTGCCATCGCCCAGGGCGCGGAGGACCGCGTCACCGACGCCGTCCAGCGCCTCACCGGGCGCCCGCCCCACGGCTTCCGCGAGGTCGCGGAGCGGGAGCGGGCGCACGGCCGGTGATGCACCGTCAGGTCAGCGGTACGTCCAGCATCGCCTTCCGGTGGCTGAACGTGGCGATGGAGTGGGGGCCGTGGTAGGCGCCCATGCCGCTCTCGCCGACGCCGCCGAAGGGCAGGTCGGGGACGCGGAGGTGGGCCATGGGCATGCCGAAGCCGAGGCCGCCCGAGGAGGTTTCCGTGGCCAGCCGGCGGCGGGTGATCTCGTTCTCGGTGAAGCCGTAGAGGGCGAGCGGCTTGTCGCGGTCGTTGATGAAGGCGATCGCCTCGTCCAGGTCCGCGACCTCGACGATCGGCAGCACCGGGCCGAAGATCTCCTCCTGCATGACCGGGGATTGCGGGCCGACATCGGCCAGTACGGTCGGCGCGATGTACTTCTGTGCCCGGTCGTGGGCGCCGCCGGTGACGGTCCGGCCCGAGTCGAGCAAGCCGGTCAGGCGGTCGAAGTGGCGGTGGTTGATGATCCGACCGTACGCGGGCGAGGCCGCCGGGTCGGGGCCGTACAGCTCCTCGACGGCCTCGGCGAGGGCGACTTGGAGGGCCTTGGAGGTCTCCGGGTCGGTCAGGACGTAGTCGGGCGCGACGCAGGTCTGGCCGGCGTTCTGGAACTTGGCGCGGGCCAGCCGCTGTGCCGTACGCGTCACGTCCGCGTCCCGGTCCACGAACGCCGGTGACTTGCCGCCCAGTTCGAGGGTGACGGGCGTGAGGTGCTCGGCGGCGGCGCGCATGACGATCCGGCCGACCGTGCCGTTGCCGGTGTAGAAGATGTGGTCGAAGCGCTGGGCGAGGAGAGCGGTGGTCTCCGGTACGCCGCCCTCGACGACGGCGACCGCGTCGTTGTCGAGGTACTCCGGCAGCAGCCGCGCCAGCAGCGCCGAGGTGGCCGGGGCCAGCTCGCTGGGCTTGGCGACGACGGTGTTGCCCGCCGCGAGCGCGCCCGCGAGGGGGACGAGCAGGAGCTGCGCGGGGTAGTTCCAGGGCGCGATGACCAGGACGACGCCGAGCGGGTCGTACCGGGTGCCCGCCGTGCTGCCGGCCGGGAATCCCTCGGCGGACAGCGCGACCGGCCTGGGCCGCAGCCACTCCTCCAGGTGCTCCAGCGTGTGGTCGATCTCCCGGATCGGGAAGTCCACCTCGGCTCCGAACGCCTCCGCCTCGCTCTTGCCCAGGTCCGCGTGGAGGGCGGCGGCGAGGTCCGCGCGGTGTTCGGTGAGCAGCGTACGGAGCTTCCAGAGCTGCTGCGCGCGCCATTCCAGGGAACGGGTGCGGCCGCCCCGGAAGGTGGCACGCAGCCGGGCGACGAGGTCGGCGGGGGCCTCGGCGGCCCCGGCGGCGGCTGCGGGGGCTTCGGCGGAGGTGACGGGTGAGCCGGTCATGCGGTGCTCGATTCGTTCAGGGTGATGCGTGCGATCGACCATGCACAGCGTCCGCGCGGAAGCATTCATTCCGCGCCGGGGTGGGAGATTTCCCTCCGCGCCGGGACGGAAAGGGCGCCCGGCCGGTCAGCGGCTCTCAGCCCAGCGCCTTGAGCATCTCCGCGGCGAGCGGGCCGGAGGAGGCCGGGTTCTGGCCGGTGAAGAGGTTGCGGTCGGTGCGGAGGTACGGCGCCCACGGCTCGCCCTCGCCGAAGTCCGTGCCGAGCTCCACCAGCCGGTCCTGGAGCAGCCACGGCGCCTTGTCGGCAAAGCCGGCCTGTGCCTCTTCGGCGTTGGTGAAGGCGGTGAGGCGGTACCCGGCGAACGGCGAGGTGCCGTCGGCGCCACCGGTGGCCAGCAGTGCGGCCGGGCCGTGGCAGACGAGGCCCAGCGGCCGGCCCGAGGCCAGCGCGTCGGTCAGCACCCGGCCCGAGTCCTCGTTCGTCGCGAGGTCCTCCATCGGGCCGTGGCCGCCGGGGTAGAAGACGGCCGCGTAGCCGGCCACGTCGACCTGCTCCAGCTTGACCGGGCGGCGCAGCGGGTCCATCGACTGGAGCGCGGCGGCGACCGCGTCGGCGCCTTCCTGGCCGCCGTTGACCTCCGGGGCCAGGCTGGCCGGGTCCAGCGTGGGCAGCACGCCGCCGGGCGTGGCGACCACGACCTCGTGGCCGGCCTCGGTGAAGACTTCGTACGGGGCCGTCACCTCTTCGCCCCAGAAGCCGGTGGGGTGCCGGGTGCCGTCGGCCAGCGTCCAGTGGTCGGCGCCGGTCAGCACGAAAAGGATCTTCGCCATGTCGGTCCTCCGGGTCGTTCGGTTCGGCGGGGTTCACGTGGTGCCCCGAACGTAACGGCTGTACGCGTCCGAGGCCGCCTACCGCGCCGGAGCCCGCATTCCCGGCATGCCGCGCGCTATGCCTTCTCGAGCCGGTCGGGGTGCGGTACAGGTGGGCCGTCCGCCGGGTCCGCCGGGTGCGGTACGGGTGGGCCGTCCGGGTAGGGCGCGGGCGGTTCGGCCGGGGGTTCGGGAGGCGCCGGCCCGATCCCCGTCTCCCGGTCCAGCTCCCGCCACTCGTGGCGCAGCCCCGCCAGATTGGTGGCGAGGAAGTACGCCGCGCCGCACACCGCGAGGACCGGTACCAGGCCCACCCAGACCACCGCCGCGCCGGCCACCAGGCCGCCGAGCGGGATGCCCGCCCAGGCCAGCGAGTCGCCCAGCGCGCCGACCCGGCCGAGGAGGCGGCGCGGTATCCGCTCCCAGATGACCGCGCCCAGGATCGGGTTGAGGAAGCCGGAACCGAAGCCGGAGAGCGCGTACACCGCCACCAGCGCCCACACCGGTACGTCCACCGCCAGGATCACGAACTTGGGCGCGCCGGCGATCAGGAAGCCGGCGAAGAAGACCGGCCGGCGGCGCAGCCGGTGGGCGACGACCGTGGCGACCAGGCTGCCGGCCACCGCCGTGAGGCCCGCCGCGCTCGTCATCAGGCCGATCGCGGACGGCCCGTGGCCGGTTTCCCTGGCCCAGATCGGCATCAGCACGGAGTTGCGGGCCGCGTCGAGGAAGTTGGTGAAGCCGACGGTGCAGATGATGATGAGCAGCAGCGGCTGGCCGCGCAGGTAGGTGAAGCCCTCGGCGAACCGGCGCCAGTAGCCCGCTTCGGGCCCTGCGGCCCCGGCTCCGGGGGCGGCCGGATCCCCGCCGTGCGCCGTCCCCGTACCGTCGTCCGCGCCGCCCATCCCGCGCGGCAGGGCGAGGCCGACGAGGACCGATCCGAGGGCGAAGGTCGCCGCGTTGACGAGCAGGCCGGCCAGCGGCCCGAGTACGGCGACGAGTACACCGCCCAGGCCGGGGCCCACCGTGGCGGCCAGCCGTTCGACCACGCCGAGGAGGCCGGTGGCCCGCTCGATGGGCATCGCCGAGCGTGCCGCGGCCTCCGGGATCATGACCTCTTTGGCCAGGTCACCGGGGCCGCGGGCGCCGCCGATCACGGCCACCAGGACGAGCAGCAGCCAGAAGTCCAGCAGGCCCAGGGCGTGCAGCGCCGGTACCCCGGCGACCAGCGCCGCGCTGACCACGTCCGTCGTCCAGGAGATCACCCGGGGTCCCGCCCGGTCGACCAGCGGCCCGGTCAGCGCCTTGATCAGGACGTACGGCGCCATCTCGCAGAACGCGACCAGGCCGGTCTGTGCCGCGCTGCCCGTGGTGACCAGGACGAACCAGGGCAGCGCGATCGCGGATACCCGGGTGCCGGCCTGGGAGACGGCGGCGGCCGCCAGCAGTCCGGCCAGCGGCCGCAGCCGCGTCCAGCCGCCCGCCCATCTGCCGCTCGGGCCGCGCCGGCCGCCCCCGGTCCGTCTGCTGCCGTCGGCCTGCTCGTCCTTGGGTCCGCTCACGCCGCCGCCCCCGTTCCGTCCGCGCGCCGTCGCGCGCCCGCGCCAGTTCCTGGATGTATTTCGTTCCTATACCGCCCGCTGTGCTCGCGCGGCAGTGCTCGCTCCCCGCGTAATCGCCCGCGCGGGCGGTACGGCAGACTCGCTCCATGACCGAGAGCACACCCACCGCCCCCGCCGACCTGCCCGCGCCGATGCTCGTCCGCACCGGCGGCGAGCGCGAGGTCCTGGAAGCGTTCCTGGACTTCCACCGCTCGACGCTGCGGGGGAAGGTGCAGGGCCTGGCCGACGACGCGGCGCGCCGCCGGCTCGTCCCTTCGGAGACCACCCTCGCGGGGCTGGTCAAGCACCTGACCGTGGTGGAGGGGTCCTGGTTCCCCGGCCTGCTGACCGATGCGGACGTTCCCGCGAAGGACGCGGACGGGCACGACGGCGGCTGGCAGGTGGGGCCCGAGGAGTCGCTCGACGGGCTGCTGGCGGCGTACGACGCGGCGTGCGCGCGGTCGCGTGCGGTGGCCGCCGCGCTCCCCCTGGACCACGTCGTGACGCATCCGCAGGTCGGTGAGATCTCGTTGCGCTGGATCTATGTCCATGTCATCGAGGAGACTGCCCGGCACGTCGGCCACGCCGACATCCTGCGCGAGCAGACGGACGGCGCGACGGGCGTCACCGCGTGAGCACACGGCCGGGCCCGGCGCCGGCTGTCCGCCGTCCGGTAGCCTGAAATTGCTTGCATAACCCATATACGTACGTGCCGTACGGGCGGCGCGCCAGTACGGACACACGCCGTGCGGGGCGCCGCCCGCGCCCCGACCGGAGTTCTCCCATGCGCCTGCTGCTGATCCGTCACGGTCAGACCCCGTCCAACGTCGGCCGCCTGCTGGACACCACGGCCCCGGGGCCCGGCCTGACCGAGCTGGGTGAGCAGCAGGCGGCGGCGCTCCCGGAGCGGCTGGCCGACGAGAAGATCGACGCGCTCTACGCCTCCACCCTCGTGCGCACGCAGCTCACCGCGGCGCCGCTCGCCGAGGCCCGCGGCCTGGACGTGGTGATCCGCGACGGCGTGCGCGAGATCACCGCGGGCGACCTGGAGATGCGCGGCGACGCGGCGTCGAACGACCAGTACCAGCGCGTGGCGTTCTCCTGGCCGGCCGGGAAGCCGGAGCTGCGGATGCCCGGCGGCGAGAACGGCGTGGAGATGCTGGCGCGTTACGACGCGGTGATCGAGGAGATCGCGACTTCCGGCGTCGAGGCGGCCGCCGTGGTGAGCCACGGCGCGGCGATACGCACCTGGTCCGCGGCGCGCGCCCGCAACCTGGACGCCGACTTCGCCATCGCCCACCCCCTCCCGAACACCGCGGTCGTCGTCCTGGAGGGCACGCCGGCCGACGGCTGGACGGCCGTCTCCTGGTCGGACATCGACATCCCGGCGACGGGCTGCGGCGTCAGCTGAAGAGGCTGCTGCCCGGTCAGCTGAAGAGGCTGCTGAACAGCCACATCACCAGCGCCCAGCTTCCGATGAGGGCCACGGCGCAGAGGATGAAGCCGACCCACACGGAGCCGGGCAGGCGCGGGGGGACGACCGGCCTCGGAGGGACGACCGGACAGCACTTCGAGCAGTGCGGTCGCACGGTGACGGCCATGGCGCCCACATTCCTGTGCACCGAAGTGCCGCACAAGGGGCGCGACCGGCATCTACGGCGCTTGTAGGCACACTCCGGGGCAGATTGCGCTACGACAGGGCCCGATTGGGCGGTTTCAACGATAAATCACCCATTTGCGGCTTTGCCGGGCTTGATACGGGCTGTGAGGCTGGAAGAACTCATGGTGACCGTCCCCACCACCCAGGAGAGAACCCCCATGGTCCTGTCCATCTCCGGCGTTGTCCTGCTCGGCGTCATCATGTTCCTGTTCTTCCGCAAGGACGGATTGAAGGTCTCCCACGCCATCGTCTGCGCGCTGTTCGGCTTCTATCTCGCGGGCACCGCCATCGCCCCGGGCATCAAGGCCGGCGGCGCGAGCCTCGCGGGTCTGCTCAAGGGGCTCTCGCTCTGAGAGTCCTGCCGAGTCGTCACGCATCCCCAGGAGACCTTCCGTGCCCCGGCGTCCACTGCCCAGCATCCTGAGCAACAGCGCTCCCCTCACCCGCGGCCGCGACTTCGCGCGGACCGCGGCCGACAGCGCCTCCGACGTGTTCCACCCGCTGCTCGTCATCGGCCGCGGCCTGGGCCGGCTGTGCGCGGCCGGCCGGCAGCGGTGGTCGGCGACGCCGCGGGAGCGCCGGGGCCCGCTGCTGGCCACGACGGCCGTCTGCCTGGTGTCCCTGGCGCTCGTGCCGTACGGACCGCTGCTCGGCCTCATCTCGGTGATGGCGGCGGCCGCTTGGGCGGGCCGGGAGCGGGCGCCCGCCGACGCCGGGCCGACCGAGGCCGAGACCGGCCGGCTGCGCGCCCTGTACGAGGCGCTGGTGCCGTACTTGAGCTTCGAGGGCGACCCGAACCCGCTGTATGTGCACGACGGCGACTGGGCCGCGGCCTTCCCCGAGTACGAGTTCGACGAGGACGGGCGGCTCGCGCGGCTGCGCCTGAAGTACCCCGTGTACTTCACCGATGCCGAGCCCCAGTCCCGGGTCCGCATCGAACAGGTGCTGCTCGCCAAGTCGGGGCGCGGCCGGGAGTACCACTTCGCGTGGGACCAGGAGGGCAACCAGCTCGTCCTGACCGTGCTGCCCGCGCTGCCGACCGACATCGCGGCCCAGCGGTTCGTGACCACGCCGGGCGAGACCGTGCTGGGCTTCACCGACGCGGGCGCGGTGCAGCGCACCGTACCGGTGGCGGGCGCGGCCGAGGAGGCGGAGCCGCGGGACGTACCGCCGGTGGTCTGGCGGACCGGGCCGCGCTCCACCGAGTCGCATCTGCTGGCCCTCGGGCGCCCCGGGAGCGGCACCACGACCCTGCTGCGGTCGATCGCCCTGCAAGCCCTCTGCCACGGTGACGTACTGGTCATCGACGGCAGCGGAACCGGGGAGTTCGCTTTCCTTCTCGGGCGGCCCGGCGTGCTCGGCGTGGAGTGCGGACTGACCAGCGCGCTGGCCACATTGGAGTGGGCGGCGCACGAGACGGAGCGGCGCCTGATCGCCGCGAACCGCGCGCGGCAGGCCGGGCTGCCGGTTCCCGACGACATCCGCCAGCCACTGTGGGTCCTCATCGACCGGCCGAGCGCGCTGACCCACCTCGCCGCCGCCGAGGGCCGCGACGACCCGCAGCGCCTCCTCCAAGTGCCGCTGCGCCACGGGCGCGCCGCGAGCGTCACCGTGGCCGTCGCCGACCAGTTCGAGAGCGCGGAGCTGCTGAGCGAGCCGGTACGCGCCCACACCCGGGCGCGCGTCGTGCTCGGGCCCACCGGCCCGGAGGACGTACGTGCCGTCCTGGGCGCGCTCCCGGACACCACGCCCGCCGACCAGGTCCCGCCGGGGCGCGGCTACGCCCGGCTCGGCTCGGGCCCGGTCCTCCGCCTCCAAGTGCCCGCCACACCCGATCCGTTCGACGATGCGACGAGCGAGTACCACCGGCAGGCGGTACTGGCGCTGCTCCCGGAGCGCACGGCGCTCGGCTCCGTGCCCGCGGCCGCCGCCCCGCCCGCCGACACCGCGGACTTCGGGTACCGCGCCGGCACCGCCTCCGGGGCGGTGTGACCGACCGCCCTTACGGGCCCTGTTCTCCGGGCGGCCACCGGTGACGCGCTCCACCGGCGGCCGCCCGGACCATTCCTCCGGAAGCCGGTGCCGGATCACCTTCCGGGACCGCGTGTCGGAACATCCTCCGGGGCCGCGTGTCAGGCCACGAACGAGTGCAGCGTGTCGGTGTCCTGGGAGCGGCCGGTGGCGACGAGGTGCGCGGCGCCGGCCAGCCGGGAGGCGGCCTGGTCGGCGACCGCGCCGCTGACCGTGAACGGGAGGCGTACGAAGCCCTCGAAGGCGCCGTCCACGCCGAAGCGCGGGCCCGACGGCACGCGTACGCCCAGCCGCTCCCCCGCCTCCGCGATGCGCGAGCCGGACAGGCCGCCCGTGCGTGCCCAGAGGGTGAGGCCGCCGCTGGGGACGCTGAACTCCCAGTCGGGCAGGTGGCGCCGGACCGCGTCGACGATCGCGTCCCTGTTCTCGCGCGCCTGGTCCCGCCGGATGGCGACCGCCTCCTCCCAGCCGCCGCCGTCCAACAGCGACGTGATGGCGAGCTGTTCGAGGACCGGGGAGCCGAGGTCGGCGTAGGCGCGGGCGGCGACCAGGCTGCGGATGATGTCCGGGGCCGCGCGCACCCAGCCGATGCGCATACCGGCCCAGAACGCCTTGCTCGCCGAGCCCACGGTGATCACCGAGCTGCCCGAGGGGTCGAACGAGCAGACGGCGGGCGGCACTTCGACACCCGGGTCGAGACACAGCTCGGCCATCGTCTCGTCGACGACCAGGACCGTGCCGGCCGAGCGGGCCGCCGCGACCAGTCCGCGCCGCTGCTCCTCCGTGGCGAGCGAGCCGGTGGGGTTGTGGAAATCCGCGACGACGTACGCCATACGGGGCGCGGCGTCCCGCATCACCTGGCGCCAGGCCGGGATGTCCCAGCCGCCGAGCCGCTCGGCAAGCGCCACGGGGACGAGCCGGGCCCCGGCGTCCCGCATCAGCTGCAGGATGTTCGCGTACGAGGGCGAGTCGACGGCCACCCGCTCCCCGGGGCGGGTGATCAGGCGGCAGATCGCGGCCACCGCGCCCATCGCGCCGGTGGTCACCATGATCTGCTCGGGCATGGTGGGGATGCCGCGGGCCGTGTAGCGGTCGGCGAGGGCCTGCCGCAGGGCGGGCAGTCCGGCCGGGTAGTCGCCGTGCGTGTGGGCGTACAGCGGCAGGTCCGCCATGACGCCCTGCACGGAGCGGGTGAGCCAGGGCTCGGGCGCGGGCAGCGCGGCGCAGCCCAGGTCGATCATGGAGCCGGCGGCCTCCGGGGGCAGCGGCTCCAGGCCCCGGGTGGGCAGCGGATTGCCGGCCGGTACGGCGGTCCAGCTTCCCGAGCCGCGCCGCGACTCCAGGAAGCCCTCGGCGCGCAGCGCTTCGTAGGCGGCGGCGACGGTGGTCCTGCTGACGGACAGCGCGGCGGCGAGCTCGCGCTCGGCGGGCAGCCGCGCGGCCACCGGGACCCGCCCTTCGAGCACCAGAAGGCGGACGCCGTCGGCGAGGGTCCGGTACGCGGGGATGCGGCGGCCGCCGACCGCCGCCGAGGCAGCGCGGTCGTCCTGCGACCGCACCAGGCGGGCGAGTTGGGCCGCACCCACCGCTGAAGTCCACTGCGCCATCTCGACCAGTCCACCTTTCCGTGATTGGCCATGGAACCCGGCTGTCAGCCCGCCACAGGCTGACCTCCTACAGTCCAATCTTGCCAGGAGGGGAACGCGTTGTCTGCAAAGGGACCTGCAAAGGCGTCCGCAAAGGAGCCCGCGGAGGGGTCGGAAAAGGGGCCGGAGGGCGGTCCGGCGGACGGCCGGGAGGGGGAGCCGGAGGCGGCCGCCGAGCGGCCCCGCGGACGCCATCTGCCGCGACGACTGGTCCAGCTCTACGTCGGTCTGGTGCTGTACGGCGTGAGCATGGGGCTGATGGTACGCGCGGACCTCGGCCTGGAGCCGTGGAGCGTGCTCAACCAGGGCATCGCGGAACACACCGGCCTGACGATCGGCACGGTCACGATCGTCTCCGGCGCGCTGATCCTGCTGCTGTGGATCCCGCTGCGGCAGCGCGTGGGCCTGGGCACCGTCTCGAACGTGATCGTGCTGGGCCTGGTGATGGACGCGACGATGGCCCTGGTGCCCGCGTCCTCGTCGTTCGCGGTGCGCATCCCGGTGCTGGCCGCCGCGGTCGCCCTGAACGGCGCGGCGACCGGGCTGTACATCTCCGCACGCTTCGGTCCCGGGCCGCGCGACGGGCTGATGACCGGGCTGCATCTGCGCACCGGCCGCCCCATCCGCCTCGTCCGTACCTGCATCGAGATCACCGTACTGGCCGCGGGCTTCGCGCTCGGCGGCTCGGTCGGCGTGGGCACCGTCGTGTACGCACTGGCCATCGGCCCGATGGCGCAGTTCTTCCTGCGGCTCTTCGCGATCAAGGGCCTGGACGAGCCGTCCCGGGTGGTCACCGGTAAGTCGGCGCCACAGGAGCCGACGGCGGCGACACCGGAGACGGTCACGGGCTGCGGGGGCTGAGGGGGCTGAGGGGCGCGGCTTACGGAGGCCGGCGCCGCAGCACCTCAAGGGCCAGGACCGCGCCTCCGGGACCGGCCCCCGCTGCCCCTCTGTACGGAGCGCCAGCCATACTGCCCGCGTGACCGTCCTGCGCCCCCGCCCCCGCCACCCGTACCTCGACCACCCGGCGCCGCTCGCCTTCGCCCACCGGGGCGGCGCGGCGGACGGCCTGGAGAACACCGCGCTCGCCTTCCGCCGCGCCGTCGAGCGCGGCTACCGCTATCTGGAGACGGACGTGCACGCCACGTCGGACGGCCGCCTGGTGGCGTTCCACGACGCCACCCTGGACCGGGTCACCGACAGCAGCGGCCGGATCGGGGCACTGCCCTGGCGGGCCGTGCGGCAGGCCAAAGTGGCGGGCCGGGAGCCGCTGCCGCTCTTCGAGGAGCTGCTGGAGGAGTTCCCGGAGGCGCGCTGGAACGTGGACGTGAAGGCCGAGCCGGCGCTGCGCCCGTTGCTGGCGCTGCTGCGCCGTACGGGAGCATGGGACCGGGTGTGCGTCGGCTCCTTCTCGGAGGCGCGGGCCGGGCGGGCGCAGCAGCTCGCGGGCGGCCGGCTGGCCACCTCCCTGGGCACCCGTGGAGTGGCGGGGCTGCGGCTGCGCTCCTACGGGCGGAGCCTGCCGCTGGACCGGTTGCTGGGCGCCGCGGTACGGCGCAGCGCGGTGTGCGTACAGGTACCGGAGCGGCACGCGGGCCTACGGGTGGTGGACCGGCTCTTCCTGAAGGCGGCCCGGCAGCTCGGACTTCAGGTGCATGTCTGGACCGTGAACGACGCCGCGCGGATGGCGGATCTCCTGGATCTAGGTGTAGATGGCATCATGACCGATCACATAGACACGCTGCGGGATGTGCTGACCGCGCGGGGCGCCTGGACCTGACCCGACCCACGGGTTCCGGCACCGCGACCGCTTCCGCCGCCGTGACGGGGAGCGCAAGGGGGAACCTGTGGGTGTGCACACTGCTGTCGAGCCGGCCGAGCCGAAGGACGTGGCCGACCGGCGGCGCGAGCAGCGCGGCTGGTACTGGTACGACTGGGCCAACAGCGTCTACTCGACGACCGTCCTGACGGTGTTCCTCGGGCCGTATCTGACGTCCGTGGCGAAGGCCGCGGCCGACGCGCACGGATTCGTCCACCCGCTGGGCATCCCGGTACGGGCCGGATCGTTCTACGCGTACTCGGTGTCGGCCTCGCTGCTGCTGTCGGTACTGGCGATGCCGCTGGCGGCGGCCGTCGCCGACCGCACCGGGCGCAAGAAGCCGCTGCTGGGCGGGTGCGCGTACACGGGCGCCGCGGCGACGACGGGGCTGCTCTTCCTGGGCGGCGACCGCTATCTGCTCGGCGGGGCGCTGCTGATCGTCGCGAACGTGTCGTTCGTCGTGTCGATGATGCTCTACAACTCCTACCTGCCGCAGATCGCGGACCCCGAGGAGCGGGACGCGGTGTCCTCACGGGGCTGGGCGTTCGGTTACGCGGCGGGCGCGCTGGTCCTCGTGGCCAATCTGGTCCTGTACGCGGGCCACGCCTCCTTCGGCGTCTCGCAGGAGGACGCCATCCGGATCTGCCTGGCGTCGGCGGGCCTGTGGTGGGCGGTGTTCACACTCGTACCGCTGCGCCGGCTCCGGGACCGCCGCCCGCTCCGTACGGCCGCGTCCCCGGCCCCCGGAGGCGGCCTGCGGCAGCTCCGGGAGACGCTGCGCGATCTGCGCCGGTACCCGCTGACGCTGGCCTTCCTGCTCGCGTACCTGGTGTACAACGACGGCGTACAAACCGTGATCACCCAGGCATCGGTGTTCGGCTCGGAGGAGCTGGGCCTGGACCAGACGACGCTGATCGTCGCGGTGCTGCTGGTGCAGGCACTGGCGGCGGCGGGCGCGGTGCTGATGGGCCGGCTGGCCCGGCGGTACGGCGCCAAACGGACGATTCTGGCGTCGCTGGTGGCGTGGACGGCGGTGATTGTGGCGGGGTACTTCCTGCCCGCGCACGCGCCCGTGTGGTTCTTCTGCCTGGCCGTGGCGATCGGGCTCGTACTGGGCGGCAGCCAGGCCCTGTCGCGGTCGCTGTATTCGCATCTCATCCCGCGCGGAAAAGAGGCCGAATACTTCGCCGCGTACGAGATCAGCGACCGGGGCGTGAGCTGGCTGGGGCCGCTGGTCTTCGGTATCGCGTACCAGATGACGGGCAGCTACCGCGACGCGATCGCCTCGCTGGCGGCGTTCTTCTTGATCGGATTTGTCCTGCTCGTCCGCGTGCCCGTGCGGCGCGCGGCGACGGCGGCCGGAAATCGCGTCCCCGACCTGATTTAGGCAAGTGGGACGCGGCCCGGTAGTGTACGCCTTTGGCTCACCAGGCGGACCGTTACTGCGCGCTGAACTTCGGACAGCGTCGGGTGACATCTGCTGCCAGATGTGACAAACCGGGCGCTGGTGGGTACAACAAGGGGCGGCACGACGGGCGACCTGGGTCCCGAATTCGGGAATCTTCACCGCCGACCGGACGTTGACCGGATGACGACGACAGCGACACCTGTCCTGTGGGCGACAAAGCCCGGGAGGCACGATTCATGAGTGAGCGAGCTCTTCGCGGCACGCGACTTGTGGTGACCAGCTACGAGACCGACCGCGGCATCGACCTGGCCCCGCGCCAGGCGGTGGAGTACGCATGCGAGAAGGGACATCGCTTTGAGATGCCCTTCTCGGTAGAGGCCGAGATTCCGTCGGAGTGGGAGTGCAAGGTTTGCGGCGCTCCCGCACTTCTGGTGGATGGCGATGGCCCTGAGGAGAAGAAGGGCAAGCCCGCGCGTACGCACTGGGACATGCTCATGGAGCGGCGCACCCGCGAGGAGCTCGAGGAGGTGCTGGCCGAGAGGCTGGCCGTCCTGCGCTCCGGCACCATGAACATCGCTGTGCACCCGCGCGACAGCAACAAGAAGTCCGCCTGACGGCGGACCTCACGACGAGGGCCGGTATCCCTGCTGCGGCAGGGATACCGGCCCTCGTGGCGTTTGCTGTCAGCGGGGCAGCGGCGGGTCCTGCCGGGGCGGGGCCGGCGGCTCGTCGTCGCGGACGACCTCGCCCGGGACGACCTTGCCGTCCGGAGCGTGCATACGCGCCTGCTGGAAGGCGTCGGCGAAGGAGCCGGGGGATGTGGGCGCCTGGCGGGCCAGCAGGCGCTCCACGCGCCGCTGGAGGATTTTCCTGGTCGGCGGGAAGAGGCAGAGCAGGCCCGCCGCGTCCGAGACCAGCCCGGGGCACATCAGGAGCAGGCCGCCGAGCATCGGCAGCATGTTGCCGCCGCCGGTCTCCGGGGCCGGCTTCGCCGGGTCGGCGCCGGGCTGCTGGAAGGCGCCCGCCAGGTTCTGCCAGGCACGCCGGCCCGCGCGCTTGATGACGTAACCGCCGAGCAGCACGCCGGCCACCAGCAGGAGAAAGACCGTCAGTCCGCCCGCTGCCTGCCCGACCAGGGTGAGCAGCCAGACCTCCAGGACGACCCAGACGGCGATGCCGAGCGGCACCAGACGGCGGGCGCGGGAGCGACGGGGCGGACGGGAACGCGGGGGCGTGGTGGCGGACGTCATGACTCAAGTGTGCCTGGTCCGCCGTGGGTAGGGCCCCTCCCTCTCCCCGAACCGGTGAGTGGGACCCCCTCCCCCGCCACCACCACACACCCCAAAACTAGCCCCCACCACCGACCGCCCCCGAGTTATCCACAGGCCCACTTCAGTGGCCCTTCTTGCCACGCAGCCTCTCCAGGCGGGAGCCGACGCCCCAGGCCGTCACGCGCCACAGGGCCTCCACGACGATGTCGCGGTTCATCTTGCTGTCGCCCCGCTCGCGTTCGACGAAGGTGATGGGCACCTCGACGACGTGGTAGCCGGCCTCGACCGCCCGCCGGGCCAGGTCGACCTGGAAGCAGTACCCCTGCGAGGCGACCTCCTCCAGGCCCAGCCCCTGCAGCGTCTCCTTGCGGAAGGCCCGGAAGCCGCCGGTGACGTCCCGGATCGGCACGTCCAGCAGCAGCCGGGAGTACGTGCTGCCGCCGCGGGAGAGGAACTCGCGGTACTTGGGCCAGTTCACCACCCGGCCGCCGGGCATCCAGCGCGAGCCGAGCACGAGGTCGGCGCCCTTCAGGGCGGTCAGCAGCCGGGGCAGCTCCTCGGGCTGGTGGGAGCCGTCGGCGTCCATCTCCACCAGGACGTCGTAGCCGTGCTCGATGCCCCACTGGAAGCCCGCGAGGTAGGCGGCGCCCAGGCCCTCCTTGCCCTGCCGGTGCAGGACGTGCACGTGGTCGTCGGCGGCGGCCAGTTCGTCGGCGAGCTTGCCCGTGCCGTCCGGGCTGTTGTCGTCGGCGACCAGTACGTGCGCGTCGGGCACTCCTGCGCGCACCCGATCGACGACGAGCTTGATGTTCTCCGCCTCGTTGTAGGTCGGAATGATCACCAAGATGTCGCCCAGCGGTCCGTACTGCCGCCGCCCGCCGTCCTGTGCGCCGTCTGTCACTGCTGCCCCTTCTCGTCCTTCGTACGCCCGCGCCGGCCGAGCACGAAGGCGGCAGCGCAGGACAGAAGGCCCACCATAGCGATCACCCATTCCGGAGACGCGCCGACGCGGTCGGAGACGGTCTTTTCGTCCCTCAGCGGAAGGCTCGCGCTGACGACGCCCTGGGTGAATTCGGGGATGCGGTGGGTGATTTCGCCGTTCGGGGCGACGACGGCGCTGATGCCGCTGGTGGCGGCGGTGACGACGGCGCGGCCGTGCTCGACGGCGCGCAGCCGGGACATCGCGAGCTGCTGCTCGGGCTGGCCGGTGCGCCCGTAGGTGGCGTTGTTGGTCTGCACGATGAGGGCGCGGGCCCCGGCGTTCACGGTGTCGTGCACGATCTCGTCGTACGCCACCTCGAAGCAGATGACGTCGCCGAGCTTGGCGCCCGCCATGTTCATCACGCCGGTGTGGTCGCCCGGGTAGAAGTCGCGCGGCACGCGCTGGAGGCGCGTGATGACCTTGCTGAGCTCCTTGCGGAAGGGCACGTACTCGCCGAACGGCACCGGGTGCTGCTTGGTGTACGAGGCGCCGGGGCCGGTCTTCGGGTCCCAGAGGATGCCCTGGTTGAAGACGTAGCCGGCCTTGCTCGGGTGGTCCACGAGGGCGCCGACGAGTACGGGGACGCCGATCGCCCGCACGGCCTCGTTGATCCGGTCGTATGCCTCCGGGTACTGGAAGGGGTCCAGGTCGGAGGAGTTCTCCGGCCAGATGACGAGGTCGGGCTTTTTGGCGCGGCCGGCCTGCACGTCGGCGGCCAGCTTCTCGGTCGCCGTGGCGTGGTTGTCCAGGATCTGCATGGGGCGGCCGAGGAAGTCCATGCCGGGCTGCTGCACGTTGCCCTGTACGACGGCGATGTCCAGGTGGTCGGTGGCCTTGGTCGGTACCGGGACGGCGTACCCGGCGACGGTGACGGCCGCGGCCAGTCCGAAGGCTTCCAGGGCCGGGATGGCCCGGCGCAGCCGCGTGCCGGCCGCGCTGTCCGGCCGGCGCAGCTGCCAGAGCGTCACGGCGATGGCGGCGAGCAGCGTGCCGGTGAGGGCGACGGCGAAGGTCACCAGGGGCGCGCCGCCGAGTGCGGCGAACGGGGTGTAGGGCGTACCGGTGTTGGCGAAGGCGAGCCGGCCCCAGGGGAAGCCCCCGAAGGGCACGCGGTCGCGGGCCCACTCCTGGGCGACCCACAGGCAGGCGGCCCACAGGGGCCATGCCTTCAGGCGCGAGGTGACGGCCAGTCCGGCGCCGAGCAGCGCCACGAAGACGGCTTCGGCGAAGGCGAGGCCGACGACGGCGTCCCAGCCGACGACGTGCAGCCACTTCAGCAGCAGGAAGAAGAAGGGCCAGCCGAACACGAGGCCGGTCCAGGCGCCCTGACGTGCCGTGCGGCCGCGGGTGAGCAGGCTGAGCCCGGCCACCGCGAGGAGCGACAGCGGCCACAGGTCGTACGGGGGGAAGGCGAGCCCGAGGGCGAGTCCGGCGAGGACCGCGAGTACCGTGCGCGGCGTTTCGCGGCGCACGAGGGCGGCGAGGCGGCGCAGGCGTCCGGGGCGGCGGTCTGCGGCGTCGGGCGCCTCGGTGGCCACGGGGCCGCCGTCGGCGGCGGGGCCGTCCCCTCCAGGGCCCTGGGCGGGGCCTGGCACGGTTTCGGCGGTGGTTTCGGAGCCCGATGGCACAGTCGCGGCCTTCCTGCAGGTCGTGCGGTGGTGAGCCGACGGTACAACGGGGCGCGGGCACGCGGGACGCGGGTGGCCGGTACGGGTACGCGCGGTCGCTCTCGGTGAGGGGGAGGGCCGTGCCGCGTACGGAGAGGGCGCCTCGTGACGAGGCGGGGTGCGGGTGGGGTGGTGATCCGCGGGGGTGCGGATCGGGGCCCGGCGCCCTTCGGGCCGACCTGGGGCCCGCTGGCTGCGGGTCGACCGAGAGCCGTTGTCTACTGAGCGTCCGGGCCCCACCCGGGTCGCACCCGCCGGCCGACTGAATCCTGTCCGTCGCTTCCGTGCCGCAGGGGTGGACCTGGCTCCCAGTTGTGGTGTGCCTGTGCGGCGCACCACCCCATGGCCCAGCTGCGTTCGACGACTGCGCGGAGGTCTGCCGGTCGGACGTCCTTGTGGTGGACTCGGCCGAACCTACCGGCCGCCGACCGGCTCCTGTCAACATCTGTTCTACCTGCGTCGTTTTTGCGTTCAACCAGGTCAGTGCCGAACTGCCGCAGGTAGGGCGAGTACGCGCCGGGCAGGTCGCCCGGCGGCACCCGCCGCGGGAGGTTCACTCGTTCGGCCGCTGGAAGACCGTCCGGCCGCCGACGACCGTCCGCAGGCAGCGTGGCAGCTCCTGGCCGGGGGTGAGGTCGGGCAGGCCGGGGGTGCCGGAGCGGGGGTCGGTGGACCAGCGCTCGACGCGCTCGTCGGGGGCCTGGACGAGCAGTTCGCCGGTGTGCCAGACCGCGTAGTCGGCGGGCGCGCCGGGCACGAGGATGCCTGCGTCGTCGCGGCCGACGGCCCGCCAGCCGCCGCGGGTGTGCGCGGTGAACGCGGCACGCGCGGAGATGCCGTGGCCGGGGGTGCGGTGGAAGACGGCGGCGCGGACGGTTCCCCAGGGGTCGAGTGGGGTGACGGGGCTGTCGGAGCCGAGCGCGAGCGGGACGCCGGCCTTGAGGAGGGCTGCGTACGGGTTGAGGGTGCGGGCGCGTTCGGCGCCGAGGCGGGTGGCGTACATGCCCTGCTCGCCGCCCCACAGGGCGTCGAAGGCGGGCTGTACGGAGGCGGTCAGGGCGAGTTCGGCGAAGCCGGCGATGGTGTCCGGGGTGAGCATCTCGCAGTGTTCGATGCGGTGCCGGGCGGCGCGTACCCGGTCCAGGCCGACCCGGTCGGCGGCCGCCCGTACGCCGTCGACGACGGCGGTGAGCCCGGCGTCGCCGATGGCGTGGAAGCCCGCCTGGAGGCCGGCTTCGGTGCAGGCGGCGACGTGTGCGGCGACGGTGTCGGCGTCGAGGAGTGCGTTGCCGGTGTGTGCGGCGTCGGCGTACGGGGTGCAGAGGTGGGCGGTGTGCGAGCCGAGCGAGCCGTCGGCGAACAGGTCGCCCGCCGCGCCGATGGCGCCGAGCTCCCTGATGCGCTCCGCGTCCTTTGCGGTCGTGATGAGCTCGCCCCAGTAGCCGACGACGCGCGGGCCGTCGCCGGCGGCGGCGCGGGCGAGCAGCGCGACGAGGTCGTCCTCGCCGGAGATCTCGGGCCCCGCGCATTCGTGGACGGTGCCGATGCCGAGGGAGGCGGCGTGCGCGAGCGCGGCGGCCTGCGCGTCGGCGCGCTGGGCCGGGGTGACGGTGTCGTACGCGGCCTGCCGTACGGCGTGGTGGGCGTCGCCGGTGAGCGGCCCCGCGGGGTCGAATCCGGCGCGTTCCCGCAGGCCGGGGACGAGGTCCAGGAGGGCGGTGGTGACCGCGGCGGAGTGCACGTCGATGCGGCTGAGGTAGAGCGGGCGGCCGCCGGTGGCCTCGTCCAGCTCGGTGCGGGAGGGCGGGCGGCCCTCGGGCCAGGCGGAGGCGTCCCAGCCGTGGCCGAGCAGTACGCGGTCGGCGGGGCGGGCCGCGGCGAAGGAGCGGATGCGCTCCAGGGCGTCGGAGAGGGAGCGGGTGTCGCTGAGGTCCAGGCCGGTCAGGGCGAGCCCGGTGGCGGTGGTGTGCACATGTGCGTCAGTGAACGCGGGGGTCACGAGCGCGCCGTCGAGGTCGATGACCTCGTCGACCCCGTCGGCGAAGGAGTCGGCGGCCCCCTCCGAGCCGACCCAGGCGACCGAGCCGCCCTCGACGACCATGGCGGTGGCGAAGGGGTCGGCCGGGCTGTGGACCTCGCCGCGGCGCAGCAGGACGGTGCGGTCGGGGGCCGGTGCGGGGGTGCGTTCACTCATACCGGACAGTTTCGCCCCTGCGCGTGCCCGGCGGTCGCGCGGGGTGGGTGTGGCGCGGCCGTACCCGGACCGGCGCCGCCCCGATGGCGCGGCGCGCTTCAGATGCGGGGCGGCCGGGCCTCGTACGGCGTGGACAGCACCACGGTCGTACGCGTCGAGACGCCCGCGAGCGTACGGATGCGGGTCAGCAGGTGCTCCAGCTCCAGCGGCGCGGCCACCCGGACCTTGAGGATGTAGTTCTCGTCGCCCGCGACGCTGTGGCAGGCCTCCAGCTCGGGGACCTCGGCCAGCCGCTCGGCGATGTCGTCCGGGGCGCTGGGGTCGAAGGGTTTGACCGAGATGAAGGCGGTCAGCGGCAGCCCCACCGCCTCGGGGTCGACGATGGCGGCATAGCCGCGGATCACGCCGCGCTGCTCCAGTCTGCGCACGCGCTGATGCACCGCCGAGGTGGACAGGCCAGTGGCCTTGCCCAGGTCGGTGTAGCTCATCCGCCCGTCCTTGACGAGCAGATCCACGATTTGTCGGTCCAGCTCCTCCACACGATCAACCTACTGTGCCGGAGCACTACGGCGCAGCTCGCGCCGGATCGTGGACACCGTGCGCCCCCTGTGTGACGAACACCACACCCCTCACTCCGTGTCCGGCCGGAAGCCGAGATTATGCAGCGGAGAGGCAGGGAAATGCTCGTGGTGGTCGAGGCCGCCCAACACAGGAAGATGGCGGTACTCGCAGCCCACCCGAGGGGGATGGACATCATGCGACGCCCGAAGCAGGAATCCACGCTGGAGAACACCGCCGCCCAGGAGGGCGACAGTTTCCGCGACGACGACTTCGACGCCTTTGACACCGTCGAGCTCTACCGCGTCAGCTGCCCGGACTGCGGGCAGCCCATCGCGCTGCTCGCCGACGAGGACACGCTGCCCGAGCACGCAGTCTGCTCCTCGCCCTGGAACCCCTTCGGCCTGACGGTCTGCCAGGGGTCCGGCCGGGGCGTGGCCGAGACGGCCTCCGCCGATGACGTGCTCGACCCCCAGGAGCAGGACAGTGGCATGCTCCTGACTCTCCCGGAGGGCCTGGACTGGCGCACCCAGCCGTTCTCCCACGTGGGCGGCCCCGGCTCCCGTCCGGTGCGCGTCCCCCTGATGCGCCGGCACCGCTGACGCGCCCGCGGACCGGCAACCGCGGAATCACCGTGCGAGTGAGCCGCCCGACTCACTCGCACCCTCTTGCCGCTCGATGAGCAACCGACTGACACAGGCCCGCCTTTGATGCGCCGTCAGCGGAACTGCGTCGTCAGCGCGACTGTGTCATCAACGTGACTCGGGGCCCGCGAGGTGCCGGGCGATGACCATCCGCTGGATCTGGTTGGTGCCCTCGACGATCTGCAGGACCTTGGCCTCGCGCATATAGCGCTCGGCCGGGAAGTCCGCGGTGTAGCCGTACCCTCCGAGCAGCTGGACCGCGTCGGTCGTGATGCGCATCGCCGCGTCCGAGCAGAAGAGTTTGGCCATGGCCGCTTCCTTGGTGAAGGGGCGGCCCTCGTCCCGCAGCCGGGCCGCGGTCAGGTAGAGCGACCGCCCGGCCGTCACCTGCGTGGCCATGTCGGCGAGCATGAAGCGCAGCCCCTGGAAGTCGGCCAGCGGGCGGGCGAACTGACGGCGCGTCGTGACGTACGCCAGTGCCTCGTTCAGCGCCGCCTGGGCCACGCCCACGGCGCACGCCGCGATGCCGAGCCGGCCGGAGTCCAGCGCGTCGAGCGCGATGGCGAAGCCCTGCCCCTCCTCACCGATCCGGCGCGCGTCCGCGATCCGTACGCCGTCGAAGTGCAGTTGCGCCGTGGGCGAGCCCTTCATGCCCATCTTGCGCTCGGGCGCGGCGGCGCTCAGCCCCTCGGCGTCGCCGGGGACCAGGAAGGCCGTGATGCCGTGCGGGCCCGCTCCCCCGGTGCGGGCGAGGACGGTGCAGAAGTCGGCGATGCCGCCGTGGGTGGTCCACGCCTTCGTACCGGTCAGGACCCAGCTGTCCCCGTCACGCGTGGCGCGGGTGGTCAGGGACGCGGCGTCCGACCCGGCGGCGGGCTCGGAGAGGCAGTACGCGCCGAGCAGCCCGCCGCCGAGCATCGCGGACAGGTGCTCGGCGCGCTGCTCCTTCGTGCCGTACGCGGCGAGCGCGTGGCAGGCCAGGGTGTGGACGCTGACGCCGAGGCCGACGGTGAGCCGGGCGGCGGCCAGCTCTTCGAGGACCTGGAGATAGACCTCGTACGGCTGGCCGCCCCCGCCGAACTCCTCGGCGTACACCAGGCCGAGCAGGCCCGACTCCGAGAGCAGGGTGAAGAGCTCGCGGGGGAACCGGCCCGCTTCCTCCTCGGCGGCGGCCGTGGGTGCGATCTCGCGGGCCGCCAGATCGCGTACGAGCGTCATCAGCTGGCGGGCTTCGTCGGTGGGCAGCCTGCGGTCCACGGGTCCGGGGCCGTACTCGGTCATGGCGGCGCTCTCCTCCCTGTAGGGAACTGCGGCGCGCGCCGCTCGGGTGGCGCGGCGCGGCCGGTCCCACTGCCGTGATGATCTCTCTCCGGGTCGCGGAAGGCGATGACCTGCGGCGGTGGCGCAGGGAGTATGCCCAATACGGCGGCGCTCTTCACCCCTTGATCGGCTTCTTCCGGTGGTCGCCGGATCGTGTGCGGGAGTTCAGCAAATTGGTCCAAACCATTGACCGAGTTGGTCTAGTCCTTCTACCTTCTCCCCCGACGCTCCACGCGTTCGGCGCCACTGCGGACGCAGGTCACAGCACTTCCCCCTCGATGGACCCCCACTCCGAGGAGCAACCATGCTCAGACCGCACAAGAAGCGCCTCCACCACGGATTCGCGGCCGTGGCCGCGGCCCTGTGCACCGCCGCGATGGCCGCCGGCGCGCTCACCGGGACCGCCGCGGCCACCCCCACCGACTCCACCCCCGTCGCCAAGACAACCGCCAAGACCACTGCCGCACAGCCCGACTCGGGCGCAGGGACCAAGGCGGCCGGCAGCAAGGTCGTCGGGTACTTCACCAACTGGGGCGTCTACCAGCGCAATTACCACGTCAAGAACATCGAGACCTCCGGCTCGGCGAACAAACTCACCCACATCAACTACGCCTTCGGCAACGTCACCGGCGGCAAGTGCGCGATCGGCGACGCGTACGCCGACTACGACAAGGCGTACACCGCCGACCAGAGCGTCGACGGCAAGGCCGACACCTGGGAGAACGGGGCGCTGCGCGGCAACTTCAACCAGCTGCGCAAGCTGAAGAAGCTGCACCCGGACCTCAAGGTGATCTGGTCCTTCGGCGGCTGGACCTGGTCCGGCGGGTTCGCCGAGGCGGCCAAGAACCCGGCGGCGTTCGCGCAGTCCTGTTACGACCTGGTCGAGGACAAGCGCTGGGCGGACGTCTTCGACGGCATCGACATCGACTGGGAGTACCCCAACGCCTGCGGCCTGACCTGCGACACCAGCGGCCGGACCGCCTTCACGAACCTGATGAAGGCGCTGCGCACGAAGTTCGGCAGCTCCAACCTGGTGACCGCGGCGATCACCGCGGACGCCTCCGCCGGTGGCAAGATCGACGCCGCCGACTACGCGGGCGCGGCCCAGTACGTCGACTGGTACAACCCCATGACGTACGACTACTTCGGTGCCTGGGACGCCAAGGGTCCGACGGCCCCGCACTCGCCGCTGACCTCGTACAACGGCATCCCGAAGGCCGGCTTCAACACCGCCGACACGACGAAGAAGCTCAAGGACCTCGGCATCCCGGCGAACAAGCTGCTGCTGGGCATCGGCTTCTACGGGCGCGGCTGGAGCGGCGTCACGCAGGACGCGCCGGGCGGCACGGCGACCGGCGCGGCGCCGGGCAAGTACGAGGCGGGCATCGAGGACTACAAGGACCTCAAGGGCCGCTGCCCGGCGACCGGCAAGGTCGGCGGCACCGCGTACGCCAAGTGCGGTGACCAGTGGTGGAGTTACGACACCCCGGAGACCATCGGCACGAAGATGAACTTCAAGAACGAGCAGGGCATGGGCGGCACGTTCTTCTGGGAGCTCAGCGGGGACACCGCGAGCGGCGAGCTGATCAAGGCGATCCGGTAACGCCCCTCGGATGAGTCGCATGTGAGGGCGGGTGGCTGCGGCCGCCCGCCCTTCGTCGTGCGGCACTGTTGCTGCGCACTGTTGCCGCGCCACTGTTGACGCGCCGTCAACAACGGCCCTAATCTCTCGTCAGCTACCTTCGTTACCGCAAGTAACCGCACGTCAGCGCTGTGACCGTACCGCCATGACCGAGCGCTCCCCCGGGAGGAAGCAGTGGGCAGGAATCAGCGGGCCGTACCGGAAGAAGGCCGCACGTCCTGGAGGAAGAGCGCGGCCGTGGCCGTGCCGGCGGTACTGGCCGTCGGGGCGCTGGCGACCGTGATGGCGCAGGGCGTGCTCGCCGCGTCGTTCGCCGTCTCCGGCACCAACTTCCAGGTGGCTTCGGGCAAGTTGACCAGCGACGGGCTGGCCTCGTACGTGCACACCGACCGCTCCGCCGACGGCACCGGTCACCCGGTCGCCCTGCTCGGCATCGGCAAGGCACAGCTCTCCGACATCTGCCAGTCGGCGCAGGTCAGTACTCCGATGGGGCCGGTGGTCTTCAAGCTCACCGCGGGCGGGAAGGCGGGCCCCGTCACCGCGGACAACCTCGTCATCGACGGGGAGGACCTGGTCGGTGACGCGCGCTTCGGCACGGCGCAGATCGGCCGGGACGCCTCGACGCTGGACGAAGTACCGGGCATCCGCGGCCCGAAGGGGAAGTTCGGGCTGCAGGCCGGTGACATCGAGGTCGCGGGCGTGCAGTCGCACGCCTGGTCGGCCACGGGCGGCAACTTTCGCCTCAAGGGCCTGAAGCTGGGCGTCAGCCTGGACGGCGAGAAGTGCTTCTGAGGCGGCCGCGGCTACCGGCCCGCCTTGTGCAGCAACTGCCCTGGCCCGAAGCCCGGGCCCGATTCCGCCGGTGGCGGCGGACCCGGCCGTTCTGGGCCGGACTGTTGCTGGTCCTCGGCGGTGCCGAGCTGCTGCTCGTCCCGCTCTCGCCGCTCGGCGTGCTGGTCAGCCTGGGAGTCGGCGGGCTCGCGGCGCTCGGCATCGGGCTGGCCCTGATCGTGGCCGGAGTGTTCCTGTGGTGCGCCCCGTCGGCGCGGCACTACGTGAGCGTCAACGCGCTGATCCTGTCCGTGATTTCCTTCGCGGCCACCAACCTCGGCGGCTTCCTGGTCGGCATGGGGCTGGGCATCGCGGGTGCGGCGATGGGCTTCGGCTGGACGCCGCTTCCCGAGGGCCGGGACTCAGCGGCACAGGACGGCGGCCCAGCGGCACAGGACGGCGGCCAGGCCGGCGGCCCGGACGGCGCCGCTCCCCCGGCCGGCCGTACGGGCCCGTCCACCACCCTCGCCGTGGCCCTGCCCATCGCGCTCCTCGCCGCGCTCGGGACGCCCGCCACCGAGGCCCGCGCCGCCGGCCCCGGCAGCCCCGCCCCCGCCGCCGTCCCCACCGTCACGACCAGCCGTTTCGCGCCGAAGGGCTTCACGCTCGCCGGCGTCGAGGACGTGCCCACCGCGCGCGGCCCCGTCCGGGCGATGGTGCTGAAGATGAAGGCCGCCTCCCTCACCGACTACCGCCTCCTCACCCGCGACGGCAGCGACGAACTGGGGCTGGGCGCCACGTCGCTGGAGCTGAGCGGCGACGTCACGCTCTACCTGACGAAGTTCCGCGGCTGCCTGCAAGGGGTGCTCTGCCTGACCTTCACCCCGGACCGGCTGCCCGTGCCGCCGCTGGTGCCGCCCTTCGTGTACATGACCGATGTCTCCGCCGAGCAGGCGCTGGTCACCTCGGACCTGATCGTCGCCGACGGCCTGCGGCTGCGCGCGGACGGACCGGTGCCGCCGACCGCCTGATTACCGGCCGAGGGCGGCCTGACCAGTACAAACGTCATGGGTGAGGCGTGTGTTTTTCCCGTGCTTTGCGTGACGGACGGTGCTATTCCCCGTCGGGCAACTCTGCGATGGTCGCAGATAGAGGCCGCAGGGATATCCCGCGGCACAGACCGCCGGGAGGGGTCAGTGGACAAGCGCTACGAGGTCTACTGCCTGATGGACCCGCACTTCTACGACGCGCCGGCCCGCGCGCAGGGCGGGGGCACCGCCTTCCCGCAGACGCGACGGCCGGCCCCTGACGGCTGGCGCCGCGCCGAGCTGGACGACTGGATCGTGTTCCGCCCCGCCGGCGGCACGCTCCCCCTCCAGGGCTGGAAGATCCACGTCTCGGCGTGTCTCGACAATGCGGCGGACATCCTCACCGCGGTCTGGGAGTACTGCGTCCCGCGCCGGATCGCCTTCAAGTTCCTGCCCGACAAGGACACGCTGCTGCTCGCCAACGCCAAGTACGCCCACCGGGGTTCGAGCGGCAAGTTCGTGACGGTCTACCCGGCGGACGAGGCGGAGCTGGAGCGGGTGCTCACCGAGCTGGGGCTGATCCTCGAAGGACAGGCCGGGCCGTACATCCTCAGCGATCTGCGCTGGGGCGAGGGCCCGCTGTACGTCCGGTACGGCGCCTTCGCCGAGCGGTACTGCGTCTCCCCGGACGGCGAGGTCGAGCCCGCGATGGAGGACGGCGAGGGCCGGCTGGTGCCGGACGTGCGCACGCCCACCTTCCAGGTGCCCGACTGGGCTCCGCTGCCCGGTTTTCTCGCCCCGCATCTCGCGGCGCGCGGCAGCGGCGCCGCCCTCGCCGACCTGCCCTACCGCTTCGAGAGCGCCCTGCATTTCTCCAACGGCGGCGGTATTTACGCAGGTGAGGACCTGCGCACCGGGGACCGGGTGGTGCTCAAGGAGGCCCGCCCGTACGCGGGGCTGACGCCGGACGGCCGGGACGCGGTCGCGCGTCAGCAGCGCGAGCGGGAGATGCTGGAGCGGCTGCGCGGCCTGGACTGCGTGCCGGCGCTGCACGATCACTTCGTACGGGGCGACCACCACTTCCTGGTCGAGGAGTTCATCGAAGGCACCGAGCTCAACGACCTGTTCGTCGACCGTTACCCGCTCACCCTCGCGGGCGCGGACGAGGCCGCGACGGCCGACTACACCGCCTGGGCCGTCGGCCTGTACGACCGTGTGGCGCGCGCCGTCGGCGAGGTCCACGCACGCGGTGTGGTCCTCGGTGACCTCCAGCCGTCGAACATCATCGTGCGCCCCGACGGCGGCGTGGTGCTGATCGACCTCGAAGGGGCGGCGGACGCCGCGGAGGGACAGCGACAGGCCCTCGGCGCGCAGGGGTTCACGGCGCCGCGCGAGGTGCACGGCCCGGCCGTCGACGACTACGCCCTGGCCTGCCTCGAACTCTTCCTCTTCCTGCCGCTGACCGGCCTGCTCTCCCTGGCGCCCGGCAAGGCGGGACAGCTCGCCCGGGAGGCGGCACGCACGTTCCCCGTCCCTGACGGTTACTTCGACGCGGCGGTACGCACCCTCACCGGCGACGGCGGGACGTCCCGAGCAGAAGCCGAACCGCGGCTGCGGCCGGACCGCGAGGGCTGGGCGGAGACCCGCGACGAGCTGGCGGGCGCCATCCTCGCGGCGGCCACGCCCGAGCGGGACGACCGGCTCTTCCCCGGCGACATCGAGCAGTTCGCTTCGCCGGGCGGCGGGCTGGGCATGGCGTACGGCGCTGCCGGAGTTCTGTACGCGCTGGACGTGACGGGCGCCGGCCGGCACCCCGGTCACGAGGACTGGCTGATCCGGCGCGCCCTGCGCCCGGAGCCCGGGTCCCTGCTCGGTTTCTACGACGGGCTGCACGGCGTCGCGTACGTACTGGAGCACCTCGGGCACCGGCGCGAGGCGCTGAAGATCCTCGACCAGTGCGCGGGCGAGCAGTGGCTCCGGCTCGGCCTCGACCTCCGGGGCGGGCTGTCCGGCATCGGCCTGAACCTCCTCCACTTCGCGTCGGCGACCGGTGAACCGGCCCTGCAGGACGCGGCCAGGGAAGCGGTGGACGCCGTGGCCGCCCGGCTGGGCCCGGTGGACGCCGTGCCAGAGGTGAGCGGCGGCGGGCAGCCGTACGCCGGTCTGCTGCGCGGCTCGTCCGGCCCGGCGCTGCTGTTCCTCCGGTGGTACGAGCACACGGGCGACCCGGCGTTCCTCGACCTCGCCTCGACGGCCCTGCGGCAGGACCTGCGCCGGTGCATGGTCCGCGACGACGGGGTCATGGAGGTCGACGAGGGCTGGCGGACGATGCCCTACCTCGCGGACGGCAGCGTGGGCATCGGCCTCGTCCTCGACGACTACCTGGCACACCGGGAGAACGAGGGGTTCACGGCGGCCGCCGCGACGATCCGCCGGGCCGCCGAGGGACGGTTCTACGTCGAGCCGGGCCTCTTCGACGGCCTGGCCGGGATGATCCTGCACCTCAGCCGCGCGCACCCGGCCGGCACCGCGGCCGAGCGGGACCCGGCCGTCGCCGACCAGATACGCCGGCTGGCCCGGTACGCCGTCGTCCACGAAGGCCGGCTCGCCTTCCCCGGCGAGCAGCTGCTGCGGCTCTCCATGGACCTCGGCACCGGCAGCGCCGGAGTACTCCTGGCGCTCGGCGCCGCCCTCCACGACTCCCCCGTACGGCTGCCGTTCCTCGCGCCACCACCCGCCCGGCACCCCGGGCCCCCAAGCCATTCCGATCCCGTCCCCATGGAGAAGAAGTGCGGAGGTGAAACAACATGACGATCCTGGATCTGCAAGGCATGGAAACCGCTCACCACGGCAGGCCGCGTAGGAGTGGCGCCAGCAAGTACTGCGGCGGCACCAGCCAGCTGAGTCTGCTGCTCTGCTGAAAGCAATAAGGGGCGAGGACGTGCAAGGCGTCCCCGCCCCTTCGCGTCTGCGTACAGGGAGATACAGGGAGAAGGCATGGACCGACGCGCCGCGGATCGGCTGCTGCTGGCGGCAGCGCGGCGGGGCGGGCCCTGGGTGCCCGCCATGATGGCCACCTCACTGCTGCTGGCCGGTGTGTACACCGTGCTGCCCGCCCTCATGGGCCGCACCGTCGACGCCGTGCTCACCGGCGGGGACACCGCCGTCTGGCTGACCCTCAGCATCGCGGCGATCGTCGTCCTCATGGTGTGCGACCTGCTGGACGACCTGGTGGGAAAGCTGGCCGAGGCCCGTTCCACCGCATGGCTCCGCCACACCCTCCTGCGGCACGTACTGGGCCTGGGCATTCGGGCCACGCGCCGCTTCACGGCCGGCGACCTGGTCGGCCGGCTGGTCGGCAACTCCTCGCGGACCGGGCAGGTGGCCTCGACCCTCGTATGGGCCGTGGTGGACCTGGTGCCCCCGGTGGGCGCGGTCGTCGCGCTGGCCCTCATCGACCCCTGGCTGTGCCTCACCTTCCTGGTGGGGCTGCCCGTCGTCCTTTCCCTGGTGCGTACGTTCGTCCGCGACGCCTCCGACATCAACGAGCGTTACTACGAGGCGCAGGGCCGGGTGGCCGCCCGGCTCGTCGATGCGCTGGCCGGGATCCGTACGATCGCCGCGGCCGGCACCGTGGACCGTGAGGTGCGTCGCGTCCTCGGCCCGCTGCCGGAGCTGCGCCGGCACGGGGCAGGCATGTGGCAGGTCCTCGCGCGGGTGTCGGGGCGGGAAGCGCTGGTCATCCCGCTGCTGGAGGTCGCCGTCCTCGCGGTCGCCGGTCTGCAGCTCGCGAACGGCCGCATCAGCCCTGGACAGGTCCTCGCGGCCGGCGAGTACGTCGTACTGGCCACCGGTATCAGCTCGCTGGTGTCGTCGGCGAGCCGGCTCGCGCTGGCCCGGGCGACGGCGGGCCGGGTCGCCGAGGTGCTCGCCGAGCCCCCGGTGGCGTACGGAGGCGAGCGCCTTCCCGACGGCCCCGGGACGCTGGAGTTCCGGGGCGTCACCGTACGGGGGCCGAGCGGCACGGTACTGGAGGATCTGCGGCTGACCGTCCCCGGTGGGGCCCTGGTCGCGGTCGTGGGCCGGTCCGGGTCCGGCAAGTCCGTACTGGCCGCGCTGGCCGGGCGGCTCACCGACCCGGACGCGGGCGAGGTACTGCTGGACGGCGTGCCACTGCGTCACCTCGACAGGTCGGCGCTGCGCGCGGCGGTGGCGTACGGCTTCGAACGTCCGGTGCTGGTCGGCGAGACGTTCGCCGACGTGATCGGCTTCGGGCCGCGGCCGGCCGGTGACGGCGAGGTGCCGCGGGCGGCCGCGGCGGCCCGCGCCGACACGTTCATCAGACGGCTGCCCCAGGGGTACGACACCCGGCCGGCCGATGCCCCGATCTCCGGCGGGGAGGCCCAGCGGGTCGGGCTGGCACGGGCGTTCGTCCAGGCCGGACGGGTGCTGGTGCTGGACGACGTCGCCGCCAGCCTCGACACCGTGACCGAGCACCACATCAGCCAGGTCCTCACCGGCGCGCTGGCGGGGCGCACCCGGCTCGTCGTGACCCACCGGGCGTCGACCGCAGCGCGGGCCGACCGTGTCGTCTGGCTGGACGGCGGCGGCGTCCGCGGGCAGGGCACCCACCGCGAACTCTGGTCGCAGCCGGGGTACCGGGCCGCGTTCCGGCCGGATGGTGCGGGCACCGGCGCGGAGGCCGCCGCGAGCGCCGGGGACGTGGCGTGAGGGGCCCGGCCGCGGGGCTGCTGCGGTCCTCGCTGCGCCGGCGGCGCGGGGAGTTCGTACGGCTCGCGGGGTGGTCGCTGGTGCAGGCCGTCCCGGCATTCCTCACCGGGTGGGTGATCGCCCGGGCCGTGGACGACGGCTTCCTCGCCGGGCGGGCCGGTACGGGCTTCGTCTGGCTGGGGGTGCTGGCGGTCGCGGTGGGGATCGGGGCGTGGGCGACGCACCACGCGACGCTGGGGCTCGCGGCGGTCGTCGAACCGCTCCGGGACGAGCTGGTCACCCTGGTGGCGTCCGGCACGCTGCGCCGGTCGGCCGGCGCCGACCGGCCGAGCGACACGGGCGGCGTGGCACGGCTGACCGAACAGGTGGAGATCGCCCGGGAGGCGTACGGCGCGGTCGTGATGTTCGTACAGAGTTTCACCGCCTCCGCGGTGGGGGCACTGCTCGGCCTCGCCACCCTGGACCCCGCCCTCCTGTTGTTCGTGCTGCCGCCGCTCCTGGCGGGGCTCGGGATTTTCGTCGGGGCGCTGCGGGCGATGGCCGCGCGCCAGCGGGACGTGATGCTCGCCGACGAGCGCGTCGCCGAGACCGCGAGCGAGGTGACCGGCGGGCTGCGGGACGTGGTGGCGTGCGGCGGGGAGGACGTCGTACGGGAGCGGGCTGGCGAGCGGATCGACGCGGCGGCGCGGGCCACCCGGGCGCTGGCGCGGATGACGGCCGTGCGGACCGCGTCGCTGGCCGTCGGCGGCTGGCTGCCGCTCGTCCTCGTCCTGGCCGGGGCGCCGTGGCTGGTGCAGCGGGGGGTGACGGCGGGTGCGGTACTGGGCGCGGTGACGTATGTGTCGCAGGGGCTCCAGCCCGCGCTGCAGAGCCTCGTCCGGGGGATCGCGGACAGCGGACTGTGGCTGCTGGTCACGCTCGGCCGGATCGCGGGGGTGGCCGAGCCCTCGGACAGCGGGCAGTCGGTGGAGCCCGCAGCCAGTAGCCCGTCCGGGCGCCCGCGGCACTCCGGTGTGGAGCTGCGCGGCGTCACCTTCGGCTACGCGCGCTCCGCCGAACCGGTGATCGACGCGCTCGACCTCGAGCTGCGGCCGGACGAGCACCTGGCCGTCGTGGGCCCGAGCGGGGCGGGGAAGTCGACGTTCGCCGCGCTGGTGGCCGGTGTGCTCGCGCCGCATACCGGTGGCGTCCGGCTGGGCGGCGTACCGGTCGGCTGCCTCGACGACGGGCCGGCCCACCACCGGGTACTGATCCCGCAGGAGGCGTACGTCTTCGCGGGGTCGCTGTGGGAGAACCTCACCTATCTGACGCCCGGCGTCCCGGCGGCGGTGGTGGACGCGGCGGTGGACGAGGTCGGCGCCCGGCCGCTCGTGGACCGGCTGGGTGGCTACGACGCGGCCGTGGACCAGCAGGAGCTGTCGGCCGGGGAACGCCAGTTGGTGGCCCTCGTCCGCTCCTACCTCCCGCCGGCGGAGCTGTTCCTGCTGGACGAGGCGACCTGCCATCTCGACCCGGCCGCCGAGGCGCGCGCGGAGGAGGCGTTCGCCCGCCGCCCGGGCACGCTGATCGTGTGTGCGCACCGGATCAGCTCGGCGCTGCGGGCCGACCGGATCATGGTGCTGGACGGCGCGCGGGCCGCCCTCGGTACGCATACGGAGCTGATGGCGGGCTCCGCCCTCTACCGGGACCTCGTCGGGCACTGGGAGGACGGGGCGGGGGCCGGGAAGCCGGGTTCCACAGCCGGGAAACCGGCTTCCACCGGGAAACCGGGGCTCACAGCCAGCCCGACTCCCGGGCGATCCGGATCGCGTCGATCCGGTTCCGCGCTCCGACCTTACGAGTGATCGCCGCGAGGTGATTGCGGACCGTACCCACGGACAGTGACAGTCGGTCGGCGATCTCCCGTCCGGGGGCGCCGTCGGCGGCGAGCCGCAGGACTTCCCGCTCGCGCGGCGTCAGCGGGTCCGCCGCCGCGTCGAGCACCAGCAGCGCCAGCCCGGGGTCGATGTAGCGCTGTCCCCCGACCACCTTGCGGATGCCCTCGACGAGCCGGTCGCAGGGCGCGTCCTTCCCGATGAGGCCGGGCGGCCGCAGAGCCAGTACGCTGCGCAGCCGCTCCAACGCCGGCGACCCGGCCACCAGCAGCGTCCGGCATTCGGGGAGCCGCTCGCACAGCTCGCCCGCCGTGGCGAGCGCCTCGTCCTGGCGGGCGTCGACGTCGATGACGACCACATCGGGGCGGTAGGAGAGCGCCCGCGCGAGGACCTGGCCGTCTCCCCCGCCCTGCGCGACGACCTCGAAGTCCGATTCGCGGGTCAGCAGAGCGGCGAGCGCTCCGCGCAGCAGCCCGTTTTCCTCGACGAGAAGAACACGGATCACTGTCGCTCCCTGGTCTCGGCACTGTTCTCCGGACCCCCTGAAGAATTATGTCCAGCTCCGTCCGCAGATGCCCGGCCAGCGCGCCCCCCGCAGCGCCACCCGTAGATTTATTCGCGGAATTCTTCGGCAGGACGGAACCTCTTGGCGGGTACGGCCGTTGTACTGAGTGAGGCCCCGCATCATCCCCCGTGTGCGGGGCCTCACCAATGCCCTCGGACGCCCTGCCGGGAGCCGGACACCGGCTCTTACGCCTCGTCCTGGACCAGCCGTTCCAGCATCGTCTGGAAGTCCTCGTCGACGACCACCCGCAGCCCGTCCCCGTCCGGCTCGCTCAGCCGGGTCATCGTGCCCTGGCGCCACCAGAAGACGTTCGGCGTGATCGCGCCGGCCGAGTCCTCGTGCCCGGCGGCGGCGAACTGCGCCATCGCCTGCAGCGCCGGTACGACCTGGGCGTCGTGGATGCAGTGGAAGGCGAGCTGGTGCCGGAAGGGCAGCGCCACGAGCGCCCCGTCGGGCGTCAGCGGCGCGCCGGTCAGCCGCTCGACCAGCTCGTCGAGGACCAGGACCCGGCTGGCGGTGAAGAAGGAGTCGCCCAGTACGACTTCGAAGGCCGAGCCGTCGCCGCGGCGCACCGTCTCGTGTCCCTCGACCGGCAGCGCCCGGAGGTTGTTCAGCGCCCGGATGCGCAGCTCGGCGACGTCCCCGATGTCCAGCAGCGAGTCCTCGCCGAGTATCTGCACGGCCTCGGGCAGGTCGAGTGCGAGGACCTCGCGCAGGCCAGGGGCGAGCGGGCGCGCGTACCGGAAGGAGTCGGAGGCGGGGAGGGAGTCCTCGGCGACGACGCGGGGGTAGAGCCGGGCCCGGATCTCGTCCTCGGGCATCGTCTCCATGGGCTGGGGGCCGTCCATCGTACGGAGGACCTTGCCGACGTGGTCCCGGACGAGCGCGGGCCAGGCGCGCTCGCCGCGGCGGTCGCGGTGGCAGACGGCGGCGAGGTTGCCGAGGCCGAACTGCCGGCCCGCCGAGTCGGCGACCATGCCGGCGTACACCGTGACCTCCAGGCCCTGCTCCGCGAAGGCCGCCCGCACCTGGCCGCGGAAGATTCCGCCCTCCCGTTCGGAGAAGAATCCGAACTCCTCATCGCGCGGGGTGTCGCGCGGATCCCGCTTCGGTCCGCGGCGGAACAGGCCCATCTCTCGCTCTTCCTCCCGGCGACGGCCATGAATGCGCCGATCGTAGCCGTTGGCCGGGGCACCTTCGACCGTGCGTGCCCGCCGTCCGGAGCGCGTTCTGGAGTACGTCCCGGGGCCCGTCGGCGGGCATCGGTACCGGCGGATTCGGGGCTTCGGGATGCGCGGCGGGCGACGGGGAGACAGCCTGGGGGTATGACCACACATCCGCCGGTGATCGTGTATCCGCCCACCGCCGGGGGGCGGCGGGTGACCATTCACGGCCAGATCGTCGGCCTCGCCCACGGCCGCGGGGACGTCGCCGAGTTCCTGCGCCGGGCCGGGCTGTCCGACGCCGACGAGATCCCGCTGGCCGATCCCACGCTCATCGAGTGGCGGGGCGGCGATCTGGACTACTGGCCGCGGGACGTGTGAGGACGGCGGACCGGGCCGTACTCCTCAGCGCTCCGTCCGCTCCCTGAGCGGGTCGAGGCGTTCGCGTACCCACAGCTCCACATCACCCACATGGCGGCCGGCCGCCGTGAAGGCCGCGAGGCTGTCGCGGGCGCGCAGCGCGGCGTAGATGTCCATGTGCTGCTGGTGGGTCCAGGAGAGTACGTCGGACTTGACCAGCGCACGCCAGATGCGGGCCCTGGCGGTCCGCTGGGTGACGGAGGAGACCAGGGACGACAGCGTGCGGTTGCCGGCCGCGGCGACGATGTCCGCGTGGAAGGCGAGGTCCTCGCGGACCAGCTCCTCGGGGTCCTGCAGGGTCCGCATCCGTTCGATGCGCTCCAGCAGGCGGTCCAGCGCCGCGTCGTCGATGCGGGTGGCCGCGAGCGCGGTGGCGCCGGGCTCCAGCACCTTGCGGCACTCCAGCATCTCCTCCAGGCCGGTGTCCTGGGCCAGGTCCAGGAAGCTGCCGATGGCGCTGAGCAGCCGGTCCGGGCGCAGGTCGGTGACGAAGGTGCCGTCGCCGCGGCGTACGTCCAGCACCCCCGCCATGGCCAGCGCGCGGACCGCCTCGCGGAGCGAGGGGCGGGACAGCTCCAGCTCGGCGGCGAGCACCGCCTCCGGGGGGAGGCGGTGGCCGGGCGCGAACTCGCCGCTCTCGATGCGCTTGCGCAGCCGGCCGATCGCCTCGTCGACGACGCTGCCGCCGCCGGTCCCGTCGCCGCGGCCCGGCCGTTCTCTCTTGGTGGGCATGGACGTCAGGATGCCACCCGGCCGCGGCCGCTCCAGACCGGGCCGTCCGGGTAGCGGTACTCCGCCAGCGTCGCGCGGCGGATCTGTGCGCTGTAGCCGGGGGCTTCGGGGACGAGGTAGCGCGAGCCGCGGATGCGGACCGGGTCGTGGAAGTGCTCGTGGAGGTGGTCGACGTACTCGATGACGCGGTTCTCCATGGAGCCGCTGACCGCGATGTAGTCGAAGAGCGAGAGGTGCTGTACGAGTTCGCAGAGGCCGACGCCGCCGGCGTGCGGGCAGACCGGTACGCCGTGCGCGGCGGCCAGCAGCAGGGCGGTGACGGCCTCGTTGACGCCGCCGAGCCGGCAGGCGTCGATCTGGCAGATGCCGATCGCGTCGGCCTGCAGGAACTGCTTGAACATCACGGCGTTGTGGGCGTGTTCGCCGGTGGCGACGTGGGTGGGGCCGATCTGCCGGGCGATGGCGGCGTGGCCGAGGACGTCGTCGGGGCTGGTGGGCTCCTCGAACCACCAGATGTCGAACTCCGCCAGCGCCTTGGCCCAGGCGACGGCCTCGTCGACGCCGAGGGTCTGGTTGGCGTCGATCATCAGGCGGCGGTCCGGGCCGATGATGGAGCGGGCGATGCGGCAGCGCCGGATGTCGTCCGCAAGGTCCGCGCCGACCTTGAGTTTGACGGAGTCCCAGCCCGCGTCGACGGCCTCCTGGCAGAGCCGGGCGAGCTTGTCGTCGTCGTAGCCGAGCCAGCCGGCGCTGGTGGTGTAGGCGGGGTAGCCGTGTTCGCGTACGTACGCCTCGCGCTCGGCCCGGCCGGGCGCGCGCTCCTGAAGCATCGTCAGCGCGTCCTCGGGGGTGAGCGCGTCCTTGAGGTAGCGCCAGTCGACCAGGTCGACGATCTGCTGGGGCGTCATGTCGGCGAGCAGCTTCCAGACCGGCTTGCCGACCTGCTTGGCGGCCAGGTCCCAGGCGGCGTTGACGACGGCCGCCGTGCCGAGGTGGATGGCGCCCTTGTCCGGGCCCAGCCAGCGCAGTTGGCTGTCGCCGAGCAGATGGCGGGAGAACGCGCCGAGGTCGCCGGTGATCTCCTCGACGGTCATGCCGAGCGCGCGCTCGCCGATGGCGCGGGCCGCCTGGACGGCGAGGTCGTTGCCGCGCCCGATGGTGAAGGTGAAGCCGTGGCCCTCGGGGCCGTCCGGCGCGTCGGTCTTGAGGACGACGTATGCGGCGGAGTAGTCCGGGGCCTCGTTCATGGCGTCCGAGCCGTCGAGGTCCTGCGAGGTCGGGAAGCGGATGTCGATCGTCTCGACATCGACGATACGGGCGGCGGTCATCGGCGCTCACTCCTTGTCCTTGGGTAGCGGCGTCCTTGGGTAGCGGCGCGGCCCAAGATGTCAGATGTCTGCGGTAGCGACCAGATGTTTCGCCGAAAAAAATTGCCGGTGCGCGGAGTATTGCCCGCTCATTGCGCGCCCTCTACGGTCCAGCGGTCAGATGTCTCTCCATGCACGGGAGGTCCGATGACCGCGGAGACCGTACGCCGCAAAGTGGCCAGACGCCTGCTCCCGCCCCTCTTCCTGATGTTCGTCCTGAGCTTCCTGGACCGGACGAACGTCGCGCTCGTCAAAACCCACCTCGCCACCGACGCCGGGATCGACGCGGCGGCGTACGGCTTCGGCGCCGGCGTCTTCTTCGTCGGCTACGCCCTCCTCGGCGTGCCCTCCAACCTCGTACTGCACCGCTGGGGCGCCCGCCGCTGGCTCGCCGTGCTGATGTTCGTCTGGGGCCTGCTGTCCTGCGCGATGGCGCTGACCTCCAGTCCCACCGGCTTCTACGTGCTGCGCTTCCTGCTCGGCGCCGCCGAGGCCGGCTTCTTCCCCGGCGTGATCCTCTACATCACCTACTGGTTCCCCGCCTCCGACCGCGGGAAGGCCACCGGCATGTTCCAGTCCGCCGTGGCCATTTCGAGCATCATCGGCAATCCGGTCGGCGGCTGGCTCATCGGGCTGCACGGCATGGCCGGACTGGACGGCTGGCAGTGGATGTTCCTGCTGGAGGGCGCGCCGACCGTGCTGCTCGCGCTCGCCGTGCCGTGGCTGCTCACCGACCGCCCCGAGGACGCGCGCTGGCTCACCGCCGAGGAGAAGGCGCTGCTGACCGCGCGCATCGAGGCGGACCGGCCGACGGAGGACGCGCGTCCGCCGCGCCGCATCCGCGAGATCGTCGGCGACAGCCGGGTACTGCGCCTGATGTTCGTGTACTTCGCGATCCAGATCGGGGTGTACGGGGTGACGTTCTGGCTGCCCGCGCTGGTCGGCCGGATCGGCGGCCTGGACGACGTCGGCATCGGCTTCGTCTCGGCGCTGCCCTGGGTGTTCGCGCTGCTCGGCGTGCTGATCCTGCCGTGGCTCTCGGACCGCAGCGGCAACCGGCGCGGCCCGCTCCGCCTCGCCCTGATCCTCACCGCGGCCGGCCTGGTCGGCGGGGCACTGCTGCCGCCCGTCCCGGCGGTCGCCGCGCTGTGCGTCGCCGCGTTCGGATTCCTGGGCGCCCAGCCGGTCTTCTGGACCGTGCCGCCGACGATCCTCAGCGGCGTTCAGATGGCCGGCACGATCGCGCTGATCTCCGGCTTCGGCAATCTCGGCGGCTTCCTCGGCCCGTACGTCATGGGCGTCGTCGAGTCGTCCACCGGCTCCGGCGCCACCGGACTGTACGCCGTCGCCCTGATCGTCGTCGCCGGCGCCGCGGTCGTCACCGGCTTCCGCTGGGCCGGCCTCCGCAACTCCCCCGCCACACCACCGCATCCCGCCAAGGAGGACATCACCGATGACCCGCATCGTGCGCTTCGCTGACACCACGGGCGCGGTCCGCACCGGCCTCGCGGACGACGCCGGCGCGATCCGCGCCTTCCCCGGCGCGCCGCGCCTCGCCGACCTGCTGCACCGCACCGCCGATGAACTGCGGGCGCTCACCGAGGAGACCGCCGCCCGTGCGCCGGACGCCGCCGGGTCCGACGTCCTGCTGCTGCCGCCGGCCGACGGGCTGACGGAGGTGTGGGCGGCCGGTGTGACGTACGAACGCTCGCGTGAGGCGCGGATCGCCGAGAGCACCGAGCAGTCGGTGTACGAGCGGATCTACGACGCCGAGCGGCCCGAGCTGTTCTTCAAGTCCGTGCCCTGGCGCGTGGTGACCGACGGCGAGCCGATCGCCGTACGGGACGACTCGCCCCTCAACGTTCCCGAGCCGGAGCTGGCGCTCGTCCTGAACCGGCACGCCGAGACCGTCGGTTACCTCGTCGCCGACGACGTCAGCTCCCGCTCCATCGAGGGCGAGAACCCGCTGTATCTGCCGCAGGCCAAGATCTACGCCGGCAGTACGGCCCTGTCGGCGGGCATCGTGCCCGCGTGGGAGATCGGCGACCCGTCGACCCTGAAGATCACCATGACCGTGCACCGGGACGGCGCGCCCGCCTACGAGGCCACCACCTCCACGGCCGCCTTCCACCGCACCCCGCAGGACCTCGTACGCCATCTCTTCCACGGCCAGCCGTTCCCGGACGGGGCGGTGCTCTCGACCGGTACGGGCATCGTGCCGGAGCTGGACTTCACGCTGGCGGACGGCGACGTGGTGGAGATCGTCATCGACGGCGTGGGCCGGCTGGCCAACCCGGTCCGCACCGGCCGGGCGGCGCTGGACTGGCTGAGCGAGTCGCTCGACGACCCGTGGGTCCGGCGGGCGCACCGGAGCGGCTGACGGCGGTGGCACGGTCCGGGGTCAGGCCCGGAGCACCGCCTGGGTCTGGGTGGTCTGGGCGAGGTGCCGGCCGTGGTCGTCGTGCAGGTCGGTCTGTACGACGATGCTGGTGCGGCCGGTGTGCAGCGGGCGCGCCGTCGCCCGGACCGTGCCCTCGCGCAGGGCGCGCAGGAAGTTGGTCTTGGACTCCAGCGTCGTGGTGGTGGAGTCCGGCGGCAGGTTGAGGAAGGCGCATACCGCGCCGACGGAGTCCGCCAGGGTCATCAGCGCGCCGCCGTGCAGGGCGCCGCCGAGCGTCGTCAGCGCGGCCGAGTGGTCCAAGTGCCCTACGACCGTGGCGGGTTCGGCCGAGTCGAGACGGACGCCCAGGGTGACGGCGAGCGGCATGGATGCCAGTAACTGGTCGGTGGTGTACGCGGGGTGGACCGTCATGGCATCGGACTCCAGTCTCCAGGTTCCAGGGCATCGTCACCGGGCGATCGTCCACACCGGACGGTCAGATGGTAACGGCCGGCGGTCCAAAACGGTCTTGCTCTTCCGTGAATCGGGCTTCTGCGGGGGCGAATTGGAGCTCCTCGGCCACCACGTCCCGGCCGCCGAGCCACATGCCGAGCGCTTCGGCCGTACCCCGTACTTCGGGGCCGCTGCCGAGCGCCGGCAGGCCCGCGGTGGTGGGCACCACGCGGTGCCGCAGCAGGCGCCTGTTGTGTTCGAAGCTGAGCAGGACGCCTTCTTGGAAGACGGCGCGTTCCGCGGCGCGCGGCAGGCGGCGGACGCGGCCGAGCCCGCGCAGGACGTCCTGGTGGTGGACGGCGAGGTCGCCGAGGAGGAACGCGGCGGCGCACCGGCCGAAGAGGGAGGGGCGGGCCGCCCAGCGGCGTCCGGCCGCGGTCAGTTCCGCGCGGCTCATGGTCCGTCCCGCGCGCACCTGCGCCGCGTTGGTCCGGTCGATCCACAGCCCCTTGGCGAGATAGTCGCCGAGCCGGTCCGTGCCGGTCACATGGGCGAGTACGTCCCGCGGCGCCCAGCCGGCGCACAGGGTCCTGCCGCGCTCGAACTCCGCGTCGGTCAGGCTCTCGATCGTGTCGAGGAAGCCGGCGCGTTCCCGGCGGAGTTCCTCTTCGGCGGGCAGGCGCACCGTCGGCCTCGCTTCCGTGATCGTCGTGGGGTCCGGGCCATTGTGCGGGCCGCCCCTGACGGCACGCTGACGTCCCGCTGACGCCGCGGGCCCGTGCCTCCCCGCACCTGGTCACGCCCTTCGGGCGCAAACCTCGGTACCGCGGTTGGCTCATGTTCCCCTGTACCGAATCACCCGGCTTGAGCGGGATTCGGCGAGGCGTCTAGTGTGCGCACGGTCCGGAAGCACGGCACCCCCACACTCTCTTGCACGGAGAAGGTTCATGCCCCGTTCCGACCACCGTCCCCGACCCGACGCCCAGCCGCTGTTCCGCCTTCTCGGGCCACTGGAGGTGGGGCGGGGGCCATGTCCGCTGCCACTCCGGGCGGCCCGGCAGAAGCTCATTCTGGCCACCTTGCTGCTCAGCGCCGGCCGCGTGGTGCCGGTGGCGGGGCTGATCGAAGCAGTCTGGGGTGAACAGCCGCCGAACACCGCCCGCAGCCAGATCCACATCTGCATCTCGCAGTTGCGGCACAAGCTGGCCGACGCGGTGTACGACGGCCGCCGGATCGAGACCCGGACGTACGGCTACATACTGCGTGCCGAGCCGGGCGACCTGGACGTGGCGGTGTTCCGGGAGCGGGTGGCGGCCGCCGACCTGGCCGCGGCACACGGCCGGCCGGAACAGGCCGCCGGGCTCTACCGGGCCGCGCTCGGCCTGTGGCGGGGGCCCGCCCTGTCCGGCCTCGCGGGCGACGCGGCGGGCAGGGCCGCGGCACAGCTGGAGGAGGAGCGGATCGCGGCGGCCGAGAAGCGGATCGAGCTGGAGTTACGGCTGGGCCGGCACCGGGCGCTGGTGCACGAGCTGACCGGTCTGGTGGGCGATCACCCGCTGAACGAGCGGCTGAGCGGCTACCTGATGACGGCGCTGTACCGGTCGGGGCGGCAGGCGGAGGCGCTGGCGTCGTACCAGCGCGCCCGCCACCGTCTCGCGGCGGAGCTGGGCCTCGAACCGGGCCGGGAGCTGCGCGCGCTGGAACGGGCGATCCTCCGGCAGGAGGACGTGCCGGCGCTGTAGACGCGCCTTCTGAAGGGCGGTCCGGGCGTGGTCCCGGACCGCCCTCACGTCCTACGCGGGAGCCACCGCCAGTACCGCGTTCTGGCCGCCGAAGCCGATGGAGTGGGAGAGGGCGAGCCCGATGCGGCGGGGGGTTGGGGCGGTGGCGAGGTCGAGGTCCAGACCGGGGTCGGGCCGGTCGAGGTTGGCGGTCGGCGGCACCAGCCCGCGTTCCACCGCGAGCACGGTGTACGCGGCCTCCACCGCACCGGCCGCGCCGATCAGGTGCCCGGTGACACCCTTGGTCGAGGTCACCAGCGGGCCGCCGGGCAGGACCCGGCGCACCACCGCGGCCTCGGCCGCGTCGTTCAACGGGGTCGACGTGCCGTGGGCGTTGACGTGCGCCACCTCGTCCGGGGACGCGCCCGCGTCGGCGAGCGCCGCCCGCACCGCGGCCTCGATCCCCCGGCCTTCGGGGTGCGGGGCCGTGATGTGGTGGGCGTCGGCGGAGCCGCCGTATCCGACAACGCGGGCGCGTACGCGTGCCCCGCGGGCCCGTGCGTGCTCCGGGCGTTCCAGGACCAGCAGCCCGGCCCCCTCCCCCGCCACGAAGCCGTCACGGTCGGCGTCGAAGGGGCGCGAGGCCCCGGCCGGGTCGTCGTGGCGCCGCGAGAGGGCACCCATCTGCGCGAACCCGGCGACGGTGAGCGGGGTGACGGGGGCCTCGGCGCCACCGGTCAGGACGATGTCGCAGCGGCCGAGCGCCAGCAGGTCCCGGGCCATGCCGATCGCGGCGGTGCCGGACGTGCAGGCGGTGCTGACCACGAGGTTGGGGCCGCGGGCGCCGCACTCGATGGCCACCTGGCCCGCCAGCATGCCGACCGGATGCATCGCCAGCAGCAGGGGCGAGACCCACTGCGCGCCCTCCTCCCGCAGCACCTGGTGCTCGCGCTCCGCGGTGGCGGGTCCGCCGAGGCCGCAGCCGAGGACGACGCCGACCCGGGTGCCGTCCCAGTCGGCGGGATCCAGGTCGGCGTCGGCGAGGGCTTCGCGCACGGCCACCAGCGCGAACTGCACGCAGCGGTCCAGGCGGTGGGCGCGGCGCGCCCCGAGGAGGGCGGCCGCGTCGAAGCCGGGGACCCGGCAGGAGAGCCGTACCGGTACGCCGTCCAGCTCCGGGTCCAGGGCGGCGGCGGGCTTCGCGGCACAGACGGTCTCCCAGTTCGCTTCGGTACCGATGCCCGCCGGGGAGACGAGCCCGATACCGGTGACGACCGCGTCGGCACCGGGCATCAGAGCGTCGCCCCCCGCTCCTCCATGAGCCGGACGATGTCGCCGACGGTGCCCGCCTCGGCCAGCGTGTCGTCGCTGATCTTGATGCCGAGCTCCTTGTCCAGGACGAGGGAGAGCTCGACGACGGCCAGGGAGTCCAGCTCGATGGCCTCGGGCGTGGCCTCCATGGTGATGAGGTCCGCCGGCACTTGGAGCTTGCCGGCCAGGATCTCCTTCAGCTGTTCGAACATGGTCGCTCCTCGGGAGTCGTGGGCGGTGGGGAGTCGTGGGCGGTGGGGAGTCGTCGGTAACCGGAGGCCGTACCCGGGCGCTGAGCGGCCGTCAGTCCCCGGGGGTCACGTCCGGCCACACCAGGGTGGTCGCGCCCCAGGTGAGGCCGCCGCCGAAGGCGGTCAGCAGGAGCCGGTGACCGGGCCTGAGCCGGCCGTCCCGGGCGCTGTCGGCGAGCAGCAGGGGCACGGAGGCGGCGGCGGTGTTGCCGGTGTCGGCGATGTTGCTGAGCTGCCGTTCGGCGGGGATGTCGAGTTCGGCGCCGAGCGCTGCCTGGATGCGGGCGTTGGCCTGGTGGGCGGCGAGCCGGTCGACGTCGCCGGTCTTCCAGCCCGCGGCTTCCAGCGCGGCGCGCGAGGCATCCGCCATGCGCTCCACCGCCTGCCGGAAGACCTCCCGGCCGCGCATGCGGAAGTACTCGCCGCCGGGGGCGGGCGGGTGGCCGCTCTGCCGCTCCCGGGAACCACCGCCGGCGATCTTCAGCAGTTCGCCACGGGTGCCGTCGCTGCCGAGGACGACGCGACCGACGGCGCCCGGCTCGTCCGGCGTGCCCGCGCGCAGCACCACCGCGCCCGCCCCGTCGGCCAGGAGCGCCGCCACCGAACGGTCCTCCGGGTCGACGACCGTGGTCAGTACCTCGGCACCGATGAGCAGGACGCGCCCGGCGAGGCGCCCGGCGATCATTCCGGACGCGACGCCGAGCCCGTACACGAAGCCGGAGCACATCGCGCCGAGGTCGAAGGCCGCCACGTCGCCGAGGCCCAGCCGTGCGGCGACCTCCGGTGCGGTGGCCGGCGCCTGGTGGTCCGGCGTCATGGTGGCCACCAGCACCGCGTCCACCGTGGGCGACCCCGCGGAGCGCAGGGCCCGCCGGCCGGCCGCCACCGCCAGGTCGGAGGTGGCCGTGCCGCGCGGGGCGACCCGGCGCCGGGCGATGCCGGTCCGGGAACGGATCCACTCGTCCGTCGTGTCCAGGCGGGCGCTGAGGTCGTCGTTGGTCAGCACGCCGGGCGGCACGTGGCCGCCCACTCCGGCCACGACCGCCGCGGGCGCGTCGGCCCGGGTCAGCTGGTCACCGTTCACCGTTCCCCCTCAGCCCTCTCCGCCCAGTACCGCGACGGCCTCCGGGAGCCCCATGTGGACCAGGCGCACCTCGGCCATCTCGTCCGTCCAGCGCCCGGCCATCTCGTACCGCTCCTCGGGGGTGGTGTCGAGCATGCGGCGGCCGGGCCAGATCTCGTAGTCGCCGACCACGTCCGCGTGCTGCCGCATGCCTTCCTGGAAGAGCTCTTCGCGGGCGAGGACGTACTCGGCGTCGGGCAGGTCGTCCCACAGCTTCCGGCCCTCGCGCAGGATGTCCAGCAGCCGCGGCCGGTACTCGGGGTGGGCGGCGAGGTGGTCGCGGAGGATCGAGCTGCCGACGGTGAGGTGGCGGATCTCGTCGATCGCCGCACCGCGCGAGATTTCCCCGGCGGCCGGGTCCAGCCGGTCCCATTTGCGCTCGCTGAGCTCGGCGGCGGGCGCGAGGACGCCCTCGACGATGATGGTGAAGACGGCGACCCCGCCCGCGAAGTCGGCCCGGTCACGGACGACTTCGAGGCAGTACTGCTCGATGGGGCGCAGCACCCGGGTGCGGTAGTCGGCGGACATGTCCTGGATGTCGTCCAGCAGCGTGCGGGCGGGTGAGCCCAGTTCCACGAGGTGTTCGCGGAAGACCCGGGCGTGCCTCGCCTCGTCCAGCAGCTGGGTGGCGTAGAACTCCAGCTCCGCGATGCCGGGGGCGTGGGCGACGTAGTATCCGAGCGCCCGGGTGGCCATCTCCTCGGCCACCGAGCGGTAGCCGAGTTCGAGGGTGAGCGCCTCGCGCAGCGGGCCGGGCTCCTTCATGTACGGGGGTACGGGCGCCTCGTCGGCGTGCCCGGTGACCGCGCGGCCGCGCAGGGTGCCCTGGGCGACGTGGCGGAGCCAGTACGCGAGGTCGCACTGGTCGGCGGTGAGGTCGAGGGTCTTGGCCCCGTCGAGGAGTCCGGGTGCGGTGTCCCAGTCCGCCGCGGGTGTGGCGTCAGTCATCGTGGGGTGTCCTCCTGTGGTGGGCGCGGACCGGTCCGCCGGCCGGGGCCCGCACGGCGTCGGGGGCCGGGACCCTGGCACCCGCGCCGCGGGGCCGCAGGGCGTCGGCCAGCCGCTGGTACAGCGGCTCGGGTTCGGGCTCGAAGCGCAGGGCGAAGGGTTTGAGGAAGTTGCCGAACAGGCCGCGGTCGCCGCACAGGTGGAGCGGCAGCGCCAGCAGGGCCCACTCGGGGCGCACCAGCCAGCACCAGAGCGCGGCGACGGCGCCGGCGGTGAGCAGGCTGTGCATGGTGTTGTAGAGGATGTAGTAGATCTTGGAGATGCGTTTGTCGGGGCTGCGGCGGTACGCGAGTGCGCCGGGCAGGTAGCCGATGACGTCGATGTACGCGAAGAGGAGCAGCGCCGGGAGCCAGCGGATCTCGTCGAAGTGCAGCACGATCAGGACGATCGTCACGGCGAGCCCGGCCAGGTACTCGGCGCGGTGCAGCCGGAAGGTGGTCCGGGTCTCGAAGGGGTTGGCCTGGTCCACCGGTCAGTCCCCCGCGCCGAGCGGCTGGGCCTCGTCGTGCGCGGCGTCCGGCCGGGCCGCCGCGCCGAGCCGGACGCCGGCGAACATGCCGTTGACGGCCCAGCCGACGGTCTCCTCGATGACGCGCGCGGCGATCGGGTCGAGGATGCCCGCCATGCTGGGGATGCCGAAGCAGAAGCCGGCGTCGAAGCGCAGGGCGCAGTCCGGGCCCGCCTGCCTCAGCAGCCAGCTGCCGGACAGCTCGTCGAAGTCGCCTTCGGTCTGCCGGAAGGCGATGTGCAGCCGCTCCCGGTCGTAGGTCTCGCTCTCCGTCCAGCGCAGCAGGCCGCTGCGGAAGTACAGCTCCCAGCTGGAACTGCCCTGTGGCCCCGGCGGTCCTTCGTGGACCACGGCCGAGCGCACGTGCGGGGTCAGCTCGGGGTAGCGCTCGAAGTGGAGTACGGCGTCGAAGACGGCCTCGGCGGGGACGTCGGGGATGAGTGCTTCCACGGTCACGTGCCGCATGTCAGCTACCGCCTTTCCGGCATCCGGGCAGCGTGCTCGACCAGGTCGCGGGTGGCCCCGTCGAAGGCGGCCAGGAGATGCTCCACGTCCGCGTCGGTGAGCACGGCGGGCGGGGTGAACCGCACCACGTTGCTGCCGTTCATGGAGTGGTTGGCCACCACACCGTGGTTGAAGAGTTCGATCAGCAGCTCGCCCGCGAGGCCCGCCTCCACCAGTTCCACTCCGATGAGCAGCCCCCGGCCGCGTACCTCGGTGACCAGGTCCGGGATGTTGCGGGCGGCGATCTCGGTGATCCGCGGCAGCAGCCGGGCGCCGAGCGCGGCGGCGCGCGGGACGAGGTCGTCCTCCTGTACGGCGCGGATCGCGCCCTGGACGGCGGCCATGAGGAGCGGGGCGCCGGAGAACGTACCGGTGTGCAGGTAGGGGTCCTTGTCGAACGGCCGGAACGCCTCGCGGGTGGCGATCGCGGCGGAGACCGGGACGACGCCGCCGCCCAGCGCCTTGCCCGCGACCAGTACGTCCGGCACCACCTCCGCGGCGTCGGCGCCCCACCACGTGCCGAGCCGGCCCAGTCCGGTCTGCACCTCGTCCAGGACGAAGAACCCGCCGTACTCCCGGCACAGTTCGCCGACCCGGCGGAGGTAGCCGTCCGGCGGGATGATCACGCCGCCCTCGCCCTGCACCGGTTCGACGATCACGCAGACCTCGCCGGGGCTTTCGGCCAGCTCCTTCTCCAGGAGGTCGGCGTCCCCGTACGGGACGTGGCTGACGCCGTCCAGCAGAGGGCGGAACGGCCGCTGGTAGAGGTCCTTGCCGGAGACCGACAAGGCGCCGAGCGTCTTGCCGTGGTAGCCCAGGTGCGTGGCGACCACCTTCCGCCGGCCGTTCGCGCGGGCCAGCTTCAGCGCGGTCTCCACCGCCTCGGTGCCGGACAGCGAGAAGTGCACGCGGTCCAGGCCGGCCGGGGTCACCGCGGCCAGCGCCTCGGCGGCACGGGCGACGGCCGGCTCCAGGAGGATGCGGGTGCCGACGGGGTGCACGCTGAGCTGGCGGCGTACCTCCGCCATGACGGCGGGGTGCCGGGCGCCCATGAGGAACACGCCGTAACCGCCGCAGTTCAGGTACCGCTCGCCGTCGCTGGTGGTCAGCCAGGCGCCGGACGAGGCGACTTCCATGCGACCGCCGAACAGTTCGGCCAGGGTCGCGCGGCCCTTGCTCAGGTGGGCCCGGTACAGGCGGAGGATCTCCGCGTCCGTACCGGTACCGGGTAACGCGGGAGCGCTCACGGGCGGTTGCTCCTCGATGTCGTCGGCCGGACCGGTGCGCCGGTCGGGCCGGGCGGTCCACGGGACATGGCCGTGCGGCGGCCGGTGGGGATGCGCTGTCACAGTGGCACGGGCACCTGACGGATCGCTGACGGCTGCCTGATCCGCGCCCGGCGACGGGCCCTCCGGGCCGGAGGCCAGGGCCTCCTCGGTCCACGCACGCAGTTCGGCCGCGGTCATCTCCGGCAGCCGGGGCAGCGCGTCGGCGACACCGGCCGGCCCGCCGAGCGCACGGAACTTGGCGCGTACCAGGTCGGCGTGGTGGGCACGGGTGTGCGGCCCCGCGGCGCCGTACGGGATCAGCAGTTCGCGTTCGGCGGTGCGGCCGTCGGTGAGGCGGACGGTCACCCGGGCGCCGGTGGCCTTGGCGGATCCGGCGAAGTCGGCGGCGGGCGGCGCCGGTTCGCCCGCCAGGCGGACCAGGTCGTCGCCGCCGAACTCGCGCAGCCACGCCGCGGCCGCCGGTCCCGCCTGGCGCAGCGCCTCGCCGAACGGCGCCTCGGAGGCCAGGAGTTCCCGTGTCAGGCCGGGGTCGTGCCGCAGCCGTACCTTGCCGGCGACGGCGCGGCGTACCGGGTCGTCGGCGGCCGGTGGTACCAGGTCGGCGACGGTCAGCCGTCCCGTGAGCAGCGCGGTGGCCACGGGATGGCCGATGTCCAGGACCAGGGCGCCGAGGGGCCGCCCGGGCCCGTCGAGGTAGCGGCGGGCGCGCTGCCCGGCGAGGACCGTGTAGAGGGACGCCTCCACGAGGACGTCCTCGACGGCGGCGGCGTCAGGGGCGCCCAGGTCGTGGTGGAGGTCCAGCGCGCAGTCCACGGCCGCGTCGATGCCGGGCCCGCCGGGGTGCAGCTTGTACGAGAACGTCTCGGTGTGCCAGCGCGTGCCGAGTCCCGCGGTGACCGCCTCGGGCAGCGGTACGGTCGCGAACCGGCGCAGGAAGCCGTCCGGGTGTTCCAGCAGGTCGGGCGCGCCGGTGAGCCCGGCGGCGGCCGCGTCGCAGGCGTCCATGGCGGTACGGACCGGTCCGAAGGCGTTCAGGACGCGGGCGTCGCTGGCGAGGAACGCGCGCATCAGCGGCCAGGGCGGCTGCGCGTACGCGAGGCCGAGCGCGGCCGTCCACCGGGCGGCCGGGGCGCGTTCGCAGTGCAGCCGCCCGGCGACCGCGCCGGCGAGGTGGGCGTGCAGCGCGGTCTGGCCGCGCAGCGGGCCGAGCGTCGCGGCGGCGGTGATGCGGGCCGCGCACTCGTTGGCCGCGACGACGGCGGTGAGCAGCGCGGGTCCGTCCAGCCGCCGCGCGTGGGCGTAGGCGAGGGGCACCGCGACGGTGGAGTTGGACAGGTGCCCGGCGTAGGCGGTGTCGTCGAGGTTGAGAAAAGAGCCGAGGCCGGCCAGTACGGCTGCCGCCTGCCGCGGGTCGCTCTGCAGCGGCGGCCCGAAGGCGGCCGCCAGGCGCCGGCCGAGCGGATGCTCCGCGCCCGCGCGGACCGCGCCGAGCTGGGACAGTACCTGGCTGGCGGCGCGGCGCAGCACACGTGCGGGCACCGCGTCGGGCGTGAGCCGCGCGGCCCAGCCTGCGAGGTCTTCGAACAAGGCCATGGCGGTACCTACTTGCCCTGCTGTCCGTGGGGGGCTGCCCAGACCGGCAGCGCTCCGGGCAGCACGTCGAAGGTGGCGGTGGTACCGATGCGGTCGCGCAGCTCGCCGTCGTGTTCCAGGACCAGGCGCTCGCCGTCCAGCCGCTCCAGGACGATCCGCCGCCCGCGGCCGTACGCCGCGCCCGGCAGATCCAGGTGGCGGCCGTCGCGGGCGAGCGTGGGCAGCAGGGCCGGGTCGGTCCGGCCGCTGACGACGCAGACGTCCAGCAGTCCGTCGTCCACCTCGGAGCGGGGCAGCAGGAGGTACTGGCCCGCGCGGTAGCGCCCGCCGCCGACGCCGGCCAGCACGGTCGGGCCTTCGGCCAGTACTGTGCCGTCGACGGTGACCCGGCCGGGGTAGGGGCGGAAGTCGGCGGCCGCCTCGGCCAGCAGGCGCGCGTAACGGGCGCGGCCCGCGCCGGGCGCCGGAGTGCCGTTGGCCTTCGTGCCGTTGGCTGCTGTGCCGTTGGCCTTCGTGCGGACCGCCGTCAGGATCTGGGCGCCCAGCCCCGTGCAGGAACCGAGCAGCACATGGCCACCGGTCTCGGCGAGCAGGGCGAGGTCGATCCGGCGTACCGCCGCCCGGCCGCCGAGGACCATCGACACCGTGTCCTGCCAGGGCCGGTCGTCCCAGAACATGCGGTAGCCGGAGTTGGCGCTGCCGCCGGGGATCATGAGCAGCGCCGCCGGGGAGCCGTCGCCGTCCTGCCCGAGCAGGCCCTCGGCCGTCTCGTGCACGGTGCCGTCGCCGCCCACCGCCACCACCAGTCCGGGGCGGTTTCCGACGGGCCCTTCGGTCAGGGCGCGGCGTACGGCGGCGGTGGCGTCGCCCGGTCCGGTGGTGCGGTGCACCGTCACCGAAGCGAGCTGTTCGCGGCAGCGGGCGGCAAGGTGGTCGACCAGTTCGGCGGAGTAGCCGCCGGCCGCGGGATTGGCCACGACGAGGGCACGCGGCGGGCAGGGAGAGGAATTCACGGTAAGCAGCCTGGCCCAGCGCACTGACCGCTTCCTGACCTTCTCCTGATATTCCCCTGACACTTCACTGACGAGGTCTCAATTCCCGTTCCTCGGCCCGGGAATTACTTGTCGCGACCGGCCCGCACTGCTCTACTCGGATGCCGGCCCGTCCACTGCGCATGCTCGGAGGAATGGACGTATGACCACCGAACCGGCCTCGGATACGCTGGCCCACAAGGCCATCAGCAGCTACTCGCATTCCGCCAATCCGAGCGCTTTTCTGGCACTCAACGAAGGGAACAGCTACTTCACTTCGCCGGGCGCGGAAGGCGTGATCGTCTACCGGCGTTCGGGGCGTTGCCTGGTCCAGTTCGGCGGGCCTTTCGCGCCCGCCGAGCACTATTCCCGGCTGCTCGGCGCATTCGCTGCATACGCACGACGGCAGCGGCTGCGGCTGGTCGGCATCCAGCTCCAGCAGGCCGACGCCGTGCGCTACGCGGAGCTGGGGTTCACCGTCAACCAGATCGGCGCGTCCTATGCGGTGGACCTTGCCGGTTTCAGCCTGCGCGGCTCCCGTTTCGTACGGCTCCGCAACAAGATCTCGCGGTCGCTGCGGAGCGGCCTGACCGTTCAGGAAGCCCCGGCGGACCAGTGGACCGGCGCACTGCGTGAGCTGGACGCGCGCTGGCTGGCGGGCAAGGGGAAGCACGCCAGGCCGCTGGAGTTCCTGGTGGGCCAGCACGGCGGCGCGGCCCAGCGGCACCGCCGGCTGTTCGTCGGACTGATCGACGGCGAGCTGGCCGGGTACATCTCGTACTCTCCCGTCTACGGCAGCCGGTCCGGCTGGCTGCACGACCTGAGCCGGCGCCGCCCCGACGGGCCGCCGGGGGTGGCGGAGGCCATCAACAGCCACGCGATCGAGGTGTTCCGCGGCGAGGGGGCGCGCTGGCTGCACTTCGGCTTCACCCCGTTCACCGGGCTCGATCCCGCGTGCGAAGTGCCCGGTCACAGCCCGGCGTTCCGGTGGCTGGTGGGCAAGCTGTGGGAGCGCGGCGATGCCGTGTATCCCGCGCGCAGCCAGCTCGCCTACAAGGAGAAGTGGGCGCCGGACGTGGTGATCCCGGAGTACATCGCCTTCCGCGGGCGGGCCTCCCTCAGGTCGCTGACCCATGTCTTCCGGGCGGCCAACGCGCTGTAGCCGTGCGCCGCCACCCACACTGCAGGAGGCCATCCGGCATGACCCACGCATCCCCGTACCGTTCCGGCGCGCTGTCCGGCGCACCGTTCACCGAGCTCTTCCGCCAGGTCAAGGACGCGGGTCTGCTCGCGCTGCGACCCGGTTACTACGCCTGGCGGCTGACGCTGAACGCGGCGCTGTGCGGCGCCGGTCTGGCGGCGTTCCTCCTCCTCGGCGCCTCCTGGTGGCAGCTCGCCGTCGCCGTGTACCTGGCGCTGTGCTCCGTACAGTGCGCGTTCATGGGCCACGACGCGGGTCACAAGGCGATGTTCCGCGACAAGCGCGCCGCCACCGCCGTGGGGCTGATCCATCTGAATCTGGTCAACGGGATCAGCTACGGCTGGTGGGTGAACCACCACAACCGTCATCACAGTCACCCCAACCACATCGACCGCGATCCCGACATCGCCCGCCGCACCGCCGTCTTCCATGTGAAGCAGTACGCGACCCGGAACGCCCGGCAGCGGTTCATCGTGCGCCATCAGGCGGTGCTCTTCTTCGTGCTGCTGGTCCTGGAGGCGTACAAGATCCAGAAGACCTCGGTACTGGCGGTCGTCCGCGGGGTGATGCGGCGCCCTCTCCTGGAGGGCGCCCTGCTGCTGGCGCACGCCGTCGTCTTCCTGGGCACGCTGTTCCTCGTGCTGCCGCCGCTCCACGCCGTGGCGTTCCTGCTGGTCCACCAGGCCGCGACAGGGGTGTACCTCGGCCTGGTCTTCGCGCCCAACCACAAGGGCATGGCGGTGCGCGAGGGCGAGGAGGAGGCGCTGGACTGGCTGGAGCGGCAGGTGCTGACGTCGCGCAACGTCCGGCCCTCGGTCCTGACCGACTTCCTGTACGGCGGCCTGAACTACCAGATCGAGCACCACTTGTTCCCGGCGATGCCGCAGCGGAACCTCGGCCGGTGCCGGAAGATCGTACGCAGGTACTGCGTGCTGCACGGACTGCCGTACCGGGAGCTCGGGTTCGCCGCTTCCTACCGGGAGGTCGCGGGCTTCCTGCACGAGGTCAGCGCCCCGATGCGGGCGGATCAGGAGCGGGCGGGACGCCACCGGCGAGCGCTCTGAAGTCCGGCCGCCCTCCGTGGGGACGGAGGGCGGCCGGCGCGGCGTGTGCGGCGCGGAGGCCGCCGGTTCTCAGCTGCGGGACGGTATCCGCGCCGCGTGCACGGCCGACACCGGGCCGCTGGCCAGCGCCGGGTCATGGACCAGGATGGCGTGCTCCACGCGGCGCAGGGACGGCGAGGGATCGACGCCGAGCTGCTCGATCAAGGACTGCCAGGTCTGCCGGCAGGTGTCCAGCGCCTCGGCCTGCCGGCCCGAGCGGTACAGCGCGACCATGAGCTGTTCGCAGAAGCGTTCGCGCAGGGGGTTGGCCAGGTGGGCCTCCCGCAGTTCCGCCAGGACCGCCGTCCCCCGGCCGAGCAGCAGCTCACTGTCGAACAGCGTCTCCAGGGCCCGCAACCGGTGCTCCTCGTACCGTGCGGCGGCGGCCTTGCCCAGCGGGCCGCCGGGGCTGCCGCCGCAGACGGCCCCGCGCCACAGCCGCAGCGCGCCGCGCAGCAGGGTGACGGCCTCCTCGGGCGCGTCGGCGCGCAGCCGTTCGGCGCGCGCCGCGCTCTCCATGAAGGCCGTGGCGTCCAGTTGCGCGCCGTCCATGAGGAGCTGGTAGCCGTACGGCAGACAGACCAGGCGTGGCCGGTCCCGGCCCGGCTCGATCACCCTGAGCTTCTTGCGGAGCCGGCTGGCGTGGGCCTGCAGGGCGTTGGCCGCGCCGGCCGGGGCCGACTCCCCCCACAGTTCGGCCATCAGCGTCTCACTGGACACCGCCTTCCCCTCGCTCACCAGAAGGGCCTGCAGCAGCATGCGCTGAAATCCGCCGGCCACCGTGACACGGCCCTCCGGAGAAAGCATTTCCAAGCCACCGAGAATCCTGAACTCGATCATGGCGCAGACGCTATATCGACCGGCTATCGTCCGGCTTTTCGGTCGGTATCGAGTTTTCCCTGCTGTGAAACCCGCTGGATGTGCCGGGTGAAATCCGTCGCGACGGCCAGGGCGTGCTCGGTGAGGTAGAAATGCCCTCCCGGGAATTCACTGATCCCCAGGAACGCGGGTGTACGGCCGGACCACTCGCTGAGCCCGCCGGGCTCCAGCGTCGGATCGGACCGGCCGCCGTACGCGGCGACCGGGCAGCCGACGCCGGCTCCGTCATCGCGGTAGTCGGCGACGAGAGCCAGGTCGGCGCGGACGGCGGGCAGCACCAGCGCGAGCAGTTCGGGGTCCGCGCCGGCCTCTTCCGGCAGCACGCCGAAGCGCCGGATCGCCGCGGCGAACTCCCCGTCGGGCAGCGGCAGCAGCGCATCCACCGGCCGGAACCGCTCGGGCGCCCAGCCGGACACGCCGAGCAGCGCCGGCCCGGTGCCGCCGTCCTCCTCGATCGCCACGGCCAGCCGGTAGCCCAGCAGCGCGCCCAGGCTGTGCCCGAAGAACGCGTACGGCCGGTCGTCCAGCTCCGCTTCGATCGCCTCGTGCAACGCCTCGACCAGCGGCCCCGTCCGCCGGTACGGCGGCTCGGAGCGGCGCTCCTGGCGCCCCGGCAGCTGGACGACCCGCACTTCGACGCCGGGGAGCAGCGCGGCCCACCGGTGGTAGAACGCGGCGCTGCCCCCGGCGTGCGGGAAGAAGAACAGCTGCCGGTCCGCGCCGGGACGGGCCTCGGGGGTGTGGAACCAGCGGCCCGGCGGCGTCATTCCGCACCCCCTTCCGCCGCGCCGCGCATCCGCTCGGCGAAGTCCGCGTCCGGGATGACGCTCGCGCGGGCCTGGGCGGCCGGGCGGCCCCCGGCGTCCACGATGCGGGCGTTGGCGACCATCCGGCGCCGGCCCGCGTGGACGAGTTCGGCGTGCACGCTGTACGTGTCGCCGGGCCGCACCGCCCGGAGGAAGTCGATGTCCAGGTTCAGGGTGATCATGGGGTGGGCGCGGTCCCCGTGGCTCATCCCGGCGGCGCAGCAGGCGTCGTCGAGCACCATGGCGAGGTACCCGGCGTGCACCCCGCTCCCCGCGAAGTTGGCCAGCTCCCGCGGGGGCCGCCAGGTCTCGTCGACACCGCCGCGCCGCGCTCCGGTCACCCGCAGCCCCAGCAGGGCGTGGTGGGCGCCGTGCGGCACCTCTCCGTCGGCCAGGGCCTGCAGCATCTGCGCCCCGGTCAGCTCGTGCCACCGCGCGAGCATCGCGCTCTCCATCGTCTCCGGCATGTCCGGCATCGTCCCATCAGGACAGGACAAGGGGGGAGCCGTCGGCGTAGGCGAGCAGCGGGCCGGCGGTGCTGGTGCGGGACGGCGGGTGGAAGGCCAGCGGCCGGACGGCGGCCGCGAGCAGCGAGCCTTCCGGCGAGCGGATGAAGTCCATGCCGCCGAGCAGTTCCAGGGCGAGGTCGGCGGCGCCGGACAGCGTTTCCTGGGCGGCGTACCGGGCGACGAGCACGGCGGCGACCGCCTCCTCGCCCGCCAGGTCGCCGTCGCGGACCGCGCGGGCCGTGCCCTCCAGCAGGAGGTGGGCCGACTCGGCGCGGACCACGAGCGCGGCCCGGTCGGTGAGGCTGCCCCGCGCCTGCTCCAGTACGCGCTGGACGAGGGCGGCGGCGGCACCGGTGTACCCAGCGGAGATCAGCAGTTCGAACCAGACGAAGCCGGCGCTCTGCATCTCCGACAGCCGGTCGGGGCCTTCCCCGTCGGCGGTGGTGCGCAGGACCAGCTCCTCGGGCACGAACACGTCCGTGAGCCGCACCTCGTCGCTCTCCGCCGCGGCGAGCGCACTGTTGCCCCAGAAGGGGTGCACGGTGATGCCGGGCGTGTCCGCGGTGACCAGCGCGACGGCCAGTTCCGGCTGCCCGTCGGCGCCGGGGACCGTGACGCTCGCGGTGAGCAGGTCCATCGAGCGGGACAGGCTGCACGGCTTCTTGGCGCCGTTGAGGAGGTAGCCGCCGTCGGCCGGCTTCGCGGTGACCGCGGGAGCGAGGATGTTCTGCTGGGTGCGCCCCTCGGCCCAGCCGGACGCCATCAGCTTCCGGCCGGGCACGACGCCGGCCAGCAGGTCGCGCTGGGCGACGGTGAGGCCGTCGGCACGGCCGGCCAGCGAGTAGAGCATCGCGGCCGTGAAGTGGTGCATGGTCGCGGCGGCGGCGAGGGAGGGCGAGTACGAGCCGAGGGCCCGCATCACGCGTACGGCGTCCACGGGGTCGGCGCCGCGGCCGCCGAAGGCGGCGGGCACCAGCAGCCCGGCGCCGCCGTGGTCGCGGAAGAGCGCGATCACCGGACTGCCGACCTGTTCCCGGTCGGTCAGGTCGATCTCCTCCAGGGCCTTGCCGAGGCCCGGGTGGTACTGCTCGCAGGTGGTGCGGGCGGTTTCCAGGGAGCGCATTGAAGTCACCTTTCGCCGAAGACCGCGTGCCGCGGGCTGACGCCGGAGCTGATGCCGACGCCCTGGAGGTGCGAGGTGGTCAGCATGGGGTAGTTGGCCTCGCCGTGCACGCCGCCGGTCAGGCCGGTGCCGCCGTGGCTGGGCAGGCAGGGCAGGAAGCCGATGTGCGAGTCGTTGACCTTGAGCAGGCCGCCGTTGCCCACCCGTCGCACGAATGCGTCCACGACGGAGGTGCTCCGTGTCCACAGGGAGTTGCGCAGGCCGTAGGCGTTGGCGTTGAGGAAGTCCCAGAACCGGTCGAGCAGCACGTCGTCGGCGGCCGGTTCGGCGACGATGACCGGAAGCAGCGGGAAGAACGTCTCACGGCGTACCATCTCCAGCTCCCGGGCGCCCGCGAGGCCGTCGACGCGGACCACGGTCGGCTCCAGGAAGACCCCGGTCTGCGACCGTGTCCCGTCGGCCTCCGTACGGTGCCCGCCGCACACCAGCTCGGCACCGGAGCGCAGCGCCTCCTCCAGCAGGGCGAAGAACCGCTCGCTGCGCCGGACGGGAGAGAGCAGTACGTCCTCGTCACCGGGGTGGCCGGGGCGGATGTCGCGGGCCTTGGCCGTCACCTCGGCGAGCAGCTCGTCGGCGATGTCCGGGTGGGCGAGGACGTAGTTGGGGACCATGCAGATCTGGCCCGAGCCGTAGAACGCCTCGGTGACGGCCTCGGCAGCGAGCGGCAGGTCGGCGTCCTTCCAGACCACGATGCCGTCGTTGCCCGCGAGTTCGAGGACGGGCTTCTTGCCGGCGGCGATGCAGCGCAGCTGGAAGCGGAGCCCTTCCTCGCTGCCGCCGATGTAGAAGATGTCGTCGACGAGGGGGCTGTCGAGCCACCGGGTGAGGGTACGCGCGGGGTTGCCGCAGACGGCACCCAGGGCTCCGGGCGGCGCGCCCGCGTCCATCAGGGCCGGCCCGGCGAGTTCGCGCAGCAGGTACATGGTGCTGAGGGCGATGCTGCGCGGGGCGCGGACCACGACGGAGTTGCCCGCCATGAGCATCAGGACGGCGAGCGCGGCGCTGGGCGCCGGGGCGTTCTGCGGCGGGTTCAGACAGACCACGCCGTCGGGCCGGCGGTGGACGATGAGGCGGCGTCCGGCGTGCCGGAACTCGGTCCGCATGCACTGCCGGTACCAGGCGCAGCTCTCCTCGCCGTACAGCTCCAGCAGGCCGTCGAGCTGCCAGCGGGCGAGCCGCAGCGGGGTGCCCTCGGCGACCATCAGGTCCAGGAGTTCCGCGCCGTGCCGGAGCAGCCGTGCGCGGAAGAGCGGGCCGAGGGCCATGCGCTGGTCCAGGGGTACGGCGGCCCAGGCGGGTGCCGCGGCGGACGCGGCCTTGAGGGCGGCGTCGACGCCGGCATCGCCCGCGACGGCGACGCGGCCGATGACGTAGGGGTGCTGGGCGGCCTCCGATTCCGGGTCCGGGGAGCGTTCCAGCGCGCGCTTCAGGCCGACGCTGGTGAAGACGTCCTCCAGCAGGGAGCCGGCGCTGACGGTGTAGACCCAGCCCTCCCCTTCGACGTCCCGGCCTCCGATGTACGAGGAGTAGCTGAGCAGCGGCCGTTCGCGGGCCGGCGGTGCGGCCGGCGCGCCGTCCGGTGCGGCGGTGCTGCGGGGAGAGAACCCCACGGTGCCTCCAACGGTCGTATCGGTCACGGGCCCACGGGCGCGGGGCGCCACTGCGGTGCCGAGGAACCTCGCGGTACCAGCACCGGGTCGTCGAAGCCCGCGGGGGTCTCGCTGAGGCGGACGGGCGGGACGATGTGCCGCAGCTCCCCCAGCGGGGTGGCGCGGGTCTCCCACTCGGGGTCCGGCGGGACGGCGTCCTCGGCGAGTCCGGCGATCAGTTCCGGCTCCCAGCTGCCCAGTTCCCAGCACCAGTTGGCGACGCCGGCGAGCGAGACGCGCACGGCGTAGCTGCCGCCTTCCTCCGCCCGGCGGACGGCCGCCGCCATGATGCCGGCGGCGGCGAGGTAGGAGGCGAGGTAGTCGCAGAGGATCCGGCCCGGCGGCAGCCCGGGTGCCTCGCCGCCGCCTTCGCGCAGGCTGATGCCGGTGAATGCCTGGGCCTGCTGGTCGAAGCCGCCGCGGTCGCGCCAGGGCCCGGTGTGTCCGTAGGCGGTGAGGGAGCAGTGAATGAGCCCCGGGCGGGCGGCCGCGCACTCCTCGGCGGTGAGGCCGAGCCGGGCGGCCTTCGCCGGGCGGTAGTTGAGGACGAAGACGTCGGCGTCGCGCAGCAGCCGGTCGAACGTGTCGCGGCCGGTGCCGCGGTGGTGCAGGTCCAGCCGGGCCGACCGCATGCCGCTGCCCGACTCGTGCCAGACGGCGTCGTGCTCGAAGGAGTCCGGTTCGCACACATGCAGCACGTCGGCGCCGTACTCGGCCAGCGTCCGCCCGGTCGCGGTACCCGCCAGGATGTGGGTGAACTGCAGGCAGCGCAGCGAGGACAGCGGCCGGGGCCCGGTCGGCAGCGGGACGGCGGGGCCGTCGGCGATCCGCTCCACCGTCACCAGCGGCTCGGCCAGTACCGCGCGGCCCTGCGGGTGGGCGAGGAACTCCTCCCGGGTACGGGCGATGACGAGCGGGACGGCCCGCTCGGCCGCCGCCTCCTCCAGCGCTGCCGCGTCCCAGCGGCGGACGGCGGCGGCGATGTGCTCCCTGGTGTGCGCACAGTCCAGGAGGCTGAGCAGTTCGTCCCGGGTGCGCGGATAGCAGGCGATGGGGATGACCCAGCGGTCGTCGGCGGTGCGGTAGAAGTCCCAGACCGCCGGTGCCATGCCGGTCAGGCCGGCCAGCGAGCCCATGCTGGAGAAGTAGCCGTTGAGCGTGGCACCGCCGCCCAGGAACGGGGACATGCGGTGCAGGCCCCGGCCCAGGTCCAGGGACAGGTACTGGTCCCGGCCCGTGCGGAGATGCCAGATCCGGGCGGCGCCGACGGCCGCGGCGAGCAGCGACACCCCGATCGCGGCCGACATGCGCAGCGGGCTCCGGACGTACGGATGGCAGCCGGTCACAGTCAGACCGCTCACCGCGGATTCCCGGCTCAGGCCGATCGTTTTCAGCGTGCTGTCCAGTTCCCTGGTGAAGTCGAACCCGTCCTCCATCATTCCCTCGATTCTCTGCCGGCAGGCGCGTTTTCGGTGCGGGCCGCCGAGTCTGCCATTGCCGGAACCGGGCCGGAACACAGAGTCAGCGCACTGTCAGCAGCGTGTCAGCACCGTTTGCTTGACTGCCGACCATGGCGGACTCCGACGACCTTCACCGGCTCCCCCGCTCCGAGCGCCGGGAGGCGCTGGAGGAAATCCTTTCCAGGGAGTTCAAAGCCTGCCTTCTGATGGACGAAGAGGAGGAATTCCCGCTCGAGGAGAATTTCTTCGATCTCGGCCTCACCTCGCTGCGCGTCATGGAGCTGAAGCAGCGCCTGGAGACCCTGCTGAACTGCGAGATCAGCTCCAACGTGCTGTTCAACAGCCCCAATCTGGCGCGGCTTACGGAGCACTTGGCCACCGACGTTCTGCCCGGCCTCTTCGACGAACCGGTCAGCTGAGAGAAGGAACCAGCCATGCCTGAAACGCCCGAGGCCGCCGGGGAGCAGAGCCGGTGGGAGCCGACCGAGCCGATCGCCATTGTCGGAGTGGGGCTGCGTTTTCCCGGCGGTAACGAAACGCCCGAGGAATTCGCGGAGTTCCTGCGCACGGGACGGTCGGCGGAGGGCCCGGCGCCCGCTGACCGCTGGGTTTCCGGGGAGGACGGCGAACGGTCGCGCACCGCGGAGGGGAATTTCCTCGACGGGCTCGACATGTTCGATGCGAAGTTCTTCAAGATATCGCCCAAGGAAGCCCCGTACATCGATCCCCAGCAGCGCCTGGTACTGGAAACCGCCTGGCAGGCACTGGAGAACGCCAATATCGACCCCGCCGGCCTGCGGGACACCGACGCCGGGGTCTACATGGGCGTGATGTCCATGGACTACCTCACGGAGACGGTCGCCGTCCCGGACGGCGAGATGTCCGGCGCCTCGGTCCCCGGCACCGCGCACAGCGCCGTGTCCGGGCGGCTGTCGTACTTCCTGGGACTGCGCGGCCCCTGCATGAGCGTCGACACCGCCTGCTCGTCCTCGCTCACCAGCGCGCACCTGGCGGCCCAGGGCCTGCGCCGCGGGGAGTGCGACCTCGCCCTGTGCGGCGGCGTGAACGCCATCCACCACCCGCTGATCCAGAACACCCTGCACAAGGCCGGGATGCTCGGCTCCGACGGCCGCTGCAAGACCTTCGACGAGAGCGCGGACGGCTACAGCCGCGGCGAGGGCTGCGGCGTCCTGGTGCTCAAGCGGCTCTCCGACGCGCTGCGCGACGAGGACCGCGTCCTCGGCCTGCTGCGCGGCTCGGCCGTGCGCGCGGACGGCGAGAGCGCGGGTCTCACCGCCCCCAACGGCGTCGCCCAGCAGGCCGTCATGCGGGCCGCGATCACCGACGCCGGGCTGACGCCGCGGGACATCCAGTACGTCGAGGCGCACGGTACGGGCACGCCGCTGGGCGACCCCATCGAGATGGGGTCGATCAGCGACACCTTCGCGGAGTCCCACAGCAGCGCCGAGCCGGTGGTGGTCGGCTCGGTGAAGACCAACGTCGGACATCTGGAGTCGGCGGCGGGCGTCTGCGGCATCGTCAAGGTGCTGCTCCAGATGCGGGAAGGCACCTTCTACCCGCACCTGCACCTCACCACCCCGTCGCCCCGCATCCCCTGGGACAGCTGCCCGGTGAGCGTGCCCACGGAGGTCACGCCGTGGCCCGCCAGCGGCCCGCGGCGCGCCCTGGTCAACGGCTTCGGGATCGCCGGCACCCTCGGCTGCGTGGTCGTGGAGGAGCCGCCGCCCCCGGCCCGTACGGAACCGGCGCGGGACGACGGCGCGCCGCACGTCCTCACCCTGTCGGCGAAGAGCACTCCGTCGCTGCGCCGCCAGATCGAGCGCTACCGGCAGTACGTCGCGGATTCCCCCGACGTCCCGGTGTCCGCTCTGTGCCGTACCGGCGCGCTCGGGCGGGCGCACCTGCCCGTACGCCGCGCGGGCGTCGTCCGGGACCGCGCCGGGGTGACGAAGCTGCTCGACGGCTGGCTGGCGCGGGCCGACGAACCGGGCGGCGGCAGCGGGTCCGTCGGCAGCCTGCGCAAGGTGGCGTTCCTGTTCACCGGGCAGGGCAGCCAGTACCCGGGCATGGGCCGGGCGCTGTACGAGCGCCAGCCGGTCTTCCGGGAGCACCTGGACGCCTGTGACCGGCTGTTCGCGCCGCATCTGGGCCGGTCGGTACGGGATCTGGTGACCGGCGCAGCGGCCGACGGCGACGCGATCCACCGGACCGTGCACACCCAGCCCGCCCTGTTCTCACTGGAGTACGCGCTGGCGCAGCTCTGGCTGTCCTGGGGCGTGCGGCCGAACGTCCTGGTCGGCCACAGCATCGGGGAGATCGCGGCGGCGGCCGTCGCCGGGGTCTTCTCCCTGGAGGACGGCGTGGCGCTGGTCGCGGCGCGGGCCCGGCTGATGGAGTCGGTGACCGCGCCCGGCGGCATGGCCCAGGTGTCGGCGGCACCGGAGGAACTGGCCCCGCTGCTCGACGGCCGCCCGGACCTGGCCATCGCCTGCCGCAACGCACCCCGGCAGTGCGTGCTCTCCGGCGGCCGCGAGTCTCTTGGCGAGGTGTGCGTGCTGCTGCGCGATGCGGGTTACGAGGTACGGGAGCTGTCGGTCTCGCACGCGTTCCACTCGCCGCTCATGGCCGAGGTGGCGGACGCCTTCCGGCACGAGCTGAAGGACATCACATTCCACGAGCCGCGGCTGTCCCTGGTCTCCAACATCACCGGACGGGTCGCCAGGCCCGGGGAGCTGACCACGCCGGAGTACTGGGTCCGGCACATCGGCGCCGCCGTGGACTTCGACGGCAGCATGCGGACGGTGGCCAAGCGGGGCGGGCACGCGTGCGTCGAGATCGGCCCCGGCTCGACCCTGACCTCCCTCGCCCGGCAGTGCGTGCCGGCCGGTGACCACCTGTGGCTGGGCGGCCTGAACCGGGCCGACACGGACGGCGGTGCGGTACTGAACGCCCTCGCCCGGCTGTACGCGGCCGGTCTGCCGGTGTCCTGGGCGGGTGTCCACCGCGGCGCGGCCGACCGGCCCGCCACCCTGCCGACGTACGCCTTCGACCGCAAGCCGTACTGGCTGCCGGCGCCGCGCGGCCGCGACCGGGACAGGGCACCGGCGGCGGCCGGCGCGCAGCACCACCCGCTGCTGGGCGAGGAGGTCTCCACCGAGGAGCAACTTGCGGACGGCACACGGGAGTTCGCGACCCGGGTGGACGCCGCACATCCGGCGTACCTGGCGGACCACGTCATCATGGGGCAGGTCGTCCTGCCCGGCGCGGCCTATCTGGAGGTGCTGCTCGCGCTGCAGGACGCGGTGTACGGCGAGACCTGCCGGCCGGTGACGGACGTGGCGATCCGGGAGCCGGTCTTCCTCGCCGCCGACCGGACCGCCGAGGTGCGTACCCGGCTGCGGCCCCGGGAGGACGGCACGGCCGAGGCCGAGATCGTGACCCGGGTGGCGGGCCGGGACGGGGCCTTCGAGCGGTGCCACGCCACCGCGGTCCTCGGTGCGCCCGAGCCCCCCGGCGCGGCGCTCAGCAGGGCCGGGACGGAGCTGTGTGCGCAGGCGGCCGGCGCGGGCGAGCCGGCGGCGGCGGTCGGCGGCGAGGAGCTGTACGCCGGGATGTCCGCGGCGGGGGTGGATTACGGCCCGGAGTTCCGCCGGCTGCTGGCGGCCCGCGGGCACGACGGGCGGCTCGCGGTGAGCGAGCTGCGCGGCGTGCGGACGGGGCCCGCCGAGCACCTGCCGCCGGCGCTGCTGGACAGTTCGCTGCACGGGATGGCGGTCCTCAACGACGCCGGGGAGACGTATCTGCCGGTGCGGTTCGGGCGACTGCGGCTGTTCAAGAAGCCGAAGGCGGCGGAGCTGCGCACGGTGGCCAGGCTCGTCCCGGCACCGCCGGACGGCGGGCAGGACGTGGACGTGTCGGCGGACCTCGTGCTGCTGGAGGGCGACCGCCCGGTCTTCGAGCTGACCGGGCTGGGCCTGAAGCGGGTGGCCAACACCACGGCCGGCGGCGGGCGGCACGCGCAGGTCTTCCACGAGCCGCGCTGGATCAAGCGCTCGCTGCCGGGGCCGGGGCAGAGTGCCGGGGAACCGCGCCGCGTGCTGGTGCTGAACCGTACGGCGGCGGAGCTGGGCGACCTGCCGGCACGGGCCGCGGAGACCGGCACGGAGTTGACGTACGCCGCCGGGGCCGATGTGGCGGCCGAGTTCCTGCGCGACGGGGACCCCACCGATGTGTGCTGGTTCTGGCGGGCGGGCGACGGCGAGGGGGCGGCGGCGCTCGCCGCCGAGTGCCGGCGCAACTACCGCGATCTGCTCGCGGTGCTCGGTGTGCTGGAGCGCGGCGGTGCCGGCCACGGCAGGCGGCTGTGGCTGGTCACCGAGGGCGCCCAGCTGCTGCCGGACGAGACGCCGCACGGCACCGGCCCGTCGGCGGCCGCCACCCTGTGGGGCTTCGGCCAGGCGCTGTGGCACGAGTACCCGGGCTACCGCGTCACCCTGGTCGACCTGCCGCGCGAAAGCGGCGGCGACGGCACGGCCGGGGCCGCGGGTCCGCTGCTGGACGAGTGGCTGGCGCGGGACGCCGGGGAGTTCCAGGTGGCGTACCGGGCCGGGCTCCGCCACGTACGACGGCTGCACCCGCTCGACCCCGCCGGCCGGCCGGACGCCGCCGTGCGGCTCGCGATCACGGAGTACGGCTCCTTCGCGGGCGTGCGGCCGGAGCCCGTCGAGCCGGTGCCGCCCGTGGGCGACCGGATACAGGTCGCGGTGCACTCGGCGGGCCTCAACTTCAAGGACGTGCTCAACGTGCTGGGACTGCTCAAGCAGCACGCCGAGGAGACGGGCGTCGAGTACCGGCCGCAGCCGCTGGGCTTCGAATGCGCGGGCACGGTGGTCGCGGCGGGGCCGGATGCGGCCTTCGCGCCCGACGACGAGGTGATCGTCAACGCGCTGGACTGCATGGCGAGCACCCTGACCGTCTCCTCGGAGCTGGCGGTGCGCAAGCCGGACCGGATCACCATGGCCGAGGCGGCCGGCGTGCCGACCGTCTTCGTCACCGCGCACTACGCGCTGCACCACCTCGCCGGGCTGAAGCCCGGCGACCGGGTACTGGTGCACGCCGCGGCGGGCGGCGTCGGGCAGGCCGCCGTGCAGCTCGCCCAGCAGGCCGGTGCCGAGGTGTTCGCCACCGCCAGTCCCGGCAAGTGGCCGCTGCTGCGCGCCCAGGGCATCCGCCACATCATGAACTCCCGGACGCTGGACTTCGCCGACGAGGTGCTCGCCGCCACCGGCGGCGAGGGCGTGGACATCGTGCTGAACAGCCTGAACAAGGACTTCATCCCGGCGGGCCTGCGCTGCCTGGCCGACGGCGGGCGGTTCGTGGAGCTGGGCAAGGTCGGATCCTGGACGCCGGAGCAGGTGGCCGAGGTACGCCCCGACGTGGCGTACCACCACTTCGACCTGGGCGAACGGCCCGAGGCCGAGGCGCGGGAGCACACCCGGCAGATCCTGCAGTCCGTCACCGAGCAGCTGGCCGACGGACGGCTGCGGCCCGTCCCGGCCACCGTCTACGCGCTCGACGAGGCCGAGGAGGCGTTCTCGGTGCTCGGCCGCGGCGCGAGCACCGGCAAACTGGTGCTGCGGTTCGCCGACGACCGGGCACGGCCCGCCCGGCCGCTCGCCGTCAGCCCCGACCGTACGTACCTCGTCACCGGCGGGCTGGGCGGGCTCGGGCTGGTGACCGCGCGCAAGCTCGTCGAACTCGGCGCCCGCCACCTGGCGCTGGCCGGCCGTACCGCACCGCCCGCCGAGGAGGCGGCCGCGCTCGCGGCCGGGCTCGGCAAGGACGTCCATGTCACCGTCCTCCAGGCGGACATCGCCGAACCCGCCGACGTCGAGCGGATCACCGCCGAGCTGAAGCAGTCCCCGTACCCGGTGGGCGGCATCGTGCACGCGGCGGGCGTCCTGAACGACATGCCCGCGTCCGCGCTGACCTGGGAGAGCATCGAGACGGTGCTGCGGCCCAAGGTGTACGGCTCGTGGCTGCTGCACGAGGCCGCCGCCTCCTTCCCGGAGCTGGACTTCTTCGTCGGTTACTCCTCCGTCGCCGCCGTGCTCGGCGGCCCCGCGCAGGCCAACTACGCGGCGGGCAACGCGTATCTGGACGGTCTGCTGCGCTGGCGCGCGGGCCATGGCCTGCCCGCGCTGTCCGTCAACTGGGGCCCGTGGGCCGAGGTCGGCATGTCGGCCCGGCTCGACGCGCCGCTCGTCCGGCGTCTGAAGGACCAGGGCGTCACCTTCATGCATCCCGGGGACGGCATGCACGCGCTGGTCACCCTGCTCGGACAGCCCGCGCCCCAGGTCGTGGCCGCGGCCTGCGACTGGGACCGGTACGCGGCGGGCCAGGCACTCCCGCACAGCCTGTACCGGCACCTCGTACGCGACGGGCGCCCGGCCGGCCGGCCGGGGCTCGACGTCGACGAGCTGCTCGCGCTGCCCGCGGACGAGCGCAGGGCCGCGCTGAACACGTACCTGCGCGCCCGGATCGCCGACATGCTGCACTTCGACGGCACGGACGACGTGGAGCCGGACGCGGTCTTCCTGGAACTGGGCCTGGACTCGCTCGCCGCCGTGGAGCTGAAGAACGCGCTGGAGACCGCGTTGCGCGTGCCGCTGCCCGCCTCGGTCACCTTCGACCATCCATCCGTCGGGCAGCTCACCGACTTCCTCGACCGGCAGCTGTCCTGAGAGGGGCAACGGGATGAACGACGACACGCTCACGCGTCCACGACCGGCCGTCCGGCCGCGCACGCTCGATGCGGTCGCGGCCCGCCAGGCCGCCGACCGCCCCGGCCACCCGGCCGTGCTCTGCGAGGGCCGGCAGCTCACCTACGCGGAGCTGCACCGCGAGAGCAACCGCACCGCACACGCCCTGCTCGCGGCCGGCCTCGGTCCGGGCTCCCGCGTGGCCTACCTCGGGAAGGAGTCCGAGCACTTCTACGACATCGCGCTGGCCTGCGCCAAGACCGGTGCCGTGCTGGTGCCGGTCAACTGGCGGCTGACCCGCGACGAGATCGCGCACATCCTGGGCGACTCCGACACCGAGCTGCTCTTCGCCGAGCGCGAGCGGCTGGCCGTCGCCGGGCAGCTCGGAACCGTCCTGCCGAAGCTGCGCGAGGTGGTCCCGCTCGACAGCGGCGAGGACCGCGGTGCGGGCTTCCTGGCCTGGAAGGCGGACCGCCCGGAGCGCGACCTCGCCGCAGGCTCCGGCCCGGACGACGCCGTGGCGCAGATCTACACCAGCGGCACCACCGGCCTGCCCAAGGGCGTGGTGCTGGCCCACCGCAGCTTCTTCAACGTCGACGAGGCGTTCACGCGGCACGGCTGCGACTGGGTGGACTGGCAGCCCGGCGACCGGTGCCTGATCGGCATGCCGGGCTTCCACATCGGCGGCCTGTCGTACGCGATGCAGGGCTTCGTCGCCGGGGCCACGATGGTCAGCATGCCGATGTTCGTCGCCGGTGACGTGCTGCGGCAGATCGGCGAACTCGGCCTGACCCACGGCCTGGTGACGCCCGCCATGCTCCAGATGCTGCTGGACGAGCCGGGCGCGGGCCCCGCCGCGTTCCGCTCCGTACGCAAGATGATCTACGGTGGCGCGCCGATCTCCGGGCCGCTGCTGCGGCGCTGTCTGGAGACGATGGGCTGCGAGTTCGCGCAGATCTACGGCAGCACCGAGACGGGCAACTTCGCCGCCTGCCTGCCGCCCGCCGACCACGTTCCCGGCAGTCACCGGCTCACCGCGGCCGGGCGCGCGTATCCCGGCATCGACCTGCGGATCGCCGACGAGGACGGCACGGCCCTGCCGCCCGGCGCCGTCGGCGAGGTCTGGGTCCGCACCCCCGCGCGGATGCTGGGCTACCACCGGCAGCCGGCGGCCACCCGGGAGACGGTGCGGGACGGCTGGGTCCGCATGGGCGACGCGGGCCGGCTCGACGACGACGGCTACCTCTTCCTGTGCGACCGCATCAACGACACGGTCATCATCGGCGGCGAGAACGTCTACCCCACCGAGATCGAGCACGCGCTCGCCGGGCACCCGGCGGTGGCCGAGGCCGCCGTCGTCGGCGTCCCGGACGAGCGCTGGGGCGAGGCCGTGCACGCGTACGTCGTGCTGCGGCCGGGACAGCAGGCCACGCCGCGGGAGCTGATGCGCTTCCTGCGGGGCCGGCTCGCCGATTTCAAGATCCCCACGGCGTACGAGTTCCTGGCCGAACTGCCGCGCAACCCCAACGGCAAGGTGCTCCGCCGCACCCTGCGGGACCGGCTGTGGCAGGGCCGGGAGCGCAAGGTCAACTGAGGGCACATCAGGAATGGGAGGCCACGGCATGAGTGCCGAGGACCGTACGGATGACGGACACCGGCTCCGGGTCGGTGTCCTGCTGCCGACCCGGGAGGCGGCGATCAACGGTGACCACGGCGTCGCCCCCCTGCTGGACTTCGCCCGCGAGGCGGAACGGCTCGGCTACGACTCGGTGTGGACCGGGGACTCGCTGCTCGCCCGGCCCCGGCTGGACCCGGTGGTGGTGCTCGCCGCCGCCGCGGCCGTGACCAGCCGGGTCACCCTGGGCACGGCGGCCTACACGGCGGCCCTGCGGCACCCGCTGCTCGGCGCGCACCAGCTCGCGAGCCTGGACCGGGCGGCGGAGGGGCGCCTGGTCGCCGCGCTCGGCGCGGGCTTCCCGGTGCCGGAGACCGAGCGGGAGTTCGCGGCGGTGGGCGTGCCGTACACCGGGCGGTTCGGGCGCCTGGACGACACGGTACGGCTGTGGCGGGAGACCTGGCGCGGCAGCGCAGAGGCGGAGTCGGGGAAGGGCCGCGAACCGGCCGGTCCGCACCGGCCGCCGTCCCCCTCCTCGCCCGCCGGTCCCCCGCTGTGGCTGGCGGGCAGCGACACGCCGCGGGTGCTGGCGCGCACGGCCGAACGGTACGACGGCTGGCTGCCGTTCCTGCCGGACGCGAGTGGCTACGCGCGAGCCTGGGACCGGATCGGCCAACTGACGGCGGCACAGGGCCGGCCGCCGGGCGCGGTCACTCCGGGGCTGTACGCGACGGTGGCGATCGACCCGGACCGGGCGGCGGCCCGCAAGCAGCTGGACGCCTACGCCCAGGCGTACTACGGCCGTTCGCTGGAGCAGATGGCGACGTTCCAGGCGTTCGGGTACGGCAGCGCGCAGGAGTGCGCGGAGTGGCTCGGCGGTTACGTACTGGCCGGGGCCCGGCACATCATCCTGCGGATCGGCTCGCTGGACCCGGCCGCGCAGCGGGCCCAACTGGCCGAGGCGGCACGGGTGCTGGTGCCCGCGCTGCGCGCGGGCACCTGACACCTCCTGGTGATTCCGCTACGGGACGGGCTTGGGCACCGGCGCGGGCGCGGGGGCCGCCGCGGTCTTCTTCGCCTTCGCCGGTCCCAGCGCGCGCAGCACCTCCCGCATCACGAACGGCGAGTACACCACGGCGTTGTGCTCGCTGAGGTCGGCCACGCACAGGTCCTGCAGGAGGATGTTGCGGACCTTCGGGCCCTCGAGCCAGCACGAGGTGTAGGGCGTGACCACCTCGTCATACTTGGTCGCGATGACGGTGTACCGCACGCCCTCGACGGTGTCCGGACCGTCGTTGAGCTTGTTCATGAAGTCACTGCCCTTGTGCTGTTGGGTGAGCGCGGGCGTCACCATGTTGGTCAGCTCGATGCTGGCCGGGTACTGCTTCATGAGCGCGGCGATGCCGTTGCCGGTGGTGCCGTGGTTGTTCGGGGCGAGCCCGATCAAGTGATGCACTTTGGCGGCGCCGCCGAGGTACTTGAGGTAGTAGCGCGGGAGCATCCCGCCCTGCGAGTGGCCGATGATGTCGACCTTCTCCGCGCCGGTGGCCGCCAGTACGCGTTCCACATAGGCGGCCAGCTCCTCGGCCGATTCCTCCATGGAGGTGAGGCCGTGCATCACCGGTATGCGGGGGTCGGCGCCGTAGTCGAGCCGGAAGACGCTGTATCCGGCGGCGGCGAGGACCGGGGCGACGGTCAGCCAGTAGGTCTCGGCATTGCCGAAGGTGCCGTGGACGAGGACGACCGGGCGCGGGTGCTCCTCGTCGGGGCGGGCGGACCAGTCGTCGATGCCCGGCGAGCGGCTCAGCGCGGTGGCCGCCTGCGTGGTGATGGCCGCGGCCTGGGCGAGGGCGATGCCCTCTGCCATCTTGCCGGTCACCGACTGGGTGACCGATTCGAGCGGATTGGTGAACGGTAACTGGCCTTTTCCGGTGGGAAACATAGGGGAATCCTCCCGAGCAGCACGAAATGCCCCGGTCCAACCCGATTGGTCGGCCGAGCCCCGTTATGTCGCCTCACGCTACCGCTCCCCGGGCCGTTGGCTACCGTCCGGTGTTCTCCGGGGGCCGGGATCCCGCCACCCCCGGAGGCGCGGCGGCCGCCGGCCGTACGGCAGCGGTGATGACCTCGGCGGCATCGGCCCGGAACAGCGCCCGCCCGGCGGCGATCCGGGCCTCCCGGACCGGCCCGTCGCGGGTCAGGTCGTCGAGTACGCGCAGCAGGTCGGCCGGGTCGCGGGCGTGGCCCGACAGTCCGGCGGCGGCCATCCGGCGGGCCCCCGCCGCGCCGTGCCCGGGGATCGGCCGGTAGCTCACCACGGGCAGCCCGGCCGCCAGCGCCTGGGCCGCCGTCTGCCCCGCCGCGTTCTCCACCAGTACGCCCGCCGCGGCCATCAGGGCCGGTACGTCCGCCACCCAGCCGAGCGCCACGGTCCCGGACACCCGGCCGATCCGCCGCCGCAGCGACCGGCTGCGGCCGCACATCACCACCGGCAGGTATCCGCCGTCGCGGAGCAGCGCGGCCGTACTCGCCAGGTGCGAGGCCACGCCCCAGGCCCCGGCGGAGAGCAGGACCGGGGTGCGACCGGGGGCACGGGCGGCGAAGCGGCGGGTGAAGACGGCGGTACGGGAGGGCGGCGGCGCGGTGCGGAAGGCCGCGGGCACTACGGGTCCGACCGCCGCCGCGCCCCGGCCGCCGAGCCGGCCGATCTCCGCCGCGGTCTCCGGGGTCGGGCAGAGGTGCAGGTCGTTGCCGGGGTGCAGCCACTGGCGGTGCACGGCGAAGTCGGTGAGCACGACGATGCTCGGGCAGCGCAGCGCCCCGGCCTCCCGCAGCCGGCCGCTGACCTGCGCGGCGAGGTGGAAGGTCGCGATCACCGCGTCGGGCGGCGCGCCGGCCAGGCGGCGCCGCAGCTCCTTGGCGGCGGGCGCGACGACCGGCGAGGTGTCGGCGGGGCCCGGCTGCGGGCGGCCGGGCCCGGGCGGCGGCCGGGGGACGAAGTAGGCGCGGTAGATCGCGTCGTAGAGCGCGGGCGCGTGCCGGACGGTGGTGGCGTAGAAGCCGCGCAGGGCGGCGCCGGTGCCGGCCGGCAGCAGGTCGAGGACGTCGAGGGTCTCGGCCCGGTGGCCGCGGCCGGTCAGCCGGTGCGCGAGCTCCCCGGCCACCGCGTGGTGCCCGGCCCCCATGCCGGCGCTGAGGATGACGAATCGTCCGCCCATGTGCTCCACCGCCCCGGTCCGGGTGCCTTTCCCAAGCATTTCGTGGCGTACGCGACCATACTGGACGGCATGCGCATCGACCGTCCTCCGCCCGGGCCCGCCGCGTGGCAGGCGGCGGGCGCGGCCGCGACAGCGGCGGCCGCGCTGCACATCGGACCGGCCGGGACCTGGCTGCCGCCCGTGCGGCGCGCCCTCTTCCCCGGGCTCGACGGTCAGGGCCACCCGGGGCACATCGCCCTGACCTTCGACGACGGCCCGGACCGCGCGAGCACGCCGCGCTTCCTCGACGCGCTGGACGGCCTGGACGTCCGGGCGACCTTCTTCCTGCTGGGCGCGGCGCTGGCCGAGGCACCCGAGGTGGGGCGGGACATCGTGGCCCGCGGGCACGAGGTGGGGCTGCACGGCTGGGACCACCGCAGGCCCTGGTGGCCCGCGCCGGTACGCGAACTGCGCGACCTGCGCCGGGCGGTCCGGGCGGCCACCGACATCTGCGGGGTCCGGCCCCGGTGGTACCGGCCGCCCTACGGCATCCTCACCGGCGGCCGGTGGGCCGCCGCGCACCGCCTCGGGCTGCGCACCGTGCTGTGGTCCGCGTGGGGGCGCGACTGGGTGGCGGGGGCCGAGGCGGCCACGGTCGTGCGCACCGTGGAGCGCCGGCTGGAGGGCGGCGCGACCGTCCTGCTGCACGACAGCGACCGCACGTCGGCGCCCGGTTCCTGGCGCGTCACGCTCCAGGCGCTGCCCGTACTCGTGCAGCGCTGCCGCCGGCAGGGCCTCACCGTGGGCCCGCTGCGCGACCACGGTACGGACGACACGGGCTGGTGACGCCCGGGGTGGCAATTGCCCGGATCATCACGAAAGTCGTGTCATGCTGGTCCGGGTCTGGATATCAGGACATAAAGGGTGAGCCCCAGCTCGGAGGAGGTCTCCTGTGGAAGCCGCGGGACCACTGCCGCACAGTCCTGTACTCCCGGAGGACCAGCCCGGACGCCACAGCGCCGCGCCGCAGGCGCACCGTACCGGCGCGCCGGTGGCGCTGATCACCGGCGCCTCGTCGGGCATCGGCGCGGCCGTCGCCTCCCGGTTCGCCGCCGAGGGCGGCTGGCAGCTGCTGCTGAACGGCCGTGACGAGGAGCGCCTGGACCGGATCGCCGACCGCTGCGGGGCCACGGCTCTCCCCTGCGACCTGGGCGACCCGACGGGCTGCGGACAGCTCGTCGACCGCGCCCTCGACGTGGCGGGCGGCGTGGACGTGCTGGTCGCCGGGGCCGGCATCGGCTGGGCGGGCCCCTTCACGGCCATGCCGCCGGCCGCCATCGACGAGGTACTGGCGGTGGACCTGGCCGCCGTGCTGCATCTGACCCGCCGGGTGCTCCCCGACATAGTGCGCCGCGACCGCGGACACCTCCTCTTCGTGGGGTCGATCGCGGGCGCCGTGGGGGTGCGCGAGGAAGCCGTGTACTCGGCGGCCAAGGCGGCCGTCGCGGCCTTCGCCGAGAGCCTGCGGTACGAACTGGCGGGCAGCCGGGTGCGGGTGTCGCTGGTGGTGCCCGGCGCGGTCAACACCCCTTTCTTCACCCGCCGGGGAGCGCCCTACCAGCGCGCCCGGCCGCGGCCGATCGCCGCGACGCGGGTGGCCGACGCCGTCTGGGACGCGGTGGCGCACGAGCGGAGCGAGGTCTTCGTCCCCGGCTGGCTGCAGGTTCCCGCCCGCTTCAAGGGCCTCGCCCCGGCCCTGTTCCGGCGGCTGGCCACGCGCTTCGCCTGAGGGGCCGCCCGATCCGTCCTCCCGGGAGGACGACCGAGGAAGGACGTCGTGCTGAGCTACTTCCTGGCCGTGCTCGCCGCCTGCGCCAACGCGGCCGCCTCGGTGCTGCAGCGGCGCGCCAGCCGTGACCTGCCGGGCGAGGACAGCCTGCGGCCCCAGCTGATCCTGCATCTGCTGCGCCGCCCGGTGTGGTTCGCCGGCTTCCTCTGCGTGATCATGGGCTTCGTCCTGCAGGCGGCCGCGCTGGCGACCGGCAGCCTGTCGGTCGTCCAGCCCATCCTCGTCATCGAGCTCCCGGCGACGCTGCTGCTGGCGTCGTGGGTGTTCCACACCCGGCTGCACCACCGCGAGTGGCTGTCCGCCGTGGGCATGACCGGCGGGCTGGCCGCCCTGCTGTACTTCCTCTCGCCCGCCCCCGGGGACGGCGAGGAGGCGGGCTGGGAGGCGTGGACGGTGGGCACCGGCGTGAACCTCTTCGTCGTCGTCGCGGCCGTGGAGTGGGGCCGCCGCCAGCCGCCGTCGCTCCCGGGCGGCGCGAGCCGCAGGGCGGCCGCCTTCGGCGTGGCGGCCGGCTGCCAGTTCGGGCTGACGGCCGCCTTCATGAAGGGCGCGATGAGCCGCGGGGAGGAGGGCATCGGCGCGGTGTTCGCGACCTGGCAGCTGTACGCCATGGTCGCGGCCGGCATCCTCGCGATGTTCCTGCTCCAGTCGGCGCTGCACGCCGGGAACCTGCTCGCGGCCCAGCCCGGACTGACGCTCTCCGACCCGATCGTGGCCATCCTGTGGGGCTCCTTCGCCTTCGCGGAGCATGTGCGCGGCGGCTGGTACATCGTGCCGGCCGTGGCGGGCGGCGCGCTGATCGCCGTCTCCGCGGTGGTACTGGCCCGCTCCCCGCTGCTCAAGGGCGAAGTGGCGCTGCGTGAGGCGGACCGGGTGCCCTCGGCCGAGCAGCCGCCCGCCGGCCGCCCCCCGGTGCGGTGACCATGATCTACCTCTACGGTGTCCTCGCCGCCTGCCTGTTGGGGCTGGGCTTCGTCCTGCAGCAGCACGCGGCGCGGGAAGCGCCGCTGAAGGACATGCTCAGCTTCCGGCTGCTGCTGGACCTGATGAAGGTACCGATGTGGCTCGCGGGGATCGGCTGCATGGTCGTCGGGCAGATCTTCAGCGTGCTCGCGCTGAGCCGCGGCGACCTGTCCCGGGTCGAGCCGCTGCTGGCCACGAACCTGCTGTTCGCCATGGTGCTGGCCCGGTGGCTGAGCGGGGAGCGGCTGGGCTGGTCGGGCTGGGCCGGCGTGCTGCTGCTCAGCGGCGGCGTGGCGGCCTTCATCGTCGCCGGGAGCCCGCACAGCGGGCCCGCCCACACCGGCACGCTGCGGCACTGGCTCGTCTTCGGCGGCGTCCTCGCGATCGCGCTGCTCCTGGTGCTGACGGCACGTCATGTGCGCCTGGTGGAGGAGCCGCCGCTGCTGGCCGCCGCCGCGGGTGTGCTGTACGGCCTCCAGGACGCGCTGACCCGGGTGTCCAGCGAGATCGCGGAGGCCCACGGCCTCGGGCGGCTGCTGGTGAGCTGGGAGCCGTACGTGATCGTGGCACTGGCCGTGACGGGGCTGATGCTGGTCCAGAGCGCCTTCGAGGCCGGGCCGCTGCGGATGTCCCTGCCGGCGCTGACCGCGGCCGAACCGCTGGCCGGCATCGCCTGCGGCATCGGCTTCCTCGGCGACCGCATCCGCGTCACCCCCGCCGCACTGACCGGCGAACTCCTCGGCCTGGCCGCGGTGGTGACCGGCGTCTTCCTGCTCGGCCGCCACCCGGCCATGCCCACGGGCAGCCACAAGGACCCGGACGAGTCCACCGGCAGCCACCGGGACCCGGAGGAGTCCGCGCCGGAGAGCGACTAGGGCGTGTGTGGCGCGGCGCCCTCAGCCCAGGGCCGCCGCCATTCTGCGTACCGCTTCGGTGAGCACCTCCGGCGACGTGGCGAGGTTCAGCCGGGCATGGCCCGCGCCGCCGGTGCCGAAGTCCGTACCGGGGCTGAGGGCGACCCGGCCGCGCTCCAGGAAGACCGCGGCCGGATCGTCGCCCAGGCCGAGTTCGCGGCAGTCCAGCCAGGCGAGGTAGGTGCCCCGGGCCGGCGCGTACCGCACCTCCGGCAGCCGCTCGGCCAGCAGCTCCGCCAGCAGTCGGCGGTTCTCGTCCAGCCCGGCGAGCAGCGCGTCCAGCCAGCCGCCGCCGTCCCGCAGGGCCGCGGTGTGGGCCAGTACGCCCACATGGCTGGGTCCGTGGCCGACCTCTTCGGGGAGACGCGCGAGGTCGTCGGCGGCCGCCGGGCCCGCGAGCGCGAGGGCGGCCTTGAGCCCGGCGAGATTCCACCCCTTGGACGCGGACATCAGGGACAGCCCGCTCTCCGCGCCCGGCACGCTCAGGTACGGCACGAAGGTGGCCCCCGTGGCCACCACCGGGGCGTGGATCTCGTCCACCACGACCCGGACACCGTACCGGGCGGCCAGCGCGGCGACCGCGGCGAGTTCGTCGGCGGTGTGCACCGTGCCCGTCGGGTTGTGCGGGCTGCAGAGCAGGTACGCGGCCCGCCGCCCGTCCGCGACGGCCGTACGGAAGGCGCCGTCCAGGGCGGCGAGATCCATTCGGTGGCCGGGCCCGAGCGGCGCCTCCACGATCTTCCGGTCCGCGTTGCCGAGGAACTGGTAGAACGGCGGATACACAGGGCAGTTGACGACCACCGCGTCGCCGGGGCCCGTGGTCAGCTTCAGCATCTCGACGACGCCGAGCATCACATCGGGCACGATCGCCGTGCGCTCCACGGCGAGCCCGTCCCACCCCCACCGCTCGCGGGCGAAATCGGCCAGCGCCTCGGCGTACGCGGTCCCCGCCGGGTAGCCGGTGTCGCCGCGCGCGAGCGCGTCCGTGACCGCCCGTACGACCGGTTCGGCCAGCGGTACGTCCATCTCCGCCACCCACAGGGGCAGCACGTCGTCCGGGTACGTGCGCCATTTCATGCTGGTCCGCCGGCGCAGCTCGTCGAGCGTGAGACGGCGCAGCGGGTTCGCTTCCTCGGATGTGTCCCGCGGGATGCTGTCCATGCGCCTCAAGATAGGCTTCCCGCCCCGATTTCCCCATGGGGCGTCGGGCCCGGGCGTCACCCCTCGCGCAGCTCCAGGGTGCAGCACTTGACGCTGCCGCCGGCCTTGAGGAGTTCGGTGAGGTCCACGCCGATCGGCTCGAACCCGCGCTCGCGCAGCCCCGAGATGAGCCCCGTGGCCGACTCCGGCAGCAGTACGTGGCGGCCGTCGGAGAACGCGTTGAGGCCGAACACCGCCGCGTCCTCGGCCGTCGCGAGGAGCGCATCGGGGAACAGCTCGCGCAGCACGGCCCGGCTGCCCGGTGTGAACGCCTCCGGGTAGTACATGATCTCGTCGTCGGAGAGCACGGCGAGCGCGGTGTCCAGGTGGTAGAAGCGCGGGTCGACCAGGGTCAGCCCGGTGACCGGCACGCCGAAGAACTCCTGGGCCTCGGCGTGCGAGCGGGGGTCGGTACGGAAGCCGGTACCGGCCAGCAGGCGGCGGCCGACCAGCAGATAGTCGCCCTCCCCCTCGTTGACGTGCTCGGGCCAGTACGTCTCGGTGAAGCCGTTCGCGCGCAGCCAGGAGAGGTACAGCGGGCCCTCGGCGGTGCGCTCCTCGTGCCGGAAGCGGGCGCCCAGCACCTTGCCGTCCACGACGGTGGCGCCGTTGGCCGCGAAGACCATGTCGGGCAGCCCGCCGGCCGGCTCGATGACCTCCACGGTGTGGCCCAACTCCCGGTACAGGGCGCGCAGTTGCTCCCACTGGGCGAGGGCGAGCCCGCCGTCGACGGGCTTCTCGGGCTCCATCCAGGGGTTGATCGAGTACGTGACGTCGAAGTGGCGGGGCGCGCACATCAGGAGGCGGCGGGGGGCGGCGGTGCGGAGCATGGTGTCTTTTCCTTTGTTCGGGGGGCGGGTTCGCAGTGTCGGCGTGCGGGGTGTGCGCCGGGTGAAGCGAGCACGACCACCGCGTGGCCGATCAGGACATTAGGGAGCGGGAAGGGCCCGGTCAGGCATCCTTCGTCAGCGGTGGTACGGCACTTTCGTCAGCGTCCGGGCGGGTTGCGCAGGCGGTAGCGTGGGTTCGCTGTACACATACGGAAACGGGGGAGACGATGATCCGAGTGCTGCTGGCGGACGACGAGGCGATGATCCGGGCCGGGATCCGGGCCATCCTCGGGACGGCCGAGGACATCGAGGTCGTCGCCGAGGCGTCCGACGGGCACGAGGCCGTGGCGCTCACCCACCGGCACCGCCCGGACGTGTGCCTGCTCGACATCCGGATGCCCCGGCTGGACGGCCTGCAGGCCGCCGCCGAACTGCGCCGCGTCGCGCCCGGGAGCGCGGTGGTGATGCTGACGACGTTCTCCGAGGACGAGTACATCGCGAGCGCGCTCGGCTCCGGTGCCGCCGGGTTCCTGCTGAAGTCCGGCAATCCGCGCGAACTGATCGCCGGCGTACAGGCGGTCGCCGAGGGCGGTGCCTACCTCTCCCCCGCCGTGGCCCGCCGGGTGATCGCCCGGCTCGACTCCGGGCAGCTCGGCAAGCAGGCCGGCGCGCGGGCCCGCATCGAGGGCCTGACCGGCCGCGAACGGGACGTGCTCGCGCTGGTCGGGGCGGGCCTGTCCAACGCCGAGATCGCCCGCCGGCTGCACGTGGTCGAGGGGACCGTGAAGGCGTACGTCAGCCAGATCCTCGCCCACCTGGACGTCAGGAACCGGGTGCAGGCGGCGATCCTGGCGTACGAGGCCGGGATCGTCCAGGAGGACTGAGACCACCGATGCCCCGCCTCCCCCGACTCCCTCACCTCTACGACCTTCTGCTGTGGTCCGCGGTGACCGCACCGCCGGCCGTGGCCCTCTTCGAATTCCCGCCCGGGCAGCCGCTGTTCGTCGCGCGCGCCGCCGTACCACTGCTCGCCGTGGCCGTACTGCTCTGCCGCCGCCGGCCGCTGACCGCGCTCGGCATACCGGTCGCGCTGGGCCTCGCGCAGAGCGTGGAGCTGCTCAGTCCGCTGTACTGGCCGGCGCTCGCGGCCTTCGCGTACCTGGCCGGGCGCCGCACGGCGGAGATCCGCCCGGCCCTGTGGTTCTTCGCGGCGGTCGCCGTCGCGGGGCTGCCGCTCTGCACGATCATCGGCCGCGACCTGTGGGGCTGGCCCCAGATGCTCCTGGTCCTGCTGCCGTGCGCGGCGCTGCCCTGGCTGCTGGGCCGCCTCCGGCGGCAGTACGCCGAGCTGGTCGGCAGCGGCTGGCGGCTGGCCGACCGGATGGAGCGCGAGCAGCAGGCCGTCGCCGACCGCGCCCGTATCCGCGAACGGGCCCGGATCGCGGGCGACATGCACGACTCGCTCGGGCACGAGCTGACGCTGCTCGCGGTCCGCGCGGGCGCTCTGGAGGTCGACCCGTCGCTGGACGCCCGCCATCAGGCGGCCGTCGGTGAGCTCCGGGCGGCGGCGGGCGCCGCCACCGAACGGCTGCGGGAGATCATCGGCGTGCTGCGCGCGGACGACGAGGAGGCGCCGGTGGTCCCCTCGGAGGAGACCGTCGAGGCGCTGGTCGATCGGGCGCGGCAGTCCGGCGTCGACATCCGTCTGGCGCGCACGGGCGCCGCGGGCGGCCTGCCGCCGATGGTCGGCCCCGCGGTGCACCGCGTGGTCCAGGAGGCTCTGACGAACGCGGCGAAGCATGCGCCGGGCGGCGCCGTGCGGGTCCGGATCGACCGCGCCGACGGCAGGTTGTCGGTCTCGGTGGTCAATGAGCCCGCCGCCGCGGGGGCGCCGCCGCCCGGGGTGGCTTCGGGCGGCGCCGGGCTGGTGGGCCTGGACGAGCGGGTCCGGCTGGCGGGCGGCACGCTCCGGACGGGGCCGACGCCGGAGGGCGGCTTCGAGGTCGCGGCGGAGCTGCCTACGGGGGCGGGTGCGGGGCCCGCGGAGCTGCCGGCCGGCGCGGGCGCGGCCGCGCGCGGCTCCGGTTCCGGGGCGCAGCCCAGTACGTCCGCGAGGGAGTTGGAGCGGGCCCGCCTTCAGGTGCGGCGGCGGCTCACGCAGACCGTCGTGGCGCCCCTGGCGGCCCTCGCCGGCATTTTGCTCCTCATGATCCCGGTCAGTCTGCTCAGCTCTTCCTTCTCGGTGCTGGACCGCGCCGCGTACGACCGGCTGCGGGTGGGCCAGGACGAGGAGGCGGTGGAGGACCGGCTGCCGGTCTTCACCAGGGACGGGCCGCCGGACGACGCGCCGCCCGCGCCGCGCGGCCAACGGTGCGCCTACTACAGCACGGGCGTGCTCGCTGCCGACGCGTACCGGCTCTGCTACGCGAACGGACGGCTGGCCGGCAAGTCCGTGGTGGGCGCGAAGGAGTGAACGGGGAACTCTCCGCCCTGCCGCGCCCGTGGTCCGATCTGCCGCGCCCGTGGTTCCGCTCTGCCGCGCCCTGCGCAGCTTCCGCATGACGGTTCAAGAGGGCCGGGGCTGTCCGAGCCATCTTTGAATGCGCATCCGTAAGTCGGATTCGACGGGGGCGGCGGACCTTGTGGCATGTCCCCTTGGCATTCCGGCTGGCCCGGTGCGGGGCGTGCCCGCACGCGCGTGCCCCGGCGCGAGGCCCGGTTCCGGGCGCCGGATGGCTCGGACTGCACGGTACGTGTCCGAGTCATAGTCGTGGCGCGCGTCCCGTGCGGGACCCTGTGAGAGTGCTGTTCCCGGGTGGATGCGCACGGTTGCGCGGCATAGCCCGAGGAGGCGCCAGAGCCGACCGCGCGTTCGTCACCCTGCCAGCCGGACGACCGTCCTCTTCCCTCTTCACGTCCGTAAGGATGATCATGGGTCGCGAGCAGTTCCTGGCCGACGTCTTCGTGGACCTGGCCGACGCCTCCTACGGGAAGGCGTTCGACACGGCCGGCTACTTGCAGAGGTTCACCACCCGGTGCGTACAGCTGCTGGACGTCTCCGCAGCGGCGGTGCTGTTCGCGCCGCCGGGCGAGGGGCTGCAGCCGGCCGCCGCGAGCGAGCCGGACCCGGCCTTCGCCGACCTGCTGGCCATCGCGGCGCTGGAGGGGCCCGCGCGGGAGGGCTACCGCACCATCTCCCCGGTCGTCTCGGTGGACCTGCTGTCCACCGCCCCGCGCTGGCCCGCCTTCACGGAGCAGGCCCTCGCCGCCGGGTACCGCTTCGCCAGCGCGGTCCCGCTGACCCACCGGCGACAGGCCGACGGCTGCCTGCTGTTGCTGCGTACGGGCTCCGCTCCGGTGCCCGAGCAGGACGTGCGGCTGGGGCAGGCGCTGGCCCATGTTGTGGCCGTCAGCCTCTGCCACCAGGAGGCCCTGATCACCTACCGCAGGGTCAACGACCAGCTCCGCGCCGCGCTGCAGAGCCGTATCGCCATCGAACAGGCCAAGGGCTTCCTCGCTCACCGCATGGGGGTCAGCGTCGATGAGGCGTTCGAGGCGATGCGCGGCCACGCCCGCCGCCGCGGCCGGCGCCTGCGGGAGGTGGCCCGGGAGGTCGTCGAGCAGGAGCTGATCCCCGACGCCTGACCGTTTGCCGGGGCTTTCCCCGGCCGGGCGGAATTCCCGGTATTCCCCCCTCCCACGTACGGCCCAATGGCGCGGCTGCTTTCCGCCGGTGCCGTATACCAGCCGTGTACCCATGGGAGCGGAAAGGGAGTGGCGTCGTGACGACGCAGACGGAGCACCCGGATCAGCCGATGGTCCGAGAGACCCCCCGTCGCACAAGAGGTGCCGTGGTGGTGACGTGGCTGACGACCACGGACCACAAGAAGATCGGCTCTCTCTACATGGTGACGGCCTTCATCTTCTTTCTGTTCGGGGGGCTGCTGGCGCTTTCCATGCGTGCCGAACTGGCGCGCCCGGGCCTGCAGATCCTCTCCAACGAACAGTTCAACCAGGCGTTCACCATGCACGGCACCATCATGATGCTGATGTTCGCCACGCCCCTCTTCGCCGGGTTCTCCAATGCCATCATGCCGTTGCAGATCGGCTCGCCGGATGTGGCGTTCCCGCGGCTGAACATGCTGTCGTACTGGCTTTTCCTCTTCGGTTCGCTGATCGCTGTGGGGTCGTTCCTGACGCCGAGCGGCGCGGCCGACTTCGGGTGGTTCGCCTATACGCCGCTGTCCGACGCCACCCGTACTCCGGGGGTCGGCGGGGACATGTGGGTGATGGGCCTGGCGCTCTCCGGATTCGGCACCATTCTCGGCGCCGTCAATTTCATCACCACGATCATCTGCATGCGGATGCCCGGCATGACGATGTTCCGGATGCCGATCTTCACCTGGAACGTGCTGCTGACCAGCGTGCTGGTCCTGATGGCCTTCCCCGTGCTGGCCGCCACCCTGCTGGCCCTCGCGGCGGACCGGAAGTTCGGGGCGCACATCTACGACCCGTCCAACGGCGGCGCGCTGCTGTATCAGCACCTGTTCTGGTTCTTCGGCCACCCCGAGGTCTACATCATCGCGCTGCCGTTCTTCGGCGTGGTCACCGAAATCATCCCGGTGTTCGCCCGCAAGCCCATCTTCGGTTACATCGGACTGGTCGCGGCGACCATCTCGATCACCGGCCTCTCGGTCACCGTGTGGGCGCACCACATGTTCGTCACCGGCGGCGTGCTGCTGCCGTTCTTCTCCTTCATGTCGTTCCTGATCGCGGTGCCCACCGGGGTGAAGTTCTTCAACTGGATCGGCACGATGTGGCGCGGCTCCCTGTCGTTCGAGACACCCATGCTCTGGGTCCTCGGCTTTCTCCTCACCTTCCTGTTCGGCGGCCTGACCGGCGTCATCCTCGCCTCTCCCCCGATGGACTTCCACGTGAGCGACAGCTATTTCGTGGTCGCGCACTTCCATTACGTCGTGTTCGGCACGGTCGTCTTCGCCATGTTCGGCGGATTCCATTACTGGTGGCCCAAGTTCACCGGCACCATGCTCGACGAGCGGCTGGGGAAGATTCACTTCTGGACGCTGTTCGTGGGCTTTCACACCACCTTCCTCGTCCAGCACTGGCTGGGTGCCGAAGGCATGCCCCGCCGCTACGCCGACTACCTCTCGGCGGACGGCTTCACCGCGCTGAACACGGTCTCCTCCATCGGCGCGTTCCTGCTGGGCGTCTCCACGCTGCCGTTCCTGTACAACGTGTGGCGCACCGCCAAGTACGCGCCGAAGATCACGGTCGACGACCCCTGGGGCTACGGCCGGTCCCTGGAGTGGGCGACGTCCTGCCCGCCTCCGCGGCACAACTTCGAGACGCTGCCCCGGGTCCGCTCCGAGTCCCCCGCCTTCGACCTGCACCACCCCGGCGTCGCCATGCTGGACCAGGCGGAGGCCACCGGGCGCAGGGACATGGTGGACGAGGACCCGGACACCTCGCTGCGCGGCGGTACGGAGGAGAAATGAACCCGCAGTACGGCCCGGAGGAACGCGCGGCCGACGCCGACCTCGGCCGGCTGGAGGGCTACTTGCTGTGCTGGACGGAGGCCGAGCGGGCCCGGACCGAGGCCGCGGCGTTCGCCGACCGGATGCCCTGGCTCACCACGGCACAGCGCGAAGAGGTCATCCGCCAGTACACGGACGACCGGCTCCTCCTCACCCGCCGCTACCTGGAACGGATCCGCCACCGCTGCGCGCAGCTCCAGGACGAGTACGCCACCCGCTACCGGGAGCTGCGCCACCGGGTCCTGTGCGCGGCGGTGGCGGCGGCCCTGTCCGCCTGCGCACTGGCCGGCTGCGCACTCGGCCTGCTGACCGCCGCGGGGCGGTAACCTCACCGGCGGGCGTCGCCCAGTTCGTCCTCGATCCAGGCGACGCCGAAGTCGACGACGTCCCCGGCGTCGAAAAGGTGGCTGCGCGCCGCGCCGACCGGGCCGCTGCGGCCGAGGCCCGCGGCGAGCATGTCCCGGACGATGGCCTCGAACGGCCACTGCCCCTCGGGCACGACGGCGGAGTAGTCGAAGGCCCCGTTCTCCGAGTCGATGTCGTGGAAACGCCGCCAGACCCGCTCCCCGCCGACGACGACCGGCTGCTCGTACGTCACGAACCGCTTGCCCGGCGCGTCGGCGAGCGCCTCGGCGTGGTGCAGGATCGTGAGGGAGTCCAGCGGGGCGCCCAGCAGGAGGACCCGGCCACCCCGGGTGACCAGCCGCGCCAGCGGGCTGCCGGGGCCGTGCGGGCCGTCCCACGGCTGGTCGGCCATCAGCTCCTCAGCGGCCGCGCCGAGCGCGGCGAAACTGGCGTCGGGGTGCCGGCTGCGGACGGCTCCCGCCATGCGGCGCAGGGCTTCGGGGAGGCGGCCGTTGGCATGGTCCGCCTCGCTCACGTCCGGGTCGTACGCGGGGTGTTCGGCGCGCAGCGCGTCCTGCCAGGCTCGCGGCCAGTCGGTGAAGTCGTAGGGCGGTGCGTCGTTCCAGCCGCAGGTGACCATCAACGTGCCCCGCTCACCCACGACATCGCGGAGCGCGCCGATGACCGTCTGCGGGCCGCCCGCCACATACCCGAGGGCGGACAGCGCGGTGTGGAACATGACGTGGTCACCGTCGGCGAGGCCGAGCGCGGTGAGGTCACGGGCGAGCCGGCCACGGGTCACGGGACCGCCGGAGCGCTCGAGCAGCGCGAGTTCGTCCATGGCGGCGACCGTACCCCTTTCCACGGGCCGGTCATACGATCTTCTCTTGCCACCGCATTGGCATATTGTCGCTGATTCGGGTGCACCTTGACGGGTGAATATTACGCGGCAGGGCGCAGGGGCAGCATTCTCGCGGTGCTCGTTCTCCGCGAAAGGAATGTCATATGCGCCGAGTCGGTTCTGTTTTCACCCTGGTCGCCGTCGCGCTCATCGCGAGCGTTTCCGCGACCGTTCCGGCAACCGCCGCTCCGAGTGACGGCGAGGTCAGCGTATTCGAAACCGAGTTCCAGCCGCTCACCACGTACGAGAATCCGGAGGGCTGTCACAAGCTGCCGCTCGGTGCGCATGTCCTCGTCAATCGCACCGACAAGCCCGTCCGGGTCTACGGCGACCCCTTCTGTCTCACCCCCTCACTGACCGTGCAGCCGGGATATGGCTCGCATGTCCCCCCGGGCACCGGAAGTTTCTCCGCCTGATCAGAGATGAGGAGCCGTTGCGAACGAGGGGGGAATTTCCATGACTGCCGATCTCGTGGTGATCGGGCTGGGGCACGTGGGGCTGCCGCTCGCGCAGGCCGCGTGCGCCGCGGGCCTGACCACCATCGGGTACGACGTCTCGACCGCGGTGGTGACCGGGCTCAACGAGGGGCGCTCGCACGTCGGTGGGGTGCCGGACGCGGAGGTCGCCGACATGCTGGCGACGGGGTTCCGCGCGACGGACGACGCGTCCGTGACCGGCCGGGCCGACACCGTCGTGATCTGCGTCCCCACGGGACTGGGCGCGGGCGGCGCGCCGGACCTCGGGGCGGTGCGTGCCGCGTCGCGCGCCGTGGCACGCGGCCTGCGCCCCGGCATGCTCGTCGTCCTGGAGTCCACGAGTTACCCGGGCACCACGGAGGACGTCGTCCGCCCCCTCCTGGAGGAGGGCAGCGGGCTGCGGGCCGGCACGGACTTCCACCTCGCGTACTCACCCGAGCGCATCGACCCCGGTAACCGGCAGTTCGGGATCGGCAACACCCCGAAGGTGGTGAGCGGCTGCACTCCCCTGTGCGCCAAGCACGCCGTCGCCTTCTACGGCCGGTTCGTCGAGACGCTGGTGGTGTCGCGCGGCACGCGCGAAGCCGAGATGGCCAAGCTGCTCGAGAACACCTACCGGTACGTCAATATCGCGCTCGTCGACGAGGTGGCGCTGTTCTGCGACCGCACGGGCATCGACGTGTGGGACGTGCTGCACTGCGCCGCGACGAAGCCCTTCGGGTTCGCTCCGTTCCAGCCGGGGGCCGGGGTGGGCGGCCACTGCATCCCGGTCGATCCCCGCTATCTCGCGGCGAAGGCCGACGCCGAGGGCTTCCACTTCCGGATGCTGTCCGCGGCCCATGAAGTGGTGTCACGGATGCCGGAGCATGTCGTCGGCCGGGCCGTCGGGCTCCTCGGCGACATGGGAAAGGCGCCCGGAGAAGCGTCGGTCGTCCTGCTCGGCGTGGCGTACAAGCCCGATGTGGCCGACGCCAGGGAATCGCCGGCGGCACCGGTGGCGAGCGGTCTGCGCGCTCAAGGCATCGCGGTCCGCTATCACGACCCGTATGTAGGGGAATTCGCCGCGGACGGCGCATTCCTGGAACGCGTGGAGTCCTTGCCGGACGCCCTGGCCGGTGCCGATCTGGCAATTCTCCTGCAGCACCACGCGTGTTACGACCTGACGACGCTGACCCGCGCGGACTGTGCCCTGCTGGACACCCGCGGAAGAGCCTCCGGGGCCCGGGTCACGCTCCTCTGAATTCCAGACTTGCGGGCCTTCGGAGAAGAAGGGTTCCGCGAGGCGGCGCCGACGTTCCGTCCGGCGTCGCTGACATCCCGCACATCCAACGAAAGGGAACCATCATGGCTACTGCCGTCGCGAACGATCGCCTGCTGAAGCGTTTCCAGAAGTGGGACTCGGACGGTAACGGAATCCTGGAATGGCAGGACTTCGAGCAGGAGGCCGGGAAGATCGCGCAGAACTTCGGCAAGCGCACCGACTCCCCGGAGGCGCAGGCGCTGCGGGAAGCCTTCCGCAGCCTCTTCGATCACCTCACGCAGGCGGCCGGGGCACCGTCGAACGGCCCGCTCACTCAGGACCAGTTCCTGAGTGTCACCGGGGACCTCATCTTCCAGGGAGGCGAGGCCGACTTCAACCGCGCGCTCGGCCCGGTGGTGAAGGGCATCATCGGTCTCTGCGACAAGAACGCCGACGGGCAGATCAACGCCGGTGAGTTCGAGGCGTGGCTCGGCGGCATCGGCGTGGACCGCTCGAAGGCCCAGGAGGCGTTCCGCAAGGTCGACACCGACGACGACGGCGAGCTGTCGCTCGACGAACTGCTCGCGGCGGTACGCAAGTACCACTTCGGCCAGCTGGACGTCGAGCTGCTCGGCTGATCGGTCACCGACCCGAAAGGCGCGGCCGGTGGTCCCCGTGGGGGCCACCGGCCGTCGCCGTGTGCGGAGGAAGCGGTCAGTGGCCGGTGGACGGTACCTGGGTGAAGGCGACGGGGAGTTCGGGGCACAGCTCCAGGTCGCTGCCGGTGACGAGCCTGCCGGTGCCGATCAGGATGTTGTAGTGGTTGGGGAAGTGGCAGGCGTCGAAGCCGACGACGGTGCCGATGCAGAGTCCGTCGATCCAGACGTCGTCCCCGCGGTCGATCACCCCCGCGCAGGCCAGCTCCACGAAGCCGAGGAAGCCGACCCGGTCGACGCGGGAACCCGGACGGGTGTCCGGCTGGTCGGTGGTGACCAGTTCATGGACCTCACCACGCCGCACGCAGCGGCTCGCGTGCGGTTCGAGCGTCATGCCGCGGTCCGTCCGGCGGTGCAGCAGGACCTTCACGAGGTCGCCGCGCACGGAGCGCTTCGCGCCGTCCTCGTGCGAGGCGCCGATGCGGCGGGGCGTCATCGCGCCGCTCCCTTCGCCGGGGCGAACACCCCGAGGCCAGTGAGCTCTTCGTGGAGGTGGGCCGGGAGGGGGACGCCTTCGCGCCGGCGTGTCTCCGCCCGTTCCGCCTCCCACCAGCCCGGGTAGCGCACGGGGCGGGTCTCGTCCACGGGCGGGCAGGCCAGCAGCGTGCTGAACAGGGACCGGGCGGCGCCGGGGAAGTCCCCGTCGAACCGCAGTTTCTCCGGTGCGATGGCGAGGGCGAAGAAGCCGATGTCGTCGTCGCGGCCGTGCGGCCGGCCGTCGCCCTGCAGCGCCTCCGGGGCCGGCCCGACGGCCGCGCCCGGCAGCAGGGCGGCGAGCAGCTCGACGACGAGACCGAGGCCGAAGCCCTTGTACGCGCCGGTGGCAGGGTCGCCGCCGAGCCAGCGCAGATGGGCCTCGCCGCGGTCGAAGGCGGCGGGGTCGGTCTGCGGGTTGCCCGCAGGGTCCGCCAGCCAGCCTTCCGGTACGGACTCGCCGCGCTGCGCCGCCGTACGGATCCGCCCCGTGGGGACGACCGTGGTGCTCATGTCGAGGACGAAGGGGCGGCCGTCCAGCGCGGGCGCGGCGACGCTCAGTGGGTTCGTGCCGAGCATGGCGAGCGTGCCGTCCGGTGGGCGGGCGATGCGCTGGCCGCCGCAGTTGCTCGCGAGCATGCCGATCATGCCCTGCTCGGCGGCGCGTGCGGTGTGGAACCCGGCGCAGCCGAAGTGGGTCGCGCGGCGGGCCGAGACCATGCCGATGCCGTACAGCCGGGCCCGCTCCACGGCGAGGTCCATCGCCTCGGCCGCTGCCCACAGGCCGAGCGCGCGGCACGAGTCGAGGACCACGCAGGCGCCGAGGTCGGTGACGGTCCGTGGCTCGGCGGCGGGGTCGGCCCGGCCGCCCTCCAGGAGCGGGAGGTAGAGACGCCCGAGGTTGAAGACGCCGTGCGAGTCGAGCCCGGTGAGGTCTCCGTAGCACAGCGCGTCGGCGGCGGTACGGGCGCGCCCGTGCGGCACGCCGTAGGAGGCGAACAGGGCGGCGACGGCGGCGCACAGGGCATCGTGCTCGACCAGTACCGGCGGCTGCGCTGCCCGGTCCTTGGCGGGGTGGGTCATACGGAACTCCATCATCCTCCAGAAAAGCGGTGCGCGTGCGCGCCGTTCATCGGACAAGCGAATGCTGCGTGCCGCCAGAAGGCGAGTCAAGAAATATGAATAGGACTTACCGCAAAGTGTGAATATGCCAGGGGGCACGTGTCGATTGCTGCGAACGGGGGATCACTCACCCTGCGGGAAACCGCCGAATGCGTACCAGGGGGTGGTCGAGGTCTCTCTCGACATGGAAGTGCATTGTCATACAGTCCCATTCTTCTCCCAGGCGGAGACCTTTGCGCGACTGTGGCCATTGATCGAAGACCGCGTGAACGAGGTGTTCGACAACGGGAAATTTTCACACGGCAGACAAGTGGCGGAGCTGGAAAGCGCGTTGGCCGCGTACACGGGAGCGCGCCATGTGATCGGGGTGAACAGCGGCACGGACGCACTGGTGCTGCTGCTGCGCGCCTGCGGCATCCGGCCCGGCGACGGCGTCCTGGTGCCGGCGTACTCCTTCGCGGCCACCGCCACGTCGGTGGCGCTCGCCGGGGGCCGGCCGCAGTTCGTCGACATCGACCCCGTCACGTACGCCATGGACCCCGCGGCGCTGGCCGCCGCCGTCTCCCCGACGAGCCGTTTCGTCATGCCCGCGCACCTCTTCCATCAGATGGCCGACATGGCGGGCCTGGCCAATGTGGCGGCCCGGCACGGCCTGGTGCTGCTGGAGGACAGCGCGGAGGCGATCGGCATGCGGCAGCGCGGTGTGCACGCCGGGCTGCACGGCGCGGGCGGGGTGCTGTCGTTCTTCCCCAGCAAGACGCTCGGCGCGCTCGGTGATGCCGGCGCGGTGCTCACCGACGATCCCGGGACGGCGGAGCTGGTCTCCGGCCTGCGGCACCACGGCCGGCTCGGCCGCACCGTCGACGACTTCCCCACGATCTCGACGCGGAGCGCGCTGCCCGGAGTGAACAGCAAGATGGACGACATCCAGGCGGCGGTGCTGCTGGCCAAACTGACCCGGCTGGACGCCGACATCGCGCGCCGCGGCGAGCTGGCCGCGGCCTACGGTGAACGGCTCAGGGAAATTCCCGGTGTCCTGCGGCTGCCCGAAGTGGTCGATCGCGGACCGGGCTCCGCGCCCGTCTTCTACGTTTATCTGATCGAAGTCGAGCGCCGGGACGAACTGGTCGCCCACCTCGCCCGGCACGGCATCGGGACCGAGGTCTATTACCCGACCCCGCTGCATCTGCAGCCCTGCTTCGCGGAAATCGGCCATTCTCCGGGGGACTTCCCGAATGCCGAGGCGGCGAGCGGCCGCGCGGTGGCGCTGCCTTTCCATCCGGACCTTTCCGAGCGGCAGCTCGACCGCGTCTGCGAGGTCATCGGCGCGTTCTACCGCGGGAGGCCGGAATGACCGTACCGCCACGTATTCCGTTCTTCCCGCCGGATCTGTTCGAGGGCGATCGCGAGGTACTGCTCGGTCTCCTCCGCGACATCGGTCTCGCGCCGGAACAGCGCTTCATTCTCGGGGAACACACCCGCAGGTTCGAGCAGTTGCTCAAGGAATCGCTCGGCGCCGCCGACGTGGTCGCGTGCAGCAGCGGGACCTCGGCGCTGGACCTGGTGCTCGCCGCGCTGGACGTGGGTCCGGGCGACGAGGTGGTGGTACCGGCCTTCGGCTGCGCCCCGCTCGCCTCCTCCGTCGTGCATCTGGGCGCCACGCCGGTGTTCGCCGATGTCCGGCCGCACACGATGGTCGCCGACCCCGCCGAGGTGGAGAAGCGGATCACCGAGCGCACCAAGGCGGTCATGCCGGCCCACATTTTCTCCGTCATGGCCGATATGCCGCAGTTCGCCGACCTCGCGCGGCGCCGCGGGGTCCGGCTCGTCGAGGACTCCGCGGTCGCGCAGGGCGCGGTGCTCGGCGGCACGCCCGCCGGGCTGTGGGGCGAGGCCGGGGTGTTCTCGTTCGTCCAGGTGAAGTCCTTCGGGATGCCCGGCGAGGGCGGCGTGGTCGTGACCCGGGACGCCGCCCTCGGGGAGCGGGTGCGGATGCTGCGCAACCACGGGCAGAACGGCCACAACCGGTTCCTGCATCACGTCATCGGGCGGAACAGCAGGTTCGACGAGATCCAGGCCGCCTTCCAGATCCACCGCTTCGGCGGGCTGGCGGCGCGGCTGGAGCGGCGCGCCGCCATCGCCGAGTACTACACCGAGCGGTTCGCGCCGCTGGCCGAGCGGGGCGTGGTCCCGCCGCCCGCGGGCCGGGACGGCCGCTGCTACTACGTCTACGCGGTGCTCGCGGAGCGGCGGCAGGAGCTGGAGCGGCAGCTTCGCGAGCGCGGCATCGAGTCCCACGCGTACTACCCGCTCCCGCTGCCGCTGCAGCCCGCGTTCGCCGTGTACGCCGCGCCCGGGGACCGGTGGCCGCACGCCGAGGAGGCGGGCAGGCAGGCGCTGGCGCTGCCCGTGTATCCGCATCTGACCGATGCGCAGGTCGAGTACATCGCCGATGCCGTGTGCGCGTGCGCGGCCGACTGAGCAGCGAACGACCGAGCAGCGAACAGGACCCATCACCAACTCAGAGGAAGGACAAGGCAGATGACGCATCAGGACCTTCCGGCCGGGCTGCCGCGGGCCGCCGCGGGGCGGGCGGAGCACCGGCTCCGCAGCTTCGCCCGGCTGGGCAAGCTCGACGTCTACGACTACTACCTCAGCATCCTGGTGGTGCTGGCCGCCGTGCTGCTGCCCGCCGCCCGGTTCGACCGGCCCACCGCCACGATGCTCGTGGTCTTCCTGCTCGGCCAGGTGTTCGTGATCATGGCGATGGTCGCGCTGGACGACGTGACCGGCTTCCGCGACGGCAGCGACACCCAGAACTACGGCCCGGACAACCCACTGCGCAACAAGCTGCGCAAGCCACTGGTGGCCGGCACCCTGACGGAACGCGAGGCGCTCGGCTTCGCCTGGGTGACGGCACTGATCGGCGCGCTCCTGTGGGCCGTCGCCGTGACCGTCGCGCCGCACCGTCCGACGTGGGCGCTGGTGCTGATCGCGGCCCTGTTCGTGGTGTCTCTCCAGTACTCCTACGGCCTGAAGATCAGCTATCACGGCTTCCAGGAGGCGTTCCTCGTCGCGCTGGGCGTGGTGCTGGTCGTCGCGCCGTACGGCCTCGCCGAGGGCCACTTCTCCGGATTCCTCCTCGTGCAGGGCGTGCTGTTCGGGTTCGGGCCGCTGATGTTCGGTGTGTACTCCAACACCAACGACGTCGAGGGCGACCGGGCCGTGGGGCGGCCGACCGTGGCGGCGCTGGTGTCGGAGCGCGGCAACACGGTGTTCATCGGCTGTCTGTCGGCCGCGGAGTTCCTGCTCGGCGCGGTCGCCTCGGCCACCGGCGCCGCCCCGTGGTGGTTCGTGCTGCTGATGCTGCCCGCGACGGCGCTGCGGACGAAGCAGTTCGTCACCGGCTTCGTGCGCGGCGACATCATGCGGGCCCGGAAGACCGGCTTCGCGGTGCACCGGCTGAGCGTGGCGCTGCTGGTGGCGGCGAACCTCCTCGTGGGATCGGGGGCCTTCGCATGAGCCCGGACCTGGACGTGGCCGTGATCGGCGCGGGAATCGCCGGGCTGACCACCGCACACGAACTGCAGCGCGCCGGGCTGAGCGTCCGGGTGTACGAGAAGCAGCGGCACGTCGGCGGCCGGATGCGCAGCTTCCGGCACGACGGTTACACCATCGACGAGGGCGCCGAGCAGCTCCCCCGGCACGGCTACCGCGCGACCTGGGAGCTGATCGAGCGGCTGGGCGTGCCGGAGGGCGATGTGCCGCGGATCGGCGGCCGGCTGGGCATGTGGCGCGGCGCGCGGGCCCGGCCTGGCGTGGCGGAGCCGTCGGCGCTGCTCACCGGCGCCGGGCTCGGCCCGCGCGCCCGCCTAGATCTGGCCCGCTTCCTGGCCCAACTCGGGCGGCAGCGCGCGGAGTTCGACGCCGACCACCCGGAGCGCACGCCGCTGGGCACGACGACCGTCAAGGAGCTGGCCGGGCGCTATCACTCCGATCTCCACGACTACCTCCTGCAGCCGGTCGCCGGCAGTTTCTTCGGCTGGGACACCGCGCGCTCCGCCGCGGCCCCGATGCTGAGCCTGCTGCTGGACGCGGGCGGGCCGGCGAGCTGGCACACGTACGCGAGCGGCATGGACCTGCTCGCCCGCCGGCTCGCCGCCGGGCTGGACGTCGTCACCGGCAGCGAGGTGCACGAAGTGGTCGCCGACCGGGATTCGGCGGGCCTGCGGATCGGCGGCGGCGTCGTCACGGCGCGCGCGGCGGTGCTCTGCGTACCGGCGCCCGTCGCGGCCCGGCTGCACGCCAACCCGTCGGCGGACGAGGCCGCGTACCTGTCCGCGTGCACGTTCACGCCGACGCTGAAGGTGAGCTGCCTGCTGGACCGGCCGCTCGGGCCGCGGGCCGGCGTCGAGCCGCTGTACCTCCTCCTCACGCCGGACGCGGAGGACAGCGTGCTGTCCGGCGTCATCGCGGACCACGTCAAGCACTCGGCGCGGGCCCCCGCAGGCAAGGGCCTGCTGACCCTCATCGCGCACCCCCGGACCATCCCCGAGCTGCTCGCCGCGCCGGAACGGGAGGTCGTCGAGCGGCTCACCAAGGCGGCCCGGCGCTATGTACCGGGCCTGGAGAAGGCCGGTATGCGCAACTTCGTGCATGCCTTCCCGCACGGGCTGCCGGAGGCCACCCCCACCGCGCTGCGCCGCCGCCCGTCCTTCATGGCCCGCGCCACGAGTCCCGTGGAGTACGCCGGCGACTGGGTGATGCTGCGGCCGTCCTCCGAGGGCGCCGTGCGCGCGGGCGCGCTCGCCGCCTCGCGCGTCCTCAGCCGGCTGCGCGGCCCCCGCCCCCACGACACCACCGACCGGGAGACGACACGTGAAACCGCATGACATGGGGACCCTGTTCGAGGAGTGCGCCGAGCGCGGCCACGGTACGGAGTTCCAGTTGGACCGGCCGTTCGACATCGCGCCGGAGGCCGGTACGGCACACTCCGTCGCCGGACTGGCCGCGCTCGTCCAGGACATGGCCGGCCGGCTGACCGCCGCCGGGGCCCGTCCCGGGGACCGGGTGGCGATCGTCAAGGACAACCACTGGGACTACGACCTGCTGGCCTGCGCCGCCGTGCGGATCGGCGCCGTCCCCGCACAGCTCTCCGGGCAGCTCTCCGGAGAGACGCTGCGGCTGCTGCTCGAACGCCTGGGCCCCGCCCTGCTCGTGACCACGTCGGGCCTGCTGGAGCGGGCCCGCGCCGAAGGCGCCGACCTGTTGCGAGCGGCGGACGCCTGCGTCCTGCTGGACGGCGCGTTACCGGGCACGCTCGCCTTCGAAGCGCTGCAGGGGAACCCCGCGCCCGGCCCCCGCCGCCGGCACGACGACGAGCCGCTGGTGATCAACCACACCTCGGGCACGACGGGCGTGCCCAAGCTGGTGGTGCACTCGACCCGCACGATCATCGGCAAGCTGGCCCGGTTCGAGACCGTGCGGTATCCGAAGATCGGCGTGCGGCGCGACGACACGCTGCTCAACGCCAGTTCGTACGCGCACGGCCGGACGTTCTGCTGGACCGCGAGCGTGCTGTGCCTGGCGCCCCGGCGGATCACGATCGTCACCGGCCAGGACCCGGACGCCGCCGACCCGCTGCTCCGCGCCCACCCGCCGACGATCGTCGAGGCGCTCCCCTCGTCGTACGTCCGCTTCCGGCCGCTGACCACCCGCCTGGACAATCCGTTCCGGCGCGTACGGCTGTACATCAGCACGTACGACGCGGTGCACCCGCCCGTCCTCCGCGCCTACTTGCAGGCCAGCGCGCACCGCGGCCCGCTGTGGATGCAGGGCTGGGGCCAGACCGAGACCGGCCCGCTGACCTTCCGCTTCCACACCCGCCGCTCCCTGTCGTCGGACGACGCCCGCAATCTGGGCCGGCCCATTCCGCTCAAGACCCGGCTGAAGGTGGTCGACCCCGAGACGCTCGCGCCGCTGCCGCGCGGCCGCGAGGGGCTCGTGCTGGCCAGGACAGCGGCGCGCGGCCTCGCGTACGTCGGCGAGGACGCCCGCTGGGCGGCGAAGCAGCACGGCGGCTGGTGGCACACCGGCGACCTCGGCATCCGGAGCCGCGGCGGCAGCGTCCGGCTGATCGACCGCGAGGTCGACCGCACCCCCCAACTGAGCTGTCTGCAAACGGAGGACGTCCTGGAGGAGCGGCTGCCGCAGGTCCTGGAGTGCGTCGTGCTCGGCAGTCCCGGCGAGGCGCCGCTGCCGGTCGTGGTCACCGCGGACGGCACGCTGGACCGGGACCGCTGGCAGGAGGCGGTGCGCGACCTCCCGACACTGCGCGAGCCGGCCGTCCTCACCTGGGACGACGTCCCCCGTACGGGCACGGGCAAGGTGCGCCGCACGGCACTGCGCCGCCGCCTCACCGGCCGTACGGACACCTCCGGCTCCGGCCGGTGGACCTGAAAGCTTCAGGTGAGGAAGGAGCAGTTCATGTATCGCAGAGAGGTGGGGAGCACACTGCACCGGAGCCTGGAAGACACGAACGACGCGTACAGCACCCCCGGTTACGTCTTCGACAACGACAGCACGCACAGCCGGGAGCAGCACCGCTGCCTGGCCGCCGCGTACGACCCCGTGACCCTCCCGCGGCTGGCCGCGACGGGGGTCGGGGACGGCTGGCGGTGCCTGGAGATCGGTTCGGGCGGCGGGAGCGTGGCGCGCTGGCTCGCCGCGCGCGTCGTGCCCACCGGTGAGGTGACCGCCACCGACGTCAAGCCGCACCACATCGCCGAGATGCCGGGGCTCTCCGTGGTCCGGCACGATGTGGTGACCGACCCGCTGCCCGAGGCGGCCTTCGACCTCATCGTGGCGCGCCTCGTCCTGCAGCACCTCCCGGAGCGGGGTGCCGTACTCGCCAAACTGGTGCGCGCCCTCAAGCCGGGCGGTCTGCTGCAGATCGACGAGTTCGACACGTCGTACGAGCCGCCCCTGCTCGCCCCGGACGCGCGCGCGGCCGGGCTGTACACGGCCTTCCTGCGGGCAAAGGCCGCCGCGATGCGGGCGGGCGGCGGCGACCCGCACTGGGGGCGGCGGGTGCCGGCCGCGATGCGGGCCGCGGGGCTCGTCGACATCGACCCGCAGCCGTTCATCGAGTCCCGGCACGCCGCCTCCGCAGGGCTGCGGCTCCAGCTCCATCACACCTACCACCTGCGGGACAAGCTGATCGCCGCGGGCATGACCGAACGGGACCTGGAGGAGGTACGGGCGTTGATGCGGGACCCGTCCTTCCGGGCGGCGTCCAGCATCCTGTACTCGACGCAGGGCCGCCGTCCGGCGGTCGGGGGCGGATCGTGACCGCCCCGCCCCAGCCGGTCGAGGCCGCGGTCGCGGGGCGCGTCGCGGCGCGCGCCCTGGACCTCGCGAACGCCCCCAAGTCCGGCCGGCCCCAGTACGCGATCGACTGGGCGGGGCCGGTCGGCCTGCCGCTGCCCGACGAGCGCGCCGTGCAGGCGGCCTGCGGGATCATGCATGTACACGGCCGCGCGGCCGGCCGCCCCGCGCCGCTCGCCGTCGACTACGCGTCGGCGGTGGCCGGAGTACTGGCCGCGCAGGGCGCCCTCGCCGTCCTCATCGGCCGGTCCCGGGGCCTGGCGCTGCACGGGGTCCGCACCTCGGTCGCCCAGGCCGCGCTGCTCTCCGTCACGCAGTACCTCGCCGCCGCGACCGCCGCCGACGACCCGCCGGAGCCGCTCGCCCCCGGCGAGTGCGTCTGGCTCACGGCCGACGGGGTGCACATCGAGTTCGAGACCCTCGATCCCCTTCGGTGGCAGGACTTCTGGCGGCGGCTCGGCGCGCCGCCCGCCGACGCCGGGCGCGGCTGGCGCCCCTTCCAGCAGCGGTTCGGCACCGCCTGCTGCCCGCTGCCGGCGTCCCTGCACGAGGCGGTGGCCCGCGCCCCTTTCCGGGCCGTGCGGCACGCGGCCGGCGAGGCGGGCGTCAGCGTACTGGCCGTCCGCGAGGACCCGTTCCCGCCGATCGGCATCCGGCCGTGGACCCTGACCCCGTTCCCCGAGCGGACCGCCGAGCGGCCTGCTCCCGCGACGGAAGCGCCGCTCGGCGGCCTGCGGGTCGTCGAGTCGACCCGGCGGGTGCAGGGGCCGCTCGCCGGGCACGTCCTGCGGATGCTCGGCGCCGACGTCATGCGCATCGAGCCGCCGGGCGGCGACCCGATGCGCGGCATTCCGCCGATCGCGGGCACCTGCTCGGCCCGGTTCAGCGCGCTCAACGCGGACAAGACCGTGGCTGAGATCGACCTCACCACCGAGGCGGGCCGGCGCGAGGTCCACGAACTGGTCTCCGGGGCCGATGTGTTCCTGCACAACTGGGCGCCGGGCAAGGCCGCGCAGCTCCGCCTGGACGCCGACGACCTGCGCAGGACCCGCCCGGGCCTGGTGTACGCCGGAGCCTCGGGCTGGGGCGACGCGCTCGGGCCGACGCCGCCGGTCGGCACCGACTTCCTGGTGCAGGCCCGCAGCGGACTTGCCGCCGCGCTCCGCCCCGCGGACGAGCTCCCCGTGCCCTCCCTGATGACGCTCACCGACATCCTCGGCGGTCTGGTGTCGGCACAGGGCGTACTGGCGGCGCTGCTCACCCGCATCCGTACCGGTCACGGCGGGCGCGTCGACTCCTCCCTGCTCTCCGCGGCCGCGGTGATCCCGCGCCGCCGCCGGCGGGTCGAGTGGACCCCGCTGGACCGTCCCTTACGGACCGCGGACGGCTATCTCGCGCTGGGCCCGGAGGCCCGCGTCCGGCCGGAGCGGGTCGCGCGGATCACCGGGCCCGGCGCCGCGTCGGACCTCGCCGCGTCCCTCCTCCGCTTCCGCCTCCGCCCGACGGGCTTCTGGACGCCCCGGCTGCGGGAGGCGGGCCTGACCGCGACGCCGGTCTGCACCGACCTGCGCGACCTGGCCCGCGCCCCGGCCTTCCGCGGGGCGCTCGCGACGGCGGAGCACACGTATCCGCTCGCCCCCTGGGAGTTCTCATGACGACGGAGTCAGCAGTTGCCACGCCGAGGACCGTCTGGACCTCGCGCGACGGGGTCGCGCTCCGCGATCTCGTACCGTCGCGGGACCGCCGCGCCTGGGCCGCCCGGGGTGATTACCCGGACCGCGACCTGTACTCCCTCTTCGCCGAGCACGCCCGCCGGCACCCGGCCCGGGAGGCGGTCATCGACGCGGCGGGCGCGGTGGACTACGCCACCCTCGCCGCCCGGGTGCGGCACATCGCCGCCGCCTTCGCCGCCGCCGGCCTCGGCGCACGGGACGTCATCGCGCTCCGGCTGCCCAACGGCCGCGAGGCGGTGGCGGCGGAGCTGGCGGTGGCGGCGCTCGGCGCGGTGTCGCTCCCGTACTCGCCCGGCCGCGGCACCCGTGACACCCTCAGCCTGCTGGCCCGCTCCCGCGCCCGCGGCGCCGTCTTCTCCTCCCCCGACGACATCGCCCTGCGCTCTCAACTGCCTTACTTACGTGCCGTGTTCGGCCCCGACGACCTGCCCGGCGCCCGCCCGCTCGATGCCCCCGCGCCCGCCTTCCCGGACCCGCCGCCGCCACCCGACCCCGACTCCCCCGCCCGTATCCTCGTCTCCTCCGGTTCCGAGGCCGAGCCGAAGATGGTCGCCTACTCGCACAACGCGATGGCCGGCGGCCGGGCCGCGTACATCCGGGCCCTGCACACCGACGACACGCCGCCGCGCCACCTCGTCCTCGTCCCGCTCGCCTCCTCCTTCGGCTCCTGCGGCACGCCCGTCACGGTCGCGGCGCTCGGCGGCACCCTCCTCGTCCAGGACTCCTTCGACCCGGCGGCGGCCCTGCGCATGATCAGCGAGTACCGCCCCACGCTTGTCTTCGGCGTACCGACCATGCTGCGCCGCCTCGCCGACCACCCACCGGTCCCGGGCGAGGACCTCACCGGCCTGCGGGCCGTCGTCTCCAGCGGCGCGGCCCTTCCCGAATCCACGGCCGCCGCCTGCAGGCGGCGGTTCGCGCGCCCGGTCATCGCCGTGTACGGCTCCTCCGACGGCGTGAACTGCCACACCGCGGCGACCGGCCTCACCCCGGAGACCGGCACCGGCCGCCCCGACCCCGCCGTGGCCGCCATTCGCATCACCGACGGCGACGGCGCTGAGCTCCCCCCGGGGCAGCCGGGCGAGATCTGCGCGCGCGGCCCGATGACCCCGCTCTGCTACGTCGCGAGCCCGGAGCTGGACGCCCGCTACCGCACCGCCGGCGGCTGGGTGCGCACGGGCGACCGGGGGCTGCTGGACACGCCCGGCAGACTGCACGTCCTCGGCCGGCTCCGCCAGATCGTCGTACGCGGCGGATACAACATCAGCCCCGCCGAGGTGGAGCGGGAGCTGGGTGCCCATCCCGCCGTCGCCGAGGCCGTCTGTGTCGCCGTGCCGGACCCGGAGCTGGGCGAGCGGCTGTGCGCGTGCGTCCGCGAGCTCCCCGGTACGGTCCCGTCGCTGACCCTGCCGGACCTCACCGCCTTCCTGGAACGGGAGCGCGGCCTGGAGCGCCGCAAGCTGCCCGAACTCCTCCTCCGGCTGCCGGAAATGCCGCTGGGCCCGACGGGCAAGATCTGCCGCCGGACACTGACGGCGATGGCCTCGGCGGCGCCGCGGCGCGCCTGAGAGACTTCACCGGGGCCGCTGGGTAGGGATACCGTTCGGCGGCCTTCGGCTTGCCGTGCGCTGCCTGCGGTCTCGCGGGCGGGCAAGATGGCCTGATGAGGGAGTTGGCAGTGTGGTCGCGGACGCGTCGTTGGATTCCGGCGGCGGTGATCGTTCTCGCGGTACTGGTGGACCTGCTGACGCCCGCGCCGGTGTCGTCGGCGCCGCTGCTGGCCGTGGCGCCGGTGGCGGCGGTCTCCCTGCTCCGGCCGGCGGGCATCGTCGCCGTCGGCCTCGCCGCGATGCTGGCGCACGCGGGCCTGGCGTACGCCGCCGGTTCCTTCGGCTGGCAGGCCGGCGTCGCCAACCAGGTCACCCTGATGGCGGTCACCGTCCTGGCCGTGGGCCTGGACCGGTCCCTGCGCTCGCAGCACGCCAGCGCCAGCCGGGCGCGGTACGCCGCCGAGGTGGCCCAGCGGGCCGTGCTGCCCCGGCCGCCCAGCAGGCTGGGTGAGCTGCGGATCGCCGCCCGGTACGTCCCGGCCGAGGACATGGCCCTGATCGGCGGCGACCTCTTCGTCGTGCAGGACACCCCGTTCGGCGTCCGCGCGATGGTCGGCGACGTGCGCGGCAAGGGGCTGTCCGCCGTCGCGGCCGTCAGCGTCGACATCGGCGCCTTCCGCCACGCCGCCGACCACTCCCCCGACCTGCCCGACCTGGTAGAGGTCATGGAGGAGGCGCTGCTGCGCGAAGGGCGGCGCCGGGAGGGCCCGGACGAGACCGAGGGATTCACCACCGCCCTGATCGTCCAGTTCAGCGACGACCTGGAGCAGGTGCAGCTCGTCAACCGCGGGCATCCGGCGCCGCTCCTGCTGCACGCGGACGGCCGGGCGCGCGTGCTGGAGCCGGCGGAGGAAGCGCCGCCGCTGGGCATCACCAGCCTGGGGAGCTGGGCGTCACCGGTGGAGACGTACGCCTTTCCGCCTGGGGCGATGCTGCTGTGCTTCACGGACGGCGTGACCGAGGCCCGCGACCGCGCCGGTGCCTTCTACGACCCGGCCGACCGGGTCCCCGGCATGCTCCGCGACTATCTGCGGCAGACCGGCCATCCCGCGGAGCCGTCGACCGTCCTGGACTTCCTGGCCCGCGACGTCAGCCGGCACAGCGCCAGCGCGCCCCAGGACGACCAGGCCCTTCTCGCCCTGCACCGCCCCCTCCCCCACCAGGACCTGCTCACCCACCGGTGACCGGGCCCCCGCGGGGAAGGGGACGTGCCGGGCGTCAGCGCACGTCGACGCAGTCGCCGGTGGAGGTCACGGCGGGGGTGGTGGAGGTACCGGCGAAGCTGTACCGCCAGCAGGTGTCCGTGCTCGCGGTACGGGTGGTCTTCACCTGGCCCGCGGTCGAGCCGCTGCCCGAGGTGTACGTCTTCAGCGTGGCGTAGCTGCCACCGCTCGCGGGACGCGACTGGAGCTTCACCGACTGCTGGGTGTAGCCGGCGTACTTGAAGGTGTCCCAGTTGGCGCGGGTCAGCGTGCCGGTGATGGTGATGGTCCGGCCCTTGAGGACCGGCTCGGGCGAGGCGTTCACGGTGAGCTTGGAGTAACGCTTCATCGCGAAGGACTTGACGTTGTCCTGCTGGACATAGTCAGCGTCCGTGCCCTGCGCGAGCGCCCACACCTTCCAGGTGCCGGCGGCGGCGTTGGTCAGGTCGAGCTGCGGGTCGATCGTGAACGTCTGCGTGCACTTGGCGGTGGTGGCCGAGGTCGCCGTGCAGCCGGCGTTCTCCTCGTTCCCGGTGACGCCGGTGTCCATCTCGTCGAAGGTGGCGCCGCCGTGCCACAGGATGGCGGTGGCCCAGTCGATGCCGGAGTCGTCGGTCGCGGTGAAGCTGACCGTCACCGTCTTGGTGTTGGTGGTGCCCAGGACCACGTCCTTGCCACCGTTGACGACGACATCGGAGATCGCGGTGTCGCCGTACCCGTCGTCGGCGACGGCGCGCAGCCCGAACGGCTCGGCCTTCTGCTTCGCCGTGGCGGCCTGCTGTACGGAGCTCTCCTGCGCGGTGCGGGCGGCCGCGGCGGAGTCGTCCGTCCGCCCGGCGTCGGCCTGCGCGACCGGAATCGCGAGAGCCGTCAGGGCCAGAGCGCCGCTCACGGCGGCGGCAGTGGCGCGTCTACGCATGTGTTCCCCAGGTGGAGAAGGGGCCCGGAACTGGCTGCTCACAGGCCCAAGGTTCGAAGGAGTCGGTTGACTCGACGGGGAAGATCAACGGGAGCCGCGGAAGGTTGTACGGCTGGCTGAGAAATTTCGAACAGTAGGTGAACACGCGTCGGCGACGGCCAGGCGAATGGGCCCCATTCCCCTGCCGTATGAGCGCTGACGCGGCTCTCCCCGCTGTGTTGAATCGGTTGCGGCACATCCGTGGTGACCAAAACGAGGGGACAGCTGTGGACGAAGACCAGCCGCCGGGGCCCGGCGGACGGACCGTGGTCGTGACCGGGGGCACCAGCGGCATCGGCGCCGCGATCGCCGCGCGGTTCGCGGCCGCCGGGGACGACGTGACCGTGGCGGGGCTCGACGCGGACGGCGCGGCCGGCCGGCTGCCCGGAGGCGTACGCGCGGTACAGCTCGATGTGACGGACGATGCCGCGCTGCAGGACTTTCTCGGGGGCTTCGACACCCTGGACGTACTGGTCAACGCCGCGGGCGTCATCGCGCGGCAACGCGAGTACGACCTCGATGTCTTCACCCGCGTGGTCGGCGTCAACCTCACCGGCACGATGCGTTGTTGTGTGGCCGCGCGCGAGGCCCTCGCACGTTCGGGCGGCTGCATCGTCAACGTCGCCTCCATGCTGAGCTACTTCGGTGGCCCCAAGGTGCCGGCCTACAGCTCCAGCAAGGGCGGGGTCGTACAGCTCACCAAGTCGCTCGCGGTGGCCTGGGCGGAGCACGGCATCCGCGTCAACGCCGTCGCGCCCGGCTGGATCCGTACCGGGCTGACCAGCGAACTGCACGAGAGTACCGAGGCCAGCAGGCGCATCGTCGAGCGCACGCCCATGGGGCGTTGGGGCGCCCCCGAGGAAGTGGCGGGTGCCGTCGCCTTTCTGGCGGGCCCCGACGCGGGCTTCATCACGGGCGCCGTACTGGCCGTCGACGGCGGCTATCTCGCCGCCTGAAATATCTCGCCGCCTGAAAGACTCAAGGGAAAGGATCGTTCCGTATGAATGCCTCCTCCACCTCACCTACCGTGCCGCCGAAAGGCCCGGTCATTCCCGTCTCGCCGGTCGTCCCCCCGGAGATCGCCGTGGCAGCGGTGCCCGAGGACGACCGGGTGTGGGTGCCACAGGCGCCGCACGTGTGGTTCCGGCCGCTGATGTTCAACACCGTGACCGGCCAGTGGTGCAATCTGCTGAAGGTGACGGCGGCCGGCATCGTCTCCCGGCACCGCCACCCGGGAGTCGTCTTCGGCTATGTCATCAAGGGCAAGTGGCACTACTACGAGCACGACTGGGTCGCCGAGGCCGGGCACTTCGTGTACGAGCCGCCGGGTGAGATCCACACCCTCGCGGTCCCCGAGGACTGCCAGGAGATGATCACCTTCTTCAACATCACCGGCGCCCTGGCCTATGTGGACGACCAGGGCGTGCAGACCGGGTACGAGGACACCTTCACGAAGATCGACATGTGCCGGGCCCACTACGCGAAGGTGGGACTGGGCGCCGACTACGTGGATCAGTTCATCCGCTGACGCAACATCAGAGCCGGTGTCCGGACCCCGCCAGGCCCGGACACCGGCTCCGGTGCGTTGCGTTCACGCGGCCGCCGAGCGCGCCTCCTCGACGGCCTTGCGGTCCGGGATCGGCGCCACCGCGCCGTGCCCGGTGGTGGTCAGCGCCGCGGCCACGACGGCGTACCGGGCCGCGTCCCCTGCGGTGTCACCGGCCAGCAGCCGGGCGGCGAAAGCACCGTCGAACGTGTCGCCGGCGCCGGTCGCGTCCACGGCCCGTACCCGGTGCGCGGGGATGCGGGTGAGGCGGCCGCGCTCGGACAGCAGGACGCCCTCCGCCCCCATCTTCAGCGCCACCACGGCCGGGCCGCGCCGGGCGAAACACTCCGCCACCGCCTCGGGACTCTCCTCCCCCGTCAGGAGCCGCCCCTCCTCCAGGTTGGGGAGCACGATGTCCGCGAGGGAGGCACTGTGCAGGGCCGTGGCCCGCGCGCGTTCCAGTGGCCAGAGCGCGGGCCGGTGGTTGGGGTCGTACGACACGAGGGTGCCCGCGGCGCGCGCCGTCCGCATGGCGTGCAGCGCGGCGTCGCACGCCGAGGACGAGACCGCCTGGGTGATGCCGCTGACGTGCAGCAGCCGGGCCCGGGCGAGGGCTTCTTCGGGGACGTCGGCGGGGGTGAGCCGGGCGGCGGCCGAGCCGGCGCGGCGGTAGGTGAACCGATGGCCCTCCCCGGCGTGCCGGGTGATGAAGTACAGGCCGGTGTCGCCGTCCGGTTCCTGGATCACGCCGGAGATGTCGATGCCGTTGCGCGTCCACAGGTCCAGCAGCAGCGCGCCGAACGCGTCGCCGCCGACCCTGGTGAGGTAGCCGGTACGCGCTCCCGAACGGCTCGCCGCGATGGCCATGTTGGACGTGTCGCCGCCGTACCCCAGGGTGAAGCGGACGGCGTCCTCCAGCGCGCCGTCGGAGTCCGCGCTGAACTCGACCAGGGGCTCGCCGAGGGCGAGGATCTCGGGCCCGGCGCCGGTGTCGCGCGCCGGGACGGTCAGGGGGGTGCGAAAGGGTGCGGACATCGCTATCAGATCCTGTTGTACCGGGCGAGACCCGCGCGCAGCGATCCGGAGCCGAGGATGTGCCGGGTCTGCTCCTTCTCCCGCTCCTCGATCTCCTGCGCGGTCGCCAGGACGGCGGCCACCAACTCGGCCGGTACGCGGACCACGCCGTCCCGGTCGGCGACGATGAGGTCCTCGGGGTGGATGTCGACGCCGCCGACGACGACGGGCTCGTTGAGCGCGACGGTGCGGATTCTGCCGAGCGTGGTGGCGGGGACGGTGGAGCGGGCGTAGACGGCGAAGTCCGGGAAGTCGCGGGTGATTTCGGTGACGTCGCGGACGCCGCCTTCCAGTACGCAGCCGGCGAGGCCGCGGGCCACCGCGCCGGCGGTCATCAGCCCGCCCCACACGGCGATGTCGGCGCCGCCCGCGTCGATGCACACCACGCTGCCGGCGGGCGCTTCGTCGATGGCCTGGAGCGCGTGGGTGGGCGGCCCGGCCTCGGCCGCCGGTATCTCGCGGACGGTGACGGCGGGGCCGGCCAGGGTGCCGGCGCCGGGCGCCACCTGGTGGAGGGCGCCGGCCAGGTAGCCGCGGCGGCCGTGCTGTTCCACGGCGTCGGCGAGGGAGGCCGTGGTGACGGCGCGGAAGGCGTTGAGGGTCTCCTCCGTGTAACGGCCGGCCTGCGGCGGTGTGGAGGGTGCGTGCTCGGACATGTAAGGGGATTCCTTTCAGTGGTGAGTGGAGGGGGAGGTGGCGGCGGAGCCTTGCGACGCGGTGTGCTGCTCCGTGCCCAGTGGCTCCAGCGAGCGGATGACCAGCCCGTACACGAGGGCGCCGAGCAGGGCGACGCCGCCGGCCACCGCGAGGGGCACGAAGTACGAGCCGCCGAAGGCGTCCAGCAGCGCGCCCACGACCAGGGGGCTGACGAAGCCGGCCACGTTGGAGGCGAAGCCCTGGATGCCCGCCAGCGAACCGACGTTCGCGGGGCTCGGCGCCACATCGGCGGGCAGCGCCCAGAGGCTGGACGCGGCGAAGCACAGCGCGCTCTGCGACACCGCGAGCAGTGCCAGCGCCAGGTACGCGTTCTCCACGATCCCCGCGAAGACGATGACCGAGGAGAGGACGAGACCGGTGACGATGGGCACCTTGCGGGCGTACGTCACCGACCGGCCCTGGTTCACCAGCCGCTTCTGGAGCCAGCCGCCGAAGAGCTGCGCGGGGATCGAGAGCAGTGCCGGGATCATGCCGAGGAAGCCGAGCTTCAGCAGGTCAAAGCCCCGGGCGTCGACCAGGTAGGAGGGGAACCAGGTGACGAAGAAGTACAGCACGAAGGAGAGGCAGAAGAAGCCCGTCACCATGCCCCACACCGTGCGGTAGCGGAAGAGCTGCCGCCACGGCATGGCGGGCCGGCCGTCGTCGGCGCGCTGGGCGCCGCCCTCGTTGATGTAGGTGCGTTCGGCGTCGGTGAGCTTGGAGTGCGCGTCGGGGTCCCGGTAGTACTTCAGCCAGAACACGCTGTACAGGAGGCCGACGGCCCCGGCGGCGAGGAAGGAGCCCCGCCAGCCGAGCAGCGCGATGACGGCGGTGGTGATGGGCAGCGCGAAGGCGGTACCGGCCCGTCCTCCGCTGTCGAAGACGGAGGCGGCCAGCGCGCGCTCGCGCACCGGGAACCAGCGCCCCACGATCTGCGAACTGGACGGGTAGGCGGGCGACTCGACGGCGCCCAGCAGCAGCCGCATCAGCAGCAGTACCAGGAATCCGGAAGCCGCTCCGACCAGCATCGTGGCCGCGGACCACGCGAGCAGCGCGAACGCCATCATGCGGCGCGGTCCGAACCGGTCGACGAGCCAGCCGGCACCGGGCAGGAACGCGGCGTAGGTCCAGAAGAAGGCGCCCAGCAGCAGACCGGTGGCGGTCTTCGACAGGTTCAGCTCGTCCGTCATGTACGGCAGCGCCACACCGAGGTTGGCGCGGTCCACGTAGTTGATCGTGACGGCGCCGAACGACAGCCAGATCATGCTCCAGCGGACGCGGCCGCCCGCCGGTGGCGCGGGCTGCGAGGCTTCGGTCATCAGAGCTCCAGAGGCCATGGAGAAAAGAAAGCGGGAATCCGGGCGCACGTCAGCGCGGCGCCATCGGCAAGCGGTGAGCGGTGAGCGGTAATGAAGCGTGAGCGTAGGCGCCCCATCACACCCGGATAAGGGGCCGTTCCGTATGCCGCTATTCGCAATACGGATCGGTCCGCATCCGCATCGGGAAAGGGTTGTTGCCGAGCGCCCGCGGCAGGGATAGACCCAGGAACCATGCTGCGTACCGACGTACGTCTCGAATGGTTTGTCTCTTTCCTCAGCGTCATCGACACCGGCAGCTTCAGCGCCGCAGCGGAGGTGGTCCACCGGTCCCAGCCACGCGTGAGCATGCATGTCGCCGCCCTGGAACGGGAGGCGGGTGTCCCACTGTTCGACCGGGACCGGCGGCCCGTGGCCCTCACCGACGCCGGAGCCGTCCTCGCCGAGCACGCGCGCACCATCCTGCGCCAGCTCTCCCGGGCGGAGGCCGCGATGGCGGCGCACCGGGGCGCCGCCCGGGGCGTGGTGACGCTGGGCAGTTATCCCAGCGCCAGCGTGGCCTTCGTGCCCCAGCTGCTGGAACGCATGGCGCGTACCCGCCCCGCCATCAAGGTGGTCCTGGTGGAACGCCCGACGCTGGAACTCGACGGGGCGCTCGCCGCGGGCGAGGTGGACCTGTGTCTGCGCCCGATGACACCGCCGCCCGGGCCGTCGGTCGAGTACCGGCCGCTGTGGCGCGAGGGCCTGATCGTCGTGCACCGCCCCGACCATCCGCTGGCCGCGCTGCCGGAGCCGCTGCCCGTGCCGGAAGTGGCCGAGTACCCGCTCATCACCATCGGCCGGCTGGGCTCACCGGAGGCCATGGGCTTCGAGACGTACCGCGCGTTCCGGGAGCGCGGCTTCGAGCCCAACGCCGTGCAGGCCACGAATCAGCCGCAGACGCTCATCTCCCTCGTGCGCAGCGGGCTGGGCATCGGGGTCACCAATCTGCTGGCGGTGGCCACGGCGGACGCGCAGGGCGTGGTGGCACGGAAGCTGGACGTACCGTGCGGCCGGCGGGTCGCCGTGCACTGGAGCGGTACCAACCCGCTGACGCCCGCCGCGCGCACGCTGCTGCGCGAGATCGAGGGCTCCGACGTGCCGCCGGGCACCCGGCGGCTGGCACCGGAGCGCCCCTGACATTCGACATCCGAATCCGGCTATCCAGTCGTCATTCTTCCCGACGCATGGACCGGTCCCTACCGTTTCGGTCGTTCCGGCATCCGCCGCGTACCCGGCACTTTCGTCAGGAACGGCCGAGAGGAAATTCCATGCAGAAATCCAGATCGCTCATTTCGGTGACGGCGTGCGCTTCCGTACTGATGGCCGGCGGACTGGCGATCACCGCGTGCTCGGCGCAGGAGACGACCTCCGCGCACCACGGGCGTCCGGTGGCCGTTCAAGCCGGCGCAGCCGCAAACGCACAGCAGAGCCGGGTGAACCCGGTGGCGACAAAGGCGGACGTGGTGGCGCTGACCGCCGACTGGAAGGGCGACCGTTTCCCCGACGGCCGCCCGAAGGTCTCCGACGATCTGCTGAAGCGTATGAAGGTCGTATCGACCGAGCAAGCGTGGGGCTATCTCGAAGGAAAGGGCTATCACAACCAGTTCGCCGGCGACTGGAAGACGATTCACGAGGGGAAACCCGTCATCGGACGGGTGCTCACCGCGCAGTACATGCCGAACAGTCCGGCCCTGGAAAAGCGGATGACGGACGCCGGGCACGCCGCGGGAAATGACGGCCAGATGAACACCTGGCCGATCGAGAAGCTCCAAAAGGGCGATGTCTACGTGGCCGACGGTTTCGGCAAGGTCACCGACGGCACCCTCATCGGGGGAAACCTCGGCAGCGAGATCTACGCGAAGACCCGCAACGGCGTCGTCTTCGACGGCACGGTGCGCGACCTGGAGGAGCTTCAGGACATCAAGGGCTTCAACGCGTACGTCCGTGGCTGGCACCCCTCCTATATCCGGAATGAAATGCTGACCGGCCTCAACCGCACCATTCGCATCGGTGAGGCCGTGGTCCTGCCCGGCGACGTCGTGCTCGCCAGGCGGGAGGGCGTCGTCTTCATTCCCGCGCAACTGGCCGAGCCTCTGGTGAAGGACGCCGAACTGACGCTGCTCCGCGACACCTTCACCAAGCTGCGACTCAAGGACGGAACGTACACCGCCGGGCAGCTCGACAAGGGCTGGGACGAGATCGACCAGAAGATCAAGGACGACTTCGTCAACTGGCTGAAGGAGAACAAGAACGACCTGCCGGTCTCCCCGGAACGCATTCAGGAAATCATCGACGACGCCGACTGATGCGCCGCGCAAAAACCTCATCCCCCGGACCGTCCCCCGAACCAAGGAGAATTTCCATGGAAACCGACACCCCGAAGAGCGGGCGGGCACGGCCCGCCAGACGTGACATGCTCAAGTTCTCCGCGCTCGGCCTCGGCGGACTCAGCCTCGGCGCCCTGGCGTTCCGCCCAGTCGAGGAGCAGGTCGACTTTCTCTCGCAAAAGGTCAGCCGGGCCTCGAAGCCGTCCCAATTGAAGATCACCGACCTGCGGGTGGCGGTTCTCGACGGCGTCCCCTTCACCAGCCCCGTCGTCCGCATCTCCACGAACCAGGGGATATCCGGGTACGGCGAGGTCCGGGACGACGCGGACAAGCGGTACGCACTGGAGCTCAAGAGCCGGCTGCTGGGCGAGAACCCGTGCAACGTCGAGATGCTCTTCAAGCGCATCAAGCAGTTCGGCGGCGACGGCCGCAGGGGCGGCGGCGTCTCCGGGGTCGAAATGGCGCTGTGGGACCTGGCCGGCAAGGCGTACGGCGTCCCCGTCTTCCAGATGCTCGGCGGCGCGTACCGGCGCAAGATCCGGCTCTACACCGACACCACGGAGTCGGAGGACCCTCAGGAGTACGCGCGCCGCATGAAGGAGCGCGTGGACAAGGGCTTCACCTTCCTGAAGATGGACCTCGGCCTGGAGCTGGTGGCGAAGAAGCCGGGCACCATCATCGGCAAGAGCTACTGGGACGGGAAGCTGGAGCAGTACAGCGGTGAGCCCGGGAGCTACGGCCAGACGCAGCACAACTTCACGATGGTGCAGATCACGGACAAGGGCATCGAGCTGATGGCCGAGTTCGTGGAGGCGGTGCGCGACGCAGTGGGGTACGACGTTCCCATGGGCATGGACCACACGGGCCACTTCGACGTCAACACCGCGATCAAGCTGGCCCATCGCTTCGAGCGGTACAACCTGGCCTGGCTGGAGGACCTGGTGCCGTGGTTCCACACGGACGACTGGCAGGAGATCACCAAGGCCGTCAACGTGCCCACGATGACCGGCGAGGACATCTACGGACTCGAGGGCTTCCGGAAGCTGTGCGACGAGGACGCCATCGACCTCGTACAGCCCGACCCGGCCACCGCCGGCGGCATCCTGGAGACCAAGCGGATCGGTGACTACGCCGCCGAGAAGGGCAAGGCGATGCCGCTGCACTACGCCGGCTCGCCCGTGGGCGCCATGGCCTGCGCACACATCGCGGCGGCGACCGAGACCTTCGTCGCGCTGGAGTACCACGCGACGGACGTCCCGTTCTGGAACGACCTCGTCAAGCAGGACCAGCCGCTGATGGACAAGGGCTGGTATCACCTCACCGACAAGCCCGGGCTGGGCATCGAGATGGACGAGAAGGAGATGGAGAAGCACCTCGCCAAGGGCGAGAAGCTGTTCGCGCCGACGCCGGAGTGGGACAAGAAGGTCGCCTGGGACCGTACTTGGAGCTGAGTCACAACGAAACTCAGTTTCCCTTACCCCTACCTATGGTGCTCCTGACCCCATCGGTTTAAGTTCGAAACCGGTTAATCATAGGAGGGGGAAGGCGTTGGAGTACCGCGTGGAGTGGCTCGGCAGCTTCGTGGGGGTTGCCGAGCACGGCGGCTTCTCCGCCGCCGCGGCCGCCCTGAGCCGGTCGCAGTCCCGGGTCAGTACGCATGTGGCCGCCCTGGAAAAGGCGCTGCACATGCGGCTGTTCGACCGGTCGGTCCAGCCCACGGTGCTCACTCCGGAGGGGCGGGCGCTGCTGCCGCACGCCCGCACGGTGCTGCGGCAGTTGCGGGCGCTGCCCGGAACGGCCGCCGAGGTACGCCGCGGTCTGCGGGGCGAGGTCCGCCTCGGCGTGCACGCCGGCGTCGCACCCTTCCTCCTACCCCGGACCATGATGCGCGTCCAGCAGTCACAGCCCGGCCTGCGGCTGTCCGTACGGGAGCAGGGCGCCGCCCAGTTGGAGGCGCGGCTGCTGGACGGGCGGCTCGATCTGGCCGTCGGCCCCGGTGGCCCGGCCGGGGCCCGCGCCGACGCGCGGCTGGCCCGGGTCCGGCTGTGGCGGGAGCAGCTGATGGCCGTGGTCCGGGAGGAGTCGGCCGGCACGCTGCCGGCCCGGCCCTGTCCCGCGGACCTGGTGGACCGGCCGCTCGCGGTGGTCGACGTGGACCAGCCGCTCGCGGTGGTCGACGTGGACCAGCCGCTCGCGGTGGTCGACGAGGTGGCCGGGCCGAACGCACCGGCCGCCCTCCGGGCCGCGTTCACCGGGACCGGCCGCACCGCGCCGGTCTTCAGCACCCCGCAGGCGCAGACCATGGTCGGCCTGGTCCGGCAGGGCTGGGGCGTCGGCGTGGCCGAAGTGCTCAGCCTGAGCACCGCGGACCTCCGGGGCGTGACCCTCCTCCCCCTCACCGGCACACCACCCGGCCGCGACATCTCGCTGTGGTGGCGCGCGGACCGCGCCGGCTGGCCGGCCCGCAAGGCGGTGGAACGCTGCGTCCACCTCGCGGCCGTCCCCGCCCTCGCCCGCATCCGCGCCCACTGCCCCGCATCAGTGGGGACGATCAGCGCCTGAGCGGCCTCTTTCCGTACGTGCACGACCATCCGGTTCCGTATGCGCATCACCAGAAGGGAATGCGGACATGAGCGGGATAGCACGCAGGGGATTACTCTCGGGAGGCGCCGCCGCGCTCGCGGGCGCCGCGGGCGCGGGCATCGGCGGCATGGTGCGGCCATACCCGGCGGCCGCCGCCTCCCGAAGCAAGGCACGGGCAGGGGCCGTACCGGGCCGGCCGGTCGTCGTGACGCCGCACGACGCCCGCTACCCCGACCTGGTACGCGGCAACAACCGGCGGTGGACCGGCTCGCCCGGCGCCGTGCACCTGGTGAGCAGCACGGACCAGGTGGTCGACGCGGTGCGCGACGGTGTCCGGGACGGCAGGCGGCTGGCCGTCCGCAGCGGCGGGCACTGCTACGAGGACTTCGTCTTCAACCCGGACGTCGAGACCGTCATCGACATGTCCGAGATGCGGGCCGTGTACTACGACGAGGACCGCTCCGCGTTCGTCGTGGAAGCGGGCGCCACCCTCTTCGATGTGTATCTGACCCTGTACCGGCTGTGGGGCGTCACACTGCCCGGCGGGCTGTGCCACTACGTCGGCGCGGGCGGCCACCTGTCCGGCGGCGGCTACGGGATGCTGTCCCGGCTGTACGGCCTGACGGTGGACCATGTGTACGGCGTGGAGGCCGTGGTCACCGACGGGAAGGGCGGCACCCGCTCCGTGGTGGCCACCCGGGACGCCGACGACCCGAACCGGGACCTGTGGTGGGCGCACACCGGGGGCGGCGGGGGCAACTTCGGCATAGTGACCCGGTACTTCCTGCGCACCCCGGGAACGGCGGGCAGGGCACCGGCCGCGCAACTGCCCAAGCCGCCGGCCGAGGTGCTGCTGCACGACGTGTCATGGCGCTGGTCCGACCTGTCGGAGCGCTCCTTCCACCGCCTTCTGCAGAACTACGGCACCTGGCTGGAAGGCCACAGCGACCCGGACTCCCCGTACGCGGGGCTGTACAGCAGCCTCAATCTGAGCACGGTGGCGAGCGGCGAGATCTCCCTGTCCACGCAGTTCGACGCCACCGTGCCCGATGCCGAGCGGCTGCTCGAGCGGTACTTGAACGCGCTCACCGAGGGGGTCGGCGCCGCCGCCCGGCCGGCGAGCGTGGCGGCCGGTGAACTCCGGCCGAGCGCGGACCGGTTCGCGCCGCGCCGCTCCCCCTGGCTGCTGGCGACCAGGAACACCGGCGCCTACGCCTGGACCCGGAGCGCGGACTACAAGTCGGCGCACATGCGCACGGGATTCCCCGACGACCAGATCGCGGCCATCCACCGCCATCTGCGGAGCGCCGCGGGCGGCCCGGGCGACCTGCTGCAGGCCATCACCTACGGCGGCCGGATCAACGCGGTACGGCCGGGGGCCACGGCCGTCGCCCAGCGCGACTCCGTCCTGAAGCTGCAGTACCAGTGTTACTGGGAGGACCCCGCCGAGGAGGCGCGCAAGGTCAGCTGGCTGCGCGAGTTCTACGGCGAGGTGTATGCCGGGACCGGCGGGGTGCCCGTCCCCGGCGAAGTGACCGACGGCTGCTATGTGAACTACGCGGACGTCGACCTGAGCGACCCGCGGTGGAACACCTCGGACACGCCGTGGCACGAGCTGTACTACAAGGACGGTTACGCCAGACTCCAGCAGGTGAAGCAGCGGTGGGACCCGTCCGACACCTTCCGGCACGGGCAGTCGGTCCGGCTGCCGGCCGGCTGACGGCTGCGCGGCGCTGTCACCTTCGCGGCGGGGCCGTCGAAGCGCGTTCCGTCAGTACCGGTGCGGGCAGCGGAGTCGGCGCCGGTGCCTCGACCTTCAGTTCCTGCATCAGGCGGAGCGCCGCCCGCTCCCCCAGCCCCTGGACGTCCTGGCGCACGGTGGTGAGGCGGGGCGTGATCCACTGGCTGAGCGGCAGATCGTCATGGCCGATCACCGACAGCTCGTCCGGTACGGACAGGCCGCTCTCCTGTGCCACTTGGACGCCGGCTATCGCCATGACGTCGCTGTCGTAGACGACGGCCGTGGGGCGCTCGGGGCGGCGCAGCAATGCGCGGGTGGCGCGCGCCCCGCCCGCCGCGGTGAAGTCGGCCTCTTCGACGGCGACGGCTTCCATGCCGCACTCCCGCACGGCATCGCGGAAGAGCCGCAGCCGGTAGGAGATGTGCGCGAGGGAGTCCGGCCCTCGTACGTACGCGATCCGCCGGTGCCCGAGCCGGGCCAGGTGCCGTACCGCCAGGTCGGTGCCGGCCCCGGGCTGCTCGAGGCCGACCCATGGCAGCCCGGACTCCCGCCACGGCCGGCTCATGAGGACGGCGGGGAGCCGCAGGTCGTGCAGCAGCTCGATGCGCTCGTCGGCCATCCGGGGGTCGGCGACCAGTACCCCTTCGATGCGTTGTTCCAGCGCGAGGCCGGTGTACAGGGCGCGCTCCTCGGCCGCGGTCCCCACCGTGCAGATGCGCAGCAGCAGCGCGTACCCCAGCGGCGCGAGCGCGCGCTCCACCCCGGAGAGCAGTTCGGGGAAGAACGGGTCGGAGCTGAGCACGTCGGTGGGGCGGTCGAGGATCATGCCGATGACACCGGGACCGCCCGCCGCGAGCGCCACGGCGGCGGCGTTGGGGCGCCAGCCCAGGCGCGCTGCGGCGGTGAGGATGCGCTGTCTGGTCTCGGCGGAGACGCCGGGCCGGTTGTTGAACGCCTTGGAGACGGCGGCCTTGGACACCCCGGCCACCGCGGCGACATCGCTGATGGTCGCTCGCTCCGGCATACGGCTCATCCGGCCCTCCCCGCTCCCCGGTCTCCCGGGAACTCTAACGCCGAGCCGATCATCGCTCTCCGGCGCCGCTGCGTCGAAGCGTACCTAATAGCGGTGTCGATTTGCCTAAAGGTATTAGGCAACTGCATAATCGATTCCGGATGACCGGGAGGACGGCATGGCGCGGCGCGTAGGACTGACCACGGAACGGCTGACGCAGGCCGGGGCGGAACTGGCCGATGAGGTCGGGTTCGACCAGGTGACCGTCTCGGCGCTCGCCCGGCGGTTCGACGTCAAGGTCGCGAGCCTGTACTCGCACGTGAAGAGCTCCCAGGACCTCAAGACCAGGATCGCCCTGCTCGCCCTGGAGGAGATGGCCGACCGGGCCGCGGCCGCCCTCGCCGGGCGGGCGGGCAAGGACGCCCTCGCCGCCTTCGCGAACGTCTACCGCGACTACGCCCGGGAGCATCCCGGCCGCTACGCCGCGGCCCGGCTCAGGCTCGACCCGGAAACGGCGGCCGCGAGCGCGGGCGTGCGGCACGCGCAGATGACGCGGGCGATCCTGCGCGGCTATGACCTGACGGAGCCCGACCAGACGCACGCGGTCCGGATGCTGGGCAGCGTCTTCCACGGCTACGTCAGCCTGGAGCTGAGCGGCGGCTTCAGCCACAGCGCCCCCGACAGCCAGGAAACCTGGTCGCGGATGCTGGACGCCCTCGACGCCCTGCTGCGGAACTGGCCCGCACCCCCGAACACCCCCACCACGCCAACAGGTTGAGACCATGCACACCGAGCACGACACCACACACTCCTGGATCACCACGCCCCTCACCGCGGACCTCCTGCGCGGCGCCCTCGACCTGGAGCACACCGAACACGGCGTGCTGCCGCACCGGCTGCCCGCCCGGGCCCGCAAGCAGATCCCCGATGGGCAGCTCGCCATGGCGGAGTCCCAGCCCTCCGGCGTACGCCTGGTCTTCCGCACCCGTGCCACCGCCATCGAGCTGGACACGCTGCCCACCAAGCGGGTCTACGTGGGCGTGCCGCCCCGCCCGGACGGCGTGTACGAGCTGCTCATCGACGGCCGCCCGGCCGACCGGGGCAGCGTCACGGGCGGCAACACCCTGACCATCGACATGACCACCGGTTCCGCCGAGACCCGGCCCGGCCCGGCGGGCACCCTGCGCTTCAGCGGCCTGCCCGACCGCGCCAAGGACGTCGAGATCTGGCTGCCGCACAACGAGACCACCGAACTGGTCGCCCTGCGCACCGACGCCCCCGTCGAGCCCGCGCCGGACCGGGGCCGCAAGGTGTGGCTGCACCACGGCAGTTCGATCAGCCACGGCTCCGACGCGGCCGGCCCCACCAGTACATGGCCCGCTCTCGCCGCCTCCCTCGCGGGCGTGGAACTGATCAATCTGGGCTTCGGCGGCAGCGCCCTGCTGGACCCGTTCACCGCCCGTACCCTGCGGGACACCCCCGCCGACCTGATCAGCGTCAAGATCGGCATCAACCTGGTCAACGCCGACCTGATGCGGCTGCGCGCCTTCGCCCCCGCCGTCCACGGCTTCCTCGACACCATCCGCGAAGGCCATCCGACCACACCGCTGCTGGTCGTCTCGCCGATCTACTGCCCGATCCACGAGGACACCCCCGGACCGGCCGCTCCGGACTTCAGCAACATCGGCGCCGGGAAGCTGATTTTCCGGGCCACGGGCGACCCCGCGGACCGCACCCGCCTGACGCTCAGCATCATCCGGGCGGAGCTCTCCCGTATCACCGCGGCACGCGCAGCCGAGGACCCGAACCTGCACTACCTCGACGGCCGCGAGCTCTACGGCGAGGCCGACCACGCCGAACTGCCGCTGCCGGACCAGCTCCACCCGGACGCCGCCACCCACCGCCGCATCGGCGAACGCTTCGCCGAACTGGCCTTCACCGGCGGCGCCTTCACGGCCCCATCGGTCACGCCCTAGTCCGCGCGGCCCGTCGCCGCGACGGTGACACCGAGACCGATCATCGCGAGCCCGCCGGCCCCGCCGACCATGGAGAGCCGCCGCGGCGACCGGGCGAACCAGCTCCGCGCGGTGGCCGCGACCAGTCCCCACACGCTGTCGGAGGCCACCGCGATGACGTTGAAGACCAGGCCGAGCAGCAGCATCTGCGCGGTGACGTGCCCCTGACCGCGGTCCACGAACTGCGGCAGTACGGCGGCGAAGAAGACAATGGTCTTGGGGTTGGCCACGCCGACCGCGAACCCCTCCCACACCGTCCGCAGGCTGCCGCGCGCCGGGGCGTCAGCCGCGAACGCGGCCTGCAACGCCCCGCGCTGCCGCACCGCCTTGACACCGAGGTACACCAAATACGCGGCACCCGCGAGCTTCAGCGCCATGAACACCAGCGCCGAGCGCTCCACGAGGGACCCGACACCGAGCGCCACGGCCACGACGAGGACGTACGCCCCGAGCGCGTTCCCCACGACCGTGGTCAGCGCCGCGCGGCGCCCCTGCGCCAGCGCCCGCCCGATCACGAACAGCACGCTGGGCCCCGGAACCACGATCAACAGAAATGACATGGCCGCGAATGCGAGCAGCCGGTCGATGGTCATACGTCGAATCCTTCCTCCGCCTCCCGGAGCCATTTCCTGACGGCCGGGAGGTCGGCGCGGGCCCGGTTCAGTACCACGTAGACGAAGATGCCGTCGTTCCCGCAGCGGGAGAGCGGACGGATGAGGTGGTACTCGTCGTCCAGCGTGATCAGTATGTCTTCCATCCGGTCGGGGCTGTAGCCGAGCGTTTCGAGCGCGGCGAGTTTGGCGCGTACGACATCGGTGTCCACCAGCGCAGCCTTCTCCAGGTCGGGTCCGGCGGGGTGGCCGATGGCGCCCAGCAGGAGCCGGCTGTAGTAGTCGACCACGGAGACGCCGAGGACACCGTCGACCTCCCACAGGCCCCGCAACGTCTCGTCAACGCCGGCCACAGCCCACCCGTCCCCGTTGCTCACTCGGCCCACACCACTCAGACTTCATCTTTGCAGACGGCAAGTCACACACGCCCCGCCTGACCAGAACCGTCGTCACTTGTCCGACCCAGGAACGCCCCGGAACATCCCGGAACGCGCATGACACTCCAAGGAGCGCCCCTGATGAGCAAGCCCGACCGAGGCGCCGGCGGCGGCCCGCGTGACGCGGCCGCCCACCGCAAGGACGCAAGGACGTACTCCCCATGACCACCACCCCCGCCCGTACCGCCCGGCTGTCCGCCGCCACCTCCCCGGCCGGCGCACTGCTGCACCACCGCACCCTCACCCCCGCCGACACCGGCATCGTCCACCTCGGCCTCGGCAACTTCCACCGCGCCCACCAGGCCGTCTACACCGCCGCCGCGCTCGCCCGCGAGGGCGGCCCGTGGGGCGTCCTCGGCGTCGCGGGCCGCGCCACCGGCGTCGCCGACGCGCTGCGCGCCCAGGATCTGCGCTACACCGTCGCCGAGGTCTCCCCGGACGGCCTGCGCTGCACCGTTCCCGCCGTGCACACCGGAGTACTGGTCGCCGCGCGCGAGCCCGAGCAGGTGCAGCGCGCGCTCGCCGCCCCCAGCACGCGCATTGTGTCCCTCACCGTCACCGAGAACGGCTACACCTACTCGCCCCGGACCGGCGGCCTCGACCTCGACCACCCGGGTATACGGGCCGATCTGCGCGGCAACCGCACCGCCCCGCAGACCACCCTGGGCCGCATCGTGCGCGCCCTCCAGGAGCGCGCCGCCACCCATGGCGCCCCGGTCACCGTCCTGAGCTGCGACAACCTGGTCGGCAACGGCAACCACACGCGCCGCCTCGTCGAGGAGTTCATCGCGCACCTGCCGGCCGGCGAGCGCGAGGAGGTCGGCGCCTGGCTCGCCGCCGGGAACGTCACCTTCCCGAACACCATGGTCGACCGCATCGTGCCGGCGACGACAGACGCGGAGCGCACGGCTGTCGCGGAGGCACTCGGGATACGCGACGAAGTCCCCGTCCCCGCCGAGCCGTTCAGCATGTGGGTACTGGAGGACCGCTTCGCCGCGTCCCGCCCCGCCTTGGAGGCGGGCGGCGCACTCTTCACCGACGACGTCGAACCGTACGAACTCCTCAAGGTCCGGCTGCTCAACGGCACGCACTCGCTCATCGCCTACCTGGGCGCCCTCGCGGGCTGCGACACCATCCCGCAGTCCACCGCGCACCCCTTCGTCACTGAGGCGGCCCGGGCCGTCCTGCTCGGCGAGTACCTGCCGAGCCTCACCGTCCCCGACGACGTGGATCTCGACGCGTACGTGGCCCAGCTCTTCACCCGCTGGGCCAATTCAGCACTCGGCCACCGCACCCGCCAGGTCGGCTCGGACGGCTCCGCCAAGCTGCGCCAGCGCATTCCCGACCCCGCGCTGCTCCATCTGCGGGCCGGGAGGATGCCCCACCATCTCGCCCTCACCGTTGCCGCCTATCTGTGCTGCCTGGCCCCGTCGCCCGGCTTCGACCCCGGTGAGCACGCGGCGGCCATGACGGACCCGGCCCGCGACCGCCTCGCCGCCTTGCGTGCCCGGACCCCTGACGGCCCGTCATTCGCCGCCGCGGTACTGGACGACGGCCTCCTCGGCGAAGCCCTCCCGGAACACCCCGAATTTGCCCTCCGCACGGGCGAGTTCATCGACCTGTTCCACGCTCACGGCCCACAGGCAGCGGCCACCGAAGCCGCCCGGTCCCACCCGGACACTACGCGGTCCCGGTGATCCGCCCCTCCCGCATTTCGATCGACCGGTCCGCGAAGTGGCGGACGACCGCACGGTCGTGGCAGATGAAGAGGTAGGCGAGGCCGAGCTGGTCCTGGAGGTCCGCGAGCAGATTCAGGATGCCGGCGCGGACGGACGGGTCGAGGGAGGAGACGGGCTCGTCGAGGACCAGCAGCCGCGGCTCGGACGCCAACGCGCGGGCGATTCCGACGCGTTGGCACTGGCCGCCGGAGAGCTCGTGCGGCAGGCGGTCACCGCAGGCCGGGGCAATGCCGACCCGGTCCAGCAGCTCGGCCACCCGGGCCGGGCCCGTCGCATCCCAGCGGCCCTGGACGCGCAGCGGCTCCGCCACGGCGTCGCGGACGCGGTGGCGGGGGCTGAGGGAGCCGTACGGGTCCTGGAGGACCGGCTGCATCCGGGGGCGGAGCGGGCGCAGTTCGCGGTCGGTGAGCGCGGTCAGCTCCGTTCCTTCGAAGCGGACCTCGCCCGACGCCGGGCGGCGCAGTTGCAGCACCGCCATGGCGGTGGAGGACTTGCCGCAGCCCGACGGGCCGTTGAGGGCGAGCGTCTCGCCGGCGTCCAGGGTGAACGAGACGTGGTCCACGGCGGTGACCGCGCCGTACCGCACGACGAGGTCGCGGACGTCGAGCAGCGGGTGGTCGCCGGTGCTCCGGTGTGCGGACGGGCTCATGCGGGCTGCTCCAGGAACAGGTCGGATGCCGCGTACGGGACGTCGTCCCAGCGGTGGCAGGTGACGTCGTGGCCGTCGCCGGCCGGCCGCGGCCGCGGTTCCTCCCGGTGGCAGCGGTCCTCGGCCAGCGGGCAGCGCGGCGCGAAGGCGCAGCCGGGCGGCAGACCGTCCGGCGTGGGCGGGGTACCGGGGATGACGGGCAGCCGCCGGCCGTTACCGCGCCGGCCGCCGGGCTCATCCGGCTCGTCCGGCGGCAGCGACGCCAGCAGCCCCGCGGTGTAGGGCGCCCGGGGGCGGCCCAGTACGTCACGTGCCGGTCCCTGTTCGACCGGGCGGCCTGCGTACATCACCAGCACTCGGTCGGCGTGTTCCCTGACCACCGCCATGTCGTGTGTGACCAGCAGGAGGGCGGCGCCGACCGCTTCCCGCTGCTCGGCGAGTACACGCAGCACCTGTTCCTGCAGCTCGGCGTCGAGCGCGGTGGTGGGCTCGTCGGCGACCACCACATCCGGCTCGTTGACGGTCGCCATGGCGATTACGGCACGCTGCCGCATGCCACCGGAGTACTCGTGCGGATACGCCCGCGCCTTGCGTGCGGCATCGGCGATGCCCACCCGGTCGAGCGCGGCGACCGCCCGGGCACGGGCCTCCTTGCGCGACACGCGGGTCACCGACCGTACGGCCGCGGCGAGTTGGTCGCCCACCGGGTGCACGGGGGACAGTGCGGACAGCGCGTCCTGCGGGACGAGGGCCAGCCGCCGGCCGCGGAGGGCCGCCAGGTCCTTAGGCGCGGCGCCCACGAGTTCAGCGAAGGCCCCCGAGTCCTCCCGGAGCCGTACGCTCCCCGTCGCCGTCGCATTCCCCGGGAGCATGCCCAGCAGCGCCCGCGCCGTCAGCGACTTGCCCGCGCCCGACTCCCCCACCACGGCCAGCACCTGTCGTGCGTGGACGTCGAAGGACACGCCGCGGACCACGTCGGTGCCGTCGAAGGAGACGCGAAGGTCGCGTACGGAGAGGAGCGCGTCAGGATGCGGAGTGCTCAAGGGAGGGCTCCTTCCGGGGAGACGGGGCGGAGTGGCCGGTGCCACGGCCGGTGCCACGGGAGGACGAGCCGGGGCGGCTCTCCGCGTACGCCGCCGTCGACACCGCGAGGCCCGCCAGCAGGGCCAGGGCGACCGCGGGGGCCAGTGCCGCCCACGGGGCTCGCTCCACGTACGCGCGGGACTCGTCCAGCAACAGGCCCCACTCGGGCGCGGGCGGCTGGGCGCCCAGGCCGATGAAGCCCAGCGAGGCGAGGGCGAGGGCGATGCCGGGCAGCCGGAGGAGCGCGTGCCGGGTGACGGGCCCGGCGACGGACGGCAGCACGTGCCGGGTCAGTATCCAGAACGGCGGTGCGCCCATGGCCCGTTGGGCGGTCAGAAACGCCGACGCGCGGATCTCCTGCACCAGGACGGCCGCGTGCGCGGCGAGCGGCGGCCAGGAGATCAGGGCCACCGCGAGGGCGGCGCCGCCCGTGCCGGGACCGGCCGCCGCCGCGACCAGGATGCCGACGATCACCGGGGGCAGCGCGTTCGCGATGTCCGCCGCGCCCGTCGCCACGCCCGGCAGGAAGCCCAGGGCCAGCGACAGCAGCAGACTCACCGCGCTCACCGCCGCGGCCGTACCGACGGTCGACGCCGCACCGTGCCCGAGGCGGGCCAGGACATCACGGCCCAGCCCGTCGGTGCCGAGCGGATGGGCCCACGACGGGGCCAGCAGCCGGGCCGTGGTGTCCACCGCGTACGGGTCGCGCAGCAGCCCCCAGCCGATGGTGACCAGCAGGATCGCGCCCAGCACCACCGGGACCGCCGGATGCGTGCGTACCGGGCGCGGCGCGGGCAGCGTCAGTCCCGCGTCGCGCAGGGCGGGGCCCAGCAGCCGGCGCCGGACGAGTGCCGCCAGCGCGCCCGCCGCCAGGCCGAGGGCCAGCAGGGCGAGCACGGAGCCCTGGAGCAGCGGCAGGTCCTGGGACTTGGCCGCGCCCAGTGCCGTACGGCCGATGCCGGGCACCGCGAAGACCGTCTCCACGGCGACCGCGCCGCCCGTCAGGCCCACGGCCGCCATGCCGAACTGCGGGACGAGGGGCGGCAGTACGCGCCGGAGCGCCGCCGCCGAGACGCGTACCCGGCCGACCCCGGCGCCCCGCCACAGCTCCACCCACCGCTCGTCCAGCACGGCGGGCAGCGCGTCCGCGACCAGCCGTCCCAGCAACCCGCCCGCGGGCACGCCGAGGGCGAGCGCGGGCAGCACCAGGTACTGCGGCCCCTGCCACCCGGAAGTGGGCAGAACGCCGAGCCACACCCCGCACACCAGCAGTGCGACCGTGGCGAGCAGGAACTCCGGTACGGCGGCCAGCATGGCGGCGAACGCACCGGCCGAGCCACGCCCCCGTATCAGCACGGGCACGACCAGCGCGCAGGCCAGCAGCACCGCCACCCCGAAGGCCGCGGCCATGAGGCTCAGCGACACCTGCAGTCCGGAGACCACGGACGGCAGGACGTCGGTGCCGGAGACCCACGACGTGCCGAGGTCCCCGCGCAGCGCTCTGGAAGCCCAGTTCCCCAGCATGGTCAGGGGACCCGCGTCCAGCCCGAGATCGGCGCGGATCGCGGCCAGCGCCTCCGGGGTCGCCTCCTGCTCGGCCGACCGGGCACGCAGCACGGTCAGCGCCGGATCCCGGCCGGAGAGCCAGGGCAGCAGTCCGACGGCCGCTACCACGCCGGCCAGACAGCCGAGGCGGGCGAGCCCGGCCGTGCTCATCACTTTCCTTGCGTACAGCCCCATATGACGGTGTCTCACTTGACGCGGGTCTCCGCCGTGACCAGCTCGCGCTCGCGCGGGTCGTGAGCCACGCCCGCCACCCGGGCGGCGTCGCCCTGGATCACACGCTCGTGCAGCAGCGGCACCGCGGCGTCGGTGGCGAGCACCGCGGCCTCGGCCTCGATGACCGCCTTGCGGCGCGCGTCACCGGTCTTCAGCGCGGCGGCCTTCGCCAGGGCCTTGTCGACCTTGCCGTCGGCGAGCTGGGGGATGTTGAAGGACCCCTTGGACCCGAAGTCGCTGTAGAGGTACGCGGCGGGGTCGCCGGAGTCGAGGACGGTCGCGCGGGAGAGGAGGAACGCGTCGAACTTGCCCGCCAGCGCGTCCGATTCGATGTTGGCGTACTCGCGGATCTCCAGCTTCACCTTGAAGCCGGCCTTCCGGAGCTGCTGCTGCAGCGTCGCCGCGGCCTCGGGCAGCTCGGCCCGGTCGGTGAACGTACCGATGGTGATCGTCTCGGCCGGCGCGTCACCGGCCTTCGCCCGCTTCACCGGCGACCGCAGCCCCTCGGCCCACGGCAGCGCGGGGCCGAGCAGCCCCTCGGCGACATCGGCCCGGCCTTCGTACACCCCCTTGACGATCGACTTCGCGTCAACGGCTTCGCGGGCCGCCGCCCGCACCGCCGGGTCCTTGAAGACACCCTTCTCGGTGTTCAGGTACAGGGTGTTGGTGCGCGGCATCGGCACCTCGGTGATCAGGTCCTGGTCGAGCACCGCGGCCTGCGAGACCGGGACCGCTTCCACGATGTCGGCCTCGCCGCTGCGCAGCGCCGCGGCCCGGGCGGTACCGTCGGGCACGAACTTCACATCGATCCCCGGGGCCTTGGCCTTGCCGCCCCAGTACTGGTCGTACCGGTCGAGGTTCGCCGACGACGTGCCGTTGACCTTGGTGAGCTCGAAGGGTCCGGTACCGGCTCCGACCGGATCCACCGTCTTCCCCGCATACGCCTTCGCCGCGAGGATCGAGAGCTGCGGTGAGCTGAGGCGCTGCGGTACGAGCGGGTCCTCCTCGGCCGTGGTGACGACGACCGAGTCGCCCTCGGCCTTCGCGGTGAGCTCGACGCCGTCGAGGATGCGCGGCTTCGGGGAAGCGGTCGCGGCCTCGGTCAGGGACCGGACGACGTCTTCGGGCGTGAGCCTCGTACCGTCGTGGAAGGTGACCCCGTCCCGGACGGTGAACGTCCACTCGCGGCCGGACTGCCGCCACTCGGTCGCCAGCGCGGGCTCGGCGTCCCCGTCCTCGTCGAGCTTCACCAGCGTCTCGGCCGTGGACCAGCGGGAGAGCTTGAAGGCGTCGTCGGACAGCGGAGAGAGACCGGAGCGCGGCGGCTGCATCATCGCCACACGTATGCGCTCACCCCCGGACGAGACATCACCGGAACCGGACGACGCCGAGAAACAGCCGGTGAGCAGCGCGGAGGCCGCGGCGAGGGACAGCAGGCGGGCGGGCAGACGCACGGAACTCTCCGGTAAAGGGAAGGTCAAGAAGGGGTGCGACTGAAGGTAGCATGATGACAATCGTTTTCAACATTTGGCCGAGAGTGACTGCCGTCACCTCATTCGCGCACTTGAGGCGCCCCCTCCCCCGTGAGGCGTCCGGCCAGTACGGCAAAGCACAGGCCACCGCGGCCGACCACGGTGATCACCAACGGCATCTCTGGTTATGATCATGCCAACTGATGGTCACTGACGGGGAGATCGAACATGCTGAACCGGAAGACGATGTGGCTGCGTGCGGCCGCGCCCGTTGCTGTGCTGGCGCTGACGCTGACCGCATGCGGCGGGTCCGGCGGGGACAGCAAGGGTGACGCCAAGGGCGGCACCAGCAAGCTCCAGGAAGACAAGCCCGAGACCCGGGAGCTGGCGACCGGTGAGAGCGCCACCAGCCCGTTCAAGGAGGACGACGGCAAGATCACGTACTCCGTGCTCGCGGAGAAGGTCGACGTGGGCACCGAGGCGGACACCAAGAAGATGGTCGACGACCCGGCAAAGGCCAAGGGGTTCGTCCCCGCGGTGGCCCACGTGAAGTACACGAACAAGGGCGGTGGCGTCGTCAGCTCGTACCCGAGCGTCGGTGACAACGTCGAGATCTACGCCGACGGCCAGCGCGGAACCATCCTGATCGGTGCCGCGGACGACGCGCCCGGCTGCGAGTCGGACACCGACATCGAGAACTGGAAGAAGGGCCAGAGCCACGTGCTCTGCGAGACCTACATGGTCCCGAAGGGCGCGAAGGAACTGTCCGTCCGCTGGTCGGCCGAGGACGACGGCGAGCCGTACAGCTGGACGTTCAAGAACTCCTGACCGCTGGCCACATGGCCCGCGCCGGCTACGTGGCGCGGGCCGGGCCGTGTGCATGTGCCGACACATCATGCACACGCCCTCGGCAGCTAAGACTTGCCGGCCAGCGCACCGGCCGCGACGCGCAGGTCCGACACCAGTCCGGCATACGCCGCCTCGCGATCGTCGGACCGCAGGATCGCCGACGGGTGGAGCGTTGCCACGACCAAGCCCCCTCCGTCGGCGGCCGCGCGCCGCTGCCCCTCTTCCTCAGGGAAGGGAATGAGGGTGCCCCGGTCCTTCGTCACCCGGAACGACGACCCCAGCAGCGCCTTGCCCGCGGTCGCCCCGAGCGCCACCACCACCTCCGGGTCGACCAGGCGCAGCTCGGCGTTGAGCCAGGGGCGACAAGCCGTCATGTCCCGCAAGCTCGGCGGCTTGTGGATCCGGCGCTTGCCCCGCGTCGCGATGGTGAACTTGAAGTGCTTCACCGCGTTGGTGACATACGTCTGATCGACGTCGATGGCGGCGTCCTGCAACGCCTTCCTCAAGAGACCACCGGCCGGCCCGACGAACGGCTCCCCCTGACGGTCCTCCTGGTCACCCGGCTGCTCGCCGACGAGCATGACGCGCGCCGATGTACTGCCCGCCCCGAAGACGGTCTGCGTCGCGTCCTGGAACAGCGGGCACCCCCGGCAGTCCGCCGCGGCCCGCCGATGAGCCGGAAGCCCCCCACGCCGAGGCAGGAACGGCGTGGCGTCGTACTGCTGCCCATCGGAGTCACTACCGCTTCCGGCCATCGGCGTCATCTCCTGAGTCGCTCTGCCACGGGTGCTGCCGTGCTACGGCACTGCTCCGGACCATCTTCGCCGCGCTCCGCCGCCATGGCAGCCGGACACGTGCCCGGCGGTCAAGCAGGCGTCACCCACACGTGTGACATGGCGTCCGCAGACGGCCGCTTTCGGCATGCTGGTACCTCGCAGTGCGGCGGGCCAAGCCGGATCGGCGTGGGGGCCGCCGTCGGGAACGGAAGAGATGCCGGCAGATGTGGCGCCCCTCGCAGTTCACCACTGTCTCGGTCTTCGTCGTCACCGTGGTGGTGATTCCTCTCACCGTCAACATCGCCAGCGAGTCCGTTCCGGCGCCTGTGAAGCCGTACCTGTGGCTCGCCTGGCCTGCCGCGGGCTTGTCGGCAGTGCTGGCCGCCGTGGCGGAGGCCCGCCAGCGCGGGGGCCGGTCGTCCACCGGTGCGGCGCAGCCCGAGGAGGAACAGCTGGCGCGCGCCGCCGACCAGCTGTCCCCCACCCTGCGGAGCCAGTGGTCCGCCGAGGCGGAGATACGGATGCTCCACCGGCCCCAGCCCTTGCGGCTGCGGTGGTCGGCCACCGGACGCCCGGCCGGTCCCCGTCCGGACTCCGTGGGGACCGTGGCAAGCCCCGACGACGAAGCGGCGGACGGACGGCTGCTGGGGGACGGTCACGACGAACTGGTCAGCAACTTCCTTCGGCTCCGGCGGCGGAGACTCGTGCTGCTCGGCGAACCCGGCGCGGGCAAGACCGTACTCGCCATCCTGCTCACCCTCGCCCTGCTGGAACACCGTCGGGACCACGGCGGTCCGGTACCCGTTCTCTTGTCGCTCTCGTCGTGGGACCCGCGCACCGAGCACGTGCACACCTGGGTGGTCCGGCGGCTGATCGAGGACTACCCGGCCCTCGCCAATGCCGATGTCTTCGGGACGGACGCCCCACGCCGCCTGGTCACCGACGGACGGATACTGCCCGTCCTCGACGGTCTCGACGAGATGCCCGCCGTCCTCCACGGGGCCGCTCTCGAAGCCCTGGACGGGATTGATCCCCGCACCCCGCTGGTGATCACATGCCGCAGTGCCGAGTACCGAACCGCTGTCGCCGGCAGTGGCACGGTGCTGACCACGGCGGCGGTGGTCGAACTGGAGCCGGTGGGAGTACGCGAAGTACTCACTTTCCTGGACGCGGGAGGAGTGACCCGAGGGGAGCGCTGGGTTCCTGTACTGGCTCATCTGCGTGAGCATCCGCAGGGTCCGCTCGCCCAGGCCCTGTCATCGCCACTGATGACCTCTCTGCTGCGTACGGTCTACCGCGGCCGGGCGAACGACCCCGCCGAACTGGTGGATCCCGGCCGGTTCCCGGACCGGACAGCCATCGAAGGGCACCTGCTGGACGCGTTTCTCCCGGCCGCCTACCAGGACATGCTGGCGCTGCCCGCATCGGAGCACTCGCCGGCCGGGCCACCCCGCTACCCGCCCGAACTGGCAATCAAGTGGCTGGCGTTCATCGCGACGCACCTTCACGACAGGCACTCGCCGGACCTGGTGCTGTGGCATCTGCACAGCGGTCTGCCTCCGGGCGGGCGCCGCGCGGTCGGTATCGCACTGCAGTTGGCGACCGGGGGCTTCGCCGGGCTCGGTATAGCGGCCGGGGCCGGGTGGGACGTGGGGGTGGCCGCCGGGCTCGCAGGCGGCTTCGGCGCCGGAATGGTCGCCGCTCCCCCGGCTCACCCGGGCTGTGTCAACCTGCAGATCCGGGGCCGGCTGCGGTTGATCGGCAGGAAGTTCGCAGTGGGCCAGGTGCTCGGTTTCATGACCGCCGTCGGTGCCCTCACCGCCGCCGCGCTCGCCACCGTGCTGGGATTCGGACTCGTGGGCGGCCTGGCGGAGGTACTGAAAGTGGGATTCGCCGTCGGGCTCGGAACGGGGATCGCCTTCGGGGCGATGATGTGCCTCAACACGCCCGCGGACGCGATCCGTGCGCCCAGCCCCCGGTCCGTCCTGGGGGACGACCGTACGGTCAGCGGTATCCGTGCCGCGGTGGAGACCCTGGGGTCCGGAGTGCTGTGCGGAGCCCTCATCGGACATTCTCAGTTCAGGATCTCCGTCGACATCGAGACCGCACTCTTCTTCGGGCTGGGCAGCGGCCTGGCCGTCGGGCTCGCCGGCCGGTTCGCTTCGCGGTTCCAGACCGGTCTGGCGGCGAGCGCATGGGCCTGGTACTCGGCCAGCCACTGCTGGCTGGCGCTGCGCGGCCGCCTTCCATGGCGCCTCATGCGCTTCCTCACCGACGCTCACCGGCGGGGCGTGCTGCGGCAGACCGGCGCCGTCTACCAGTTCCGGCACGCCCGCCTCCAGGACCGCTTGGCCGAGTCGGCTTCCCGCGTCTCCGGACAGTCCTGATGACCACTGCGAGCCGATCGGCGCCGCGGCCAGGATCCTCGGCATGGGCCGGACAGCCGATACTCAACGAAGCTGCGGGCGATCGAGGGCGTACGCGATGCCGGTGTCGAGGTCGGTTGCGTAGCCGGTGTGGAACGCGGCCTTGTAGCCGAGTTCGCCCAGGGATTCGTTGGCCTGCTGCTCGCAGGACCGGCGGGCGGTGACGAATTCCGGGATGCCTGCCTGGGGCAGCCCGATGGTGTCCCAAGCGTGCCGGGCCAGCCCGAGCAGCCAGGCGGCACACTCGCTCTGCCCGTCGGCACCCGTGGCCACCGCGAGCACGTCCAGGGCCAGGGCGCACCCCAGGCTGTCGTGCAGCCGGTGCTTGACCTTGAGTGCCGCCCGTGCGTAGCGCAGCGCGGCCTCGGGTCGGCTACAGGCCAGTTCGGCGTGTGCGCGCATGACGTCGCCGTAGGCACGCATCCATTGTTCGCCGCACCGCCTGCACTCGGTGCGCATGGCCTCCAGCATCGCGATGGCTTCGTCGGGACGGCCGTCGGCGGAGAGCGCAATGCCTGCCAGCACCCGGGCCAGGAGCCTGGCGAGGGGGAGCGGCCCGACGAGCGCACCGTCTCCTGGTGAGGTGAGGGTGAGCAGATGTTCCGACTGGGAGAACACCGTCGCCCGGTCGCCGAGCATGGTCGCCGCGACCAGCAAGCAGGCCCGGGCGGTGGTAGCAGCGTCCATGTCGTCGAGCCGTTCGGCCTCAGCGACGCACTGGTCGGCCCAGGCCGTACCGGCCGCGGCGTCGCCCTGGCACAACAGGACCATGCTGCAGACCCACAGCGCCTTGTCACGGGCCGGGCTCGGAGCGGTGCCGAGGGCGAGGGCCCGTTCCAGATAGTGCTGTCCTTCCTTGAGGTGGCCGCAGGGGTACCAGAAGAACCACAGCGCCCCGGCCAGTTCCAGCGCTGTGAGCCCGTCCTGCTGGGCCAGCGTGTACTCCAGCGCGGCTCGGAAGTTGGTGTGCTCACCGTTCGCCCGGTCATACCAGGCGTACTGGTCGGCTCCGATCCAGGCGGCGTCGCCGCGGCGGGCCAGTGCCAGGTAGAAGGACCGGTGGCGATGGCGCAGCCGGTCCTCCTCGCCCAGGCGGCGCAGCCAGGTCGCACCGTACTCGCGGATGGTGTCGAGCATGCGGTAACGGTCCCCGCCCGCGGTCGGCACCCAGATCAGGATCGACTTCTCCGCCAAAGAGCCCAGCAGAGCGGGGATTTCCTCGTACGGAAGGTGCACACCGGCACAGACCCGGCTCGCGGCCCCGGAGTCGAAGCTGCCGGCGAAGACGGACAGCCGCGCCCACAGCAGCCGCTCGGCCGGGGCGCACAGTTCATGGCTCCAGCCGATGGCGGTACGCAGGGCCCGGTGCCACGGAGGTCCATCCCTGCTCGATCGAGGCAGCGAGCTCGGGGACGGTTGGGCGTCGACTGCGACCTCGTCGGGCTCGCCGAGTACGGCGAGTACGGCGAACCGGTCGTCCAGCTTCTTGGTCAACTCCCGTACGGACAGCTCGCGCAGTCGGGCCGCGGCCAGCTCCAGGGCAAGCGGCAGCCCCTCAAGGCGTCGGCACAGCCTCAGCACTTCGGCCCGGTTGGTGTCGGTGATCTCAAAGCCCGGTACGGCCTCGGCGGCCCGCTCGGCCAGCAGCGCCACTGCGTCCGCCTCGGCCGCCGCACGGTCGTCGCTCCCCGGCACCGGCAGCGGGTCGATCAGCACCAGCTGTTCGTCCGCCATGCCCAGCGGACGGCGGCTGGTGACAAGTATCCGCAGCCCGGGGGCGGCCGCCAGCAGGGCCCGGGCGGCCGACGCGCAGGCTTCGACGAGGTGCTCGCAGGTATCCAGTACGAGCAGCAGTTCCCGGCCGGCCAGGTAATCGCCCACCACCTCGATCATCGGGCGGGTGATCTCGTTGGCCACCGACAGCGCCTGGCCGATCGCATACGGCAGCAACACACCCTCTTGAAGGGGCGACAGCTCGACCCACCAGGCCCCATCGCGAAAGCACGGCCGCAGCCCGGCCGCGGCCGCCTGCGCCAGCCGGGTCTTGCCGACCCCGCCGACCCCGGTGACGGTCACCAGCCGCGCCCCCGCGTCCCCCTGGTACAGCCGCTGGATCTCCGCCAGTTCCGCACGGCGCCCGACCAGACGCGTCTTCGGTCCGGGGAGGCTTCCGGGGAAGTCTGCGGGCTGGTTCTCCGGCAGGTCGCCGGGGACGTTCCGCGCCCACCATTCGCCACCGGTCACGATCGTCCGCCCTTCGTCCTTCCGCCGCCCCTCCAGGGCACACCGCAGGGACAGCCCTCGGCAGCCTTTCGACTCCTCCCACTCTGCGTGTCCATCAACGGGAAGAAGATGAGCGTTAGTGACACTTGCGGACCGCGACGGATCGCTGGACGAACGGAGTGGCTACGTGACCGATTCAAGCGCGCGAAGCTGCCCGCAGGGGCGGCCCCCGGCTGGTGGGCGGCGCCTCGGCCGCGGCGCCGCTGGGGATTTCGACAATCGCCCGGATGTGAATATCTCGTTTCGCCGTTGCAGAAATACGGGTAATGCGCGCTGAGGAGTTTTGCCTCGGCAGATTCGAAACGGGAAAGTGTCGCACTCTTCGGAGCGGCCGTGCTACGGTTACGTCAGTTGCAGTTGTGGTTCCCCAAAACTTCAAGCGCTCCTTTCAGGGTCCCTGGAAAGAGTCTTGTGCATTTCGGTATTCCCGGAGGGTGATCATCGCGGCAGCTCCGGTTCCTGCACGGTGTGGGTTCCGGGTATCGCCCCGAAGGAGATGTATTTTGGCTACTGGCACCGTGAAGTGGTTCAACGCGGAAAAGGGCTTCGGCTTCATCGAGCAGGAGGGTGGCGGCGCTGACGTGTTCGCCCACTACTCGAACATCAACGCCGCCGGCTTCCGTGAGCTGCTCGAAGGCCAGAAGGTAAGCTTCGACGTCACCCAGGGCCAGAAGGGCCCGCAGGCGGAGAACATCGTTCCCGCCTGACGCTGACGCACACAACGAGCTGGGGCACGCACCTGCGTGCGGGCCCCGGCTCGTTGCGTTATTTGCGCTCGCCCGCAGCGACGGACTCCCGCCCGCAGTGGCGAGCGAGCGGCAGCATCGTCTGCCGCATCATCGAGTCGTGGGTCGGCAGAAGCCCGCCACCCGGCTCCCTCGCACCCGTATAGCGGCCACGTTCTTCACGGACGGTGGCCCGGTGCCTCTTCACGACGACTCGGTAGCCCATTGCGGCCCCGTTTGTTTCGTCTTTTCTTCGGCTCGATCTTGCGAATCCGCACGCGGTTCCAGAGCGCTGCGGCGAATTCCTCGATACGTGCCGCATCGAGGAAGGTTCTGTATGAACCGCACTGCTCGCACCACCGCCGACTCCTCCCCCTCACATAACGGCGCGGTGGGCTCCGGCCGTACCGGCCGCCGTCCGCAGGGGACCGCCCGCAGGGGCGGACCTTCGCGTTCGGCCAACACCGGGCGCCCCGGTCAGGGACACGCCGCGGGCGCCCCGAAGGAGTTCGCACTGCCGGTCACCCACACCGCGCCGTTGCCGGCTGTCGAGACGTTCGCCGGCCTCGACATGCCCGACCGCCTGAAGACCGTGCTCCGCGCCCAGGGCATGAGCGCCCCGTTCCCGATCCAGGCCGCGACGCTGCCCAACGCGCTGGCCGGCCGGGACGTGCTGGGCCGCGGCCGTACGGGCTCGGGCAAGACCCTCGCCTTCGGTCTCGCCCTGCTGGCCCGTACCGCAGGGCAGCGCGCTGAGCCGCGGAGTCCGCTGGCGCTTGTCCTCGTCCCCACCCGCGAGTTGGCTCAGCAGGTGACTGCCGCGCTCACCCCCTACGCCCGCGCGCTGCAGCTGCGGCTCACCACTGTGGTCGGTGGCATGTCGATCAGCCGTCAGGCACGTGACCTGCAGGCCGGTAGCGAGGTGGTCGTCGCGACGCCGGGCCGGCTCAAGGACCTCCTCGAACGCGGCGACTGCCGACTGAGCCAGGTGGCCATCACGGTCCTGGACGAAGCCGACCAGATGGCCGACATGGGCTTCATGCCGCAGGTGACCCACCTGCTCGACCAGGTACGCCCGCAGGGGCAGCGTCTGCTGTTCTCCGCCACCCTGGACCGCAACGTCGACCTCCTGGTACGCCGCTATCTGACCGATCCGGTGGTCCACTCCGTCGACCCCTCCGCAGGCGCGGTCACCTCCATGGAGCACCATCTGCTGCACGTCCAGGGGGCTGACAAGCACGCGACGACCACTCAGATCGCCGCCCGTGACGGTCGGGTGATCATGTTCCTGGACACCAAGCACGCAGTGGACCGGCTGACCAGGGACCTGCTGGCGGTCGGGGTACGCGCCTCGGCCCTGCACGGCGGGAAATCGCAGTCCCAGCGCACCCGCACCCTTGCCGGTTTCAAGTCCGGCCACACGAATGTCCTGGTGGCCACCAATGTCGCGGCCCGCGGCATCCACGTCGACAACCTCGATCTCGTCGTCAACGTCGACCCGCCGAGCGATCACAAGGACTACCTGCACCGCGGTGGTCGTACCGCCCGCGCCGGTGAGTCCGGCACCGTCGTCACCCTCGTTCTCCCCGGACAGCGCCGCGGCATGAACCGCCTGATGTCGGACGCCTCCATCACCGCACAGGAAACGCGGATCCACCCGGGCGAAGCCGAGCTGAGCCGCATCACCGGGGCCCAGGCACCCTCGGGCATCGCCCTGACCGCCGCGGACACCGAGCCCCCCAAGCGCACCGGCGCCGGTGCCGGGAAGGCACGACGCAGCCGGCCTGCCCGACAGCGGCGCCACTCGTCCTTCAACACGGCCGCATAGGCACTCGCCCTTCTCTGGTCCGCCCGGAGGCGGTCAGAGACCTCCGGCCCCTACCGATCCCTGCCGAGCTTCCTCGCTTGCGGCAACGCCGACTCACTTCCGGCAACGCCGAAGGGGGGCGACACACCGCACTGCACAGCCGGTGTGTCGCCCCCCTTCGGTCGTGCAGGGCCGGTCAGACGGCTTCGAACTCGACCTTGCCCAAGCCGTCGAACTCGGCCGTGACGACGGCCGCGCGCTTCAGCGGTACCGCCTCCAGGCAGCTGCCGGGCAGGATGACCTGGCCGGGCTCGAAGGCGATGCCGTACTGGGAGAGCTCGCCTGCCACCCAGGCGATGGCGGCGATCGGGTTGCCGAGGACGGCGGAGGCCGGGCCGGAGCCGACGCGCTCGCCGTCGTAGCGCAGTTCGCCCGTCATCGTCGAGAAGTCGAGCTGCCCCAGGGTCTTGGGCGTGGTGCCAAGGACGATGCCGCCGACGGAGCCGTTGTCGGCGAGGGTGTCGCCGATCTGGATGCGCCAGTCGGTGAAGCGGGAGTCGATGATCTCGATGGCGGGGACGACGCACTCGGTGGCGCGGAGGACGTCCGCGACCGTGACGTTGGGGCCTTCGAGCCGGTCCTTGAGGAGGAACGCGGGTTCGACCTCGGCGTACGGCTCGATGAACCGGTCGAGGCGGACCGGCAGGTTCTCGAAGTGGAAGTCGCTCGCGAGCAGGTGGCCGTAGTCGGGCTGGCCGACGCCGAAGGCCTCCTGCATGACCTTGGCGATGTTGCCGAGCTTGTAGCCGACAAGGCGGTCGCCGGCCGCTGTCCGCCGCTGGACGTTGTGCTTCTGCACGGCCATCGCGTCGGCGAGGGTGAGGTCGGGGCGGGTGTCGGTGATCGGCTGGATCGCCTTGTGGGCCTGGCGGGCGGCCTCGATGGCATCGGCGATCTCGATCAGGTCGTGCTGCATGGGCTCGCTTTCTGACGGTACGGGCAGGCTTCGGGTGCTGGTGCTACGGGGACGAGGGGAAGCATCAGCGTTGGGTGCGCGGTGCCGATGTCACACTGAGCGGCTTGCCCTTCGTCTCCGGGGCGGTGAGCTGGGTGACGACGGCGCCGACGGCGCACAGTCCAGCGGCGACGAGCATCGTCGAGCCCACGCCGATGGTGTCCAGAGCGACGGGCACGAGGAAAGTGCCGGCCGCCGCACCGATGCGGCTGGTGGCGGTGGCGAGACCGATGCCTGCGCCGCGGATATCGGTGGAGAAGACCTCGTTCGGGTAGACACCGGTGACCGCCGTCGACATCGCGTTGGTGTACGAGAACAGCAGGAAGCAGACGAGGATCAGCACCGGTGACGCGGCCGGGAAGAAGCCGACCACCGCGAGTGCCACGGCGCCCATCCAGAACTGCGGGATGACCAGCAGACGCCGGCCGACCCGCTCGATCAGGACGAAGGTGGTCGCGGCGCCCGCGAGGGCAAGACCGTTGACCCACAGTGCGCCGAGGAAGCCGTCTCCCATCCCGAAGCCCGCCAGGACGGTGGGGGCGAAGGAGGCGATGGCGAAGTAGGGGGTGACGGTGCAGAACCAGAAGACGCAGACGAAGGTCGTGACCTTGCGGTAGTCGGGCGAGAAGAGGCGCCAGAAGTTCGCCTTGCGGGTCTCCTCACCGGCCAGGTCGGCGATCTCGTGGGCGTCCTCGAAGTACTCCTCGGCGATCTTCCGGGCCTCATCCGTACGGCCCTTGCTCATCAGCCAGCGCGGCGACTCGGGGGTGCCGGCGCGGGCGATCAGGAGGAGAACGGCCGGCACGGCGCTGGTGCCGAGAATGATCCGCCAGTCCAGGTCGAAGGCGTGGCCGATGCCGTAGCCGACGGCATACGCGGCCAGATAGCCCAGGTACCAGGCGAATTCCTGGAAGGCGAGCAGCTTGCCGCGCAGCCGGGTCGGGGAGAACTCGGCGAGCAGCGGCCAGCCGATCGAGTACTCGGCGCCGATGCCGATGCCCATGAGGAGGCGTACGGCGAGCAGCTGCCAGCCGTTGTCGACGAAGAACTGCAGCCCCGAGCCGACGACGAACAGCACCATGTCCAGGGTGAACATGCGGGCGCGGCCGAACCGGTCGGAGAGGTAACCGCCGAGCGGGCCGCCGAAGAAGATGCCGATGAGGACGGAGGCGGCGATCAGCCCCTGCCAGGCCAGGGAGAGTCCCAGGTCCTTGCTGATGGCGGCGTTGACGGCACCGATGCCGCCGAGGACGTAGCCGTCCAGGAACATCCCGCCGGAGGAGATACCGGCCAGCCGGCGCAGGAATCTCCTCCGTTTGCGGTCGCTGGTCGGATCTTGCGGCGGGCTCGCGGTGATGGCCGTCATCGGCGACTCCAACTTCGATGGAACGAGGGGCCATTGCGCGGCGGACGGTCAGGGACGGTGCTGCGGGGCTCCGTCGGGCAGGGGTGCGCCGAAGGCCGGACGGACGGCCGCTGAGGGTGCGCGGCGCCGGAAGGCCGGAAGCCCGGTGCTGCGGGAACGTCGGTACGCGCACGCCGGTGCAAGAGGGCGGTGGGCCGACATGAACGCGTTGGTCCCGAACTCTACGTTCATAAATCACGGCCGCACTGCCGACCGAAAACTTCCATGGGCTCCTGGGCCTGTCAAGAGGTGTGCGCGGGGCCCTCCACGGAGCGGCGGTCGCACGGCGAGTGTCCTCAGAGCGACCTCGACCTGCGCGGAGGCCGGAGCGCAGGCAGTCACTAAGACCCCTGGAGGCGAGTGCGAAGAGGGCTCGAATTTCTCTCGCCCGATGTCTTGACGGACCTGCCGACTGCTCTCAACATGAACGTGACGTTCGGAAACTGAACGTCGTCACGGCCTCGCAGTACAGCGAGGAGCCGTGGGAGAGCTCCTCGCTCGCGCTCCGGGAGGGACACCATGAGCACACAGCCCCTGAAGCTTTTCGCCTTCGACGTCTGCGCCCCCGCCCACCTGACGGCCGGATCCTGGCGGGACGCCGCCGACCAGGGTTTCCGCTACACGGACCTGAACTACTGGACGGACACGGCGAAGATGCTGGAGGAGGCCCGCTTCGACGGGATCTTCTTCGCGGACAACGTCGGCTACCACGACGTCTACGGCGGCAGCCCGGACGCGGCGTTCCGCGACGCGGCCCAGTTCCCGATCAACGACCCGACGCTGCTGATCTCGGCAATGGCCTCGCACACCCGCCACTTGGGCTTCGGCGTCACGGCCTCGCTCACGTATGAGGCGCCGTACTCACTGGCCCGCCGCTTCTCCACCCTGGACCACCTCACCGGCGGCCGGGTCGGCTGGAACATCGTCACCTCGTACAGCGACGCCGCCGCCCGTAACTTCGGCCTCTCGCAGCAGATCCCGCACGACCAGCGGTACGACATGGCCGATGAGTACATGGAGGTCGTCTACAAGCTGTGGGAGGGCTCCTGGCAGGACAATGCCGTCGTACGCGACGCCGCGAACGCCACCTACATCGACCCGGCCCGCATCCACTCCATCCGGCACAAGGGCACGTACTTCGACGTCCCCGGCATCCACCTGTGCGAGCCGTCACCGCAGCGCACCCCGATGCTTTTCCAGGCCGGCGCCTCCTCGCGCGGCATGAAGTTCGCCGCCGCCAACGCCGAGGCCGTCTTCGTCAACACGATGACGCCCGAGATGACCCGCCGCAGCGTCGACAAGATCCGTGCCGCGGTCGCCGAGGCGGGCCGCGACCCGCGCTCGGTCAAGGTCCTCGCGCTCCTCACCGTCGTCGTCGCGCCGACGGACGCCGAGGCACAGGCCAAGTACGAGGAGCACGTCCGCAACGTCTCCTACGAAGGCGCGCTGGCCCGCTTCGCCGGCTGGACCGGCATCGACCTCTCCGGCGCCGACCCGGACATGCCACTTGAGTACGTGGACGTCGAGGCGTCCCGCTCGATGGTCGAGATGTTCACCAAGGCCGACCCGAACAGGAAGTGGACCACCCGCCAGATCGCCGAATTCATCGGCATCGGCGGCACCGGCGCCGTCATCGTCGGTTCGCCGGAGACGGTCGCCGCCGAGATGCGCAAGTGGCACCAGGTCGCCGATGTCGACGGTTTCAACCTCTCGTACGCCAGCAAGCCCGGCGGCTGGCAGGACTTCATCGAGCTGGCACTCCCCGTCCTGCGCGACGAGGGCCTGGTCCGCACCGAGTACGACAAGGACGCCGCCACGCTGCGCGAGTCCTTCTACGGCGCCGGCCGGCGCTACACGCTCGACGGCCACCCGGCCTCGAAGATCCGCGCCGCCGCGCCCGGCACCGGTGCCGACTTCGCGAGCTGACCCCCTCGGCGGCCCGTTCCGCACGGACCGCCACCCCGCACTCCTCATTTCCGCCCCGTACACGATGACGTCGAAGGGACCGCTGTCATGACTGCCTCTTCCATGGCCACCGCCGCCTCCGCCCCGGCCGCCTCTTCCGCCTCGGCCTCCACCGAGAACGCCGTCGACCAGCGGGCCTTCCGCGACGTGATGGGACACCTGCCGACCGGCGTGGTCGCGATCACGGGGGTCGAGGCGGAGACCTCGCAGCCTGCCGGGATGATCGTCGGCACCTTCCAGTCGCTCTCCCTCACCCCGGCCCTGGTGACCTTCAGCGTCGACCGCTCCTCCACCAGCTGGCCCAAGATCCGCAGCGGCGGCCGGTTCAGCGCCAGCGTCCTGGCCGAGCACCAGACGGACGTCTGCAAGGCGCTCTCGCGCAAGTCCGGCGACAAGTTCGAGGGCGTGGAGTGGGTCCCGTCGCCGGAGGGCTCCCCGCAGTTCCTCGGCGCCTCGGCCTGGATCGACTGCGAGATCGAGCAGGAGCTGGACGGCGGCGACCATGTCATCGTCATCGGCCGCGTCCTGCGCATGGACAGCGGCTACAGCGAGCCGCTCGTCTTCCACAAGGGCAAGCTCGGCGGCTACCGCGCCCCGGTCGCGGCCTGAGCCCGTACGGAAACGGGTACCGCCCGCGACCGGCACCGCTGCCGCACCCCGCACCCCCGCACCACCCGCACAGCTCCCGGCCCGTTGGCCGTTCCGACGCCCCGGGCCCCGCATACCCGAAGGACTCCCGTGAACCACCCCCAGTCCGCCGAACCCGAGACTCCGGCAGGCGAACTCGAGACCCTGCTCGGGCTGGCCACCCAGGCCGCCCCCGTGTGGGCCGCCTTCACCCCGCGTGAACGGGCCACGGCCCTCGTCGCCGTCGCCGAGGCCCTGGAGGCGAATGCCGATCACCTGGTGGCACTCGCCGACCGGGAGACCGGACTCGGCCACGCCCGGCTGTCCGGCGAGGTCAAGCGCACCACGGGCCAGCTGCGCTCGTACGGCGAACACGCCGTCAGCGGCGCCCCGTTCGGCGTCACCATCGACCACGCCGACCCCGACGCCACCCCGCCGCGCCCCGAACTCCGCCGTCACCTGGTCCCCCTGGGTCCGGTCGAGGTGTTCGCGGGCGGCAACTTCCCCTTCGCCTTCTCGGTCGCCGGGACAGACACCGCCGCCGCGCTCGCGGCCGGCTGCCCGGTCCTGCTCAAGGCACACCCCGGCCACCCGCGGACCTCCGCGACGACGGCCACCCTGGTACGCGAGGCACTCGCCGAGGCGGGGGCGCCACTGGGCACCTTCGGGATGTTCACCGGCCGCGAGGCGGGCGTGACCGTGCTGCGCGACGAGCGCGTCCAGGCCGCCGCCTTCACGGGGTCGGTCCGGGGCGGCCGCGCCCTGTTCGACATAGCCTCCTCCCGTCCCCGCCCCATCCCCTTCCACGGCGAACTCGGCAGTGTGAACCCGGTCGTCGTCACGGCCGGCGCACTCGCCGAGCGCCGTTCCGCGATCGTCTCCGGGTTCGTCGCCTCCTTCACGCTGGGCGCGGGACAGTTCTGCACCAAGCCCGGCATCCTGCTGCTGCCCCGCGACCCGGAGACGGTCGAGGAGATCGCCGCCCAGGTGCGGGCGGCGCACGCGCTGCCGATGCTGTCGCTGCAGATCGCGGAGGGCTACCGGCGCCGGCTCGACGAGGTCGCCACCGCCCGGCAGATCCGCACGCTGGTCGACGGCGCCCTCACCACCACCGACGCGGACGGCCGCCCGCAGGCCTCCCCCAGCCTCTTCCTCGTCCCCTCTGTCGAGCACGTCCTCGAGGAGGCGGACAACCTCCTGGAGGAGTGCTTCGGCCCGGCGGCCGTGATCGTCCAGTACGACACCGAGGACGAGGCCGCGCAGGTTCTGGAGGCGCTGGAGGGAAGCCTCACCGTCACCTTCCACACCGCGCCCGGAGAGCAGCCGGCCGGCCTCGTCGAGCTGGCCCAGCGCAAGGCGGGCCGGGTGCTGTTCAACGGCTGGCCCACCGGCGTCGCCGTCACCACCGCCCAGCAGCACGGCGGCCCGTACCCGTCCGCCACCTCAGCCCACACCTCGGTCGGCCCGTACGCCATCGACCGCTTCCTGCGACCCGTCGCCTACCAGGACGCCCCGGCGGAACTCCTCCCGGCCGCCCTGCGTGACGACAACCCCCTCCGGTTCCTCCGCACCGTCGACGGAAAGCCCGAGACGGCCGCGCATTGAGCAGCTCGAAACGTAAGGACGGCACACCGAACGACCCGGAAGGGGAACCCATGGGAGCGGAACAGCACGAACAGGCCGACGTCGTGATCGTCGGAGCCGGCGTCGCAGGCCTGGTCGCGGCCCGCGAACTCGGCCGCCAGGGACTGCGGACCGTCGTCCTGGAGGCGCGGGACCGCCTCGGCGGCCGCACCTGGACCGACCACCGCCTCGGCCGCGACCTGGAGATCGGCGGCACCTGGCTGCACTGGACCCAGCCGCACGCCTGGGCCGAGGTCAACCGCTACGGCCTCGAGGTCACCCGGGGCCCGCGCTCCGAGGAGACGTTCTGGCTCGCCGGCGACGAGGTCCGGCGCGGCACCCTCGACGACTTCATGAACCTGATCGACCCGGGCATGACCCGTCTCCTCGAAGAGACCATGACCTGGATCCCGCGCCCGGACGACCCGCTGCGCAACCCCGACCTGGCCGAGGCCGACGCCTGGACCGTCCAGGAGAAGCTCGACGAGCTGAACCTGCCGGAGGCGGAGAAGAACGCCAACGAAGCGGCCTGGGTCGGCCACTTCAACGCCCCGCTCGACCAGTGCTCCTTCGTCAACGCCCTGCGCTGGACGGCAGCCGCGGCCGGCCACTGGCATCTGATGCACGAGTCCACCGCCATCTTCCGCCTCGTCGGCGGCACCAAGGGCCTGGTCGCGGCGATCGCGGCAGAGGCGGAGTCCACCGGTAACGTCGAGATCCGGCTGTCGTCGCCGGTGACGAGGATCGCGCACGACGCGGACGGGGCGACCGTCTCGTACGGCGACGGGCAGACCGTCCGCGCCCGCCGCGTGATCGTCGCCCTCGGCCAGAACCTCCTCGACGGCCTCGACGTCACCCCGGCCCTGCCCGAGGAGAAGCTCGTCCCCGCCCGCGAGAAGACCGCCTCCCAGGGCGCCAAGGCGTGGATCCGCGTCCGCGGCCCCATCAAGCCGTTCTTCGCGTACTCCTCGCAGCACCACCCGCTGTCGGTCGTCCGCACCGAATTCATCGGCGAGGACGACGCCGTACTGGTCGCCTTCGGCGCCGACTCCACCCGCATCGACGTCAACGACGCCCAGGCCATCGACGCGGCGCTGAAGGTATGGCGCAACGACCTCGAAGTACTCGAAGTCGGCGGGCACGACTGGATGGCCGACGAGCACTCTCGCGAGACCTGGCTGATCCAGCGCCCCGGCCAGTTCACCGGCCACCACGCCGCGCTCCAGGCACCGACCGGCGTGCTGCACTTCGCGAGCGGCGACCTCGCCAACATCTGGGCCGGCTTCATCGACGGTGCCGTCGAGAGTGCCACCCGCGTCTCCCGCCAGGTCCGCGAGAGCCTCGCCTGACCGGCGTCACTGACTCCGGATCGGTAATAGGGGACCGATCCGGAGCGTCCGCGGCGCTCACCTGGGACAGCCGCCGCGGACGTCACATGGCCCCGCCGGGCCTTCCTCCCGGCGGGGCCCACTCGGCGCTCCCGCGCGGTGGCGCCGCACAGCACGGACCGCGGCGCTCCCGGACGGAGCGCCGTCGAGTACGGAAGTCGAGCACGGAAGGAGGGCGCGCGTGCGAAGCGAGCCCATGAAGGAGCAGCGCGGTCACGCGCCCGAACCGGGCGGACTCCCGCCCTGGGCACTGCGACGGGCCGCGTCCGTCCTGTCCGTCGAGGCAGCCCGCGCAGGGGACGGGTTGTCCGCGAATACCGCGACGACAACGCTGACCGCGGCCGAGCTGGCCCGCCGCACCGGACTCAGCCGCGGCCTCGCCCGCCGCTGCCTGCACCGGCTCCGTTCGGATGCGCAGGCTCGTTGAAGCCGTGTGCGCCCTCAGTCCGTCTCTTCCCACAGCACCGACGCAAGCCGCTCCACCGTGGTCCGCATCAGCTCCAGCGTGCCGGGGATCTGTTCCCGCGTGAAGCGGTAGCGCGGGCCGTTCACGGTCAGGATCGCGATCAGCTCGCCCGCCGGGTCACGCACCGGCCGTGACAACGACAGCAGGCCCTCCTCCAGCTCGTTGTCGATGATTCCGTAACCCTGCTCCCGGATCTGGTCCAGCTCCCGCAGCAGCTGAGCCCGGTCCGTGATCGTCTGTTCTGTGAACGCCTCGAGCCGCTCCGGCAGCAACCCCGACACCCGCTCCCGCCCCAGCTCGGCCAGGAACACCTTCCCCGTCGAGCTGGCGTGCAGCGGATAGTGCTCACCGCGCATGCCCTTGTTCATCACGCCGACGACGTGCGAGCCGTACGCCTCCGCGATCAGCTCCAGACCGTCGTTCGGCGTGGCGACGGACAGGGTGGCCGACTCGTTGAGGTGGTCCGCCAGCTCCTGCAGCAGCGGCTGCGCGCGCTGGGCCACACCGGAGTGCGGATCCGCGTACCGGCCGAGCCTGGCCAGCTCCCAGCCGAGCACGTAGTTGTTGTCGATGCGGTCCACGAGTCCGGTCTGCTCCAGGCTGAGCAGCAGCCGGAACGCGGTCGGCCGAGAGATCCCCACGGCTTTCGCCAACGTGGTCACGGTGGCACCGCCACGCGGCTGGGCCGCCAGTTCCCGCAACAATCGCGCCGCCTTGACCACGGACTTGTTGGTCAGCTCTGCGGGGGCGGCGGAGTCGTCGCTCATGGGAACCTCTTCGGCGGCTGGGCAATTACGGACTGTGCGGTAGCACACCGCCTTCACTCTACTGACCGCTCGTTCGCATTTTGAACGCATCGGCAAACGTGACCCTGACCACGCCCCCGGAGTCGGGGTCGAGCGCGGCCGTATGCACCGGTCTCCCCGGGCCGGACGATCACACCGTCACCGCCGCCACGGCGTCGTCCTGGTCGGCGTTCGCGACCAGACACCGGGTGTCGGCGTACGGCCGTCCTGCAGCCATTGCACTACCCCCGCCGCGGCCGCGCAGGCCGGGTCGCCCGCCGGGTGCATACCGCGGTCGCCGCCACCTCCGCCGGGAACCCTCGACGGAAGAAGAGTCTCCGGAGGTCGCGCGGGATGTGGGGCCGGGCGGGACGCCACCGACGCTGCGCCTCACCCGTGGGCGTCGGCCCGGGCACGGTCCGGTACAGCCGGCACCACAGCCACGCCAGCAGGGCCATAGAAGCGCAGGCCCTATGCACTCCGGGCAGCCGGATGCTCGCAGGCTCACGCGGGGCTACGGCCCGCCGATCCCCTGCCATACACGGTGCCCCTGTACAGACGTCCGCCGTCCCGCATACCTGCACCTGGCCGCCTGACCGCCGACTGCGACCGCGTCACGAGTTAGGCACTCCAACATGATCCGCCATCTCGACCGCTGTGGGGTCGGTACTGCGACTGAACTGCCTCAGGAGGCCCGGCGCAGAGCTTCTACTGAACCTGATGACCTGTCAGGAAAGTCAGCATTGGGTCAGCATTGGTCCGCCCAGAGACGGTCAGAGATGGTCAGAGATGGTCGCACCTGCAACTTGAGTTCTACACGGCACAGTGGACCTGACCAGCAAAAACACTGGTCAGAGACCTCCGGACCGGAGATGCTTGGACCTGCTTCGGGCGATCCCCCGCGTCGCCCGAAGCAGGTGGCTTGGCCGGATACCGGCCCCGGGGTGGGGCGGGTGTCCGGTGGCTCGCTGAGTATATTGGCCAAGAGCCAGTCAACGCAGGAGTTACAGCATGTCCCCCCGCAGCGCATCGGTCAACGAAGAATTGCGGCGGCGTTCCCGGGAACGGCTGCTGCAGGCGACGGTCGAGCTGGTGGACGAGCGGGGGTACGAGGCGACGACGCTGGGGGACATCGCGGAGCGGGCCGGGTCGGCGCGTGGCCTGATCTCGTACTACTTTCCCGGTAAGCGGCAGCTCCTGCAGTCCGCTGTGCACAGGCTGATGCATCTGTCCCTGGAGGCCGGGCTGAGCAGGGAGCCCTATCCGGACGGGCCGGACGCCGGGCGGGAGTTGCTGGCCCGGGCGATCGACGCGGTTCTGGGGCTGGCGCGGGACCGGCCGACGCTGATGCGGACGCATATGGCGGGCATTCTGACCGCCGAGGGGTTCATCCAGTGCCCCGAGCAGCAGCGGCTCGCGCAGTTGCTGCGGGACACGGTCGTGGCGTACGGCTCGGTCGACCCCGACACCGACTATCCGCTGCTGCGCGCGCTGCTCATGGGGGCGGTGGTCGCCGTACTGCTGCCGGGCGCGCCGATGCCGGTCACCCGGCTGCGGGGCGAGCTGTTCCAGCGGTACGGGCTGGACTGGGAGCTCGGCGCCCCGCCGGACGGTGAGGTTGAGCGAGAACCGTCCGGCGGGACGTCGGAAGCAGGACAGCAGCCGGCCCTGGTGACGCCCGGTCAGCAGTAGGCGGGAGCCGTCAGCGGTAGTCGGGCTGGGTCTGGACGTTCAGTTCCGAGAGGTGGACCGAGCGGGCGCTGTCCGTGCGGGGGTCGTTGATCTTCAGGACGTCGAAGCCCTTGGCCATGTCGTTGGAGTAGATGTGGCCGTTGTAGTAGTACGCGGACCAGGAGCCGCCGCCGACGAGGGTGTCCGCGGAGATCGGGCCGCGTTCGAAGTAGCCGATCTCCTTGGGCGCGGTGGAGTCGGTGAAGTCCCAGATGGAGACGCCGCCCTGGTACCACGCCTGCACCATGATGTCGCGGCCCTTGACCGGGATGAGCGAGCCGTTGTGCGCGACGCAGTTCTCGGTGTCGGCCTGGTGGCGCGGGATCTTGTAGTAGCCGCGGAAGACCAGCTTGCGGTCGTCGCCCTTGCCGGTGATGTCGTAGATGCCGTCCGCGCCGCGGGTCGGGCCGGTCTTCTCGTTGCAGGTCGCGGCGCCGCCGCCGCCCAGTTCGTCGGTGAAGACGACCTTCTTGCCGCTCTCGTTGAACGTGGCGGAGTGCCAGAAGGCGAAGTTCACATTGTCCTGGACGCGGTCGATGACCTTGGGTGCGGCGGGGTCCTTGATGTCGAGCAGGATGCCGTCACCCATGCACGCGCCGGCCGCGAGCTTCAGCTTCGGGAAGGTGGTGAGGTCGTGGCAGCCCGTGGTCCTGGAGACGCCCGGGTTGACGGGGCCGCCCGGGTTGCCGCCGTCGGGGAAGAGCACGGGGAAGTCGACGACCGCGGCCTTCTCGGGGGCCGAGCGCGGCACCTTGATGACGGAGATCCCGTCGTGCGGCGGCTTGCAGTCGGGGAACGTCTCGCTGGGCGAGTAGGAGGAGACGTAGACGTAGACGTTCTTGCGGTCCGGGGCGAGGGTGTGGGTGTGCGAGCCGCAGGCGGTCTCGACGGCGGCGACGTACTCGGGGTTTTCCTTGTCGCTGATGTCGAAGACCTTCATGCCCTCCCAGGAGGACTTCTCGGTCGCGGGCTGTGTGGTGCTGCTGCAGGAGTCGTCGCTGCGCGAGGAGTCGGTGGAGAGGAAGAGCAGGTCCCCGGAGACCGAGACGTCGTTCTGGGAGCCGGGGCAGAGGACCTGGCTCACGGTGCGGGGTGCGCTGGGCCGGGATATGTCGTAGATCGCGAAGCCGTCGTAGTTGCCCGCGAACGCGTACTTCCCCTGGAAGGCGAGGTCCGAATTGGTGCTCTTCAACGCCGTCTTGGGGAGGTTGGCGAGGTGCTGGACGTTGTCGCTGTGGACGATCTCGTCCACGCCGGGGATCTCGCCGTTCTCCATGGCCGCCTTGGTGTCGGCGCGCTGACTGTTGCTCACCTCCCGCTGTACGGGCGGGGAGTCGCCCGGGTCCGGGGTGGCGGCGGCCGGGCCGGCCGCGAACAGCGAGGCGACCAGGCCGCAGGCGGCCACGGCCGCGCGGAGGTGCCCGCGCCGGCCTGCGAGGAGCCGGCGTGCGAGTGGTCTTCGTACCGTTGGTGCCGTGGATCTGTGCGTCGACGACGTCACAGTGTCCTCCCTTGAATCCGTTCGGGATGGGGAACGGTTGTTCTGGGCCTGGGTTTGACCCTGGGTAGTATCGCGCCGCTCATGTACATCTCAATAGGGGGCAATGAAGATGTCATTCGTGGGCAACGAAGTGGGCAACGAACGGGCCGGTCTAGGACGGGAGTTCGCGGTGCAGCGTGCCAGTAGACGTGCCAGGAGACGTGCCAGGAGACATGGCAGGAGACCCGCCGCCGGGGTCGTCGCGGCCGTCACCGTCGCCGTCGCGGTCCTCGGGCTGAGCGGGTGCGAGGCAGGCGGAGGGCGGGACGACGCGGCCGTCGGTGACGCCGGGCAGCAGGTCATCGCGCCCGGGAAGCCCGGCGAACCGGCCCGTACGCTCTCCGCCGACGAGGCGCGCAAGGAAGTCGCCGACGACTCGCCGAACTCCGCCGACTTCTCCTACGTCCGGATGATGATCGAGCACCACCGGCAGGCCCTGGTGATGACCGAACTCGCGGACAAACACGCCGAGTCGGTGACGGTGCGGCGGATCGCCGACCGGATCGACGCCGCCCAGCGGCCCGAGATCGACGCGATGAAGGGCTGGCTGACGACGCACGGCGGCACCCGCGAGCAGCACAAGGAGCACGGGCACGAGAAGCACGGGCACGAGGACCACGCAGCGATGCCCGGTATGGCGACCGACGCCCAGCTCGGCCGGCTGCGCGCGGCCCATGGCGAGCGCTTCGACGCGCTCTTCCTGAAGCTGATGATCACCCACCACCAGGGCGCGGTGACCATGGCGACGGATGTGCTCTCCGACGGTAACAACGTCCGTGTGGAGGAGATGGCGACCGACGTGATCGCCCAGCAGACGGCCGAGATCGACCGGATGCGGAAGGCGGCGCCGTAGGACGCCCTGGGGCGGTGTCCGCTGCGGCGGGCGGGGCGGTGCAGGGCGCGTGTTTCGGATCATTCCCGTGGCGTTTTGCGCCACCCCAGGTGTCACATCCGCGCGGCACACTCCCCTCTACCGCACAGTGGTGCGATCCTGGAGACATCCCGCGGAAGGGGCCTCCCAGTGCTTCGTGTCGCAGTGATCGGATCGGGACCGAGCGGGGTCTACACCGCTCAGGCCCTCGTCCAGCAAGAGGCCGTCCCGGACGTCGAGGTATACGTCCTGGACCGGCTGCCATGCCCGTACGGACTCGTGCGGTACGGCGTGGCGCCCGACCACGAGAAGATCAAGAGCCTGCAGCACACGCTGCGGACCGTACTCGAACATCCACGGGTCCATTTCCTGGGCCACGTGGACGTCGGCACGGGCGGGCTCGACCACGCCGAGCTGCGCCGCATCTTCCACGCGGTGGTGTACTGCGTGGGCGCCGCCACCGACCGGCGGCTCGGCATCCCGGGCGAGGAACTGCCGGGCAGCCGCTCCGCCACGGAGTTCGTGTCCTGGTACAGCGCGCATCCGGACGCGGCGGCGGCCGGCGGCTTCGCGCTCGGCAGGTCGTCCGCCGTGGTCATCGGCGTGGGCAACGTCGCCGTCGACGTGGCGCGCATCCTCGCCCGCGCGGCCGGTGACCTGGTGCCCACCGACGTGCCGCAGCCCGCCCTGGAGGCGCTCGCCGGCAGCGGCGTGCGCGACGTCTGGATGGTGGGGCGGCGCGGCCCCACGCAGGCGAAGTTCACCACGAAGGAGCTGCGGGAGCTGGGCGCGCTGCCGGGCGCCGATGTGGTGGTACGCCCCGATGAGCTGGCGATGGACCCGGCGTGCGGCGCGGACCCGGGCGCGCTGCCGGCCGTGGTGCGCCGGAACGTCGATGTGCTGCGCGAGTGGTCGCAGCGGCCCGCGTCGCCGCCCGACGGCTCGCGGCGCCGCATTCACCTGCGGTTCTACCTGCGCCCCGCCGAGCTGATCGGCGACGCGCGGGACGGCGTGCGGGCCGTGCGGTTCGAGCGGACGGCGCCGGACGGGCAGGGCGGGGTGCGCGGCACCGGGCAGTACGAGGACATCGAGGCAGGGCTGGTGCTGCGCTCGGTGGGGTACCGGGGTGTGGCGCAGCCGGGGCTGCCGTTCGACACGGAGACGGGGACGGTGCCGAACGCGGAGGGGCGGGTGCTGCGGGACGGTACGCCGTGTCCGGGCGAGTACGTCGCCGGGTGGATCAAGCGCGGGCCGACCGGGGTGATCGGTACGAACCGGCCGTGCGCGAAGCAGACCGTCGGCTCGCTGCTCGAAGACGCGCCGGGGCTGGCCGGGCGTGCGTTGCCGGAGGATCCGGTGGCGGCGCTGCGGCGGGCCGGGCAGCGGCCGGTGCCGTGGCCGGGCTGGCTGGGCATCGAGGCGGCGGAGGCGGCGCTGGGCCAGGAGCTGGGGCGTGCGACCGTCAAGATCCCGGACTGGGAAGGGCTGCTGGAGGCGGCGCGGTCGGGTCGGTGAGCCGGCGGTTCACCGCCGGGCCGGTGTCACCAGCCCCGCCCGGTCCGCGATCACCGCGGCCTGTACGCGGTTGAGTCCGCCCAGCTTCCCGAGCAGCGCGCTGACGTGGTCCTTGACCGTGCCGTGCGCCAGGTGCAGGCGCAGCGCGATCTCGCCGTTCGAGTGGCCCTCGCCGACCAGCGCGAGCACCTGGCGTTCGCGGTCGGTGAGGCCGCTGACGCTGCGGACCGCGGCCGCGTCCGGCTTGCCGCCGAGGTAGCCGCCGATCACGGCCGGGGTGACTCCGGGGGCGAGTACCCGGCCGCCGCCGGCCAGTACGCGTACGGCGTGCACGAGTTGTTCCGGTGCGGTGTCCTTGAGGAGGAACCCGGCGGCCCCTTCGTGGAGTGCCGCGCCGAGGTATTCCTCGCCGTCGAAGGTGGTCAGCATGGCGGTCTTCGGGGGCTGCGGCAGGTCACGCAGCCCGCGCAGGACGGTCAGGCCGTCCACGTCCGGCATCCGGATGTCCAGCAGCAGTACATCCGGGCGGTGGGCGAGCAGCGTGGCCCGCGCCTCGGCGCCGCCGCAGTCCGCGACCACCTCGATGTCGGGCGCCGAGCCGAGGATCAGCCGCAGCCCGGAACGGACCAGTTCCTCGTCGTCGACGACCACGACCCGAATCACCCGAGCTCCTCGTTCCCGCTGCCGGCCGCCGGCCCCGGAGGGCACCGCGGCGCTTCCCGCGGTCGAGGTTACGGCAGGTAAGGGCCGCCCGGACGGGACCTGAAGACGAGATCGCGGGCTGCCCGCCCCCGCCGGTCGGCGGGGGCTCGCGGGGAGTATCAGGCCCGGCCGGTCGCGGCCGCACTCGCGCCGGCGCCGAGACCGGCCGCCGCCTGCCGCCGGGCCGCGGTGAGGACCGTGTCCAGCAGGCCCGGGAAGAGGTCCTCCAGGTCGTCCCTGCGCAGCGCGTTCATCTTGGCCGTGCCGCGGTACGCCTGGGTGATCACGCCGTGTTCGCGCAGCACCCGGAAGTGGTGGGTGAGCGTCGACTTGCTGACGGGCGCGTCGAAGACCGAGCAGGAGCATTCCCCTTCGGCCTCGTCCAGTACCAGCACGATGCCGAGGCGGACGGGGTCGGCGAGCGCGTGCAGCACGTCCTCCAGCCGGATGGCGTCGCGGCTCGGGTGCCCCAGCACGCGGGGGGCGCCCCCGGACGGCGTCGAGGTGGCGGGCATGACGGCTCCTGTCGGTCGGCGCACGAGGGCCGGGCGCGAATGTACGAGACCTATCGTACTTCGCGGCCACCCACCCCGCCAAGGGATGCCCTGCCGCACTCCGCACCTCTCCCCCGGGCGCGGCGTGTTTCCGTCGTGTTCCGGCACGGAAGATCCGGGTGAACTCGCGCCGCACCCCTTGCCAAGGCGAGATCGTACGTGTTCGGATTATCTCCATCGGGACGCGCCGACCGGCGCGTCACCGCAGATCAGAGCATGATCAGAGCATGTTCGGCGGGCTCCTCACGCATGCCTGCGCACGGTTGCGCAGGCAGCCGCCCGCCCCGCACGACGCACTCCACGGGCTCCCGAGCGAGCCCATGTCCCGTACGTTCCCCCGTACGTCCTTGGAGGACCCGTGTTCGATCTTTCCTCCGTCGACCTGCTCGACGCCTTCACCCGCGAACTGCGCCTGTGCAAGCTCCGCAGCGACGAGCACGTCGTCGTCCTCGCCGAGCCGGGCAGCCGCGGCGACTACGTGGCGGCCGCCTTCGGCGCCGCCAAGGCGTGCGGCGCCCACGTCATCGCCGCCACCGTGCCCGGCGGCACCCCGGCCCCCATGCCCAGCACGCACACCGGCGCGGGCCCGGGCCTCACCTCCGTACTGAACGACACCACCGCCCAGGACCTGCTGAAATCCGCCGACCTGGTCGTCGACCTGACCCGCGAGGGGTTCATCCACGCGCCCGTGCAGCAGGAGATCCTCAAGGCCGGCACGCGCATCATCTTCGTCTGCGACGCTCCCGACGTCCTCATCCGTAACCTCCCCGAGGAGGCGGACAAGGCAGCCGTGCTGGAAGGCGTAGAGCTGCTCAAGCGGTCGTCCGTCATGCGGGTCACGTCCGACGCCGGTACCGACCTGACCGTGCAGCTCAGCGGCTCGAAGCCGGAGTTCCAGTGCGGCTTCGCGGACGATCCCGGGCGCTGGGACCACTGGCCCAGCACGATGGTGCTGTGCTGGCCGGAGATCTCCGACGGGCGGATCGTGCTCGGCGAGGGCGACATCCTGCTGCCGTTCAAGGAGTACGTACGGGAGCCGGTCACGCTGGAGATCGCGGCCGGACACATCGAGAAGGTCAGCGGGGGCGCCGAGGCGAAGCTGCTGAACACCTTCTTCGAGGACGCGGACGACAAGTGGGGGCGCAGCCTCTCCCACATGGGGTGGGGGCTCATGCGTACGGCGGACTGGTTCGCCACCGCGATGTACGGCAAGGACGAGCTGATGGGCATGGACGCCCGGGCCTTCGCCGGCAACTTCCTGTGGTCCACCGGACCGCATCCCGTGCTGGGCCGCGAGTCCTACGCCCACCTCGACATCGCCATGCGCGGCTGCACCGTGTCGGTCGACGGTACCGACGTCGTGGTCGACGGCCGGCTCACCGACGACGGCTGACGGACGGGCCCGAGTCCGCGTACCCCCGACACAGCCTTGGAGGAAGAGTGGTGCCCAGTCAGTCCTACGAAATCACCGTCGTCGGCGGCGGTCTCGGCGGCATGACCGCCGCCCTGGCCCTGCGCCATCAGGGCCTGCGGGTCACCGTCCTGGAGCAGGCGCCGCAGCTCGGCGAGGTCGGCGCGGGCATCCAGACCGCGCCCAACGCCAGCCGGATCCTCCTCGGGCTCGGCCTGCGCCGGCAGCTGGAGGCCATCCACACCGAGCCGCTGGACCAGGTCAGGCGGCGCTGGCAGGACGGCAGCGTCATCGGCCTCACGTCGCTGGGGCAGCACTGCAAGGACCGGTACAACGCCCCGTACTGGCACTACCACCGGGCCGACCTGCACCGCGTCCTCATGGAAGCCTGCCTCGACCCGGCGGGCCCCGGCCCGGCCGTGGCCGTCCACACCTCCAGCCGGGTCGCGGAGCTGGACAGGTCCGACCCCGCGCGCCCGGTGGCCGTCACCGACGACGGCCGCCGGTACGCCGGGGACGTACTGATCGGCGCGGACGGCATCCGCAGCCGGGTGCGCGACCTGATGGGCGCGGCGGACACGCTGGAGTTCTCCGGCGAGATGGCGTTCCGGGCGCTGATCCCCGGCGACCTGATCGCGGCCGACCCCGCCACCCGCTGGCTGGTCGACCGGTACCAGAGCACCATCTGGTACGGCCCGGACCGGCATCTGGTCCACTACATGATCCGGCGCGGGGAGTTCCTCAACATCGTCGCGTGCGTACCGTGCACGGACGAGGTGGCCGAGAAGTGGACCGTCGCGGCGACCACGCAGGAGCTCGTGGACGCGTTCCCCGGGTGGGACGACCGGGTGCCCGCGATGCTCTCCAAGGCCAAGGAGGACGTGAGCTGCTTCGCGCTGTACCACCGGCGGCGGGACCCGGTCTGGATGGACGGCCGCGTCGCGCTGCTGGGCGACGCCTGCCACGCCATGCTCCCGTACCAGGCGCAGGGCGCCTCGCAGGCGATGGAGGACGCGGCGGTACTGGCGGAGGAGCTGGGCGGGGTGAACACCGGCGACATCGAGGCGGCGCTGCGCCGCTACGTCGGCCGGCGGGCCAAGCACGCCGGGATGGTGCAGGATGCCTCGCTGCAGAACAAGACCTTCTACCACTTCCCCGACGGGCCGGAGCAGCGCGCCCGGGACGAGAAGCTCCGGCGCTTCGAGGGCGAGTCCGACCTGTCCTACGAGTGGCTGTGGGGCGGCACCCCGCTCCACGACCCCGACGCCGTCGCCTTCTCCTACCAGTTCGCCCGCTGACCCGTCCCGGCTGTCCCTTGGAGCGACCATGAAGACAGGCGATCAGATCGTCCAGGACCTGCCCTGGAGATGGGGTGTCCAGGGCAGGATCTTCCTCATCGGCGGCCTCGGCTACCTCTTCGACGCGTACGACATCGCGCTCAACGGCTTTCTGATGCCGCTGGTCGGCGCGCACTTCGACCTCTCGCTCGGCGCCCGCGGCCTGGTGGCCACCGCCAACCTGGTCGGCATGGCCGTCGGCGCGGTGGCCTGGGGCGCGGTCGCCGACCGCATCGGCCGCAAGAAGGCGTTCAGCGTCACGCTGCTGATCTTCGCGGTGTTCTCGGTCCTCGGCGCGTTCGCCCCGGCCTACCCGGTCTTCCTGGCGCTGCGCTTCCTGGCCGGTGTCGGGCTCGGCGGCTGCATCCCCGTGGACTACGCGCTGGTGGGTGAGTTCTCCCCGCGGAAGTACCGGGGGCGGGTGCTCACCGCGCTGGACGCGTGGTGGCCGGTGGGCGTGACGCTGTGCGGCCTGGTGTCGACGCTGATGCTGCCGCTGGACGGCAACTGGCGGTGGATGCTCGCCACGATGAGCCTGCCGGCGCTGCTGCTCTTCTGGGTGCGCCGCGGGGTACCCGAGTCGCCGGTCTACCTCTCGCGGAAGGGCCGCGAGGCGGAGGCCCGTGCGGTCATCGACGACCTGGTCGCGCGCACCGGCGCGCCCGTCGAGCCGTATGTGATCCCGGCACCGGTGGCCGAGGAGCGGACGCGGGGCCCGCGGGCCGCGCTCGAACAGCTCGTCGGGCTCTGGCGGTTCAGCGCGCGGATCACCTCCGCCGCCTGGCTGCTCTTCGCGACCGTCATGCTCGTCTACTACGCGGCGCTGAGCTGGCTGCCGTCCATCCTCAAGGAGCAGGGGCTCGGCGACACGGCCGCGTTCATGAACACCACGCTGATGAGCGGCGTCGGGATCGTGGGCGTGCTGGTCTCCACCGCGCTGGTGGACCTGGTCGGCCGCAAGTGGCTGATCGGCGTCTCGGCGCCGGTCGCGTCCCTGGCGCTGGTGGTCTTCGCGCTGGTGCTGAAGATGCCGACCGGCTCGGTCGTGGCGATCGGTGCCTTCGGCTTCCTGATGCAGCTCACCATCCCCGCGATGTACGCGTACGTCGCCGAGCTGTACCCGACGCGGCTGCGGGCGAGCGGCTTCGGCTGGGCCTCGTCCGTCAGCCGGGTGCTCACGGGATTCGCGCCGATGCTGTTCGGTTCGGTGCTGTGGCCGGTGCTCGGACTGCCGCTGACGTTCGCCGTACTCGCCCTGGCGGTACTGCTCGCGGTCGGCTGGATGGCGGTCGCGGCGCCCGAGACGAAGGGCCGGGCACTGGACGCCCCGGCCGAGGAACGCGTACCGGAGCCGATGAACTAGCCCGCTCGCTCACCGAGAGGAGGACCATGAAACCCGCCCCCTTCCGCTACCACCGGGCGCGCAGCACCGAGGACGCCACCCGGCTGCTGGCCGAGCTCGGTGCCGACGCGAAGGTCATCGCCGGGGGCCAGAGCCTGGTCGCGATGATGAACTACCGGCTGGCCCGGCCGGCCCATCTGGTCGACATCGGCGGTCTGCGCGCCCTCGACCACCTGCACACGGACGCCGACGGCGGTCTGCACATCGGGGCGCTGACCACGCACCACACCGTGGAGACCGCGCCGCCGGACGTCCTGGAGCCGGGGTTCGGCGTGCTGCGCCGGGCCATGCGCTGGATCGGCCATCTGCCGATCCGGACCCGCGGCACGGTCGGCGGCAGCCTCGCGCACGCCGACGCCACCGCTGAGTGGTGCCTGCTGGCCGTCGCGCTCGGCGCCGAGCTGGTGGCGGAGGGGCCGCACGGCCGCCGCCGGATCCGTGCCGAGGACTTCTTCTTCGGGTACTACACGACCGCGCTGGACCCCGGCGAACTCCTCGTCGAGGTCGTCTTCCCGCGGCCCGCGCCGCACGCCGCGCTCACCGAATTCGCCGAGCGCCAGGGCGACTTCGCGATTGTCGCGGCTGCGGTGGACCTCGACGCCGAGGACGGCACGGTACGCGGTGGGCGGGTGGCGCTGGGCGGCGTGGCACCGGCGCCGGTGCGGGTTCCCGAGGCGGAGGCCGTACTGGCGGGCGGGGGCACGTTCGCCGAGTGCGCGGCCGCCGCGGCAGACGCGAGCGATCCGCCGGGCGACGCCAACGGCAGCCCGGAGTACCGCCGGCACCTCATCCGCACCCTTGTCCAGCGCGCCTGCGAGGAGGCGATGGCACCGTGACACCCCGTAGTACGGAGGACCGGCTGGTCGGCCGGTCGGTCGCCCGCCGCGAGGACCCGCGGCTGCTCACCGGCCGCGGCCGGTTCGTGGACGACATCGCACTGCCGGGCATGCTGCACGCGCAGTTCGTCCGCAGCACCGTCGCACACGCCGAGGTCACCGCCGTCGACCTGAGCGCGGTACGCCAAGTGCCGGGCGTGGTCGCGGCGTTCACCGCCGAGGACCTGGGGCTCGGCGACATCACGGCCCGGCTGGACCGCCCGCTCACCGAGTTCGTGCCCACGGCCATGCCGGTCCTCGCCCGGGACCGGGTCCGGTACGTCGGCGAGCCAGTCGCCGTCGTCATCGCGCGGGACGCGTACGCCGCCGAGGACGGCCTGGAGGCGGCCAAGGTGAGCTATGCGCCACTCACCCCCGTCACCTGCGAGGACCAGGCGCTCGCCGAAGGCGCCCCGCGCCTCCACGACGACGCCCCGCGCAACACCCTCGTCGATGTCTCCCTCTTCGCCTCCGAGGGCATCGACGCGGTCTTCGCGGCCGCGCCGTGCGTGGTGCACGTCGACTCCCGGACGGGACGGCAGAACGCACTGCCACTGGAGACCCGCGGCACGGTCGCGCACTGGGACGACCGCGAGGAACAGCTCGTACTGGAGACCTGTACGCAGGTCCCGCACCAGGTGCGCACGGTCGCCGCGCGCTGCCTGGGGCTGGACGAGCGGGCCGTACGGGTGCGGGTGCCGGACATGGGCGGCGGCTTCGGCCTGAAGTGCGTCGTCGGCCGCGAGGAGATCGCCGCCGCTGCCGCCGCACTCCGGCTGCGTCGCCCGGTCAAGTGGATCGAGGACCGCAAGGACGCGCTGACCGCCTCGTTCCTCGCCCGCGAGCAGCACTACGACGTACGGGCCGCGTTCGACGCCGAGGGCCGCATCCTCGGGCTGGACGCCGACGTGGTGTGCGACATGGGTGCGTACTCCTGCTACCCCTTCACCGCGGGCATCGAGCCGCTGATGGCGTCGGCCGAGATGCCCGGCGTGTACAAGGTGCCCGCCTACCGGGTGCGCGGCCGGGCGATCACCACCAACAAGGCGCCTACCGCACCGTACCGGGGCGTGAGCCGTCCGCAGTACGTGATGGTCGTGGAGCGGCTCTTCGAGCGGGCCGCGCGCGAACTGGGCCTGGACCCCGTCGAGATCCGCCGCCGCAACGTCATCACCGACTTCCCGTACACGGGCGTCAACGGCATCACCTACGACCCGGGCTCCTACCGGGAGGCGCTGGACCTGTGCGAGCGGACCGTGCGGGAGGAGGGCTGGTACGAGAAGCAGGCGGCGGCCGCGGCGGAGGGGCGCCACCTCGGCATCGGCTACTCCTGCTTCAGCGAGCGCACCGGCTACGGCTCCACCGCCTTCGCACAGCGCAAGATGGAGGTGGTCCCCGGCTTCGACCTCTCCGAGGTCCGGATGGACACCAGCGGCGCGGTCACGGTCACCACCGGAACGATGAGCCACGGCCAGAGCCACGAGACGACCATGGCGCAGATCGTCGCCGACGAACTGGGCCTGCCGCTCGCCAAGGTGAAGCTGCACCAGGGCGACACCGACCGGATCACCTACGGCTGGGGCACCTTCGCCAGCCGGTCCATCACGGTCGGCGGCAGCGCGGTCCGGCTGGCCGCCGCCGAGCTGGGGAAGAAGCTCCGCCGGATCGCCGCGGCCCGCTGGGACGTGTCGCCGGAGGAGACGGAGTGCGGCCAGGGATGCGTGCGCCGCCGCGACGACCCATCCATGTCCCTCACGTACGAACAGCTCGCCGAGATCGCGTACCTCAAGGCGCATCTGCTGCCGAAGGACATCGCGCCGGGGCTGACCGGCACCGCCGCGTTCGACGTCTTCAACGACGGCACGTTCTCCAACGCCACCCACGCCTGCGTGGTGGAGCTGCACGAAGGCACCGGGCAGGTGGAGATCCTGCGGTACGTGTGCGTCGAGGACTGCGGCGTGGCCATCAACCCGCAGGTGGTGGAGGGGCAGTGCCGGGGCGGCATCGCACAGGGCATCGCGGGCGCGCTCTTCGAGCAGGTGACGTACGACGCGCAGGGCGAGCCGTCGGCGACCGGCTTCATGGACTACAAGGTGCCCACCGCGCACGAGATCCCGGATGTGGCGATCCATCATCTGGAGACGCCGTGCGCGTTCACCGAGACCGGTGCGAAGGGCGCCGGCGAGGGCGGCACGATCGGCGCGCCGGCCGCCGTACTGAACGCCGTCAACGACGCCCTGCGCAGCACCGGCGTCGAGCTGGACCACACCCCGATCACGCCGGAGGCGGTGCATGACGCACTGCGGCGGCAGCGGACCCTGGAGCGCGCCCGATGACCGATGCAGCGACTGATCTGCAGTTGATGACGCTTGATGTCAACGGTGAGGAGCACGAGGTACTTGCCGAGTCCCGCCGCACCCTCGTGGACGTGCTCCGTCACGACCTGCGGCTGACCGGTACGCACGTCGGCTGCGAGCACGGCATCTGCGGTGCCTGCACGGTACTGGTCGACGACCGGCCGGTGCGCGCGTGCCTGATGTTCGCGGCGCAGGCGGAGGGGGCCCGTATCCGTACCGTCGAGTCACTGTCCGACGGCACGGACGGATGCGAACTCAGCGACTTGCAGCAGGCGTTCAGCGCACACCACGGGCTCCAGTGCGGCTTCTGCACGCCCGGGTTCCTGATGCTCGCCGAGGGGTTCCTCGCCGAGCGGCCGGACGCGTCCAAGGAGGAGATCCGCGAAGTGGTCGCGGCCAATCTGTGCCGGTGCACCGGCTACCAGACCATCGTCGAGGCCATCGACGGCTGCGCGGCGGCCCGCCGGCGCGCCGGGAAGGAGAAGTGAACCGATGCAGCTCACCAACACGGTTCCCGTGAAGGCACCGCCGGATCAGGTGTTCGCACTGCTCAACGATGTGGAGCGGGTCGCGTCCTGCATGCCGGGCGGCACGCTCACGGGGCAGGACGGGGACGCCTGGCAGGGCCGGGTGACGGTCCGGGTCGGCCCGGTCACGGCGGCGTACGCGGGGACCGTACGGTTCCTGGAGGCCGATGCCGGGACGCGTCGGCTGCGGGTGCAGGCGCGCGGCGCCGACACGCACGGCAGCGGCGACGCCGAGGCCGAGGTCACGCTGGTGGTGGCGGAGGCGCCGGAGGGCGCGCTGCTGCGGCTGGACACGGACCTGGTCATCCGCGGGAAGATCGCGCAGTTCGGGAAGGGGGCGATCGGCGCGGTCTCGGACCGGATCCTGCAGCAGTTCGCGCAGAATCTGGGGAGTCTGCTGGATCAGGAGCGGGTGCCGGCGGGTCCGTCGCCGGTGCCGGCTGCCGCGGGCGTCCATGCCGCACCGGCGGCCCCTGAACTGGACGGCCTGGCGATGATCGGCGGCCCGGCCCTGGCCAAGTACGGTCCGGTCGCCGCCGCCTTCGCCTTCGGGCTGTTCGAGGGCTGGCTGCTCGGCCGGATGGCCGGGCTGCGCCGCGAGCTGAAGGCGGTGCGGCGGGCATGAGCGCGAGTCAGTACGGAACGGCCACCGACGCCACGTACGACCGGGCCGGCTTCGGCGCGCCCGTGCGCCGCGGCAGCCGCCCCGCGATCGTGGTCGTCGACCTCACCCGCGGCTTCACCGAGGACACCTTCCCCTCCGGGGCGGATCTGAGCGAAGTGGTCCACTCCACACGGGAGTTGATCGAGGCAGGGCGGGCCGCCGGGGTCCCGGTCATCTTCACCGCCATCGCGTACACCCCCGCCGAAGCGTCCGGCGACAGCGTCACCTGGCTGCAGAAGGCACAGGGGATGCGCGCCCTGCGCGAAGGCAGCGAGGCGGTGGCCATCGATCCCCGGCTGCCGCGCCGGCCGGAGGATCATCTGGTGGTCAAGAAGGGCGCGTCGGCGTTCTTCGGCACCTCGCTCGCCGCGACGCTGACCGGCCTGCGCTGCGACACGGTCCTGGTGTGCGGCGCGACCACCAGCGGCTGTGTGCGGGCCACCGCGGTGGACGCGGTGCAGTCCGGCTTCCCGGTCCTCGTGCCGCGGGAGTGCGTGGGCGACCGCGCGCCCGGGCCGCACGAGGCGAACCTCTTCGACATCCAGGCGAAGTACGGCGACGTCATCGGGCTCGCCGAAGCGGTCGACTACCTCAAGGAACTCCCCATGCCGCAGCACGAACAGGACCGGCAGGACCGGCAGGACCGGCGGTCGATCAGCCAGGCCGCGTCGGCGGGTCTCGCAGACCTTCCCGCCACCAGCCGCTGGGTACGCTCCGGCGCCGCCCGGCTGCATGTACTCGACTACGGCGGCCCCGGCGTGCCCGTGGTGATCCTGCCCGGCATCACCAGCCCGGCCGTCACGATGGACTTCGTCGCTCGTGAACTCACCGATCTGGTAAGGCCGTTGGTGATCGATGTCCGCGGGCGCGGGCTGTCGGACGGCGGCGGGCGGTACACGCTGGAGGAGTACGCGGAGGACACCGAGGCCGTCATCGAGGGGCTGGGACTGGAACGGCCGGTGCTCTTCGGGCACTCGATGGGCGCGCGGATCGCGGCGGTCACCGCGGTGCGCGGCAAGGTGCCCCTCGGCGGTACGGTGCTCGCCGATCCGCCGATGAGCGGGCCCGGCCGGGGCCTGTATCCGACGTCCCTGGACGCCTTCCTCGGGCAGCTCGCGCAGGCCGTGCGCGGCACCGACGCCGACGAGGTGGCCGCCTCCTGGCCGCGCTGGCCGCGCCGGGAGCAGGAGTTGCGGGCCCGCTGGCTGAGCAGCTGCGAGCGGGAGGCGATCGTGGCCACGCACCGCGGGTTCGAGACGGAGGACTTCTTCGACTGGTGGCCGTCGGTGCCGGGGCCGGTGGCGCTGCTGTACGGGGCCGACAGTCCGGTGGTCACGGCGGCGGGTGCCGCGGAGGCCGCCGCCGCGCTGCCCTCCGCCGCCTTCACGGAGATCCCGGACGCCGGCCACATGATCTTCTGGGACAACCCGCCGGCGGCGCTCGCGGCCCTCCGCTCGGCGCTCACCGCCATGCTCCGGTGAGCCCGTTCCGAGCTGCTGTGATCCACGCCCCGAGCTGCGGAGACGGCATCGAGACCGGCAATGCGGCGTGATTGAGTTGGCCCATGGCTGACGACACCGCTTCCGTAGAACCTTCGTCCGGGGCGCCCAAGGTCCCCACGGCCCTCACCGCGGCGCCCGGCTACCAAGTACGCCGGCTCTATCAGGCGTATCTCGCGGTCTGGGTACGGGCCGTGGACCCGACGCTCACCGGGCCGCAGTTCGCGGTGCTGACCGCCGTGGGCGCGGCGCCGGGCCGCGACCAGAGATCGATGGCGTCGGCCGTGGCCCTGGACACCTCGACGATGGCGGACGTGGCCCGGCGGCTGGAGAACCGCGGTCTGATCGTCCGCCGCACCGCCGCCGACGACGGCCGCCGCAAGCTGCTGTACCTGACCGAGGAGGGCGAGCGGACCCTCCGCGACGCCAACGACCGGGCGCGCGCCCTGGACGAACGGCTCCTCGGTCCGTACGACGCCGAGCAGCGCGCGGACCTCATGCACCTGCTGACATCCCTGGCCGACCACTGGGAGGGCCTGGCCAGGGAGTCCTGACCGCACCCGTCCGGCACGGGTGACCGATATGCACCACGCGAGGAGAGACCCGTGACGGACCACCACATCGGCATGATCGTGCCGAGCTCCAACCTGACGATGGAGACCGAGCTGCCGCGCATGCTGCGGGACCGGGAGCGGGCGCGGCCCGGCGACCGCTTCGTCTTCCACAGCAGCCGGATGCGGATGCAGCACGTCACGCCCGAGCAGTTGCGCGGCATGAACGCGCAGACCGAGCGGGCCGCGCTCGAACTCGCCGACGCGCGCCCCGACGTCGTCGCCACCGCCTGCCTGGTGGCGATCATGGCGCAGGGCCCGGGCCACCACTGCACGGCCGAGGCGGAGATCACGAAGGCGCTGCGCGGCCAGGGCGCGCAGGCGCCGGTGGTCTCCAGCGCCGGTGCGCTGCTCGACGGCATCGCGGCGCTGGGCGCCCGCCGGGTGGCGATCCTCACGCCGTACATGAAGGATCTGACCCGGCTGGTCGTCGACTACATCGAGGACGCGGGCGTGGAGGTGGTGGACGCGCTCAGCCTGGAGGTCGCCGACAATCTCGCGGTCGCGCGGCTGGACCCGGAGGACCTGCGCGACCACTGGCGGAAGCTGGACCTCGGCCGGGCCGACGCGCTGGTCCTCTCGGCGTGCGTGCAGATGCCGTCGCTGCCCGCGATCCAGCCGGTCGAGGACGAGGCGGGCCTGCCGGTGCTCTCCGCGGCCACCGCCACCACGTACCGCATCCTCACCGAACTGGGCCTGGATCCCGTCGTACCGGGCGCGGGTCGGCTGCTCGCGGGGAGCTGAGCAGCTAGGCCGTGTCTCTTTGATGTGGTGACAACCGACAACGTGTGGAAACTTTGGTTTACGTAGACGCTTTCGTAAACTACAGTTGTCACATGACGGCCTCTGAGATCACCCCAGAAGAGCAGGCAGAACTCGATAAGGCCCTGTACGACGCCTTGAACCCCCTGGCCTCGGCCATCCGCTCCCGGGAGACCGGGTTGCCCGCCGACCGTATGTGGGACGCGAGTCCGGTCGAAGTGGCGCTGTCCGTCCTGGCCGCGTGGAAGGTGCTGGATGGCGAGGTCAAGTGGCTCACGGAGCGGGCGGCAGTGACCGCCGGCTCCTACGGCGCGAGCTATGAGCAGTTGGGAGCCGTCTGGGGCATCACCCGGCAGGGTGCCCGTAAGAAATGGCCCGATGCCGTCAGCCGCCCAGCACCCGTGACAGCGGGCAAGAGCACGCTTGCGCTGTTCGGAGGGACTGCTGAGCTGGTGCAGTCGCCTTCCGGTGGTTGGGGCTGGACTGGCCGAGGCGCTGATGGGGCATCCGGCACGGCCGCCGATGGGGCGCCGTACGCGACCGCAGAGGAAGCAGCGGCCCACGCAGGCGCGTTCCTCAAAGAACACGCCCTCGGCGATTAGTCCTAGAGCTTCTCACGTGGGTCACCTGCGGGCCCAGATGAGGATGGCGGCGAGGTGGAGTGCGGCCTGGTAGGCGATGGCGAGCTTGTCCGTTCGCATGGCCAGGCCGCGCCACTGCTTGAGCCGGTTGATGCATCGCTCGACCGCGTTGCGCTGCTTGTACGCCTCGGCATCGAAGGCGGGTGGTCGGCCTCCGGCGCGGCCTCGCCGCTGGCGGTGGCCGATCTGGTCGGAGGGCTGGGGAATGACAGCGCGGATTCCGCGTCGGCGAAGGTGACTTCGGATCGCGCGGGATGAGTACGCGGTCCGCCAGGACGGCATCAGGTCGGGTCCTCGGCCTTCCGGGTCCGCTTCGCGGAACACGGATGTCGGACATGACGGTCTCGAAGGCTGGGGCATCGCCCGCCTGACCTGCGGTGACGTGAAGGGCCAGGGGGCGTGCATGGCTGTCGCCGGCGAGGTGGACCTTCGTGCTCAGGCCGCCGCGGGAACGTCCGAGCGCATGGTCGTCGGGTTCGGCCCGGCCTGGAGCCCCTTTTCCCTGGCTCCGGCGGAATGTTGGTGAGCCCGGCAGATGGTGGAGTCCACCGACACAGTCCAGTCAATGTCGTCAGCATCCTCGGCTGCTGCCAGGAGCGCGGCGAGGATGCGTTCCCAGATGCCGTCCACGGACCACCTGATCAGCCGTTTGTGGGCGGTCCGGAACGAGCCGAGCTCGTCCGGCAGGTCCCGCCAGGGCGAGCAGGTGCGGTACTTCCACGCGATGGCCTCCAGGGTTCGGCGGTGATCGGCCCACCGCCGACCGCGGACCGGATCGGCGGGCATCAGCGGCTCGATCCGGTCCCACATCGCATCAGTGATCACTAACCGAGCGGACACATCCGATCAACTGACCAGCCAATCAAAGAGACACGGCCTAGGCCGCGCCGGCGCGCCGCTGCCACCAGTGGCGGCGTCTGGGGTGAACGGCGCGGCCGAGACGGCGGCCGAGCAGGACGTAGCCGAGGAGCGCGCCCGTGGTGTTGAGGATGACGTCGTCGATGTCGAAGGCGCGCCCGGTGACCAGGGCGCCCTGCACCAGCTCGACCAGCAGCATGACCAGCGCGGTCACCACGACCACCCGCAGCAGCCCGCGTGCCTTGGGCGCCACGACCGGGAGCAGCAGCCCGAAGGGCACACCGAGCACGATGTTCCCGCCGAGCTGCTTGACGGTGTCGACGAACGCGGGCTGCCCCAGGTAGTCGCGCAGGGTGTCGCCGGGCCGCAGGTTCGTGTGCGTGAGCGCCTCGGAGGCGGCCGACGGCTGGAGGGTGAGCTGCGCCAGTACGGCCCCGAAGGCCACCATGACGGCGAACGCCAGCAGCATCACCAGCGCCCGCACGGGCGGCGGGAGTGGTGCCCCGCCGCCCGGCGCCGGCCGGCCCCGCTTCTTCTTCCTGGCATGACTGCACCGGAGTGACCGCGGTGACCGCGCCATGGAGACCCCTCGCTTCAGGTGGACCTGCTGGAGTTGGTCTGTACGACGCTCCGGTTACCCGTGTGGCGGCAGGGCATGCGCGTCCTCGCGGGGCGCGGGGGTCTCCTCGGGCGCTTCGGATGCTTCGGACGGGGCGGGTGCTTCGGACGGGGCGGGCGTGGCGGATCTGCGGGAGGTGATCCCGAAGAGCGGCAGCAGGCCGGTCCGGGCGCGGTTGACCGCCGGCGCCGCCCAGCGCGCGGTCAGCGGTCCGAGGATGACCATGATCAGGACGTACGCGGTGGCGATCGGGCCGATCCGCGGCTCGACGGCCGTGGTGAGCCCGGCGATGACGATGGAGAACTCGCCGCGTGCGACGAGGGCGCCGCCCGCGCGCAGCCGCCCGTTCGGTCCGATGCCGGCGCGCCGGGCCGCGTACCAGCCCGTGAGGATCTTGGTCACGGTGGTGACGGCGGCGAGCAGCAGTGCCGGGAGCAGTACCGGCGGGATAGCGGTCGGGTCGGTGGACAGGCCGAAGAAGACGAAGAAGATCGCGGCGAAGAGGTCGCGCAGCGGCATGAGGAGCTTGCGCGCACCCTCGGCGACCTCGCCGGACAGCGCGATGCCGACGAGGAACGCGCCGACCGCCGCGGAGACCTGGAGCTCCTGCGCGATGCCCGCGACGAGCACGGTCAGCCCGAGGACGACCAGGAGCAGCATCTCGGGGTTGTCCGAGGAGACCCAGCGGCTGATCAGCCGGCCGTGCCGGAGCGCGAGGTAGAGGACGATGCCCACGGCGCCCAGGGCGATGAGCAGCGTGACGCTGCCGCCCGCGAGGCCGACGCCGGCCAGCAGGGCGGTGAGCAGCGGCAGGTAGACCGCCATGGAGAGGTCTTCGAGGACGAGGACGCCGAGGATGACGGGGGTCTCGCGGTTGCCGAGCCGGCCCAGGTCGGTGAGGACCTTGGCGATGACGCCGGAGGAGGAGATCCAGGTGACGCCGGCCAGCGCGACGGCGGCGACCGGGCCCCAGCCCAGCAGCAGCGCGGCGACCGCGCCCGGTACGGCGTTCAGCAGGAAGTCGACGGCCCCGGACGGGTATTGGGTCTTGAGGCTGGTGACCAGCTCGGAGGCGCTGTATTCGAGGCCGAGCAGGAGCAGCAGCAGGATGACGCCGATCTCGGCGCCGACGCCGACGAACTCCTCGCTGGCGTTGAGCGGCAGCAGCCCGCCGTGCCCGAAGGCGAGCCCGGCGAGGAGGTACAGGGGTATGGGCGAGAGGCCGACCCGGCCGGCCAGCCGCCCGAGGAGGCCGAGGGCGAGGATGACGGCGCCGAACTCCACGAGCAGTGCGGTGGTCTCATGCATGGTCAGCCTCCGGCGATGATCGCGGCGAGGGCGTCGACGCCCTCACGGGTGCCGACCGCGACGAGGGTGTCGCCGATGGCGAAACGGAAATCGGGGCCCGGAGACGGGTGCGCGCTCGTGCGGCGCAGCACCGCGACGATGGACGCGCCGGTACGGGTGCGGGCCCCGGTGTCGCCGAGCAGCCGGCCGCCGTACGGGGAGCGGCTGCCTATCTGGATGTGCTCGGTGACCAGGTCGATGCCGTCGGTGCGGACGGCGTCCAGCGGCGCCGGGTCGATGAGGTGCGCGAGGGCCGTCGCCTCCTCCCGTTCCAAGGGGACCGAGGACTGGCAGGTATCGGGGTCATCGGCGGCGTAGAAGCCGATGAAGCGGCGTCCGTCGTGGTGTACCACCACGGACAGGTGCTGTCCGGCGTGCGTGGTGAAGTCGTACCGCGTGCCGACGCCCGGCAGCGAGGTGCGTCGCGTCCCCATCATGTCCTCCCCGGATGCCGCGCCGGACAGCGCCGTGGCGCGGGCCGGACGCGATCTCCTTTACCTGATCATTACGCTTTACCCCATCATTACAGATGCTTGGTGGGTACACCGGGGGTGCCGCGCCAGGGGGCGGACTCAGGAGGCCGGCATGTGCCAGGGCTCTTCGGGGAGCGGGCTGCCGGTTTCGAGGAGGGTCTTGAGGTTGGAGAGGACCGCCGCCCAGCCGCCGGCCGCGGCCGCGCGCTCGGCCTCGTCGGCCAGGTTCTCGTGGGTCACGGTGAGCCGGACGATGCCGCCGTACGCCTCGATGCCGAAGGTGACCGTGGACGGGCCGCCGAGCGGCTCCTCGCCCGGCTCGGCCCACGTGGTGACCAGCCGCCGCGGCGGGGCGCTCTCGACGACCAGCCCGACGACGTCGGCGAGGCCCGAACCGTCCGTGCGCCGGTGCTCCCAGGGGGAGCCGGTCCGCCAGTCCGAGACGTTGCTGTGGCCCCAGTACGCGGCCGTCAGCTCGGGGTCGGTCAGCGCGTACCAGACCTTCTCCGGCGTGCTCTCGATGTAGGTGACGTAGGCAAAGGCCGGTTTCTCGGTCATGGCGTCCTCGGCTCGTCGTTTCACGGCGCTCTCCCAGCCTCCGCCCGTTCCGCTCGCGCGGCAGGTCAGGACAGCGCCGAACGGAGTACGGAGGGCGTCCGCGCTTGACTACGCTGCGACCGACGACGACCGCCGCCACACGAGGAGCAGGAATCCGATGACCGCACCCGACGCCTTCCACCCCGACCTCCCGCCCCACGAGGACGGTGGCGAGGGGGTGCCCCCGCTGCGGGCGCGGCTGCATCACGTGCGGGCGGACGCGCTGGACGGCGACACCGCGCAGACCGGCGGCATGCGGCGGTTCGCGGCGATCAGCGGTGGCACGGTCGGCTCCGAGCGGATCTGGATGGGCCAGACGCACGTGGCACCGGGCACCGCCTCCGCCAACCACCACCACGGCGTCTCGGAGACGGCCATCCACGTCGTGAAGGGCCATCCGGAGTTCGTCTTCCTCGACGACTCCGGCGGCACGCCCGAGGAGGTCCGCATCCGCACCTCCCCGGGCGACTACATCTTCGTACCTCCGTACGTGCCGCACCGCGAGGAGAACCCGAGCCCGGACGACGAGGCGGTCGTCGTCATCGCGCGCTCCACGCAGGAGGCGATCGTGGTCAACCTCCCCGAGCTGTACGTCCTCGGCGGCGACACCGGCCGCTCCTGAGAGGCGGCCTCGCGCGGCTCAGACCTCGGCCGCGATCCAGGCGATGTGCCAGCCATTCTTGGCGGCGTACTCGGGGTCGATCGCCTGGCGGTCCACGCGCCGCACATAAATGCGGAAACCGGTCGGGGTGGCGGCATAGACGGTGTTGCCGCCGGTGGTCATCCACATGCGGTCGTCACCGGTGAGGGCCGCGATATACGCGGGCGTCGTGGTGAATTTCCCCTCCGAGGTGTCGACGTCGAGGTACACGCCGTCACCGTTGCGGTCGGGGTAGGCGACCCATCCCTCGCCGGGTGCTGTCCTTCCGGAAACGAGCTTGCCGTTGGTCATGGCGACTCCCGTCACGTCATGTACAGCTCATTCGACCCTGGCGGCCACTGTTCCGAGTCTGGTTGGATACCCGAGCCGCGCAAGGCCGTTCGGGAGAGAATGGCCGGATGCGAAATGCGCGGTACCGGGCCCGGTCGGAATGGCCGGAATCGCCGTTGACCGGGGAGTTCCGGGCGTCGGGGGTTGACAGCCGGGGGCCGTCTCAAGACTGTGGTTAGCAGCCTCTGGCGGCCCCGAATCGGTTCATCGGCGCATGAGGAGACCGCGATCCGGGCCTCGCGGCGGTCCTTTTCACAAGGCGGCGTCCGCCACGGCGGAAAAAGACCTCGACATCGGGCAGTACGGCCTGCCCGTCCTCCGCGCCGACAGAATCCCTTTTCCCGTTGTGATGTCCGTACGGACATCAGCTGGAATCGGTCGGAGGTGTCCCGTGCATTCTTCCTCACCGCCGTCACCGGATTACGAGTTCCGCGCCCCCGACGACCGGTCCGATTTCACCGAGGTGGTGGGGCCGGCCTACGGCGGATACGACCATTCACCGGAACACCGCGCGACCGTCGCCGAGTTGCTGGAGCCCAAGCGCTCGCTGCTCGCGTGCGCCGCGGGCCGGCCCTGCGCCACGCTGGCCGGCTACTCCCTGGACATGACGCTGCCGGGCACCGGCCCGCGCCCCGTCTTCGGCATCGGCTACGTCGCCGTCTCCCCCGCGCACCGCCGCCGCGGCCTGATGCGCGACATGATCCTGCGGGTCCTCGCCGATCTGCACACCACGCGGGCCGAGCCGGTCGCGGTCCTCAACTCCACCGAGCCGGCCCTCTACGGCCGCTTCGGCTTCGGCGCCGCCAGTCAGGCCGTCAGCCTCACCATCCCGGTGGAGGCTCGCGCGCTCACCGAGGGCCCGGCGGACGACGGCCCGCCGCTCACCCTGGAGGTCACCTCGCCCGCCGGGGCCCGCCGCCGCCCTCCTCACGGACGCGGTCCACCCCGCCGTCCCCGCCCTCCGGCGGCAGCTCACCGCGATCCCGTACCTGGCCAACATCTGCCTGGTGCTGGAGAACGACCGGCCGCTGTCGGACACCTACTGGCTCAACGTCACCGACCCCGGCTTCCCCTACGTCGGCGTCATCGAGCACACCAACCTCGACCCGGCGTGGCACTACGGGGGACGGCACGTCGTCTATCTGTCCAAGTACCTGCCCGCCGGCACCGGGCTGTACCGGATGCCGGACGACCAGGTCTACCGCTACAGCCTGCTCCATCTGCGCCGGATGTTCCCCGCCTTCCGGGAGGAGTGGGTGCGCGGGTGGCACGTGTGGCGCGCGGAGCACGCCCAGCCGGTGATCACCCGGCACTACTCGCGGACCGTCCCCGCCACCGAGAGCCCCCTGCCGGGCCTCTACCTGGCCGGCATGGCCCAGGTCTTCCCCGAGGACCGGGGCACCAACTACGCCCTCCGGGGCGGGCAGCGCGCCGGCCGGCTGATCGCCGACCGCATCCGGGCCGCGGCGGCCCGGCCCGCGCACCCCGCCCCGCTCACCACGGGAGCGGCCACATGACCGACCTCTTCACCGCCGAGGACTGCCAGTACATGACGCCACGTCAGCTACACGGCCTGTACCGGCGTTACGTCAGCCGCAGCCAGGTGTCGCTGATCGGCTCCTTCGGCTTCGGGCACGACCTGGCCGAGCGCGCGGAGGGCTGCTGGATCACGCTGCGCGACGGCCGCCGGATCCTGGACTTCACCGGCGGCATCGGCGTGCTGAACCACGGGCACAACCACCCGCGCATCCTCGCCGCCCGCCGCCGCTTCGCCGAACGCCAGGCAATGGAGGTGCACAAGAACTTCCTCTCCCCCTACGTCGCCGCGCTCGGCCACAACCTCGCGCAGCTCCTCCCCGGCGACCTGAACATCAGCTACTTCCCGAACTCCGGCGCCGAGGCCGTCGAGGGCGCGGTGAAGCTGGCGTACAAGTACCACCGCGGCCGTCGTGGCACGGTGCTCCACTCCGACATCGCCTTCCACGGCAAGCTGCTCGGCGCGGGCAGCCTCACCGCGTCACCGGAGGTGGACTTCCCGTTCCCCGGGCTGCCCGGCACCGACTCCTTCACCTACGACGACCTGCACTCTTTCGTCCTCGCGCTGGAGCGGCACACCACCGGGGACGGCGGCAGCGATGTGTACGCGGTGGTGCTGGAGCCGTTCAGCGCCTCGGGGCTGCGCGAGTGCTCCGAGGAGTTCCTGCGCGAGGTCCGGCGGCTGTGCACCGAGCAGGGCATCGTGCTGGTCTTCGACGAGGTGTACACCGGCTGGGGCCGGACCGGGACGCTCTTCCACTTCATGCGGTACCCGGAGCTGGTGCCGGACGTGCTGACCACCTCCAAGTCCTTCGGCGGCGGCAAGGCGTCGATCTCCGGCTACATCGCACGCGAGACGCTGTTCCGCGCCGCGTACGACAACCTCGCCGACGCGACGCTGCACAGCACCACGTACTACGGCTTCGGGGAGGAGACCGTCACGGCGCTGGAGGCGGTGGCCATCGCGGTCGAGGACGACTATCCGGGTCGGGCCGTGCGGATCGGCGAACAGCTCGCCGCCGGCCTGGCCCTGATCGCCGCCCGGCACCCGGGGCTGGTCGCGGGTACCGCCGGGCGGGGCGCACTGCACGGCGTGTTCCTGCGGGCCGGCCATCCGGCACTGGACCGCGTGCTGCGGCTGCTGCCCGGCTCCTTCGCGCGGGACCCGCGGCTGCGGCTCAAACTGATCACCGCGGCCGTGATCGCCGCCCTGTACCGGGAGCACGACGTGCTGGCGTTCTACGGCTCCAACCACGGCCTGCCGCTGATCGTCGCGCCGCCGTTGGTGGCCGGGGACAAGGAGGTCGAGGTGTTCCTGGCGGCGCTGGACGCCGTACTGGACCAGGGCGCGCCCCGGTTGCTGGCGGCGTTCGCGAAGGACAAGGCGGTGCGGCGATGAGGGCCGCGGCCGCTCTGGAGCGGGCACTGTCGGCGAGCGGGCTGCCCGCGGTGTGGGCCGCGCGCCATCCGGTACTGCGGGACCGCGAGGTGCGGGAGCGTGCCACCGCCCATGTCGCGGGCAGTCTGCGGGTCCAGCCGCGGCCGTACCGGATCGCTGCCGGGCTTGCCCTGCGCCTGCTGCCGTTGGCGTTTCTGCTGGTCACCGGCCGGTGGGTGACCATGGCCGGACCGGCGGCGCTGGCGAACGGGAGCGCGCGGCTGGCGCGGCTGCCGGGGTGCGCGCTGCTGCTGCGGTCGGCCGAGGCGCTGGCGCTGTACGGCGGGCTGGACGGGGGCCCGGACCGCCTCGTCCGCGGCGCGGCCCCGCAGCCGCCCGTGCCGCCCTCCGTCCGGACGGAGGTCACGACATGAGCGGGCGCACACCACGCGCCGTCGACTGCGAAGCGCTGGTGATCGGTTCGGGCGCGGGCGGGGCCGTCGCCGCGCTGGAGCTGGCCCGCGCGGGCCGCCACCCGCACGTACTGGAGGAAGGCCCGCGGGTCTCCCCCGCCGAACTCGCCGCCACCGCACCGGCCGACAGCCTGCGCCGGCTGTACCGCAACGCGGGGCTCACCCCGGTCTACGGCAGCCCCGTCATCCCGTACGGCGAGGGCCGCTGCGTGGGCGGCACCACCGTGGTCAACGGCGGACTGCTGTGGGAGCCGCCGGCCGGGCTGCTGGACCGCTGGGCGGACGGCCTCGGCACCGACGGCTACCGCGCCCGCCACCTGGCCGGGCATCTGAGCGAGATCTCCCGGCGGCTGGCGGTGGACGCGCAGCGGCACGGCGCGGGCAACGAGGACTCCCGGCTGCTGGCCGCCGCGGCCGACGGGCTGGGCTGGGGCTGGACGCTCGCGCGGCGCGCCGCACCGGGCTGCGCGCACCGCAACCGCTGCCCCACCGGCTGCCCGTCCGGCGCCAAGCGGACGATGGCGACGACGTATCTGCCGGAGGCCGAGCGGTACGGCGCGCGGATCGAACCGGGCGTGCGGGCCGTACGGCTGGAACACGACGGCAGTACGGTGCGCACCGTACGGGCCGTGGGGCCGGACGGTGCGCCGGTGCGGTACCGGCCGCGTGCGGTCTTCCTCGCCGCCGGGGCCGTCGGCAGCGCCGCGCTCCTCCAGCGCAGCGGCATCCACCGCAGGACGGCGGGGCGCGCCATGGCCTTCCACGTCAATCTGCGGCTGCCCGCCCGCTTCGGCTCCGCGCTGCACGCCGAGCGGGGCACCATCTTCACCGCCCAGCTCAGCGAGTTCGGCGGACTGGGCATCCATGTCATGGCCGCCAACCTCACGCCCGGGTCGCTGGCGGCGGCGCTCGCGCGCCAGGGGCCCGCGGTGATCGACGCGGCGCTGGCCGGTCTGGAGCGGATGGCGGTCTTCACCGTGCAGGTCCGGATGACGGGCCGGATACGCGTCGGCCGGTTCCCCGGCGCGGGCACCGTGCTGCGCCACCGCCTCACTCCGTACGACGTGGATCTGCTGCGGTTCGCGCTGGTGCGTGCCGCGCGGCTGCTGTTCCGGGCCGGCGCCGTCGAGCTGTATCCGCCGGGGCCCGGGGTGCTGGGTTCGCCGCGCGCCGCCGAGGAGTTCGCGCGCCGGTCCGACCCGCGCGGCTGGGACCTGGTCTCCGTGCACGCCATGGCGTCCTGCCCGATGGGGCCGCCCGGGCGGGGCGGGGTGTGCGACACGGACGGCCGCCCGTACGGCTTCCGCAATCTGTATGTCTGCGACGCCGCGGTGCTGCCGGGCCCGACCGGCATCAGCCCACAGGGAACGATCATGGCGTTCGCGCACGAGATCGCCGCCCGGCACCTCACGGCCCCGGCAGCGGGCCCGGTAAGCCCGGTAAGGAGGAACCGATGAACACCGGCCATGATCCGGACATCCCGGGGCTGTTGCGGCCCTCCGGGCCCGAGGTGGACTGCGACATCGCGGTCATCGGCGCCGGGATGGGCGGCGCCACCCTGGCGTACGCGCTGCGCGACTCCGGCGCCCGCGTCCTCGTCGTCGAGCGCGGCGACTTCCTGCCCCGGGAGGCGGCGAACTGGTCGCCGCACGCGGTCTTCACCGAGAAGCGGTACCGCAACGCCGAGCACTGGTACGACGCGGGCACCGGGCGGCGGTTCCAGCCCGGCGTGCACTACTACGTCGGCGGCAACACCAAGGTCTTCGGGGCGACCCTGCCGCGGTTCCGGGAGGCGGACTTCGGCCCCGTGCGGCACGCCGAGGGCCTCTCGCGGGCCTGGCCCTTCCCGTACGCGGAGCTGGAGCCGTACTACGCCGAGGCCGAGCGGATCTACCGGGTGCACGGCACGGCCGGCCAGGACCCCACCGAGCCCTGGCGGTCGGGCGGCTTCCCGTACCCGGCGGTGCCCCACGAGCCCGCGGTCGCCGCGCTCGCCGACGCGCTGCGGGCCCAGGGCCTGGCCCCCTTCGACCTGCCCACCGGCATCGACCTGCGCCCGGACGGCGCGTGCGTGCGCTGCGCCACCTGCGACGGCTTCCCGTGTCTGCTGGGCGCCAAGAGCGACGCCGACGTGTGCGCGCTGCGGCCCGCGCTGGCCTCGGGGAACGTGTCCCTGCTGACCCGCACCACCGTGACCGGGCTGCGGACCGATCCGCCGGGGCGGCGGGTGACCGTCGCCGCCGCCCGGCACGACGGTACGGAGCTCCGCATCCGCGCCGACCGGTACGTGCTGGCCTGCGGCGCGGTCAACACGGCGGCGCTGCTGCTGCGCTCCCGTAACGGGCGGCACGAGGGCCTGGCGAACTCCTCCGGGCAGGTCGGCCGCAACTACATGGTGCACAACAGCACCTTCCTCGTCGCCGTCGATCCCCGCCACCCGAGCCGGACGGTCTTCCAGAAGACCCTCGGCCTGAACGACTGGTACCTGGCGAACGGCGCGCACGGCCCCCTGGGCAATGTCCAGACCCTCGGCAAGCTCGGCCCCGCCACCGCCCGCGGCCTCCATCCCCGTCTCCCCACGCCACTGCTGGAGTTCCTCACCGGGCACAGCGTCGACCTCTACCTCACGAGCGAGGACCTGCCGGCCCCGGACAACCGCGTCACGGTCGACCCGAGCGGCGCGATCCGGGTCGGGTGGCGGCCGGTCAATCTCGCACCGCACCGCGAACTGGTGCGCAGGACCGCCCGGATGATGCGCCGCGCCGGTTATCCCCTCATCTCCGCACGGCGCATGGGCATCGACGTCACCTCGCACCAGTGCGGTACGGCGGTCGCCGGCGCCGACCCGGCCACCAGCGTCGTCGACCCGACGTGCAAGGCACACGACCTGAACAACCTCTGGATCGCCGACAGTTCGTGGTTCCCGTCGTCGGCGGCCGTCAACCCCGGCCTGACCATCGCCGCCAACGCGCTCCGCGTCGCGGAGAAGGGAGGACTGCGATGACCGTCCCGCCGCTGCAGGATCTGTACTGGCCGCCCGTACGGCCCTTCCGGGGGCTGGCGCCCGAGCTGGCCCGGTTCCTGAGCGCGCCGGCCGACGCCCAGGCGGAGCGGCTGGCCCGGCTCCGTACCGACCCCGAGGCGCACGGCCGGTTCTTGCACGAACACCTGGCCACCCTCACCTCCCGGTCCCTCGGGTACCGCGACGGACCGGCCACCCTCACCCGCGACGACGACCTGGAGATCGCCCTGTTCGCCGCGCGGACCCGGCTGGAACGCGAACTCTTCGACGTCTGGGCCACGCCCGCGCCGGTCCCCGAACTCACCACGCAGGAGGCGGCGGCCGACCACCTGGACGCGCTGGCCGCCGACAACCCCGGCGTCTCCCACCCGCTCTTCCACTACCTGGCGCGGGACGCGACCCGCGACCGGATCGAGTACTTCGTACGCTGCGAGCTGATCCGCAACGAGGTCGTGGACGACGAGGTCGCGCTCCTCGTCGTCGGGCTCCAGGGCAAGCAGAAGGCGGTCGCCGCCGCCAATCTCTGGGACGAGTGCGGCCGCGGCCTGCTGGAGAACTTCCACACGTACTGGCTGCGCCGCCAGCTCGGCTCGGCCGCCGGCTGGGAGGAGCTGGCCCGCTACCGCAACAGCCATCCCTGGTACGCCAAGATCACCTCCAACCTGTTCACGGCGCTGCTCACCCGCCCGGCCCGCACTCAGGCCGCGTACGGCTGCTTCTTCGTCTTCGAGAGCTGGGTCGAGCCGCACTTCCGGCTGCTCCTGGAGGGCATGGACCGGGTGGGCCTGCACGACGAGGACACCCGCCTCTACTTCACCGCGCACATCCGCATCGACCCGCGGCACAGCCAGGAACTCTCCGACGGACTGCGCGCCCAGCGCCCCCGCCTGTCACCCGCCGAGCTCTGCCAAGTGCTGCGCGGCGCCCACCTGGCCGTCGACGCGGGGACCCGCCAGTACGACCGTCTGCTGCGGCATCTCGAGAGGTGGCCGCAAGGGCACGAAACTTTCCGTTCACACCATTGACTCTCCCCACCCCCCTCCCTACTGTTCCGCCGAATCGCTTCGACGGCCGTTGTCGAAACGGTTCGACGCACCGGGCCGGCGCATCGGTCCGGCGGGCGCGGTAGCGAGGAGAGCCTGATGGTCAAGATCACTGATGTGGCGCGGCGCGCCGGTGTCTCACCGAGCACGGTGTCGTACGTCCTCAGTGGCAAGCGCTCCATCTCCGCCGCGACCCGGCAGCGTGTCGAGGCGAGCATCCGCGAGCTCGGCTACCGCCCGCACGCCGGGGCGCGGGCCCTGGCGAGCAGCCGGTCCAATGTGGTGGCGCTCGTGATGCCGCTGCGCAGCGGTGTCCATGTGCCCGTGCAGATGCAGTTCGCGGCGTCCGTGGTCACCACCGCCCGCGCGCACGACCACGACGTGCTGCTGCTGACCCAGGAGGAGGGCGAGGACGGGCTGCGGCGGGTGGCGGACAGCGCGCTGGTGGACGCGCTCGTCGTGATGGACGTACAGCTGCACGACGCGCGCATTCCGCTGCTGCGCTCCCTCGGCCTGCCTTCCGTGCTCATCGGTTTCCCCGCCGAGGCCGCGGGGCTGACCTGCATCGACCTCGACTTCGCGGCGACCGGCGCGGAATGCGTCAGCCACCTGGCGCGGCTCGGCCACCGCTGTGTGGCGCTGCTGGGGTCGCCGCCGGAGGTGTACGCGCGCGACACCGGCTTCGCCCGGCGGACGGCGGCGGGCTTCACGGCCGCGGCGCGCCGGTACGGCATGACCTCGACCGTCCTCCCGTGCGCGCCCGGCGCCCCGGCCGCGCGTGAGACGGTCGACCGGCTGCTGCGTGAGCATCCGGACCTGACGGGCGTCGTCGTACACAACGAGCCGGCACTCGGGCCGCTGCTGGAGGCGTTCCAGCGGGCCGGGCTGCGCGTGCCGGAGGACCTGTCGGTCGTCGCCCTGTGCCCGGACGAGCTGGCCGAGGGGGCCGCCGTACCCCTCACCTCCGTCGCCCTCCCCGCCGCCGAGGTGGGCGAGCGGTCGGTGGAGCTGCTCATGGCGAAGCTGGCCGGCCGGGAGGTCCCGGACGCCACGCTGCTGCCCCCGCAACTGACCGAGCGGGCCAGCACGGCACCGCGCGCGCACGTGAACTGATCGCCCACGACAGTGAATTGACGGGGCCCGGACGACCGGCCCCCCGCACCACCCGGCACCACGTACCCGTTATCGAAGCGCTTCGACTCGAAGGAGTCCCGTGAAGCCACAGGGCCCATCCCGACGTGCCGTGCTCGCCCTCGGCCTGGCGGCCGCTCCGCTCGCCGCCGGCCTGGATCTGACAGGAGCCGCCCCCGCTGCCGCGCGCACGCGCACCGCACACCCCTTCCGCGACCCCGGTCTCCCCCTGAAGGACCGCATCGACGACCTGCTGCACCGGCTGACGCGGGCCGAGAAGATCACCCTGCTGCACCAGCACCAGCCGGCCGTCCCACGGCTCGGCATCCGCCCGTTCCGTACCGGCACCGAGGCCCTGCACGGTGTCGCCTGGCTCGGCCCGGCCACCGTCTTCCCGCAGGCCCTCGGCCTGGCCAGTACCTGGAACCCCGCCCTGATCAGACGCGTGGGCGCGGCCGTCGGCGACGAGGCGCGCGGCTTCCAGCACGAGCGGCCCGAGGGCTGGGGCCTGAATGTGTGGGCGCCGGTGGTGAACCTGCTGCGGGACCCGCGCTGGGGCCGCAACGAGGAGGGGTACTCCGAGGACCCCCACCTGACCGGCGCGATATCCACCGCCTACGGCCGGGGCCTGCAGGGCGACGATCCCGTCCACCTGAAGACGGCGCCCACCATCAAGCACTACCTGGCCAACAACAACGAGACCCGCCGGACCACCTCCGACTCGGTCCTCCGGCCCCGCGTCCTGAAGGAGTACGACGAGGCGGCCTTCCGGCCCGCCCTGAGCGCCGACGCGGTCACCGGCGTGATGTCCTCGTACAACCTGGTCAACGGCCGGCCCGCCACCGTCCATCCCGGTCTGAACGACACCGTGCGCCAGTGGGCGAAGAAGGATCTCTTCAACGTCACCGACGCGGATGCCCCCAACAACCTGCTCCCCGGCAATCAGGACTACTACCCCACTCTCGCCGAGGGGGACGCCGCCGCCCTCAAGGCCAGCATCGACAGCTTCACCACCGACAGCGCCGAGCCCGGCAAGACCGTCGAGGCGCTCACCACGGCCCTGGAGAAGGGGTTGATCGACGAGGCCGACCTCGACACCGCGGTCCGGCACCTGCTCGGCATCCGTTTCCGGCTCGGCGAGTTCGACCCCGACGGCGGCCCGTACGCCGGGATCGGCAGGTCGGTGATCGACAGCCCCGCGCACCGCGCGCTGGCCCGCGAGACCGCCGACGAGGCGGTCGTCCTCCTCAAGAACGACCACGCGGCCCTGCCGCTGGACGCGAAGGCCCTCAAGAAGGTCGCCGTCGTCGGCCCGCTGGCCGACACCCTCTACACCGACTGGTACTCGGGGACCCTGCCGTACGCGATCACTCCGCTGAAGGGCGTCACGGAGCGGCTGGGCGCCGCCGGAACCGTCACCACCAGCGAAGGTGTGGACCGGGTCGCGTTCCGCAACAAGGCCACCGGCGCGTATCTCACCGCGGGCAGCGGTGCGGACGGCGCGGTCCTCACCGAGAAGGGCGGCAGTGCGGGGGCCACCGGGCAGTTCGACGTCTTCGACTGGGGCCAGGGCGTGGTGACGCTGCGCAGCGTGGCCAATGGCAAGTACGTGGGCTACGACGGGAAGGTGTTCCGCAACGACCAGGAACAGCCGAACGGCTGGTACGTCCAGCAGCAGTTCGTCCTGGAGGAGCAGGACGACGGCAGCCGGCTGATCCGTTACGCCGGGTACGAGACCGCCGCCGACTGGTTCGGCGACAAGAAGTACCTCACGGCGGACGCCGGCGGGACGCTGCGGCTGACCACCGAGGACGATGCCGCCCGGTACGAGGCGGAGGTGGTGCGCGGGGGCGTCGAGCACGCCGTCGAGGCGGTGCGGGGTGCGGACGCGGCGGTCGTCGTGGTCGGCAGCATGCCGTGCATCAACGGCCGCGAGGACCACGACCGTACGGACATGGGACTGGCCGCGGGGCAGGACGCCCTGGTCAAGGCCGTCCGCGCGGCCAACCCGCGCACGGTCGTCGTCCTGGAGACCAGCTACCCCGTCACCACCACCTGGGAGCAGGTGCCGGCGATCGTGTGGACCACGCACGCGGGCCAGGAGACCGGGCACGCCGTCGCCGACGCCCTGTTCGGCGACCACAACCCGGCCGGGCGGCTCACCCAGACCTGGTACCGCTCCGCGGACGACCTGCCGGACCTGCTCGACTACGACATCATCGCCTCGGACCGCACCTACCTCTACTTCCGCGGCACTCCGCTGTACCCCTTCGGGCACGGCCTGTCCTACACCTCGTTCCGCTACGGCCGGCCCGAGCTGTCCGCGCGCACGGTGGACGCCGACGGCACCGTGACCGTCTCCGTACGGGTGACCAACACCAGCGACCGGGACGGTGACGAGGTCGTGCAGCTCTACACCCACCAGCGCACCTCGCGCGACAAGCAGCCGCTCAAGCAGCTCCGCGGCTTCGCCCGCGTGCACCTGAAGGCGGGCCGGAGCACGACCGTACGGCTGCCGCTGCGCGCCGCCGATCTCGCGCACTGGGACGTCACCCGCGGCCGGTGGGCCGTGGAGAGCAGCGTCCACGACGTGCTGGTGGGCGCGTCGTCGCGGGACATCCGGGGGCGTGCGACGCTGCGCGTGGACGGCGAGAAGATCCCGGCCCGGGACCTGAGCAGGACCACGCGCGCCGCCGACTTCGACGACTACCGGGGAGTGCGGATCGTCGACGAGAGCAAGGTACGCGGGGACGCGGTCGGCGCCACGGGGCGCGGCGACTGGATCGCCTTCCGAGACGTCGAACTGGGGGCGGGCGCAAGGGAGTTCACCGCGCGTGTCGCGAAGGAAGGCACCGGCGGCGGGACCGTGCAGGTGCGGCTCGGCTCGCCGGACGGGTCGCTCGTCGGGACGGCCGAGGTGCGCGGCACCGGCGACCGGTACTCCTACGTCACCGTCACCGCCCCGCTGCGCGGCGCCGGCGGCCGGCACGACGTCTGCCTCGTCTTCTCGGACGCGATGCGTCTGAGCACCTTCTCACTGCGCTGACGCAGCCTCTTCCGGCGCCCGACGCCGCATCGCACCTCCCCCGGCGCCCGGCGCCACACCGTACCTCCCCTGAGCCGCCTCCGAACGGAGAACCGCCCATGCACTCCCGTGCAGCCAGACCGGTGCTCGCCGCGATCACCGCGGGGGCGACGGCCGCGCTCGGCCTCACCGGCTGCGCCGCCGCCCCCGATCCCGACACGGTCACCGTGCTCAACTCCGCCACCGACACCGCCGAACACACCAAGAACCAGAGGTTCTTCGACCGCTGCGCCCGGCTGCTGGGCCTGCGCGTGGAGCAGCTCAGCGTGCCCGCCGACCAGGTGTCCTCCAAGGCACTGCGGATGGCCTCGTCCCACTCGCTCACCGACATCCTGGAGCTCGACGGCTCCGAGCTGCCGCAGTTCGCCCGGACCGGCGGGCTGCGGCGGCTGAGCGACCTCGGCGTCGGTGCCTCCGGTTTCTCCCGCAGCGCCACCTCCTTGGGCTCGTACCGTGGCGACCGATACGGCGTGGCCCGCGCCGCCAACTCCCTTGCCCTGTACTACAACCGCGACCTGCTGGCGAAGGCCGGCGTGACCCCGCCGCGCACCTGGGACGAGCTGCGCGCCGCGGCGAAGAAGCTGACCGGCGGCGGTACGTACGGCCTGGCCTTCAGCGCCAGTCCGGACGCCGACGGGGTCTATCAGTTCCTGCCCTTCTTCTGGTCGGCGGGCGGTGACGAGTCCCGCCTCGACGACGGCAAGGGCGAGGCGGCGCTGGGGCTGTGGAAGCAGCTGGTCGCGGACCGGTCCGTCTCCAAGGCCGTCGTCAACTGGAACCAGCAGGACGTCAACGACCAGTTCGTCGCGGGCCGGGCCGCCATGATGGTCAACGGGCCGTGGCAGGTGCCGGTGCTCGCCGCGCAGAAGAAGGTGGACTGGGCCGTCGCCAAGATCCCCGTCCCCGAGACGGGCGGCAAGGCCGTCTCCCCCATCGGCGGCACCGTCATGACCGTACCGAAGAGCGACGACCCCGACCGCGAGCAGAACGCCGCGAAGATCCTCGACTGCCTCAACACTCCCAAGAACCAGCTGGATTGGGGGCAGGCGACCAACAACGTGCCGACGCGCACCGCCGCGGCCCGTACGTACGCGGAACGCAACCCCAAGCTCGCTGCCTTCGCCGAGCTGGTCTCCACGGCCCGCTCCCGCACCGCCCGGGTCGGCACCCGCTGGCCCGCCGTGGGAGACGCGCTCTCGGGCGCCTTCCAGTCCGTACTGACCGGCCGGAGCAGCCCCGAAGCGGCACTTCAACGGGCACAGCGGCAAGCCGCGGCGGGGAAATGAGGAAACCGGCCATGAGCAACCTCGCACGGCGTCCCGGACTCCTCCGCTGGCTCTTCGTCGCCCCCGCCCTCGTCTACATGGCCGCGTTCTTCGGCTATCCGCTCATCCGAAACGTGCTGATGAGCTTTCAGCACTACACACCCACCACCTACTTCACCGGCGAGGCGCCCTTCAACGGGCTCGCCAACTGGCGGGCCGTCCTCGCCGATCCACTGTTCACCGACGCCCTGTGGCACACGGCCCTCTTCACGGCCGGCTCGCTGCTCGGCCAGTTCACCATCGGCCTGGCCCTGGCCGTCTTCTTCTCCCGGCGCTTCCGCCTCTCCGGGGTCGTCCGGGCCGTCCTGCTGCTCCCCTGGCTGGTGCCCATGGTCGTGTCGGCCGTCGTCTGGCGGCGCATCCTCGACCAGGAGCACGGTGTACTCAACGCCGCGCTGCAGGCCCTCGGGCTGAGCGACGGCGGGGTGCCCTGGCTGAGCAGCCCGAGCGTGGCGCTGCTCTCCGCCGTCCTGGTCAACATCTGGATCGGCGTCCCGTTCAACATGGTCATCCTCTACGGCGGCCTCCAGGAGATCCCCCGCGAGCTGTACGAGGCGGCCGCGCTGGACGGCGCGAGCCCCTGGCGGGCCTTCCGCAGCGTCACCCTGCCGCTGCTGCGGCCGGTGATCACCGTGGTACTCGTCCTCGGCTTCATGTCCACGGTCAAGATCCTCGACCTGATCCTGGCGCTCACCGCGGGCGGCCCGGCCGACGCCACCCAGACCCTGGGCACCGTCACCTACCAACTGTCCTTCCTGCGCCTGGACTTCGGCCAGGGCGCCGTCGTCGGCAACGTCCTCGTCCTCATCAGCGCGGTCTTCGCCGTGCTGTACCTCCGTGCCAACCGCGCCGACTTCGGCCAGGGGAAGTGATCGTCGTGGACCCTTCGCGTATCCGCAGGCTGCGCAGCGCCTGGAACACCGCGGCGGCACTGCTGATCCTCGCCGTGCTGCTCTTCCCGGTCTACTGGATGCTGAACACCGCGCTCCAGCCCGCTTCGGGCATCGCGGTGTCCTGGTTCCCGACCGCCCCCAGCCTGGACAGCTTCGGGCAGGCGCTGGCGAGCCAGGGCCGCTCGATGCTCACCAGCCTCGCCGTCGCGCTCGGTGCCGTCGCCGTCTGCCTCGCGCTGGCCGCACCCGCCGCGTACGGCCTGGCGCAGTCCGCGCTGCGCGGCGGCCGCAGCGTCGTCTTCACCACGCTCCTCACCCAGATGGTGCCGGGCATCGTCATCGCCAACGCCCTCTACAGCGCGTACGCGGAGCTGGGTCTGGTCAACTCCTACCTCGGGCTGATCCTGGCCGACGCCTCGCTCGGGCTGCCGTTCTCCATCGTGCTGCTGCGTGCCTTCATGGTCTCCCTCCCCGGCGAGGTCGTCGAGGCGGCACTGGTCGACGGCGCGAACCGGTTCACCGCCTTCGTCCGCATCGTGCTCCCGATGAGCCGCAACGCCCTCATCACGGCCGGGCTGTTCACGTTCCTCTTCGCCTGGTCCGACTTCATGTTCGCACTGACCCTCAACACCACCGACGACGTCAAGCCCGTCACGCTCGGCATCTACCAGTTCGTCGGCGCTCACGTCAGCGACTGGGGCGCGGTCATGGCGACGGCCGTGCTGTCCGCCGTCCCCGCGGCGGTCCTGCTGGTCGTCGCCCAGAAGTACATCGCCGCCGGGATCGCCGGCGGTTCCGTCAAGTAGCCACCGCGCGCCCGTGGTTCGAAAGGCAGGATCCGATGAAGTTCACCGACGGCTACTGGCTGATGCGGGACGGCGTCGACGCGTCGTACGCCACCGAGATCGTCGACACCCGCGTCGAGGACGACCGGTTCACCCTCTACGCCGCCGCACGCCGGCTCCGGCACCGGGGCGACACTCTCAACGCGCCACTCCTGACGGTCGAGTGCTTCTCCCCGGCCGAGGGAGTGATCGGCGTACGGGCCACCCACCATGCCGGGGCGGCCGACCACGGCCCGCACTTCGCCCTGCGCACCGGGCCGGAGGGCGCGCCCTCCAAGGTCCATCGCGACGGCTCCCTCCTCGAACTGTCCAGTGGGGGGCTGTCGTTGCGGGTGGACACGGCCGCTCCGTACCGGCTGGACTTCCTCGCCGACGGCCGTACGCTCACCTCCGCCGAAGCGCGTGGCACCGGCTTCGCCACCACCTCCGATGGCGCTCACCACTCCCTCGCGCAGCTCTCCCTCGGCGTCGGCGAGCTGGTGTACGGGCTCGGTGAACGCTTCACCCCCTTCACCCGCAACGGCCAGAGCGTCGACATCTGGCAGGCCGACGGCGGCACGGCCAGCGAACAGGCGTACAAGAACGTCCCGTTCCATCTCACCAACCGCGGCTACGGCGTCTTCGTCAACCACCCGGGGCAGGTCTCCTACGAGGTGGGCTCCGAGGCGGTCGGCCAGGTCCAGTTCAGCGTCGAGGACCAGACGCTGGAGTACTACGTGATCCACGGCCCGTCCCCCAAGGAGATCCTGGACCGCTACACCGCGCTGACCGGCCGCCCGGCGCTGCCGCCCGCCTGGTCGTTCGGGCTGTGGCTGTCCACCTCCTTCACCACCTCCTACGACGAGGACACCGTCACCCGCTTCGTACGCGGCATGGCGGACCGTGAAATCCCCCTCGGCGTCTTCCACTTCGACTGCTTCTGGATGCGCGCCTACCAGTGGTGCGACTTCACCTGGGACCCGGAGGTCTTCCCCGATCCGGCGGGCATGCTGCGGCGGCTCAAGGAGGAGCAGGGACTGAAGGTCTGCGTCTGGATCAACCCGTACATCGCGCAGAAGTCCCCGCTCTTCGACGAGGCCGCCCGGCTCGGCTATCTGGTACGGCGGCCGGACGGCAGCGTGTGGCAGTGGGACATGTGGCAGGCGGGCATGGGCCTGGTCGACTTCACGCACCCCGAAGCGCGGCAGTGGTACGCGGACAAGCTGCGCGGCCTGCTCGGGCAGGGCGTCGACTGCTTCAAGACGGACTTCGGCGAGCGCATCCCCACCGACGTCGTCTGGCACGATGGCTCCGACCCCGCACGCATGCACAACTACTACACCCACCTCTACAACCGCACGGTCTTCGAGACGCTCACCGCCGAGCGCGGCCCGGACGAGGCGGTCCTCTTCGCCCGCTCGGCGACGGCCGGCGGCCAGCAGTTCCCCGTCCACTGGGGCGGCGACTGCGAGTCCACCGTCGGCGCGATGGCCGAGTCGCTGCGCGGCGGCCTCTCGCTCGGACTGTCCGGCTTCGGCTTCTGGAGCCATGACATCGGCGGCTTCGAAGGCACGCCGAGCCCCGAAGTCTTCAAGCGCTGGGTGCAGTTCGGTCTGCTGTCCTCGCACAGCCGGCTGCACGGCAGTACCTCCTACCGCGTGCCGTGGGACTTCGACGAGGAGGCCGTCGCCGTCACCCGCGACTTCACCCGGCTCAAGCACCGCCTGATGCCGTACCTCTTCCACGCCGCCCGGCAGGCCGCCGCGCACGGCACACCGGTGATGCGCGCGATGCTGTTGGATTTTCCCGGCGACCCGGCCTGCCACGCCCTGGACCGCCAGTACATGCTCGGCGACGATCTGCTGGTGGCGCCCGTCTTCACCGCCGACGGCACCGTCGAGTACTACGTACCGGACGGGGAGTGGACCCACCTGCTCTCCGGCGAGCGGGTGCGCGGACCGGGCTGGCGGCGCGAGCGGTACGGCTTCGACAGCCTGCCGCTGCTGGCCCGCCCGGGCTCGGTGATCCCCTTCGGGAGCGTGGCCGACAGCGCCGTGTACGACTGGCGGCACGACGTGACCCTGCGGGTGCACCGGCTCCGCGACGGCGACTCGGTGACCACCCGGGTCCCGGCCCCGGACGGCGCACCCGACGCGGTCTTCCGCACCCGTCGGGACGGCCCGCGCGTCACCGTCGAGGCCACCGGCGCGCCCGGCCCCTGGCACGTACTCCTCCCCGAAACCGGCACCCTCCTGACAGCCGCCCCGGACACCCCGGAACTGTCAGCACTCCTCGACGAGCAGAAAGGCTGAACTCTCATGACACGACGCACCCGGCGACCCGGCATACGGCTCCCGCTGACCGTCACGGCGGCCTTCGCCGCACTGCTCGGCTTCGCCGCCGCACCGGCCCAGGCCGCCACCTGGTCCTCGTCCGAGCCCTTCGGCTCGTACACCACTCCCGACGGCTACACGCTCTACAACAACATCTGGGGCTCGGGCGCCGGCTCGCAGACGATCCGGGCCGAGTCCGCGTCGGACTGGGACGTGACGGCCGACCACCCCGGCACCCCCGGCATCAAGTCCTACCCCAACGCGAAGAAGGTCATCGGCAAGCCCATCAGCGGCATCACCTCGCTGACCAGCACGTACGACGTGACCGTGCCGGCGTCGGGCGCGTACAACACCTCGTACGACATCTGGGACAGCGACTACGACCACGAGGTCATGCTCTGGGTCAACCAGACCGGCGCCGTCGGCCCGATCGGCACCGAACAGGCCACCGTCACCCTCGGCGGCTCCACCTGGAAGGTCTACAAGGGCGACAACGGGGCGAACCAGGTGTACTCGTTCCTGCGCACCTCCGACTCCTCCGCCGGCACGGTCGACATCCTGCCGGTCCTGAAGTGGATCCAGGAGAAGGGCTGGTGGGGCGACGAGACCATCGGCGACGTCCAGTTCGGTTACGAGATCACCTCGTCGCCGGGCGGACTCGACTTCAGCACCAACCGGTTCAGCGTCTCCAGTCGCTAGCCGTGCGGCCGGCGCCGGGGTTCCGGCGCCGGCCGCACCGGTCACTCCCCTAGGGAAGCCGCCAGACTCACTCCCCCAGGGAGGCCGCCAGGCGCTCCAGCGCGGGTATCGCCTTGGCGACGGCGTCGCGGTCGCCCGGCGGCAGGCCGTCCAGCGCCTTCTGCAGCGCCCTGCGGCTGGCCCGGTCGTAGCGCGCGAGCAGTTCGAGGGCCGCCGGGGTCGCGGAGAGGCCCACACTCCTCGCATCCGTCGCGGAGGGCCGCCGCTCGACCAGGCCCGCGGCGCTCATCGCGCGGACGAGGTTGCTCACCGTGGAGGGCGACATGCGGAGCCGGGCCGCCACCGCGCCCGTACCCATCGGCCCGTCGGCGGACAGCACCCGCAGCATTTCGATGTGGGCCTCGGGCAGGTCGGGGAGGCCCTCGGCGTTACGGGTCGAGCGCAGGACGGCCCTGCGCAGGGGGCCGAGGAGGTGGTTGAGGGAGGCTGCGGTGTCCATGGAGCGATTGTCGCAGCGCAGCATGGTGTTTTGTTGCAAAACTATTTTGTGGCAAAGTGAAGTGGTGGCCGCCGTGAGCGACCACTGCACAGCAAGGAGGCACCACCATGCAGACCACCGTCGAGCACCCCGTCCCGCCGCAGGACCTCTCCGGCATCACCGGCAAGCGGTTCATCTACACGTACGCCAACGGCTGGCAGTACGAGATGTACGTGAAGAACGCCGGGACCATCGACTACCGGATCCACACCGGCATGGTCGGCGGGCGCTGGGTCAAGGACCAGGCGGTCGATCTCGTCCGGCTGGACGAGGACGTGTACAAGGTGTCCTGGACCGAGCCGACCGGCACCTCCGTCAGCGTGACCGTCTCCCCCGCCAAGCGGCAGCTGCACGGCGTGATCTTCTTCCCGCACTGGGTCGAGCAGCACCCCGAGCGCACCGTCTGCTTCCAGAACGACCACCTGGACGAGATGGCCAAGTACCGCGACGAAGGCCCCGCCTACCCGGTCTACGTCGTCCCGGAGTTCGCGAAGATCACACTCTTCGAGCACGTGGGCGAGGACGACGAGAGCGTCGTCGCCGTGGGCCCGGCCGACCTGCCCGCCGGATTCGCCGACCGCACGAACTGACCCGCCCGAGCGGGCCCCGGCCTCACCGGCGAGGCGGTGCCGGGAGTGTGGCCAGCACGCGGAAGCCGCCGTCGGCCAGCGGGCCCGACTCGATGTCACCGCCGGCCAGCCGCACCCGCTCGCCCAGGCCGATGAGCCCATGGCCGCCGCTGGGAAGCAGGGGACCGCTGCCGTCGGGGACCTCCTCCGCCGGGCCATTGGTGACACTCACCCGCAGCGTCCGCGGCTCGTACGCGACACGGATGTCCGTCGCCGCGCCGGGCGCGTGCTTGTGCACGTTCGTCAGCGCTTCCTGCACGACGCGGTACGCGGCCCGCTCGACCGGCTCGGCGAGCGGCCGCGGATCGCCCTCGGTACGGAGCGAGACGGGCAGCCCGGCGGCCCGGGAGCTGTCGGCCAGCGCGGCGATCCGGTCGACGGCGGCACCGTCGGCCTCGGTCGCCCGCGCCTGCTTCGCCGGCTCGGCCCGCTCCTGTACGTCCCCGGCCGCCGGTCCGCCGCCCCTGAGCAGCCCCAGCATCTCGCGCAGCTCCGTGAGCGCCTGCCGCCCGGCCGTCTGGATGATCGCCGCGGCCTCGGCCGTCACCTTCGGGTCATGTGCCACGGTGGCCAGCGCGTTCGCGTGCACCACGATCAGACTCACCTGGTGCGAGACGACATCGTGCATCTCCCCGGCGATCCGCTGCCGCTCCTCGGCGCGCGCGGCCTCGGCCAGGAGCCGCTGCTCCCGCTCCGCCCGCTCGGCCCGTTCCACCAGCCCCGCGAGGACGGCCCGCCGTTCGCCCACGTACAGGCCGAGGAGCAGCGGTACGAGTATGGCGAGGACGAAGTTCACCAGGAACCCGCCGAGCAGGGTCCGCGGATGCGACCAGGCGTCGGCGTTGCCCCAGGGGATGACGTACAGCAGTCCCACCCCCGCCGTCGCCCACACCGTCCGACGGCTGTGCGGCCCCCGGTACGCGCCCTCGGCGTAGAACGCGCACGGCAGGGCGAAGATCGAGATGTGCAGCGCCTCCGCGACGAACGCCACCGCGAGCACCACCTCGGGCACGCGCCGCCGCAGCAGCAGCGGCACCGCGCTGGCGCCGGCGAGCAGCAAATTCGCCCACGGTGCAGCCGGCCCGAGATACGGATTCTTGGTGCTGTTCCACACCGACAACGCCAGCACGGCCACCACCACGACCACATCCGCAACCACCGGCGACCGCAACGGCTGCCGCGCGGAAGGCTTTCGTGCCGTCGCCGGATGCCCCTCCGACACGACCACCCAGGACCGGATGGCCCGGACGGACCGGGCAACGTAACGGACGTGCTGACTGCGGCTGCTGGTACTCACCCGGCGAGGATAGGCGTCACCCGGTCAACGGTTTCCCACGTCCCCCGCCGCCGCCGCGATCACCTCGTCCAGAACATCACGCGAGCGGACCAGATCGGCGATCATCCGGTCGATGCGGCCCCGCTCCGTCGTGAGGTCGGCGACCAGCCGTGGCGTGGCGATCTCGGAGGGTCCGCCGTCGGTGTCCCGCATGCAGGGCAGCAGTTGCCCGATCTTCGCGCTGCACAGCCCGGCGGCGAAGAGCTCCTGGATGCGGATGACACGGTCGACGGCGCTGCCGGGGAACTCGCGGTGCCCGCCGGCCGTACGCTCGGCCGTCAGCAGCCCCTGCTTCTCGTAGTACCGCAGCGAGCGCTCGCTCACTCCCGTACGCCGGGCCAGCTCACCGATCCGCATCGCGCACCCCACATCCCAGACCCTGAGGACTTGAACCTGACACCCGTGTCAACTTCTACCGTACGGTCATGACGAACACAACAACGGACACCACAGCCGCCTCCCGCCTCTTCGCCCCCGCCCGACTCGGCGCCCTTCACCTACCGAACCGCCTGGTCATGGCACCGCTGACCCGTAACCGCGCCACCGCCGACGGTGTCCCCACCCCGATGATGGCCACGTACTACGCGCAGCGCGCCTCCGCCGGGCTGATCATCGCCGAGGCGTCCACGCCGAACGCCGTCGGGCAGACGTACCCGAACATCACCGCGATCCACAACGCGGCCCACGTGGCCGGCTGGCGGCAGGTCACCGACGCCGTGCACGCCGCGGGCGGGCGGATGTTCCTGCAGCTCCAGCACGGTGGCCGGGTCGGCCATCCCGACAACAGCGGCCTGGTGCCCCTCGCGCCCTCGCCGGTCCCCCTCCCGGAAACGATCCACACGCCCAGCGGCCGCAGGCCCGCGGTCGTCCCCCGCGAGATGACCGCCGACGACATCCGCACCACCGTCGCCGACTTCGCCGCCGCCGCGCGCAACGCCGTCGCCGCGGGCTTCGCCGGGGTCGAGGTGCACAGCGCCAACGGCTATCTCCTCCACCAGTTCCTGGCCAAGAACACCAACCACCGCACCGACGCGTACGGCGGCACCGTGGCCGGCCGCATCCGCTTCGTGACCGAGGTGGTCCGAGCCGTCGCCGACGCGATCGGCCCCGACCGGGTGGGCCTGCGCATCTCCCCCGGCAACACGGTCAACGGCATCCAGGAAGACGACACCGACGACATCTATCCGGCGCTCATCGCCGCACTGGCCGACAGCGGTCTGGCCTACCTGCACGTCGCCTTCGCCGATCCCGACCAGCCCGTCTACCAGCACATCCGCAAGCACTGGCCGGGCACACTGATCGCCAACCCGGTACTGCCCGACCCCTTCCCCGCCGACGGCGGCAGGCACGAGGCCGAACGCCTCCTCTCAGCAGGCGCCGACCTCATCGCGCTGGGCCGCCCCTTCCTGGCCAACCCCGACCTGGTCACCCGCCTCCGCACCCGCGCCCCGCTCAACCCCGTACGCAACAAGTACCTGATGTACGTGGGCGGCGAAACGGGCTACACGGACTACCCGGCGCTGGGGGCCTCTTGACCGGCGGCACAGCAGAGCGGGGGCCGGCACCCTCGGGCGCCGGCCCCCGCTGACAACACTCGCTCAGGCGCGGTGGTACTGCTGGGCCACGTGCGGAGTGGCGCCCAGTTCACGGGCTGCCTGCTGGGCGAAGTACGGGTTCCGCAGCAGCTCGCGGCCGATCAGTACGGCATCGGCCTCGCCGTCCACGATGACCTTCTCGGCCTGCTGGGCCTCGGTGATCAGGCCAACGGCCCCCACCGGCAGCCCGGTCTCCTTCTTGACCTGCGTGGCGAACGGCACCTGGTACCCGGGCACCGCGGTGATCTTCGCATCCGGCGCGTTGCCACCCGTGGACGTGTCCAGCAGGTCGACGCCGTGCGCCTTGAGGTCGGCAGCGAAGCGGACGGTGTCGTCGGCGGTCCAGCCCTCGCGGCCGTCCTCCGGGTTCTCGGTGAGCCAGTCGGTGGCCGAGATCCGGAAGAAGAGCGGCAGCTCCTCCGGCCACACCGCACGCACCGCGTCCACGACCTCGAGCGCGAAGCGGATCCGGTTCTCGTACGAGCCGCCGTACTCATCGGTGCGCCGGTTCGTGAACGGCGACAGGAACTCATTGATCAGGTAGCCGTGCGCACCGTGGATCTCGGCGACCTGGAAGCCCGCGTCCACCGCGCGCCGCGCGGTCTCGGCGAACTGCGCCACGATCTCCTTGATCTGCGCCACGGACAGCTCCTCGGGAGCCGTCGACTTCTCGTCGAACGCCACCGGGCTCGGCCCGACCGGCTGCCACCCGTGCCGCTCACCGGGGGCGAGCGGCGCACCGCGGTCCACCCACGTCCGCTCCGTCGACGCCTTGCGCCCGGCGTGCGCTATCTGAATACCCACGGTCGCGCCCTGTGACTTGATGAAGTCGGTGATGCGGCGGAAGGCGGCGGTCTGGGTGTCGTTCCACAGGCCCAGG
>NZ_JOBH01000013.1 GCF_000717745.1 Streptomyces violens
TTTTTTTTTTTTCAAGCAGAAGACGGCATACGAGATAGCGTAGCGTCTCGTGGGCTCGGAGATGTGTATAAGAGACAGCCCCCACCCCTCCCCCTCCACCTCCGCCTGTCGAACGCTCCTCAGCCGGGCCTCAGCCGACCGTCAGCCGCCCCTCAGGCCGGCCCGCAGCCTGCCGTCGTCAGCCGTCGTCAGCCGTCCCCCGCCGTCGTCAGCCGTCCTCCGCCGCCCTCACTCACCCCCCAGGAACACCGGATTGGTCATGGCCGCCATCGGGCCCGGCAGGGCCCGCGTCGTGGCTGGGTGGCGGACCTCCGCGCGTATGTAGGCGGCGTTGTCGGGCGTGGTCTGCCAGCTGAGCGTGCCGGAGCCGGAGGACGGCAGCGGTGCCGTGTACCGCGTGCCCTGGTCCGTGACGAAGGAGACCGTGCAGCCCGGGGCGCCGGTGACCTCCAGGCGGGCGGTCACCCGCGACGCACCACCCACCCGGAGGCGTTCGCCTATGCCGGCGTGTGCGCCGCGTTCCCCGGTGACGGAGAAGGAGAGGCCGACCCGGGCCGACTCGGCGATCCAGACGCGGCCGGCCCGTATGCCCGCCAGGATCGACTGGCGGGAGAGGTCGTCGGCGAGGACGACGGTCTGCGGCAGGCCCACGACGTCCGGGTCGCGGTGGGCGTCGCTGTGACCGACGGCCGGGAGCCAGGCGCCGCGGCCCTGGGCGTGCGCCACCAGCGTGTTGTCCCACTCGGCGAGGGTGACCTCGTCATCGGGGGTGTACGGGCCGTTCCACACCTCCACCGCGTCGGCCTCGTTCAGCCCGAACTTCCAGTTGCAGCCGATGCACGTGGCGTGCGGATGGGCCGGGACGACCAGGCCGCCGGCCCGGCGGACGGCGCGGGCGTACTTCCCGAAGGCGTTGTCCCGGGCGCGGTACCGCCAGTCGAGGAAGACGCCCGGGTCGGTGCCCATCGCGACGACGTGGCCGTTGCGCGTGGTGATCTCCTCGCCGGTGAGGATCAGCAGGTCGTCGCCCCACAGGCCCTCCCACGCGCCGTGCGCGGAGGTGGTGTTGTGCTCGGTCGTGGTGAGGAAGTCCAGCCCCGCGGCGCGGGCGAGCGCGGCGATCTCGGCAGGGGTGCGCTTGCCGTCGGAGTGGATGCTGTGGAGGTGGTTGTCACCTCTGTACCAGGCCCGTCCGCGGCCCTTGGCGCGCTGCGGGGGATACACCGGCTTCGGCGTCTCGCCGGAGGCGCCGTACCGCAGGGTGACCGTGATCTCGTACCGCAGGCCCTGGGGTGCGACCGTGTACGGGCCGAGGGCGATGTGCCACGTGCCGGGCCGGATCGGGCCCGGGAGGTAGCCGGGTGTCGCGGCGTCGGCGCGGAGGAAGAATTCCGTACGGGCGCCGCCCGACCAGCCGCGGAAGCCGGCGCCGCCCAGCTCCGTGCCACGCTGGTCGAAGATGCCGATGTCGCAGGCGTTGCCATTGGTGCCCTCGGGCACGGGCGGCTTGTCGTACGTGTACGAGACGGCGATCTCGCGGACGCCGGGCGGGACTTCCACGGGTACGTACACGAAGTCCGGCGCGCCGGTCGGGAGATGGCCGGAGACGGTCCGGCTCTCGTCCGCCGGTCCGTCCGGTCCCTCCGGCCCGTCCGATCCGCCCTGTCCACCCGCGCGCCCCTCGGCGCCTGCGAAGCTCACGGGGCCGAGCGTAAGGGCTCCCGCCGCGCCCGCGACGGCGCCGAGCCTCAAGATGTCCCGCCGGTCCATCGCCGCTCCTCCTCCATTGCTCCGGCCGTGTGTTGCGTCGTGTGAAAACTGTTGTACGCGCGTATGACACGGACGGAAAGGCCTGTGGATAACCCGGCGACGGTGCGGCAACATGCGCTCACCAACCCTTGAACGGGACGGCCGACGCGGAGGGATTCAGCATGCGGATCGCGACCACGATCTTCCTCACCGACGAGACGATCCGGCCGGTACGGCTGGCCCGCGAGCTGGAACAGCGCGGGTTCGCCGGGCTGTACCTGCCCGAGCACACCCACATCCCGGCCTCCCGCGACACCCCGGCGCCGATGGGGGAGCCGCTGCCGCGCGAGTACGGCCGCACTCTCGATCCGTTCGTCGCGCTCGGCCAGGCCGCGGCCGTCACCGAGCGGCTGGCGCTCGGCACGGGCATCACGCTGGTCGCCCAGCACGACCCGATCGGTCTCGCGAAGCAGGTCGCCACGCTGGACTTCCTCTCCGGCGGCCGGTTCACACTCGGCGTCGGCTTCGGCTGGAACGTGGAGGAGGCCGCCGACCACGGGGTGGAGTGGTCCTCGCGGCGGGCGCTCGCCCGGGACCGGATCGCCCTGATGCGCGCCCTGTGGGCGGACGAACCGACCGCGTACGAGGGGTCCTTCGGCTCCGTACGGGCGAGCCACGCGTACCCGAAGCCGGTGAAGGGCGCGCCGCGCATCCTGGTGGGCGGCGGAGCCGGTCCCACGTTGTTCGCGCACGCCGCTGAGTACGCGGACGGCTGGCTGCCGATCGGCGGGCGCGGGCTCACGGAGGCGCTGCCGGAGCTGCGCCGGGTGTGGGCCGGGGCCGGGCGCGAGGGGGAGCCGGTGGTCGTCCCGTACGGTGTGCGGCCCTCGGCCGGGAAGCTGGCGCACTTTCAGGAGCTGGGCATCGATGAGGTGGTGGTGCAGCTGCCGGCGGCGGGCGAGGGCGAGGTGCTGCGGGCGCTCGACGCGTACGCGGAGTACCTGTGAGGCGCGGGCGGCGCAAGGTGCCGGTGTCTGCCCGGACGCGCAGAGGTGCCCCGGATGTCTGCCCGGACGGTAGTCGGAGGGAACCTCCGTATGGCGTGATCATCCGCACACAAAACGGTCTCCGTGGCCCGTCGGCCGCCCCGGCGCCCGCTCGTATCCTCGGAGGATGACTTCCAGCCCGCAGGGATCCGAGCAACTGCCGCAGGGACCCGAGCAGCCCCCGCAGGGAAACCGGCGCCCCGCGCCGACCGCGAACGCCATGCGCCGGGCGCTGAGGCGCGCACGGGACGGCGTGGCGCTGGACGCGGCCGAGGCGGCCGTCCTCCTCCAGGCGCGCGGCGAGGACCTGGACGATCTGTGTGCCTCCGCCGCCCGGGTACGGGACGCGGGGCTCGACGCCGCGGGCCGCCCCGGCGTCATCACGTACTCCAAGAGCGTCTTCATCCCGCTCACCCGTCTGTGCCGCGACAAGTGCCACTACTGCACCTTCGCCACCGTGCCCGGCAAGCTGCGCCGCGAGGGGCACGGGATGTTCATGTCCCCGGACGAGGTCCTGGACATCGCCCGCCGCGGCGCCGAACTGGGCTGCAAGGAGGCCCTGATCACCCTCGGGGACAAGCCCGAGGACCGTTGGCCCGAGGCGCGCGAGTGGCTGGAGGCCGAGGGGTACGACGACACGCTCGCCTACGTGCGCGCGATGGCGATCCGCATCCTGGAGGAGACCGGGCTGCTGCCGCACCTGAACCCGGGCGTCATGTCCTGGACGGACTTCCAGCGGCTCAAGCCGGTCGCGCCCTCGATGGGCATGATGCTGGAGACCACCGCCGAGCGGCTGTGGAGCGAGCCCGGAGGCCCGCACTACGGGTCGCCCGACAAGGAGCCCGCCGTACGGCTGCGCGTCCTGGAGGACGCCGGTCGCAGCTCCGTGCCCTTCACCAGCGGACTGCTGATCGGCATCGGGGAGAACTACGAGGAGCGCGCGGAGTCGCTGTTCGCGCTGCGCCGCGTCTCCCGTGCGTACCACGGCATCCAGGAGCTGATCATCCAGAACTTCCGCGCCAAGCCGGACACCGCGATGCGCGGCATGCCGGACGCGGAGCTGGACGACCTGGTCGCCACGGTGGCCGTCGCGCGGCACATCCTTGGCCCGTCCGCCTGCCTCCAGGCGCCGCCCAACCTGGTGGACGCGGAGTACGGGCGGCTCATCGGGGCCGGCATCGACGACTGGGGCGGCGTCTCGCCGCTCACCCCGGACCACGTCAACCCCGAGCGCCCCTGGCCCCAGATCGAGGAGCTGGCCGCGCGCTCCGCGGAGAGCGGCTTCGAGCTGAAGGAACGCCTCGCGGTGTACCCGGAGTTCGTGCTGCGCGGCGAGCCGTGGCTGGACCCGCGGCTGCTGCCGCACGTACGGGCGCTCGCCGACCCCGAGACGGGCCTCGCGCGCGAGGACGCGGTGGTCGAGGGGCACCCCTGGCAGGAGCCGGACGAGGAGTTCTCGCTGCACGGCTCGGGCCGCACGGACCTGCACCGCACCATCGACACCGAGGGCCGCACCGGCGACCGCCGGAACGACTTCGACGAGGTGTACGGCGACTGGGAGGCGCTCCGTGAGGCCGCGGCGCCCGGGATGGTGCCCCAGCGCATCGACACGGACGTACGGGCCGCCCTGAAGCAGGCAGCGGACGATCCGACGAAGCTCACGGACGACGAGGCGCTGGCCCTGTTGCACGCAGAGGGGCCCGCCCTGGATGCGCTCTGCGGCATCGCCGACGACCTCCGTAGGGCGACGGTCGGCGACGACGTCACGTACATCGTCACGCGCAACATCAACTTCACCAATGTCTGCTACACCGGCTGCCGGTTCTGCGCCTTCGCGCAGCGCCGTACGGACGCCGACGCGTACACCCTCTCGCTGGACCAGGTGGCCGACCGCGCGCAGCAGGCGTGGGACGTGGGTGCCACCGAGGTGTGCATGCAGGGCGGCATCCACCCGGACCTGCCGGGCACCGCGTACTTCGATATCGCGCGGGCGGTGAAGGAGCGCGTCCCGGGGATGCACGTGCACGCGTACTCGCCCATGGAGGTCGTCAACGGCGCGACCCGTACGGGCATGTCCATCCGGGAGTGGCTGACCGCCGCCAAGGAGGCGGGGCTCGACACCATCCCCGGTACGGCCGCCGAGATCCTCGACGACGAGGTGCGCTGGGTGCTGACCAAGGGGAAGCTGCCCACCGCCACCTGGATCGAGGTCATCAAGACGGCGCACGAACTGGGCATCCGTTCGTCCTCCACGATGATGTACGGGCACGTGGACCAGCCGCGGCACTGGCTGGGCCACCTGCGGCTGCTGGCCGACATCCAGCGGTCCGCGCTGGCCAAGGGTGTCGAGGGGTTCACGGAGTTCGTGACGCTGCCGTTCATCCACACCAATGCGCCGGTTTATCTCGCCGGCATCGCCCGACCGGGGCCCACCTCGCGCGACAACCGTGCGGTGACCGCGATGGCGCGGCTGCTGCTGCACCCGTACATCCCGAACATCCAGACCAGCTGGGTCAAGCTCGGCACCGAGGGCGCGGCCGAGATGCTGCGCTCGGGCGCCAACGACCTGGGCGGCACGCTCATGGAGGAGACGATCTCCCGGATGGCCGGGTCGAGCTACGGCTCCTACCGGTCGGTGCGCGACCTCGTCGCCATCGCCGAGGAGGCCGGGCGCCCGGCCCGCGCCCGCACGACGACGTACGGGCCGGTGTCCGCGGAGCGCCAGGAGGCGGCGCTCCGCTCCGACGGACACCTGCCGGAGCTGCTGCCGGTACTGGACTGACGCACGGGGCCTCCGGGGCCTCCAGCGCCTCCGGAGGCCCCCGTGGCCGATTCTCACCCCTCCCCGCTGTGCTCCGTCTCGTGCTGGAGGATGCACTGCTGCCAGCGGGCGAGGGCCTCGGCCCGGTCGCCGCCGGCGTCCTCCGCCGCGGTGATGAGCGCGTCGGCGGCCATCGCCGCGAGCCGTACGGCGATATGGCAGGTGTCGCGCTGGGGGAGCGGGCGCAGCAGCTCCACCGCCCCCTCGCTGTCCCCGGCCAGCGCGCACGCGACGACGGCCATGGTCGTGCGGTCCCACTCGTACTCGGACATGGTCGGAGCATGCCCACACCAGGGGCGGAGGATGACTCCTGGGCCGATATTGCGCAGGTGAACGGAAAGTTCCGGTAACGATCAAAAGCCGCCTCCTGGGCGCCTCTTCGCATTCCCTTCCTGCCCACTAGTGGCCGAAACCCTGTCGATTACAGTGCCCTGCGTCAGCGAGCGTCAGAAGGGCGTCGGGAGCGGCAGCACGGGTCCAGGAGGGCACAGTGCCAGGAGGGACACAGTGAGCGCAGCGGGCGGGAACGCCATCTGGGGCCGCGCCGAGCAGCAGGACTTCCGCAGCCGGGTGCGCGGCTGCCTGCTGGGCGGGGCGATCGGTGACGCGCTCGGCGCGGGCGCCGCGCACGCCTCGCTCGACGACCTCCGCCAGGCATACGGCACCGAGGGGCTCACGGACTACGCCGTGGTCTTCGAACGGCGCGGCGCCATCACGGACGCCACCCAGCTCACCCTCTTCACCGTCGACGGCCTCATACGGGCCCAGGTGCGCCGCGACACCGGCGCCTGGCACCCGCCCACCGACCTGTACCGCGCCTACCGGCGCTGGGCCGTCACGCAGCACGACTGGGGCCCGGACGAGCGCCGTACGGACGACGGCTGGCTGGCCCGCGAGGAGTGGCTGTACGCCCGCCGCGACCCGGCTCGCGAGTGCCTCACCGGCCTCGGGGACGGCGTCATGGGCACCCTGGACGCGCCCCGCAACCCGCAGGCCAACGGGGGCGGCGCCGTGATGCGCTCGGCCCCCTTCGGGCTGCTGGTCGGCTGGGAGCCGCAGCTGGTCTTCCAGCTCGCCGTGGAGTGCGCGGCGCAGACCCACGGCCACCCCACCGGCTATCTCGCGGCCGGCGCGCTCGCCGTCATCACCCACTCCCTCGCCCGTGGCGAGGACCTCGACAGCGCCGTCCAGAAGGCGCTGGCGCACCTGGCCACCCGCCCGGGCCACGACGAGACCACAGACGCGCTCAAGCGGGCGCTGGGGGCCGTACGGCAGGGCATGCCGACCCCCGCCCGGGTCGAGTCGCTGGGCGAGGCGGGACACGCCGCCGGCGCGCTGGCCATCGCCGTGTACTGCGCACTGGTCGCGGAGGACATCCGGCACGGGCTGCTGCTCGCGGTCAACCACAGTGGCGCCTCCGACCTCACCGGCGCGATGTGCGGCAACCTCCTCGGCACGCTGCACGGCGAGACGGCCCTGCCGCCGGTCTGGCTCGTCGAGCTGGAGGGCCGCGCCACCATCCTCCAGCTCGCCGACGACTTCGCCATGGAGATGACCCAGGGACCCGCGCTGCACGGACCCGGCAACTCGGCACCGGGATGGCTGGCGCGGTACCCGAGGGCGTGAGCCCACAGCGCTGCCAGGGACGCAGCTGCCTTACGGGCACAGCGCTGTCCTACGGGCACAGCGGCGCGCCCCGGGTGCGGCGTTGCACGGGCCTTCGTTGCGGCGACTACACGGGCTTCTTCTGGTCCTGCGGAGCGGACTGCCCGGGTACGGCCAGTGCCGCCGCGGCGGGACCGTCGTCGTCCCCGTCGGAGTTGATCCGGGCCAGTACCGCGTCCCGCTCCGGCGTGGCCTCCGGCCTCACCAGCCCGATCAGTACGAACAGCACGAGCGAGACGGCGACCGGCGAGACGATCTGGATCTGCAGCGAGACGTCGGCGATCCCGTAGTTCGTCAGCCAGAACGCGAACAGGCCGGCTGCCCAGGAAGTCAGCGCAGCGACCGGCCCCGACCTGCGGAAGAGCGGCAGCATGCCCAGCAGGAACGGGATCGAGATCGGCCCGACGAGCCCGGCCACCCACTTGATCACGACCGAGATGATGCCGGCGAAGGCCGGCGAGTTCACCTGCGTCGCGATCGCCATCGACAGGCCGAGGAAGGCGAGGGTGGACAGCCGCGCGGCCACCAGCCCCGCCCGGTGCGACCAGCCACGCGCCTTCGCCGAGACGGCCGGCGCGATGTCCCGGGTGAAGACCGCCGCGATGGCGTTGGCGTCCGACGAGCACATCGCCATCGTGTGCGAGAAGAAACCCACGATGACCAGGCCCAGCAGCCCGTGCGGCAGCAGGTGCTCGGTGAGCAGCGCGTACGAGTCCGACGCGTCCGGCTTCTGGGCCTTGACCAGCAGCGGCGCGACCCACATCGGGAAGAACAGCACCACAGGCCAGACGAACCACAACGCGGCCGACAGCAGTGCCGAGCGCCGCGCCTCACGGGCGCTGCTCGTGGCCATGTAGCGCTGCGCCTGGTTCCACATGCCGCCGCTGTACTCGAAGGTCTTGATGAACAGGTACGCGAGCAGGAACGTCAGCGTGTACGGGCCGACGGTCGGCTGGGTGTGGGTGTCCGGCAGCCGGTCCCACACCGTCCACAGCGCGCTGACCCCGCCCAGTTCGGACAGCACGGTCAGCAGCATCGCCACGCCCGCCAGCAGCTGGATCACGAACTGCCCCAGCTCGGTGAGGGCGTCCGCCCAGAGCCCGCCGACCGTGCAGTACACGGCCGTGACCAAGCCCGTGATCAGAATGCCCTGGTTGAGCGACACGCCGGTGAAGACGGACAACAGGGTCGCGATCGCGGCCCACTTGGCGCCCACGTCCACGATCTTCAGCAGTACGCCGGACCAGGCGAGCGCCTGCTGGGTGGGCAGGTTGTAACGGGTCTTCAGGTATTCGAGCGGTGAGGCGACGTGCAGCCGGGAGCGCAGCCGGTTCAGCCGGCCGGCGAAGAGCCTGGCCCCGATGGCGATGCCGATCGCGATGGGGAAGGACCAGGTGACGTACGAGGTGATGCCGTACTGGTAGGCGATGCCCGCGTACCCGGTGAACATCACGGCGCTGTACCCGGACATGTGGTGCGAGATGCCGGACAGCCACCAGGGCATCCGGCCGCCCGCGGTGAAGAAGTCGCTCACGTTGTCGACGCGTTTGTGCGACCACAGGCCGATGGCGACCATGATGCCGAAGTATCCGATGAGCACAGCCCAGTCGAGACCGTTCATGCCCCCTCCAAGGGGTCCGCCTTGTGAACGTGCAAGAACGCAACAGCACTTCGCCTCGGCGGCGCCCCCGTGCGGGAGTGGGGACTTCGGGGATTGAACCGTTGGCACGGAGCCTGGTCAAGGGGGTTCGAGGGTCACGGATATGAACTCCGGTCACCTAACCGAACGATTTTACTCTCTCTTGACCCCACGCCTCGTTGTCGTGCCCGCGATGGCGCCCGCACCATGAGCGGACACTTCGCCAGGCTCCACCCATCAAATCCGCACAGAAAAAAGCACCACACGGGAGCGGGATCCCGTGCGGTGCAGGAGGGGAGGCCGTATACGGAGGCACACGACAGGTCGTATGACGGACCGCGTACGGAACGGCGTCAGCGAAGGGCCGCGCCCAGCCGCCGCAGACCTTCCCGGATCTCCTCCGGGGAGTGCGTCACGAAGGACAGCCGCATGGTCGCCGCGTCGGCCTGCCCCGCGAAGAACGGTGCCCCCGGGACGTACGCGACGTCGTGCTCGACCACCGACGGCAGCAGCTCCGTCGCGTCGTACCCGGCCGGCAGCTGCGCCCACACGAACATGCCGCCCGTGGGACGGTTCCAGCGCGAGCCCTCCGGGAGCGCGTCGCCCAGCCCCGCGAGCAGCGCGTCCCGCCGCTCGCGGTAAGCGACCCGTATCCGGTCCAGGTGCGCGGGCAGATCGGCGTGCGCCAGGTAGTGCGCCGTGGCCGCCTGGTCGATCGTCGAGGTGTGCAGGTCGGCGGCCTGCTTGGCGATCACGCAGGCGCGTCGCAGCGCGGCGGGCGCGCGCAGCCAGCCCAGCCGCAGCCCCGGCGCCATGATCTTGGAGAACGAGCCGAGCAGCGCCGTACGGTCCTCGGCGCCCGGGAAGGTCGCCACCCACGGCACCGGCTCGCCCTCGAAGCGCAGCTCGCCGTAGGGGTCGTCCTCCACGATCCACAGCCCGCGGCGCGCAGCCACCGCGCCGATCGCGGCACGGCGCTCGGCGGGCAGCGTGCGCCCGCTCGGGTTCTGGAACGTCGGCACGGTGTACAGCAGCTTCGGCCGCTCCCGCGCGACGATCTCGTCCAGCGCCTCGGGGTCCAGCCCGTCGTCGTCGCACGGCACGGACACCACCCGGGCGCCCGCGAACGAGAAGATCTGCAGGGCCGCGAGGTAACAGGGCGCCTCCACCACGACCGTGTCGCCCGGCTCCAGCAGCGCGGTCGACAGCAGCGTGAGGGCCTGCTGCGAGCCGGTGGTGATCAGCAGGTCGTCGGGGTCGGTGGCCAGGCCGCGCGCCGTGGCCCGCGCGGCGACGATCCCGCGCAGCGCCGGGTCGCCCTCGGTGGTCGAGTACTGCAGCACCTGCTGCGGCCGGTCCGCCAGTACGTGCCGGAAGGCGTCGGCGATGCCGTCCGTGTCGAACAGCTCCGGAGCCGGCAGCCCGCCGGCGAACGAGATCACCTCGGGCCGCGCGGTCAGCGCCAGGATCTCCCGCACGGGCGAGGCCCCGGTCCGCGATGCCCGCCCGGCGAGCCCGGGAACGGGTGCTGCGGGTACGGGTGCTGCGGGTGCGGAACCGGCGGCGAAGTCGGCGGTAGTGGCCAGGGGTACGGCCGTGGAGGCGGTCGTGGCAGTGGCGGATGCGGCTCCGGGCATGGTGGCTGGCTCCAATCGCTCGTCTCGCGCGCGCCGTTAACCGGCGTTAGCTGCAAGGCACAGGGAGCTTATGTCTCCGGGTGTGCGTCTCGCACAGGTATCCGCATTGTGGGCACTCGTGGGGCTCCTGCGCACTCCAACTCCCTCCGGGGGAGGCGGCGTCGGGGGAGGTGCGACGCCGGACGGGGGAAGGCCGAGCCCCCTCGGCCGGGACGGCGATCCAGTCGAGAGGGCCCGTTGCGGTGGTGCGGTGTGGTGAGGCAATGGAGTTGTAGAGCTGTGAAGTTGTGGGGTGGTGCGGATCTGGGTGCGGAATGCGGACTTCTGAGGGGCTGGACGACGGGCCGCTCAGGCCACGTCGTACGAACCGGCGCCGACCTCCGCCACGAACGTGCTCCAGGCGGCGGTGTCGAACGTCAGGCGGGGGCCGTCGGGGTCCTTGGAGTCGCGCACCGCGATGGCCTCGGTCGTCGGGACGGCGATCTCGACACAGGCGCCGTTGCCGCCGGAGTACGAGGACTTCGTCCAGGAAAATGCGGAATTGGGCTTGGTTGCCATGTTTGCTCCGACTCGCTCTGGGTTGCCGCGACTTGGCGCGGATTCGGTATGCATGACGCTACGCGCCAACATCACCGACGCCAGAGGGGTGTCACTCATTCGTATGGCATATTCCTTGATCTCTTTTCAAGGAAACCAGCGCAGGTGTACCGTGCCCGCTTCCATTCCGGAATTCGCTATTCGACCGCCTTGCGGGCCGTTTCCCGCCAGGTGAAGCCCCGGTGGATCGGCCCGACGCCTCACCTCGTGCTGTCGGCGTGCTGCTTGGCGGCCTCGGCGATGAACTCCCGGCTCTGATCGGCGTTGAGCGCCTGAGCCCGCAGATGCTCGTACATGATCGTGTACTTGTGCACGTCGTTGGTCTTCTCCAGGTACAGGTCGCTCGTCACGCCCTCGATGTAGACCACGCTGGAGTCGGCCGCGTCGTCGAACTCCAGGATCGAGAACGTGCCGGACATCCCGGCGTGCGCGCCTGTGTCGTACGGCAGCACCTGAACCGTCACGTGCGGCAGCTTGCTGATCTCCACGAGGTGTTCCAGCTGCTCGCGCATGATGAGGTGGCTGCCGACGACGCGGCGCAGCGCGCTCTCGTCCAGCACGACCCACAGCCGCAGCGGGGTGTGCGGATCACTGACCCGCTCCTGGCGCCGCATGCGCACCTGGATGCGCTTCTCCAACTGGTCCGGCGCCAGCTCCGGGACGGTCCCCGGGATCACCGCCTCCGCGTAACCGGGCGTCTGCAGCAGCCCGGGCACGAGCAGCGATTCGTACACCCGCAGCGAGGCGGCCTCGGTCTCCAGGCCGATGTAGACGCTGTACGGGATGTCGCCGAAGGCGTGCCACCAGCCTTGCTGGCGCGAATCCTTCGCCATCTGCATCAGCGAATCGACGATGCGGTGATCCTCGACTTCGTACACCCCGCAGAGGTCTCGGACGTCGCGCTGGCTGATGCTGCGGCGGCCGTTCTCGAGCCTGCTGATCTTCGATTGCGAGACCAGCAGCCGCTCCGCGACCTCCTCCGCGGTCATGCCCTTGAGCTCCCGGAGCCTGCGCAGCTCCTGGCCCAACCGGCGTCGCCTGACGGTGGGATTCACATTGGACGCCACGGGACGTGCACCTCCGGCTCCGGACTGCTGTTTTTTCCTGTTCAGCAGATTGCCACCACCGGTCGGCGCCGCGCTGGGAAATGGCCGGACAAGGTGGGCACGGGTACGAGACGCCCTACGGGATGCGCGGGGCCGGACGGCGCCCACTGCGACGTACGGGCGGATACCGGGAGCGCGTACGGGAGCGTGCACGCGGGGCGCGTACGGAAGCGGAAGCGGAACCGGCGCCCCTGGGCCCGGGCCGGGGCCTGGAAGGCGGTGTGCGGCCCGTACGTGCCTGCTGGGGGGCCGCGGGAGCACCGTTGGGCCGCCGGGCCTGCAAGGCGGCCCGAGGGGGCCGGAAGGGCGGGAAAAGGGCGCGGGGTGGTGGACCCGCCGTCGTCCAGAACGGAAGGTCCACCACCCCGCGCTTGTTGCGGCTCCCGGACGGGATCTGGGGACGGTGCTGCGGTGTGTTGCCGGGTGCTGCGTTGCCGGCTGTTCGGCCGCCGGGTACTGCGTGTTGGCGGCCGGTTCGGTACCGGGCGCTACGTTGTCGATGCTGCGGTCGTGCGTGAGGGGTGCTGCTGCGGACGGGACGGGTCCGCGCGGGCAGCCGTCGCGCGCTGCCTGCCGCGCGGGCGGTGCTCGTGCCGGTGCCGCCCTGGGGTCGGCGGCGTCCTGCTGCTGTCCCGTCCTGTGAGGTGCGTCCGGTTCCTGTCCGTCCCGGTCCTGTCCACCCCGGGAGCTGCCCTTCCCGGGGGCCTGTCAGCCCGGTTCTGTCCTGCTGTCCGTACCGGGGTGCTGTCCGTCCGGCTAACGGGCGCCGACGCGGGCCATGCTGCCCCGCATTGGCTGGGCCGGAACGCCTGGCGTCCCGTCCGTGGCCCGAGCGGCCGGCTGCCTGCCGGCTCCGGGGCCCGGTCCCGCCGCCGTTGCGCGCCTCGGCTGCGCCGCGACGCCGTTCTGCACGTCCATGACAGCGTGTGCGACCAGCCCGCCCATGGGGTCGTGCCGGATGAGATCCCGGAGGCGGGAGCGCGATGAACGCCCCTCGTTCCCGGGGTACAGGTGCTTGCCGAGACCGACCGCGTGGGCCAGTGCGGCGAGCGCCGCGGTCCGCGGGTCCGGTGGTACGCCGGTGCGGATCGCGTTGTCCAGCCGGGTCCTGATTTCCCGGCTGATGGCCGTGTCCGTCGCTTGGTAGCGAGTCGTCGGCAGTACTCCGCACATCTGACCCGCCACGGCATGCACCATGCCGCACCGCTCCAGATGCGTGAGGTAGGTCTGGCGCAGCCCCAGCCGGGGCCCGCCGATCCAGTGGACCGCGCGCACCGGGCTGCCGCGCCGTCGCAGCAACTCGAGCGCCGAATCCAGTGTCGGATCTCCAGTCGGCCGTGGCAGTACCACGGCGATACGATCCCCGTCAGGGGCTATCCGTCCCGCCAGAGCCAGCTCCACTAGCTGGGCCCCGGCCAGACCGAGGTCGAGCGACTGCGGCTGCGCTGTGGTTCCCGTGGCCGGGTCCAAAGCGAGCAGCAGAAGCTCCTCCGGAATTGTTCTGCGGCTCCTGCCCATCCATGCCTCCCCGCGTGGATGAATGACAGGGTGACCCCTCTCACATTCATCTGTCGAGAGTGCGTGGGTGATTCGGCAGGGAACCGGTAGGTATGTCGTTCTCGTCTACTCGGTGGGCGGCAGCCTCTGAGGGCGGGGCGCGAGCCCCGGACAGCGCGGCTGCGCAGCCGCGCTTCTCGCACACAGGACACTTGGCAACACTGGGCAGATCAGCAGCGCGACGTATGAAGGAGATACCGGTGGCGGGCGAGTCCCCCGACAGGTCGGAGCAGAAGCAGTCGTCGGGGGAGACGGCGGAGAGCGAACGCGATCCGCGGCTCGCGGTCTTCCGTGATGCACCGACGGATACGGAGACGTCCGAGGAGGAACCCGAGTCCGGCGAGGCATCCGAGGAGACGTCCACGGAAACGCCCACGGAGACGTCCGCGGAGCCGGATTCGGTTGCGGCGGCCGGGGAGAAGCGCGATTCCGAGGGCGACCGGGGCGGCCAGGAAGGCAGCCGGGGCGGCTCGGGCGGCTCGGAGGCTCCCGAGGGTGGCTCGGACGCTCCTGAGGGTGGCGAGAGCGGTGATGCTCGGCTCAAGGCGGCGGTGGCCGCTTGGGTGGCGGGCAAGGACGCCCCTGAGGGCGCTGAGGGCGCGGAGTCGGGCGAGGGCGCCACTGAGGGCGCTTCTGGCGCCGCTGAGGCCCCTGCGGGTGACGAGGCCGCCGAGGGCAAGGCCGGCTCCGAAGCGGAGTCCGCGCTGCCCGTACGGAAGCCCGGCGGCAAGGCCAAGAAGGGCGCCGGCCGGTCGGACCAGGCGACGGCCGTCTTCGGCACCGTGGCACCGAAGCCGGCTCCGGCCGATGACGCCACCCGAGTGTTTGCTGCCGTAAAGCCGAAGGGTGGGGAGGGCGAAGAGAAGGCTCCCGCCAAGGCCGCCGAGAAGGACCCGGAGAACGGCGCCAAGAAGGACGCGGAGGCTCGGAAGGCCACGGCGGCTGCGATCCCCAAGCGGTCCGAGACCGCCAAGAAGGCCGAAGCCGCCGCCGCGTCCAAGGACACCGAGTCCACCGGCAGCGCGGACAAGAAGGACGCCACGAAGGACGCCGATAAGGACGTCACGGAGGGCGCCAAGAAGGGCGACGGAGGCGGCGCCAAGAAGGACGCTGAGGGCAGCAAGGAGTCCGCAGGCAGCAAGACGTCCGAGGGCACCAAGGAGTCCAAGGGCGACGAGCAGCCCAAGGGCAGCACGGATGCCAAGGACGCCAAGACCGCCAAGGACGCCAAGCCCGCCGAGGATGCCAAGGGCACCGCATCCGCCGCCAAGAGCAGCAAGGCCGGCAAGGTCGGCGAAGACAGCAAGCCCGGCGAGGAGCCCAAGGACGCCGGTAAGCCCGGTAAGCCCGGTAAGGAAGACGCCGAGAAGTCCGGTTCCGGTAAGGAAAAGGACGCCGCCGAGAAGTCCGGCAAGGCGTCCGCCGAGCGGGACGCCGAGCGGACCAGCCAGTTCGTCGCGCTGAAGTCGGCGGACGAGCGGCCGGTCAAGCCGCCGAAGCCGGTCGGCAAGGCCGTCGCCAAGCCGACCGCCAAGCCCGGCGCCGCCTCGGACATCGCGAAGGCCCCGGGCGGCACCGCCGCGTCCGCCCCGCTCCCGCCGGCCGCCGAGGCCACGGCCCCGGCGCGCCCCGGCCCCCAGCCGGCCGCGCAGCCGTCGTCCGCCGCCCCCGAAGGGGCCCCGCTGCCCGAATCCGAGCGTACGAAGCAGCAGCCGCTGCCCCCGCTCGACCTGCTCGCGCAGCTCACCAACACCCCGCCGCCGCCCGAGACCCCGATCCGCACCATCGTGCGGCGGTTCAAGATCTGGACCCCGCTGGCCCTGCTGCTCCTGCTGATCTTCGTGATCGTGCAGGCCGTGCGCCCGCTCCCGGACCCGGCGCTCGCGCTGACCTCGGACGCGACGTACTCCTTCGACGGCGGCAAGCCGTCCCTGCCCTGGCCGACCGAGGGCCAGGCGTACGTCGAGGTGTCCGGCCTGGGTCCGATCGGCTCGTACGGTGCGCAGAAGCCGATCCCGATCGGCAGCGTCGCCAAGACGATGACCGCGTACATCATCATGCGCGACCACCCGCTGAAGCCCGGCAAGAAGGGCGACATGATCCGGGTGGACAAGCAGGCCGAGGAGGACGGCAAGAAGGGGGCCGGGCACGGTGACGAGTCGGTCCTCGACACCGTCAAGGAAGGCGATTACATCTCGCAGAAGGACGCGCTGTCCGCGGTCATGATCCCCTCCGCGAACAACATCGCCCGGCTGCTGGCCCGTTGGGACGCCGGTTCCCAGGAGGCGTTCGTCAAGAAGATGAACGCCACCGCCAAGGACCTCGGCATGAAGAACACCACCTACACCGACCCCAGCGGTCTGATCGAGACCACCGTCAGCACCGCCCAGGACCAGGTGAAGCTGGGCAAGAAGGCGATGGAGATCCGCTCGCTGGTGGACATCACCAAGCTGCCGACCTGGACCGACCCCTCCGGCAAGACCTGGCGGAACTTCAACACCCTGCCGCCGTACAACAACGCGATCGGCCTCAAGACCGGCTCCACCTCGAAGGCGGGCGGCAACCTGCTCTTCGCCGGCCGGCAGCAGGTCGGTGACACGACGCAGCTGATCGTCGGCGCGGTGCTCGGCCAGCACCGGCCGCCGATCATCGACACCGCCAACGCCATCAGCAAGGACCTGCTCACGACCACCCAGGGCGCCCTGGAGGACCGTACGGTCGTGAAGAAGGGCGATGTCGTCGGTCTGGTGGACGACGGCCTCGGCGGCACCACACCGGTCGTGGCGACCGAGGACCTCAAGGCGGTCGGCTGGAATGGCCTGACGGTAAAGCTGGGGCTGACGGACAAGGGCAAGGCCATCCCGCACACGGCGAAGGCCGGTACGGAGGTCGGCGTGCTGACGGCGGGCAGCGGTCCGGGCCAGGCCTCGGTCCCGGTGGCGCTCCAGAAGGACCTCGCCGAACCGACCTTCGGCGCCAAGCTCACGCGCGTGGGCTGACCCGGCGCCCCGCCCCGTACGCACCGCAACGCCCCGGTTCCGCCGGGGCGTTGCGCGTACCGTAGGGCGGGCGATCCGTCCGGGGCGCCAGACCCGATTCCGACCGCTCGGGAGCCCGCCATCGATACCGCGCTGAACGTCCGGACCGCCACGGGACACGTACGCGCCGAGCCCGCACCCTGGACCAGGGTCGTACCGGCGCCGTGCGCGCTGGCGCTGGCGCTGGGCCTGTGGGGCATCCGCCGCCAGGGCAGCATCTGGCGCGACGAGGTCGTCACGTACGACATGGCGCACCGCAGCCTCCCCGAGCTGTGGGGCACGCTGCAGAACGTCGACGCCGTGCACGGCTTCTACTACCTCTTCATGCACGCCGTCTTCGACGTCTTCGGCGGCGACGTCCTCGGCGGTGGCGTCCTCGGCGGTGGCGTGGTGATCCTGCGGCTGCCCTCCGTACTGGCGATGACCGCGGCCGCCGCGGGGGTCGCGCTGCTGGGGGCGCGGGTGGCCGGGGAGCGCGCGGGCGTGGCGGCGGGGCTGGTCTTTCCGCTGCTGCCGCTCGTGCAGGAGTACGCGCAGGAGGGCCGGTCGTACGCGCTCGTCTGCGCGCTGGTCACCTGGTCCACGTACTTTCTCGTCCGGGCGCTCGCCGCGAGCCCTGCCACCGTGGACGCGCGGCGACTCGGGCTGTTCGGCGTGCCCGGTGCCGCGCGGCGCTGGTGGACCGCGTACATGGTCGTGACACTGGCCGCCTGTCTGCTGCACGAGTTCGCCGTGCTGGTGCTCGCGGCGCACGGTGTGACGGTGGTGCTGGCCGGCGTGCCGGGCGCGGTCCGTGGCGCCGTCCGCCGGACCTGGCTCGTCGCCGCCGGGATGGTGGCCGCCGGTCTCGCGCCGCTCGCGCTGTTCAGTACGGGGCAGTCGGCCCAGCTCAGCTGGGTCCTGTGGCCCGATCCCGTGCAGCTGATGACCTTCGGGGTGCTGGCGGCGGTGGGCGTGGTCTGCGCCCGCGTACCCGTACGGACGCGGGGGCCGGTCCGGCTGCGGCCGCTCGCGCTGCCGCTGCTGATCGTGCCGCCGGCCGCGCTGATGCTGCTCTCCCAGCTCCAGCCGATGTTCGTCGACCGCTACGTCCTCTATTACCTCGTCGGCTTCGCCCTCCTGATGGGCGCCGCGCTGGACCGGGCGTTCCGGCCGCTCGTGGGCGACGGCCGGGCCCGCAGGCGGCGCGCGGTGTGGGCGCTGGTGGCCGTACTGGTGGCGCTGCTGCCCGCCGCCGCGTACCTGCGCACCCCGGAGAGCCGTAAGGACGACGCCACGGCCGTCGTCCAGGCCGTACGGGCCGTGGCGGAGCCCGGTGACGGGCTGCTCTTCATGCCGGCCAGGCGGCGGGTGTGGACCCTGTCCGAGCCGGAGCGCTTCCGCGACCTGACCGACCTGGCCCTGTCCCGGTCGCCGGACTCCTCGCACTCCCTGTACGGGACCGAGGTGCCCGCCGACCGCATCCGGGCCCGGATGCTCGGCACCGAGCGCATCGTCGTACTCAGCGACCCGCGCGGCCAGCCGGAGGACCGGACCTCCCGGGAGATCGCCAAGCGCACCACCCTCCGCGACGCCTTCATCCCGTGCCGAGCCCAGGACGTCACCGGGGCCCGCATCACGGTGTACGCCCGCCCGGGGCACTGCGACGGCTGACGCCTGACGGTGCCGGGGGCTGACCGCGGCGTTGGGCCCGTCCGTCGCGCCCTTCGTCTCCTACCAGTCGTCCATGGGCGGCTCTTCCATGTCCCAGTCCCAGGGCTCGTCGGGCTCAGGAGCAGCGGCCTTCCCGCCGGCCGTGGCAGCACCGGCCGTGGCAGCGCCGGCCGTGGCAGCGGCGGCCGCCACCGGGGCACCGCCGGTCACCGGGGCACCGCCCGCCGGGCCGTCCGCGAGGACCTCCAGGATCGACTCGCCGTACTTCGCGAGCTTGTTCTCGCCGACGCCGTTGACCTTGCCCAGTTCGGCCGTGGTGGACGGCCGGGCCGTGGCGATCTCGCGGAGCGTGGCGTCGTGGAAGATCACATACGCCGGGACGCCCTGCTCCTTCGCGGTCGCCCCGCGCCACGTCCGCAGCGCCTCGAACACCGGCAGCGCCTCCGCCGGCAGATCGACCGGCGCGCGCTTGCCCTTCGCGGCCTTCGCCCTGGCCGCCCGGGCCGGCTTCTCCGGCTCGCGCCGCAGCAGGACCTGGCGGTCCCCGCGCAGCACCTCGCCGCTCGTCCCGGTCAGCACCAGCGTGCCGTAGTCCCCCTCGACCGCCAGCAGCTGCTGCGCCAGCAACTGCCGTACGACGCCCCGCCAGTCGGCCTCCCGCAGATCGGCCCCGATCCCGAACACGCTCAGCGCGTCATGGTCGAACTGGATGACCTTGGGGGTCTTCCGGCCCATCAGGATGTCGACGATCTGGCCCGTGCCGAACTTCTGCCCGCGCTCGCGCTGCAGCCGGACGACCGTCGACAGCAGCTTCTGCGCGGGCACCGTGCCGTCCCAGGACTGCGGCGGCGCCAGGCACGTGTCGCAGTTGCCGCAGGGCTTGCTCTGCTGGCCGAAGTACTCGAGCAGCCGCACCCGCCGGCACTCCACCGTCTCGCACAGCGCGAGCATCGCGTCGAGGTGCGCCGCCAGCCGCCGCCGGTGCGCCTCGTCCCCCTCGGAGCCGTCGATCATCTTCCGCTGCTGGACCACGTCCTGCAGGCCGTATGCCAGCCAGGCCGTGGACGGCAGGCCGTCCCGTCCGGCGCGACCGGTCTCCTGGTAGTACCCCTCCACCGACTTCGGCAGGTCGAGGTGGGCCACGAAGCGGACGTCCGGCTTGTCGATGCCCATGCCGAACGCGATGGTGGCGACCACCACGAGGCCGTCCTCGCGGAGGAAGCGCGACTGGTGGTGCGCGCGCGTACGCGGGTCGAGACCGGCGTGGTACGGCACGGCAGCGATGCCGTTCTCCACCAGGAACTGGGCGGTCTTCTCTACGGACGCGCGGGAGAGGCAGTACACGATGCCGGCGTCCCCGGCGTGCTCCGTACGCAGCAGGTCCAGCAGCTGCTTCTTCGGCTCGCTCTTGGACGCGATGCGGTACTGGATGTTCGGCCGGTCGAAGCTGGCGACGAAGTGCCGGGCCTGCTCCATCCGCAGCCGCGACGTGATCTCGGTGTGGGTGGCTTCGGTGGCCGTGGCGGTGAGCGCGATCCGGGGGACATCGGGCCAGCGCTCGTGCAGCATCGACAGGGCGAGGTAATCGGGGCGGAAGTCGTGGCCCCACTGAGCGACGCAGTGCGCCTCGTCGATGGCGAAGAGGGAGATCTTTCCCCGGTCCAGCAGGCCGAGCGTCTGCTCGACGCGCAGCCGCTCCGGCGCGAGATAGAGCAGGTCCAGCTCGCCGGCCAGGAACTCCGCCTCCACCAGGCGGCGCTCCTCCATATCCTGCGTGGAATTCAGGAATCCGGCGCGCACGCCGACCGCGCGCAGCGCGTCGACCTGGTCCTGCATGAGCGCGATGAGGGGGGAGACGACGACGCCCGTGCCGGGCCGCACGAGCGAGGGGATCTGATAGCAGAGCGACTTGCCGCCGCCGGTCGGCATGAGGACGACGGCGTCGCCGCCGCCGATGACGTGCTCGACGATCTCCTGCTGGCTGCCGCGGAACGCGTCGTACCCGAAGACCCGGTGCAGCACCTCCAGGGCCTCACCGCCCGGCGCCCCACCGGTCCGCGCACCCTCGCCTCCGCCCGGGCCGGCGCCTGCGCCCGCGCCACCCGGATCTTGGTCCAGCCCACCGTCCACGTCGTTCATGCCAGGCAGCTTACGAGTCCGAACCACCCCGCCGCTGAGCCTGTGGATAACTCCCTCCGACCGAGACAGTCAGGGAGCGGGCGGCCGCGGAACGGCGTGGGCGATGTCACGCGAAACAGCAGCCCGGGACCGCGCGCCGGCTGAAGATCACGGGTCGTACGGTTCGCAGGCCGTGCCGTCATGATCGCGGTCCAGGTGCTCCGCGTACCCCGGTTCGCCGGACTCGATCGGGGCCACGCCCGCCTCGCGGGCATCGGCGCAGACCTCGTAGTACGGCGCCTCCCCGGGTTCCTCGGGCACCGATCCGGGCTCCTCGGGCGTCACCCCAGGCTCCTCGGGCGTCGATCCGCCGGCGTCCCGGATCGACGCCCCGGTGATGACGCCGTCGGCCACGGTGTACGTACCGGCGAAGGAGCGCACCGTGCCGTCCGTCTGCAGGGCATCGAGATGGACGCTGACCTGCCCGCCCTCGACGCCGAGGATCTGGACGCTGTCGTGCGCCGTGTCGGCCAGCCCCTCGGTGAACGTGCTGTACGAGCCGCCGAGGTTCTTGCCGCCCAGCGCCCACGCCTGCTGGTAGTCGCCCGCATTGATCGCGTCGAAGTACGCCTCGACGGTGGCCGCGGGGTCACGGACGGTCGCAGGAGCCGATGTCCGCGGCCCTTCCGACTGCTGCGATGGCGGCGGAGTGGGGGCGGCGGAGGAGGCGGGGTCGGGCGGTGGCGAGGAGCCGGGCCGGGTGGTGACCGTCGCCGTGCTGGTCACCGTCTTGGAGGTGCTGTCGGGCGACTCCCCCGAAGAGCAGCCGCCGAGGACCAGGGCGACCACGGCCGACCCTGCCAGCAGGCCCGCGGCGCTCCGTGCGCGGGCTGTACCGAATGTGCGGGACCGGTGCCCCATAAAGATCACCCACCATCACCCACCACCGTGGGCACGGGCACTGCTCTTCGGGGGCCACATGGCGCACCCTGTGCGTCGGTCCGGATGCCCGTTGGCTTCATTGTCCGCTTCGCGCGGCCGCCGCGCCTGGGGAGCGACGCCGCGGCCGCCCGACGACCCCACGGGCCCATCGCCCGTGACCGTCAACCTCGGACAACTTCTGCCCTGTTAGGGGGGAATGCTTGCCAGGGGCATGTAGGTCGCGGACGCCCGACGGCGGCCGTTGCAGGATGAGGCACGTTCGTGCCGTCGTCGTCAGCAAGGGCAAGAGGTGCTGTTCATGGCCATGACCGTCAACGAGATCGATCTCCCGCCGATCTTCTGCCCCCTGGAATCCGCCCGGCACCCGCGTGCCCACCTCGTCGACGAACGGGCCAGGGAGTGGATCCGGACCAGCCCCATGTGCACGACCGACGAGGAGCGCACGTGGGTCGCCGCCTCGTGCAGTACCGACTTCTTCGCCCGCTTCGCCCCCGATGCCGCCACCGACGACCGCCTGCTGTGGACCTCCCTGTGGGTGTACTGGGGCTTCGCCTTCGATGACCACCGGTGCGACAACGGCCCGTTCAGTAACCGGCCCGCCGCGTTCAGCGCGCTGGCCGGCCGTGTGCAGCGCGCGCTGGAGGCGCCGTCCGCGCGGGACGAGTCGGACGGGTTCATCCCGGCTCTGCAGGAGATCGCGGCACAGTTCCGGTCCTTCGGTACCCCCCTCCAGGTGCGGCGGTTCGCCGCCGCCCACCGCGCCTGGCTCTCCGGCGTGACCTGGCAGATCGGCAACGCCGCGGCCGGCCGGATGCCGGGCCTGGACGAGTACGTCGCCATGCGGCTGCTGTCGGCGGGCGGCGAACCGCCGTTCGCCATGCTGGAGCTGGCCACCGGCCTGGAGGTGCCCGCCCAGGACTTGGAGCGGCCGGCCGTCCGCGCGCTCACCGAGATGGCCATCATGGTCGCGGCGCTGGACAACGACCGGCACTCCCTCCGCAAGGAGTTGGCCCGCGGCCAGACGGATCAGAACGTCTACAGCGTGCTGATGCAGGAGACCGGGCTGCCGCTCCAGGAGGCCGTCGCGGCCGCCACCCGGCTGCGCGACCGCGTACTGCTGCGCTTCATGGCCGTGCACGACCGGGTGCGCCCGGGAGCCGGACTGGAGCTGAGCACTTACCTGCAGGGGCTGCGGTACGGCATTCGGGGCAACGCGGAGTGGGGGCTCCGGGTGCCGCGTTACCTGAGCCTGGGGCGCGTACCGGACCCCATGGACGAGGCGCCCCTGGAGTGGGCCGAATCGCCCGCGGACGACGACCGGTCGGCGCCCCGGGGGCTGCCCACGGTGGCGTGGTGGTGGGACGACGCGCTGCTCGGAGTTTGAGGTCTCGTCCCTCAGTTTTGAGGTCCGTCTCTCAGTTTTTCACGAAAATCGATTTTCTGCTGTCTTCTCAACTTCCCTTGTTTTCCAGCCCTGTCGTACCCCTTTGAGGGAAGAAACGCGGAAACTCCGGGAAGCCCGTGATTGCGACCGGTGCCGCTATTAAGGTTTCGGTGTCCGGCAGAAATCCCGCCCCACACAAGGAGAATTCATGTCGTTCCTGCGACGTGCCGCGGCCGCATCCGTGATCGCTGTCGCCCTCGCCACGTGCGGAGCCGCTCCGTCCGCGCTGGCTGCCCCGTCCACGTCGTCCGCGTCCGCCACGGTTCCCTCGGACGGGGAGCCCGGCGCCCGCCCGATCCAGATGGGCCCGTTCATGTTCCCCTCCACGGGCCAGCTCCAGGGCGGGTTCGGCTGGAACACCTCGGGTGGTGGGTACTGAGGCCGGTACAGGCACAAGTACCGGCAAGACGCGGTGAGGTGGGTCCGGCAGCCGTGCCGGACCCACCTCACTGTCGTGCTTGCTCGATTTCGGCGCTCAGCGCTTGAGCGTGGCCGCGCTGGCGAGCAGTACGACGATCACGCACCCCAGGATCAGCAGTGCGTCCCGCACGAAGAGGCCGGTCACCCCGTCGTGCCGGGCGGCCTCGCCGGCGGCCTGGACCGCGTACGTCATCGGCATCACCTTGGCCACCGCCGAGAGCCCGTCACTCATGTCCTCGCGCGGCACGAACAGGCCGCATACGAGGAACTGCGGCAGCACCCCGGCCGGCAGGAACTGCACCGCCTGGAACTCGTTCCGCGCGAACGCGCTGACCAGGAGGCCGAGCGCCAGCCCGAGCAGCGCTCCCAGCATCGCGATGATCATGAGCAGATACGGCGGCCCCTTGATGTCCAGCCCGAGCGGCCCCACGGAGAGCAGCGTCGCCAGTACGGCCTGGAGCAGCGCCAGGAAGCCGAACGCCAGGCTGTAACCGAGCACGATGTCCAGCCGCTGCACCGGCATGGTCAGCAGCCGCTCGGCGGTGCCCGAGGTGCGCTCGCGCAGCGTGGAGACCGAGGCGACCAGGTACATCACGATGAGCGGGAAGATCCCGAAGACCTGCGGACCGATGCGCTCGAAGGCGCCGTCCGCGTCGTCGAACATCAGCTTGAGGATCACCATCAGCATGCACGGGATCGCGAGCATGAGCGCGACGCTGCCGCGGTCGCGGACGATCTGCTGCAGCACCCGGTGCGCAGTGGCGAGGGTGATACCCGGGGTGAGCGGCAGGGCGCGGGCGGTGCGGACCGCCCGGGACACGACCGACGGCCGGTACTCGGTTCTCACGTTATGGACCTCGGCACTCGGTTGCGAAGAATGACGCGTGGGGGTCGGGGAGCAGGTCACCGTCGAAGAGCGGCTGGGCGAAGAGCGGCTGGGAGGGGGGCGGGACGGAGCTCGGGGGAGCGGGGGCGGGGATCGACTCGTCGGCCGGCTCGTAGGCCGTCTCGGGGGCCCTCTCGGGGTGCGATGGCGTCGGTACGGAGTCCGTGGGATCCGGTACGGAATCGAGGCGGACCGGTACGGAATCGGAACCGGCCGGCGCCCCAGCCCCCTCCGGCCGCACCAGCCGCATGAACGCGCCCTCCACGCTCGCGCAGCCCGTGTGTGCCAGCAGTTCCGACCGCTCGCAGGAGGCCAGCAGCCGGCCGTCGCGCATGAGCAGCAGTCGGTCGCAGCGGTCGGCCTCGTCCATGACGTGACTGGAGACGAGCAGGGTGGTGCCCTCGTTGGCCAGCCGCCGGAAGACGGCCCACAGTTCCTGCCGGATGAGCGGATCGAGGCCCACCGTCGGCTCGTCCATGACCAGCAGCTCCGGCGAGCCGAGCAGCGCGACGGCCAGCGAGACGCGCGAGTACTGGCCGCCCGACAGCCGGCCGACCGGCTGGTCGGCCCAGTCCGCCAGGTCGACCTCCTTCACCACCCGCACCACGGCGTTCTCCCGGCGCCAGCCCCGCAGCCCCAACGCGGCCGAGAAGTACCGCAGGTTCTCGAGAACCGTCAGGTCGGTGTAGACGGACGGCGCCTGGGTGACATACCCGACGCGCGTCTCCAGGGCCGCGGCACCGGCCGGATGGCCGAGTACCTGGACATGTCCCGCCGCGCAGGCCTGAATTCCGACGACGGACCGGAGCAGCGTGGTCTTTCCGCAGCCGCTGGGGCCGAGCAGGCCGACGATCGCACCGCGGGGCGCGGCGAAACTGATGTCGTCGAGCAGGGCCCGGTCCCCGCGCGCGACCCGGAGGCCGTACACACTGATCGCCGGAGGCCCGTCGGCCGACGCCTTTTTCGCGTGAAGGGTGTGCTGTCTCTGTTCCAAAAATCCGCCGCCCCCGGCTGGGTCCCGCAATATCCGCCAAGAAAGCGCAATCGCCACTGGAAGAAACGGCTGCGGGCCTTAATGGGTTACGTCCCCGACCGTATCGATCGCGCACGTCACCAAATTTCGGTTACTCGGCCGGCCGCCCATGAGTTACCCGGTCGGCCATCAGTGATCCCGCCGCGTCATCAGCATCGCGAGATCGTGCAATTGCCGGTACACCGACGGTACGGGCTCCGCGCGGGCCAGCGCCCGCATCGCGGCGCCCACCTGCCGCCTGGCCTCCACCGCGGTCGCCTCGCGCCCGCCGGCCTCTTCGATCAGCTCGGTGGCCGTCACGATGTCCGCGGCCGACAGCGGCTCCGTACGGTCGTACAGCTCCGCCAGCCGCCGCCCGGCGGGCCCCGTGTCGGCGAGTGCGACGACCACCGGCAGCGACTTCTTCCGGGCCGCGACGTCCGCGCCCACCGGCTTTCCGCTGCGCAGCGTGGTGCCCCAGATGCCCAGCAGGTCGTCCACGCACTGGAAGGCGATGCCCAGGTGCCGGCCGAAGTCCCGCAGCCCGGCGGTGCGCGCCTCGGACGCGCCGGCCAGCAGCGCCCCGAGTGCGCACGCGCAGCCCATCAGTGCGCCCGTCTTCCCGGCCGCCATTTCGAGGTACTCCTCCGCGCGCACCCGGGGCGTGCTCTCGAAGGCCACGTCCTGGCTCTGGCCGCGCAGCAAGTGGTCCAGCGTGCACGAGAGTTCCTTGGTGGCCGCCGCGGCGTGCGGGGTGGAGTCGGCGGCCAGTACGGCCAGGGCGCTGATGAGCAGGGCATCACCGGTCAGCACCGCGGCCGGCGTGCCGTACTGCCGCCACACGGCGGGCCGGTGGCGGCGCAGCGGGTCCGCGTCGATGACGTCGTCGTGCAGCAGTGAGAAGTCGTGTACGAGTTCGACCGCGACGGCCCCCGGGACCACGCTGTCGGCGGGCGCGCCGACGGCCAGCGCGGACAGGAAGACCAGGGCCGGGCGTACGGCTTTCCCGCCGCGCTCCGTGGCCGGCTCGGCGGCGGCGCTCCCGTCGGCGCCGTTCCAGCCGCGGTGATACCCGGCGACCTCCCGCTGCGGCGCGGGCAGTTCCTCGACGACCCGGCGCAGCGCGGGAGTGACGAGCTCCCGCGCCCACCCGAACAGGGCCGCGTCGGCGGCAGGCGTGCTCCGGGGCGCGGCGGCGGCCATACTGCTCAGCGCGGACACGTACGCCCCCCGTCCGTGGTCGTCGTACAGGGTCCGTCGAACGAGCGCTGGCGCGTGAAAAGTTCGTATGGCACGCATCCCAGCTAAGCGCGCCCACCCGCGCAAATCCCCCCGCGGCCCGCCCCACCACCCCAAGATCACTGAAGCGGCGTAAGAACTCCCGCGCCACCGCGCTCATCACACAGTTCCGTCCCTCAACTTCACATGGGCACAAGGAACTTGATAAAACGTTCCGCCGCGCCATTCCCTCCCCCGGGACGGCCAACGCACTGTCGGCGGTGGTCCCGTCAGATCCCGCGCCAGACATTGTCGAAGGCGGCGTCCTCGATGGCCCGCCGCTGCCGCACGGCCTCCAACTCCCGCAACGCGTCATCGACGACGGCCAGCACGGTCACCACCGCCTCATCGCCCGCACCGCCGCCCGCGCTCGTCGAGTCCCCACCCTTGTCCTCGCCGATTCCGACGGCCGAGGCGAGAGCCGCGAGGGTGGGCTCACTCGATGCCCACCGGTCCGCCGCCCGGCGGCGCTCGGGCGAATCGACCGGCACCGCCTGACCGGCCCCGGCGAGCGTCCAACGGCGCCGCTGCCGGGCGACCTGCCCTTCCGCCTCAAGCGCGGCCAGATACGTCGAGTACAGCCCTCGGCCCCGCCGCCACAGCCACTCCTCGACCGATTCGTAGGGCATCTCCCGAACAAGCGCCGCCGCGGCATCGTCCAACAGCCGGTCCTCTATCGCCGGCCGATACCCCGGCACGATGTCCTCACCGTCCAGCGCGACGGCCTGGGCGGCCAGCAGATCGATCAACTCGGCCCCCGCCAGCGCCAGCGACAGCTCACCTTGCTGCAGCGGACGACTGGCCGGCACATCCAGGGCAATGATCACCAGATCCCGTGCTGTGGTCATGGACAACTCCATCCCAAACGCACTCGTAACCCAACGACTGCCGACCCGCCCAGGCTAGACAACAAAGGCCAGTTCAGAGGTTGAACACCTCTGAACTGGCCTTTCTTCGCGTGCCCCCGGCAGGATTCGAACCTGCGACACCCGCTTTAGGAGAGCGGTGCTCTATCCCCTGAGCTACGGAGGCGGGGCGGTCAGCGGTGGTGCGGTGCCCGGGTGGGTGGGCGGTGCGTGCACCATCGGCCGGCCGTGAACAGGGTAGCGGATGGGGTCGTGCCCGGTCTCGCCACTGGGTGATCAAGCCTTGTGGTCGGTGGCTCAGGTGGGGAAGTTCCAGCTGATGGTGCCGTCGGCGGTGACCAGGGCGGCCAGGACGACGAGGTCGGCGAGGCCCAGGGTCATGCCGAGGAGGGCGCGGCCGCGGCGGTCGGTGCCTCGGAAGAGGGCGAGGGCCCCCAGGGTCAGCGAGAGCGGGCCCAGGATGACGTTCATGACGAGCAGGCCCACCAGGCCCAGGACGAAGGAGGCCACGGCCATGCCGTCGGCCTGGTTTCCCTTGCGGCGGCTCTCAGTACGCGAGGTGGTCTCGGTCTCGTACGTGCGGTGGGTGAGCGTGGTCATCGACGGGCCCCCTTCGTGCGGTACTCGCGGATGGCGAAGATCAGCAGCCAGACGGCGATCGCGGCGGCCGCGGTCAGTGTCGCGTCGAGCGGGAGGTGTGCCGCGGTGCCCAGCAGGACTCCCAGGAGGAGCAAGGCTGCGACGAGGAAGATCATTTCTGGCCCTTCCGGGTGAGGTGAGTGGCCTTGATCGACGGTTAGGTGAACAGTTGGTGTGACAGTTGTTCACTGACTTACGAGTCTAGCGCGACCCCGGGGTGGATCGTGTCGGAGAACGGATGTTTACTGAATGGCATGAGTCACACCATCGGCGTCCGGCAGGCCCAGAAGCAGAAGACCCGGCAGGCGCTCCTCGATGCCGGGCTGCGGCTGCTGGCGGAGCAGAGCCTGAGCAGCCTCGGGCTGCGCGAGGTGACGCGGATGGTGGGGGTGGCGCCGGCGGCGTTCTACCGGCACTTCCGGGACATCCCCGACCTGGGCGTCGCGCTGGTCGAGGAGTCGCTCGGCAGCCTGCACGTCGTGATCCGCGCGATCCTTGCCGAGCAGCCCGGTGCCGAGGAGCGCATCGACCGTACGGTCGCGGTCGTCGAGCAGTACGTACGGGAGAACCCGGCGCACGTCCGGTTCATCGCGCGGGAGCGGCACGGGGGCGTGCGCGCCGTGCGGAAGGCGATAGCCGCCGAACTGGCGCGGTTCGCCGCGGAGGTGGCGGCGGGGCTCCGGGAGCAGCCGGTGTCGGACGCCTGGAGCGACGACGACGTGCTCATGCTCGCCGAGATGTACGTCGATCATCTGGTGATGACCGCGTCGGCGATCCTGGATGCCGCGGATGATGATGACGCGGTGGCTTGTGACCGGATCGCTGAGCGAGCCCGCAGGCAACTCCGGCTCATTAGTTTGGGGCGGTTGCACTGGACGGATTGAGGGACGACGGCGAGCGAATGAAGTCTCCTGGCGCCCTCAGTGCCCTCAGTCCCGTTTCGGTGTCGTGATGCGTACTCGGAAGGTGTCCGAGGAGGGGGGCTCCTGGACCGAGACCGTGATGCCGGCCGCGCGGAAGGTCTGGCCGGGGCGGTACGTGGCGTCGGTCAGGCCCGCGCGGACGTTCGGGTCCTTGCGGTAGCAGCCGGCGCTCTTCGGGGTGGCGTCGGAGACGCGTACCGGGCCCCTGCCCGAAGGGGTGTCGGTGGAGACGCGGTAGATCAGGACGCCCGGGCGGCACGCGGTCGGGTCGAGCGGGCCGGTGCGGCGGGCCTCCACGACGTACGCGCGGTACCGGGAGACCGGGACGACCGCAATCTTTTTGCCGCCGGGTACGGCGGCCGGGGTGAGCCGGTGCGTGGTGACCGAGCCGGGGCTGCGTACGCAGTCCACCTGATCCGGGGCCAGCCAGCCGAGCTTCCACTTGTGCCAGCCCAGGAAGTCGTTCTCCGGGCCCCAGTCGACGTCCATGGGGTCCCAGTGGCCCACCGGGTGCGGATCGGCGCGCCCGTCGGTGAAGTACAGGTCCGGCAGGCCGAAGGAGTGGGCGTTCTCGTGGTTGAGGACGCGGTAGGCGCTCGGGCCGGTCTGCCGGCTCCAGATGAACGAGATGTTCTTGAGCTGCGTACCGTCGCCCGTCCGCAGGCCCAGCGGGCCGCCGCTGAAGGTGACGGACCAGACGTTCCGGGTCGCGGGCGGGCCGGCGTTCGGTGTGACCAGGACGTTGACCAGGTCGTAGGCGCGGAAGTCCACGTTGCGGTCGACGGCGCGCACGATCTCCTTCGCCACCGCGTAATAGCCGTTCTTCGAGGCGGGGTTGAAGGAGGTGCCGCGCCCGATGTCGTACGAGGCCAGCGGGCGGGACATCCGTATCCACTTCAGGACGGGTGTCGAGCGGTAGTCGAGCTTGCCGTAGGAGCTCTGGCGGAAGAAGCGCGGGACGGCCGGGAAGAACTCGCCGTAGCGGGCGCGGGGGCTTATTCCGGCGCGTACGTCGGGGAAGTCGATGAGCACCGTGAGGGCCCGTACGCGGCCGGTGGCGCGCGTGAAGCCGCGGGGAGTCGCGGCCGCCTCCGATACGCCGGTGAGGGTGCCGGGGAAAGCGCCGGGGAGGGCGCAGGGGCCGGAGGGGAGGGCCGCGGAGGGGGCGCGAGGGGAGCGCGTCGGCGAGCTCGCGGGGGAGTGCGGGGGAGGCGCTGAGGAAGACGTCTCGTGCGCGGGTGTCCCCGCCTTCGTGCCCGTCGGGTGGGGAGCGGGGGCGTCCGTCCGGTCCCGGGTGTCCGGGGGCGGGGAGGTGGCAGGCCGGCTGTCGCCGTGCCGGGCGGTGCCGGCGGGGCGGGGCGCGGCGGTGTTGAGCGCCGGTACGGCCAGCGTGGCCGCCAGCGCCGTGGTCGCGAGCAGGGCGGACGGTATCTGCCTCATGTGCTCACCCTGGGACGGCGGGCGGCGGCCTGCCCGTCGGGTTACGTCATCCGGTGACGGGGGTGGATTTCGCGGGGGCGAGGGTGAGTGACGCAGGTCACAAGGGGTGAGGGAAATAACCGGGGAGCGGGTCCCCGTTTAACCAGGCGTCCGAGCGAAACGGGGACCCGCTCCCCGGTTTCGCCCCGCAGGCCAGGAAGTACCCGTAAGACAGGCCGCAAGAGGCCGTAAGAGCTCCGCAAGCACCCGGAGGGAGTGAGCCGACGTGACCGTCACCCCGACCCCCGCCGCCAAGGCGGCCCAGCCCCGACTGCGGGCCGATGCGCAGCGCAACCGGGAGCGGATCGTCGCGGCCGCTCGCGAGATCATGGTCGAGCACGGGGCCGCTGTCCCGCTCGACGAGGTCGCCCGCCGGGCCGGCGTCGGCAACGCCACCCTCTACCGGCACTTCCCGGACCGCGCCGACCTGATCCACCACGTCACGCTCTCCGTCATGGACCGCACGGCGGACCGTGCGGAGCGCGCGCTCGCGGCGGAGGGCGACGCGTTCCAGGCGCTCCGGGTCTTCGTGCACGCCGCCGTCGAGGAGCGCATCGGAGCGCTCTGTCCGCTCCTCTCCGACGGCGTCGACAAGGACCACCCCGACCTGCTCGCCGCGCGGGACCGCCTGGAGCGGGCCGTCGAGGCCCTCATGGGTGCCGCGCGCGAGAGCGGCCGACTGCGCACCGACATCGCCGTCGGTGACCTGATGGTCGCGATCACCCAGCTCACGCGGCCGCTGCCAGGGTCCGGCTGCGTCGACTTCGACCGCTTCGTGCACCGCCATCTCCAGCTGTTCCTGGACGGCCTGATGGCGCCCGCGCGCTCCGAACTCCCGGGGTGTGCGGCCACGTTGGAGGACCTCCGGCAAGGTCGGTGACCCTCTGCGTGCCGCCCGGCGCGGCCGCCGACCCGCACCTCGTACTGCGTAACGCGTAACTCGTAATCCGCACTCCGCACTCCGTACTCCGTAACCGTCCCCGGATCTTTTTCTCTCCGCATCACTAGGTGGGCCCGCTCATGCCTGAAACAGTCAAGAACATCCCAAATGTCGACCCGAGACGCTGGAAAGCGCTCATATTCATCGCCCTCGCCCAGCTCATGGTCGTGCTCGACGCGACGATCGTGAACATCGCGCTGCCCTCCGCCCAAGCGGACCTCGGGATCTCCGACGGGAACCGGCAGTGGGTCATCACCGCGTACGCCCTCGCCTTCGGCGGGCTGCTGCTCTTCGGGGGCCGCGTCGCCGACCTCTGGGGCCGTCGGCGCACCTTCGTCATCGGCCTGATCGGCTTCGCCCTCGCCTCCGCGCTCGGCGGTGCCGCGGGCAGCGCCGGGATGCTGCTCGGCGCCCGCGCGCTGCAGGGCGTGTTCGGCGCGCTGCTCGCCCCGGCCGCGCTCTCGCTGCTCGCGGTGACCTTCACCGAGGCGCGCGAACGTGCCAAGGCGTTCGGCATCTTCGGTGCCATCGCCGGTGGCGGCGGCGCCGTCGGGCTGATCCTCGGCGGCGTGCTGACCGAGTACCTGGACTGGCGCTGGACCTTCTTCGTGAACATCCCCTTCGCCGTGGTCGCGGCGGCCGGCGCGCTGCTGGTCATCCGGGAGCCCGCGGAAGGCCGTAACTCCTCCCGCCTCGACGTGCCCGGCGTCCTCCTCGCCACGGCCGGACTGGTCTCGCTGGTGTACGCGTTCACGCGTGCTGAGTCCGACGGCTGGAGTGCCACCCCGACCATCGGCCTCTTCGTGGCGGCCGTCGTGCTGCTGCTGGCCTTCGTGGTCGTGGAGTCGCGGGTGAAGGCGCCGCTGCTGCCGCTGCGCGTGGTCACCGACCGCAACCGCGGTGGCGTCTACGCCTCGCTCGGCCTCGCCGTGATCGGCATGTTCGGTCTCTTCCTCTTCCTGACCTACTACTTGCAGATCGTGAAGGGGTACACGCCGGTCGCGACCGGTCTGGCCTTCCTTCCGATGATCGCGGGCATGATCACCGGCTCGACGCAGATCGGTGCCCGGCTGATGACCCGGGTCCGGCCGCGGCTCCTGATGGCCCCCGGCTTCCTGCTGGCCGCGATCGGCATGCTGTCGCTGACCCGGATCGACCTGGACACGTCCTACCCGGCGCTGATCCTGCCCTCGTTCCTGCTGCTCGGCCTCGGTATGGGCACGGCCTTCATGCCGGCCATGTCGCTGGCCACGCACGGGGTGCAGCCGCAGGACGCCGGTGTGGCGTCGGCGATGGTCAACACCTCGCAGCAGGTGGGCGGCGCGATCGGTACGGCGCTGCTGAACACCATCGCGGCCGGCGCGACCGCGGCGTACGCGACGGCGCACGCGGCCGGTGCACGCTCCGCCGACGTCCTCAAGCTGCAGTCGATGGTGCACGGCTACACGACCGCCATCTGGTGGGCGGCGGGCATCCTGCTCCTCGCGGCGGCGATCGCGTTCGTCTTCGTCACCACGGGGCGGCCCGGTGCCGGTACGCCGGTGGCGAGCTCGGCGGACGGTACGGGCGCGGCCGAGGACGTGCCGGTACCGGTGATGGCGCACTGACGCAGACGTGAAGAAGGGGCGCTCCCGAGGGGCGCCCCTTCCGCGTGCTCCGCGTGCGCTCTGCCGCCCGCTACGCGGTGCTCAGCGCAGCCAGGGCAGATCGGCGCCCTGCGGCTGCAGGCCGTCCGCCACCGACCGGCAGATCTCGGCGAGTTGGCGTACCTGCTCCGGGGACAGCCGGTCGAACAGCGCGGCCCGTACGGTCGCGACGTGGCCCGGCGCGGACTCCTCCAGGACCTTCATGCCCTCGTCCGTGAGCACGGCGTTCTGGCCGCGCTTGTCGGAGGGGCAGTCCTCGCGGCGGACCCAGCCGTTCTTCTCCAGGCGCGCGATCGCGTGCGAGAGCCGGGACCGGGTGATCTTGGCGTTCTGGGCCAGCTCGGTCATCCGCAGCCGCCGCCGCGGCGCCTGGGAGAGCTGGACGAGCAGGCCGTAGTAGATGTGCGGCATGCCGGCATCGCGCTGCAGCTGCCGGTCGAGGTGGTCTTCCAGAAGCGTGGTGGCGTGCAGGTACGACTGCCAGGCGTACTGCTCCTCGTCGCTGAGCCAGCGCGGCTCACCGGCCATGTCGTTGCTCATACCATCCACTGTCTCATTGCCCGTGGCGTTCTTGAAGATTTAACAACGAAGTGGACGGCCGTTATGCCCGTGCCCACGCCGGAATGCCCTGCGGCTGCCCTTCGTTGTGGAGGTGTCACGCACTCGACGCCCAGGAGGCGCAGCGATGCCGCTCACCGTGGAAGAACGTGACCAGTTGCTCGCCGAGCCGCACGTAGCCGTGCTGGCCGTGGATTCGGGGAGCGGACGCGCTCCCCTGGCGGTGCCGATCTGGTACAGCTACCGCCCCGGCGGCGGCTTCCTGGTCTTCACCGGCCGTACGTCCCGCAAGGCGCGGCGCATCGAGGCGGCGGGGCGGTTCTCGCTGGTCGTGCAGCGCACCTCGCCGACGTACCGGTACGTCATGGCGGAGGGGCCGGCGAAGCTGGTCCCGGTCACCGTCGAGGACGTCGAGGAGGTGGCCGGGCGGTACGTGCCGCCGGAGGGCGTGGCGGAGTACGTACGACAGGCGCTCTCCGGGGACGGCGACGAGATGGTCGCAGTCCTGCTCACCCCGGAGCACTGGATCTCGGCGGACGCGGGACCTTCCTGAGACTGTTCGTAAAGCCTGACGGAAGGTGTCGGGTATCCCCGTCAGTCTGAGGCCATGACGAACACGGTGGCGACGACGCACACGAAGGCAGCGGGCTGGTCGGAGTTCTCCGCGGCGGAGCCCGCGCTCGCGGGGTGGGTGGAGCGGCGGTTCGGCGCGTACCGGCACCATGTGCTGGCGACGCTGCGCGCGGACGGTTCGCCGCGGCTGAGCGGCCTGGAGGCCGACTTCCGGGGCGGGGAGCTGTGGCTCGGCATGATGCCCGGGTCGCGGAAGGCGCTGGACCTGCGGCGCGATCCCCGGTTCGCGCTGCACGCCAATCCGGGTGCCGGTGACGGCATGGCGGACGGGGACGTACGGATCGCGGGGCGCGCCATGGAGGTCACCGAGGCGGACGTGCTCGCGCGGTACGCGGACGAGGCCGGGGCGCCGCTGCCGTTCCACCTCTTCCGGGCGGAGCTGACCGAGGTGGTGCGGACGTACGTCGAGGACCCGCACATCGTGCTGGTGACCTGGCGCCCGGGGCGTGCCGTGCGCACCGTACGGCGCGGCAACGACGACGCCCCGCCGACCGTCGACTGAGAACGCCCCGCCGACCGTCGACTGACGGCGGTCGGCGGGGCGCACGCGGTGGGGGCTACCGTCGCGCCCCCGGAGTGCCGTGTGTACGGAAGAGGTACAGGGCCACGACCAGCATGATCACGCCGAACAGGGCGCCCATGCCCGACGCCTTCAGCACCGTCGAGGTCCCGGCGAGGCTGTAGAGGAAGCCCATCGTGGCGCCGAACATCACGCCGTACGAGAGGGCGCGGACCTCGGTGATCATGCGGGACTGGCTGTGCATCAGGGCCAGCCCGAGGACCACGGTCACCGCGGTGGCGATCAGGCCGAGCACGAAGGCGTGGACGCTGGACGAGCCGGTGCTGTGGTCGAGCAGTCCCGCGTAGATGCCGTAGGCGATGCCGCCCGCGACGGGAACACCGGTCGTGACGGCCACGTGGTGGCGGGGCGCCGCGGCCGTGGTGGCCGTGGAGCGGGTGCGAGCGTGCGTCTGCATGACGGCTCCTCTCTCTCGCCCTCCCTCCAGGCGACACCCGGGCGCGGCCGCCGTCAACCGGAGCCGGGATCGTTCTCGTACCCGGAGCCCAGCTCCTTCTCGTACCAGGCCACGTCCCAGTAGCGGCCGAATTTGCGGCCGACCTCCGCGAACGTACCGACGTGCCGGAAGCCGAAGCGGGCGTGCAGGGCGGCCGAGCCGGGGTTGGGCAGCGCGATGCCCGCGTACGCGCGGTGCACGTCCTTGCCCTCCAGGGCCTCGAAGAGCGCCTTGTAGAGCAGGGTGCCGACGCCGCGGCCGGTCGCTTCGGGCGCGAGGTAGACCGTCGTCTCCACGGACGTGCGGTACGCGGGCTTGGGGCGGAAGGGGCTGGTGGTGGCGTACCCGAGGAGGCGCCCCTGCCGCGCGCCCGCGTTCTCCCGGGCAACCAGAAGGCGGTGCGGGCCGTCTTCGGGGTGGGAGAGGAGCCAGGGGCGCCGCTCTTCGGGGGTGAAGGGCTCGGTGTCGAATGTGATCGCTGTCTCACGGACGTAGTGGTTGTAAAGCTCCGTGAGGGCCGCCAGATCGGCCTCGATGCCCGGCCTGACCTGCACTTCCCTGCACTCCAGCGGCATGTGGCCTCCCTCGGTGGGGACGCAGGGTACTGCATGATCAGAAAAACGACGGGTCGCCATGGGAATTCTGTCCGGTTTCCAGCCGTTGTTTCCTTCAGACGGGGGCACCCGGGCCCCGGCAGACCGCAGGGATCAGGTGTCCCGGCCGCCACCATCCCGCGACCGACTCATCGCAGAGGGAGCACACGCATGGCAACCCGTGCCGTCGCCCGTCGTCAGCCCACCACGAGCGGTGCTGAGACGGCAAACAGCGTTCGCGCCGTAGGCGGGGAGATCGCCGACCGCGACCTGGTCGGCATGTACCTCGACGAGATCGCGCGCACGCCACTGCTCGACGCCGCGAAGGAGGTCGAGCTGTCGCAGACCATCGAGGCGGGTGTCTATGCCCGGCAGATCCTGGACGGCGAGGTGACCGACGGCAACGCCGCCGGCGCGACGCCCGAGGAGCTGCAGGCGCTGGCCGACGAGGCCGAGAAGGCCAAGGACGTCTTCATCCGTTCCAACCTCCGCCTGGTCGTAGCGGTCGCCCGCCGCTATCCGCGGAGCGGCCTGCCGCTGCTGGACCTGATCCAGGAGGGGAACGCCGGCCTGGTGCGCGCGGTCGAGAAGTTCGACTACGCCAAGGGCTTCAAGTTCTCCACGTACGCGACGTGGTGGATCCGCCAGGCGATCACGCGGTCCATAGCCGACCAGTCCCGTACGATCCGGCTGCCCGTCCACCTGGTCGAGGAGCTGGGCCGGATCCGCCGTGTGCAGCGCGAGTTCAACCGCGAGCACGGCCGCGACCCGGAGCACGCGGAGATCGCCGCCGAGCTGGGCGCCAAGCCCGAGCGGATCAGCGACGTCCTGGACTGGGCCCGCGACCCCGTCAGCCTGAACATGTCCGTGGACGACGAGGGCGAGACGCAGTTCGGTGACCTGCTGGAGGACACCTCCGCGGCGTCGCCCGAGCAGTCCGTGCTCACGCTGCTGCGCAGCGAGGAGCTGGAGGACCTGATCGACCGTCTCGACGGCCGCACCGCCTCGATCATCAAGGCGCGGTACGGCATCGAGGACGGCCGCGAGCGGACCCTGACCGAGGTCGGCAAGCAGCACGGCCTGACCCGTGAGCGGATCCGCCAGATAGAGAAGCACGCGCTGCTGGAGCTGAAGCGCATGGCGCACGACACGGGCTTCGACGCCGCGGCGTAAACGCTTCTTCACCCCATAACGGGACCTCGCCCGCAGCGGGTCCCCCCAGTACGAGCCCCGGCACCCTCCCCCGAGTGCCGGGGCTCTTTGCTGTCCATGCGCGGTGGGCCTTGTAGATCCCTTGGATGGGATGCCCGTTTGTGTCTGCCCATTGCCCGAGTCTGTTTACTTTGCAGAAATCCGGGCGTAGCCTGCTGGTGAAACCACACGTTCGGGCATCGTACGGACAGGAACGGAACGGACCCAGGTCGCATGTACGCAGCGGAACGACAGCAGGAGATCCTGCGCCTCGCCCGGGACAGCGGGCGGGTCGACGTCCTCTCCCTCGCCGAGGAATTCCAGGTCACCGCCGAGACCGTGCGGCGCGACCTGAAGGCGCTGGACCGCGCCGGACTGGTCCGGCGGGTGCACGGCGGGGCCATACCAGCGGGCCGGCTGGACTTCGAACCGGACCTCGCCGAGCGGGACACCGTCGCGGCCGACGAGAAGGACCGCATAGCGCGCGCCGCGCTCGCCGAGCTGCCCGACGACGGCAGCGTGATCCTGGACGCGGGCACCACCGCGGCCCGGCTGGCCGCCGAGTTCCCGCTGGAGTCCGACGTCACCGTCGTGACCCACGGCCTCCCGGTCGCCGCCCGCCTCGCCGACCACCCCGGGCTCACCCTGCACCTCGTCGGCGGCCGCATCCGGCACCGTACGCGGGCCGCCGTGGACGACTGGGCGCTGCGCGCCTACCGCGAGATCAACGCCGACGTCCTCTTCCTCGCGACGAACGGCTTCTCGCTGGAAGGCGGCCTGACCACGCCCGACCTCGCCGAGGCCGCCGTCAAGCGGGCGGTGATCGCCGCCGCCCGGCGGGTCGTGCTGATCGCCGACTCCTCGAAGTTCGGGCAGCAGCACTTCGCCCGCTTCGGCGACCTCTCCGACGTCGACGTCCTGATCACCGACACCGGGCTCAGCCCCGAGAACGCCCTCGCCATCGAGCGCGCGGGCACGGAAGTAGTACGCGCATGATCCTCACCGTCACCCCCAACCCCAGCCTGGACCGCACGTACGAGGTGCCCGCTCTGGAGCGCGGCGCCGTGCTGCGGGCCGGCGCCGACCGGGTCGACCCCGGCGGCAAGGGCGTCAACGTCTCCCGGGCGGTCGCGGCCGCCGGGCACGAGACGCTCGCCGTGCTGCCGGTCGGCGGCCCGGCCGGACAGGCGCTCGCGAACCTGCTGGTGGCCGAGGGGATAGAGGTCGCGCCGGTCCCGGTCGCCGGGGCCACCCGCTCCAACATCGCGGTCGCCGAGCCCGACGGCACCCTTACGAAGATCAACGCGTCCGGCCCCGAGCTGTCGGCGGCCGAGTCCGAAGCGCTGCTGGAGACCGTACGGGAGCGCTCGGCGGGCGCCGCCTGGATCGCCTGCTGCGGCAGCCTGCCGCGCGGGCTGGCGCCCGAGTGGTACGCCGATCTGGTCGCCCGCGCGCATCGGGCCGGGGCCCGGATCGCCCTGGACACCTCGGGCCCGTCGCTCACCGCGGCACTGCGCGAGCGCCCCGACGTGGTCAAGCCCAACGCCGAGGAGCTGGCGCAGGCCGTCGGTCGGCCGCTCGCCACGATCGGCGACGCGGTGAAGGCCGCGGAGGAGCTGCGGACGCTCGGCGCGCGGGCGGTATTGGCCTCACTCGGCGCGGACGGGCAGCTGCTGGTCGACGCGACCGGGGCGTATTACGGCTGCGCCGAGGTGGATGTCGTGCGCAGCAATGTCGGTGCGGGGGACGCCTCGCTGGCGGGGTTCCTCGCGGCCGGTGGTACGGGGATCCGTGCGCTGGCCGAGGCGGTGGCGCACGGCGCGGCTGCGGTGCAGTTGCCGGGGAGCGTGATGCCGACGCCTGCCGACCTGCGGCCGTCGGACGTGACGGTGACCGATGTAGTCCCGGTCGACCGCCCGCTGACGGAGGCCGTGTCATGAACGGTTCTGTGCGTCGGGGTCGCCCGCCGTTCGATTGTCCTCAAACGCCGGACAGGCTGGATTTGCCGGTTTCTGAAGGGAGCCCGCGATGAGTGAGCTGATCACCGCGGATCTGGTCGATCTCGACCTGTCCGCCGACACCAAGGAAGCGGCCGCCAGGTCGCTGGCCGAACGGATGGTGGCGGCCGGTCGCGTCACCGACCTGGAGGGATTCCTCGCGGACGTGGCCGCGCGCGAGGCCCAGATGCCCACCGGCCTGGACGGCGGCATCGGCATCCCGCACTGCCGGAGTGCCCATGTCACCGAGCCGACGCTGGCCTTCGGGCGCAGCGCCGCCGGCATCGACTTCGGCGCCGCGGACGGCCCGGCCGACCTGGTCTTCCTGATTGCCGCGCCGACCGGCGGCGACGCCGACCACCTGTCGATCCTCTCGACGCTGGCCCGGCACCTGATGGACACCGAGTTCACCGGCGCCCTGCGCTCGGCGGACGACCCGGAGCGGGCGGCCGCGCTGGTACGGGGCGACGAGCCCGAGGCCGCCGAGGCCCCCGAGCCGGAGCCCGCGGCCGAGGCCGCCGAGCCCGAAGCGGAGACCCCGGCAGCGGAGGCCCCGGAGACGCCGGATGCCCCGGAGCCCGAGGCCGCCAGTACGTTCAAGATCGTCGCTGTCACTTCCTGTCCCACCGGCATCGCGCACACCTACATGGCCGCCGAGTCGCTGACGAAGGCGGGCGAGGACGCCGGCGTGGAGCTGGTGGTCGAGACGCAGGGATCGGCCGGGTTCACCCGGCTCGACCCGGCGCTGATCGAGGCCGCCGACGGCGTGATCTTCGCGCACGACGTGGAGGTCCGGGACCGGGAGCGGTTCGCGGGCAAGCCCGTCGTCGACGTCGGCGTGAAGGCGGGCATCAACCGCCCCGCCGAACTGATCGCCGAGGTACAGGAGAAGGCGGCGCGCGGCGAGGTCGGCGCGCCGGCCGCGCACCGCGACGCGCCCATGGACCGGGGCGGCGAGGAGACCGACGGCTACGGCACGCGGCTGCGCAAGTGGCTGATGACCGGCGTCAGTTACATGGTGCCGTTCGTCGCCGCGGGCGGTCTGCTGATGGCCCTGGCCTTCGCGATCGGCGGCTACGAGATCAACAAGGCGCCGTCCGTCGCCGAGCACTTCATCTGGACCGAGACCGGCAGCTGGGCCGCGCTGCTCTTCCAGATCGGCAATGTGGCCTTCACCTTCCTGGTGCCGGTGCTGGCCGGATTCATCGCGTACGGGATGGCCGACCGGCCGGGGCTCGTACCGGGCTTCGTCGGCGGCTCGATCGCGCTGACGATCAACGCGGGCTTCCTGGGCGGACTGATCGCCGGTCTGGTCGCGGGCGCTGTGGTGATGGCGATCCAGCGGGTGAGGGTGCCCGCGCCGCTGCGCGGCATCATGCCGGTGGTGGTGATACCGCTGGTCTCCTCGGCGGTGGTCGGGTTCCTGATGTTCCTGGTCATCGGCAAGCCGATCGCCGCGCTCCAGAAGGCGCTGACCGACTGGCTGTCCGGCCTGACCGGCGCCAACGCGATCATCCTGGGCGTCATCCTCGGCCTGATGATGTGCTTCGACCTCGGCGGCCCGCTGAACAAGGTCGCGTACGCCTTCGCGGTCGGCGGCCTGGCCAACCCCAACGACGGCAGCCTGAAGGTGATGGCCGCGGTGATGGCGGCCGGCATGGTCCCGCCGCTGGCGATGGCGCTGGCCACGACGGTGCGCGGCAAGCTGTTCACCAAGGCCGAGCAGGAGAACGGCAAGGCCGCCTGGGTGCTGGGCGCTTCGTTCATCACCGAGGGCGCGATCCCGTTCGCCGCGGGCGACCCGCTGCGCGTGATCCCGTCGGCGATGGCGGGCGGCGCGGTGACCGGTGCGCTGTCGATGGCGTTCGGCTGCACGCTGCGCGCCCCGCACGGCGGCATCTTCGTGGTCCCGCTGATCGGCCAGCCGCTGCTGTACCTGGTGGCGATCGCCGCCGGCGTGGCCGTCAGTACGGCTCTGGTGGTCGTCCTGAAGGGGATGCGCAGGACCGGTACGGAGGCGGTGGCCCCCGCCGCGGAAGGCGAGCCGCAGTCGGCCGCCGAAGCGAAGAGGGAGCCGGTCGCGGCCTGAGAGCCGACGCCTTCCCCTCCCAAGAACACACCACCCCGCTGCCAGTGCCCGGCAGCGGGGTGGTGTACGTCTGCGTGCGGCGCTCGAACGATCAGGCCGCGCTGCCCGCCGTCCACTCGTCCCAGTCCATGTTCCAGCCGTTGAGGCCGTTGTCGGGCTTGATGGTCTTGTCCGGGGAGTTCTTCACCACGACCACGTCACCGATGAGCGAGTTGTCGTAGAACCACTTGCCGGGGGTGTCGCTGTTGGCGCCCTTCGCGTCCCGCAGGCCCACGCAGCCGTGGCTGGTGCCCGCCTGGCCGAAGATCGAGGGCGAGCCCCAGTAGTTGCCGTGGATGAAGGTGCCGGACGCGGACAGCCGCATGGCGTGCGGCACGTCCTTGATGTCGTACTCGCCCTTGCCGTCCTTCTTGGTGAAGCCGACCGTGGAGCCGTCCATCCGGGTCTCCTTGAACTTCTCCGAGATCACCATCTGACCGTTGTAGGTCGGGTTCTCGGGGCTGCCGCCGGAGATCGGGATCTTCTTGAGGGTCTTGCCGTCCCGCTCGACCGTCATCATCTGGGTCTTCATGTCGACGGTGGAGACCTGGGAGCGGCCGACGGTGAAGCTGACCGTCTTGTCCTGGACGCCGGTGACGCCGTTCGCGCCCTCCACGCCGTCCAGGTCGATCTTCATCGTGACCTTCGAGCCGGCCTTCCAGTAGTCCTTGGGGCGGAAGTCCAGGCGCTGGTTGCCGAACCAGTGGCCGACGACCTGCTGGCCGCTGCTGGTGGTCACCGTGATGTGCGACTGCACGGCCTTCTGGTCGGTGATGGCCTTGTCGAAGTTGAAGGAGACCGGCATGCCCACGCCGACGGTCTTGCCGTCGTCCGGGGTGTAGGTGCCGATGAAGCTGTTGGCGGGTGACACCGTGGTGAACGTGGAGTTCTCGGCCGCCGAGCGGCCCTTGGCGTCCTTGGCGCTGGCGGCCAGCTGATACTTCGTACCGCGCTCCAGCTGTACGTCCGGCTTCCAGCCGGAGCCGTCGGCGGATATGGATCCGGCGACCTTCTCTCCGGTGTCCACCCGCGTCAGCGTCACCTTCGTCAGCTTGCCGCCGCTGACCTTCACGTTCGTTCCGTTGATGCTGGCGCCGCTGGAGCCGTCCTTCGCCGACACCTTGATCTTGGCGTCGGAGGCGTCCTTGGCGGCCGCGGCGTCGGCGCCGGCCTGACCGTCCTTGTTGTTCGCGCCCGAGGCGTCACCACCGCAGGCGGTCAGGGCCAGGGCGCCGGCGGCGAGCAGTGCCGCCGCAGCGAGGCCGCGCCGAAACGAGCGCGAAGTGCGGGGCTGTGCGGGCGCTGCGTTGTCCGGCGTTGTCACGAGCTGCTCCAGGCAAGAGTGTTGGTCCACTGTTCTTAAACAGCGACTGTGAGCCGTTTTGGTTGCAGCTCTCCATATCTTGTGACGGATGTCACACGAGTGGGGGAAGCGGCTGGTCGGAGGGGCCGGCCAGCCACTCGCGGAGCTGCGTTCCGTGCTCGTCCAGCCGCGGCGGTGCGACGGGTTCGGCCACCGGCGTACGGGACAGCCGCAAGGGGCTGCGTACTTGGGGTATCCGTTCCTCGCCGACCGGAACGATCGGATCCAGCCCCAATTCCGCCGCGAACTCCAGGGCCTCGCTCAGGGTGTTGACGGGCCCACAGGGCACCGACACCTGACCGAGCCGCTCCGTCCAGCCCCGTGCGGTGTCGCCCGCCAGCCGCGCCTCCAGCTCCTTCACCAGCTCCGTACGGTGCTCCACGCGGTCGGGATTGGTCGCGTACCGCGCGTCCTCGGCCAGCTCCGGCGCGCCCAGCGCCGCTGCCAGCGCCCGGAACTGACGGTCGTTCCCCACCGCCACCGCCAGCAGCCCGTCGCGGCAGGCCAGCGTCTCGTACGGCGCGATGCTCGGGTGCCGGTTGCCCATCGGGCCCGGGTCGCGGCCGGTGGCCAGATGTCCGGACGCCTGGTTGACCAGCGAACCCAGCAGGGAGGACAGCAGGTTCACCTCGACGTGCTGTCCCTGGCCCGTACGGTCCCGGTGGCGCAGCGCCGCCAGGATGCCGGTCGTGGCGTCCTTCGCGGTCAGTACGTCCACCAGCGCCACGCCCGCCTTCCGGGGCGGACCGCCGGGCTCGCCCGTAATGCTCATCAGCCCGCCGACCGCCTGCACGACGAAGTCGTAGCCGGGCAGATGGGCGCCCTCGCCCGAGCCGAAGCCGGTGATCGAGCAGTGCACCAGGCCCGGGTTGGCGGCGAGGGAGGAGACCGGGTCCAGGCCGTACTTGGCGAGCGCGCCGGGCCGGAAGTTCTCGATCAGGACATCGGCCCGCACGGCCAGTTCGCGGGCCGCCTCCGCGTCGTCCGGCGCGGAGAGGTCCAGGGCGAGCCCGCGCTTGGAGCGGTTGGCGGCGTCGAAGTACGCGGCCGTCCCGTCGGCCGCGAAGGGCGGTCCCCAGGCCCGGGTGTCGTCACCGGCGCCGGGCCGCTCCACCTTGACGACCTGGGCGCCCAGGTCCGCCAGGGTCGCGGCGGCCAGTGGCCCCGCCAGCACCCGGCTGAAGTCGGCGACGAGCACGCCGTCGAGCGGCTTCGGCTGGTCCGTACACTCCACGCGCACTCCTCCGTCATGGTGATCCGGTCGTCCGGTTCACCCGTATCGGTGGTCCGGTTGTCGTATCGGGTGAGTGGTGCGCCGCCATGCTCGCGGACGATCTTGGCTGGACGGAACCCGCCGATGCGTCCAACGCGCACTGCCCGACTCGGCCGTGCAGGAGTGGTGGGGAGGTACCGGTGAAACGGGCGGAAGCCGGGACACCGCGCCGCCGGCCGCCGGATTCTTACGGACGTGGCGCGGAATTGTGGCGGAATTCTTGCGGTGCTTCCGGCGATTCTTGAGGGCCTCGCACCTGATGCGGTGGGATGAGGGATGGTTGCGGCGTGATGCGGGAAGAACCCTGAGTGATGCAGGAAGGTCCGTTAGTGGTGGGAGATGCGTCACTTCGGGTCTTAAGTCCTATAAAAACCTGTCATAAAGCCTGAGGCGTGGTGTCTACTGATCCGCGTCAGCCGTCGGCGCCGAGCGCGCCGGCGCAGCACCGCGCCCGTACGCCATGGAGGACTGGATGCTCCCCTCCGTCTCGACCCTGCAGCAGATCGGCCTGGCCGTGCTGCTGCTCGCGACCCTCGCCTGGGCCATCGGGCTGGTCCGGACCGTGCGCCGGGACCGTCACGCGCCCCAGCCGCCGGGCGCGGCCCCGCGGCTGCTCAAGGCCGTACCGCGGCAGGTCGTCCCGCCGTCGGAGAGCGTCGAGCTGACCGCGGCCGAGCGCGAGGCGTTCGCCGGGCTGGTACGGGACCTGACGCGCGGTCACTGACAGGGCTCAGCGCCGTCGGGCGCTGCCTCTCAGCTGATCGGGCCGAGCTTGAGCAGTGCGAGCGACGCCAGCATCTGTACCGCCACCGCACCCACCGACCGCAGCGTCGGCAGATGGTGCTGCCCCCGTATGAGCAGCACGGCCAGCGCACAGCTGAAGCCCCACGTCGTCAGCGCCACCGCCTGCGCGACGGGATGGCCCTCCGGCAGCAGGAACGACAGCGCGAGACGGGGCAGATCCGTCACCCAGAACACCACGATGAACAGGCTGACCGTCGGCCGGAGCCGGCCGTTGCCGCCGAGGGTGCGCGCTATGGCGTGCGTGACCAGCCCCAGCCCCAGGCTCGCGACGAGCACGCCCGCCTCGGTGAGGCCCGCGAGCTGCCACACCACCTCCTGCGGGCCGGTTCCCCACTGCGCCCGGAAGGACTTCGACGCCAGCAGCCCGAGCGCGCCGCCGACCAGCGTGAGCAGGACCGCCGCGCTCCACGCCCCGCGGTCGCGCGCCTCGTCCAGTACCTCCACCGGCCGGTACCACAGTCCCAGGATCAGCCGGTGCCACCACAGCCGGCGCCGCTTGGCGGCGGGCTGGGGTGCGGAGGCCGGCTGGACGAGGGTGGGCGGCGGTACGGGCATACGGCCGTTTCTACCACCGGGATTCATGAGGGGAGGAGGCAGGGACCGGTGGGCGCGGCAGTTCCGGTGCGGTACCGCTCAGGTCCCGTAAGTCGATAACGCTCAGGTCCCGTACAGGTCGGTGTACGAGGGAAAGACGCCGCCCGGGCCGTCCACACCCTCCGCCGCCAGCATCGCCTTCACGACGGCGCGGGTCAGCGCGTCGGCGCCGGCCGCCAGGATCTCGTTGACCGCTCCGGCGTCGGCGTGCACGGCGAACGCCGGGTCGGTCTCCGCGCTCTCCGGAGCCGCGGGCCGCTCCCCGGTGGCCAGCGCGAAGACCGTGTCGCCGTCCGAGAGCAGATGTACCGGCCGTATGGCGCGGGCCAGCCCGTCGTGCGCGGTGCCCGCCAGCTTCTGCGCCTGGGCGCGGGTCAGCGCGGCGTCCGTGGCGACGACGGCGAGAGTGGTGTTCAGCGGCGGGCGCACGGAGGCCGCCGAGCGCGCCGCCGACTCCGCGCGGGCGGCGGCCAGATGGCGCATGGCGGCCGTGTGCGCCTCGGGCACGGGCGGCCGCGCGGTGCCCTGGTACAGCCGTCCGTACAGCAGCCCGGTCACCGGGTCGACCGGCGAGCCCGCCGCGTTGACCGCCGCGAGCACCGCGACCGTCACCCCCGACGGCAGCACGATGCTCGCCGTGCCGATGCCGCCCTTCAGGCCGCCGGCCACCGCGCCCGTACCGGCGCCCACGTTGCCCTGCGCCACCGGCGATCCGGGCGCGCCGCGGTGCGCCGCCTCGATCGCCGCGCGGCCGAGCGCCGCGTCCGGCCGGGCCCGCCAGTCGCCGCCGCGCCCCAGGTCGAAGAGGGCGGCGGCCGGCACCACCGGCACCACCTGCGCGGGATCGGGCCCCACCTGGAAGCCTCGGCCGTGGTCCTCCAGCCACCCCGCCACACCCGAGGCCGCGTCCAGCCCGAAGGCGCTGCCGCCGGTCAGCACCACGGCGTCCACCCGCTGTACGAGGTTGCGCGGATCCAGGGCGTCGGTCTCGCGGGTGCCGGGGCCGCCGCCCCGTACGTCGACGGCGGCGACCGCGCCGCCCTCGGGCGCGAGGACGACGGTCGTGCCGGTGAGGTGGCCCGCGTCCGTGCGCTGCGCGTGCCCCACCCGGAGGCCCGGCACGTCCGTCAGCGCGTCGTGGGGGCCGTGCGGGGTGAGGGACTGCTCGGTACCCGCGTCGGGGGACTGTCCGGTGCGTGTGGGGTCAGCCATGGTCCATGCGTACCACGGGGGCGCGCCGCCGGAGGGGATTGCGCGGGGCCGGTCTCAGCGGCCCGACGGGCCCATCACGATGACGGGGTGTTTGGCCGGATCCAGCGTCCGCAGCAGCTCGCGCATCACGTCGGGCTTGAGGCTGATGCAGCCCTGAGTGGGGCCGTCGTGGTCGACGTGCAGCCAGACGCCGCCGCCCTTGGCCGCGCCCTGGGGGCGCCGCGGGTCCAGCGGCGAGGAGCCCGGCACGCGGTTGTAGTCGATCGCGATGACGTAGTCGAACGAGCCGGCCAGCGGCTCGCCCTCCACGCCCGATCCGCTGGCGACGAAGGAGGAGTTGTGGTCGTACGGGAGCTTCGTGCCGCGCGGCGGGGCGAGCTTGCCGCCCGCGTCGCTGAGGGTGAAGACGCCCTCGGGCGAGCGGAGGTCGCCGTAGCGGTGGTCCTTCGTCCAGCCCCTGGCGGCGTTGTGCGCGGCCCAGGCCGTGCCGCCGCGCCACTTCTCGGAGTCCTTGGCGCGGGTGTAGAGCGTGACGGTGGAGTCGTGCGAGTCGGCGTCCTCGCCCGTGACGACGAGGACCTGCCGGGACTCGGCCGGGATGCGGTCCCGGGTGGCCGCGTCGAGGCCGGGGATGTGGCCCGGCTCCGTACGGACGGGGGAGCCCTGCTTGAGGCCGGTGGGCCGCTGCTTGGAGGAGGCGGTCGCGGTGGGCTCGTCCTGCGCCGTCACCGAGACGCCCTGGCTGCGCTGGTCGTCCCCCGAGGCTGGCCAGGCGCACAGCGCGGTGCCCATCAGGACCACCACGGCCGCGCCACCGACGGCCTTGCCGCGTCGGGACAGGCGTATTCGCTCACTGGGCTGGGCGTGCCGGCCTGCCATGGTGTGACAACTCCTTGCGCGACGGCGCTTCGTGGGCATAAAAGGGGGCAATATGCACCCTACCCTTCACAGGGTGGGTTTAGCCCCGCGGGCCCCTTGTTCCGCTTGTTCTGCACATCATGCCGTGTGGTGATCGGTGCCGGCGCGGAATGGGTATCCACCGGTGCGGGGCGGACAGTTGGCGCGGCGTACTGTACGGCGGCCCGGGCGGCCGCTGCCTGCCGGTCAGCGAGGGTTGACCGGATTTGGTACCCGGCGGTGAGTCGGGCAGTGCGGCGGGGTCGGGCACCATGGGAAGCCGGGGATGTGGTGGACGGTGGAGACGGCGAGAGCGGCGGGAGTACCGGCGGTGACGGAGTCGTACGGCGGGGACGATCAGGGGGTGTCCGGAGGACCGGCGCCTGGGCGTGACCCGGCGGGCCGCGTGGACCTCGCCGGCCGCACCGACCTCGACCGGCTGCTGCGCCGCTTCTACACCGCCGCCTTCGCCGACCCGCTGATCGGCCCGTTCTTCACCGACGTCGCGGGCACCGACCTGACAGCGCATCTGCCCGCGATCACCGACTTCTGGGAGCGGGCGCTGTTCCGTACCGCTGACTACCGCGGTGACGTCTTCGCCGCGCACGCCGCCCTGCACCGCCTCCGGCCGCTGACCGCCGCGCACTTCGGGCGCTGGGTCCAGCTCTGGCAGGCCACCGTGGACGGGCTGCACGCCGGGCCGCGCGCCGAACGCGCCAAGACGCAGGGCGAACGGCTCGCGGTCGCGATGCTGCGCCGCCTGTACGGCCCGTCCGCCGACACCGGAGGCGGCACCGGCGGCTTCGTACCGCTGGCCGCGCTGCGGCTGCGGACGGCGGGGCCGCGCGTACAGCCGGCGGCGGCGCTGTAGGACGTCCGGCAGCCGGCTAGCCGTTGTCCGCCGCGGCCCGGGGCGTCGTCCGCTCCGCCGGTACGGACTCCACGATCGAGGGGAAGGCGGGCGTGGACAGCACACGGGTCAGCCGGAAGTCCGCCGCCGAGAGCAGCGTGGCGTACTCCTCTGCGGTCCGCTCCTTGCCCTCGAGGACCGCCATCATCGCCACGTCCATCGCCTTGCCGTAATGCGGCGCGTTGCCTTGCGGCAGCACCGAGTCGACGATCAGCAGCCGGCCGTGCGCCGGGATCGCGGCCCGCACCCGGCGCAGGATGTCCACGCAGGCCGAGTCCGGCCAGTCGTGCAGCACATGCTTCAGTACGTACACGTCGCCGCCCTCCGGCACGGCGGTGAAGAAGTCGCCCGCCTCGGCCCGCCAGCGGCCCGCCAGCTCCGGTACGCCCAGCACGTGCCGGGCGATCGCCGGCTCCTGGTCGTAGAGCACCCCGGAGAGCGAGGGGTGCAGCTCCAGGACGGAGCGCAGCAGGCCGCCCCGCCCGCCGCCTACGTCGACCACCGTGCTGCCCTCGGGGAACGGATAGCTCTCCGCGACCAGCCCGTCGACCGGCCCGGACAGCGACGCCATCCCCGTGTCGAACAGCTCGCGCGTCCCCGGGTCGGCGGCCAGGACCTCGAAGAGCGGCGCCCCGAAGAGCCGGTCGAACGACGGCCCGGCGGACCGCACGGTCTCCGCGAGCGCGGCCGAGGACCGCCGGAACGTCTCGTCGGTCATCATGAGCACCGCGTCCCGCAGCGAGTGCGGCACGTCCGAACGGAGCGGCTGCGCCGCCGGCGTCAGCCGGAAGGCACCGGTCGCGTCCTCGCGGAAGATGTCCCGGGTGGCGAGGTAGCGCAGTACGCGCCGCAGGTGGGGGCCGTGCGTGCCGGTGGCGTCGGCGAGCTGGTCGGCCGTGCGCGGACCGGCCGCCAGGTGGTCCGCGATGCGGTACTCGACCGCGGTGCGCAGGGCGGCGGAGAACAGGTGCCCCAGCGCGTGCTCCATCAGAAAGGCGACCGGGTCCTCCGGCGTCCGGCCGTCGGCAGGGCGGTCCGCCGGCCGCCCCGTGGGCCGGCCCGTCGATGACGTGGTCAACATCTGCCTCCCGTCACTCACCGAGGTGAGAGCTGGCGTCCGGGCCGAGATCGCCGGCCGGGCCGTCCCGCACCGGACGGCCACCGTGCCCGCACCGGACGACCACCGTGGCAGCGCCCGGCCCGCCTGTCACCCGTACCTCCCGCACCACCCGCGAACTCCGGCCACCCGCTGCATATCCATGAGGACCTTTCGCCCCCTGTCGCGTGGCACGCGGCGGCCACCGAACGGGCCGTGCCCCCTGTGCGGTAAGGGCGTTACGTGATCGAATACGGCACATGAGCGATCGTGCGCGTGAGATGGTCCTGGCCCCGCTCGACGCCCGCATGGCGGACCTCGAAGCCCTCTACGAAGATCTGCACCGGCACCCCGAACTGTCCTTCCAGGAGACCCGCACCGCCGCCGAGGCCGCCCGCCGCCTGGAGGCCGACGGCTACGACGTACTCACCGGCATCGGCCGCACCGGCGTGGTGGGCGTACTGCGCAACGGCGAGGGACCGACGGTCCTGCTCCGCGCCGACATGGACGCGCTGCCCGTGACCGAGCGGTCCGGCCTCCCGTACGCCTCCACCGAGCCGGGCGTGATGCACGCCTGCGGCCATGACGTGCACGTCACCTGCCTGGCCGGGGCGGCCGGACTGCTCGCCGCCGGACGCGACCACTGGTCCGGCACCCTCGTCGTCCTCTTCCAGCCCGCCGAGGAGGACGGCGGCGGCGCGCAGAAGATGATCGACGACGGCCTCTACAGCAAGGTCCCGGTGCCGGACGTGGTCTTCGCGCAGCATGTCGCGCCGCTCGGGGCCGGCCTGATCGCGTACCACGACGGCGCCTGCATGGCCGCCGCCGACAGCCTGCGCATCACCTTCCACGGCACCGGCGGCCACGGCTCCCGCCCGGAGACCACGGTCGACCCGATCCTGATGGCCGCCTCGTTCGTCCAGCGGGTGCAGTCCGTCGTCGCCCGCGAGACCGCGCCCAGGGAGCAGGCCGTCGTCACCGTCGGCTCCTTCCACGCGGGCGACGCCCCGAACGTCATCCCCGACCGGGCCACCGTCCAGCTCAGCATCCGCACCTTCGACGAGGAGGTACGCGCCCGGGTACTGGCCGCCGTCGACCGGATCGCCCGCGCGGAGGCCGCCGCGTCCGGCGCGGCGCGCGCCCCCGAGACGGAGACCCTCGCCACCTTCCCTGTCACCCGCAACGACTCCGAGGCGCTGCGCGAGGTCAACGCCGCCTTCGCCGGCCTCTTCGGCGAGCAGGCGCTCTTCCCCTTCGACCCGGCCTCCGGCAGCGAGGACGCGGGCCTGCTCGCCACGGCGGCGGACGCCCCGCTGTACTACTGGTGGCTCGGCGGCTGGGACCCGGCCGCCTTCCGCAAGGCGATGGAGGCCGGCCGGCTCTCCCAGGACATCCCCTCCAACCACTCGGCACACTTCGCCCCGGTCCAGCAGCCGACGCTGTCGATGGGAACGCGGGCGCTGGTGGCGGCGGCGCTGACTCGTCTGGGGAGGGACGGGGCGGCGTAGGACGGGGTGGCGGGGGTGTGAGGCCGGGGCTCGGGGGCGGGGCTTTCGGGTGACGGGGGCCCTCGGTAGGCGCTGGCTTTCGGGCGGTGCGGGCCCGAAGCGGGCGCTTCGGCGCCGGCGTTGACCTTGCCCTTGGGGCAGGCCCCAGCCTCGGTCCCGGAAGGCGAACCGGGAAGAGGTGGGACGCGTGGCGGAGGACGGTCTGCTGACGATCAGTGCGTTCGCCCGCGCCTCCCGGCTCTCACCGAAGGCGCTGCGGCTCTACGACGATCTGGGCCTGCTGCGCCCGGCCCGCGTCGACCCGTACAACGGCTACCGCTTCTACGCCCGGGACCAGCTCGAACGGGCCCGCCTGGTGGCGTGGCTGCGCCGCCTGGGCATGCCGCTGTCCCGTATCCGGACGGTGTGCGACCTGGCCCCGGCCGAGGCCGCCGCGGAGATCGCGGCGTACTGGGCCGGCGTCGAGGCGGACACCGCCGCTCGCCGGGACCTGGCCGCCTTCCTCATCGACCAGCTCAGCGGAGAGGACCCGGCCATGACCCACGAGACGATCACCGGCATCCGGTACGCAGCCCTGTCGGACACCGGCCTGGTGCGCGAGGGCAACCAGGACACGGCATACGCGGACAGCCGCCTGCTCGCGGTCGCCGACGGCTTCGGCGCGGACGGGGCCGCGGCCGGTACCGCCGCGATCGAGGCCCTGCGCACCCTGGAGAACACCCCGGCCCCGCTCCCCGGCGACATCCTCAACACCCTCAGCGAGGCGGTGGGGCGGGCGAACCGCGCCGTGGCCGAGCGGAGCACCGCCGAGGACAGCGGCACCACCCTCACCGCGATGCTGTGGACCGGCTCCCGGCTGGCACTTGTGCACGTCGGTGATTCCCGCGCCTACCTCCTGCGCGACGGCGGCTTCTTCCGCATCACGCACGACCACACCCTCGTCCAGTCCCTCGTCGACGAGGGCCGGATCACCCCCGAGGAGGCGTCCGCGCACCCGCAGCGGGCGCTGCTGCTGCGGGCGCTGGACGGCCGGGCCGGTGACGCCTCCGTACCGGACGTGAAGCTGCACGACGCCCGGCCCGGCGACCGCTATCTGCTCTGCTCCGACGGCCTGTACGGCGTGGTCACGGACGCGGAACTGCGCCGCGTACTGGCCACGCGCGGCACCCCGGAGGAGGCGGTGCGCGACCTGATCGCACTCGCCCACGAAGCCGGCGCCCCGGACAACGTCAGCTGCGTCGTCGCCGACACGGTCACGGCACCGGGTCGGCACACCGGCCCCTGAGAGCCCGCACCTTGAGAGCCCTCTTCTTGAGAGCCTGCCGCTGCTGTCTCTGTCTGCTGCCTCACCCCAGTCCCTTGAGCATCCCGTGCCAGTAGAACTGCGGGAGTCCGTACCGCTTGAGGAACCACATGTCCGTCCGCTCCTTCGTCGTGTCCAGGAAGGGCAGCGAGGGAGCGGGCTTGAGGTCGTAGTCGAACTCCGCCAGCAGCATCTTGTGGCGCGCGGTGACCAGCGGGCAGGAGGTGTACCCGTCGTAGCGGGCGCGGAGCGGGCGGTCGCGCAGCGTGTCCCGGAGGTTGGCGACGACCACCGGGGCCTGCTTGCGCACGGCCGCGCCGGTCTTCGAGGTCGGCAGGTTCGCGACGTCCCCGAGTGCGAACACCTCCGGGTGGTCCGGGTGTTGCAGTGTCGCCGGGTCGGCCTTCACGTATCCGAAGGGCGAAGTCGGGTCGGCCAGCGGCCCGCCGGCGATCCATTCGGGCGCGGCCTGCGGCGGCACCGCGTGCAACAGGTCGTAGGAAATCGTCTCCTTGTCGCCCGTCGCATGGTTCACGATCACCGCTTCGCGGGTCGCCCCGTCCACGGACACCATCTCCGACCGCAGCCGTACCTCGATGCCGTACCGCCGTGCCACGTCCTCCAGCACCCGGCCGAACTCCGGCACCTTGAACATCGCCGTCTCGGGCAGCACGAGGACGACCCGGATGCGGTCCAGCACGCCGCGCTTGCGCCAGTGATCGGCGGCCAGGTACGCGATCTTCTGCGGCGCGCCGCCGCACTTCACCGGCCCGGCCGGCATCGTGAACAGCGCGGTCCCGCTCTTCATGCGGCGGATCAGGTCCCAGGTCAGCGGGGCCAGTTCGGGCAGGTAGTTGCTGGTCACGCCGTCGTGACCGAGGGCCTGCGCGAGCCCGGGCACACCGTCGGGGTCCAGCCGCAGCCCCGGCGCGAGCACCAGCCGGTCGTACGCGACGGTCCGCCCCGATGCCGTACTGACCGTACGCGCGCCCGGATCGACGGCCACGGCGGCCTCCCGCAGCCAGTGCACGCCGGGCGGCATGACCTCGGCCTCGGTGCGTAACGACGCCCGCAGCGGCGCCTGGCCGCCGCCGACCAGCGTCCACAGCGGCTGGTACCAGTGCGTACCGGAAGGCTCCAGCACCGCCACATCCGGCGCCCCGGCCCGCCGCAACCGCGCGGCCACGGTGATCCCGGCGGTACCGCCGCCTATGACGACGATGCGGTGATGCTCCCGGCTCGACCTCCCGGCGGGCCGCGCGACGGGGTCGGGCTGACTGGCTGACGTAGACATGTAAGCCTCCTGGAGTGGGGGCGCAGCGCGCCCGGACGGGGTCGTGTGGACGGGTCCGGTGGACGGCGCCCTCGGGCGGGGTCCCGCTCAGCCTCCCAGGGGTGGGGTACGGGGGCGAGAGCGCGTACGGGCCCGTATTTTCGGCTGCGAGGCGGCGCCTCCGGTTCCATTGGTGGACGCATCTATCGCACGTTCAACAAACGTTGATCGGCGATCTTCAAGCTGGGCGTATGTTGCGCCGCGTTCCCTCCGACCCCGATCCCATTGACCCGAACCTCGCCCCGCACGCTCCGGACATCGCCTTGAGCTGGACCGGTGAGCCGGGCCGGGTCGAGGAGCTGACCCACAGCCAGCTCATCGACCGGTCGTCCCGAGCCGCCGCGGCGCTGACCCGCTTCGGTGTACGCGCCGGCGACCGGGTGGCCGTCCATCTGCCCCTGGTGCCCGAGTCAGTGATCACCACGCTCGCCTGCGGCCGTATCGATGCCGTACGCAGCACCCTGCCGGTGTCGCTGACGGCACCCGAACTCGCCGCCCGTGTACGGGAGTCCGGCGCGCGCGTGCTGATCACCGCCGACGCCGCGTTCTGGGACGGCGCCGTCCGCCCGCTCAAGACCATGATCGACCGAGCCCTGTCGAACGGCGCCACGGACGTGCAGACCGTACTGGTCGTAAACCGCTGCCCGCGCCCCGTCGCCTGGCACCCGGGCCGGGACCGTTGGTGGCACGAGGCACTCGACGCCGACTGAGCCTTACGGCGGACGCGCGGGCGGACGCGGGGCGGATGTATGGGTCGGCGCGTGGGCGGACGTGTGGGGCGGCGCGTGGGCGGCTGAGTCCCGAGGGGCGGCGCGCACGGGCCCTGGCCGCGATCGAGGAGCCGGCTCGGGGGAGGGGCGCCCGCGGCGCCAGCGCCCCGGGCCGCACCACCCGGCGCGGTCGCGCCCAGGGCGGCAGCGCTCGAGGTGCGGGCGCCCGGGGTGCGAGCGCCCGGTACAGCCCCGCCGAGCACCGTGCGGCGTGGTCGTACCCTGGAGGAATGAGTGAGACCGCGGATGCCGCAGCCGAGAATGAGCCGGAAGAGGCCCCGCAGGCTCCGGTCGCGCCCGCGGTCGCGGGGAATGGCGGCGGCCGGGGCGCGAAGCCCGGGACCGCTGCGTTGATCTTCGATGATCCGTTGGACCGGCAGTCGGCGGACGACACGGACCGGGGATGGGGCGAGCGGCCCGGGGCCGGGAACAGCAGCGCCGCCGACCTGGCGCGCTTTCTGGACGAGAAGCCGCCCCACCACATCTGACGGCTCCGGAGAGCCGCGTCCGAGGCGTGGGGCGGCGGCTCGCGTCAGCTCTGCGACTTCTCCGTCGAGACGGGGCCGGGAATCGCGCCCGCGCCCACGACGGGCTCCGAGCCGTCGCGCTGGGTGATCAGCGCGTCGCGGATCTGGGCCAGCAGCTCGAGCTCGGTCGGCTCCACCGGGGTCTCGTCCACCGGCTTCTTGGCGTCCTGGCGCGCCTTCCACTTGTTCATCGGAAGGATCATGAGGAAGTAGACGACCGCGGCGGTGATCACGAAGGTCAGCGCGGCGCTGAGCACCGAGCCCCAGAGGATGTAGATACCGTCGGTGAATTCGCCGGTCTTGGGGTCCGGGTGGCAGGAGGCGCTGAGGCAGCTCTTGTAGTGGTCCAGGTTCTGCGAACCGAGCGCACCGACGAACGGGTTGATGACGCCCTTCACCACGGCGTTCACGATGTTGGTGAAGGCGGCTCCGACCACGACGGCAACCGCAAGCTCGATGACGTTGCCGCGCATCAGGAATTCCTTGAATCCCTGCAGCACGCCGTTCTTCTCGTCGCTCACCTGACAGCCTCTTTCCACGCTTACTACGGACGCCGCGCCTTTCGGAGGCGCCGGCGCAACTTACGGCGAGGTGGGGCAGAGCTGTCCATGAGGTCAAAAAGGACCGGGGCTTGGACGGGGCGTCAGTACGGATCAGCATGGCGTTACCGCCGTACGGGGGGAAATCGCCACATTGCGACATCGGGGAGCTGCCCCACCATCCGTCACAGTTTTGCGTGCCTGATGCGTATCGGCCAGTAGAACGGAATTGCTGAAACGGCCTTCGGCACGTGTTTCACCGCCCGGTGAGGCGATGGCGAGGGCGGCCGCCATGGCGGCCAGGCCAGCGGAAACGGCGTACCACCGGACCTTCGGCAGGGTCGGCGTGCGGCGCCGCCCACCGCGAATGCGGAATGGCTCGAAGTGTGGAACCTCACACAACGGGGGTGCGGGCAATGGGGGATTGGTGTAGGAGGAGGTGGTCATCGTCGGTCACCGCCGAAAAGAGGGGAATCGCACGCCCCCGCGTCGGTGCGCCAGGGCGTCGGACGAGAACCACCCTGACCGAATCCGGCGGATCTCGCGGCGGCCTGTGGACAGCCGATCCCGCTACCCGTCGGTTGTGTACAACTCCCTCACCCACAAGGGGTTCATGCGGCGTCCGCGAGGACGGCTACAGCCCCCGCGAGGACGGTCGCGGCCGTCCCGGGACGGTTACGGCAGCTCGATCCCCAGTTCCCGGCCCCCGTGGACCTGGGCGCAGGCGCAGGTGCGCGCCGTGGCCGCAGGGAGTGCGGCCACCGCGTCGAAAAGGACCTCGCGCAGCCGGCCGACGTTCTCGGCGAAGACCCGCAGGACCTCGTCGTGCGAGACGCCCTCGCCGGCCTCGGCCCCCGCGTCCAGGTCCGTGACCAGGGCCATGGAGGTGTAGCAGAGGCCCAGCTCGCGAGCCAGGACGGCCTCGGGGTGGCCCGTCATGCCGACCACCGACCAGCCCTGCGCGGCATGCCACCGCGACTCGGCGCGCGTGGAGAAGCGCGGGCCCTCGACGACCACGAGCGTGCCGCCGTCGACCGGCTCCCAGCCCCGCCCGCGGGCGGCGTCGACGGCGGTCCGGCGGCCGGCCGGGCAGTACGGGTCGGCGAAGGCCACGTGCACGACGTCCGGGACGCTGCCGTCCGGCAGCGGCACCCCGTCGAAGTACGTCTGGACGCGGGTCTTCGTACGGTCCACGATCTGGTCCGGTACGAGGAGCGTGCCGGGGCCGTACTCCGGGCGCAGGCCGCCGACCGCGCACGGCCCGAGGACCTGGCGGACGCCGGCCGAGCGCAGTGCCCAGAGATTGGCGCGGTAGTTGATGCGGTGCGGCGGGAGGTGGTGGCCGCGGCCGTGCCGGGGCAGGAACGCGACCTGCCGGCCGGCGACCTCCCCGAGGAAGAGCGAGTCGCTGGGCGGCCCGTACGGCGTCTCGACGGTGACCTCGGTCACCTCGTCGAGGAAGGAGTAGAAGCCCGAGCCGCCGATTACGCCGATCTCCGCGTCCGCCATGCGGGTCACCCTATCCACGGCGGCCCGCCCGCGGCGGTGTGCGGCACAACGCCGTGGACCCCGCCGTCGGTGACGGCGGGGTCCACGGGAAGGGCTGTCAGGCGGCGGAGCTGCTGCTCGACGTGGTCGCGGAGGAGCTGCTCCCGGACGTGGTCGAGGAGGAGCTCGACGACTTGCTGTCGGAGCTGCTCGACGTCGAGGAGGACGTGCTCGACGAGGAGGACGACGCGGGGCTGCTGCTCGACGAGGAGCCGCGGCTGTCGTTCCGGTAGAAGCCGGAGCCCTTGAAGACGATGCCGACCGCCGAGAAGACCTTCTTCAGGCGTCCACGGCAGCTCGGGCACTCGGTGAGCGCGTCGTCGGTGAACTTCTGCACGGCCTCAAGGCCCTCGCCGCACTCGGTGCACTGGTACTGGTAGGTCGGCACGTTGTCTTCCTCCTGGCACTCTCACTCAATGAGTGCTAACGACGATCCATAGTGCAGTATTCCGGCGCTTCAGTCCACTGTGACCGGCGTACGGTGACCGACCCCACGTGCCGCGATCCGCCCGGTACCGGGCGGAATCAGGCGTCCCCGCAGCGCCGCGAGCACCAGGAAGGCCAGCGCCGTACCGGCCAGCGGCACGAAGAATCCGGCGCTGGGACCGAAGCGGTCGGTGAGCTGCCCCGCGGTCGTGGCGGCCGCGGCCTGGCCCAGTGCCACGGCACCGGTCAGCCAGGTGAACGCCTCCGTACGGGCCGAGGCCGGCACCAGGGACTCGACCAGGGTGTAGCCGGTGATCAGGGCCGGTGCGATGCACAGGCCGACCACCAGGCCGGTCAGGCCCAGCAGCGGTACCGCGGTGAGGGCCCACAGCGGGGTGGTGGCCAGCGCCAGCAGCCCGTAGGCGACCAGCAGCCGGCGGCGCGGGCCGACCTTCCAGGCGATCGCGCCGCACACGATGCCCGCGGTCATGTTGCCGCCCGCGAAGATCCCGTACAGCACGCCGTTGATGCCCGGCTGCCCGATGGACTCCGTGAACGCCGTCAGCGAGACCTGCATGCCGCCGAAGACCGAACCGATGCCGAGGAAGACCGCGATGAGGACCCGCACGCCGGGGATCGAGAGGGCCGAGGTGCGCGCCTCGCCGCCCTCCTTCGTACGGTGCGCGGCCGGCTGGCTACGGTGCTGCGCCGCGAAGAGCAGGCCGCCGGCCAGCGTCAGGACGGCCTCGGCGATCAGACCGGCCGCCGGGTGGACACTCGTGCACAGCGCGGTCGCCAGCACCGGGCCCACCACGAAGGTGAACTCGTCGGTCACGGACTCGAAGGCGGCCGCGGTCGACATCAGAGGGCTGTCGCTCAGCCGTGCCGCCCACCGTGCGCGCACCATCGGGCCGACCTGCGGCGTCGAGGCTCCCGTAGGGACGGCGACGACCAGCAGCGCCCACAGAGGCGCGTCCAGCAGCGCAAGGGTGAGCAGCGCCGCCACAGAGACGGCGTGCACAGCGACACCGGGGAGCAGCACGGCACGCTGCCCGAAGCGGTCGGCGAGCTTGCCGCTCTGGGGGGCGAACAGCGCCATGGAGATGCCGGTCGCCGCGGAGACCGCGCCCGCGATCCCGAACGAGCCGGTGGTGTGCTGGACGAGCAGGACGATGCCGATGGTGAGCATCGCGAAGGGCTGCCGGGCCAGGAAGCCGGGCAGGACGAAGGTCCACGCTCCGGGGGTGCGCAGGAGCTGTCCGTATCCGGGGCGCTTGCCGGAGGGGCCGCCCGCGGGAGCGCTTTCGGGGTGCTGCGACTCGTCGTGGGCCGTCGAAGCGTTCTGGACCGTGGATGCCACGGCCGGGCCTTTCCGCCGCCTGGTGACGCGCCCGTGAGGTGATCACGGAGAGCGCGCCGAGAGCTGTCCTCTCGCGCTGGACCGAGTGATACCGGGTCCGCACCTGAGAGGTGGCTGCGTACGCAGGGGACCGCGGCCGCCGAGCGGTCGCGCCAGCTCTGCATCAGGCAGAGTGGGTGTCGTGCATTGCTTCTTCAATGCTACAGGCGAGTGGGGGTCGCAGCCTGCGATCGGCGTGGTGAGATCTGTCCCACACCTGGGATCGAACGGAGGCTTGCGCAGTGCGCCGAGGTGCTGACCGCCGCCTCCGGAGGAGGCGCGGCCGCCCTCATCTCCGGGGCGCCGACGCCCCGCCCGTGCCCAGCCAGCCCGCCAGCTTGCCGCCCTGGGAGACCGCCTGGAGGCGCCGCTCGGCCGCGTCCCGCACCGGGTCGGTCGCCACGACCAGAAGCTCGTCGCCGCGCCGCAGAACGGTCGTGGGTGACGGTACGAAGCTCGTGCCGTCCCGGACGACCAGCGTGACCGCGGCACCGGCCGGCAGTCGCAGCTCGGCGATCTCCACGCCGTGCATCCGCGACTTCGGGCCGATCGCCGTCGACAGGAGGTGGCCGCGCAGGCGCTCCAGAGGCGCGGACTCGATACCGAGGTCGGCCGCCTCCTCGCTGTCGCCGATCCGCAGCCGCCGGGCGAGCCAGGGCAGCGTCGGGCCCTGCACGAGGGTGTAGACGACCACGAGCACGAACACGATGTTGAAGACGCGCTCGCTCCCGGGGACCTCGCCGACCATCGGGATCGTCGCCAGCACGATGGGTACGGCGCCGCGCAGTCCCGCCCACGAGAGCAGCGTCTGCTCGCGCCACGGCATACGGAACGGCCGCAGGGTGAGCAGTACGGACAGCGGGCGGGCGATCAGCGTCAGTATCAGACCGATGACGATCGCGGGCAGGATGTCGTCGCCGAGGTTGTGCGGCGTGACGAGCAGGCCGAGCAGGATGAACATGCCGATCTGGCCGAGCCAGCCGAGCCCCTCGGCGAAGCCGCGAGTGGCCGCGGAGTGCGGCAGCTTGGAGTTCCCGAGGACCATCGACGCCAGGTAGACCGCGAGGAAGCCGGAGCCGTGCGCGAGAGCGCCCGCGGCGTACGCGGAGACCGCGATGGCCATGACGGCGATCGGGTACAGGCCGGAGGCCGGCAGAGCCACGTGCCGCATGCCGTACGCGCCGAGCCAGCCGATCGCGACGCCGATCGCGGCGCCGATGGCCAGCTCCAGGGCGATCTCGCCGATCAGGACGTACCAGTGCTCGACCGGGCCCGCCGTGGAGAACGCGACGACCAGGATGACCACGGGGGCGTCGTTGAAGCCCGATTCGGCCTCCAGGACGCCCGTGAGGCGGGACGGCAGCGGGACGCTGCGCAGCACCGAGAAGACCGCCGCGGCGTCGGTGGAGGAGACCACCGCGCCGATGAGGAGCGCCTGCCGCCACTCCAGCCCGACCAGATAGTGCGCGCCGGCCGCGGTGACCCCCACGCTCACCGCGACACCGAGGGTGGAGAGCAACGCGGCCTGGGGGAGCGCCGGTCTGACTTCTTTCCACTTCGTACCGAGACCGCCCTCGGCGAGGATCACCACGAGCGCGGCATAGCCCAGGATCTGGGTCAGTTCGGCGTTGTCGAAGACGACTCCGATGCCGTCGGCCCCTATGGCGACGCCGATCCCCAAGTAAACGAGCAGGCTGGGAAGCCCGCTGCGCGAGGAGATCCGTACGGCCGCCACGGCGATGAGCAGTACGAAAGAGCAGACCAGCAGGAGTTCGTTGAGGCGGTCGACAGTCAGGGGCCGGGTCCTTCCAGGTGACTCTCCGGGCGAACGCTCCCCGGATTTTTACTTACCGTATCTAGTTACTGACCCTAACAATTTACCATTACTTGAATGTCGGAGCCCTTGGTGGTGACTCCGCGTAGGGGTCGCCGAACCGGTGCGCCTATGGTTGCTCCAGCACTCCCACCCTGCCCCTCGAAGGACAGAGATGCCCGCCAACAAGTCCGGCCCCGCTCCGAAGAAAAAGGGGCGGCGCGCCCGCCTCGTCGTCATCTTGGTCGTGCTTCTGCTCGTGGCGGGCGTCGGCTACGGGACGTTCTGGGGCGTCAGCACGGTCCGCGCCTCCTACCCGGAGACCACCGGGTCCCTGAAGATGCCCGGCCTGTCCAGCCCCGTGGACGTCATGCGGGACGGCAACGGCATCCCGCAGATCTACGCCGACTCCGATGAGGACCTCTTCCGCGCCCAGGGCTACGTCCAGGCACAGGACCGCTTCTGGGAGATGGACGTCCGCCGCCACATGACGGCCGGGCGGCTCTCGGAGATGTTCGGCAAGAGCCAGGTGAAGACCGACTCCTTCCTGCGCACCCTCGGGTGGCACGACACCGCGCAGAAGGAGTACGACACCAAGCTGTCGGACAGCACGAAGAAGTACCTCGACGCCTACTCGGCCGGCGTCAACGCCTACCTCAAGGACCACGAAGGCTCGGCGCTGTCCCTGGAGTACGCGGCGCTCGGCCTTGAGAACGACTACAAGCCGGGCAAGTGGACGCCGGCCGACTCCGTGGCCTGGCTCAAGGCCATGGCCTGGGACCTGCGCGGCAACATGCAGGACGAGATCGACCGGTCCCTGATGACCAGCCGCTTCTCCCAGAAGCAGATCGCCGAGCTCTACCCGTCCTACCCGTACGACCGCAACAAGCCGATCGTGCAGGGCGGCGCCGTCGACCCGGGGGCCAAGGAGTTCGACCCCGAGGCCACCGCGAGCAGCACGCAGTCCGGAAGCGCGGCCGGCGCGGCGCAGTCCCTTCAGAGCCAGCTCTCGGCGTTCTCCAACACCCTGGACGAAGTGCCCGCGCTGCTCGGTCCGAACGGCAACGGCATCGGCTCCAACTCCTGGGTCGTCTCCGGCAAGCACACCACCACCGGTAAGCCGCTGCTGGCCAACGACCCGCACCTGGCGCCGCAGATGCCCTCGCTCTGGTACCAGATGGGCCTGCACTGCCGTACGAAGAGCCCGCAGTGCAACTACGACGTCTCCGGTTTCACCTTCTCCGGGATGCCGGGCGTGATAATCGGCCACAACCAGGACATCTCCTGGGGCATGACCAACCTCGGGGCCGACGTCTCCGACCTGTACCTGGAGAAGGTCGGCGAGAACGGCTACCTGTACGACGGCCGTGAGGTGCCCTTCACGACCCGCAGGGAGACCATCAAGGTCGCCGGCGGCGCCAGCCGCACCATCACCGTACGGTCCACCAACAACGGGCCCGTGGTCTCCGACCGCGACGACGAGCTGGCCAAGGTCGGCAAGGACGCCCCCGTGGGCAACGCCGCGCCCGACCGCGGCGACGGCTACGCCATCTCCCTGAAGTGGACCGCGCTCTCCCCGGGCCGCTCCATGGATGCCGTGTTCGAAATGAACCGGGCCTCCGGCTGGGACGAGTTCCGTAAGGCGGCGCACCACTTCGAGGTGCCGTCGCAGAACCTCATCTACGCCGACACCAAGGGCAACATCGGCTACCAGGCGCCCGGCCGCATCCCCGTACGCGGCAAGGGCGACGGCTCGCTGCCCGCGCCGGGCTGGGACCCGGAGTACCGGTGGACCGGCTACATCCCGCAGTCCGCGCTGCCCTGGGAGCTCAACCCCAAGAGCGGCTACATCGTCACCGCCAACCAGGCCGTGATCGATCAGGACAAGTACCCGTACCTGATCACCCGGGACTGGGGCTACGGAGCGCGCAGCCAGCGGATCAACGACCTGATCCAGTCCAAGATCAAGGACGGCGGCAAGATCTCCACGCATGACATGCAGACCATGCAGCTGGACAACAGCAGCGAGATCGCCGAACTGCTCACGCCGTACCTGCTGAAGCTCGACATCAAGGACCCGTACGTCCGCGAGGCCCAGCAGCTCCTGGAGGGCTGGAACTACACCCAGGAGTCCGACTCGGCGGCCGCCGCCTACTTCAACGCGGTCTGGCGCAACACCCTGAAGCTGGCCTTCGGCGACAAGATGCCCAAGGAGCTGCGCGTCGACGGCCAGTGCCTGACGGTCCACCCGGCCGACGAGACCGGGCCGGCCGACGACCTGCAGAAGTGGGTCCGCGAATGCGGTGAGCGTGCCAAGGACTCCGCGCAGCCCGACGGCGGCGACCGCTGGTACGAGGTCGTGCGGAAGATCCTCGACGACCCCGGCAACGACTGGTGGAAGACCGAGGACAAGCCGGGCCGCCCCGGTGACAAGAACCGCGACCAGCTCCTCGCGCACGCCATGCAGGACGCGCGCTACGAGCTGACCGCCAAGCTCGGCAAGAACATCAACACCTGGAGCTGGGGCCGTCTGCACCAGCTCACGCTGAAGAACCAGACGCTCGGCACGGACGGACCCGGCATGCTGCAGGGCCTGTTCAACCGCGGCCCCTGGAACCTCGGCGGCGGCGAGGCGGCCGTGAACGCCACCGGCTGGAACGCCGCCGGCGGCTACCAGGTCGTCTGGGTGCCCTCGATGCGGATGGTCGTCAACCTCGCGGACCTCGACAAGTCGCGCTGGATCAACCTCACCGGCGCCTCGGGGCACGCGTACAACGCGCACTACGACGACCAGACCGGCAAGTGGGTCAAGGGCGAACTGCTGCCGTGGGCCTTCTCGGAGAAGGCCGTCAAGGCCGCGACGAAGGACACGCTGACGCTGTCGCCGTGACGCGGTAGCCGGTGCGCAACGATCGCCGGGCGGTCCCCGAAGACGGGACCGCCCGGCGATCGGCGTTCTCAGGCGCCCGCGGGGCGCTCCGTGAACCGGTGCACGCCCGACGGCGTCACCGCCGCCTGCACCGGCCGGTCGTGCGGATCGACCGGTACCTCCTCCAGGACCTCGCCGTCGTACAGCAGCACCACCAGCGCGGGCGTGGCACCGGCGCGTTCCAGCCGCGCCAGCACCCGGTCGTAACTGCCGCCCCCGCGCCCGAGCCGCAGGCCCCGCCGGTCCACCGCCAGACCCGGCAGGAACACCGCTCCCGCGTCCGTGACGGCCTCGGGACCGAGCCGGGGCCCCGCGGGCTCCAGCAGCCCCCGTCCGGCCTTCATGAGCCGCTCAGGGCCCTCGTACGCCGCCCAGTCCAGGTCGTTGTCCGGCAGCAGGACCGGCAGCAGTACGCGCACGCCCGCCGCCCGCAGCCGCTCCAGCAGCGCACGGGTGGACGGCTCGCGGCCGATCGACACGTACGCGGCGACCGTCCGGGCCTCGGCCAACTCCCTGAGCTGCAGCGCTCGCTCGGACAGAACCGATCCGGCCGCCGATACGTCACTCAGGGGCAACGAGTTCCTCACCTCGATGAGGTCTCGCCGCAACCCGCGTTTCCTAGCGTCGTTCGTGGTCACTGTGCGCCCTTGCTCCACTCTCATGCGCTTTTCACCGGACAATCATGATCCGCCACAAAGCTCCGGTTATCGTGTGGCGCATGACTGAATCGCGTACTCGGATCCGTAAGGCTGTCATCCCGGCGGCCGGTCTCGGCACCCGCTTCCTGCCCGCCACCAAGGCGACCCCGAAGGAAATGCTGCCGGTCGTCGACAAGCCGGCCATCCAGTACGTGGTGGAGGAAGCCGTCACGGCCGGGCTCTCCGACGTCCTGATGGTCACCGGACGCAACAAGCGCCCCCTGGAAGACCACTTCGACCGCAACTACGAGCTCGAAGAGGCGCTCAGCCGCAAGGGCGACCAGTCCCGGCTCGCCCGGGTGCAGGAGTCCAGCGACCTCGCGACGATGCACTACGTACGGCAGGGCGACCCGCGCGGTCTGGGCCATGCGGTCCTGTGCGCCGAGCCCCACGTGGGCGACCAGCCCTTCGCCGTCCTCCTGGGCGACGACCTGATCGACCCCCGGGACCCGCTGCTGCAGCGCATGGTGCAGGTCCAGGAGGAGTACGGCGGTTCCGTCATCGCCCTCATGGAGGTCGACCCCGCGCAGATCGGCCTCTACGGATGCGCCGCCGCCACCCCCACGGGCGACGACGACGTGGTGACCGTCTCCGACCTGGTCGAGAAGCCCGACCCGGCCGACGCACCCAGCAACCTCGCCATCATCGGCCGGTACGTGCTGGATCCGGCCGTCTTCGAGGTGCTGCGCAAGACCGAACCGGGGCGCGGCAACGAGATCCAGCTGACCGACGCCCTTCAGGCGCTGGCCTCCGACTCCTCGCTCGGCGGCCCGGTGCACGGCGTCGTCTTCAAGGGCCGCCGCTATGACACCGGTGACCGTGGCGACTACCTGCGTGCCATTGTCAGACTGGCATGCGAACGTGAGGACCTGGGCCCCGACTTCAGGACCTGGCTGCGCAGTTACGTCACCGAGGAGATGTAGGGATTTGAGCGCCACCACCGACCGGACCAGCCAACCCGACCGCGTCTGGTCGGTGGCCGACCACATCGAAGACGTCCTGTCCAAGATCCGTCCACTGGAGCCCATCGAGCTGCAGCTGCTGGACGCCCAGGGTTGCGTCCTGGTCGAGGACGTCACGGTGCCGGTCGCGCTGCCCCCCTTCGACAACAGCTCCATGGACGGCTATGCCGTCCGCGTCGCCGACGTGGCGGGGGCCACCGAGGCGTACCCCGCCACGCTCACCGTGATCGGCGATGTCGCGGCCGGCAGCGGCGACCTGCCCCCTGTCGGGCCCGGCGAGGCCGCCCGCATCATGACGGGCGCCCCGCTGCCCCCGGGTGCCGAGGCCGTCGTCCCCGTGGAGTGGACCGACGGCGGCACCGGAGGCGGCCCCGCCACCACGATGCGCGCCCGCAGCACCGACCCGGCCGGCGCCAGCGGCGAGGTCCGGGTGCACCGCCCCGTGGAGGCGCACGCCCATGTACGCGCCCGGGGCAGCGACGTCTCCGCGGGCGAGCCCGCGCTGGCCGCCGGCACGGTCCTCGGGCCGCCGCAGATCGCCCTGCTCGCCGCCATCGGACGCGCCACCGTCAAGGTACGGCCGCGCCCCCGTGTCGTGGTCATGGGCACCGGCAGCGAACTGGTCCAGCCAGGCGAGCCGCTGGGTCCCGGCCAGATCCACGATTCGAACAGCTACGCGCTGACCGCCGCCGCCCGGGACGCCGGCGCGCTCGCTTACCGGGTCGCTGCGGTCGCCGACGACGCCGACACGCTGCGCGCCGCCATCGAGGACCAGCTCATTCGCGCCGACATCGTCGTCACCAGCGGCGGCGTCAGCGTCGGCGCGTACGACGTGGTCAAGGAGACGCTGGCGGACTTCTCCGGCGAGGAGGGCAGCGTGGAGTTCCGGCGCCTCGCCATGCAGCCGGGCAAGCCGCAGGGCTTCGGGCTCATCGGCCCGGACCGCACCCCGCTGCTGGCGCTGCCCGGTAATCCGGTGAGCTCCTACGTGTCCTTCGAGCTGTTCGTCCGCCCGGCCATCCGCGCCCTGATGGGCCTGCAGGACGTGCACCGGTACACCGAGCGGGCCCGCTGCACCCAGGACATCACCTCCTCGCCCCGGGGCAAGCGGCAGTTCCTGCGCGGCCGCCACGACCCGGTGTCCGGCACGGTCACCCCCGTGGGCGGCGCGGGCTCGCACCTGGTCAAGGCGCTCGCGCACGCCAACTGCCTGATCGCGGTGCCCGAGGACGTCACGGAGGTCGCCGCGGGGGACGAGGTGGACGTGGTTCTTCTCGGATAGCCGCTCCTCCGGCGGGGCGGCCGGCCCGGGTGGCGCGCTGCCGCCCCCGGGTGGCCCGCTTCTCCCGTAGCGCCCGGCTGCCCGGGTGACGGTCCTCCGCTGCGGGTACGGTGTCGTCGCACAGGCGCGGCACGGTCCGGACCAGGAGAACGATGAGCAGCGGCCAGCAACACCTCACCCACATCGACGCGGCGGGCGCGGCCCGCATGGTCGACGTATCCGAGAAGGACGTCACCGCGCGCACGGCCCGCGCCAGCGGCCGGGTCCTGGTAGCGCCGCGGGTGATCGAACTGCTGCGTGGCGAGGGCGTCCCCAAGGGCGACGCCCTGGCCACCGCCCGTATCGCCGGCATCATGGGCGCCAAGCGCACCCCCGACCTCATCCCGCTGTGCCACCCGCTGGCCGTCTCCGGCGTGAAGGTCGAGCTGTCGGTGGCCGACGACGCCGTGGAGATCCTGGCGACGGTGAAGACCACCGACCGTACGGGCGTGGAGATGGAGGCGCTCACCGCGGTCACCGTCGCCGCGCTGACCGTGATCGACATGGTCAAGGCCGTCGACAAGGGCGCGGTCATCACCGACGTACGGGTGGAGGAGAAGAGCGGCGGCAAGTCGGGCGACTGGGTGCGCGAGAGCGGCACGGAGGCGGGCGCATGAGCGCACACTCGGACGCGCCGCGCCCCTACCGGGCAATGGTCGTGACGGCCTCCAACCGCGCCGCCGCCGGGGTCTACGCCGACAAGGGCGGCCCGCTCATCGCCGAGGCGCTCGCCGCGCTCGGCTTCGAGGTCGAGGGCCCGCGGGTGGTCCCGGACGGCGACCCCGTGGAGGCCGCGCTGCGCGACGCGGTGGCCGGCGGCTTCGACGCGGTGGTCACCACCGGCGGTACGGGCATCTCGCCCACCGACGCCACCCCGGAGGCGACCCGCCGGGTGCTGGACTACGAAGTGCCCGGCATCCCCGAGGCGATCCGGGCCGAGGGGCTGGCCAAGGTGCCCACGGCGGCGCTCTCGCGGGGCCTGGCGGGCGTCGCGGGCCGCACCCTCGTCGTGAACCTGCCCGGCTCCACAGGGGGCGTCCGCGACGGCCTCGCCGTACTGGAGCGGCTGCTCGTGCACGCCGTCGACCAGCTCCGCGGCGGCGACCACCCCAGACCGGCCGGGAGTACGCACTGAACGCCCCCTGGCCGGTGGAGCTGGCGGACGGCGACACGGCCCTCCGCCCGATAAGGCTGCGCGACCAGCGGGCCTGGCGCGAGGTCAACCGGCGCAACCGCGACTGGCTGCGCCCGTGGGAGGCCACCATCCCGCCCGCACCGCCCGGTGCGCCGCCGGTCCAGCGGCCGACCTACCGTCAGATGGTGCGGCACCTGCGGGCGGAGGCGCACGCGGGCCGGATGCTGCCGTTCGTCGTGGAGTACCAGGGACGACTGGCCGGGCAGCTGACGGTCGCCGGGATCACCTGGGGATCGATGTGTTCGGGCCATATCGGCTATTGGGTCGACCAGGCCGTCGCGGGGCGCGGTGTCATGCCCACCGCGGTCGCGCTCGCCGTCGACCACTGCTTCCGTACGGTCGGACTGCACCGCATCGAGGTGTGCATTCGCCCGGAGAACGTGCCCAGCCGCCGGGTGGTGGAAAAGCTCGGTTTCCGCGAGGAGGGGCTGCGGCCGCGCTATCTGCACATCGACGGCGCCTGGCGTGACCACCTGGTTTACGCGCTGACGGCGGAGGAGGTGCCGGGCGGGCTGCTCGCCCGGTGGCACCGCGAGAAGCCGGGCACCCCGGGGACATCCCACAAATAAAAAATCTGTTCGAATTAATCCATCAATTCGACACATTCGCAGTGCGTTGATCGCAACAATCACAAAAAAAGTTCGAGATATCAGCCAGATCGTGCGACACACCGGCTCAATTGGCGGATGGCCCCGCTCAAACCCCTCTACCGTGTGAGGCGTGAGCAGCAGCGGCCTCATCTACGCAGTCATCGTCGGGGCCTGGGCCGCCTACTTGGTGCCGATGTGGCTCCGTAGGCAGGACGAACTCAATGAGGCCCGTCCTACGGAGCGTTTCAGTACCGCCATCCGGCTCCTGTCCGGGCGGGCGGCGATGGAACGCCGTTACGCCAAGGGGCAGGAAGGGCGCTCGGCCGACGATGCGAGCGGGGAACGGGACCCGGACGCACAGGCCGACGCGGCCGGCGTCCGGTCGGCAAGCACGCCCGCGGACGAGGACCGCCCGCCCGCGGCGGAAGCCCGCGCCCCCGAGGAGCGCGAGGCCGCACCCACGGCCGTCCAGCCGCACGGCCCGGTTCCTCCGCACGCCCCCGCGCCCCGCCCCTCGTCCGCCGAGCGCACGAAGCGGGCCCGGGTCCTCGCGCGGCGCCGCCGCACGATCACGGTCCTCTTCCTGGTCTTCACCGTCGGCGCGGTCGTCGCCGGGGTCGGCGGCATCACGTTCCTGTGGGCCCCCGGCGTTCCCGCCGTCCTGCTGAGCGCGTACATCGTGTACCTCCGCCTCCAGGAGCGCCGCCGGTTCGCCTTCACGATGGACCAGCGGGGGGCCGAGGCCGCGGCCCAGCGGCTGCGGGAGGGCCGTGCCCGCCCTCCTCAGGCGGGCCACCAGCCGCCCGCCGAGGAGATCCCCGCCGAACCGGCCGGCCCCGCGCCTGAGCCGGTGCGCCCCGAGCCCGCCCCGAGTGCGGGCCGCCACCCTCTTGTCGAGCAGGGCGGGCACACGGAGTGGGCCGATCCGCAGCGCCCCCGGGGCCGCCGCGACGGGGGCGGTTGGGACCCGGTCCCGGTACCGCTGCCGACGTACGTCACCGCCCCTGTGGCGCCGCGCGCCAGCGGTCATGTCGACCTGTCCGCCGACGATGCCTGGAGCTCCGCGCGGTCCGGTACGGCGGGCGGTACGGGCGCGCCCGTGGACGGCGCCGCCGCGGCCCCGCCGGCCGGCGCCGGTCAGGTCGCGGACGCGGACCCCCGCCCGGCGCCGGGCCGGGACCGCCCCGCCGGCGGCCGCCGCGGCCGTACCCCGCTCTTCGACCAGTTCGCCGCTCCGGCCGACGAGGGGCTGGACCGCCCCCGGGCCGCGAACGAGTGACCCGCCACTCCTGACCAGCGCCGGAAGCGATTTCCGAGCACGGCCGCAAGGATGCTAGAGTTTCACTCGTCGCAAGGGCCTGTGGCGCAGCTGGTAGCGCACCTCGTTCGCAACGAGGGGGTCAGGGGTTCGAATCCCCTCAGGTCCACAGACATCAGAACCCCTGCCGGGAACTCCGGCAGGGGTTCTTTCGTATCCGTATCGGGTGGGGCGCCCGCGGCCGGGCGGGTGGTGCTCAGGACCCCACGCGCTGGCGGTGGCTGCCGCCCTTGGTGTTCTGGGCGTGGCGGGTGGTGGCCTGGGGCGCGGGGGAGAGGTCCAGCTGGCGGACGAGCTGGTGGAAGCAGAGGAGGACGGTCACGGGCGGCAGTCCGGCCACGGTGATGCCGGCCGGCGTCGCCGGGGTGTGGGCGATGCACAGCAGCATGGCGACGGCTGCGAAGAAGATGACGACGAGCCAGGACTGCGCGGTGCGGCGGCGGTAGGCGCGCGCCCGCAGGATCGACAGCGTGGCGGCGATCCAGGGGCCGTAGATCAGCAGCGGCCAGAGGTCGGCGATGTGGCGCGGGGCGACGCCGCCGGCCAGGGCGCGGAGCGAGGGGTAGGACGCGAGGGCGCCCAGGATGCTCACCGCGATGACGATCAGGGCCGTCAGCGTCACCGACACCAGGCTCAGCACGCGCTGCCAGGTCCAGGTGGCGATGTGGGCGCGGAGGAACGAGGTCTTGCGGTGCCGGGTGGGCGGCACGGCCGGGGTGGGCTGCGGCGTCACCACGGGCTGCTCGGCCGTCTCCAGGAGCTGCGCCAGCTCCCCTTCCAGCTCCTCCACCACGGCGGCGTCCCAGCCGTCGGACGTGTGGCCGAGTGCGATGTCGTCGGGGCCGAGCATCATGTCGTCGCGGAAGAGCGGCATGCCGGTGAGGCCGGTGGGGGAGTCGAGTCCATCGGTGGTCTGGCGCGGCATCCGGTGCCGCCCGGAGCCGTCGGGGTAACCGTTACTGCCGCCCGGGTATCCGGGACCGTCCGGATACCCGGTGCCTCCCGGGTGCGCGGGACCGGACGGATAAGGGGCCTGGGGAGTGTCGTACACGTCGGCTCTCGTGGGATCGATGGGACCGGGACCGGGGCGGGAGGCCGGTGCGGGCCGCGTGGCGGCCGGACCGGTGACGGCTCCTACCGTCTGATGCGCGGCGGGCGCTCCGCGCGGTCCCGCGGTCCCAGGCCGGCCTCGATCCCGTCGAGGGCCGAGAGCAGCACCTGCAGCAGGTCGCCGGTGTGCTCCAGCCGTACGCGCTGCCCGGCGCGCTCCAGGTGTACGTCCGGGCGGCCGGCGGCGCCTGCGGAACTCAGGTGCCAGCCACCGAGTTGCCGCATTCGCGGAATGGTTGTCTCAGGCATACTCCGTCAACGAAGAAAAAGCCGTAAAGAAACGTGGCATCCAGGTAATTCGAGTTTGATTTTCCGGCCGTCGGGAATGCCGACCGGTTCATGTTTTTCTGCAATAGAAGGCCCTTGGGTAAATATGCTGAGCGGATGCGTCCGTCGCTGGTGGGCCGCCGGACACGGGCGCGGAGGGTGGGTCGGCCCGGCCCGTCGGCCGCGCTGGTGCGGCTGACGGACCGGGCCCAGGGCCGGAGGGCCTCCTTGTGCCGGGTTCGGTGACGGCAATTGCCAAGGAAATACCGCGTCTCGTGCTCGGGCCCCGGTGTAATAGTCGGAGGTGTATATCTCCGCCCGATGGCCTTCGGGGGTGCGTAAATGCCTGGGCGCAGATCGGCCACCCCGGAAGCACCGCCCGGACCGCGCACACCACCCGTTTCTCCGCGGGGTCCTGTCCGCGCCCTCGGCCGCGTCAGCGCATGTGTACGCCGCGACGGGCCAGGTACCGCATCGGGTTGACGTCATTGCCGTAGCCGCGGGCGTCACGTACCTCGAAGTGCAGGTGCGGGCCGCTGGAACGGCCGGTCGAGCCGCTGGAGCCCAGCCGGGTGCCGGGGCGCACGTGGCGGCCCTTCCTGACGGCGATCCGGGAGAGGTGGCCGTACACGACGTAGTGACCGTCGCGCATGCGAACGGTCACCGCCTTCCCGTAGTCGCCGGAGCGGCGGGCCAGTACCACCGTGCCGTAGCCGACCGAACGGACGCGCGTGCCGGTCGGTACGGCGAAGTCCACGCCTGGATGGTGCCCGGCGGCCCAGTCGCCGGGCACGCCGTACCGCGCCGACACGTAGTAGGGCGCGGTGATCGGCCGGGCGTAGCTGCCCGCAGCCTGGACGGCGGCGGCTTCCTGAGGCGCCGTCAGGGTCAGGGCCAGGGCCGAAGCGGCGACGGCGGTCGGGACTGTGCGACGCAGCGTCAGGTCCTTGAACGGACGACGCGCTGTCAGGCCCTTGAACGGACGCGGTGCCAGATCCTTGAAGGCTGTCATAGAGGAGACCCCACCGGTTCTGACGACCCGTTGCAATGCGCAATCCCGCCGCACGGGTTAATGGCGTGGACCACTCGGTACGGAGGGCGCGGCGCGCATACTGCGGGCGCGCCGTGCATGGCTCCGCGCCTTCGCCGGGCAGGCTGAAGGCAGGGCCGTACTCGCCGGGTCTCCCCACGCACCCACCGGAGCAGCCGCATGCACGACGACCGCAGCATCGTGGAACACCGCCTCCGCCGCGTACTCGAAGAACGCGTCAGGCCCGCCCTGTACAGCGCGTCCGTGCCGCTGGCCGTGGGCCGCTGGGACGCGCCGGGCGAGCCGGTGCCGGTGGCGGAGGGGCTGGCCGCCCCGTACGCACCGGCGGCGGCCGGCGACGCCTGGGGCCCGGCCTGGGGCACCAGCTGGTTCCGGCTGACCGGGCGGGTGCCGGAGGAGTGGGCGGGCCGCACCGTGGAGGCCGTACTGGACCTGGGGTTCGAGCGGATGAGCCCCGGCTTCCAGAGCGAGGGGCTGGTGTACCGGGCGGACGGCGAGGCGGTGAAGGGGCTCCATCCGCGCAACGACTGGGTGCGGATCGGCGACCGGGTGGCGGGGGGCGAGGAGGTCGAACTGTACGTCGAGGCCGCCGCCAATCCGGTACTCAACGTCCAGCGGCCCACCTACGAGGGCGACCGGCTCACCTCCGGTGACGCGCCGCTCTACCGCCTGAACCGCCTGGATCTGGCGGTCTTCGAGCCCGCCGTGTGGGAGCTGATCCAGGACCTGGAGGTACTGGGCGGGCTGGTGGAGCAGCTTTCGGCGGACGACGCGCGCCGTCATGAGATTCTGCGCGCTCTCGAACGTGCCCTGGACGCCCTGGACATCGACGATGTACCGGGTACGACGGAGGGCGCACGCGCCGAGCTGGTCGCTGTACTCGCCGCGCCGGCCCACGCTTCCGCGCACCGCCTCAGCGCGGTCGGCCATGCCCACATCGACTCCGCCTGGCTGTGGCCGCTGCGCGAAACCGTCCGGAAGGTCGCCCGTACCTGCGCCAACATGACGGCCCTCATGGACGAGCACCCGGAGTTCGTCTTCGCCATGTCCCAGGCACAGCAGCTCGCCTGGATCAAGGAGCACCGGCCCGAGGTCTTCGCACGGGTGAAGGAGAAGATCGCGGCCGGGCAGTTCGTGCCGGTCGGCGGGATGTGGGTGGAGTCGGACACCAACATGGTCGGCGGGGAGGCCATGGCCCGGCAGTTCCTGTACGGGAAACGGTTCTTCCTGGAGGAGTTCGGGATCGAGAGCGAGGAGGTCTGGCTGCCGGACTCCTTCGGGTACACCGCTGCCATGCCCCAGCTCGTGAAGCTCGCGGGCGCGCGGTGGTTCCTCACCCAGAAGATCTCCTGGAGCCAGACCAACGCCTTCCCGCACCACACCTTCTGGTGGGAGGGCATCGACGGCACCCGGGTCTTCACCCACTTCCCGCCCGTGGACACGTACAACTCCGAGCTGAGCGGCCGCGAGCTGGCGCACGCGGCGCGCAATTACCGCGAGAAGGGCCGCGGGAGCCGGTCCCTCGTCCCCTTCGGGCACGGCGACGGCGGGGGCGGCGCGACGCGCGAGATGCTGGCGCGCGCGGAACGGTGCCGTGACCTGGAGGGTTCGCCGCGCGTCGCGATCGAGCGGCCCGCCGCCTTCTTCGAGCAGGCGCACGAGGAGTACGCGGACGCCGCACCCGTGTGGGTCGGCGAGCTGTACCTGGAGCTGCACCGCGGCACGTACACCTCGCAGGCGAAGACCAAGCAGGGCAACCGCTTCAGCGAGTCGCTGCTGCGCGAGGCGGAGCTGTGGGCGGCGACCGCCGCGGTGCGCGTACCGGAGTACGCGTATCCGTACGAAGAACTGGAGCGGCTGTGGAAAACAGTGCTGCTGCACCAGTTCCACGACATCCTGCCCGGTTCGTCGATCGCCTGGGTGCACCGGGAGGCCCGGGAGACCTATGCGCGGGTCCACGCCGAGCTGCGGGAGATCACCGACGGCGCGCAGCGGGCGCTTGCCGGGCCCGGCAGCGACGAGATCGTGTTCAACGCGGCGCCGCACGCCCGGCGCGGCGTACCGGCGGGCGGCGCGGCTCGCGCGGTCACCGGGCGTTCCATGGAGGTCGGCGCGGTCGAGCGTCCCGGTGGCGGGTGGATCCTCGCCAATGGGGTGCTGCGCGCCGAGATCGACGGCCGCGGGCTGCTGGTCTCCGCGTACGACCTGCGGGCCCGGCGCGAGGCGCTGGCGCCGGGGCGGGCCGCGAACCTCCTCCAGGTCCATCCCGACCTGCCCAACTTCTGGGACGCCTGGGACATCGACGCCTTCTACCGGCACCGCGTCACCGACCTGACCGAGGTGGCGGAGCTGCGGCTGATCGCCGACGGGCCCGACGCGGCCACGGTCGAGGTCCGTCGCGCCTTCGGGAACTCCACGGTCACCCAGGCCGTTACTCTCCGTGAGGGTTCCGCCGCCCTGGAAATCACCGCCGATATCGACTGGCACGAAAAGGAGAAGATCCTCAAGGCCGCCTTCCCGCTGGACGTGAAGGCCGACCGGTCCGCCGCCGAGACCCAGTTCGGGCATGTCCACCGGCCCACTCACACCAACACCTCCTGGGAGGCAGCCAAGTTCGAGATCTGCGCGCACCGCTGGATTCAGGTCGAGGAGCCCGGCTGGGGCACCGCGCTGGTCAACGACTCCACGTACGGGCACGACGTCACGCGCGACGTACGCGCCGACGGCGGTCAGACCACGACCGTCCGGCTGTCCCTGCTGCGTGCTCCGCGTTACCCGGACCCGGAGACCGACCAGGGCCGGCACCGGCTGCGGTACGGGCTCGCGCCCGGCGCGGGGACGCTGGACGCGGTGCGCGAGGGGCACTGGATCAACCTCCCCGAGCGGACGGTGCCCGGCTCCCGGGAGGTCGAGCCGCTGGTCGGCGTGGACAACGACGCGGTGGTCGTCGAGGCGGTCAAGCTCGCCGAGGACCGCGGCGGCGACGTGATCGTGCGGCTGTACGAAGCGGTCGGCGGGCGGGCCTCTGCCACGCTCACGGCCGGTTTCTCCGTGAGCGCCGCGTACGCCACCGACCTGCTGGAACGGCCGCTCGCCGATGCGCCTCCGTATGCCGTGGCGGACGGCGGGCGGGTGGCTGTCGCGCTGCGTCCGTTCCAGATCCTCACGCTGCGGCTGTCGCGGGACGCCCGGGGGACGCGGCGCGCCTAGGCGGTACGGGCCCGGTCATCGGGGGAGCCGGCCTGCGCTGCCCGGCGGATGCGGCGCAGGCCCACGTACTCCAGGTCGGCGAAGACCGCGACGATCACGGCCCCAGCGCCGAGGAACACCCGCCCGAAGCCGGTCAGCGGTACGAGGTCGGTGCAGGCCAGGACGGCGAACGCGGCGCCGCACACGGCGTTGAGCGCGATCGCGCCGGCCACGAGGCGGCGCGGCAGTACCGGCTGCCGGGCGAGCAGCCAGAACGCGGCCGCGCCGCACACCATCCCGCACCCGGACATCACCGCGAGCCCGCGCGGCAGCCCCAGCGGGGTGGTGGTCAGGGCCGCGGCGGCCAGCATCAGCACGGCGAACGCGGCCGTGCTCGCGCTGTCGGTCCGCAGCACCGTCCGCAGCAGCCAGGACGCGTCGCGGACGGGGCGGCGCCCCGGGGCGGCGAGGGAAGAGGTCGAGGTGGTCATGCGGGCCTCCTTGGGCTACGGCGGTGCGTCCGTACGGAGTGGTCCGTACGCATCGAACGGTGGCAAGGGGCGGGTGGTGCGGGCAATGACCTCCGAGGTCATGGACGCCGCGACCGGCGCAGTTAGGCTCAAGGCCATGAGCGCCGAACTCGCCGAGGCAGCAGTACCGTTCGCCCGCGACGCCCCGCCCGCCGACCGGCCGCGCGTCGGCACGCTGCTGCGTGACTGGCGGCGCCGCCGCCGGCTCAGCCAGCTCGAACTGGCCCTGCGCGCCGACAGCTCGGCCCGTCACTTGTCCTGCGTGGAGACCGGCCGGGCCCGCCCCAGCCGCGCGATGGTGCTGCGCCTGGCCGACCATCTCGACGTACCGCTGCGCGAGCGCAACAGCCTGCTACTGGCTGCCGGTTACGCGCCCGCCTATCGGGAGAGCGGGCTGGAGGACGACGGGCTGCGGTCCGTACGCGGCGCGCTGGACATGATGCTGACCAGCCATCTGCCCTACCCGGCGGTGGTCGTCGACCGCGGCTGGAACGTCGTCACCGGCAACCGCGCCATGGGCGTCCTCCTGGACGGCGTACCCCCGGAGCTGCTCGCGCCCCCGGCCAACGTGGCCCGCATGGCGCTGCACCCCGAAGGGCTCGCCGCCCGTTGCACCAACCTTCACGAAGTACGCGGCCACTTCATGGAGCGGCTGCAACGCGAGGCCGAGGCCACCGGCGACCCGGAACTGCGCGCGCTCTACGAAGAGGTACGCGCCTACGCACCTCCGGAGGCGGCGACCACGCCCACCAACGAGGGGCGCACTCCAGAGGCCGTCCTCCCCCTCCGCTTCCGCACCCCGCACGGCGAACTGGCCCTCTTCAGCACCATGGCCGTCATCGGCGCCCCCAACGACGTCACCCTCTCCGAACTGGCCATCGAACTCTTCTTCCCGCTCGACGACCGGACGGCGGAGGTGCTGCGCACACTGGACGCGGCCGCGGCCGCGGCTGCTGCTGACGCCGAGCAGTAGCGCGCACCCGCCCGCAGGCTCAGGGCACCAGCGCCGTCCCCAGCATCCGCATCCCTGCCTCCCGGTCGCCCTCCCATGCGCAGCCGTTCGCGGGGAGCCGTCCCCACAGCGTCAGCAGCAGGCGCTCGGCCGGGGCGGCGAGCGTGGCGACCGGCGCACCCGGCCCGTACGTCCACGAAACCCCCGTGTCCGTGGCGTACAGGCGGAGCGCGTACGTGGGCGCGGCGGCGCGACCGCGCACTATCTGACGGGGCGCGAGGGTGTCGAACACCTCGGCCACTCCGTCACCTGCCAGCTCGGTATCGAGCGGGCCGGGAGTACCGAGCGCCAGTTCGGCGTCCCAGCGGTGGACGAGCGTCTCCAAGGCCCGGCGTCGCCGCCAGAAGGCGACGGTGTGCGGCGGGTGTGCGGCGGGTGTTCCGCGAACGTCCAGGCAGGCGTGGCCGGGTCGCTCTCCATCGCGGCGAGCAGCCGCGCCGACCGCTCGTCGAACCACGGCAACAGTGCCGCTGGTTCCCGGGGCGCCGCGGGCTCCTGGTGGTCACCGTGCCGCTCGGTCACGGCCGCCGCCGCCCAGGCGTTCGAACGGCCCAGATGTTCTGCGAGGTCGTGCAGCGTCCAGTCGCCGCAAGTGGTGATCGGTGCGGTGAGAGTGCCGTCGAGGCAGGCCCGGAACGTGTTGAGTTCGCGGCGGAGATGGTGGAGGTGAGCCGTGGGATCCATGGGTCGGGAACCTAGCCGAGTGCGGCGCTGAGTGCCGGGCCGCCGTCGGCGATCCGCTCCACGGCCCGCAGTACCTCCCCGGCGCCGTCCTCCACGGCCAGCCGGGCCCCCGCCTCCCGGGCCCGTTCGCGTATCCCTGTGTCGTGCACTGCCGTGCTGATGGCGGCCGCCAGGCGGTCCACGGCGTCGGTACCGGTCAGAGTTTTGAAGGGTATGGGCGCCGTCGCCGTGCCCAGGGCCGTCAGGCGGGTGGACCAGAAGGGCTGGTCGGCGGTTACCGGGACCGGGACGGTGGGGACTCCCGCGCGTAGGGCGGCCGCAGTGGTGCCGGCGCCGCAGTGGTGGACGACTGCGGCCACCCGGGGGAAGAGCAGTGCGTGCGGCAGGTCCCCGACCGAGAGGATGCCGTCCGCTGCGTCGTCGGCCGCCAGTCCCGCCCAGCCCGCTTGGAGGATGCCGCGTGCTCCCGCGCGGCGCAGGGCCCGTACCGCCAGTTCACCGAGGCGTTCGCCCTCCCCGGCGGCCATGCTGCCGAAGCCGATGAAGACCGGTGGGGGGCCGGCCGCGAGGAAGTCCTCGAGGGTGGGTGAGAGGCGGTCGTTCGGCGCCGCGTACGGCCACCACGTGCCGGTCACTTCGAGGCCCGGGCGCCAGTCGGCGGGGCGGGGGACCAGCAGCGGGCTGAAGCCGTGCAGTACCGGCCAGCGGGCCGCCTCCCTGCGGGCCCGCACCGCGGAGAGGGGTGCGGGAGGGAGGCCGAGCCGGGTGCGCAGGGCGCGTACGGGGGCGGCGTAGAGGCGGTCGACGATCTTCAGGGCCGCGGTGCCCGCGAGGCGGTTGCCCCAGCGGCCCAGCGGGCGGCCGCCGCCCATGGCGGGCGGGAAGTCCTCGGTGGGATGGGTGGGTTGGAGGTACACGCCCAGGCTCGGGGTGCCGGTGGCTTCGGCGAGCTGCCAGCCGAGTGGGGCCGTGGTGGTGGACAGCAGTAACAGGTCGGCGCCGGGTGCCGCCGCGTCGGCGAGTCCGTCGCCGAGCTCCGCCAGGAAGGCGGCGGCCCGGGCCATCAAGGCTCGCCTGCCACTGGCGACTCCGGAGGCGGGCCCAGTGGCGTCCCCAGAGGCGGGCCCGGCTGTGCGCGGCCCGCCTGTGCGCGGATCCGCGGGCAGCGGACGGAACTCCAGGCCGGCGGCCCGTACCGCCACCGCGTACGCCTCATGCGTAGCCAGCGCCACCTCGTGTCCCGCCGCCCGCAACCGCGCGCCGAGCCCGGTGTACGGGACCACGTCCCCGCGCGAACCGGCCGCCGTGATCAGGATCCGCATCGCGTGCCGTCCTCCGTCGAGCCCCGGTGCACCGCGTTGGCCCGTACCGCCGTCAGCAGGTACGCGGCGAGGCCCGGCCGCTGTTCGGACGGTGGGACGGTGAGCGCGAAGGCTCGTGGATCGGCGGTGAAGTCCTCCGCGATGCGGCAGTGCATGTCGGGTGGGCAGGGGGTGAACCAGCGGGTGATGTGCCGGCGGTGTTCCTCGGCGAGTTCCATGGCCCGCTCGCCCCCGGGCGGTGCGCCCGCGTCGAAGGCGGTGGTCAGCCGGTGCCGCCAGGCCGCCGCCTCGGACATGAGGCGCGCCCAGTCCTCCTTGCTGTGTGCGGCGGCGCGCGCCATCGAGCGCTGGTGGCCCTCGCTGTGCTGCCACTTCAGGTGGGCTTCGGTGGCGTAGGTGAGGTCGAACGTGACCTCACCGAAGACCGCGAATCGCTCGTCCGGGGTCAGCGGGACGCCGGTCTGCTGGACCTCCATGGCCCGTTCGGCGACCTCGACCAGGCGCTGCAGCTTCTCCAACTGCTCGGTGAGCAGCCGGTGGCGGGCGCGGAGCTGTTCCAGCGCGTTTGCCTGTGGGTCGGCGAGGATCGCTTCGATCTCCTCCAGGGAGAAGCCCAGTTCGCGGTAGAAGAGGATCTGCTGGAGGCGGGCCAGGTCGGCGTCGCTGTAGAGCCGGTAACCGGCCGGGCTGCGCTCGCTGGGCGAGAGCAGCCCGGTCCGGTCGTAGTGGTGCAGGGCGCGCACCGTCACGCCCGCGAAGCCGGATACCTGCCCGACCGAATAGCTCATGGAAACGCCTTCCCCGTCCGTGTCCGTACGCCGTCAGCCCGTCATCCGGCGTCCGTCCCGCTCAGCCTGCGGCCTGACGTGACGTGAGGGTCAAGCCAGGAGGCTGCGGACAGGGGGAACTTCAGGCCCTCGGGAAGCGTTCCTCCAACACCGCGGCGAACAGCGCCTCCACGTCCTCGCGGTCCAGGCCCTCCGTGCGGGCCCGGTCCAGCCAGGCCGCCAGTTCGGCCCGGAGAGCCGCGTCTCCCTCGGACTCCGGGCGGGCGAGGGTGCGGCTCACGAAGGTGCCCAGGCCCGGGCGCGGCTCCACCAGGCCCTCGCGCTCCAGCTCGCGGTATGCCTTGAGCGTGGTGTTCGGATTGACCTTCGTGGTGGCGGCGACCTGCGCGGCGGTCGGCAGCCGGTCGCCCTCCACCAGCGTGCCCAGCCGCAGCGCCTGCCGGACCTGCTGGACGATCTGCTGGTACGTGGCGACGCCGCTGCGCCGGTCGATGCGGAATTCGACCATGGTCAGCGCCTCTCCGCTCGGTGCACGCGTCGGTGTACGCGTCGGTGTGCGCAGTGGGTGTTCAGAGCGGCCGCCGGCGGGTCCACTGCACGATGAACGCCACGATCAGGGCGGTCAGTACAAGGAGGATGCCGGCACCGCGCCACTGCATCCCCGCCATCTGGTCGAGGCTGAAGTACTCGACGATCTTGTGCACGATGCCCAGGTCGGACTGGCACGCCGCCTCGTTCTTGGCGTCGACGCAGGTGCCCCAGCCCAGGAGGCGGCCGTCGGCGGTGCCCAGCCACTGGTCGTAGTTGATCGCGGAGTCCGGGATGGCCGGGAAGTCGTGGGAAGCGGGGCCGGTCACCGTGTGCGGGGTGGTAAGGGCGGTCCGCAGCCGGTCCATGGCGATCGAGGTGCCGGTGGCGGCGATGAGCGTGAGCACCATGGCGGGGACCACGCGGCGTACGAGCATGCCCACGGCGATACCGCAGCTGGTGAGGAACAGCGCCAGCGCGACCGGCACCGGGCCTGTGATGTCGAAGATCGTCCCGCCGAGCCAGTCGCCGTAGTTCACGAGCTGGTTCGCCGGCGACCACAGGGTGGTGAAGGCGACAGAGATGAGGGTGGTGGAGACGAGGGCGGCCAGCAGGGGCAGTCCCACGGTCGCGGCGATCCAGCGGGTCCGCGATACGGACTGGGTGGTGGCCAGCCGTACGGTGCCGTGCTCCTGCTCGCCCGCGATCAGCGGGGCGCCGAGGAAGATGCCGAGCAGGGCGGGCAGGTTGGACAGGACGTAGATGCGGTCGAACACCTCCTTGTACGCCTTGTCGAACTTTTCGCTGTAGCGGATGTCGTTGCCGTACTGGGCGACAAAGTCCAGCACGCCGGCGCGGTAGTAGAGGCAGTATCCGCAGACCACCACCGTGACGGCGGCCAGCAGCAGGAACGCCGTGCGGTTGCGGCGCCACACCAGCCAGGTCAGGCCGTGCAGCGGGCCGCCGCTCCGGGCGGTGGCGGGACGGGGGTCGGTCAGCGTGCTCACGCCGCCTCCAGGTGGGTCGAGGGCCGGGCAGCGGCGGTGATCAGGGACGGGGCTTCGGGGGAGCGGAGGTAGCCGAGCAGGACCTCTTCCAGGCCGGGCACGGCGGTCTCCCACGGGCCGTCGGGCAGCTCGGCGCGGGGCCCCTCGCTCCGTACGAGCGCGGTGAACTGCCGGCCCGTGACGCGGTGCTCCACGACCGTGTGGCCGTCGGTCACCTCCCGGGGCAGGGCGCCGTCCTCCGCCGCGCCGGTGAGCAGTGCGTGCGCGGGCAGCAGCGCGTCGGTGTCGCCCGCCATGCGCAGCCGGCCCCCGGCCAGTACGAGGAGGAAGTCGCACATCTCCTCCAGGTCGGCGAGTACATGGGACGACATGAGCACCGTCGTGCCGTGCTCGGCGGCCTCGGCCAGCAGCAGGCCGGACAGCTCGTGCCGGGCGAGCGGGTCGAGGTCGGCCATCGGCTCGTCGAGCAGCAGGAGCTGCGGGCGCTTCCCGAAGGCCAGCGCGAACGCGACCCGGGTGCGCTGCCCTCCGGACAGCGTCCCGACCTTGGCGTCCAGCGGGATGTCCCCGGCCCGCACGATCCGCTCCGCCGCCGCCTGGTCCCAGCGGGGGTTGAGCTCGCGGCCCATGCGCAGCGTTTCGGCGACCGTGAACCGCTTGTACAGCGGCTTGTCCTGCGCCAGGAAGGCGAACCGGGACAGCACGGCGGGGTCGGTGACGGGCACGCCGAACAGCTCCAGCGTTCCGGTGGTCGGCCGGACGAGCCGGGTGGCGGCCCCGAGGAACGTGCTCTTGCCCGCGCCGTTCGGTCCGACGAGCGCGCAGACCCGGCCGGCGGGCAGCCGGAAGGACAGGTCCCGCAGGGCCCAGTCGCGCCGGTACTTCTTGCCCAGCTCCCGGGCTTCCATCGCGATGGCTTCACTCATCCCGGTCCCCCCTTTCACTAGTTAATTAGTGGAATGAGTATGGAAGGGTGCCCGGGAGGATGTCAACAAAGATCACGAACGCGGGGGAGAGGGGGCTCGGCGGCCCTCAGTGAACCGGCGTCACAGCAGCTTGGCCGCCCGCGTCACAGCGCCTTGCCGAAGCAGCGGCTCTCCTCGTACTCCCGGTAGTGCCCGAACTTCGGCACCGGCCGGTAGCCGCTGGACGCGTACAGCTCCAGCGCCTCCGGCTGCTTGATCCCGGTCTCCAGCACCATCCGCGTCCGCCCGGCGGCGCGCGCGTCGTCCTCCAGCGCGGCCAGGATCCGGCGCGCGAGCCCCCGTCCGCGCGCCTCGGCCGTCACGAACATCCGCTTGATCTCGGCGTCGCCGTCCGAGTACCCCTCGTCGTTGGCGTCCTGCCGGCGCCAGCCGCCGGTCGCCAGCGGGCGGCCGTCCTCGTACGCGAGGAGATAGATCCCGTTCGGCGGCGCGAACATCTCCGGATCCAGCGGGGTGACGTCGGGATCGCCGTACCGCAGCACGTACTCCTGCTGCACCAGCTCATCGAGCTTCACGGCGTCGGGGTGGTCGTACCGCACGGCGCGGACAACGGGCGAAATCTCCATTCATGGAATCGTACGGGCGTCCGACCGCGTGGGGCGAGCGCGTTCCGTGAGTCGGTATCGTGCCCGGATGCTCACCGTGACCTCAGTAAACGTCAATGGCCTGCGGGCCGCCTCGAAGAAGGGCTTCGTACCGTGGCTGGCGGAGACCACCGCGGACGTGATCTGCCTGCAGGAAGTGCGTGCCGAGCTCGACCAGCTCCCGGCGGGGGTACGGGCGCCCGAGGGCTGGTTCGCCACGTACGCGCCGGCCGCGGCCAAGGGGCGGGCCGGTGTGGGGCTGCTCACGCGCCGGGAGCCGGACGAGGTACGGGTGGGCTTCGGGGCGGCGGAGTTCGACACCAGCGGCCGCTACGTCGAGGCCGACCTCCCGGGCGTCACGGTCGCCAGCCTCTACCTGCCCTCCGGTGAGGTCGGCACGGACCGGCAGGACGAGAAGGAACGCTTCATGGCGGAGTTCCTGCCGTACCTGGTGGAGCTGAAGGGCAAGGCAGCGGCGGACGGCCGCGAGGTCGTGGTCTGCGGTGACTGGAACATCGCCCACCAGGAAGCGGACCTCAAGAACTGGAAGGCCAACCAGAAGAAGGCCGGCTTCCTCCCCGAGGAGCGCGCCTGGCTCACCCGCGTCCTGGCCGAGGCGGGCTACCGGGACGTCGTCCGCGCCCTCCACCCGAACGTCGCGGGCCCGTACTCCTGGTGGTCCTACCGCGGCAAGGCCTTCGACAACGACGCCGGCTGGCGCATCGACTACCAAATGGCCACCCCGGCCCTCGCGGACCGCGCCCTGAAGGCGTACGTGGAACGCGCCGCGTCTTATGACCTGCGGTGGTCCGATCATGCGCCGGTGACGGCGGTCTACGACCTCTGAGCCGGCTCGGGGCCGGCGGTCCACGGCCTCCGAGGAGCCGGGGCGCTGAGGAACTCCCGCAGCTCCCGCGTCCCGATCCTCCTCGACCGCCGTCGCTACGAGTCGCCGGGCAGCTTCGAGGGCAGGTCGCACTTGGCCCGCGAATGCGCGTGCCGCGCCGCGTCGAGCAACAAGGCCTTCAGGCTGCGCTCGGCCACTTCGGGCTCGGCAGAGGGCTGAGCCATGGCTCGCGCCACCACGCTGAGATTGCGGACACCGCCCGGAATCTTGCCGTCCGGCACGCACGGTACGTAAACCGCTGCGAAGCGCTCTCCGGACAGGGCGCTCTCGCCAGCGCCGAATGCCTTGGCCTCTCGCGCCCCCACGTACTCGTTGTTGGCCACGACGTGCTTGGCCCACACGTCGGCCGAGGCGGCTCGGATCATCTCCGTCCGAATGCTGAGGGAAATCTTGTCATCAGCGGAGACGAAACAAGAGGACGTGAAGGTGCTTTGGCTCGGATCGGAACGCGCCGGATCGCTATCATCGAAGGTGTACTTCGCCGCCGAGGGTAGAGCGTTTTTTACGTCCCTTACTTTCCCGTCACCGCCTCCAAGAGAGTCGCAGACGGAGGCGGAGTCGACGGTCCCCTCCTTCTCGAAGGGTGGAAAGTCCGCCACGGCAGCAGTAATCGCCACCGCGACCAGCAAGCCGGCCGTCAGTATCGCTGCAACGATTTTCGTACGCGTCAGGCTCATTTCATCACTTTCCGGCAGCAGGTGGCCCGTGCTGGCCTTGAACATAGTTGCGCACATTGTCTGCAGCGGCGCCGTAGCCGATTTCTACCTGACCACCGGAAGTGGCAACAATGTTTTGCGATTCATTGCCGGAACGTTGTCCAGCTTTCTCGGCGCCTTGTTGAATGAGCAGCGAGGTTGACTTTTGTACGTCATCCCAGTCCTTCCCATTGCGATAGAGAATCTCGGTAGAACCGTCCCTCTTCAGGCCATCGACGATCGAGCCCAGGATCTGGTCCGTAGCCGTCCCTGCCAACCCGCCGGCAACGGCTGCCCCCGGCCCTGTGTAGGGGGCTGCGACCAGGCCGACGCCGATCCCCGCTGCGCTGCCTACCCAGGTCTTGGTGGATTCCAGGGCGTTGTTGAACTCCTCGTCCCTCTCCGCGCCGGACTGTTCCACCTCGAAAGCTCTGCCCGAGGCGATCGTGCCTTGAACTTCACCGGCTTGCCTTGCGATGGCGTGTACGGCTTCCTTGAGATTTCCCATCTCGGGGAATTTCCGGTCGGAGATGTATGCGCCGGGGTTCTCGTAGTGGTACTCCAGCAACGCGTTCGTATAAGCGTGCTGTCCAGCTGTCACATATTTGAACCCATCCGGGTTCTGCCCCAGCGTGTGAAGGAAGCGCGTGGTGTCCGACTGCTCCATCTGTGCCACTGAGCCGGATACCGGATACAACTTGGCAACACCCAGCTCATCTGCGCAGAGTGACCGGTTGATGTCCGGCATGTACTCGCCCGACATTCGTCCGAAGCTGTCCGACATGAAGCCGTGTTTCGTCAGGCGTTCGGGATTCTCCGAGACGGATTCGACGATTCCCTTGTACAGGTCGGCCTGTTCCTTGCTGTGGGCGTAGTCCTCCGGTGACGGCTGGGTGCCCACGGGGTGCCCAGTGGTGGCCGCCTCCAGGGCCAGGGCCAGGGAGTCCCGGCCGGTGACGCTGTCCTTGCCCTCGCTGTTCTCGTCCTGTGGCCAGTCCCGCTCCTCGAAGAGGTACTGGAAGTTGCTGAGGCCGACTTTGCCCTTCTTTTCGTCGCCGTCGGTGTCGCGCTCGAAGTCGTGGTCCTCGTCCTTCGTGACGAAGGGGTCGTGGAAAAACTCGGTCGCGGCGTCGGGGCTCTTGGAAAGGGCCTTCATGAAGCCGGTCATGGGATCCGAGCCCGAGTCCGTACCGGTACGGTTGAGGAACGGATCGATGGCCTTGTGCTGCCAGGGCAACGGTTCGTGGCGCCCATTGTCGGTGAGCTTTTTCTCGGTTGCGATGAGCTTGTTGCCGTAGTCGTTGAGGAACTTGTCGTCGAAGTCGCCCCAGCGCATGAGGTTGCTCATCACCTGGAAGCCCATTGGGCCCCCCGACCTGCCCACTGGCTCGGGACCCAGTTGAACCATGTCCCGTTTCCAGCTCGTCATCGCCGGACTGTCGCTCTGGGTGGCGCTGGCCAGGGTGAGGCTCAAGTTCTTCTGCAGGTCGTCGTACTTGTCGACGCGGGAGTGCCCCAGCTCGTAGTTGGTGTGCGGGTCGTTGATCCCAGCCCACAGCTCCAAGGTTCCCTTGGCCTTGAGCTTTCCGGCGAAGGTGGCGGCGAAGAGTGGATCGTCCGCATACTTCTTGAGGCCGGAATTCAGCTTGTCGAAATCCTTGGCGGTCAGGTCCTTGGGATCCTTGGCGCCGATCCGGGCCAGGTCCTCGGCCGCCTTGATGGCCTCCGAGGCGGAGTCCCGGTCCTTGTAAGAAGCGTCGGAGAAGCCATATTTGGCCTGGTCAGCGATGGCACGGAGAGCCTGCGCGGCGGTGCTGTCGCTCTCGGTCGCCTTGTTGAGGATGCCCTGGAGCTCGTCGCGCAGGGCTGTCATGTCCTTCTCGGCGTCTTTGGGCTCGGGATGGACGTTGACGTAGATCTTGAAGCCGCCGCCTTGCGTACCGACGACACTGAGGTGCTTGTCCCAGCCGCGGTCGATGGCGGCGTTGAGGGCGTCGCGGTGTTTGATGAGCTCACTGCGGGTGTCCCGGAGAATGTCGCGAATGGTGGTGGCCTGGGTCACCGCATCCGAGAATTCACCGGCGGTCTTCGTGATGAATTCACGAGTGACGCTGGCGTTGAGGCCGGCCCAGTTGGCTTTGTCGGACTTTTTCTTGAGGTCGTCCTTCGCGCGTTCTTCGAGGTCCTTGAGGTGGCCGATCATGTCGGTCCAGTCGTTGATGGCGTCCCCGAGCAGGGAGAAGTTGCCGTGCCGCAGTGCTTCGAGGTCCATCAGCGCTGAGTCCGCTCGTCGAATCCGCTGTCCAGCCGGGAGATGCTGCTGATGGTCGAGGCGACGTGGTACTCATCGCCCTGGTGCGCCTTCTTGGTGTAATCCAGATGATTGGAGATGTGGGCGCAGGCATCCAGGAGTGACTGGAGCTGCTTCTCCCACCGTGCCTGCACGTGGTGCAGCGCACCGCCGATCTCGTACTCCTGGCTCTTGAGGTCCTTGGCCGCGGTCTGGCTGCTGGACCAGGCGTCACGCCCGTACCGCCCCAGATCCTCGAACAGCGAGAAGGCGCTGTTCCCCACGGCGGCCAGGTCCTTCTGGCTGGCCCGCAGGTCCCCTTGTCCCCCTCCTCCGCCACTTCCGGTGCCGGCGAGTTGCATCCCGGGTGACGCCTGGCCGGCCGTGTCGGCCTTCAGCTGTTCCCACTCGTCCCAAGCCAACTGCTGACTCCCCCATATGCGTCCCTCGAATGGCCGATGGCTCAATCTAGCAACGCTGTCCGCGCGGGCGGTTGCCATGCTTGCGGGGAGCAGAGCCGGCGTTCACTCGCGTGTCCGAGTGGGGCACTCCAGCGCGCCGTTTCTTTCACCCACTCATGCGTGTTAGTCGGCATCTCTCCTGTTTTCATGCTTTGTTGCGTTTTGTCGACATTGATGTCGCGGGGCCGTTCCGGTCGTGCGGCAAGGCAGGAGAGGAAACGCAACATGCGGTACAGGATCAAGGCTGTGTCCGGCGCGGTGGCCGGAGCGGCGCTGCTGCTCGCCCAGGCGGGGACCGCCATGGGTGACCCCGGCGGCCGGCCCGCCGCTCCGGGGAAGGGGGAATTCCGCATCGCCAGCGCGGCCGACGGCCGGTGCCTGGCGCCCCGTGCGGCCAAGGGGATGCTGGATCTGTCGCTCATCACCTGCGGCAGCCAGGGGGCGACCGATGTGTTCGCTCTGAAGCCGCACGCCGAGCGGTTCCAGCTGCGCAGCGACGCGAAGAAGGGCTGCCTCGGCATCAACCCCGCACGGAAGCTGATGTTCCCGTCCTGCTCCGTGAAGCAGATGACGGACTGGACGTTCACGAAGCACGGCGCCGGTTACCAGATCCGCAGACCCGGCACGGACCCCAGTCGGGGGCAGCTGCGCGGTGCGCCCCGGCAGGACTGCGTCACCGAGATCCTCGACCGGAAGAAGGGCGACCGCGTCTCCCTGAAGCCGTGCTCCCTCAAAGACCCGCGGCAGATCTGGAAGCTGACCGAGGTCCGGCAGGCGGCGGCCGCGCAGCAGCAGGACCCGGTGCAGCAGCCGCAGAACGGTAAGCAGGAGCCGGCGAAGCCGGAGCCGGGCCACCACGATGCGGCCAAGCCGGACCCGGCGAAGCAGGACGCGGCGAAGCCGGATGCGACGAAGCAGGACGCGGCGAAGCAGGACGCGACGAAGCCCGCGTCCGGTCACCACGAGTCGGGGCACCACGAGGCTGCGAAGCCGGACCACGAGAAGCCGGACCACGAGAAGCCGGAGGCCGCCAAGCCGGAGTCCGGTCACCATGACGCGGCCAAGCCCGAGGAGATGAAGCCCGCGGGTACTCAGCCGCACGTGGCGAAGCCGGCGGGCGCGTAGCCGGCAGTAGTGCGAGGAGCCCGTTCCCGGCGCGCGCAGGCCGCCGGGGGCGGGCTCAGTCCGTTTCCGGGGCGCCCGGCGCCGTATCGCCCGCAGCCGTATCGCCCGTCCCCGTACCGCCCGCCCACGAGGACAGTTCCGTGCCGATGCGGCGGTCCATGGCCATGGACAGTTCGGCGTCGACGATGCTCTTGGAGAGCGGGCGGAGCTTGTCGATGGTCCCCGCGAGCTTCGTCAGCTCCTCCGGGCCGAGCGTGCCGCCGGCCTCCGCGCGTGCCAGTACGTCCTGCAGGACGTGGGTGCGGATGACCGTGATGAACAGCTCGGCCAGCGCGTCGGCGTGCGCGCGCACCTGGCGCCCGGCGTCCAGTACGGCGGCGAGCGGCACGCCCTCGGCGACCAGGTCCGTCGAGGCGTCCAGCAGCCGGCGGCTGATGTGGACGAACTCGTCGCCGTCCACGGCGAGATAGCCGATGTCCAGGGACTTGGCGAGGTTGTCGACCGTCACATGGTCCTTGAAGTGGTCGGCCAGCTCCTCGGGGGTGAGCCGGACCGGAGTCTCCTCCGAGAAGGGGGCCACCAGTGAACCGCTGTCCAGGCCCAGCAGCTCGCCGACGTCGCGGCCGCTCTCGAAGGCGGTGAGGAGCTGTGCGATGCCGCCGAGGTTGTGGCCGCGCTCCAGCAGGCCCGCGATCGTCCGGAGCCGGGCCAGGTGATGCTCGTTGTACCAGGCGATGCGGCCTTCGCGGCGGGGTGGCGGGATGAGCTTGCGCTCGCGGTAGAAGCGCAGCGTACGCACCGTGATGCCGGCCTCCTTGGCCAGCTCGGTCATGCGGAACTCGCGTTCCTTCGGGCCGTCCTTGGTGCCTGTCTTCGCTTCCACGGCTTCAGCCTATGCCGCGGGCCCGGACGCACTGCGAGGTGCAACCGCCGGTAACTTCCTCCCGCCCAACCCCTACCGCTCAGTACGTACCTGCCCTACTCTCCGACTGTGCCAGTGATTACTGGCGCGGTTCGGAGTCAGGGACGGACAGGAGGCGCGGCATGGCCGAGCGCGAGCACGAACACGTACGGGTGGCGGTGATCGGATCGGGATTCGGCGGCCTGGGGGCCGCCGTCCGGCTGCGCCGCCAGGGAATCACCGACTTCGTCGTCCTGGAACGGGCCGACTCGGTGGGCGGCACCTGGCGCGACAACAGCTACCCGGGATGCGCCTGCGACGTCCCCTCGCACCTGTACTCCTTCTCCTTCGCGCCCAACCCCGAGTGGCCGCGGAACTTCTCCGGGCAGCCGCACATCCGGGCGTACCTGGAGAAGGTCACCGACACCTTCGGGCTGCGCCCGCACATCCGCTTCAACGCGGAGGTGCGCAGCGCCCGCTGGAACGCCGACGAGCTGTACTGGGAGATCGAGACGGCGCAGGGAGCGCTCACCGCCGACATGGTCGTCTCGGCGACCGGGCCGCTCTCCGACCCGCAGATACCGGACGTCCCCGGCCTCGACGGCTTCCAGGGCAAGGTCTTCCACTCGGCCCGCTGGGACCACGACTACGACCTGCGCGGCAAGCGCGTCGCGATGATCGGTACCGGCGCCTCGGCGATCCAGATCGTGCCCGCGATCCAACCGACCGTGGACAAGCTGACCGTCTTCCAGCGGACGCCCCCGTGGGTCATGCCGCGCGCGGACCGGAAGATCACCCGCGCCGAGCACTGGCTGCACACCAAGGTGCCCGCCACCCGGGCGCTCCGCCGCCAGCTGCTGTGGGGCATCCGCGAGCTCCAGGTCTCCGCGTTCACCAAGCGGCCCAAGGAGCTGGGCATGGTCCAGGCGCTGGCCAAGGCCCATATGCACCGGGCGGTCAAGGACCCCGCGCTGCGCGCCAGACTCACCCCCGACTACCGCATCGGCTGCAAGCGCATCCTGCTGTCCAACAGCTACTACCCGGCGCTCGCCAAGCCCAATGTGGACGTCGTCGCCTCCGGTCTGAAGGAGGTGCGCGGCAACACCCTGGTCGCCACGGACGGCACCGAGACCGAGGTCGACGCGATCATCTTCGGTACCGGCTTCCACGTCACCGACATGCCCATCGCGGAGCGGGTGACCGGCGCGCACGGCACCACCCTCGCCGAGGAGTGGAAGGACGGCATGGAGGCGCTGCGCGGCAGCAGCGCGGCCGGCTTCCCCAACTTCCTCACGATCATCGGCCCCAACACCGGGCTCGGGAACAGTTCGATGATCCTCATCATCGAGGCCCAGCTGAACTACATGATCGACTACCTGCGCCAGCTCGACCTCCTCGGCGACCGGATCGCCCTGGACGCCCGCCCCTCCGCGGTGCACGCCTGGTCGGCCGACATCCAGAAGCGGATGGAGCGGACGGTGTGGAGCACCGGCGGCTGCGACAGCTGGTACCTGGACGCCAACGGCCGCAACACCACCGTCTGGCCCGGCACCACCGCAGAGTTCCGCAAGGTCACCCGGCAGGTCGACCTCGCCGAGTACGAGGTGCTGCGCCCCCGGCCGGGCAAGGTGACCGCGGACACCGGCAAGGCAGACCGGACCGTGGAGGCCGTCGCATGAGCCGCCCGCCGCACGCCACCAGCGGGCGCTACGCCCCGCCCGCCGCCCGCCGCGAGCTGACCGTCACCTCCGCCGACGGCTCCCGGCTGCACACCGAGATCCACGGCCCCGAGGGCGCGCCCGCCGTCGTCCTCGCGCACGGCTGGACCTGCTCCACCGCCTTCTGGGCCCCCGTCGTACGGGAGCTGGCCACCGATCACAAGGTCGTCGTCTACGACCAGCGCGGTCACGGCCGCAGCCCGGCGGCCGGCCCCGGCGGCTACAGCACCGAGGCGCTCGCCGACGACCTCGAAGCCGTGCTCGGCACGGCCCTGGAGCCCGGCGAACGCACCGTACTGGCCGGGCACTCCATGGGCGGCATGACCGCGATGGCCGCGGCCCGCCGCCCCGGCCTGGGCGCACGCGCCGCCGCGATACTGCTCTGCAGCACCGGCGCCGCCGACCTCGCGGCAGAGTCCCGGGTGATACCGCTGCGCTCACCCGGCGCGCGCCGCTTCGCGCACCGCGCCGTCCTCGGCTCGCGCGCCCCGCTGGGCCCCGTCACACCGCCCGCGAAGCGCGTCCTGAAGTACGCCACGATGGGCCCCCACGCGACGCCCGAACAGGTCGAGGCGTGCGCCCGCATCGTGCATTCCTGCCCGGTCGGGGTACGTGCCCAGTGGGGCAAGGTCCTCGCGAGCCTGGAGCTGACCGGCGAGGTGGCCCGCCTGACCGTGCCCACCGCGATACTGCAGGGCACCGCCGACCGGCTCACCCCGGTCGTGCTCGCCCGCCGGCTGGCCTCCGTACTGCCGGACTGCCTCGGCCTCACCGAACTGCCGGGGCTGGGCCACATGACGCCCATCGAGGCGCCGGACGTGGTGACCGGCAAAATCCGCGAGCTCGTACGGGACCACCTGACCGCGGCCGCCCCCGAGCCGGCCGTGCTCGCCCCGCAGCAGAAGACGAAGGCGCGGCGCGCCGGGGAAGCGAAGGAGAAGACGGCATGAGCGGACGCAGGACCCTGGAGGGCCAGGTCGTCGTCGTCACCGGTGCGGCCCGGGGCGTCGGCGAGCTGCTGGCCCGCAAGCTGTCGGCCCGCGGGGCCACGCTCGCGCTGGTCGGCCTGGAGCCGGACGAGCTGAAGAAGGTCGCCGCCTCCCTGCACGGCGAGGCGGCCCACTGGCACGCCGATGTCACCGACCACGAGGCGCTCGCCCAGGTCGCGCAGGAGGTGAAGGCCCGCTTCGGCAAGGTGGACGTGGTGGTCGCCAACGCGGGCGTCGCCACCGGCGGCCCGTTCGTCGACTCCGACCCGGTCGCCTGGAAGCGCGTCATCGAGGTCAACCTCATCGGCGGCGCGGTCACCGGCCGCGCCTTCCTGCCCGTACTGATGGAGTCCCGCGGGTACTTCCTGCAGATCGCCTCGCTCGCCGCGATCACCCCGGCGCCGATGATGACCGCGTACTGCGCGTCCAAGTCGGGCGTCGAGGCGTTCGCGCACAGCCTGCGCGCCGAGGTCGGCTACAAGGGCGTGAAGGTCGGCGTGGGCTACCTGAGCTGGACGGACACCGACATGGTGCGCGGCGCCGACCAGGACGACGTGATGCGCGAGCTGCGCCAGCGGCTGCCCTGGCCGTCGAACAAGACATATCCGCTGAGCCCCGCCGTCGACCGGATCGTGGCCGGCATCGAGCGCCGCTCCGCGCATGTGTACGGGCAGTGGTGGCTGCGCGGCATGCAGTCCATCCGCGGCTATCTGCCCGCGGTCATCGGGTCGGTCGGGCAGCGCGAGATGAAGCGCTTCGGCAGCCGGCTGGACGGCATGAAGGTCGGCCTGGTGGGCGCCGGCGGCGCGGCGGACGAGAGCGCGCGGTCGCAGCGGTAACCAGCGATTCACATGTCCGAAATGATGCTTCTGTGGGTTTATGTCACACTGGTGTACGTTCTGTCGTCACCCCCACGGGAGTACACGTCATGGGCCTCATAGACCAGTTCCGGGCGAAGCAGCGGGAGCTCGACGAGCGGGCGCGGCAATTGACCGGTGACGAGGACGTGCCGGAGCGCACCCAAGAGGCGGCGTCCGGCCCGCGCAAGACCTCCGAGGAGGGCCTGGACGCCTGAGAGGCGGGCCTTGGCGGGCATCGAGGGGCGCACCCGAAGCGGGTGCGCCCCTCGATGCCTGTCCTTCAGACGGTCCGCGTCCTCAGCCCCGCGGCGGCAGCGCCGGCCGGCTGTTGTCGGGGACGTTGGCGAGCCCGGGCGGGTCCGTCGCCGGGTGCCGCTCCAGCAGCTCCAGCGCCGTACGGACGGCGACGCCGAGCTGTGGGTTGCGGCCCTCCGCCCACTGGAGCGGCGAACGCAGCGCCTCGATGTCGGCCTCCACGCCGCGGTTCTCCACGTCCCAGCCGTACGCGTCGAACCATGCGGCGTTCATCGGGACGGTGATCGAGGTGCCGTCGCCGAGGCGGTGCCGGCCGGTCATCCCGACCACCCCGCCCCAGGTGCGCAGGCCCACCACCGGGCCGATGCCCTGCAGTTTGAAGGCCGCGATGATCATGTCGCCGTCGGAGGACGTCATCTCGTCGGCGACCGCGACGACCGGACCGCGCGGCGCGTTCGACACATACGTCACCGGCTGCGCGTCCCGGGTCAGGTCCCAGCCCACGATCGTGCGGGTCAGCTTCTCGATGACCAGCTCGGAGATATTGCCGCCGGCGTTGCCCCGTACATCCACGATCAGCGCCGGATGCGAGACCTCCATCCGCAGGTCGCGGTTGAACTGCGCCCAGCCGGAGCCGCCCATGTCGGGGATGTGTAGATAGCCGCACTTGCCGCCGCTCAGCTCGCGCACCACCTCGCGGCGCTTGGCCACCCAGTCCTGGTACCGCAGCGGACGCTCGTCGATCAGCGGCACGATGGCCACGCGGCGGGAGCGGCCGTCACCTTCGGGGGACTCGAAGGTCAGCTCCACTGTGGTGCCGCCCGCCGCTGCCAGCAGGGGAAACGGGCCCGTCACCGGGTCGACCGCGCGGCCGTCGATGTGCGTGAGCACCGCGCCCTCGCGGATGCCCGTACCGGCCAGCGGGGAGCGGGCCTTGGAGTCGGAGGAGTCGCCGGGCAGGATGCGCTTGAGGATCCAGCGGTCGTTGCGGCACACGAAGTTGGCGCCCAGCAGGCCGATCGCGCGCTGGTAGTGCGGCGGGCCTTCGTTGCGCCGCGCGCCGGTCACGTACGCGTGCGAGGTCCCCAGCTCGCCCATCACCTCGCGCAGCAGGTCGGCGAACTCGTCCGGGGAGGCGACCCGTTCGACCAGCGGGCGGTACTGGTCCAGCACGGCGCCCCAGTCGATGCCGCACATGCCCGGATCCCAGAAGTAGGAGCGCACGATGCGGCCCGCCTCGTCGAACGCCTGCCGCCACTCCGCCGCCGGGTCCACGTCGTGCAGGATGCGCCGCAGGTCCAGGAAGACCGTGGAGTCGGCGTCCGGGGTCTCGATCGAGGGCACCGACCGCAGATCACCCTCGTCGTTGATCACGAGACGGGTGCCGTCGCCGCTGAGCGCGTAGGAGTCGATCGAGCCGGTCAGCTCCGTGCGCTTGGCCTTGACCAGGTCGAAGTGTTCCAGCGTCGGCTGGCCCGAGGTGTTGTCCGGGTTGGCGAAGGTCTCGCCCAGCGCCCCGGAGATCGGCCAGCGCAGCCACACCAGCCCGCCGCCGGCCACCGGCGAGAGCGCGGAGTACTTCGAGGCCGCGACCGGGAACGGCGTCACCCGGCTCGGCAGCCCCTCCACCTCCACCAGCACCATGCCCTCGGCCGCCGTGTCCACCGGGTCCAGGCCGCCGGCCGCGGGCCGGCCCTCCGGGGACAGCGCGAAGGGCGAGGGGGTGGCCGAGGAGAGCGGGACCAGATACGGGCGGCAGCCCAGTGGGAAGGACAGGTCGCCGGTGTGCACGTCGTAGACCGGGTCGAAGCCGCGCCAGGACAGGAACGCCAGGTAGCGGCCGTCGCGGGTGAAGACCGGCTGCTCGTCCTCGAAGCGCCCGTTGGTGACGTCCACGACCAGGCCGTTGCCCAGCTTGGCGATCCTGATTTTCCGCAGCGACCGGCCGATGCCCGGATGCGACCAGGTCAGCCACTTGGAATCGGGCGAGAATGCCAGGTCGCGCACCGGGCCGTTGTCCGAGCGCACCAGCTCGGTGACCTCGCCCGTGCCCTCCTCGGAGGCGTCCACCAGCAGCAGCCGCCCGTCGTTCGCGGCCACCGCCAGCCGCTCGCCGTCCGGCGCCGACACCAGCTCGTGCACCCGGCCGAGCTGCCCGGCGGCGAGCCGGCGCGGCTCCCCGGGCCCGGACGCCTTCGGCAGGTCCGAGATCTCGATGGCGTCCTCGCCCACCACATCGGTGACGTACGCGATCCGGCCCGTGTCGCCCAGCATCTCCGGCAGCCGGACCCGCACCCCCGGGACATCGTGGATCGTGCGCGCCGGGCCGTCGCGGTGCGTGAGCCAGTACAGGCTGCCGCGCACCCCGACCGCGCTGGCCCGGCCGGTGGTGTCCACCGCGAGGGAGGTGACGTTGGCGGCGGCGGGCACCTGATGCGTGCGGCGGCCCGTGCGCGGCCCGCCGAGCCGGACCGGCAGCTTGCGCGGCCTGCCCGCCGGGCTCAGATCGTCCACCAGCCACAGCTCGCCCGCGCACTGGTACACGATGCGCTCGCCGTCGCTGGCGGCGTGCCGGGCGTAGAAGTCCGCGTGGTCGGTGTGGCGGCGCAGGTCCGTGCCGTCGGGGAGGCACGAATAGACATTCCCGACGCCTTCGTGGTCGGAGAGGAAGGCGATGCGGCCGTCGACGAACATCGGGGTGTCCAGATGGCCGTTGATCTCCGGCACGAGCTGGGTGCCGTGCAGCCACAGCCGCCCCGTCGCGCCGCCGCGGTACCGCTTCCACGCCGCGGGCTCATGGGGCGGGGTGCCGCTGAGCAGCAGTGTCTGGTGCTCGCCGGCGATGTCGGCCACCGCGATGTTCGACACCGGCCCCCACGGCAGCCGCCCGCCGGGGCTGCCGTCCGTCGGCAGCTTGTACGCCCAGGAGTAGTACGAGAACGGCTGGCCGTGCGAGGACACCGCCAGGATCTCGCCGTCCGGGGTCCAGCCGCACACCCGGGCGTCCACGCTGCCCCAGTACGTCAGCCGGCGGGCCGGGCCGCCCTCGGCGGGGACCAGGTGGACTTCCGGGTCCAGGCTGCGCCATGTGGTGAACGCGATCTCGCTGCCGTCGGGGGAGAAGCGTGGATGGCTCACCCGCGTGCGGTCCACGGTCAGCCGCCAGGCGCGGGGTGGCTCGGCGTCCTCCGGGACGACCGGTGCCACCCACAGGTCGTCCTCGGCGGCGAAACACAGCGTGTCCCCGTGGATATGGGGGAAGCGGAGGTAGGACCCGCCGCTGGTGCCTCCGTCCGGCTTGACCGGCCGCAGGCGGCCGCGGGCTCTGGCGGGGGCGGACTGCGTCTCCGAGGGCGGCTCGACGGCCTCCTGTGCGTCGCTCACCCGTCCATCGTTTCGGCCTGGGCAGGCCGCGGCAACTCGACTCCCATAAGTCACCCCAAGGGGTGACGCTGCGTGGAGCCGTGCCCCACGCTTCCCTCCGGGCGTGCGCCGGTGCCGCACGCGGGCGCCCGCGGCGGACACAGGAGTAGTGACCTACCCGAACGGGCAGTTCCGCAGTGCGGACGCTCTTGCACATGATTTGCAGTACGACCACCATGAGTGGGTTACGACCACGAGCGGAGAGCCCAGCCATGCATGTCCCCGACGGATTCATCAATGCCCCGGTCTCGGTGGCGACCGGTGCGGTCGCCGCGGCCGCCGTCGCGGTCAGCCTGCGCGGCGCCCGCCGCGAGCTGGGCGGCGACGGCCTGGGCGGGGAGCGCACCGCGCCGCTCGCCGGCCTCGTCGCCGCGTTCATCTTCGCCGTACAGATGCTGAACTTCCCCGTCGCCGCCGGCACCAGCGGCCACCTCCTCGGCGGCGCGCTCGCGGCGATACTCGTCGGCCCCTGTACGGGGGTCCTCTGCGTCTCCGTCGTCCTCCTCATGCAGGGCGTCCTCTTCGCCGACGGCGGCCTCACCGCGCTCGGCGTCAACATCACCGACATGGCGGTGACCACGACCGTCGTCGCCTATCTGCTCTTCCGCGGCCTGGTGAAGGTACTGCCGCGCAAGCGCCGCTCGATCACGGTCGCGAGCTTCGTCTCCGCCCTGGTCTCCGTCCCCGCGGCCGCCCTCGTCTTCACCTTCCTCTACGCGCTCGGCGGCACCGCCGACGTCTCCACCGGCAAGGTGCTGACCGCGATGGTCGGCGTGCACGTCCTCATCGGCATCGGCGAGGCCGTCATCACCGCCCTCACGGTCGGCGCGGTGATCGCCGTACGGCCCGACCTCGTGTACGGCGCCCGCGGCCTCAGCCAGCCGCTCGAATTGAAGGTCACCCCCGTCGCCGCGCCCGCGGCACCGGGCGCACCCCGCCCCGAGCCCGTCGCCGCCCCGGTGGCCGCGTCCGAGGCAGCGCCGGCGACCGAGGCCGAGCCGAAGGCCCCCGCCCCCCGCTCCACCAAGCGCGTCTGGCTCGCCGGCGTCGCCGCCGCCCTGGTCTGCGCCGGTGGCATCAGCTACTACGCCTCCGCCAGCCCCGACGGCCTGGAGAAGGTCGCCCAGGACCAGGGCCTCGACAAGCAGGAGAAGGACCACGCCGCCAAGGACTCCCCGCTCGCCGACTACAGCGTCAAGGACATCACCGACGCCCGGCTCTCCGGCGGCCTGGCCGGCGTGATCGGCGTCGGCGCGACGCTGGCCGTCGGCACCGGCGTCTTCGTGGTCGTCCGCCGCCGCCGGGACGCCGCGGACGCGGCCCGTGCCGACGACCGCACCCCGGAGCAGGTCTGACATGGGTGCAGGCCACGCGCACAAGCTCTACCGTCATGGACACTCGCCCGTGCACGCGCTCCCCGCGCACTGCAAGATCGCGGCCGTCTTCGGCTTCGTACTGATCGTCGTCTCCACGCCCCGCGAGGCGGTCTGGGCCTTCGCCCTGTACGCACTCCTCCTCGCGGCGGTCGCGGCGGCGGCCCGCATCCCCGCCGGCTTCCTCCTCAAGCGCCTCCTCATCGAGGTGCCGTTCGTCGCCTTCGCGCTGCTCATGCCGTTCGTCGCCGAGGGGCCGCGGGTGCACGCGCTCGGCATGTCGCTCAGCGAGTCCGGCCTGTGGGGCGCCTGGAACATCCTCGCCAAGGGCACCCTCGGCGTCGCGGCGTCGGTCCTCCTCGCCTCCACCACCGAACTCCGCGCGCTCCTCCTCGGCCTGCAGCGCCTGAAGATGCCCCCGATGCTCGTCCAGATCGCGTCCTTCATGATCCGCTACGGCGACGTGATCACCGACGAGATGCGGCGGATGCGCATCGCCCGCGTCTCGCGCGGCTTCGAAGCGCGCGGCGTCCGCCACTGGGGCGTCCTCGCCAAGTCCGCCGGCGCGCTCTTCATCCGCTCCTACGAGCGCGGCGAACGCGTCCACCTCGCCATGGTCAGCCGTGGCTACACCGGCACCATGCCGGTCACCGACGAGGTGACCGCCGGCCGCGCCCAGTGGACCTCCGCCGCACTGCTCCCCCTCGCCGCCCTCGCCGTCTGCCTCCTCGGATGGACCCTGTGAACACCACCGCCCCCTCCCTCGAGGTCACCGGCCTCGCCTACGCCTACCCCGACGGCCACCAGGCCCTCTTCGGCGTCGACCTGACCGTCGCGCGCGGCGAGCGGGTGGCCCTGCTCGGCCCGAACGGCGCCGGCAAGACCACCCTCGTACTCCACCTCAACGGCATCCTCGAAGCGGGCGCCGGCACTGTCGCCGTCGCCGGCCTCCCCGTGGCCAAGCGCAATCTCGCGGAGATCCGCCGCCGCGTCGGCATCGTCTTCCAGGACCCCGATGACCAGCTCTTCATGCCGACCGTGCGCGAGGACGTCGCGTTCGGCCCGGCCGCCGCGGGCCTCCGGGGCGCGGAGCTGGAAGAGCGCGTCATCGAGGCCCTCGACCGCGTCGGCATGGCCGGCTTCGCCGACCGGCCCCCGCACCACCTCTCCTTCGGCCAGCGCCGCCGGGTCGCGGTGGCCACCGTCCTCGCCATGCGCCCCGAGATCCTCGTCCTGGACGAGCCCTCCTCCAACCTCGACCCGGCCTCCCGCCGCGAACTCGCCGACGTACTGCGGTCCCTGGACGTCACGGTCCTGATGGTCACCCACGACCTCCCGTACGCGCTGGAGCTCTGCCCCCGCTCCGTCGTCCTCTCCGGCGGGGTCATCGCCGCCGACGGCCGTACCCAGGACCTGCTCTGCGACGCGGAGCTGATGGCGGCCCACCGCCTCGAACTGCCTTTCGGCTTCGATCCCCGCTCGGTGACCGCCCCGGTGTGACATGCCCGCGGCGGTTCCTGTGACCCTCCCCACGGCCGACGGGTTCCTGGTCATCAGCACTGATCGGCGCGTTGCACCATGGATGGGTCACAAACGCGACGGATGAGTGGGAAGCGGGAACCAGTGGTGGACGTCCACGGCACGGTCGAGGCCGGCTATGAGCCGGTCCGCGATGCCTTCGCGGCGAACTTCGCGCGGCGCGGCGAGCGTGGGGCGGCGGTCGCCGCCTATCGGCACGGGCGCAAGGTCGTCGATCTGTGGGCGGGTGACCGCGACGGCGACGCGACTGCCACCGGTACCGAAGCCCCCTGGGAAGAGGGCACCGCGCAGCTCGTCCGCTCCGCCACCAAGGGCGTCGCCGCCGTCGTGCCGCTTCTGCTCCACCAGCGCGGCCAGCTCGATCTGGACGCGCCGGTCGGCACGTACTGGCCCGAGTACAAGGCCGCCGGCAAGGAACGCACGCTGGTCCGCCACCTGCTCTCGCACCGCGCGGGAGTACCGGTACTGGACACCCCGCTCACGCCCGCCGAGGCCGTCGACGGCGTCAGCGGCCCGGCCGCGGTGGCCGCGCAGGCCCCGGCCTGGACCCCCGGCACGGACCACGGCTACCACGCCCAGACGTACAGCTGGCTCCTCTCGGAACTGGTCCTGCGGGTCACCGGCCGGACGATCGGCGCGTTCGTCGCCGAGGAGATAGCCGGGCCGCTCGGCCTGGACCTGTGGATCGGCCTCCCCGAGGAGGAGGCCGCCCGCGGCCGGGCCGGACGGCTCGCCGAGATCACCCCGCCGCCGGCCCCCGAGGGCTCGGGCCTGCGCGTACGGCCCAAGCGGGCCGTGGCCGAGGCGTACGACGACCCCACCTCCCTCACCCGCCGGGCCTTCGCGGCGATCTCCCCGCACGCCGACGAGAACGCCCCCGAGTTCCGCGCCGCGCAGCTCCCCGGCTCCAACGGCATCGCCACGGCGCGTTCCCTGGCCCGTCTGTACGCGGCGCTCATCGGCCCCGTGGACGGCCACCCCCGCCTCTTCGCGCCCGCGACCCTGACGCTGGCCCGTACGGAGGAGTCCGCGGGCCCGGACCGTACGCTCATCGCCTCCTCGCGCTTCGGCCTGGGCTACATGCTGCACGGCCCCGCGGCCCCGCTGCTCGCCCCCGGCTCGTTCGGCCACCCGGGCCGCGGCGGCGCCCTCGCCTTCGCCGACCCCGAGTCGGGCCTCTCCTTCGGCTACATCACCAACGGCATGCAGAAGAACGTCACGGCGGACCCGCGCGCCCAGGCGCTCGTGCGCGCGCTGCGGACGACGGTCTGAGGGGGCCACGCCCAGCTGGTGTGCCTAGCTGGTGTGCAGCATCAGCCCGATGCCGACGACCATCAGCCCCGCCGCCGCGATCCGCGGTGCCCCGAAGCGCTCCTTCAGGAAGATCGCGCCGATCGCGGCGCCGACGATGATCGAGGACTCGCGGAGCGCCGCGATCGGCGCGAGCGGCGCGCGGGTCTGGGCCCACAGGACCAGCCCGTACGCGAAGACCGAGAGCACGCCGCCGAGCAGCCCGCGGGCGGCGAACGGGCGCAGTTCGGCGAAGAGCGCGCGGCGCCGCGTGGCCACCGCGTACGCGGGGATCGCGAGGCCCTCCAGGAGCATCAGCCAGCCGATGTAGCCCAGCGGCGTGCCGGAGGCGCGGACGCCCACGCCGTCGACCGTGGTGTACGAGGCGATCGCCAGGCCCGTGGCGACCGCGGCGATGACCGCGGGCCAGTGCGGGCGGGTACCGGAGCCGCGGATGCCCCACAGGGCGACGCCGAGGAGGCCGGCGGAGGCCAGCGCGACGCCGGTCAGGGCCCAGGCGTCGGGGAGTTCGCCGACGAAGACCGCGGCGAGGACGGTGACCACGAGCGGCGCGGTGCCGCGCGCGATCGGGTACATCTGCCCGAAGTCGCCGAGCCGGAAGGACCGCATGAGCAGCGCCTGGTAGACGACGTGCAGGAGCGCCGAGGCGATGAGCAGCGGCCAGGCGCCGGCGGCGGGGAGCGGCGATATCGCGGCGAGTACCGCGCCGCAGACGGCGCCGCCGGAGCCGACGAGGGTGAAGGCGAGCAGTTGGTCCTTGATGCCGTGGGCGATCGCGTTCCAGGCGGCGTGGGTGACGGCGGCGGTCAGTACCGCGGCGACGACGAGCGGGGTCACGGGGCGTGCTCGCGGACGTCCACGACGCGGCCGCCGGCGTGCTCGACGATCGACTTGGGGTCGAGCGGGAAGACGGTGTGCGGGGTGCCGGCGGCGGCCCAGACCGTGCCGTGGGCCAGCAGCCCCCGGTCGGCCAGGACGGTGGTACGGGTGCGGTGCCCGAAGGGCGGTACACCGCCGATCGCGTAGCCGGTGGTCTCGCGGACGAGGTCGGCATTGGCGCGGCCGACGTGCTGCGCGCCCAGCTCGGCGCGGACCTTGTCGAGGTCGACCCGGGACGCCCCGTCCATGAGGACGAGGACCGGCACCCCGTCCGCCTCGAAGATCAGCGACTTGACGATCTCGGCGGGCTCGCAGCCGACAGCGGCGGCGGCCTGCGCCGCGGTGCGGGTGGCGTCGGGGAAGCGGCGTACCTCGACTTCGAGGCCCAGCTCGCGCAGGGCGGCGGCGAACAGGGGATGAGCGTCGGCTGAAGTACTCATGGCCCGCACGCTAGCGAAGGCTGTACGGGCCATGCGACCGGGAAAAGGGGGCCGTCCGAGATGTGGACGGCCCCCTTCCGGAGGACTGGGTGTGGCGTCAGCCCTGGTTGAGGATGGCGCGGACCACCGGGCCCGCGTTGTCGCCGCCGTGGCCACTGGCCGGGACGACGGCCGAGGCCGCGAGGTCGCCGTTGTAGGCGGTGAACCAGGCGTTCGGCTTCTTCTGGTTGTCGACCTCGGCGGAGCCGGTCTTGGCGCCGATGTCACCGCTGAGGCCGGACATCGCCTTGGCGCCCGTACCGGACGTGGCGGTCAGCTTCATCAGCGACTTCATCGCGGACGCGGTGGCCGGCTTCATGTTCCGGGAGGCCTTGGCCAGCGTCCGGTCGTCGACGTCCGGGGAGACGAGGTACGGCTGGTGGAAGCTGCCGGACTGGACGGTCGCCGCGATGGAGGCGACGTTCAGCGGGTTCATCCGGACCCCGCCCTGGCCGATGAGCGAGGCGGCCATCTGGGCGTCGCTCTGCACCGGGACGTTGCCGTCGAAGCTGGGGATGCCGGTGTTCCAGGTCAGGCCGAGGCCGAAGACGTCCCGGGCCTGCTTGGTCAGGTCGTCGTCGTGCAGCTTCTCGGCCTGCGAGATGAAGGCGTTGTTGCAGGAGGCCGCGAAGCTCTGCGCGAAGGTGCCGTCCTTGATCTCGGTCTTGTTGAGGTTCTGGAACTTCCAGCCGCCGTACGTCACGTACTTCGCGCACGGGTGCTTCTTGTTCGGCGAGGTCAGGCCCTTGTCGATGAGCATCGACGCGGTGACGACCTTCATCGTGGAGCCGGGGGCCAGCGAGCCCTGCGTGGCGACGTTGAAGCCCTTCTCGGGCGCGCTGGCGATGGCCAGGATCTCGCCGGTGCTGGGCTTGATGGCGACCGCCGACGCCTTCTTCTTCGCGGCGACCGCCTTCTGCGCGGCGGCCTGGATCTTGGCGTCCAGGGTGGTCTTCAGCGTGCCGGGGGTGCCCTTGGAGAGGACCTTCAGCGTCTGGTCCGGCTTCTGGGCGGCCTTGTTGTCGCTCTTGGCGCGCTCGATGAAGAACTCCACGCCCGGGGTGCCGCCGGCCTTCTCGCCGTACTTGTCGCGCAGGCTGGCGAGGATGCCGGCCAGCTCGGGGTTGCTGTCCTTGGTGATCTCGGTGCCGGTGCGGTCCACCGCCTTGATGGGCGGCGCCTCGCCCTCGCCCGTGCGCAGCGTGTCGCCCTCGCCGAGCCCGGGGTGCACGATCGTGGGCCGCCAGTCGACGACCGGCTCGCCGGTGGCCTTGTCCCGCTCGACGGTGAGGGAGGTGGCGTACGAGACGGGCGCGCTCTTGCCCTGGTACGAGATCTGCCCGGACACCTGGTACGGCACCACGTCGCCCTTGCGGGTCCCGGGGGTGAGCTTCAGCTGACTGATGTGGGCCTGCTTGGTGACGCCGGTCAGCGCGGTGGAGGCCGCCTCGGTGTCGTCGGTCAGCTTCGCGGCCTTGGCGACCTCGCCCGACTGCCAGGCGGTCAGGAAGCCGGTGGCGGCGGTCTTCACTTCCTTCGCGGAGAGCGGCCCGGTCTTCACCGTCGCGCCGCCGTCGGCGGACTTGCCGTCCGCCGACGTGACCTCCTGCTGCGGGGCCTCATCACCGGAACTGCCCATCAGGGTGTACCCGCCGACGCCTCCCGCGACCAGGGCGATCGCCCCGCCGATCAGCCCGTATCTCACCTCGCGGCGCATGACTTACCGTTCCCCTCCTGAAGCAGCGTGATCGTCCCTGAAACCCGACACAAGAACGTGCAGCGCACTCTATGGGACACGGGGTATTGGAGTGACCGTCGCGCGTCTCGTTCCGGCATCGGTACGGTGACACTCAGTCGATGCGGCCGTCACGGAACGGTCACATACGGGACCGGCCATTCCCCGCCGCACCCGTCATACCCAGGTGTCCAGCCACATCCGTGCCTGCCATGCGCTCTTGGGGATCGGTAGCCCTGTGTACACGGGATAGAAATAAATGAACTCCCTCACACATGGCTGGACACCCGCCTGACCTGTTACTTTGCCCCCGGCCGGGGCCGCCTCACGCCGCCTGGGCCGTCTCTGGGCCGTCCGACCGCTCAGCGGACCCCCGATAGAGCCCGTCCACGGCCTTCCGTGTACGCCCCTCACTGCTCGGCATCAGGTGCGTGTACGTACGCAGTGTGAAGCCCGGATCACTATGACCGAGGTACGAACTCAACGCCCGGATGTTCTCGCCGGCATCCAGCAGAACCGAAGCGTAGAAGTGCCTGAGGGCGTGCATCCCGTCCTCGCGAGCCGACTGGTACCGCTGCCCCTTCTCAGCCCTCGGAATGACGCCGGCGGCCGCCAGGGCGGGCTTCCATACGTGGTCGTCGAAGTGGCTCACCCGTACGTGCGCCCCCTTCGGCCCGACGAACAGCAGAGCCTTCGTCACGGGCCCTCCGTCCGGCGTGGTCCACGGCAGCGTCACGTCTACCGGCGGAAACGCCTCGACGTGCGCCCGCAGGACGGCAGCCACGGTTTCCGGGAGCGGGACATCACGCACTTTGCCCCGCTTCGGCGGTGCGAAGACGAACTTCCCACGAATGCGCTTGAGCTGGTGCCGTATCGCCAGCCAACCGCCCTCGTAGTCCACCTCGTCCACCGACAACGCGAAGATCTCGCCCTGCCGCAGACCGCAGCCGGCACCGATGTCCACGGTCGCCTGGAAGCGCTTGGGGAGAGCGGCCCGCACAGCGAAGACGCGTTCAGCCGTCCACGGAGTGACGCGTCCCGGAGTCGGACTCGGAGCTTTCACCGATCGCGCCTTGCACGGGTTCCGGGCGAGCAGCCCGTCATCCACCGCGGCTGTGAAGGCCGCGGAGACCGTCCCGTAGATGATCCGGCGGTGGGACTCGGACGGGACGCTGACTGTCAGTTCGCCCAGCCATGTGCGGATGTGGCCCGGTTGGAAGGAAGCGACCGGCCGCGTCCCGATGTACGGATAGGCGTGCAGCCGCAGCCGACGCTCCGCTGCTTCACGGCTGGTGATCTGCCCCGAGTGCGAGGCCACCCACTTCGCGGCGAACTGCTGGAAGGTGATGCGGGCCGCGCGCGGGTCGATGTACTGGCCGCGCGACATGTCGGCGGCTGTGTGCGTCAACCAGTCCTCGGCAAGACGCTTCTGCCGGTCGGGAAAGGACTTGCTCTTCTCGGTCCCGTCGGGCCCGATGTAGCGGGCGCGGTAGCGCATGCCGGTGCCGTACCGGCTGCTCCTGACGCGCCTCTCCTTGCCGTTGGCGTCCTTCTCGGTCTTGTACCAGCGGTCTTGGATGTGGCCGGCCATGAAGGCGGTGGTCCCTTCTCAACGCGATGGCGGGGAGGGCCAGGTCGGCCCTCCCCGCCATCGCGAGGCGTGTGCGGTTGTGGTGATGTGCTGCCGTGTCAGGCGGCGTCGGCGGCCATGCGCTCAGCGGCCCACGCGCGAACGGCCGCGGGGTCGTAACGCAGGTGCTTGCCGACGCGGAAGCCGGGCGGACCGGTGCGCTTCTTGCGCCACTGGTAGACGGTCTCCAGGGGGACGTCGAAGAGCTCGGCGATGTCGGTAGGGGTGAAGTAGCGGTCGGGGAGGCCAGCGCGCAGGGCGGTGCGGGAGTCGGTGTAAGTGCTCAAGTCGCCTCCGGGCGAGAAGCGCGGGCGGGGCGATAAGGGCGGTAAGGGTGATAAGCCAGCTGACCTGGGCTTTCATGGGGGCGATAAGGGGTGCGGAAAGGGGTGCGATAAGTCCCGGTCCTGCGAAGCGGCTGACTTACCGCCCCGCTTATCGCACCCCTTATCGCCCCGTCGTTTCCGCAGGTCAGCAGGCTTATCGACCTTTTCGCCCTTACCGCCCTCAGCCCGCGTAGGTCAGGACGGTGGTCGGGCGGCCGCCAGTGGCCTTCTGGCGACGGGCGTAGCCGGGCAGGTCGAGCAGTTCAGCCGCGAGCCGGTCCCGCTCCGCACGCGTGCTGTTCTTGAACAGGCGGCGGACCTGGTCGGCGGTCAGCCCGTCGGGGCCGGCGGCGCGGACGGCCTCGGCGAGCTTGTTCACCTTCGGATCGCCGGTGGCGTCGCCGAGCAGGTGCACGGCGGAGGCGCGGGCGTAGTTGAGCAGCTGCCAGGCGGCCCGCATGTGGGCTTCGGAGATGGTGTCGGTGTGGTCGCACAGGGCGTAGACCATCGCCACCCGCTGCACGTACGGAGCTGCCCGCGCGGTGAACTGGGCGATGACGCCGCCGGCCGAGTCATCGCTCAGCGCTGGGTAGACCTGGTCGCAGTACAGCTCCCAGGCGGCCGGGCTGAACTTCACCTGCTCCACGCGAGCCGCATCGTCCAGGACGGTGCGCCAGCCGGCGGCGAGGTTGGCCACCAGCTCCGGGCTGGCACCGCGCGAGCCGGGCAGGACAAGGTTGCGGTGGCAGAAGATCGGCAGGAACCGGTTGTACGTGCCGCCGGCCATCTCCGAGTCCTGCATCTTGGCCCGGAACTCCTCCGGAGTGATGTGCCCCAGAATCGCGATGTGCGGGTCCGTCGCCTTGAGCGAGTCGCGGACCATCGAGCCGAGCGAGTCCCCGTCCCATGCCTGCCGCAGCACGCCAGGGAGGCTGGAGCCCTCACGACGGCCGCGGCTCATGGTGACGGCGTACTCCGACTCCAGCACCCACAGCCGCTTGTCGAAGCTGGCGTGGGACGCGTCCTCGCTGTCGTCGTCCTTGACGTACTCGATCAGCCCCTCCCCGGAGTTCAGCCCGCGCGGGGTGTGCTCGGGGCCGAAGAAGTCCGGCAGCGCCTCGGCCAGCACCCGCCGCGCGGTTGACGTCGCCGACCCCTTGCGACCGGAGGAGGTCGGACCGATCGTCAGCGCCCAGATCAGCGTGGGATGCCGGTCGTTGCCGATCATCAGGTGCGGTCGCCGGCCGATGACCGCCCCGGCTGCGGAGAGCAGGTTGGCCAGCACGGCGACCGGGTCTGCCTCGGTGGTGGGGTCCAGTTCGCGCACTGTCTCGCCCAGCCAGCCGCAGAACACGTCCGGGTGCGGGGTGGGGCCGGGTCGGTGCGGCCGGTGCAGGCCCGGCTTCCGGTCGTAGAAGGGGTTCGGCGGCCCGGCCGGTGTCACCTCTGTGCTGCTGGCGTCGGCGGGCCGGGCGGTCAGTTCGCTGACCTGCTCGACCACCGTGGCACGGAGCTGGTCGGTGTCGGTGTCCGCCGAGGACGCGGCCTGCACCAGGCGCAGGCCGGCCTCGATCAGGCGGCGCCGTTCCGCCTTCTCCTGCACGATCTCGGCGTAGTGCTCGGCATGCGCCGTGGTGGGCACGGACTGCACCAGGGTGTGCAGGTAGGAGGCGCCGCCGACACGGTTGAGGTCACCACGTTTGCCGAGGTGGTGGGCGACGGTGATGGGATCGGCGGGCTGGCCCTGGTCGTGCAGCTCGCAGATCGCCCGGTGGATCGTCTCGTGGGCGGGCCGGTAGTAGTCGCCGGGGTCGATCGTCTCGACTACATCGGTGATGGCCTCGGCCGAGAGCAGCATGGCGCCGAGAATGGACTGCTCAGCTTCCAGGCTGTGCGGCGGCATTCGGTCGGTCCGCGGCTCCGGGACGCTGGGCAGGGTGCGGACGTTGTCGTAGCGGGGCGGGGGTGGGGCGCTCACTTGCTGGCGCCCCCTTCGCCGCGTGGGCGGCCGGAGGCTCGCCGGATGTCGGTGGGGTGAGTCATGCTGGAGGTCTCCAGTTCTCTGGGGAGTTCTGGCAGACGAGAGCGACCCGAACTTTGACGAGGCGCGGGTCGCTCTTGTCATGGGTGGACGTTGCACGTGGGGTGGGCGAAGGCCCGCCCCGAGCGGGGCCTTCGCTGGAGGCGGCGTTAGCCGTTCTTGCCGCCATTGCTGCCGGTGGACTGCCGGTTGGCTTCGGCGACCTTGCGTTCCAGCTCTGCGCGCTCTTCGTCCGTCATCGCCGGTCACCGTCCTTCGGGGTGCCGGGAACGGGGCGGGCGTTGGGGTCGCGGGTCCAACTGCCGGTGGTCTGGCTGTACTCGCGTACGTCCTCGGGCCGTTCGTCCTTACGACCGGGGTCGCTGATGGGGAGGTCGCGCGGTAATGCCACGATGGGGCTCCTGTCTCTGCGAGATGGGAGCCGGGGCGACCGCGTCTGCTTGGCGGTAGAGGGCGGTCGCCTCGGCGTTTTCGTTGGTGGGGCCGGATCTGCGGCTCCCCGCCTGCCCCGGCGGTGGCCGTGGGCGGACGGGCAACCGGTCAGCGGTGGCTGGCGATCCAGTTCCAGGCGGCCATCGCGGTACCGCCGATGCCGAGGCCGATGAGCATCCGGCGGGCTGGCCGGGAGAGGCCGGCTCCCTCGATGGGCCGGTCCTCCATGAGCCAGATGTCGTCCCCGTCGGGGACGGTGCCGCCGTGCGTGAGTGCGCGGTGGCGGGCGCGCTGCTGGTCGGCTTCCTCGCGGGTCGCGACGGGCGGCCAGGTCCTCTTGCAGCGGTCGCAGCGGTAGCGGTGGCGGGTCATCAAATGTCCGTTTCGTGGGTGGTAGGCGAGGTAGGTAGGCGACGGGTAGGAGGGTGGTAGGTAGGCGGCCTGACCTGCGGTTCCTACCTCCCTACCGGGGCCCCAGGAGAGGGGGCCGGGCGAGAGGGGAGGGGAGCGGTCGGCGGCGCCCCGGCGGCGGCTCACGCGGCGGCCGCGGGCGGGTGCTCGGCGGTGGCCGGAGCGGGTGCCGGCGGGGCCCCCTCCCCGGCCCCGGTGGGGGCCTCCCCGAGCGCGGCCGGGAGGTCGCGCACCCGCACCCCCATCCGCACGCGCTGGCGGCCGTTGAAGCGGAGCTTGAGTCCCTCCTCGACCGGCACTCCCCAGGCGAGGAGTGCGGCCTTGAGATCGGCCTTCTCCCAGTCGCCCAGAGCGCCGGTGGCGATCAGGTCATCGAGGTGGGCGCCCTGGTGCTCGGCCCCCGCCAGCTTCCGTACGAGAGCGGCGACCAGCTCCGGGGTGGGGGAGGCGTCCTCCTGGTCCTCGTCGAGCTCCAGCTCCTCCTGGTCGTCGTCCTCGTCGAAGGACGCCGGCCTTTCGGCCGGGGGAGGGGAGGGGGCGTGCATCCAGGCCGCTGCACACCAACCGACCACGGCGACCGGCATCCCGTAGGCGGGATGGGTCCAGGCGAGGTAGGCGGCGACGTACCCGCCCGCGCCGACGTAGCCGAGGCGGGCCAGAGCCTCTTTCCAGTCCTCCGCCGTGATCCAGGCCCAGCCCCGGCCGATCAGGGCGGCGGAGCCGGTGAACAGCGCGCCTACGACCTCGCGGTTGGGCAGGTAGGGCCGCAGGTCGACCCGTGCCCGGCCGGGAGCAGCCTCGGCGGGTCGCTCCCCCGTCCTCTGGTCCGTCATCAGGCCACCCCCAGGACCTGGTTCAGCCCGGAGGCCAGGAAGGTCGAGACGATCCCCCACAGCCCGCCTGCAGCCGCGAAGATCGAGGCGGCCGCGATGCCGAACAGAGCGGCAGTTCGCGGCTTGAGCTTCATCCCGTAGATCACCAGAACGATGACCAGGGCGATGGCGCCCATGCCGACGTTCCCGCCGATGCCGGACTGCACGGCGGCGGCCATGCCCTTGGCGATGCTGCCGGGTGTGCTCCACACCGAGGCGGCCGTGGCGTACAGGGTTCCGGCGATCAGGCCGACGATCGCGGCCTGGTCGGCGTCGAGCTTGATCTTGTGCTTCCCCTTCACGCCGAGGACGAGGAAGACGGTGGCGGCCAGGGCGGCGCCGGACGCGCCGAGGCTGCCGAGGACTTGCCCGGACTGGATGCCGGCAGCAGCGAGCGTGAACACGAGAGCTCCTTAGAACTGGGCGAGAAGCAGGGCGAGGGAGGCGGTGGCGAGCGGGATGCGGCACATCCAGGCCAGTGGCGGCCACCAGTGGCGGGTCTTGTGGTCGATCAGGACACCGATCGCGATGACGACCGCGGCACCAAGCACCAGGGCGCCGGTACGGCCGTACTCGCGGCCGCAGGTCGAGATCAGGTCTTCCAGCGGCTGGGCGGCGCCGAGGCCCCAGCCCAGGGCGGCGGCGGAGGCGTTGTAGAGGACCTTGCGGCCCCGGACGGGGTGCAGCAGCTGCATCCCGACTGAGCCCGCCGGCGCCCACCCCCGCCAGAACGATTCAGCGGCCGGAGCTTTTGGGTACGGGGCAGCGGAAACGTCTTCGTCGTCGTCCTCCTGGTCCTCCCCCTGTTCCTCCTCGTCGTCTGCCTCGTCCGGTTCGTCGTCCACCACGTCGGCGCCGGTGTCCTCCTCCGACTCCTCCTCGTTCACCTGCTCGCCGAGGTGGATGGGCTTGGCTGTCCACCAGTCCGGGAGGCGGTCGGAGGAGACGGCGATCCGGCGAGGTTCAGGGGGCTCGGCGGGTGCCTGGTCCTCGTCGGCGTACAGGCGGTCCCACCAGTCGTCAGCGGTGGTGTCCACTGCCTGAGGGAGGTGGACGGTTGGAGGTTCGGCGGGCATGGGTGGCGGTGTGGTCATCGGCCCTCCTCACAGGGCGGCGCAGGCCAGGGCGAGGCCCACAGCGACGGGTAGCAGTACGGCGGTGGTGCACAGGGCGGGGAGGATGCGGCGCGGGGAGACGGCGGCGAGGCCGGTTAGGGCCAGGGCGGTGACCGCCCACCAGGCCAGGACGAGGGGCGTCATCGGGCGGCCTCCAGCGCCAGCCGGTCAGCTGCCGGCCGGGTGTCGGCGGCTTCCTTCTCCTTGGTCAGGCGCTGGTAGACCTTGTGGACGTAGGAGGTGGACCGGGTGGATTTCCGGGCCGCTTCGGCGATGGTTTCGCCCATCACCCAGCACGTGCGGATGACGTTCAGGGCCTCGAAGGAGGACAGCTTTTCCGGCTCCGGGGTGGAGGCCGCGGGGACGGTGAGGGGATACACCTGTCGGTCACCGCAGATGACCAGCGACGGCCGCCGCACCGGCACCACCGCAGGCTCAGCGGCCACAGGCGCGAAGCTGATGGTGGACAGCGGGGTGGATGCCGGGTGGACGGCCGGGCCGTCCACCTTCTCCACCACCGCGTCCACCGCGGCCGGGCCGGTGTCCACCTGGGCGCGGAGTTCGGCGATTTTCGCCAGGATCGCGCGCCGGTAGTGGGTGATGGCCTCGGCCAGGATGATCAGCAGGGCCGGGGGGATGGAGTGGAGGACCAGCCCCGCCGGGTCCACCGCGTGGGGGACGCCGAACGGTGTCCCCTCCGGCCAGAGGGAGCCCCAGCAGTTCATGACCCAAGTCCCCAGACCGGCGAACCAGCGCAGCCCCGTGGCCCAGCCCGAGGGGTGGACGCCGTACTCCGACAGCCGCCCGTCGAAGATGAGCACGGCGCCCAGGGCGACGGCGACCATGGGGTCCAGCAGCCAGGCGATCCACGGCGAGACGTGGTGGTCGGTGGCGAAGGTGGTGACGTTGGTGGCGGTGAAGACCAGCGCGATCACGGCGACCACCACCAGGACGGCGGTCAGGCCGGCCTGCAGCCGGTTCAGCGCTCTGATCTGCGCGGCGACGGTAGGCGTGGGCATCAGGCGGCCTCCGGCCAACCAGTCCGGCGCCGCTCCTCCAGCGCCCGGCGGGCGGCCAGCATCTTCCGGCGGGTGCGGAGGAGGCGGCGGGTGTCCAGCTCGGAGGCCGGCCGGTAGAGGGTGACGATGTAGGCGTCCAGCAGCTCGACCTCCGCCTCGATGACGGGCATCTCGTGCTCGATCGCGTCCAGCTCCGCGGCGGTCGGCTCGCGGTCGGTAACAGGGGCCTGAACAGTGCCGATGTGCTTCATGGGTCGGGCTCCTCTCGTTGGAACGGCCCAAAGAAGCGGCCCCGGTGTGCCAGCACCGGGGCCGCGCTCGTGTGGAGTCGAAAGGTTCCGGCTCCCCTCAGCCCCGCCCGTACGGACCCCCGGGGGCCGGACGGGCGGAGGAGGCAACCGGCCGCAGCACGAAGCGCTGCGGAACAGGTCGGGTTGCGCTGTACCTCACGCGGAAGACCGCGTGGCCGCCTACTTGGCCGAGGAGAGGCGGCGTTATCCCCATTCAGTTCTCAAGCAACGAGTGCTTCCTTTCGCCCCTCGTCTCAGAGGCGTCCGGGCACGCAATGCACGGAGTCCGGAGGACCCCGGCGCCCATCTGGTGCGCACCAGAAGACTGCATCTGGTGCGCACCAGTCGTCAAGCGCTGTTGCTGGGAGTCGTCCTTTGAGGCGTGTCTCCCTGCGCAACTAAGGTGCTTGGAATGGGGGAGAGTTCGGTAGCCAACTCGGCTTAACCTGGTTGGTGTTAACCCCATCTGACCTGCGGCAATGCGTCGCGGGTGAGGGCGACTGGCGGGCAGGCTCAGGGGAGGAGCGCATGAGTGACGGGCTGAAGCGGGCGCGAACGGCGCGCGGTTGGTCACAAGAGCGTCTGATCCGAGAGATCGAGCGGCATGCGCGTCAACACCTACTCGACGTGGCGACCACCGCGAGTCTGCGTGTCTATGTGTCCGAGTGGGAGAACGGGCGACGCTCCATCTCCGACCGATACGCCGCCATCCTGCGGCCGTTGCTCGGTCTCACCAATGACGAACTACGTGGTGCGCCCGCGGCCCCGACTTCCTCTGTGCAGTCGGTCATCGGGGGCTATGACGAGCTGATTGAGCGGGTCGACTCGGCGCGCAGCGTCAGCAAGTCGATGGTGGCCACGCTCATGGACCAGACAGAGCTCCTGCGCACGATGGACCGCCAGTTGGGCGCCGCCAACCTCGTGGATCAGATGAATGGCCACTTGGCGACGCTGGAGGACGCGCTCACCTTCGCGGTACTTCCCGACACGCGGAAGCCGATCGCGGTTGCCCTTGCGGGTGCAGCAACTCTGGCTGCATGGCAGGCATTGGACGCCGGTGCGGTCGAGAGAGCGTGGAGACACTACGAGCTGGGCAAGCGCGCGGCCCAGGAGGCAGACGCGCCTATGTACGTAGCGCACGCCATGGGGGAGCAGGCGTACGTCCTGTGTGACGCTGGCCGCCCGGAGCTGGCGGTCGAGCTGGTGCGCAACGCGCAGACGACTGGAGGCGACAGACTCTCTCCGCGACTGCGCGCGTGGTTGTTCGCCGCCGAAGCTGAACTGTGCTCGAAGGCAGGCAAGGCCGACGAGTGCCGGCGGGCGTTGGACAGGGCGGCCGCGTGCCTTCCGGAAGGCGATGAGGCACGCGACCCCGACATGCTGAGCGTCTTCCTGAACCACGGGCACCTCGCCCGCTGGCGGGGAAACGCCCTTGCTCTCCTCGGCGACGACGAGGCCGTGACCAGCCTGTACACGGCGTTGAAGGCCATGGACCCGACCTTCATCCGCGCGCAGGCCGGCCTGCGGTGCGACCTGGCGCATGCCCACCAGGCACGGGGTGAGCTCGACCAGGCCCGCGAACACCTCCGCCAGGCGCGGCTGCTGGCGAGCCGTACCGGCTCAGTGCGTCACCGCCGCCGAATCGATCTGCTCATGGGGCAGATGTAGGCCCGCTGGCCAGGACGTGGAGCAGGGCTACGAGCGTGCCGGATCCCATCAACTGTCCCTTGGCCATAAGCCCCGGTACGTCAGCCAGCGGCACCCAGGCGACGTGGCCGGCCTCTTCGAGGTCCGTCGGCTCACCGATACGGCGAGCGCCCCGCCCCACGTAGATCTCGTGGGGAGAGTCGACCATGCCCACCATCGGCTGGTACGTGACCACGTGCTCCAGCCGCTCCGGACGCCAGCCGGTCTCTTCCTCGACCTCGCGCAGCGCTGTCGCGTGTGGGTCCTCACCGGGGTCAACGATCCCGCCGGGGAGCTCCCACCCCCACTGCTGCGGCACGAAGCGATACCGCCAGAGCATCAGCACACGGTCTTCATCGTCCAACACGGCCGAGACGGCGACATGGTGGAGCTTCACGACGTGGTGCTCGAATCGCTCCACGCCGGGCGGCTCAACATCGACCAGGTCGAGCTTCACCCAGCGGTTGTCGTAGAGGTTCCGCTCCCCATGGATCTTCCACGGCTCCAGACCTTCAGGGGCCTCGGTGGTTACCCCGCCGGCCACTCGGTACGCGCTCCGCCCGTAGGCCCGGATCAGCCTCTCCGCAGCGAGCCGCGCCAGCACCTGCCGCAGGGCTGTACGCCCGATCTCCAGGTCCTCGCTCAACGAGCGCTCGGAGGGCAGCTTGTCTCCCGGCCGCAGCGTCCCCGACGTGATCCACTCCCGAATCGTCGAGTAGACCCTGGTCGACTTCGGTCCCATCCGCAGAGCACTCTCCTGGGTTCGTTGACTGGCGTGTACCAGCGTAGCCGTGGATATTCACCTCAGGCAGAGCCGAGCCCCCATTCCGTCCGGTCTCTGCTGCACTAGACAGGTAACAACCTCCCTTACGGACACAAGGCTGCTCACATTCGCGCGGTGGGACGCAGCCTGGCACTGTCCCGCTTCAGCCGAAGTCGCTCTGTCGTCCCGATCCCGCTCATCTACACGCGAAGCGAGCCTCCATCCAAAAACAGTTGGTCCTCTGCCTCAAGTTCACTCAAAGTGTCGATTAGCATCGGCAAGGCGCACTCACGCGCTATCGCGTCGAACAGTAGCGCCTGCTCTGGATAGATTTGAGAATCAAAAGCAGAAGGTTTGTAACGGACGAGTGAGGAGGCGTAATAAGTGATTGCATATCTAGCCAATGATGACGGCATCAGCAGCATTTTCGAATCGTAAAGGCTAGGGCAAAGAGCAGTCTCGTAATACTCGGAGTGTCTGCGCTGCAGGAAATCCTCCAGTCTCAGCGAGATGTGCAGGGCTCCCCTGACGTCCGGGTTTCCGTCTTTGTCGTGTGGCGCAGTGTCAATCGCCTCAAAGAGTCGAGCTCCCATTGAGCGACGACTGATCGCGAAGGTATCTCTCCAGTTGAACGCCGGTGCAACCTCTCGGAAAACCTTGTGGAAAGCTCGTGCGGTCACGCTGCCGTCCTTCGGGACCTCTTGCGAGAGGAGTACCGGCCACGCAGCACTGGAATCCATAGCGATCAGGTGATGAAGGCCAATAACCCGGTCGCTCCCGAAGCCCGCATCAACAGCTTGCGTGCCGATTTCGGGAACATGGCGGAGCAGTCTCTTGACGGGTAGCTTGGTGCCAACGGGGATCTTGTGGCCGGTCCGCTTCTCGTACAGCCATGGAAACACTCCGTCCTTGACGATCAGGGAATCTCCGGCCGTCGTCCGTGCCCGATTGGGGCCGAAGCTCAATCCGTGTCCCACAAACCTCCCGAGTATGTTCGACGGATGTGTTTTGAGTAGTTCAGCTTTGGCGAAATTCAACATGGAGTAGTAGTAAAGAAGGCATGCAGACCGATTCTCGACGCCTAGCGCCGCGCTGAAATTGCTTAGTGCTTGCCTCATGAAGTTCCGGTAGTCGAGCCAAAGTTTGTTCTTTTGTGCCAATGTGCCCGAGAACTGTTTTCTCCCTACGGTGCTGATTTCGGCATGCCGTCTTAGGTTTTCCAATAGGAGAGGGAAACTTGCTTTCTCGCTCCAATAGCGCACGTCTTGGGTGCTTGGCGTCGTTATGACCCAAGACGTGAACGGTCGTGGCTGCGGCAGGGGCATAGCTCCTCCAGTTATACTTGGTCACTCTTCTTACACTACTTACCGCAAGAGGTCTTAGCGTCTTTTCTGTAAGTGCGCGAGCGTCATCCTGACCCGGTTCGATGCCGTGGCTAGCGCCCAACAAAGATCAGCAGCCAGCGCAACAGGAGTTCAGAAGATCGATCGCCCGGGTGTCCGCAGGTCATAGCCGCCGACAGTCCGCTCCGACCTTCCGGCCCTGAGTGGGGATATGGCGCTGCGACCGAGGAAGATCATGAGGGAACTGTGGTCAAGGTGCTGCTGGCACCTCCAACGCGCAGTTCTGGGAACGGAACGGAGCAGGACACGTCCGCGGAACACGCAATGCTGACGTCGCTCATTGATTTCTGCAGCTAGACGAGACTGCCGCGCGCTCACGAGCGGATGCGGTGCCACCAGGAACTACGACGGCGTGCGTCCTTCAGTTGCCTGAGCAAGGACGAGAATGTTGCTGGCCCAGGAAGCCATTCCTGTTCCCAGTTCCACTCAAGATCTACATAAGGTTCAACGGCAGCGAGAGCATCGCGCATCTCCACAACGGCAACCCTGAACTCGGTAAAGCCTTCCAGAGGTAGTTGGACGCGAGCTGCGTGAGCTTGTTCCAAGTGCTCAGTTGTCAGTTCTGGCCAGCGGTCCTGTGCTGACATGTCTACATCTGCTGGTAGCAGCTGATCTTTTGCTACACCTCGAAGGTAGTTGCGCCGCAAGCTAGCTTTTCTAGTGGCTACGATGGCTCGGTCTAGGGTTTCGCGTCGAGCTGCAACCCACGCTTGCCGGCGAGCCGCCCAGGGGCTCACTATTGCACCCGTGATCACGCCAACCAACGCGAATGTAGCGGTTACCCAGACCCCCACCGTGCCCCCCCTCGTGAGCCCTCTGTAGGGACTAGTTTGGCGTACGGCACAGACAACATGGTCGGTCATGCGGAGAATCCCGGAAGTTGGCACGGCCAACCTGTGACCAAGCCTTGGGCCACCTGTACCGGCCCCCATAGTTCTATTGCAGGTCAGACGGGGTACAGAGCCGGGAACCTGGGCGTGTGGTGACAGGTTCTCTACTTGCCGTGCTCTGGGCCGTCCCTGGGCCGTCCCTGGGCCGTCCGATGGCGGCCCCGGACGGCCCGAGTCGACCAACGACGACCGCTACCGGAAGCCGACGGTCAGGGCGTCTGCCCAGCTACACCCAGGTGTCCAGCCACATCCGTGCCTGCCATGCGCTCTTGGGGATCGGTAGCCCTGTGTACACGGGATAGAAATAAATGAAGTTCCACACAATGAGCAGGACCAGGATGCCCGCCGCTACGATGCCCGCCGCGCGGCGCCGGTCGCCGGTGAGGAGCAGCTTGGATTCCGTGACGAGGCCCTCCTGGGGCCGTCCGATGATCGCGCCGAGCATCATGGCCAGCGCCAGGCAGAGGAACGGCACGAAGACGACCGCGTAGAAGAGGAAGATCGTGCGCTCCTGGTAGAGGAACCAGGGGAGATAGCCCGCCGCGATGCCGCAGGCGATCGCGCCGGCCCGCCAGTCCCGCTTGAACAGCCAGCGGTAGAGGACGTAGAGCAGCGCGAAGCAGCCGGCCCACCACAGGAGCGGGGTGCCGAGCGCGAGGACCTCGCGGGCGCAGCCCTCCGCCGCGGTGCAGCCGTCCTGGCCGGCCTTGGGGTCCTCGTAGAAGTACGACACGGGGCGGCCCAGGACCAGCCAGCTCCAGGGGTTGGACTGGTAGGTGTGGGTGCTGGTCAGGTGGGTGTGGAACTCGTACACCTCGTGCTGGTAGTGCCACAGGCTGCGCAGCCAGTCCGGCAGCCAGGTCCAGCCGGCGGCGCGGCCGTCGGCCGTGGTGGCCCAGTCGCGGTAGTAGCCGCCCTTCGTGACGATCCAGCCGGTCCAGGACGCGAGGTAGGTGGCCGCGGCGAGGACGACGGTGGAGAGGAACGCGGGCAGCACGTCACGGCGGAGGGCCGAGCGGTATGGGTGGCGGGCACCGGCCGTGCGCCGGGCGCCGACGTCCCACAGGACCGACATCAGGGCGAAGGCGGCGAGAAAGTACAGACCGTTCCACTTGGTCGCCGCGGAGAGGCCGAGGCAGAGCCCGGCCGCCAGCCGCCAGGGACGCCACCCGAGCCGCAGCCGGTCGCCGACTTCCTCGTCCGGCCGGGCCAGGCCGTCCTCCCCTACGGGCAGCGCCGCGGCGAGCCGGGCGCGGGTGCGGTCCCGGTCGATCAGCAGACAGCCGAAGGCGGCCAGCGCCCAGAACATCACGATGATGTCGAGGAGCGCGGTGCGGCTCATGACGAAGTGCAGGCCGTCCACGGCCAGCAGCAGGCCCGCCAGGCAGCCCAGGGCGGTGGAGCGCAGCAGGCGGCGGCCGATGCGGCAGAGCATCAGTACCGACAGGGTGCCGAGCAGGGCCGTCATGAAACGCCAGCCGAAGGGGTTCATGCCGAAGGCCCACTCGCCCAGCGCGATCAGCCACTTCCCGATGGGCGGGTGCACGACGTAGGAGTGCTCGGGGCTGAGCAGGATGCGGGACGGGTCGCCGACCAGCGCGTCGTTGGCGTTCTTCGCCCAGGTGCCCTCGTAGCCGTACTGCAGCAGGGACCAGGCGTCCTTCGGGTAGTACGTCTCGTCGAATATCACCTTGTCCGGGCTGCCCAGGCGCCAGAAACGCAGGATGCCGGCGAGCAGCGCGACCAGTACGGGCAGGCCCCACGCGGCGAGGCGGGCCGTGCCGTCGGAGACCCGCGGCGTGGGGAAGGGTGCGAGGAGCCGGGTCCGCAGGTCCCGCTCCGGGCGTGCGGTGTAGCCGAAGCGGCGCAGCCGCCGCAGCCAGGCGGTCGGCGCCGGGACGCCGCCCTGGGGCGCCTGCGCGGCGCGGGCGGCGGCCCCGGCGGTCACCGGGGCCCTGCCGTGGTCGCCGGCGCGCCGGTCGTTGGTCGCGGTGTCACTCGTCACCGGGCCATCGTAGGGAAGCGGCCTGTGAGAGGCCCGTCTCTCCGCGCGGCGGGAAGGATGCCGGTCCGCCTGAAAGGATGGGGCCGTGACTGGAACGCTCGTACTCGCAGGGACCCCCATCGGTGACACCGAGGACGCGCCGCCGCGGCTGGCCGCCGAGCTGCTCGCCGCCGACGTGATCGCGGCCGAGGACACCCGCAGGCTGCGCCGCCTGACGACCGCGCTGGGTGTGCACACCACGGGGCGGGTGGTGTCGTACTTCGAGGGGAACGAGTCCGCGCGCACCCCGGAGCTGGCCGACGCGCTCGAAGGCGGGGCGCGGGTGCTGCTGGTCACCGACGCGGGCATGCCCTCGGTCTCCGACCCCGGCTACCGCCTGGTCGCCGCGGCGGTGGAGCGCGGCGTGAAGGTGACGGCCGTGCCCGGCCCGTCGGCCGTGCTCACCGCGCTCGCCGTCTCCGGGCTGCCGGTGGACCGCTTCTGCTTCGAGGGCTTCCTGCCCAGGAAGGCGGGGGAGCGGACCGGCCGGCTGAGGGAGGTCGCCGACGAGCGGCGCACGCTCGTCTACTTCGAGGCGCCGCACCGGCTGGCCGACACCCTCGCCGCGATGGCGGAGGTCTTCGGCAAGGACCGACGCGCCGCCGTCTGCCGCGAGCTGACGAAGACGTACGAGGAGGTGCGCCGCGGCCCGCTGGAGGAGCTGGCCGGGTGGGCGGCCGACGGCGTACGCGGCGAGATCACGATCGTGGTGGAGGGGGCGCCCGAGCCGGGGCCCGGCGATCTGGACGCCGAGGAGCTGGTGCGCCGGGTGAAGGTCCGTGAGGAGGCCGGGGAGCGGCGCAAGGAGGCCATCGCGGGGGTCGCGGCCGAGGCCGGCGTACCCAAGCGGGAGGTCTTCGACGCGGTCGTGGCGGCGAAGAACGCGGAGCGCGGTGACTCTCGTGCGGGTAAATGACCGGTCCGAAAGGTAAAGAGCAGGTCGGCCCGGTGAGGTTCTTTCCCTCGGCACGCTCAAATCTGTGCCAATAGGAGGAACCTTTGCTGCATCGCGGCTCGGAAAGGCGTCCACTGGAACCGGGGCGTTCGTCCCCGAGAGCGAGAGCTTGTCCGGCGGACAAGAGGAGCTGCGATGACTGAATCCGTGGGAACCGCGAGCGGGACTCCGCACACGACCGGGACCGAACCCGCCGCGCACGAGGCGTACTCCTTCGCCTGTATGAAATGCGGGCACGGCTGGGAGCAGTCCTACGACATCGAGCACCACGTGGACGTGTCCGGCGCGCCGCGTGTCGTCTACTACACGGACGGCGAGCGCGTCCCGTCGCCGCTGACCAGGCCCACCTGCCGGCAGTGCGGCGGGCATCTGGTCCGGATCATGCGGGCCGGCCAGGTCTCCATGGTCTCGGCGGCCGCCGAGCGCCTGTACGCGCCGCGCAAGCCGCAGCCCACGACCGGTCCGGCGGGCGAGCCGGGCGACTCCGGCGACTCCGGCGGTGATGCCTCCGCGCGGCGCGGCCACCACCACTGGCACCTGTCCGACCTGCTGCACCCCTTCCAGCACCACCGCAGGTAGCCCGGTGCCGCGGGGCTCATAGGATCGAGGTATGAGCTCGAAGGACGCACCGCCGCCGCTGCCCGAACCGCTGGGGGCCTCCGTAGCGGACTCGCACACCCACCTCGACATGCAGTCCGGCACCGTCGACGAGGCACTCACCAAGGCCGCCGCCGTCGGCGTCACGACGGTGGTCCAGGTGGGCTGTGACGTGAAGGGTTCGCGCTGGGCCGCGGAGACCGCCGCCGCGTACGACGCGGTGCACGCGGCGGTGGCGCTGCATCCGAACGAGGCGCCGCGCATCGTGCTCGGTGATCCCGACGGGTGGTCGCGGCAGGGTGCGCGGGAGCCCGGCGGCGACGCGGCGCTGGACGAGGCGCTCGCGGAGATCGACGCGCTGGCCGCGCTGCCGCACGTCCGCGGCGTCGGCGAGACCGGCCTCGACTACTTCCGTACCGGCCCCGAGGGCATGGCCGCGCAGGAACGGTCCTTCCGCGCGCACATCGAGATCGCCAAGCGGCACGGCAAGGCCCTGGTCATCCACGACCGGGAGGCGCACGACGACGTGCTGCGGGTGCTGCGCGAGGAGGGCGCGCCCGAGCGGACCGTCTTCCACTGCTACTCCGGCGACGCGGAGATGGCGAAGGTGTGCGCCGAGGCCGGGTACTTCATGTCCTTCGCCGGGAACGTCACCTTCAAGAACGCCCAGCCGCTGCGGGACGCGCTGGCCGTCGCCCCGGCCGAGCTGGTGCTCGTCGAGACCGACGCCCCCTTCCTGACCCCCGCGCCGTACCGCGGTCGGCCTAACGCGCCGTACCTCATTCCGGTCACGCTGCGGGCCATGGCCGAGGTCAAGGGCATGGACGAGGACGCGCTGGCCACGGCCGTCGCGGCCAACACGGCCCGCGCTTTCGACTACTGACCCACCGTCAGCGCGCACCCTGCGTAGTCGCACGACTTTGGGGAGTGATCCCCCTCTCCGCTACATTCCGGCCCGTCAACCGGTCCCGGGCACGTGGAGCGTCGTGAGTCATTCGCAGGGATACGGATACGGGCTGCCGCAGTCGTACGACGGGACGGACTGGACGGGGGGTCCCCGCACCCAGGGCTACGGTCCGTACGGACCGCCGGACGAGGCCCAGGTGTACGACACGTACGTCGCGCAGTCGTACGCACCGCCGCAGACGTACGCACTGTGGCTGCCTGAACAGCAGTTGTACGAACCGCCGCCGCCCCCCGAGCCGCAGTCGTACGAACCACCGCAGTCGTACGACCAGCGACCGGAGCCGGTCACCAGGAGTCGGACGGCGGGCCGGGCCGCCGCCCGGCGCGCGGCCCGGCGCAAGCGGTTCGTCGAGCGGCCTCCCGAGGGATTGCGCAGGCTCGTCCCGCAGGCGCTGGTCGTCGCGTTCCTCGCGGGCGGCACCACCGCGTTCGTCGCGCACGACAAGGCCGTGCGCCTCAGCGTCGACGGTGATCCGCGGCGGCTGCACACCTTCGCCGGGGACGTCGGCGAGCTGCTGGCCTCCGAAGGCGTGCCGATCGGCCCGCACGACATCGTCGCGCCCGGCCCGGACGCCCCGCTGACCAGCGGGGACGAGGTGGCCGTGCGGTACGGCCGGCCCGTCGTGCTCACCGTGGACGGCCACCGCCGCCGGGTGTGGACCACCGCGCGCACCGTCGAGGGCGCGCTGCGCCAGCTCGGCGTGCGGGCCGAGGGCGCGTACATCTCCGCCTCGCGGTCGCTGCCCATCGCGCGGCACGGCATCGAGCTGGCCGTACGCACCGAGCGCACGGTGACCTTCATGGCCGACGGCCGCGCGCGCAGCATCCGTACCAACGCCGCCACCGTGCGCGCGGCGCTCGCCCGGGCCGGTATCGCGCTGCACGGCCAGGACACCACCTCCGTACCGCTGGACAGCTTTCCGCGCGACGGCCAGACCGTCTCCGTGCTGCGCGTCACCGGCTCCCGCGAGGTCCGCGAGGAGCCGATCGCCTACGAGACCCGGCGCGTCCCCGACGCCACGCTCTTCAAGGGCACCGAGTCGGTGGTCCAGCAGGGCCGCCAGGGCGTGCGACGGGTCACCTACCAGCTGCGTACCGTCAACGGCGTCCGGCAGCGGCCGCGGCTGCTGCGCCAGGAAGTGATCACCGCGCCGCGCAACGAGATCGTGCACGTGGGCACCGCGACCGTGCCCAGCAGCGTGGCCGGCGCCGACCACCTGAACTGGCAGGGGCTCGCGCAGTGCGAGACCGGCGGCCGGGCCGACGCGGTCGATCCCTCGGGCACGTACGGCGGGCTGTACCAGTTCGACCGCCCCACCTGGCACTCGCTCGGCGGGACCGGCGCCCCGCAGGACGCGCCGCCCGCCGAGCAGACCTACCGGGCCAAGAAGCTGTACGTGAGCCGGGGGGCGAGCCCGTGGCCCGTGTGCGGCCGTAAGCTTCACCAGTGACCAACAGCAGCACCGATGAGCCCGGCCCGCTCCTGGGCCCCGCCGACATCCGAGAACTGGCCGCGACGCTGGGCGTCCGCCCCACCAAGCAGAAGGGCCAGAACTTCGTCATCGACGCCAACACCGTCCGCCGGATCGTGCGGACGGCCGAGGTGCGCCCCGATGACGTGGTCGTCGAGGTGGGGCCCGGCCTCGGCTCGCTGACCCTGGCGCTGCTGGAGGCCGCCGACCGGGTCACGGCCGTGGAGATCGACGACGTGCTGGCGGCCGCGCTGCCCGCGACGGTCGAGGCCCGGATGCCGGAGCGCGCCGACCGGTTCGCGCTCGTGCACTCCGACGCGATGAAGGTCACCGAGCTGCCGGGCCCGCCGCCCACCGCCCTGGTCGCCAACCTCCCGTACAACGTCGCCGTCCCGGTCCTGCTCCACATGATGGCGACCTTCCCGACCATCGAGCGCACGCTCGTCATGGTCCAGTCCGAGGTCGCCGACCGGCTCGCGGCCCGCCCCGGCAACAAGGTCTACGGCGTGCCGTCGGTGAAGGCGAACTGGTACGCCGAGGTCAAGCGGGCCGGCGCGATCGGCCGGAACGTCTTCTGGCCCGCGCCCAACGTCGACTCCGGGCTGGTCTCCCTCGTACGCCGCGAGGCGCCGCTCGAAACCACCGCCAGCCGCGACGAGGTCTTCGCCGCCGTGGACGCGGCCTTCGCGCAGCGCCGCAAGACGCTGCGCTCCGCGCTCGCCGGCTGGGCGGGCTCGGCCGCCGCCGCCGAGGCCGCGCTGGTCGCGGCGGGCGTCTCGCCGCAGGCCCGGGGCGAGGCCCTGACCGTCGAAGAATTCGCCCGCATCGCCGAGCACAAGGAAGCCGCAGCCCAGTGACCCCGTCCAGCCCCCGCGCCGTCACCGTCCGCGTCCCCGCCAAGGTCAACGTCCAGCTCGCGGTCGGCGCCGCACGCGCCGACGGCTTCCACGACCTGGCCAACGTCTTCCTCGCCGTCGGCCTCTACGACGAGGTCACCGCGGCGCCCGCCGACACCCTGACGATCACCTGCGAGGGCCCGGACGCCGGGCAGGTCCCGCTGGACCGTACGAACCTCGCGGCCCGCGCCGCCGAGCTGCTGGCCGCCCGGCACGGCGTCGAGCCGCGCGTCCATCTGCACATCGCCAAGGACATCCCGGTCGCCGGCGGTATGGCCGGCGGCAGCGCGGACGGCGCGGGCGCGCTGCTCGCCTGCGACGCGCTGTGGGGGACCGGTGCGAGCCGCGAGGAGCTGCTCGACATCTGTGCCGAGCTGGGCAGCGACGTGCCGTTCAGCCTGGTCGGCGGGGCCGCGCTGGGCACGGGCCGGGGCGAGCGGCTGACGCCGCTGGAGACCGGCGGTACGTTCCACTGGGTCTTCGCGGTCGCCGACGGCGGGCTGTCCACGCCCGCGGTCTACCGCGAGTTCGACCGCCTCACCGAGGGCACCGACGTGCCCGCGCCCGAGGCGTCCCCGGCCCTGCTGGACGCGCTGCGTACGGGGGAGGCCGCGGCGCTGGCCAAGGCTCTCTCCAACGACCTGCAGCCCGCGGCCCTCTCGCTCTTCCCCTCGCTCGCCGCGACCCTGGAGGCGGGCACGAAGGCGGGCGCGCTCGCCGCCCTGGTCTCCGGCTCCGGCCCGACCACGGCCTTCCTCGCCGCGGACGGGGCTTCCGCCGCTGTGCTTGCCGACGCCCTGCTGGCTTCGGGCACGTGCCGTACGGCGCGGGTCGCGGAGAGCCCCGCGCCGGGCGCGACGGTCATCCGCCCGTAGGGGGGCGGCCCGGCAGGTTTTCCGGACCACCCCGCCGCTGTGGCTGGTCGCGCAGTTCCCCGCGCCCCTGACGGGGCGCCCGTCACTCGCGGCCCACTAGGCTGGTAGGCCGACCGCGTGAAACAGGAGTGAGATGGCCGCGAACCTCGTCAATCTGGAAGCCGTCAGCAAGGCGTACGCACTGCGCGCGCTGCTCGACGGCGTCTCCCTCGGCGTCAACGAGGGCGACCGGATCGGCGTCGTCGGCCGCAACGGTGACGGCAAGACGACCCTGATCCGCATCCTCGCCCAGCTGGAGTCCCCGGACGACGGCCGCGTCACACACGTGAACGGGCTGCGCCTCGGAGTGCTGACCCAGCACGACTCGCTCGACCCGGAGGCGACCGTCCGGCACGAGGTGATCGGCGACCTCGCCGACCACGAGTGGGCGGGCAACGCCAAGATCCGCGACGTGCTGACCGGCCTCTTCGGCGGCCTGGACCTGCCGGGCTTCCCGCAGGGCCTGGACACCGTCATCGGCCCGCTCTCCGGCGGCGAGCGGCGCCGCATCGCGCTCGCGAAGCTGCTCATTGCCGAGCAGGACCTGATCGTCCTCGACGAGCCGACCAACCACCTGGACGTGGAAGGCATCTCCTGGCTCGCGCGGCACCTCCAGGCGCGGCGCTCCGCGCTCGTGGTCGTCACCCACGACCGGTGGTTCCTGGACCAGGTCTGTACGCGCATGTGGGACGTGCAGCGCGGCGACGTGCACGAGTACGAGGGCGGCTACAGCGACTACGTGTTCGCGCGCGCCGAGCGGGAGCGGATCGCCGCCAGCGAGGAAGCCAAGCGGCAGAACCTCATGCGCAAGGAGCTGGCCTGGCTGCGGCGCGGCGCCCCGGCCCGGACGAGCAAGCCCCGCTTCCGCATCGAGGCCGCCAACGAGCTGATCGCGGACGTGCCGCCGCCCCGGGACAACGCCGAGCTGATGAAGTTCGCGAGCTCCCGGCTGGGCAAGACGGTCTTCGACCTGGAGGACGTGACCGTACAGGCCGGGCCCAAGGTGCTGCTGAAGCACGTCACCTGGCAGCTCGGCCCCGGCGAGCGGGTCGGTCTGGTGGGCGTCAACGGCGCGGGCAAGACCTCGCTGCTGCGGGCGCTGGCCGACGCGGCGCGCACGCAGGGCGACGCACAGCCGGCCGGCGGGAAGATCATCGTCGGGAAGACCGTGAAGCTGGCCTACCTCTCGCAGGAGGTCGCCGAACTGAAGCCCACCCTGCGGGTGCTGGAGGCCGTGCAGCAGGTCCGGGAGCGGGTGGACCTCGGCAAGGGCCGGGAGATGACCGCGGGCCAGCTCTGCGAGAAGTTCGGGTTCACGAAGGAGAAGCAGTGGACGCCGGTCGGCGACCTCTCCGGCGGTGAGCGGCGCCGGCTGCAGATCCTGCGGCTGCTGATGGACGAGCCGAACGTGCTCTTCCTCGACGAGCCCACCAACGACCTGGACATCGAGACGCTCACGCAGCTGGAGGACCTGCTCGACGGCTGGCCCGGCTCGCTGATCGTGATCAGCCACGACCGGTACTTCGTCGAGCGCACCACCGACCGGGTGTTCGCGCTGCTGGGCGACGCGGCGCTGCGGATGCTGCCGCGCGGCCTGGACGAGTACATCGAGCGGCGGGAGCGGATGGCGCAGGCCGCGGCCCCGGCGCCGGCGGCCGCCGCGCCCAAGCAGAAGGCCGCCGCGGTGGACCGGGCGACGCAGAAGGAACTGCAGAAGATCGAGCGGCAGCTGGACAAGATCGGTACGAAGGAGGCGAAGCTGCACACGCAGATCGCCGACAACGCCACCGACTTCACCAAGGTCGCCGAACTGGACGCGCAGCTCCGCGAGCTGAGGGACGAGAAGGACGAGCTGGAGATGCGCTGGCTGGAGCTGGCGGAGGACGCGTAGCGGCGCTGCGGCCCGGAACGGCGGCGTGCGTAACGGGTGCGTCGCGGGAGTGTCCCGGGCCGGTCTCGCCCTTTTGGTGGCGGCGTACCGCACCGGTGCGGTGTCGGTGCCGAGTGGTACAAAGAACTCCCGCTCAACTGCCGTTAATTGCCGAGCCTTATGTCTGATTCACTCCATCCCGAGGGGTTTTGCCGCTCGGGATCGCGGGGGAGGCCGATTCGGAGCCATGGGCCGGTGTGAAGAGGTAACGACCCGATGACCCAGCCGCCGCAGCCGCCTCCACCGCCCGGTCAGCCGCCGTCCGGCGGCTTCGGCGCGCCCCAGGACCCTTCGTACGGCTATCCGCAGCAGCCCCATCAGCCGCCGCAGGCCCCGCAGACTCCGCCGCAGCCGCCCCAGGCCCCGCAGGCCCCGCCGCAGCCGCCGCAGGCTCCGGGTCAGGCGCCGCAGGGCCCCCCGCCCCCACCGGGCCCGTACGGCGCGCCGCAGCCCGGGTACGGCTACCCGGCCCAGGGCCCGGGCTACGGCTACCCACAGCAGCCCGGCCAGCCCGGTCAGCCCGGCGCCCCCGGCCCGTACGGCGCCCCCTACCCGCCCGCCGCGCAGTTCCCCGGCGGCGGCATGCCCCCGCAGGGTGGCGGCGGCAATCAGCAGCGCACCCGCATCATGATCGTCGTCGCCGCGGTGGTCGCGATCGCGCTGATCGTCGGCGGCGGCGTGTGGTTCGCCAATAGCGGCGGTGACGACCCGGCGCCGAACGCCCAGGGCTCCAGCGAGGGCACCGACGGCGGCAAGGGCGGGGACGCGCCGACGTCGCTCAAGGGCGGCAAGGTCGCGCTGAACGCGGAGACCAAGCCCGGCAGTTCCACGGGCAAGCTGCTCTTCAATGTGCCGCTGCCCTCGCCGGACAAGTCGGTGGTGACGCTGAACGGCGCCTGGGCGACGGAGAAGACGTACGCCAAGGTCAGCAAGGCCGAGATCGTCGGCTACGACCTGGCCGCGAGGAAGCCGAAGTACAAGCTCCCGATGGACGGCATCATCTGCGGCGCCTCGAACTACGCCACCGAGGAGGGCAAGGCCGCGGTCGTGTTCGAGGCCGGTCCGCGCAAGGGCGAGAACGACCGCGAGCCCTGCAGCCAGATCGCGCTGCTGGACATCGACTCCGGCAAGTTCGACTGGCAGGAGACGATGCCGGGCGGCGACCAGGCGTCCAGCCTCGGCATGGGCGTCACCTTCAGCCAGGGCGCGGTCGTCGCCTCCTGGCCGGGCGGCGGCGAGGCCGCGTACGACATCTCCGGCAAGGAGCTGTGGCACCGCCGCGACAACGGCAACGACGCCTCGATGCAGTGCCTGGACCGGGGCATCGGCGGCGGCAAGAAGCTCGTCGCGGTGCTGCGCTGCGGTGAGTACGGCTCGCAGACCACGCAGGTCCAGGAGATCGATCCGGCCACCGGCAAGCCCAAGTGGACCTATGACGCGCCGAAGGGCGTGGAGAGCGCCGAGGTGGTCTCCACCAACGGCCCGGTCGTCATCGGCATCTCCGCGGGCGACGCCGGTATCACGGACATGGTCGTCATCGACGACTCCGGCAAGCAGCAGGCACAGATTTCGCTGCAGAAGGACAAGTACAAGCCCAACTGCGGCATCAGCGGCGGCGTCGAGCGCTGCGTCACCGCGACGGCGGACGAGAAGTACCTCTACATGCCCTCCAAGTCGCACGACGCGGTGGGCGGCGAGTCCTTCGACAAGCAGAACGAGATCGTCGCGTTCGACCTGAAGACCGGCTCCGCGACCTGGAAGGCGACCTCGGAGGTCAATCAGGAGATCGTGCCGATCCGTATGGCCGGCGACAAGCTCATCGCCTACCAGGACGGTTACAGCGATAAGGGCGGCCAGGTCCTCAGCATCGACCCGGCCCAGCAGGGCAAGAAGACGGTCTTCCTCAACCTCCCGAAGGAGACCGCCGACGCGGCCCGCAGCCTGCGCCCGGGTATGACCCGCGCGGTGTACGCGCACGGCCGCCTCTTCCTGAACCAGGACATCATGTCCGGCACGAAGTACGGCCTGGGTGACGACAAGTATCTGGGCCTGGCCTTCGGCAGCTGAGAAACCCGCAGGCCCGGGGGCCCGCCCGGCGGCCCCGTCCTACGCACTGTAGGACGGGGCCGTCGTCGTATCGGATCCGTCCGCCTCTGGAAATAAATGATCGGCGGCTGATGGCAAGTGGCCCAGAATGGCCGGGATTTCAGCATTCCGGCGGGCTTCTGCCCGGTAGGGGGCGCGCAATGTCGAACAAGCGTGTAGCTTCCGGATGCAAAGGGGCCCGGCGGAGATCGGGGGGCTGGTATCGCCGGGGAATGGGGGGTTGCTGAATGGGCGTGCGGCTCATGGTGGTCGATGACCACCGCCTGCTCGCCGAGGCGCTCGCCTCGGCACTGAAGTTGCGCGGGCACAGAGTGCTCGCGGCGGCCGCGCCGAGTGCCGGGGCGGCGGATCTGGTGGTGAGCAGAGCGCCGGAGGTGTGCCTCCTGGGGACGGCAGCGCCCGCCGAGCCGGGGGCGTTCGACCCGGTGGTCCGGATCAAGAAGGAGCGGCCCCAGGTGGCGGTCGTGGTGCTCGGTCCGGTGCCCAATCCGCGGGGCATCGCCGCGGCGTTCGCGGCCGGCGCGTCCGGTTACGTCCGCCACGACGAGCGGATCGAGGGCGTGGAGCGGGCGATGATGAAGGCCAGGGCGGGCGAGGCGGCGATCGCCCCGGCCCTGCTCCAGCAGGCGTTCGAGGAGCTGCTGCATCCGGCGGCGCAGCCCGACGACGAGGGCGCCCGGCTGCTGCAGATGCTGACCCCGCGCGAGGTGGAGGTGCTGGTCCGGGTCGCCGAGGGCGAGGACACCCGGCTCATCGCGGCCGGTATGGGCATCGCGCCGAGCACGGCCCGGACGCATGTGCAGCGGGTGCTGATGAAGCTGGGGGTGGGGTCGCGGCTGGAGGCGGCGGCGCTGGCGGCCCGTACGGGTCTGCTGGACCGGGCCGCGATCAGCAACGCGAACGCGGCGGGGCCGCAGCAGGCCCCGCCGCAGTGACCGCGCGGCGCGTCAGTCCGTCGTGCCGGACGTGGTGCCGCTCGTGCCGCCGGCCGTGGCGCCGGTCTCCTCGGGGGCCGGTGCCTCGGTCGGGCGCAGCTTCATCCACGCCAGGAAGAACAGGCCGAGGGCGAGCATCCCGAGGCCGGTCCAGAGGTTGATGTTGATGTCCTGGGCCTTCTTCAGGTCCGCGTCGGACGCCGTGATGCCGGCGATCGTGACGATGACGCCGTAGACGACGAAGAGTCCGCCGATGATGCGGCGTACGTCGAAGAGCCGGGCCGCCGTCGCGGACTTGCGCTCCAGTTCCTCGACCTCGTGCTGGTAGTCACTCATGATCTGTGCTCCTCGGTGCCTCAGAAGGAGAAGGGGATGTAGCAGAGGGCGGCGAGGACGACCGCGCCCCAGCCCAGCAGGGCGGGCTTGCGGTACCACGCGTCGTCGCCCTCGGCGGGCAACTCCTCCATGCCGGGCGAGGTGGTGCCGTAGACCAGGCCGGCCAGCGACTCGGCGGACTTCGGCTTGGTCACCAGGGTGACCACGAACATCACGACCGCGCCGACGACGAACGCCACGATCGAGGAGACGAAGTTGGCGCCCTGGTCGGAGGGGATCGCGATGACGCCCTGCTTGTAGAACCAGAAGTAGTTGACCATCGCGGCGACGGTGCCGGAGAGCAGGCCCCAGAAGCCGGCGGCGGCGCTGGTCCGCTTCCAGAACATGCCGATGATGAAGACCACGAACAGCGGGACGTTGAAGAACGAGAACAGCGTCTGCAGGTAGTTCATGATGTTGCTGAACGAGGACGCGATGAACGCGGTCCCCATGCCGATCAGCACGCCCACCGCGGTGACCACCCGGCCGGTCCTCAGGTAGTACGCGTCCTCGCGGCCCTTCTTGAGGTACGCCGCCCAGATGTCGTTGGTGAAGACCGTGTTGAACGAGGAGACGTTCGCGGCCATACCGGCCATGAACGCGGCGAGCAGGCCGGTCACCGCGATGCCGAGGACGCCGTTGGGCAGCAGGTCGCGCATCAGCACCGGGATGGCGTCGTTGTACTGCAGGCCGTCCTTGGTCTTGCCCAGCGAGGGCTCCATGACCAGCGCGATCAGGCCCGGCACGACCACGACCAGCGGGATGAAGATCTTGGGGAAGGCGGCGATGAGCGGGGTGCGCTTGGCGGCGGAGCCGTTCTTCGCGGACAGCGCGCGCTGCACCTCGGCGAAGTTGGTCGTCCAGTAACCGAAGCTCATCACGAAGCCGAGGCCGAGCACGATCGTCAGCCAGTTGGCGCCCAGCGGGTTGGCCTCGCCGATGCCGGTGCCGCCCCAGGCGGTGAGGAAGTCACCGCCGTGGGAGTCGGTGAGGCTGCTGGTCAGGCCGTCCCAGCCGCCGACGCGCTTGAGGCCGACGACGGTCAGCGGGATCAGCGCGGCGAGGATGACGAAGAACTGCAGGACCTCGTTGTAGATCGCGGAGGACAGGCCGCCGATGGTGATGTACGCGAGGACGAAGAAGCCGGCGACGACGATGGCCACCCACTCCGGCCAGCCCAGCAGCGCCTCCAGCACGATCGCCATCGCGTAGAGGTTCACGCCCGCGATCAGCACGGAGGAGACCGCGAAGATGATCGAGGACAGCAGGTGCGAGGACGGCCCGAAGCGGTGCAGCAGGAACTCCGGCACGGAGCGGACCTTGGAGCCGTAGTAGAAGGGCATCATCACCAGGCCGAGGAAGACCATGGCGGGGATGGCGCCGATCCAGTACCAGTGCACCGTGTACGCGCCGTACTGCGCGCCGTTGGCGGCCATGCCGAGGATCTCGGTGGCGCCGAGGTTGGCGGCGACGAACGCGAGGCCGGTCACCCACGCGGGCAGCGACCGGCCGGAGAGGAAGAAGTCCAGGCTGGTCTTCACGCTGCGCTTGGCGGCGAAGCCGATGCCCAGGACGACGGCGAAGTAGATCGCCAGGATGGTGTAGTCGAGCCCGTTGGTAGGGAGGCGTAGCCCTTCGGCCATCGTGATCATGGGGTCTCGCTTCGTTGCGTGGCGCCGGTGGCTTGAACGAGCAGAAAGTTACGCGCGGTCGCTCGGAAACTGAACACTTTTGTTGGTTTTGTTTGTTGGATCGTGATCGAGTGGCGCCCTTGGTGACGCTGGGTGCGAGCGGGGGTACCGCTCTGTTCCCGGCGTTGACGGAAGTGTTGGCTCGTGGTTCATTATGTTCGTTTGTGTTTGGTCGTCTGGCGAGGAGCAACAGTGAAGAAGACGTCCACGCGGCTCGCGGACGGCCGGGAGCTCATCTACTACGACTCCCGTGACGACGTCGTGCGCGACGCCGTCGACGAGCGTCCCCTGCCGCAGGTCACCACCGCATCCGAGATCCGGCACGACCGCCTCCTCGGCGACTCCGTCGCCGTCGCCTCGCACCGTCAGGGCCGGACCTACCACCCGCCGGCCGACGAGTGCCCGCTGTGCCCCTCGCGCGAGGGCCGGCACTCGGAGATCCCCGCCGCCGACTACGACGTCGCGGTCTTCGAGAACCGCTTTCCCTCGCTCGCCGGCGGCACCGGCCGCTGCGAGGTCGTCTGCTTCACCTCCGACCACCACGCCTCCTTCGCCGACCTCACCGAGGAGCAGGCCGCGCTGGTCCTGGAGGCATGGACCGACCGCACCGCCGAGCTCTCGCAGCTCCCGGACGTCGAGCAGGTCTTCTGCTTCGAGAACCGCGGCGCCGAGATCGGCGTGACCCTCGGCCACCCGCACGGCCAGATCTACGCCTATCCCTTCGTCACCCCCCGCACCGAGCGGATGCTCGCCTCGGCCACCGCGCACGCCGAGCGCACGGGCGGCCGCAACCTCTTCGACGACGTCGTCGCCGACGAGCTCGCCGACGGCAGCCGCGTCGTCCTGGAGGGCGAGCACTGGGTGGCCTTCGTCCCGTACGCGGCGCACTGGCCGTACGAGGTGCACCTCTATCCGCGGCGCCGGGTCCCCGACCTGCTCGCGCTGGACGAGGGCGCGCGCACAGAGTTCCCACAGCTCTACCTGGAAGTCTTGCGACGGTTCGACCGGATCTTCGGGGAAGGGGAGCCGCCGACGCCGTACATCGCCGCATGGCACCAGGCGCCGGTGCGCGCCCCGCACCGCGACGGCTTCGCCCTCCATCTGGAGCTCTTCACCATCCGACGCACTCCCGGCAAGCTGAAGTTTCTCGCGGGTTCCGAATCCGGCATGAATGTGTTCATCAACGATGTGCCGCCGGAAGCCGCGGCGCAGCGACTGCGAGAGGTAGCGAGCACGTGAGCAAGAAATACCTGGTCACCGGCGGAGCGGGATACGTCGGCAGCGTCGTGGCGGCACACCTGCTGGAAGCCGGCCACGAGGTCGTGGTCCTGGACGACCTGTCCACCGGCCACCGCGTGGGCGTCCCCGCGGGCGCGGAGTTCATCGAGGGCCGGGTCCAGGACGCGGCCAAGTGGCTGGACCGCTCCTTCGACGCCGTCCTGCACTTCGCCGCGTTCTCGCAGGTCGGCGAGTCCGTCGTGGACCCGGAGAAGTACTGGCGCAACAACGTCGGCGGCACGATGGACCTGCTCGCGGCGATGCGCGTCGCGGGCGTGCGCACGCTCGTCTTCTCCTCCACGGCGGCGACGTACGGCGAGCCCGTGAACACCCCCATCACGGAGACCGACCCGACCGCTCCCACCTCGCCGTACGGCGCCTCGAAGCTGGCCGTGGACCACATGATCAGCGGGGAGTGCGCGGCGCACGGCCTGTCCGCGGTCTCGCTGCGGTACTTCAACGTGGCCGGCGCGTACGGCGACTGCGGCGAGCGGCACGACCCCGAGTCGCACCTCATCCCGCTCGTCCTCCAGGTCGCCCAGGGCCGCCGCGAGTCGATCTCCGTCTTCGGCGACGACTACCCGACGCCGGACGGCACCTGCATCCGCGACTACATCCACGTCGCCGACCTCGCCGACGCGCATCTGCTGGCGCTGGACGCGGCCGTCGCGGGCGAGCACCTGATCTGCAACCTCGGCAACGGCAACGGCTTCTCCGTACGCGAGGTCATCGAGACCGTCCGCAAGGTCACCGGCCACCCGATCCCCGAGGTCGTCGCCCCCCGCCGCGGCGGCGACCCGGCGGTACTGGTCGCCTCGGCCCGGACGGCCATCGACCGCCTCGGCTGGCAGCCGAAGCGCGCGGACCTGGCGGAGATCGTCGCCGACGCCTGGGCCTTCGCTCAGCAGACCCAGCAAGCCTGAGGACAAGGGAGTCCCGTTGACAGACACGCAGCACGGCGCCGCCCGCACGGAGGCCGCCTTCCGCGAGGTGTACGGAACCGCCCCCGCGGGGGTCTGGGCCGCTCCCGGCCGGGTCAACCTCATCGGTGAGCACACCGATTACAACGACGGCTTCGTGATGCCGCTGGCCCTCCCGCACACCACGACCGCCGCGGCCGCGCCCCGTACCGACGGCGTGCTGCGTCTGCACTCCGGCAACGTCAAGGGCGGCATCGTCGAGCTGCGCACCGACGAGCTGCGCCCGGCACCCGACGGCGGCTGGGCGGCGTACCCGGCCGGCGTCCTGTGGGCGATGCGGGAGGCCGGACTCCCGGTGGGCGGCGGCGCCGATCTGCACTTCGACTCCGTCGTCCCCACCGGCGCCGGGCTCTCCTCCTCCGCCGCCCTGGAGGTCGCCACCGCCCTCGCGCTGAACGACCTGTACGGCCTGGGCCTGGACGGCCAGGAGCTGGCCCGGCTGGCCCAGCGCGCCGAGAACGCCTTCGTCGGCGTGCCCTGCGGGATCATGGACCAGACCGCTTCGGCCTGCTGCACCGAAGGCCACGCCCTCCTCCTGGACACCCGCGACCTCACCCGCCGTCAGGTCCCCTTCGACCTCGCGGCGGCCGGGCTGCGCCTCCTCGTCGTCGACACCCGCGTCCAGCACGAGCTGGGTGACGGCGCCTACGCCGAACGCCGCGCCGGCTGTGAGCGGGCCGCGCGGGCACTGGGCGTACGCGCTCTGCGCGACGTGGCGTACGACGGACTGCGCCAGGCGCTGGAGTCGCTGGCGGACGAGGCCGCCGTGCGGCCCCTGGTACGGCACATCGTGACCGAGAACCGGCGGGTGGAGGAGGTCATGGCGCGCCTCGACGCGGGCGACCCGCGCGGCATCGGCCCGCTGCTGACGGCCGGGCACGCCTCGCTCCGCGACGACTTCGCCGTGTCCTGCGCCGAGCTGGACCTCGTGGTCGAGGCCGCCAACGAGGCCGGTGCGCTGGGCGCCCGGATGACCGGCGGCGGCTTCGGCGGTTCGGCGATCGTGCTGGTGGAGGAGGCGGAGGCGGAGGCCGTGGGCAAGGCGGTCACCGAGGCGTTCGCGGCGGCCGGGCACGCCGCGCCGCGGATCTTCACCGCCGTGCCGAGCGCGGGGGCCCGGCGGCTGGCGTGAACCGGGCGGCGGCGGGGGCGCAAAAACGCGCCCCCGCACACCCCCGACGCACTGTCAGCCGCTCCGGGCGACTGGCCGATTGCCCCGCCGGCGTCCGTCGGTAACGGGTCGGAATGAGCCGATCACCCGCTACTGGTGCCTCGTGGTGGGCCGACTGCCCCACCCTGAACACATGGGTCGGGCAGTTTTGCCAATCGGCTTCCGTTGCCGGACCCCGTACGTACGCTGAACAGAGCACCGGTGGGGGCCGGTGCCGATCAGGGGGCGAGCTGGACCCTCTCCGCCGAACGCGGCGCGGGGAGGTGAGGGTACGGCGCCCGGGACGGGACAGCGACGCAGCACGGCGGCGGCCGTGCCGCTGCGTCGTCCCCGCCCCCGGGCGCACGTACCCGTTTCTGCCCGTTTCCCCGAGACAGGGGGTCCTCAGTGCAACGCATCCGGGTCTTGGTGGTCGACGACCACCGCATTTTTGCCGAGTCCCTGGCGGCAGCCCTCGCGGCCGAACAGGACGTGGACGTGGCGGCGGCCGGGAGCGGACCGGCGGCCCTGCGCAGTCTGGAGCGGGCGGCCTCCGAAGGCCGGCGCTTCGACGTCATGCTCGTCGACGCCGACCTCGGCGCCGCCGTCGCACCGCTCGCAGCCGTGCCCATACGGCCGCAGGGCCACCGGGACGGCGCGGCCGACGGCGCGCCCGTGGACGGTATTTCGCTGGTCACCTCGGTCCGCACCGCACACCCGATGGTGCGCGCCGTGGTGCTCGCGGAGAAGGACGACCCGCGCAGGGCCGCGTCCGCGCTGCAGGCCGGCGCCGGCGGCTGGGTCGCGAAGGACTGCTCGCTCTCCCGCCTGCTGGCCGTGATCCGCGGCGTGCTGCGGGACGAGACGCATCTGCCGCCCGCGCTCCTCACCGGCGTGCTGCGGGAGCTCACGGCGGCCCGCAAGCACCGTACGGAGAGCGAGCGGCTGGTGGAGTCGCTGACGCCGCGCGAGCGCGAAGTGCTGCGCTGCATGGTCGCGGGGCTCGGCCGCAAGGCGGTCGCGGAGCGGCTGTTCCTCTCGCCGCACACGGTCCGCACGCACATGCAGAACGTCCTGGGCAAGCTCGGCGTGCACTCCACGCTCGCGGCGGTGGCGCTGGCGCGCCGGGCCGGGGTGGGGCCGGTCGAGCTGGAGCCGCCCCCGTCGTCCCCGGCGGCGCAGCCGGTGCCGTCGGCGTCGGTCTCGGTGCCGTGAGGCGCGCGTGGACCGGCGGCCGCGCCCCGGCCGGCACGGCGGCCGGCGACCGCCTGAGCACGGCCGCCGGCAGACCCTGACCGCCCGCCGTCCGGGGCCGCGGATCAGGAGCGGGCCCTTGGGCCGGACTCCGTCAGGACGGCCACGCCGCGGGCGGGCAGGGTGAGGTGATACACGGTTGCCGCCCGCGGTGTGGCCTGCGCCAGTGCGTCGGTCATGGGGCGGGGCAGCGCCACCTCGGCCGGCTCCTGCCCGTGGTTGAGCAGGAAGAGATAGCGCGCGCGGGCATCGGCGCGCACGGTCGCCTGCACGCCGGGCGGCAACCCCGGCAGTACGGGCGTGACGCCCGCCGCCTCCCGTACGTCGTCCATCAGGGCCCGCATCAGCGCCGGGTCGGGCCGCGTGCCGACGTACCAGGCGGTGCCCCGGCCGTGGCCGTGCCGGGTGAACGCGGGCCGTAGCCCGTCATACAGGAAGTCCACGACGGAGCCCGCGCCTTCCAGGACGATGTCCTCCGCCCAGAGGTCGGCGCGCCCGGCGTACCGCCCGCGCAGCGGGACGGCCGCGCGCTCGTCCAGCGGCCAGAACTCCTCGACCCGCAGGCCCAGTACCTCGCGCAGCGGCGCCGGGTAGCCGCCGGGGTGCACCCGGTCGTGCGCGTCGACGATGCCGGAGAAGAACGACACCAGCAGGTGCCCGCCGTCGCGCACGTACGCGGCCAGCCGCTCGGCGTCCTCGGTGCGCAGCAGGTAGAGATTGGGCACGACGACCAGGCGGTACCCGGCCAGGTCCCGGTCCGGCGGGAGGATGTCGCAGGCGACGCCCGCCTCGAACAGCGGGCGGTAGTGGGCCAGGGCCCGCTCGGGCGCCTGGAGGGCGGTGGAGGGGCGGGAGTCCAGCTCCAGTGCGCGTCGGCTGTCCCAGTCGGTGAGCAGCGCGACCTGTGCCTCGGAGCGGGTGCCCTCGATGCCCGGTACGGCGGCCAGCTCCCGCCCCAGCTCGGTGACCTCGCGGAAGATCCGGGTGCCGGTGCCGCCGTGCGGGACCATCGCGGAGTGGAACTTCTCGGCGCCGCCGAGCGACTGCCGCCACTGGAAGAAGAGCACCGCGTCGGCGCCCTGGGCGACGGCCTGCCAGCTCCACAGCCGCATCGCGCCGGGCGGCTTGGGGCCGTTGCGGGGGCGCCAGTTGACGGCGCCGGGGGCCTGTTCGAGCAGCAGCCACGGCTGCCCGTCGCGCGCCGAGCGCATCAGGTCGAAGTTGTAGGCGGCGCGGATGTGGTCGTCCGGGTCGTAGGGGTCCTGGTAGAAGTCCAACGCCATGACGTCCATGTCGCGGGCCCACGCGAAGGCGTCGACGGGCTTGTGGTCCGGCATGAGGTTGGTGGTGACCGGTACCTCCGGGGTGACCCGGTTCAGTACCTCCTTCTCGGCGAGGTAGCAGGCGCGCAGCGCGTCGTCGCTGAAGCGGAGGTAGTCCAGCTGCTGCGCGGGATTGGCGGAGGCGGGCGCGGCACGCGGCGGCAGCACCTCCTCGAAGTCGCCGTACGCCTGCGACCAGAAGGCGGTGGACCAGGCGTCGTTGAGGGCTTCGATCGTGCCGTAGCGCTCCCGCAGCCAGCGGCGGAAGTCGCGGGCCGAGACGTCGCAGTAGCACTGCCGGGTGTGGCAGCCGTACTCGTTGCCGATGTGCCACAGGGCGAGCGCGGGATGGCCGGCGTAGCGGTGCGCGAGGCGTTCGACGAGGCGGACGGCGTGCTCGCGGTAGACCGGGCTGGAGGGGCAGTAGTGCTGGCGGGCGCCGGGCCAGCGGCGGGTGCCGTCGGCGTCCTCGGGGAGGATCTCCGGGTGCCGGTGGGCGAGCCAGGGCGGTGGCGAGGCGGTCATGGTGGCCAGGCAGACCGCGATCCCGGCCTGCCCGAGGCCGTCCATGACGCGGTCGAACCAGCCGAAGTCATAGGTACCCGGGCGGGGTTCGACCCCCGCCCAGGAGAAGATCCCGGCGGTCACCATCGTGACGTGCGCCTGCTTCATGAGGACGAGGTCCTCGGCCCGTACGTCCTCGGGCCACTGCTCGGGGTTGTAGTCCCCGCCGAACCGGATTCCCATCGCGCGCTCCCCCCTGGGGGCTTGTCGGATCGCGTGGTCGCTGGTCGCTGCTGTGGTGCTGAACGGGTTCGCTGGTCAGGACGAGTTCTTCAGGACGCTCCAGCCGCCGTCGACGACGAGGCTCGCGCCGGTGACGAAGGAGGCGTCCGGGGAGAGCAGGAAGGCGATCGTCGCGGCGACCTCCTCGGGGCGCCCGAGCCGGGCGGCGGCGGTCTCGGCGGCGGTCGCCTCGCGGTCCTCCTCGGGGACGCCTTCCCAGGCGGGCGTGAGGATCGGCCCGGGCAGCACGGAGTTCACCCGTACGTCGGGCCCGTACTCCACGGCCAGCTGCCGGGCGAGGCCGGTCAGGCCCGCCTTGGACGCGGCGTACGCGGGCCGCCCCGGCAGTCCGAAGAGGGCGTGCACGGAGGAGGTCAGCACGACGGCGCCCTGCCGCGCACGCAGGTCCTCCAGGGCTGCCCGTACGCCGAGGAACGCGCCGGTGAGGTTGACGGCGAGCTGGTGATCCCAGTCGGCGCGCGGGGTGCGGTCGGCGGGCGCGACGTACCGGGTGAAGGCGTTGGAGACCAGGCCGTCGACGGGCCCGTAGCGGCCCCTGGCCGCGGCCACGGCGCGCTCCCAGTCGCCCTCGTCGGTGACGTCGCAGTGCTCGTAGGAGGCGGTACCGCCGGCGGCCCGGATGCGGCGCGCGGTGCGCTCACCGCGCTCGTCGTCGACGTCGAGGAGAAGAACGCGAGCACCCTCCGCGGCGAGCCGGTCGGCGGTGGCGGCCCCGATGCCGGAGGCTGCGCCGGTGACGAGGTGGGTGCGGCCGCTAAACCGCGCCGTGGCGGGCGGCACGTCGCGCTGCTGGCTCATGGCCGCGATCCAAGTCGACGGTGCCCGTTCGGACAAGGGGGCGTGCCGATCAGGGGCGCGGGGAACTGCGCGACCGGCCACGACGGTGGCGCACTCGGCGGCCGGGCCGCAGCCCCGTGGCGCTGCCCTGCACGGCCCCGGCCACCGGGGTGGGGGTGCAGCACCGCTGCCGGGTGCGCCACTGCTGTGGCTGAGCGCGCAGTTCCCCGCGCCCCTGACGGGGCTACCCCGGGATGTTGTCGAACGGTGCCGTCAACTGCCGCAGCAGCCCCGCCAGTTCGCCGCGCTCCGCGCGGGACAGCTCTGCGAGGATCGCGCGCTCCTGGGTGAGCAGCCCGGCCAGGGACTGGTCGGCTCGGTCACGGCCTTCCGCCGTGAGCCGGACGAGGACGCCGCGCCGGTCGCTGGGGTCGGGCAGCCGCTCGACGAGGCCCTTCTTGGCGAGCCGGTCGATACGGTTGGTCATCGTGCCGGAGGTAACCAGGGTCTGGGTCAGGAGCTGGCCGGGGGAGAGCTGGTACGGAGAGCCCGCGCGGCGCAGCGCGGTGAGCACGTCGAACTCCCAGGGCTCCAGGCCCACCTCGGAGAAGGCCAGCCGCCGCGCGCGGTCGAGATGCCGGGCGAGCCGGCTGATTCGGCTGAGCACCTCGAGTGGTTCCACATCGAGGTCGGGGCGCTCGCGGCGCCATGCTGCGACCAGTCGGTCGACCTCGTCCTCCATGACGATCAGTGTAGTGGTTGTGTCGACGTGAAGTCTCTTGACGTCAAGATATATTTTGCTGGACGATTGGGCAGCGTCGGCAGCAGTTCCTGCTCCACCGGCCTTGGCCCGTACCAGCAGAGGGGTTCGACCCATGCACGACACGCACGTTGCGCCGACCTGGGACCCACAGCAGTACCTCCGCCACGCTACCCACCGCACCCGCCCCTTCCTCGACCTGCTCGCCCGGATACCCGAGCTGCCCACGGCGCGCCGCCCGCGCATCGCCGACCTGGGCTGCGGCCCCGGCAACGTCACGGCCCTGATAGCGGACCGCTGGCCCGACGCGCACATCACCGGCTACGACAGCTCCGCCGACATGCTGGCCAGGGCCGAGTCCTACGCGGGCCCCACCCCCGGCGGCGGCCGCCTGGACTTCGCCCCCGCCGACGCCGCCACCTGGATCCCCGACGAGCCCTTCGACCTCATCGTCTCCAACGCGGCACTGCAGTGGGTCCCCGGCCACGCCGACTCGTTCGCCCCCTGGATCGACTCCCTCACCCCCGGCGGCACCCTCGCCCTCCAGGTCCCCGGCAACTTCACCTCTCCCAGCCACGCCCTCCTCGGCGAGCTGTGCGAGACCCCGCAGTGGCGTCCCCGCCTCGGCGGCAAGGGCCGGCACTTCGTGCACATCCTGCAGCCGGAGGAGTACCTCGAGCGGCTGATCGACCTCGGCTGCGCGGCGGACGCCTGGGAGACCACGTACGTCCAGGTCCTGCAGGGCGAGGACCCGGTACTGGACTGGGTGAAGGGCACCGCGCTGCGGCCCGTCCTCACCGCCCTGGACGGCGACACCGAAGCGGTTGCGGAATTCCTCGACCAGTACCGCGACCTGCTGCGCAAGGCGTATCCGACCGGCCCGCACGGCACGGTCTTCCCCTTCCGGCGGATCTTCGCCGTGGCCCGTAAGGAGATCTGAGCGCATGATCACCGGCCTCGACCACGTCCAGCTCGCCTCGCCCGGCTCGGAGGAAGCGCTGTGCCGGTACTACGAAGGCGCGCTGGGCATGGTCCGGGCCCCCAAGCCGGCCACGCTCGCGGTGCGCGGAGGCTGCTGGTTCGAGGCCGGCAAGGTCCGGCTGCATCTCGGCATCGATGACGCCTACCGGCCATCGGCCAAGGCCCACCCGGGGATCCTCGTCACCGGCATCGACGCCTTCGCCGCCCGCCTCACCGCCCACGGCGCGGACGTCACCTGGGACGACGACCTCCCGGGCCACCGCCGCTTCTACTCCCACGACCCCGTCGGCAACCGGCTGGAATTCCTCGAACCCCTGTCCTGACCCGGCGCGCGCGGGTCGCGTGCGCTGCTCACTCTTTCGGGTGAACTTTGGGGCGCGTGTGACAGGAGTTCATGCCTTGCGATGCCCTATAAGCCGCGGTTTCGGCTCCAGCCCGTCCAGCCCGTGCCAGGCGAGATTCACCAGATGCGCGGCGACTTCCGCTTTCTTCGGCTTGCGCACGTCCAGCCACCACTGGCCCGTCAGCGCCACCATCCCGACCAGCGCCTGCGCGTACAGCGGCGCCAGCTTCGGATCGAAGCCGCGGGCCTTGAACTCCAGGCCCAGGATGTCCTCGACCTGGGTGGCGATGTCACTGATCAGCGACGCGAACGTACCCGTCGACTGGGCCACGGGCGAGTCCCGCACCAGAATGCGGAAGCCGTCGGTGTACGTCTCGATGTAGTCCAGCAGCGCGAACGCCGCCTGTTCCAGCAGCTCACGCGGGTGCCCCGCGGTCAGGGCACCCGTCACCATGTCCAGCAGCTGCCGCATCTCCCGGTCCACGACGACCGCGTACAGCCCTTCCTTGCCGCCGAAGTGCTCGTACACCACCGGCTTGGACACCCCGGCCTTCGCCGCGATCTCCTCCACCGACGTGCCCTCGAAGCCACGCTCCGCGAACACCGCGCGCCCGATGTCCAGCAGCTGCTCCCGGCGCTCCTTGCCCGTCATGCGGACCCGCCGCGCACGCCGCGCGCCCGCACCGGAAGATGTGTTGTCCTTACTGCCACTCACGCTGCTGCCATCGATTGCCACCCGTCAATCATGCCGCCTCGGCGGCCTTGTCCTTGCGGCGGGCGTCGTTCTCCTGGCGCCGGGAGTCGATCCGGGAGGCGTTCGGCCAGCGCACGTCGTACGCCCACCCCAGCTGCTCGAACCAGCGGATCAGCCGGGCACTGGAATCGAGCTGCCCCTTCAGCACACCGTGCCGCGCGGAGGTCGGGTCCGCGTGGTGCAGGTTGTGCCAGGACTCACCGCAGGACAGGATCGCCAGCCACCACACGTTCCCGGAGCGGTCACGGGACTTGAAGGGACGCTTGCCCACCGCGTGGCAGATGGAGTTGATCGACCACGTGACGTGGTGCAGCAGCGCCACCCGCACCAGCGAGCCCCAGAAGAACGCCGTGAAGGCGCCCCACCACGACATCGTCACCAGCCCGCCGACCAGCGGCGGGATCAGCAGCGACACGGCCGTCCACAGGACGAACTGGCGGGAGATCCGGCGGATCGCCGGGTCCTTGATCAGATCCGGCGCGAACTTGTGCTGCGGCGTCTGCTCCTCGTCGAACATCCACGCCATGTGCGCCCACCACAGGCCCTTCAGCAGGGCCGGCACGGTCTCGCCGTAACGCCACGGCGAATGCGGGTCACCCTCCGCATCGGAGAACTTGTGGTGCCGGCGGTGATCCGCCACCCACCGCACCAGCGGACCCTCCACCGCCAGCGACCCCATGATCGCCAGGGCGATCCGCAGCGGCCGCTTCGCCTTGAACGAACCGTGCGTGAAATAGCGGTGGAAACCGATCGTGATGCCGTGGCAGCCGATGAAGTACATCGCCACCAGCAGCCCCAGATCGAGCCAGCTCACGCCCCAGCCCCAGGCCAGTGGCACCGCGGCCACCAGCGCCAGGAACGGCAGGACGATGAACAGCAGCAGCGCGATCTGCTCCACGGAACGTTTGCTGTCGCCGCCCAGCGTCGCGGGCGGCGGCGCGCTCTCGGCGGTCTTCGGTGTTTTCTCGACGACTTCAGGGCCAGCGGTCATGTGTGTCCCTCGCTGGGGTCGGAGGCATGGCTACGGTTCCGTAACCTACGGTCTCGTAAGTATGGCAGTGCCGCCACACCGTACAAGGGTGTGACCGGCCCGACAGCCCCTCTCACAGAGCGGACGGTATGACCGCCCGAAAAGCGGAGATCTATTCTTGAGGCGTCGGACAGCGCGGTCCGCAACCCGCCACCAGGGAGTGTCCACAAGACACCCACCAGCCCAGACGTGCTCAACACTGCAAGGAGCCGCACCTGTGAGCAGTGCCGACATCTCTCCCGACGCCCACCGGCAGACCCCGCGCCCCGGGGCCCCCGACGCGGCCGACGCCGCCAACGGCGCCCTGCGCGCCGACATCCGCCGCCTCGGCGACCTGCTCGGCGAGACCCTCGTACGCCAGGAAGGCCCCGAGCTCCTCGATCTGGTGGAACGCGTACGCGCCTTGACGCGCACCGACGGCGAGGCCGCCGCCGAGCTCCTCGGCGACACCGACCTGATCACCGCCACCAAGCTCGTGCGGGCCTTCTCCACGTACTTCCACCTCGCCAACGTCACCGAGCAGGTGCACCGCGGCCGCGAGCTGCGCACCCGGCGCGCCGCCGAGGGCGGCATCCTCGCCCGCACCGCCGACATGCTCAAGGACGCCGACCCCGAGCACCTTCGCGAGACCGCGGCCCACCTCGGCGTACGCCCCGTCTTCACGGCGCACCCCACCGAGGCCGCCCGGCGCTCCGTCCTCACCAAGCTCCGCAAGGTCGCCGAGCTGCTGGAGACCACCGACGCCGGCGACCGCCGCCGCGCCGACCTCCGCCTCGCGGAGAACATTGACCTGATCTGGCAGACCGACGAGCTGCGCGTGGCGCGCCCGGAGCCCACCGACGAGGCCCGCAACGCCATCTACTACCTCGACGAGCTCGGCCGCGGCGCCGTCGGCGACGTCCTGGAGGACCTCGCCGCCGAGCTGGAGCGGGCCGGCGTGCAGCTGCCGCCCGGCACCCGCCCCCTCACCTTCGGCACCTGGATCGGCGGCGACCGCGACGGCAACCCCAACGTCACCCCCCAGGTGACCTGGGACGTCCTGATCCTCCAGCACGAGCACGGCATCACCGACGCGCTGGAGCACATCGACGAGCTGCGCGGCGCCCTGTCGAACTCCATCCGCAACTGCGGTGCCACCGAGGAACTCCTCGCCTCCCTCCAGCAGGACCTGGAACTCCTTCCCGAGATCAGCCCTCGCTACAAGCGGCTGAACTCCGAGGAGCCCTACCGCCTCAAGGCCACGTGTATCCGCCAGAAGCTCGTCAACACCCGCGAGCGCCTGGCCAACGACACCCCGCACGTCACCGGGCGTGACTACCTCGGCACCGGCGAGCTCCTCGACGACCTCGCCCTGCTGCAGACCTCGCTGCGCGAGCACCGCGGCGGCCTCGTCGCCGACGGCCGCCTGGAGCGCACGATCCGTACGATCGCCGCGTTCGGCCTGCAGCTCGCCACCATGGACGTCCGCGAGCACGCCGACGCCCACCACCACGCCCTCGGCCAGCTCTTCGACCGCCTCGGCGAGGAGTCCTGGCGCTACGTCGACATGCCGCGCGACTACCGCCGCAAGCTCCTCGCCAAGGAGCTGCGCTCGCGCCGCCCGCTGGCCTCCACCCCCGCCCCGCTGGACGCGGCCGGAGCCAAGACCCTCGGCGTCTTCGAGACCATCCGCAAGGCCAAGGCCACCTTCGGCCCCGAGGTCGTCGAGTCCTACATCATCTCCATGTGCCAGGGCTCCGACGACGTCTTCGCCGCGGCGGTGCTGGCCCGCGAGGCAGGCCTGATCGACCTGCACGCCGGCTGGGCCAAGGTCGGCATCGTCCCCCTCCTGGAGACCACCGAGGAGCTGAAGATCGCCGACCAGCTCCTGGACGAGATGCTCTCCGACCCCTCCTACCGACGCCTCGTCGCCCTCCGCGACGACGTCCAGGAGGTCATGCTCGGCTACTCCGACTCGTCCAAGTTCGGCGGCATCACCACCTCGCAGTGGGAGATCCACCGCGCCCAGCGACTCCTCCGCGACGTCGCCCACCGGCACGGCGTACGGCTGCGCCTCTTCCACGGCCGCGGCGGCACCGTCGGCCGCGGCGGCGGCCCCTCCCACGACGCGATCCTCGCCCAGCCGTACGGCACGCTGGAGGGCGAGATCAAGGTGACGGAGCAGGGCGAGGTCATCTCCGACAAGTACCTCGTGCCGTCCCTGGCCCGCGAAAACCTGGAACTGACCGTCGCGGCCACGCTGCAGGCCTCCGCCCTGCACACCGCGCCGCGCCAGTCCGACGAGGCGCTGGCCCGCTGGGACGCCGCCATGGACGTCGTCTCGGACGCCGCGCACTCCGCGTACCGCAAGCTGGTCGAGGACCCGGACCTGCCGACGTACTTCCTCGCGTCGACGCCGGTCGATCAGCTCGCCGACCTGCACCTCGGCTCCCGGCCTTCCCGCCGCCCCGGCTCGGGCGTCTCGCTCGACGGCCTGCGCGCCATCCCGTGGGTCTTCGGCTGGACCCAGTCCCGCCAGATCGTCCCCGGCTGGTTCGGCGTCGGCACCGGCCTCAAGGCCGCCCGCGAGGCCGGCCTGGACTCCGTACTCGGCGAGATGCACGAGCACTGGCACTTCTTCCGCAACTTCCTGTCCAACGTCGAGATGACGCTGGCCAAGACCGACCTGCGGATCGCCCAGCACTACGTCGACACCCTCGTCCCCGACGAGCTCAAGCACGTCTTCGACGTCATCAAGGCCGAGCACGAGCTCACGGTCCAGGAAGTCCTGCGGGTCACCAAGGAGGACGAGCTCCTCGAATCCAACCCGGTGCTCCAGCAGACCTTCCGCATCCGCGACGCCTACCTGGACCCGCTGTCCTACCTCCAGGTCTCCCTCCTCGCCCGCCAGCGCGAGGCCGCCCAGCGCGGCGAGGAAGCGGATCCGGTACTGGCCCGGGCCCTGCTGCTGACCGTCAACGGTGTGGCGGCGGGCCTGCGCAACACGGGCTGATCAACAAGAGAGCGCCGGACGGGCCGAAAATCCAGCCCGTCCGGCGCTTGAGGACCGGGGTCCGGGGCAGAGCCCCGGGACTAGAGCGCGACGAACGCCGCCACCAACACAGCGGCCCCCGCGAGACCGACGCCCCACGCCGTCCTCCGCATACGCAGTCCCCCCGCCACCACCAGCGAAGCCAGCAGCAGCGCACCGCCCAGCGGCGCCCACGCGTACAGAATGCCGCCCGGACCCGTACGCACCGCACGATCCGAATCGGGCTCCACCGTCACCTCGACGAGCTGCCCCTTCTCCGGAGCCGCCGCCTCCGCGAGCACGACCTTCGCCCGGCGCTCCCCGTCCCCGCCCGTCGGCACGTACGGACCCCAGCAGCGCTCCTCGCCGCACGACGCCACCGTCATCGTGCCGCGCTCCTTCGCCTGCACGAGCATCGCGTACTGCGCCGTGCTCCACGACGTCCACGCGCCCGCCACCAACAGCAGCAGCGCGAGCAGTGCCATCAGCAGGTTCTTCATCACGAGCAGCAGCCCGAAGGCGCTCTCGCCCGCCCGCTTGGTGCGGCTGCGCTTCTTGGACCCCTTCGTACCTGTCCTGGACATGGCGGCGATCCTTTGCCATGCGAGTACGCCCGGTCAACTCGATCAGAACGCTTCGTCAGGCGTCGTCCCGCGCTGTCCCACTCAGGAGTTGTAGGCGGATTGCGCCCGTTCCAGCCCCTCTGTGACCAGCGCCTCCACCGCATCCGCCGCCCGGTCCACGAAGTAGTCCAGCTCCTTGCGCTCCGCCGACGAGAAGTCCTTCAGCACAAAGTCCGCCACCTGCATCCGCCCCGGCGGCCGACCGATCCCGAACCGCACCCGGTGGTAGTCCGCGCCCATCGACTTCGTCATCGACTTCAGGCCGTTGTGACCGTTGTCCCCGCCACCCAGCTTCAGCCGCAGCGCCCCGTAGTCGATGTCCAGCTCATCGTGGATCGCCACGATCCGCTCCACCGGCACCTTGTAGAAGTCCCGCAGCGCCGTCACCGGACCCCCCGACAGGTTCATGTACGACGACGGCTTCGCCACCACCACCCGCCGGCTCGCCGGCCCAGGAGGACCGAACCGCCCCTCCACGACCTGCGCCCGCGCCTTGTGCGCCTTGAACCGGCCACCCATCCGCTCCGCCAGCAGATCGGCCACCATGAACCCCACGTTGTGGCGATTCGCGGCGTACTCGGGACCGGGATTACCCAGCCCCACCACCAGCCACGGGCTCGCCGAGTCCTCACTCACCGCTGCACTCCTGCACGTAAGAAACAGTACGTAAAAAAACCGCCGCCCCGCTCGCAACGAACGGGACGGCGGCGGAAGAACCGATGACGGAGACCGTCGGAGGCGGCGACCGTCAGAGGTGGTCCGAGGCTCAGGCCTCGGCGCCCTCCTCGCCCTCACCCTCGCCCTCGGCGGCGGCCTCGGCCTGCGCGGCCACGACCTGCAGGACGACCGCGTCGTCCTCGACACCCAGGGAGACACCGGCCGGCAGCTTGATGTCCTTGGCCAGCACCGACTGACCGGCGTCCAGACCCGCGATGTCGGCGGTGACCGACTCGGGGATGTGGGTCGCCTCGGCCTCGACCGGCAGGGTGTTCAGCACGTGCTCGAGCAGGTTGCCACCCGGGGCCAGCTCACCCTCGGTGTGGATCGGCAGCTCGACGGAGACCTTCTCGCCCTTGCGGACCAGCAGCAGGTCGACGTGCTCGATGATGCCCAGACGGATGGTGGCGCGCTGCACGGCCTTCGGGATCACCAGCTCGCGCTTGCCCTCGATGTCCAGGCTGATCAGGACGTTCGAGTTCTTCAGCGCCATCAGGGTGTCGTGGTGCGGCAGCGCCACGTGACGCGGCTCCGCGCCGTGACCGTAAACGACCGCGGGAACCTTGTCCTCGCGACGCAGACGGCGGGCGCTGCCCTTGCCGAACTCGGTACGCAGCTCGGCGGAAATCTTGACCTCGGCCATGATGCACTCCTCGTAGTACTTCTCAACGGATCTGACGGCCGTCACCCGGCCCACGACAGACCTGCTACGAAGAGCGCGTCGATAACGGACAGCCGTACATACGAGTACGGCCTCCCTCGCCGAGCAACTCCGTGAGTCTACCCGGCGGGGAGGCCGCCTCGAAAATCGATCTACGCAAGCCCCTGCGCGGAGCCTCGGCTAAGCAGGGAATCAGCTCACTGCTCCTCGAACAGGCTCGTCACCGAGCCGTCCTCGAAGACCTCACGGATCGCACGCGCGATCGTCGGGGCCATCGACAGCACCGTGATCTTGTCCAGCTCCAGCTCACCCGGAGTCGGCAGCGTGTTCGTGAACACGAACTCGCTCACCTTGGAGTTCTTCAGACGGTCGGCCGCCGGGCCGGACAGAATGCCGTGCGTGGCGGTGACGATCACGTCCGCCGCACCGTTCGCGAACAGGGCGTCGGCCGCGGCACAGATCGTGCCACCGGTGTCCACCATGTCGTCGACCAGGACACACACCCGGTCCTGCACGTCACCCACGACCTCGTGGACCGTGACCTGGTTCGCCACGTCCTTGTCACGCCGCTTGTGCACGATCGCCAGCGGCGCGTCCAGCCGGTCGCACCAGCGGTCCGCCACACGCACACGGCCGGCGTCGGGGGAGACGACCGTCAGCTTGTTCCGGTCCACCTTCGCGCCCACGTAGTCCGCCAGCACCGGCAGCGCGAACAGATGGTCCACCGGACCGTCGAAGAAGCCCTGGATCTGGTCCGTGTGCAGATCCACCGTGACGATGCGGTCCGCACCCGCCGTCTTCAGCAGGTCCGCCACCAGACGCGCCGAGATCGGCTCACGGCCGCGGTGCTTCTTGTCCTGACGGGCATAGCCGTACGAAGGAATGACCACCGTGATGCTCCGCGCCGAAGCGCGCTTCAGAGCATCAATCATGATCAGCTGTTCCATGATCCACTTATTGATGGGAGCCGTGTGGCTCTGCATCAAAAAGCAGTCCGCACCACGCGCCGACTCCTGATAACGGATATAGATCTCACCGTTCGCGAAGTCGAAAGCCTTCGTCGGGACCAGGCTGACACCCAGCTGGTGAGCAACCTCCTCCGCCAGCTCGGGGTGGGCGCGGCCGGAGAAGAGCATCAGCTTCTTCTCGCCGGTCGTCTTGATCCCGGTCACAGCAAATCTCCTTGCCAAGCTCTCAAACATGAGGGCGCTTTGCCTGCGCCGACCACGTTGCGTGCGCTTATCACGGTACGCCCCGCACGGCGCACCCGTTGCCCGGTCACTGCTCGTCCTCACTCTCCTGACGAGCAGCCGAAGCGGCCTGCGCGGCGGCGCTTCCCGGTCGCTTACGAGCGACCCAACCCTCGATATTCCGCTGCTGACCACGCGCGACAGCCAGCGAACCCGGGGGCACATCCTTGGTGATCACAGAGCCCGCCGCGGTGTACGCGCCGTCCCCGATCGTGACAGGAGCCACAAACATGTTGTCCGACCCCGTCTTGCAGTGAGACCCCACTGTCGTGTGGTGCTTCGCCTCACCGTCATAGTTCACAAAGACGCTCGCAGCACCGATGTTGGTGTACTCACCAATGGTCGCATCCCCCACATACGACAGATGCGGCACCTTCGTGCCCTCACCGATCGAAGCGTTCTTCATCTCCACATACGTGCCGGCCTTCGCCTTCGGCCCCAGCTCCGTACCCGGCCGCAGATACGCATACGGACCCACGCTCGCCCCCGGCCCGACCTTCGCACCGTCCGCCACCGTGAAAGACACCACAGCGCCCTCACCGACCACCGTGTCCGCCAGCCGCGACTGCGGCCCCACCTCGGCGAACGACGCCACATGCGTACTGCCCAGCAGCTGCGTACCCGGCTGCACCACCGCATCCGGCTCGAACGTCACCGTGGCATCCACCCACGTCGACCCCGGATCCACAACCGTCACACCACTCAGCATCGCCGCTTCCAGCAGCCGGTCGTTCAGCAGCCGGCGCGCCTCCGCCAGCTGCACACGGTTGTTGATCCCCAGAATCTCCCGGTGATCGGCCGCCACCGCCGCACCCACCCGGTGCCCGGCCTCCCGCACGATCCCCAGCACATCCGTGAGGTACTCCTCACCCTGGCTGTTGTCCGTCCGCACCTTGCCCAGCGCCTCGATCAGCAGCCGCGCGTCGAACGCGAACACGCCGGAGTTGATCTCCCGGATCGCCCGCTGCGCGTCGCTCGCGTCCTTGTGCTCCACGATCGCGGTGACCGCGCCGGTCGCCTCGTCCCGCACGATCCGGCCGTACCCGGTCGCGTCCGGCACCTCGGCCGACAGCACGGTGACGGCGTTGCCGTCGGCGGCGTGCGTCTCGGAAAGCTTCCTGAGCGTCTCCCCGGTCAGCAGCGGCGTGTCGCCGCACACGACGACCACGGTGCCGTCCAGCTCGACACCCGGGGCACCGGCCTCGCCGGACCCTCCGGAGGTCAGCTCCTCCAGCCCCATACGGACGGCGTGCCCGGTGCCGTTCTGCTCGTGCTGCACCGCCGTACGGACGCTCGCGTCGATCTCACCGAGGTGCGCGGTCACCTGCTCACGGGCATGGCCCACGACCACGACGAGGTGTTCGGGGTCCAGCTCACGGGAGGCGGCGACGACATGGCCGACGAGGGAGCGGCCGCAGATCGCGTGCAGGACCTTCGGGGTCGCCGACTTCATGCGGGTGCCCTCACCCGCTGCGAGAACGACGACGGCTGCCGGGCGGTTGGCGCTCACGGGGATGCCCTTCGGCTTCTTGGCTACTTCGGGTGGTGGACACCCGAAGGATACCGGTGCGTATTGCAGCCGAAACGCGGACGGGTCCCGACGATGCGGTCAGGACCCGAACTGAGCAGTGCTCCCCTGCCAGGACTCGAACCCGGACATAAGGCACCAAAAGCCTCAGTGCTGCCAATTACACCACAGGGGATGGCAAACGGGGTTAAACCGGACATCCGCCCGGGTGATCCCGTTCAGCACCCAACACTATGCCGCACCACCAGCCTTCGATGCGACGGTATAGGTCGGCGCCTTGTTTGACGCGGATCACGAGGCAGCCGCGGTAGCCCTCGCCGACGTTCTTCCGGACCGTCTTCGGGTTGTGCTTCTTGAGCGTGGTTTTGCCGAACGTGGTGACGTCCACGCCGGTCAGGTCGGCCCAGTAGCGCTCCGCTCCCGCAACGTCCGCCGACTCGTGGATCATCACGTGCAGGTGGAGCCGGTCGCGGCCGACGCCGAGCAGGTCCAGCCAGCGGAGGTATACGCGGATCATGTCGGGGTCGCTGTTGACGAACGCGACGACCTCGGTTCGGCGATACGGCTTGTCCTTGGAACCCTCGGCCCAGTAGAGGCCCGCGCCGATGAGGAACAGTTCGCGATCGCTCAGCTTGCCGATCTCCTTCGCGGCCGCCGCCTTTGTCTCTGCGCACTGCCGGTCGCGTGCCTCCCGGTACGGGGCCCAGCGGGCCTCCCGCATCCGGTGCATGCGCTCGGGTGAGGGGATGGGCTTCGGTAGATCCCGGACCCACAGTGATACCGAGCTCTTCGAGACTCCCAGCTCGGCCACGATCTCGTTGTACGTCTTGCCTGCTCGTCGCAGCTCGCGGGCCTGGGCGCGAAGGTCGTCCTTCGCATTGGGGCGCTTCGTCCACTCCGGCGGCGGCTCGCCTTGGAGGAGTCGGGTCAGCAGATGGTCGTCGTCGACCTTGAGGCGGTCGCGGATCTGGCGGCGGCTGAGGCCCGCGCGGCGGAGGGCCAGTGCCTCGTCGCGCAGGGACTCGAATCCCGTGTGGGTGTTTGTCACAGAGCGAAGCGTCGCGTCCGCGGTGGACAGATGTGCCGAAAATGTGGGTGATTCGCCGGTTCGAGGGAAAGTCGCAGGTACTGGTCCGTAACGGGCGGGTCGCAGGGTGGTGGGCGTGGCCGGAAATCGGTGGCGGGCGCCCGTAGGGTGGGCGGTATGACCGCGACGGGGGTAAGGGACGCCGGGGGCGTCAGGGGTGCGCCGGGTGGCGGGCCATGGTGGTGGGAGAGCCGCCGCAGTGCCGCGTTGGATGTGTGTCTGGCTGTCGCTTCGACGGCGGAGTGCGTGCTGGAGGGGATCCAGTTCGCGGAGGAGTCCCGGCTGCCGGTGGCGGCGGGGATCGTGCTCGGGCTGCTGGTCGGCCCGGTGCTGCTGCTGCGCCGCAGGTGGCCGATTGTCGTCGTGCTGGTGTCGATCGCGGTGACGCCCGCGGAGCTGGGCGCGCTGCTGGGGATCGTGGGCCTGTACACGCTGGCAGCGTCGGACGTGCCGCGGCGGTTCACGGTGCTGCTGGCGGGGATGTCCGTCATCGGCACGTTGATCATCACGATCCTGAAGATGCAGCAGGACGTGGCGTCGCAGGAGGACTTCGATCCGCCGTGGTGGTTCGTGCCGCTGGTGTCGGTGGCGCTGGGGCTGGTGCTGACGGCGCCGCCGGTGCTGCTGGGGCTGTACGTGGGGGCGCGGCGGCGCCTGGTGGAGAGCCTGCGGGAGCGCAATGACGGCCTGGAGCGGGAGCTGATGCTGCTCGCGGAGCGCGCGGAGGAGCGTGCGGAGTGGGCGCGCAATGAGGAGCGGACGCGGATCGCGCGGGAGATGCACGACGTGGTGGCGCACCGGGTGAGTCTGATGGTGGTGCATGCGGCGGCGTTGCAGGCGGTGGCGTTGAAGGATCCGGAGAAGGCGTCGCGGAATGCGGGTCTGGTGGGGGACATGGGCCGGCAGGCGTTGACGGAGTTGCGGGAGATGTTGGGGGTGCTGCGTACGGGGGAGGGCGCGGGGGCGTCGGTGCGGGTGTCGGACGAGCCGGAGCGTTTGGTAGCGGTGGCGTCGAAGGTGTCCCGGGCGTCGCAGGTGCCGGAGTCGGCCGAGTCCGCGGAGGGGGCGGCTGCGGCCGGGGATGTGCTGGTGGAGGGTGCGCCGGGGGCGGTGCGGGCGCGTCATGCGGGTGGTGGTCCGGCGGCGGGGCGGCCGGAGGCCGAGGGGGAGGGGCCGTCGCTGGCGGATGTGGCGGGGCTGGTGGATCAGTCGCGGGCGGCGGGCACGGCGGTGGAGCTGTCCGTGGAGGGTGAGGCGCGGGCGTACGGGCCGGGGGTGGAGCAGACGGTGTTCCGGGTGGTGCAGGAGGCGCTGACGAACGTGCACAAGCATGCGCCGGGGGCGCGGGTGCGGGTGCGGCTGGCGCATCGTGAGGGGGAGGTCGCGGTGCAGGTGGAGAACGGTCCGTCGGAGCGCGGTGCGGCGGACGCGGGGCTGCCGAGTGGGGGGAACGGCCTGGTGGGGATGCGGGAGCGGGTCACCGGGCTGGGCGGGGTGTTCGTCTCGGGCGCGACGGAGGCGGGTGGCTTCCGGGTGTCGGCGGTGGTGCCGGACGGGGCGGAGAGCTAGCGGGGCGGTGTTTGGCTTTTTCCGCCCCGCCGGAGGGGGCAGGTCGCGTCAGGTCGTGTCCTCGTGTCAGCTCGTGCCGACCGTCAGGCGGGTCGGGCGGGTGCCCAGTACGAGGGTGGCGAATGCCTGGTCGATGTCGCGGCCGAGGTACCAGTCGCCGGTGTGGTCGAGGCTGTAGACGCGGCCTTCGGCGTCGATGGCGAGGGTGGCCTGGCTGTCGGCTTCGCGGCCGAGCGGTGCGACCTGGGTGTCCAGGGCGCGGCCGAGGTCGCCGAGGGTGCGGGCGAGGTGGATGCCGTACAGCGGGTCGATCTCGAAGGGGGTGGGGGCGATGTGCCGGCCGGGTCCGGGGGCGCTGATGCGGAGGGTGCCGAATTCGGCCCAGGCTTCGACGGCGGCGGGGAAGACGGTGTGCCGGTGGCCGCCGGGGGAGGCGTATTCGCGGAGGGCGTCGGCCCAGCGTTCGGCCTGCTTGATGTCCCAGTGGCCGGGCTGCCAGCCGGCTTCGTGCAGGGCGGCGTCGACGGCGACGGGGAAGCGGGTGGTGGCGCCGGCGGCGCGGTCGTACGCGGTGGTGGGTGGGGTCATGGTGCGGTTCAGCTCCCTGCGGCGGAGAGGCCGACGGGCATGACGCCGAAGAAGGCCAGGAGGGCGTCGCAGGAGCGGCAGGGCGCGGCGTAGTGGCCGTGCTGGGGGTCGCCGTCCTCGCGGATGTGGCGGGCGGTGAGTTTGGAGTGTTTGAGGGAGCGGCGGGCTTCGCCGTTGGTGAGCGGTTTTTTGGACTGGCGTTTGGAGCGGTTCGCTTCGACGGCGGTGAGGTGCCGGGAGAGCAGGACGGCTTCGGGGCAGCGGCCGGTGAAGCGTTCGCGCTGTGCGGTGTTGAGGGTGTCGAGGAAGTCCTGGACGAGGGGGTGGAGCGCGGGGGGCTGTTCGGACTTGCTCGCGGTGCAGGTGAGGGTGGTGCCGCGGACGGAGAGGGCGGCGGCGACGGTGGGGAGGATGCCGTCGCGGCGGTGCCGGAGTGTGGGCGGCCCTTCGTTGTCGGCGGTGGCGCTCCAGCCGATTCGGGGGTCGCCGGTGGGGTGCGCGGATGACGGCGCGGCGCCTTGTTCGGCGTTGCCTGCGCCGGCGCCTGTGGCGGTCCGTGCGGCGGACTGTGCGGTGGTGCTCATGCGGTGCTTTCCCTCCCTGCATCCCCCCGTCTGCGGGGGTCAGCCTGCCAAACGCGCTGGGTGTTGCGGAAGTCGGGCATGCCCTGTGGGTGTCACGGGTGTGTGCCGGTCCTTGTCACTGGTCTGTGAAAGTCGGCCGGTCGGGGGTGTGGTGGCACGGATGTACGAGGGTGTGGTGGTGCGTGTGTGATGCCCCGAAAAGGTGCTCGGCGGGTGGCCGGCGGGCGGCCTGTGGGGGCGGGCGGGGGCGGGAGCGGGGGTTGCCGTAGCGCTTAGGCTGTGCGGCAGTAGCCAGTTCCAGCCAGGGGGCAACCGCCATGACGACAGGTCGGCTCGGGCAGAGCGCCGCGCCACCGAACACGGCCTACGCCGGGCAGGTCGTGCATTTCCCGGACCCGGTCCGGGCCGCGCGCTTTCCGCGGGGTGTACGGGTGGACGGTTCGGGTTTTCCGGACTTCTCTCCGTATGCGCGGGCGGCGGCGGAGATCGCCGAGCCGCCGGAGGGTTTCGGGGTCGACGAGCTGCGGCTGACGGACTTCGTGTCGGCCAACGCCGCCCTGCACGCGGCGGGCCACGAGCTGTGGGAGGACGTGCCGTCGGTGGCGACGCCGCACGGCTGGACGTGGCATCACGTGGCGGGGACGCGGCGCATGGAGCTGGTGCCGGTCGAGGTGAAGGCGCTGCTGCGGCACCACGGCGGGCTGGCGACGGCGGCGGTGGACCACGAGAAGCGCGGGACGCGGCCGCTGCAGGAGACGCGGCCGACGCACTTCGGGCTGCCGCACCGTGATGTGTCGGTGCCGGAGGACGCGCTACTGCAGGCCGAGGAGGCGCTGGGGTACCGGCTGCCGGGCGCGTACCGGGCGTTCCTGAAGGCGGCGGGCGGGTGCGCGCCCGTGGGCGCGGCGCTCGACGCGGATCTGGGGCTGCTGGTGGACCAGCCGTTCTTCACGGTGCGGGACGAGGCGGCCGTGAACGACCTGGTGTATGTGAACAAGTGTCTGCGGGACCACTTCACGAAGGACTACCTGGGCGTCGGTTTCGTCCAGGGCGGTGTGATCGCGGTGAAGGTGCGGGGGGACGCGGCGGGGTCGGTGTGGTTCTGCGCGTACGACGACGCGCGGGACCGGGACGGCTGGTCGGTCCAGGAGCGGGTGGAACGGCTGCTGCTGCCGTGCGGCGGGGACTTCGACGAGTTCCTGGAGCGGCTCGCGGGCAATCCGCCGGAGCTCACGACCGTGGCGAACCTGATGGTGGACGGTGGCTTCGCGCGTGCCGTTCCGGTGGAGGGGTGAGCGCGATGGTGACGTTCGCGCAGGCGCAGGAGCGCGCGGAGCGCTGGGTCAACGATGAGGTGCCGGCGTACCAGCAGCGTGAGGTGCGGGTACGAGAGTTCGAGCTGGGCTTTGTGGCCTGGGCGGAGGACCGCGAGGGCGGGCCGGTGGTCGGCGGTGGCCGGCAGCGGATGGTGATCGCCCGGGACAGCGGGGAGACGACGCTGTGGCCGGGGCTGCCGGTGGGTGAGGTGATCCGGCGGTACGAGGAGGAGTACGGCGCGGTGCCGGAGGCGGCGCCCGCGCCTGAGGTGCCGCGGCAGCGGATCGATCTGGAGCAGACGTCGTTCCTGCTGACGCCGCCGGAGTGGCTGCAGGAGGCGGCGGACGCGGCCGGGGTGCCGGAGGCTCCTGCCGCGCCTGCTCCTGCTGAGCAGCCGCCTGCCGCGGCGCCGGAGCCGGAGCCGGTGGCGGAGGAGAAGAAGGACACCGGTACGTCCGCCGCCCCCTCCTGGGAGGGCACGGACATCACCGCTGACGACGACGATGACGACCGGTCGGTGGGTCTGCCGGCGACCGTGTTCGCGCCGCCGCTGAGCTTCGACGAGGACGCGGAGGGTGCGGCGCAGGCTTCGGCGCGCCCGGATGCCAAGACCGAGCTGCTCGAGGGGGGCAGTCAGCTGCCGTCCACGGCGGTTGCGCCGGCCATCGAGGAGCCGGCCGCCGGTCCTCCTCCGGGCCCCGAGGCTCCGGCCGCTGCCGCGCCCGCGCTGTCGGATCTGCCGCCGCCGTCGGGCCCGCCCGTCACGCATCTGCCGCCGCCCCCCGGGGCCGCCGCGGCATCCGGTACGGCCACGCCGCCGCCCCCGGCGCCCAGTACGCCCCCTGCGCCCAGTACGCCCGCGCCGTCCGGCGCCTCGGGAGGCGGCGGTTACGTACCGACGCAGATGGTCTCCCAGCTGGACCCGGACACCGCTGGTCCGTCCGGTGCCCCGGTCGCGGCCGAGGGCTCGCAGCCCCCGCCGCCCGGTGGCCCGGCCACCCCGCCGCCGGGAGCCCCCGGCGCTCCCGGTGGTGGCGTGCACGCGGCTGCCACGATGCTGGCCGACGGCTCGTCGCTGCCCGGCAACGCCGGTGCGGCGAAGAGCGGTGGCGACGGTCCGCCGCCGCCGCCCCCGCCCCCGCCCGGTGTGCCCGGCGCCGCGGGCCCCGGTACGCCTCCGCCGCCGCCCGGCGTCCCGTCGACCCCGCCGCCGGGAGCCCCCGGCGCTCCGGGCGCTCCCGGTGGTGGCGTGCACGCCGCGGCGACGATGCTCGCGGGCCCCGGTACACCGCCGCCCGCGGCCCCCGGTGCGCCGCCTGCCCCTGCCCCCGGTATGCAGCCTCCGCCCGCCCCGGGTGCGCAGCCTCCCGCGGCCCCCGGTGCGCAGCCGCCCGCCGCTCCCGGTATGGCGCCTCCTCCTGGCCCCGGTATGCAGCCTCCGGCCGCCCCTGTAGCGCAGCCTCCGGCGGCTCCCGGTGCGCAGCCTCCCCCCGGCCCCGGTATGCCGCCGCCCGCCGCTCCCATGGGGCAGCCCGGCGCTCCGGCCGGGCCGGCGCCGGCGTACGGCTATCCGCAGGCGCCGCCGAACGGTCAGCCGACCGTCGGGCCCGGCTACATGGCCGTGCTGCGTTACCGTGCGCACGACGGTTCCGAGCAGCAGATCATCCGGCGTTCGGCGCCCGGTACGCCGCATCCGGAGTGGCAGATCCTGCACGAGCTGCGCGGGCTCAACGTGCCGCCGGAGCAGGTGCTGGAGCTCCACACCGAGCTGGAGTCCTGCGATCTGCCGGGCGGTTACTGCGCCCGGATGATCCGGGAGACCTGGCCGCAGGTGCGGATCAGCCACACCGCCGCGTACGGCCACGACCACGCCTCGCGACAGCAGGGTGTACGGCATCTGGTGGAGCATCAGGGCGAGCTGCACCAGGTGGCGGACGGGCCCGCCCGTCCGGCGCCGGTGCGGGTGCCGCTGCCGCATCCGTCGCAGATCCAGCTCGCGCCGCCGGTCCCGCCGCAGGCGATCGGGCAGGAGCTCGAGCAGGCGTTCGGTCCGCAGGGGGTGTTCCGCTTCAGTCAGCAGGCGGTCTCCCGGCAGGGCGTGCCCGACGTGGTGGGGCAGACCCTGGTCTGGGCCGGTGTACCGGTCGATTTCGGCCCGTTCTTCTGGGGGCAGGCGCAGCCGGGCCGTCCGGTGCCGACGCTGGCCGAGCTGGCCCAGGAGCGCGGCGTGCAGCCGGCTCCCGACGCGGGTTCGTACCTGGTCATGGGCTCGGACTTCGGCCGTCAGCTGTGCGTGCAGTACGGCACGGCGCACATCGTGGCGGTGCCGCTGGAGGCCGGCCCCGGTGGGCAGGCGGCGACGCCGCAGTTCGTGAACACCGGGCTGCCGGAGTTCGTGCGCTGCATGGCGATGCTGGGCCGGATGTGGCGGCTGCGGTACGGGCTGACCCCGGAGCAGGCGGGCCGCTGGACCACCGACTTCCAGGTGCAGCTGGCGGCGCTGGATCCGGCGGCGCTCGGCTCGCCGGAGAACTGGTGGTCGGTCCTGCTGGAGCAGATGTGGGACGGCCTGCTGTAGGCGTGGGGCGGCGGCGCTGAGCGCGGTGTCGCCCGTACGGCTGTGACGGTGTGTCATACGTGGCGCTCGACCTGCGAGGCGGGTCGGGCGCCACGATCATGCCGGTATGGCACCACGGTCCCCGTCCTCCCGTTCGTCGCCGCCGCAGCCGAGTGCGACGGCGCTGTACCGCGCGGGGCGCGGGCGGGGCCGTCGCAGGTGGACCTGGCCGCGGCGGATCGCGCTGCTGGTGACCGTGCTGGTGCTGCTGGCCGTGGCGCTGGCGGTCGCGCTGTTCTTCTGGGCGGGCGGGCAGCTGCGCCAGATGGACGCATTGAGCGGCTACCCGGGCCGGCCGGCCGCGGGCAAGGGCACGAACTGGCTCCTGGTGGGCTCGGACAGTCGGCGCGATCTGACCCCTCGCCAGCAGCAGGAGCTGCATGTGGGCCATGACGCGGTGCGCAACACGGATACGGTGATGCTGCTGCACTACGGGGACAGCGGCCCGTATCTGGTGAGCCTGCCGCGGGACAGTTATGTCGCGGTGCCGGGTCACGGCAAGAACAAGATCAATGCGGCGTACGGGCTGGGCGGCGCGAAGCTGCTCTCGCGCACCGTCGAAGAGGCGACGGGCCTGCGCGTGGACCACTACGCCGAGGTCGACTTCCTCGGCCTGGTGCGGGTGGTGGACGCGCTGGGCGGGGTACGGCTGTGCCTGGACGCGCCGCTGAAGGACGAGAAGTCCGGCGCCGACTTCCCGGCGGGCTGCTCGCACATGAACGGTACACAGGCGCTTGCCTACGTACGGGCCCGCTACAGCGACCCGAAGGGTGACCTGGGGCGGGTACAGCGGCAGCGGGAGCTGATCAGCGCGGTGTCGGAGAAGATGCTCGCCCCCGGGACGCTGCTGAACCCGTTCCGGACGGTGCCGGCGCTGGACGCGTCGCTGGCGGCGCTGCGCGTCGACGGCCGGACCGGCGTGGTGGACCTGACGCAGATGGGACTGTCGATGAAGCAGGTGGCGAACGGTTCGGGGACGGCCACGACGGTGCCGGTCACCGGCCCGGGGACGGTGGTCGCCGGCGCCGGGGACGTGCTCATGTGGGACGCGGAGCGGGCGCGGCGATTGTTCCGTGCGCTGCGTACCGACGAGCCGATTCCGACTTCTGCTGAAAAGTAACGCATCCTTGGGCAGTGATAGGTGCGGAGTGTCGCGTTATGGGCGCTTCGGAACAATCAACAAAGATGTGCGCCGGACCACGTCACTGTCGGAGAGGGGCTTTGAGGGATGAGTGCATCGGTGTCGCCTCACGGATTCGAGGTCGTACGAGGGCGTGGTTACCGTCCGGCGGACGTGGACCGCAGAGTCGAAGGGCTCTCCCTGGACCGCGACTCCTGCTGGGAACGGGCGGCCCGGCTCACCGTGCTGGCCAACGAGATGACCGCCGAGCTGGAGCGGTTGCGCGAGTATCTCGCCCATATGCCGCCCCAGACGTACGAATCCCTGGGCGAGCAGGCCCGTCTGATCCTCACCACGGTGGAGTCCGAGGCGGAGCGGCTGCGCACCGAAGCGGCGGCGGACGCCGAGCGGCTGCGGGAGGAGGCGGCGGACTACGGGCGGGAGCAGGGCGACGCCGCCGACGCGTACGCGCTGAGGCTGTGTCAGGAGGCCGAGGACGCCGCGGTACGCGCCGAGGAGGCGGCGGAGGCCGAGGCGCGGACGATGGTCGAGGAGGCCGCCAGAGACGCCGAGGAGGCGCGCCAGGAGGCGGAGGAGGGGCTCCGCGAGATGCGCCGGCGCACCGCGGAGGTCCTGGAGGACCAGGAGAAGAGCCTGGCCGAGCAGTGGGCGGCGGCGGAGCAGGAACTGGCCGACCGAGAGCTGGCCATACAGCAGCGGATCGCGGACATGGAGGAGCGCGGCGAGGCGCGCATCGTGGAGGTGCAGCGCCACTACGCCAGGATGGAGGAGTCCGCGCGGCACATCGATGAGGAGGCCACGGCCCGCGCCGCCGAACTGATCGCGGAGGGCGAGGCGGAGGCGGCCCGCGTCGAACGCGCCACGGAACGTGTCCTGCGCGAGCACGAGGAGCGCCGCGAGGAGCTGCGCTCCCACATGGCCCACGTACGCAGCAGCCTGGCCACCCTCATGGGCAAGGACCCGGACGCGGTGGAACAGGGACACGAGCAGGAGCACGAGCACGAGCAAGGCTACGAACAGGAGCCCGACGCCGGGCACGTGTACGACGTGGCGACGGACGGCGGGGAAGGCGTACGGGGCCACACGGAGGCGCCGTACGAAGAGCAGCGGGACGCGTCGCACGAAGAGGCTCCGGACGCTGGGCATGAAGGCGGCGCGGACGCTGCGTACGAAGGCGGCGCGGACGCTGGGCATGAAGGCGGCGCGAACGCTGCGTACGAAGCGGTGCCCGCTACCGAAGCCGCGCACGCCCCCGAGGAGGCCCCCGCCAAGCGTGGCGTGGACCCCGACGAGGAGGACACGCTCGAGACCGAACTGCCCCGTACGGAGAGCTGAACCGCCCGCCTCAGCCCTTCTCGGCGGGCGCGGCCTCCCCCTCGCCCCGCGCGTCCGCGTGGACGGGGAAGCGGCGCGGAGCGAAGAGCAGCGCCGCCAGGGCGAGCAGCCCGGCGACGGCGGCGCCGTAGTAGACGTGCTCGACCGTGGTGTCCACGGCGCGCCGCAGGTAGTCGGTGGCCTGCTCGGTGAGCGTGCCGGCGTGTTCCAGCGCGCGGGAGACGGCGTCCAGGTCGCCCGGCAGTCCGGCGCGGATGCCGGCGGGCGCGTCGGCCAGCCGCCCGGCCAGGGTGGCGTTGGCGACGGCCCCGAAGAGCGCGGCTCCGACGGACTGGCCGACCTGGCGGCAGAAGAGGATCGAGGCGGTGGCGGTGCCCCGTTCGGCGTATCCGACGGAGGACTGCACCCCGATGATCAGCGGCAGCTGGAACAGCCCGAGGGCGGCGCCCAGCGCGAGCATCAGCAGCGCCGGCTGCCACGCCGCACCTGGATAGGGCAGCTGCGGGAAGGCCAGCAGCACCAGCGTGGCGGCGCCGATGCCGAGGAGCGCGCAGGTGCGGATGCCGAAGCGGTTGTAGACGTGGCTGCTGAGCGCGGCCGCCACCGGCCAGCTCATGGTCATGGTGGACAGCACGAAGCCGGCCGCGATCGGGCCGAGGCCCAGCACGGCCTGGGCGTACGTGGGCAGGAAGACGGTCGGGGCGACCATCAGCAGCCCGAGGGCGCCGAGCGCGAGGTTGACCGTGGAGATGGTGCGGCGGCGCCAGACCCAGCCGGGGATGATCGGTTCGGCGGCGCGGCGTTCGATCAGTACGGTGGCGGCCGCGCACAGGGCGCTGCCGCCCAGAAGGAGCAGCGAGGGTGTGGACAACCAGGGCCAGGCGACGCCGCCCTGGACGAGCGCGGTCAGCAGCAGTCCGCCGCAGGCGAAGATGGCGAGCGCGCCGGGCCAGTCGATGACCGGACGCGTGGCACGGGAGCGGCGCGCGGGGTCCTTGCCCTTGTAGCCCCTCTTGTCCTCGAAGAAGTGGCGCAGGACGAGCCAGAGGGCGAGCGCGCCGACCGGCAGGTTGACGAGGAAGATCCAGCGCCAGTCCGCGTACGCCGCGAGCAGGCCGCCGAGCGCGGGCCCGGCCACGGAGGAGGTGGCCCAGACGGTGGAGAGCTTCGCCTGTATGCGCGGCCGCTCCTTCATGGGGTACAGGTCGGCGGCGATGGTCTGCACGGTGCCCTGGAGGGCGCCGCCGCCGAGGCCCTGCAGGACGCGGAAGGCGATCAGTGAGGCCATGTTCCAGGCGCCCGCGCACAGCAGCGAGCCGACGAGGAAGATCACGATGCCGGCGACGAGGACGGGCTTGCGGCCGAAGGTGTCGGAGAGCTTGCCGTAGACGGGCAGGGTGACGGTGACGGCCAGCAGGTAGCCGGAGAAGAGCCAGGAGAAGACCGAGAAGCCGCCGAGGTCGCCGACGATCTGCGGGACGGCGGTGGCGATGATCGTGGAGTCCAGGGCGGCCAGCGCCATGCCGAGCATGAGAGCCGCGACGACGGGACCGCGGCGGGTGGCGGGGGACGCGGCGCGTGTCTCCGGCTGCTCCGCTACCGCGCTCCCGGTCGGCTCCGTCTCCGGTACCGCGCCCGCCGTCCGCTCCGGTTCCGTCCGTCCGCCGGTGCCGCCCACCGTGCCCCCTCCGCCGTATCCGTGTACCAGACACCATTCCACGCGCAGCCGGGATGCGGTACGGGGCTTCTCGCCCGTCGAGACGGTGCGGCGCCGTCGTGGCCGAGCGCGCGTTTCCCGCGCCCCTGAGGGCGCGCCTCAGGGGCGCGGAGAACTGCGCGACCTGCCACGGCGGCGGTGCGCCGGTACCGCGCTCCCGAACCGCCCCGATGGCCTCATCCGCACCGCGGCCGGGCGTACGCTGGGGGATCTGGCCCGCCCGCGGTGCCGGCCGTCGAGCCGCCGCAGGGCCGCACCGCGTTGTCCGACTCCCTGGGACGGAAGCCTTTTCATGAGCCTGACAGGACTGCTCGACGCCGTCGTACGGGACCCGGCGCTGGCCGAAGCGGTCGACGCCGCCACCGACGGGCACCGCCGCCACGTGGACCTGGTCGGCCCGCCGGCCGCCCGCCCCTTCGCCGTCGCCGCCCTGGCCCGCGACGCCCAGCGCCCGGTGCTCGCGGTCACCGCGACCGGCCGGGAGGCCGAGGACCTGGCCGCCGCGCTGCGCTCGCTGCTCCCCGAGGACAGCGTCGTGGAGTACCCCTCCTGGGAGACCCTGCCGCACGAGCGCCTCTCGCCCCGTTCGGACACCGTCGGCCGCCGTCTCGCCGTGCTGCGCCGGCTCGCCCACCCCAGCAAGGACGACCCGGCGACCGGCCCGGTCTCGGTCGTGGTCGCTCCCGTGCGGTCCGTGCTGCAGCCGCAGGTCAAGGGGCTGGGCGACCTGGAGCCCGTCGCGTTGCGCAGCGGCGAGAGCGCCGACCTCGGCGAGATCGTGGACGGCTTGGCGGCCGCCGCGTACAGCCGCGTGGAGCTGGTCGAGAAGCGCGGCGAGTTCGCGGTCCGCGGCGGCATCCTGGACGTCTTCCCGCCCACCGAGGAACACCCGCTGCGGATCGAGTTCTGGGGCGACGACGTCGAGGAGATCCGTTACTTCAAGGTCGCCGACCAGCGCTCCCTGGAGATCGCCGCGCACGGCCTGTGGGCGCCGCCCTGCCGCGAGCTGCTGCTCACCGCTTCCGTACGGGAGCGGGCAGCGGCGCTCGCGGAGGAGCACCCGGAGCTCGGCGAGCTGCTCGGCAAGATCGCCGAGGGCATCGCGGTGGAGGGCATGGAGTCCCTCGCGCCGGTCCTCGTGGACGAGATGGAGCTGCTGCTGGACGTGCTGCCGGCGGGCTCCATGGCGGTGGTCTGCGACCCGGAGCGGGTGCGGACGCGCGCCGCCGACCTGGTCGCCACCAGCCAGGAGTTCCTGCAGGCCAGCTGGGCGGCCACGGCCGGCGGCGGGGAGGCGCCCATCGATGTCGGCGCGGCGTCCCTGTGGGGCATCGCGGACGTCCGGGACCGCGCCCGTGAGCTGGGCATGATGTGGTGGTCGGTCTCGCAGTTCGCCGCCGACGAGGCGGCCGAGACGGACGGGGACACGCTCAAGCTCGGCATGCACGCCCCCGAGACGTACAGAGGCGACACCCAGCGCGCGCTCGCCGACACCAAGCAGTGGCTGGCCGACGGCTGGCGCACGGTCTACCTCACCGAGGGGCACGGCCCCGCGGCCCGTACGGTCGAGGTGCTCGGCGGCGAGGGCATCGCCGCCCGCCTGGACCCGGAGCTGACGGAGATCTCGCCGTCCCTCGTGCACGTCTCCTGCGGCTCGATCGACAACGGCTTCGTCGACCCGCAGCTGAAGCTCGCGGTGCTCACCGAGACCGACCTCTCGGGACAGAAGGCGGCCGGCAAGGACGCCACGCGGATGCCGGCCCGCCGCCGCAAGACCATCGACCCGCTGACCCTCGAAGCGGGCGACTACATCGTGCACGAACAGCACGGCGTGGGCCGGTACATCGAAATGGTGCAGCGCACGGTCCAGGGCGCCACCCGCGAGTACCTCCTCGTCGAATACGCGCCCGCCAAGCGCGGCCAGCCCGGCGACCGCCTCTACATCCCCACCGACCAGCTGGAGCAGGTCACCAAGTACGTCGGCGGCGAGGCCCCGACGCTGCACCGCCTCGGCGGCGCCGACTGGACCAAGACCAAGGCGCGCGCGAAGAAGGCCGTCAAGGAGATCGCGGCCGACCTGATCAAGCTGTACTCGGCGCGGATGGCGGCGCCCGGCCACACGTTCGGCCCGGACACCCCCTGGCAGCGCGAGCTGGAGGACGCGTTCCCGTACGCGGAGACGCCCGACCAGCTCACCACCATCGCCGAGGTCAAGGAGGACATGGAGAAGTCGGTCCCGATGGACCGGCTGATCTGCGGCGACGTCGGCTACGGCAAGACCGAGATCGCGGTGCGCGCCGCCTTCAAGGCCGTCCAGGACGGCAAGCAGGTCGCCGTGCTGGTGCCGACGACGCTGCTCGTGCAGCAGCACTTCGGTACCTTCACCGAGCGCTACGGCCAGTTCCCCGTCAACGTGCGCGCCCTCTCCCGCTTCCAGACGGAGACCGAGTCCAAGGCCACCCTGGAGGGACTCAAGGACGGCTCGGTCGACATCGTCATCGGCACCCACCGGCTGTTCTCCTCCGAGACCAAGTTCAAGGACCTGGGCCTGGTCATCGTCGACGAGGAGCAGCGCTTCGGTGTCGAGCACAAGGAGCAGCTGAAGAAGCTCCGCGCCAACGTGGACGTGCTGACGATGTCCGCGACGCCCATCCCCCGTACGCTCGAAATGGCGGTGACCGGCATCCGCGAGATGTCGACGATCACCACCCCGCCCGAGGAGCGGCACCCGGTCCTGACCTTCGTCGGGCCGTACGAGGAGAAGCAGATCGGCGCCGCCATCCGCCGTGAACTGCTCCGCGAGGGCCAGGTCTTCTACATCCACAACCGTGTGGAGTCCATCGACCGGGCCGCGGCCCGCCTCCGCGAGATCGTCCCCGAGGCGCGCATCGCTACCGCCCACGGCCAGATGTCGGAGTCCGCGCTCGAACAGGTCGTGGTCGACTTCTGGGAGAAGAAGTCCGACGTACTGGTCGCGACGACGATTGTCGAGTCCGGCATCGACATCTCCAATGCCAACACGCTGATCGTCGAACGAGGGGACAACTTCGGCCTCTCGCAGCTCCACCAGCTGCGCGGCCGCGTCGGCCGTGGCCGCGAGCGGGGCTACGCCTACTTCCTCTACCCGCCCGAGAAGCCCCTGACGGAGACCGCGCACGAGCGGCTGGCCACCATCGCCCAGCACACGGAGATGGGCGCCGGCATGTACGTCGCGATGAAGGACCTGGAGATCCGCGGCGCGGGCAACCTTCTCGGCGGCGAGCAGTCCGGCCACATCGCGGGCGTCGGCTTCGACCTGTACGTCCGCATGGTCGGCGAGGCCGTGGCGGACTACCGCGCCTCCCTGGAAGGCGGCGCGGAGGAGGAGCCGCCGCTGGAGGTCAAGATCGAACTGCCGGTGGACGCGCACGTCCCGCACGACTACGCCCCCGGCGAGCGCCTGCGCCTGCAGGCATACCGCGCGATCGCCTCCGCCAACACCGAGGAGGACATCGCCTCGGTACGCGAGGAACTGACCGACCGCTACGGCAAGCTCCCCGAGCCGGTGGAGAACCTCCTGCTGGTCGCGGGCCTGCGGATGCTCGCCCGCGCCTGCGGCGTCACCGACATCACGCTGCAGGGCTCCAACATCCGCTTCGGCCCGGTCGAACTGCGCGAGTCCCAGGAGCTGCGGCTGAAGCGGCTGTACCCGCGTACGGTCATCAAGCCCGCCACCCACCAGGTCCTGGTCCCCCGCCCGACCACGGGCAAGATCGGCGGCAAGCCGCTGGTCGGCCGCGAACTGCTGGCTTGGGTGGGGGAGTTCCTCACTTCGGTACTGGGGTCGTAGCGGGCCGCGGGGGCCGGCCTTTGGCTAGTCCTTCGTGGCGCGCTTGAGGAGCGTGAGGCCGCCGGCCTCGCCGTCCGGTACGTACACCGCGCCGGGATGGCGGTGGCCGGCGTCCACGAGGGCCTGCGGGGTGGTCCGGCCGTCGCGGAGCTGGACGGCGATGTAGTCCGGGGCGATGCCGCGGGTGTCGCCTATCCAGTACACCGTCGTACGGCCGGTGAGCCGGCTGATGGGCCGGACGTCGGCCTCGACGGTGGCGCCGTCGGGGACCCTGTTCAGCAGCGCCTCGGCCTGGGGGACGGTAGCCGGCGTGCGGTAGGTGGCCGCTTCGGTGAGCCGCGCCAGCGGGAGCGTGGTGGTCAGCGCGAGCGCCGCGGCGAGCACCGCAGCCGGGATGTGCGTCGCGTAACTGCGCAGCCAGGGCCGGCCGCTCGTACGGAACCGGGGCACCGCGTCGACCAGCGCGAGGAAGACCACCGGCATCAGGACGGCGCTGTAGTGCCAGTCGGTGCCCCAGTAGTGGTCGTCGTGCGAGACGAAGCGCCAGCCGACGGTCGGCACCGCGGCGAGCAGCAGCGGTGAGCGCAGGGCCAGCAGCCCGGTGGTGGGCAGCAGGATCCACAGCAGCGTACGGAAGGCCGTGTCCACGGGGATGAGCGGCGCCGCGCCGCCGTCACCGCTGAGCTTGGTCCAGTAGTCGTACGAGCCGGCGCCGTTGAAGGCAGGGATGATCACGGCGAGGGTGAGGGCGGTGGCGGCGAGGCCGAGGAGGACCAGCGTCACGGCCGCGGGCACCGCGCGCCGGGCCCGGATCAGGATGATCACGCCGATGGCCGCCGCGGTCACCCCCAGGTCCTCCTTGACCAGGACCAGCGGGGCCGCCCAGCACACCGCGGCGGTCCAGCGCCTGCCGATCACCGCCTCCAGCGAGAAGGCGATCATCGGCAGCGCGAACGCGATCTCGTGGAAGTCGAAGTCGACCGCGCGCTGCAGCCCCCAGGACAGCCCGTACGCCACGCCGACGGCGAGCCCGGCGCGGCGGCCGAGCAGCCGGGCCGCGCACCGGGCGACGGGCACGGCGGACAGCGCGAAGAGCGCGGCCTGCGCGACGAGCAGGGTCACCGGGGAGGGCAGCAGCCGGTAGAGCGGGGCGAGCAGGGCGAGTACCGGACTGAAGTGGTCGCCGAGGATGTTCGCGCCGGGCCCCTTGAGGTCGGCGACGGGGGCCTGAAGATGCGCGTAGGACCGGACGACCTGCTCGAATATCCCGAGGTCCCAGGAGATCGTGCCCATGGTGCGGTACCGCTGCACGGACACCGTGGCGAACAGGGCGAAGAGGACGGCGGCCGTCCAGTACGGATCCAGGCGCGGGGATCGCAACGCGGCGGCCCGGGCCCGAAGGCGGCCCGGCCCGTGTCCGGTACGGGTCTCGGCCGCGACCGGGGTCCGTGCGCCGGCCTCGCCCGTCGCGATTGCTGCGGCCGTGTCCATGCGGATCCTTACTCTTCCTCGCTCGTCTGGCCCTGTACTTGTACGTGCTCTCTGCCGTCCCAGCTCCCGAAAAGGTACTCGAAACCACCGAATCGGACGGCCCGTCATACAAGGTGGCCGACGAGACGTACGGTCACCAAGGGGCGGACACCCGCCCTGGCCGGTCGCGGTGGCCGGCCGCCGGCCCCGGCCCTCATGCCGAACCGAGGGCCGCCGTGACACAACCGAAGATCGCCGTGCCCCACGGCCTGCAACCGAAGATTGGATGTCCCCCTTGATACGGTCCGCGCTTCCCGTACGCCGTGCCGCGCTCTCCGCGACGGCCCTGGCCGCCACCCTCGCCCTGGCCGGCTGCAACCCGTCCGGCGGCAGCACTCAAGGAGACGGAAAGCGGAGCCCGGACGTTCCCACGGCGACGGGTGAACCGGGCAGTGCGCTGGCGGCGCTCGGCTCGCTCACGGTCAAGGGCCGGGCCCCGAAGACCGGATACGAGCGGGACCGCTTCGGCACCGCCTGGGCCGACACCGACAGCAACGGCTGCCCGACCCGCGAGGACATCCTCAAGCGCGACCTGACGCAGGTGCAGTACCAGGACGGACACTGCAAGGTGTCCAAGGGCGAACTGGCGAAGGACCCCTACACCGGGCAGCGGGTGATCTTCCGCCGCGGCAGCAGCCTGGTGGACATCGACCACGTCGTGGCCCTGTCGGACGCCTGGCAGAAGGGCGCCCAGCAGTGGCCGGCCGGCAAGCGGATCGCGCTGGCCAATGATCCGCTGAACCTCATCGCGGTCGGCGCCTCCGCCAATCGCCAGAAGAGCGACGGCGACGCGGCCACCTGGCTGCCGGCCAACAAGGGCTACCGCTGCGACTACGTCGCCCAGCAGGTCGCGGTGAAGAAGAAGTACGGCCTGTGGGTGACGCGCGCGGAGAAGGCGGCGATGGGGAAGGTGCTGAACACCTGCCCGGCCGAGCAGCTCCCCGCAGGCGGCAACCCCACCGAGGCCCCACCCCGCTTCCACGCGAACTAGCCGACCGAGGCCCCGCCCCGGTCCCGCGCCGGCCGACAGGCCGGGCGGTGCGGGAGACGGCGGCCGTGCCCGTCAGCCTGTGACGGCTGATCGGGCACGGCGCCGGTGGTCAGAGCCTGTGTCATCGCCTGGTCAGAGCGTGTGTCATCACCCTGATGCAGGCTCTCAGGGGCAGGTCACAGACCCAGGTCCCACTGGGACGCCTCGTGCTCCAGGCCCGGCGTCACCTCGATGTCGAGGTTCTTCGCCCCCGCCGGCGCGTCGAAGGCGAACTCCACGCTCGCGCTCTTGCCCGGCAGGATCTTGCCGTTGAAGCCCTCGCCGACCGTGCCGTCGAATATCTGCTCCGCGGCCTTGCCGTCCTTGCCGGCGCGCGCCTCGACCAGGGTCAGGGCGCTGTCGAACTTCTCCTTGCCCTTGTTCTCCAGATGCACCGTGATCTTGTAAGCCTGCTGGCCCTCCTTGTGGCCGACGGCGAACTCCCCGACGGTGTACGCCGTCGCCTTGGACACCGTGACGCTCAGGCCCGTGTCGTACTCGGCGGTGTCGCCTGCGTGCAGCGCCTCGCCCTCGGCGTCCTTCGCGCCGCCGCTCGTGCCGGCCGCGTCCTCGCCCTCCGAACCGCCGCTCTTGGGCTGCGCCGTGGAGGTCTCCAGCGACTTGTTGATCTCGTCGACCGTGTCCTTGACCGCGGTGAAGGTGATGACCGCACCGACCACCGACAGGATCAGCGCGGCGACGCCCAGCAGCACGCCCGCCAGCGCGACCCCCTTATTGGTGGCCTGACCGCGCTTGGCGCGGCCCCGGCCGACCAGGCCGAAGATCAGGGCCAGCAGACCGAGCGTGCCGGCGAACCAGAACATGAGCGGTATCAGGCCGGACAGGGCGCCGATCACGCCGAGCACGAGGGCCGCGATGCCCAGGCCGTTGCGCGCGGCCTGCGGTGCCGGAGCGCCCATCGGAACCGGGGCGCCGGGCGGGAACTGCATCTGCTGGGACATGGCTGTGGGTCCCTTCCGGGAGTCTCGATCGGTTCTGACGAATCGACCTGAAGAAAGAGAGAGGAGAAGAACGAGAAGAAAGTTGAGAAAGGTGGAGCTGGTGTCGCGATGACTCAATAACAGCAGAGGCTGTGAACCGAGTCAACACGGTTCACAGGAAAGAGTTAATTCACGGCGTGAAGGGGTTTGGGGCCGTGTCGTGGGTATGCTCGCTGACACAGGCGACACAGACGCGACGGAGCGATCGGACGGGAGCCAGTCAGGTGCCGGAGAACGCAACACCGGAGACCCCAGCGCAGACCGCGGTGGAAGCCGCGGTCGCGGCGGAGGTGACCGCTGCGGGTATCGCGCGTCTGGCCGGCGTGGGCCGGGCCGCGGTCAGCAACTGGCGCCGCCGGCACGCCGACTTCCCCAGGCCCATCGGAGGCACGGAGGCCAGCCCCGCCTTCGCGCTGACCGCCGTCGAGCAGTGGCTGCGCGATCAGGGCAAGCTCGCCGAGGTACCGCTGCGCGAGCGGGTGTGGCAGCAGGTCGCGGGCCACCCGGCCGGCGCCGCCACGGCCCTGCGGCATGTCGGAGCCGTCCTCCTCCTCGTCCGTGACCGCCCCGCCGTCTGGCGCGGACTCGCCCGCGCCGCGGACGATGCCGAGCTGACCGGTCTGCTGCCGCCCGCGCTCGACGCCGTCCTCGCCGCCCGGCTCGGCCCCGCCCACCCCGTCACGGGCCTCACCCGCGAGACCCTCGCCCCGTCCAGCGCCCTTGTCCGGGCGGCCGCCGAGCTCGCCGAGGACGCGGAAGGCGCTCCGTATGCGTACGAGTTCCTGCTCGGCCGCCATCTGGACGCCAACCCCCGGCAGTACACCCTCACCCCGCCCGGCCTCGCCGCCCTCATGGCCGAGCTCGCCGGCCCCGCCGCCACCGTCCTGGACCCCGCCGCCGGCACCGGCACCCTGCTGTACCCAGCGCAGGAGCCGGCCCCCGCGCAAGCGCCGAACGCCAAGGACGAACCCAGGGGAGCGGGGAACGCCAAGGAAAGGGGCAAGGGGACAGAAGAAGGGGACGGGCCGGATCCTCAGGCGCGGCCGGGGCCCGCCGAGCTCTACGGGCAGGAGGCCGACGCCGATCTCGCCGCGCTCACCGCCCTGCGTCTGGCCCTGCGTTCGCCGGAGACCCAGGTCCGGATCCAGGCCGCCGACACCCTGCGCGACGACGCCTTCCCCGACCTCGCGGTCGACGCCGTCCTCACCCATCCGCCCTTCAATGAGCGCAACTGGGGCCACGACACCCTGGCCTACGACCCCCGCTGGGAGTACGGCTTCCCGGCCCGTACGGAATCGGAGCTGGCCTGGGTCCAGCACGCGCTGGCCCGGCTCAAGACCGGCGGTACGGCCGTCCTGCTCATGCCGCCCGCCGCCGCCTCGCGCCGCTCCGGCCGCCGGATCCGTGCCGACCTGCTGCGCCGCGGCGCGCTGCGGGCCGTCATCGCGCTGCCCGCCGGCGCCGCCCCGCCGTACGGCATCCCGCTGCACCTGTGGGTGCTGCACCGGCCGGGCAGCGCCCCGCCGCCCGCCCCGCACCTGCTGGTCGTCGACACCGCCGAACTGGCCCCGGGCGGCCGGGACAAGCTCGACTGGCAGACCGTACGCGCCACGGTCCTGGATGCCTGGCGGGCCTTCGACCACGAGGGCGGCATCGAGGAGCGGCCGGGCGTGCGGCGCTCGCTGGCCGCCATCGATCTGCTGGACGACGACGTCGACCTCGCCCCGGCCCGGCACCTCCCGCCGCCCGCGGCGGGAGGCGGACCCGCCGAACTGGCCCGCGCCCACGAGGAGCTGACCGCCGCCCTCGCCCGCACCACCGATCTCGCGCCGGCGCCCGCGTCCGCCGGCCGGGCGGCGCCCGCCCGCTGGCCGCTGACCACCGTCGGCGAGCTGGCCCGGGGCGGCGCGCTGCTGCTGCGGGCCGGTGGGCCCGGTACGGCCGCGCTTGGTGAGGGACCCGTCCAGCTCACCGAGCACGACGTCATCGGCGGCACGCCGCCGTCCGGCACTCTCCCCGAACCGGCCACCGGGGACGCCCCCGAAGAGCCCGTCCTGCTCCAAGCGGGCGATGTAGTGGTGCCGGTCCTTGGCGGTGGCGCCATCGCCCGGGTCGTCGATGCCGCCACCGAGGGCGCGGCGCTCGGCCGGAACCTCTTCCTGCTGCGGCCGGACCCGTCCGCGCTGGACCCCTGGTTCCTCGCCGGATTCCTGCGCGGTACCGCCAACAACCGCCAGGCCAGCAGCTACGCCTCCACCGCCACCCGGCTCGACGTCCGCCGCCTCCAACTGCCCCGGCTGCCCCCGGCCGAGCAGCGCGGATACGGCGAACGCTTCCGGGCGCTCGCCGCGTTCGAGGAAGCGCTGCGCGAATCGGCCCGACTGGGCGAGCGCTTGGCACAGGGCCTGTACGACGGACTGACGGACGGGTCCATATCGCCGGGGTGATCCGGCGCGGGGGCCGGTGGGGTCGGCGCGGTCGGGGCGTGTTGTGGGGCTGTGACCGGACCGGGATGTGGACCCGTACAACCCAGGCGGTGTTGTCAGTGTCGGTATATACGCTCGAAAAAAACCGCCACGACGGCCATACCGACCAGGAGCAGCAATGCACGGCCCTGCCGCCCCGGCTCCGCCACCGCCCCGCCCCGCCAAGCCGGGCACGGTCGTGCTGCTGCGGGTGGTCTTCGTGGCGATCGCCGTGCTCAGCATCGGGATGCTCGCCTGGGTGACGTTGCTGCGTGCCGCGCTGGTGCACCGGCGGCCGGTGGGCTGGTGGATCTTCGGAGTGGACGCGGCGCTGGCCATCCCGCTGCTGGCCGTGGTGGGTTCGGTGCCCGAGAACGACTGGCGCGGGGACGTGGCGATGGCCCTGATCCTGTTGCAGATGGCCGGGGCCGTCGCGTACTACCTCGTGGTCGACATCCGCGCCCGGGCACGTTCGCTCGCGGGGTACCCGGCCGACCACGGCCGGACCATCCAGCCGTACGGGGCCCCTGCGTATGGAGTCCCCGCGTACGGAGCCCCGGGGCCGTACGCCTCCACGCCGAACCCGTACGCCGCACTCGGCCCCGCCCCCACCCCCACCCCCGTCCCCGCACATCCGCAGCCGTCGCAGGCGCAACCGCGTCCGCAGCGCATCGATCAAGTACGAGCCGAGCTGGACGAGCTCAGCGACTACCTCCGCCGGGGCGGAAACGCCGGCGAGAGCGCTGGGGATGAGAGTCGGCGTAAGGAGGAAGGGCGGTGAACGGCAGAGTCATCGGCGAGCGGTACGAACTCTCCGCGCTGCTCGGGCAGGGCGGCATGGGCCAGGTGTGGATCGCGTACGACCGGCGCCTGGACCGTCGGGTAGGCGTCAAGCTGCTCCGTCCCGACCGGCTGGCCGGCGCGCCCGACGCGGAGGAGCTGCGCCACCGCTTCGCGCGCGAGTGCCGGGTGACCGCGCAGGTCGACCACCCCGGCCTGGTCACCGTGCACGACGCGGGCAGCGACGGGGACGACCTCTTCCTGGTCATGCAGTACGTCGAGGGGGCCGACCTCGCCGACCACCTCGCCGAGCACGACCCCTACCCCTGGACCTGGGCCGTGTGCGTGGCGGCGCAGCTGTGCGCGGTGCTGGCGTCCGTGCACGCGGTGCCGATCGTGCACCGCGACCTCAAGCCGCGAAACGTCATGGTCAAGGCGGACGGCACGGTCACCGTCCTGGACCTCGGCATCGCCTCCGCGCTGGACACCGACACCACCCGCCTCACCCACACCGGCTCGCCCATCGGCAGCCCCGCCTACATGGCGCCCGAGCAGGCCATGGGCGGGACGGTCGGCCCGTACACCGACCTGTACGCGCTCGGCGTGCTGCTGCACGAACTGCTCAGCGGGTCCGTGCCGTTCGCCGGATCGACGGCGCTGGGCGTGCTGCATCGGCATCTGTACGAGATGCCGGTGCCGGTGCGGCAGTTGCGCCCCGACGTGCCCGAGGCGCTGGAAGCGCTGGTGCTGCGGCTGCTGGCCAAGGACCCCGAACACCGCCCGGCCGACGCGCAAGAGGTGTACCAGGCACTGGCCCCGCTGCTCCCGCACGCCGGCTCCGGAAGAGGGGGAGGGGCAGCGGGGATGTCGCTGCCGGGCGCGCCCATGGATCCGACCCGGCCGTTTCTGCTGCCGCATGCGCCGTGGCCGCGCCGTGCGGTGCCGCCGGGCGCGGCGGGTCCGACGGTGACGGCCGTACCGGTGGGAGCTGGACCGGTGGGAGCTGGACCGGTGGCAGCGGGGGCAGTGGCTGATGTACGGGCGCCCGCTGCACCGCCCATACCCGTGCCCGTACCGCCCGTGCCCGTACCGGCCATACCCGTACCGCCCGTTGCGGTACCGCACGTCCCCGCCGCGTCAGTGCCCGTGCCGCCGGGTGCGGACCCTCGTACACCGGCGTCCATACCGTCCTCCGCCCCCGCCTCCACGCCCACGCCCACCCTCCTAGGGCTGGACGTCGCGGCTGCTGTTGAGGAGGTCAAGCGGTTGCTGGACCACGGGCGGATCACGCAGGCCGTCGACATCCTGGGCGGCATCCTGCCGGCCGCCGCCGCGCGGCACGGTGAGCACTCGCCGGTCGTGCGGACGCTGCGCAAGCAGTACGCGGCCACGTTGATGGACGACGGGCAGTACCGGCGTGCGCTGCCGGAACTGCGGCTGCTGGCCGAGGAGTTCGCACGTGGGTCGGGTCCGCTGGCGGCCCGCCAGGCGCTCCAGTTCCGTTTCGAGGCGGCGCAGTGCCTGGAGCAGCTGGGCGAGGCCGCGGCGTCGCTGGAGGAGTACCGCACGCTGCTGCCGCACTTCGAGGCGGCGTCCGACGACCCCGTACGGCCGTTGGAGATACGGCGTTCCATCGGCCACTTGCTGCTCGCGCTCGGCGAGCGCGGTGCGGCGCAGGAGACGCTGGCCCGGCTGCTGTACGACGCGGAGCGGGTGCACGGCGCGCATCACGCCTTCCCCGCTGAGGTGCGCCGGACGCTGGAGTGGCTGGCCCGCGTCCGCTGAGCGGCCACAAGGCCGAACGGCCGCCGCCTGCCGCTCCGGAGTCGCTGCCCCGCCGCCCCACCCGGGTACGAAACACAAAAGTGCCGCAATCGTTGGTCGAATTGCTGGTCCGCGCCGCGCGGACTCCATACCATCGATCAACGCCAGGACTGATACGCCCGCGAGGTGCTGTGGAAGGCCCCCGCTGTCGTTCATGATCTTCGCCGGGAGGCCGAATGCTCCGCCGTAGGACTGCGCTCTCCGTTTCCGCCGCCGCGATCGTGGCGGCCCCGCTCCTGTCCGCCTGCGGCAATGACGCGCACCCAGGTGCCGCGGCCGTCGTGGGAGGCGAGCGGATCACCGTGGCGCAGCTCCAGGCGCGGGTGAAGAACGTCCGTACCGCCCAGGAAGGCGCTCCGCAGGGCGCCCAGCTCATCGAGAACACCGGCCGGCTCAGCCTGGCCACGCTCAACAGCATGATCTTCGACCGGGTACTGGCGCGCAGCGCGAAGGACGCCGGCGTCGAGGCCAGCCGTTCCGACGTACAGAAGTGGCGGTCCGCCGCCGAGCGGCGGGCCGGTGGCGCCGACCGGCTGAAGACGATGTGGCTGCAGCAGGCCATCGCGCCGGGCGAGATCGACGGCGTGGTGCGCAACCAGATCCTGATGGACGGGATCGCGAAGAAGCTGGGGGTGAACCGTCAGTCGCCGCAGGGGCAGCAGAAGCTGGCCCAGGCGCTGGCCAAGACCTCGCGCGACCTCGGGATCGACGTGAACCCGCGCTTCGGCAAGTGGGACGACCGCCAGGTCATGCTCGGCGAGGCGAAGACCCCGTGGGTGCGGGCGGAGCAGAAGCAGCAGGTGTGATGCCGGGGCGGCAGGCCACCCCGTACGGCATACGCCCGTCACGCGCCCGCCGTACGGGGTGGCCTGCCGCCCGGTCACCCGTCCCCGTGCGTTACGTTCGACGGGTGAACGCTTCCGCCACCGGCCGCCTGGTCCTGCTCACCACCAGCCACCGGGTCGCACCCGGCCTGCTGTCCTGGCCCGCGTGGCAGACGCTGCGCGAAGCCGACCGTGTGCTGTGCACCGACCCGGACCACCCGCAGCTGCCGTACCTCGCCGAGGCGGGCATCGCGGTCGAGACCGCGGCCGTGCCGAGCGCCCGTGAGCTGGTCGACTACTGCGTCGCGGAGGCCCGTACCGCTGTCGTACTGACCTCCGCCGACGGCGAGAGCGCGCTGACCGACGGGCTGGCCCGGCTCGCCGGGTCGGGCCGCGAGGCGATGCCCGACCTGGAGCTGCTGCCCGGTTCGTACGATCTGCCGGGCGCCCGGCTGCTGGACCTCGTACAGGTCATGGACCAGATCCGCGTCGCCTGCCCGTGGAGCGGCATCCGGACGCACGAGGACCTGGCGAAGTACGGCCTGGAGGAGGCGTACGAGCTGGTCGAGGCGATTGAGGAGGGGGACCGGGAGGCGCTCGCCGAGGAGCTGGGCGATGTGCTGCTCCAGGTGGTCTTCCACTCCCGGATCGCGCAGGACGACCCCGACGAGCCGTTCTCGATCGACGACGTCGCGGGCATCATCGTCGACAAGCTGATTCATCGCCATCCGCATGTCTTCGGCGACGAGGAGGCGGCGACGCCGGAGGACGTCAGGGCGCACTGGCTCCGGACCAAGGCCGTCGAGAAGCAGCGCGAGTCCGTGACGGAGGGCGTACCGCTGGGACAGCCGGCCCTGGCGCTGGCCGCGAAGCTGGCGTCCCGGGCCCGTACGGCAGGCCTCGACGTGCCGGTCGCGGGCGAGGGCATCGGATACGAGCTGCTGGCGCTGGCCGTACGGGCCCAGGCGGAGGGCACCGACCCGGAGACGGCGCTGCGGGCCGCGGCGCGTACGTACCGGGACGCGATCGTGGCGGCGGAGCGGGCGGGCTAGGCGGCCGGCTGTTTCCTGGCAGGGCCCCTCCCTCTCCCCATCCACAAAGACCTGGGGCTCACGGCAAAGTCCCCTCCCCCGCCTCCACCGCACTACCCAAAAAGCTACATCCCGCCACTGACAGTCACCGGGGCCTGTGGACAACCAGGGCCCTGTGGACAACCGGTTACGGTCGAGGGGTGCACGACACCACCGCCTCCGCCTGCCCGGAACTCTTCACCTGGGAGTTCGCCGCCGACCCCTATCCCGCGTACGCGTGGCTGCGCGAGCACGCGCCCGTCCACCGCACCGCGCTGCCCAGCGGGGTCGAGGCGTGGCTGGTCACCCGGTACGTGGACGCGCGCGAGGCGCTGGCCGACCCCCGGCTCTCCAAGAACCCGCAGCACCACAGCGAAGCCGCGCACGGCAAGGGCAAGGTCGGCATCCCCGGCGAGCGCAGCGCCAACCTGATGACGCACCTGCTCAACATCGACCCGCCGGACCACACCCGGCTGCGCCGCCTCGTCTCCAAGGCGTTCACGCCGCGTACGGTGGCGCGCTTCGCGCCGCGCGTACAGGAGCTGACCGACCAGCTCATCGACGGCTTCGCCGAGCGCGGCGAGGCCGACCTCATCCACGAGTTCGCCTTCCCGCTCCCCATCTACGCGATCTGCGACCTGCTGGGCGTGCCCCGCGAGGACCAGGACGACTTCCGGGACTGGGCCGGGATGATGATCCGGCACGGCGGCGGGCCGCGCGGCGGGGTCGCCCGGTCCGTGAAGAAGATGCGCGCTTATCTGGCCGATCTGATCCACCGCAAGCGCGAGTCGCTGGCGGCGGACGAGACCGAGGACGAGGATCTGATCTCGGCCCTTATCCGGGCCTCCGATCACGGCGAGCACCTCACCGAGAACGAGGCCGCGGCGATGGCCTTCATCCTCCTGTTCGCCGGGTTCGAGACGACCGTCAATCTCATTGGTAATGGCACCTATGCGCTGCTGCGCAACCCGGAGCAGCGGGCGCGGCTGCAGGCCGCGCTGGCCGCGGGCGACGAGGAGCTGCTCGCGACCGGCATCGAGGAACTGCTGCGCTACGACGGGCCGGTGGAGCTGGCGACCTGGCGGTTCGCGACGCAGGAGCTGACGATCGGCGGGCAGCGGATCGCCGCGGGCGACCCGGTACTGGTGGTACTGGCGGCCGCCGACCGGGACCCGGAGCGGTTCGACGCGCCGGACACCCTGGACCTCGGGCGCCGCGACAACCAGCACCTCGGATACGGGCACGGCATCCACTACTGCCTGGGCGCGCCGCTCGCCCGCCTCGAAGGCCGTACGGCGCTGGCGACGCTGCTGACCCGGCTGCCCGACCTCCGGCTGGCCGCCGACCCCGATGACCTGCGGTGGCGCGGCGGCCTCATCATGCGCGGGCTGCGGGCGCTGCCGGTGGGATTCACGCCGGAGAGCGCGCGGGAGACCCCGTCCGGAGCTCCGGACACCGCGCCGACCGGCGCGCCAAAAGGCGCATAGCGGAACGTCTCGGGCGGCGCGCGTACCGACCCCCGACGGGCCGTCAGGAAGGGCATTCGCGTACGTACCGGAAGACGCCAAGGGCGCCGGGGCCGGGAAGAACTGACCTGGCGTCAGCAGCGTGATCTTCGCGTGATCTCGGCTACACCGGGTTGAGACCGGAGCGGGCCCCCGCTACTTTGCCTGCGACAACTCAAGCCGCCGCTCGAAAGGTACTCGCATGCGCTCCGGCAACGGTAGACACCGCCGACCCCGTCAGGCCCCCGCCCTTCTGGTGGCGGCCTCCGTCACGGGGGCCGGGCTGGCCCTGCCGCTGCTGACCGCGGGCGGCGCCCAGGCCGCCGACACCGCCACCTGGGACCGCGTGGCGCTGTGCGAGAGCGGCGGCAGCTGGAGCGCCAACTCCGGCAACGGCTTCTACGGCGGGCTGCAGCTGACCCTGGAGATGTGGAAGGACTACGGCGGCGAGTCCTACGCCGAGCGCCCGGACCTGGCCAGCCGCTCCCAGCAGATCGCGGTTGCCGAGTCGATCCTGAACGACCGCGGCCCGGACGCCTGGCCGAGCTGTTCGGTGAACGCCGGCCTCGACGTCGACGGGCTGATACCCGACGTGGACCCGGGCAGCACGCAGACGCCCGCGCCGGAGCCCTCGGACGGCGGCATCGATCTCGGCTCCGGGAGCGGTACGGACACCGGCGACACCCAGCCGTCCGACGGCGCCACGGACGGCGCCACCGACGAGCCGTCGGCCACGCCGTCCGGCGACGCCGACTCCGGCGAGACGCAGCCCTCCGAAGGCTCTGCAGAAGAGCCCTCCGAAGGCGCCTCCGAGAGCCCCTCCGGGGACTCCTCCGAGCAGCCCACCACCGACCCCTCGACGAGCCCCTCGGGCTCCGCGCAGCCCTCCGAGGAGGTCACCGAGCCGCCCGCGTCGTCCGACGGCGGCACCTCCGCGCCCGGTACCGGCCGGCACCGTGGCAGTGCCGACGACAGCAAGGGCGACGGCAAGGACGGGCGCCCCGAGGGGCGGCACGCCTCGCGCGGCGGTGACGCTCACCGCGGTACCGGGGAGGGCGACGGCGTGTACACGGTGCGGCCGGGCGACAACCTCTCCGCGATCGCGGCGGAGTACGGGCTGGCCGAGGGGTGGACCGGTCTGTACGACGCCAACGAGGGCGTCATCGGAGCTGATCCGGACCTTATCCGGCCTGGTCAGCGACTCGACCTCGGGCAGTGACCGAGGGCCGCACGCCCTAAGTGCGCGATGGTTGCCCCCATTTGGGGAAAGTGAGACATGGGTCTCGTCCCGAGGTGTTCCGTCCGGCCTGTCCGTTCTTTTCCATACCGTGTTCGACCTGCGCAAACGGATGCCGTCGGTGATCGAAAACCGCAAAGTGTCCTACGAAAAGGTGGTTTGAACCGCCGAGGGGTGTGTGTTTACGTTCTTCACCGCTCGCACCAAGCGAGCCCGCCGATCATTCGCCGAATCCTGCCGGTGATCGGTCGGACAACCGTCGCGCAAGCGCCGTAGGCAGGAGCGGGGGACCCAAGGTAAGTGCCGTACCGCAGCGGAAACGCAGCGGCCGGCTTGGGGTGAAGCCGGGTGTGCGGAAGCGCATCCGGCCGGGCCACTCACAGCCCGAACCCGACAGCTCACCTCGCAGGCGTCGGTGAGGAAGAACAACATGCTCAAGGGCAAGCACCGCCGCCCCTCGAAGGCCGTCCGCGTCGTCACGCTCGCCGGTGTCGCCGGCGCCGCCGTGGCCGTCCCGCTGATGACCGCCGGTTCCGCCAACGCCGCCTCGGTCGCCACCTGGGACAAGGTCGCCCAGTGCGAGTCCGGCGGCAACTGGTCGATCAACACCGGTAACGGCTACTACGGTGGCCTGCAGTTCTCGAACTCCTCCTGGGCCGCCGCGGGCGGTACCAAGTACGCGCCGCGTGCCGACCTGGCCACCAAGGACCAGCAGATCGCCACCGCCGAGAAGCTGCTCGCCATGCAGGGCCCGGGTGCCTGGGGCTGCGCCGGTGCCGGCGGCCTGACCGCCGGTGGTCCGGCCGCGCAGGTGAACACCGGTGGCTCCGGCCAGGCCCAGCAGCAGGCCCCGAAGCAGGAGGCCCCGAAGCAGCAGGCCGCGCCGCAGCAGCAGCAGCAGGCCGCGAAGCCGCAGCCCGTGCAGCCCAAGGCCGACCCGAAGCCGGTGACCGGCCACGGCAACTACACCGTGAAGTCCGGCGACACCCTCGGCAAGATCGCCAAGGCGCACGGCAAGAACTGGAAGACCGTCTACGAGGCCAACAAGTCGACGGTCGGCGGCAACCCCGACCTGATCTTCCCGGGCCAGAAGCTCAGCATCTGAGTGGACCCCCGGTCGGCGTGAGCGCCACCCTGTGAGACTGCCCCGCCAGGCGCGAACCCCCGAGCGCGCCGGGCGGGGCTTTCCCCTTTCCGCGGTCGCCCGGGTGGCCATCCGGGCGGGCCGCCGCTCAGATGCGTACGGACCGATTCGTCCCGTACGTCCGCTGCAAAACGCAGGCGTTACCTACCGTTTTGCGGGCCTTTGGGTCCTTTTTCGTCTCACAGACGGGGCTAGGGGCAGGCGGACGGTCCCCGGGCCGTTAGGCTCGTGCTGCAGAACTCCAGATGACACCCATGAAGGAGACAACGTGCCGTCGATCGACGTCGTCGTAGCTCGCGAGATCCTCGACTCGCGAGGCAACCCCACGGTCGAGGTCGAGGTCGGCCTCGACGACGGCAGCACCGGCCGCGCGGCCGTGCCGTCGGGCGCCTCCACCGGCGCCTTCGAGGCCATCGAGCTGCGTGACGGCGACCCGAACCGTTACCTCGGCAAGGGCGTCGAGAAGGCCGTGCTGGCCGTCATCGAGCAGATCGGCCCCGAGCTGGTCGGCTACGACGCCACCGAGCAGCGCCTCATCGACCAGGCGATGTTCGACCTGGACGCCACCGACAACAAGGGCTCCCTGGGCGCCAACGCGATCCTGGGCGTCTCCCTGGCCGTCGCGCACGCCGCGTCCGAGGCCAGCGACCTGCCGCTGTTCCGCTACCTCGGTGGCCCGAACGCGCACGTCCTGCCCGTGCCGATGATGAACATCCTGAACGGCGGCTCGCACGCCGACTCCAACGTGGACATCCAGGAGTTCATGATCGCCCCGATCGGCGCGGAGTCCTTCTCCGAGGCGCTGCGCTGGGGCGCCGAGGTCTACCACACCCTCAAGAAGGTCCTGAAGGCCAAGGGCCTGGCCACCGGCCTGGGCGACGAGGGCGGCTTCGCCCCGAACCTGGGCTCCAACCGTGAGGCCCTCGACCTCATCCTGGAGGCCATCAAGGAGGCCGGCTACGCCCCCGGCCAGGACATCGCGCTGGCGCTCGACGTCGCCGCCTCCGAGTTCTACAAGGACGGCGCGTACGAGTTCGAGGGCAAGTCCCGCTCGGCCGCCGAGATGACCGAGTACTACGAGGAGCTCGTCGCCTCGTACCCGCTCGTCTCCATCGAGGACCCGCTCTTCGAGGACGACTGGGCCGGCTGGAACGTCATCACCGAGAAGCTCGGCACCAAGGTGCAGCTCGTGGGCGACGACCTGTTCGTCACCAACCCCGAGCGCCTGGCCCGCGGCATCGAGGAGAACTCCGCCAACGCCCTGCTGGTCAAGGTCAACCAGATCGGTTCGCTGACCGAGACCCTGGACGCGGTCGAGCTGGCCCAGCGCAACGGCTTCAAGTGCATGATGTCGCACCGCTCGGGCGAGACCGAGGACGTCACCATCGCCGACCTGGCCGTCGCCACCAACTGCGGCCAGATCAAGACCGGTGCCCCGGCCCGCTCCGAGCGCGTCGCCAAGTACAACCAGCTGCTGCGCATCGAGGAGATCCTCGACGACGCGGCGGTGTACGCGGGCCGCAGCGCCTTCCCGCGTTTCAAGGGCTGAGTTCCGGCCTACGGGGGCTGATGGTCCCCACCTCCGTACGTCCCCGGCAGCGGTCCCGTACCGTTGCCGGGGACGTACGTACGCCGTCGCGTACAGAGCACCCCAGGGGAGGCCACCGTGTTCCGCCGCAGCCGGCTCACCGGGCGCGCCGCGCTCCTCGTGCTCGTGCTGTGCTCGCTGGTCGTGGCCCTCGCGTATCCGATAAGGGCGTACGTCTCCCAGCGCTCGGACATCGCCGAGCAGCGCCGTGAGGCAGAGACGGCCCGCGAGGCGGTGCAGCGGCTGCGCCAGGAGAAGGCGCGCTGGCAGGACCCCGCCTACGTACGCCAGCAGGCCCGCCGCCATCTGCACTACGTGATGCCGGGGGAGACCGGCTACACCGTCGTGGACGGCACCGGTGCGAGCCGGCCGCGGGCCGGCCGGAGTGCCGTGCAGCGCCCCTGGTACGAAGCCATCTGGTCCGGCCTGGACTCCGCCGACGCGCGCCGCGGTGCCGCCGGGGGATGATGGGGCGGCCGACCGTTCAACCCTGACGACAAGAGAAGCCTGCATGGACACGCCGCCTCCCCAGACCGAGCCCACCGAGCCCACCGACGCGGACGTCGCGGCGTTCCGGGAGCAGCTGGGCCGCCCGCCGCGCGGCCTGCGCGCGATCGCGCACCGCTGCCCCTGTGGCAACCCCGACGTGGTCGAGACGGCCCCGCGCCTGGAGGACGGCACGCCCTTCCCCACGCTGTACTACCTCACGTGCCCGCGCGCGGCCTCCGCGATCGGCACGCTGGAGGCGAACGGCGTGATGAAGGAGATGACCGACCGGCTGGCCACCGATCCCGAGCTGGCCGCGGCCTACCGTGCCGCGCACGAGGACTACATCCGCCGCCGGGACGCCATCGAGGTGCTGCAGGGCTTCCCGAGCGCCGGCGGGATGCCGGACCGCGTGAAGTGCCTGCACGTGCTCGTCGGCCACTCGCTGGCGGCCGGTCCCGGCGTGAACCCGCTGGGCGACGAGGCGATCGCGATGCTGCCGGAGTGGTGGAAGAAGGGGCCGTGCGTGAGCCCGTGCGGCGCCGGCCACGAAGAAGGAGCCGCTGACGGAGAAGGAGACGCCCAGTGACCCGGGTCGCGGCCATCGACTGCGGTACGAACTCCATCCGCCTGCTCGTGGCGGACGCCGACCCGGAGACGGGTGAGCTGAAGGACCTGGACCGCCGGATGAAGATCGTCCGGCTCGGCCAGGGCGTGGACCGTACCGGCCGGCTGGCGCCGGAGGCGCTGGAGCGGACCTTCGCGGCCTGCCGCGAGTACGCCACGGTGATCGAGGAGCTGGGCGCCGAGAAGCTGCGCTTCGTGGCGACCTCGGCCTCGCGCGACGCGGAGAACCGTGAGGACTTCGTGCGCGGCGTGGTGGACATCCTGGGCGTCGAGCCCGAGGTGATCACCGGTGACCAGGAGGCGGAGTTCTCCTTCACGGGCGCGACGAAGGAGCTGACCGGGCGCGACGACCTGGAGAAGCCGTACCTCGTTGTCGACATCGGCGGCGGCTCGACGGAGTTCGTGCTCGGCGCGGACTCCGTGCGGGCAGCGCGCTCCGTCGACATCGGCTGCGTGCGGATGACCGAGCGGCACCTCGTGCACGACGGCGAGGTCACCGATCCGCCGACGGCCGAGCAGATCGCCGCCATAAAGGCGGACGTCGCGGCGGCGCTGGACCAGGCCGCGGAGACCGTGCCGCTGGGCGAGGCGCACACGCTGGTCGGCCTCGCGGGGTCGGTGACGACGCTCGCCGGGATCGCGCTGCACCTGGAGGAGTACGACTCGGCCGCGATCCACCACGCGCGGATCCCGCTGGCCAAGGTCCGGGAGATCACCGACCGGCTGCTCACCTCCACGCACGCCGAGCGCGCGGCGATCCCGGTGATGCATCCGGGCCGGGTGGACGTGATCGCCGCGGGCGCCCTCGTACTGCTGTCGATCATGGAGCGTACGGGCGCTCAGGAGGTCGTCGTCTCGGAGCACGACATCCTGGACGGGATCGGCTGGAGTCTCGCCTGAGAGGGCCGCTGAGGGCCTTTGAGAGGTACTTGGAAGGGGCCTCGGAGCGTGCGAATGACGCGTTCCGGGGCCCCTTCGCGACGTGTCGCCGAGAAAGTTCGTGAAACTCTTCACATGAAAAAAGGGCCCCTTGGGCGAACAAACCGTCCGCCGGGACGCCGTTCGGGGCTCACCTGGGCGGACCGCCCTGGGAATGTGCGCTTTCGACGCTGTTAAAGAAGCCCTTATGCGGCCGGTGGTCCAGTCTCACGGAAGCGCGCAACCGCTGATGAGAAGGGGTGCCGAACGCTCGGCCGTCGATTGTGGTTCCCCGGTGGCGCTATGGCGTCGATCACGAAGGCGCGGAGTGTAGCAGACCCCTCTTCCGTGCTTGTGAAGGCCCTCACGAGCGACCCCCCAAGTGGGGGTGGATACTCGATGACATGAGCACCACGGAGCGTCCCAGGATCCTCGTTGTAGGCGGTGGGTACGTAGGCCTGTACGCGGCACGCCGCATCCTCAAGAAGATGCGGTACGGCGAGGCGACCGTCACGGTCGTCGACCCGCGCTCGTACATGACGTACCAGCCCTTCCTCCCCGAAGCTGCGGCCGGCAGCATTTCTCCGCGCCACGTCGTGGTTCCGCTGCGACGTGTGCTTCCCAAGGCGGAGGTCCTCACCGGCCGCGTCACGACCATTGACCAGGACCGCAAGGTCGCCACCGTCGCGCCGCTCGTCGGCGAGGCGTACGAGCTGCCCTTCGACTACCTGGTCATCGCGATGGGCGCGGTCTCGCGCACCTTCCCGATCCCCGGCCTGGCCGAGAACGGCATCGGCATGAAGGGCGTCGAGGAGGCCATCGGCCTGCGCAACCACGTCCTCGAGCAGCTCGACAAGGCCGACTCCACGACGGACGAGGAGGTCCGCCGCAAGGCGCTGACCTTCGTCTTCGTCGGCGGCGGCTTCGCCGGCGCGGAGACCGTCGGTGAGGTCGAGGACATGGCCCGCGACGCCGCGAAGTACTACACGAACGTGAAGCGCGAGGACATGCGCTTCCTCCTGGTCGACGTCGCCGACAAGATCCTCCCCGAGGTCGGCCCGAAGCTCGGCGCCTACGGCAAGGAGCATCTCGAGGGCCGCGGCGTCGAGGTCTACCTGAAGACCGGCATGGACTCCTGCGTCGACGGCCACGTGGTCCTGAACAACGGCCTCGAGGTCGACGCCAACACCATCGTGTGGACCGCGGGCGTCAAGCCGAACCCGGCGCTGTCCCGCTTCGGTCTGCCGCTGGGCCCGCGCGGCCACGTCGACACCGCCGCCACCCTCCAGGTGCAGGGCACCGACTACATCTGGGCCGCGGGCGACAACGCCCAGGTTCCGGACCTCGTCGGCCGCAAGGCCGGTAACGAGAACGCCTGGTGCCCGCCGAACGCCCAGCACGCGCTGCGCCAGGCGAAGATCCTCGGCGACAACGTGGTCTCCGGCATGCGGGGCTTCCCGCAGAAGGAGTACAGCCACGCCAACAAGGGCGCGGTCGCGGGCCTCGGTCTGCACAAGGGCGTCGCGATGATCGTCCTGGGCAAGACCAAGATCAAGCTGAAGGGCCGGCTGGCCTGGTACATGCACCGCGCGTACCACGGCATGGCGATGCCGACCTTCAACCGCAAGATCCGGGTCTTCGCCGACTGGACGCTCGGTATGTTCCTCAAGCGCGAGGTCGTCTCGCTCGGTGCGATGGAGAACCCCCGCGAGGAGTTCTACGAGGCTGCCAAGCCCGCGCCGAAGCCGGCCGCCGCCGAGGACAAGACGGCCGCCAAGGCCTCCTGAACACCGGCTTCCTGACCACGCGTCGGAAAGCCACGCAGTACACACGCCGAAGGGCGCCTGCCATCCGTGGGGCAGGCGCCCTTCGGCGTATCCGTATACGGGTCACGGGGCGCCTCCGAGAGACGCTCCTTCGGCGTATTCACAATGGCGCCGGTAACGGGCTTTGCTGTTCCCTTACGAACGAACGGGACTACCCGGGCCCCGCCAGGCGTTTACGTGGTGGGTGAAACTATCTCGCCCCGACTCGTCAATAACGGAGGTGTGCGACATGGCCGACGCCGCTGGACGGCTCACCAAGCTCGCGGAGGAGGTACTGGGCGCCCCGCTCCCCGTACGCATCCGGGCCTGGGACCACAGCGAGTCCGGTCCGCCAGGAGCCCCGGCCCTCGTCTTCCGCAGCCGTCGCGCGCTGCGCCACCTGCTCTTCAAGCCCGGCGAACTGGGCCTGGCGCGCGCCTGGGTGGCCGGCGACCTCGATGTCGACGGAGACCTCTACGCCGCCCTGGACGGTCTCGCCGAGATGATCTGGGAGCGCGGCCCGGAGGACCAGGCCAAGCCGCAGCGCGCCGCCGTGCTGCGCGCGCTGGCCCGCCCCGAGATCCGCAGCGCGGCCCGCGAACTCCTCTCGCTCGCCGGCGCGCCCCTGCCGCCCCGCCCGCCCGCCGAAGAGGCCCCGAAGAGCCACGGCCCGCTGCACACCCTGCGCCGTGACAAGCAGGCCATCAGCCACCACTACGACGTCGGCAACGACTTCTACGAGCTGGTCCTCGGCCCGTCCATGGTCTACTCCTGCGCGTACTGGGAGAGCCCGGATTCGACGCTGGAAGAGGCCCAGCGCGACAAGCTCGACCTCATCTGCCGCAAGCTGGACCTCAAGGAGGGCGAGCGGCTGCTGGACGTGGGCTGCGGCTGGGGCTCGATGGTGCTGCACGCCGCCGAGCACTACGGCGTGCGCGCGGTCGGCGTCACGCTCTCCGAGGAGCAGGCCGCGTACGCCCGCAAGCGCGTGGCCGACGCCGGGCTCACCGACCGCATCGAGATCCGCGTTCAGGACTACCGCCTGGTCAAGGACGGCCCGTACGACGCGATCTCCTCCATCGGCATGGCCGAGCACGTCGGTCGCGCCCGGTACGCCGAGTACGCCGCCGACCTGTTCGACCTGCTCAAGCCGGGCGGCCGGCTGCTCAACCACCAGATCGCGCGGCGTCCGATGGCCGACGAGGACAGCTACAGCGTCGACGAGTTCATCGACCGCTACGTCTTCCCCGACGGCGAGCTGGCCCCGGTCGGGCAGACCGTCGGGGCGCTGGAGGACGCGGGCTTCGAGGTGCGCGACGTGGAGGCCATCCGCGAGCACTACGCGCTGACGCTGCGCCAGTGGGTGGCCAACCTGGAGCGCCACTGGGACCGCGCCACCCACCTGACGACGCCGGGCCGGGCGCGCGTCTGGCGGCTGTACATGGCCGCCTCGGCGCTCTCCTTCGAGCGCAACCGCATCGGCGTGAACCAGGTCCTCGCGGTCCGTACGCCGGAGGGCGGGGCATCCGGTATGCCGCTGCGGGCACGGGAGTGGCGGAGCTGAGACGCGCGTACGCGAGAGCCCCGGTCCGCGAGGGACCGGGGCTCTCCTGTACTTCAGGTGCGTGGGCTCACTCCGCCTTGATCGCGGCCAGCATGTTCAGCCGGGCGGCGCGGCGCGCGGGCCAGAGCGCGGCCAGTACGCCGACCAGCGCGGCGAGCGCCAGGAAGAGCCCCAGCCGGCCCCAGGGCAGCACCATCTCGTACGTGTCGAGGCTGCCCGAGATGAGCCTGCCGCCGGCCCAGCCGAAGAAGACGCCGAGGCCGATGCCCAGCACTCCGCCGAAGAGCGAGATCACCAGGGACTCCAGCCGGACCATCCGCTTGATGCCGCGCCGGTCGAGGCCGATCGCTCGCAGCATGCCGATCTCCTGGGAGCGTTCGAACACCGACATCGCGAGGGTGTTGACCACGCCGAGCACCGCGACGATCACGGCCATGGCGAGCAGCCCGTAGAGCATGTTCAGCATCAGGGTGACCGACTTGGCGATGCCCTCGGAGATGTCCTGCTTGTCCTGGACCTGGATGGCCGGGTTGTCGCCGAGCGCCTTGATCAGCTTGCTCTGCGCGGCGTCCGAGGTGCCGCCCGCGGTCTTCACCATGACCTGCATGTCGGACGGGTCGCCGAGGTGCGGGGTGAGGGTGGCGTTGTCCAGCAGGATGCCGCGGATCAGCTCGTTGCCCTCGTAGATGCCCGCGACGGTGAGCCGCTGCTTGCTGCCGTCCTCGTACGCCACCGTGAAGGTGGAGCCGGCCTGCCAGCCCTTCTCCTCGGCGGTGTCGTCGTCGACCACGACGTCCTTGCCGCCCACGGTGAAGGCGCCGTTCTTCAGGGGCAGGTCGGTGAGGTCGCCGATGGTGCGCCCGTTGACGCCGGTCAGGTACTCGGTCGAGCTCGCGATCCGGGCGGGGGCGTTGCGCATACCGCTGACCGCGGTGACGCCGTCGGTCCCGTCGAGCTTCTTCCCGACCTCGGGCGAGAGGGAGCTGCCGTTCGCCATGGAGACCACGTAGTCCGCCTTCAGCGCGGAGGTGGCCATCTTGTCGACCGCCTGCTGCGAGCTGCCCGCGATCACGGTCATGCCGGTGATCAGGGTGAGGCCGATCATCAGCGCTGCGGAGGTGGCGGCGGTGCGGCGCGGATTGCGTACCGCGTTCAGCCGGGCGAGCTTGCCGGAGACCCCGAAGGCGCGCAGCAGGGGGCCCGCGGCCGCGATCAGCGGGCGGGACAGCAGCGGCGTGAGGACGAAGATGCCGATCACCAGCAGCGCGGCGCCCAGCCCCATCGGGAGCTGCCCGGAGTTCATGTCCTGCACGCTCGTGGCGTACAGGACGACGGCGATGCCCGCGGCGGTGAGCAGGGTGCCGAGGGTGTTCCGCAGCACCAGGGACTTGGTCGTGGCGGTGGCGTGCACGCTGTTCATCGCGGCCACCGGCGGGATCTTGGCGGCCCGGCGGCCCGGCAGCCAGGCGGCGAGCATGGTGACCAGGATGCCGACGGCCAGGGAGGCGGCGACGGTACCGGGCGAGATCACCAGCGGACCGTCGGGCAGGGGCACGTCCGTGGCGCCCATGACGGCCCGCAGCCCGGCGCCGATGCCGATGCCGACGGCCAGGCCGGCCACGGCGGCGATGGTGCCCACGACGAACGCCTCGAAGAGCACCGAGCGGGTGACCTGCTTGCGGGACGCGCCGACGGCGCGCAGCAGGGCCAGCTCCTTGGTGCGCTGGGCGACCAGCATCGTGAAGGTGTTGGCGATGATGAAGATGCCGACGAAGAGCGCGATGCCGGCGAACATCAGCAGCGTGGTCCGGAAGCTGTCCATCGACGAGGCGATCATCTCGGCCTGGTCGTCGGCGAGCTGCCGCGCGGTGGTCGTGGACGCCTGGTCCTTCGGCAGCGCGTCCTTGAGCTGCGCCTGCAGTGCGTGCTGCGAGACGCCGGCCGCCGCCTTGACGTCGATCCGGTCGTACGCGCCTTCCTTGTGGAAGAGCCGCTGGGCGGTGGGGGTGTCGAAGAGGGTGAGCGAGCCGCCGGCCGCGACGGTGCCGTCGTCGGTGGTGAAGATGCCGGAGATCTTCGGGGTCAGCACCGGGCCGTCGACGGAGACGCGGACGGTGTCGCCGACCTTGTAGCCGGTCCGCTCGGCGGTCTTCGCGTCGATCGCGACCTCGTGCGGGCCGTGCGGGGCGCGGCCGCTCTTCAGCGGATGGCGGGGGTCGTGGCTGCCCCAGTAGTTGCCGCCCTGGGTGGAGAAGCCGGTGCCGACGAGCTTGCCGTCCTTGCCGGCGAGCGCGGTGAAGCCGGTCACCGAGCCGATCGCGGAGTCGGCGCCGGGCACCTGTCCGGCCTTCTTCAGCAGGGCCTCGGAAAGCTGGGGCGGCGGCGCGGGACGGTCGCCGCGGTCGGGCTGCGACTCGGGCTCGACGGCCACATCGACATGGTCGAAGCCCTTGGCGGAGCTGCTCTGCTGGGCCTGGGAGATGGTGTTGGTGAAGACCAGGGTGCCGGACACGAAGGCGACGCCGAGCGTGACGGCGAGCACGGTCATCAGCAACCGGGCCTTGTGCGCGAGGACGTTGCGCACGGCGGTACGGAACATGAGTGGGTCAGTCCTGACGGTGAAGAGTGCGGTGGGGGAGGCGTACGTACGGGCCGGTCAGCTCGTACGGCCCTTGGCGTCGAACCCCTTCATGCGCTCCAGGACCTTGTCCGCGGTCGGGCCGGCCATGTCGTCGACGATCCGGCCGTCGGCCAGGAAGACGACGCGGTCCGCGTAGGCCGCGGCCACCGGGTCGTGAGTGACCATCACCACGGTCTGGCCGAGCTCGCGCACGGAGTTCCGCAGGAAGCCCAGTACCTCCGCGCCGGAGCGCGAGTCGAGGTTGCCGGTGGGCTCGTCCGCGAAGATGATCTCGGGCTTGGAGGCCAGCGCGCGGGCCACCGCGACGCGCTGCTGCTGGCCGCCGGAGAGCTCGCTGGGGCGGTGCTTGAGCCGCTCGGAGAGGCCGACCGTCTCCACGACCCGGTCCAGCCACTGCTTGTCGGGCTTACGGCCCGCGATGTCCATCGGCAGGGTGATGTTCTCCAGCGCGCTGAGCGTCGGCAGCAGATTGAACGCCTGGAAGATGAAGCCGATCTTGTCGCGCCGCAGCTGGGTGAGCTTCTTGTCCTTCAGGCCGGTCAGCTCGGTGTCGCCGATCCGGGCCGAGCCGCGGGAGACCGTGTCCAGCCCCGCCATGCAGTGCATCAGCGTGGACTTGCCGGAGCCGGAGGGGCCCATGATCGCGGTGAACTCGGCCTGCCGGAAATCGACGCTGACGCTGTCCAGGGCGACCACCTGGGTCTCGCCCTGTCCGTAGACCTTGGTGAGATCCGTGGCGCGGGCAGCCACCGCGGTGGCGCGGGTGGCGGTGGGAACGCCGGAGTGGAGGGTGGTCACGGGATGGTGCTCCTGTCGGGACGTAGGGGCCGTGTAAACGGTCGGATTCCATCGTCCGGGAGCGGATCGTGCCGGGCGTCAGTCCCTGCGCCGGTCTCGCAGGGGGCCTGCGGTCGGACCCGGGAGGCTCCGGGTCCTCCTTGGGGATGAGGGCGACCCTGAGGCGCTGACGCGCCGGCGGGGGGCGTGGGACGGTCACGGTAAGGGGCGCGGCAGGCATCGAGTTTCCGTCAATCCGGGGGCAGCGGCGCCGGTGGGGCGTGAGCGGGGCGGTTCGGCCCTGGGCATGTGCCGAAGGCCAGTACCACGTGCTGATGCACCCTCAGTTGCCAATAAAATAAGACAACCTCGGGCCCACCCGCCGCTGTTCGAGTGGCGCTGCGGGCTAGGCTCGTGGTGCCGTCTTCGTGACGGCGTGGGGGGTTTCGGGCCCGGATGGTGGAATGCAGACACGGCGAGCTTAAACCTCGCTGGCCTTCGGGCCGTGCCGGTTCAAGTCCGGCTCCGGGCACGCTCCCGGCCCCGCCCCCCTAGGTCGTGTCCACAAAGTCCCGCCTGACCCGCGACGCCTGGCACGCACGCTCGCTGCGTTGTCGGGATCGCCCACGTAGGCCCACTACGAGGACGACCCTCCGCCTTGCGATCGCACGCACCAGACGCCGCGGGCCCACGGTAAAGGTTTCCCCACCTGTGTCCGGGTGGCCCCGAATCGGCTTGCTGAATACAAGCAATATCCCGGACACTCTATTGGTAGCCGCAAGCAACCAATCGAACAGGGCAACGCAGACGTGACTGGGGGAAGGGCGACGGGTGCGGACACCCACGCCCGGGAGAACAGTGCCGCCAAGGGCGGCACCTCGTCGAGACTGAACGAGGCGGCCGCCGAGCTGGGGACGCAGATCGTACGGTTCGGCCGGCTGATCACCACATGGCGGCGGAGCGCCAAGACGGACGGCGGAGCCGCGGACCGGGTACTGCTCGCCAAGCTCGTGAACCACGGGGACCGGCGCGCCACCGACCTGGCCGCCGACGCCTTCCTCGACCTCTCGACCGTGAGCCGCCAGGTGCGCTCACTGGTCGACCGGGGACTGGTCGAGCGCTACCCGGATCCCGAGGACCGCAGGGGGACGCTGCTGCGCGCCACCGACGCCGGGCACGCGGCCTTCGAGGTGTACCGGGGGCAGCGCGACAGCAAGCTGGCCGCCCTCCTGGAGCGCTGGCCCGAGGAGGACCGGGAGCATCTGGTCCGCCTGCTGGGCCGGCTCAACGACGACCTCGAAGAGGCCCGGCACACCCGCCTCCCGCACCATCCCCCGGAAAGCCGGGACACCGCCGTGAAGCAGAAAGACACACCAGCGTGAGTACCACGAAAACCCCCGAGATAGCGGGGACGGCGCCGACAGCCGGGACGGGGGCCCTCAGTCACCGGCAGATCCTGACCATCCTCAGCGGACTGATGCTGGGCATGTTCCTGGCGGCGCTCGACCAGACCATCGTCAGCACCTCCATCCGGACCATCGCGGACGACCTGCACGGCCTCAGCCAGCAGGCGTGGGCGACCACCGCCTACCTGATCACCTCGACGATCGCCACGCCGCTCTACGGCAAGCTGTCCGACCTGCACGGCCGCAAGCCGTACTACCTGGCGGCGATCAGCATCTTCGTCGTGGGCTCGGTGCTGTGCACCTTCTCCACCTCGATGACCGAACTGGCCGTCTTCCGGGCGGTCCAGGGCCTCGGCGCCGGCGGCCTGATGTCGCTGGCCCTGGCGATCATCGGTGACATCGTGCCGCCGCGCGAGCGCGCCCGGTACCAGGGCTACATGCTCGGTACGTTCGCCACCTCCAGCGTCGCGGGCCCACTCATCGGCGGCGCGCTCGCCGGTCAGGCCACCATCCTGGGCATCACCGGCTGGCGCTGGGTCTTCCTGGTCAACGTGCCGGTCGGCATCATCGCGCTCTTCGTGGTCGCCAAGGTCCTGAACATCCCGCACACCCGCCGCGACCGGCGCATCGACTGGTGGGGCGCGCTCACCATCGCCATCGGCGTGGTCCCGCTGCTGCTCGTCGCCGAACAGGGCCGCGAGTGGGGCTGGGGCTCGGCCACGTCCATTGCCTGTTACGTCATCGGCGGGCTGGGCATCATCGCCTGGATCTTCGTCGAGCGGCGGATCGGCGACGACGCGCTCATCCCGATGCGGCTCTTCCGCAACGGCACCTTCAGCAAGACCAGCCTGCTGTCCGTGCTGATCGGCATGGGCATGTTCGGCGGGATGATGATGATCCCGCAGTACCTCCAGATCGTGAAGGGCTCCAGCCCCACGAAGTCGGGCCTGGAGATGCTGCCGCTGATGGCGGGCATGATGATCGCCTCCATCGTCACCGGCCAGATCACCTCCAAGACCGGCCGCTACAAGATCTTCCCGATCATCGGCACGGCCCTGATGGTGGCGGCGCTGCTGCTCTTCCACTTCCGGGTCCAGTGGGACACCCCGCTGTGGGAAACCATGGTCTTCATGGTCGTCTTCGGCCTCGGCCTGGGCTCCTGCATGCAGACGCTGGTGCTGGCGGTGCAGAACGCGGTGCCGCCGGGCGACATGGGCGTGGCGACCGCGTCGTCCACCTTCTTCCGTCAGATGGGCGCCACAGCCGGTACCGCGGTCTTCCTGTCGCTGCTCTTCAGCACCGTCGGGGACAAGATCGGCTCGGCGTTCAAGGAGGCGGCGGGTACCGATCGCTTCCAGGCGGCCCTGCACGACCCGGCGGTGCTGCACGACCCGGCCAGCAAGCCGGTGCTCGACATGCTGCAGCACCCGGGCGCCGGCGGATCCTCCTCGGTACTGAGCGACTCCTCGTTCATCCAGCAGCTCGACCCGCGGCTGGCCGAGCCCTTCCAGCGCGGCTTCACCGAGTCGATGCACGGCGTGTTCCTGGTGGGCGCGATCATCATCGCGGTGGCGTTCGTGCTGGTGCTCTTCGTCAAGGAGGTGCCGCTGCGGCAGGTCTCCGGCCTCCAGGCACGCGCCTCCGAGGAGGAGGCCGCGACGGCCGGTACGGCGGAGACCGACGCCCCGGCCGACGCCCCGGCGGCTGCCGAGCCGGTGGCCATGGTGAAGGACGCGCCGGCCGCGGCGTCCGGTACGGAGACCGCGGACCGTGCCGAACCCGTCGCGGGCCCCGGCATCAGCGGGCAGGTGCGCGACGGACAGGGCCTCCCGCTGGCGGGCGCCGCGGTGACCCTGATCGACATCGGCGGCCGGCAGCTCGGCCACGCCCGTACCGCGCGGGACGGCAGCTACGCCCTCGCCGCGCCGGGGGCCGGGACGTACGTGCTCATCGCGTCCTCCGGTACCCGGCAGCCGCAGGCGGCGACCGTGGCGGTGGGCGACGAGGTGGTCCCGTACGACCTGGCGCTCAAGGGCGCGGCCGGGCTGTCCGGCCAGGTGCGCGACAGCCGGGGCGCGGTCCCGGTGCCGGGCGCGCTGGTCGTGGCCACGGACCTGCGCGGTGACGTGGTGGCCTCGGCCGTGGCCGGCGAGGACGGCGAGTTCGTCTTCGGCGACCTGGTCCCCGGCAGCTACACGCTGGCCGTCAGCGCCGCGGGTCACCGCCCGGCCGCGCTCCAGGCCGAGGTCGGCTCCGGCGAGGCCAACTGGTACGAGGCGCGGCTCGCCCCGTGCGCCCGGGTCTGCGGCACAGTACGGACGCCCAAGGGCGAACCGCTCGCCGACGCCCGGGTGACCCTGCTGGACCCGGCGGGCAACACGGTGCTCTCCGTGATCACCGGTGACGACGGCGCGTACGCCTTCACCGACCTCGACGGCGGCCAGTACACGATCATCGCCAGCGGTTACGCACCGGCGGTCGCGTCGCTGCGGCTGGAGGACGGCGGCCGTACCGGCTTCGACATCGACCTGGCACACGACACCGTGTCCTGACGCGACGGCCCGGTCGGCCCCGGCCCGGCACGCTCCCACGGGGGGCGTGCCGGGCCGCGCTGCTGTGTACGGGCAATTGTGCGGGTCTGGTGTGGAGCGTTCCGCGGGTGATTTCCGGCAAGTGGCCGGGCGGTAACATAGAGGGCAGTCGTTTTCTTTGCTCAAGTGGGCTGGAGTACCGCGTGGCACGAGTGAGGCAGGACCGGGCGATCCGTACGCGAGGTGTCATCTTGCGTGCAGCAGCCCAGGTGTTCGATGAGTACGGTCTTGCCGGATCGAGCATCAGCAAGATCATGACGCGCGCCGGCACGACCCAGGGGGCGATGTACTTCCACTTCAAGTCCAAGGAGAACCTCGCCCGCGCGGTCATCAACGAGCAGGCCGCCGACCTGTCGCTGCCGGAGCGGCCCGAAGGGCTGGCGCAGCTGATCGGGCTGACGTTCTTCCTGGCCCGCCAGATGCAGAGCAACGTGCTCTTCCGTGCCGGCGTCACGCTGGCCGTCGAGCAGGGCCAGGTCGGGCTGCGGGACTTCAGCCCGTACGACATGTGGGCGGACCTCTTCCGCGGCGAGCTGGAAGCGGCCCGGAGCAAGGGCGAGCTGCAGGACGACGTGGACGTCGCCGAGGTCGCGCAGCTCCTCGTCGCGGCGTACACCGGCTCCCAGGTCATGTCGAACCTGCTCACCGGCCCCGACCGGGCCGACCTGCCCGAGCGGATCGGCCGGATGTGGCGGTACGTCCTCCCGGGCATCGCCCAGCCGGACCGGCTGGCGGAGCTGCGGGAGGTCGCCCAGCGCACCGGGCCGGCGGCGTGACGCCGCGCACGGTACTGCTGAGCGGGGCGAGCGGCTTCATCGGCTCCGCAGTGCAGGCCGCGCTCCGGGCGCACGGGGCGGACATCACCGTACGGGCGCTCTCCCGTACGGACGGCCCGGACTCGGTGCGCGCGGACCTGACCGACCCGGACTCCCTGCGGGGCGTGGCCAAGGGCGCCGACGTCCTCGTGCACTTGGCCTCCCGGGTGTCGGGTGAGGAGGAGGCGTGCCGGGCGGTGAACATCGTCGGTACGCAGGCGCTGATGCGGGAGGCGCGGCAGGCCGGGGTGCGGCGGATCGTCCATCTTTCGACCGCCGCGGTGTACGGGCTGGGACCGCATCGCGGCATCGCCGTGGACGAGACCGAACCCGCCCCCGTGTCGGCCGCGAGCCGTACCCGGCTGGCGGGGGAGCGGTCGGCGCTGGACGCGGGCGCCGTGGTGCTGCGGCCGTACCTGATCACCGGTACCGGTGACCGCTGGGTCGTACCCGCGCTGGCCGAGCTGGTCCGCCGGGTCCCGGCGCGGTGGGACGGCGGGCAGGCGCGGCTGTCGCTGGTCGACGTGCAGGACCTCGCGCGGCTCATCGCGGAACTGGCGTGCGGCGAAGCGGAGGTGGCGAGCGGGGTGTACCACGCGGCCCACCCCGAGCCGGTGCGCCTCGGCGCCCTGCTGGACACGCTCGCGGGGCACGGGGTGATCCCCGAGGTGCCGCGGGAGGCGTGGGACTGGCAGCGGTGCGTGGACCGGCTGCGGGAGTGTCCGGGCGCCATGAGTGAGCGTCAGTTCGAGCTGATGGCACGGGAACACTGGTACCGCAGCGAGGAGATCTGGCGGCTGGCGGGAGTGCCGGCCGGACCGGGGCCGCTGCACCGGCTCGGCGAGTCGGCTCCTTGGTACGCGGAGCATCTGGCGGGTACGGCGGCCGCGGGCGTCAGCGGGGCCTGAGCGCGCGGCGATCGAGCCGCCCGGCGGATGTGCCGGCGGGCGGCCCCTGCGGGTGGCGGGCGCGGTCTCTCAGGCCGCCTGCTGCCAGGCGGCGGCCATGCGCAGGTGGTGTGCGTGGGCGGCCGAGACGAGCGTCATGTGGCGGTGCCAGCCGGGGTAGGAACGGCCCTCGAAGTCGTGCAGCCCGTGGTCCAGCAGGGTGTCCGGGGCCGGGGCGAGGGGGACGGTCAGCAGGTCCGTCAGGGCGGCGAGCCGCGCGGCGGGCAGGTCGGTGAGCCAGATGTGGCGCGGTCCGCCGTCGGCCGGCCAGCTGGCGACGGGCTGCAGCGGACGCGGGCTGCCCGGTACATGCACCAGCGCGGGCGCGAGGCGCAGTCGATCCGCGCCCGGCCCCAGCGGGGTGGTGGCGGCACGCCCGAGGCGCTGCAGCAACTGCCGGGCGGGGAGCGCCCCGGTGGGCTGCCGGCCACGCACGTGGCGGGTCGGCCGCAGCAGGCCGATGGTGACCGGCGTGGTGGCCGGGACGCGCAGCGCGAAACCGTGGCCGCGCGCGGTGAGCGCCGTCAACAGGGGCTGTACGCCGGTGTGGTGGGCGGCCGTGGCCAGGACCGGTGCCTCGTGGGCGACGGGCAGGCCGAGCAGATCCAGCGTGAGGTCGTGCGGCGCGCGGGCGCCTTCTGACTCGGGCACGCAGACGCGGGCGCGCAGCCGCGCGTCCTCGCTCCAGCGGCCCGGCAGGTGCAGCCGCCAGTCGAGCGGCGTGGTGCCGTACTCGGTGGCCAGGAACAGCCCGAACGCCCACTGGCAGCCCAGGGTCCGGCCGCTGGCGGGGTCGAAGCGCCGGTGGACGCCGACGGAGTGCTGGCCGCGCTTCGGGATCAGGACGGGCGCCGGGATCAGGGCGCGCGGCGGGAGTTGCCGCGCGCACCAGTCGGCGAGGCGCCTGCGGACCGGCTCCCACCGCCAGGTGCTCGCGTTGACGATCTGGTGCAGGGACTGCCACGCGGTGTCCGAAGTGCTCACCGTCCAGGCCATGTTGCGTACGGACTTCTTGCCCGGAGTCGAGCACAGGCCCCGGAGATAGGCGGTGGCCCACCGGCGCTGGTCGGCGCGCGGGAGGTCCTGGAACAGGTGCCGAGCCAGGTCGTCGGCCGGGTGGTGCGGCACCGGCCGTACCGGGCCGCTCCCGTAGAGCTCGGTCATGGCGGCTCCCTTCGAAACATGCGGGCAGGGGTGTCGGTGCCGAAAGAATAGCGAACAACCTCTATGTTTTTGAAGGGACGGTTCGCCGTGCCCGGCGGAGCGCCGCTCTCCGGTCGCCGGTGACCTGCCAAAGCCGTCACGGGGCGGCGTCGCGGGGTGCTCGTTGGTGTGTACAGCGGGTTAACGTCTCTTTCCACGGGGATTGCGGTGAGGACGTGCGCCGGCCGGCCGGTCGGCGCGCTCAGCGGCACCCCGTCCGAAAGCCCCCGATCCCCCTTCAGGTCCGGCCCGCCGAGCGGCGGTTGCCGGGTGAGGTTTGTCGAATTGGTGGCATCAGATGAAGCAGGAACGCGCGGTGGTCACCCGTGGACGTCTGACGCGTGCGGCGGCCGGGGAGTTCGCCCGCCATGGGTACGCGGGTACCTCGCTCCAGGTCGTGTGCAAGGAGGCGAAGGTCTCCATGGGCGCGCTGACCTTCCATTTCCGGGCCAAGAGCGAGCTGGCCGAGGCGGTGGCCGAGGAGGCGGTAGCCGAGACCGGCGCCGTGGTGGCCGAGGCGAAGGGGTGCGGCGGCGATCCGCTGGCGGCCATGTCCGGCCTCGCCTGTGACCTGGCCGGGCTGCTGGCCCGCAGCCCCGCCGTCCGGGCGATCGTGCGGCTGGAGGAGGAGCGGATCATCGCCGCGGGCGGCTGGCAGGCGGCGTGGGAGCCGGCCGTGCGCGCCATGCTGGAGTGCGCGCGGCGGCGCAACGACCTGACCGCCGAGATCGAGGTGGAGACCGTGGTGCAGCTCGCCGCGCACCTGCTGAACGGCACCGCCGTCACCCTGCACGCCCGCCCCGAGACCGACGAGGTGGCGGCGCTCGCGCACATCTGGGCAGCGGTCATGCAGGGCATCCGCGCGTCGGCGACGGCGGCGCGCTGACGGTACACCGCCGGCGCGCGGCGGCCGCCCGCCGGCGGCGGCTGACGGGCCCAGTGGCGGGTCGTGAGTGAGCCCGGTGGCGGGCGCATTTCAGCCCGAATTCCCCGTCGACCGACCGGAATGTTCCCTTCCTGAAGTGGGTCGTGGAAAGTCTTGGGGCGACAGGGGCGCTGGTCACGGATGGTGCGCGAGGGAGAGGGGTCTCCCGGCGGGGCGGCCGGTGGTCGACAAAAAAAAGAATGCCCTCTATGTTATGCCGTGCCACGGCCCAGTGCCTTGTGCGGCCAACGCACAACGAGGGAAAGGATGCTGACGTGCCCCGATTTGCCACCGTCCCGGACGCCACTGCTCGCTACGAGGTCATCCCGCAGCAGTTCGTCCACAAGCTCGACCCGGACGAGGTGCTGCTCACCGGATGGCGCAAGACCGGTCCGGACACCTATGAGGTGACTGCCCGCCGGCCCCGCACCCACAGCTTCTACCTGAGCGGCAACGGCGGTTACGACCCGCTGCTGTTCGCCGAGACCGTCCGCCAGCTCCTTCCCCTGCTCTCCCACGCCGCCTACGGGGTACCGCTGGGACACCAGCTGATCTGGGACGACTTCACCTACAGCATGGACGCCGCCGCCATGGACGCGGCCGCCCCCGGGATACCGGTCCGGCTGGCCGTCCGCTGCACCGCCGTCACCCGCCGCAGCAGCCGCGCGTCGGCCATCGTCCTGCACGCCGAGGCCTACCAGGGCAGCCGCCGCCTGGGCGAGGCCCGCACCCGCTTCACCGTGCACAGCCCCGCCGTCTACCAGCGGCTGCGCGGCGCCTACGGTGACGCGCAGCGCGCCATGGCCAACGCCGTACTCCCCGGACTGCCGCTGACGGCCCGTCGGGTGGGCCGTGTCTCGCCCTACGACGTCGTCCTCTCCCCGGACGCCGCGACCGGCCGGTGGCAGCTGTGTGTCGACACCAGCCATCCGGTCCTCTTCGACCACCCGGTCGACCATGTGCCCGGCATGCTGCTCCTGGAGGCCGCCCGCCAGGCGACCCAGGCCATGGCCGACCCGCTGCCGGTCGTCCCGGTGACGATGCACACCGAGTTCCACCGCTACATCGAGCTGGACGCGCCCTGCTGGGTCGAGGTCGAGGCGCTGCCCGCCGACCCGTCGGGCCGCTGCCGGGTGCGGGTGAGCATGCGTCAGCACGAGACGGTCTGCTGTGTCGCGGACGTCTCCGTGGAGCGTGCGCCGGGCTCCTTCCCGCTGCCCGTGCTCGCCGCGCGCGAAGCCGCCGCGCCCGCCCTCGTCTGACCGGCGGGCCCGCCGCGCAACCGTCGTCGGCGTCGCCCCGCCCACTCCCTCACCGGGCCGTCCCGGACCCTTCACCCGCGCACCCTCTTTCCTGTGGCTTCCCTGCGGTGAAAACCTGCGGTGAAAAGGGGTGCGCGGAAGCGTGCACCAGGACGTCGCCACCCCTGCCCGGCCGGTGCCGCGCCCCTGTCCGGGGGCGCGCACCGTCCTGGGCGTTTTTTTCTCTCCCAAAAACATAGAGGTTGTTCGCATTGTTTCGCGAGCGTTCAACCCTTCGTGCAAGAGGAGTAGCCATGGCCGCCGCCTCCACCCTGCTGGCGGATGTCTTCACCCACGCCCTCGCGGAGGGCCTCAGCCGCGCGGCCACCCCGCGCGTCCGCCCGGTCGGCGCCGTAGCCGATGACGTCGGTGCCGCACCCGACGACGTCGACGCCGCGCTGTGTCGCTTCGCCGGTCTGCTGCGGTCCCCCTCCGTCGGGCTGCCCGGCGGGCAGCCCGACGGGGAGGAGACCCGGTACCTGCTGGAACTGGCCCGGCACGCGCTCGGCCGGACCCCGAGCCGGCCCGCCCTACCGGCCGGTGCCCCCGCCGGTCCCGGCGGTCCCGCGCCGGATCAACTCCTCGCCGCCGCGATCCTGTTGACGGAATGCCTCCTCCTGCAGGAGCCCGACACCGGTGCGGCGCTCCCCCTCCTACGGGCCGTCCGGGAGACCTTCGCCGCTGCAGCCGGCCCACACCTGCGGGCCGTCGATGCCTGGCAGGGCCGCCGGACACTCGCGCGGGACGTGCACGACCGCGTCGCCACCCCGCTGGCCGCCGCCCTGGACCGGCTCGGCGCGGAAGCCGGTACCGTACGCGCCTCCGAGCAACTGACCGCGGCGCGCGACCTGTTGGCGCAGGCCGCCGAGAGCAGCCGCGGCATCGTGGCCGGACTGCACGAGCGCACCCCGGTGCCCCGACTGCGCGAAGCCCTGGAGGTCCTGCGCGGTCTGCCCGAGGGGCCGGAGGTGCGCTGGCACCAGTCCGGCGACGAGACCACCCTGCCCGAACTCTTCCGGCGCGAACTGCTGCTCGTCCTGCGCGAGGCGCTGCTCAACGCCCGTACCCACGCCGCGGCGGAGACCGTGTCCGTCACCGTACGGACGACCCGCAGATGGGCCCACGCCCAGGTCTGTGACGACGGGCGGGGCTTCGACGTCGCGCACACGCTCTCCGCACGGCCCGCGTACGGCCTGCGGTCCATGTCCGAGCGCATCGAATCGGTGGGCGGGCGGCTGGCCGTGACCAGCCGCGCCGGCGACGGCACCCGTGTCGACGTCCACCTGCCCCGTTACCAGGCCGGCTGACCGCCGAAAGAGAAGGGGAAACGATCATGCCACGTATCACCGCCGTCATCGCCAGCGAGAACGCGCTGCTGCGCGACGCCCTCACCGCGCTGCTGCACGCGCAGCCCGGCATCCGCCTCCTCGGCCAGGCCACCGGCGAGCACGAGGCCCTGCGCAAGGCCGTCGCACTCCACCCCCAAGTGATCCTCCTGGAGCCCTGGTCGGCGCCGGGCGCCACCGTGCGCACCGTACGTTCCCTGCGCCGCCTGGTGCCCGAGACCGCCGTACTGGCCCTGCCGGGCGGCAGCACGCGCGCCGACCACCACGCCCTGCGCGCCGCCGGGGTGCACGGTTACCTGCCGCGGCACGCCGGACGGGAGGCGCTGCTCGCCGCGCTCGGCACACTGTTCCCCGCGGCGGTGCAGGGCGCCGGACGCGTACCGTACGCAGCCCTGTCCCGGCGCGAGCGGGAGGTGCTCAGCGGGGCGGCGGCCGCCATGACCAACCAGCAGATAGCCCGCGGGCTCGGCATCACCACCGGGACCGTCAAGCGGCATCTGCACACCACCTTCCGCAAGCTGGACGCCGTGTCCCGGCTCGACGCGGTGGCCAAGGCGCTCGCCGCCGGACTGATCAGCGCGCCGGGCCCGGCCCGGCCGCTGGAGCCGGACGGGCCGTCAGGTCCGGCCGCGCCACCGGAGCCGTCCGGCGGCGCGGCCGGCCGGCAGTGGGCGGCCCGGGCGGCATGACCGGTGCTGGGCATGCATTTGTCATTCCGCTGACATTCCCCGCGCTTTCTTGAGATCTCTGACCGAACCCTTGAAATGCAAACCTTGTGCGGGGGGCTTTCCGTGCAGAAAGGTGGGTGACACGACCCGGTGCATTGCTGAGGAACCGCTTGCCAGGAAGGCGCGGAGCACCGGTACGAGAATTCCTGCCGAGGGGGAGCCATCGTGCGCAAGGTGCTCATCGCCAACCGTGGCGAAATCGCTGTCCGCGTGGCCCGGGCATGCCGGGACGCCGGGATCGGGAGCGTAGCGGT
>NZ_JOBH01000014.1 GCF_000717745.1 Streptomyces violens
GATGGTACTGCAGGGGGGACCCTGTGGGAGAGTAGGACGCCGCCGAACAATCATTGTGGGAAAGCCCCGCACCGTATGGTGCGGGGCTTTTCTGCGTTTACGGCCCGACGTTTAAGGTCGGTCTCATGCGATACGACCTGGTCATCTTCGACAACGACGGTGTGCTCGTCGACAGTGAGCCGATTTCCAATACGATCCTGGCCGGCTACCTGACCGAGCTCGGGCATCCGACGACGTACGAGGAGTCCATCCGGGACTACATGGGCGCCGCGATACACCGGGTGCACGATCTCGTCGCCGAGCGGACCGGCCAGCGCCTGCCCGCGGATTTCGACTCCACCTTCCACGCCCGGGTCTTCGCCGCATTCGAGCAGGAGCTGACGCCTGTCACCGGAGTACCGGAACTGCTGGCGAAACTGGCGGCGGCCGGCACTCCGTACTGCGTCGCCTCCTCCGGGAGTCATGAGCGGATTCGCGTGGGGCACCGGAAGACCGGGCTCGACCGCTGGTTCCCGGACGAGCGCATCTTCAGCTCGGAGGACGTGGGGCGGGGAAAGCCGGACCCCGACCTCTTCCTGCACGCGGCCGAGAAGATGGGCGTCGCCCCCGAGCGGTGTGCAGTAATCGAGGACAGCCCGCTGGGCGTGCAGGCGGCGATCGCGGCCGGCATGGACGTGTACGGATTCACGGCCATGACCCCGGCCGACCGGCTGACGGGCGCGACCGCGCTCTTCACCGAGATGGCGAAGCTCCCGGACCTCCTCGTATGAGGCACTCAGAGGTACTTATGTGATTCATCTACCCATTGGTAGCGGCGAGTTCTACGCTGTCCCGCCATGACCGCCCCCACCGGGCTCATCCCTGAGCCCCGCCTCCGGCACGGCCGGGCCGCACTCGCCCTGAGCTTCTTCGTGCAAGGGGCGGTCTTCGCACTGCTCGTGACGCGCATACCAGCGATCCAGGACCGGTACGGGATCTCCGACGCCCTGCTGCCCGCCTTCCTCGCAGCCGTCCCGGTACTGGCCGGAGTGGGCAGCGTGGCGACCGAGCGCCTGGTGAAGCGGGTACGGCCCGGGCTCGTGCTGCGGTGCGTACAGCCGGTGGTCTGCCTGGCGCTGGTGGGCGTGGGGGCCGGTAGCGGCCTGGCCCAGGTGGCCGTGGCCCTGGGGGTGTTCGGGCTGGCGGTCGGGGCGCTGGACGCGTCGATGAACATGCTCGGGGTGAGCCTGCAGCGCGCCTACGGGCGCAGCATCATGCTCGGCTTCCACGCGGCGTACAGCCTCGGCGGCATCGTGGGCGCCTCGCTGGCCTGGGCGGGTGCGCACTGGGGGCTCTCGCTGGTCCTGCTGTACGGGCCGACCGCCGCGGTCGCCGTGCCGGCTGTCCTGGTCGCCGGGCGCTGGTACGTCGACCGGAGGCGACGCCCGGGCGCTGCTGCTGCCCAGGCCGGGCCGGCGACGGCCATGCGGTTCCTCCTCCCCCTCTGCCTCGTCATGGCCTTCGCGTACATCGGGGACTCGACGGTCTCCAACTGGAGCGCGAAGTATCTGCAGGACGTGCTGGGGAGTTCGGAGCAGCTGGCGACCGTGCCGTACAACGTGTACATGGTCACCACGCTCCTCGGGCGGACCGTCGGGGATCTGGGGGTGCGGCGGTTCGGGCCGGTCGCGGTGGTGCGAACGGGGGCCGTGGTGGCGGCCGCAGGGTTCGCGGTGGTGGCCGCGGCGCCCGGCGCGTGGCTGGGCATGGTGGGCTTCACGCTGCTGGGCCTGGGGCTGTGCGTGATCGTGCCGCAGACGTTCGCGGCGGCGGGCCGGCAGGCGTACGAGGCGCACGGTCCTGCGGGTGGTCCGGAAGCGTCGGATGCGGCCGTCGCACGACTGAATATCTTCAACTATGTGGGCTTTCTTGTCGGTTCGCCGCTCGTCGGGGCGGTGGGTGATGCCTGGAGTTACCGCGGGGCGATGCTCGTGCCGATGGTGCTCGTGCTGGTGACACTGGTGTATGCCCCATCGTTCGGCGGGGAGCGGGCCCGATACGGTGGCGGGCATGAGCGGCCGCGCACAGCTGATGTGGGACGAGGCAGTAACGGGCTATGACTTCGGTCCCGGTCATCCGATGGACCCGGTGCGACTCGCGCTGACCATGCGACTGGTCCAGGCGTACGGCCTCGACCGCGCGCCGGTACAGGTGACGGCCGCCAAGGCGGCGGGCCTGTCCACGCTGCGCCTGGTGCACCGCGAGGACTACATCGACGCGGTACGGCGTGCCTCTGCCGATCCGAAGGCCGCGGAGGTGGCGTACGGGCTCGGTACCGAGGACGATCCGGCGTTCGCGGGCATGCACGAGGCGTCGGCGCTGATCGCCGGGCAGTCGGTGGGTGCGGCGGAGGCGGTGTGGCGCGGGGACGCGCTGCACGCGGTGAACTTCACCGGCGGGCTGCACCACGCGATGCCGGGCGGCGCGGCCGGTTTCTGCATCTACAACGACGCGGCGCTGGCGATCGCGCGGCTCCTGGAGCTGGGTGCGCGCCGGGTGGTGTACGTCGATGTGGACGTGCATCACGGGGACGGCGTGCAGGCCGCGTTCTGGGAGGACCCGCGGGTCCTGACGATCTCGCTGCACGAGCACCCGCGCACCCTCTTCCCGCAGACCGGCTGGCCGGAGGAGACCGGCGCCGAGGGTGCCGAGGGCAGCGCGGCGAATGTGGCGCTGCCGGCCGGTACGGGTGACGAGGGTTGGCTGCGGGCTTTCCACGCGGTGGTGCCGGAGCTGGTGGCCGGATTCGGGCCGGACGTGATCGTCACGCAGCATGGCGCGGACACCCATTTCGAGGACCCGCTGGCGCACTTGGCGGTGAGCGTGGACGCGCAGCGCGCCGTGGCCGAGACCTGTCACCAGCTCGCGCACGACCACTGCGAGGGGCGCTGGGTGGCGCTGGGGGGCGGCGGTTACGCGGTGGTCGACGTGGTGCCGCGTACGTGGACGCATCTGGTGGCGATCGCGGCGGGGCAGCCGCTGGACCCGGCGACGGACATCCCGGAGGAGTGGCGGCACGAGGTGTACCGGCTGACGCGGCAGCCGGGGCCGCGGCGGATGACGGACGGGCGGGAGCCGGTGTTCCGGGACTTCGCGGACAGCGGGTACGACCCGGCGGACCGGCTGGACCAGGCGATTCTGGCGACGCGCCGGGCGGTGTTCCCGGCGCATGGGCTGCTGCCGTAACGGGGTTTGAGGCGGAGACGGGCGGCATACAGAAGCGCTGACGACGGGCCCCACTCAACCCCTACCCAGGTGGCGGGAGGGGGCATGCGGGGTGGTGGGGCGGAATGTCAGTGGTGGACGCCGGGGTGGGGTGCGAACGTCGGGGCGGAGCGCCAGTGGCGGAGCGTCAGGGGTGACACGGAGGTGTGATTACTGGGCGGTTCGGGCATGGGGGTCGGTGCGGGGCGCCACTATGGGCGGCGTGTTGAGCAGTGGCGCGCTGCGGGCGCATCTGGTCGGAGCACGGCTCGCGGGGTCGATCGCGACCTCGCGGGAGAAGAGCCTGAACCGCTACCGCCTCTTCGCGGCCGGCGACCCTCGGGCGCTCATCGGTCTGGAGCCTGTGGGGGACTGGTCCGTCGGCGATCTGCTCGGGCTCATGGGAGAGCAGTGCGGGGTTTCAGCCGATCCTGCGCATATTTCTGGCACGGATGTGATCGACCCGGACCGGACCGTCGCGGCACTGAACGCGTTCGCCGACCGGCTCGGTGAAGCGGCCGGCGAGCGCTCGCCGGTACTGATCGGCACGGGCCATCCGGGCCGCCTCACCGGCTTTTACGGCGGTCTGGCAGACGCTTTGTCGGCGGCGGGATGCCCTGTCCTCACCCCTGCGTACGGCATGAGTATCGACATAATGACCCGGTTTGGGGTACGTACGTACAACCTTGCGTACGTACGGGGAGTCGCGCGGATGCGCGAACCCGGCGTGTGGGGAGACCTCGGGGAGCCGGAAGTGCACACGCACTCCCCCCTCCCGGTTCGTAGTGCCCTTGGTGCTGCCGCAGACGCCTGTGGACCCCTTCCCGAGCTGGTGATCGGGGACCACGGATGGGTCTGCGGAGCAGGTCAGCTGGGCTTTGAGGCCATCGGCCTGGCGGATACTGACGATCCGGCGCTGTTCGTCGGGCAGGCGGAGGGACGGGTGTCCGTCGTAGTTCCGCTTGATGACGCTGTGCGGTCTGATTACTACCGACCGCTTACTCGCTATGTACTCAATCGAGCGTGTCTGTCACAGTAGGCGGCCGACGGCTACTCCTCTTCCCCACTCGCATCACCCGCCCCTAACCTGGGGAGTGAGCGCATAGCGACGAAGAGTCACCGGAGGGGAAGCCGGTGCCCGTCATGTGCGGAAGGACCAGGTGTGTCATGGCTGCAGAACAGAGGCCTTTGAACGAGGTCGTGTTCCTTACTGTGGCGGAAGTCGCCACAGTGATGCGAGTGTCCAAGATGACCGTGTACCGCTTGGTGCACAGCGGTCATCTGCCCGCGATCCGAGTGGGGAGGTCGTTCCGGGTTCCGGAGCAGGCGGTCCACGACTACCTCCGCGAGTCCTATGTGGGGGTGGAATCGGCCTGACGGGGGCCCGACAGGTCCCTTTGCGGGCCTGGTGAGGCCGTACGGAGGCCACGAATGACCCTCGGATTACGCCGTACGCTCGGCGCCGGGTAGGCTGGCCCGATGTAGGTAGTGTGGGCTCGGACGCCCCGCACCGAGTGATTCGAAGTGAGCGAGGGTAGTCGTGGGCTCTGTTATCAAGAAGCGGCGCAAGCGGATGGCTAAGAAGAAGCACCGCAAGCTGCTCAAGCGCACCCGTGTTCAGCGTCGCAACAAGAAGTAAGCGCAGCTGAGCGCGTTTCCGCAGCCCCCCACCGTTCGGTGGGGGGCTGTGGTGCGTTCGGGGGCACAACGAGCCCGCGCGGCACAGGCTCCGGGCCCGGCAGGGCACACATGCCCGGAAGCCGGGTACTCGGCGGAGCGGCACGACGTGAGCCGGCCCGGCATTCAGGACCGGACCAGGCCGAAACATGGCCGGGGCCGTCCACAAGTCATCACAGCGCAACACCGACCGGATAGCGTGGGCCGCCACATCTCGGCACGTGCGGGGACGTGCGGGGGACGACGGTGGGAAGGAAGGGCTGATCTTGGGCAAGGTCGTGCTCGTCACGGGAGCCGCACGTCAGCTGGGCGGCCGCTATGTGCGCCGCCTCCAGCGCGATCCCGACGTCGACCGGGTGATCGGCGTCGACGCCGTGCCGCCCGAGCACCACCTCGGCGGCGCCGAGTTCCTGAAGGCCGACATCAGACATCCGGCCATCGCCAAGGTCCTCGCCGAAACGGGCGTGGACACGGTCGTGCACATGGACATCCACGGCACCCCGCTCGGTTCCCGCGGCGGCCGCTCGGCGGCCAAGGAGACCAACGTCATCGGCACGATGCAGCTGCTGGGCGCGTGCCAGAAGGCACCGCACGTCAAGCGGCTGGTCGTGAAGTCCTCCGCGAGTGTGTACGGCTCCGCGCCCCGGGACCCGGCGGTCTTCACCGAGACCACCAGCCCCAAGTCCCTGCCCAGCGGCGGCTTCGCGAAGGACGTCGTCGAGGTCGAGGGGTATGTGCGCGGCTTCGCCCGCCGCCGGCCCGACGTCGCGGTCTGCGTGCTGCGGTTCGCCAACATCCTCGGGCCGTGCGCGGACTCCCCGCTCGCGGAGTACTTCTCGCTGCCCGTGCTGCCCACCGTCCTCGGGTACGACCCGCGGCTGCAGTTCGTGCACGAGGAGGACGCGATCGAGGTGCTGCGGATCGCGGCCGCCGAGCCGCGCAGGGGCACGCTCAACAGCGGTACGTTCAACATCGCGGGCGACGGCGTGCTGCTGCTCTCGCAGTGCTCGCGGCGGCTGGGCCGGCCCACGCTGCCGCTGCTGCTGCCGACGGTCACCTGGGCGGGCTCGATGCTGCGCTCGCTCGGCATCACCGACTTCTCGCCGGAGCAGATCCGGATGCTCACGCACGGCAGGGTCGTCAGGACGACCCAGATGCGCGAGACACTGGGGTTCGAACCGGCGTACACCACGGCCGAGACCTTCGCGGAGTTCGCCCGCAGCCGAGGTCCCGGCCTGCTGCCGCCCGAGACCGTCTCCCGTAACGTCGACCGGCTCGCCGCGCTGCTGCCCGCAGCCAGTGCCCAGACCCAGTGAGGAGTTCACCCACGATGGCGGACGCCAAGGTCATCCCGTTCGGCGAGGAGCCGCGGTCGCGGAGGAGGGCCAAGCGGTCGGCGGGCGCGGCGCGTAACGCGGCCCTGACGCCCGTACCGCCGCCTCGCCAGGAGGAGCCGGGGGCGACGGCGCCCGAGGGAGCGCCCGAGGAGCGGGGCGCGTCCTGGGAGCAGCGGATCGCCGGCGGCCTCAACTTCCTGCGCAGACGGCTCACCGGTGAGTACGAGGTCGACGACTTCGGGTACGACGAGGAGCTCACCGACCAGGTCATGATGTCCGCGCTGCGGCCGCTGTACGAGAAGTACTTCCGGGTCGAGGTGAAGGGCGTCGAGAACATCCCCGACAAGGGCGGGGCGCTGATCGTCGCCAACCACTCCGGGACGCTGCCGCTGGACGGCCTGATGCTCCAGGTCGCGGTGCACGACCAGCATCCGGCGGGCCGTCACCTGCGGCTGCTGGCGGCCGATCTGGTCTTCATGCTGCCGGTCGTCAACGAGCTGGCGCGGAAGGCCGGGCACACGCTGGCCTGCACGGAGGACGCCGAGCGGCTGCTGGAGCGCGGCGAGGTCGTCGGGGTCATGCCGGAGGGCTTCAAGGGCGTCGGCAAGCCCTTCTCGGACCGGTACCGGCTGCAGCGCTTCGGGCGCGGTGGCTTCGTGTCGACCGCGCTGAAGGCCGGGGTGCCGATCGTGCCGTGCTCGATCGTGGGCGCGGAGGAGATCTACCCGATGATCGGGAACGCCAAGACGCTCGCGCGGCTGCTGGGCTTCCCGTACTTCCCGATCACGCCGACGTTCCCGTGGCTGGGGCCGCTGGGCGCGGTGCCGCTGCCGACGAAGTGGACCATCCAGTTCGGCGAACCGATTCCGACGGACGGGTATCCGGCGGAGGCGGCGGACGACCCGATGCTGATGTTCAACCTCACGGACCAGGTGCGCGAAACGATTCAGCACACGCTCTACAAGCTGCTGGTGCAACGGCGTTCGGTCTTTTTCTGAGGCCGCCACGGCCGCGCGCATGCGACGGCGCCCGGTGTTCTTCTGGAGGGAAGGACCGGAAGAACACCGGGCGCCGCCGGGCCGCGGAGGCGCGCTGCGATCGCCGCGCCGCTACTCGTCCTGGCCGTCGACGCCGAGGCCCGGGAGCAGGTCCGGGAGCAGCGGCGGGATCGTGACGTCGGGCTCGGCGGGGCGGTCGCTCTTGTGCTCGCCGTCCGAGGGGGAGGGGCTGTCCTTGGCGGGCGGGTCGAGCAGGCCGCCGGTGTTCCCGCCGAGCAGACCGTCCTCCTTCGGCGGGGACGAGGACGGGCGGGGCGTGGGGGAGTCGTGCTCCTTGCCGCTCGCGGACGGGCTGCCGGAGCGGGACGGCGCCGTCGGGTGGTCCTCGGCCGTGCTGCCCGAGGCGGACGGGGTGCCGTGCTGGGCGCCCTTGTCCGTGTCCTTCTTCGGCAGCAGTTGGCGCAGTGGCCCGACCTCCTCGTCTATGGCGTCGAAGACCGAGCTGACGTCCTGGGAGACGTCGGCGAGCTGCACCGGCAGCCGGTCGCGCAGCTGTGCCCAGCCCTCGCGGTGCGAGGCGGTGAAGGAGTCCAGCGCCTGGATGGCGCCGAGCGACCCGTCCCGTTCGTACGCGTCGTGCAGCAGGCGGTGGCCCGTGCCCGCGTCCTGGGTGACGCCCGACAGCGACCTGCGTACCTCGGAGAGGGTTTCGTGCTCCAAGGGCCCGGACTTCAGGCGCTCCATCAGCCGGCGGGCCTCGTGCATCCGGCTGGACGCCTGGTCGAGGTAGAGCCGGCCGCGGTCGGAGTCGTCCTCGGCCATGCCGAGCTTGAGGTCCTCCATGCCGCGCTTGAGGCCGTAGAGCGAATCGCCGGGCAGCGCTTCGGAGCTGGCGGCGGCCACTCCGCTGAGCGCGCCGGCCGCCACGCCGACCGTCAGCCCGCCGGCGGCGAGCCTCCTGGACAGCCGCGACCGTGGGCGCAGCCGGCCGAGCGACTTGGCGGCGCGGTGCGCGCCTCGCACGCCGCGCTGCTGGGGCACCTTCGCGCCGTCGGAGGGTGCGCCGCCTTCGGCGAAGGCGGCTTCCATCGCGGCGATGAGCTGCGCGCGCTGGATCGTGCGCGCTTCCGGGTCCAGCGTGGGCTTGGGGAGCTCCCCCAGGCCGCCGACGACTGCCAGCAGCCGGGCCGTTTCGGGCTCCGCCGGCTCCTGCCCCGGTGTGTCGATCTGCTCATCGGCCGCGCCCTGGAGGTCCTGATCCTCCAGCGCCTGGGCGAAGGCGTGAGCCCGCCGGTGCGCCGATACGTTCGCGATCACGGGCGGCACCTCCTCTCATCATCCCGCTCGACTCCCCGGACTGGCTTGACGATCCAGCAGGGCCGGAAGGCTGCACACCCTGCGCGCAACCACTCGATCGAGTGAGTGGCCGCGGGCATGGCGTGTCCGCAGGGAGCCTGCATTCCGCACAACGAGCGGCGAGGTACTCGGGTTACGCCCTCACGATGATGTGACGGACCGGTACCGCGTGATGGCTGAAAGTGATGGCCTGGTCAGGGCTTGGCGGCACAATAAGAGTGGTGTGGGGGACGGATGTTCGGGGAGGGTGCGGCGCGAGGAGGGGAGTGGGCGACGTCAGCGGGCGTCGTCCGGCAGCAGCCGCGCGAGGGTCCGGACAGCGCGGTACTGGAGGGTCTTGATCGCTCCTTCGTTCTTGCCCATGACGCGGGCGGTCTCGGCGACCGACAGCCCTTGGAGGAACCGGAGCGTGACGCATTCCTGCTGTTGGGGGTTGAGTTTGCGGACGGCTTCGAGGAGGGCGGCGTTGGACAGGGATTCGAGGACGGAGTCCTCGGGGCTGCGCTCGACCTCGTTGGCGTCGAGCATCTCGCCCGTGGTCACCTCCAGGCGGAAGCGCGAGGACTTGAAGTGGTCGGCGACGAGGTTGCGCGCGATGGTCACCAGCCAGGCGCCGAAGTCCCGGCCCTGCCAGGTGAACGTGCCGATCCGGCGCAGTGCGCGCAGGAACGTCTCGCTGGTCAGGTCCTCGGCGGTGGCCCGGCCGCCGACGCGGTAGTAGATGTAGCGGTAGACCGTGTCGGCGTACTGGTCGTAGAGGCGGCCGAACGCGTCGGCCTCGCCCGCCTGGGCGCGCTCGACGAGTTCCATCATGCGGCGGCTGTCGCTGTCGGCGGGGCGGCGGGCGGTGGTCGTGCCACCGCGGCGCGTACGGCTGCCGGCGGATCGTGCGCCGACGGCGGTCCTGGCGTCCGCCAGGGCGTAGCAGGGGCGGGCGGGTCCTGCGGCAGGTGCGGGTGTGGCGAGGGCGGGGACGGTGTACGCGGTGGGGACAAAACTGCGCAGGTGGTCGACGAGTGTCGTACGCAGCGTAGCCAGGCCCGAGGCGTCAACCCCGACGTGTGGGTACACGGGACTCCCAGAGGCAGAGCTTCCATCACGTGCAGTGCGGGACCGTTCACCCGCGGTAGGGGCTTATGGGTTCCGGTTTGCGTCTGAGGAGAATAACGCTTCGTACAGGCAGCGCTACACCCAGTTGCTCAAATCGTCGATTCCGTCTGGTCTGTTACGTATTTCTGGTCGTTCAAGTATCAGATGTTGAACAGGTATTGATCGGAAAGTGACGTGATCTGCCTGGTTAGAGGGCGTGTTGTGGCGTACCGGGCGTCGCGCGTCTGACCGCGGACCGGTGGGGTATGAAGAGGGTTTGCCCTGCACACAGCGGTACGGGTGTTCGTACGGGGCGCGTAGAAGCACCCTCAGGAGTGGCGCTGCGAAGGGCAGCGCGAAAAAACTGGCGTGCGCCGTCGATGTGATCATCGGTGGGCGGGCCGCCCCCGGCCGATTCGGTGACGGTGTGTAACGTCCATCCCCGTGCTGGAAGTTGGGCGAGCTTCCGGTTATAGGGCTCGCCCAGGAGTGCCGTCGCTACCGGCGCCGGCGCTGCAGGGCGACAGCCGCCGCCGCGCCGCCCGCCACCGCGCCCACCCCGGCCGCCGCCGGAATGCCGATCTTGGCGGCCTTGCGGCCCGTCCGGTAGTCGCGCAGCCGCCAGCCCTGCTCGCGCGCGTGCTTGCGCAGCCGGGTGTCGGGGTTGATCGCGTAGGGGTGGCCGACGAGCGAGAGCATCGGGATGTCGTTGGCGGAGTCGCTGTACGCGGCGCAGCGTGAGAGGTCCAGGCCCTCGGCCATGGCCAGTGCCCGTACCGCCTCGGCCTTGGCGGGCCCGTGCAGCGGCTCGCCGACCAGCTTGCCCGTGTAGACCCCGCCGACGGACTCGGCGACCGTGCCGAGCGCGCCGGTCAGGCCGAGCCGACGGGCGATGATCGTGGCGGTCTCCACGGGGGCCGCGGTCACCAGCCACACCTTCTGGCCCGCGTCCAGGTGTGCCTGGGCGAGCGCGCGGGTGCCGGGCCAGACGCGCTCGGCCATGTACTCGTCGTAGATCTCCTCGCCTATGGTCATCAGCTCGGAGACGCGGTGGCCCTTGACGATGGAGAGGGCGCTGTTGCGCACGTCCTCCATGTGCTCGGGGTTCTCCGAGCCGGCCAGCCGGAAGTACGCCTGCTGCCAGACGAAGCGGGCGAGGTCGCGCTTGTGGAAGAAGTGCCGTTTGTAGAGGCCGCGTCCGAAGTGGTAGATCGCGGCGCCCTGCATGACGGTGTTGTCGAGGTCGAAGAAGGCGGCGGCGGCCTCGTCGCCGACGACCGGGAAGTCCGGCTCGGCGGCCTCGGCTTCGCTGTCGGCGGTCGCGGCGGCGGCCTCCGCCGCGGCCTGCGCTTCGGCCTCCTGGGAGCTCTTGCGGGCGGCCTCGGCCGCCGCCTCGCCGGCCAGCACGCTGCGCGCGGTGGCGGGGCGCCGGTGACGGGTGAACCACCCCGTCACAAGGGACGGAATGCCCGTGACGAGGGGCGCACTGAAGGGGCTCCTGCCGGGGCGGTGCTCGGGCGACGGGTCGGCCATACGGCGAGCATAGCCAGTTTGTTCGGTGCCCCTGGTTACGCACGCATGTCAGGCAGGTACGGCGCTGCCGACGGTCGCGTTACGGCCACACCGCGTGGCGTCGGCGCGCCCCGGCCACGGCGCCTGAGTACGCCCTCAGGCGCCCAGCGCCTTGCGCAGCCGCTGCGGGTCGACGCGCCAGAAGTCGTGCTGTGCGCCGTCGACGAGGATGACCGGAATCTGCTCCCAGTATTTGCGGTAGAGCTCTTCATCCTCGGTGATGTCGCGCTTCTCCCAGGCGGCGCCGGTGTCGGCGCAGACCGCCTCGATGATCTTCTGTGCGTCGTCGCACAAATGGCACCCCGGCTTGCCGATGAGCGTGACCGTGCGGTCGGCGGGGTTCTTGCGCGGGGTGCGGCGGAGGAGCGGGGCCATGCCGCCATTGTGCCCCTGCCGGGCCCGTCCGCACCTGTGCCACCAGGACAGGAGCGGCTATGACGGCCGTCACGAACCCCCTGTCGGAGAGGCGGGTTCCCGTACCATCGATGGGCGATTTAACGGTGTACGGGGGGTAAACGGCGAGGAGAGTGGCGGCGTGCTCCCGTTCACGGTCCTGCGTTATCCACGCGAAGCGTGTGAACGGAGTGACGGAGGATGCGGTTCCGCGAATTGCCGCAATAAGTGCGTGACACCGGTCACGTTGACGGGACAAAGCGGACACCATCTTTGTGCACGCGTTCACAAAGACATAGCCTGCTATCGACAGGGCGGTCTTGAGACATTTGGCCGTCCAAAGCCCCGCTCTACCCGCAGGAGCACCGTGGCAACTGGCCGAACTCACCGACCGGCGACCCGAAGCCGAGGGATCCCCGAGGCCACCGTCGCCAGGCTTCCGCTGTATCTGCGTGCACTGACCGCGCTCTCGGAGCGTTCGGTCCCCACGGTCTCCTCCGAGGAGCTGGCCGCAGCGGCGGGGGTCAATTCTGCCAAGCTGCGCAAGGACTTCTCGTACCTGGGCTCGTACGGCACCCGCGGCGTGGGCTACGACGTGGAGTACCTCGTCTACCAGATCTCGCGGGAGCTCGGCCTCACGCAGGACTGGCCGGTTGTGATCGTCGGTATCGGTAACCTCGGCGCGGCGCTCGCCAACTACGGCGGCTTCGCCTCCCGCGGCTTCCGCGTCGCGGCCCTGATCGACGCCGACCCGGCCATGGCCGGCAAGCCCGTCGCGGGCATCGCCGTCCAGCACACCGATGAGCTCGAGAAGATCATCACCGACAACGGCGTCTCGATCGGCGTGATCGCGACCCCCGCGGGCGCCGCCCAGCAGGTCTGCGACCGCCTCGTCGCCGCCGGTGTCACCTCCATCCTGAACTTCGCGCCGACCGTGCTGTCCGTCCCCGAAGGGGTCGACGTGCGCAAGGTCGACCTGTCCATAGAGCTGCAGATCCTCGCCTTCCACGAGCAGCGGAAGGCCGGCGAGGAGGCCAGCAGCCAGGACGCCGCGCAGCCGGTCACGCCCCCCGTGCGCCCGGCGCCCGCCGACGACTCCGACCGCAAGGGACCTGACGGGGACGTTCCCGCCGTGATGCCGGCATGAGCCTGCTCGTTGTCGGTCTGAGCCACCGCAGTGCACCGGTCAGCATCCTGGAGCGCGCCGCGCTCGCGCCCGACTCCCGCGGCAAGCTGCTGCAGGACGTCGTGTCGGCCGAGCCCGCCGCCGAGTCGGCCGTGCTCTCCACCTGCAATCGCATCGAGCTCTACGCCGACGTGGACAAGTTCCACGCCGGTGTGGCCGAGCTGTCCACGCTGCTCGCCCAGCACAGCGGCGTCAGCCTGGACGAGCTCACGCCGTACCTCTACGTCCACTACGAGGACCGCGCCGTCCACCATCTGCTGTCCGTGGCCTGCGGCCTGGACTCCATGGTCGTCGGCGAGGGCCAGATCCTCGGCCAGATCAAGGACGCGCTCGCCCTCGCGCAGGACCAGCACACCGCCGGGCGGCTGCTGAACGACCTGTTCCAGCAGGCCCTGCGGGTCGGCAAGCGCGCGCACAGCGAGACCGGCATCGACAAGGCCGGCCAGTCCCTGGTCACCTTCGGCCTGGAGCAGCTCGCGGGCGCGGCCGGCGGTCACGACGCGCACTGCGTCCTCACCGACGACGCCGTACCGGACGCCACCGCCCCGCTCGGCACCCCGGGCGTGGACGCCTGGGCCCGCGGCAAGCGTGCCCTGGTCATCGGCGCGGGCTCGATGTCCTCGCTCGCGGCCGCCACCCTGGCGCGCGCGGGCGTGAGTGAACTCGCCGTCGCCAACCGCACCGTGGAGCGCGCCGAGCGGCTGACCGAGATCCTCACCGAGCCGGGCAGCCCCGGGCGCGCCAACGGCCTCACCGCGCGCGCCGTCCCGATGTCCGAGGTACCGGCCGAGCTGGCCGCCGCCGACATCGCGATCTCGTGTACGGGGGCGACTGGGCTCGTCCTCACCGGCGAGGCGGTCGCGACGGCCGCCGAGGGCCGTAAGGACCGGGAACTGGCCCTGCTCGACCTGGCGATGCCGCGCGACATCGACGGCGCGGCCCACCGGATCGCGGGCGTCCACCTCGTCGACATCGAGTCGCTGGCCGACGCGTCCGCCGACGCCCCCATGGCGTCCGACGTGGACCAGGTACGCACCATCGTGTCCGAGGAGGTCGCGGCCTTCGGCGCGGCCCAGCGCGCCGCGACGATCACGCCGACCGTGGTGGCCCTGCGCACCATGGCCGCCGATGTGGTCGCCGCCGAGATCGCGCGGCTGGACGGCCGCCTCCCCGACCTGGACGACAAGCAGCGCGCGGAGATCAACCAGACCGTGCGCCGGGTCGTCGACAAGCTTCTGCACGCGCCCACCGTGCGGGTCAAGCAGCTCGCCAGCGAGCCCGGTGGTGCCGGGTACGCCGACGCGCTGACCAAGCTCTTCGACCTCGACCCCCAGACGGTCGCCGCCGTCAGCCGGGCCGACACGCGCGCGGACAGGCACGACACAGCACGGGAGCAGCGCTCATGACGCACCACGCATTGCGACTCGGGACACGGCGCAGCAAACTCGCCATGGCCCAGTCCGGACTCGTCGCCGAGGCGGTCCGCCAGGTCACCGGGCGGCCCGTCGAGCTGGTGGAGATCACCACGTACGGCGATGTCTCGCGCGAGCACCTGGCGCAGATCGGCGGTACCGGCGTCTTCGTCTCGGCGCTGCGCGACGCGCTGCTCGCAGGCGAGATCGACTTCGCCGTCCACTCGCTCAAGGACCTGCCGACCGCGCAGCCCGAGGGCCTGGCCCTCGCCGCGATCCCGGTCCGCGAGGATCCGCGGGACGCGCTGATAGCCCGCGACGGCCTGACGTTCGAGCAGCTCCCCGACGGGGCGCGGGTCGGTACCGGCTCGCCGCGCCGCATGGCGCAGCTGAACGCCTGGGCGCGGACGCTGGGCCGTCGTATCGAGACCGTGCCGATCCGCGGGAACATCGACACCCGCATCGGTTACGTCGAGAAGGGCGAGCTGGACGCGGTCGTACTGGCCGCTGCCGGGCTCAACCGCCTCGGCCGCACCGGCGAGGCGACGGAGCTCCTCTCGCCGGACGTAGTTTTGCCCGCCCCCGGCCAAGGGGCGCTTGCGGTGGAGTGTGCCGCGACCAATGTGCACCTCGCCGCCCGGCTCGCCGAGCTCGACGACCCGTTCACCCGGGCCGCCGTGACCGCCGAGCGTTCCCTGCTCGCCGCCCTGGAGGCCGGCTGCTCCGCACCTGTGGGTGCGCTGGCCGATTTCCAGGCCGGCGAACGGGCTGTCACCGAAATGCGCCTGCGTGGCGTCGTCGGCACGACCGACGGCAGCACGTTGGTGCAGCTGTCCACCACCGGTCACGTACCCACCTCCCGCGACGACGTTTCAGTACCGGCGACCATGGGCCGTGAGCTCGCCGCCGAGATGCTCGCCAAGGGTGCGGCCGGTCTTATGGGGGAGCGAGCACTTTGAACCCCACCGCCCCTAACCACCCCGCCGCCGGCCAGGTCACCTTCCTCGGTGCCGGGCCGGGAGATCCGGGTCTGCTCACGCTGCGCGCCGTAGAGGCGCTGTCCCACGCGGACGTGCTGATCGCGGACCCGCAGGTGCTCGACGTCGTCCGCACGCATGCCCGGGCGAACGTGGACACACCGCTGCAGGCTTCAGCTGACGAGGCGTCAATCCCCGCCGATGTCCCCACGCTTCGGGACACGACCAATCTTGTCATGGGCGCCGCGCGCACCGGCAAGCGGGTCGTGCGTGCCGTGTCCGGAGACCCCGGTCTCGACGCCAATGTGGCCGAGGAGATGCTGGCCTGCGCCTCCGAGGGCATCGGCTTCGAGGTCGTGCCGGGCATCGCCGCAGCGGTCGGCGTGCCCGCGTACGCCGGCGTGCCGCTGCGTGATGCGCAGGGCACCGACGTCCGCTTCGTGGACGCCCGTACGGCCGACGACCGCTGCTGGTCCGAGGTCGGCGCCAGCGACGCGACCGCGGTCGTCTCCACCACCCTCGACTCGGTGGCCGCGGCCGCCGGCGAGCTGGTCGCGGCGGGCCGCAAGCCCGACACCCCGCTGACCGTCACGATCGCCGGTACGACCACCAAGCAGCGCACCTGGACCGCCACCCTCGGCACCATCGCGCAGACGCTGAAGGCCGCCAAGGTGCTGCCCTCGGCGGACGGCGGCCAGCCGGTCATAGCCGTGGTCGGCGAGCGCAGCGCCGCCGCGCAGCGGGACCAGCTCTCCTGGTTCGAGTCCAAGCCGCTGTTCGGCTGGAAGGTGCTCGTGCCGCGGACGAAGGAGCAGGCCGCCTCGCTCTCCGACCAGCTCGTCTCGTACGGCGCGGTGCCGCACGAGGTCCCGACGATCGCCGTCGAGCCGCCGCGTACGCCCCAGCAGATGGAGCGCGCGGTCAAGGGCCTGGTCACCGGCCGGTACGAGTGGATCGCCTTCACCTCCGTCAACGCGGTGAAGGCCGTCCGCGAGAAGTTCGAGGAGTACGGCCTGGACGCCCGCGCCTTCGCGGGCATCAAGGTCGCGGCCGTCGGCGAGCAGACCGCCAAGGCGCTCATCGCCTTCGGCGTGAAGCCGGACCTGGTCCCGAGCGGCGAGCAGTCGGCCGCCGGTCTCCTGGAGGACTGGCCCCCGTACGACCCGGTCTTCGACCCGATCGACCGCGTCTTCCTCCCCCGCGCCGACATCGCCACCGAGACCCTGGTGGCGGGCCTGATCGAGCTGGGCTGGGAGGTCGACGACGTCACGGCCTACCGGACCGTACGGGCGTCCCCGCCGCCCGCCACGACCCGTGAGGCCATCAAGGGCGGCGGCTTCGACGCGGTACTTTTCACCTCGTCTTCGACGGTGCGGAACCTCGTCGGCATCGCCGGCAAGCCGCACAACGTGACCGTGATCGCCTGTATCGGCCCGGCCACCGCGAAGACCGCCGAGGAGCACGGGCTGCGCGTGGACGTCATGTCGCCCGAGCCCTCGGTGCACAAGTTGGCCGAAGCGCTCGCGGACTTCGGCACGGCCCGGCGCACCGCCGCGGTCGAGGCCGGTGACCCCGTCACCCGTCCGAGCGAGCGCCGGCCCGGATCGCGCAGGAGGGCACGCAGTTGAGCAGTACGTACGGACGTTTCCCGGGTGCGCGGCCGCGGCGGCTGCGCACCACCCCCGTGATGCGCCGCATGGTCGCGGAGACCCGTCTCCACCCGGCGGACCTGATCCTTCCCGCGTTCGTGCGCGAGGGGATCTCCGAGCCGGTGCCGATCGGCTCCATGCCGGGCGTCGTCCAGCACACCCGTGACACCCTGCGCAAGGCGGCCGTCGAGGCCGTCTCCGCGGGCGTCTCCGGGATCATGCTCTTCGGCGTCCCCGAGGACGCCAAGAAGGACGCGGCGGGCACGGTGGGCACGGACCCCGACGGCATCCTCCAGGTCGCCCTCCGGGACGTGCGCTCCGAGGTCGGCGACGATCTCGTGATCATGTCCGACCTCTGCCTGGACGAGTTCACCGACCACGGCCACTGCGGCGTCCTGACGCCGGACGGCCGGGTCGACAACGACGCCACGCTGGAGCGGTACGCGGAGATGGCCCGCGTCCAGGCCGATGCCGGCGCCCACACGGTCGCCCCCAGCGGCATGATGGACGGCCAGGTCCGCGTGATCCGCGAGGCCCTGGACGGCGCGGGCCACGCGGACGTCTCGATCCTCGCCTACACCGCGAAGTACGCCTCCGCCTTCTACGGCCCCTTCCGCGAAGCGGTGGGCTCGTCGCTGCAGGGGGACCGCAAGACCTACCAGCAGGACGGCGCCAACGCCCGCGAGGCCCTGCGCGAGCTGGCCCTCGACCTCGAAGAGGGCGCGGACATGGTCATGGTCAAGCCGGCCATGCCGTACCTCGACATCCTCCGGGATGTCGCGGAGTCCGTCGACGTGCCGGTCGCCGCGTACCAGATCTCCGGCGAGTACGCGATGATCGAAGCCGCCGCGGAAAAGGGCTGGATCGACCGCGACGCGGCGATCCTGGAGGCCCTGACCGGCATCAAGCGCGCCGGCGCGCAGAACATCCTGACGTACTGGGCGACGGAGGTCGCCCGCCGTCTCTGACTCTGACGCCTCTGACGCCTGCGGCGTCGCTGTCCGATCACTGAGCCCCCGCCGTCCACCTGGACGCGGGGGCTCTGGTCATTCACGTCTTCGATCTAGGCGTGCTGCGGTACCTCGTCCTTGAGCGAGTCCCTGACCATCCGACGGAGCTCCAGGCTGTCCGTGTGACCGTGCACGGACACAGCGTGCTCAGCGGCGGCACGCACGACTTCTTCCTCCTCGCCGGAAATGACAAGGGTGCAGTTCATCTCGCTGGGAGAATCCCGGCAATCGGCGACCTTACGCATGACGCGATCACCTCCTCACCCCTCCAGTGTCGCCCCACGCATCGCCCGCCGCATTCGCGCCGGTCAGTCCCCCTCTGCGGCATACGCCGCGAAGGCCGCCCAGGCGTCGGGAGCGACGACCAGCTGGGGCCCGTCCGGGTCCTTGGAGTCCCGGACGTGGACGGTGGCGGGGGAGGTGGCGACCTCCACGCAGGCGCCGCCTTCGCTGCCGCTGTGGCTGGACTTGTGCCAGGTGTGGGCGACCTCGACGCAGGCACCGCCTTCGTCACCGCTGTAGCTGGACTTGTGCCAGGCATGGGCGACCTCTACGCAATTGCCGCCTTCGCTACCGCTGTAGCTGGACTTGAACCACTTCAGTGCGGCGTTCATCGCTCTCCTAGCAGCCGGTCCAACAGGCCTTTGGTTACCTCGACGTTGAGAGCCTGTGTTCGCAGCATCGCATACTTGCGGGCCAAGATACTGACCTCGTCAGGGTCGGAGACGAGATGGCTGCCACGCTGTGTCTCGATATACGCGAGGTGATCGTGCTCGGGAGTTTCCAGCAGCACAAAGGGACCGTCGAGGGCGGCGTGACTATGGCGGCCGAGCGGCATGATCTGGAGGGAAACCCCGGGCAGATCGGCGCAGTCCCGTAGGTGCCGCAGTTGTTCCGCGTGTACCTCGTCGCCGCCGAGCCGGTCCCTCAGCACCGCCTCGGAGATGACGAAGCTGACGCTGGGCGGGACCTTGCGGCGCAGGATTTCCTGGCGCTCGATCCGTGCCGCTACCTGGCGTTCGATCTCCCCCTCGTCCAGGACGGGCTCCCTGCTCCGGAAAACCGCGCGAGCGTAGCCCGGGGTCTGGAGCAGGCCGGGCAGGACCTGGTTCTCGTACGAGAAGTGGGTGATCGCCTCCCGTTCGTAATCGATGAACTCCGCTGCCCATACCGGGAACTTCTCGATCTCCGGCATGTACTCGACGGCCACCGCCAGTACGCCCCGCGTCCCCAGTTCCAAGTCGATCCGATCGGCAAGATCAGGCTTCAGGGGACGTCTTCCCTGCTCGATCGAGGCGATCGTCTCCTCGCCGATGCTCAGCCGGTCGCCCAACTCCCGCTGGGTGTACCCAGCAAGGCGGCGGAACAGGGCGAGTTGGGCGCCTACGAGGCGGAGCGTCGTCGCGTTCTTCCTGCGACTGGGATGATTCCGGGGCTGCATGGGGACCCACTCCCACCATTTTCCGTGCGTCACGCGCGCAGAACCCGTACAGCGAATCTGTACGGGCTGACGGACTGCTCCAGCGTAGTTACGGAGAGCAACCTTTGCGGCGTGAATGAGAATGGAGTCCGGGAGCGTTTTTACCCGCGTACACGCAGATCCGTGCCGGCGGCAAGGGAGTTCGCGCGCCGCGCGCTCGCCGACTGGGGCGTCGGGGAGGCGCGTACGCAGGACGCGCTGCTGTGCGTGAGCGAGCTGGTGACGAACGCCGTGCGGCACGGCGTACCGCCGGGGCGGGGGTTCCGGCTCCGGCTTCTCCGGGCCGGTGAGGCCCTCGTACGGATCGAGGTGCACGACTCGGGGCCGGGGCACCCACGCGTCGCGGACCCGGCGGAGGACGGGGATGAGCGGGGGCGCGGCCTGCTGCTGGTAGAGGCCGTCGCAGACAAGTGGGGGGTCGGCGAGCGGGACCCCGGCAAGATCGTCTGGTGTGAGGTGGGACTGAGCAGGTGGCTGAGCTGAAGAAGTTTACTGACAACGTCTCCGGCTACGTTGCCGAGGCCGTGGCGCGCCAGATCAGGCACCAGCTCCTCGGTGAGGACCTACGGCGGCATGAGGAGGAGCAGGGAGCCTTCAGCGAGGAGGAGCTGACCGAGGCGCGAGAAAGGATCTTCGGGACGGATGGGCCCGGCAGTCAGACGAACACCCCATGAGCAGGCGTTTCGAGACCATCGGTGTGGGCTCCGAGGGCTTGTCTGCCTCGGTGGCCCAGGACCGCAAGGTCCTGGCGATCTTCCGGGTCTTCCACGAGATGGGCACCGACCTCGTCGTCGGCGCGTACGCGATCGACGAAGTCGGCGCGAACACGACCGTCGGAGTCGGCCAGAGCAGGCGGCGAAGGCCGCGGCGGAACTGCTCAAGGCCGCTGGGCTGCACGGTCACAAGTACGCGATCGACGCCACCGTCGCCGAGACCGCGCTGCGGCAGCCCGGCCCCGTCGCGATGGTGACGTCGGACGTCGATGACATGCAGAAGCTGTGCGGGGGGCGCGTACGGCTCATCGCCGTGTGACGCGGCGGTGGCCGCCACCCCAAGGGAGTGGCGGCCACCGCGACGGCGCGCGGAGCGTCAGAGGCGCTCGGGCGTCCGGATGCCCAGGAGGGACATGCCCTTGTGGAGGGTGCGGGCCGTGATGTCGCAGAGGAACAGGCGGTTCTCGACCTGGGCGGGGGTCTCGGCCTTCAGGACCGGGCACTGGTCGTAGAAGGTCGTGTAGAGGGAGGCGAGCTGGTAGAGGTACGCCGTCAGCTTGTGGGGGGCGTACTCGGCGGCCGCGTCCGCGACCGTTTCGCCGAACTGGTCCAGGTGCAGGCCCAGCGCCCGCTCCGCCGGGGCGAGTTCCAGCTCCGCGTGCGCGGCCGGCTGCGCGTCGCCGGCCTTGCGGAGGATGGACTTGATGCGGGCGTGGGCGTACTGGATGTACACCGATGTGTCGCCGTTCAACGACACCATCTGGTCCAGGTCGAACTTGTAGTCGCGGTTGGCGGAGGTGGAGAGGTCCGCGTACTTCACCGCGCCGATGCCGACCTGCGCGCCGCGCTCCTGGATCTCTTCCTCGGTGAGGTCCTGGGCCTTCTCGCGCACCACCTCGGCGGCGCGCTGTGCCGCCTCGTCGAGCAGGTCCTCCAGGCGGACGGTCTCGCCCTCCCGCGTCTTGAACGGCTTGCCGTCCGCGCCGAGGACCGTGCCGTAGCCCATGTTGTGCGCGGTGACCTCGTCGCCGAGCCAGCCCGCCCGGCGGGCCGTCTCGAAGACCATCTTGAAGTGCAGGGACTGGCGCACGTCCACGACGTAGAGGAGCGTCGTCGCGTGCAGGTCGAAGACGCGGTTGCGGATCGCGGAGAGGTCGGACGCCGCGTACCCGAAGCCGCCGTCCGCCTTCTGCACGATCAGCGGGACCGGCTGGTCGTCCTTGCCCTTGATGTCGTCGAAGAAGACGACGAGGGCGCCCTCGGAGCGGACCGCGACGCCGGACTCCTCCAGCAGCCGGGCCGTCTCGGCCATCATGTCGTTGTACGCGGACTCGCCGACGATCTCGTCGTCCCGGATCTCCATGTCCAGCTTCTCGAAGACCGAGTAGAAGTAGACCTTCGACTCGTCCACGAACCGCTGCCAGAGGTCCAGGGTCTCCTTGTCGCCGGACTGCAGGGCCACGACCCGCTTGCGGGCCCGCTCCTTGAACTCCTCGTCCGCGTCGAAGACGGCGCGCGACGCCTTGTACACCCGGTTCAGGTTCGACATGGCCTGCTCGCCGTCGACCTCGTCGGCCGGGGCCAGCTCGCCGGGGTGCTCGATCAGGTACTGGATGAGCATGCCGAACTGGGTGCCCCAGTCGCCGATGTGGTGGCGGCCGATCGTCTTCTCGCCCGTGAAGTCCAGCAGGTGGCGCAGGGCGTCGCCGATCACCGCGGAGCGCAGGTGGCCGACGTGCATCTCCTTCGCCACGTTCGGCTGGGCGTAGTCGATGATCGTGACGCCCGGCTCGTCCTTCAGGGGCACGCCGAGCCGGTCGTCCGCCGCGCGGGCGGCCAGCGTCTGCACGAGGGCCGTGTCGGTGACCGTGATGTTCAGGAAGCCGGGGCCGGAGACCTCGATGTCCTTGATCAGCTCGGGGGCCGTGATCCGCTCGACGACCTGCGTGGCCAGCTCGCGCGGATTCCCCTTGAGCTTCTTCGCGAGCGCGAGCATCCCGTTGGCCTGGAAGTCGGCCCGGTCGCTTCGTCGCAGCAGCGGGTCGGCGGCGCCGGCCTCCGGCAGGGCTGCCGAGAGGGCGTCCGCGACGCGCTGATTGACCGATGCGGCGAGAGAAGGGACCGAAGCCATGGAGTGCTGCCGTTCCGTTGGGGTGGAAAGGGTTTGCCGGTCAGTATCCCACGGCGGCACCATCGAGTTTTCGTCTGGGAGAATGGAACGGCCAGGCTCATGCGTACGGGCCCGGCGATCAAGCGAAGCGCAGAGGATCAAGAGGAAGGGCCGACCGTGGCTCAGAGCACCGAGACAACCGACTGGGTCTCCCGCTATGCGGACGAGGTCATCGCCGAGTCGGAGCGTCGCGCGCCTGGCAAACCGGTCGTGGTCGCCTCCGGCCTGTCCCCCTCCGGCCCGATCCATCTCGGCAACCTCCGCGAGGTCATGACCCCGCACCTGGTCGCGGACGAGATCCGCCGCCGGGGGCACGAGGTCCGCCACGTGCTGTCCTGGGACGACTACGACCGGTACCGCAAGGTCCCGTTCGGCGTCGAGGGCGTGGACGACTCCTGGGCCGAGCACATCGGCAAGCCGCTGACCAGCGTCCCGGCCCCCAAGGGCTCGGCGTACCCGAACTGGGCGGAGCACTTCAAGGCCGCCATGGTCGACGCGCTCACGCAGCTGGGTGTCGAGTACGACGGCATCAGCCAGACCGAGCAGTACACCTCCGGCACGTACCGCGAGCAGATCCTGCACGCGATGAAGCACCGCGGCGACATCGACGCGATTCTCGCCCAGTACCGCACGAAGAAGGCCCCGGCGAAGAAGTCGCAGAAGCCGGTGGACGAGGCGGAGCTGGAGGCCGCGGAGGGCTCCGGCGCGGCCGGTGAGGACGACGGCAGCGGCGGCGGCGCGGGCTACTTCCCGTACAAGCCGTACTGCACGGCCTGCGGCAAGGACTTCACCACCGTCACCGCGTACGACGACGACACGACCGAGCTCACCTACACCTGCACCTGCGGGCACGGTGAGACGGTCCGGCTGAGCGAGTTCAACGGCGGCAAGCTGGTCTGGAAGGTCGACTGGCCCATGCGCTGGGCCTACGAGGGCGTGATCTTCGAGCCGTCGGGCGTGGACCACTCCTCGCCCGGTTCCTCCTTCCAGGTCGGCGGCCAGATCGTGGGCATCTTCGACGGCAAGCAGCCGATCGGCCCCATGTACGCCTTCGTGGGCATCTCGGGCATGGCGAAGATGTCGTCGTCCAAGGGCGGCGTGCCCACCCCGGCCGACGCCCTGCAGATCATGGAGCCGCAGCTGCTGCGCTGGCTGTACGCGCGGCGCCGCCCGAACCAGTCGTTCAAGATCGCCTTCGACCAGGAGATCCAGCGGCTGTACGACGAGTGGGACCGGCTGGACGCGAAGGTCGCCGACGGCTCCGTGCTGCCGGCCGACGCGGCGGCGTACGCCCGTGCCGTCGGGACGGCGGCGGGCGAGCTGGCGAAGACGCCGCGCCCGCTGCCGTACCGCACGCTCGCCTCGGTCGCCGACATCACGGCCGGGCACGACGAGCAGACCCTGCGCATCCTCAGCGAGCTGGACCCGGAGAACCCGGTCGGCTCGCTGGACGAGGTCCGGCCCCGGCTGGACCGCGCCGAGCAGTGGATCACCAGCCAGGTCCCGGCCGACCAGCGGACCATCGTGCGCGAGGAGCCGGACACCGAGCTGCTGGGCTCGCTGGACGACCAGGCGAAGGAGTCGCTGCGGCTGCTGCTGGACGGCCTGGACACGCACTGGTCGCTCGACGGGCTGACGCACCTGGTCTACGGCGTGCCGAAGGTTCAGGCGGGCTTCTCCGCGGACGCCACCGCGAAGGAGCTGCCGCCGGAGATCAAGACCGCCCAGCGGTCGTTCTTCGCGCTGCTGTACCGCCTGCTGGTCAGCCGCGAGACCGGTCCGCGCCTGCCCACCCTGCTCCTCGCCGTCGGCGCGGACCGGGTGCGCAAGCTGCTGGGCGCGTAAGAGGTACCGCACTCCGCCAGGGGCCCGGGCGCACGCCGCCCGGGCCCCTTGTCGTGCGCGTGGGCAGGCGAGCGGTCAGGCGATGTGCTCGCTCTCCATCTCCTGGCGGAAGCGGGCGCGGAAGTCACGGACGTACGTCCGCAGGTAGTTCTCGCTGAGCGGGCCGGTGCCGTCCCGGCCCGTGACGCCGTAGTTGTTGAGCAGGTAGCGCGCGAACTGGTGGGCGTCGGGCATGTCGTTCCGGTCGGCGACGTACGCCCGGAAGGCCTCGTAGAACTGCTCGTCGCGCGGCAGCCCCTCGGAGAGCTGCTCGGTCGGCGCGACCGGTTCGGGGACGGGCTCGGGCGCCGGCGCGGGCATCGGTACGGTCGCGCCCGCGGTGCCGAGCGGGCGGCTGCGGCCGGGGCCCACGGGGATGGTGAGCGAGGAGGTGGGCTCTTCGGGGGCGTTGTACGCCTCGCTGGGCTCGTACGTCTCGTGGGGTTCCGGGTGCTCCAGGGCTTGGGCGGGGGCTTGGACGGGAGCCTGGGCCGGGAGCTCGGCCCGTTCCTGGGCCGGGAGCTCGGCCCGTTCCTGGGCCGGGAGCTCGGCCTGTTCCTGGGCCGGGACCGGAGAAGGCGCGGGGGTGAGCTCCGCCGCCAGCCCGGCCGCCGCGAGCCCCGCCGGCCCGGTTTCCGCGATTGGCACGCCATACCGTGCCAATCGCAGCGGCATCAGCGACTCCACCGGTGCCTTGCGCCGCCACGCGCGCCCGTACCGGGACCGCAGCCGCGCCTGGTACACCAGCCGGTCCTGCTCCAGCTTGATCACCTGCTCGTAGGAGCGCAGCTCCCACAGCTTCATGCGGCGCCACAGCCGGAAGGTCGAGGGGAAGGCGAGGAGCCAGCGGGAGAGCCGGACGCCCTCCATGTGCTTGTCGGCGGTGAGGTCGGCGATCCGGCCGATCGCGTGCCGGGCGGCCTCGACCGCGACGACGAAGAGGACGGGGATCACCGCGTGCATCCCGACGCCGAGCGGGTCGGGCCAGGCCGCCGCGCCGTTGAAGGCGATCGTCGCGGCCGTCAGCAGCCAGGCGGTCTGGCGCAGCAGCGGGAAGGGGATCCGGATCCAGGTGAGCAGCAGGTCCAGCGCCAGGAGGACGACGATGCCCGCGTCGATGCCGATCGGGAAGACGTACGAGAAGGAGCCGAAGCCCTTCTTCTCGGCGAGCGCGCGGACCGCCGAGTACGAACCGGCGAAGCCGATCGCGGCGATGACCAGCGCGCCCGCGACGACCACGCCGATCAGTATTCGGTGCGTACGACTCAAACGCATCGCGGCCACCCGCGATCCCTCCCCGCACTCGGCTGACTGGCGCGCCTAGCGTGGCACACCCGTGCAGCCGGGTGAGGGGAGGGCGGCAGGCGTTACGTGAGTGGTACGCCCGCGGTGCGGATATGTGCTCGCTTGTCCGCCTACCTCTTCGCCTACTTGTTCACCTTGTTGATCTCGTAGACGGCCTGCTTCGCGGCCTCTTCGGCGTCCGCCAGCATCTCCTTGCCGTCCGGGGCCTTCGCGCCGGCCAGGCCCGCGCCGTTGAAGTTGATCGTGACCACGGCGTTGGCGGTACGGGCGATGACCGTCTGGTTCTTGAAGTCGTTGCCGTCCTTCTTCAGGTCGTACGTCACCGTGGTCGCCCCGTCGCCGATGCCCTTGGCGGGCTCGCTCTTGACGTTCTTGGCGTCCTTGGTGCCCTTGGCCGCGTCGACCTGCTTGTTGTAGAAACCGGTCGCCCGCTTTTCTCCGGAGCCCAGCGCGGGGTCGGAGTCGTAACGCTGCAGGTTGACGGCGAGCCAGCGGAACTGCGTGCCGTTGATGCCGCCCTTGCCCTGCCGCTCCTCGCTGCTCCAGGTGCAGGTGCCGTGCGCGGAGGTGTCGCTGCTCTTCCCCTCCTCGCCGCTCTCGTCCTTCACGGCGGGCAGCATCTTCTTGACGCGGTCCTTCGTGATGGCCGTGCAGGGGTCGGGGAGCTTCTTGAACTTGCCCGGTGCCACCTTGGGCGACGAGCTCGGGGACGCGGACTTCGAGGCGGTGTCGCCGGAGCCCTTTTCCGAGTCGTCGGAGCAGCCGGCGACGAGCATCACCGGTACGGCTGCGCAGGCGAGGTAGCTGGCGAGTCGCTTGGCTGAACGGTGCATGGTTCCTTCGCTGTTCGTCGTCGTGCGAGCGGCCGTTCCGCGCGCAGGGCCCGGGTGGCCCCTGCGACGCACGGTACGCGGCGGACGGGCGCCGGTTGCCGAATTGTGGTGTTACTCGCCGACGGTAACGGGTCAATCCGACCGTAACCGGTCATTCGGTCCAGTGCGCGGCCAGCTCGGCGGCCAGCGCCCGGGCCTTTTCCTGCAGCTCGCGACGGTCGGGAAGGACGGACTTGTCGGTGGACCACTGGTCGTACTCGATGGTCACAATCACATTCGACGAGCGGAACACGACCGTGACGTCGCGGTGCAGGCCGGAGTCGGCGGTGACCAGCGCGTCGTCCAGGAAGGCGGCGTCGCCGAGGTCGGCGAGCGGGCGCGGCGCGAGGCTCGCGGCGTCGTCGGGGGAGCCGGAGCCGGAGGAGCCGGAGGGGTCGGGAGAGCCGGAGGAGCTGGGGGAACCGGGGGAGTCGCCTTCGGCCGTACGGGTGTCCGAGGGGCGGGTGCCGTCGCCGGAGCCCTTCCCGGAGCTGGTGTCCTGCGCGTCGCCGGGGGTGTTTCCTGCGGTGTTTCCGGCCCTGTCGCCGGCGGTGTCTCCGGTGGTTGCGGAGTCGTCGCGCTGCGCGGGGGCAGCTGAGGCGTCGGTCGCCGGGCCCCTTCCGCCGGACGGGCGGGTGCCGCTGCCTGAGCCGGTACGGCTGTCGGCATCGCTGCCCGTGCCGCGCTCCGACGCCCCGCCGGACTTCTCGCCCTGCTCACCCTTCTCCTCGGAGGCGCCCGAGCTCTTGCTCGCGGAGGGGGTGGGGGCGCTCGGCGTGCCGCTCGGGATGTGGGCCGCGAGCTCCCGCTTCGCGTACAGCTCCTGCGCCTTGTCGTCATCGCTGACGGAGCCGTCGTACGACACCACGCGCTGCAGGTCGATGTTGAGGTGGCGGGTGCCCTCGGAGGTCTCCCGCTTCCAGTGGCAGCCGACCCGGCGGTCGGTGTCGAAGGTGATGTCGGCCCGGCCGCGGTAGACCTTCTCGGCCTCCTCGCGGGTCTCCGCGCTGCCGTCGGTGGGCAGCATGCCGCGCAGCGTCCTCCGGGCGGGCAGCCCGCACGGCTCGGGGAGCGAGTCGAACTCGCCCGGCTCGGCGACGGGCGCCGACGACGTGCTGTCGCCGCCCTTGGCGTCCTCGGCCCCCGCATCGGTGTCCGAGCTGCCGGAGCAGCCGGCGAGCATGGTGGCCAGCGCCACGGCAGCCGCCACGGCGGCCCCTCGTACGGACGACCTTCGCTGCACCGTCCCCGGCTCCTTCCGTACGAAATCCGGTTGCCGCTGAGCAGCGGCTGATGGACACAATGTCTACCGCACGCATCGTCGCACCCGCCGGTCCGTTGTCGCTGATCGGGTGCAATATCCAGCTTTTGCGTTTTCATCGCTATGCACTTTTTGCTGGCATCTGATGGCGTTTGCTGTGCGTTTGCTGTTCTTATTTCATCGGTTTCATCGGGGGAACGAGGAAGTCATGTCGTACGTGGAAGTGCCCGGCGCGCAGGTTCCGATCCGGATGTGGGCGGACCCGGCCACGGTCGAGGGTGTCGCGCTGCAGCAGCTGCGCAATGTCGCGACGCTGCCGTGGATCAAGGGCCTGGCCGTGATGCCGGACGTGCACTACGGCAAGGGCGCCACGGTCGGGTCGGTCATCGCCATGCACGGCGCGGTCTGCCCGGCGGCGGTCGGCGTCGACATCGGCTGCGGCATGTCCGCGGTCAAGACCTCCCTGACGGCGAACGATCTCCCCGCCGACCTCTCCCGCCTCCGCTCGAAGATCGAGGAAGCCATTCCGGTGGGGCGCGGCATGCACGACGACCCGGTGGACCCGGGGCGGCTGCACGGCTTCGGAACGGCCGGCTGGGACGACTTCTGGTCCCGCTTCGACGGCATCGCGGACGCGGTCAAGTTCCGCCAGGACCGGGCAACGAAGCAGATGGGAACGCTCGGCTCGGGCAACCATTTCATCGAGTTCTGCCTGGACGAGAACGACTCCGTCTGGCTGATGCTGCACTCCGGCTCCCGGAACATCGGCAAGGAGCTCGCCGACTTCCACATCGGCGAGGCCCAGAAGCTGCCGCACAACCAGGGCCTGGTCGACCGCGACCTCGCCGTCTTCATCGCGGACACCCCGCAGATGGCGGCGTACCGCAACGACCTCTTCTGGGCGCAGGAGTACGCGAAGCACAACCGCGCGATCATGATGGCCCTCTTCCAGGACGTCGTCCGCAAGGAATTCAAGAAGGCGCGGCCCACCTTCGACCCGGTGATCTCCTGCCACCACAACTACGTGGCGGAGGAGCGGTACGAGGGTATGGACCTGCTGGTCACGCGGAAGGGTGCGATCCGGGCGGGGAGCGGGGACTACGGGATCATCCCGGGTTCGATGGGCACGGGCTCGTACATCGTCCGCGGCCTCGGCAATGAGAAGTCCTTCAACTCGGCCTCGCACGGCGCGGGCCGCAAGATGAGCCGCAACGCCGCGAAGAAGCGTTTCTCCACAAAGGACCTGGAGGAGCAGACGCGGGGCGTGGAGTGCCGTAAGGACTCCGGCGTGGTGGACGAGATCCCCGGCGCGTACAAGCCCATCGAAAAGGTCATCGACCAGCAGCGCGACCTGGTCGAGGTCGTCGCAAAGCTCAAGCAGGTGGTGTGCGTGAAGGGCTGAGGGCGGCCTTGCGGGGCCGTCGGCCGCACCTCACCATGGGCACGGCCAAGCGCTGTCGTACGCCGTAGAAAGCCGAGCGGAGTCCGGCAGCCGATCCCGCCCGGAGGGCGCCATGGGTCAAACTCTCGGTGATGTGCTGGGCTTTGCGGCAGGTGTCGCGATCAGCCCGCTTCCGATCGTCGCGATCAACCTGATCCTGGCCACACCACGGGGCCGGCTCAACGGAGTGCTCTTCGCCTTCGGCTGGCTGGTGGGGCTGGGGGCACTGGGCGCGGTGATGCTGGCGATCGGCGGACCGGCCGGTTCCTCCACCGGCAAGGAGCCGGCCACCTGGGTGGGCGGCCTCAAGACCGGCCTGGGCATCCTGCTCCTGCTCTTCGCCGTACGGCAGTGGCGCCGGCGTCCTGCCGATGCCTCGCAGGCGCAGCTTCCGAAGTGGATGGCCGCCATCGACCGCTTCACCCCGGTCAAGACCCTGGGCCTGGGTCTGGTGCTGTCGGCCGCCAACCTCAAGAACGCCCCCTTGACCATCGCGGCCGGTGCCACGATCAGCGCGTCCGGAATCCCGCTCGGACAGCAGGTCGTCTCGCTTGCCGTGTTCGTGTTCATCGGGTCCCTCGGCCTGCTCGTACCGCTCGGTGCCTTCCTGTTGCTGGGCGAACGGGCACGTCACGCCCTCAGCGCCGGGAAGGACTGGGCCGTCCGGCACAACACCGCCGTGATGGCAGTCCTGTTCTTCGTCCTCGGGCTGAAGCTGCTCGGCGACGGCATCGGCATCCTGGCCCGATGACCGGCACCGCCTCTTCCGGGAGCCCAGCGGCTTCCCCTCCGCCCCGGGGGCTGCGCGGGAACCGGCCATGAGCTGTCCTGCGCTGTCCCCGGTTGCACCGCGTCACCGCAGGCCCAAGCCGGGGCGGCACCGGATTGACGGCGTACGGCCATCGAGGCGGGGGTGCGGACGACGGCATCCTCGTCCCCGTACCGCGGTGACCGGTTTTCCCGGCTGCCCGGCGCGGGCGGCGCGCTAAGAATGGGGGACGAGGGCGATGGCGCTTCCCTACTGAGTGCTTGGCGTCCCTCGGACGGATCCGTGGCAGGAGTGACTCACGATGGCTGCTACGTCAGATGCGACCTCGTCGGCCCAGCCCGAGCGCCCGGGCATGAGGGACGGGGTGTGCAGCGAGTTCACCGTCTACACCAAGATCAAGCCGGGCCATGCGGACGCGATGCGTGAGGACCTCGCCACGCTTGCCGGCGGATCGTCCGACAAGGAGGCCCGAGGGGCACTGGAGCAGATCGGCACCCTGCACGACGCACGCCACGTGATGTTCGACAACGACACCCGGCACATGTTCGCCAGTGTCTTCGACGGCTCCTGGGACACCTACATCGACGACTTCGGCAAGACGTCGATCGGGGACCGCTTCAACACGGTCTTCTCGCACACCGAAGGGTTCCCCGGCATCACCGATCCGGGCGTGAAGGACTGGTTCCTCGCCCACCAGGCGCCCGCAGGGGTCTTCGTCAGCTCTTACCCCGACCTGACCGTCCAGCAGATCTGGAAGGACCAGCGCGTCAGCGAGGCCTTCCAGGCGGTACTGGACACCCCCGAGTTCCGGGCGGCGCTGGACAACCCGGCCAACGCGGAGCTGCTGGCCACCCCTGCCTTCCGGAAGCTGATGGAGGAGGCCGCAGGCTAGCGCCCGGCGCGTCATGGACCGCGCCGGCCGGAGCGAGCGGCCGGCCGGCGCAGGCTTGTCCGGGCAGAGACTGATGCGGAGGCGCAGACGACCATGAACGCGTCGGCAAGCGCGAGCGGGGCCGGTCGGGCGGGCGTCGAGATCGACGATGTCCAGAGCGGGGCGCTGCATCCACGGCCGGTGCCGTACGTGGGAAGGTTCGTCTTCCTCCGTGTCGATGACCGCCACGCTGGGCGCACCCTGCTGCGACGGCTGCTCCCGTCGGTCGAGGGCGGTCTGCCCAGCGCGGCCCCGAGCCAGGACGCCTGGGTGGCGGTGGCATTCACCTACCAGGGACTGCGGGCGCTGGGGGTGCCCCAGGAGTCGCTGGACAGCTTTCCGCGGGCGTTCCGCCAGGGCATGGCGGCGCGTGCGCAGCTGATCGGCGACGTGGGCGAGAGTGCCCCGACCCATTGGGAGCCGCCGTTCGGAACGGCCGAGGTGCATGTCGTACTGAGTGCTCTCTCGCCCGATGAGGCGCGGCTGGAGAAGGCACTGGAGCGGGCCCGTGCCGCCTGCCGGGACACGCCCGGAGCCGAGGTGATCTGGCAGCAGGAGGTCCGCCAGCTCCCGACCGGGCGCACCACCCTGGGTTTCCGTGACGGCATCAGCCATCCGAACATCGAGGGCGTCGGGCTGCCCGGCTCCAACTCCCGGGAAGTTCCCCTCAAGGCGGGCGAGTTCTTCCTCGGCTACCCCGACGAGACCGGCAATCTGCCGCCCATACCCAGCCCCGACGTGCTGGGGCGCAACGGGACCTACGTGGCGGTGCGCAAGCTGCACACCAAGGTGGCGGCCTGGCGCCAGTACCTGCGCGCGCAGACCTCCAGCGCGCAGGAAGAGGCGCTGCTGGCGGCGAAGATGGTCGGGCGCTGGCCCAGCGGGGCGCCGTTGACACTGTCCCCGGAGCGCGAGGACGCCGAGCTGGGCCACGATCCGCACCGCAACAACGACTTCCTGTACCGGGAGAACGACGACCGCGGCTTCCGGTGTCCGGCCGGCGCGCACATCCGGCGCGTCAACCCGCGCGATGCCGCCATCATCGGCGACGCGCGGATGCACCGCCTCATCCGCCGCGGTACCACCTACGGCCCGCCGTTGCCGGAGGGCGTGCTCGAGGACGACGGCGCCGACCGGGGCCTGGTCGGCGTCTTCATCGGGGCCCACCTTGAGCGGCAGTTCGAGTTCATCAAGACCGAGTGGATCAACGACGGCAACTTCATCGGCTACCCCGGCGAGAAGGACCCGATAGCCGGGCACCACGACGGGACCGGCAGCGCCACCATCCCGGAGCAGCCGGTCCGGCGCCGCCTGCAGGATCTGCCCAGCTTCGTGGTCACCCGAGGCGGTGAGTACTGCTTCCTGCCGGGTCTGCGCGCCCTGCGCTGGCTCGCCGAACTGGAGGGCTGAGGGGCTGTCCTACGCCCCGAGGTCGCCGGCACGGTCTCCGAGAAGAGGTCGACGTCATGGCTGCACGGTTCGTTCCCTATACGCGGGATGTCGAGGACGAGGACCCGCACTTCGACCGCCACCTGCAGACGGTGATCGACAAGACCAGGCGCTTCATCGCCGACTCGGTCACGGCCGGCGGCACCGGGCGGGCCGTCCGCGACGCCCACGCCAAGGGGTACGGGCTGGTCCGGGGGCAGGTGGAGATCCTGACCGGGCTTCCTCCCGAGTACGCCCAGGGCATCTACGCGACGCCGGGAACCCACGATGCGCTCATCCGCTTCTCCAACGGTTCACCGCACGCCGGAGCCGACGCCCGGCTGGGCGCCGCGACCGGGCTGGCCCTGAAGATCTTCGACATCAAGGGCCCGACCCTGCTGGAGGACGAGCCGGACGCAGGCACGTTCGACTACGCCAACATCAACGCGCCGGTGTTCTTCTGCAACACGGTCGAGCACTACCTGTTCATCCAGGAGCTGTTCCTGAACGCACCGGACTACTTCTCCCAGGGCCGGCCCGGCGCGCATCGCTTCTACACCGAGTTCGTGACCGGAAAGGGAACGCTGGACCAGGACGACTGGGCGTGGCACGAATTCCTGGCCTTCCTGCGCCTGTCGAAGATCCCTCCGGCCAACCTGCTGCTGTCGAGCTACTGGACGATGGGCGCCGTCCGACACGGAAAGTACATCGCCAAGGTGCGCATCGCCCCCGACCCGCACTGCGCGGCCGCGGTGGAACGTCGCGCCATCGACCCGGCCTCGGCGCCGGAGGTCTTCCGGCCGGCCCTGCTGGCCGAGCTGCGGGAGCGGCCCTACGCCTTCGACATCCAGGTGCAGCTCTGCACCGACCTGGAACGGATGCCGGTGGAGGACACCACCGTGGAGTGGCCCGAGCAGCTGTCGCCGTTCGTCACGGTGGCCAGGCTGCGGTTGCCGCGGCAGGACATCTCCGGTCCGGACAACCTGGAGAAGATGGACGCGCTGTCCTTCACGCCCTGGCGGGTCACCGCCGAACACGCCCCCCTGGGCAACATCATGCGGGCCCGCAAGGAGGTCTACCGGCAGTCCTCCATCGAGCGCCACAACCTCAACCAGCAGCCCCGCTCAGAACCCCGCAGCGCCGACGAGGTACTTGCCTTTCCGGGGAATTACACGTTCGAGTGAGGGATTTCCGGTCAAAGGGGTTGAGGGGGGCTTTCGGGGGTGGACTGGCGAGTTTTTCTCTTTTGGTGTGCCGGTTCCGCTGAGAATGTCGGTGCCGGGTTGATGTGAACACGCGGGAGAGGAAAGCAAATGCGGGTTTTACGTTCCGGCCGTCGTGCGGGTCGGCTGGTGGCGGTGGCGGCCGCCGGTGTCCTCGGGCTGACGGGCACCTTGGCCTTCACCGGGGCCGCGGGGGCCGCCGGCAGCGGCGGGGCCGACCGGTCGGCGCACAAGTGCAGCAAGGAGACGCTGAAGGGGCAGTACCTCTACCACTTCACGGGAGCACAGGTCTCGGGGAGCAAGCACGAGCCGATGGCGGAGGCCGGGACCGAGTGGTACGACGGGCACGGCCGGATCAAGACGATCAGCACGACCAGCGAGAACGGGAAGAGCGACGGCAAGACGTACGGCAGCGGCACGTACACGGTGAAGTCGGATTGCACCGGGAAGGCCACGTACGAGTCGTCCGGTGAGACCACCCACTACGACCTTTACCTGGAGCCCGAAGGGAAGAAGTTCACCTTCGTCAGTACGGACAAGGGGAGTTCCATTTCGGGTGAGGAAAACCGCGTCTTCAAATAACCGCGGCTTCACATAAGGCGGAGCGGTAGGGCAGAAAGGGCCGGCCCCGGTGGGGCCGGCCCTTTCTGATGTGACGGGTGGGACGTGGATCAGGCGGCGGGCCGGTCCGGCTGGACCGGGCCCGCCGGGGCGCCCGCCTGGTACAGGGCGAGCCAGGTGGTCGGGTTGACCACGCCGTTCGGGACGAGGTCGTGGTCCGACTGGAAGTGGGCCACGGCCGCCATCGTGTTGGCGTCGAAGGTGCCGCTGAGGTTGTTCCAGCCCAGGTACTGGCGGTTGGCCAGCAGGCACTGGACCTGGGAGACCTGGTCGCCCGCCGCACCGAGGGCGACGGTGCCGCGGTCCTCGGAGAAGGCACAGGCCGCGGGGCCGTGCACGACGTTGTCGCCCATCGCGGCGGAGGCGGGGGTGGCGAGCAGGCCGGTGGTCAACAGGCCCGCGCCGGCGGCCAGTACGGCCGCACGCTTGAAGGCCCTGCCGGGCCTGCGGAAACGGGGGGTGGGGATACGGAAAGTGCTCACGCTGGCCCCGTGCCCAGTAAGGGGAAAATCATGTGGAGTGATCGTTGTGGATCTTGTGAAGGTCCGCCGTTCGAGGTGTACCGCGCGGCGTGCGGGGCACACACCGCGCGCCGCCCTACGCGTCCGCCGGGTACCAGCGCAGCTCGACGGTGTTGCCGTCCGGGTCCTGGACGTAGAGCGACTCGGCGGTGCCGCGGGCGCCGAAGCGCTTGCCGGGGCCGTCGAGGACGGTGAACACCCCGGAGTCGATGACCTGTTGCCAGTCCAGGGGCGCGACGACGAGGCAGAGGTGGTCGACGTTGGCGCGGGCCGGAGCGGCGTCCTCGCCGGGGGCCCGTACGAGGTCGATGATGGTCGTCGGGCTCACCCGGACGGACGGGAACGGCACCTCGCCGGCCCGCCATTCGGCCACCCGGACCGGTTCGAGGCCGAGCGGCCCGCAGTAGAAGTCCAGCGCGCGTTCGACGTCGGCGACGTTGAGGACCAGGTGGTCGAAGGCGGTGACGGTCACGGGAGCGCTGCGGGGTTCACTGGCGGGGCTCATGGTGTGTTCCTTCCCTGGGATGCGGACCGGTCAGGACTCGCGGTGGACCTTCGTGTTGGACGCCTGGGCGCGCGGGCGGACGACGAGGAGGTCGATGTTGACGTGGGCGGGGCGGGTGACCGCCCAGGCGATCGTCTCGGCCACGTCCTCGGCGGTCAGCGGCTCGGCGACGCCCTGGTACACCTTGGCGGCCTTCGCCTCGTCGCCGCGGAAGCGGGTGAGCGCGAACTCGTCGGTCTTCACCATGCCGGGGGCGATCTCGATGACGCGTACGGGCTCGCCGCACAGCTCCAGGCGGAGCGTCTCGGTGAGTACGTGGGCACCGTGCTTGGCGGCCACGTAACCGCCGCCGCCCTCGTATGTGCCGTGCCCGGCGGTCGAGGAGAGCACGACGACCGTGCCGTCACCGGTGGCGGTCAGCGCGGGCAGCAGCGCCTGCACCATGTTGAGCACGCCGAGGACGTTGACCTCGTACATCGCGCGCCAGTCGGCCGGGTCGGCGGTGGCCACCGGGTCGGTGCCGAGCGCGCCGCCCGCGTTGGCGACCAGCACGTCGCAGCGGTCCAGGGAGGCCGCGAAGGCGTCGACGGCGGCGCGGTCGGTGACGTCGAGGGCGTACGCCTCGGCGTGCGGGAGCTCGGCGGCCAGCGCCTCGATGCGGTCCTTGCGGCGCGCGGCGAGGATTACGCGGTAACCGGCCTCGGCGAGCTGCCGGGCGGTCGCGGCACCGATACCGCTGCTCGCTCCGGTGACAACGGCGGTACGGGCGGCGGCGGTCATGAGTGCTCCTCGGCGTACGGGCGTACGGATGTACGAGTGGGCGGTACCGCGGTCAGGATATGCCGAGTTGAACCGGGGGCCGGGGCCGGCAGGACCGTCAACGGCCCCGCGGCGCGTACATGATCAGGGCCATGCCGGCCAGGCAGACCAGGGCGCCGGTGATGTCCCAGCGGTCGGGGCGGTAGCCGTCCGCGACCATGCCCCAGACCAGCGAGCCGGCGACGAAGACGCCTCCGTACGCGGCGAGGATGCGGCCGAAGTCGGCGTCCGGCTGGAGCGTGGCGACGAAGCCGTACGCGCCCAGGGCCAGTACGCCCGCGCCCGCCCAGATCCAGCCGCGGCTCTCCCGTACGCCCTGCCAGACCAGCCAGGCGCCGCCGATCTCCAAGAGCGCGGCAAGGACGAAGAGGACGGCGGAGCGGACGATCGACATACCGGCAGGGTATGCCGACCGTCCGGGCGGGTACGGGCGCGGGCGTTCATCCCCGGCCTGACGCCGCTGCCGGCTCCCGCTCCGCCGGGCCCGTCCAGCGCAGCAGGGCCGCCGCGAGGGCATCCGCGCGGGCCGCGCGGTCCATCGTGTCCGTGGCCCACGCGATGTAGCCGTCCGGGCGGACCAGCAGCGCGGTGCGCCGGTCGCCGCGCCAGGTGCCGTGCACGAGGCGGCTCGCGTCCCGGCCGCCCAGCTCGGGCGACTCGTATGCCGGGGTGATGAGCACGAAGCGGTTGCCGCGCAGTGCTTCGTAGAGGCGACTGCCGTCCGCGAGCCGGATGTCGGGCGCGCGCCGGCCCGTCAGCGGGTGGTCGCCGCGGTGGCGTCCGTACGCGATGCCGATGCCGGTGATCATCGAGACCGCGCGGTGGGTCACCGGCGGTACCCGCTTGATGAGCTGTGTCGCCAGCATCCGCGCCGCGTGCTGCGCGCGGGTCTGCAGCAGCGCGAACCGGATGAGCGCGCCGCTGGAGCGCAGCACCATGCGGCCCACCGGGTGGCGTTCGGCGTGGTAGGTGTCCAGCAGCGCGTCGGTGGCCCGGCCGCGCAGTACGGCGATCAGCTTCCAGCTCAGGTTGGCGGCGTCCTGCAGGCCGGTGTTCATGCCCTGGCCGCCGGCCGGGGAGTGGACGTGGGCCGCGTCGCCCGCGAGGAAGGCCCGGCCCACGCGGTACTGCGGCACCTGCCGCTCGTCGCTGTGGAAGCGGGACATCCAGCGGGCCTCCTGGATGCCGTAGTCGGTGCCGTGGGCGAGCCGGGTGAGCTCGCGGACCTCCGCCAGGTCGACCGGCGCCTTGTCGTCGGTCTGCCGGTGACGGTGCCAGGCGATCACCCGGTACCAGCCGTCGCCGAAGCCCGCGATGAGGGCGAAGGCGTCGCCGGTGGCCTTGGCGACGAGCGGCGCGTCCAGTTCATCGGTGAGCCGTACGTCGGCGAGTACGACGGACCGGATGACGGCCTTGCCGGGGAACGGCAGGCCGAGCGCCCGGCGGACGCCGCTGTGCACGCCGTCGGTGCCGACCAGGTAGGACGCGCGGTGGCCGGCCGTGCCGCCGCCTTCGGTGCGGACCGTGGCCGTGATGCCGTCGGCGTCCTGGTCGATGCCGGTGAGCTCGTGGCCGTACGCGAAGGTCACGCCGGCCTTGCGGGCCCGCTCCTCCAGCACCCGCTCGACCTCGAACTGCGGGGTGACCAGGATGAACGGGAAGCGGGTGGGCAGCTCGGTCGGATCGATCGCGACATCGCCGAAGAGCTGGAGCGAGGTCACCGGATGGCCGGTGCCGATCACTTCCTCGGCGAGGCCCCGGGCGTCGAACTGTTCGAGGGTGCGGGCGTGCACGACCAGGGAGCGGGTGAGGTTGCTGATCCCGGGGGCGCGGCGCTCCAGCAGGGTGACGTCGAGGCCGGCCTCGGCGAGGTCGCCGGCGAGCAGCAGGCCGGTGGGCCCGGCGCCGACGACGAGGACGTCGGAGGTGGGGTGCGGGGCAGTCGTACGAGTGGTGGTGCGGGTTTCGCGGTTCATGGCCGCCTCCTGTGCCAACGTGTGTTGGTCAACGCTTGTTGGCAACGTACGGCGGCCACTCTGGCGTGTCAACAGCTGTTGGCCTACGCTTGTTGACATGTCCGACAGACCCCCTCCCGGTACCGAGACCCCGGCCCGTCCCCGCCGCTCCGACGCGACCCGCGCCGCGATTCTGAACGCCGCGCGCGACCGCTTCGCCGCCGAGGGGTACGAGCGCGCCACCATCCGGGCCATCGCCAGGGACGCGGGCATCGACCCGTCCATGGTCATGCGCTACTACGGCAACAAGGAGGGCCTGTTCGTCGCCGCCACCGACATCGACCTGCGGATGCCGGACCTGACCGCGGTGGACCGCGACCGGCTGGGCGAGCGGCTGGTGCGGCACTTCCTGGACGTCTGGGAGCACGACGAGCGGCTGACCGGGATGGTGCGGGTCGGCGTCACGGTCGACGCGGGCGCCGAGCGGCTGCGGTCGGTCTTCCGCGACCAGCTCGCGCCGGTGATCGCGGCGGTCTGCCCGGTGCCGGACGAGGCGGCGGTACGGGCCGCGCTGGTCGGCTCCCAGATCATCGGGATGGCGATGGCCCGTTACGTCGTGCGCATCCCGCCCGCAACGGGGCTCAGCCACGACGAGGTCGTCGCCTGGCTGGCGCCGACGGTGCAGCGGTATCTGACGGCTGAGCGGCCCTGAGGGCACCCGCTCAGAGCGGTGTCGCCGCCTGGAGGACGAGGAAGAGCGCGACGGCGGCGTTGACGGAGGAGAGGGCCGAGGCGAGGGTGCCCGCCGCCGCGACGAGGGTGGCGATACCGGCCGGGGTGAGCGCCGGCGGCCAGCCGCGGACCGGCGGCCCGGACCGCAGCAGCGCCGCCACCCGGCGCGGTACGGGACCCGGAGCGGCGAACGAGGCCAGCCCAGCCAGCCCGGCCGGCCCCGCCATCGGCGCGTGCCGGGTGATGAGCGCCGCCTTGCCCACCGCGCGCGCCGTCACCCGGCGGTCGCCGACCGCCTGCGCCGCCTCCTCGTCCGCCCAGCGTTCGGTGCAGAACTCCGTGGCCGTGCGCAGCGGCAGCAGGAAGGGGTTGGCGCGGGCCGCGAGCTGTACGGCCAGCAGGTAACGGTGGTGACGGCCCGTCAGATGGGCGCGCTCATGGGCGAACAGGGCGCGCCGCTCGCGCGAGTCCAGCCGGTCCAGCATCGCGGTGGACACCACGATCCGGCCCCGCCCCGGCCGCCGGGCCGGCAGCGCGTACGCGTACGGCACGCCGTCCGGCAGGACCGCGACCCGCGAGCCCGGCAGTCCGGCCAGCGCGCGGGCCGCCCGGCGCCGTACGCGCAGATGGCGCCAGAGGGTACGGACGCCCGCGACGGCCACCGCGGCCAGCGCGGGGATCGCCGCCCTGCCCACGATCTCGTCGTACGGGACCGCCGCGCGGACCTCCGGGTCGGACCAGCCGTCCGGCAGCGGGTTGCCGGGGAGCTGGGCCGTGCCGACGACCATGATCAGGGCGAGACAGAGGGTGCTGCACACGGCCAGTACGGCCGCCACGCCGGCCAGCAGGCGGGTGGCGCTGCGCGGGTGCAGATGCTGTTCGGCCAGCCGCGCCACCGGCCACGCGGTCAGCGGGAGTACGAGGGGCAGGAAGACGAACACGCCCACGGGTCAGTCCTCCGCGTCCTCGCCCGCCTCGTGGAGCAGGCCGCGCAGCAGGCGCTCGTCGTCGGGGGAGAGGGCCGTGACGAAGCTGGCCAGCACCGCTTCCCGGTCGGCCTCGGCGTCCAGTACCCGGCGCATGCGCAGCGCGGCGAGCCCCGCCTCGTCGGACGCGGCCTGCCACACGAAGGCGCGGCCCAGGCGCTCGCGGGTGACGGCCCCCTTGGCCAGCAGCCGGGAGAGGATGGTCATGACGGTGGTGTAGGCGAGATCGCCGTCGAGACGTTTCTGCACCCAGGCCGCGGTCGCCGGGCCCGAGGAGAGCCGCAGTACCGACAGGACCTGTGCCTCCAGTTCGCCCTGGCCGCGCCGGCGCGCTCCGCGGTCCACTCCGCCGTCTCCCTCCGCTGCCCCGTCCGTACGTGTGGTGGTCGTACGGTCCGTGGAGCGGCCATCGTACTGAGGTGAGCCCGGGGCGTACGCCTGGTCTTCACCCCTTGTTTCTACAGTGCTGTAGTTTCAAGTGGGCCGCGTCGACGGCCGGTACGCTCATGGGGCCCTCCGTGCGGAGGGGGAAGAGAGGACCGGGGATGTTCGGGATCAGTGAGATCGCGCTGCTCCTCATCGTTGTCATCGTGGTGCTCGCGGCCAAGCGGCTGCCCGATCTCGTGCGGTCGGCCGGCAAGGCGACCCGCATCCTGAAGGCCGAGACCAGGGCGATGAAGGACGGGGTCCACCCGGACGACGACGGCCCGCCGCCGCGCGTCATCAAGGCGCAGCCCGGCGACGTGATCAACTCCCGTGACCAGGGCGAGCCGGGGCCCCGCGGCTGACCGCCGCGGGCCGCACCCGGCCCCCGGTCACAGGTCGAACTCGGCCGGCGGGATGTCCAGCGCGAAGCAGACGTCGCGCACGACGGCCTGCTCGGTCTTGTCGAAGTCGCCGTCCGCGCCGCCGATGACGATGCCGATCTGGATGACGGCGCGCGCCTCGGCCGGCTTCTTCTTCACCTTGCCGATCTCCTGGAGCACGCTCACCCTGCCGAACTCGAAGTCGGCGACGAGCTTGTCGAGGTAACCGTCGAAGCGGCGCTGCAGATCGTCGGCAGCGAAGTTCTGCAGCACGTCGTTCGACATGATGAGCTGGGCGACGCGGCGGCGTTCGGAGGCGTCGACGCTGCCGTCCGCGGCGGCCACCAGCGCGCACATCGCCATGCTCGCGTCCCGGAAGGCGCCGCTCTTCAGCTCGTTCTTCTTCGCCGTCAGCTGCGTCTGCATCGTCTGGGCGGAGTCCTTGATCCGGTCCCACAGGGCCATGTGCTGCTCCTCGTCGTCCTTCGTCGTTCCGCGTCCGGCGCACGCGGGCGCGCCGCCGAGCTGAAATCTACACGGGTGTAGAAGTTGACGAGGTGCGTGGGTACGCGCCCGAGGATCAGGAGCGGGATCAGCCCAGGTCGAGCCGGCCCTCGACGATGTCGTGGGCCACGTCGGAGAGCAGCCGGCGGTGCGCGCGGGCGTGGCCGCGCAGCAGGGCGAAGGCGCCGTCCATGGTGAGCGAGTGACGCGTGGCGAGCACGCCCTTGGCCTGCTCGATGATCACGCGGCTGTTCAGCGCGAACTCCAGCTGCGAGCTCAGCGCCCGGCTCGCGTGCAGTTCGTGATCGCGCGTCAGGACCAGCCCGGTGAAGTCCGCGAGGGACTGGGCGAGCGCCGCCTTCTCCTCGGAGACCGGGGCGTCCGCCGCGGAGCCCAGCAGGACCAGCGCGCCCACGGACCGCTCACCGGTCCGCAGCGGGAAGGCGGCGGCGCGGGCGTATCCCAGCTCCAGCGCCCGCGGCGCGTACCGCGGCCAGCGCTGCCTGGCCGCCTGGCCGTCGAACGCGATGCCGGGGAGCGGCCGGCCGCTGCGGCGGCTGTCCGCGCCCGGGCCCTCGCGCCACTTCAGCGCCTCCTGGTTCAGCAGCTGTGCGCCGTCCTCGGAGCCGGCCACCTGCGGTTCCGCCCGGTCGTCGACGGCTCCCACCGCGCCGGCCGCGCGCACGCCGAGCAGCCGGGGACTGCACCGTGCCAGTGTGGACAGCAGCTCGGGGACCTCCAAGGGCGCGCCCGCGGTACCTCCGGACAGTTCCACGAACACGTCGGCGATCTGCTGTGCCGGTGTCGTCATCACGCCCCCTTCATGCGAGTCGCAGCGCTCCGCGAACCTTGCGCCATCTTTGCCGGTCAGGCAAGACGGAGCTTTCCGTGCACGATCCGCCGGGCCATTTCATTGACGGGTACCCCGTCGGCGTATGCCTTTGCCTTGATGAGCGCGAGTGCGTCCTCGACAGGACAGCGGGCCTGTACGGACACCATGCCTGCCGCCTGGTGCACCGTGTCCCGGTGGTCCGTGCCGCCGTAGAGCTCCGGATCGGCGTCCGGGCCGAGCAGTACGGTGCGCACCAGCGCCTCGGTGATCTCGGCGAAGACGGCGGACCTGGCGATACCGGGCCGGGGGTCGAAGACGGCCAGTGAACCCAGGCAGCCGTCGGGGGTTTCCAAGGGTACGGCGACCACCTCGCCGAAGCCCAGTGCCGTCACCGCCGAACCGTAACCGGGCCAGCGCCGCTCGATGGCGGGCCCGGCGACGGTGACCCGGCAGCGGCCGGCGGCGGCGTCCCGGCAGGGGCCCTCGCCGAGGACGTACTCCAGGTCCTGCGCCGCACGCGACGGGCCGTCGGACGCGGCGACCGCGAGCTGACTGTGGTCGGAGCCGAGCAGGGCGAGGGCGGCGCTGCCCGTGCCGCAGGCGTCCGCGACCACGCTCATGAACGGGGGCGGCGGGTCGGCGGGCGACTGCCAGCTCTCCAGCCGGCGGGCGTACGCGTCCTGGAGATTGGCCGAGGAGCGGTGGGCGGCGGCCGCTTTGCGGTGGGTTTCCGCCAGCCGGAGATGGAGCGGGTGACCCGTCTTCTCCGCGAAGTGCTCCTGCTGCGCGGCCAGTGCCTCGGCGCGGTCCGCGCGTCGGTGCGCACCGGCCGCACGACGCCGTGCGGCCGCCGCCGTTCCGGACGGACCCCGTTTTTCCATACGAGCAGCCTACGCGGGCTTTCCGCCGTCGGCCTGTGCGTCGGGCACTTCTTCCATCAACAGGACGACGCCGCCGTTGTATCCGTCGAACGGCGAGCACGCCACCGTGCAGTGGATGGCCCGGCCGATGCGGTTCACGGCCGGGAGACCGACGGGGCCCGTGCGCCGGCCGCTTTCCAGGCAGTGGTGGATCATGCCCCGCAGCTCACCGGCGGGCAGCCCGAAGTCCAGCGAGAAGAACGGTTCTTCGACGACCTCGTCGGAGCGCAGCCCCCACAGCTCGGCGGCGCCGCGGTTCCAGCTCTTGACCCGGGTCTCCCGGTCCAGGACCACCACCCCGGCCGCGACGCTGGTCAGGACCGCTTCGAGGAACGCGCGGGCCTCGTCCAGCTCCTCGGTGCGGATGCGCATCTCCTCATTCATGGTCTCCAGTTCCTCGTTGCCCGACTGGAGTTCCTCGTTGGTGGTCTCCAGTTCCTCGTTGGTGGACTGGAGTTCCTCGTTGGTGGTCTCCAGCTCCTCGATGCTGGACTGGAGTTCCTCGTTCGTGGTCTCCAACTCCTCGTTGGTCGACTGCAGCTCTTCGTACGCGGTCTCCAGGTCCTCCCGCACCCGCTTCACCTCCGACCGGAGCTGCGTGGCCACGGTGACGTCGGTGAACGTGAGGCTCGTGGCGGTCGGCGTCCCGTTCGCGGACATCAGCGGCTGGATGAGGATGTCGAAGTACTGCAGCTCCTCGCCGGTCCGCCGCTCGGCGCCGTTGACCCGCAGGGTCCGCCGCTCGTGCACGGCCTGCTCGATCAGGGAGCGCAGCTCGACCGGGCGGTAGGAGATCTCCAGGTCCTGGAACGGGCGGCCGATGTCGCCCGCGGTGAGGGAGAACTGGGTACGCGCATGGTTGTTGATCATCACCACGGTGCCGTCGACGTCGACGGCGACCGACGGGGAGGGCACGGCGTCCAGGATCAGGTCGCGCAGCTGGCGGTTGCGGGCGAGGGAGTGCATCTCGTTGTGGCCGCCTGCACGGATCTTCACGGGGGCGGGGTTGTAGGGCGGGCCCGACTCGCCCGGACGGCGCCGGAAGACCCGCTGACGCATGCTCATGACGTCGAACCGGTCGGCGTCGTTCAGCAGCATCTCCGCCTTCCCCAGGAAGAGGAAGCCGCCCGGACGCAGCGCGAAGTGGAAGCGGTCGATGATCTGGGTCTGCGCCTCGACGTTGAAGTACATCAGCGTGTTGCGGCAGATCAGCAGGTCCAGGCGGGAGATCGGGGCGTCACGGGTGATGTCGTGCCGACCGAAGATCACCCGGCGGCGCAGGTCGGCGCGGAAGCTGAACTGCGCGCCGTTCTGGTCGAAGTACTTCTCCCGCAGCTCCGCCGGCAGCCCCTCCAGTGCCTTCGCCGTGTAGAGCCCGGAGCGCGCGTCGCGCAGCGCCTCCTCGTCGACGTCCGTGGCGTAGATCTTGACGCGGTTCAGGCACTCCTCGATGCCGAGCGCCTCGGCGAACATGACCGCGAGGGAGTACGCCTCCTCGCCGCTGGAGCAGCCCGCGCTCCACACCCGGATCTCTTCCTCGGGCTCCACCTGCGCGAGCAGTTCGGGCAGCACCTCGCGCTGGAGGAAGGCCCAGGCGTCGGGGTCGCGGAAGTAGGAGGTGACGTTGATCAGGATGGTGTTGAAGAGCGCGCCGAACTCGTCCGCGCTGGTCTCCAGCAGGTCCCGGTAGTCGGCGTAGGACTCCACGTTCGCGTCCGTCATCCGCTTGCGGATGCGGCGGCCCAGGGAGGATCTCTTGTAGCCGGTGAAGTCGAAGCCCCGGGTGTCTCGGAGAAAGCCGAGCAGTGCCTCCAGCTCCTGATCGGTCTCGGCTTCCCTTGCGTCACCCATCATTGCCTCTTGGTCTCGACCAGGCCACGGATCACCGTGGCGATTTCGTTCAGGGGCAGCACGAAGTCCACGGCCCCTGTCTCCACGGCCGCCTCCGGCATGCCCCGGAATTCTGCCGTGCGGGGATCTTCGGCGATCACGGTGCCACCCCGCGACTTCACCGCGTCGACGCCCATCGCGCCGTCGTAGCCGGAGCCGGTCAGGACGCAGGCGATGGCGCGCGGACCGTAGGCGCCCGCGAGGGATTCGAAGAGGAGGTCGGCCGAGGGGCGCACGAAGTGCACCAGCTCGCTGCTGGAGAGCGCCAGGACGCCGTCGGCGCCGATGAGGAGGTGGTGGTTGGGCGGGGCGATGTACACGACACCGGGAAGGGCCTGCTCGCCGTCCTCCGCCAGCTTGGTCCTGAGCGGGGTGCGCCGGCCGAGGACGTCGGCGATGACGGTGCCGTGGCGGGGGTCGAGGTGCTGCACGATGAGGAGCGGGACGGGAAGCCCGGTCCCCAGCGCTTCCAGGAGCACACTCAGTCCGTGGATGCCGCCGGCCGAGGAGGCGACCGCCACAATGGCGAAATTGTCCGGCGTGGACTGGTCATGGTCCGGTGTGGGCCCGTGTGCCTTCACACCTTCGAGCCTAGTCTCCTGCGCCCGCGGGAAGGGGACAGCGGCGGGGACACGTGCCGGTGCCGCGGGGAGTACTGGTTCGGCTACGCCGTCCGGCGGTTTCGGCCCTCCGCCGCTCGTCAGGGCCACACCAGGCAGTACGCCTGATGTCCGGCCTCGTGCAGACGGTGGCTGAAGTCCTGCCATTCATGGAGGAGGCGGTAGACGGCGAAGGCGTCGCGTGGGCCGCCGCGGTCGGGGACGGTGGACCAGATGAAGGCGGCGGCGCCCACCGACTCCTCGCCGACGCCGCGCAGCGGGTCGACGACCGTCATCGGGAGCTTGACCACGGCGTAGTCGGGGTGCAGGACGACCAGTTCCAGCGGAGGGACCTTGGACAGCGGTATGCCTTCTATGCCGGTCAGCACCATCGCCGCCATGGTCTCCGGCTTGATCTTCGTGAACATCCCGCCCATGCCGAGCTCGTCACCGCCCAGCTCTTCGGGGCGCATCGAGATCGGTACCCGGGCCGCGGTGGCGCCGTCGGGAGCGCCGAAGTATTTGTACGTCACCCCCATGCGCCCGCCTCTGCTGCTGGTCCCGCTGTTGTTCTCCGGGCCGACGTGCCCGGCGCCGCTCTGCTCCGCACGGTCCTGCTCGCCGCTGTACTCCGCTCGGCGGTGGCGTCCGCGCCGGGCGCGCTCCGGGCCCCGGTCATCGGTCCCTTCGCCCAGTTCGCCACCGCGATGCATATCTCCACCCGACCACTCGCAGCCTCAGCCGCGCAACCCGATCATCGTCTCAGAGACCTCCCCCGTCACCGGCGTGTGAAACGCCCGGCCGCGCGCCCCCGTGCGCCTCTGAGACCATTGCTTGCGTGACTCACTCGTACGATGCCCCAGTTTCGCAGACGCTCTTCGACCGCGCGGCCGTCGTGACGCCCGGCGGCGTGAACTCTCCCGTGCGCGCGTTCCGCGCCGTGGGCGGTACGCCCCGGTTCATGGTGTCCGGTACCGGTCCGTACCTCACCGATGCCGACGGTCGTGAGTACGTCGACCTCGTGTGCTCGTGGGGACCGATGATCCTCGGCCACTCGCACCCGCAGGTCCTCGCGGCCGTGCAGGACGCCGTCGCGCGCGGCCTGTCCTTCGGCACGCCGGGCGCCGGCGAGGTCGAGCTCGCCGAGGAGATCGTGGGCCGGATCGAGCCGGTCGAGCAGGTCCGGCTGGTCTCCTCCGGCACCGAGGCGACCATGTCGGCGATCCGGCTGGCCCGCGGCTTCACCGGCCGCCCCAAGGTGATCAAGTTCGCCGGCTGCTACCACGGGCACGTGGACGCCCTGCTGGCCGCGGCCGGTTCGGGCGTGGCGACCTTCGGGCTGCCCGACACGCCGGGCGTCACCGGCGCGCAGGCCGGCGACACGATCGTGCTGCCGTACAACGACATCGAGGCCGTGCGCGCCGCGTTCGCCGCGCACGAGGGCCAGATCGCCTGTGTGATCACCGAGGCGTCGCCCGGCAACATGGGCGTGGTCCCGCCGCTCCCGGGCTTCAACCAGGGGCTGAAGGACCTGTGCTCCGCGAACGGCGCGCTGTACATCTCCGACGAGGTCATGACCGGCTTCCGGGTGAGCAAGGCCGGCTGGTACGGCATCGACGGGGTGCGTCCCGACCTGATGACCTTCGGCAAGGTCATGGGCGGCGGCTTCCCGGCCGCGGCGTTCGGCGGCCGCGCCGACGTCATGGCCCACCTCGCCCCGGCCGGCCCCGTCTACCAGGCGGGCACCCTCTCCGGTAACCCGATCGCCACCGCCGCCGGCGTCACGCAGCTGCGGCTGCTGGACGACGCCGCGTACGAGCAGGTCGACGCGGTCTCCGCGGAGCTGCGCGGGCTGGTCTCCGAGGCGCTGACCAAGGAGGGCGTGGCGCACCGCGTGCAGGTCGCGGGCAACATGTTCTCGGTCTTCTTCTCCGACCAGGACGTCACCGACTACGAGAAGGCCAAGGCGCAGGAGTCCTTCCGCTTCACGCCCTTCTTCCACTCGATGCTCTCCCAGGGCGTCTACCTCCCGCCGTCCGCCTTCGAGTCCTGGTTCGTCTCCACCGCGCACGACACGCAGGCGATCGAGCGGATCGCGGCCGCGCTGCCGGCCGCCGCCCGGGCCGCCGCCGAGGCCACCGCATGAGCAGCACGAACGGCGGCAGCGGCGGCAGCGTGGATGACATCACCGTCGTCCACCTGATGCGCCACGGCGAGGTGCACAACCCCGACGGCATCCTCTACGGGCGCCGCCCCGGGTACCACCTCTCCGAGCTCGGCCGGCAGATGGCCGACCGGGTCGCCGAGCACCTCGCCGACCGCGACATCATGCATGTCGTCGCCTCCCCGCTGGAGCGGGCGCAGGAGACGGCCACGCCGATCGGCAAGGCGCACGGGCTGGACGTCGCGACCGACGGGCGGCTGATCGAGGCCGGCAACATCTTCGAGGGCAAGACCTTCGGCGTCGGCGACGGCGCGCTCAAGCGGCCGGGGAACTGGAAGTACCTCACCAACCCCTTCCGGCCGTCCTGGGGCGAGCCGTACATCGAGCAGGTCGTCCGGATGATGGCGGCGCTCGGCGCGGCCCGGGACGCGGCACGCGGCCACGAGGCCGTCGCGGTCAGCCACCAGCTGCCGATCTGGATCGTGCGCAGCTTCGCCGAGCGGCGGCGGCTGTGGCACGACCCGCGCAGGCGGCAGTGCACGCTCGCCTCGCTGACGTCCTTCACCTTCCACGGCGACCGGATCGTGTCGGTCGGCTACAGCGAGCCCGCGCTCGACCTGGTCCCCGAGCACCTGCGGGCCGGGGCCCAGCCCCGGTTCGGCAAGGGCTCCCTGAAGGGCCAGCCGAAGGCGGCCGGCGCCTGATTCCCCTGCGGCGGTACGTACGGACAGCGAGCTGCCCGTACGTACCGCCGTAGATATATGCGCTCGCGCCGGAACCTCGGCACCTGTCCCGCCCTCTTACCCCATGTCCGTATATACGGGCTTTGGTGCGACAAGGGTGAACGGGAACGGTATGAGCGCGATCAGTCGGCGGAACCTGCTGGGCATCGGAGCGGGGGCGGCCGCCGCGCTGGGACTCGCGGGCTGCGGCACCGCACGGCCCGGCGACGCCGCCGGGAAGCCCACCGTCCAGGCCCGCCCGAAGCCGATCGGCGACGGCTCCACCGCCGAGACCGGCCCGCAGCCCCACCAGCCTCCCAAGCCCGAGCCGCTGGCGCCGGGGCAGACGCCGCCGCAGTTCGTGATCTTCTCCTGGGACGGTGCGGGCGAGGTCGGCAACGGCCTCTTCCCCCGCTTCCGCCGCCTCGCCAAGGATCACGGCGCGTCGATGACGTTCTTCCTCTCCGGGCTGTACTGCCTGCCGGAGTCCAAGAAGCACCTCTACCGCCCGCCGAACAACCCGGTCGGCGCCTCCGACATCGGCTACCTCACCGACGCGCACATCAAGGAGACGCTGCGGAACATCCGCGCGGCCTGGCTCGAAGGGCACGAGATAGGCACCCACTTCAACGGCCACTTCTGCGCCGGCTCCGGCTCGGTCGCCCACTGGACCCCCGCGCAGTGGCGCTCCGAGATCGACCAGGCCACCGACTTCGTCACGAAGTGGCGGACGCACACCGGCTTCACCGACGTCGAGCCGCTGCCCTTCGACTACCAGAAGGAACTCGTCGGCGGCCGCACCCCCTGCCTGCTCGGCCAGGACAATCTGCTGCCCACCGCCCGTGAGCTGGGCTGGCGCTACGACGCCAGCTCGCCCGGCGGCCGCCAGACCTGGCCCACGAAGAAGTACGGCATCTGGGACTTCCCGCTCCAGCAGATCCCGTTCCCGGGCCACTCCTTCGAGGTCCTCTCGATGGACTACAACATGCTCGCCAACCAGTCCCGGAACTCCACCCGGGCCCCGAAGGCGAACTACCCGGGCTGGCGCCGGCAGGCCGCGGACGCGTACATCTCCGGATTCCAGCGCGCGTACGAGACGAACCGGGCCCCCTTCTTCATCGGCAACCACTTCGAGGAGTGGAACGGCGGGATCTACATGGACGCCGTCGAGGAGGCGCTGAAGCACATCGCGCACGAGAAGCACCGGGACGTGCGGCTGGTGTCCTTCAAGCAGTTCACCGACTGGCTGGCCGTCCAGGACCCGAAGGTGCTGGCCAGGCTGCAGCGGCTGGACGTCGGCGAGCAGCCGAAGGGCGGCTGGCGGCGGTACCTCGCGGCGGACTGAACCGCGCGACGAGGGGGGTGCGGAAGATCCGTAATGGGCCCATGCGAAACTTTTCACATGAGTGCCTGCCGCGTCCCCCGCCGCCGCGTCACCCGTCGCCGTACGCTCCTGCCGGCCGCCGGAGCCGCGGTCGCCGCCGTGCTGCTGAGCGCCTGCGGGTCGGGCGGTACGTCAGGCGGCTCGGAGCAGACGAAGTTCGTGCAGGGCAAGGACGGCGTGGACACCGTGAAGCCGGCCGACCGGCAGCCGGTGCCCGACATCTCGGGCGAATCCACCAAGGGCAAGCACCTCGACATCGCCGACTACAAGGGCAAGGTCGTCGTCCTCAACATCTGGGGCTCCTGGTGCGCGCCCTGCATCGCCGAGGCCCCGAACTTCGCCAAGGTCGCGAACGAGACCAAGGACGAGGGCGTGCAGTTCCTCGGGATCAACACCCGGGACTCCAAGAAGACCCAGGCAGTCAGCTTCGAGGAGCAGCACAAGGTCCCGTACCCGAGCCTGTACGACCCGATGGGCAAGCAGATGCTGCGCTTCCCCAAGGGCAGCCTGAACCCGCAGGCGATCCCCACCACCATCGCGATCGACCGCAAGGGCCGGATCGCGGCGCGTGCCCTCACCCCGCTCAGCGAGAACGAGCTGCGCAAGATGATCGACCCGCTGATCGCGGAGAAGTGATCCCGTGATCGCGCTCGCCGCCGCAAGTACAGCGCCGAACCAGACCGTGCTCACCGGCGCCCTGCTGGTCGCCCTGCCGGTCGCCCTCCTCGGCGGCCTGGTGTCCTTCTTCTCGCCGTGCGTACTGCCGCTCGTACCGGGCTACATGTCGTACGTGACCGGCGTCACCGGCACCGACCTCGGAGAGGCCAAGCGCGGCCGGATGCTCGGCGGCGCCGCCCTCTTCGTCCTCGGCTTCACGGTCGTCTTCGTCTCCGGCGGCGCCCTCTTCGGGTACTTCGGGCAGACGCTGCAGGACTACAAGGACGTCATCTCCCGGGTGCTCGGCGCCCTGACCATCCTGCTCGGCCTCACCTTCATGGGTGTGCTGGGCCGCTTCGGGCAGCGCGAGTTCCGGATGCTGCACAAGCGGCCCGCGATGGGGCTGGTGGGCGCGCCCGTGCTCGGCGTGCTCTTCGGCGTCGGCTGGACGCCGTGCCTGGGCCCCACCCTGACCGCCGTGAACGCCCTGTCGTTCAACGAGGCGAGCGCGGGCCGCGGCGCGCTGCTGACCATCGCGTACTGCATCGGCCTCGGCCTGCCCTTCATCCTGGTCGCGCTGGCCTTCCGCAAGGCGCTCGGCGCGTTCGGCTGGGTCAAGCGCCACTATGTCTGGGTGATGCGGACCGGTGGCGGGCTGCTCGTGGTGATCGGCGTCCTGCTCGTCACAGGAATCTGGGACAGCATGATGTCCGAGCTGCAGAGCTGGACGACCGGCTTCACCGTTGGGATCTGAATTGATGGCCGCCAAGACCGACACCCACAGCGACACGCACAGCGAGACCCCGCAGGACGCCGACCTCGGCGCCGCGGGCTCCCAGCTGTCCACCGCGCCGAAGGAGGAGGTCTCCCTCCCCTCCCTCGGGCCGATCGGCTGGGCACGCTGGTTCTGGCGCCAGCTCACCTCGATGCGGGTCGCGCTGATCCTGCTCTTCCTGCTCTCGCTCGGCGCCGTCCCCGGCTCGCTCATCCCGCAGACCAGCATCGACCCGGTCAAGGTCGATCAGTTCAAGGAACAGCACGACGTCCTCGGGCCGATTTACGACAAGCTCGGGATGTTCCACGTCTACAGCTCGGTGTGGTTCTCCGCGATCTACCTGCTGCTGTTCATCTCGCTGATCGGCTGCATCGTCCCGCGGACCTGGCAGTTCGTCGGCCAGCTCCGCGGCCGCCCGCCGGGCGCCCCGCGCCGGCTGACCCGGCTGCCTGCGTACGCCACCTGGCGCACCACCGCCGAGCCCGAGCAGGTCCTCCAGGCCGCCCAGCGGACGCTCAAGAAGCGCCGCTTCCGCAGCCACATCGTGGGCACCTCGGTCGCCTCCGAGAAGGGGTACCTCCGCGAGGCCGGCAACCTGATCTTCCACATCGCGCTGATCGTGATGCTGGTCGCCTTCGCCATCGGCAACCTGTGGAAGTCCGAGGGCGGCAAGCTGATCGCCGAGGGCGACGGCTTCTCCAACAGCCTGACGCAGTTCGACGACTTCAAGTCCGGTTCGTTCTTCGACACGAACGACCTGGAGCCGTTCGGCTTCCAGCTCGACAAGTTCGTCGCCACGTACGAGCGCGGCGGGCCGCAGAACGGCACCCCGCGGATCTTCCGCGCCGACGTCACCTACTTCAGCGGTGCCGACGGCAAGGAGCACAAGACCTCGATCAAGGTCAACGAGCCGCTGGACATCGGCGGTGACCGGGTCTACCTGCTCTCGCACGGCTACGCGCCCGACGTCACCGTCAAGGACGGCACCGGCAAGGTCGTCTACGAGGGCGCCGTGCCGTTCCTCCCGCAGGACCCCAAGAACTTCACCTCCAGCGGCGTGGTGAAGGTCCCCGGCGCCAAGACCAAGGACGGCAAGAAGAACCAGCTCGGCTTCCAGGGCTTCTTCGTCCCGACCTTCGGCGGCAAGGGCTCCGGCTCGATGTTCTCCGTCTTCCCGGCGCTGGACAATCCCCGGCTGACCCTCACCGCGTACCACGGTGACCTGGGCGTGGACTCGGGCCTGCCGCAGAACGTCTACCAGCTCGAGACCAAGAACCTGAAGCAGTACAAGGTCGACGGCCGGGCGGTCGCCCAGATGATGTCCCCGGGGCAGTCCATGAAGCTGCCGAACGGTGACGGCAGCATCAAGTTCAACGGCGTCAAGCAGTGGGCCAGCTTCAAGATCTCCCACCAGCCCGGCAACGGGCTCGCGCTGGGCGGCGCGGTCGCCGCCCTGCTCGGCCTCGCCGGCTCGCTGTTCATCCAGCGCCGCCGGGTGTGGGTCCGCGCCGAGCCGGGCCCCGACGGCGTCACCGTCGTGGAGATCGCCGGGCTCGGCCGCAGCGAGTCCGCGAAGCTCCCCGAGGAGCTGGCGGACCTCGCGTACACCCTCCAGCCGGACGCCCCGCAGGCGCCCGAGCCGGAAACCGAAACCGAAGCTTCCGACCCCGAAGACTCCGCGGAGCCGACCGACTCCGCCGGTAACGCTGATCCCTCCGAAGGAGCGCGCGCGTGAACCTCGCGGCCGCGGCCAACGAGAACCTGGCCAGTACCAGCAACACGCTGATCTATTCGGCGATGGCGATCTACACCCTGGCGTTCCTCGCGCACATGGCGGAGTGGGTGTTCGGCAGCCGGAGCAAGGTGGGCCGTACGGCCGCCGCGCTCACCGCGGACAAATCGGCGGCGCCCGGCGTGACGGTGCAGTCCAAGGCCAAGGCCGGCGGCACCGCCGTACTGGACCGCCCCAAGGTCGTGACCCGCTCGGCGGCCGGCAGCCGGGACGTGCCCGACGGCATCGGCGCGCACGGCGGCACCGAGAAGGGCGACCTGTACGGCCGCATCGCCATCTCGCTGACCACGCTGGCCTGGCTGATCCACGTGGGCGGCGTGGTCTCCCGCGCCCTGTCGGTGGAGCGTGCCCCCTGGGGCAACATGTACGAGTTCTCCACGACCTTCGCCGCGGTCGCGGTGGCCGTGTACCTGATCCTGCTGGTCGCCAAGAAGAACGTCCGCTGGCTCGGCCTGCCGCTGGTCACCACCGTCCTGCTGGACCTCGGCCTCGCCGTCTCGGTCCTCTACACCGCCAGTGACCAGCTCGTCCCGGCACTGCACTCGTACTGGCTGTGGATCCACGTCAGCTGCGCGATCATCTCCGGCGCGGTGCTCTACATGGGCGCGGTCTCCACCCTGCTGTACCTCTTCCGCGACCGCTACGAGGCCAAGCTCGCCGACCCGAGCGGCAAGCAGCCGGGCGCCTTCGCCAAGTCGGTACTGGAGCGGCTGCCCGCGGCCGCCTCGCTGGACAAGTTCGCGTACCGCATCAACGCGACGGTCTTCCCGCTGTGGACCTTCACGATCATCGCGGGCGCGATCTGGGCCGAGGCCGCCTGGGGCCGCTACTGGGGCTGGGACCCCAAGGAGGTCTGGTCCTTCATCACCTGGGTCGCCTACGCCTGCTACCTGCACGCCCGCGCGACCGCAGGCTGGAAGGGCCGCAAGGCCGCCTACCTGGCCCTGATCGCCTTCGCCTGCTACCTCTTCAACTACTACGGCGTGAACATCTTCGTCACGGGTCTGCACTCCTACGCCGGAGTCTGACCGGGGCGACAGCCGTGGGCCGCGGCGGGCCGGGACACGTTCCCGGCCCGCCGCGGCCGTTTTTCAGCGACTGGCCGTTTTCAGCGGCCGGTCAGCTTCAGCGGCCGGTCAGTGCGACGGTGGCGGTCGCCGTCGCGGCCGTGTGGCGCGCGTCGCCCCGGTAGGTGACGGTGTACGTCACGTCACCCTCGCCGCGCGGCCGGTCGGTCACCTTGAAGGTGCCGTCGGCGGCCACGGTCGCGCTGCCCAGCGGGACGGCCGAGCCGCCCGACGGGCCGGTGCGCGTCACCTCGACCGAGGTGCCCTCGGCGTACGGCAGCTTGGCGGTCAGCGTGCCGGAGACGGTCAGCGGCGGGCCGGACGGGGCGGTGGCCGGCGCCGTCACGGTGAGCTGCGAGTCGGCCTTGGCGGCCTCGGTGAGCACCTTGAGCTGGAGCGTCGTGCCGGAGCCGGTGATCGCGAACAGCCGGCTGCCGTCCGGCGCCCACTCCAGGCCCCGGGTGCTGAGCGTCGCGTTGGTCGTGCCCTTGACCTCGTACGTGCGGTACGCCGCGGCCGCGCCCGGCGTGAAGAGGTAGATGTCGTCCTCGTAGTAGCCGTCGATGCCCGCGGCGACCGTGCCGTCCGGGGCGATGGCCACCGCGTTCGGGTACGGGTTGGTCGGGTAGCTGCCGTTGGCCGTCAGGTCCGAGAGCTTGAAGACCTGCTGCTTGTACGGTGCGCCGCTGGCCACGACGACGTTCTCGCCGTCGGCGGCGATGGCCATGTCGCGGAGGTTGGACGTGCCGCCGCCCGGGTTCCAGACGTTGGCCTTCTGGACCGGGTGCCCGGACGTCACGTCGTACACGGCCATGGTGGCCGGGCTGGAGCCCACCTCGCCCGCGACGAGCGTGCCCGGCGCGGCCGGCGAGGCGGCCAGCAGCGGTGCGTTGTACCAGGCGTACGCCGGGACCTCGTCGGTGGTGACGACCGGCTCGGCGCCCGAGAGGTCGACCGCGCCGATGCCGCCGCCCCGGGAGCCGTAGAAGCTGAACCAGACCTTGCCGCCGGTGACGACCGGGGTGGAGGGCTGGTTGCCCGTACCGGTGGCGTAACGGGCGGTCTCGGTGAGCGAGCCGGTGTCGATCGCGGCGATCGCCTCGCCCTCGGACAGGCCGACGTAGAGCGTCCCGGAGTCCTCGGAGAGGGCGAGTCCGGACGCGCCCTGCTCGCCCGGTATCTGCCCGACGAGGTTCCCGTCGTAGTCCGCGACCAGCACGCTGTCGCTGTTCGGGGCGCTCATGAACACCCGCTTGTGGACCCCGTCCACGACGGTGTCGGTGATCCAGTCGGCGGGCAGGGGGGTGGAGCTGTCGGCGTACGCGGGGCCGGCGGACCCGGGGCCGAAGAGAGTTGCGGTACCGACGAGGGCCGTCAGCGTGAGGGCGCTGACAAGTCTTCGTGTGCGCAAGTGCTTCATCCTCTGAACGAGCTCGGTGACGAGCATGCTGAACCGACGGCCGGAAGACCCGGCCGCGAGGATGGCGATGGGGGGTACGGACGGGCGGCGGGCAGGGGAGAACCCCTGGTCGCGGCCAATTCGTCGCGCCGAGCAGAAGATTAGGGCACGGCACTGACAGCGGTGATCCCGCGGCCGGTTCAGCGGCGTTTGCGGCCGCCGCGCTCCTGGCGGGGCGGGGACTGGCCGGTGCCGGGGAGGACCGGCTTCGGCAGGGTCGCGACTTCTCGTTTGGCCGCTGCCAGCCGCTCGGCGGTGTCGCGTGGCAGCCGCGGCGGGCGGCGCGCGGGTCCGAAGCCGAAGGCCGAGGTCAGATCGCCGAAGGTGGCCCGCCGCCAGTCGGAGATGTTCGGCTCCTCGACGCCGGTGAAGCGCTCCAGGAACTGCAGTACGGAGGTGTGGTCGAAGGGCTCGCCCGCGGCCCAGCCGCCCACCGTCCACGGCGAGACGATCAGGCACGGGACGCGGAAGCCGGCGCCGATGGGCAGCCCGCCGATGAACTCGTCCTTCGTGCCGGCGGCCGGCACCGGCGGCGGTACGTGATCGAAGAACCCGTCGTTCTCGTCGTAGTTCAGGATGAACGCGGTCTTCCACCAGACCTTCGGGTTACTGGCGATGGCCTCGACCGTCCGCGCGACGAAGGCGGCACCGGCGGCCGGCAGATAGTCCGGGTGCTCCGACTCCGCCGCCGTCGGGATGATCCAGGAGACGGCCGGCAGCCGGTCGTTCCGCGCGTCGTCCTCGAAGGTGCCCGCGGGCCGCGGCCGCACCCCGCGCTCGTACAGCGCGTCCCCGGGCCCGGCGTCCCGGAAGCTCCGGAACTGCTCCAGCAGATTGCAGCCGTAGTCGTCGTCCTGCTGGTACACCCGCCAGCTCACGCCCGCCGCCTGCAGCCGCTCGGCGTACGTCGTCCAGCGGTACGGTTGCGGCGCGGTGTTGTTCCGGGCCGGGCCGCCCCGGGTGCCGCCGGGGTCGATCGTGCCGGTCATCCAGTACAGCCGGTTCGGCCAGGTGGGCCCGAAGACCGAGCAGAAGTAGTGGTCGCAGAGGGTGAACGCCTCGGCGAGGGCGAAGTGGAAGGGAATGTCCGCGCGGGTGTGATAGCCCATCACATACGGGCCGTTCTTCCCGTCCGCCTTGCGGTGCGCGGGCAGCCAGCGGTCCATCCGCCCGCCGTGCCACGCCTCGTGCTGCACGGACCAGGCGTGGCTGGTGGACGGGACGGCCTGGGCGCTGGAGCGGTGGGTGTCCAGGTGGAACGGCAGCAGGTAGCCGTCCGGGTTCACGGCGTCCGGCTGGTGGAAGACCGAGCGTCCGGTGGAGAGGGTGAGCGCCTCCGGGTCCGCGAAGCCGCGTACGCCGCGCAGCGTCCCGAAGTAGTGATCGAACGAACGGTTCTCCTGCATCAGCAGCACGACGTGCTCGATGTCGTCCGGCGAGCCGTGCCGGGGCGGCCCGGCCGCGACCGCCTTCCGCACGCTCGGCGGCAGCAGCGACAGCGCGGCGGCGCCGCCCACCGCGCCCGCGGCGGAGCCGAGGAGTCTGCGCCGGGTCAGGTCGGGCACGGGTGCCCTCCCGACAGCCGGACAGTGCCTGGCAAACGGCGTTGGCCAGGCACGTTGTCGGAGATGATCACCGCGTCACTTTACGGCGAGCGTGCCGTTTCCTGACGGAGGCTCAGATTTGTGGTGTCGTGCCCGGCGCTCGGCTCAGCCGACCGTGATCGCGGTCAGCTTCTCCCGCAGATAGACATGCGAGTCGGGCAGGCCGCCGAGGCTCGTCCCCGGGTCGCACTCGTAGAAGTACACCAGCGACATCAGTTCCTCGGCCGGCACGTCGGCCGGCGGCGGCAGGACGCGGTGCCGCCCCGACTGCCAGCGGCCGCCGGTCCACCGCGCCATCAGATCGCCGATGTTCACCGTGAACGAGTCCGGCGCCCAGGGCGCGTCCGCCCAGCCGTCCGCGTCGGTGAAGACCTGCAGCCCGCCCTTGCCGCGCTGCCGGTCCAGGACGGTGACCGTGCCGAAGTCGGTGTGCGGCCCGATCCGGAACTGGCCCGGCAGTGGCGCGCCGACCACCTCCGTCCCCGGGTACCAGTTGACGTTGAAGCCCCAGGTGGGGTGCCCGGTGTGCCGGGTGAAGAAGTCGGCGGACTCGCCCAGCGCGCCGGCGAGCACTTCGAGGAGCAGATCGGACAGCGCCCGCATCTCGCCGGTGTACCGCTCGACCAGCGGCCGCAGCTCCGGCACCTCCGCGGGCCAGGTGTTCGGCAGGAACCACTCCGCGTCCACGGCGGCGTTCCCCGTCGGCTCGTCGGCCGCGAAGGACAGCGACTCCTTCAGGTCCGGCGGTGTCTCCGTGCCCTCCGCGTACCCGTTCGCCTCCGCGCCGGGCCCCAGCCAGCCGCGCTCGCCGACCGTGACCGCGTACGGCTCCTTCGCGGCCGTCGGCAGCCGGAAGAACCGCCGGGCGGCCGTACGGATGTCCGTCCGCAGCCCCGCGTCGACGCCGTGCCCGGTGACGACGAGGAACCCGGCGGTGCGCAGGGCGGCGTCGACGGTGGCGGCGAGGGCCTGCCGTGTCCGGTCGTCCCCGGACCGCCACGCGCCCAGGTCGATGACGGGAATCGCGTCACTCATCGCCGGTCTCCCTCGGCCTTCCGCGGCGGCCCTCTTCGGTTCTCTTGCTCAGTCCTCGCCGATGTCCTCGTGCCACAGCTCGGGGCGGTCCGCGATGAAGGCGCGCATCATCGCGACGCACTCCGGGTCGTCCAGCACCACGACCTCCACGCCGTGCTCGGCCAGCCAGTCGTGCCCGCCGTGGAACGTCTCCGCCTCGCCGATCACGACCCGGGAGATCCCGAACTGGCGCACCAGCCCGCTGCAGTACCAGCAGGGCGACAGCGTGGTGACCATGGTCGTGCCCTGGTACGAGCGCTGCCGTCCGGCGGCCCGGAACGCGGCCGTCTCGGCGTGCACCGACGGGTCGTCGTCCTGCACGCGCCGGTTGTGACCCCGCCCGAGCAGTGTGCCGTCAGCGCCGTACAGCGCGGCGCCGATCGGGATGCCGCCGGAGGCGAGTCCGGCCCGGGCCTCGGCCACCGCGACGGCCAGCATCGCGGACGTGCCGGGGCCGCTCATTCGTCACGCTCCCCGGGCCCCTTGCCGTCTCCCGACTCGCGGCGGCGGAGCTCCTCCTCGCGGCGCTTCAGGTCCGCTTCCCAGTCCTTGAGCAGCGTCTCGTCCTCGTCCCGGCGCTGCGCCCGCTCCTGCGTGCCCAGCTTCTGCAGGAACTCGGGGTTGTCGTCCGGCGCGACCCAGCCGCCCCGGCCACCCCGGCCGCGCCCCGATGCGCGGCCCTCGGCGGCGAGCGCCGCGCGGTTCTTTCCGGCGATCAGCCAGGACACCGACCCGACGAGCGGGAAGAGCAGTACGAGGATCGCCCACAGCACCTTCGGCATGTGGCGCACATGCTTCTCATCGGTGGTGACGCAGTCGATGAACGCGTAGATGCTCAGTGCCAGCGGCACCAGGATCATCAGCACCCGCAGCATGTCTCGCTCCCCCTGGGAGTGGCCGGGCGGGCCGGTGAGCGCGGCCCCAGTGACCAGTCCAGGGTAGTGCGTACCGGATACTGGGACGCATGGCTTATGACGATCTTCGCTCGTTCCTCCGGGCGCTCGACCGCGAAGGTGACCTCAAGCGCATCAAGGCCGAGGTCGACCCCCACCTGGAAGTCGGGGAGATCGTCGACCGGGTGCAGAAGGCCGGCGGCCCCGCGCTCCTCTTCGAGAACGTCAAGGGCTCGGCGATGCCGCTGGCCATGAACGTCTACGGCACCGACCGCCGGCTCCTGAAGGCGCTCGGCCTGAAGTCCTACGACGACATCAGCGGCAAGATCGGCGGGCTGCTCAAGCCCGAGCTGCCGCAGGGCTTCGTCGGCGTTCGCGAGGCCTTCGGGAAGCTCGCGAACATGACGCACGTACCGCCGAAGAAGGTCAAGGGGGAGGGCGCGCCCGTCCAGGAGGTCGTGCTCCAGGGCGACGAGGTCGACCTCGAGCAGCTGCCCGCCCTGTTCACCTGGCCCGAGGACGGCGGCTCGTTCTTCAACCTGGGCCTGACCCACACCAAGGACCCCGAAAGCGGCGTCCGCAACCTCGGTCTGTACCGCCTCCAGCGGCACGACAAGCGCACCATCGGGATGCACTGGCAGATCCACAAGGACAGCCGGAACCACTACCAGGTGGCCGCCAGGCGCGGCGAGAAGCTGCCGGTCGCCATCGCCTTCGGCTGCCCGCCGGCCGTGACGTACGCCTCGACCGCGCCGCTCCCCGGCGACATCGACGAGTACCTCTTCGCGGGCTTCGTGCAGGGCAAGCGGATCGAGATGGTCGACTGCAAGACCGTGCCGCTCCAGGTCCCGGCCAACGCCGAGGTGGTACTGGAGGGCTGGCTGGAGCCGGGCGAGATGCTCCCCGAGGGGCCGTTCGGTGACCACACCGGCTTCTACACGCCGCAGGAGCCGTTCCCGGCGCTGACCATCGACTGCGTCACGATGCGCAGGCGTCCGCTGCTGCAGTCGATCGTCGTCGGCCGGCCGCCGACGGAGGACGGGCCGCTGGGCCGGGCCACGGAGCGGTTCTTCCTCCCGCTCCTGAAGATCATCGTCCCGGACATCGTGGACTACCACCTCCCGGAGTCCGGCGGCTTCCACAACTGCGCGATCGTCTCGATCGACAAGAAGTACCCCAAGCACGCGCAGAAGGTCATGCATGCCATCTGGGGTGCGCACATGATGTCGCTGACCAAGCTGATCATCGTGGTCGACGCGGACTGCGACGTGCACGATCTGCACGAGGTCTCCTGGCGGGCGCTGGGCAACACCGACTACGCCCGTGACCTGACGGTCGTGGAGGGCCCGGTGGACCACCTGGACCACTCCTCGTACCAGCAGTTCTGGGGCGGCAAGGCCGGCATCGACGCGACCGCGAAGTGGCCCGAGGAGGGCTACACCCGGGACGGGGGCTGGCCGCAGATGATCGTCTCGGACCCGGAGATCTCCGAACGGGTCACCAAGCGCTGGAAGGAGTACGGGCTGTGAGCGCCTCCGCCGCCGCGATCCCGCAGCCGGGCCGCACCAAGGCCTTTCTGCGGCTCGTCATGATCGAGCACTCGGTCTTCGCGCTGCCCTTCGCCTACATCGCCTCGCTCACCGCGATGTTCCAGGTGGACGGGCACGTCCACTGGTGGGAGCTGCTGCTCGTCACCGTCGCGATGGTGGGTCTGCGCACCTTCGCCATGGCCGCGAACCGGATCATCGACCGCGAGATCGACGCCCGCAATCCGCGCACCGCCCACCGCGAGCTGGTCACCGGCGCGATGTCGGTGAAGCACGCCTGGACGGGCGCGCTGGTCGCCCTCGTGGTCTTCCTGGCGGCGGCCGCGCTGCTGAACCCGCTCTGCCTGGCCCTGGCCCCCGTCGCGGTGATCCCGATGGTGGTCTATCCGTACGGCAAGCGGTTCACGAACTTCCCGCAGGCCATCCTCGGTCTCGCCCAGGCCATGGGCCCGGTCGGCGGCTGGCTGGCGATCACCGGCGAGTGGTCCTGGGAGGCGGTGATCCTCGGCCTCGCGGTGGGCATCTGGATCGGCGGCTTCGACCTGATCTACGCATGCCAGGACGTCGAGACCGACCGCGAGGTCGGCGTGAAGTCCGTACCGGCACGCTTCGGCATTCCGGCCGCCATCTGGGGCGCGCGCGGCTGCCATGCGGTCACCACGGCGTTGTTCGTGTGCTTCGCGCTGGCCACCGGCGCAGGGGTGTTCTTCTGGGTGGGCCTGGTGATCGTCGCGTGCGCGTTCCTGTACGAGCACACGATCGTGAAGCCGCACGACCTGTCGCGCCTGAACCGGGCGTTCTTCCAGGTCAACGGCTTCATCGGCATCGCGCTCTTCGTCTGCGCGCTGCTGGACCTGCTGGTGCGCGGGCTGACGCTCTGACGGACCGGAAAAACGGCCAGGGGCCGGCACCCACCGGGTGCCGGCCCCTGGCCGTTTGCCGTCGCTCAGTTCTTGACGAAGCGCCAGGACAGGAACTTCGGGTAGGACCACATCTGGCCGTTGTTGGCCTTCACCGCGCCGATGATCCCGAAGACCAGCGTGGTGATCCAGTACGCGCCGAAGAGGACGAAGTAGCAGATCAGCGGGATGAAGAAGACCAGCCCGGGGTCGCCCGTGCCGGAGTCGGCGGTCACGCCCGCGCTGATCACCACGACGAAGTACAGGATGCCGGTGATCACCGCCATGATCGCCTGGGTGATGCCGTAGTTCATCCCCTGGGCCGCGTGGTGGCGGATGTACGGGTCGTGCTCGTTCTGCGCGTTGTTGCGGATGGCCATCGGGGCGATCCAGCCGCACAGCATGCCGATGCAGCACACGCCCGTGCCGACGAAGACGGTGAGCACCGCGCCGAGGTGCGACCACATCGCGGGCCCGGTCGAGGGCCGGGGCGGGGTGGCGTAGCCGTACCCGGGGGGCTGGGAGCCCCAGCCGGGAGCACCGGGGCCGCCGGGGCCGCCGTACGGCGGCTGCTGGCCGGGGCCGGGCGGCGGGGCGGGGTAGCCGTAGCCGGGCTGCTGCCCCTGCGGCTGACCGTACGGCTGCTGCCCCTGCTGCGGGTAGGGCTGACCGTAGGGCTGCTGTCCCTGCTGTCCCTGCTGGCCCTGCTGCTGACCGCCGTTCTGGTGCGGCGGCTGCCCCTCGGACGGCGGTTCCGATGCGGACTTGTCGAACTCGACCACGGGCTGATCCCCCCGATGACGTGAATGGTGTCTCTGGCGGCGCTGCGCCATGGCCCGGCGCCGCCGGAGACTGAGCCTACGGGACCCGCCCTTCCGGGCGGAGGCCCGGCGTCCGCACCCGGAAGACGTACGCGGCCAGCGCCCCGCCGGCCAGCCCGAAGAAGTGCGCCTGCCAGCTGATGCCGTTCGAGGCCGGGAGCGCGCCCCACAGGATCGAGCCGTAGAGCACCGCGACGAGCACGCCGATGGCGATGTCCAGCGCCTTGCGCTCGATGAAGCCGCGCACGACGAGATAGCCGAAGAGCCCGAAGATCACTCCGGAGACGCCCGCGGTATTGCTGCCCGGTGGCGATATCAGCCAGACGCCCAGGCCGCTGACGACGGCGATGAGCAGCGTGACACCGGCCAGTCTGCGGATCCCGGAGCGCAGCCCGGCCAGGAAGCCGAGCACGAGCAGCGGGAGGGTGTTGGCCATGAGGTGGGCGAAGCCGAAGTGCACGGCGGTCGCCGGGAGCACATCGACCAGCTCGCTCAGCTCGCGCGGCCGGATACCGAAGCTGTCCAGCGCGTGACCGGTGGCCACGTCCACCGCCTCCAGCAGCCAGAGCAGCCCGACCCAGGCCAGCACCAGCAGCGCAGCGGGTTTGGCGCGTGCTCCCATGTCGGGCCCTCCTCGCCTGCCGGCCGGTGTCCCCGTACCGGCATGTCCGCCGAGGTCCGCGCGATGGCCGCGCGCCCTCACAGGCAAGAACGGCTGTGACGGTGCTCCTGGTTCCGCCGGATAGGCTCGGTGCCGTGGAGCCGCCGCACAACGTCACCAGTCAGCACGCCGGCACCGGTCCCCGCAGACCGTGGGTGGTCGGGATCTCCGGCGCGTCCGGAACCCCGTACGCCGCGTCCGTGCTGCGCGGCCTGCTGGCCGCGGGCGAGGCCGTCGACCTGGTCGTGAGCCGGGCCTCGCGGCTGACGCTGCTGGACGAGACCGGGATCTCCTTCCGGGATGCGCACTGGCGCGCGGACCTGCGCGAATGGCTGGCGCGCGGCGCGGACGGCAAGCCGGACACCTTCCCGGTCACGGAGGCGGATCTCGCGGACGTACGGCACTGGCCGGCCGGTGACCTGGCCGCGGGCCCGTCCTCGGGCTCGTATCCGGCCAAGGGCATGCTGATCGTGCCGGCCAGCACGGCGTGCGTGGCCGGGGTGGCGCTGGGGCTCTCCAAGGACCTGCTGCAGCGGACGGCGAGCGTGACGCTGAAGGAGCGCCGGAAGCTGGTCGTCGCGGTGCGCGAGACGCCGCTGAACGGGCAGACCCTCAAGCACCTGGTCGCCCTGGACGAGGCGGGCGCCGTGGTGCTGCCGGCCTCGCCCGCGTTCTACGCGGGGGCGACGCACATCCAGGACCTGGTGGACTTCGTGGCGGGCCGGGCGCTGGACGCGGCGGGTGTGCCGCACGGCCTGTACCGGCGCTGGGCGGGCGAGCTCGGCGGCGGCGCAGCAGGCGACGCTGACAGAGGTCAGTGATCAATCTCTGTTTTTTACCTGGGATTGCGGGCTAAATTCGCCCTGCATGCCTTAGATTCTCTAATCAGTAGTGGCAATGCGGAAAGATTGAAAGGTCGGGGACGCAATGGACGCGGTGGACAGGCAGCTCATCCAGGCACTGCGCGAGAACGGCAGGGCCTCGTACGCGGAGCTCGGCCGGCTGGTGGGCCTGTCCGGCCCCAGCGTCACGGACCGCATCAACCGGCTGGAGTCGGCCGGCGTGATCACCGGCTACCGCGCGACCGTCGACGCCGCCTCGCTGGGCCTGGGCGTCACGGCCCTGGTCGGCATCTCGCTCTCGGACGCCACCGACCACGAGGAGCTCGCCCACCGGCTGCGCGACCTCACCGAGATCGAGGACTGCTGGTTCATCGCGGGCGACGACTCGTACATGCTCAAGGTCCGGGTGAATGACGTGGACGGCCTGGAGCGGACCATCCGCCGGCTCTCCGGCACCAAGGGTGTCTCCCGTACGCGCACCACGATCGTGCTCTCCACGAAGTGGGAGAACCGGGTCGGGGAGCTTCCCGAAGAGGGGTAGCGGCCGCGAAGCGGTTGCGTATGGGGGCACCTCCCGGCCGAAGGCTGGGGGAGTACGCTCGGTCGAGGTTGTATCGGTAGAAAACATGGGAGGCGGACCGGAATGGACGCTGGGCTCAAGCGCGAGCTGGAGGAGAAGGTCCACGCCGGTGAACGGCTGACCCGCGAGGACGGCATCGCCCTCTACGAGTCCGACGACCTGGCGTGGCTCGGCGGCCTCGCGCACGAGGTGCGCACCCGCAAGAACGGCGACGTCGTGCACTTCAACGTCAACCGTCACCTCAACATGACGAACGTGTGCACCGCGTCCTGCGCGTACTGCTCCTTCCAGCGCAAGCCGGGCGAGAAGGACGCGTACACGATGCGCATCGAGGAGGCCGTCCGCCTGGCCAAGGCCATGGAGAACGAGAACCTCACCGAGCTGCACATCGTCAACGGCCTGCACCCGAACCTGCCCTGGCGTTACTACCCGCGCTCCCTGAAGGCCCTCAAGGAAGCCCTGCCGAACGTCGGGCTGAAGGCCTTCACGGCGACGGAGATCCACCACTTCGAGTCCATCTCGGGCATGGACGCCTCGGACATCCTCGACGAGCTGATCGAGGCCGGCCTGGAGTCGCTGACCGGCGGCGGTGCGGAGATCTTCGACTGGGAGGTCCGGCAGCACATCGTCGACCACCGCACCCACTGGGAGGACTGGTCGCGCATCCACCGCCTGGCGCACCAGAAGGGCCTCAAGACCCCGAGCACCATGCTGTACGGGCACATCGAGGAGCCGCGCCACCGCGTGGACCACGTGCTGCGGCTGCGTGAGCTGCAGGACGAGACCGGCGGCTTCCAGGTCTTCATCCCGCTGCGGTACCAGCACGACTTCGTGGACATGCAGGACGGCAAGGTCCGCAACAAGCTGCAGGCCCGCACGACCATGGCCACCGGCGCCGAGGCCCTGAAGACCTTCGCGGTCTCCCGCCTCCTCTTCGACAACGTGCCGCATGTGAAGTGCTTCTGGGTCATGCACGGTCTGCAGACCACCCAGCTCGCCCTGCAGCACGGCGCCGACGACATGGACGGCTCGGTCGTCGAGTACAAGATCACGCACGACGCCGACAACTACGGCACGCCGAACAAGCTCACCCGCGAGGACCTGCTGGACCTCATCCGGGATGCCGGCTTCCGCCCGGTCGAGCGGAACACCCGGTACGAGATCATCCGTGAGTACCCGGGCCCGGACGCGAACCGCCGCGAGGAGCCGCAGCCGATGCGGGTGTGACGGAAAGCGCTTTTCGGTCACCGGAGTGACGAATTAGGGTCCAGGTCATGAGCGTGCGCTTCGACCTGGACCCTTCTGTCACCCCTGAACTGCGCGAGGGGATCTGCGCGTTGTGGGCGGACGTCTCGAACGCCGGCGGGGCCGTCGGGTTCGTGCCGCCCGTGACCGGCGAGGACATCCGTCCCGAGCTGATCAAGCACCTGGCCGCGCTGGCCGAGGGCCGGGCCCGCCTGGTCGTCGGCCGGGACGCGGACGGCACCCCGCTCGCGACCGCGTTCCTGTACGCGAACACGCACCGCCTCATGCGGCACTACCTGTGGGTCTACAGCGTGATGGTGCACCCCTCGCTGCAGGGGCAGGGGGTGGGCCGCGAGCTGATGGCGGCGGTCGAGGACGCCGCGCGGGCCACCGAAGGGATCCGCGCGATCCGGCTCACCTGCCGCGGCGGCACCGGAGCGGACCGCTTCTACGCCTCCTGCGGATACAAGGAGGTCGGCCGGGTCCCCGGCGCCATCAAGGTCGCCGACGACGACTACCGCGACGACGTCACCATGTGGCACGAGCTGCACTGAGGCGCCCGGGTACGGGGGCGGGAAAGATCACACAGACTGCTGTGCTTGACTGGATGCAGACCCTTTCGGTTGTCGTTGAGAAGAAGGTCCGACCGTGAGCAGCCAGAAGCACGCCGCACTCCTGTACACCGCTGCCCGTCTGGGCCTCTTCGTCGCCTGCTTCGCGGTCGTCTGGGTCCTCGCGTACTTCCGCGTCATTCCGCTGGGCATCGGCGACTCGAACCTCATCTGGCTGCTGCTGCTCGCCATCGTGATCTCCGCGCCGCTCAGCTTCGTGCTGCTGCGCAAGCAGCGGGACGCGATGTCCCAGCAGATCGTGGCCAAGGTGGACCGCCAGAAGGAGCGGCTCGCCGCCAACCGGAGCCAGGAGGACGGCGTCTGAGACCGCCCGGCCGCCGGCCCTCCGGCGTGTAAGACGCCTCACACACCGCCAGCGCCCGCCCGTGGAGTTTCCGCTCCACCGGCGGGCGTTGGCGTTTCCCGTCCTGTGCGGGGGTGGGGGATGCCAAAGATTTTCTTTGAGTACCCCAAAGTTCAAGTGTTAACGTATCGGACATGAAGACAGCAGCAGCGCACTTGTTCCCCATGAGCCTCACGCTCGTGGCGCGCCTGCACGTCGATCTTTGCCGCTGTGAGTCCGCGGCCTGTTGTCGCCGCTGACGTCCTCGCGACGTCCCCCGCAGCGGCCGGAGATCCCGCAAACGGACCTCCTGGCGCTCCACGCCTCGTCCCGAAAGCCTGCACGCACCCGGAGTGTGCCCGTTGTCCACGTCTTCCGAGACCACCTCTCCCAAGACCTCCCGCATACCGAGAGTCCCCTTCTGGGCGCAGATCCTGCTGGGTCTCGTCCTCGGTGTGCTCCTCGGCTGGATCGCCAAGAGCGGCGACATCGGCTGGCTGGTCACCACCCTCGGCAAGATCGGTGAGCTCTTCGTCCAGCTGCTGAAGCTGGCCGTGGCCCCGCTGGTCTTCTTCGCCATCGTGGTGTCGATCACCAACCTGCGGCAGGTCAACAACGCCGCCCGGCTCGCCACCCGCACCCTGCTGTGGTTCATGGTCACCTCGCTGATCGCCGTCGCGATCGGCCTGGCGATCGGCCTGGTCACCAACCCCGGCTCCGGCACGGGCCTCACGCCCGCCGACGGCTCCAAGCCCGACCACGCCGGTACCTGGATCGACTTCCTGACCGGGATCATCCCGACCGACATCATCACGCCCTTCACCGAGCTGCAGGTCCTGCAGATCGTCTTCATGGCGGCCGTCGTCGGCATCGCGGCGCTCCAGCTCGGCGAGAAGGCCGAGCCGGTCCTCAAGCTCAGCCGCTCGGCGCTCGAACTGCTGCAGAAGGCCCTGTGGTGGGTCATCCGGCTGGCCCCGCTGGGAACCGTCGGCCTCATCGGCAACGCGATCGCCACGTACGGCTGGAACCTCATCGGCAAGTACGCGACCTTCACCGTCGACATCTACGTCGGCTGCGCGCTGGTGATGTTCGGCGTGTACCCGCTGCTGCTGGCGACCGTCGCCAAGGTCAGCCCGCTGCAGTTCTTCAAGGGCGCCTGGCCCGCCATCCAGCTGGCCTTCGTCTCGCGCTCCTCGGTCGGCACCATGCCGGTCACCCAGAAGGTCACCGAGCGCCTCGGCGTCCCGAAGGAGTACGCGTCCTTCGCGGTGCCCTTCGGCTCGACGACCAAGATGGACGGCTGCGCCTCGATCTACCCGGCGCTCGCCGCGATCTTCATCGCGCAGATCTTCGACGTCCCGCTGCACGTCGGTGACTACATCCTGATCGCCTTCGTCTCGGTCATCGGCTCGGCCGCCACCGCCGGCCTCACCGGCGCCACGGTCATGCTGACCCTGACCCTCTCCACGCTGGGCCTCCCGCTGGCCGGTGTCGGTCTCCTCATGGCCATCGACCCGATCCTGGACATGATGCGGACCGCCACCAACGTGGCCGGCCAGGCCGTCATCCCGATCCTGGTCTCCGCCAAGGAGAAGATCCTGGACCGCGAGGCGTACGCCAACGCCACCAGCATCAGCCTGGACGGCGACCCCGAGGCGGCGACCGCCGCGGCGGAAGCCGACCAGAAGGTCACGGTCCCGGCCACCGCGGCCTGATCAGTCCCCGCACCTCCGCACCGCGCCCCGAAGCCGACCGGCTCCGGGGCGCGGTGCGTCGTATCTGGCCTGAAGGACAGGGCCGCTCCTCGGCGAGCGGTCCGTAAACTTACTTGGCGGTAAGCGGCGGGGTGGAAGGACGTTCGGTGTGGGTGGCGTGAAGAGCAAGCGGATGCCGCGGGCGGTGCGCGAGCAGCAGATGATGGACGCGGCCGTGCTGACGTTCGCGCGGCGGGGGTACCGGGCCGCCTCGATGGACGAGATCGCCGAGGTCGCCGGGGTGTCCAAGCCGCTGGTCTACCTCTATCTGAACTCCAAGGAAGAGCTGTTCACCGCGGTCATCCAGCGGGAGGCGGCGGCGCTGGTCGCGGCCGTGCGGAGCGCCGTGGAAGAGGGCGCGGCGGCAGACCGGCAGCTGTGGAGCGGGCTGAAGGGCTTCTTCGCGCACACCGCCGAGCACCCCGAGGGGTGGGCGGTGCTGCACCAGCAGGCGCGTACGCATGGTGAGCCGTTCGCCCTGGAGGTCGCCGCGATGCGCGCGGAGATCGTCGAGTTCGTGACCGGCCTGATCGGGGCCGCGGCGCGGGAGGCGGGCTGCGACGAGAACCTGGCGGAGCGCGAGGTCTCGGGGCTGGCCCATGCGCTCGTCGGGGCCGCCGAGTCGCTCGCCGAGTGGGCCAACGCCCGCCCGGAGGACGCCCGCCCCTCCGCCAAGGAGACCGCGGCGACACTGATGAACTTCGCCTGGACCGGCCTCGGCCCCCTGATGGGCGGCGAGCGGTGGGCGCCCGGCGGGTGACCTCGCGCGGGGCGGCCGCGGCGGCACGGCGGGGTCCGGGCCGTGCCGCCGCGACGACCCGCGCGGGGGTCATCCGGGTATTCGGAGGTTCCCCTCCAGATGGATGCGCTCTTTCCGGCCGGATTCGCCGGTCAGCCGGAAGGCGTGGTCGTCGGAGGTGTGGCCGTCGGAGCGGTACGTGACGGTGGCCGGGAGCAGGACCGGGGCGCGGAAGCGGGCGGTGAGGCGCAGCGCCGGGGCGTCGGCCGGTACGGCCTCGGCGGCGCACCGCGCGACGGTCCACATGCCGTGGGCGAGGGCGCGCGGGAAGCCGAGCGCGCGGGCGGTCAGCGGGTGGAGATGGATGGGGTTGTAGTCGCCGGAGACGGCGGCGTGCCGACGGCCGAGGTCGGCGGCCAGTTTCCACTCGTCACGGACCGGGAGCTCGGGGGCGGCGGTGTCGGCCGACGGAGGAGCGCCCTCCGTTCGGTGCCGGGCCAGATACGTGCTGCGGTCCTCCCACACCAGTTCGCCGCCCCGTCGCGCCTCCGTGACCAGGACCGTCTCGGTGCCGCGCCGGTGCGGGCGCAGCTCCTGTGCGTACACCGTGAGGTCCAGCGGCCGGTCCGCGTACAGCGGCGCGTGCTGGACGATCTCGATCGTGGTGTGCACGAGGCCGAGCATCGGCAGTGGGAAGCTCCGGGCGCTCATCAGCCGCGCGGCCAGCGGGAAGCCGAGGATGTGCGGGTAGGTGACCGGCAGTACCGGGCCGGGCGCGCCGAAGCCGCAGACCTCGGCGTACGCGGCGGTCCGCGCCGGGTCGGCCCGTACGCCGGGCAGCGTGAGCCGTACGGCGGGCAGTGGCGCGTCCGCCCGCGGCCGCTTGCCCACCCCGGTCACTGCCCCCTTGGCCAGCGCGGGCATCAGCCGCGGCGCGCGCGGAAGAGTCAGCTCCGTCATCACGCCCCCAGCAGGCTCTGCCCGCAGACCCGGACGACCTGGCCGTTGACGCCGCCGGAGGCCGGGCTCGCGAGCCAGGCGATGGTCTCGGCGACGTCCACGGGGAGGCCGCCCTGGCCGAGCGAGTTCATCCGGCGGCCCGCCTCCCGGATGAAGAGCGGTACGGCGGCGGTCATCTTCGTCTCGATGAAGCCGGGCGCCACGGCGTTGACCGTCACGCCGTGCTCCTCCGCGGCCCGCGGCGCCAGCGAGCGGACCAGGCCGATGATCCCGGCCTTGCTCGCCGCGTAGTTGGTCTGCCCGGTGTTGCCCGCGATCCCGGCGATGGACGCGGTGGCGACGATCCGGCCCGTACCGCGCCGCAGCGTGCCGGCGGCCAGCAGATGGTCGGTGGTCCGCAGGACGGAGGCGAGGTTGACGTCCAGTACGGAGTCCCAGCGGTCGGCCGCCATGTTGGCCAGCCGCCGGTCCCGGGTGATCCCCGCGTTGTGGACGAGGACGTCCAGCCCGTCGGGGAGCGCGGCGGCGATCCGCTCGCCCGCGTCCGGCGCGGTGATGTCCAGTGTGAGGGCCTGCCCGCCCAGCCGCTCGGCGACCGCCCGCACGTCCGCCTCGGCCTGCGGCACGTCCAGGCAGACGAGGCGCGCGCCGTACCGGGCCAGCGTCTCCGCGACCGCCGCGCCGATGCCCCGCGCGGCCCCGGTGACCAGCGCCGTACGCCCGTCCAGCGGCCGGTCCCAGTCCCCGGGGACGGTCGCGTCCTCGGCCGCTTCGATGCCGATGACCTGCCCGCTCACGTATGCGGACCGGGGCGAGAGCAGGAAGCGCAGGGTGGACTCCGCGGCCCCGGCGGACGCCGGTGCCAGCCGCAGCAGGTGGGCGGTGCGGCCGCGGCCGATCTCCTTGCCGAGCGAGCGCACGAACCCTTCGAGGGCCTGCTGCGCGGCGGCCTGGTGATGGTCCGTCGGATCGGGTGCCGAGCCGAGTACGACCACCCGGGCGTCGTCCGTCAGCGACCGCAGCACCGGGTGCAGCCCGTCGTACACCTCGCGCAGCGCGGCCACGTCGCCCGCGCCCGTGGCGTCCACGACGACCGCCGCGTACCGCGCCCCGGCCTGCCGCGAGGTGTGCACCGGCAGCCCGGCGCGGGCCAGCACCGCCGCGGGCTCGACCGTGGTCTTACCGGCCGTCAGATGCAGCAGCGGCCCGTCCAGTACCGGCCGCTCCGCGCTCCACCGGTGCAGCGGCGCCGGCTGCGGCAGCCCCAGCCGCCGGGTCACGAAGCGGCCCGGGCCGGATTGCGTGAAACGAAGGTAGCGATCGGGCATTGGCCGGCTCCTGGATCTCGCGTAAATTTACTTCTGAGTAAGGTTACTCAAGGGTCAGGAGCTGGTCGAGGATGAGTACGCAGCAGAGCGCCGCAGGCATCCGGCGGGTCGCGGTGATCGGCGGCAGCCGCATCCCCTTCGCCCGCTCGGACGGCCCGTACGCGACCGCTTCCAACCAGGAGCTGCTGACCGCCGCGCTGGACGGCCTGGTGGCACGGTTCGGCCTGGAGGGCGAGCGGATCGGCGAGTTCGTCGCGGGCGCGGTGCTCAAGCACAGCCGCGACTTCAACCTCGCCCGCGAGACGGTGCTCGGCGCGGGGCTGGACCCGCGCACCCCCGCGTACGACATCCAGCAGGCGTGCGGCACCGGCCTGCAGGCCGTCATCGCCGCCGCCAACAAGATCGCCCTCGGCCAGACGGACAGCGCGATCGCCGGCGGCTCCGACACCGCCAGCGACGCCCCGCTCGGCGTCAACGAGGAGCTGCGGAAGATCCTGCTGGCCACCCGCCGCGCGAAGTCGGCGGGCGCCCGCCTCAAGCAGCTCTCCCGTATACGCCCGCGCCACCTCGTCCCCGAGATCCCCCGCAACGCCGAGCCGCGCACCGGACTCTCGATGGGCGAGCACGCGGCCCGTACGGCCAGGAAGTGGGGCATCCAGCGCGCCGACCAGGACGCCCTGGCCGCGACGAGTCACCAGCGGCTCGCCGCCGCCTACGACCGCGGCTTCCTCAAGGACCTGGTCGTCCCCTTCCGCGGCCTGGACCGCGATCAGAACCTGCGGCCGGACTCGACGGTGGAGAAACTGGCCCGGCTCAAGCCGGTCTTCGGCGTCCGGGACGGCGACGCCACGATGACGGCGGGCAACTCCACGCCGCTGACGGACGGCGCGGCGACCGTGCTGCTGGCGAGCGAGGAGTGGGCGAGCGCGCGCGGCCTTACGCCACTGGCCTACCTCACCGCGTACGAAACGGCCGCCGTGGACCACGTGGACGGGGACGACGGGCTGCTGATGGCGCCCGCGTACGCCGTGCCGCGGATGCTGGAGCGGGCCGGGCTCGGCATCGAGGACTTCGACCTGGTCGAGATCCACGAGGCGTTCGCCTCCCAGGTGCTCGCCACCCTCGCCGCGTGGGAGAAGCAGGGGCTGGCGCCCGTCGACCGCGACCGGCTCAATGTCGCCGGGTCCTCGCTCGCCACCGGCCACCCCTTCGCCGCGACCGGCGCCCGCATCGTCGCCACCCTCGCCGAACTCCTGGCCGAACGGGAACCGGCCACCGACGGCACACCCGTACGCGGCCTGATCTCGATCTGCGCCGCGGGCGGTCTGGGCGTGACGGCGATCCTCGAACGCGCGTAAGACGCGTGCAATAACCCGCGTCAGGGCCCTTGCCAGGGCAGCCGGGCAGCCCGTACCACTCGGTAACCAGCAGCAGCGTCGTCCCCAGCAGCAGCCGAAGCCGTACCGCAGCAGCACCGAAGGAGCCGCTCGTGTCCAGCCAGGAAGCCGCACCACCCGCCACGCCCGTACTGGTCCCGCCGCACAAGACCGTCGAGGACGGGGTCGTCCGCGAGGTCTCCGTCCCGCCGCTCGCCCCGGCCGTCCCCACCGGCTCCCTCGGCGACATCCCCTTCGACAACGCCGCCGCGGCCCCCACCGACGCAGTCCTCGCCCGCAAGCAGCACGACGGCACCTGGCGCGACGTGACCGCTGCCGAATTCGCCGACCAGGTACTCGCCCTCGCCAAGGGGCTGATCGCACACGGCCTGAACCCCGGCGACCGGCTCGCCATCATGGCCGGCACCAGCTACGAGTGGACCCTGATCGACTTCGCGTCCTGGGCGGCGGGGCTGGTCACCGTCCCCCTCTACCCGACCTCCTCGGCCCACCAGACCCAGTCGATCCTGGCGGACTCCGGCGCCCGGGCCTGCGTGGTGGAGCACGTCGAGCAGACCCGCATGATCAGCGGTGTCCGCGGCAGCCTCCCGGACCTCACCCACCTCTGGCAGCTCGACGCCGGCGCCGTCGCCCAGATCAATTCGGCGGGCCGCGATCTGCTCCCGTACGAGGTGACCAAGCGGCGCGCCGGACGCGGCCCCGCCGACACCGCCACCCTGATCTACACCTCCGGCACCACCGGACGCCCCAAGGGCTGCGTCCTCACCCACGGCAACTTCTTCGCCGAGGTCGACAACTCCATAGAGCTGCTGCACCCCGTCTTCAAATCGGTCAGCAAGGACCCCGCCTCGACCCTGCTCTTCCTGCCCCTCTCGCACGTCTTCGGCCGGATGGTCGCGGTCGGCTGTCTGCGCGCCCGGGTGAAGCTGGGCCACGCGACGAGCATCCAGACCGAGGACCTGCTCGCCGATCTGGCCGGCTTCCGCCCGACGTTCCTGCTGGCCATCCCGTACGTACTGGAGAAGGTCCACAACACCGGCCGGGCCACCGCCGAGAAGATGGGCCGGGCCGCCTCCTTCGACCGCGCGGCGCGGATCGCCCGCCGTTACGGCGAGGCGGTCGAGGCCGCGGAGCACGGCACCGGTCCGGGTCCGGGACTCGGCCTGCGCGCGGCCCGCGGCGTGTACGACCCGCTCGTCTACCGCCGCATCCGCGCGGCGCTCGGCGGCCGGGTCCGCTACGCGATCTGCGGCGGCTCCCCGCTCGGCCGGCGGCTGGCCGCGTTCTACGAGGGCGCCGGCATCCAGGTCTTCGAGGGGTACGGCCTGACGGAGACCACCGCGGCCGCCACCGTCACCCCGCCCCTCAAGCCGCGCCTGGGCACCGTCGGCTGGCCGCTGCCCGGCAGCGCGGTCCGGATCGCGGAGGACGGGGAGGTGCTGCTCCGCGGTGGCCAGGTCTTCAGCGGGTACTGGGACGCGGCGAGCGGGACCGCCGTCCCGGCCGTGGACGAGGAGGCGTGGTTCGCCACCGGTGACCTCGGCGCGCTGGACGCCGACGGCTACCTCACCATCACCGGCCGCAAGAAGGAGATCATCGTGACCGCCAGCGGCAAGAACGTGGCGCCCGCGCCGCTGGAGGACCGGCTGCGCGCGCATCCGCTGGTCGGCCAGTGCCTGGTGATCGGCGACAACCGCCCGTACATCACCGCGCTGCTCACCCTGGAGCCGGACGGGCTCGCGCACTGGCGGCAGATGCAGAAGAAGCAGGACGTGCCGCTCGCGGAGCTGGTGCACGACGAGCGGCTCCGCGCCGACCTGCAGCGCGCCGTCGACGACGCGAACCGGCTCGTCTCGCGCGCCGAGTCCATCCGCCGCTTCGCCGTGCTGCCCGCCGACTTCACCGAGGAGGCCGGCCACCTGACGCCTTCGTTGAAACTGAAGCGAGTGGCCATTGCACGGGACTATGCGAAAGACATCGACGCGTTGTACGAAAGTAGTTGAGCGCGGAACCGACCCCCGCCCGTCGTACGTCGAACCGGGCGCGTCAGACTGGAGTCCCGTGTCGCCTCTGTGGGGGAGGCGGCGCGGGGCTTCACCTTTTCTGCCCCTTTTGCCGGATGTTCGTCGGATGTTTGTCGAATGGCCGTCCGTAAAAAGGCAGGAGCCCCGCTTCGCCACCGAAGTGGCGGAGCAGGGCTCCTTGGGTACTGCTACTAACGGCCGCGACCGGCCGGCCCGGGCAACTTAGACCGGGGTGACGTTCTCCGCCTGCGGGCCCTTCGGACCCTGCGTGACGTCGAAGTTCACCTGCTGGTTCTCCTCAAGGGAGCGGAAGCCAGAGGCGTTGATCGCGGAGTAGTGGACGAAGACATCGGGGCCGCCGCCGTCCTGGGCGATGAAGCCGAAGCCCTTCTCGGCGTTGAACCACTTGACGGTTCCGGTAGCCATAAGCCCTCCTTGGGCCAAAGGGTTGCCCTGCTCCAGAACCTGCAAAGAAGTCTGAAAACTACAAATGCCTGCGGGTCACATGATCCGCAGGCTCTGTACTGCAAGGGAAACCAAACTGCAACTTGCGCTGAGCCTAGCACGGTGCGCTCAGAAGGCGGAAGAGCCAAAGATCACGTTTATCTTCGTGCCGGGGTTCCGGGCCGGTTCTCGCCAGGGGTTCCCGCCCGCATCTCGCCCGGTTCTCGCCGTGGTTCCCTGTGGTTCTCGGCGCCGCGCGGAGGCCCCCGCTGCCTCGCGGTGCGCCCCGCGGGTCTAGCCTCCACATGTGGACAATTCAACCGTAGGAGACGCACCCGCACCGACCTCCGGCCACCGCCGGACCCGGCCGCGGGTGGGCCACATCCAGTTTCTGAACTGCCTGCCCCTCTACTGGGGCCTGGCCCGTACGGGCACCCTGCTCGACCTGGAGCTCACCAAGGACACCCCCGACCAGCTCAACGAGAAGCTGGTCAGCGGCGAGCTGGACATGGGACCGATCACCCTCGTCGAGTTCCTCAAGCACGCCGATGAGCTGGTCGCCTTCCCCGACATCGCGGTCGGCTGCGACGGCCCGGTGATGTCCTGCGTGATCGTCTCGCAGAAGCCGCTGGACAAGCTGGACGGCGCCCGGGTCGCGCTCGGGTCGACCTCCCGCACCTCTGTACGGCTCGCGCAGCTGCTGCTCGCCGAGAAGGTCGGCGTCACGCCCGACTACTACACCTGCCCGCCCGACCTGGGCGTGATGATGCAGGAGGCGGACGCCGCGGTCCTCATCGGGGACGCCGCGCTGCGCGCCAACCTGCACGAGGCGCCCCGTCTCGGCCTTGAGGTGCACGATCTCGGTCAGATGTGGAAGGACTGGACCGGCCTGCCCTTCGTCTTCGCCGTGTGGGCGGCCCGGCGCGACTACCTGGAGCGCGAGCCGGTCGTCGTACAGAAGGTGCACGAGGCGTTCCTGGCCTCCCGCGACCTGTCCCTGGAGGAGGTCGGCAAGGTCGCCGAGCAGGCGGCGCGCTGGGAGCACTTCGACGAGGACGTGCTCGCCAAGTACTTCACCACGCTGGATTTCCGCTTCGGCCCCGACCAGCTCCGCGGCGTCACGGAATTCGCCCGCCGCACGGGCCCGACGACGGGCTTCCCGGCGGACGTACGGGTGGATCTGCTGGGCGCCTGACCCGGGGGGCCGGCCGCTCGTACGAGGCGCCGGCCCCTTACCTATTCCTTGCCCTGTACATCTTTCTGTGCTCCGCGCCTTTGGATTCCATCCCGGAATTCTTGGTGAATATTGAACGAACGAAGGGGCGGATTCCGGCACCGTGCACGATTTCCGGCCGCTGCCGGGCCGGGGGAATTCCTTCCGCTGCTTTTCGCGGCAAGAAGGAAGCAAGGCGCCGGCCGCTTCCGGCAGCCGTCTCCCACCCCCACCGGTGGCAGGTGGCAGGGCCCCAAAAGCCCTGGCGTACGCTGGATCGGTCGTGACGCATGCCCGCCCAAGAACCTCGAAAGGGACGCCCGGTGACCGAGAACGCCGACCTTCAGTCCGTACTCGACCGCGCCGCGGAGGGCGGGCGGATCACCCCCGAGGAAGCCGTCGAGCTGTACCGCTCCGCGCCGCTGCACGCCCTCGGCAAGGCCGCTGACGCCGTGCGCCGCCGCCGCTACGCCGGTACGGAGCACATCGCGACGTACATCATCGAGCGGAACATCAACTACACCAACGTGTGCGTGACGGCGTGCAAGTTCTGCGCGTTCTACGCCGCGCCCAAGGACACCGCCAAGGGCTGGTCCCGCGACCTGGACGACATCCTGCGCCGCTGCGCGGAGACCGTCGAGCTGGGCGGCACGCAGATCATGTTCCAGGGCGGGCACCACCCGGACTACGGCGTGGAGTACTACGAGGAGCACTTCGCCGCCATCAAGAAGGAGTTCCCGGAGCTGGTCATCCACTCCCTCGGCGCGTCCGAGGTCGAGCACATGGCCCGCATCTCTGGTGTCTCCGTCGAGGAGGCCATCCGCCGCATCCACGCCGCGGGCCTCGACTCCTTCGCGGGCGCCGGTGCCGAACTCCTCCCCGAGCGCCCCCGCAAGGCGATCGCCCCGCTCAAGGAGTCCGGTGAGCGCTGGCTGGAGATCATGGAGATCGCGCACAACCTGGGCGTGGAGTCCACCTCCACGATGCTGATGGGTACCGGCGAGACCAACGCCGAGCGCATCGAGCACCTGCGCATGATCCGCGACGTGCAGGACCGTACGGGCGGCTTCCGCGCCTTCATCCCGTACACCTACCAGCCCGAGAACAACCACCTGAAGGGCCGGACGCAGGCCACGCTCTTCGAGTACCTGCGGATGATCGCGATCGCCCGCATCTTCCTGGACAACGTCGCCCACATCCAGGGCTCCTGGCTGACGACCGGCAAGGAGATCGGCCAGCTCTCCCTCCACTACGGCGCGGACGACCTCGGCTCGATCATGCTGGAGGAGAACGTCGTCTCCTCGGCCGGTGCCAAGCACCGCTCCAACCGCCAGGAGATCATCGACCTGATCCGCAAGGCGGGCCGCGTGCCCGCCCAGCGCGCGACGACGTACGAGCACCTCGTCGTCCACGACGACCCGGCGAACGACCCGGTCGACGACCGCGTCGCCTCGCACATCTCCTCCACGGCCATCGAGGGCGGCACGGCCCACCCCGAGCTGAAGCTCGTCGAGACGAACTGAGCCGCGGGCCGTGCTGACGATTCACCGCGTCCGGGCGGTCGAGGGCTCCTCGACCCCCGGCGCGGAAGCGGACGCGGTGGTCGTCGACGGCGCGCGCATCGCGGCCATCGGCCCGTACGAGGAGCTGTACGCGGCGTACGGCGACCGGGCGCGGGTCCGTGAGTGGCCCGACGCGGTGCTGATACCGGGCCGCCACGAGCCCGACGGCGCGTCGCTGTTGGAATCGGCGTACCACCCGGACCCCCGCGAGGCCGACTCGCTGGGCACCGAGCCGCTGACCGGGGCCGCGCTCGCCGCCCTGGACATGTCCGAAACCCGCTGGGGAGCCAGCGCCCGCCGCGGCCTGCAACGCCTCCTCGCCACGGGTGTGACGTCCCTGAGCGGCCCCTTCGCCCGCCCGTCGGTCCGCACGGCGGTGAGCCGGTCGGGCCTCCGCGCACAGCCCGTGCCCCTCGCCCCGGGCGCCCCGGCCGACTTCGCGGTCTTCGCGGAGGACGGCACCTGCCTCGTGACGGTCCTCGGCGGCCGGCTGGTGTACCGGCGCCGGGGGTGAGCCCGGGCGGCGCGGGCCGTGGTGAACAATGGGCTCGTGACCCGAGCATCCCTGGACAAGCAGCCGCACGAAGTCGCTTCGATGTTCGACGACGTGGCGGAACGGTACGACCTCACCAATGACGTGCTGTCCCTGGGGCAGGCGCGGTTGTGGCGCAAGGCCGTGGACAAGGCGGTGGGGGCGCGGCCCGCCGAGCGAGTGCTCGATCTCGCGGCCGGTACGGGGACCTCGTCCGTGCCCTTCGCGCGGACCGGTGCGTACGTCGTGCCGTGCGACTTCTCCACCGGAATGCTGCGGGAGGGGAAGAAGCGGCAGCCGTGGCTGCCGTTCACCGCGGGCGACGCGACGAAGCTGCCCTTCGCGGACGGCGTGTTCGACGCCGTCACGATCTCCTTCGGGCTGCGGAACGTGCAGGACACCGACGCCGCGCTGGCCGAGCTGTACCGCGTGACCAAGCCCGGCGGCCGGGTCGTCATCTGCGAGTTCAGCCAGCCGACATGGGCGCCCTTCCGGACCGTCTACACCGAGTACCTGATGCGCGCGCTGCCGCCCGTCGCGACCGCCGTCAGCTCCAACCCCGACGCGTACGTCTACCTCGCCGACTCCATCCGCGCCTGGCCCGACCAGCCCGCGCTCGCGGCGCTGCTCCAGAAGGCGGGCTGGCAGAAGGTCGCCTGGCGCAACCTCACGGGCGGGATCGTGGCGCTGCACCGGGGGACGAAGCCGGCCGTCTGATCACAGGTCCAGCCGGTGGCACAGGCCCGTCACCTTCGACACGGGTGAGATGAAGGTCTCCGCCTGCCGCATCCCGAGCCGCCGGGTGACCGCGATCGAGCGCGCGTTCTCGGCCTGCACCATGGCCACGACATGCCGTACGCCCGCGGCCCGTACGTCCTCCAGGGCGCGCCGGGCCACGGTCGTGGCGTAGCCCTTGCCCCAGTACTTCCGGCCCAGCCGCCAGCCGATCTCGATCTCGCCGACCGGGCCCCACTCCGTGCGCGGCCACGGCTGCGCGCCCGCGAAGCCGATCACCGCGCCGTCCGTCGGGTCGGTGATGGTGTAGAAGCAGTAGCCGCGTTCGGCGTGGTGGCGGCGCTGACGAGCGGTCAGCTCCTCGTAGGCCGACAGCTCGGCGGACGCGCCGCCGTGGAATTCCATCACCTCCGGGTCGTCGAAGACCCGGTGCCAGTTCCATGCGTCCTCCTCGGTGGGGACGCGCAGCTCGACGGGGGGAAGCGGCTTCTGCATGGACCAACCCTTCGGAATCCGATCAGGTACGCCTGCATAGACTGCACGGGTCCAGTGCCGGTCGGCACCCAGATATCGAGTTCCGGGAGACAACGCCGTGACCGACGTGACCGATGCCGCCACCGCGACCCAGGCCCGCTCCGAGCACACCGCCGATGTGATCGTCGTGGGGGCCGGCCCGGCCGGCTCGACCACCGCGTACTACCTCGCCAAGGCCGGTCTGGACGTCCTCCTGCTGGAGAAGACGGCCTTCCCGCGCGAGAAGGTCTGCGGCGACGGCCTCACCCCGCGCGCCACCAAGCAGCTCGTGTCGATGGGCATCGACATCTCCGAGGAGGCCGGCTGGCTGCGCAACAAGGGCCTGCGCATCATCGGCGGCGGCGTCCGCCTCCAGCTCGACTGGCCGGACCTCGCCTCGTACCCGGACTACGGCCTGGTCCGCAAGCGGGACGACTTCGACGAGCAGCTCGCCCGGCAGGCGCAGAAGGCCGGCGCCCGGCTGTACGAGCGCTGCAACGTCAGCGGCCCGATCGTCAACGAGCTGACCGGGCGCATCGAGGGCGTCACCGCCAAGCTCGGCGAGGAGAAGACGCCGGTCACCTTCCACGCCCCGCTCGTGGTCGCCGCCGACGGCAACTCCACGCGCCTCTCCCTGGCGATGGGCCTGCACCGCCGCGAGGACCGCCCGATGGGCGTCGCGGTCCGTACGTACTTCACCTCGCCCCGCCACGACGACGACTACCTGGAGTCCTGGCTGGAGCTGTGGGACCGCAGCGGCCCGCAGGACCGGCTGCTGCCCGGCTACGGCTGGATCTTCGGCATGGGCGACGGCACGTCGAACGTCGGCCTCGGCGTCCTGAACACCTCCAGCAGCTTCAAGGAGCTGGACTGGCGCGAGATCCTCAAGGCGTGGTGCGCCTCCATGCCGGAGGACTGGGGCTACACCCCGGAGAACATGACGATGCCGATCCGCGGCGCGGCGCTCCCCATGGCCTTCAACCGCCAGCCGCACTACACCAAGGGCCTCCTTCTGGTCGGTGACGCGGGCGGCCTGGTGAACCCGTTCAACGGCGAGGGCATCGCGTACGCCATGGAGTCCGGCCAGATCGCCGCGGACGTCATCGTGCAGGCGCACGCGCGCGCCACGTACGCCCAGCGCGAGCTGGCCCTGCAGCGGTACCCGAAGATCCTCAAGGACACCTACGGCGGCTACTACTCGATGGGCCGCGCGTTCGTGAAGCTCATCGGCAACCCGAAGATCATGAAGCTGGCCACGCAGCGCGGTCTCACCCACCCGATGCTGATGAAGTTCACCCTGAAGATGCTGGCCAACCTCACCGACCCGACCGGCGGCGACGCGATGGACCGCATCATCAACGGTCTGAGCAAGGTCGCGCCCAAGGCGTGATCCCCGCGCGCATGGCCTGAGAGCCTTTCTGACGTGCCGCCACCGGCCCTGCCGGTGGCGGCATCGTGCTTTCGCGCGGCTCCGGGCTGTCCTGGGGCCGGTCTTGACACGCGAAGTTGGCGGATTGTGCCTACTGCCGTACAGGCGTGCGGGCCGCCAGGCTGGGGAGGAGCACACACAGCGCCGAGTGGAACACGGAGCGTGAACCATGAGGATGGCGAGGGCACGGCGCCGGTTGCGAGGGGGGACGCCATGAGCGACGGAAGGAAGGGGGGTGAACGGGATGAACGGGACGAGGGGGCCGAGCGTCCCGAGTCGGCGGAGCGGGCGGACGAGGTACAGGGGGAGGACGACCGCCGGGCGGAGCTGAGGGCGAAGGTCCGGGAGGCCAACCGGCAGAGCACGCTCTGGCCGCGGTGAGGGATCCTGGAAGGGCAGCAGCTGCCGACCGAGACGCCCGGAGGGACCATGTCCGCCGCACCCGCCAACGGACCTCACTCCGCGGGCGCGTCCCATGCCGGGGGCGGACCGCTCTCCGTCGACCGGGCGCTGGACGTGCTCGACGCGGTGGCCGGGGCGGCGGGTCCGGTGCCGGCCAAGGCGCTGGCCCGGCGGCTGGGCTGTTCACTGTCCACGGTCTACAACCTGCTGGGACCGCTGACCGCGCGCGGGCATCTCATGCGTTCGGGCGGCGGATACGTCCTGGGGCCCCAGGTGCCCGCGCTGTACCGGGCTTTCCAGCGGCAGACCGGTATCGAGGAGGACGCGCGCGAGCTGCTGCGGCACGTACGGCGGGCCACCGGGACGCACGCGTACCTCAGTGCGGTGGGGCAGGGGCGGATCGCGGTCGTCGACAGCACGCTGCCGGTGTCGGCGGCCGGCGGGCCGTTCGCGGTGGGGCCCGACCACGGCGCGCACGCCACCGCGCACGGCAAGGTGCTGCTCGCCGCGCTGAACCGGCCCGCGCGCCGCCGCTACCTCGACGCGCACGGCCTGCCCCGGCTGACGGACCGTACGATCACCTCGCCCGAGCGCTTCGAGGCGGAGCTGGTGCGGGTGCGCCGGGAGGGGCTCGCCGTATCGGTCGGTGAGACCGACCCGGCCCACACCTGTCTCGCCGTCCGCCTCCCGGGCGAGGGCCCCGACGGCTCCGTCCGCGCGCTGTCGGTGTCCCTGCCGACCGCCGACTACCCGGCGCGCCGGGGCGAGCTGGCGTCCGTACTGACCAGGGCGGCGGCCGGGGCCTGAGTCCGGTACCGCACGGGTTCTCCGGCACCGGTTTTTCCGGCATCGGTGGAATGGCGGCCCCGCCGGCTCGCGGCGCGGCCGCCCGCGGCGCACAGTGGTCGCATGATTTTCATCGCTGTGAAGTTCACCGTCCGGCCCGAGAAGAGCGACCAGTGGCTGTCGCTGACCGAGCCCTTCACGCTCGCCACCCGCGCCGAGCCGGGCAACATCTTCTTCGAGTGGTCCCGGAGCGTGGACGACCCGAACCAGTTCGTGCTGCTGGAGGCCTTCGCGGGCCAGGAGGCGGGCGTGGCGCACGTGCAGTCCGACCACTTCAAGGAGGCCATCGAGCTGATGTCCGGCCTCGTCGCGAGCACCCCGGAAATCATCAACGTCGAGACCGAGGGCACCGGCTGGGGCGAGATGGCCGAGGTCAAGCCGCGCCAGTAGTGCACACCTGAACGGGCGAAAGCCTCGAAGTACGGCGAAAGGGCCGTCGTCCCGAGCGGGGGGACGACGGCCCTTCGTGGTGCCTGTGGCCTCGGGAGGGGGTCCTCAGCGGACGCGCACGGCGCCCGTCGGCTGGTCGTAGCTCATGTCGCGCTGCACCACGCCGGTGCTGGAGTTCTGCGCGCCGATGAACTGGCCGTCGCCGATGTAGACGCCGACGTGGTACGCGCTGCCCGCGCTGCCCCAGTAGAGGATGTCGCCCACCTGGAGGTTGTCCAGGCCCACCTGGGTGCCGGCGGTGGACTGGTCCTGGGAGACACGCGGCAGGTCGATGCCGATCTGCCGGAACGCGGCCTGGGTGAGGCCGGAGCAGTCGTACGCGGACGGGCCGGTCGCGCCGCTCACGTACGCCTTGCCGACCTGGGCCTTGAGGAAGTCCACCAGAGTGGCGGTGGAGCCGGAGAGGGATCCGGTGTCGACCGAGGCGGAGGCGGAGAGGAGGGGGCCACGGTCCGCGGAGCGCGAAGCGCGGGCCTGCTCGGCCTCCTTGGCCTTGCGGGCCGCGGCGGCCCGCTTCTCCGCCTCGGCCTTGCGCTTGGCCTCGACGGCCTTGTCCTTGGCCTTCTGCGCGGCCTTCTCGGCCTTGGAGAAGACCGTGTCCTGCGCTGCCTGCAGCTCGTACTGGTCCGCCACCTGCTGGGTGGTGTCCGCGGTCTTCGCCACGGACGTCGCGAGCTCGGCGCTGATGGTCGGCAGCTCCTGCGTTTCGGAGGCCGGCTTCTCACCGGTGGCGTTCGCGGGGACGGCGGTACCGGTCACCGCCAGCGTGAGGATGCCACCGGTGAACCCTGCGCGCACGGCTCGCGAAGTCGCGGAGCGGCGGGGCTTCCGGTGGCTGGGTATGAGTGCGTTCGGGGACATGGCACCACGGCTATCAGGAGCCCCAGGTTGCTGCCAACAAAGGTGGTGTGCACCACTTTTGACGCGTACACGGTGAACAAACCGGACCAATCGGCCAGCGGCGTGTCGGCCGAGGGGGTGTCCGAATTTCGTGATCATGTTCCTGCGCACGGCATTTACCGCTCGATGCGCCCCAGCACGGCACTTACCACCTTCGCAACCGACACGCCAAGGCTGCCCCACCGTCAAGGTTTTAGAAGTGTGAAACGCGTGGGATAGCTCACTCCTGAGTGACCGTTATGTCCTCGTGATGCGCGCTCGTGAAGCGATGCACGTACCGGCGATCACGACGGGGTCACGACTAGGTCACGCGGACGGGTGGGCGCGCGCTAGCAGTTGACCGTGTCCAACGCCAATTTGCTTGCGGAGCGTAGCTCTTGATAGAGGGGGCATCCTTTTGACCAGCGGCAACCGCTGCTTTGATCACTTCAAGTGATCACTCGGGCGCTTCCGGTGCGAAGATCGCCGCCGATCTGACTTCATGATCCTTCGTCAGGTGGTGGAGATCACAAAGGCGTTGTCGCACCCCGTGTCGCAGATCACAGACTCACGGGCATAGGATGCAGGCGGCCAGGGCTTGTGAACTGCCTCACATAGCCGTGATCTCTGTCGAGATCCGTCGAGGAGTGAACGGGCCCGGGGCCGGACCGCCAACCAGTCATCGTCGACTGAAGGGAGCGAGGACGGTGAACGCCTATGCGCCCATCCTCGTACTGGGAGCCCTCGGGGCAGGCTTTGCGATCTTCTCTGTCGTCATGGCCACGCTCGTCGGACCCAGGCGCTACAACCGGGCCAAGCTCGAGGCGTACGAGTGCGGGATCGAGCCGACCCCACAGCCTTCAGGCGGCGGTCGCTTTCCGATCAAGTACTACCTGACGGCGATGCTCTTCATCGTCTTCGACATCGAGATCGTCTTCCTCTACCCCTGGGCCGTCACCTTCGACGCCCTGGGGCTGTTCGGGCTCGTCGAGATGCTGCTCTTCGCGCTCACCGTCTTCGTCGCCTACGCCTACGTCTGGCGCCGCGGCGGCCTGGAATGGGACTAGGGGTCACCCAATGGGACTTGAAGAGAAGCTGCCCAGCGGCTTTCTGCTGAGCACCGTCGAACAGGCCGCGGGCTGGGTGCGCAAGTCATCGGTCTTCCCGGCGACGTTCGGGCTCGCGTGCTGCGCCATCGAGATGATGACCACCGGCGCCGGCCGCTACGACCTGGCGCGCTTCGGCATGGAGGTCTTCCGCGGCTCGCCCCGGCAGGCCGACCTGATGATCGTGGCCGGCCGGGTCAGCCAGAAGATGGCACCCGTCCTGCGCCAGGTCTACGACCAGATGCCGAACCCGAAATGGGTCATCTCCATGGGTGTCTGCGCCTCCACGGGCGGAATGTTCAACAACTACGCGATCGTGCAGGGCGTGGACCACATCGTCCCGGTCGACATCTATCTCCCGGGATGCCCGCCCCGCCCCGAAATGCTGATGGACGCCATCCTCAAGCTCCACGAGAAGATCCAGGGCTCCAAGCTCGGGGTCAACGCCGAGGAGGCGGCCCGCGAGGCGGAGGAGGCGGCGCTCAAGGCACTCCCGACGATCGAGCTGAAGGGGCTGCTGCGGTGAGCGACCCGGACAAGAGCACGCACGGTACGGGGGCCAACGGGGTCAACCCGGACAAGGACCTCAACGCCCAGAACCTCCCCGGGCAGCGCGGCGACCAGGGCGAGGTCATCGGCGTCCGCCGCGGCATGTTCGGCGCCAACAACGGCGGCGACACCTCGGGGTACGGCGGTCTCGTACGGACCGTACGGCTGCCCGGCGCCACCTCCCGGCCGTACGGGGGCTGGTTCGACGAGGTCGCGGACGAGCTCGAGGGCGCGCTGGAGGAGCAGGGCCTCGTCCCCGAGAACGTCATCGAGAAGACGGTCGTCGACCGCGGCGAGCTGACCTTCCACATCGAGCGGGAGTACCTCCCGGTGGTCGCGAAGACGCTCCGCGACGACCCGGCCCTCCGCTTCGAACTGTGCACCGGCGTCAGCGCCGTGCACTTCCCCGGCGACAAGGGCCGCGAGCTGCACGCCGTCTACCACCTGCGGTCGATCACCCACACCCGGCTGATCCGGCTGGAGGTCTCCGCGCCCGACGGCGACCCGCACATCCCCTCGGTCGTCAGCGTCTATCCGACCAACGACTGGCACGAGCGCGAGGTCTACGACTTCTTCGGCCTGATCTTCGACGGCCACCCGGCGCTCACCCGGATCATGATGCCGGACGACTGGCAGGGCTTCCCGCAGCGCAAGGACTACCCGCTCGGCGGCATCCCCGTCGAGTACAAGGGCGCCCAGATCCCGGCTCCCGACCAGCGGAGGTCGTACAGCTGATGTCCACTTCGTCCACTTCCCACGCGACTCCCCGCGAGACCACGGAAGGCACCGTCTACACGGTGACCGGTGGCGACTGGGACGAGGTCGTCGAGGCCGCTGCCAAGACCGACGACGAGCGCATCGTCGTCAACATGGGCCCGCAGCACCCCTCCACGCACGGCGTGCTCCGGCTCATCCTGGAGATCGACGGCGAGACCGTCACCGAGGCCCGCTGCGGCATCGGCTACCTCCACACCGGTATCGAGAAGAACCTCGAATACCGGACCTGGACCCAGGGCACGACCTTCGTCACGCGGATGGACTACCTGACGCCGTTCTTCAACGAGACGGCGTACTGCCTGGCCGTGGAGAAGCTGCTCGGCATCCAGGACGACATCCCGGACCGGGCCACGATCATCCGCGTGCTGCTGATGGAGCTGAACCGGCTCTCCTCCCACCTGGTGTGCATCGCCACCGGCGGCATGGAGCTCGGCGCCACCACGATCATGATCTACGGCTTCCGCGACCGCGAACTGGTCCTGGACATCTACGAGCTGATCACCGGCCTGCGCATGAACCACGCGTTCGTCCGGCCCGGCGGGCTCGCCCAGGACCTGCCGCCCGGCGCCGTCGACCAGGTACGCGCCTTCGTGAAGAAGATGCGCAAGAACCTCACCGAGTACGACAAGCTCGCCACCGGCAACCCGGTCTTCAAGGGCCGTATGCAGGGCATCGGCTACTTGGACCTGGCCGGCTGTCTGGCCACCGGCGCCACCGGGCCGGTCCTGCGCTCCGCCGGACTCCCGCACGATCTGCGCAAGTCGGACCCCTACTGCGGCTACGAGACCTACGACTTCGAGGTCCCGACCACCGACACCTGCGACGCCTACGGCCGCTTCCTGCTCCGCCTGGAGGAGATGCGGCAGTCCCTGCGGATCGTCGAGCAGTGCCTGGACCGGCTGGAGCCGGGCCCGGTCATGGTCGGAGACAAGAAGATCGCCTGGCCCGCGCAGCTCGCGCTCGGCCCGGACGGCCTCGGCAACTCCCTGGACCACATCAAGAAGATCATGGGCACCTCCATGGAGGCCCTGATCCACCACTTCAAGCTGGTGACGGAGGGCTTCCGGGTCCCACCCGGCCAGGCGTACGTGGCCGTCGAGTCCCCCAAGGGCGAACTGGGCGTGCACGCGGTCAGCGACGGCGGCACCCGCCCCTACCGCGTCCACTTCCGCGACCCCTCCTTCACCAATCTGCAGGCCATGGCGGCCATGTGCGAAGGCGGCCAGGTCGCCGACGTCATCGTCGCCGTCGCGTCCATCGACCCCGTGATGGGAGGCGTCGACCGGTGACAGCCACACCCGCCGAGCAAGAGGTGAGCCTGGGGATGCCGCAGCTCCCCGCCCCCGATTACCCGGCCGACGTACGGGCCCGGCTCGAAGCGGACGCGAAGGAGGTGATCGCCCGCTACCCCGGCGCGCGCTCGGCCCTGCTGCCGCTGCTGCACCTCGTCCAGTCCGAGGAAGGCCACGTCACCCGCACCGGCATCCGCTTCTGCGCGGAGATGCTGGACCTCACCACCGCCGAGGTCACGGCCGTCTCGACCTTCTACACGATGTACCGCCGCAAGCCGAGCGGCGACTACCAGGTCGGGGTGTGCACCAACACCCTCTGCGCCGTCATGGGCGGCGACGCGATCTTCGACGAGCTGAAGGAACACCTCGGCGTCGGCAACGACGAGACCACCGCCGACGGCAAGGTCACCCTCGAACACATCGAGTGCAACGCCGCCTGCGACTACGCGCCCGTCGTGATGGTCAACTGGGAGTTCTTCGACAACCAGACGCCGGAGAGCGCGAAGCAGCTGGTGGACGACCTGCGGGCCGGACGCCCCGTCGCCCCCACCCGGGGCGCGCCCCTGTGCACGTACAAGGACACGGCCCGCATCCTGGCCGGCTTCCCCGACCGCCGGGAGGGCGCCGTCGAGGCGACCGGCGGTGCGGGGGCCGCCTCGCTCGCCGGGCTCCGGCTGGCCAAGGGCGAGGAGCTGCCGGGCGGCACGGACCATGTCGTCGCCCCGCGCGACGGTGCGCATCCGACGGACGAGGCATCTTCCGGGCGCGCGTCCGGCGAGGCTCCGGCCACCCACCCGAGCTCGCACGACGCGCCCCGCAACACCTCGGCCTCCGACCCGGCGCACCCGTCGGGACCTGCTGCTGAGGAGGGAGAGTGATGACGGTGTCCACGGAATACGGTGGCGCCTCCCAGCCGGAGGCCGGCGGCGAGACCAGCCCCGAGAAGCTGCTCACTCCCGTCCTGTCGGCCTTCTGGGACCAGCCGAACTCCTGGACCCTGGAGACCTACCGGCGGCACGACGGCTACGAGGGCGCGCGCAAGGCCCTGGCCATGGCCCCGGACGACGTCATCGCGTACGTCAAGGACGCGGGGCTGCGCGGCCGCGGCGGCGCCGGCTTCCCGACGGGCATGAAGTGGCAGTTCATCCCCCAGGGGGACGGCAAGCCGCACTATCTTGTTGTCAACGCCGACGAGTCGGAGCCCGGGACCTGCAAGGACATCCCGCTCCTCTTCGCGAACCCGCATGCGCTCATTGAAGGCATCGTCATCGCGTGCCACGCGATCCGGTCGGAGCACGCGTTCATCTATCTGCGCGGCGAGACCGTGCCCGTACTGCGGCGCCTGCACGAGGCCGTACGCGAGGCGTACGCGGCGGGCTACCTCGGCAAGAACGTGCTGGGGTCCGGGCTCGATCTGGAACTCACCGTGCACGCGGGCGCGGGCGCGTACATCTGCGGCGAGGAGACCGCGCTGCTGGACTCCCTCGAAGGCCGGCGCGGACAGCCCCGGCTGCGTCCCCCTTTCCCCGCGGTGGCCGGCCTGTACGCCTGCCCCACTGTCGTGAACAACGTCGAGTCCATCGCGTCGGTTCCCGCCATCATGAACCGGGGCAAGGAGTGGTTCCGCTCGATGGGCAGCGAGAAGTCCCCGGGCTTCACGCTCTACTCGCTCAGCGGCCATGTCACCAACCCCGGCCAGTACGAGGCCCCGTTGGGCATCACGCTGCGCCAGCTGCTCGACATGAGCGGCGGCATCCGCCCCGGCCACCGGCTGAAGTTCTGGACCCCCGGCGGCTCGTCCACGCCGATGTTCACCGACGAACACCTGGACGTCCCGCTGGACTACGAGGGCGTCGGCGCGGCCGGCTCGATGCTCGGCACCAAGGCCCTCCAGTGCTTCGACGAGACGACCTGCGTCGTACGGGCGGTGACGCGCTGGACCGAGTTCTACGCGCACGAGTCCTGCGGCAAGTGCACGCCGTGCCGCGAGGGCACGTACTGGCTCGTCCAGCTGCTGCGGGACATCGAGGCGGGCAAGGGCCGCATGACGGACCTCGACAAGCTGAACGACATCGCCGACAACATCAACGGCAAGTCCTTCTGCGCCCTCGGTGACGGCGCCGCCTCGCCGATCTTCTCCTCGCTCAAGTACTTCCGCGCGGAGTACGAGCAGCACGTCACCGGCAAGGGCTGCCCCTTCGACCCGGCCAAGTCCACCGCTTGGGCCGACAAGCACCTGGAGGTGAACGCATGACAGTGACCACTAACAACGCGCCCTCCGGGGACGGCGAGGCGGCGGTCCCGCCCGAAGATCTCGTGTCGCTGACCATCGACGGCATCGAGATCAGCGTGCCCAAGGGGACCCTGGTCATCCGGGCCGCCGAGATGCTCGGCATCGAGATCCCGCGCTTCTGCGACCATCCGCTGCTGGACCCGGCCGGCGCCTGCCGCCAGTGCATCGTCGAGGTCGAGGGCCAGCGCAAGCCCATGGCGTCCTGCACGATCACCTGCACCGACGGCATGGTCGTGAAGTCCCAGCTCACCTCGCCGGTCGCCGAGAAGGCGCAGCGCGGCGTGATGGAGCTGCTGCTGATCAACCATCCGCTGGACTGCCCGGTCTGCGACAAGGGCGGCGAGTGCCCGCTGCAGAACCAGGCCATGTCTGCGGGGCAGGCCGACTCCCGCTTCGAGGGCAAGAAGCGCACGTTCCAGAAGCCGGTGCCGATCTCCCAGCAGGTGCTGCTGGACCGCGAGCGCTGCGTACTGTGCGCCCGCTGCACCCGCTTCTCCAACCAGGTCGCCGGCGACCCGATGATCGAGCTGCTGGAGCGCGGCGCGCTGCAGCAGGTCGGCACCGGTGAGGGCGACCCGTTCGAGTCGTACTTCTCCGGGAACACCATCCAGATCTGCCCGGTCGGCGCGCTGACCTCGGCGGCGTACCGCTTCCGCTCCCGCCCCTTCGACCTGGTCTCCTCGCCGTCCGTGTGCGAGCACTGCGCGGGCGGCTGCGCGACGCGTACGGACCACCGGCGCGGCAAGGTCATGCGGCGGCTCGCGGCGGACGACCCCGAGGTCAACGAGGAGTGGATCTGCGACAAGGGGCGGTTCGCCTTCCGGTACGGGCAGCTGCCCGACCGGCTGGAGACGCCGCTCGTCCGGGACGCGTCCTCGGGTGAGCTGACCCCGGCGAGCTGGCCGGAGGCGCTGGAGGCGGCGGCCCGCGGGCTCGCCGCGGCGCGCGGCCGGGCCGGCGTGCTGACCGGCGGCCGCCTCACGGTCGAGGACTCCTACGCGTACGCCAAGTTCGCGCGCACCGTCCTGGACACGAACGACATCGACTTCCGGGCCCGCGTGCACAGCGCGGAGGAGGCCGGCTTCCTCGCGGCGCAGGTCGCGGGGCACGGCCGGGACCTGAACGGACAGGGAGTCACGTACCGCTCGCTGGAGGCCGCGCCGGCCGTGCTGCTGGTGGGCATCGAGGCCGAGGAGGAGGCGCCCGGCGTCTTCCTGAGGCTGCGCAAGGCGCACCGCAAGAACCGCCAGCGGACGTTCGGGCTCGCTTCGTACGCCACCCGGGGACTCATCAAGGCGGGCGGCACGCTGCTGCCCGCGGCGCCCGGTACGGAGACGGAGTGGCTGGACGCGCTGGCCGGCGGGGTCGGGCTCGAAGGTGAGGGCCGGGCCGCGGCGGAGGCGCTGCGGGCCGAGGGCTCGGTGATCGTCGTCGGCGAGCGGCTGGCCGCGGTACCGGGGGCGCTCACCGCTGCGGTACGCGCCGCTTCGGCCACCGGTGCGCGGCTCGTATGGATCCCGCGCCGGGCGGGCGAGCGGGGCGCCGTCGAAGCGGGCGCGCTCCCCGGGCTGCTGCCCGGCGGCCGGCCCGCGACGGACCCGCGCGCCCGCGACGAGGTCGCCCGCGCCTGGGGCGTGGCCGCGCTGCCGCACCGGCACGGCCGGGACACCGGCCAGATCCTGGAGGCCTCGGCCACCGGCGAGCTGAACGCCCTGGTGGTGGCCGGGGTCGGGGTCGAGGACCTGCCCGACCCGCGGCGCGCGGCCGAGGCGCTGGACGCGGTCGGCTTCCTGGTCAGCCTGGAGCAGCGGCCGAGCGAGGTCACGCGGCGGGCCGACGTGGTGCTGCCGGTGGCCGCCGTGGTGGAGAAGGCGGGCACGTTCCTCAACTGGGAAGGCCGGGCACGGCTCTTCGAGGCCGCGCTCAAGCCGGACCAGATGACCCGTCGCCACCTGCTCCCCGATGCCCGGGTGCTGCACATGCTCGCGGACGCGATCTCCGTGGCGGACGACTCGGTACCGGGTCTGGCGCTGCCGGACGTGCGCGCCGTACGGGCGGAGCTGGACCGGCTCGGCGGCTGGGACGGGCAGCGCGCCACCGGTGACGTGCTCGCCGGCACCGAGGCGCGGGCGCTGCCCCGGCCCGGCGCGGGCGAGGCGGTGCTCGCCGGGCACCGGCTGCTGCTGGACCAGGGGCGGATGCAGGAGGGTGACGCGGCGCTGGCCGGCACCCGGCACGCCGCGGTGGCCCGGATGTCCGCCGCCACCGCAGCCGAGGCGGGCCTGAAGGACGGCGCGGAAGTACAGGTCACCGGGCCGCGCGGCGCGGTGACCTTCCCCCTCCAGGTCAGCGAGATGCCCGACCGGGTGGTGTGGCTGCCGCTCAACTCCCGGGGCGGCGGCGTCCCGTACGACACCGGAGCGAACCCCGGTGACCTGGTGACGGTCGCCGCGAAGACCGCGGGCCCGGCGGCCCCGGCGGACGGCACGGAGGTGGCGGAATGATGAGTCTCGCCGCGGAACAGCTGGCGCTCGGCGCGGACCGGATCGCGCTGGCCGCCGAGGACCTGAGCGTCTTCGGGCGCGACCCGTGGTGGCTGGTGGTCATCAAGGCGGTCTTCTGCTTCGCGTTCCTGATGCTGACCGTGCTCTTCTCGATCGTCTGGGAGCGCAAGGTCGTCGCCTGGATGCAGCTGCGCATCGGGCCCAACCGGCACGGCCCCTGGGGCATGCTCCAGTCCCTCGCCGACGGCATCAAGCTGATGCTGAAGGAGGACGTGGTCGTCAAGCGGGCGGACAAGGCGGTGTACATCCTCGCCCCGGTCGTCGCGGCCATCCCCGCCTTCATGGCGTTCGCCGTCATCCCGTTCGGTCCGGCGAACAACGAGATCTCGATCTTCGGCCAGCGCACGACGATGCAGCTGACGGACCTGCCGATCGCAGTCCTCTACATCCTCGCCACGGCCTCGGTCGGCATCTACGGCATCGTGCTCGCGGGCTGGTCCTCGGGCTCGACGTATCCGCTGCTCGGCGGGCTCCGCTCGTGCGCCCAGATGATCAGTTACGAGATCGCGATGGGCATGGCCTTCGCGTCGGTGTTCCTCTACTCCGGCTCGATGTCCACCTCGGCGATCGTCGACGGACAGCAGAGCACCTGGTACGTCGCGCTGTTGCCGGTCTCCTTCCTGATCTACATCGTGGCGATGGTCGGTGAGACCAACCGTGCGCCGTTCGACATGCCGGAGTCCGAGGGCGACCTGGTCGGCGGCTTCAACACGGAGTACTCCTCCATCAAGTTCGCGATGTTCATGCTCGCCGAGTACGTCAACATGGTCACCGTCTCGGCGGTCGCGATCACCCTCTTCCTCGGCGGCTGGCGCGCCCCCTGGCCGATCAGCACCTTCTGGGAGGGCGCGAACCACGGCTGGTGGCCGCTGCTCTGGTTCACCATCAAGATCCAGCTGCTGCTCTTCTTCTTCATCTGGCTGCGCGGCACGCTCCCCCGCGTCCGCTACGACCAGTTCATGAAGCTGGGCTGGAAGGTCCTCATCCCGGTCTCGATGGTCTGGCTGATGCTGGTCGCGACGGTGCGGGCGCTGCGGAACGAGGGCTACGACTTCCAGCGGATCGTGCTGTACGTCGGCGGCGCCGCGGTCGCCCTGCTGCTGATCTCCTTCGTCGCGGACTTCTTCCGCAAGAGCGAGAAGGAGGAGCCGTCGGCCGCCGAGGAGCCCTTCGATCCGATGGCCGGCGGCTTCCCCGTACCGCCGCTACCCGGTCAGACGCTGCCGCCGGTGCCACGGAGGCGGCCGCGCCATCAAGATCGAGAGCTGATTGTCAGTGGTGGGGTCAATACTGACAGTGACGAGAAGGGAAAGGGGGACAACGGTGTCTGATTTCCAGAATCCGGTGGCCGGCTTCGGCGTGACCTTTAAGGCCATGTTCAAGAAGCGGCTCACCGAGCAGTACCCGGAGGAGAAGAAGCCGACCGCGCCTCGTTTCCACGGCCGGCACCAGCTCAACCGCCATCCGGACGGCCTGGAGAAGTGCGTGGGCTGCGAGCTCTGCGCCTGGGCCTGCCCGGCCGACGCCATCTATGTGGAGGGCGCGGACAACACGGACGAGGAGCGCTACTCGCCCGGCGAGCGGTACGGCCGCGTCTACCAGATCAACTACCTCCGCTGCATCCTCTGCGGCCTGTGCGTCGAGGCGTGCCCCACTCGGGCGCTCACCATGACGAACGAGTACGAGCTCGCCGACCGCACCCGCGAGTCCCTCATCTACACCAAGGAGGAGCTGCTCGCGGGCCTGGAGGAGGGCATGGTCGACAGCCCGCACGCGATCTTCCCCGGCATGACGGAGAAGGACTACTACAGCGGTCTGGTGACCGAGGCCGCGCCGGGTACGGAGCGGCAGGTAGCGGTCAGCAAGGGCGAGCGGCCGGACGAGGGTCCGGCCGGGACGCCCGAGACCCCGGCGCCCACGGCCGAACGCCCGGCGGGGACGGGGGTGGAGGCATGAGCAGCGCAGTACTGGCCGCGGCCGCCGCGACCTCCATGGGCGAGGCGGTGCAGTTCTGGGTCCTCGGCACGGTCGCCGTGATCGGCGCGCTGGCCACGGTCCTGATGAGGCGGGCGGTGCACAGCGCGCTCTCGCTCGCCGGCACCATGATCATCCTGGCGGTCTTCTACCTTGCCAACGGCGCGTACTTCCTCGGCATCGTCCAGATCGTCGTCTACACCGGCGCGATCATGATGCTCTTCCTCTTCGTGGTCATGCTGGTCGGCGTCACGGCAGCGGACTCCCTCAAGGAGACGCTCAAGGGCCAGCGCTGGCTGGCGGCCGCCGCCGGGCTCGGCTTCGGCATCCTGCTGATCGCCGGCCTCGGCAACGCCTCGGTGACGCACTTCAACGGCCTCGGCGAAGCCAACGCCGGGGGCAACGTCCAGGGCCTGGCGGCCCTCATCTTCACCAAGTACGTCTTCGCCTTCGAGCTCACCGGCGCGCTGCTGATCACCGCGGCGGTCGGCGCGATGGTCCTCACGCACAAGGAGCGCACCGAGCGCGCCAAGACCCAGCGCGAGCTGGCCGAGCAGCGAGTACGGGAAGGCACCCAGGTCGTGCCGCTGCCCGCGCCCGGTGTGTACGCCCGCCACAACGCGGTCGACGTGCCCGGTCTGCTGCCCGACGGCACCCCCTCCGAGCTCACCGTCAATCCGACCCTGCGCAAGCGCGGCCAGATCCGGGACGTGTCGGGGGAGTCGCTGGCGGAGCTGGCGGCGCTGGAGCGGCGCTCCTCGGAGTGGCTGGAGCGCGGTGAAGACCCGGCGCGCGGCGAGCAGGCGCGGGAGCGCGGCGAGGAGGCCACGCGATGAATCCGATCAACTACCTCTATCTGGCGGCGCTGCTCTTCACCATCGGCGCGGCCGGGGTGCTGATCCGGCGGAACGCCATCGTGCTCTTCATGTGCGTCGAGCTGATGCTGAACGCCTGCAATCTCGCCTTCGTGGCCTTCTCGCGGCTGCACGGAAATCTGGACGGCCAGATCATCGCGTTCTTCACGATGGTCGTCGCCGCGGCCGAGGTCGTGGTCGGCCTGGCGATCATCGTGACGATCTTCCGTACCCGCCATACGGCCTCGGTCGACGACGCCAGCCTGATGAAGCTGTAAGGGGTCGCACTCGTGGAATCTCTGATCGCGCTGCTCGTCGGGGCACCACTGGTCGGTGCGGCCGTGCTGCTCTGCGGCGGCAAACGCCTGGACCGTACGGGCCATTGGCTCGGCACGCTGCTCGCGGTGGTGTCGTTCGTCATCGGCCTGGTGCTGTTCGCGGACATGCTGGGCCGGGGCGCCGAGGACCGCGCCCTGCACCAGCACCTCTTCAGCTGGATCCCGGTGGGCGGCTTCCAAGCCGATGTCGCCTTCCAGCTCGACCAGTTGTCGATGACGTTCGTGCTGCTGATCACCGGTGTCGGATCGCTGATCCACATCTACTCGATCGGCTACATGGAGCACGACGAGCGGCGCCGCCGCTTCTTCGGCTATCTGAATCTCTTCCTCGCGGCGATGCTGCTGCTCGTCCTCGCCGACAACTACCTCCTGCTGTACGTCGGCTGGGAGGGCGTCGGCCTCGCCTCGTACCTCCTCATCGGGTTCTGGCAGCACAAGCCGAGCGCGGCGACGGCGGCCAAGAAGGCGTTCCTGGTCAACCGGGTCGGCGACATGGGCCTGTCCATCGCGATCATGCTGATGTTCACCACCTTCGGGACGTTCGCGTTCGGTCCGGTGCTGGGCGCGGCGAGCGAGACGAGCGAGGGCATGCTCACGGCCATCGGGCTGATGCTGCTGCTGGCCGCCTGCGGCAAGTCCGCACAGGTGCCGCTGCAGTCCTGGCTGGGTGACGCGATGGAGGGCCCGACCCCGGTCTCGGCCCTGATCCACGCCGCCACGATGGTCACCGCGGGGGTCTACCTGATCACCCGCTCCGGCGCGATCTTCAATGGGGCGCCGGACGCGCAGACCGCCGTGGTCGTGGTCGGCGCGGTGACGCTCCTCTTCGGTGCGATCGTCGGTTGCGCGAAGGACGACATCAAGAAGGCGCTGGCCGGCTCGACGATGTCGCAGATCGGGTACATGATCCTCGCGGCCGGGCTGGGCCCGATCGGGTACGCCTTCGCGATCATGCACCTGGTCACCCACGGCTTCTTCAAGGCGGGCCTCTTCCTCGGCGCCGGTTCCGTGATGCACGGGATGAACGACGAGGTGGACATGCGCCGTTACGGCGGCCTGCGGAAGTACATGCCCATCACGTTCGTGACGTTCGGCCTGGGCTATCTCGCCATCATCGGCTTCCCGGGCCTGTCCGGCTTCTTCTCCAAGGACAAGATCATCGAGGCGGCGTTCGCCTCGGGCGGCACGCAGGGCTGGATCCTCGGGGGAGCGGCCCTGCTCGGCGCCGGGATCACCGCGTTCTACATGACGCGCGTGATGCTGATGACCTTCTTCGGTGAGGAGCGCTGGCGCAAGGCTCCGACCCCGTCGCCGGACCAGCCGAGCGTCGAGCCCGCGGCCGAGACGCGTGGCGAGTACACACCACCGCATCCGCACGAGTCGCCGAAGTCCATGACGCTGCCGATGATCCTGCTGGCGTTCGGATCGGTCTTCGCCGGTGGTCTGTTCAGCATCAACGAGGCGTTCGTGCACTGGCTGGAGCCGGTCACTGCCTTCGAGCACGGCCACTCCCCGCTCAGCGCGGCCGCGGTGACCTCCGCGACCATCGTGGTCCTGCTGCTCGGCGTCGCCCTCGCCTGGCTCCAGTACGGCCGCAAGCCCGTGCCCGCCATCGCGCCGCGCGGCTCGTTCCTCACCCGCGCCGCCCGGCGCGACCTGCTCCAGGACGACTTCAACCACGTCGTACTGGTCCGCGGCGGCGAGCAGCTGACCCGCGCGCTGGAGCAGATCGACCACTCCGTCGTCGACGGCGCGGTCAACGGCACCGCGGTGTCGGTCGGCGGTCTCTCCGGCCGGCTGCGCCGCCTGCAGACCGGTTACGTCCGCTCCTACGCCCTGCAGATGCTGGGCGGCGCCGCGGTGCTGGTCTTCGCGACCCTGCTGATGAGGGGTGTCTGAGCCATGTCGTTTCCCCTGCTGACGGCCGCTGCCGCGGTCCCGGCGATCGGCGCGGTCGCCACGGCCGCGGTGCCCGCCGCGAAGCGCACCGCCGCCAAGTGGCTGGCGCTGCTCTTCTCGCTGGCCACGCTGGCGCTGGCGCTGGTGATCGCGGTCCGTTTCGACCCCGGCGCCAAGGGCCCGTTCCAGCTCACCGAGTCGCATGCCTGGATCGCCGACTTCGGCGTGCGGTACGAGCTCGGCGTGGACGGCATCGGGGTGGCGCTGATCGCGCTGACCGCCCTGCTGGTCCCGTTCGTGATCCTGGCGGGCTGGCACGACGCCGACGCCCTCGAACAGGACAACTCGAACCGGCGCTGGCGGCCCACCCAGGGCCTCTTCGCGCTGATCCTCGCCGTCGAGGCGATGGTGATCCTCTCCTTCGAGGCCACCGACGTCTTCCTCTTCTACATCTTCTTCGAAGCCATGCTCATCCCGATGTACTTCCTCATCGGCGGCTTCGGGGACCGGGCCGGCACGCAGGACGCGACGGAGAGCGCGGCCCGGCGCTCGTCCGCCGCGGTGAAGTTCCTGCTGTACAACCTCGCGGGCGGCCTGATCATGCTGGCCGCGGTGATCGGCCTGTACGCCGTCACCGCCGACCAGCTCGGCACCGGCACCTTCTCGCTCCAGCAGATCGTGCAGGCCCGCGCGGCCGGCGAGCTGACCATGGGCACGGGCACGGAGCGGCTGCTCTTCCTCGGCTTCTTCTTCGCCTTCGCGGTGAAGGCGCCGCTGTGGCCGCTGCACACCTGGCTGCCGGGCGCCATGGGCGAGTCCACGGCGCCGGTCGCAGTGCTGATCACCGCGGTGGTCGACAAGGTCGGCACGTTCGCGATGCTCCGCTTCTGCCTCCAGCTCTTCCCCGAGGCCAGCAAGTGGGCCACGCCGGTGATCCTCGTGCTGGCGCTGATCAGCATCCTGTACGGCGCGCTGCTCGCGGTCGCCCAGCGGGACATCAAGCGCCTGGTCGCGTACGCGTCCATCTCCCACTTCGGCTTCATCATCATGGGCATCTTCGCGATGACCAGCCAGGGCCAGGGCGGCGCGACGCTGTACATGGTCAACCACGGCATCTCCACCGCCGCGCTGATGCTGGTCGCCGGCTTCCTGATCACCCGCCGCGGCTCGCGCCTCATCGCGGACTACGGCGGCGTGCAGAAGGTCGCGCCGGTGCTGGCCGGCACGTTCCTGATCGGCGGTCTCGCCACGCTGTCGCTGCCCGGCCTCGCGCCGTTCGTCAGCGAGTTCCTGGTCCTGGTCGGCACGTTCAGCCGGTATCCCGTCATCGGCATCATCGCCACGGTGGGCATCGTGCTGGCCGCGCTGTACGTCCTCGTGCTGTACCAGCGCACGATGACCGGCCCGGTCAAGGCCGAGGTGCAGGGCATGCCCGACCTCAAGGCCCGGGAGCTGGTGGTGGTGGCGCCGCTGATCGCGCTGCTGCTCTTCCTCGGCGTCTATCCGAAGCCGCTGACCTCCATCGTCAACCCGGCGGTGGACCACACGCTGTCCGTCGTGGACAGGCAGGACCCCAAGCCCGACGTACGGGTCAACGCCGAGCCCACTGAGGCCGGTTCCGATCGAGATGCGGAGGCCGCGAAGTGACATCCGTGGCAGCGGTCCACACCCTGTGGACGATGGCGGACGGGGCGGCCGGTTCCCCGTTGGCCCCGGACGGCCCCGGCAGGATTCCGGCGCCGCACATCGAGTACGCACAGCTGGCGCCGACCCTGATCGTGCTCGGCGCGGCCGTGCTGGCCGTGATCGTCGAGGCGTTCTGGCCGCGCCGCGGCCGGTACTACGCGCAGGTGCTGCTCTCCGTGGTCGCGCTGGCCGCCGCGTTCGCCGCGGTCATCGGCCTCGCGGCCGGCGGCTTCGGCACGACGAAGGCCCAGATCGCCGCGATGGGCGCGCTCGCGGTGGACGGCCCGGCGCTCTTCCTGCAGGGCACGATCCTGCTGGTCTCGCTGATCGCGGTCTTCACCTTCGCCGAGCGCCGGCTCGACCCCGCGGCGCACGGCCGCCCGGTGGACTCCTTCGCGGCCCAGGGCGCCGCGGTGCCCGGCGGCGAGGCCGAGAAGGCGGCGGTCAAGGCGGGGTTCACCACCACCGAGGTCTTCCCGCTCGCCCTCTTCGCGATCGGCGGCATGCTGGTCTTCCCGGCGGCCAATGACCTGCTGACCCTCTTCGTCGCGCTGGAGGTCTTCTCCCTCCCGCTGTACATCCTGTGCGCGCTGGCCCGCCGCCAGCGGCTGCTCTCGCAGGAGTCGGCGGTGAAGTACTTCCTGCTCGGCGCGTTCTCCTCGGCGTTCCTGCTCTTCGGCGTGGCCCTGCTGTACGGCTACGCGGGCACGGTGACGTACGCGGGCATCGCCGAGGTCGTCAGCGACGGCGCCAAGCAGATCGACCCGGCGCTGGCCGACACCATGGGCAATGACGCGCTGCTGCTGATCGGCGGCGCGCTGGTCGTGATGGGGCTGCTGTTCAAGGTCGGCGCGGTGCCGTTCCACATGTGGACCCCGGACGTGTACCAGGGCGCGCCGACCCCGGTGACCGGCTTCATGGCCGCCGCCACGAAGGTCGCCGCGTTCGGCGCGCTGCTGCGCCTGCTGTACGTGGCCCTGCCGGGCCTGCGCTGGGACTGGCGCCCGGTGATGTGGGGCGTGGCGATCCTGACGATGCTGGCCGGTGCGGTCATCGCGCTCACCCAGACCGATGTGAAGCGGCTGCTGGCGTACTCCTCGATCGCGCACGCGGGCTTCATCCTGGCCGGTGTGATCGCGACCAGTAAGGACGGCATCTCGTCGGTGCTCTTCTACCTGCTGGCGTACTCCTTCGTGACGCTCGGCGCGTTCGCGGTGGTCACGCTGGTGCGGGACGCGGGGGGCGAGGCGACGCAGCTGTCCAAGTGGGCGGGGCTCGGGCGGCGTTCGCCGTTGGTCGCGGCCGTGTTCGCGGTGTTCCTGCTGGCCTTCGCCGGTATCCCGCTGACCTCCGGGTTCGCGGGGAAGTTCGCCGTGTTCAAGGCGGCGGCGGAGAGCGGCGCGGGCTGGCTGGTCGTGATCGGTGTGCTCTCGTCGGCGGTCGCCGCGTTCTTCTACATCCGGGTGATCGTCCTGATGTTCTTCAACGAGCCGAAGGCGGACGGCCCGACGGTGGCGGTGCCCAGCCCGCTGACCATGACGGCCATCGCGGTCGGCGTGGTGGTGACGCTCGTGCTGGGCGTCGCGCCGCAGTACTTCCTGGACCTGGCGGGGCAGGCGGGCGTGTTCGTCCGCTGACCCGGCGAGGTATCCGTACGCACGAAGCTGCCCGGCACTCCCGCGAGGGGTGCCGGGCAGCGGCGTACGGACGCAGTACGGCCGGGTACGTCAGCCGTTCTGCTGGAAGCCGTCCAGCGACGAGGGGTCGATGGACGGCAGGTCGGTCGTGCCCTCGGTCCGGGTGAAGACGGACTCCTTCCCGGAGGTCCAGCGCACGGTGAGCTTCTTGCCCTTGAGGCTCTGCACCGTGCCCGCGGAGTGCTCGGTGTCGCCGTCGGTGCACTTGAACGCGAGCCTGATCGGCTCGCCGTCCACGACCTTGCCGCCGCAGGACTTCTTGCCGATCAGTACCGCCTCGTGCTTCGAGATGGACAGGATCAGCAGGCCCTTGTCGGCGTGCAGCGCGTTCGTGGTCCAGCCGCCCTCCAGGGACGCCACGGAGACGTCGCCACCGGGTGTCTGGCCGGCCGACGACGTGGACGGCGACGGCGACTCCGACTTCTTCGCGCCACCGTCGGTGCCGCCACTGCCCGTGTCGCTGCTGCTGCAGCCGACGAGCAGGACCGCGGCCGCGGCGGCCGCGACGGCGAACTGAATGCCCTTACGCACGTTGATCTCCTCGGGAAAGCCGCTCAGTTGGCGCCGGTCGGCAGGTCGGGCTTGGGGATCTCCACCTTGCCCTGGACCTTGGTGAACTCCTCAGTGGGCCCGTTCTTCCAGCTCACCGTGAGCTTGTCGCCGGTCTGCTCGACATCGCCCATCGAACGGGTGTCGTCGCCGTCACTGCACTTCAGCGCGAGCATGGTGGTGCCCATGTCCTGGACCTTGCCCTGGCAGGCGGACTTGCCCGCGGACAGGGTCGCGGAGTCGCCGATGATCGCAAGGGTGACCGTGCCGTTCGCGGACTTCGACTGCCACGCGCCGTCGATGCCGCTCACGGGCTTGGCGGCGCCGTCCGCCGACTGCGACGGCTTGCTCTCCCCGCCGCCCTTGCTGCTGCTGCCGCATCCGCTGAGCAACAGCGCGGCGACGGCGGCCGCCCCGGCGATCTGCGCTGCCTTGCGCACGTACGTCTCCTCCGTTGTGGGACAGGATTCGTGAGGCTAGCAGTCACGCGCATGACAACAGCCCCAGCTGCACCGTGAGATGCCTCCTGCCCATCGGGCCGCGTGTACCCGTTCCGTACCGGTCTTCCGAGACGTACCTAAAGAGTTAGCAATGTCCGGAAATGGATTGGCGGACCGCCCATGGGAGTTCTAGCGTCCTGACGGGGCACGGCCGGGGTGGGGCTGTGGCCATAGGGGGGACACGTGGCTCATGCCAGCACACGGTTCACGGTCGACCGGACCGTGCCAGGGCTGATTGTGAAGATCGGTGATTATCCGCTGCACCACGGCGGGGTGGGGGCGATTCGCAGCCTGGGACGGCTGGGTGTCCCCATGTACGCGATCACGGAGGACAGATACACGCCCGCCGCGGCGTCGCGGTACCTGAAGGGGCGGTTCGTCTGGCCGACGACCGGTCGTGAGGACCCGGAGCGGCTGGTCGACGGCCTGCTGCGGATCGGCCGCCGGATCGGCCGGCCGACGGTCCTCATACCGACCGACGAGGAGGCCGCGGTACTGATCGCCGAGCACGTGGACGTCCTGGGCGACCGCTTCCTCTGCCCGCGCTCCCCCTCCGGGCTCTCCCGCAGACTCGCCAGCAAACAGGGCCTGCACGAGCTGTGCACCGAACACGGCATCCCGTCCCCCCGGGCGGCCTTCCCGCAGAGCCAGGCGGACATCGAGGACTTCGCCGCACGGGCCCGCTTCCCGGTCGTCGCCAAGAACCGGGAGGCGTTCCAGCGCCGCAGCCGGCCCGCCGTGCACGGCACCACGCGCATCGCGGACGCCGCCCACCTCCGGCATCTCGCCAAGGACTGGGGCCCGCACCCCGGCGTGATCCTCCAGGAGTACCTCCCGCGCGAGGAGGCCGAGGACTGGATCGTGCACGCGTACTTCGACGGGGACAGCGCGGCGCTGACCATGTTCACCGGGGTCAAGGTCCGCTCCTGGCCGCCGCACGCCGGGATGACGGCCTGCGCGTACGTCGTGGACAACCCCGAACTCGCCGAGATGACCGCACAGTTCATCAAGCGCATCGGCTTCAGCGGCATCGTCGACCTGGACTGGCGCTACGACCGCCGCGACCGGCGCTACAAGCTGCTGGACTTCAACCCGCGGATGGGCGCGCAGTTCCGGCTCTTCGAGAACGAGGCGGGCATCGACGTCGTCCGCGCCCAGCACCTGGACCTGACCGGGCGCACGGTGCCGGAGGGCGAGCAGCGGGCGGGGCACCGCTTCGTGGTGGAGAACATCGACCTGCCCGCCTGGCTGGCGTACCGCCGCAGCGGCTACACCACCCCGCACGTGCCGGACCGCCCGGCCAGCACGGAGCTGGCCTGGCTCGCCGCCGACGACATGAAGCCGTTCTTCACCATGCTCGCGCGGTTCGTCCGGCCGGGCGCCAAGCACCTGTGGCAGATGTGGCGCGACCGGTCGGGCCGGTGTCACGACCGATGACGCCCCGCGCCCCGCCGGCGCGCTCCGCTCCACCGCACGGTTCCGGGCAGCGCGGCCCCGAGCCGTGCACCGGTACGCAGTACGACGCATCAGCAGCACCCCTGGGGAGGGAAACCCGAGTGAACACTCCGGTAGCAGTCATCGGCGCAGGCCCCTTCGGTCTGTCCACCGCCGCTCATCTCCGCGCACGCGGCATACCCGTACGCACTTTCGGCCGCCCGATGGTGAGCTGGAGCGAGCACATGCCGGCCGGCATGCTGCTGAAGTCCACGCCGGCGGCGTCCAGCATCGACACCCCGCAGCCCGGCCACACGCTCGTCGACTACTGCGCGGCCGCCGGGGAGCGGCGGTACGAGTCCGACTGGGACATCATCCCGGTGGAGACCTTCGTCCGGTACGGACAGTGGTTCCAGCAGCGGCTGGTGCCGGACCTGGAGGAGGTCCGGGTCGTCTCCGTCGACCGGCAGCGGTCCGGCTTCGAGCTGAAGCTGGACAGCGGTGAGCAGTTCAGCGCCCGTGCGGTGGTCGTGGCCACGGGACTCACCGGCTTCGCGCACGTGCCGGCGGAGCTGGCCGACGCCGTACCGGATGGACCGTCCCCCACTGGGCCCATCTCGCACGCCTCCCAGCACGCCGACCTGTCCGGCTTCGCGGGCCGTGAGGTCGTGGTCGTGGGCGCCGGGCAGTCGGCGCTGGAGAGCGCGGTACTGCTCGCGGACGCCGGCGCTTCGGTGCGGGTGGTGGCCCGGGGCCGGCAGGCCGTCGGCTTCGGCGCGCCGCCGGACCGGCAGCCGAAGCTGCGCCCCGAGACGCCGTTCGGCAACGCCTGGTCGCTGTACGCCTTCTCGTACCACGCGGACGGCTTCCGCTATTTGCCGGCGCCGACCCGGCAGTTCCTGGTCAAGCGGGTGCTGGGGCCGCTGGGCGCGTGGTGGCTGCGGGACCGGTTCGTGGGCCGGGTGCAGGTGAGCGCCGGGCGGCGGATCGTGCGGGCCCGGGTGGAGGACGGCCGCCCCGTGCTGTCGCTGCGCGGCGACGACGGGTACGACGGCGAGCTGGCCGCCGATCATGTGCTGGCGGCCACCGGGTACCGGGTGGACCTGGGCGCGCTGGACTTCCTCGGGCAGGGGCTGCGGACGGAGCTGGCGGTGGGCGCGGGCGGGCCGCGGCTGGGCGCCGGTTTCGAGTCGTCCGTGCCGGGTCTGTACTTCACGGGGCTGCCGGCGGCGGCCAGTTACGGCCCGGTGATGCGGTTCGTCTGCGGCACGGAGTTCGCCTCGCCCCGGCTCGCCGCTTCGCTGGCCGGGCGGCGGTAGCGCTCCGCGGATGCTCCGCCGCGGGGCGACTGTGAGTTTGCGGCTGCGGGCCGTGTGTGGCTGGGCGCGCAGTTCCCCGCGCCCCTGAGCGGGCGGGCCCTGTACGGCAGTAACTGCCGTACAGGGCCCGCCCGCTCTTCGGGCTCAGACCGCCGTGCGGGGGATGCGCCGGGACCAGCTGCGGCGGAAGACCTCCTCGTCCCCGTCGTGGCACACGACCTCGTTCTCCGTCACGAAGTCCCCGTCCTCCGTGGTGATCTCCGAGCGGGTCTCGATGCGCGCGTCCCAGCCGAGGTCCGGACGGTGCAGCCGGATCGACCAGTCCGATCGGGTCGCCGCGCTCTCCGGGTCGGCGCTGTCGATCCGGTACGTCTCCAGCGCGTCCTCGGTGAACTCCAGCCCGTCCGGGTAGATCCGGGTGCCGCCGTAGCGCGGGTCCACCTCCAGCGTCCAGGTGCCGGCCGCGACGTCCCGGATCACCTTCCGCTCGGGCCGCTGGTCACCGCCGCCGGGGAAGACCACGCCGAGCGGCTCGGACTGCTCGGGCACCTCGAAGGTGATCTCCGGCTCCTCCGTGCCCGGGGTGCGGACCGGCAGTTCGACGGTGCTGGCGGCCGGGTCGACCGTCCAGCCCGCCTCGCTGCCGGCGTGCGGCCAGATCCACGGCCAGTACGCGGAGGAGAGCGCGACGCGGATGCGGTGCCCGGCGGGGAACGCGTGTCCGATGCCGTTCAGCTCGAAGGTCACGTCCTCCGTGGCGCCCGGCGTCCACTCCACGGCCCGGTCCCGGCCGTGCCGGGTGAGGAGGTTCAGTACCCCGCGGGTGACCAGCGTGGACGAGCCGTCCGGCGCCACGTCGCAGATGCGGGCGATGACCTGGCCGCGCGGTACCTCGGAGGTCAGCCGCAGGGTGACCCGCGGGCGGCCGAGGATCTCCACCCGCTCGGTCAGCTCCGGCAGGTCGAAGCAGACCGAGCGGCCGTCCTCCTCGCGCTGGTCCGGCGGAAGGTCGGCGTCGTTGCCGAAGGGGAAGTAGCGGCCCGCGTCGACGCCGGTGTGCTGCGGGGAGCGGACCAGCAGCGGCCGGTCGCCGGGCAGGGTGTACTCGGTCGGGGTGACGTTCGGCGAGGGCCAGGCGGGGTCGGCGACCCAGCGGCCCGGCAACTCGTCGTACACCGTCGCCGGCGGGTGCGACTCGCTGATCCAGGAGCGCAGCAGCGGGTCGTCCTCGACGCCCCGGTCCTCGCCCTTGAGCCAGTGGTCCCACCAGCGCAGCGTCTCCTGGAGGAAGCCGATCGCGGGGCCCGGCGGCAGGCCGCGGTCCGGATACTGGTGCGACCAGGGCCCGATGAGGCCGCGTACGGGCGCGTCGAGGTGCTGGACCAGACGCAGCGCGGTGTCCCGGTACGGGTCGTGCCAGCCGCCGACGGCGAGCACCGCCGCCTTGATCGCCGAGTAGTCCTCGCAGACGCTGCCGTGCTGCCAGTACGCGTCCCGCGACTGGTGGTCCAGCCAGGTGTGGATGAAGGGATCGACCGTTTCCAGGCGGTCCGTCCACTGCTTGCGCCAGCCCTCGCCGACCTGCGCCGGGTCCGGCGGGCGGGAGACGAAGGCGAGCATCGTGGCGGCCCAGGCGTGCATGTCCACGGCGAGCAGCGAGCCGCCCATGTAGTGCACGTCGTTGTCGAACCGGTCGTCGGCCGAGCAGACCGTGACGATCGCCTTCAGCGCCTCGGGCGCGCGGGCGGCGAGCTGGAGGCTGTTGAAGCCGCCCCAGGAGATGCCGAACATGCCGACCTTGCCGGAGCACCAGGGCTGGGCGGCCAGCCACTCGATGACGGCCACGCCGTCGGCCAGCTCGGTCTCGGAGTACTCGTCGGTCGGCAGGCCCTCGGAGTTGCCGTGGCCGCGGACGTCGACGCGGACGGAGGCGTAGCCGTGGCCCGCGTAGTACGGGTGGCGCTGGGCGTCGCGCGGCGCGGTCCAGTCGCTCAGCCGGTAGGGCAGGTATTCGAGCAGCGCGGGGACGGGCTCCGTGCCGTACGGGCGCCAGACGCGGGCGTAGAGCTGGGTGCCGTCCGGGAGGGGGATGCGGACGTCCTCGCAGAACGTCCGGTACGGGAAGTCGGTGCGGATGCGCATGGTGCCGGTCCAGGGGGTGTCAGTGAACGGGGTGCATGGTGCGGCGCAGCCAGGGTCCGGCGGCGATCACCGCGAGGCCGACGACGACCGCGAAGCCGCCGTTGAGGCCGAAGTACAGGTCGTTGGCGATCTCGCCGAAGTACTTCACGACCTGGGCCTGGATGCCGTTGGCCAGGGCGAGGGAGAGGAACCACAGGGCCATCGTCTGGCTGGCGAAGGCGGCGGGCGCGAGCTTGGTCGTCGCGGACATGCCGGTGGTCTCCAGCAGGATGTCGCCGAGACCGAGCAGGACGAAGGAGATCAGCAGCCACCAGGCGGCCATCTTCCAGTCGCCGGTCTGCCCGTGCGTCGCGGGGACCATCACGAGGAAGGACAGGCCGCCGAGGATCACGCCGTACGCGATCTTGTGCGAGGCGTGCGGCTGGCGGCGGCCCAGCTTGACCCAGACGGCCGCGACGACCGGCGCGAGCAGCACCTCGGCGCCGCCGAGCACGGAGCCGTACCAGGTCGAGGGGAACTCCCAGCCGAAGATCTCGGTGTCCGCATGGCTCGCGGCCAGCAGCGTCATCGTCGAGTACGACTGGAAGAGGACGAAGTTGAAGACCACCGAGGCGGCGAAGAGCACGAGGTAGGGGCGGAGCCGGCCGCGTTCCTCGGAGCTGACCCGGGGGCTGCGGAACATCACCACGAAGTAGACGACGGGCGCGATCACCGAGATCACGGTCAGCACGTCCACCGTGCGGTCCATGGTCAGCCACCCCGCCAGGGCGAGGCCCGTGGCGACGGCGGCGACCAGCACGCAGCCGCCGGCTATCAGCCAGGTCGCGCGGCGCATCGCGGCCTGCGGCAGGGCGAATTCGGCGCTGTGCTTGCGGCCCGCGAGGCCCTTGCGGCCCGCGATGTACTGGATCAGGCCCAGCGTCATGCCGATCGCGGCGGCCGAGAAGCCCCAGTGCCAGCCCTGCTTCTGGCCCAGCCAGCCGATGATCAGCGGGGCGAGGAAGGCGCCGATGTTGATGCCCATGTAGTACAGCGCGAAGCCCGCGTCCCGGCGCTCGTCCTCGGTCGCGTAGAGCTTGCCGACCATGGTCGAGACGTTCGGCTTCAGCAGGCCCGTGCCCGCGATGATCAGGCCCAGGCCCACCCAGGTCATGGCCGCGGTGGGCACCGCCATGGAGTAGTGGCCGCAGGCGATCAGGACGCCGCCCCACAGGACCGCGCGGTAGGACCCGAGCATCCGGTCCGCGAGCCAGCCGCCGGCGACCGAAACGAGGTAGACCAGGGTGCCGTAGGCGGCGGTGACCGACGCCGCGGTGTTCTCGGCCATGCCCAGGCCGCCGTTCGCGACCTGGTCGGCGAAGTACAGCACCAGGATGGCCTGCATGCCGAGGAAGGAGAACCGTTCCCAGACCTCCAGGCCCGAGAGGGTCAGCAGGCCGCGCGGGTGGCCGAGGAAGGAATGATCTTCGCGAGGGTGCGGTGGTCCGGACACGGGTGTGGCTCCTGGGGCTCGGGTGATTGGCTTGTTTCTGCTGTCCGTTCCTCCTGGTGCAAAACCCGCGACGCTGGGTGATCAAGAACATACCGGGGCATGGTGCGGCGCCGCCCGCCCGGCCGCCGGGTGCGGCAGACGGGCGGGCGCTCACGGTGATCGAACTGCGACCGGATACGCTGGCCAATGGTGGAGACAGCGACAGATCGACAATCCGTTTGATCGTCAGCAGACAGGAGTAACCCTCGTGACCGTCGTCGGGCCCTTCGGGCTGAGCGTGCGGGACCAGGCTCTTGAGGCCGATGTCCAGGCCGGGTTGGCGGCTGTCGAGGAGGGCCTGCTGGAGGCCACCAAAAGCGACGTGCCGTTCATCACCGACGCCGCGCAGCATCTCGTCCGCGCGGGCGGCAAGCGTTTCCGGCCGCTGCTGGTGATGCTGGCCGCCCAGTTCGGTGACCCGTACGCGCCGGGCATCGTGCCCTCAGCCGTCGTCGTGGAGCTGACGCACCTGGCGACGCTGTACCACGACGACGTCATGGACGAGGCCGAGGTGCGCCGCGGTGTGGAGAGCGCCAACGCCCGCTGGGGCAACTCGCTGGCCGTCCTGACCGGCGACTTCCTCTTCGCGCGCGCCTCGCACACGCTGGCCGACCTGGGCCCGGAGGCGGTCCGCATCCAGGCCGAGGCGTTCGAACGGCTGGTGACCGGCCAGATCCTGGAGACCGCGGGGCCGCGCGACGGCCGCGACCCGGTCGAGCACTACCTCGATGTCATCGCGGGCAAGACCGGCTCGCTGATCGCCGTCGCCGGCCGCTTCGGCGCGATGATGTCCGGCGCCGACGAGGCCACGGTCGACATCCTCACGCAGTACGGCGAGCGCCTGGGCACCGCCTTCCAGCTCGCCGACGACGTCCTGGACATCGCCAGCGACTCCGCCGAGTCCGGCAAGACGCCCGGCACCGACCTGCGCGAGGGCGTCCCGACCCTGCCGGTCCTGCACCTCCGCGCGCTCGCCGCCTCCGACGCGGCCACCGAGGAGGACCGCGCGCTCGCCGCCCTCCTGGACCAGGACCTCACCGACGACGCCCGGCACGCCGAGGCGCTGGCCGGGCTGCGCGCCCACGCCGCCCTGCGGCAGGCCCGCCGCGACACCATCCGGTACGCCGAGGAGGCCCGCGCGACGCTGGCACCGCTCCCGGACTGCGCGGCGAAGGCCGCTCTCCAGGAGCTGTGCGACGCCGTGGTGCACCGGGCGGGCTGAGGCCCGCTCCGGGCCGGTCCTCCTCAGGGGCCGTCTCATCCTTCAGCAGTACACGTTCCAGCCCCGGGGCTGACGCTTCTGGTTGGCGGATTTGGTGGCATTGACACCACCACGCCATGGCGGAGCGGGACACAATGAGCCCGAGGTGTGGACGAGTGCGTTGCGTTGAGACCGCCGCCTACGACGGAGGTAGAGCACATGCCACGGAACGAAGCGTCACGGGTCACCGGAGAATGGGACGACGGGGAGAGGCGACCAGGACGCCGCAAGGCGATCCGGTACGGCGTCCCCGTAGCGGTGGCGGGGGTGGCGGCGGCGACGATCGGGCTGGTCCCCGCGTTCGCCGGCTCCGGTGATCCCGACCTGCCGGAGATATCCGCGCAGGACCTGATCGCGAAGGTAGCGGCGTCGGACGTGCAGCAGCTGTCCGGCACGGTGCGGACCAGCACCGACCTCGGCCTGCCGGAACTGCCCGGCGGCATGGGCGCGGGCGCGCTGGGCTCCGGCCAGGACAAGGGCGGCGCCGACCCCAAGGACAAGCTCATGGAGCTGGCGTCCGGCTCGCACACGCTGCGGGTCGCCGCCGACGGACCCGACCGGCAGCGGGTGTCCGTCATCGACAAGGCCGCCGAGTACAGCCTGGTCCGCGACGGCGACAAGGTGTGGGGGTACGACAGCGGCAGCAACACCGCCTTCCGCGCCACCGGCCCGGAGTCGGACACCGCGAAGAAGGGCGACCTGCCGAAGGGCGTGGGCGACGTCACCCCGCAGGAGCTCGCCGAGCACGTCCTCGACGCGGCCGGTGACACCACGTCGGTCACCGTCGACGGCACCGCCAAGATCGCCGGGCGGGACGCCTACCAGCTGCTGGTCAAGCCCAAGCAGGCCGGCTCGACGGTCGGTTCCGTGCGCATCGCGGTGGACGCGGACAACGGCGTACCGCTGCGCTTCACGCTGACGCCGAAGAGCGGTGGCGCACCGGCCCTCGAAGCCGGGTTCACCTCGGTCGACTTCGCCAAGCCCGCGGCGGGCACCTTCGCCTTCGACCCGCCCAAGGGCGCGAAGATCATCGACGGCGACCGGGTCAGCACGCAGCGGCACGACGACGCGGCCGGGACCGAGGCCGGTGACCTCCCGAAGGGCCTGCCGGGCGGGCTGCCGCACGGTCTGGACGAGGCGCGGGGCGGGGACGACGGCGGCATGGACGTCATCGGCCACGGCTGGACCGCGATCGCGAAGATCGAGGGCGCCGGCGCGGCCCCGGGTAAGGCCGGCCAGGCCGGCCAGGACAAGGAAGGGGCCACGGGGCAGCGGGCAGGCGTCCCCGCGGGCGACGCCGCCAAGTTCCTGGACTCGATGGGCGAGAAGGTGACCGGCAGCTTCGGCTCCGGCCATGTCTTCAGTACGCGCCTGGTCAACGCCCTGATGACGGACGACGGCACGGTCTACGTCGGCGCCGTCGACCGGCAGTCGCTGGTCAAGGCGGCGAACGCGGAGAAATGAGCGCGGCGGCGGTACGGCGGTGACCGGCCGCCGTACCGCCGCAACGGCCCGGTACGGAGTCCCGGCACACAGTGGGGGAGCGCATGGCGCCACCGTCGTCGGACGGGGAGGACGGAGCGCGCCCCGGTGCGCCCGTCATCGAGACGCACGGCCTGACCAAGGCGTACGGGAGCGGGCCGCCGGCCGTCGACGGGCTCGACCTGTCCGTGCCGCCCGGCAGCATCTTCGGCTTCCTCGGCCCCAACGGCTCGGGCAAGACCACCACGATCCGCATGCTGATGGGCCTGATCGAGCCGACGGCGGGCGGCGCCCGGCTGCTCGGCGAGCCGATGCCCGGCGCCGCGCGGCGGGTGCTGCCCCGGGTCGGCGCGCTCATCGAGGGCCCGGCCCTGTACGGCTTCCTCACCGGGCGGGCCAATCTGCTGCGGTACGACGCCGCCGACCCGACCGCCGATCCCCGCACCCGGGCCGCGCGGGTGACCGCGGCGCTGGACCGGGTGGGCCTGGCGGCCGCGGCCGGCAAGAAGGCACGCGCGTACTCCCTCGGCATGAAGCAGCGGCTCGGGCTGGCCGCCGCCCTGCTCCGCCCCCGCGAGCTGCTGGTCCTGGACGAGCCGACCAACGGCCTGGACCCGCAGGGCATGCGGGAGATCCGCGGCCTGGTGCGCGAGCTGGCCGCCGACGGCACGACCGTCTTCCTCTCCTCGCACCTCCTGGACGAGATCGAACAGGTCTGCACGCACGCCGCCGTGATGTCCCGCGGCCGGCTGATCGCCCAGGGCACGGTGGCGGAGCTGGCGGCCGGAGCCCGCGGCCGGCTGGCCGTCACCACCCCGGACACCGCGGACGCGGCCCGGGTGCTCAAGGAACACGGCCTGACCGACCTCGTGGTGGGCGAGGAGCGGGTGACGGGAGAGCTGCCGGGGCCCGGCGCGGGCGTTCCGGCCGTCGTGGGCGGGGGGCTGGATCCGGCCGACCTGAACGCCGCGCTCGTCGCGGCCGGCGTACGCGTCCGCGCCTTCGGGACCGAACGCGCCTCGCTGGAGGACGTCTTCGTGGCACTGACGGGGGAGGGCTTCGATGTCGCGGGCTGAGACGGTGGAACAGGCGCCGGACGTGCGCGCCCCGCGCCCCCTGTGGACGCTCGGGCTGCTGCGCAATGAGCTCGGCATGACGTTCCGGCGGCGCCGCACCCTCGTCCTGCTCGCCGTGCTGGCCCTGGTACCGGTACTGGTCGGGATCGCCGTCCGCGTCCAGACCGGGGACGGCGGGGACCGCGGCGGCCCGGCCTTCATCTCACTGGTCACGAACAACGGGCTGTTCCTGGTCTTCACCTCCCTCGCGGCCACGCTGCCGGTCTTCCTGCCGATGGCGCTCGGGGTGGTCGCCGGGGACGCGATCGCGGGCGAGGCGGGCGCCGGAACGCTGCGTTATCTGCTCGTCGCTCCGGCCGGGCGGACCCGGCTGCTGCTCGTCAAGTACACCGGCACGCTGGTGTTCTGCCTGGTCGCGACCCTGGTCGTGGCGGCGTCCGCGCTGGTCGTCGGCGCGCTGCTGTTCGGGCTGGGCGAGGTCACGCTGCTGTCGGGGACGACCGTGCCGCTCGCCGAGGGGCTGCTGCGGGCGCTCGCCGTCGCGGGCGTGGTCGCCCTCTCGCTGATCGGCGTGGCCGCACTGGGGCTGTTCGTCTCCACGCTCACGGGCAGCGGGATCGCGGCCATGGCCATGACCGTGGGCGTGGTGATCACCTTCCAGATCCTGAACACCCTCCCGCAGCTGCACGCCGTCCAGCCGTACCTCTTCCCGCACTACTGGCTGAGCTTCGCCGACCTGCTGCGCGACCCGGTCTACTGGGACGACATCCGCCGCAACCTCGGCCTCCAGGCGGTCTACGCCCTGGTCTTCGGCACGGCGGCCTGGGCCCGCTTCACGACTCGGGACATCACGGCCTGAGGCGGGGGAAGATCGCGGGGCCGGGTTCGGTCACGGCTCGGCGGGGCGTGGGGCCCGCCGGTCACGGCTTGGCGGGCGAGGAGGCCGGCTCGGTGGTGGTACCGGCCGCCTCCGCCACGGTTTCCGGTCCGGCGCCCTCCGCCACCGCGTCGGCGGCGGAGGCGCGGGCGACGGCCAGCGCGGCCCGGGACGTCCGCGCCGTACGCAGCGCGTCCCAGGTCAGCACGGCGAGCGCCAGCCAGACGAGGGCGAAGCCCGCCCAGCGCTCGGGCGGCATGGCCTCGTGGAAGACGGTGAGGCCGAGGACGAACTGGAAGGTCGGCGCGAGGTACTGGAGCATGCCGAGCACCGACAGCGGCAGCCGGACGGCGGACGCGCCGAAGGCGATCAGCGGCAGCGCGGTCGCGATGCCGCAGCCCGCGAGCAGCAGCGCCTGCCCCGCGCCATCGCTGAGGAAGCTGGACTCGCCGCGTACGCCGAGGACGATCAGGCAGGCCAGCGCGGGCAGGAACTGGATCACCGTCTCCATGCTGAAGCCCTCGATGCCGCCGAGCTTCACGCCCTTCTTCACCAGGCTGTACGTGGCGAAGGTGAGGGCGAGCGCGAGCGCGATCCAGGGCACCCGGCCGTACGCCACGGCCATCACGACCACCGCCAGCGTGCCGACGCCCACCGCGGCCCACTGCAGCGGGCGCAGCCGCTCGCGCAGGAAGATCACGCCGAAGGCGATGCTGACCAGCGGATTGATGAAGTACCCGAGGGACGCCTCCAGCACATGGCCGGAGTTGACCGCCCAGATGTAGAGGTACCAGTTGACCGAGATGACGGCGGCCGCGACCACGACCAGGCCGAGCCGCTTCGGCTGCCGCAGCAGCGGGCGTATCCAGGACCAGCGGCGCAGCGCGATCAGGAAGATCAGGGCCACCGGGAGCGACCAGGCCATGCGGCTGGCCAGGATCTCGGTGGGGGAGGCGGCGGACAGCAGGTGCCAGTAGAGGGGGAGGAAGCCCCACAGGCCGTACGCCAAGAAGCCGTAGGCCAGGCCGGTGCGCTGGTCGGACGGTGACGGCAAGGGATCCTCCTGGAGCGGGCGGGCGCCGATGCGATGCGCCGAGGGCGGGCGTCGGCGCGGCGCGGCGAGCTCTCCGAAGGTAACGCCGCCGGCCTCGCATGTCATGCCCGTATTTCAAATACGGTGGTTACATATCCGGAACCGGGCAGGGCTGCGGCGGGCGGCGCGGCGCACGGAAGCGTGGGGCGGCGGCAGTACACGCACGGCTGCCCGGGACCGAGCCCGCAGGCCGGTCCCGGGCAGCCGGGAGAGAACGTGGCGGCCGGGGCCGCCCGGGGCGTCAGCCGACGACCGTCCAGGTGTCGTTGCCGGCGAGCAGGGTGGCGAGGTCGCCCTTGCCCTTCTGCTCGATGGCGGCGTCCAGCTGGTCGGACATCAGGGTGTCGTACACCGGCCGGTCCACGCTGCGCAGCACGCCGATGGGGGTGTGGTGCAGGGTGTCGGCGTCGGCGAGCCGCGAGAGCGCGAACGCCGTGGTGGGCGAGGGGTTGTGCGCGTCGTGCACCAGCACGCCCGCGGTCCCCTCCTGCGTGACGTCGGTGATCCGCAGATCGCCCGTGGCCGGGTCGCGGACGACGCCCTTGGAGCCGAGACCGTCCTCGGCGGGCGCGCCGAACCGGATCGGCTGCCCGTGCTCCAGGCGGATGACGGCCTCCTGGGCCTTCTCCTTGTCCTTGAGCGCCTCGAACGCGCCATCGTTGAAGATGTTGCAGTTCTGGTAGATCTCCACCAGCGCCGTGCCCGGGTGCGCCGCGGCCTGGCGCAGCACGCTCGTCAGGTGCTTGCGGTCGGAGTCGACGGTGCGCGCGACGAAGGACGCCTCGGCGCCGATCGCCAGCGAGACCGGGTTGAAGGGCGCGTCCAGCGAGCCCATCGGCGTCGACTTGGTGATCTTGCCGACCTCGGAGGTGGGCGAGTACTGGCCCTTGGTCAGCCCGTAGATCCGGTTGTTGAACAGCAGGATCTTGAGGTTGACGTTGCGGCGCAGGGCGTGGATGAGGTGGTTGCCGCCGATGGAGAGCGCGTCGCCGTCACCGGTGACCACCCACACCGACAGGTCGCGCCGGGAGGAGGCCAGGCCCGTGGCGATGGCCGGGGCGCGGCCGTGGATGGAGTGCATCCCGTAGGTGTTCATGTAGTACGGGAAGCGGGAGGAGCAGCCGATGCCGGAGACGAAGACGATGTTCTCCTTCGCCAGGCCGAGCTCGGGCATGAAGCCCTGCACGGCGGCGAGGACGGCGTAGTCGCCGCAGCCGGGGCACCAGCGCACTTCCTGATCGGACTTGAAGTCCTTCATGGACTGCTTGGCCTCGGCCTTGGGCACCAGGGAAAGCGCCTCGATCTGCGCCGCACCCTCCGCGATCGTCTCAGTCATTGATGGCCTCCTTCGGGCCCTGCTTCATTACCTCTTCGAGGTGGGCGGCGAGCTGCTCTGCCTTGAAGGGCATCCCGCTGACCTGGGTGTGCGACTGGGCGTCCACGAGGAACTTGGCCCGCAACAGCGTCGCGAGCTGGCCCAGGTTCATCTCGGGGACGACCACCTTGTCGTAACGTCCCAGCACCGCACCGAGATTCCCCGGGAAGGGGTTGAGGTGACGCAGATGCGCCTGGGCGATCTGCCCGCCGGCGCGGCGCACCCGGCGCACGGCCGCGGTGATCGGGCCGTACGTCGAACCCCAGCCGATGACCAGGGTGTCGGCCTCACCTGACGGGTCGTCGACCTCCAGGTCGGGCACCTCGATGCCGTCGATCTTGGCCTGCCGGGTGCGGACCATGAAGTCGTGGTTGGCCGGGTCGTAGGAGATGTTGCCCGTGCCGTCCTGCTTCTCGATGCCGCCGATGCGGTGCTCCAGACCCGGGGTGCCGGGCACCGCCCAGGGGCGGGCCAGGGTCTGCGCATCGCGCTTGTACGGCCAGAAGACCTCGGTGCCGTCCGCCAGCTCATGATTGGCCGAGGTGGCGAACTGCACGCGCAGGTCCGGCAGTTCGTCGACCTCCGGGATGCGCCAGGGCTCGGAGCCGTTGGCCAGGTAACCGTCGGAGAGCAGGAAGACCGGCGTGCGGTACGTCAGCGCGATACGGGCCGCGTCCAGCGCCGCGTCGAAGCAGTCCGCCGGGGTCTTCGGCGCGACGATCGGCACCGGCGCCTCGCCGTTCCGTCCGTACATCGCCTGCAGCAGGTCGGCCTGCTCGGTCTTGGTCGGCAGACCCGTGGAGGGGCCGCCGCGCTGGATGTCCACGATCAGCAGCGGCAGTTCGAGCGACACCGCCAGGCCGATCGTCTCCGACTTCAGCGCCACACCGGGGCCGGAGGTGGTGGTCACCGCGAGCGAGCCGCCGAACGCCGCGCCCAGCGCCGCGCCGATGCCCGCGATCTCGTCCTCCGCCTGGAACGTCCGCACACCGAAGTTCTTGTGCTTGGACAGCTCGTGCAGGATGTCGGAGGCCGGGGTGATCGGGTACGAGCCGAGGTAGAGCGGCAGATCCGCCTGGCGGCCCGCGGCCACCAGGCCGTACGACAGCGCCAGATTGCCCGAGATGTTGCGGTACGTACCCGTCGGGAACGCCTTAGTCGCCGGCGCCACCTCGTAGGAGACCGCGAAGTCCTCGGTGGTCTCGCCGAAGTTCCAGCCCGCCCGGAAGGCGGCCACATTCGCCTCGGCGATGTCCGGCTTCTTGGCGAACTTCTGCCGCAGGAACGCCTCGGTACTCTCCGTCGGACGGTGGTACATCCACGACAGCAGGCCCAGCGCGAACATGTTCTTGCTCCGCTCGGCCTCCTTCCGGGACAGACCGAAGTCCTTCAGCGCCTCGATCGTCAGCGTCGTCAGCGGCACCGGATGGACGTTGTACGCCTCCAGCGAGCCGTCCTCCAGCGGGCTGGTGGCGTACCCGACCTTCGCCATCGGGCGCTTGGTGAACTCATCGGTGTTCACGATGATGTCCGCGCCGCGCGGCACGTCCGCGAGGTTGGCCTTCAGCGCCGCCGGGTTCATCGCGACCAGGACGTTGGGCGCGTCACCGGGCGTGAGGATGTCGTGGTCGGCGAAGTGCAGCTGGAAGCTGGACACGCCGGGCAGCGTGCCGGCGGGGGCCCGGATCTCGGCGGGGAAGTTCGGCAGGGTCGACAGGTCGTTGCCGAACGAGGCCGTCTCGGAAGTGAACCGGTCACCCGTGAGCTGCATACCGTCACCGGAGTCGCCCGCGAACCGGATGATCACCCGGTCCAGCCTGCGGACCTCCTTGCCGGCGCCGTTCTCCGTGGCAGGGGTACACGATCGTTCCCCTGCGAGCGCACCGTCGGTCTTGTCGGCTGGGCTACTGACCTGGCTGGTCACTGCTTCGGACCTCCCTCAGGGCCTGGGGTGTCCCCGCCGTGGGCAGGGAATCCGGGACGCACCGTGCGGACCTGTCGTCCCATGGCCATCGTACGTGGGTAAGGGTCGCCTTCCTTGAGGCGATCACATGCTGGACGTGAACGTGAGACGCCGTGCTCACATGGTGGACGCGCGAGCGAGGTGCCGCTCTGTCGTATTTCGCCATGAATCTTCCGCCCCCCGCGGCTTCTTCTGTAGGTCACTCCGTGCTCCAACGCTGGTTCAGCGCTCCGTACTCCGCGCCGGAGTGACGCCCCGCACCGGCGTCCTCGGCTGAAAGGGTGTCAGGTGATCAGGAGTTGAGGTAGGTGAGTACTGCAAGTACTCGTCGGTGATCCCCGTCACTCGGGGCCAGGCCGAGCTTCAGGAAGATGTTGCTGACGTGCTTCTCCACCGCACCGTCGCTCACCACCAGCTGCCGGGCTATCGCGGAGTTCGTCCGTCCCTCGGCCATCAGTCCCAGCACCTCACGCTCCCGCGGGGTGAGGCCGGCCAGTACGTCCTGCTTACGGCTGCGGCCCAGCAACTGGGCGACGACCTCCGGGTCGAGCGCCGTGCCGCCGTCCGCGACCCGTACCACCGCGTCGACGAACTCACGGACTTCTGCTACCCGGTCCTTGAGCAGATAGCCGACGCCCCGGCTCGAACCGGCCAGCAGCTCCGTCGCGTACTCCTCCTCGACGTACTGCGACAGCACCAGTACGCCCAGGTCGGGGTGGTCCCGGCGGAGCCGGACCGCGGCCCGCACCCCCTCGTCCGTGTGCGTCGGCGGCATGCGGACGTCCGCGACGACCACATCCGGCAACGCCCCCTCCGCGGCCAGCTCCCCGATGGCCTTGATCAGCGTCTCCGCGTCGCCCACTCCGGCGACGACCTCATGCCCCCGATCGGTCAGCAGCCGCGTCAGGCCCTCTCTCAGCAGCACTGAATCCTCGGCGATGACCACCCGCACGCTGTTCTCCACGATCTTCGGCTCCCCCACCCGTTCTCGGTTCGACGCTCTTCAGCATCCCAGGATTCGGACGCGCGCGTCGGATCACCGTGCGGGTTGTGGATAACTCGGAATGGCCGGTTGTGACCGGCCCCGAAACCGCGGTGCGGCCCTGCGCGACCTCGCCGCGGTAGGCGCACTACGACGATCGACGGAGCCGCCGGGGGTGCCCCCCCTGGCGGCCTCCGCCGCGTCCCGCCCGCTGCCTCCGCCGAGCCGTGCCCGCCCCGCCGGCCGTCACTCGCGCCAGGGCAGTTCCGCCGTGATCGCTGTGGGGCCACCTGCCGGTGAGTCGATGAGCAGCAGTCCGTCCATCGCGTTCAGGCGGTCGGTCAGGCCGGACAGACCGCTGCCGGGACGGGTGCGCGCGCCGCCCCGGCCGTTGTCCGAGATCAGCACCATCAGGCGGTCCCCGGACCGCCACACGTCCACCGACGCGCTGCTCGCCTGTGCGTGCTCGGAGACGTTCTGCAGCAGCTCGGAGACCGTGAAGTACGCGATCCCCTCGATCGCGGCGGCGGGCCGCGCCGGCAGGTCCACGCCGACCCGCACCGGCACCGTGCAGCGTGCGGCCAGCGCGGAGAGCGCCGGGTCCAGGCCGCGGTCGGTGAGGATCGCCGGGTGGATGCCGCGGGCCAGATCGCGCAGTTCCTGGAGCGCGATCTTCACCTCGCCGTGCGCCTCGTCCACCATGCGGGCGGCGGCCTCCGGGTCCTCCTGCAGCTTCTCCTTGGCCAGCCCCAGGTCCATGGCGAGCGCGACGAGCCGGGCCTGCGCTCCGTCGTGCAGATCGCGCTCTATCCGCCGCAGGTCGGCGGCCGCGGTCTCGGACACCGCCGTACGGTCCGACTCCAGCTCCGTCACCCGGCCGGCCAGCCGGGACGGGCCCAGCAGGCCGTGCACCAGCAGCCGGTCCACCTGGCTGAGGCCGCGTACCGCCCCACCCCAGACCAGCACGAACAGCAGCCCGATGACGCAGGTCACGGCTATCTCGAAGGGGGTGTCCAGGTAGAAGCCGTGCGTCTCGTCCCCGTACAGCTGGATGCCGTCCTGGCCGAGGTACATCGGGAAGGTCCAGCGCCACAGCGGGTACGTGAGCAGGCCCCAGCCGAGCGACCACAGCGTCACCGAGACGGAGAACGCGAAGACCGCCCACGGGAAGTGCAGCAGGCAGTACACGAGATGCCGCCAGGACGCGCCGCTCTTCAGGACCCCGCTGACCCGTCCGATCAGGCTCGGCCTGGCGGCGCGGACCGGCTCGGGGGCGCGCACCTCCAGGCCGAGCAGGGCGCGCGCCCGTACGCGCTCCAGTGCGCCGAGACCGCGGCAGCCGACGAGGCCGGCGGCAAGCACCGGTATGCCGAGGAACGTGATCAGCAAACCGGCGCCGAGCGACGTCATCGTGACGGCGTAGGTGAACATCACGATGGCGATCGGCAGGCCGAGCAGCAGGTAAAGGAACTCCCGCCAGGTCCGGCCGGAGAACGGAGCGCGCAGCACGAAGGGGACGCGGTGCGGGCCGGGGCCTTCGGAGGCGCGCGGGGCACGCGGCGCGGGGGACGGCGAACCGTATGCGGTGTCCATGGTGTCCAGCCTGTCCGCTCCGGGCCGTACCGGACATGGCGCCGGTCGGCGTCTTGACCTTCGGGTTTTCCCCACCCCTTTCGGGTGACCGCCCCCTACGACGCGCTGCGCCACGGCAGCTCGGCCGTGATCTGTGTCGGCCCGCCCGTCGGCGAGTCGAGGACGAACAGCCCGTCGACCGAACCGAGCCGCTCGGCCAGGCCCGCCAGCCCACCGCCCGCGGCCGGCTGCGCGCCCCCGCGTCCGTCGTCGCGCACCTGTATGAGCAGCCGGTCCTCGGACCGCCACACGTCCACCGACGCGCTGCGCGCCTGCGCGTGCTTGGAGATGTTCTGCAGCAGCTCGGAGACCGTGAAGTACGCGATGCCCTCGATGGCCGGCGCGGGCCGGGTGCCGAGGTCGGCGGTCACGGTGACCGGCACCGTGCAGCGCGCGGCCAGCGCGGAGAGCGCCGGACCCAGGCCACGGTCGGTGAGGATCGCCGGATGGATGCCGCGGGCCAGATCGCGCAGCTCCTGGAGGGCCAGCTTCACCTCGCCGTGCGCCTCGTCCACCATCCGCGCCGCCGCGTCCGGGTCCTCCAGCAGCTTCTCCTTGGCCAGCCCCAGCCCCATGGCGAGCGCGACGAGCCGGGCCTGCGCGCCGTCGTGCAGGTCACGCTCGATGCGCCGCAGATCGGCCGCCGCGGTGTCCACGACCGCGCCGCGCCCCGACTCCAGCTCGGCGATCCGCCGCTCCAGCTCGTCCGAGGGCGACAGCAGCCCCCGTACCAGCGCGCGGTCCACGTTCGTCAGCCCGCGCGCCACCCAGGGCAGCACCGGCCAGGCCACGAAGAGCGACACGAAGGTGAGCGCGAAGCTGACGACGCCCCAGGGCAGCCGTACGAAGACGTAGAGCGCGTGCCGCCAGCCGACCGGGTCCTTCAGGCGGGCCCACAGCCAGGGGAAGAAGCCCCGTTCGAGGGCGCGCGGCGGACTGGGCTCGTCGACGCGCACGCCGAGGAGCGCGCGGGCCCTGACCCGCTCCAGCCTCCCGTACTGCCGGCAGCCCGCCAGGACCAGCGCGAGCAGCGGCAGCCCGATGACCGTGACCGACAGGCCCAGGCTCGCCGCCAGCCAGCTCACCAGCAGCGCGAAGGCCACCACGTCCAGCGGGAGATTGCACAGCAGGTGTGTGATCTCGCGCCAGGTCCAGGCGCTCAGGGGCGAGCGGGGCGGGGGAGGAACCACCGCGAATCCATCGCCGTGGCCGTGGTGGGCGCGCCTGCCCGGGGCGGAAGTCACCGTCATGCGGGCCAGCTTGCCGGGCCGCGCGGCCCGCGGCCATGGGGTGGATAGGTGGGGCGAAGTGGGGATATCCCCACCTCCGCGCCGATGGGACTGCTCGGCCCCGCCCCCGCAGGGCCTAGACTCCCGTCCGTACAGATCGTCGAAAAATTTCGTCGAAAGCGGTTGCAGAGGGGTGGCCCTGCGCGTACGGCGCGTACGAGGCGGCCCGCTGCACACGAGCAGTCAGGGAGCGAGGGGCGGACGTGCCGGACGCGACCGTACGCACCATCAGCGCCGCGGACTACTTCCAGGGCTATTCGGCTGTCGGGCTCATCGCCGTGATCGGTGTGCTCTTCGTGGCCGTTGCCTTCGGGTCCGCACGCCTGATGCGGCCTGTGGTGCCCACACCCGAGAAACTGCTCACGTACGAATGCGGAGTGGATCCCGTAGGGGAGGGCTGGGCGCACACCCAGGTCCGCTACTACGTGTACTCGTTCCTGTACGTCATCTTCGCCGTCGACTCGATCTTTCTGTTCCCCTGGGCGACGGTCTTCGCCGCACCTGGTTTCGGCGGCATCACGCTGGTGGAGATGTTCATCTTCCTCGGCTTCCTCGCTGTCGGCCTGCTCTACGCATGGAAGAAGGGCGTCCTGGAATGGACGTGACCCCCGCCTCCGCGGCCAACGGAGCCTCGCCGGGCCCCGAGCTCCTGCCCGAGCCGCGCCGCCTCGGCCCGCTGGCCCGCCTGGCCCCCGAACCGATGAAGGTGGTCCTGAACTGGGGCCGCCGCTACAGCCTCTGGGTCTTCAACTTCGGGCTCGCCTGCTGCGCGATCGAGTTCATCGCCGCGTCCATGGCGCGCCACGACTTCATCCGGCTCGGTGTGATCCCCTTCGCGCCCGGCCCGCGCCAGGCCGACCTGATGGTCGTGTCCGGCACGGTCACGGACAAGATGGCGCCCGCGGTGAAGCGGCTGTACGAACAGATGCCCGAGCCGAAGTACGTGATCTCCTTCGGGGCCTGCTCCAACTGCGGCGGCCCCTACTGGGACTCGTACTCCGTCACGAAGGGCGTCGACCAGATCATCCCGGTGGACGTCTACGTACCGGGCTGCCCGCCGCGCCCCGAAGCGCTGCTGCAGGGCATCCTCAAGCTCCAGGAGAAGATCGCCCAGGAGTCGCTGGCGGAGCGGTACGGCCGCGGCGGCGAGTCCGCCAAGGGCGCGGGCCGGCCGTCGGCCAAGGCGCTGCGGAGCGGGCTGGTGACCCCGCCGGCGCCGCCCACCGCCGGGTCCGAGAAGCCGTCCGCCGAGCAGTCGTCCGGACAGCAGCCGTCCGCCGAGCAGCCGCCGTCCGAGCAGACCGGGGAGGACACCCGATGACGGCCCAGCCGCCCGAGCCGGGTACGCCCGAGGAGGCGACGCCCGCAACAGAGGCGACGCCCGCAGCACCTGAAGGAGCGTCCGCGGCACCTGAAGGGGCGCCCGCCGCTGCTCCTGAAGCCGCGCCCGAGGCCGCTCCTGAGGCCGCGCCCGCGGCGCCCGTGGGGTGGCTGCCGGAGCCGGCCGACCGGATCTTCGGTACCGGGGCCACGGCCGAGGAGGCGTACGGCCTGCTCACCGTGGACGTACCGGCCACGGCCTGGACCGACGCGCTGACCGCTGCCCGGGATGTCCTGGGCTGCACGTATTTCGACTGGCTGAGCGCCGTCGACGAGCCCGGCACCGGGTTCCGCATCTGTGCGCACGTCGCCGACGTGTCCCGTAGCGGCGACATCCGGCGGCTCCTCGTACGGACCACCGTGCCGCACGAGGCGGCCGTGCTGCCCACGGCCGTCGGCGTGTACGCGGGCGCGGGCTGGCACGAGCGCGAGACGCACGAGATGTTCGGCGTGGACTTCACGGGACACCCGGGCCTCACGCCGCTGCTGCTGCCGGAGAACTTCGAAGGGCACCCGCTGCGCAAGGACTTCGTGCTCGCCGCGCGGGTCGCCAAGGCGTGGCCGGGCGCGAAGGAGCCGGGCGAGTCCGAGCACGGCGGCCCCAAGCGCCGCCAGATGCTGCCGCCGGGCGTGCCCGACCCGAACGAGTGGGGCCCGCTCAAGGGCCAGCTGCCGCCCGCTCCGGCCCGTCCTGCGCGCGGTGCGGCCCGGGGCGCCCGGGCGGCCGGCGGGGCCGGTGCGGCGGGGCGCGCTGCCGGGGCCGGCCGGGCGGCAGGCGCGGGCCGTGAGGCCGCGGCAGGCGCTGCGGGGGCCGCCGGGGAGCGGCCGGCCCGCCGGACGCGGAGCGCCAGCGCCGGGTCCGCGAGCCAGCAGGCCGCCGCGCCCACCGAGAAGCCCGAGTCCAAGGGCGTCGAACCGCCGAAGGACACGGAGGCCCCGAAGGCCGCCGAGGCCGCCAAGGAGGCGGCCGCGGACCCGGCCCGTACGACGGGGCCGACGGGACCGGACACCACGGCGTCCGCCCCGCGGACCGCTCCGCGCTCTTCGGACGCACCGTGGCACCATGCGCGTCCCGCGTTCGACGGTGAGCCGTCGTCGGAGGGCGAGCCCGCTCCGAAGGACAGCGCCCGTAAGGACGCACCGGCCGAAGGCCCGGAACGTACCGACGACACCGAACGCACCGACGACGAGACAGGAGGCGGCACCGCATGAGTGACACGCTCGCGATCGTCCTCCGCGTCCTCGCCGTCTTCGTGATCTTCCTGGTCTTCCCGCTCGTCGTCGGCCAGACCGAGCACAAGGTCATGGCGCACATGCAGGGTCGCCTCGGCCCGATGTACGCGGGTGGCTTCCACGGCTGGGCGCAGCTGGTCGCCGACGGCGTGAAGTTCGCGCAGAAGGAGGACATCGTCCCGGCGGGCGCCGACCGGCGGATCTTCCAGCTCGCGCCGGCCGTCGCCCTGCTGCCGTACCTGCTCGTCCTCATCGCCATCCCGGTCGGCCCGGGCAACGCGGTCGGACAGGCGCTCGACGCGGGCGTCTTCTTCGTGCTCGCCGTGATGGGCGTCGGCGTCCTCGGCTCCCTGATGGCGGGCTGGGCCTCGGCGAACAAGTTCTCCCTGCTCGGCGGTCTCCGTACGGCCGCGCAGCTGCTGGCGTACGAGCTGCCGATGCTGCTCGCCGCCGCGTCCGTCGCGATGGCCGCCGGCACGCTCTCACTGCCCGGCATCCTCGACGCCTTCCAGTGGTGGTGGGTGCCGTGGCAGATCGTCGGCGGGCTGGTGTTCTTCACGGCCGGGCTCGCGGAGCTGCAGCGGCCGCCGTTCGACATGCCGGTGGCCGACTCGGAGATCATCTTCGGCGCGTACACCGAGTACACCGGGCTGCGCTTCGCGCTCTTCCTGCTGGCCGAGTACGCCGGCATCGTCGTCCTCTGCGCGCTGACCGCCGTCCTCTTCCTGGGCGGCTGGCACGGTCCCTTCGGGGCCGACGGGCTGGGCTGGCTCTGGATGCTCCTGAAGACCGTCGTACTGGCCTTCGGCGTCATCTGGCTGCGGGTCAGCTACCCGCGGCTGCGCGAGGACCAGCTGCAGAAGCTCGCCTGGACCTGCCTCATCCCGCTCGCTCTCGCCCAGATCGCCCTCACCGGCGTCATCAAGGTGGTGATCTCGTAATGGGCATCCCCGGCTCCGGCCTCGCCAAGGGCCTGGCCGTCACGCTCCGGACCATGACGAAGCGCACGGTCACCGAGCAGTACCCGGACGTCCAGCCCGAGCTGCCGTCCCGTACCCGTGGCGTCATCGGGCTGTTCGAGGAGAACTGCACGGTCTGCATGCTGTGCGCCCGCGAGTGCCCGGACTGGTGCATCTACATCGACTCCCACAAGGAGACGGTGCCGCCGGCCGCCCCCGGAGGCCGCGAGCGCAGCCGTAACGTGCTCGACCGCTTCGCCATCGACTTCTCGCTGTGCATGTACTGCGGCATCTGCATCGAGGTGTGTCCGTTCGACGCCCTCTTCTGGTCGCCGGAGTTCGAGTACGCCGAGACCGACATCCACGAACTGACCCACGAGCGCGACAAGCTGCGCGAGTGGATGTGGACGGTGCCGGAGCCGCCCCCGCTCGACCCGGGCGCGGAGCAGCCCAAGGAGATCGCCGCCGCACAGAAGGCCGCCGACAAGCTGGCGGCCCAGCAGGCCAAGGAGGCCGAAGAGGCCGCGGCGGCCCAGCAGGCCGAATCCGGTCAGGCCGGGGAAGCCCCGCAGGCCAAGGACGCAGGGGAGGAAGCGTGACGCTCGCCGCCGCAAGCCACGGCTTCCTGACGCCCAGCGGCGTGGAGATCGCGTTCCTCCTCGTCGGCCTGGTCACCCTCGGCGCGGCCGTGGTCACCGTCACCACCAAGCAGCTCGTGCACGCCGCACTGTGGCTCGTGGTCGCCCTCGGCGGGATCGCCGTGGAGTACCTCCTGCTCACCGCGGAGTTCATCGCCTGGGTGCAGGTGCTCATCTATGTCGGTTCCGTGGTCGTTCTCCTTCTCTTCGGACTGATGCTGACCAAGGCGCCCATCGGCCGCTCGCCGGACGCCGACTCGGGCAACCGCTGGGCCGCGCTCCTGGTGGCCGTGGCCTCCGCCGCGGTCCTCGTCTGGGTCGTCGTCGACGCCTTCCGCGCGTCCTGGATCGACCTCGACGGTGCCGTCCAGGGCTCCACCGAGGTCTCCGGGCGCAGCCTCTTCCAGCACTGGGTGCTGCCCTTCGAGGCGCTGTCCGTGCTGCTGCTGGCCGCGCTGGTCGGCGCGATCGTCCTGTCCCGCAAGACCGGGGAGGGCTCCCAGGAGACCGGCCGCGCCGCGGCCCCCGTACGCCGAGAGGGACAGCGCTGATGCATCTCGCCTACCCCGCCGTCCTCGCCGTCCTCCTCTTCTGCGTCGGCCTCTACGGCGTCCTCGCCCGGCGCAACGCGATCCTGGTCCTGATGTCCGTCGAGCTGATGCTCAACGCCGTCAACCTCAACCTCGTCGCCTTCGACGTCTGGCTGCGCGACGCGCTCCACGCAGGCCAGGCGCTGACCCTCTTCACGATCGCCGTCGCCGCCGCCGAGATCGGCATCGGCCTCGCGATCGTCCTGCTCGTCTACCGCAACCGCGGCAGCTCCGACGTCGACAAGCTCACCGACCTCGCCGAGCGCCCCACGGAGGACGAGCAGGCACAACCGCAGTCCCAGCAGCAGGCGGAGGCCGCCGCGTGACGACCACGACCACCGCCGTCCTCGTCCCCCTCCTGCCGTTCCTGGGCGCCGCCTTCGGCCTCCTCCTGGGGCGGCGCGCACCCGGCTTCGTACGGCCGCTCGCCGTCCTGCCGACCCTCGCCGCGGCCGTACTGGCCGTCGTCGTGGCCGCACGGCAGGGCGGGGGAGCGGCGGTCGACGCCGCGACGCAGCTGGCCCCGACCGGCTCGGTCCCCATCGAGCTGGCCCTGCACATCGACGGCTTCGCCGCCCTGGTGGCAGTACTCGTCGGCGTCGTCGCCACGTGCGTGCAGCTCTACTCCACCGGCTACCTGCGCGACGACCCGCGCTACTCCTCGTACGCCGCGCTGGTCTCCCTCTTCACCTCCGCGATGCTGCTCGTCGTCTACTCCGGCGACCTGATGGTGCTGCTGGTCGGCTGGGAGATCATGGGCATCTGCTCGTACTTCCTGGTCGGCCACTACTGGGAGACCGAGGCCGCCCGGTCCGCCTCCCTCAAGGCCTTCCTGGTCACCAAGCTCGGCGACGTCCCCTTCCTGTTCGGTCTCTTCGCGCTCGCCGCGGACGCCGGCACCTTCCGCATCACCGGCGTACTGAACGCCGTCACCAGCGGCGATCTGCACCACCCGACGCTGATCGCGCTGCTCCTGCTCGCCGGTGTGGCGGGCAAGTCCGCGCAGTTCCCGCTGCACACGTGGCTGCCCGACGCGATGGCCGGCCCGACGCCGGTCTCCGCGCTGATCCACGCCGCCACGATGGTCGCGGCCGGTGTCTACTTCATCGCCCGGCTCCTCCCGGTCTTCGCGGCCTCCGCCGCCGCGCTGGTCGTACTCGCCGTGATGGCCGCCGTGACCATGGTCGGCTCGGCGCTCGCGGCCCTCGCCCAGGACGACATCAAGCGCGTCCTGGCGTACTCCACGGTCGGCCAGCTCGGCTACATGACCGGTGCGCTGGCCGTCGGCGACCGTGGTGCGGCCGTCTTCCACCTCCTCTCGCACGGCGCCTTCAAGGCGCTGCTCTTCCTCGGCGCCGGCGTGATCATCCACGCCGCCGGCACCAACTCGCTCGCCGCCATGTCGCGGATGCGCGGCCTGTCCAAGCGCATCCCCGACGCCTTCTGGACGGTGACGGTCGCGCTCCTCGCGCTCGCCGCCATCCCGCCGTTCGCCGGCTTCTTCTCCAAGGAAGCCGTCCTCGGCGCCGCCGAGCACGCCGCCGTCGGCGAGGCCCACCTCGCCCTCGGCGGGGCCCATGGCGACCTCGGCTCCGTACCGACCGCCGCCGGCTGGACCGTACTGATCGCCGGCCTGCTCACCGCCCTCCTCACGGCCGCCTACGCGACCCGTCTGTGGCTGCTGGCCTTCTTCGGCCGCGGCCCGCAGGAGGCCCCCGACCACGGCAAGCAGCCGTTCGCCATGAACGCCGTGCTGTGGGTGCTCTTCATCCCCACCGCCGCGTTCGGCATCGCCGCGCCCGTCCTCCCGGACTGGTTCGACGGCAACGCACTGACGCCGACCCTGGTCACCTCCGTCCTCGGCACCGGCCTCGCACTGGCCGGCGCGCTGATCATGTACGGCGCCTGGCGCCACACCACCGCGGCCGCGGCCCGCCGGCCGATCGGCGCCGTCGCGGTGGACCCGGACGCGGCCCCCGCGGTCTCCGAGGAAGAGGCCATCGCCACGCATGCCGCGGCCTACGGGGACAACGCCGGAGCGCCGGACCCGGCCGACCCGGGCCGTCTCCTCCTCGGCCCGCTGCACGCCCCGGCGACCTGCGGCTTCCACCTGGACGCCGCGTACACCGCGCTCTTCGTCCGGCCCGTACGCGCCGCCGCTCGGATCGTCCGCTTCCTCGACCGCGAGGTCGTCGACACGTACGTGCACGGCGCCGGCACCGGAGCCCGCTGGCTGGGCTCGGCCGTCCGCCGGGCACAGACCGGCAACGTGCAGACCTACCTCGGCGCGCTGCTCGCGGGCTCACTCGTGCTGGCCGTCGCCGCCGTCCTCGTCGCTACGGGCACGGGAGCCTGATCGTGAACCACACCGTCATGCAGATCCTCCTCGCGGGCGTCGTCGTGCTCCCGCTGATCGGCGCACTCGCGGCGCTGCTCCCGGCCCCGCCCGGCCTGAAGGGCCGCAACCCGGACCAGGCCGTGCTCCGCCACGGCGTGACCGTCACCGGCGTCGTCCTGGCCGCGTCCATCGCGCTCGCGGCCGGCTTCGACCACGGCGATCCCGCCCGGATGCAGGCTCAGACGGATATCAGCTGGATCCCGGCGCTGGGCATCCGTATCCACCTCGGCATCGACGGCATCTCGCTCCCCCTCCTGGTCCTGACCGCGCTGCTGACGTTCCTCTGCGCGCTCTACAGCTACTTCAAGATGCCTGCGGGCCCGTCTCCCAAGGCATTTGTCGCGCTGATCCTCGTGCTCGAGTCCGGCACCCTCGCCACCTTCGCCGTCCTCGACCTGATGCTCTTCTTCCTGGCCTTCGAGATGGTCCTCATCCCGATGTACTTCCTGATCAACCGCTGGGGCGGCGAGAACAGGCAGTACGCCGCTTGGAAGTTCATCCTCTACACGCTGCTCGGCTCCGTCGTGATGCTGCTGGGCCTCCTCCTCATCGGCCTGAAGTCCGGCACTTTCGACATGGTGGCACTCGCCACTGACAACGGCCCGAAATCCCAGCTCAGCCACACGGTTCAGCTCGTGGCGGTGCTCGCGATCGGCGTCGGCCTGGCGGTCAAGGCGCCGATGTGGCCGCTGCACAGCTGGCTGCCCGACGCCCACACCGCGGCCCCCACCGTCGGCTCGGTCCTGCTCGCCGGCGTACTGCTGAAGATGGGCACGTACGGGTTCGTACGCATCGCGCTGCCGATCGCGCCGGACGGCATGCACACCTTCGCGCCGTACCTCGCCGCCTTCGCCGCAGTCGGGATCGTCTACGGCTCGCTCGCCTGCCTCGCGCTCGCCCGCCGCGGCGCCAAGGGCGACCTCAAGCGCCTGATCGCCTACAGCTCGGTCGGCCACATGGGCTTCGTACTGCTCGGCATCGCGTCCATGACGCCCACCGGCATCAACGGCGCGCTCTTCGCCAACATCGCCCACGGCCTCATCACCGGCCTGCTCTTCTTCCTGGTCGGCGCGCTCAAGGACCGGTACGGGACCACCGACCTGGACCGGCTCGCGGGCCGGACCGGCGCCGCCCTCTACGGACGCGCGCCCCGCTTCGGCGGCCTGCTCGCCTTCGGGGCGATCGCCTCGCTCGGCCTGCCCGGACTGGCCGGCTTCTGGGGCGAGATGCTCGCGATGTTCGGCGCCTTCAAGCCCGCCGACGGCCTCAGCCGCCCCGCCTTCCTGACCTTCATGGTGCTGGCCGGCCTCGGCACCCTGCTGACCGCTGCGTACCTCCTCGTCGTGGTCCGCCGGGTCTGCATGGGCAGCAAGGAGACCGCTGAGCAGGAAGCGCTGGCCGCCACTCCCGAGGAGGGCGCGACCGCCGGGGTCACCCCGGGTCCGGCTGCCTCGACCACCGCCGCCACGGCCCCCACCGCGGTCAAGGAGAAGGCCCCCGCCATCCCCGACATCGCCCCCTACGAGTACGTGGCCTGGACCCCGCTGGCCGCCCTCACCGTCCTCGCCGGTCTCTGGCCCGCGGCCCTGCTGGGCCTCAGCGACCCGGCCGTGCAGAACCTCCTCGGAGGCGGTAGCTGATGATGACTGTCCTCGCAGCGAGCGCCGGGAGCGCAGCGGCCGGCGGGACCGCCACGCACGCGGCGGGCGGCGTGACGAGCCTCGTCCAGTCCGTGGACTGGCTCGCCATCGCCCCGCCCACCCTCGCCGCCGTCTTCGCCCTGATCGTCCTCGTCGCCGATCTCTTCCTCTCCGAGCGCCGTAAGCCGCTCCTCGGGTGGATCAGCGTCCTGGGCCTGGTCCTGGCCGGCCTGTCGCTGCTGCCGCTCCTGAAGGGCGACCGCACCACCTTCTGCCTCACCGCGCGCCCCGAGGTGTGCAGCTACGAGGCCGACCACTTCGCGCTCGTCGTCCAGCTGCTCGTCCTCGGTGGCGCGCTGCTCACCGCCCTGCTCTCGGTCAATCCGATCAAGGACGAGAAGCTGCCCGGCGGGGAGTTCTGGTTCCTGCTGCTGTCCTCGGCGGCCGGTGCCGCCCTGCTGCCGGCCTCCCGGGACCTCGCCACGCTGGTCATCGCCCTCGAAGTGGCCTCGCTGCCCGCGTTCGCCCTCGTGGGCATCAGGCGCGGCGACCGGCTCTCCTCCGAGGCGGCGCTGAAGTTCTTCCTCTCCTCGGTCACCGCGACCGCCGTGATGCTGCTCGGCGTGAGCTTCGTGTACGCCGCCACCGGCAGCATGCACCTCGCCCAGGTGGCCGAGGCGCTCACCCAGCCGGACCCGCGGCTGGACGTGCTGGCCAAGGCCGGTGTCGCGCTCACCCTCGTGGGCTTCGCCTTCAAGACGGCCGCCGCGCCGTTCCACTTCTGGGTGCCCGACACGTATGTCGGCGCGCCGCTCCCGGTGGCCGCGTACCTCTCTGTGGTCGGCAAGGCCGTCGGCTTCTCCGGCCTGATCGTTGTCACGGTCAAGGCGTTCCCCTCGTACAGCGACGTCTGGGGCCCGGTCCTCGCCGTACTGGCCGCGCTCACCATGACGGTCGGCAACGTCGCCGCGCTGCGCCAGCGCCCCGACCGTGCGCACAGTGCCGTACGCCTGCTGGCCTGGTCCTCCGTCGGCCAGGCCGGGTACCTCCTGGTACCGATCGCGTCCGCCGCGTACTCCGATGACGCCGCACACGCCATCGGGTCCACGGTGGCGTACGCCCTCATGTACGCGGCGGTGAACCTCGGGGCCTTCGCGGTGGCCGCCCTCGTGGCCCGCACGCACCCGGGGAACCGCATCGCCGACTACCGGGGCCTGTACGCCGCGCACCCCGTATACGCGCTCGCCCTCGGCTTCTTCCTGCTGTGCCTGGCCGGCCTGCCGCCGGGCATCATCGGGCTGTTCGCCAAGGTCACGGTCTTCTCGGCGGCCGTGGACGCGGGCCTGGCCTGGCTGGCCGTCGTGATGGCCGTCAACGTCGTGATCGCGCTCTACTACTACCTGCAGTGGACGGCGGTCCTCTTCCGCGCCCCCGAAGGCGCCTCCGAAGGCGCCCCCGAGGGCGAGGTCCGGCCCGCCCGGCCGCGCATCCCGGCCCCGCTCGCCACCGCCGTCGGCCTCACCGCGCTCGTCGGCATCGCGCTCTCCGGCGCCCCGCAGCTCGTACTGCGCTTCGCCTCGGGCGCGCTGCTCTAGGAGCTCCGAAGCAGCCTTACCCGAACGGACGAATGCCCCCCTCCAGGGGCCGAGGGAACCACGCTCCGCCGTCTGGCGTTGACCAGAAACGGAGGGTCCACTGAAAAGTGGACACGTAATCGCAAAGGGTTCCCCTGCCGCACGACCTGGAGGGCGTACCGTGCACCGCCGGCACAACGGGCTCAGGACCGCAGTACTCCTCGGGGGGCTGTCCGCGCTCATCATCGTCATCGGCAGCCTGTTCGGCCGTACGGGCCTGTTCATCGCGGTCCTCGTCGCGCTGGGTACCAACGCGTACGCGTACTGGAACAGCGACAAGCTCGCCCTGCGCGCCATGCGGGCCCGCCCCGTCAGCGAGTTCCAGGCGCCCGAGCTCTACCGCATGGTCCGCGAGCTCTCCACGGCAGCGCGCCAGCCCATGCCCCGCCTGTACATCTCGCCGACCCAGGCCCCGAACGCCTTCGCCACCGGCCGGAATCCGCGCAACGCCGCGGTCTGCTGCACCGAGGGCATCCTCCAGCTGCTGGACGAGCGCGAGCTGCGCGGCGTGATCGGGCACGAGCTCAGCCATGTCTACAACCGCGACATCCTGATCTCCTCCGTCGCGGGCGCGCTCGCCTCCGTGGTGATGTTCCTGGTGAACTTCGCCTGGCTGATCCCCATCGGCAGATCGGACGACGACGAGGGCCCCGGGCTGTTCGGCATGTTGCTGATCATGATCCTCGGGCCGGTCGCCGCGTCCCTCATCCAGCTCGCCGTCAGCCGCTCCCGGGAGTACGAGGCGGACGCCTCCGGCGCCCGGCTCACGGGCGACCCGCTGGCTCTCGCCTCGGCCCTGCGGAAGCTGGAGTACGGCACACAGCAGCTCCCGCTGCCGCCGGAGCCGCGACTGGAGACGGCGAGCCACATGATGATCGCGAATCCGTTCCGGGCCGGTGAGGGCCTTTCCAAGCTCTTCTCGACCCACCCGCCGATGCGGGAGCGCATCAGCCGCCTGGAGGAACTGGCAGGGTACAAACCGTGAAAACCATCCTGAACATCATCTGGCTCGTGCTGTCCGGCTTCTGGCTGTTCCTCGGCTACGCCCTGGCCGGCGTGATCATGTGCATCCTGATCATCACGATTCCCTGGGGCATCGCGTCCTTCAGGATCGGCGTGTACGCCCTCTGGCCGTTCGGCTACACCACGGTCGAGCGGCGCGACGCGGGCGCCGCGTCCTGCCTGGGCAATGGCATCTGGCTGGTGCTCGCGGGTTGGTGGCTGGCGCTCGGGCACATCGTCACGGGCATCGCCCTGTGCGTCACGATCATCGGCATCCCCTTCGGCATCGCGAACTTCAAGCTGATCCCGGTGTCGCTGCTCCCGCTGGGCCGCGACATCGTCCGTACGGACCAGCCGTTCGCGGCACGCTGAAACAGCGTCCGTCCGAGGCGGCTCCGTCCGCACGCAGAGACGCCGACGGGGCGGCGCGCCGTGCGCGTGCCGCCCCGTCCGGTGTGTCCGTCGCCCCGTAGGCGCAGCGCCTACCGGTAGTTCACGAACTGGAGGGCGAAGTCCAGGTCCTTGCCCTTCAGAAGCTGCTGGACGGCCTGCAGGTCGTCGCGGCTCTTGGAGGAGACGCGCAGCTCGTCGCCCTGCACCTGCGCCTTGACGCCCTTGGGGCCCTCATCGCGGATGATCTTGGCGACCTTCTTCGCGTTCTCCTGCGAGATCCCCTCCTCGATCGAGGCGAAGATCTTGTACTCCTTGCCGGAGGCCTGCGGCTCACCCGCGTCCAGCGCCTTCAGCGAGATCCCGCGCTTGACCAGCTTGGACTGGAAGATGTCGAGGACGGCCTTCACACGCTCCTCTGCGTTCGCCCGCATCTCGATCTTCTCGCCCGACCACTCGATCGACGCGCCCACGCCCTTGAAGTCGTAGCGCTGCGAGATCTCCTTGGCGGCCTGGTTGAGGGCGTTGTCGACCTCCTGCCGCTCGACCTTCGAGACGATGTCGAAACTGGAGTCGGCCATGTTGAGTTGGCTCCTCGTACGTAGATCCGTCAGGGACACGGCCCGTCCCGGACCGCCCCGCAAGCCTAGCCACCCGGCCGGCGGCCCCGGCCATGATCGGGGCGCGCGGAACCGAGTGGCGGACCACCCCCTGCCATCGGGTATGGTTTACGTCGTTGCCACGGAGCACCGCCGCAAAGCGGGGCGCCAAGGCAGCAATCCCAGGCGGTGTGCCCGAGCGGCCAAAGGGAGCAGACTGTAAATCTGCCGGCTCAGCCTTCCCAGGTTCGAATCCTGGCGCCGCCACAGGAGAGCGAAAGGCCCCCACGGAAGTGGGGGCCTTTGCGTGTTTGCTGTGCGGTTGCTCGCGTACTCAGCCGCTCGCCGCGTTCCGTACCGCGTCCTCGACCGGTACGTCGCCGCCGATCAGCTCCAGCGTCCGGCCGGCCGTCTTCGGCTCGTCCAGCAGGGCCACCAGCACCGCCGCCACGTCGTCCCGGGTGATGTCGCCCCGGCCGGTCGACTCCTCCAGCCGCACCCGCTCCGTGCCCGCGTCGTTCGTCAGCCGCCCCGGGCGCAGGATCGTCCAGTCCAGGCCCGCCCTGGCCCGTACGTCCGCGTCCGCCGCGCCCTTGGCGCGCAGATAGGCGGCGAACACCGGGTCCGTGCCCTCCGGCGGCTCACGGTCCGCTCCCATGGCCGAGATCACCACGAACCGCCGTACGCCCGCGGCCTCGGCGGCGTCGGCGAAGAGCGTGGCGGCTCCCAGGTCGACGGTCTCCTTCCGTTCGGCGCCGCTGCCGGGGCCCGCGCCCGCGGCGAAGACCGCGGCGTCCGCGCCCTCCAGATGCCGCGCGACCTGCTCGACCGTGGCCGACTCCAGGTCGCACACGACCGGTTCGGCGCCGGCGGCCAGAAGATCCCCGGCCTGCTCGGGCCGCCGGACGATGCCCGCGACCTCGTCCCCGCGCGCGGCGAGCAGACGCTCCAGCCGCAGCGCGATCTGACCATGTCCTCCTGCGATGACAATGCGCATGATCCCGACCGTACGCCCGCGCGCCGCGGGCCGGGCGCCGAAGCTCCGCACACGCCGCCGGGGGCGGGCGTTCCACGCCATCCGGCGCACAGCGCGCCCCCGGAGCGCGTCCGAAAAGCCCGCGCCCGGAGCGCTCCTGGGGCGCTTTCGAAAAGCCCGCGCGCCCTCAGCGCTGTGACTGCCGCGGCAGCTCCAGCGCCACCGTCGCCTCCGAGTCGCAGTACTCGCGTACCGCGCTCGTACGGGCCACCACCCGCCCCCGGTGCACCACGATCCGGCTGTACGCCAGGGAGAGCGCGGCCGCGATGCCGTCGCCGCGCACGGCCAGCAGCTCGGCAGGGAAGCCCGCCTCCACACGGACCTCCGGGAGCCCCAGCGTCTCCCGCGCCGCCGCGCTCACCGCGTCGTACGCGCCCTCCGGGCTCGCCTCGCCGCGCGCCGCCAGCAAGTAGGCGGCCTCCAGGGGGTCGCCCCGGCCGACCGGATTCGCCGCGTCCCGGAGCGCGCCGCTGCCCGCCGTGACGCGCACTCCGGCCGCCCGCAGCAGCCGCACCGGCGCCGGGCCCGTCACCTGCGAGGACGGCCGCTCCAGGCCCGCACAGTCGCCCTGTGGCAGGCAGACGACAGTGACCCCGGCCGCCGCCAGCTGCTCCGCGGCGCGCGCGGCGACCCGCCACGGCATCCGGGCCAGCCCCGCGCACGGCCCGATGGCCACGCCGGGCCGCAGCCCGCCTGCCATCGCCGCCAGCCGGCCCAGCCGGGCCGGATCGTCCCCGTCGGTGTGCAGGTCGACCGGGCAGCCGGACTCGGCGGCCAGCTCCAGGACCGTTTCCGCATAGCCCGCCGGGTCGGGGTCCAGGTCGGGGCAGCCGCCGAGCACCGTGGCGCCCATCTTCACGGCGTCCCGCAGCATCGCGCGCGCGTCCGCGCCCGCCGCGCCGGTCAGCAGCCGCGGCACGGCCACCGCGGTGAGGTCGGCGAGCCCGTGCAGGGTGCGCCGGGCCTGCAGTACGGCCCCCAGGGAGCGCAGTCCGGAGACGTCCCCGATCCGTACGTGTGTCCGCAGCGCCGTCGCCCCGTGCCCGAGGTGGAGCAGCGCCGACTCCGTAGTGCGGCGCTGCACGTCGTCCGGGTCGTCGGAGGCGGGGCCGCGGCAGTCGGCGGTCAACGCCGTGTCGCAGTGCGCGTGCGGTTCGGCGGGGGCCGGCAGCAGCAGATAGCCGTGCAGGTCGATGCGGGGCCCTTGGGTGTCGAGGCTGCCGGTCGTGCCGACCGCCTCGATGTGCCCGCCGCCGAGCCGTACGTCCACCGTCCGGCCGTCGGCCAGCCGGGCTCCGCACAGCACCAGGGAGCCCGCGTCGGGCCGCTCGGACCGGCCGGCCCCGTGCGGCTGCCCCGGCTTCGGCTGCTGACTGCTGTCGGCCATCGCGCTCCTAGGGGGTGCAAGATCACGCAGCGTGGTCCGAGCCTAGGGCGCGGTACGGGCGCCTTCGAGCAGGCGCGGAATAGTCGTACCGGTGTGGTGTACGTGGCAGTTGTGGCGACGGGCCGATACGGATTTCACGTTTGGCTGTCGGCCGTGTAATGTCTTCATCGCTCGCCCCAATAGCTCAGTCGGCAGAGCGTCTCCATGGTAAGGAGAAGGTCTACGGTTCGATTCCGTATTGGGGCTCTGGTGTGTGAGGTACCCGCCTTCGGGTGGGTCCCGCTCGCATCACAGCGGTGTAGCTCAGTCGGTAGAGCAAGCGGCTCATAATCGCTGTGTCACCGGTTCAAGTCCGGTCACCGCTACATACAGTAGCCGATTGTGGGGTCGGTCCTCCGATCGGCTACTATTCATGCGTTAATCCGTCCAACTTGTTCGTCAAGGAGCACTCACGTGGCTGCCACCGACGTCCGCCCGAAGATCACGCTGGCCTGCGTGGAGTGCAAGGAGCGGAACTACATCACCAAGAAGAACCGGCGTAATGACCCGGACCGTCTTGAGATGAAGAAGCACTGCCCCCGTTGCAACTCGCACACCGCGCACCGCGAGACGCGATAACAACAAAGGCACTGCTCAGATAAGCAGTTACTACGAGGCCGCCCCCACATTCGGGGGCGGCCTCGTAGCGTTGGAGCCCGCGTGACACCCCTGGAGGTTGCGAGCCATGGCGCTCGACCAGTCCTTTGTCGGACGGACCTACCCGCCCACCGAGCCGTATGAAGTGGGCCGCGAGAAGATCCGGGAATTCGCCGAGTCGATCGGTGACGCGAACCCGGCGTACACGGACACCGAAGCCGCCAAGGCGCTCGGTCACCCCGATGTGATCGCCCCGCCGACTTTTGTCTTCGCGATCACTTTCAAGGCCGCGGGGCAGGTGGTCCAGGACCCGCAGCTGGGGCTGGACTACAGCCGGGTGGTGCACGGCGACCAGAAGTTCGCCTACAGCCGTCCGGTGCGCGCCGGCGACCGCCTGACCGTGACCTCCACCATCGAGTCGATCAAGTCCCTCGCGGGCAACGACGTCCTCGACATCCGGGGTGAGGTGCACGACGAGGCCGGTGAGCACGTGGTGACGGCTATCACCAAGCTGGTGGCCCGCGCGGCCGACGAGGAGGCCTGAGAGCGATGACGGCGAAGATCTCTTACGACGACGTCGAGGTCGGCACGGAGCTGCCCGCACAGTCGTTCCCCGTGACACGCGCCACTCTCGTCCAGTACGCGGGCGCCTCCGGCGACTTCAACCCGATCCACTGGAACGAGAAGTTCGCCAAGGAGGTGGGCCTGCCGGACGTGATCGCGCACGGCATGTTCACGATGGCCGAGGCGGCCCGCGTGGTGACGGACTGGGCCGGCGACCCGGCCGCGGTGGCCGAGTACGGCGTGCGCTTCACCAAGCCGGTGGTCGTGCCGAACGATGACCAGGGCGCGGTGATCGAGGTGTCCGGCAAGGTCGCGGCGAAGCTGGATGATGACGCGCGGACGGTGCGGGTCGACCTGACGGCCGTGAGTGCCGGGCAGAAGGTGCTGGGGATGTCTCGGGCGGTTGTGCGGCTCGCCTGAGGCGCTCGCTACGTGAGGGGCCGCTCCCGGCCGGTGCCGGGGGCGGCCCCGTACTCTGGGGGGCGTGCAGGAACTTCACGACGCCCCCCTCGCCCCCCTGACCACCTTTCGGCTCGGCGGGAATGCCGCGCGGCTCGTCACGGCCACGACCGACGACGAGGTGATCGCCGCCGTCCGCGCGGCCGACGCGAGCGGCACCCCGCTGCTGATCATCGGCGGTGGCTCCAACCTCGTCATCGGCGACAAGGGCTTCGAGGGCACCGCGCTGCGCATCGCGACCCGCGGCTTCGACCTGGACGGCACGGCGCTGACCCTGGCCGCCGGCGAGAACTGGTCCGAGGCCGTGGCCCGTACGGTCGAGGCCGGCCTGGCGGGCGTCGAGTGCCTGGCCGGCATCCCCGGCTCCGCGGGCGCCACGCCGATCCAGAACGTGGGCGCGTACGGCCAGGAAGTGTCGGCCACCATCACCGAAGTGATCGCCTTTGATCGCCAGGCGGACGAGACGGTGACGCTGACGAACGCCGAGTGCGACTTCTCGTACCGGCACAGCCGCTTCAAGGAGCACCCCGACCGGTACGTCGTGCTGCGTGTCCGCTTCGCCCTGGAGGACGCTGGCGGCCTGTCCGCGCCGATCAAGTACCCCGAGACGGCCCGCGTGCTCGGCGTCGAGGCCGGGGACCGGGTGCCCGCCGCGACCGCCCGCGAGACGGTTCTCAAGCTGCGCGCCGGCAAGGGCATGGTCCTGGACCCGGAGGACCACGACACCTGGTCGGCGGGGTCCTTCTTCACCAACCCGATCCTCACGGCCGAGGAGTACCGGGAGTTCGTCGACCGGGTGCACGAGCGGCTCGGCGCGGATGTCATGCCGCCCGCCTTCCCCACGGGGGACGGGCGTACGAAGACGTCCGCCGCCTGGGTGATCGACAAGGCCGGCTTCACCAAGGGGTACGGCGAAGGCCCGGCCCGTATCTCCACCAAGCACACGCTCGCACTCACCAATCGGGGCGCGGCGACGACGGAGGACCTGCTCGCGCTGGCCCGTGAGGTGCGCGACGGGGTGCGCGCGGCCTTCGGGGTGACGCTGGTGAACGAGCCGGTGATGGTGGGCGTCGGCCTCTGAGGGCCGCGACGCGGCCCCTGTAGGCGGCCGCCGCGCGCTTCAGTAGGCCCGCGCGCGCCCTAGTAGGCCACGCCCACCCCCTGCTTCACCGTTGCCGGGTCGCCGGCCATCGCGAGCATCGCGTGGGCCACGTCGGCGCGCGAGATCGTGCGGCCGCTGCGCGGGGTGCCGCCGATGGTCGTGCGGTACGTGCCGGTCATGGGTCCGTCGGTCAGCTTCGGCGGGCGGACGGCGGTCCAGTCCGTCGCGGAGCGGGCCAGCTCGGCCTCCATGGCGGTGAGGTCGGTGTAGATGTCCTTCAGGAGCGTGCCGATCAGCGCCCGTATGGCGCGGTCGAGAAGCGGCTCGCCCTCGGGGACGGGGCCGACCGGCGCGGCGCTCACCACCAGGAGCCGCCGCACGTCCGCCGCCTCCAGGGCACGCAGTACGGGAACGGTCACCCGGGTGGCGGTCCCCGCGTCCTTACGGGAGCGCGCGCCCAGCCCGGAGAAGACCACGTCCCGCCCCGCCACCGCCGGGCGCAGCGCCTCGGGGTCCGAAAGGTCCGCGCGGAACACCTCCAGGCCCGCCCCCGAGACCGTCAGCCGCGCCGGATCGCGGACCACGGCCGTCACCTCGTGGCCCGCCGCCAGTCCCTGCCTGACGATCTCCTGACCGATGCCGCCGGTCGCGCCGAAAACCGTGAGCTTCAACGTCATGATGCCCGCGCCTCCTGGGGGTGGGTAAGTACTCACTCACCCCTTAGAGTGAGTGAATGCCCACCCCGAAGTCAACGCCCGCCAGAATCCTCGACGCCGCCCACGAACTGCTGCGTACAACCGGCCTCGCGCGCACCACCACCAAGGAGATCGCGCGCGCCGCCGGCTGCTCCGAGGCGGCGCTCTACAAGCACTTCGCGAACAAGGAAGAGATCTTCGTACGGGTACTGAAGGAGCGGCTGCCCGGCGTCGGCCCGCTCCTGGAGGAGCTCACCGCCGATCCGGGGGAGCGCACCGTCGAGGAGTGCCTGACCGCCGTCGCCCGCCGGGCCATGGACCTCTACGCGCAGACGCTGCCGATCGCCGGCTCGCTCTTCGCCGAGCCCGCGCTGCTGCGGCGGCACCGGGAGGGCCTGGCGGAGCTGGGCACGGGGCCGCACGAACCGCGCGACCAGCTCGCCCGCTACCTGCGCCGGGAGCGCGACCGCGGCCGCATCCGTCCCGACGCCGACCCCGAGGCCGCCGCCGCGCTGCTGCTCGGCGCCTGCTTCCAGCGCGCCTTCTTCACCGCCTTCTCGGAAGGCACGGGGACGGAAACGGGGACGGAGCCCACGGGCGACTTCGCGGCGGAGGTGGCCCGGACGGTCCTCAGGGGCATCGCCTGAGGCGCCGGGGGCCTCCTACGGGGCCGCCCGGCGCCTCACTCCGCCAGCCACGCGTCGATGTCCGCCAGCATGCGCCGCTGCTCCTCCAGGGGTGCGCGCGAGCCGCGTACCGACTGCCGGGCCAGTTCGGCCAGTTCGGCGTCCGAGAAGCCGTGGTGCTCGCGCGCGATCTCGTACTGCGCGGCCAGCCGGGCCCCGAAGAGCAGCGGGTCGTCGGCCCCGAGTGCCATCGGCACCCCGGCGTCGAACAGCGTCCGTAGGGGCACGTCGTCCGGCTTCTCGTAGACGCCCAGCGCCACGTTCGAGGCCGGGCAGACCTCGCAGGTCACCCCGGAGTCCGCGAGCCGCTTCACCAGGTACGGGTCCTCCGCCGCCCGTACACCGTGCCCGACCCGGCCCGCGTGCAGATCGTCCAGGCAGTCCCGGACGCTGGCGGGCCCCGACAGCTCACCGCCGTGCGGCGCGGCCAGCAGCCCGCCGTCCCGGGCGATCGCGAACGCCCGGTCGAAGTCGCGTGCGAAACCGCGCCGTTCGTCGTTGGAGAGGCCGAAACCCACCACCCCGTGGTCGGCGTAGCGCACCGCCAGACGGGCCAGCGTGCGGGCGTCCAGGGGGTGTTTCATGCGGTTCGCGGCGACCAGGACGCGCATCCCGAGACCGGTCTCGCGGGAGGCGGTCGCCACCGCGTCGAGAATGACCTCCAGCGCCGGGATCAGCCCGCCCAGCCGGGGCGCGTACGAGGTGGGGTCCACCTGGATCTCCAGCCAGCGGGAGCCGTCCCTGACGTCCTCCTCGGCCGTCTCGCGCACCAGCCGCTGGATGTCCTCGGGCGATCTCAGGCAGGACCGCGCGATGTCGTACAGCCGCTGGAATCTGAACCAGCCCCGCTCGTCGGTCGCCCGGAGCTTCGGCGGCTCGCCACTGCTGAGCGCCTCGGGCAGATGGACGCCGTACTTGTCGGCGAGCTCCAGCAGGGTCGAGGACCGCATGGACCCGGTGAAGTGCAGATGGAGATGGGCCTTGGGCAGCAGACGGAGATCTCGGACACGCACCATTCCAGGATCTTGCCGCACACAACCGCCGATCCGGTAGGCCCAGCCTCGAACGAAGGATTGTGTGAACATGCGAACGGCGGATCCCGGACAACTTCCGGGATCCGCCGCCTCAACCGCCTCATGCGAGGCGCCTCACCTCCGAGAATCCGGAGGTCCTACTTGGCTTCCGCCAGCAGCCGCTGAACGCGCGACACGCCCTCGACGAGGTCCTCGTCGCCCAGCGCGTACGAAAGGCGCAGGTAGCCCGGGGTGCCGAAGGCCTCGCCCGGGACGACCGCGACCTCGGCCTCCTCCAGGATGACCTCGGCCAGCTCGACGCTGGTCTGCGGCCGCCTGCCGCGGATCTCCTTGCCGAGCAGGCCCTTGACCGAGGGGTACGCGTAGAACGCGCCCTCGGGCTCGGGGCAGACGACGCCCTCGATCTCGTTGAGCATCTCAACGATCTTCCGGCGGCGGCGGTCGAAGGCGACCTTCATCTCGTCGACGGCCTTCAGGTCGCCGGAGACGGCCGCGATGGCGGCGGCCTGGGAGACGTTGGCGACGTTCGACGTGGCGTGCGACTGGAGGTTCGCCGCGGCCTTGATCACGTCCTTCGGGCCGATCACCCAGCCCACCCGCCAGCCCGTCATGGCGTACGTCTTGGCCACGCCGTTGACGACGATGCACTTGTCGCGCAGCTCCGGCACCACGACCGGCAGCGACGAGAACTCCGCGTCGCCGTAGACCAGGTGCTCGTAGATCTCGTCCGTCATGACCCACAGGCCGTGCTCGGCGGCCCAGCGGCCGACCGCCTCGACCTGCTCGCGGCTGTAGACCGCGCCGGTCGGGTTGGACGGCGAGACGAAGAGCACCACCTTGGTGTTCTCCGTACGGGCCGCCTCCAGCTGCTCCACGCTCACCCGGTAGCCGGTGGTCTCGTCGGCCACGACCGGGACCGGGACACCGCCCGCGAGCTGGATCGACTCGGGGTAGGTGGTCCAGTACGGGGCCGGGACGATGACCTCGTCGCCCGGGTCGAGGATCGCCGCGAACGCCTCGTAGATGGCCTGCTTGCCACCGTTGGTCACCAGGATGTTGGCGGCCTCGACCTCGTAGCCGGAGTCGCGCAGTGTCTTCTCGGCGATCGCGGCCTTGAGCTCGGGGAGGCCGCCGGCCGGGGTGTACCGGTGGAACTTGGGGTTGCGGCAGGCCTCGACGGCGGCCTCGACGATGTAGTCGGGCGTCGGGAAGTCGGGCTCACCGGCGCCGAAGCCGATCACCGGGCGCCCGGCGGCCTTGAGGGCCTTCGCCTTGGCGTCCACGGCCAGCGTGGCGGACTCGGAGATCGCGCCGACGCGGGCCGACACACGACGCTCGGTAGGGGACTGTGCGGGTGGAGTAGCAGCACTCATACCTGCATCGTCGCAGACCGGCCGGGCGCCCGGTGCGACGGTTCGTCCCGGCCGGCCCGGGGGTTTCCGTTCGACGCCCGGCCGCCGAGCACGTACACTCGACCACCGTTGGCTCCCCGACGGGTCGTCGGCGGCCGCGCACACAGTGCACCGGTCGCATGCTGTAGGTTGGGGAAACCACAAAGGGTCGTAGCTCAATTGGTAGAGCACTGGTCTCCAAAACCAGCGGTTGGGGGTTCAAGTCCCTCCGGCCCTGCTACACGCACTTGATTCACCAGGGTGCGTGCACGCGTACGTAAGGCAATGCACCGCCGTGCGGGCTCTACCGGGCGCGGCACGGCCACGACCCGGATTCAGGTGAGGACGAGTGACGGACGCCCTGGGCTCCATCGACATGCCTGAGCGTGGCCGTTCCGATGACGACGCGACCGAGTCCAAGAAGCCCCGCCGTGGCGGAAAGCGCGGCAAGAAGGGCCCCCTCGCCCGGCTCGCACTGTTCTACCGCCAGATCATCGCGGAACTCCGCAAGGTCGTCTGGCCGACGCGAAATCAGCTTTCGACGTACACCACCGTGGTGATCGTCTTCGTAGTCATCGTCATCGGTCTCGTAACCGTGATTGACTTGGGAATCAAGGAAGTCGTCGATTACGTCTTCGCCTGATCCCGCGATGGGCGCCTGAAGCGGGCGCCCGTTCGCATGTTCAACCCCTTGAAGCCAGGAAGAAGCAGCCACAGTGTCTGACCCGAACCTGAACGAGCCCGCCGAGCCCGTCGCGGCGGCAGCGGCCGACGTCGACGCGGCGGCTACGGCCGAGGTCGAGGGCGACGACACCCCGCAGGAGATCGTCGAGGGCGCTGACGCCGTCGACGAGCTCGACGCGGAGGACGCTGCCGCCGGCGAGCCCGCCGAGGAAGCCGCGGTGCGTACCGAGTCCGCCGAGGAGGCCGAAGAGGCCGCCGAGGAGGACGCGGAGCCCGTCGACCCGATCGCGGCGCTGCGCGAGGAGCTGCGCGGCCTGCCCGGCGAGTGGTACGTCATCCACACCTACGCGGGCTACGAGAAGCGCGTGAAGGCCAACCTGGAGCAGCGCGCCGTCTCGCTCAACGTCGAGGACTTCATCTACCAGGCCGAGGTGCCCGAGGAAGAGATCGTCCAGATCAAGAACGGCGAGCGGAAGAACGTCCGTCAGAACAAGCTCCCGGGCTACGTGCTCGTGCGCATGGACCTGACGAACGAGTCCTGGGGCGTCGTCCGCAACACCCCGGGCGTCACCGGCTTCGTGGGCAACGCCTACGACCCGTACCCGCTCACGCTGGACGAGATCGTCAAGATGCTCGCCCCGGAGGCCGAGGAGAAGGCCGCCAAGGAGGCCGCCGAGGCCGAGGGCAAGCCGGCGCCGCAGCGCAAGGTCGAGGTCCAGGTGCTGGACTTCGAGGTGGGCGACTCGGTCACCGTCACCGACGGCCCGTTCGCCACGCTGCAGGCCACGATCAACGAGATCAACGCCGACTCGAAGAAGGTCAAGGGCCTCGTCGAGATCTTCGGCCGCGAGACCCCGGTCGAGCTGAGCTTCGACCAGATCCAGAAGAACTGACACCTTCTGGAACACGCACTTCCGGGCAGGTCAGGCGGGTCATTGCGACCGGTCTGACCTGCTCGGTTTTTAGCCGCACCTCTATACCCGTTATCGTTGTGCGGTATGCCTCCATCCGGATGACCGGATGACATGGCGAAACACCTCTCACTAGGACCCGGAGAGAGCATGCCTCCCAAGAAGAAGAAGGTCACGGGGCTCATCAAGCTCCAGATCCAGGCCGGTGCCGCGAACCCGGCTCCGCCGGTCGGCCCCGCGCTGGGTCAGCACGGCGTCAACATCATGGAGTTCTGCAAGGCCTACAACGCCGCGACCGAGTCGCAGCGCGGTTGGGTCATCCCGGTGGAGATCACGGTCTACGAGGACCGTTCCTTCACCTTCATCACGAAGACCCCGCCGGCCTCCAAGATGATCCTGAAGGCCGCGGGCGTGGAGAAGGGCTCCGGCGAGCCGCACAAGACCAAGGTCGCCAAGATCACGGCCGACCAGGTCCGCGAGATCGCCACCACCAAGATGCCCGACCTGAACGCCAACGACCTGGACGCCGCGTCGAAGATCATCGCCGGCACCGCCCGTTCCATGGGCATCACGGTCGAGGGCTGATCGAGCCTCGTAAGGCCAACGTGGCAGGGCCAGGCGCTGGCCCGGACCACGACTCCACCTGCCAGGCGGCACGAGCCGCATGGCGTAACTGCATTCAGGAGCAGCAGTGAAGCGCAGCAAGACTCTTCGCAACGCGGACGCGAAGATCGACCGGGAGCGTCTGTACGCCCCGCTCGAGGCCGTCCGTCTCGCCAAGGAGACCTCCTCGGCCAAGTTCGACGCGACCGTCGAGGTTGCCATGCGTCTGGGTGTCGACCCGCGCAAGGCCGACCAGATGGTCCGTGGCACCGTGAACCTCCCGCACGGCACCGGTAAGACCGCCCGGGTCCTGGTCTTCGCGACCGGCGACCGTGCTGCGGCCGCGGAAGCCGCCGGCGCCGACATCGTCGGCGCGGACGAGCTCATCGACGAGGTCTCCAAGGGCCGCCTGGACTTCGACGCCGTCGTCGCCACCCCGGACCTCATGGGCAAGGTCGGCCGCCTCGGCCGCGTGCTCGGTCCCCGTGGTCTGATGCCGAACCCGAAGACCGGCACCGTCACCCCGGATGTCACCAAGGCTGTCAACGACATCAAGGGCGGCAAGATCGAGTTCCGCGTGGACAAGCACGCGAACCTCCACTTCATCATCGGCAAGGTGTCCTTCGACGACGCCAAGCTGGTGGAGAACTACGCCGCGGCGCTCGAGGAGATCAACCGCCTCAAGCCGTCCGCCGCCAAGGGCCGGTACATCAAGAAGGCCACCATCACCACCACGATGGGCCCCGGTGTTCCGCTGGACGCCAACCGCACCCGCAACCTCCTCGTCGAGGAGGACCCGGCCGCGGTCTGAGCCTGACGGCTCGCGCGTACGCGTGAGGCCGGGCCTCGCATCGACTCTCGGTGCGGAGCCCGGCCTTTTTGCGCGCCCTGTACGGCCCTGAAGGGGCCCTTCCGGTCCTCCGGGGCCGGCGCCCGGCCCGGGGAGCGGCACGCGGCCGTACGGCCGTCCTGCGGCGATTTGCCTGCGCGCTCCTGGTTCGCGTACCGTAACGGAGAAGCCAAAGACCGCTGGTTGTCTCTGTGCGCCCGTCCGGGTGTGCGGTGGCCGAAGGATCCGCTAGCTGCGGACGGCCTGCGCAGGTGAATGAGGATGAACTCCCGGAACGGATTCCGTGCCCGGTCGAGTCACGCCCCGTGCGCCTGCGCCGGGGCGTTTGTTTTGCCCAGCCCCTTCTGCGCGGTCCTCATCACCCGGAAGGAGGCCGAGGCTCATGGCAAGTCCTGACAAGGTCGCAGCTGTCGAGGAGATCACGGACAAGTTCCGTAACTCCAACGCCGCTGTCGTCACCGCGTACACCGGACTTACTGTCGCGCAGATCAAGGATCTGCGTCGTTCGCTCGGTGACAACGCTCAGTACCGTGTGGTGAAGAACACGCTGACCAAGATCGCGGCCCAGGAGGCCGGGATCTCCGTGCTGGACGAGCACCTCGTGGGCTCGACGGCCGTCGCCTTCGTGACCGGTGACCCGGTCGAGGCGGCGAAGGGTCTTCGTGACTTCGCCAAGGAGAACCAGAACCTCGTCATCAAGGGCGGTGTCTTCGAAGGGAAGGCACTCTCCGCTGACGACATCAAGAAGCTTGCGGACCTCGAGTCCCGCGAGGTTCTGCTCGCCAAGCTGGCGGGTGGCATGAAGGCGTCCATGGCCAAGGCCGCGGCGACCTTCCAGGCCCCGCTCACGAAGTTCGCCCGCACCGCGGACGCTCTTCGCAGCAAGGCCGAGCAGGGCGGTGCCGAGTAATTCGGCTCGCACATTGGCAGCCCTTGCTCAGGCGCGCCTGAGCGGGGAGGCCACAGCGGGCCCAACGTACGCCCGCCGACATGTACATCCGGCACCAGCCGATTTAGTGGAAGGACCGCCACCATGGCGAAGCTCAGCCAGGAAGACCTGCTCGCGCAGTTCGAGGAGATGACCCTCATCGAGCTCTCCGAGTTCGTGAAGGCCTTCGAGGAGAAGTTCGACGTCGAGGCTGCCGCCCCGGTCGCCGTTGCCGCCGCCGGTGCCCCGGGCGCCCCGGCCGCCGAGGCCGCTGAGGAGCAGGACGAGTTCGACGTCATCCTCACCGGTGCGGGCGACAAGAAGATCCAGGTCATCAAGGTCGTGCGTGAGCTGACCTCGCTGGGTCTGAAGGAGGCCAAGGACCTCGTGGACGGCACCCCGAAGCCGGTCCTCGAGAAGGTCGCCAAGGACGCCGCTGACAAGGCCAAGGAGGCCCTCGAGGGCGCCGGCGCCTCCGTCGAGGTCAAGTGACCTCTGTCAGTCGCTGACTGAACACCTCCGGGATCCCGGGCTTCGCCTGGTCCCGTGCCAAGGGCGATCACCCATGCGGGTGATCGCCCTTCGGCGTTCCGATGTCCTTGCCGGGTTGCCGCGCACTCCCGTGCGAGTATGGTGATCTTCGTTGTCCGGCCGTGCGCCTCGTGACGATCTCCCTGGGGTGGGGGGCCTTGACGAACAGCACGCGGCGCGCAATTCTCGGGACGCGACGTCAGAAGCGATCCGGAGTCCGAGGCATGGATCGCTGACGAAGAGGGCAGTATCGATGTGCGCCCAGGGGCGCATGGCATGCAGCAGGCGCTGAGCGTGAAGAACTACAACGAGGGGTACCCCTGCTAGAGGGAGCCTTCCGGAGGAGAGATTGGGTGCAGAGCCGGTCTCCGAAAACCCGGTCTGGACATCAGTGTGCCGAGTGGCTACACTGACCCTTTGCGCTGCCTGTTAGCTGCTCCCTGCCCGTCACCAGGGGCATACCCACATCTCAGCACTGCGGACGTCACCTCCCTGACCAGGGATTTCTTCCGTTGTGTGTGACGTGGGACCGGTACGCGCGTAGTGAGTCCGAGCCCTCGGAAGGACCCCCTCTTGGCCGCCTCGCGCAACGCCTCGACTGCCAATACGAACAACGGCGACAGCACCGCCCCGCTGCGCATCTCTTTTGCGAAGATCAAGGAGCCCCTCGGGGTTCCGAACCTCCTTGCGCTGCAGACCGAAAGCTTCGACTGGCTGCTCGGCAACGCCGCATGGAAGGGTCGCGTCGAGGCTGCGCTGGAGTCCGGTCAGGACGTCCCCACCAAGTCCGGTCTGGAAGAGATCTTCGAAGAGATCTCCCCGATCGAGGACTTCTCCGGGTCGATGTCGCTGACGTTCCGCGACCACCGCTTCGAGCCCCCGAAGAACAGCATCGACGAGTGCAAGGAGCGCGACTTCACGTACGCGGCTCCGCTCTTCGTCACCGCCGAATTCACCAACAACGAGACCGGCGAGATCAAGTCCCAGACGGTCTTCATGGGCGACTTCCCGCTCATGACCAACAAGGGCACCTTCTGCATCAACGGCACCGAGCGTGTCGTCGTTTCGCAGCTGGTCCGCTCGCCGGGCGTCTACTTCGACAGCCAGATCGACAAGACGTCCGACAAGGACATCTTCTCCGCCAAGATCATCCCGTCCCGGGGTGCCTGGCTGGAGATGGAGATCGACAAGCGTGACATGGTCGGTGTCCGCATCGACCGCAAGCGCAAGCAGTCGGTCACCGTGCTGCTCAAGGCCCTCGGTTGGACGACCGAGCAGATCCTCGAGGAGTTCGGCGAGTACGAGTCCATGCGCGCCACCCTGGAGAAGGACCACACCCAGGGCCAGGACGACGCGCTGCTCGACATCTACCGCAAGCTGCGCCCGGGCGAGCCGCCGACGCGTGAGGCCGCGCAGACGCTGCTGGAGAACCTGTACTTCAACCCGAAGCGCTACGACCTCGCCAAGGTCGGCCGCTACAAGGTCAACAAGAAGCTCGGCGGCGACGAGCCGCTGGACGCCGGCGTTCTCACCACCGACGACATCATCGCCACGATCAAGTACCTGGTGAAGCTGCACGCCGGTGAGACCGAGACGATCGGTGAGAACGGCACGGAGATCGTCGTCGAGACCGACGACATCGACCACTTCGGCAACCGCCGTCTGCGCAACGTCGGCGAGCTGATCCAGAACCAGGTCCGTACGGGTCTCGCCCGTATGGAGCGCGTCGTGCGTGAGCGCATGACCACCCAGGACGTCGAGGCGATCACGCCGCAGACCCTGATCAACATCCGGCCGGTCGTCGCCTCCATCAAGGAGTTCTTCGGCACCAGCCAGCTGTCCCAGTTCATGGACCAGACCAACCCGCTGTCGGGTCTGACCCACAAGCGTCGTCTCTCGGCGCTGGGCCCGGGCGGTCTCTCCCGTGAGCGGGCCGGCCTGGACGTCCGTGACGTGCACCCGTCGCACTACGGCCGCATGTGCCCGATTGAGACCCCTGAGGGTCCCAACATTGGTCTGATCGGTTCGCTCGCCTCGTACGGCCGGGTCAACGTCTTCGGCTTCATCGAGACGCCGTACCGCAAGGTCGTCGACGGCCAGGTCACCGAAGAGGTCGTCTACCTCACGGCCGATGAGGAAGACCGCTTCATCATCGCCCAGGCCAACGCCCCGCTGACCGACGACATGCGCTTCGCCGAGCAGCGTGTCCTGGTCCGCCGGCGTGGCGGCGAGGCCGACCTCGTCACGGTCGACGAGGTGGACTTCATGGACGTCTCGCCGCGCCAGATGGTGTCGGCCGCGACCGCCATGATCCCGTTCCTCGAGCACGACGACGCCAACCGCGCGCTCATGGGCTCGAACATGATGCGCCAGGCCGTACCGCTGATCAAGGCGGAGGCGCCGCTGGTCGGCACCGGCATGGAGTACCGCTGCGCGGTCGACGCCGGTGACGTCATCAAGGCCGAGAAGGACGGTGTGGTCCAGGAGGTCTCCGCGGACTACATCACGGTCGCCAACGACGACGGCACGTACACCACGTACCGCGTCGCCAAGTTCACCCGCTCCAACCAGGGCACCTCCTTCAACCAGAAGGTCGTCGTGGACGAGGGCGCGCGGGTCATCGAGGGCCAGGTCCTCGCCGACGGTCCGTCCACGGACGAAGGCGAGATGGCGCTCGGCAAGAACCTGCTCGTGGCGTTCATGCCGTGGGAGGGTCACAACTACGAGGACGCGATCATCCTGTCGCAGCGCCTCGTGCAGGACGACGTCCTCTCCTCGATCCACATCGAGGAGCACGAGGTCGACGCCCGTGACACCAAGCTGGGCCCCGAGGAGATCACCCGGGACATCCCGAACGTCTCCGAGGAGGTCCTCGCCGACCTCGACGAGCGCGGCATCATCCGCATCGGTGCCGAGGTCGTCGCCGGCGACATCCTGGTCGGCAAGGTCACGCCCAAGGGTGAGACCGAGCTGACCCCGGAGGAGCGCCTGCTCCGCGCGATCTTCGGTGAGAAGGCCCGTGAGGTCCGTGACACCTCGCTGAAGGTGCCGCACGGCGAGACCGGCAAGGTCATCGGCGTCCGCGTCTTCGACCGCGAGGAGGGCGACGAGCTGCCCCCGGGCGTGAACCAGCTGGTTCGCGTGTACGTGGCGCAGAAGCGCAAGATCACCGATGGTGACAAGCTCGCCGGCCGCCACGGCAACAAGGGCGTCATCTCGAAGATCCTGCCGGTCGAGGACATGCCGTTCCTGGAGGACGGCACCCCGGTCGACATCATCCTCAACCCCCTGGGTGTCCCGTCCCGAATGAACCCGGGACAGGTCCTGGAGATCCACCTCGGCTGGCTGGCCAGCCAGGGCTGGAAGGTCGAGGGCAACGAGGAGTGGCAGCAGCGGCTGCAGGCCATCGGCGCCGACGACGTCGCGCCGCGGACCAATGTCGCCACGCCGGTCTTCGACGGTGCGCGCCAGGACGAGCTGCAGGGTCTGTTCGACTCCACGCTGCCGAACCGCGACGGCGACCGGATGGTCAAGGACACCGGCAAGGCCCGGCTGTTCGACGGCCGCTCCGGCGAGCCGTTCCCGGACCCGATCTCGATCGGGTACATGTACATCCTCAAGCTGCACCACCTGGTCGACGACAAGCTGCACGCCCGCTCGACCGGTCCGTACTCGATGATCACCCAGCAGCCGCTGGGTGGTAAGGCTCAGTTCGGTGGCCAGCGCTTCGGTGAGATGGAGGTGTGGGCGCTGGAGGCATACGGCGCCGCGTACGCCCTCCAGGAGCTGCTGACGATCAAGTCCGACGACGTGACCGGCCGCGTGAAGGTCTACGAGGCCATCGTCAAGGGCGAGAACATCCCCGAGCCCGGCATTCCCGAGTCCTTCAAGGTGCTCATCAAGGAAATGCAGTCGCTGTGCCTGAACGTGGAGGTGCTGTCCTCGGACGGCATGTCCATCGAGATGCGCGACACCGACGAGGACGTCTTCCGCGCGGCGGAGGAGCTCGGTATCGACCTGTCCCGGCGCGAGCCGAGCAGCGTCGAAGAGGTCTGACGGGTCTGGCCGGGACCTCCCAGTGAGGTCCCGGCCCCACCCCGGACCCCCTCAGACCATGATTGAGACTCGACCCTGAAAGAGGGATTGACGACAGTGCTCGACGTCAACTTCTTCGACGAGCTGCGGATCGGCCTTGCCACCGCTGACGACATTCGTCAGTGGTCCCACGGCGAGGTCAAGAAGCCGGAGACCATCAACTACCGCACCCTCAAGCCCGAGAAGGACGGCCTCTTCTGCGAGAAGATCTTCGGCCCCACTCGGGACTGGGAGTGCTACTGCGGTAAGTACAAGCGCGTCCGCTTCAAGGGCATCATCTGCGAGCGCTGCGGCGTCGAGGTCACTCGCGCCAAGGTGCGCCGTGAGCGGATGGGCCACATCGAGCTGGCCGCCCCTGTCACGCACATCTGGTACTTCAAGGGCGTTCCGAGCCGGCTGGGCTACCTGCTGGACCTCGCCCCCAAGGACCTCGAGAAGGTCATCTACTTCGCCGCCTACATGATCACGTGGGTGGACGAGGAGCGCCGTACGCGCGACCTGCCCTCGCTGGAGGCGCACGTCTCCGTCGAGCGTCAGCAGATCGAGCAGCGCCGCGACGCCGACCTCGAGGCCCGCGCCAAGAAGCTCGAGACCGACCTGGCCGAGCTGGAGGCCGAGGGCGCCAAGGCCGACGTGCGCCGCAAGGTGCGCGAGGGTGCCGAGCGCGAGATGAAGCAGCTTCGCGACCGTGCGCAGCGCGAGATCGACCGCCTGGACGAGGTCTGGAACCGCTTCAAGAACCTCAAGGTCCAGGACCTCGAGGGCGACGAGCTGCTCTACCGCGAGCTGCGTGACCGCTTCGGCACGTACTTCATGGGCGGCATGGGCGCGGCTGCCCTGCAGAAGCGCCTGGAGTCCTTCGACCTCGACGAAGAGGCCGAGAAGCTCCGCGAGATCATCCGTACCGGCAAGGGCCAGAAGAAGACCCGTGCGCTCAAGCGCCTCAAGGTCGTCTCCGCGTTCCTGCAGACCCGCAACAGCCCCAACGGCATGGTGCTGGACTGCATCCCGGTCATCCCGCCGGACCTGCGTCCGATGGTGCAGCTGGACGGTGGCCGCTTCGCGACCTCCGACCTGAACGACCTGTACCGCCGTGTGATCAACCGCAACAACCGCCTCAAGCGTCTCCTTGACCTCGGTGCTCCCGAGATCATCGTGAACAACGAGAAGCGGATGCTGCAGGAGGCCGTCGACGCGCTGTTCGACAACGGCCGCCGCGGTCGCCCGGTCACCGGTCCCGGTAACCGCCCGCTGAAGTCCCTCAGCGACATGCTGAAGGGTAAGCAGGGCCGTTTCCGTCAGAACCTGCTCGGTAAGCGTGTGGACTACTCCGCGCGTTCCGTCATCGTCGTCGGCCCGCAGCTCAAGCTGCACCAGTGCGGTCTGCCGAAGGCCATGGCGCTGGAGCTCTTCAAGCCGTTCGTGATGAAGCGCCTGGTCGACCTGAACCACGCGCAGAACATCAAGTCGGCGAAGCGGATGGTCGAGCGCGGCCGCACGGTCGTGTACGACGTCCTCGAAGAGGTCATCGCCGAGCACCCGGTTCTGCTGAACCGTGCGCCCACGCTGCACCGCCTCGGTATCCAGGCGTTCGAGCCGCAGCTGGTCGAGGGCAAGGCCATTCAGATTCACCCGCTCGTCTGCACCGCGTTCAACGCGGACTTCGACGGTGACCAGATGGCCGTGCACCTGCCGCTGTCCGCGGAGGCGCAGGCCGAGGCCCGCATCCTGATGCTGTCCTCGAACAACATCCTCAAGCCGGCCGACGGCCGTCCGGTCACCATGCCGACCCAGGACATGGTGCTGGGTCTGTTCTTCCTCACCACCGACGAGGAGGAGCGCAAGGTCATCGGTGAGGGCCGCGCGTTCGGCTCGGTCGCCGAGGCGATCATGGCGTTCGACGCCAAGGAGCTCTCGCTCCAGGCGAAGGTCGACATCCGCTTCCCGATCGGCACGGTTCCGCCCCGCGGCTGGACCCCGCCGGCTCCGGAGGAGGGCGAGCCCGAGTGGCAGCAGGGTGACAGCTTCCGGCTGCGTACGACCCTGGGCCGCGCGCTCTTCAACGAGCTGCTGCCCGAGGACTACCCGTTCGTCGACTACTCGGTGGGCAAGAAGCAGCTCTCCGCGATCGTCAACGACCTGGCCGAGCGCTACCCGAAGGTCATCGTCGCGCAGACGCTGGACAACCTGAAGGCGGCCGGCTTCCACTGGGCCACCCGCTCCGGCGTCACCGTCGCCGTCTCCGACATCGTCGTGCCGGAGGCCAAGAAGGAGATCGTCGCGGGCTACGAGGCCCAGGACGAGAAGGTCCAGAAGCAGTACGAGCGCGGTCTGATCACCAAGGACGAGCGCACTCAGGAACTGATCAACATCTGGACCAAGGCGACCAACGAGGTCGCCGAGGCGATGAACGAGAACTTCCCCAAGACGAACCCCATCTTCATGATGGTTGACTCGGGTGCCCGAGGAAACATGATGCAGATGCGGCAGATCGCCGGTATGCGTGGTCTGGTGTCGAACGCGAAGAACGAGACCATCCCGCGACCCATTAAGGCGTCGTTCCGCGAGGGTCTCTCCGTGCTGGAGTACTTCATCTCCACCCACGGTGCCCGTAAGGGTCTCGCGGACACCGCCCTCCGTACCGCCGACTCGGGTTACCTGACCCGTCGTCTCGTGGACGTCTCCCAGGACGTCATCATCCGCGAGGAGGACTGCGGCACCGAGCGCGGTCTGAAGCTGCGGATCGCCAGCAAGGGCGCCGACGGCGTGCTGCGCAAGGCGGACGACGTCGAGTCCAGCGTGTACGCCCGGATGCTCGCCGAGGACGTCGTCGTCGACGGCAAGGTCATCGCCTCGGCGAACGTGGACCTCGGTGACGTGCTCATCGACCAGCTGGTCGCGCACGGCGTCGAGGAGGTCAAGACCCGCTCGGTCCTGACCTGTGAGTCCGCGGTCGGCACCTGTGCCTTCTGCTACGGCCGTTCGCTGGCCACCGGCAAGCTGGTCGACATCGGTGAGGCCGTCGGCATCATCGCCGCCCAGTCCATCGGTGAGCCCGGTACCCAGCTGACGATGCGTACCTTCCACACCGGTGGTGTGGCGGGTGACGACATCACCCTGGGTCTGCCGCGAGTCGTCGAGCTCTTCGAGGCCCGTACGCCCAAGGGTGTCGCCCCGATCTCCGAGGCCGCCGGCCGCGTGCGGATCGAGGAGACCGAGAAGACCAAGAAGGTCGTCGTCACGCCGGACGACGGCAGCGACGAGACGTCCTACGGCGTCTCCAAGCGTGCCCGTCTGCTGGTGAGCGAGGGCGACCACGTCACGGTCGGCCAGCCGCTGACCGTCGGTGCGATCAACCCGCACGACGTGCTGCGCATCCTCGGCCAGCGTGCGGTCCAGGTCCACCTGGTCGGCGAGGTCCAGAAGGTCTACAACAGCCAGGGCGTGGCGATCCACGACAAGCACATCGAGATCATCATCCGGCAGATGCTGCGCCGCGTGACGATCATCGAGTCCGGCGACGCGGAGCTGCTGCCGGGCGAGCTCGTGGAGCGCTCGAAGTTCGAGGGCGAGAACCGTCGCGTTGTGGCGGAGGGTGGCCACCCGGCCTCCGGCCGTCCGCAGCTGATGGGTATCACCAAGGCTTCGCTGGCCACCGAGTCGTGGCTGTCGGCGGCGTCCTTCCAGGAGACGACCAGGGTCCTGACCGACGCGGCGATCAACGCCAAGTCGGACTCCCTGATCGGCCTCAAGGAGAACGTCATCATCGGTAAGCTCATCCCGGCCGGTACGGGCCTGTCCCGCTACCGCAACATCCGGGTCGAGCCGACCGAGGAGGCCAAGGCCGCGATGTACTCGGCCGTCGGCTACGACGACATCGACTACTCGCCGTTCGGCACCGGCTCCGGCCAGGCCGTCCCGCTGGAGGACTACGACTACGGTCCGTACAACCAGTAAGCGGTAACCGGCGGCGGCCGGTCCCGTAAGGGCGAAACGCGAAACGCAGGGCGGTCATCCTCATGTTGGATGACCGCCCTGCGGTCTGTGAGGGATGATGGGGCCATCACGCTCCGGCCGGGGGGAGGTCTCACAGGTGGCGTTCGAACCGTGGCAGGGGGGCCGGCCGGCCCAACCGCCTCGCCAGATGCCCGCGATGCCGGCCATGCGCGCCGCGCACGCGGACCGGGAGCGGGCGGTCGATGTACTGAAGGCGGGGTTCGCCGAGGGGCGGCTCTCGCAGAGTGAGTACGAGGAGCGGGTGGCGCGCGCCTACCAGGCGCTGACCTACGCCGACCTGCAGTTACTGGTGGGGGACCTGCCGCAGGGGCCGGTGCCGCAGCCGCCGATGATGCTGCCGCAGCCGATGGTCCCGCCGACGTTCCTGCCGATGCCGCAGCCGCGTACCAATCCGTCCGCGACCGGCTCCATGATCTGCGGCCTGCTCACCCCGCTGACCTGGGGAGTGTCCGCGATCCCGGCGGTGATCCTGGGGCACAAGGCGCGCACGGAGATCCGGCGGAGCGGCGAGCGGGGCGACGGCATGGCGCTGACCGGCGTGGTGCTGGGCTGGCTGGCCATCGGGGGCTGGTGCCTGGTGATGCTGGTCACGCTGCTGGCGCTGCTGCCGAAGACCTGAAAGGCGGCGCTGCGGTCCCCGGGACGGTCGTGTGCGCGGACGGAACGGGGCCGGAGACCTTCTTCCGTCGGCGCGGTCGGCGCACTACGGTGGCGGCAGCGCCGAAGGAGTCCGGCGTGTCCTACGCGTGTGCATTTGTTTTGACCGCAGCCCATGCGGTAGGTACGCTCTGACCTTGTGCCTGGGGTGTCCCTGGCCTGCCGTGCGCGCATCTCCCTCAGCCTTCGGGCGGGCGGTGCCGGTGCGCACGAAGCCGGGTCTCGACACCGTAATCCGCTGCTCCTCGTCCCAGCGAGGGTTCTGCGGCATTCGACACACCCGACCTCGTGGGTCGGCGAAGTTCCAGGTTAGCTTTACCGAGACTGGCACACAGAAACCGGAGAAACGGTGCCTACGATCCAGCAGCTGGTCCGCAAGGGCCGGCAGGACAAGGTCGAGAAGAACAAGACGCCCGCACTTGAGGGTTCGCCCCAGCGCCGTGGCGTCTGCACGCGTGTTTTCACCACCACCCCGAAGAAGCCGAACTCGGCCCTGCGTAAGGTCGCGCGTGTGCGTCTGACCAGCGGCATCGAGGTCACCGCTTACATTCCGGGTGAGGGCCACAACCTGCAGGAGCACTCGATCGTGCTCGTGCGTGGCGGTCGTGTGAAGGACCTGCCGGGTGTTCGGTACAAGATCATCCGCGGCTCCCTCGACACGCAGGGCGTCAAGAACCGCAAGCAGGCTCGCAGCCGCTACGGCGCCAAGAAGGAGAAGTAAGAATGCCTCGTAAGGGCCCCGCCCCGAAGCGCCCGGTCATCATCGACCCGGTCTACAACTCTCCTCTGGTGACCTCCCTCATCAACAAGGTGCTGCTGAACGGAAAGCGCTCCACCGCCGAGCGCATCGTTTACGGCGCCATGGAGGGCCTGCGTGAGAAGACCGGCAACGACCCGGTCATCACGCTGAAGCGCGCGCTGGAGAACATCAAGCCGACCCTCGAGGTCAAGTCCCGCCGTGTCGGTGGCGCGACCTACCAGGTTCCGGTCGAGGTCAAGCCGGGTCGCGCGTCGACCCTGGCGCTGCGCTGGCTCGTGGGTTACTCCCGCGCCCGCCGCGAGAAGACCATGACCGAGCGCCTCATGAACGAGCTGCTGGACGCCTCCAACGGCCTCGGCGCTTCGGTCAAGAAGCGCGAGGACACGCACAAGATGGCCGAGTCCAACAAGGCCTTCGCGCACTACCGCTGGTAGTCGCTACCCACATCGAGACCGAGAGAAGACGAAAGCCTTATGGCTACCACTTCACTTGACCTGGCCAAGGTCCGCAATATCGGGATCATGGCCCACATCGACGCGGGCAAGACGACGACCACCGAGCGGATCCTGTTCTACACCGGTGTTTCGTACAAGATCGGTGAGGTCCACGACGGCGCCGCCACGATGGACTGGATGGAGCAGGAGCAGGAGCGTGGCATCACGATCACCTCTGCTGCCACCACCTGTCACTGGCCGCTGGAAAACGTCGACCACACCATCAACATCATCGACACCCCGGGGCACGTCGACTTCACCGTTGAGGTGGAGCGCTCCCTGCGCGTGCTCGACGGTGCCGTGACGGTGTTCGACGGCGTTGCCGGCGTTGAGCCCCAGTCCGAGACGGTGTGGCGTCAGGCGGACCGCTACGGCGTGCCGCGTATCTGCTTCGTCAACAAGCTCGACCGCACCGGCGCCGAGTTCCACCGCTGCGTCGACATGATCGTGGACCGCCTCGGCGCGACCCCGATCGTCATGCAGCTGCCGATCGGCACCGAGGCGGACTTCAAGGGCGTCGTCGACCTGGTCCGCATGAAGGCCCTGGTCTGGTCCGCCGAGGCCGCCAAGGGCGAGATGTACGACACCGTCGACATCCCGGACACCCACCGCGAGGCGGCCGACGAGTGGCGCGGCAAGCTGCTCGAGGCCGTGGCCGAGAACGACGAAGAGATGATGGAGCTGTACCTGGAGGGCACCGAGCCCACCGAGGAGCAGCTGTACGCGGCGATCCGCCGTATCACCATCAGCTCCGGCAAGGCGGAGAACGCCACCGTCACCCCCGTGTTCTGCGGCACCGCCTTCAAGAACAAGGGTGTCCAGCCGCTGCTGGACGCGGTCGTGCGTTACCTCCCCTCGCCGCTGGACGTCGAGGCCATCGAGGGCCACGCGGTCAACGACGCCGAGCAGGTCATCAAGCGCCGTCCCTCCGAGGACGAGCCGCTGGCCGCGCTCGCGTTCAAGATCGCGAGCGACCCGCACCTCGGCAAGCTCACCTTCATCCGGGTTTACTCGGGTCGCCTGGAGTCCGGCACGCAGGTGCTGAACTCCGTCAAGGGCAAGAAGGAGCGCATCGGCAAGATCTACCGGATGCACGCGAACAAGCGTGAGGAGATCGAGTCGGTGGGTGCCGGTGACATCGTCGCCGTCATGGGTCTGAAGCAGACCACCACCGGTGAGACCCTCTGTGACTCCGCCAACCAGGTGATCCTGGAGTCGATGGAGTTCCCGGCCCCGGTCATCCAGGTCGCCATTGAGCCCAAGTCCAAGGGCGACCAGGAGAAGCTGGGTGTCGCCATCCAGCGCCTCGCCGAGGAGGACCCGAGCTTCCAGGTCCACACCGACGAGGAGACCGGCCAGACCATCATCGCGGGTATGGGCGAGCTGCACCTCGACGTGCTGGTCGACCGTATGAAGCGTGAGTTCCGGGTCGAGGCCAACGTCGGTAAGCCGCAGGTCGCGTACCGCGAGACGCTGCGCAAGACCGTCGAGAAGATCGACTACACGCACAAGAAGCAGACTGGTGGTTCCGGCCAGTTCGCGAAGGTGCAGATCTCGGTCGAGCCTCTCGAGGGCGATGGCTACGAGTTCGAGAACAAGGTCACCGGTGGCCGCATCCCGCGGGAGTACATCCCGTCCGTGGACGCGGGCTGCCAGGAGGCCATGGAGTTCGGTGTTCTCGCCGGCTACCCGCTGACCGGTGTGCGCGTCACGCTCCACGACGGTGCCTTCCACGAGGTCGACTCCTCCGAGATGGCGTTCAAGATCGCCGGTTCGATGGCCTTCAAGGAGGCTGCGCGCAAGGCTTCCCCGGCCCTGCTCGAGCCGATGATGAAGGTCGAGGTCACCACGCCCGAGGACTACATGGGCGACGTGATCGGCGACATCAACTCCCGCCGTGGACAGATTCAGTCCATGGAGGACCGCCACGGTGCCAAGCTCGTCACGGGCCTGGTTCCGCTCTCGGAGATGTTCGGCTACGTCGGAGACCTCCGCAGCAAGACGTCGGGTCGCGCGAGCTACTCGATGCAGTTCGACTCCTACGCCGAGGTTCCGCGGAACGTCGCCGAGGAGATCATCGCGAAGGCCAAGGGCGAGTAAGACCCGTCTCGTCAGAGTCGGACCCCGACACGCTTTAGGCTTGACACCGACCGGTGGGGCAAACCGCGTTTATCGCGTGGAATGCCCCGCCGGCCGGCACCCCAGCAAAGATCACCTGGCGCCGATGAGTAAGGCGTACAGAACCACTCCACAGGAGGACCCCAGTGGCGAAGGCGAAGTTCGAGCGGACTAAGCCGCACGTCAACATCGGCACCATCGGTCACATCGACCACGGTAAGACGACCCTTACCGCGGCGATCACCAAGGTGCTGCATGACGCGTTCCCGGACCTGAACGAGGCCTCGGCCTTCGACATGATCGACAAGGCGCCGGAAGAGCGCCAGCGTGGTATCACCATCTCCATCGCGCACGTCGAGTACCAGACGGAGAACCGTCACTACGCCCACGTCGACTGCCCCGGTCACGCGGACTACATCAAGAACATGATCACGGGTGCGGCGCAGATGGACGGCGCCATCCTCGTGGTTGCCGCCACCGACGGCCCGATGCCGCAGACCAAGGAGCACGTGCTCCTGGCCCGCCAGGTCGGCGTTCCCTACATCGTTGTCGCCCTGAACAAGGCCGACATGGTGGACGACGAGGAGATCCTGGAGCTCGTCGAGCTCGAGGTCCGTGAGCTCCTCTCCGAGTATGAGTTCCCGGGCGACGACGTCCCGGTCGTCAAGGTCTCGGCGCTGAAGGCGCTCGAGGGCGACGCCGAGTGGGGCAAGTCGGTCCTGGACCTGATGAAGGCTGTCGACGAGGCCATCCCGGCCCCGGAGCGCGACACCGACAAGCCGTTCCTGATGCCGATCGAGGACGTCTTCACCATCACCGGTCGCGGTACGGTCGTCACCGGCCGTATCGAGCGCGGTGTGCTGAAGGTCAACGAGAACGTCGACATCATCGGCATCAAGACCGAGAAGACCTCCACCACGGTCACCGGCATCGAGATGTTCCGGAAGCTGCTGGACGAGGGCCAGGCCGGTGAGAACGTCGGTCTGCTGCTTCGCGGTATCAAGCGCGAGGACGTCGAGCGCGGCCAGGTCATCATCAAGCCCGGTTCGGTCACCCCGCACACCGAGTTCGAGGCCCAGGCCTACATCCTGTCGAAGGACGAGGGTGGCCGTCACACCCCGTTCTTCAACAACTACCGCCCGCAGTTCTACTTCCGTACCACGGACGTGACCGGCGTCGTGACCCTCCCCGAGGGCACCGAGATGGTCATGCCGGGCGACAACACCTCCATGTCCGTCCAGCTGATCCAGCCGGTCGCCATGGAGGAGGGCCTGAAGTTCGCCATCCGTGAGGGTGGCCGGACCGTCGGCGCCGGCCAGGTCACCAAGATCAACAAGTAATCTCACTTACTTGTCGATCGGGGAGACCCGGCGCTCCTAGCGAGCGAGGGCCCCGCACACCTTCGGGTGTGCGGGGCCCTTTGTCTTGCGTACGAGTTGTCTTGCGTACGAGTGGGTGATCGGGGTCGGGGTGTGCTGGTTACGTGTGCGCCGTCTCCCCGTCCCGGCTCTCGTCCTCGGTGAACAGCGCGTCGGCGTCGGGGGCGGTGATGGCCCGGTCGAACCAGCGGTCGAGGACGTCGAGGTCCGTGCAGCCCGTGATCCGCTCACGAGCGTCATCGGGCGTGGCGATGCCGCGGCTCTCCAGCAGACGCAGGATGAGCGTCGCCTTGCCCTCGGCCTTGCCCTCGGCCTTGCCTTCCAGGTAGGTCTCCTCGATGAGCGTGCCGCGGCCGGGAAAATAGCTTCCGTTGACCTTCATGAGTTCCTTCCAGGTCGCGCGGGCCGGGCTGTCGCCCAGGCCGATCTCCAGCAGTTCGGTGTAGTAGTCGGCGGACTGACGGTCGGCTGAGCCCAGAGCGCTTGCCAGGGCCTCCAGTATGGCGCCGATGTTCCGGTCCCGTCCGTGTGTCATGGCGCAGAACGTGGCGAGAGCCAGGTCCCTGGCGGCAACGGCCGGGTCGGTGATGACCGGCACGTTGTCCGGGCCGAGGACCAGCGGATGTGCGCAGAGCGCGGTCCAGCCCTCCACGCCGGTGGTGAAGGGGCCGGCGGCCCAGGTGGCAGTGGCTCTGTCCTGGCAGACGACGAGTAGCAGCGCCGGTACGTCGTACTTCGCTCGCAGGTAGGCGAGGTAGTACGTCCAGCTGGCCGCCTTGTCCGGGTCGCGCCGCCCCTGAGCCTCGATGGCGAGCAGGAAGTCCCCGCCGTCGGACGGAACGACGCGCAGCACGCTGTCCACGCGGCGCTCCAGCGGACGGATCTCGGTGGCGTCGGCGCAGAGCACCTGGATGGACGCCTTGGTGGGCAGAGGCACGCCCAGGATCCGGAAGACCGGAGTCAACAACTCCGGCCGGTCTTGGAAGATCTGGTGCGAAGCCTCGTGCGAGGAAGTGACCATGTGCGCGAACGTAGGGCGTTCGGGGGACAGAGGAACGTTCCGCTGGCATATGACCACTCGATCGGGTCATGGGATGTCGGCCCGTCAGTGCGCCGGTGCGGGCGGCTGGATCCGGTAGCGAACGCGTACGCACTGACGGGCATCCGCCACGAGCGGCTGAAGCTGACCGTTCCCTTCACGATTGACATCGACCACCTTCAAGGAGACCACCGTCACTCTTCGCTACCCCCGCCCGGCCGCTTAGCATGGCTGCGTCGGCGCGCACCTCTTGGGAGGGCGCGACCTTCTTCCTCAGGAGTGACGCCATGCTGCGCACCATGTTCAAGTCCAAGATCCATCGGGCCACCGTGACGCAGGCCGATCTGCATTACGTGGGGTCGGTGACCGTTGACGCCGAGTTGATGGACGCTGCCGATCTGCTGCCGGGTGAGCTGGTCCATATTGTCGACATCAGCAACGGGGCTCGGCTGGAGACGTATGTGATCGAGGGGGAGCGGGGGTCCGGGGTCATTGGGATCAATGGCGCGGCCGCGCATCTTGTGCACCCCGGTGACCTGGTGATTCTCATCAGCTATGCGCAGGTGGACGACGCCGAGGCGCGGGCGATGACGCCGAGTGTGGTGCATGTGGACGGCGCGAATCGGATCGTGGAGCTGGGGAGTGACGCCTCGGCTCCGGTGCCCGGGAGTGGGCAGGAGCGGAGTCCGCAGGCGGTCGTTTCGGCCGGCTGACGGCCGGCTGAGGGACGACTGACCGCCGGTTGAAGATCAGCTGTCGGCGGACCCGGGGATTTGCACGGTGTGGCGTGGGGTACTCTCTCCCCTTCGGTTGGCCAGCCGTGTGCCCCATATGGCACACTAGCCAAGTTGCTCGGTTGAGTGCCGATGCTGCGCGCCTCCCGCCGGGAGGACTGGAAGCGAGTCCTAGGTATTCGTCGCCTCTTATCAGGGGCGGAAGTACGGGAATCTTCCGGGAAGCGTCAGCGGGGTGCCTCAGCCAGGCGCCCGGTGGGTGTCCATGACCCCACGTTCTCCTTCTCGAAGGATCTCCCCTGCGGAGATATGCGGGAAGGGATGCGACACGCCCGACCGCGTGGGTCGGCGAAGAGCGAGAGCGTGGCGGATGTGGGCCGTGTCTCCGAAAGGCACAAGCGCACCGGGTCCCAGAGCGTTACGAGACAAAGGACTACACAGTAGCCATGGCGGGACAGAAGATCCGCATCCGGCTCAAGGCCTACGACCACGAGGTCATCGACAGCTCGGCGAAGAAGATCGTCGAGACGGTGACCCGCACTGGTGCGTCGGTCGCGGGCCCGGTGCCGCTGCCCACTGAAAAGAACGTGTACTGCGTCATCAAGTCGCCGCACAAGTACAAGGACGCGCGCGAGCACTTCGAGATGCGGACGCACAAGCGCCTGATCGACATTCTCGACCCGACGCCGAAGACCGTTGACTCCCTGATGCGACTCGACCTTCCGGCCGGCGTCGACATCGAGATCAAGCTCTGAGGGTCGGTGAGTCAAGAATGACTAAGCAGATCAAGGGCCTCCTGGGCGAGAAGCTCGGCATGACCCAGGTCTGGGACGAGAACAACCGTGTCGTCCCGGTCACCGTGGTCAAGGCCGGCCCCTGTGTCGTTACCCAGGTGCGCACCGCAGACCAGGACGGTTACGACTCCGTCCAGATCGCCTTCGGCGAGATCGACCCGCGCAAGGTGAACAAGCCCCTCAAGGGCCACTTCGCCAAGGCCGATGTCACCCCCCGTCGTCACCTCGTCGAGGTCCGTACCGCCGATGCCGGCGAGTACACCCTCGGCCAGGAGATCAATGCCGAGGTCTTCGACTCCGGCATCAAGGTGGACGTGACCGGCAAGACCAAGGGCAAGGGCACCGCCGGTGTCATGAAGCGTCACGGCTTCCACGGCGGCAAGGCTTCGCACGGTGCGCACCGCGTACACCGCAAGCCGGGCTCCATCGGTGGCTGCGCCACCCCGGGCCGTGTCTTCAAGGGCATGCGCATGTCCGGCCGTATGGGCAACGAGCGGGTCACCACCCAGAACCTGACCGTCCACGCCGTTGACGCGGAGAAGGGACTGCTGCTCATCAAGGGCGCCGTCCCCGGTCCGAACGGCGGCCTCGTCCTGGTCCGTACCGCGGCCAAGGGGGCCTGAGGTAACCGATGAGCACCATTGACATCCTTTCGCCGGCAGGCGACAAGGCCGGGACCGTCGAGCTCCCCGCGGAGATCTTCGACGCGAAGGTCAGCGTTCCGCTGATCCACCAGGTCGTTGTTGCACAGCTGGCCGCTGCCCGTCAGGGCACGCACAAGACCAAGACCCGTGGCGAGGTCCGCGGCGGTGGCAAGAAGCCGTACCGCCAGAAGGGCACCGGCCGCGCGCGTCAGGGTTCGACCCGTGCGCCGCAGTTCGCCGGCGGTGGCATCGTCCACGGCCCCGTGCCGCGTGACTACTCGCAGCGGACCCCGAAGAAGATGAAGGCCGCCGCCCTGCGCGGTGCCCTCACCGACCGGGCCCGCAACTCGCGCATCCACGTCGTTTCCGGCGTGGTCGAGGGTGCGACCTCCACGAAGGCCGCCAAGGCTCTTCTCGGCAAGATCAGCGAGCGCAAGAACGTGCTCCTGGTCGCCGAGCGCAGCGACGAGGCCGCGTGGCTGTCCGCCCGCAACCTGCCCCAGGTTCACATCCTGGAGCCGGGCCAGCTGAACACGTACGACGTGCTCGTCTCGGACGACGTGGTCTTCACCCAGACCGCTTTCGAGTCCTTCGTGTCTGGCCCCAAGGCCGTTGAGACCGAAGGGAGCGACGCCTGATGAGTGAGGCCGTCGTCACCAGCAAGACCTTCACGGACCACCGTGACGTGCTGAAGAAGCCCGTCGTGTCCGAGAAGAGCTACGCGCTGCTGGACGAGAACAAGTACACGTTCATCGTCGACCCGCGTGCCAACAAGACCCAGATCAAGCAGGCCGTCGAGGCGGTCTTCTCGGTCAAGGTCACCGGGGTGAACACGATCAACCGGCAGGGCAAGCGCAAGCGCACCCGCACCGGTTTCGGCAAGCGCGCTGACACCAAGCGCGCCATCGTGACCCTCGCCGAGGGCGACCGCATCGACATCTTCGGCGGTCCGACCGCCTAACGGCGGTCTGGATCGTCCGGAATCGGACGAGGACTGAGAAATGGGTATCCGCAAGTACAAGCCGACGACCCCGGGCCGTCGTGGCTCCAGCGTCGCCGACTTTGTCGAGATCACGCGGTCCACGCCGGAGAAGTCGCTGGTTCGCCCGCTGCACAGCAAGGGCGGCCGTAACAACGCCGGTCGTGTGACCGTTCGCCACCAGGGCGGTGGCCACAAGCGCGCCTACCGAGTGATCGACTTCCGTCGTCACGACAAGGACGGCGTGCCGGCCAAGGTCGCGCACATCGAGTACGACCCGAACCGCACCGCGCGCATCGCGCTCCTGCACTACGCGGACGGCGAGAAGCGCTACATCATCGCCCCCCGCGGTCTGTCGCAGGGTGACCGGATTGAGAACGGCCCCGGCGCCGACATCAAGCCCGGCAACAACCTGGCGCTGCGCAACATCCCGGTCGGTACGACCATCCACGCCATCGAGCTGCGGCCCGGCGGCGGCGCGAAGTTCGCCCGTTCCGCGGGTGCCTCCGTGCAGCTGCTGGCGAAGGAGGGCACCATGGCCCACCTTCGTATGCCGTCGGGTGAGATCCGCCTGGTCGACGTCCGCTGCCGCGCCACTGTCGGCGAGGTCGGCAACGCCGAGCAGTCGAACATCAACTGGGGCAAGGCCGGCCGCATGCGCTGGAAGGGCGTCCGCCCGACCGTGCGTGGTGTCGTGATGAACCCCGTCGACCACCCGCACGGTGGTGGTGAGGGCAAGACCTCCGGTGGTCGCCACCCGGTCTCGCCGTGGGGTCAGAAGGAGGGTCGTACGCGTTCGCCGAAGAAGGCTTCGAACAAGTACATCGTCCGCCGCCGCAAGACGAACAAGAAGCGCTAGGAGCGGGTTTAGATGCCGCGCAGTCTCAAGAAGGGGCCCTTCGTCGACGACCACCTGATCAAGAAGGTGGATGTCCAGAACGAAGCCGGCACCAAGAACGTCATCAAGACCTGGTCCCGTCGCTCCATGATCGTGCCGGCCATGCTCGGCCACACGCTGGCGGTGCACAACGGCAAGACCCACGTCCCGGTGTTCGTCACCGAGTCGATGGTCGGCCACAAGCTCGGCGAGTTTGCGCCGACCCGCACCTTCCGCGGCCACGAGAAGGACGACCGCAAGTCGCGTCGTCGCTGATCAGCGGAAGAGCGAAGACTATGACTGACACCGAAGGGACAACCATGGAAGCCAGGGCCCAGGCGCGCTACGTGCGTGTCACGCCCATGAAGGCCCGCCGCGTGGTGGACCTTGTCCGTGGCATGGATGCCACGGAGGCTCAGGCGGTCCTGCGTTTCGCCCCGCAGGCCGCGAGCGTGCCGGTGGGCAAGGTGCTGGACAGCGCCATTGCCAACGCCGCGCACAACTACGACCACACGGACGCCTCTCAGCTGTTCATCAGCGAGGCGTACGTCGACGAGGGCCCGACCCTGAAGCGGTTCCGTCCGCGCGCTCAGGGCCGTGCCTACCGGATCCGCAAGCGGACCAGCCACATCACTGTGGTCGTCAGCAGCAAGGAAGGAACCCGGTAATGGGCCAGAAGGTAAACCCGCACGGGTTCCGGCTCGGCATCACCACCGACTTCAAGTCGCGCTGGTACGCCGACAAGCTGTACAAGGACTACGTCAAGGAAGACGTCGCCATTCGTCGCATGATGACGAAGGGCATGGAGCGCGCCGGTATCTCGAAGGTTGAGATCGAGCGCACCCGTGAGCGCGTCCGCGTTGACATCCACACCGCCCGTCCGGGCATCGTCATCGGCCGCCGCGGCGCCGAGGCCGACCGCATCCGCGGTGAGCTGGAGAAGCTCACCGGCAAGCAGGTCCAGCTGAACATTCTCGAGGTCAAGAACCCCGAGACTGACGCTCAGCTGGTCGCGCAGGCCGTCGCGGAGCAGCTGTCCTCGCGCGTCTCCTTCCGTCGCGCCATGCGTAAGAGCATGCAGTCGACGATGAAGGCCGGCGCCAAGGGCATCAAGATCCAGTGCGGCGGTCGTCTCGGCGGCGCCGAGATGTCCCGCTCGGAGTTCTACCGCGAGGGCCGCGTGCCCCTGCACACGCTCCGTGCGAACGTCGACTACGGCTTCTTCGAGGCCCGCACGACCTTCGGCCGCATCGGCGTGAAGGTCTGGATCTACAAGGGCGACGTCAAGAACATCGCCGAGGTTCGCGCCGAGAACGCCGCTGCCCGTGCGGGTAACCGCCCGGCCCGCGGCGGCAACGACCGCCCGCGCCGTGGTGGCGAGCGTGGCGGCCGCGGCCGCAAGCCGCAGCAGCAGAACGCCGCTGCCGAGGCCCCCAAGGCCGAGGCCGCTGCCGCTGCTCCGGCTGAGAGCACCGGACAGGAGGCCTGACCGACATGCTGATCCCTCGCAGGGTCAAGCACCGCAAGCAGCACCACCCGAAGCGCAACGGCATGGCCAAGGGTGGCACCGAGCTGGCCTTCGGTGAGTACGGCATCCAGGCCGTCACCCCGGCTTACGTGACGAACCGGCAGATCGAGTCCGCTCGTATCGCCATGACGCGTCACATCAAGCGTGGCGGCAAGGTGTGGATCAACATCTACCCCGACCGTCCGCTGACGAAGAAGCCTGCCGAGACCCGCATGGGTTCCGGTAAGGGTTCTCCGGAGTGGTGGGTCGCGAACGTCAAGCCCGGCCGGGTGATGTTCGAGCTGTCCTTCCCGAACGAAAAGGTTGCCAAGGAGGCGCTGACCCGCGCCGCCCACAAGCTTCCGATGAAGTGCCGCATCGTGCGGCGCGAGGCAGGTGAGTCGTGATGGCGGCCGGTACCAAGGCGACCGAGCTGCGCGAGCTGAACAACGAGGACCTCGTTGCCAAGCTTCGTGAGGCCAAGGAGGAGCTGTTCAACCTCCGCTTCCAGGCGGCGACCGGACAGCTCGAAAACCACGGCCGGCTGAAGGCCGTCCGCAAGGACATCGCCCGGATCTACACCCTGATGCGGGAGCGCGAGCTCGGCATCGAGACGGTGGAGAGCGCCTGATGAGCGAGACGAATGTGACTGAGAAGAACGAGCGCGGCTTCCGCAAGACCCGCGAGGGTCTGGTCGTCAGCGACAAGATGGACAAGACCGTCGTCGTCGCCGTCGAGGACCGCGTCAAGCACGCGCTGTACGGCAAGGTCATCCGTCGTACGAACAAGCTCAAGGCGCACGACGAGCAGAACGCCGCGGGCGTGGGCGACCGTGTCCTCCTCATGGAGACCCGGCCGACCTCCGCGACGAAGCGCTGGCGCGTCGTCGAGATCCTCGAGAAGGCCAAGTAATTCCCGTTAGGGAATTCAGGCAAGCACATCCCCCCGAGGGGGATTCCCTCGGAAAAGTTCCGCCAGGCTCGGCAGGGGTTTCACGTGAAACCCCTGCCGGGAACCGGCAGACGATCAGGAGATAGACGTGATCCAGCAGGAGTCTCGGCTGCGCGTCGCCGACAACACGGGTGCGAAGGAAATTCTCACCATCCGTGTTCTCGGTGGCTCGGGCCGACGCTACGCGGGCATCGGTGACGTCATCGTCGCCACCGTGAAGGATGCGATCCCCGGTGGCAACGTGAAGAAGGGTGACGTCGTCAAGGCGGTCATCGTGCGCACCGTGAAGGAGCGCCGCCGTCCCGACGGTTCGTACATCCGCTTCGACGAGAACGCGGCCGTCATCCTCAAGAACGATGGCGACCCCCGCGGCACCCGTATCTTCGGCCCCGTGGGCCGTGAGCTGCGCGAGAAGAAGTTCATGAAGATCATCTCGCTCGCGCCGGAGGTGCTGTAACCGATGAAGATCAAGAAGGGCGACCTGGTCCAGGTCATCACCGGTAAGGACAAGGGCAAGCAGGGCAAGGTCATCGCGGCCTTCCCCCGCGAGGACCGTGTCCTGGTCGAGGGTGTCAACCGGGTCAAGAAGCACACCAAGGCCGGTCAGACCGCTCGCGGTTCGCAGACCGGCGGCATTGTGACGACCGAGGCCCCCATCCACGTCAGCAACGTTCAGCTGGTTGTGGAGAAGGACGGCAACAAGGTTGTCACCCGCGTCGGGTACCGCTTCGATGACGAAGGCAACAAGATCCGCGTTGCCAAGCGGACCGGTGAGGACATCTGATGACTGCCACCACCAACGCGCCGCGCCTCAAGCAGCGCTACCGCGAAGAGATCGCCGGGAAGCTGAAGGACGAGTTCTCGTACGAGAACGTCATGCAGATCCCCGGTCTGACCAAGATCGTGGTCAACATGGGTGTGGGCGACGCCGCCCGCGACTCCAAGCTGATCGAGGGCGCCATCCGCGACCTCACCACGATCACCGGCCAGAAGCCGGCCGTGACCAAGGCCCGCAAGTCCATCGCGCAGTTCAAGCTGCGTGAGGGCCAGCCGATCGGTGCCCACGTCACCCTCCGCGGTGACCGCATGTGGGAGTTCCTGGACCGCCTGCTGTCGCTCGCGCTGCCGCGCATCCGCGACTTCCGTGGTCTGTCGCCGAAGCAGTTCGACGGCCGGGGCAACTACACCTTCGGTCTCACGGAGCAGGTCATGTTCCACGAGATCGACCAGGACAAGATCGACCGTACCCGGGGTATGGACATCACCGTGGTCACCACGGCGACCAACGACGACGAGGGCCGTGCCCTCCTCCGTCACCTCGGCTTCCCGTTCAAGGAGGCGTGAGCGAGATGGCGAAGAAGGCTCTCATCGCGAAGGCTGCTCGCAAGCCCAAGTTCGGCGTGCGCGCGTACACCCGCTGCCAGCGCTGCGGTCGTCCGCACTCCGTTTACCGCAAGTTCGGCCTCTGCCGCGTGTGCCTTCGTGAGATGGCTCACCGTGGCGAGCTGCCGGGCGTGACCAAGAGCTCCTGGTAACCACCTACTTGGTGGTTACCGGAGGCTCTCGGTAAGCATTCGGATGGCGTGGTGCCCCGCCCTTCATCACCTAGAGTGGAAGGGTTGGGCGCCTCGCCGCCCGAGACCGACCGCGGGCCACCGTGCCCGCTCAAAGTCGCTTACTACGCCGTAGGTCCCCGTGCCGCACCCGTCCCGCCCATGAGTGGGGAGAGGGATGGCGCATATAGGAAACCCCGGCGAGAGAGGCCGAAGGCCAATTCATGACCATGACTGACCCCATCGCAGACATGCTGACTCGTCTGCGTAACGCGAACTCGGCATACCACGACACCGTGTCGATGCCGCACAGCAAGATCAAGTCGCACATCGCGGAAATCCTCCAGCAGGAGGGTTACATCACCGGCTGGAAGGTCGAGGACGCCGAGGTCGGTAAGAACCTCGTCCTCGAGCTGAAGTTCGGCCCGAACCGCGAGCGCTCGATCGCCGGCATCAAGCGGATTTCGAAGCCGGGCCTGCGGGTCTACGCAAAGTCCACCAACCTGCCGAAGGTCCTCGGCGGCCTGGGCGTGGCGATCATCTCCACGTCCCACGGTCTCCTGACCGGTCAGCAGGCCAGCAAGAAGGGTGTAGGCGGAGAAGTTCTCGCCTACGTCTGGTAACCAGGGAACGGAGGAATAGCTAATGTCGCGTATTGGCAAGCTGCCCATCCAGGTTCCCGCTGGTGTGGACGTCACCATCGACGGCCGGACGGTCTCCGTGAAGGGCCCCAAGGGTTCCCTTCAGCACACCGTCGCCGCGCCCATCGATGTCGCCAAGGGTGAGGACGGCTCCATCGCCGTCACCCGCCCGAACGACGAGCGTCAGAACAAGGCCCTGCACGGCCTGTCCCGCACGCTGGTGGCGAACATGATCACCGGCGTGACCCAGGGCTACAGCAAGGCGCTCGAGATCAGCGGTGTGGGTTACCGCGTCCAGGCGAAGGGCTCCAACCTGGAGTTCTCGCTGGGCTACAGCCACCCGATCCTGATCGAGGCCCCCGAGGGCATCTCGTTCAAGGTCGAGTCCCCGACCAAGCTCAGCGTCGAGGGCATCGACAAGCAGAAGGTCGGCGAGGTCGCCGCGAACATCCGCAAGCTGCGTAAGCCCGACCCGTACAAGGCCAAGGGCGTCAAGTACGCCGGCGAGGTCATCCGCCGCAAGGTCGGAAAGGCTGGTAAGTAAGCCATGGCATACGGTGTGAAGATCGCTAAGGGCGACGCCTACAAGCGCGCCGCTGCGAAGCGTCGCCACATCCGCATCCGTAAGCGGATTTCGGGTACCCCGGAGCGTCCTCGTCTGGTCGTGACGCGGTCCAACCGTGGCATCACCGCCCAGGTCATCGACGACATCAAGGGCCACACCCTGGCCTCTGCGTCGACGCTGGACGCGTCGATCCGCGGTGGCGAGGGCGACAAGAGCGCGCAGGCGAAGCAGGTCGGCGCGCTGGTCGCCGAGCGTGCCAAGGCTGCCGGTGTCGAGGCCGTCGTGTTCGACCGTGGTGGCAAGCAGTACGCCGGGCGGATTGCCGCTCTGGCCGACGCCGCCCGCGAAGCCGGGCTGAAGTTCTGAGCCCCGGTTCCGTAGCTAGCGGACGTAACAGAGAGAGGTAATTCCAATGGCTGGACCCCAGCGCCGCGGTGGCGGCGCCGGTGGCGGCGAGCGGCGGGACCGTAAGGACCGGCGGGACGGCGGCGCAGCTGCCGAAAAGACCGCCTACGTCGAGCGTGTTGTCGCCATCAACCGTGTCGCCAAGGTTGTGAAGGGTGGTCGTCGCTTCAGCTTCACCGCGCTGGTCGTGGTGGGCGACGGTGACGGCACCGTGGGTGTCGGTTACGGCAAGGCCAAGGAGGTGCCGGCCGCCATCGCCAAGGGTGTTGAGGAGGCCAAGAAGCACTTCTTCAAGGTCCCCCGTATCGCCGGCACCATCCCGCACCCCATCCAGGGCGAGAAGGCCGCGGGCGTCGTCCTGCTCAAGCCTGCTTCCCCCGGTACCGGTGTGATCGCCGGTGGCCCGGTGCGCGCCGTGCTCGAGTGCGCCGGCATCCACGACGTGCTGAGCAAGTCGCTCGGTTCGTCGAACCCGATCAACATCGTGCACGCCACGGTGACCGCGCTTCAGGGCCTTCAGCGCCCCGAGGAGATCGCGGCCCGTCGTGGCCTGCCGCTGGAGGACGTTGCTCCCGCCGCTCTGCTGCGGGCGCGTGCCGGGGTGAATGCGTGATGCGCATCAAGATCACCCAGACGAAGTCCATCATCGGCAGCAAGCAGAACCACCGCGACACGCTCCGTTCGCTCGGCCTCAAGCGCGTGAACGACAGCGTCGAGCGGGAGGCCCGTCCCGAGGTCGTCGGCATGGTGCACACCGTGCGTCACCTCGTGAAGGTCGAGGAGGTCTGACATGGCGGAGAACAACCCGCTGAAGGTCCACAACCTCCGTCCTGCCCCGGGCGCCAAGACCGCCAAGACCCGTGTGGGTCGTGGTGAGGCGTCCAAGGGTAAGACCGCTGGTCGTGGTACCAAGGGCACGAAGGCCCGTTACCAGGTTCCGGAGCGCTTCGAGGGTGGGCAGATGCCCCTCCACATGCGTCTCCCGAAGCTGAAGGGCTTCAAGAACCCCGCCCACAAGCAGTTCCAGGTGGTGAACCTGGAGAAGCTGGCCGCGCTGTACCCCGAGGGTGGCGAGGTCACGGTGGCCGACCTGGTCGCCAAGGGCGCGGTGCGCAACAACGAGCTCGTCAAGGTCCTGGGCCAGGGCGAGATCTCCGTGGCGCTGACGGTGACGGTTGACGCCGTTTCCGGCTCCGCCAAGGAAAAGATCGCCGCCGCCGGCGGCAGCGTCACCGAGCTGCTCTGACACCTCTCTGACGCCGCTCCGACGCGAGTGAATCAACTGACCGGGGATGCCCACGAATTGGGGCATCCCCGGTTGGTCGTTCCAAGGGGGGCATGGTCGCCGGTAAGGTGGCGTGCACTATTGCTGTACTTTCGCCGGGGGCTGCCGCATCAGGTGACTGATGGGGCGGACCGCGGAGATTACGCCGCGCGGCCGGGGGCCGCGCGGTTTTCGGCCGCTCAGTATTCGTAGATCCTCAAGACCGTCACCTCTCGCCCACGAGGCGGGGGGCGCAGGAGGCACCGTGCTCACCGCGTTCGCCCGAGCGTTCAAGACGCCCGACCTGCGCAAGAAGCTGCTGTTCACGCTGGGCATCGTGCTGGTCTATCGGCTCGGGGCGCACGTACCGGTTCCTGGAGTGAACTACTCCAACGTCGAAACCTGCATGAAGCAGGCCGGCTCCGGTAGTGGGCTTTTCGGCCTGGTGAACATGTTCAGCGGCGGTGCGCTGCTCAAGATCACACTCTTCGCGCTCGGGATCATGCCGTACATCACGGCGAGCATCATCCTTCAGCTGCTCACCGTGGTGATCCCACGGCTGGAGGCCCTGAAGAAGGAGGGGCAGTCCGGGCAGGCGAAGATCACGCAGTACACCCGGTACCTCACCGTGGCGCTCGCGATCCTGCAGGGCACCGGCCTGGTGGCCACGGCCCGCAGTGGATCGCTCTTCAGCACGTGCACCCTGCGCAACGAAATCATTCCCGACCCGGCCATCTTCACGACCATCACGATGGTCATCTGCATGACCGCCGGCACCGGCGTGGTCATGTGGCTGGGTGAGCTCATCACGGACCGCGGCATCGGCAACGGAATGTCGATCCTGATGTTCATCTCGATCGCCTCCGGCTTCCCGGCCGCGCTGTGGCAGATCAAGGTCTCCGGCAAGCTCGCCGACGGCTGGATCGAATTCGGCTCCGTGATCGCCATCGGACTCGTGATGATCGCGCTGGTGGTCTTCGTCGAACAGGCCCAGCGCCGTATCCCCGTGCAGTACGCCAAGCGGATGATCGGACGTCGTTCCTACGGCGGAACGTCCACCTATATCCCGCTCAAGGTGAACCAGGCAGGTGTGATTCCTGTCATTTTCGCGTCGTCGCTGCTCTACATCCCTGCGCTCATCGCGCAGTTCAGCGGCTCGAAGGCAGGCTGGGCCACGTGGCTTCAGACACACTTCCAGCGTGGAGATGGGCCGGTTTACATCGTTACGTACTTCCTGCTGATCGTCTTCTTCGCCTTCTTCTACGTCGCCATCTCCTTCAACCCCGAAGAAGTTGCCGACAACATGAAGAAGTATGGTGGCTTCATCCCGGGTATCCGGGCTGGTCGCCCGACGGCCGAGTACCTCAGCTACGTGCTCAACCGGATCACGTGGCCGGGCTCGCTGTATCTGGGTCTCATCGCGCTGGTGCCAACCGTGGCTCTGGTGCTCTTCAACGCGGACCAGAACTTCCCGTTCGGCGGGACGAGCATCCTGATCATCGTGGGTGTGGGTCTGGAGACCGTGAAGCAGATCGAGAGCCAGCTTCAGCAGCGTAACTACGAAGGGTTCCTCCGCTGATGCGAATCGTCCTCGTCGGTCCTCCTGGGGCAGGCAAGGGTACGCAGGCTGCGTACCTCGCCGAGAACCTCGCGATCCCGCACATCTCCACGGGCGACCTGTTCCGCGCCAACATCAGCCAGGGCACGCCCCTCGGGCTTGAGGCCAAGTCGTACATGGACGCGGGGAACCTGGTGCCCGACGAGGTCACCATCGGGATGGCACGCGACCGGATGAACCAGCCCGACGCCGCGAACGGCTTCCTGCTGGACGGCTTCCCGCGGAACGTCTCGCAGGCGGAGGCGCTGGACGAGGCCCTCAAGGACGACAGCGTGCAGCTGGACGCGGTCCTGGACCTGGAGGTCCCCGAGGACGAGGTGGTCAAGCGCATCGCCGGCCGCCGCATCTGCCGCAAGGACTCCGGCCATGTCTTCCACGTGGCCTACAACCCGCCGAAGCAGGAGGGCGTCTGCGACGTCTGCGGCGGCGAGCTGTACCAGCGCGACGACGACCGCGAGGACACCGTCCGCAACCGGCTCGAGGTCTACCACACGCAGACCGAGCCGATCATCGACTACTACCGCGCGCAGGGTCTGGTGACCACCATCTCCGCGATGGGCAAGGTCCAGGACGTCACCGCGCGCGCGATGGCGGCGCTGGACCGCGAGGCCGCGTAACGGCTCACGCGCTCTCCGAATACGGCCGTGGTCCCCGGCAGGGGACCACGGCCGCGTTGCGTCCAGGTACCGTGGTCACGGCAACCATTAATTGAGGAACCACGACGGCGATCGGCCACCTCCGCGAGAGCGGCGGCGGTTCAGCCGCAAAGGAAGGGCCCATGGTGGAGATCAAGACTCCCGAGCAGATCGCGAAAATGCGCGAGGCGGGGCTGGTCGTCGCCGCGATCCACGCCGCCACGCGCGAGGCGGCGGTGCCCGGCGCCACCACCAAGGACCTGGACGACGCCGCGCGCAAGGTGCTGGCCGAGCACGGCGCCAAGTCGAACTTCCTCGGGTACGGCGGCTTCCCCGCGACGATCTGCACGTCGGTGAACGACGTGGTCGTGCACGGCATCCCGTCCGCGGACACCGTCCTGCAGGACGGCGACATCATCTCCATCGACTGCGGCGCGATCGTGGACGGCTGGCACGGTGACGCGGCGTACACGGCCTTCGTGGGCTCCGGTCACTCCGCAGAGCTGGTCGAGCTCAGCCGGGTGACCGAGGAGTCGATGTGGGCCGGCATCGCCGCGGTCCGCAAGGGCAACCGCCTGGTGGACATCTCCAAGGCGATCGAGGGCTACATCCGCCGGCAGCCGCGCCCGTCCACCGGTAAGTACGGCATCGTCGAGGACTACGGCGGCCACGGCATCGGATCGCAGATGCACATGGACCCGCACCTGCTGAACTACGTCGACCGCAAGCGCGGCCGCGGCCCGAAGCTGGTCCCCGGCTTCTGCATCGCCATCGAGCCGATGGTCAACCTCGGCACGGCCAAGACCCACGTCCTCGAGGACGACTGGACCGTGAAGTCCAATGACGGCGGCTGGTCCTCGCACTGGGAGCACTCGGTCGCGCTGACCGAGCAGGGCCCCCTGGTCCTGACCGCCCCCGACGGCGGCAAGGCCAAGCTCGCCGAGTACGGCATTGAGACTGCTCCCGATCCCCTGGCGTAACGATCTACGGGGCTGGGCAATAATCGTGGATTCGTCTTTTCGTGTGCGCTGACGTAGACTGACGCGTCGGATCTCGTGCATCCGTATGCCTGCGTCCCCGGACGTGGGGATCGGGTGAATTATACGAGAGCTGATCAAGGTAGCCGATTCGAAGGGCGAAGCGTGGCCAAGAAGCAAGGTGCCATCGAGATCGAGGGCACCGTGATCGAGTCCCTCCCGAACGCGATGTTCAAGGTGGAGCTTCAGAACGGTCACCAGGTCCTCGCGCACATCAGCGGCAAGATGCGGATGCACTACATCCGTATCCTCCCGGATGACCGGGTCGTGGTGGAGCTCTCTCCGTACGACCTGACGCGTGGACGGATCGTCTACCGCTACAAGTAGATCTTGCCGCTGCCCCTCCCGTGGGGCGTACGGCACTGACCCGGAGAACCTCACCCCATGAAGGTCAAGCCGAGCGTCAAGAAGATCTGCGACAAGTGCAAGGTGATCCGCCGCCACGGCCGGGTCATGGTCATCTGCGACAACCTGCGCCACAAGCAGCGCCAGGGCTGACGCACGACCTGCACTTCCGCAGTTCTTCGCGCGACGCAAGCACATACGTACATACGCAGAGCCCGTCGGGCCGTAATGGCTGACGACACCTCCGGCGGGGGCCGGGGACCCAGGTCGTACCACTGCTTCTCACGCAGGAGCGGTCGGCGGCTGGGAGCGGCTCTGTGGCAGACCCCCGAATCAACACAGGAGCCATTCGATGGCACGCGTTTCAGGTGTTGACATCCCGCGCGAAAAGCGCGTGGAGGTCGCCCTCACCTACGTCTTCGGCATCGGCCGCACGCTGGCGAAGCAGACCCTCGCCGCTGCCGGTGTCGACCCGAACACCCGCGTTCGTGACCTTCCCGAAGAGGACCTGGTCAAGATCCGCGAGTACGTGGACGCCAATCTCCAGACCGAGGGTGACCTCCGTCGCGAGATCCAGGCCGACATCCGCCGCAAGGTCGAGATCGGCTGCTACCAGGGCCTGCGCCACCGTCGTGGCCTGCCCGTCCACGGCCAGCGCACCAGCACGAACGCTCGTACCCGCAAGGGCCCGCGTCGCGCGATCGCCGGCAAGAAGAAGCCGGGCAAGAAGTAGTCCTCAGCGGACGCTTATCAGCGGTCTTCGCTGTAGGACCGACCACCTCCACGGGAGTAATGAATGCCTCCGAAGGGCCGTACGGCCGGCGCCAAGAAGGTGCGCCGCAAGGAGAAGAAGAACGTCGCCCACGGGCACGCTCACATCAAGAGCACGTTCAACAACACGATCGTTTCGATCACCGACCCCACCGGCAACGTGATTTCCTGGGCTTCGGCCGGTCACGTGGGCTTCAAGGGTTCGCGTAAGTCGACTCCGTTCGCCGCGCAGATGGCCGCCGAGTCGGCCGCGCGTCGCGCGCAGGAGCACGGCATGCGCAAGGTCGACGTCTTCGTCAAGGGTCCCGGCTCCGGCCGTGAGACCGCGATCCGCTCCCTCCAGGCCACCGGCCTCGAGGTCGGCTCGATCCAGGACGTCACCCCGACCCCGCACAACGGCTGCCGCCCGCCCAAGCGCCGCCGCGTCTGACCAGCTGAAGTAGGAGACACAAGAATATGGCGCGTTACACCGGGGCCGACTGCAAGCGTTGCCGTCGGGAGAAGCAGAAGCTCTTCCTCAAGGGGAGCAAGTGCGAGAGCGCGAAGTGCCCGATCGAGATCCGTCCTTACCCCCCGGGTGAGCACGGTCGCGGGCGCACCAAGGACAGCGAGTACCTGCTGCAGCTTCGTGAGAAGCAGAAGTGCAGCCGTATCTACGGTGTCCTGGAGAAGCAGTTCCTCGGGTACTACAAGGAGGCGAACCAGAAGACCGGCAAGACCGGTGAGAACCTTCTGCGCATCCTTGAGTCCCGTCTGGACAACGTGGTCTACCGTGCGGGCTTCGCGAAGTCCCGCGACCACGCCCGTCAGCTGGTCCGTCACGGACACATCAACGTGAACGGCCGCAAGACCGACATCCCGTCGGCTCGCGTGTCCGTGAACGACATCATCGAGGTCCGCGAGAAGTCTCGGAACATGACCCCCTTCCAGGTGGCTCAGGCCGAGGCCGGCGAGAAGACCGTTCCCGCGTGGCTCGAGGCCATCCCCTCGAAGCTGCGGGTCCTCGTGCACTCGCTGCCCGAGCGCCAGGTGATCGACACCCAGGTGCAGGAGCAGCTGATCGTCGAGCTCTACTCCAAGTAAGAGCTTGCGGTCACGGGCGGTACGGCACTTTTGGGCCGTACCGCCCGTACCCTTGTAGTACAGCGGGCGTCAAATAGCGGGCGTCCACGACTGAAGGATCAAAAACATGCTGATCGCTCAGCGCCCCTCGTTGACCGAAGAGGTCGTCGACGAGTACCGCTCCCGGTTCGTGATCGAGCCGCTGGAGCCGGGCTTCGGTTACACCCTCGGCAACTCCCTGCGTCGTACGCTCCTCTCCTCGATTCCGGGTGCGGCGGTCACGTCCATCCGCATCGACGGTGTCCTGCACGAGTTCACCACCGTGCCGGGCGTCAAGGAGGACGTCACCGACCTCATCCTGAACATCAAGCAGCTGGTCGTCTCCTCGGAGCACGACGAGCCGGTCGTGATGTACCTGCGCAAGCAGGGCCCCGGCCTGGTCACCGCTGCCGACATCGCGCCCCCGGCCGGTGTCGAGGTGCACAACCCGGACCTGGTCCTCGCCACGCTGAACGGCAAGGGCAAGCTGGAGATGGAGCTGACCGTCGAGCGCGGTCGCGGCTACGTCTCCGCCGTCCAGAACAAGCAGGTGGGCCAGGAGATCGGCCGGATCCCGGTCGACTCCATCTACTCGCCGGTTCTCAAGGTCACCTACAAGGTCGAGGCGACCCGAGTCGAGCAGCGCACCGACTTCGACAAGCTGATCGTCGACGTCGAGACCAAGCAGGCCATGCGCCCGCGTGACGCCATGGCGTCCGCCGGTAAGACCCTGGTCGAGCTGTTCGGTCTGGCCCGCGAGCTCAACATCGACGCCGAGGGCATCGACATGGGCCCGTCCCCCACGGACGCCGCCCTGGCCGCCGACCTGGCGCTGCCGATCGAGGAGCTGGAGCTCACCGTTCGGTCGTACAACTGCCTCAAGCGCGAGGGCATCCACTCGGTGGGTGAGCTCGTCGCCCGCTCCGAGGCGGACCTGCTCGACATCCGCAACTTCGGTGCGAAGTCGATCGACGAGGTCAAGGCGAAGCTGGCCGGCATGGGCTTGGCGCTGAAGGACTCGCCTCCCGGCTTCGACCCGACCGCTGCCGCTGACGCCTTTGGCGCCGATGATGACGCGGATGCGGGTTTCGTCGAGACCGAGCAGTACTAAGAGCTCGGGCCTGACGGCCTGATTTTGACTGCCGGCCCGCTGTGGCTGGTCGCGCCCACGCGGCAGAGCCGCAGATCAACACCTTCCCGCGCCCCTTCGGGGGCGCGGGTCTCCGACGGGCGACCGCCCGCTCGGATACTGACCCCGGTACCTGATACGGCTGGGGCAGACACAGAGGAGAAACACCATGCCGCGTCCCGCCAAGGGTGCCCGTCTGGGCGGCAGCGCCGCGCACGAGCGTCTGCTGCTCGCGAACCTCGCGAAGTCGCTGTTCGAGCACGGCCGCATCACCACGACCGAGGCCAAGGCCCGCCGCCTGCGCCCCGTCGCGGAGAAGCTGATCACCAAGGCGAAGAAGGGCGACATCCACAACCGTCGCCTGGTGCTGGCCACGATCACGGACAAGAGCATCGTGCACACGCTGTTCACCGAGATCGCGCCGCGCTACGCCGAGCGTCCGGGTGGCTACACCCGTATCACCAAGATCGGCAACCGTCGTGGCGACAACGCCCCGATGGCTGTGATCGAGCTGGTCGAGGGTGAGATCGCCAAGAAGGCGACCGTCGCCGAGGCCGAGGCCGCCGCCAAGCGCGCGGTCAAGGAGGCCGACGAGGCCGCCGCCGAGGCGCCGGCTGAGGAGTCCAAGGACGCCTGAGCCTGCTGAAGGCTGGTCGAGCGGGCCCGTTCCCCTTCGGGGGAGCGGGCCCGTTCCGCTTGAGAGGATGGTCGTGTGAGTGAGGACAACGACGGGCCGGCGCCCGGGTACGTGCGGGTGCGGCTGGATCTTTCCTATGACGGGAAGGACTTCTCGGGGTGGGCCAAGCAGCGGGAGCGGCGGACGGTCCAGCAGGAGATCGAGGACGCGCTGCGGACCGTGACGCGGGCGCAGGAGACGTACGAGCTGACCGTGGCGGGGCGGACGGACGCGGGCGTGCACGCCCGCGGCCAGGTGGCCCATGTCGACCTGCCGCAGGAGCTGTGGGCCGAGCACGGTGACAAGCTGCGGCGGCGGCTCGCCGGGCGGCTGCCGAAGGACGTACGGATCTGGCGGGTGGCCGAGGCCCCGGCCGGGTTCAACGCCCGGTTCTCGGCGATCTGGCGCCGGTACGCGTACCGGGTCACCGACCACCCCGGCGGCGTCGACCCGCTGCTGCGCGGGCACGTGCTGTGGCACGACTGGGACCTGGACGTCGCCGCGATGAACGAGGCGTCGAAGCCGCTGCTGGGCGAGCACGACTTCGCGGCGTACTGCAAGCGGCGCGAGGGCGCGACGACCATTCGCACGCTCCAGGAGCTGAGCTGGGAGCGGGACGCGGACGGGATCATCACGGCGACCGTGAAGGCGGACGCGTTCTGCCACAACATGGTGCGGTCGCTGGTGGGCGCGCTGCTGTTCGTCGGCGACGGGCACCGGCCCGTGGAGTGGCCGGGCAAGGTGCTCGCGGCGGGCGTGCGGGACTCGGCGGTGCACGTCGTACGGCCACACGGGCTGACGCTGGAGGAGGTCGGCTACCCGGCCGACGAGCTGCTCGCGGCCCGCAACAAGGAAGCGCGGAACAAGCGGACCCTGCCGGGCGCGGGCTGCTGCTGAGAGCGCGGGCGGGGTGCTGCTGAGGCCGGGGGCGGGGCGTGCGCCCCGCCCCCGCCGGCTCAGTTCTTGAGCTGCTTCTTGGCCGCCGCGTCGGCCTGATCGCGGCCGTGCTGCATGATCCGGTTCCAGGCGTACGCGGCGCCGTCCCGGCTCGCCTGGAGGGCCTTGGTCTCGCTGGTGGTGACGGGCGTGCCGTTGAGGTAGCCGGCGATCGTGAAGTACGCGTACCGGCCGGCCGCGTTCGCCGAGGTCCGGCAGTCGGTGCCCTGGCAGAACGGGGCGACCTTGCCGCCGGCGAGCGCCGCGAGGTTGGGCTTGTACTCGTTCTTCACCGCGGCCGCCGCGGCCTTGCTGTCGAACCGGGCGATGCCGACGGTGACCGCCACGCCGTCGCGGGAGAAGGTGGCGCGCAGCAGCTTCTCGCAGCCGTGCTTCGTCAGGATCGCGCCGAGGCCGCCCTGCGCGACGCTCGCGCAGCTTCCGGTGGCGCTGGTGGTGGCCTTCGGGTAGGTGCGGCCGCCGGCCGTCAGCTGCTTCTCGGGGAAGAGCGAGTCCGTGGTGAGCGGCGCGGTGTCCTTCTTGGGGTCGGTGATGTAGTCCACCGGGTCCGGCGGCGGCGGGACGTTCACGTCGGAGAAGGTGGGCTTGGGCTCGGCCGGCTTGTTGGGGAGCTTCTCGGGGGAGGGCAGGGCCGGTTTGTTGCTGCCGCCATTGCTGGTGATCACGGCGGTGGCGACGATGCCGGCCACCGCGAGGGTGGCCAGGACGCCACCGCCGACCATCAGCAGCCGCTTGCGTCTTCCCTTTGCCTCGCTCTGCTCCGCCAGCGCGGCCCAGTCCGGTGTGGACGAAGCGGACGGACCCGAACCCCCGGGGCCGTACGGCCCTCCTTGCCCAAAGCTCATGGCGCGAATCCTAGTGCTCACCCGTGACAAGGCCGAGGCCAGTGCCGGGCGGCCCGGGAAACCCGTTTGGCCCACGGGCGCCGGGGGGCCGAGAATTCGCGCATGGGACATGTGGACGCCGGACATCTGGAGTACTACCTGCCGGACGGGCGGGTCCTGCTGGGGGACGTGTCCTTCCGCGTCGGGGAAGGCGCCACGGTCGCGCTGGTCGGGGCGAACGGCGCGGGCAAGACGACGCTGCTGAAGCTGATCGCGGGGGAGCTGCAGCCGCACGGCGGGGCGGTGACGGTCAGCGGCGGGCTCGGGGTGATGCCGCAGTTCGTGGGCTCGGTGCGGGACGACCGGACGGTGCGGGACCTGCTGGTGTCGGTGTCGCAGCCGCGGCTGCGGGCCGCCGCGAAGGCCGTGGACGAGGCCGAGCACGCGATCATGACCGTGGACGACGAGGCCGCGCAGATGGCGTACGCACAGGCGCTCAGCGACTGGGCCGAGGCGCGCGGGTACGAGGCCGAGACGGTCTGGGACATGTGCACGATGGCCGCGCTCGGCGTCCCGTACGAGAAGGCGCAGTGGCGGCAAGTGCGCACGCTCTCCGGCGGTGAGCAGAAGCGGCTGGTCCTGGAGTCGCTGCTGCGCGGCACGGACGAGGTGCTGCTGCTGGACGAGCCGGACAACTATCTGGACGTGCCGGGAAAGCGCTGGCTGGAGGAGCGGCTGCGGGAAACGAAGAAGACGGTCCTCTTCGTCTCGCACGACCGGGAGCTGCTGGCGCGCTCCGCGGAGAAGATCGTCAGCGTGGAGCCGGGCCCTGCGGGCAGCGACGTCTGGGTGCACGGCGGCGGCTTCGCCACGTACCACGAGGCGCGCAAGGAGCGCTTCGCGCGCTTCGAGGAGCTGCGGCGGCGTTGGGACGAGAAGCACGAGCAGCTCAAGAAGCTGGTCCGGAATCTGCGCCAGGCCGCGGAGAACAGCCATGAGATGGCCTCGCGCTATCACGCGGCCCAGACGCGGCTGAAGAAGTTCGAGGAGGCCGGGCCGCCGCCAGAGCCGCCGCGCGAGCAGGACATCACGATGCGGCTGCACGGCGGCCGGACCGGCGTACGTGCCGTGACCTGCGAGAACCTTGAGCTGACGGGCCTGATGAAGCCCTTCTCGCTGGAGATCTTCTACGGCGAGCGAGTCGCGGTCCTCGGCTCGAACGGCTCGGGCAAGTCCCACTTCCTGCGGCTGCTGGCGGGGGAGGACGTCGCGCACACGGGCACGTGGAAGCTCGGCGCCCGCGTCGTACCGGGCCACTTCGCGCAGACCCACGCCCACCCGGAGCTGGAGGGCCGCACCCTCCTCGACATTCTCTGGACGGAACACGCCAAGGACCGCGGCAAGGCGATGAGCGCCCTGCGCCGGTACGAACTCAGCCTCCAGGCCGAGCAGCGCTTCGACCGCCTCTCCGGCGGCCAGCAGGCCCGCTTCCAGATTCTGCTGCTGGAGCTGTCCGGCACGACCGCGCTGCTGCTCGACGAGCCGACCGACAACCTCGATCTGGAGTCGGCGGAGGCGCTGCAGGCGGGGCTGGAGCAGGTAGCCAGCAGGCCCGGGGGGTCTGGGGGCGTCCCCCGGAAGGAGGGGTCAGATCCTGCTGCTGGAGCTGTCCGGCACGACCGCGCTGCTGCTCGACGAGCCGACCGACAACCTCGATCTGGAGTCGGCGGAGGCGCTGCAGGCGGGGCTGGAGTCCGAGCCGGTGTGGGACGAGCGTCGTGTCGAGCGGGAGCGGTAGGCCGGGCGGCTTCTAGTCTGGCCGCGTGACGGCGGACGAAGCGGGGCAATCACCCCGGGTGGCGTGGCTGCTGCGGCCCGCTACCTGGCCGCTGCGGGCCGTTGCCGCCGGGCTGATGGCCGTCGTGGTCTGGGCGACCGTGCGGCGGGGTGGGCACCTCGGGATGGACAACGCCTTCGCGGTGAAAGCGGCGCGGGCGCTGCTCGATGGTGGCGCTCCGTACGCCGACAAGCGGTTTCTTTACCTGCCGGGCGCGGTGCTCGCGGCCGTGCCCGAGGCGCTGCTGCCGCAGGGCTGGATGGCATGGCTCGTACCGGCCGTCGGCGTCGGGCTCGTCCTGCTGGGCTGGTGGCTGAGTCTGCGGATCTTCGGGGTCGGGGCGGGCAGCAGGTTGGCGGCGCTGGCCGTGGCCGCGCTGCCGTTCTTCCAGCCGTTCCGCAACCTCGTCACGCTCGGGAACTGGACGCTGGCCTCGGTGGTGGCACTGCCGCTGGCGCTGCTGCTGGCCCGCCGGGGCAGGTGGGTGGCGGCCGGCGCGGTGATCGGGTCGGCGCTGGCGGTCAAGCCGATGCTCGTGCCCGTGCTGCTGCTCTTCGTCTTCGCGCGGCGGTGGCGGGCGCTGGCCGCGGCGCTTGGCGTGCCCCTCCTGGTATCGCTGCTCGCCGCGATCGTGATGCCGCGGCCCGGGATGTTCCTCACCCGCACGCTGCCCTTCCTGCTGCGCGGGCAGGACGTCTTCGCGCGGCCGTACGACGCCTCGCTCGGCGCGGTCCTGGCCCGGCTCGGCCTGCCGGAGCCGGTGGCCTTCGGGGTGGCCGTGCTCGCGGCCGCTGCCGGGGTGGCCTGCGCGTATCTGCGCTGGCGACGCGGCGACGCGGGGCCGCTGCGGCTCGTCGAGACGGCCGCGATGCTGCTGCTCGCGGCCTTCCTCGTGTCCCGGCCGTCCTTCGACCACTACCTGCTGGTGGTGCTGGGGCCGCTGCTGGCCTCCGTCGTCGTGCCCGGCTCCGTGCCCCGTACGGTGTGGTTCTGGGCCGCTCTCGTGCCGCAGGTCGCCGGGCTGGACTGGCCGTATCTGGAGGACGTCAGGAGGCGCGCCTTCAAGGACGCGGTGATGCTGTGGACGCTCGCCGCCGTGGTCGCCTGCGCCTGTCTGCGCCGCCCCGGCGGCGATGGCGAGGATCGCACCTCCGTACGGGGCGCGTTTTGACCCGCCTGGGGGAGGCCCGGTATTCTGCCAGTTCGTTATGCGTATTGGCTTGCTCTATCTCACGTGAGGGGCCCTTACGCCGGTCCACCGGGCCGATGACCGACGGCAGGCAATGGGTTGCGTCACCCGGAGCCGCCCGTGTCGGTTTATCGGCCGAGGTGACCCTGTACAGGTCCCATCACTTAGAAGCGAAGGCTAAAACGTGCGTACGTTCAGCCCCAAGCCCGGCGATGTCCAGCGCCAGTGGCACATCATTGACGCGCAGGACGTTGTCCTGGGCCGTCTGGCGACTCAGGCAGCTTCCCTCCTCCGGGGCAAGCACAAGCCGGTTTACGCCCCTCACGTCGACACCGGTGACTTCGTCATCATCATCAACGCCGACAAGGTGCACCTGTCCGGCAACAAGCGGTCGCAGAAGATGGCGTACCGCCACTCCGGCTTCCCGGGTGGTCTGCGCTCCGTCCGCTACGACGAGCTGCTCGACAAGAACCCCGAGAAGGCTGTCGAGAAGGCCATCAAGGGCATGCTCCCGAAGAACACCCTGGGCCGCCAGATGCTCTCGAAGCTGAAGGTCTACGCGGGCGCCGAGCACCCGCACGCTGCTCAGCAGCCGGTCCCGTTCGAGATCACCCAGGTCGCGCAGTAAGTCCGGCCACACCCCCTAAGACGAAGAGAATCTGAGGAGCATCGTGGCTGAGACCACCGCCGAGACCCCGCTCGAGGTCGAGGAGTACACCACCGAGACCGAGGCGCCGCTGGAGGGTGAGTACACCTCCGAGTCCCTCGCCTCCCGCTTCGGTGACCCGCAGCCGGCCGCCGGCCTGGGCCGCCGCAAGAACGCCATCGCCCGCGTCCGGATCATCCCGGGCACCGGCCAGTGGAAGATCAACGGCCGCACCCTCGAGGGTTACTTCCCGAACAAGGTGCACCAGCAGGAAGTCAACGAGCCCTTCAAGGTGCTCGAGCTCGACAACCGCTACGACGTTGTCGCCCGCATCTCCGGTGGCGGCATCTCCGGCCAGGCCGGCGCGCTGCGCCTGGGCGTGGCCCGTGCGCTGAACGAGGCGGACGTCGAGAACAACCGTGGCCCGCTGAAGAAGGCCGGCTTCCTGAAGCGCGACGACCGTGCGGTCGAGCGCAAGAAGTCCGGTCTGAAGAAGGCCCGCAAGGCGCCGCAGTACAGCAAGCGCTAATCACGCTCGCTGCCTCGTGTGCAGCTTTCGCGCTTCGCGCGCAGCTTGGCGAACGCCCCGGGGGCACTTTCCGTGCCGCCGGGGCGTTCGGCTATCCGGGACCAGATAGGCGTATACCTGTACATAACGGTCATAACAGTCTGGTCCAAGCTCATGAACTCGGAGGACACCAGTGGGACGACTCTTCGGCACGGACGGGGTGCGCGGCGTCGCCAATGCGGATCTGACGGCAGAGCTCGCGCTCGGGCTGTCGGTCGCTGCGGCGCATGTGCTGGCAGAAGCCGGCACATTTGAAGACCACCGGCCGGTGGCCGTGGTCGGGCGCGATCCGCGGGCCTCGGGGGAGTTCCTGGAGTCCGCCGTGGTGGCGGGGCTGGCCAGCGCGGGTGTGGACGTGCTGCGGGTGGGCGTGCTGCCGACCCCGGCGGTGGCGTACCTCACCGGCGCGCTCGGCGCGGACCTGGGCGTGATGCTCTCCGCGAGCCACAACCCGATGCCCGACAACGGCATCAAGTTCTTCGCGCGCGGCGGGCACAAGCTCGCCGACGAGCTGGAGGACCGGATCGAGAGCATGTACCGCGGGCACGCCTCCGGCCGGCCGTGGGACCGGCCGACCGGCGCGGGCGTGGGCCGGGTCAGGGACTACGCCGAGGGCTTCGACAACTACGTCGCGCACCTGGTCGGCGTGCTGCCGAACCGCCTGGACGGGCTGAAGGTCGTCATCGACGGGGCACACGGCGCGGCCGCGCGGGTCTCCCCGGAGGCGTTCGCGCGGGCCGGCGCCGAGGTCGTCACGATCGGTACCGACCCCGACGGCCTGAACATCAACGACGGCTGCGGCTCCACGCACCTGGAGAAGCTGCGCGCCGCGGTCGTCGAGCACGGCGCGGACCTGGGCGTCGCACACGACGGCGACGCGGACCGCTGCCTGGCCGTGGACGCGGCGGGCAACGAGGTCGACGGCGACCAGATCCTCGCCGTCCTCGCGCTGGGCATGCGCGACGCGGGCACCCTGCGGCAGAACACCGTCGTCGCCACGGTCATGTCCAACCTGGGCTTCAAGCTGGCGCTGGAGCGCGAGGGCATCGAGCTCGTGCGCACCGCGGTCGGCGACCGGTACGTCCTGGAGGAGATGAAGGCCCAGGGCTTCGCGCTGGGCGGCGAGCAGTCCGGGCACGTCATCGTGCTGGACCACGCCACGACCGGCGACGGCACGCTGACCGGCCTGATGCTGGCGGCGCGGGTCGCGGCGACGGGCCGGTCGCTGGCCGAGCTGGCGGGCGTCATGGAGCGGCTGCCGCAGGTCCTGATCAACGTCCCCGACGTGGACAAGTCCCGCGTGACCACCTCCGCCGAGCTGTCGGCCGCGGTGACCGACGCGGAGCGCGAACTGGGCGCGACCGGCCGGGTACTGCTGCGGTCCTCCGGTACGGAGCCGCTGGTCCGCGTCATGGTGGAGGCCGCCGACCTGGAGCAGGCGAAGGCCGTGGCCGGCCGGCTGGCCGATGTCGTGAAGTCGGCCTTGGGCTGACGAGCAGCCGGTTTTCCGGCGCGCACGCGTGGACGGACGTCCGTGAACTCCGCGCGTGCCGCGCCGTGGCGCCTGCGGCGAGCGTCCTCAAACGCCGGACGGGCTGGATTTTGCCTGGCGCTGGCGCCCCCACAAGTACTTCTGGGTCGCCAGCGTCAGCGTGCCCGCGACGACGATGCCCGCCAGGTTCAGCAGGAGCTGGCCGCTGGAGCCCCAGGTCTGGGCGTAGTCGCCGTACAGGAAGGCGACGGCGGCGTTCGAGGCGGCCGGGACGGTCGTCACGGAGATCGCGACGCCGACCAGGGCGCCGGACTTGGCCGAGGTCAGGGACAGGGTGCCCGCGATGCCGGCGAGGAGCGCCACCACGAAGGACATCAGGTCCGGCTGCCAGATGAAGGACGTGTTGGGCCGGTCCGCCTCGAACTTGTCGTAGGTGAAGAGGTCCATCGCGTCCATCAGGTAGCTGAAGCCCACGGTCAGGATCATCGCCACCGCGAACCCGGCGACCAGCGCCACCAGTGACCGCCACGCGAGGCGCGGCGCGCGCTGGACCACCGCCGTGCAGATCCCGGCCAGCGGCCCGAACTCCGGGCCGACCGCCATCGCGCCCACGATGAGGATCGCGTTGTCCAGTACGACACCGCACGCCGCGATCATCGTCGCCAGCGTCAGGAACGCGATGTAGGTGACGGTGAGCGTCGACTCCTCGTGCGTGGCGTCGCTCAGCTGTTCCCACAGGACCGCGTCCGCGCCCTCGCCCGGCGCGTCCTCCTCGGCCTGGACCGCGCGCTGGGACAGCGAGAGGTCGATGTGCTCGACGGCGATCGACCCGCAGTCGTCGATGCCGCGCTCGCGCAGTTCGCGCAGCAGCCCGTCGCCGGCCTCGCGCGCCACATCGCAGGTGATCACGTCCCCGGCGGGGCTGCGGGCCGCGCCGGCCAGTACCACCAGATGGGCGGTGCCGACCGTCTTCTCCAGCAGCGCCACCACCTCGTCCGTACGGTCCGCCGGGACGATGAGTCGCAGATGCAGCACAGCAGAGTCCTCGAAGTTCTCGTTCAGAGTTTGCGCAGCGACAGGCGCTGCACCTTGTGGTCGGGTCCCTTGCGGAGCACGAGGTTCGCGCGCCCGCGCGTGGGGGCCACATTCTGCTGCAGATTGGGCTTGTTGATGGTGCGCCAGTTCATCCGGGCGTACTCCAGCGCCTCTTCCTCGGAGACCTGGGCGTACTTGCGGAAGTACGAGAACGGGTTCTGGAACGCGGTCTCGCGCAGCTTGCGGAACCGGCCGAGGTACCACTGCTCGATGTCCTCGGTGCGGGCGTCCACGTACACCGAGAAGTCGAAGAAGTCGGCGAGGCCGAGGCGGGTGCGGCCGTCCTTGCCGGGCAGCGCGGGCTGCAGCACGTTCAGGCCCTCGACGATGAGGATGTCGGGGCGGTGCACGGTCAGCCGCTCGCCGGGGACGATGTCGTAGATCAGGTGGGAGTAGACCGGTGCGGTGACCTCGGCCTTGCCGGACTTCACGTCCGCCACGAAGCGGGTCAGGGCGCGCCGGTCGTAGGACTCGGGGAAGCCCTTCCTGGACATCAGGCCGCGCCGGTGCAGTTCGGCGTTGGGCAGCAGGAAGCCGTCGGTGGTCACCAGCTCGACGCGGGGGTGGTCGGGCCAGCGGGCCAGCAGCGCCTGGAGAAGGCGGGCCGTGGTGGACTTGCCGACCGCGACGCTGCCCGCCACGCCGATCACGAACGGCGTGCCCTCCTGGGCGCCGTGCCCCTTCTGGTCGCCCAGGAAGGTGTTCAGCGCGCCGCGCAGATTGCTGGTGGCGCCGAAGTAGAGGTTCAGCAGCCGGGAGAGCGGCAGGTAGACGTCGCGTACCTCGTCCAGGTCGATGACGTCGCCCAGGCCGCGCAGCCGCTCGACCTCTTCGGCGCTCAGCGGGAGCGGGGTCTTCTCGCGCAGGGCGCTCCACTCCGCGCGGGTCATGTCGACGTACGGCGTGGCGTCGGCGCGGCGTCGTTGCTGCGGCTGCTCTGTCGTCATGGGCACGCCGCCCATTGTCCGCAGCCGCCCGCCACCGCTCATCCCGGGGTGGCGTTGCGGAGCAACCCGAACGGCTGCGCGACCGTCCTCCTGGGGGACGGAATACCCATGTCTATACCAATCACGTATTCCTCGGTAACGTCCGGCGGTGGGGGAACGCGTCAATTTCTGCGTCGCGAGAAATGGGGGGTGGGCACGGTGACACGCCTGCTCGATTACGTACGGCAGCGCCGGCTGAGAGCCGGTGCGGAGACGGCGGCGGCCCCGGAATCCGGCGGCCACGCCGGCCTGGTCCACAGCGAACTGGCCGCCGAACTCCCCGACGAGGACCTGGGGGAGGAGCTGACGGATTGCCTGGTCCTGTACGAGATGGGCAGCAAACCGCGCTGTGAGGAGGTGGAATTCCTCGAACTGGTCCAGGAGGCCATCGACCGGATCGAGAGCGGGCATTGACCCGTACGGTACCCAGGTAATGATCTCCGCGCGCCGTAGGCTGCCTTCATGTGCGGAATTGTGGGATACGTGGGCGGGCAGTCGGCCCTTGACGTCGTACTGGCCGGACTGAAGCGGCTGGAGTACCGCGGCTACGACTCGGCGGGTGTCGCGGTGCTGGCCGACGGCGGCCTGGCGGCGGCGAAGAAGGCCGGCAAGCTCGCCAATCTGGACAAGGAGCTGGCGGCGCGCCCGCTGCCGGCCGGCAGCACGGGGATCGGGCACACCCGGTGGGCCACGCACGGCGGCCCCACCGACGTCAACGCCCATCCGCACCTGGACAACTCCGGGCGGGTCTCGGTCGTGCACAACGGCATCATCGAGAACTTCGCCGCGCTGCGCGCCGAACTGACCGACCGGGGCCACGAGCTGGCCTCCGAGACGGACACCGAGGTGGTCGCGCACCTCCTGGCGGAGTCCTTCTCCTCCTGCGGGGACCTTGCCGAATCGATGCGGCAGGTCTGCCGCCGGCTGGAGGGCGCCTTCACCCTCGTGGCCGTGCACGCCGACGCGCCGGACGTGGTGGTCGGCGCGCGCCGGAACTCCCCGCTGGTCGTCGGCCTCGGCGACGACGAGGCGTTCCTCGCCTCCGACGTGGCCGCCTTCATCGCGCACACCCGCGAGGCCGTCGAGCTGGGCCAGGACCAGGTCGTCGAGGTGCGCCGGAACGGCGTCCAGGTCACCGACTTCGAGGGCCGCCCGGCCGAGGTGCGCCCGTACCACGTGGACTGGGACGCCTCGGCCGCCGAGAAGGGCGGCTACGACTACTTCATGCTCAAGGAGATCGCCGAGCAGCCGAAGGCGGTCGCGGACACCCTCCTGGGGCGCATCGGCGCGGACGGGCGGCTCTCGCTCGACGAGGTGCGCATCCCGGACGCGGTGCTGCGGGAGGCGCAGAAGGTCGTCATCGTGGCGTGCGGCACGGCCTTCCACGCCGGGCTGATCGCCAAGTACGCCATCGAGCACTGGACGCGCATCCCGTGCGAGGTCGAGCTGGCGAGCGAGTTCCGCTACCGCGACCCGATCCTGGACCACCGCACGCTCGTCATCGCCATCTCCCAGTCCGGCGAGACCATGGACACCCTGATGGCGCTGCGGCACGCCCGCGAGCAGGGCGCGAAGGTCCTCGCCATCTGCAACACCAACGGCTCGACCATCCCGCGCGAGTCCGACGCGGTGCTCTACACGCATGCCGGGCCCGAGGTCGCCGTCGCCTCCACGAAGGCGTTCCTCACCCAGCTCGTCGCCTGTTACCTGGTCGCGCTGTACCTGGGGCAGGTGCGCGGCACGAAGTGGGGCGACGAGATCCAGGCCGTGGTGAAGGAGCTGGCCGAGATCGGCACCCAGGTGGAGGAAGTGCTGGGCACGATGGAGCCGGTACGGGAGCTGGCCCGCGGCCTCGCGGACAAGAACACCGTGCTCTTCCTCGGCCGCCACGTGGGCCATCCGGTGGCCCTGGAGGGCGCGCTGAAGCTCAAGGAGCTGGCGTACATGCACGCCGAGGGATTCGCGGCCGGTGAGCTGAAGCACGGGCCGATCGCGCTGATCGAGGAGGATCTGCCGGTGGTGGTGATCGTGCCGTCGCCGCGCGGGCGCTCCGTCCTGCACGACAAGATCGTCTCCAACATCCAGGAGATCCGGGCCCGCGGCGCCCGCACCATCGTCATCGCCGAGGAGGGCGACGAGACGGTCGTGCCGTACGCCGACCACCTCGTCCGTATCCCCGTGACGCCGACGCTCCTGCAGCCGTTGGTGGCCACCGTCCCCCTCCAGGTCTTCGCCTGCGAGCTGGCCACGGCGCGCGGCAACGAGGTCGACCAGCCGCGCAACCTCGCCAAGTCGGTGACCGTCGAATGATCATCGGGGTGGGGATCGACGTCGCCGAGATCGACCGGTTCGCCGCGGCGCTGGAGCGTACGCCCCAGATGCTGGACCGGCTCTTCGTCGACAGCGAGCGCTATCTGCCCGGCGGCGAGCCGCGCGGCGTCGCCTCCCTCGCGGCCCGGTTCGCCGCGAAGGAGGCGCTGGCCAAGGCGCTGGGCGCGCCGCGCGGCCTGCACTGGACGGACGCCGAGGTGTACGTCGAGGAGAGCGGACAGCCCCGCCTCCGGGTGTGGGGCACGGTGGCCGCGGCCGCGCAGGAACGGGGCGTCCAGTCCTGGCACGTCTCGCTCAGCCATGACGCGGGGGTGGCTTCGGCGGTGGTGATCGCTGAGGGGTGACCGCGAAAATCAAGCCTGTCCGGCGTTTGAGGACACGCCCGAAGGGCGTCTAGGCGGCCACGGACAGCCACGTTCCCGGCAGGGCTGCGGCGACGTCGCAGGCGGTCAGTGGCGTGCCCGTGGACGCCGCCTGCCGGGCCGCCAGGCCATGCAGATACGCGCCCGCCGACGCCGCGTCCAGCGGCGCCAGCCCGGTGGCCAGCAGGGAACCGGCCAGGCCCGAGAGCACGTCGCCGCTGCCGGCCGTGGCCAGCCAGCCGGTGCCGGTGGGGTTGACGCGGACGGTGGCGCCCTCGGGGGCGGCGATCAGCGTCGAGGAGCCCTTGAGCAGCACCGTCGCGCCGTATCGGGAGGCCAGCTCCCGTACCGCGTGCAGCCGGGCCGACTCCACCTCCTCGCGCGCCGCCCCCAGCAGGGCCGCGGCCTCGCCGGCGTGCGGGGTGAGCAGCGTCGGCGCCGTACGGGCGCGCAGCCGCGCCGGGTCCAGGTAGCGCAGCCCGTCCGCGTCCACGAGTACGGGCACGTCGGACGCCAGTACGTCGGCCATGGCCTCCTCGTTGTCGCCCAGGCCGGGGCCGATCACCCAGGCCTGCACCCGCCCCGCCTTCGAGGGCGGGCCCGCGTGCACCAGCGTCTCCGGGTGCGCGGCGATCACCGCGTCGCCGCCGGGGCCCACGTACCGGACCGCGCCCGCGCCGCCGCGCAGCGCGCCCGACACCGCCAGTACCGCGGCGCCCGGATAGCGCGCCGAGCCCGCGACCACGCCGACCACGCCGCGCCGGTACTTGTCGCTGTCCGCCGAGGGGAGGGGCAGCAGATCCGCCACGTCCGCGTGCTGCAGCGCCTCCACGTCCGGGTCCGGCAGCTCCAGGCCGATGTCCACCAGCCGCAGCGCGCCCACGTACTCGCGCGCCGGGTCGATCAGCAGCCCCGGCTTGTACGCGCCGAACGTCACCGTCGCGTCCGCCCGTACGGCCGTACCGGCCACCTCTCCGGTGTCCGCGTTCACGCCGCTCGGCAGGTCCACCGCGAGCACGGTCCTGCCGCGCGCCGCCTCGGCCAGCTCCGCCGCCTCCGGGCGCAGCCCGCCCTTGCCGCCGATGCCCACGATGCCGTCCACAACGAGGTCGGCGCGGGCGATGTCGGCCCGTGGGTCGGCCGACACCCGGCCGCCCGCCGCCCGGAGGGCTGCCAGACCGCCCTGGTGCGCCCGCTCCGGGGCCAGCAGCACCGCGCGTACCCCGGCGCCCCGGCGGGCCAGCCGGGCGCCCGCGTACAGGGCGTCACCGCCGTTGTCCCCGCTGCCCACCAGCAGCACCACCCGGGACCCGTACACCCGCCCCAGGAGGTCCGCACAGGCCACCGCCAGGCCCGCGGCGGCCCGCTGCATCAGGGCCCCGGCCGGCAGCCGCGCCATCAGGTCCCGCTCCGCCGCCCGCACCTTCTCCACGCTGTAAGCAGTCCTCATGCCCCCAGTCTCACCCGCCGGGGCGCGGCAACGCCTCGTCCGGGTGGCGCGCGGCGCCGCGCGCCAGGGGCACCGGCCGCCCGGCCGAAGAATCCGACCCACCAGGGCGAACCTGGCCGTGCCCCGGTGGCCCGCCGCCGCCCGCGCGGGACAGATGAACGTATGAACCGCAACCTCGTGGGCCTGCTGGCCGCGGCCACCGGCACCGCCACGCTGCTGACGCTCGCCGCCGTTCCCGGGACCGCCGTCGACGGCCCGGCGCCGCCGAGCCCGCAACGCCCCGGACCGATCGCCGAGTCCGACCTCGTACCGGGCATCGCCGACACGCCCGACGGCGGGCCGCCGAAGGACACGCCCGACCAGGCGCAGGCGCCGGACATGACGGCGCGCGCCGAGGAGGAACCACCGCCCGGCCGCGCGCCGGACCCCGAGGGCGACGCCCTGGTGGAGTACGTACCGCCCGCCGAGGTGCTCCAGGGCGCCCCGGGCGGCGCGGTGGCCCCCGCGTCCGCCCCCATGGCGCCGCAGGCCTGCTCCACCTCCACCGGCCCCTACCAGCGGCAGGTGGAGCGCTACCTGAAGCTCAAGGTGGACGGCAAGCAGTCGCCGGAGGACTGCAAGGTCATCCGCGCCTTCCAGGAGAAGCACGGCATCATCCCGGCCAACGGCTTCACCGGCCCGGTGACCGGGGGCGTCGTCCGGCTCGCCGAGGCGAAGGCGAACCCGAACGCCGAGAAGCGCTGCCCCGTGCCGCGGATGCGCAAGAAGGGCGAGCACTGGGCGCCGCGCGTGGCCTGCGTCGATCTGGCCCGCCAGATCATGTGGGTACAGAACCACGACGAGGTCATCTTCGGCCCGGCCCCCGTCCGCACCGGCCGCAAGGGCTACCCGACCCGCACCGGCACCCACCGCGTCTACTGGAAGCACCGCGACCACTTCTCCACGATCTACCACTCGCCCATGCCGTTCAGTCAGTTCTTCGACGGCGGGCAGGCATTCCACGGCATCACCGCCAACATCTACAGCCCGCCCGGCTCGTACGGCTGCGTGAACCTGCGGAAGCGGCATGCGGAGAAGCTGTGGAACATGCTCAGGAACGGCGACAGCGTCTTCGTATGGGGCAAAAAACCGGGCACGTGACGCCCCCACGAGGCGGTCGACAGCTGCGCCGGAGCGGGGCCTGAGACACTGAAGGCGATGACTGAGAGAGCAACGCGCGCCCGGGCCGCCATCGACCTCACCGCCCTGAGGTCGAATGTGCGCGCCCTCAAGGCGCGTGCTTCAGGTGCGCAGCTGATGGCCGTGGTGAAGTCGGACGGCTACGGCCACGGCGCGCTGCAGTGCGCCGCGGCGGCCCGCGAGGCGGGCGCCGAGTGGCTGGGCACCGCGCTCCCCGAGGAGGCGTTCCAGCTGCGCGAGGCGGGCGACACCGGCCGCCTCATGGCGTGGCTGTGGACGCCGGGCGGCCCCTGGCGGAAGGCCGTCATGCTGGACATCGACGTGTCCGTGAGCGGCCTGTGGGCGCTGCACGAGGTCTCCCACGCCGCGCACTCCACCGGCCGCACCGCCCGGGTCCAGCTCAAGATCGACACGGGCCTGGGGCGCAACGGCTGCCAGCCGGCCGAATGGGCCGAGCTCACCGCGGCCGCCCGGGACGCCGAGCGGGACGGCCTGATCAAGGTCACCGGCGTCTGGTCGCACTTCGCGTGCGCCGACGAGCCCGGCCACCCCTCGATCGCCGCCCAGCTCGCCGTCTTCCGCGACGCGCTCGCGACGGCGGAGGCGGCGGGCCTCACGCCCGAGGTCCGGCACATCTGCAACACCCCGGGCCTGCTCACCCTCCCCGACGCGCACTTCGACCTGGTACGCGCCGGTATCGGCATCTACGGCATCTCGCCGAGCCCCGAGGTCGGCACGCCCGCCGACTTCGGGCTGCGGCCCGTCATGACGCTCTCCGCCTCGCTCGCGTCGGTCAAGCACGTACCGGGCGGCCACGGCGTCTCGTACGGGCACCACTACACGACGCCCGGCGACACCACCCTCGCGCTGATCCCGCTGGGCTACGCCGACGGCGTCCCGCGGCACGCCTCCGGCGTCGGCCCGGTGCTGGTCGCCGGCAAGTGGCGGACGATCGCCGGCCGGGTCGCGATGGACCAGTTCGTGGTCGACCTGGGCGGGGAATCAGCCACGGTGGGGGACGAGGCGGTGCTCTTCGGGCCGGGCGACCGGGGCGAGCCGACGGCCGAGGACTGGGCGCAGGCCACGGGAACCATCGCGTACGAGATCGTCACGCGGATCGGAAGCCGGGTGCCGCGCGTCTATGTCGACGAGCACGGAAATGTCCCTGAGCACGACAGAACGGGGGACGGGACATGAGTGAGGGCACACAGGGGGTACCGGACGTGGCGGGGGCCGCGGCCGGAGCGGCGGAGACCGTGAGCAGCTGGGCCCGGGCGGGCCGGCACGCGGGCTTCGCGGGCGCCGCGATCGGCGTGGTCGCCGCGGGCGCGGCCGCCGGGGTGGCGCTGGAGCGGCTGACGGTCGGCCGGGGCGTGCGCCGCAAGGCGCGGATGGCGCTGGACTCGGCGGGCCCCTACGGGTCGCTGCGCGGCACACCGGGGACGGCGTACGGGGACGACGGCACCGCGCTGTACTACGAGGTCGACGAAGTCGACGACCGGCCGGACGGAGAGGGCCAGGGGGCCCGCCGCAAGCGCCTGCTGGGGGCCCTGGGGCGACGCTCCGCGGCCCCCACCGTCGTCTTCTGCCACGGGTACTGCCTCACCCAGGACGCCTGGCACTTCCAGCGGGCCGCGCTGCGCGGCAGAGTCCGTACGGTCCACTGGGACCAGCGCAGCCACGGCCGCTCGGCCCGCGGCCACGCACAGATCGAGGGCACCGATCCGGTCACCATCGACATGCTGGGCCGGGACCTGAAGGCGGTACTGGACGCCGCGGTCCCCGAGGGGCCGATCGTGCTGGTCGGGCACTCCATGGGCGGCATGACGGTGATGGCGCTCGCGGACCAGTTCCCGGAGTACGTCGCCGAGCGCGTGGTGGGCGTGGGGCTGATCGGCACGTCGGCCGGCCGGCTGAGCGAGGTCGCCTTCGGGCTGCCGTCGCTGGGCGTGAAGGCGTTCCACCGCTTCGCGCCCGGCGTGCTGAAGGCGCTGGGCGCGCAGAGCGAGCTGGTCGAGAAGGGCCGCCGGGCCACCGCCGACCTCTTCGCGGGCCTGGTGAAGCGGTACTCCTTCGGCGCGCCGAAGGACGTGGACCCCGGCGTCGCCCGCTTCGCCGAACGCCTCATCGAAGCGACACCTATCGACGTCGTCGCGGAGTTCTTCCCGGCGTTCGCGGTGCACGACAAGACGGGCGCGCTGGCGGCGTACGACGGCGTACCGGCCCTCGTCCTGGCCGGCGACCGCGACCTGATCACGCCCGCGGAGCACAGCCACACGATCGGCGAACTCCTGCCGGCCGCGGAACTGGTCTGTGTCCCGGACGCCGGCCACCTGGTCATGCTGGAACACCCGGAACTGGTCAACGACCGCCTGACGTCCCTGGTGGAACGCGCGGTCGCCGAGGCCCGGAGCCGGCGGCCGGCCCGGGCCTGAGGAGGAAGCCGACACGGCGGGCGCTGCGCTTACTGGTGCAGCCCCGCATCCCCCCACCTCGGGGGTTACCCAGGGGTGGGGCAGCGCGCACGTGGCCGCGGGGTGGTGCACCCGAAAGAGGGGCCGGGCCACGGTGGCGCGCGGTGGGGGTGGGGGCTCGTACCATCGGCGGCATGAGCACCACCGACGCCATCACGCAGGTAACCGTCAAGACTCCGGACCGGATGCAGGAGCTGGGCCGCCGGCTCGCCGGCCTGCTGCGCCCGGGTGACCTGGTGCTGCTGAGCGGCGAGCTCGGCGCCGGGAAGACGACGCTGACCCGGGGCCTGGGCGAGGGCCTGGGCGTACGCGGCGCCGTCACCTCGCCGACCTTCGTCATTGCCCGGGTGCACCCCTCCCTGCACGCCGGCCCGCCGCTGGTGCACGTCGACGCGTACCGGCTCGGCGGCGGCCTGGACGAGATGGAGGACCTGGACCTCGACGTCTCGCTGCCGGAGTCGGTGGTGGTCGTGGAGTGGGGCGAGGGCAAGGTCGAGGAGCTGTCCGAGGACCGGCTGCACGTGGTCATCGCGCGCGCCGTGGGCGCGGAGGCGGCCGTGAGCGACGCCGAGGACGACGTCCGCGAGGTCACCGTCACCGGCGTGGGCGAGCGCTGGGCGGGCTGCGACCTGAGCCTGCTGCAGGAGATCTGACGGGAGAGACGCCGGGGCCGACCGGGCGAGGCCTGCCCGGTCCGGGGTGTCCGTAGTTTCCGACAAGCCGTCGGGAAGATGTTGCGTCGGCGGTGCCGGGCGTGGTCACATGGAGGTAGAGAGCCGGTTAGGTCTACCTAACCATGCCCGCTCGCCCCAGGATTCCCGGGAGGCATCCATGTCGGCCCACCAGTCCCTCGCCGCGGCGGCCCGCCGCGACGACAGCGAACCGTCTCCGTTCCGGCGCGAGGACGGCCCCCGGCCGACGATGAACGAGCTCCTGGCGTCCTGTGCGGCCGCCAACGCGGTCTCCACGCCCCCGGAAGCCCCGGCCACCGAGGTACCGACCGCCACGGAGGCCCGCCCCGAGCCCGGGACCGAGCCCGGGACCGAGGGCGCTCACCTGCCGAGCAGCGGCCGCGACGCCGCGTAAGGCAGTACACAGAGGGCAGCGACCACGCGCGCCCCATGAGCTGTCCACCTGCCGCCGCGACGGCGCGTAGCCCGTACGAGTGATTCGTAAGCCCGCGTCCGTGCGCTGCGCCGTACGGGTGCGGGCAGCTGTGTGCGGGCTACGGAACGACGACGACCTTCTTGCCGATCGTCGCGAACTTCCACATCGCCGCGCCGTCGGCCCGCTTCTCGCGGATGCCGCCCGTCTTCTGCTTCTGCTGCGTGCCCGGCTGCGGCATCGAGCCGTCGACCGCCGCACTGAAGCCGACCACGACGTTGTCGACCGTCGCGAACCGCACGACGTTCTCGATCGGAATTCCGTCGGAACCGGTCACGCTCGCGGAGCGCGTGGTCACCGTGTAAGCCCCCGGCGCCGGGCTGACCGCGCTCGGCACGACCTCGTACGTCCGCAGGACCTGCTCCTTCGGGCCGACCAGCCACACCCGCCGGGCGTCCAGCGCGTACACCACCCGCTGGCCCGTGCCGGAGTGCGCCGGTACCGCGGTCTCCCGCCGCTGCTTGTCCTTCGCCGAGTCCTTGGGCGCCGGGTGCCCCGACGGCGCGGGCGAGGCCACCGCGCCGCCCTTGGCCGAGCGGACCGGCTCCAGCGTGCCGGTGGCGTCCGCCGACGCCTGGAAGGCCAGGAAGCCGACCCCGGCCAGCGCGGCCACAGTGAGAGCCGTCACGATCGAGCTGCTCCTAGCGGCCACCGCCGTGCCACCTTTCCGTACGGTCCGTACGCGTCAGAAGTCCGAAGTCCCCGCACGCAGCGTACCGGCGAGCGCGGTACCCGGCAGGGCGGTGTCCGCCGCGCCGTAGTCTTGAGGGCGTGCTGCTGCTTGCCCTTGACACCGCGACCCCCGCCGTTTCCGCCGCCCTGCTCAGTTGCGACCCCGCCCCGGAGGGCGGCCCGGCCGCTCCCCGTGTGCTCGCCGAAGCGCGCGAGGTGGACGCGCGCCGCCACGGCGAACTGCTGCTGCCCGCCGTCGACCGCGTGCTCGGCGAGGCCGGCGTGAAGCTCGACGCGGTCACGGACATCGTCGTCGGCGTCGGCCCCGGCCCGTACACGGGCCTGCGCGTCGGCCTGGTCACCGCCGCCACCTTCGGCGCCGCCCTGGACGTGCCGGTGCACGGCCTGTGCACGCTGGACGGCCTCGCGTACGCCTCCGGGATCGAGGAGCCGTTCGTGGTCGCCACGGACGCGCGCCGCAAGGAGGTCTACTGGGCCCGGTACGGGGACTTCCGTACGCGGGAGACCGAGCCCGCCGTCGACCGCCCGGCCGACATCGCCGAGCAGGTCGCCGGGGTACCGGCCGTGGGCGCGGGCGCGATCCTGTACGCCGACACGTTCGACGGCGTACGGACGGACGGGCCCGAGTACCAGTCGGCGGCCGCCCTCGGCACGCTCGCCGCCGAGAAGCTGGCCCGCGGCGAGACGCTGCTGCCGCCGCGGCCGCTGTACCTGCGCCGCCCCGACGCCCAGGTGCCCGCCAACTACAAGGTGGTCACCCCCAAGTGACCGCCCACGCCGACCAGCCCGCCGGCCGGCCCGGGACCACGCCCCCGGGCGCGCCGGCCGCCACGCTGCGCGAGATGCGCTGGTGGGACATCGAGCCGGTGCTGGCGCTGGAAGAGGAACTGTTCCCCGAGGACGCCTGGTCCCGGGGCATGTTCTGGTCCGAGCTGGCACACGCGCGCGGGCCCGGCGCCAACCGGCACTACACCGTCGCCGAGCAGGACGGCCGGCTCGTCGGCTACGGCGGCCTCGCCGCCGTGGACGGCACCGGCGACGTCCAGACCATCGCCACCGCGCGCGACCAGTGGGGCTCCGGGCTCGGCGGCCGGCTGCTGACCGACCTGCTCACCGCCGCCCACACCTTCGAGTGCCACGAAGTGCTCCTCGAAGTACGCGTCGACAACCACCGGGCCCAGCGGCTGTACGAACGCTTCGGCTTCGAGCCCATCGGCTTCCGCCGCGGCTACTACCAGCCGGGCAACGTCGACGCCCTGGTCATGCGCTACACCACCGAATCCCTCGTACAAGGAACACCGATCAATGGCTGACGAACCGCTCGTCCTCGGCATCGAGACCTCCTGCGACGAAACCGGTGTCGGCATCGTCCGCGGCCACACCCTCCTGGCCGACGCCATCGCCTCCAGCGTCGACGAACACGCCCGCTTCGGCGGCGTCGTCCCCGAGGTCGCCTCCCGCGCGCACTTGGAGGCCATGGTCCCCACGATCCAGCGCGCCCTGAAGGAGGCCGGCGTCGCCGCCTCCGACCTGGACGGCATCGCGGTCACGGCCGGTCCCGGCCTCGCCGGCGCCCTCCTCGTCGGTACCTCGGCGGCCAAGGCGTACGCGTACGCCCTCGGCAAGCCGCTGTACGGCGTCAACCACCTCGCCTCGCACATCTGCGTCGACCAGCTCGAACACGGCGCGCTGCCCGAGCCGACGATGGCCCTGCTGGTCTCCGGCGGCCACTCCTCGCTGCTGCTCGCGCCGGACATCACCTCCGACGTGCGGCCGCTGGGCTCGACGATCGACGACGCGGCGGGCGAGGCGTTCGACAAGGTCGCCCGGGTGCTGAACCTCGGCTTCCCCGGCGGCCCGGTCATCGACCGGATGGCCCGCGAGGGCGACCCGGAGGCGATCGCGTTCCCGCGCGGCCTGACCGGCTCCCGTGACCCGAAGTACGACTTCTCCTTCTCCGGTCTGAAGACCGCCGTGGCCCGCTGGATCGAGGCCAAGCGGGCAGCGGGCGAGGAGGTGCCGGTGGCGGACGTCTCCGCGTCCTTCCAGGAGGCCGTCGTGGACGTCCTCACCCGGAAGGCCGTGCGGGCCTGCAAGGACCACGGCGTGGACCACCTGATGATCGGCGGCGGCGTCGCGGCCAACTCCCGGCTGCGCGCGATGGCCGAGCGGCGGTGCGAGGACGCGGGCATCACGCTCCGCGTGCCGCGCCCGAAGCTGTGCACGGACAACGGCGCGATGGTCGCGGCCCTCGGCGCCGAGATGGTCGCCCGGAACCGCCCGCACTCCGCCTGGGAGCTGTCCGCCGACTCCTCCCTCCCGGTCACCGAGCCGCACGTCCCGGCCCCGGGCCACGAGCACCGGCACGGCGTACCGCACAGCCACGCCCGCCACGGTCACGGCCACGATCACGTGCACGAGGTCAGCAAGGACAACCTGTACTCGTGACCAGCCTGTACTCGTGATCAGCCGTCGACGGGCTTCGCGGGCCGCCCGACGAGCATCGTCGGGGCGCCCGCGACGCGGGTGAGGAGGACCGTGGCGGAGTTCGGGCCGCGGAGTTTCACCTTGCGGCGGATCTCCTCCGGTTCGACGGCGGAGCCGCGCTTCTTGACCGTCAACACGCCGATCTCGCGTTCACGAAGGAGTGCCTTGAGCTTCTTCAGGTTGAAGGGCAGCTCGTCGGTGATCTCGTAGGCGGCGGCGTACGGGGTGGGGCGCAGCTCGTCGGCGGTGATGTACGCGATGGTCTCGTCGATCAGTCCGCCGGCCAGCTCGGCCGCGACCTCCGCGACCAGGTGCGCGCGGATGACGGCGCCGTCCGGCTCGTAGAGGTAGCGGCCCACCGGGCGCACGGGCGGGTCGGGGAGCGGTTCCGTGGTGCTGAGCGCGGCACCCGAAGGCAGCAGGGTCGCCCGCATCGCGCCGGGCTCCGTGCCGAACCAGAGCACGGCCTCCTTCACGTCGCCGCCGTCCGAGATCCACTCCGCGGCGGTGTCCTCGGGGATCGCCTCGTGCGGGATGCCGGGGGCGATCTTCAGCGCGGCGTGCGGGGCCTTGCGGGCCGCCTCGACCGCCCAGGAGAGGGGCGGGGAGTACGCCTCGGGGTCGAAGATCCTGCCGCGGCCCCCTCTGCGCGCCGGATCCACGAAGACCGCGTCGTACGAGGTCGTGTCGGTCTCCGTGACGTCCTCGCAGCGCACCTCGATGAGGTCCGCGAGCCCCAGCGCCTCGGCATTCGCGCGGGCCACCTCCGCCGTCAGCGGGTCGCGGTCCACCGCCAGGACGCGGATGCCCGCCCGGGCGTACGCGATCGCGTCGCCGCCGATGCCGCAGCACAGGTCGGCGACGGACCGTACGCCGAGCGCGGCCAGCCGCGCGGCGCGGTGGACGGCGACGGAGCGGCGGGTGGACTGCTCGACGCCGTTCGGGGTGAAGAACATCCGGTACGCGTCCTCGGCACCGAACTTCGCGACCGCCCGCTGCCGCAGCCGGGCCTGCCCGAGGGCCGCGGAGACCAGCTCGGCCGGGTGCTCGCGGCGCAGCCGGGTGGCGGTGGCGAGTTCCTGGGCGGGGTCGTGGTCGCGGAGGCCGGCCAGCAGCGCCCGGCCCTCGGCGGTGAGCAGCGCGGAGAAGGAGTCGAGAGGGTTCACCCGGCCCATTCTGGGGCAGGTCACGGAACTGCCGACCGGACAGGTCGCGGATCTCTTTCGAAGCCACGTTGGCACTCCGCTTGACCGAGTGCTAACCGCGTCATAGTCTCGGCGCTGGCACTCACCACTGGAGAGTGCCAAACACAGCGACGGGCAGGTCCGGCACCCGCGACGACGGATCCACCTGGTCGCCACCTCAGACAGTTAACCCCGTGAGATCTCCGAAGGGGGAGGTCGGATCGTGACGACCGCCAGCTCCAAGGTTGCCATCAAGCCGCTCGAGGACCGCATTGTGGTCCAGCCGCTCGACGCCGAGCAGACCACGGCTTCGGGCCTGGTCATTCCGGACACCGCCAAGGAGAAGCCCCAGGAGGGCGTCGTCCTGGCCGTGGGCCCGGGCCGCTTCGAGGACGGTAACCGTCTTCCGCTCGACGTTTCCGTCGGCGACGTCGTGCTCTACAGCAAGTACGGCGGCACCGAGGTGAAGTACAACGGCGAGGAGTACCTCGTCCTCTCGGCCCGCGACGTTCTCGCGATCGTCGAGAAGTAAGCCGGGACCTGGGTTTTCCCAGGCCGCTTCACCCCAGCTGTTCTGATCTGCGCCCCTGGTTCCCGCGTCTCACCACCCGGGGCAGGGGCGCATTTCGTTGAGAGTACGACTAAGGACACGTAACTCATGGCGAAGATTCTGAAGTTCGACGAGGACGCCCGTCGCGCCCTCGAGCGCGGCGTCAACAAGCTTGCCGACACGGTCAAGGTGACGATCGGCCCCAAGGGCCGCAACGTCGTCATCGACAAGAAGTTCGGCGCCCCGACCATCACCAACGACGGTGTCACCATCGCCCGCGAGGTCGAGGTCGACGACCCGTACGAGAACCTCGGCGCCCAGCTGGTGAAGGAGGTGGCGACCAAGACCAACGACATCGCTGGTGACGGCACCACCACCGCCACCGTCCTGGCCCAGGCGCTGGTCCGCGAGGGCCTGCGCAACGTCGCCGCCGGTGCCTCCCCGGCCGCCCTGAAGAAGGGCATCGACGCCGCCGTCAAGGCCGTGTCCGACGACCTCCTCGCGATCGCCAGCCCGATCGACTCCAAGGAGGACATCGCCGCCGTGGCCGGCCTGTCCGCCCAGGACAAGCAGGTCGGCGAGCTCATCGCCGAGGCGATGGACAAGGTCGGCAAGGACGGTGTCATCACCGTCGAGGAGTCCAACACCTTCGGCCTGGAGCTCGACTTCACCGAGGGCATGGCCTTCGACAAGGGCTACCTCTCCCCGTACATGGTCACCGACCAGGAGCGGATGGAGGCCGTCCTCGAGGACCCGTACATCCTGATCCACCAGGGCAAGATCGGCTCGATCCAGGACCTGCTCCCGCTGCTGGAGAAGGTCATCCAGGCCGGTGGCTCCAAGCCGCTGCTGATCATCGCCGAGGACGTCGAGGGCGAGGCCCTGTCGACCCTGGTCGTGAACAAGATCCGCGGCACCTTCAACGCCGTCGCCGTGAAGGCCCCCGGCTTCGGTGACCGCCGCAAGGCGATGCTCGGCGACATGGCCACCCTCACCGGTGCGACCGTCATCGCCGAGGAGGTCGGCCTCAAGCTCGACCAGGCCGGTCTGGACGTGCTGGGCACCGCCCGCCGCGTGACCGTCACCAAGGACGACACCACCATCGTCGACGGTGGCGGCAACTCCGAGGACGTGCAGGGCCGCGTCAACCAGATCAAGGCCGAGATCGAGTCCACCGACTCGGACTGGGACCGCGAGAAGCTCCAGGAGCGCCTCGCCAAGCTCGCCGGTGGCGTCTGCGTCATCCGCGTGGGTGCGGCCACCGAGGTCGAGCTCAAGGAGAAGAAGCACCGTCTGGAGGACGCCATCTCCGCGACCCGCGCCGCGGTCGAGGAGGGCATCGTCTCCGGTGGTGGCTCCGCTCTGGTCCACGCCGTCAAGGTGCTCGAGGGCAACCTCGGCAAGGAGGGCGACGAGGCCACCGGTGTCGCCGTCGTCCGCCGCGCCGCCGTCGAGCCGCTGCGCTGGATCGCCGAGAACGCCGGTCTCGAGGGCTACGTCATCACCTCCAAGGTCGCCGAGCTCGACAAGGGCCAGGGCTTCAACGCCGCGACCGGCGAGTACGGCGACCTGGTGAAGGCCGGCGTCATCGACCCGGTCAAGGTCACCCGCTCCGCCCTGGAGAACGCCGCCTCCATCGCCTCCCTGCTCCTCACGACCGAGACCCTGGTCGTCGAGAAGCCGGCGGAGGAAGAGGCCGAGGCCGGTCACGGCCACGGCCACAGCCACTAGTGCGGCTAAACCGCCGCCGCTCTCGCGGACCTGGTTGCGCGCCGCGGGGGTAACTCAAGCGGTGGTTGCGGTACGAATGGGCCCGGTGTCTCTCAGGAGATGCCGGGCCCGTCGTTTTTCGATTGCGCGCGGGCTACTGCGGCCCGTACTTGCGCCCCGTCCGGGACGTGACGCCGCCCAGGAGGTTGCGCGGGGCGAGCTTCACGACGCCCATCAGGGCCTTGTAGCGCGGGTCGGGGATGGACAGGGAACGGCCGCGGGCCAGGTCCTTCATCGCGGCGTCCACCAGATTGTCCGCGTCCAGCCACATCCAGCCGGGGATGTTGTCCGTACCCATCCCGGCCCGTTCGTGGAACTCGGTACGGACGAAGCCCGGGCACAGGGCCATCAGCCGCACCCCGCTCCCCGCCAGGTCACGCGCCGCGCCCTGGGTGAACTGCACGACCCACGCCTTGCTCGCGCCGTACGTACCGCGCGGCACGAAGGCCGCGACCGAGGCGACATTGACCACGCCGCCGCGCCGCCGCTCGCGCATCCCCTTCACCGCCGCCGAGGTCAGCCGCAGTACCGCCTCGCAGTGCACCTTCAGCATGGTCAGCTCGTCGGCCATGGGTACTTCGAGGAACTCGCCCTTGTTGCCGAAGCCCGCGTTGTTGACCAGCAGGTCCACCGGGTTCCTGGCGTCCGAGAGCCGTTCCTCGACGGCCGCGATGCCCTCCTCCGTCGCCAGATCGGCGACCAGTACACCGGCCTCGATGCCGTGCCGGTCGTGCAGCTCGGCCGCGTGCTCGCGCAGCTTCTCCTCGTTACGGGCCACCAGCACCAGGTTGTGTCCGTCGGCCGCCAGCCGGCGCGCGAACGCCGCCCCGATCCCTGCCGTCGCTCCCGTGACCAATGCAGTCGTCATAAGAGAACGCTATCGGCATGGCGAACTGCTCACATCCGGCCCACTGATGGTGGGATTCGCGCCGAATGTTCCGGCGGTTTTCGCCGTCACAGCCGTCGTTATGGCGGGACGGCGCGGCAAAGCGGCGAGTGAATTATCCGAGCTCGCCCCAAGTGGTGCTTATGCTTAAGACATGATCGAGGCCCGTCATCTCCGCGTGCTGCGCGCCGTCGCGCGGACCGGTTCCTTCTCCGCCGCCGCCCGTGAGCTCGGTTGTACCCAGCCCGCCGTCTCCCAGCAGATGAAGGCGCTCGAACAGTCGGCGGGCACGCCGCTGATCATCCGGGCCGGCCGCGAGATGCGGCTCACCCAGGCCGGTCAGGCCCTCGTACGGCACGCCGCAGGAATCCTCGCCGGACTCACCGCCGCCGAGGAGGAGGTCGCGGCGATCGCCGGGCTGCGCGCCGGGCGGGTCCGGCTGGTGTCCTTCCCCTCGGGCAGCTCCACGCTGGTGCCGACCGCGCTGGCCGCGATGCGGGCCGCGTACCCCGGTACGGAGGTCTCGCTGGACGAGGCGGAGCCGCCGCGCTCCATCGAGATGCTGCGCGGCGGCGACTGCGAGATCGCGCTGGCCTTCCGGTACCCGGAGGTGCCGGGCGCCGACCCGGCAGCCGAGTCCGAGTGGGACGACCTCGTCGTACGCCCGGTGCTGAGCGACCGGCTGGTGGGGCTGGTGCCCGAGGAGCACCGGCTCGCCGACGAAGCGAGTGCGGGCTTCGCCGAGCTGGCGAAGGAGCCGTGGATCGCGGGCTGCCCGCGCTGCCGCCGCCACCTGGTCACGGTGTGCGAGCGCGCCGGTTTCACGCCGCGCATCGACTTCGCCACCGACGACTACCCGGCGGTGATCGGGCTGGTGGGCGCGGGGCTGGGCGTCGCCGCGCTCCCGGAGCTGGCGCTCGCCTCGGTACGGCCCAAGGGGGCGCGCACGATCCGGCTGGAGCCGGTCGTGCAGCGCGAGATCGTGGCGCTCACGCTGCCGGACCTGGCACAGGTCCCGGCGGTGGCGGCCATGCTCGACCAGCTGGCGGCCGCGGGCCGCCGCTGAACTTCACCGGTACCGCTCTCCCGGGGCGGTACCGGCCGCCGTACTGGCGGGGGGGGGGGCGGGGGAGCAGCGGCGGGGAAAAAACACATCTCTTACCAGGCGGTGCCGGGCCCGGCCCATCAGCTCTTCCCGCTCGTCCTCGGTCAGTCCTCCCCAGACGCCGTACGGTTCGCGGACGGCAAGGGCGTGGGCGGCGCATTCGGCGCGTACAGGGCAGCGCATGCAGACCTCTTTTGCGGACGTCTCACGCGCGCTGCGGGCCGCGCCGCGTTCGCCCTCGGGGTGGAAGAAGAGCGAACTGTCCACGCCGCGGCAGGCGGCGAGCAGCTGCCAGTCCCAGAGGTCCGCGTTCGGGCCCGGAAGGCGGGAGAAATCTGCCATTGCTAGTCCCCTCGAAGCGTGGCGGTACGGGCTCCTGTTCAAGACCGTACATCTACCGTCTAAGCAGATGTAAATATGACTCATCTCGAATCTTGCCCCAGATAACTAGCAAACGGAAGAAAAGCCACCAAACAGGGCATAGAGCCCCCGCGAAAAGAAGTGGAGCGGCAGGGGGCGCGGGTCTTGCTGCTGCGTGTCCGGCCCCTCACATAGAGTGTCGAAAACGGCTCCTCAGCCCGTAACTCTTTCGGGTGACCGTCGTTGAGAGTGCGGAAGCGGTTGACAGAGGGACTCCCCGGGCAGGTGTCCGAGGCCGTCAATCGCACAGGTGACGATACGTACCAGCCTGGAGGCACAACGTGACGCGCATCAGCTGCGGAGGACGGCCATGACTTCCGTCCTCGTCTGCGACGACTCCCCGCTTGCCCGAGAGGCGCTCCGTCGGGCGGTTGCGACCGTCCCCGGTGTCGAGCGCGTGACGACCGCGGCCAACGGCGAGGAAGTCCTCCGCCGCTGGGGTGCCGATCGCTCGGACCTGATTCTGATGGACGTACGGATGCCCGGCCTCGGCGGCGTCGAGACCGTGCGCCGGCTGCTGTCCGCCGACCCGGGCGCCCGGATCATCATGCTCACCGTCGCCGAGGACCTCGACGGGGTGGCGCTCGCCGTCGCCGCCGGCGCCCGCGGCTATCTGCACAAGGACGCCTCGCGCGCCGAGCTGCGCGCGACGGTCACCCAGGCGCTCGCCGACCCGACCTGGCGCCTCGCCCCGCGCCGGCTGCGGTCCGCCGAGATGGGCGCCGCGCCGACGCTCACCGCGCGTGAGATCCAGGTGCTGGAAGGCATGAGCCACGGCCGCTCGAACGCCGAGATCGGGCGCGAGCTCTTCCTCTCCGAGGACACGGTCAAGACGCACGCCCGGCGTCTCTTCAAGAAGCTCGGCGCCTCCGACCGCGCACACGCGGTGGCACTCGGCTTCCGCTGGGGCTTGGTCCGCTGAGCAGTTGGTCGCGAGAGCGCAGCGGGGCCGCGATGCGCGCCCTCCCCTTGGGGTGGCGCGTGCCACGGCCCCGTTGTGCCGACGTCCGGCGCCGAAACCTCACGCTATGCCGCATGCTTGAGGTGTGACTCCTCCCCGGCTCCAAGGGCCGGGGCTTCTCACTCGGCCAGAAGAGACCTCATGACGGACATGCCCTGCCCGGTGCCCCACGGCGCCGAAGAACGCCATGGGCGACGTCTCGGGTCCGGCATGGGCAACACCCGAAAGGGGGAGGCGTGGGACGTGAGTGCTGGCACACCGACGCATAACACTTCGGTGCACAACTACGGGGGCGATGCCGCGAACCGCGCGGCACCAAGGCACCATGGACCGATGCGCGAGGACGGGACCCAGGAGATCGGCGGGCTCGTCGCACGTGCCGTCGAGGGGGACCGGCAGGCCACGCACGACCTCCTCGCGCATGTGCACCCGCTCGCACTGCGCTACTGCCGTACGCGGCTGTCGCGGCTGCCGGGTGACGCTCGCCACTTCGTCGAGGACCTCGCGCAGGAGGTCTGCGTGGCGGTGCTCTGCGCGCTGCCGCGGTACCGGGACACCGGCAAGCCGTTCGAGGCGTTCGTCTTCGCCATCGCCGGGCACAAGGTCGCCGACCTGCAGCGGGCCGCCATGCGCGGTCCCGGCAGTACGGCCGTGCCCTCGGACGAGATGCCGGAGCAGCCGGACGACTCGCTCGGACCCGAGGAGCGGGCGCTGCTCAGCAGTGACGCCGAGTGGGCCAAGAAGCTGCTGGCCAGCCTGCCGGAGAACCAACGGGAGCTGGTGCTGCTGCGGGTCGCGGTCGGGCTGACGGCGGAGGAGACCGGGCAGATGCTGGGGATGTCGCCGGGGGCGGTGCGCGTTGCGCAGCATCGGGCGCTGAGCCGGCTGCGGGCGCTCGCCGAGCAGTAGCCGTCGCCCCCTCCCGCAGCGGAAGGGGGCGGGCTGCCGCGCCCTGTATCAGTACGGGGCGGCGCCGTCCGTGTGAACGCACAAAGAATGCGGGTGATCTTGCTCGTGGAATGGGACACCGGCCATTCCCGTTAGCATGGACATCCGCACTGATCAAGGCCATTGGGAAGGTGTCATGACCAACGTCGACGGAGTCCCCGGAAAATTCGCGACACTCGGGCTGACCTACGACGATGTGCTCCTCCTGCCGGGCGCCTCGGACATGGCGCCCGACCAGATCGACACCTCCTCGTACATCTCGAAGAACGTCCGGGTGAACGTTCCGCTGCTGTCCGCGGCGATGGACAAGGTCACCGAGGCCCGGATGGCCATCGCCATGGCCCGCCAGGGCGGCGTCGGCGTTCTGCACCGCAACCTCTCCATCGAGGACCAGGCCAACCAGGTCGACCTCGTCAAGCGCTCCGAGTCCGGCATGGTCACGGACCCGATCACGGTGCACCCGGACGCGACCCTGGCCGAGGCCGACGAGCTGTGCGCGCGCTTCCGTATCAGCGGTGTCCCGGTGACCGACGCGGCGGGCAAGCTGCTCGGCATCGTCACCAACCGCGACATGGCCTTCGAGACCGACCGCGGCCGTCAGGTCCGTGACGTCATGACCCCGATGCCGCTGGTCACGGGCAAGGTCGGGATCTCCGGCGTGGACGCCATGGAGCTGCTCCGCCGCCACAAGATCGAGAAGCTGCCGCTGGTCGACGACTCGGGCGTCCTCAAGGGCCTCATCACGGTCAAGGACTTCGTCAAGGCCGAGCAGTACCCGAACGCCGCCAAGGACTCCGAGGGCCGGCTGCTGGTCGGCGCGGCCGTGGGCGTCGCGGGCGACGCGTACGAGCGGGCCCAGGCGCTGATCGAGTCCGGCGTGGACTTCATCGTCGTGGACACCGCGCACGGCCACTCCCGGCTGGTCGGCGAGATGGTCGCCAAGATCAAGTCGAACTCCTCCGTCGACGTCGTCGGCGGCAACATCGCCACCCGCGACGGCGCGCAGGCGCTGATCGACGCCGGCGTGGACGGCATCAAGGTCGGTGTCGGCCCCGGCTCCATCTGCACCACCCGCGTCGTCGCCGGCATCGGCGTCCCGCAGGTCACCGCGATCTACGAGGCGTCGCTCGCGGCCAAGGCGGCGGGCGTCCCGGTCATCGGCGACGGTGGCCTCCAGTACTCCGGTGACATCGCGAAGGCCCTGGTCGCGGGCGCCGACACGGTCATGCTCGGCTCCCTCCTCGCCGGCTGCGAGGAGTCCCCGGGCGAGCTGATGTTCATCAACGGCAAGCAGTTCAAGTCGTACCGCGGCATGGGTTCGCTCGGCGCGATGCAGACCCGCGGCGACCGCAAGTCCTTCTCCAAGGACCGGTACTTCCAGGAGGGCGTCGCCTCCGACGAGAAGCTGGTGCCCGAGGGCATCGAGGGCCAGGTGCCCTACCGCGGCCCGCTCTCCTCGGTCGTCCACCAGCTCGCCGGCGGACTGCGCCAGTCGATGTTCTACGTCGGCGGCCGGACGGTCCCGGAGCTGCAGGAGAGGGGCCGGTTCGTCCGGATCACCTCGGCGGGCCTGAAGGAGAGCCACCCGCACGACATTCAGATGACGGTCGAGGCGCCGAACTACAACGCCCGCTGAGCGGGTAGCCACGGCTCCAGGACCACGGTTCGGGGGTGCCCGCGGACGTCCGTCCGCGGGCACCCGCATGTCGGGGATACTGGAACGGCAGACAAAGAGGAAAGGCCACACAGTGACTGAGATCGAGATCGGGCGCGGCAAGCGCGGCCGCCGGGCGTACGCCTTCGACGACATCGCCGTCGTACCGAGTCGGCGGACCCGCGACCCGAAGGAGGTCTCGATCGCCTGGCAGATCGACGCCTACCGTTTCGAGCTGCCGTTCCTGGCCGCCCCGATGGACTCCGTCGTCTCGCCGCAGACCGCCATCCGCATCGGTGAGCTGGGCGGCCTGGGCGTGCTCAACCTCGAGGGCCTGTGGACCCGGTACGAGGACCCGGAGCCGCTGCTCGCGGAGATCGCCGAGCTGGACGAGGCCACCGCGACCCGCCGCCTGCAGGAGATCTACGCGGCCCCGATCAAGGAAGAGCTGATCGGCCAGCGCATCAAGGAGGTGCGCGACTCCGGCGTGGTCACCGCCGCCGCGCTCTCCCCGCAGCGCACCGCCCAGTTCTCCAAGGCCGTCGTGGACGCGGGCGTGGACATCTTCGTGATCCGCGGCACCACCGTCTCCGCCGAGCACGTCTCCTCCGCCGCCGAGCCGCTGAACCTCAAGCAGTTCATCTACGAGCTCGACGTCCCGGTCATCGTCGGCGGCTGCGCGACCTACACCGCGGCCCTGCACCTGATGCGTACCGGCGCGGCCGGCGTGCTGGTGGGCTTCGGCGGCGGCGCCGCGCACACCACCCGTAACGTCCTGGGCATCCAGGTCCCGATGGCCACCGCCGTCGCGGACGTCGCGGCCGCGCGCCGTGACTACATGGACGAGTCCGGCGGCCGGTACGTCCACGTCATCGCCGACGGCGGCGTGGGCTGGTCCGGCGACCTGCCCAAGGCCATCGCCTGCGGCGCGGACGCCGTGATGATGGGCTCCCCGCTGGCCCGCGCCACCGACGCGCCCGGCCGCGGCCACCACTGGGGCATGGAGGCCGTCCACGAGGACGTGCCGCGCGGCAAGCGCATGGACCTCGGCACGGTCGGCACGACCGAGGAGGTCCTGCACGGCCCGTCGCACACCACGGACGGTTCGATGAACTTCTTCGGCGCGCTGCGCCGCGCGATGGCCACGACCGGCTACTCCGACCTGAAGGAGTTCCAGCGGGTCGAGGTGACCGTTCGCGCCTGATCACCGGTTTTTGGTGTGCAAGGGGCCCTGCCGGCGCGGCGGGGCCCCTTCGCGTTACAGGCGGTGGGCCGCGCCCGTCGGGGTCGCGCCGCGGGTGTCCAGCAGCAGCTGGGCCTTCACCGCCAGGCCCTGGAGGTCGTACGTGCGGTGGTGCTGGAGGAGCAGCGTGAGGTCGGCGGCGGAGGCGGCCTCGTACAGGGAGTCCGCGCGCGGGACCGGGCGGCCCAGGACCTGCCACTGGGGGACGTACGGATCGTGGTACGTCAGATGGGCGCCCAGCTCCAGGAGGCGGGAGGCGATCTCGCGGGCCGGTGAGCCCTCCTCGTCGCCGATGTCCGGCTTGTACGTCACGCCCAGCAGCAGCACGCGTGCGCCGCGCGCCGATTTGCCGTGCTCGTTCAGGAGGGTGGCGCAGCGCTGGATGACGTACCGGGGCATCCGGCCGTTGACCTCCTGGGCGAGCTCGACCATGCGGAGCGGGTAGCCGGGGGTGCGGCCCTTGTGCGCGAGGCAGTTGGGGTCGATGGGGGCGGCGTGGCCGCCGACGCCGGGGCCGGGGCGGAACGCCTGGAAGCCGAAGGGCTTGGTCTCGGCGCAGCGGATGACGTCCCAGAGGTCCACGCCGATGTCGTGGCAGAGGACGGCCATCTCGTTCATCAGGGCGATGTTGACGTGCCGGTAGTTGGTCTCCAGGAGCCCGGCGGTCTCCGCTTCTTTGGGGCCGCGGGCGCGGACGACCTTGTCGGTGAGCCGGCCGTAGAAGGCGGCGGCCGCTTCGGTGCAGGCGGGGGTGAGGCCGCCGATGACCTTCGGGGTGTTGGCGTGGCCGTAGCGGCGGTTGCCGGGATCGTACCGGGCGGGGGAACAGGCGAGGTGGAAGTCGCGTCCCGCGGTGAGACCGGAGCCCGCTTCCAGGAGCGGCCGGAGGAATTCCTCGGTGGTCCCGGGGTACCCCGTGGACTCCAGGATCACCGTGGTGTGGGGGCGCAGATGTGCGGCGAGGGTGCGGGCGGCCTCGGCCACCGCGCGCAGGTCCAGGGCGCGGTCCTCGCCGAGCGGGGTGGGGGCGCAGATGACGGCCGTACGGACCCGGCCGAGCACTGCCGGGTCGGTGGTGGTGCGGAAGCCGGCGGTGAGCAGCCGGCGCACTTCGGTGGGGGAGAGCGGGCCGTCGGCGCCGAGGCCGGCGGCGGTGTGCGGTCCGGGGGTGTAGCCGAGGGTGCCGAGGCCGGCGGCGACGGCGGCCTGGGCGAGGGGGAGGCCGATGTGGCCGAGTCCGATGACGGCGAGGTCTGCGGGCATTCTGGCCGTCCTTCCCGAGCGATTCCAGGTAGCGCATAAGTAGACTAAGCCGACATTTGACCCAGAATGGGGATTGGCGGATCAAGGGTGTGGAGTGGCGTCTTCCCGACCGGTAAGCGTGCGGAGGGTGGCTGGCCCGGCCGCCTGCGGACAGAATCAACAACGGGGTGTGGCACCGATCACAGCACCGACCGAAGCGGGAGGCAGTGGTGAGGACAGCGACACTGGGACCGGCCGAGCGCGCCGGAGCACTGGCACGGATGGCGGAACGCGAGCTGGACGTGCTGGTCATCGGCGGCGGCGTCGTCGGCGCCGGCACTGCACTGGACGCGGTGACGCGCGGACTGTCCACGGGCCTGGTCGAGGCGCGGGACTGGGCCTCGGGCACGTCATCGCGCTCCAGCAAGCTGATCCACGGAGGGCTGCGCTATCTGGAGATGCTGGACTTCGCGCTCGTACGGGAAGCGCTGAAGGAACGCGGGCTGCTGCTGGAGCGGATCGCGCCGCATCTGGTGAAGCCGGTGCCCTTCCTCTATCCGCTCCAGCACAAGGGCTGGGAGCGCTGGTACGCAGGCACGGGCGTGGCGATGTACGACGCGATGTCGCTCTCCTCGGGGCACGGCCGCGGGCTGCCGGCCCACCGGCATCTCACCCGTTCGCGCGCGCTGCGTGTCGCGCCGTGCCTGAAGAAGGACGCACTGGTCGGCGCGTTGCAGTACTACGACGCCCAGATGGACGACGCGCGGTACGTCGCCACCATCGTGCGCACCGCCGCCGCCTACGGCGCGTCCGTCGCCAACCGTGCCCGCGTGATCGGCTTTCTGCGCGAGGGCGAGCGAGTGGTCGGCGCCCGCGTGCAGGACGTGGAGGCCGGTGGCGAGTACGAGGTGCGCGCCCGGCAGATCGTCAACGCCACGGGCGTGTGGACCGACGACACTCAGGGGCTGATCAACGAGCGCGGCCAGTTCCACGTCCGCGCCTCCAAGGGCATCCATCTGGTCGTACCGAAGGACCGCATCCACTCCTCCACCGGGCTGATCCTGCGCACGGAGAAGAGCGTGCTGTTCGTCATCCCCTGGGGACGGCACTGGATCATCGGCACCACCGACACCGACTGGGACCTGGACAAGGCGCACCCCGCCGCCTCCAGCGCCGACATCGACTACCTCCTCGAACACGTCAACTCCGTGCTCTCCACCCCGCTGACCAGGGACGACGTGGAAGGTGTGTACGCGGGTCTGCGGCCGCTGCTGGCGGGGGAGTCGGACGCGACGAGCAAGCTGTCGCGCGAGCACACCGTCGCGCACCCGGTGCCGGGCCTGGTCGTGGTCGCGGGCGGCAAGTACACGACGTACCGGGTCATGGCCAAGGACGCGGTGGACGAGGCGGTGCACGGGCTGGACCAGCGGGTCGCGGACTGTGTGACCGAGGACGTGCCGCTGGTGGGCGCGGAGGGCTACAAAGCGCTGTGGAACGCGCGGGCGCACATCGCGGCGCGCACCGGCCTGCACGTCGCCCGGATAGAGCATCTGCTGAACCGCTACGGCGCGCTGGCGGAGGAAGTACTGGAGCTGATCACCGACGACCCGTCACTCGGCGCCCCGCTGGCGGCCGCCGACGACTATCTGCGCGCCGAGGTCGTCTACGCCTGCACCCACGAGGGCGCCCGCCATCTGGACGACGTGCTGACCCGGCGCACCCGGATCTCCATCGAGACCTTCGACCGGGGCACCCGCAGCGCCCGTGAGGTCGCCGAGCTGATGGCGCCCGCGCTGGGCTGGGACCAGGACCAGGTCGACCGGGAGATCGAGCACTACGAGAAGCGGGTCGAGGCCGAACGGGAGTCCCAGCGGCAGCCGGACGACCTGACGGCGGACGCGGCGCGGCTGGGGGCGCCGGACATCGTGTCGCGGTAGCGGTAGCGGTGGGGGCGTACGCCGGTACGCGCGGCGTTACGCCCCCGGAGACTCCGGAGCCTCCGGGGCTCCCGGGCAGAACTCCGCCGTCAGCAGGGCGTGTATCCGCCGGTGCGCGTCCGGCTGGTCCGTGTTCAGCCGCAGCGTCAGCACGTGCCGGCCGTCCTCCGTGGCCGCGGTCTGCGCGTACGAGCCGTTGATGTCGCCGTCGTGCCCCCATACCGTCACGCCGCACGACAGCCGCGTCCCGTAGAGACCCAGCCCGTACACCCCGTTCGTGTCCTTTTCGTCCTGCATTTGGGCGAGCTGACGGGGCGGCAGCAGCCGGCCGCCGAGCAGCGCCGCGAAGAAACGGTTCAGGTCGCCGAGCGTCGTGACCAGCTCGCCCGCCGCGCCCGCCCGGCTGGGGTCGAGCGTCGTACTGTCCACGCGCTCCTCGCCCACCTGCGAGTATCCGCGCCCGTACGGCCGCGGCAGCCGCGGGTCGGTCCCCGGGAAGGACGTCCCCGACAGCCCCAGCGGCGCGATGATCCGGCGCCCGGCCTCCTCGGCGTACGAGTGCCCGGTCACCGCCTCGATGATCTGCCCCAGTACGAGGTAGTTGGTGTTGGAGTACGCGTACCGGGTGCCGGGCGCGTTCTCGGCCGGATGGGCCAGCGCCGTCAGCAGCAGCTCTTCGGAGGTGTAGGTGTCGTACCGATGGGCGGTGAAGCCGGCGCCGTGCAGCTCCCGCGACAGCTCCGGATCGGCGGTGTAGTTGTACAGGCCGCTGGTGTGGTCCAGCAGTTCGCGGACGGTGACCGCGCGCGGATCCGTGCGGCCGGGGGCGAGGTCCGGCAGCAGTCCGCCGACGGTGTCGTCCAGGGAGAGCCGGTGCTCGGCGGTCAGCTGCAGCACGACCGTGGCGATGAAGGTCTTGGTGAGGCTGCCGGCGCGGAAGTGGTCGGCGGGCGTGATGGGCCGGTCGGTCCGCAGGTCGGCCACGCCCGCCGCGGTGAACCGCGAGGCGTACGCCCGGCCGTCACGGGTCGTCAGTGCCGCGGCCCCCGGCGCGTCCCCGTCGGCCAGCGCGCGCACCGCCCGAGCGGTCGCGGGCTTCGGTGCGTGCGCCGTGCCCTTCGGGGCGCCGGGATTGCGCGGCGTACTCGGGGTGCGGGGCGGCGTGTGCCGGTCGGACGGCGAGGGTCGCGCATCGGGGCGCGGCGTACGGGCCCTGGGCGGCGGCGTGCCCGTACTGGAGTCCGGCGCACCTGTGGCGGAGCGGCGCGCGCCGGGCGCATCCGCCGCCGCGGAGTGCGCCGGAGCGCGGTCATGGGCGGCGCATCCGGCCGTGAGCAGCACGCAGAAGGCAGCCGCCAGCGCCGCCGCACGGCTAAAATTCACGGATCGCAAGGTCAATCGGGACTCCCGGTCGTCGGGCCCATCATGACGGGTGCCCAGCGCGTACTCCTCCTGGCCCCGGGCCTTCCCCGCCGCCACGGATGAGGGAGAATGAAGGCTCTGCCAGGGTGGGTTGTCCGAGTTGGGGCAGTTTGGTGTTGTGGTTGCCAACTCGGCTGGATTGCAGAGGGGATTCAGTGGGCGACGAGGACGCCAAGGACGGCGAGACGGGCAGGCTGCTCGCCGGCCGTTACCGGCTGGGCGATGTCCTCGGCCGGGGCGGGATGGGCACGGTCTGGCGGGCACGGGACGAGGTCCTGGGCCGCACGGTCGCGGTCAAGGAACTGCGCTTCCCGGGCGGGGTCGAGGAGGACGAGAAGCGCCGCCTGATCACCCGTACGCTGCGCGAGGCGAAGGCGATCGCCAGGATCCGCAACCACGGCGCGGTCACGGTCTACGACGTGGTCGACGAGGACGACCGCCCGTGGATCGTCATGGAGCTGGTCGAGGGCCGCTCGCTCGCCGAGGTCATCCGCGACGACGGCGCGCTCACCCCGCGCCGCGCCGCCGAGGTCGGTCTCGCCGTCCTGGACGTGCTGTGCGCCGCGCACCGTGAGGGCATCCTGCACCGCGACGTGAAGCCGTCCAACGTCCTGATCGCCGACGACGGCCGGGTGGTGCTCACGGACTTCGGCATCGCCCAGGTCGAGGGCGACCCCTCGGTCACCTCCACCGGCATGCTCGTCGGCGCGCCCTCGTACATCTCGCCCGAGCGCGCCCGGGGCCAGAAGCCGGGCCCGCCGTCCGACCTGTGGTCGCTGGGCGGCCTGCTGTACGCCTGTGTCGAGGGCGTGCCCCCGTACGACAAGGGCTCCGCGATCGCCACCCTGACCGCGGTGATGACCGAGCCCGTGGACCCGCCCAAGAGCGCCGGCGGCCTCGAAGAGGTCATCTACGGGCTGCTGGTGAAGGACCCGGCGGGGCGGCTGAGCGACGAGGCCGCCCGCGCGCTGCTGACGGCCGCGGTCAACGCGCCCGAGGACACCGGCGCCGAGCCGGCCGAGAAGCCCGCCGAGGCCACCCGCATGATGGCGCTGCCTGCGCTGCCGCCGAAGCCCGCGCCGCCGCCAAGACCCTCCGCCGCCACCGCCGGGGCGGCCGCCGAGCCGGCCAGGGAGCGGATGCGCGGCGCCCTGAAGTCCGTACGCAACGCCGCGGCGGCCGCCTCGGCCGCCCGCTCCGCGCCGAAGCCGGGCGGCACGCCCGCGTCCGGCCAGGCGGTGTCGGGCACGACGCGGGCCTCGCTGACGGACGTCGTGCCGAAGCGCACGCTCATCATCGTCGCGGTGGTCGCCGTCCTCGCGGTCCTCGGTACGGTGCTGGCCTTCGCGCTGACCACCGGGGACGACACCCCGGGCAAGGGCACGGCCCAGCAGGCCAAGCCGAGCGCCGACGCGGCCCCCGCGTCCGACGAACCGCAGGGCGAGCGCAACGCGAGCCCGCAGCCCGGCGAGGGGACGCAGGCCGAGCAGTCGAGCGCGCCGTCCGAGGACGACGCGAGCGACGACAAGAACGACGAGGGCGACGAGAAGAAGAGCGACGACAAGGGCGGCGACGCTCTCCCGGACGGCTTCAAGAAGATCTCCAACGGCCGGTTCCACTTCACAATGGCGATGCCGGAGGGCTGGAAGCAGACCGGCACGGCGGGCCAGAACTCGGGCGGCATCTACAGCGCCTCCGGGGGCTTCCCGCGCATTCAGGTCGACTTCAATGCCAAGCCGTCCGACGACGCCGCCGCGGCCTGGCGCGGCCTGGAGCCCGCGGTGCGCGGCAGCAGCTCCGGCTACCACCTCCTCGGCATCAAGAAGGCCGACTGGCGGGACTACCCGACCGTCGCCGACTGGTCGTTCACCCGTGAGCAGCGCGGCCAGAAGGTGCGCGTACTGAACCGCGGCTTCAAGGTCGACGGTGACCACGGTTACGCGATAATGATCACCTGCAAGGCGGGGACCTGGTCGGACAAGGAGTGCCGACAGCTCCGGGAGACGGCGTTCCGCACGTTTGCGGTGAAGGACTGACGGTCTTTGGGGAGCGTCGGCCTACGGAGCAGTGGGCTGATTCCGGCACCCGAGTAACTGCTGTCCCCCGCGTCCGTATGAGGGACTGATCATTCCGCCCGCCCCGGTGGCAGAAAGCCGCCGGGGCGGGCGGTTGCTGTTGCGCCGAGCGGTCCCCAGGCGGACCCGGGACACGTATCGTGGCCCCACATAGACCGTACGCGGCCGCATTTCGGCAGTATTGCGACTGGAACCGACCACGGACCGCTGTGCCGGGGGATAAGAACGGTCCAGCGGTTGGCCGCGGGTATCGCGCGCACTGGGGAGGCGTCGTGGACGAGTACGCGGGGCGAGTGCTCGCCGAGCGCTACCGCCTTCCTGTGCCGCCGCCGGACGCTCCCGAGCCGGTCCTGACCCGCGCGCTGGACACGCGCAGCGGGCAGGAGGTGCTGGTCCGTCAGGTGCCGCTCCCGGAGGTCGTGGACGCGGAGCTGGTCGACGAGTACGACATGGGCGCCGGTCGCCGTGGGCGCCGTACGGGGGCCGGTTCCGGGTCCGGCCCCGGCTCCGGTGGGGGCTCGCGGGCCGACCGCGATCCGTCCGATCCCGTGGTGCGGCGCGCCCTGGAGGCCGCGACGGCCGCCGCGCGCGTCCCTGACCATCCCCGGCTCGACCAGGTTTTCGACGTCTTCGCGCAGGACGGCAGCCTGTGGATCGTCAGCGAACGGGTCCCGGCCCGGCCGCTGTCGGCGCTGCTCGCCGACCGCACGCTGTCCCCGCACCGCGCGGCGGAGATCGCCGCCGACATCCTCACCGCACTGCGCACGCTGCACGCGCACGGCTGGACGCACCGCAACATCACCCCGCGCACGGTCCTGGTCTGCGACGACGGCCGCGTAGTCCTCACCGGCCTGGCCGCCGGCGCCGCGGAGGAGGCCCTGTGCGGCTACGACCCGGTCCCCCGAGAGGCGGAGCCGCCCCCGGGGGCGGTACGCCCGGGAGTTGTACGGGAGTGGCGTGCGGGGGGAGGGGGCGCGCCGGGTGGAGCTGTGGGCGGTACGGCTGCGCCTGGTGGGGCTGTTCCCGGTGGGACTGTTTCTGGTGGGGCTGCGCGTGGTGGTTCTTCTGGGGTGCCCGGGGCGCGTAGGCCTTCGGAGGTGGGGCCGCGAGTGTCTGCTGCGTCCGGCGGGGGACGCGGGGGCGTGACGCAGGCGGTGCCGGGGCCTTCTGGGGGGCCGGAGCGCGGTGACTCGGGGCGCGGCGGCCTGAGCGCCGGTGCGGCCGAGGACGATCCGCGGCGGGCGCGTGCCGGGGCAATCGCCGCGTACCGGGCGGGCGCCCGGGCCGCGGCGGCGCGCACGGCCGGTCCGGGGAACCGTTCCGCCTTGCCTCCGGGACCTCCTGGTGTACCGGGTCGCCCCGGCTCGCCTCAGGGGCAGCCCGCCGCAACGCAGGACCGCCCCGCCGTACCGCCGGGCCCTCCGGGCGTACCGCCGGGGCCTTCGGGTGCAGCGCACCAGGGCTCTTCGGGCGCGCCGCACCAGGGGCAGCCCGGTGCCGCGCCGCAGCAAGGGCCCGCCGCCCCGCCCGCTCCCCGGCAGCCGGCCGCGCCGGGCAGTGCCGCGTACGGAGGCGGGCTGCCGGGCCCGGTGCGCAGGCCGCAGGGCGGCACGTACGCGCTGCCGACCGGCCCGCAGAACCGTCCCACGGGCGCGGCCGTCCCGCCCGGGCCGGGTGACCGGCCCGCCGGTGCGGCGGCCGGCGTGCAGGGAGTGCCGGGCACCGGCGTGGACCCCGGCGTGGCGCCGGGCAACGCGCTGGCCGCCGAGCGCGCGCGCCAGGCGCGGATCACCATGGTCGGCGCGGTCACCGAGCGCTGGGCGCCCGAACAGGCCGGCCCCGTCCACGCGAACTGGCAGCTCGCGCCGCCCGTCGGCCCGGCCGCCGACCTCTGGGCGCTCGGCGCCCTGCTCTTCCGCAGCGTGCAGGGCCACGCCCCGTACCCGGAGGAGAGCGCCGCCGAACTGGTCCAACTGGTGTGCGCCCGCCCGCCCGCGCACGCGGAGGAGTGCGGCGCGCTGCGCCCGGTGGTGGAGTCGCTGCTGCGCCAGGACCCCACCGAACGCCCCGACTTCGAGGAGCTGCGCGGCTGGCTGCGCTCCCTCGTACGCGCGGCACCGGAGCCGGAGGCCGGCCGCGCGGTCGTGACCGTACCGGCCCTGGAGCGGGGCACCGACCCGCGCCGGCTGCCGATCGTGCGCCGCCGCGGCGAGCTCGTACGGCGCGGCCGGCACAAGAAGCCACGCCCGCGCCGGGAGCGCCCGCACGGGACCGCGGCACCCACAGCACACGCCGCCCCGCCGCCCCCGGCGCGCCCCACAGCACCACCGCGCGCCCACGACGGCGCACGCGCCCACGACCACGACCGCCCGCGGCAGCGCCAGCCGCGGCCGAGCCGCGTCCGGACGCCCCGCGACCGGACGCCCCGCGGCGGCCCCCGCCGGCTCGGCATGCTGCTGCTCGGCCTCGTGCTGCTGCTGGTCGTCGGCGCGGTGGTGGTCGCCGCGGTGTTCCTGCCCGAGAACGGCACGGACCCGGACGGCTCGGGGAACGCGCGGAGCAGCGTGCCCAGCGGTAGCGAGACCGGCCCGCCCGCGCCCGACCCGGCGCAGTCGCAGCCGGACGGCGCGGACCCGACCGGCACGCACCCCCGGACCACCGCACCGGACGGCCTGGCCGACGGCTTCGAGATGCGCGACGACCCCGAGGGCTTCCGGATCGCCGTGCACGAGGGCTGGCAGCGGCACGCCAAGAACGCCGAGGGCCAGGTGCGCTACACCAAGGGCGCCTTCACGCTGCTGGTGGTGCCGGGCCGGGACAGCGCGAAGCGGTTCGGCTCCGACCCGATGGCGTACCAGCGGGACAAGGAGGCCGAGCTGGCGCCGTTCCGCGACGCGAACTGGACCTCGACCTCGGGGCTGCGGCGCACGGACGTCGGCCGGACGGCCATGGCGGAGGGCACCTTCACCTGGGGCGAGGACAGCGGCTCCGCGACGTACGCGCGCAACATGGCGCTCCTGAAGGGCGGCCGCTACCACCTCGTCCTGGTCATCGGCCCGGACCGCGACCGGGCCGAGGTGGACCGCCTCTACGAACAGGCGTCGGCGTCCTTCCGCCCCTGAGCGCCGGGACCGGTGCAGGCGACGCCGCGCGCGCCCGGCGCGAACCGGGCGCGCAGCTCACCCTTGAGCACCTTGCGCAGCGTCGCGCCCCGGGGGAGCGCGTCCACCACCTCCACCCGTTCGGGCACCTTGTGCGGCGCCAGCCCGCGCTCTCGTAGCCACGCGCCCAGCGCCTCCGCCGTTACCGGGGGCGCGCCGTCCCGCTGTTCCACCACCGCGCACACCAGTTCCCCGCGCGCGGCGTCCGGAAGCCCGATGACAGCGGCGTCCCGGACGTCCGGATGCAGAGAGAGCAGGTCCTCGATCTCTTTGGCCGAGACGTTCTCGCCCTTACGGATGATGATGTCCTTCAGCCGCCCGGTGACGACGAGCCGCCCCTCGGGGGTGAGGCGCCCGAGGTCCCCGGTGGGCAGGAACCCGTCGGCGTCGAACGGGTCCGGCTCGCCGAGGTACCCCTGGCACACGGCGGGGCCGCGCAGCCGTATCTCGCCGTCCGCGCCGATGCGGATCTCCATGCCGGCCGGCGGGCGGCCGTCGGCCGTGGCCAGGTCCGCGTCGCTGTCCAGCGGATCGCCCATGGTCACCATCGGGGCCTCGGTCAGCGCGTACCCGTGGGTGAGGGCGCAGCCCAGCTCGCGGACCACCTCGTAGTACAGCCCGGGAGGTTTGGGCGCGCCGCCGCCCGCCAACAGACGCAGGTCGGGCAGGAGCGGCCCGGAGCCGGCCTGCCGCCGCTGTTCGGCGAGGAAGAGCTGGTAGAAGGCGGTGGAGCCGCCCGCGATGGTGACGCCGTGCCGGCGGTACGCGCTCAGCGCTTCGGGCAGCGCGAAGTGTTCGAAGAGGACGGCCGGGATGCCGTGCCGCAGCAGCATGACGGTGTAATCGGGGCCCGCGACATGCGCGTACGGGAACGCCATCGAGCCCACGTCGCGCGCGTCCACGCGCAGCGCGCGCCCGAGGTCGGTGCCCGCGGTGAGCAGCGCCCGGTCGCAGTGCAGGACGCCCTTGGGGCCCGCGGTGGTGCCCGAGGTCCAGTAGATCCAGCGGGTCTCCCCGGGGTCGGCGGGCGGCGGCGGCAGGCTGCCGGGGCCGCCGTCGGGCAGCGTGGCGTACGCGTCGAGGACCGTGAGCGGGCCGGGGAGCCGGGCGGCGATCCGATGGCCCATGGCGGTGTGGTCGAAGCCGCGCCAGGTACCGGGCGTGAGGAAGAACTCCGCTTCGGTGCGGCGCAGTACGTGTGCCACCTCGTGGTCGCGGTAGAGCGGGACGACCGGGCTCTGTACCGCGCCGAGCCTGCCCAGGGCGAGGGTGAGCAGAACCGTTTCGATCCGGGTCGGCAGCTGCCAGACGACCCGGGTGCCGGCGCGCACGCCCCGCGCGTGCAGTCCGGCCGCGACCCGTTCCGCGCGGGCGCGCAGCGCGCCGAAGCCGATGCGTACCTCGTCTTCCGGTGTGTCCCCCGCCTGTATGAGCGCGGTGGCATCCGGAGTGCGGTCGGCACGGTCCGCGACCAGTCCCCACAGGGTCTCGCTCGCCATACGTCCTCCGTGGTCCACAGAACTGACGGGCCATCAGGTAACCACCGGAGCGTAGAGGTGTGTGCCTTGTCGGTCCAGGGGGCGGGGGCTAGCCTGCGTCCAGGAACTGACTACCCGTCAGGTGATGAGGGGACAGGGGACTCCCATGGAGCTACCGCGCATCATCAGCGTCGACGACCACGTGATCGAGCCCGCGCACCTCTTCGAGACCTGGCTGCCGGCGAAGTACCGGGACCGCGGGCCCAGGCCGCTGACCGCCGGCATCGGCGAGCTGGCGTACGTGGGCGGCAAGTACGTCATCACCATGGACCCGGACGGCCCGCCCACCGACTGGTGGATCTACGAGGACCTGAAGTTCCCGTACAAGCGCAACATCGCCGCCGTCGGCTTCGACCGTGACGAGATGACGCTGGAGGGCATCACCCGCGCGCAGATGCGCCCCGGCTGCTGGGACCCGGCCGAGCGCCTGAAGGACATGGACCTCAACCACGTCGAGGCGTCCCTCTGCTTCCCGACCTTCCCCCGTTTCTGCGGCCAGACCTTTGCGGAGGCGCACGACAAGGAGGTCGCGCTGGCGTGCGTGCGGGCGTACAACGACTGGATGGTCGAGGAGTGGTGCGGCGACAGCGGCGGCCGGCTGATCCCGTTGTGCATCGTGCCCCTCTGGGACATCGACCTCGCCGTCCAAGAGGTGCGGCGCAACGCCGCTCGTGGAGTGCGGGCCGTGACGTTCAGCGAGATCCCCACGTACCTCGGACTGCCCTCCATCCACAGCGGCTACTGGGATCCCTTCTTCGCGGTCTGCGAGGAGACCGGCACGGTCGTCAACATGCACATCGGGTCCAGCTCCCAGATGCCGGCCGCGTCCCCCGATGCGCCGCCCGCCGTGCAGGCCGCCCTCTCGTTCAACAATGCGATGGCCTCGATGATGGACTTCTTGTTCAGCGGCGTCCTGGTGAAATTCCCGCAGCTCAAACTCGCGTACAGCGAGGGACAGATGGGTTGGATCCCGTACGCGCTCGAACGGGCCGACGACGTGTGGGAGGAGCACCGGGCCTGGGGCGGGGTGCGCGACCTGATCCCCGAGCCGCCCTCGACGTACTACTACCGGCAGATCTTCTGCTGCTTCTTCCGGGACAAGCACGGCGTCGCCTCCTTGGACGCGGTCGGTCGGGACAACGCCACCTTCGAGACGGACTACCCGCACGTGGACTCGACCTTCCCGCACACCAAGGAGGTCGCGCTCGACCACGTGAAGGGACTGGACGAGGAGACCGTGTACAAGCTGATGCGGGGCAACGCGATACGGATGCTCGGCCTCGCCCTGGACTCGTGAGGCCCCGGTGGACCTCACGTACACGGACGAGGAGGAGGACTTCCGGGCCCGGCTGCGCGCGTGGCTGCGCGAGGTGCTGCCGAAGCTCCCCGACCGCCCCGCCGCCACCGACTGGCCCGGCCGCAGGGCCTACGACACGGCCTGGCAGCGGCTGCTGTACGACGCCGGGTACGCGGGGCTGCACTGGCCCGCCGACGCCGGCGGACGGGGCGCGACGCCCACCCAGCACCTGATCTTCCTGGAGGAGACGGAGCGGGCCGGCGCACCGTACGTGGGCGCGAACTTCGTCGGGCTGCTGCACGCCGGGCCCACCATCGCCGCCGAGGGCACAGCCGGGCAGCGCGCCCGCTGGCTGCCGCCGATCCTGCGTGGCGAGGAGATCTGGTGTCAGGGCTTCAGCGAGCCGGACGCCGGTTCGGATCTGGCGGCGCTGCGTACGAAGGCGGTGCGGGACGGCGACGCCTACGTGGTCAGCGGCAGCAAGACATGGACCTCGCACGCCGAGGTCGCCGACTGGTGCGAGCTGCTGGTGCGTACCGACCCCGAGGCGCCGCGGCGCAGAGGTATCAGCTGGCTCGCGATGCCCATGGACGCGCCCGGCATCACCGTACGGCCGCTGCGCACGCTCACGGGGACCGCCGAGTTCGCGGAGGTCTTCCTCGACGAGGTGCGGGTGCCGGTGGCGAACCGCATCGGGGCCGAGCACGACGGCTGGCGGGTGACGATGGTGACGCTCTCCTTCGAGCGCGGCACCGCCTTCGTGGGCGAGGTCGTGGCGTGCCATCGGGTGCTCGTCGCGCTGGCCCGTAAGGCGCGCGACAACGGCCGCTGGGACGACCCGGTACTGCGGCGCAGGCTCGGGCACCTGGCCGCGGAGTTCGCCGCGCTCTGGCGCCTCACGCAGTGGAACGTCAGCGAGGCGCAGCACAGAGGCGGCGTGCCCGGCGCCGGCGGCTCGGTCTTCAAGCTGCGGTACTCGCACGCCCGGCAGGAGCTGTACGACGCGGCCGCCGAGGTGCTGGGCGCCGGGTCGCTCGACGCGGACCACGAGTGGTTCGCCGACCGGCTCTCGGCCCTCTCGTACACGATCGCGGCCGGCACCTCCCAGATCCAGCAGAACATCGTGGCCGAGCGGCTCCTCGGCCTCCCGAAGGGACGCTGACCGTGGACTTCCACCTCACCGACGACCAACGGGCGCTGCGCGCGGGCGTGCACGAACTGCTGGCCGGGCGCTTCCCCAGGGAGCGGCTGCGCGCGGCGGTGGACGCCTACGAGGCGGCGGACGGCGGACCTGTACTGGACCGTGCCCTGTGGCGCGAACTGGCGGACGCGGGCTTCTTCTCGCTGCTGCTGCCCGAGGCGGAGGGCGGCGCGGGGCTCGGGCTGCCCGAAGCGGTCCTGGTGCTGGAGGAGGCCGGGCGGGCGCTGCTGCCGGGGCCCCTGGTGGCCGGGGTGCTGCTGGCGGGCGCGGTGGACGGGGTGGCGGCCGGCGAGCGGGTCGCCGGGCTGTGCGACGCGGCGTCGGCCCCGGCCCTGTGGGAGCACCCGTCCGACTGTGACGAGGTCATCGTGGTGGCGGAGCACGCTGCGTACCGGTGTGCGCCCGACGGCCTGCGGACGGCCCCGGTGCGCTCGGTGGACCCGCTGACCCCGCTCGCCCGGCTCCTCGACGGCCCGTCCGGTGCGCCGTACGCGGCGGACGTGCCCCGGCTCCGCCGCGAGGCCGTACTGCTGACAGCCGCGCAGCAGCTGGGCGGCGCCGTAAAGGCCCTGGAGGCGGCAGTGGCGTACGCGGGGCAGCGGGAGCAGTTCGGGGCCCCGATCGGCTCCTTCCAGGCCGTCAAGCACCTGTGTGCGCAGATGCTGGTACGGGTGGAGCTCGCCCGAAGTGCCGTTTATGCGGCCTCTGTCACCGAAGATCCCGCCGAGGTGTCCGGTGCGAAGCTGCTCGCCGACGAGGCCGCCGTACGCAACGCCCGCGACTGCCTTCAGGTGCACGGCGGCATGGGATTCACCTGGGAGGCGGACGTGCACCTCCTCCTGAAGCGGGCCTGGCTGCGCGCGGAGAGCTGGCAGTCGGCGGCCGCGGGCGAGGAGGCGCTGGCGGCGGCGTTGGCCGACGGTCATATCGCTGTGTGACGGCTGTTGAGCGGAATGTCGGACTCCGCACGGATGAGCGGTCACGCTGCGTCGATATCGGGTTGTGTCCTTCGCGTGACTCGTTACGCGGGGGAGTCGGTGCGGCGCTCGGGTACGCTCGCTCGGGTGCGAGTGGTTCTGAGGCGCAATCGGCCCGGCGTTGCCTGCGAGGCACCTCCGGGGTACGGGATGCGTACCGCTCGCACCGGGCAGGGGCCCGCGAATCCCCTGCGTTCGACTCCCCGCATTGCGCGTCGCACAGTATGCAGCACGCATACTCCCTTCCGCTGGAATATGCCTGAAGCGCTTGTTGGGGTGACTGAACGTCAACCATGCTGTGCTTCGTCGGGATCACGCACCGTGATCCCGTGGAGGCGCGAGGCGATGTTTCCGCCGGTTCGGATGGTGTGAGCGGTGCAGGTGCTTCAGGTGCAGTTGGAGGTGCGGCCCGACCCCGCTGAGGTGGGGCGGGCCCGCAGGTGGGCCCGGTCGCGGCTGGCCGGGTCCGGCATAGGGGCCGATGAGCCGCTGGCGGAGACGCTGATCCTGCTGGTCTCCGAGCTCGTCACCAACGCCGTGGTGCACGCCGGCTCGCACGCCGAGCTGCGGCTGCGCTTCTCCGGTGCGGGGCCCGTGGTCGGGACGGTGCGCCTGGAGGTCGTGGACGGCAGCGCCCGCCCGCCGCGGCCGCGCCGTGCGGAGGGTGACGACACGAACGGCCGTGGCCTGGAGCTGGTCGACGGGCTGGCCGACCGCTGGGGCTGGCAGCCCGAAGGGCCGGGCAAGCGCATCTGGTGCGAGGTGGACCGTGGCCGGTCGCTGCTGATGGCCACCGGGGCCGAGCCGGGCGCACTGGGGGCGTACGAGCAGCCGTGTGCCGTCACAAACAGGATGTAACGGAAATAGTCCAGACCAGGTGTTGACGTGACGTGGCACCTTGATCACGCTTGGGGCAGCGATTCGCCGCGAGGGGACGCCGAGGGTACGGGGGAGACGCCCCCTTGGCGAGTGCGGGTCGCGCCCGGAGCCGGGTGGCGGTCCGCGGTGCCGCGCTCGGGGTGCGCATGAGCGCACCGCCACCTTGGCCGGGCGGCCCTTCTGTGGGGCCGCTGTGGACGGCTCCCCGTGGAGAGCCGCTGTGGTCGGCTCCTAGAGCACCGCTACGGGGGCGACCGGCGCCCCGGAGCCGCCGACGAACGGCTCCGCCACCGCCGAGAGCAGGAAGGCGTAGCGCCCCTCTGCGGCGCAGGCCGCCGACAGCTCCTCCAGGTTCCAGTTCTGACCCTGCAGCAGCCCCATCTCCACGAGGTGCAGCGCATGCACGGGCATCCACAGGTCCGTGATCTCCGGCGGGAAGATCTCGAAGGTGAGGGTGTCATTGGCGACCGCGGCGACGTCGCGGGCGTGGAACCACTCCGGAGTGCGGACCGACAGCCCTGGCGAGGGGAACGCGTATCCCTGCTTGTCGCCCGCCAGATAGCGCCGCAGCTGCCCGGTGCGTACGAGGACGACGTCACCGGCGCGTACGGCCGTGCCGGCCAGCTCCTCCGCGGCCTCCAGGTCCTCGGGGGTGACCGCGTGCGCGCCGTCCAGCGGCCGGTCGCCGCCGCCGTCCCGCACGCGCGCCACGTCCAGCAGTACGCCGCGTGACAGGACCGGAGGGGCCTTCTCGATGCCGAGCGCGGTCGCTCCGGCGTGCGCGGTGACGGCGGCGGCCGGGCGGCCGTTGTAGAGCTTCCCCGAGTGCGAGACGTGCGTGAGGCCGTCCCAGTGGGTGGCCGCCTGCAGGCCCATGGTCACCACGTCGTCGCTGGTCGCGATCGTGTCGGGGCCGAACATCTCGTGGTTGATCGCGACCATCGTGTGCAGTGGATTGACCCGCCCCGGTATGGCGCCGGTCTGCACGCCGTCCTGCCGGAGCGGCAGCGCGAGCGGGATGCGCAGGCCGCTGCGCACGGTTGCCACGGCGGCGCGCACCACGTCCGCCGTAATCAGGTTCAGCGTGCCGATCTCGTCGTCCGGTCCCCACCGCCCCCAGTTGTTCACACGTCGGGCGATCTCGTGGAACTCCGGCGGCAGGGGCATGCGCCCTCCTCGGGGGATTCGGTCGTGGGGCTTGTCTTCGTACCGCGTCTGCCCAAAAATCTAACGGTCCGTCAGAAACTGCGGGAAGGGGCGCGGCATGGGGAACTTCTTGACCGGCAAGGTGGTCGCCGTCACGGGGGCGGGCCGCGGCATCGGGCGGGCCGTGGCGCTGGCGGCCGCGGCCGAGGGCGCCAGGGTGATCGTCAACGACTACGGCGTCTCGGTGGACGGCAGCGAGCCCGGCAGCGAGGTCGCCGCCGGGGTGGTGAAGGAGATCGAGGCGGCCGGCGGCGAGGCCGTCGCGGTCGCCGACGACGTCGCCACGATGGACGGCGGGCAGCGCATCGTGGACACGGCCCTCGCGCGCTACGGGCGCATCGACGGCGTGGTGTGCGTGGCGGGCATCCTGCGCGAACGGATGCTGTTCAACATGTCCGAGGCGGAGTGGGACCCGGTGATCGCGACCCACCTCAAGGGCACGTTCACGGTCTTCCGGGCGGCCGCCGCGGTGATGCGCAGGCAGCGGACCGGCACCCTCATCGGCTTCACCAGCGGCAACCACCAGGGCAGCGTCTCCCAGGCCAACTACGCCTCGGCCAAGGGCGGCATCATCTCCCTCGTGCGCAGCGCCGCGCTGGGGCTGCACAAGTACGGCGTGACCGCGAACGCCGTGGCACCCGTCGCGCGCACCCGTATGTCCGCGGGCGTCCCCATGGAGCTCAAGGAGATCGGCGAGCCCGAGGACGTCGCGGCGCTCGTCGTCTACTTGCTGAGCGAGCGCGCCAAGGGGGAGGGCGTCACCGGCCAGGTGTACACGGTCGCCGGCCCGAAGATCGCGGTCTGGGCGCAGCCCCGGGAGCTGCGCGCCGCGTACAACGAAGGCCCGTGGACGCCGGAACGGATCGCCGACTTCCTCCCGGGGACGGTCGGCACCGACCCCATGCCGCTGCTGGACCGGCTGGAGGCGATGGCGGCAGCGGCGGCCGCCAAGGAGCGCCCCAATGCCTAGCCGGGCCACGGCGGCCCGGAACGGCTCCCCGAGGGGCCAGGCGGGGGAGAGGTGGGCGTCGTGCGGGGTGTGATCTTCGATGGTGAGGCGCCGCGGTTCGTGACCGACCTGGAGGTTCGCTCCCCGGGGCCGGGCGAGGTCCTGGTCGGCATCCGTGCGGCGGGGCTGTGCCACAGCGATGTGTCAGTGGTCGATGGGACGATTCCCTTTCCGGTGCCGGTCGTGCTGGGGCACGAGGGCGCCGGGGTCGTCGAGGCCGTGGGAGAAGGGGTTTCGCATGTGGTGCCGGGGGACCATGTGGCGCTGTCCACGCTCGCCAACTGCGGGGCGTGCGCGGAGTGCGACCGGGGGCGGCCGACGATGTGCCGGAAGGCGATCGGCATGCCGGGCAGGCCCTTCCGGCGCGGCGATACGCGGCTGTACAGCTTCGCCTCCAACTCCGCGTTCGCCGAGCGCACGGTCGTCAAGGCCGTCCAGGCGGTGAAGATCCCTGCTGATCTCCCGATGGCCTCCGCCGCGCTCCTGGGGTGCGGCGTGCTGACGGGTATCGGGGCGGTGCTCAACCGCGCCCGGGTCGGCCACGGCGAGTCGGTGGTGGTGATCGGGACCGGCGGCATCGGGCTGAACGTCCTGCAGGGGGCCCGTATCGCGGGTGCGTCGACGATCGTCGCGGTGGACGCGAACCCGGCGAAGAAGGCGGTGGCACGGCAGTTCGGCGCGACGCACTTCGTGGACGCGTCGGCGGCCGACACCGTAGCGGCGGTGCGCGACATCCTGCCCACGGGCGCCGACCACGCCTTCGAGTGCGTGGGCAGCGCCCGGCTGATCCGGCAGGCGGTCGACCTGCTGGACCGGCGCGGCCAGGCGGTCCTGCTCGGCGTCCCGCCGGCCGACACGGAGGCGTCCTTCCTGGTGTCGTCGATGTACCTGGACAAGGCGATCCTGGGCTGCCGGTACGGCTTGTCCCGGCCGCAGCGGGACATCGCGCTGTACGCGGAGCTGTACCGCACGGGGCGGCTGCTCCTGGACGAACTGGTCACCCGTACGTACCCGGTGGAGGACTTCGCGAAGGCGGCGGCGGACGCGGCGGAGGGGAGGCTGGCGCGCGGGGTGCTCACCTTCTGAGCCGCCCGCGGCACTTGGGGGCTCGGACGCTTGGCCCGATCCTGAGGAATCATGGCCATCCGGCCACTCGAAGGCGGCGGAGCGCTGCCCGAGGCTGAGGGGGTGACCCAGACACCCCAGCCTTCCGCCCCACCGGAGCCGACTCCGGTGTTGTCCGCGGCGCCGCCCAAGAGGCGCCGCGGCCCGCGCCGCCGCCCGCACCGCGCGTGGTCCGTCGCCGCGGTCACCTTCCTCACCCTCATCGGCGCCGCCGGCTTCGCCTCCTTGCCGGGCCTGCTCATCGAGCCGCTGCACGAGGAGTTCCGCTGGTCGCGCGGCACCATCGGGTTCGCGGTCTCGGTCAATCTCGCGCTGTACGGGCTCACCGCCCCGTTCGCCGCCGCGCTCATGGACCGGTTCGGCATCCGCCGGGTCGTCGCCGCGGCGCTCGCCGTGATCGCCGCCGGCGCCGGGCTCACCGTGGTGATGACCGCCTCCTGGCAGCTGATCCTCTACTGGGGCGTCCTCGTCGGCCTGGGCAGCGGCTCCATGGCGCTGGCCTTCGCCGCCACCGTCACGGGGCGCTGGTTCGTCCAGCGGCGCGGCCTGGTCACCGGCATCCTCACCGCCGCGGGCGCGTCCGGGCAGCTGGTCTTCCTCCCGCTGCTCTCCTGGATCATCGAGGGCCACGGCTGGCGCCCCGCGGCCGTCACGGTGGCGCTGACCGCCGTGGCCGTCGTACCGCTGGTGTGGCTGCTGCTGCGCGACCACCCCGCGGACGTGGGCGTGGCACCGTACGGCGCGACAGAGTTCGTACCGCGCCCCGCTCCGCAACGAGGCGCCGCCCGGCGCGCGCTCGGTGCGCTCGCCAACGCCGCGCGCACCGGCCCCTTCTGGCTCCTCGCCGGCACCTTCGCGATCTGCGGCGCGACCACGAACGGCCTGGTCAAGACGCACTTCGTGCCCGCGGCCCACGATCACGGCATGCCGATGACGCTCGCCGCCTCACTGCTCGCGGTCATCGGGATCTTCGACATCCTCGGGACGGTCGCCTCCGGCTGGTTCACCGATCGCTTCGACAGCCGCCGGCTGCTCGCCGCGTACTACGGGCTGCGCGGCGTATCCCTGATGTTCCTGCCGATGCTGCTCTCGGACACCGTCCACCCGCCGATGCTTTTTTTCATCGTCTTCTACGGCCTGGACTGGGTCGCGACCGTGCCGCCCACGATTGCGCTGTGCCGCGAGCACTACGGGGACGATGCCGCGATCGTCTTCGGGTGGGTGCTGGCCTCCCACCAAGTGGGTGCCGCCCTCATCGCCTTCATCGGGGGCCTCGCCCGGGACGCGCTCGGCACGTACGACCCGGTCTGGTACGCCTCCGGGGCCCTGTGTGCCCTGGCGGTCCTGATGGCACTGGTGATCCGGCGCCGGACGGAGGCACCGGTCAGCGCCTGATCTCCCGGAACTCCCCGAACGTACCCCGGTGGAACAGCAACGGCCCCGCGGCCGCCGCCGCTTCGTCCGTGCCGAGCGCGTCCACCCGGCCCACGACGACGAGGTGGTCGCCTCCCGTGTGGACGGCCTGGACGGTGCAGTCGATCCAGGCCGGCACGTCCGCCAGCCGCGGGGAGCCGCTCACCGGCGCCGGCGCGTGCCGTACCCCGGCGAACTTGTCGGCGCCGCTGACCGCGAAGCCACGGCACAGCGCGCCCTGGCCCGCGCCCAGGATGTTCACGCAGAACACCCCGGCCCGGGCGATCCGCGGCCAGGTCGTGGACGTGCGCGCCACCATGAAGGCCACCAGCGGCGGGTCCAGGGAGAGCGAGGCGAACGACTGGCAGGCGAAGCCGGCGGGCGCGGGCTCCTTCGCGTCGCCCGGCGCCGTGATGATCGTGACGCCGCTCGCGAAATGGCCCAGCACGCGCCGGAATTCGTCCCGGTCGACCGGGGCCCGCTCGTCCTCGCGTACGGCCCGCAGGGGCGCCCTGGAGGTCGTTCCCGAGGCCGTGGGCGCCGCCGGGGGCGAGGCCGCGGTACCGGTCGCACGCAGATAGCGCACCGCTGTGGCTGCCATGCCGGCATGTCCCATCATGCTGCGCTCCCTTCCACATCCTCATTGAATCTGATGGGCCGTCAGATAGGAAGTGCGGGGCGCGCGGGGTCAGGCGGGCTGCGCGGGCGGCGCCCGGTGGCGGATCACCGGCGGATCGAATAATTGTCGGTATTCGGTCGGTTGGCGGCGGATCATGCCGGGTATCTCCCTCAAGGCCGCACCCGTATCGGATTCCGGGAGAGTTCCGCCGCATGGCCGATGCGATGGCGTCGTCGTCCCTTCCGTCGCCGTCCTTCGACGACGTCTTCTGCGGGCTGCTGCCGCGGCTCTACCGCAGGGCGGTGCTGCTCGCGGGGTCCCGGCAGGCGGCGGAGGACATCGTGCACGAGGCGTACTTGAAGCTCGCCGGGCGCCCGTACCGCTTCCTGGAAGACCCGGAGCCGTACGCCCGCGCCTTCACGGCCCTGCTGAGCGTCGCCCGGGAGGCGCATCGCAGGGAGCGCCGGCAGGCGCTGATCGGCGAGGGCGGCCCGGAGGACGGGCCGGGCAGCGGCGCGCTCATGCGGGAGCTGCCCGGTGCCGGCTGGGACGGCGCACGGGAGCGCCGGCAGGCCGAGCTGGAAGCGGTGCGGATGCTCAGCCGGCTCTCGCACCGCCAGGCCGGCCTGGTCATCCTCGTCGACCTGGACGGATACACCATCGGCAAGGCCGCCAGGATCATGAAGGTGCAGCGGTGCACGGCGGCCCGGCACCGGGCGCGCGCCCTGGACCGGCTGCGCGGCTACCTCGCCGCTTCGCCGTACGACCTCACGGGGAGGTGAGCACACCGTGGAGCGGGACGACTTCGGGAACACGCACGTGGCCCCTGAGGGCGGCCGGGGAGACGACTCCGGGGGCGGGCAGTGGCGCCCCGAAGGCGGGCAGGGGCGTCTCTCCAATGGCCGCGGGAGCCCCCGTAGCGGTTACCGGAACGGCCTGGGGCGCCGTGCTGCCGAAACGATATTGCGGGAACGCCTCCGGGCGGCCGACGAGGAAATCCAGCCACCGCCCGGGCTGTGGACCCGCATAGCCGAGTCCGCGCCCGCGCCCGGCGCGCCCCGCAGCCCCCTGTCGTTCCTGCGCCGCCGGCCACAGCTGATGACGGTGCTGTTCGCCGTGGCGGCGCTCGCCCTGGGCCTCGCCGTGTGGCGGCTCGTGGGGACGGGCAGCGAGCGCCCCGCGCCGCCCGGGCCCGGCACGGGGCTGGAGGTCACGGTGTACAACAGTGAACCGGCGTGCGAGAAGGCGCGCACAGTACGGTGCGCGCTGCGGCTGGCCCGGGACCCGCACCAGGCGTACGCCGCCCCGGGGAACGCCGCGGGCCGCGTCTGGAACGGCGACCGGCTGGCCACGGAGTGCGTCGTCACCAACGGGCGCCTCGTGCGGGACAAGACGGGCGCGATCTCCCACCGCTGGTACCGGGTGACCTCCGCGGAGGGCGCCGAGGGCTGGCTGCCGGGCGTCCACACCCGCGACGTCCACGAGGTACCGCTCTGCCCCAGCGGCGAGTCCTAGACGTCTGCCTCAGGGGTCAGTCGCTCCGCCGAGTCGCTCAGCCCCAGCGGCGAGTTCCGGCGGAACGCGGCCCCTCGTGGTCAGCGGCCGCGGTACTCCGGTGTACGGCGTGCCACGAAGGCCGCCACCCCCTCCTGCGCGTCCGCCGTCGTCATGTTCATCTCCTGAGCGGCGGCCTCGGCGGCGAAGGCCGCGCCGCGGTCGGCATCCAGCGAAGAGTTGACCAACTGCTTGGTGAGGGCCAGCGCGCGCGTCGGTCCGGCCGCCAGCCGGTCGGCCCAGGCGGCCGCGGTCTTCGCCAGTTCGCCGTCCGGTACCACCCTGTTGACCAGCCCGAGCCGCTCGGCCTCGGCGGCGGGAAGCGCGTCACCGAAGAACATCAGCTCCTTCGCGCGCTGCGGGCCGGTCAGCCGGGGCAGCAGATACGCGCCGCCGCCGTCGGGCACCAGGCCGCGGCGCACGAACACCTCGATGAACGTGGCCGATTCGGCCGCCAGGACCAGGTCGCAGGCGAGGGCGAGGTGCGCCCCGAGTCCCGCCGCGGTGCCGTTGACCGCCGCGATCACCGGCTTCTCGCAGTCCATGACCGCGGCGATCAGCCGCTGGGCGCCCTGCCGGATCATCCGTGCGACATCGCCGGCGATCCGCTCGCTGCCGCTGCCGCTGCCGGTGACGTCGGGCCGGGGTCGCAGGTCCGCGCCCGCGCAGAAAGCGCGGCCGGTCGCGGTGATCACCACGGCGCGTACGGCCGGGTCCGCGGAGACTTCCGCAAGCCGCGAAATGATGCGTTCGCGCTGGTCGGGGGTGACGGCATGCATGGCCTGCGGGCGGTTGAGAGTGATCCACGCCACGCCATTGTCAGTGGTGTGGAGTATCAAGGATTCGGAGGTCCCGCCGGGACCGACGGGGGAGGTCGTCATGATCAAGCTGCTCCAGCTTCTGACGTCGGCATGGACACGGCTGCGGGCGCGGCCGGGGTATGGACGCCGGCGTTCAATGGCAGACGGCGAGCGCGTCGAGGGCCACGGCGCCCTGGCCCTTCGGGAGGACGACCAGCGGGTTGATGTCCAGCTCTGCCAGCTGATCGCCCAGCTCCAGCGCCATCCGCTGGACCCGCAGCATGACCTCGACCAGCGCGTCGGTGTCGGCCGGCGGCGCCCCCCTGACGCCCTCCAACAGCGCGCCGCCCCGCAGCCGGCCGAGCGCCGCGCGCGCCTGGTCCTCGCCGAAGGGCGGTACGGCCACCGCGGTGTCCCGCAGCACTTCGACGAAGACGCCGCCCAGCCCCACGGTCACGGTCGGCCCGAAGAGCGGATCGGGCGTGACGCCGACGACCATCTCCACCCCTGGCTCGACCAGTTGGCACACCAGCACCCCGTCCAGCGCGACGTCTTCGTAGCGCGCGATGTCCGTCAGCTCGCGGTAGGCGTCCCGGACCTGGCTGGCCGAGGTCAGGCCGATCCTGACCAGGCCCAGCTCGCTCTTGTGGGCCAGCCGCGGCCCGGACGCCTTCATGACGAGGGGGTAGCCGACCTGCGCCGCCGCCCGGACAGCCCCCGCCGCGCTGGTCACGAGCTGCTCGCGGGGCACGCGGATGCCGTAGGCGCGCAGCAGTTGCTTCCCGGCGTGCTCGCTGAGCTGTTCGCCCGGGCGCAGCAGCGCCTGCGCCTTGCGCGCGGACGGCGAGGGCGTGCGCGGCGCCTCGTCGAAGGGGGAGCGGTAGGAAGCCGTGAAGCGGTGGTGTTCGAGATGGGCGCGGACGGCCTTGATGCAGTTGGCGAACGTACGGAAGGTGGCCACCCGGGAGGAGCCGAGCAGGGTCCGCCGGTAGGCGTCCTCGGTGCCGACCGGCGAGCCCCACACCACGCACACCAGCTTGTCCGTCTGCTCCGCCGCGTCCACCAGGTCCTGCGCGAGCTTGTCGCTCATCGGCGGGAAGGGGCCGGTGATCGGGCAGATCAGGACGCCTATGGACGGGTCGGCGAGGATCGCGTCGATGATCTTCCGGCCGCGCCAGTCGCCCACGGGGTGCCCGCCGTTGTCGATCGGGTTGGCGACGTTGAGGTAGTCCGGTATCCACTGGTGCAGCTCCCGCTGCCGCTCCTCGCCGAGCGTCGGCAGGTGCAGGCCGGCCGCCGTCGCCAGGTCGGCGAAGTGCGCGCCGGTGCCGCCCGATATCGAATAGACGGCGACGCCCTCGGCAGCCGGCGGGCGGGCCCTGGCCAGCAGTGCCGCGGTGTCCTGCAGCTCGTCCAGGCCGTCGACGCGGACCACGCCGAACTGCCGCATCGCCGCGTCCACCACCTCGTCGACACCGGTGAGCTTGCCGGTGTGCGAGGCGGCGGTGCGGGCGCCGGTCTCGGTGCGGCCGACCTTGACCGCGACGACCGGGACCTTGTTGCGGGCCGCGCGGTCGGCGGCGAGCAGGAAGCTGCGGCCGTCCTTGAGCCCTTCCACATACGCGGCGATGGCGCCGACCTCGGGACGGGAGGCGAAGTAGGAGAGGAAGTCCGCGGTCTCCAGGTCGGCCTCGTTGCCGGTGGGGGCCCAGTGCGAGAGGCGGATGCCCAGCTCCTGGAGGGCGAAGACGGGGCGGCCCTGGTGGCCTGACTGCGTGATCAGCGCGATCGCCGGCCCGTCCAGGTCCTCGCGGAACGTTTCGAAGGCGTTGAGGTTGGTGTTCGGGCCGAGCAGCCGGATGCCGGAGCGGGCGACGGCCGCGGCCAGCCGCTCCTGCGCGGCCGCGCCGTCGGCGCCGGTCTCCGCGAAGCCGGCGGCGAAGGCCACCGCGAACTTGACCTTGGCGTCGGCGAGTTCCTCGATGACCGGCAGTGGATCGGCGACCAGCAGTACGGCGAGATCGACCTGTTCCGGCAGGTCGGAGACGGAGGTGTGACAGGCCAGCCCGAAGACGGAGGTGCGGCCCGGGTTGACCGGGTGCAGTCGGGCGCCGACCCGCTCGGCCCAGTCGATCAGCCGGCGGGTGATGCCGGTGTGCGGCCGGCCCTCGCTGTCCGAGGCGCCGATGACGGCCACGGACTCGGGGCGGAAGAAGCGGTCCAGGTCCGGCACGGGCGCGGACAGCGGTCGCCCGCTCACGTCCAGGTCGCCGGTGCCGTCCCGGCCGCCGCCCGCGCCGGGGCCGCCGCTGCCGTGCTCCGGGCCGGCCGTTCCGTGCACGGCCTGCGGCGTCGGCCCTCCGCAGGCCACGACCCGGGCGGGCCGCGAGTGAGTGGTGAGGGTGCCATGAGTGGATCCCAGCATCGCTGCGCCGCTCCCGTCTGACCGCCGATGCGTACCTGGCAGGCAGGTACCTGACGAGTAGTCAGGCTACAGAACTGACGCCCAGTCAGGAATGGTGCGTGCGGAGGCGCCTCGGCGTCTGTCGCGGTGGTGCTGCGGGGCGCGTCGGGGCGCGTCGGGGTGCGCATCGGGGGCGCCACTCCCGCCCCACCCCTTGCGCGCGGGCCGCGCCCTCCGCTGAACTGACCCGGTAACTGACGTACCGTCAGAAACGGTCGAGCGGGAGGCGTGCGATGCAGACGATGTGGCTCGGCGGGCCCGAATGGCTCGCTGTACTCCGTATCGGCCTGGGGCTGTGGTGGCTGGAGAGCTGGCGGCACAAGGGCAAGAAGGGCTGGTCGAGCGTGGCACGGGGATCGCGTCGGCCGCCGGCGTGGCGGCCGACCACCGCTGGGCCGTGGTGCGCCGCGGCTTCGACGTGGTCGTACGGCCGCGCCCTAAGACGATGGCGTACGTCGTCGTGTACGCGGAACTCGCGCTCGGCGCCGGGCTCGTGCTCGGCTTCCTCACGCCGGTCGCGCTGGTCGCGGGCCTGGTGCTCAACCTGCTCTACCTCGTACTGATGATCCACGACTGGGCCGAGCAGGGGCAGAACGCGATGATGGCCCTGATCTCGCTCGTCGCGCTGGGCGCGATGGGCTGGCAGACCTGGTCGCTCGACGCCGCGATGGGACTGTTCCGATGACCAGCTCGACCGCGCCCCGGTACGACCTGCCCGAGGCCGATGCCTTCACCCGTCCGTACTGGGATGCCGCGGCGGAGGGGCGGCTGTTGATCCGGCGCTGCCGGGCCGCCGGCTGCGGGGCCGCGCACCACTATCCCCGGGAGTTCTGTCCGCGCTGCTGGAGCGAGGACGTGGTCTGGGAGGCGGCGAGCGGCCGGGCCACGCTGTACACCTGGTCCGTGGTGCACCGGAACGATCTGCCGCCGTTCGGCGACCGCGTTCCGTACACCGCGGCCGTCGTGGATCTCGCCGAGGGGCCGCGGATGATGACCGAGGTCGTCGACTGCCCGGAGGCGGAGCTGCGGATCGGCATGGAGCTGCTGGTCCACTTCCGCGCGGTCGGCGAGGGTGACCCCGCGGTCCCGGTCTTCCGGCCCGCCGCCGGTACGTCCTGACCCACCGGGCGCGCCGGGCCCCGCCGCGCAGCGATATCGGGTGGCGTCGCGCGGTGCCAGGGGGCACCCTGGGCGGGTGCTGATCAGAGAAGCCACCACCGAGGACTGGGACGCCATCTGGCCGTTCTTCCGTGCGATCGTCGCCGCCGGGGAGACGTACACCTACCCGCGCGACCTCGACAAGGAGGGGGGCCGTGCGCTGTGGATGCTCAGCCCGCCGGGCCACACGGTTGTCGCGGTCGACGAGGACGGCACGGTCCTGGGTACGGCCAAGATGAACCCCAACCACATGGGCGGCGCCGCGCACATCGCCGGGGCCAGCTTCATGGTCGACCCGGCGCACGGTGGCAAGGGCGTCGGCCGCGCCCTGGGCGAGTACGCACTGCGCTGGGCGCGCTCCGAGGGCTACCGCGCGATGCAGTTCAACGCCGTCGTGGAGACCAACACCGGTGCCGTCGCCCTCTGGCAGTCACTCGGCTTCGAGATCATGACGACCCTGCCGGAGGCGTTCCTGCACCCGGAGAAGGGCTATGTCGGGCTGCACATCATGTACCAGCGGTTCTGAGCACCGGTTTCGACCGCACGGGCTATGGCCACAGCAGTTCCCGCTGCCAGCCCCCGTCCGCCCGATCGCCCGACCGCCGGTAGCGCAGCCGTACGTGCCGGCGGCGGGCGTCGCCCTGGAAGAACTCCACCTCCTCGGCGCGCAGCACGTACGCCGTCCAGCTCTCCACCTCCGCCTCCGGCTCGCGCTGCGCCCGCGCCCAGGACGCGTCCGCCGCCCGCTCCAGCTCCGCGTAGGAGTCCAGTACCTCGCTCTGGTGCCCCACGAGCGCGGCGGCCAGCGCGCCCGGTGAACGGCGGTGCAGGTCGGCCGAGCTCTCCTCGGGCGTGCCCGCCGTGACCGGGCCGCAGACCCGGACCTGGCGCCCGATCAGCGGCCAGTAGAAGCACAGCGCCGCACGCGGGTTGGCGTCCAGCTCGCGGCCTTTGCGGCTGCCGCGGTGGGAGGCGAAGTGCCAGCCGTTCTCGTCGGCGTCGTGCAGCATCACGATGCGTACGGACGGGGCGCCCGCCGCGTCCGCGGTCGCCAGCGCCATCGTGTGCGGCTCCGGTACGCCCGCGGCGGCCGCCTCGCCCAGCCACTGCCGGAACAGCGGCAGCGGCGCTTCGGGGACGGCGTACGGATCGAACGCGGGCAGTTCGCCCGTCCAGACCCGCAGGGTGCGCAGCAGGTCACGGAAGGCGTGGGCTTCGGGGGAGTCGTCCGTCGTGGTCATGCCGGGCAGCGTACGTCCGCCGAACTGCCTGCGTCCCCGCTGGGCGGCGTACGTCCGCCCGGCCGCCCGCGTCCCTCGCGCCCCCGCCGGCAATTCGGTTGCGGTGGGCGGCGCCGACGACAGACGCTGGTGCCATGTCTGCGATCTCGGCCGGTACGGCCGTCGCCGTGCCCGCGCCTGCCCGGCGAGGGGCCGTCCGGCTGGCCGACGGGCGACGGCTGGCCTGGGGCGAGTGGGGGCCGGAGGACGGGACGCCGGTACTGCTCTGCCCCGGTGCGGCCACGTCCCGGCGGCTCGGGTTCGGCGCGGAGACGGTCGAGGAGCTCGGCGTACGGCTGATCTCCGTGGACCGCCCCGGGCTGGGCGCCTCCGATCCGTCGCCCGGCCGTACGCTCACTGGCTGGGCCGAGGACGTACGGGAGTTCGCCGCGCTGCGCGGGCTCTCGGGGCTGCGCGGCGTCGGCTTCTCCCAGGGCGCGCCGTTCGCGCTGGCCTGCGCCGCCGCCAGGCTGTTCACCCGGCTCGCGGTGGTCTCCGGTACGGACGAGCTCGCCGCGCCCGCGTACGACGCGCTGCTGCCGGACGAGGTGCGGTACCTCACCGAACGGGCCGCGGCCGATCCCGAGGCAGCCGAGCGCTCGTTCGCCGGGTTCGGGAGCCCGGAGGTGTTGTACGAACTGGTCGCCGAGGGCAGTGGCGCGCGCGACCGCGCCCTTCTGGAACAGCCCGCGTTCGCCGCTGCCTTCCGGGAGGCGATGGCCGAGGGCTTCGCGCCGGGCCCGGCCGGCTATGCCCGCGACACGCTGCTGGCCATGAGCCACTGGCCGTTCGATCCCGGGGTGATCCGGGTGCCGGTCGACCTCTGGTACGGCGCGCTGGACACCGCCCCCACGCACTCGCCGGACCACGGCGCCCGGCTCGCCACCCGTATACGCACCGCGCGTCGCCACCTCGTACCGGACGCGGGCGGCATGCTCCTGTGGACACACGCCGGTCCCGTCCTACGGGCGCTGCTCGACGACGCCATGGAGTGACAGCCGGGCCACCGTGAGCACGGCAAGGCCGAATACGCGGGCCTGCGGCAGTAGTTCACGCTCCGGCGTGCGCTTCAACGCAACCTTCGCGCGCCGTGCGGTACGGCGCCCGCGCCCTCACTCCACCCGCCCTCACTCCGCCCCCAGCACCACCGTTCCCGACGAGCAGAACCATCCGCCGGTGCCCGAGGCGACCGCGAGGCGCGGCAGGCGGCCGTCCGCCTTCCGTACCTGGCGGCCCTCGCCGGCCTCGCCGCGAAGCTGCCGCACCGCTTCGACCAGCAGGAACAGTCCGCGCATCCCGGGGTGGCAGGCGGCGAGGCCGCCGCCGTCGGTGTTCGTCGGCAGCGCGCCGTCCCGGAGCAGCCGTCCCTTCTCGACGAACGCGCCGCCCTCGCCCTTCGCGCAGAAACCGAGGTCCTCCAGCGTCACCAGCGTCATGTACGTGAAGGCGTCGTAGATCTGGGCGAGGTCGATCTCCTCCGGGCGCACGCCTGCCCGCTCAAAGGCCAGCCGCCCGGAGACGGCGGCCGGCGAGACGGTGAAGTCGTCCCACTCCGACATGGTGGTGTGCGAGACGGCGCTGCCCGAGCCGAGCACCCAGACCGGCGGCCGGGCCAGGTCCGGTACGCGGTCCTCGGCGACCAGCAGGACCGCGCAGCCACCGTCGGAGCGGACGCAGCAGTGCAGCTTGGTGAACGGGTCGGCGATCATCGGCCCGGCCAGCACGTCGTCGGTGGTGATCGGTTCCCGGTACATCGCGTCCGGGTTGGCCGCCGCGTTGGCACGCGCCTGGACGGCGACCTCGGCGAGCTGTTCCAGCGTCGTCCCGTACTGGTGCATGTGGCGGCGCGCGGCCATCGCGTACTTGGCGATCAGGGTGTGGCCGTAGGGCACTTCGAACTGCAGCGGGCCGCGGGCCCCGAAGGAGAGGTCGGCGGTGCGGCGCCGCGCCTTGAGGTCGGCGCGCGCGGTCGAGCCGTACACCAGCAGCACCGCGTCGGCATGGCCGGCGGCGATCGCGTCGGCGGCGTGCGCGGCCATGACTTCCCAGGTCGAGCCGCCGACGGAGGTCGAGTCCACCCACCTGGGGCGGAGTCCCAGATACTCCGCGACCTCGATCGGGGCGAGCGTGCCGAGCCCGGCGGAGGCGAAACCGTCGATCGCCGAGCGGTCCAGCCCGGAGTCGGCCAGCGCGCGGCGGGCGGCCTGGGCGTGCAGGGCGTAGGGGGTGGCGTCGTCGACGCGCCCGCAGTCGGCCAGCGCCACTCCGGCGACGGCGACCCTGCGTGTACGTGACGGAGGAGTCGTACCGGTCCCGGTAGTCATGAAACTGACGGTACATCAGATAACGGAGTACGGGCAGACCGTACTCCGTAGTGCGGAGCCGCCCTACGTAGGCCGCGCGCCGCCCGGATGCGCCTCGGGCACGCCACCAGATACGCCTCGGGCACCGTCCGGCTCTCGTGGGAGGCCGGGCGGTGCCCGAGGCGTATGCAGATATGGCAGGACGAAGGGCGGGCCGGCGGGGGACGCGTGCGCGGCAGGACGTGCGCGGTCCTGGCGACGTGTCGTGCCGGGGGCGGCGGTCGCTCGCCGCGCCCCGGCTACTTGGCGGGCTTCTTGCCCGTCACGCCGAGATGGACGAGCAGCGCGAGGTTCGGCTTGAGCTCGGCCTGCTTGACGCCCCAGCTGGTGAAGCCCTTCTGGTGGCCGGCGACCGCGGCGAGCATGGCGACCAGTGAGCCGGCCATCGCTGCGGGGCTGACCTCCTTGTCCACCTTGTTCTTGGCCTGGAGCTCCTTGATGGAGTCCGTAAGGGAGTTGGTGACGGCGTTGAGGATCTTCATGCGGATCTTGTAGAACCGCTTGTCGCCCTCCGCCGCGCCGAGGTCGACGACGCGCAGGATCGCGTCGTGCTTCCGCCAGAAGGAGAGAAAGCCGTCGACCAGCTCCTCGGCCGTCTGCCGGCCCGACTTGCCGGCCCAGGAGCGCCCGGCGACCAGTTCGGTCAGGCTCGCGCCCTCCTTGGCCATCTCCTCGGCGATCTCGAGGACGGCGCCTTCGACGTCGGGGAAGTACTGGTAGAACGTCGCGGGGGAAGTGCCCGCCTTGCGTGCGACGTCGATGACCTTGACGTCCCGGTACGGGGACGAACTGAGCATCTCGCTGAGGCAGTCGAGGAGCTTCTGCCGGGTCGCCTGCCCGCGGCGGCCGGCGACTCTGCCGTCGACGGTTCGAACTTGTCCTGTCATGCCGTCAGCTTACCGAGGGGTGATCGGAGCGCGATTTGGCTGCCTGCAAATGGGGATGGGGCGAATCGGGCCGGTAATCGGCTTTCGCCGCACGGCTTCGGGGCCCCGGAGTCGCCTCGGTGGCACTGGCCTGATCAAGTGAATCGTCTTATCAACAGCCTGTGGACAACTTCGGTGGACAACCGCCCGGGGGTATGCGCAAGGGTGTGTGTACGGGGTTATGTACGGAAGTGTGCGCGGGGGCATGCGCCGGGCGCGTACTGGCAAGCCCGGTTACTTTGTCCGTATGACGGCTTTTGCGGAGGGTGCCCCCTGCTGGGTGGACGCGATGCTGCCGGATCTCGAAGCGGGCAAGCGCTTCTATGGAGAGCTGTTCGGCTGGACCTTCTCGGACAGCGTTCCCGAGTTCGGCGACTACACGACGGCCCTGCTCGACGGGCGCAAGGCCGCCGGCCTGCTGCCCAAGAGGGACGGCCGGATGCCCACCGTCTGGGGCGTCTACTTCGCGACGTCCGACATCAACGGGACCGTCGCCAAGGTCCGGGAGGCGGGCGGCCAGGTGATCTCGGGCGGCACGCCGATCGGCGACCTGGGCGCGATGATGCTGGGCGTCGACCCGGGCGGCGCGGTCTTCGGCGCCTGGCAGGCCGGCCGGCACCAGGGCTTCGAAGTGCAGGCCGAGCCCGGCGCGTACGTATGGATGGGTCTCAGTACGCGCGAACCGGAGGCGGTGGACGCCTTCTACGGGGATGTCTTCGGGTTCGAAGGGGTGGCCGAGGGGCCGATGACGAGCCCCACGTTCCTGCCGTGGCGGATCGCCGGGCAGGAGCGCGAGATCGGGTGCCGGATCGTGCTGGACGCGCGGGCGCCGGCCGAGCTGCCGGCGCACTTCACCGTCTTCTTCCTGGCCGAGGAGATGGAAGCGGCCCTGCGGACGGCGGTCCGGCAGGGCGGCAAGGTCCTCAGCGAGCCCCAGGGGACGCCCGGCGGCACCCTTGCCCTCGTTGTTGACAATCAAGGGGCAGCATTCGGGCTGATGGCGCCGAAGTAGGCCGGTGGGATGCCTCATCGCCCCTCGCGCCTCTCCTCTCCCACGTGTTCAAGCATCCTCGTGCCTGTTGTGGTGCATACGGCATCACCTCGACCCAAAACGGCCCTCCTCTTGCGAAGTAGGCGTACCGATCCGCCAATTAGTTCGTGGTCATGGCCCCCGAACGCCGTTCGGCACAGCAGAATTGGGACGAGGCAGCTCCCGCTGCCGGGCCGCGGGCGGCGCGGCCCGGCAACGGGTCCGCGGACTCGGCGGCAGGCCGGTGAGTACGCGGGACCGAACAGTACGTACGGGGATGAGAATGGCGACGACGGACCGCACACCGGGGCAGGGACCGGCACCCGAGAAGGGCCGGGCGGTGCGCCGGGCCGTGACGTCGGCCACCCGGTGGTCACCGGACATATGTGCGGTCGGCGCATGAACGGGACCCGACGTACTCCCGTATGCGGGGTGTAACGGCAGGTAACGAGCCCTGCGCGTACCGCGCGGCGGGACACGGGACACGACGGGAAGCCCCCGGGTTCGCAACCGTCGGCTTCGCCAGGAAGAATCAGCATGCGTACGGCCGAATCGGCCAGGCGGTGAGACGCTGCTCGGGGCAGTGGCTCTCGGCGGCTCTTGGCTTTTGAGAGTCTCTTTGACGCCCCACGGGGAGGTGGCAGGCAAGTGGTGGAGCAGCTGACGCAGCACGATCCCCGGCGGATCGGCCCGTTCGAGGTGCTCGGCCGTCTCGGTGCCGGCGGTATGGGGCTGGTGTATCTCGCGCGGTCGGCCTCCGGCCGGCGGGTGGCGATCAAGACGGTCCGTACCGAGCTCGCCGAGGACCAGCTGTTCCGGGTCCGCTTCACGCGCGAGGTGGAGGCGGCCCGCGCGGTCAGCGGCTTCTACACCGCGGCGGTGGTCGACGCCGATCCGCGCGCGGCGGTGCCGTGGCTGGCGACCGCGTACGTCCCCGCTCCCTCCCTGGAAGAAATAGTCAATGAGTGCGGGCCGCTGCCGGCCCAGGCGGTGCGCTGGCTGGCGGCCGGCGTCGCCGAGGCCCTGCAGTCCATCCACGGCGCGGGCCTGGTGCACCGCGATCTGAAGCCGTCGAACGTCCTGGTCGTCGAGGACGGGCCACGAGTGATCGACTTCGGTATCGCCAGCGGTGTATCGAACACGCGTTTGACGATGACGAACGTCGCCGTCGGCACGCCGGCGTACATGTCGCCCGAGCAGGCACGCGACTCGCGCAGCGTCACGGGGGCCAGCGACATCTTCTCGCTCGGCTCCACCCTGGTCTTCGCCGCCACCGGGCACGCCCCCTTCCACGGTGCCAACCCGGTCGAGACGGTCTTCATGCTGCTGCGCGAGGGCCCGGACCTGGAGGGCCTGCCGGACGAGCTGCGGCCGCTGATCGAGGCCACGATGCAGATGGCGGCCGAGCACCGCCCCAGCCCCGCCGACCTGCAGTCCCAGCTGGCGCCGCACCTCTTCGGCTCCGGTACCGACGACAGCGGCACGGCCTCGGCCTGGCTGCCGGGGAACGCCGTGGGCCTGATCGAGAGCCGGCGCGGCGGCCGGGTGACGGCCGCCCGGCAGCCCGCCCAGCGCGCCGCGGCCTCCTCGGGGCGCGCCGCCCGGGGCGGGTACTCCGCACAGCCGGAGCGGCCGCCCGCCGCCCCGCCCGTACCGTCCGCGCCGCCCCCGGCGCCGCCCGCCTCCCGGCCCGCGCCGCAGCGCCAGGAGAGCGCGCCGATGCCCGCGCCCACCGGCGATCCCGGATGGGCCGCTTCCGCGGCGGTCGGTCCGGGTGCACGCCGGATCGGCGACCCGCGTGGCGGCGCACCGCTCGCGCAGGCGGCGCCCACCGGCCCGGTCGCGCCCGCGCCGCCCCAGGAGGTGGAGGGCCCGGACGGCTCCGTACGGATCGGCGGTTCCGTGGCCCCGATAGGGCCCGGCCCCCGGCCGGCGGAGGGCCACGCCCCGCAGGCGCAGCCCGCACCGACGACGAACTGGGTACGGCCGCCGGCCGGCGTGCAGGCGCCGGGGCCCACGGGCCCGCCGCCCGCGGTGCCTCCGCAGCCCGCACCCGGCCCGCAGGGCGCCCACGGCGCGCCCGCCGCAGGCCGCCCGGGTGACCCCGCGGCGCAGGGCGGACACGGCCGCTGGCGCCCCTGGCGCTTCCGCATGTCCAACGATGTGTGGGGCACCCCGGTCGTCTCCGGTGACCTGCTGTACGTCACGTCCTTCGAGGTGCACGCGCTCGATGTGGCCAGCGGGCGGCGCCAGTTCAAGACCCGCGAGGTCGCCTGGGCGATGGCCGTCTCGGACGGCCGGATCCACGCCTCGGACGGCCCGAGTCTGTACGCGCTGGACGCCACCGACGGCTCCGAGCTGTGGCGGCTGAACACCGAGGGCTGGGTCTACAGCCTGGGCGTCGACCGCGGCACGGTCGTCACCGGCACCCGCGGCGGCGGCGTGCAGGCGTGGGAGGCGGCCAACGGCGAGCTGCTGTGGGAGATCGGCGGCGCGCAGACCGACTTCGAGACCGCCGAGTCCGGCCCCGTCGTGCACGAGGGCACGGTGTACGTCTGGGCCGACGCCCGGCTGAAGGCGCTGGAGGCCCGTACGGGCGCCGAGCGCTGGTCGTACCCCGTCGGGGACGCGGCGTCCTGCGGCGGGGTCCCCGTGCGGCTGCTGACCGCTCCGGACGGCGTCGTCTACGTCGTGGCCGGCACGCGCGTCCTGGCCATCGACAGCAACCGCGGCGACGTCCGCTGGCACTTCGAGGCGCCGGCGGTCTTCCTGGCGCCGCCCGCGTACGCCCCCGGGCCCGCCGTCACCGGCGGCGGCATCTACCTCGCGGACTACCTCGGCACGGTCTACGCGCTGGACGCGAACGACGGCCGGGACCGCTGGCGGATCGCCACCGAGGCGCGCCAGTCGACCGAGCCGGTACTGGTCGCCGACGGCGCGGTGCACCTGGGCAGCGGCAACGCCCTGTACACGCTGGACGCGGTCACGGGCACGCCCCGCTGGCGCTTCCAGGCGGGCGGGGAGGTCATCGGGGCCCCGGTGGCCGCGGACGGCCGGGTGCACTTCGGGTCCGCCGACCACTGCCTGTACACGCTGGACGCGATGGGCGGCCAGCTGCGCTGGAAGCTGGCGACCGGCGGCGAGATCACCGGCACCCCGGTGGCCGCCGCGGGCGTCGTCTACGCCTGCAGCAAGGACCGCTGCGTGTACGCGCTGGACGCCGCGAAGGGTACGGGGCAGGCGCGGCGCTCCTAGTCCGGCCGGCGCTCCTTGGGCGGGCGCTCCTGCCCGGGCTGCCGGTCGCCGAGGACGGGCGGCAGCGGCTGCGTACGGTCGGCCGGGGAGGGGTGCGCGTCCTCGGTCGGCGGCTCGCTCCGGTACGGGCTCTCGTCCTGGTACGGCCCCTGATACGGCTCCTGGGACGCGACCGTCGGTGTACCGGCCGGCGGGGTGGTGCCGTCGTGCGTCGTCGCAGGCCACGGCTCTCGTGCGGGATCGCCGGCCGAGGACCCGACGGTGCCCGGCCACTGGACGGGCGGCGTTCCGTAAGGGCCGTCCGGACGCGTCGCATACGGGGGCTGATTCGGCTGTCCCCCATAGGCGTACGGCGCGCCCCCGGGCCCGCCTTCGTACGCGTACCGGTCGTCGGGGTCTCCTCCGTACGGTGCGGGCGCGTACTCCTCCTCGAGTTCCTGATCCCTGCGGCGCCGACGGGCGCGTACGGCCCGGCGGCCGCTCATCAGCAGCGCGCCCAGCAACAGCAGGACGCCGCCGCCCAGCGCCACCGCGACTCCCACGCCCAGGCCGCTGCCCCCGCTCCCTACGGTGAGGCTGCCGGCCGCCTGGCCCTGCCGGACCATCCACAGGACGGTGAAGCCGAGCACGACCAGTCCCGCGAGCGTGACCACCAGGCGGGAGCGCAGCACCACGCCGATCAGCGTCAGCACGGCCGCGACCAGCATCGGCAGCAGAAGTGAGCGCATGACGTCGGCGCCGCTGCCGGTGATCCCGCTGAAGAGGTCCGCGATACGGAAGTCCTCGCCATGACGGCCGTCGTACCAAGGACGGAAGGGGCTCCATACGGCGGCCGCCGCTCCGACGAGGGCGATCAGGGAGCCGAGTACGTTGCGCACCACAAGCGTCGCCTCGTTTCGCATCGTCCTGATGCTCTCCACAGCCGACGCTACGCCGTGCCGCCGCGGGCCGCCACGGCAATCCGGCCCCGGTATCGTGACGTGCGCTCGTCAAACAATCGGGGGATCTCATGGCACGCCGTCATCTGCGGCTCACGGCCGTCGTGGCCGTTGTTCTGCTCTCGCTCACCGGATTCCGGCCGCACGGCCGCGGCAGCCACGGGGGTGACAGCGGCGGCGGCTGCAGCACCCACTCCAGCAGCAGCGGCTACCACGGCAGCAGCAATCACTACGACGATGACGACGACTACGACGATGACGACTACTCCGGAAGCGGTGGCTCGCACAGCAGTCCGGAGCCCACCGCGACGCAGGCGCCGAGCGGCAGGATCATCGCGTGCGCCAACCCGGACGACGCCAGGCCACATGCCCTGGTCAGGCTCGTCGTCGGGGATCCGCACACCGACGTGACCGTCACGGTGCGATTCCTCGGCGCGGACGCGACCGTGGTGGACACCGCCAAGGTGAAGGTCAATCCGTACGAGGACGACATGGACGCCGACCGGACCACCGACAACCCGGAGGTCCGGATCCCGATGGCGCATCCCGACCGCGCCGACAAGGTCGTCAACTGCCTCCTCGACGACGTCAGCTGACGCGCCCGGTCCGTCCGGAGCCGTGCCCGGAGCCCGGACGGGCTCTCACCGCACCCGAGGGGCGCCGCCCTTCCGTCGCTCCTCGAAGAGCTCCGCCTGCCGCTCCGGGGGCAGGTTGCCCAGCGCGATGAGCTGCGGGGCGTGTGCCAGGGCCTGGCTGCGGGCCGCCTCCTTCGCCGCCCACAGGGCCCGTACGGTGCCCTGTACAGCCTCCGTGGGTTGGGCGGCGACGGTCTCTGCTGCGCGCAGGGCGGCGGGCAGCGCCTCGCCCGGCGGCGTCAGCTCGGATACCAGGCCCGCCTCGTACGCGCGCCGGGCCCCGAGCCGCTCGGCGCTGCCCATCAGGGCGAGCCGGGCGATCTCCCCGTACGGCATCCGCTGCGCCATGAGCACCGACTCGTACGCGCTGACCATGCCGTACGTCGTGTGCGGGTCGAAGAACGTCGAGGTCTCGGAGGCCACGATGAACTCGCACTCGCCCAGCAGGTAGAACGCGCCGCCGCAGGCCATGCCGTCGACCGCGGCGATCACCGGCTTCCACAGGTCGGCCGCCTTGGGGCCGATGCGGAGCAGCGGGTCGTCGAGGGAGTAGGGGGAAGCGGGCTGCGGTACGCGCACGGAGCGGTCGACGCCCGTGCAGAAGGCCCGGCCGCCGGCCCCGGTCACGACCGCGGCGCGTACGGCGCCGTCGAAACGGAACGCGCGCCAGACGTCCGCCAGTTCGTCGGCGGTCTCCAGGTCGATGGCGTTGTGGCGGTCGGGCCGGTCGAGGGTGACCACGGCGACGCCCGTGGCGGCCCGGGTGTCGACGCGTACGGTCACGGGCGCTCCAGCAGCCAGCGGGGGACGGTCACGCCGTCCGCCATTTCGTGGAAGGTCACCTTCACCGCCGCGCCGATGCGGAGCCGTTCCGGTGGCACGGAGTTCAGCGCGGCGTCCGGCGCGCTGACGAGGTTGCCGACCAGCCGGATGCGCGGGGCTTCCGCCAGCTCGACGATGATGGCGTTGTACGGCGCGAGGGCGGCGTAGGCGGGCAGCAGCGGCGGGTGCGGCCGGACGTACGACCAGATCCGTCCTCGGCCGGACATCCGCCGCCACTCGCTCGCGAAGGACTGGCAGTGCGGACAGCAGGGGCGGGGCGGGAAGCGCAGTTCGCCGCAGTCGGCGCAGGCCTGGACGCGGAGCTCGCCGCTTGCCGCGTACGCCCAGAACGGTGCGCCGTCGTCGTCGGGGACGGGGAGCAGGAAGCCGTCGGCGGGGTCGGAGCGGCCGTCGGCGGTGGCGGGTTCCGCAGCGGTCGTCGGGGAGTTGTCCACAGGCGTGGCGGACGCGGTGCGGTTGTCAGTGGCGGCTGTCACACTCGGTTTCATGAATTTCACTGACGGTCAACTCCTCAGCAACAGCGCGGAAGTCGGGACGCCCTCGCCCGCGGTGACGAGGCAGGTCGAGGCGTCCGGCACCTGCGCGGTGCTGGTGCCACGCAGCTGCTTGACGCCCTCGGTGATCAGGTTGAAACCGTGGACGTACGCCTCGGAGAGGCCACCGCCGCCGGTGTTCAGCGGGAGCCGGCCGCCGATCTCCAGGGCGCCCTTCTCGGTGAAGGCCGCGCCCTCGCCCCGCCCGCAGAAGCCGTAGCCCTCCAGGGAGAGCGGTATGAGCGGGGTGAAGGCGTCGTAGATCTGCGCGACGTCCACGTCCTGCGGGCCGAAGTCGGCGGACTTCCACAGGTGTCGGGCGGCGGTCCAGGCGGGGCCGGTGAGCGGGTCGTCGTTCCAGTAGTTGACCATGCCGTGGTGCTGAGCGGGCAGGCCCTGGGCGGCGGCGTGGACGTAGACGGGGGCGTGACGGCAGCCGCGGGCGCGCTCGGCGGAGACCAGGACGCAGGCCAGTGCGCCGTCGGTCTCCAGGCAGTTGTCGAAGAGGCAGAGCGGCTCGCTGATCCAGCGCGCGGTCATGTACATCTCGCGGGTCAGCGGACGGTCGTACATGACGGCTGCGGGGTTCTGGTTGGCGCGGTTACGGCAGGCCAGCGCGACGTTGAAGAAGTGGTCGCGGGTGGCTCCGTACTGATGCATGTAGCGACGGGCGAGCATCCCGATCTCGTCGGCCGGGCGCAGCAGGCCGAAGGGGCGGGTCCATTGAGCGGGGGTGGGGAGTTGAACGGCAGTGTTCTTCCAGGGGCGGGGCCCGGAGCCGCGCTTGCGCGAGCGCCAGGCGACGCCGACGGTGGCCTGGCCGGTGGCGATGGCGGCGGCCAGGTGCGCCACGGTGGCGCAGGAGCCGCCGCCGCCGTAGCCGACCTTGGAGAAGAAGGTGACATCGCCCGCGCCGATGGCCTTGGCGACCTCGACCTCGTCGGTCTCCTCCATGGTGTAGGAGGCGAAGGCGTCGACCTCCGAGGGGGCGATGCCGGCGTCGGCCAGGGCGGCCGTGATCGCGCGGCAGGCCAGCGTCTTCTCGGATTCGGGAAGGCGTTTGGCGAAGGGTGTCTGTCCGATGCCGGCTATCGCCGTAGCGTCCTTGAGGGTCGCCCCCATCGCCACCTCCGTGGTCGGTCGTCCGGCCGGTCGTCCGTACTGACAGCCGAGGAGGCTACCGCTAATCTGACGACCAGTCAGCTAACTGGCACAGGGTTCTCCCGGCCGGTACGCGCCGCACGGTCCCCGGGCGGGCTCCCGGACACTCCGTACGGCCCGCCCCGGCGCCGGGGGAGAGAGGCAGGGGCGATGCCGAGCGGGGCGGAAGATGTGCGGGCCGACCTGGAGTTCGGGACCATCCCGCGGCTGGTGCGGGCGGCGGCCGCTCGGTACGGAGGCCGGGAGGCGGTGGTCGAGGGGCGGGCCCGTGTCTCGTACGAAGAGCTCGGCGCGCGGGTCGAGCGCGCGGCCGCGGCCTGTATCGCCGCGGGCGTCGCGCCCGGCGACCGGGTGGCGGTCTGGGCGCCGAACACCGCGGACTGGATCGTCGCCGCGCTCGGCGCGGTGTCGGCGGGCGCGGTCCTGGTGCCGGTCAACACCCGTTTCAAGGGTGCCGAGGCCGCCCACGTCCTGCGCCGTACCCGCGCCCGGCTGCTCTTCGTCACCGGCACCTTCCTCGGCACGTCGTACGTCGCCTCGCTGCGCCGGGCCACGGCGGAAGGCACGGGTCGCGGCCCGTTGCCGGGCCTGCCGGATCTGCGGGACGCGGTGGTGCTGGCCGACGATGCGCCCGTCGGTTTCCGCACGTGGCGGGGGTTCCTGGCCGGGGGCGACCGGGTGCCGGCCGCGGTCGTACGGGAGCGCGCGGACGCCGTGGCGCCCGATGCCCCCTCGGACATCGTCTTCACCTCGGGCACCACGGGGCAGCCCAAGGGCGCTGTGATCACCCATGCCCAGACGCTGCGCGCGTACGGCGTCTGGAGCGAGCTGGCGGGGCTGCGCGAGGGGGACCGCTATCTGATCGTCAACCCGTTCTTCCACACCTTCGGCTACAAGGCCGGCGTGCTGGCCTGTCTGCTGCGCGGCGCGACGATGGTCCCGCAGCCGGTGTTCAGCGCCGACACCGCGCTCGCCAACATCGCCGCCGAGCGGATCACCGTGCTGCCGGGCCCGCCGTCGCTGCACCAGCAGCTGCTGGACCACCCCGCGCGCGCCCGGCACGACCTCTCGACGCTGCGGCTGGTCGTGACCGGCGCCGCGGTGGTGCCGCTGGAGCTGGTCGAGCGGCTGCGCGGGGAGCTGGGGATCGACACCGTACTGACCGCGTACGGCCTGTCGGAGAGCTCGGGGGTGGTCACGATGTGCCGGCGCGGCGACCCGCCCGAGGTGATCGCCGGCACGTCGGGCCGGGCGATACCGGGCACGGAGGTGGCGGTGGTCGACGCCGAGGGCCGCGCGGCGCCCCCGGGCACGCCCGGCGAGGTACGGGTGCGCGGCTACCACGTCATGACGGGCTACTTCGAGGACCCGGAGGGCACCGCCCGCGCCGTCACCCCGGACGGCTGGCTGTGCACGGGGGACGTGGGAGTGCTGGACGAGGCGGGCAACCTGCGGATCACCGACCGGATCAAGGACATGTTCATCGTCGGCGGGTTCAACGCCTACCCCGCCGAGATCGAGCAACTGCTCCTGCGCCACCCGGACATCACCGACGCCGCCGTGATCGGGATACCGGACGCCCGGCTGGGCGAGGTCGGCCGGGCGTACGTGGTGCGGCGGCCCGGCGCGACCGTGTCGGCGGACGAAGTGCTCGTCTGGTCGCGCCGGGAGATGGCCAACTACAAGGTGCCGAGGGAGGTGATGTTCCTGCCCGAGCTGCCGAGGAATGCCAGCGGCAAGGTCCTCAAGGAGAGGCTCCGGACGGTCACCGTTTGTTGAGGAGGACCGGGAGCGACTGCACCCCGTTGCCGATGAACGAGCCGGTGGCCCGCAGTTCGGACGTGGGCGCCGCCAGCTCGAGGTCCGGGAAGCGGTCGAAGAGCGCCGGCAGTGCGGTGCGGGCCTCCATGCGGGCCAGCGGCGCGCCCAGGCAGAAGTGCACCCCGTGCCCGAAGGCGAGGTGCTCCCGGTCGGCGCGGCGCAGCTCGAAGGAGTCGGCGTCCGCCCCGTGCCGCTCGGGGTCCCGGCCGGCCGCGGCGTAGGCGGCGAGGATCGGGTCGCCCTGCCGGATGACCGTGCCGTCCGCCAGCGGGATGTCCTCGACGGCGTACCGCAGCGGCAGGTTGGCGATGCTGGGCGCCCAGCGCAGCGTCTCCTCGATGACGTCGTCCCAGCCGGCCTGCCCGGAGGTCAGCAGGGCGCGCTGCTCGGGGTGGGTGAGCAGGGCGTGGACGGCGTTGCCGATGAGGTTGACGGTCGTCTCGTAACCGGCGCCGATCACCAGCAGGAGGGTGTCGAGCAGTTCCCGCTCCTCCAGGCGGGAGCCGTCGTCGTCCCGGGTGGAGACCAGCACGCTGGTCATGTCGTCGCCGGGCTCCTTGCGCTTGAGGGCGATGAGAGCGCCGAGGACGGTGCTGACCTTCTGCGCGGTGGCGGCGGCCTGTTCGGGGGTGGCCGAGGTGTCGAAGATTTCGTCCATGACCTCCTTCACCTCCGCCCGGGACTCCTCGGGCACCCCGAAGAGTTCGGAGATCACCCGCATCGGAAGGGGGTGCGCATAGGAAGAGATCAGATCGACCGGCTCGCCGGCGGGCGCCGCCTCCAGGCCCGCCAGCAGCTCCTTGGTGATCCGCTCGACGCGCGGGGCCATCGCCTCGGTGCGCCGCCCGGTGAACGCCGGTGCCACGAGCTTGCGCAGCCTGCGGTGGTCGGCACCGTAGGCGGTGAACATGTTCGTGACGCCGACCCAGGACTGCAGCCAGCTGTCGTGGTGTTCGCCGTTCCGCCAGGCGGGCCAGTGCTGCCGCGGGTCCTTGCTCACCCGGTCGTCGGCCAGCAGCCGCTTGAGCAGGGCGTGCCCGCCGACCGACCAGGCCCGTATGCCGCCGGGCAGTTCGACGAGCGCGGCGGGGCCTATCGCGCGGAGGCGGGCGGCCTCGCCGGGGAGGTCGGTGCCGGCCGGGTCGATGGCGACGGGCTGCTGTCCCATGGGGTGGCTCCTGCCTGATCGGGGGTGAGGGGGGTGAAGCGGGCCGGCAGCGCGGCCAGCGCCCGGTGGAAGGCGCCGACCCGCCACTCCAGCTCATCGAAGGGCACGGTGAGTTCGATGTCGGAGAGCCAGGCGGTGAGCCGCTCGATGGCGGTGGTCGCGATGAGCAGCGCGGTGTTGCGTACGGGGCAGGCGTGCGGCCCCGCGGCCCAGGACAGGTGCGCACCGCCGCCCGCGCCGGGCTGCTCCAGCGGGACGGTGCCGAACTGCGCGTTGGCCGCGGCGTACGAGACCATCGTGAGCTGGCCGGCGCGGATCCAGGTGCCGTGGAAGAAGACGTCCCGGCGGGGGAAGTGCGCCGAGTAATTGCCGAGCGGCGGGTCGTTCCACAGCACGTCGTTGATGGCGTCGCGCGCGGTGAGCGCGCCGCCGGACAGGGTGCTGTAGTAACGGTTGTCGGAGAGCATGCGGGCGAGCGCGTTGCCGATGAGGTTGGTCGTCGGCTCGTGCCCGGCGCCCATGGTGAGGACGATCTGGTGGATCAGTTCCTCGTCGGTGAGCCCTGCGGGGTGGTCCATGAACCAGGAGGTGAGGTCGGGGCCGCGGCGCTCCTTCTTGGCGGCGACCAGCTCCATGATGTAGCGCGTGTAGTCCTCGTTGGCCCTGGCCGCTTCCGCGGGGGTGCGGCCCTCCAGCATCCCGGCGAGGGCGGAGATCAGCCGGTCGCTGTAGGAGTCGGGGAGCCCGAAGACCCGGTTGAAGATCATCAGCGGCAGCACGCGCGCGTACTGGGTGATCAGGTCGGCCCGGCCCTCGGCGCCGAACCGGCTGATCAGCGTGTCGGCCGCGCCCTGCACGTATCCGCGCAGCTCGTACGGTTCGAGCAGGGCGAAGCTGTCGGTGATCACCTTGCGGTAGCGGTCGTGCGCCTCGCCGTCGCTGAAGAACACATTGGGCCGCCAGGTGAGCATCGGCATGACCGGCGAGTCCTGTGGCACGGTCGGCATCCAGGGACGGGAGTCCTTGGACCAGGTGGCGTCGTCGTGCAGCAGCTCCAGCGCGGCGCGGTAGTCGGTGACCAGCATCGCGGGCACGCCCGGCGCGATCTCGACCTGCGCGACCGGCCCCTGCCGCCGCAGCTCGGCGTAGAAGCCGTGCGGGTCGGCCGCGAAGTCGGGCCCGTACAGCCGCACCGCGTCCTGGGCCGGGGCGTAGGGCGCGGCGTGCGGGGACGCCGGACGGTGTGGTTCGGCAGCCGGGCGGGCATGGGCGGGGCAGCCCGGGGGCGGCGTGGCCCCGGGCGGGTGGGGGGAGGTCACGGGTTCTCCATGGGCGTGTGGTCCAGGACGTGCCCGACGAGGGCGATCAGCGCGTCGAGCGACTGGTCGCGGTCGCGGGCGTCGCACAGCACCAGCGGGGTGTCCTCGTGCAGATCGAGGTGGTCGCGCAGGGTCTCGACGGAGTGGTCGGGCGCGTCGGGGAAGGTGTTGACCGCCACCGCGTAACGCAGCCCGGCCTCCTCGATGATGTCCATGACCTCGAAGGAGTCAGCCAGTCTGCGGGTGTCGGCCAGTACCAGAGCGCCGACCGCGCCGCGCGCGATGTCCTGCCACAGCGGCCGGAACCGCTTCTGGCCGGGCGTGCCGAAGAGGTACAGCACGAGGTCGCCCGCGAGCGTGATCCGCCCGAAGTCGATGGCGACGGTGGTCGTGGTCTTCTCGCGGACCCCGGCGAGATTGTCGACGAACGCGCCGGTCTGCGTCATCACCTCTTCGGTGTGCAGCGGCGGGGTCTCCGACAGGGCCCGGATGAACGTGGTCTTGCCGACCCCGAAGGGCCCCGCGACCAGCAGCTTCACCAGGGTCTGGTCGGTGCCGGACAGGTACATGGCGCCGGCGTCGGCGCCGTCGGCGGCGCTGTGCGTGCCGCCCGCCGCGCTAGGACTTGAGAGTGCGGAGTCCATCGAGGACCCTCTCCAGAATCTGCCGGTCGATCTGCTCGGCTTCGGGGATGGGGGAACGGGCGTGCAGGTGCCCGGCGTCGACGAGGTCGGCGACCAGTACCTTCACGACGCTGACCGGCAGTCGCAGGTGGGACGCGGTCTCGGCGACGGTCAGCGCGCCCGGCCGCAGCAGCGCGAGGACGCGGAGCGCCTCGGGACGCAGCCCGGGGGGCGCGGTGACGGTCGCGCCGTACAGCACGGTGAGCCGGTCCAGGGTGTTGCGGCTGGGGCGGGCGCGGCCGCCGGTCGCCAGATAGGCCGGTACGAGACGCCGGTTGCTCTGGCGGGGCGTCATGCGGGCGAACCCGCGTCCCGCGGCGGCGAGCCCATCGCCTTCGCGCCCAGCGTGGCGACCTGGACCTGCATCTGGTGGGAGACCACGCCCATGTTGACCTCGGGCCCGGCGAAGACCGCGAGGCAGGTGTTCTCGCCGGCCGGGATGGCGATCACCCAGCCCTCCGCCGACTCCACGACGGTCTGCCGCAGCCGGGCGTCGTCCTGGCCGGCGAACGCGGCGGTCACGGCGCGGCCCGCGCCCTGCAGCGCCGACATCATGGCGGCCACGCCCTCGGCGGCCTCGCGGGCGAGGCCGGGGGAGGAGCCTTCGATGAAGCCGTCGCCGGAGATGACGGCCGCGTGCAGGACGTGCGGCAGCTCCAGCAGCGGTGCCAGCACCCAGGACTGGTCCTGTGTGACGCGGCGGCGGACGGGGGTGCTCATCCTTGGTCGTTCCCTTCGGGGCGCGGAATTCGGTACTCGGCTTCGGCCCGCCCGGAGAGGGTGCCGCTCTGCAGGGCGGCCCAGCGGGTGGCGGACTCCTGCGGGCTGCGCTCGGCGACGGGTTCGGTACGGGGGAGGGGGCGCTCGGGCTCGACGGCGGGCCGGCGCCGCCGGCGGCGCGGCAGACCGTCGTCGGGGGCGGAGTCGGGCGCGGAGTCGGGCGCGTGTGCGGGCCCGGGCTCCGGCGCGTACGCCGTTTCGGACTCCCGCGTGTACGCGGGTTCGGGCTCGGGCGTACGAGCGGGCGCGTGCTCCGCCCCAGCCCCAGCCCCCGCCACCGGCTCCGGCAGCGGCGCGGCCTGCGACGTGCTCTGCGACATGGCCGATGACATGCCCTGCGGTACCCCCAGCGGCGTCGAGTGCGCGTGCATCATCTGCGGCGGCAGCGGCGCCATCGCCGACATCGGCTGCGCGGTCTCGTCCAGCAGCGTCAGCAGCGGATCGCCCGGGATGTACACGACGGCCCGCACGCCGCCGTACGGCGAGGACTCGACGTGCACCGTGAAGCCGTACTGACGCACCAGCTGCCCGACGGCCGCGAATCCGGAGCGCGGCGGGTCGCCCAGCTCCGTGAGCAGCACCTGCTCCTCGCCGCTCAACAGCCGCGTGGCGTAGGCGATTTCATCGGCGTGCATGCCGATGCCGTAGTCGTCGACGATGACGGACGCGCCGCGATTGCCCTGCTGGAGCGTGACGGCGACGGGCAGTTCGTGGTGGGAGTGGTGCAGCGCGTTGGCCAGCAGCTCGGTCAGCGCGATCGCGACCGGCTCGACGGCGCGCGCGACCACGCCCACCGGGTCCCGCAGCAGATTGCTGACCTGGATACGTTCGTACCCGCGCAGCCGCGACATCGCGCCGACGACGAGATCGGCGAGGTGCGAGTCGTCGCGGGTCAGCCCCGGCCAGGCGCCGCAGACCACGCCGGTGGTCTGCACCCGGCGCAGCGCCTGCTCGTTGAGGAAGTCGGCCTGCAGCAGGTCCTGGGCGACGGCCTGGTCGTCGTACCGGTGCTGCATCTCCTGGAGCAGCGTCTGCAGCCGGTACAGCAGCGCCTGGATGGTGGTCGTGGCGCCGCGCATCGTGGCCTGCGCCGCCTCGTCGATCCGGGTCCGTTCCTTGGCGACGGCCTGCGCGAGCTGGTCCATCGCGGAGGTCAGCGAACGGTCCACGTCGGTACCCGTGAAGCGGGGGTCGCGCAGCCCGCGGACGGCGACGTGCGGGTGGGCCAGCGAGGTGGCGAGGTCGGGCAGCCGGGCCTCGGCGAGGTGGCGGAGTTCGTCCTCCGTGGCGCGCAGTTGGGCGGCGAGTTCGGCGTGGCCGCGCTCGGCGGCGGAGGTGCGGGCCTCGGCGGTGTCCAGACGCCGGCGCAGGGCCTGACTTCCCTGTCGGGCCCGGGCCAGGAGGAAGGTCATCACCACCGCGGCGGCCGTTCCCGCGCTCAGGCACCACAACAGTGTCGCCGGTATGGAAGTCATCGAGGTCCTCGTGTGGGGGATGGCTTGGCGACATCGAACGAACACGCGATCGCCGCCGCGATGTTACCCACGAAGTGACCTTTTGCACGGCTAAGTAGGAAAGCGGGATTCCGTGTGGACAAGATCACTCCGTTTTACCCGCGGTCACGCCGGATACACCCGGAATGTGTTCCACCAGTTGTGAACTACCCCAGTACAGCGAGCAGTTCAGAAGCACACCGGCAAGTACGCCTATCCAACCGTCGGTTCGCCCGCACAGTCCGCGTACCGCTCCCGCAGCGCGCCCTTCAGTACCTTGCCCAGCGGTCCACCGCGCGGCAGCTCGGCCGCGATCTCCAGCTGCTCCGGCAGCTTCTGCGCCATCAGTCCGGCGTTTCGCAGATGGCCCGTCAACTCCGGGAGAGTGAGCGCAGGTCCGCCAGGATCCGCGAGCGTGACCACCGCGCACACCCGCTCCCCGCGCTCCCGGTCCGGCAGCCCGATGACCGCCGCCTCCGCCACTGCCGGATGGCCCCGCACCAGGTCCTCGACCTCCTGCGCCGAGATGTTCTCGCCCTTGCGGATGATGATGTCCTTCAGCCGCCCGGTCAGGACGAGATGTCCGTCCGTACGCAGAAACCCCAGGTCACCGGTGTGGAACCAGCCGTCCGCGTCGAACGAGGCGGCCGTCAGCGCCGGGTCCGTGTACCCCTGGCAGACCATCGGCCCCTTGAGCGTCACCTCGCCCGGCTCCCCGGCCGGCAGCGCCCGCCCGTCCGGCCCGGCGATCCGTACCTCGGCGCCGGCCACCGGCCTCCCCACCGTCCGCGAGAGCTGCTCGTCGGTGTCGTACGGGGTGCCCATCGCGATCATCGGGCACTCGGTCATGCCGTACCCGTGCAGCACCGCGCACTCCAGCTCGCGGCCCGCTTCGAAGTACAGCTCCGGCGGCAGTGGCGCGCCCCCGCCGGACAGCAGCCGCAGGGAGGGGATCAGCTTCCCGCCGTGTGGGCGGCGCCGCGACTCCTCCAGAAACGCCTGGTAGAAGGCGGTGCTGCCGCCCGCCATGGTGACGCCGAGCCGGGCGTACGTGTCCGCGGCCGCGCCCGGCGCGAACGTCTCCAGCACCACCGCGGGAAAGCCGCTCACGAGCATCGCGATGACGTAGTCGGGCCCGGCGATGTGCGCGTACGGGAAGGCGATCGATCCGATGTCCGCCGCCGACATCTCCAGCGCGGTCGCCAGGCCCACGCCGCCCGCGATCAGCGACGCGTCCGTGTGCCGCACGCCCTTCGGGGCGGCGGTCGTCCCGGAGGTGTAGTAGATCCACGAAGTGTGCGCCCGCTCGTGCGCGCTCTCCCGCTCCCGCGCATGCCCCGGCGTGAAATCCGGTAGCGCGGCCGGGTCGCCGTCCGGAAGCCCCGCCCCGCCGTCCACGGTGACCACCCGCGTCCTGTCCGGCGCCATCTTGCGGGCCATCGCCGTGAAGTCGATGTCCCGCCACAGCCCCGGTACCAGTACGAACTCCGCCTCCGAAGCGGCGAGTACGTACCCGACCTCGCGCTCCCGGTGCAGATGGACGATCGGTATCTGCACGGCGCCCAGCCGGGCCAGCGCGAGCGAGGCGAGCACCGTGCCGACCCGGGTCGGCAGCTGCCACGCGACCCGTGTCCCGGCACCGATGCCCAGCTCCCGGAAGCCGGCCGCGGCGCGCAGCGCCCGCTCGCGCGCCTCCCCGAAGGTGACGGTCCGCCCGTCCGGCTCGTAGAACATGACCGCGTCCGCCGATGCGGCGGCCCGGTACTCCATCAGCTCCCAGAGCGTACGTATCCGACCGGACTCATACACGGCGCGCCTCCCGGCAATGGGCGGGACGGGAACGGGATGTGGCGCGACTGTAGCACCGGAACTGACGGCCCGTCAGGTCTCGGCGTCCTACTGGCGCCGCCCGAACACGCCGCAGGGACCGGCTTCGACGGCATCCCCTCCGTGCCGTCGAAGCCGGCCCCTGCGATCCCCCGGATGGTGGCTCAGCGGGCCGTACGTCTGATCAGTGCTCCAGCTTCGGCTCGGCGATCGGCCGGTGGCTGTCCTGCGGTGCGATCGTGCCGTCGCCGGCAACCGGACGCTGGCCCTCCTGCGCGGCCAGGACCTCGTCGCCGATGACCGGCCGGTGGCTGTCCATGGTGACGAGCTCGTCACCGATGATCGGCCGGTGGCTGTCGAGCGGCTTGATGATGTCCTGGTCGTCGGTCTGCGGAGCCTTCTTCTCGGTGTTCACAGTGATCAACTCCTGTGTATGGGCGCTTGCGGTCCACCGCCCGGCGACTCCCCCGTGGGTCGCCGGACGGGTGAACCAGGGCCGAACACCATTACGGTGGGGCCGCGTCACCGAGCCGCTTGCCCCCCGAGGCGGCGGTTCGGTACGTAGAAGAGTGGCGTGCCGCGATGAACGATCGATAAACGGCGACGATTACCGCGCCGACCTGCGGCGATGAAGCCGTCGAGCTACCGGGGACGGCCTCGCCGGCCCCCTCGCCGCCCCCGGTTGACGCCGGTCAGGCGACCGCGGCCGGCGTCAGGAGCTGCTGCACCTGGGCGCTCTCCGCCGCTCCGAGACGCTCGTAACTGGACAACGCCTCCTGCCAGCACACCCGGGCCCGCCCGGTGTGCCCGACCTGGCTCAGCGCACGCCCCAGTGTGGTCAGCGCGTTGGCGCGCCAGAGCTCACCGCCGACGCCGCGCAGCGCGGTCAGCGCCTGCTCGGCGTAGTTGGCGGCGCGCGCCGGGCGCTGGCCCGCGAGGTCGACCTCGGCCAGCCGGAAGTACGTCATGCCCTCCCAGAACGGCTGCCGGCTGTCCTGGAAGATGGTGAGCGCGGCATTGAGCTGCTGCGCCGCGTCCTCCAGGCGCCCGGCCGCGGTGAAGGCGAGCGCCAGCGCGTACATCCCGTTGGCCAGCCGCCGGGTGGCGCCGATTCTGCGGTAGATCGCGACGCCTTCCTCGGCCAGCCCGATGGCGCTGTCCACCCGGCCGGTGTCCAGGTGGACCCGCGAGAGGTTGCACAGCGCGCTCGCCTCGGACTGCTGGTTGCGGTCGTCGCGGAACGCGATCAGCGCCTGGCTGAGGTACGCCTCGGCGTCCGCGTGCCGCCCCTGGGCGCCCGCGATGATGCCGCGGTCGTTGGGCGCGTAGGACGAGGAGATCGGGTCGTTCGTCGCGAGCCCGAGGAGCATCGCCGACTTGGCGTGCTCGTCGGCGTCGTCCAGCCGCCCGGCCAGCGTGCGGATGTAGGCGAGAGAGGTGTGGATACGGGCCTCGGCGTGCTGGTCGCCGAGGGCGCGGGCCGCGGCGAGCAGCGTCACGTTGGCCTGGTCGTGCTGGCGCGCGTCGGCGCCCGACTCGGCCAGGTCCTTGGTGAGCAGAAGCAGGTCGGCGGCGCGGCGCACGGTGTCGGCGCCGGTGGACTGCTGGGCGCAGGCCAGCAGACAGCCCGCCTCGCTGAACAGCCACTCGAGCGCCACCGCGCGGTCCTCGAACGCCAGCCCCGGATAGCGGGTGTGCTCCATGTGGTCCACGAGGCGGTCGCCGGGGCGCTCCAGGGCGTACATCCGGGCCGCCGAGGCCAGGTAGAAGTCCAGCAGGCGGGAGAGGGCTGCGGTGCGCTCCGAGGGCGGGTGCTCGTCGCGCTCGGCGCAGGCGCGCGCGTAGAGCCGGACCAGGTCGTGGAAGCGGTAGCGGCCGGGAGCCGCCGATTCGAGGAGCGAGGCGTCGACCAGCGACTCGATCAGCTCTTCGGCCGCGTCGACGTCCATGTCCAGCAGCGCGGCGGCCGCCGCGAGCGAGATGTCGGGCCCGTCGGCCAGCCCCAGCAGCCGGAACGCGCGGGCCTGCGCCGGCTCCAGCTGCCCGTACCCCAGCTCGAAGGTGGCCTTCACGGCCAGGTCGCCGGCGCGCAGCTCGTCCAGCCTGCGACGCTCGTCGGCGAGCTTGCGGGCCAGTACGGACACGGTCCACGTGCGGCGCGAGGCCAGGCGGGACGCGGCGATACGGATGGCCAGCGGCAGGAAGCCGCAGGCGCCGACGACGTCCATCGCGGCCTTGCGCTCGGCACCGACCCGCTCCTCGCCGACGATGCGCGTGAAGAGCGTCAGCGCTTCCTCGGGACTCATCACATCAAGGTCGATGAGGTGCGCACCGGCCAGGTCGATCATGCGGGCGCGGCTGGTGATCAGCGCGGCGCAGCCCTCCGTACCGGGCAGCAGCGGCCGTACCTGGGCGGCGTCCCGCGCGTTGTCCAGCAGCGCGAGCACCCGCCGCCCGGCGAGCGTGGAGCGGTACAGAGCGGCCCGCTCCGCCGTGCCGTCCGGGATGGAGGAGTCCGGTGTGCCGAGCGCGCGGAGGAACGCGCCGAGCACGGCCTCTGGCTCAGCGGGGGTGTGGCCCGCGCCCTGCAGATCGACGTAGAGCTGGCCGTCGGGGAAGTGCTCGCGCGCCGCGTGCGCCACATGGACGGCCAGCGTGGTCTTGCCGACGCCGCCGATGCCGGTGAGCGCGGAGACCGCCATGACGCTGCCCTCGGCCGTCGCGAGCTGCGCGCCGAGCTCCGCGACGAACGCGGCGCGGCCGGTGAAGTCCGCGACGGTGGCCGGGAGCTGCTGGGGGCGCAGAACGGCGGGGCCCGCGCCGGCGTGCTCCTCCTCCGGCGGCGGGCTGGGCGCCTCCAGGCCGGCGTCGGCGCGCAGGATGCGCTGGTGCAGTTCGGCGAGCGAGGCGCAGGGGTCGACGCCCAGCTCGGCGTCGAGCAGACGGCGGGTATCGGCATAGACGGCCAGCGCCTCGGCCTGCCGTCCAGAGCGGTACAGCGCGAGCATGAGGAGTTCGCGGAGCCGTTCACGCAAGGGGTGGGCGGCCGTGAGGGCGGTCAGTTCGGAGACCGCCTCGGCGTGATTGCCGAGGTCCAGGTCGAGGTCGAGGCGGGCCTCGGTGAGGGACAGCCGCCATTCCTCCAGGCGGGTGCGCTGGTTCTCCGCGTACGGGCCGGGAACGTTCGCCAGTGGTTCGCCGTTCCACAGGACGAGGGCGGAGTCCAGCAGGTCACGGGCGCGGCAGCGGTCGCCGCTCGCGCGGGCCTTCTCGGCCTCGGCCGCGAGGGCCTCGGCGCGGTCCAGGTCGAGGTCGAGCGCGCCCGGCCGGCCGGACCGCAGGGCGTAGCCGCCGGACTCGCTGACCAGCGCGTCCGCCTCGTCGCCGAGCGCCTTGCGCAGCCGGGAGGCGTAGGTCCGCAGGGCTGCGAGCGCGGCGTGCGGGGGCTCGTCGCCCCAGATGGCGTCGACCAGTTCGGCGGCGGTGGCGGTGCGGCCGCCGCGCAGCAGCAGGGCGGCGAGCAGGGCGCGCTGCTGCGGGGTGCCGGCCGCGAGCGGGGTGCCGTCCCGCCAGGCCCGTACGGGACCGAGCACGGTGAAGCGGAGCTGCCGCGGCCCCTGCCCCGGACTCTCGTCCATGGTGTCCCCCTGCCTGTGCATCTCGTTCGCATCGGCCAGTCTGCCTTGTCGGCGGCCCCTGCGTCAGTAGGGGTCAGGTCTGTGCACAATCCCTCCTCTTGTGATCAGGCAGGCGTTACCGCGACCTCGGAGGGAAGCCGTCCGCTTCTGTGCCGTCGAAGAGCAGCCGACGCGATAGCTGACGGTTCGTCAGATAGGCGCTACCGTCGGGGACATGGCGATGGACACGGAGACCACGCAGCCGTCGGGGGCCCTGGCGCCGGACGCGGCGGAGACCTTTCCCAGGATCATCTCGGTGGACGACCACACGGTGGAGCCGCCGCACGTCTGGCGGGACCGGCTGCCCGCCAAGTACCACGACACCGGGCCGCGCGTGGTGCGTGCGCCCCTGAAGGAGATGACCTTCGTGGGCGGGAAGTTCGCCCCGAAGATGGGCGCGCCGGGCGACGACGGCCCGCTCGTCGACTGGTGGATCTATGAGGACCTGCACCGCCCGCTGACCCGGCTGGACACCGCGGTCGGCTACTCCCGGGACGAGATCAGGCTGGAGGGGATCACGTACGAACAGATGCGCACCGGTTCGTACAGCGTGCCCGACCGGCTGGCGGACATGGACGTCAACCACGTGCAGTCCGCCCTCTGTTTCCCCACCTTCCCCCGCTTCTGCGGCCAGACGTTCACCGAGGCCAAGGACCGTGAGCTGGGGCTGCTGGGCGTGCGTGCGTACAACGACTGGATGGTGGAGGAGTGGTGCGGCCCCGAGGCGCGCGGCCGGCTCATACCGCTCACCCTCATTCCCCTGTGGGACGCGGAGCTGGCGGCCGAGGAGGTACGGCGCAACGCGGCCCGTGGCGTGCGCGCGGTCTGCTTCAGCGAGATCCCGCCGCACCTCGGCCTGCCCAGCATCCACACCGATTACTGGGACCCCTTCCTGCGGGCCTGCGACGAGACCGGCACGGTCATCGCCATGCACATCGGCTCGTCCTCGAGGATGCCGTCCACGTCGGCGGACGCGCCGCCCGCCGTCGGCTCCACGATCACCTTCGCCAACTGCTGTTTCTCGATGACCGACTGGCTCATGAGCGGCAAGTTCGACCGCTTCCCGAACCTGCGGATCATGTACGCGGAGGGCCAGATCGGCTGGATCCCCTACATCCTGGAGCGCGCCGACGTGGTCTGGGAGGAGAACCGCGCCTGGGGTGGCGTCGCCGACAAGGTCCACCGGCCGCCCTCCGAACTCTTCGCCGAGCACGTATACGGCTGCTTCTTCGACGACGCGTTCGGCCTGCAGAATCTGGACGCCATCGGGGTGGGCAACGTCCTGTACGAGACGGACTACCCGCACTCCGACTCCACCTGGCCGAAGTCCAAGGAGGTCGGCGAGGCACAGATGGGCCATCTGGCCCCGGACGTCATCGAGCGGATCGTGCGCGGCAACGCCATCGATCTGCTGGGGCTGACGACGGAGGGGCTGTGGGCGGGGGCGGGCGCCTGATGGTGTGGGCGCCGGAGGCGGGCCGCCTTGTGTACGGCATGCAGCTGCCCGTTCAGTCGCAGAGCACGCTGTATGCCGAGCCCTGGGAGGCGGGGGCCGGGCCGCGCGACCTGGTGGAGATCGCGAGGGCTGCCGATCGGCACGGCTTCGCGTATGTGGCCTGCTGCGAGCATGTGGCGATCCCGCGCCGGCTGGCCGGGGCGATGAGCACGGTCTGGTACGACCCGGTGGCCACGCTCGCGCACCTCGCGGCCGTGACCGAGCGCGTACGGCTGCTGAGTCATGTCGCCGTGGTCGGGCTGCGGCATCCGCTGCTCACGGCGAAGCAGTACGCCACCTTGGACCGGCTCTCCGAGGGGCGGCTGATCCTCGGGGTGGGCGCCGGGCACGTACAGGAGGAGTTCGAGGCGCTGGGGGTGGACTTCGAGCGGCGGGGGGCCGTGCTGGACGAGACGGTGGACGCTCTGAAAACGGCCCTCGGACCCGAGGAGTTCCCGGCGTTCGCGGGGGAACGGTTCTCCTTCGAGGGGCTGGGCCAGGCCCCGCGGCCCGTACAGACGCCCCGCCCGCCGATCTGGGTCGGCGGCTCCTCGCCCGCCGCCCTGCGCCGGGCCGCCGAGCGGGGCGACGGCTGGCTCCCGCAGGGCGACCGCAGGGACCGGCTGCCCGGGCAGATCGCCAGGCTGCGGGCGCTGCGCGAGAAGGCGGGCGTGCGCGAGCCGCTGGTCATCGGCGCGATCGCCGAGCCGCTGTACGTGGGCGAGCCCGGCTGGGACACCGGCAAGTGGACGCTCACCGGCCCGCCGGAACGTATCGCCGACTCGCTGCGGGAGTACGCGGCCATCGGCGTCCATCAGCTCCAGCTCCGTTTCCGCAGCCGCAGCCGCGCCGAGCTGACCGATCAGATGGCGGCCTTCGGGGCGGACGTGGCCCCGCTGCTCAGCAGTTGACCCGACCGAGGCGTACCGAGGGGTGCAGGCATGGGCAAGCTCGACGGGCGGGTCGTCGTGATCACCGGCGCCGCACGCGGACAGGGCGAGCAGGAGGCGCGGCTGTTCGTGGCCGAGGGCGCCCGGGTCGTGCTCGCGGACGTACTGGACGAGCAGGGCCGGGCGCTGGCGAAGGAGCTGGGCGGGGACGCCGCGCGCTACGTACATCTGGACGTGGCCAGTGAGGACGACTGGACGGCCGCCGTGGCCGCCGCCAAGGACGCCTTCGGCGGGATCGACGGGCTGGTCAACAACGCCGGAATCCTCCGCTTCAACGAGCTGGTCGCGACGCCGCTCGATGAGTTCCAGCAGGTCGTCCAGGTCAACCAGGTCGGCTGCTTCCTGGGCATCCGTACCGTCGCGCCGGAGATCGCTGCGGCCGGCGGCGGCACGATCGTCAACACCGCCTCGTACACCGGCCTCACGGGCATGGCGCTCGTCGGCGCCTACGCCGCGAGCAAGCACGCCGTACTGGGGCTGACCCGGGTGGCCGCGCTGGAGCTGGCGCCCCGCAACATCCGGGTGAACGCGGTGTGCCCGGGCGCCGTGGACACTCCGATGACCAATCCGGCCGCGCTCGACCCGGCCGCCGACCCGGTCGCGTCCCAGCAGGCGGTGGACGAGCTCTACCGGAAGCTCGTACCGATGGGGCGGGCCGGCCGGCCCGAGGAGGTCGCGGCCCTGGCGCTTTTCCTGTCCTGCGGAGACTCCTCGTACATCACCGGGCAGCCGTTCGTCGTGGACGGTGGGTGGCTGGCGGGCGTGAGCCTCTTCTGACCCATGGTCTGACGGGCCATCAGGTATTGACCGGGCCGGGCGCCGGTGGAACAGTCGTCGACATCGAATCTGACGGGGCGTCAGGAGGCGTGCGTCAGAAACTCAGGGAGGGCAGACCCCTTGGAATTCGGGCTCTTTGTACAGGGATACGTCCCGGCGGCGCGCGCCAAGGCCGACCCCGAGGCGGAGCACAAGGCGCTGATGGAGGAGACCGAGTACGTCATCCAGGCGGACCGCTCCGGCTTCAAGTACGCCTGGGCCTCCGAGCACCACTTCCTGGAGGAGTACTCCCACCTCTCCGCCAACGACGTCTTCCTCGGCTACCTCGCGCACGCCACCGACCGCATCCACCTCGGCTCCGGCATCTTCAACCCGCTCGCCCCGGTCAACCACCCCGTCAAGGTCGCCGAGAAGGTCGCCATGCTCGACCATCTCTCCGACGGTCGCTTCGAGTTCGGCTCCGGCCGCGGTGCGGGCAGCCACGAGATCCTGGGCTTCATGCCGGGCGTCACCGACATGAACCACACCAAGGAGCTCTGGGAAGAGACCATCGCGGAGTTCCCGAAGATGTGGCTCCAGGACGAGTACGTGGGCTTCAAGGGCAAGCACTGGGAGCTGCCGCCCCGCAAGGTCCTGCCCAAGCCGTACGGGAAGGCCCACCCGCCCATGTGGTACGCCGCGGGCTCCCCCTCCTCCTACGCCATGGCCGCCAAGAAGGGCCTCGGCGTCCTCGGCTTCAGCGTGCAGAAGGTCTCCGACATGGAGTGGGTCCTGGAGTCCTACAAGTCGGCGATCAAGGACGCCGAGCCGGTCGGCGCGTTCGTCAACGACAACGTGATGGTCACCTCCACGGCGATCTGCGCCGAGACGCACCAGAAGGCCGTCGAGATCGCGGTGGGCGGCGGTCTCAACTACCTCCAGTCGCTGCTCTTCCGCTACCACGACACCTTCCCGCGGCCCGAGGGCATACCGGAGTGGCCCGAGCTCCTCCCCGAGTACACCGAGGAGCTCATCGAGCTGCTGATCGCCGAGGAACTGATGATCTGCGGCGACCCGGACGAGGTGCTGCGGCAGTGCAAGCGCTGGGAGCAGGCCGGCGCCGACCAGCTCTCCTTCGGCCTGCCCGTCGGCATCTCCCGCGAGGACACCCTCACCACGATCAAGCTGCTCGGCGAGCACGTCATACCGAAGATCGACACGGACCCGGTGCACCGCACCACGCGCTTCCGCCGGGCGGCCGGCTGACCATCCCTCGTCCGAGAGGAGTACCGGCACCATGCTCGACCACCTGATCAAGGGCGCGACCGTCGTGGACGGCACGGGCGCGCCCTCGTACGCCGCGGACGTCGGCATCCGGGACGGCCGCATCGCCGTGCTCGCCGAGCCGGGCGCGGTCGCCGAACCGGCCCGTACGAGCGAGGACGCCGAAGGACTCGTCCTCGCACCCGGTTTCATCGACCCGCACACGCACTACGACGCACAGCTCTTCTGGGACCCGTACGCCACCCCGTCCATGCACCACGGCGTGACGACGGTCGTGGGCGGCAACTGCGGCTTCACCCTCGCACCCCTGCACCCCGGGCGCCCCGAGGACGCCGACTACACCCGGCGGATGATGAGCAAGGTCGAGGGCATGTCCCTGGTCGCGCTGGAGGAGGGCGCGCCCTGGAACTGGCACACCTTCGGTGAGTACCTCGACGCACTCGACGGACGGACCGCCGTCAACGCCGGCTTCATGGTCGGCCACTGCGCGCTGCGCCGCCACGTCATGGGCCCCGACGCCATCGGCGGACAGCCCACCCCCGAGCAGCTCCAGGAGATGCTGCGCCTCTTCCACGAGGCGATGGACGCGGGCGCCTGGGGCCTGTCCACCACCCAGTCCTCCTCGCACTCCGACGGCGACGGCGCGCCCGTCGCCTCCCGGCACGCCGGTCCCGACGAACTCCTCGCCCTCTCCCGCGCGGTCGCCGACCACGAAGGCACCCAGCTGGAGGCCATCGTCGCCGGCTGCCTCGACCAGTTCTCGGACGCCGAGATCGACCTGTTCGTGGCCATGTCCGCGGCCGCCGGACGGCCGCTGAACTGGAACGTCCTCACCATCGACGCCGCCGTACCGGAACGGGTGCCGCGCCAGCTGCTCGCCAGTGAACGGGCGCGCAAGGAGGGCGGCCGGATCGTCGCCCTCACCATGCCGATCCTCACCCCCATGAACATGTCCCTGGGCACCTTCTGCGCCCTCAACCTCATTCCCGGCTGGGGCGACATCCTCGGCCTCCCCGTGCCCGAACGCCTCGCGAAACTGCGCGACCCGGCCGTACGCGAGGAGATGCTGCGCCGCGCGAACAGCAAGGAAGCGGGCGTCTTCCGGCGGCTGGCCCACTTCGACCGGTACGTCATCGGCGACACCTACTCGGCCGCCAACGAAGGGCTCACCGGCCGCGTCGTCCGCGACATCGCCGCCGAACGCGGCCAGGACCCCTTCACCTGTCTCGTCGAGATCTGCGCCGCCGACGACCTCCGTACCGTCCTGTGGCCCATGCCCACCGACAACGACCCCGCGAGCTGGGAGCTGCGCCGGGAGACCTGGGAACACGAGGACGTCCTGCTCGGCGGCTCCGACGCGGGCGCCCACCTGGACCGGATGTGCGGCGCCCCGTACACCACCCGCTTCCTCGGCGACTGCCTGCGCGGGCGCCGGCTCGTCGGCCTGGAGCGGGCCGTGAAGATGCTCACCGACGACCCGGCGCGCCTCTTCGGGCTGCGCGACCGCGGCCGGATCGCCGAGGGGTACCACGCCGACCTGGTCCTCTTCGACCCCGAACGCATCGACGCGGGGCCCGCCACGCTCGTCCACGACCTGCCCGGTGACAGCCCGCGCCTCGACTCGCGGGCGCTGGGCGTGGTGAGCGTGCGCGTCAACGGCGTACAGACGCTGCGCGACGACGAGCTGACCGGGGCCGTACCGGGCACGGTGCTGCGCTCCGGGCGGGACACGGAGACGGTGAGCACCCGGTGACGCGCGGGGAACGGCTGTTCATCGGGGGCCGGTGGGTGGCCCCCGAGCTGGGCCACTACGAGGTGATCGACCCGGCCACCGAGGAGGTCGTCGGGCTCGCTCCCGAGGCGAGCAGGGAACAGGTGTACGCGGCGGCCGCGGCGGCCCGTGAGGCGGTCGACGGCTGGTCGCGCACCGCCCCCGAAGAGCGCGCCCGCATCCTGGCCCGTACCGCGGAGATCATCCGGGACCGCGCCGGGCCGTACGCCGAACTGGCCCGCGCCGAGTCCGGCGCCACCACCACCACCGCACGCGGCATGCAGGTCGCGGTGGGCGCCGCCCGCTTCGACCGGTACGCACGCGGCGCCCTGGAGCCGGTCGAGGAGCCCCTGCCACCGCAGATCAACGAGGCCGGTCCGATGGGCAGAGCGGGCGTCCTCGGCGCGCTCGCCGTCCGTCGGCCGGTCGGCGTCGTCACCTGCATCACCTCCTACAACAACCCCTGGGGCAACCCGGCGGGCAAGATCGCTCCCGCCCTCGCCATGGGCAATACCGTCGTCGTCAAGCCCGCGCCGCAGGACCCGCTGTCGGTCTTCCGGCTGGCGGAGGCGCTGGCGGAGGCCGGGGCGCCGCCGGGCGTGGTGAACGTGGTGACCGGCTCGCGCCCCGAGGTGGGCGAGGCGGCGGTCGAGGCGCCGGATGTCGACATGGTCAGCTTCACCGGCAGTACGGCGGTCGGCCGGGCCATCGCGGAGGCGTGCGGCCGCGGCATGAAACGCCAGCTGATGGAGCTGGGCGGCAAGGGCGCCGCGCTGGTCTTCGACGACGCCGACCTGGCGGCGGCCGTCACCGGCATCGGCACCACCTTCTCCTTCTACAGCGGCCAGATCTGCACCGCGCCCACCCGGGTGCTCGCCCAGCGGGGCGTGTACGAGCGGCTGGTCGAGGGGCTCGCGCGGTACGCCGGGGCCCTGAAGGTCGGCGATCCGCGCGCGAGGGACACGGTCGTCGGGCCGGTCATCTCGGCAGCACACCGCGACCGCGTCGAGGCGTATGTCGCGCTCGGCCGCAAGGAAGGCGCCCGGCTGGTCACGGGCGGCGAGCGGCCGGCGCCCGACCGCGGCTGGTACGTCGCCCCCACCCTCTTCGCCGACTGCACCCCCGGCATGCGCGTCGTCCGCGAGGAGATCTTCGGCCCGGTCGTCTCCGTCCTCCCCTTCGACGACGAGGAGGAAGGCATCGCGCTCGCCGACGACAGCGAGTACGGACTGATCGACTACGTCTGGTCCGGCGACGTCGCCCGCGCCTTCCGGGTCGCCGGCCGGCTGCGCGCGGGCGGCGTCGGCATCAACACCGTGGGCCGCAACATGGAGGCCCCCTTCGGCGGCTTCAAGCAGAGCGGAGTGGGCCGCGACGTCGGCTCCTACGCCCTGCGCGCGTACAGCGAACTCCAGTCGCTCGTCTGGCCGGGGTGAGCCCTGCGACGCCTCGCCGAGTCCGGATAGCGGACACCCAAGGGAAAATTTTGAATCCCGCCAAAACGGACACGGCTGCGGTTCCCGTAATCCGGATCTCAACTATTGGACCTTGCTGTGGCGTGGTGATGTGCGCGTGACGCCTGTTGTTTGATAGGTGCACTCGCCAATTCTCCTTCGCATGCAAGGTTTAGCCCCCGGAGTTCGATCATCCGGATACGAATACAGCAGGGCTTAACGTCCTGTTCATGGTTCAGGTAGACCCCCGGCCCCCGGCCGGAGACACGGTGACGAGCGTCAATGGCGACGCAGCGGACGGCACCCGAAGCAAGGGCCTCAGCGGTAACTCCGTCGGCCTGCTCGGCAGTGCCGTCATCGGTGTGTCCACCGTCGGGCCCGTTTACTGTCTGACCTCGACCCTCGGCCCCACCGTGGGTGAGGTCGGCCTCCAGATGCCCGCCGTCTTCCTCGCGGGCTTCCTGCCGATGCTGCTGGTCGCCTTCGCGTACCGCGAGCTCAACAAGGCCGTGCCGGACTGCGGTACCTCCTTCACCTGGACGGTGAAGGCGTTCGGGCCGCGCGTCGGCTGGATGTGCGGCTGGGGCCTGGTGATCGCGACGATCATCGTGCTCTCGAACCTCGCCGGCGTCGCCACCTCGTTCTTCTACCTCCTCCTCGGACAGCTCACCGGCAGTGACTCCATAGCGGCGCTGGACGGCAACAAACCCGTCCACGTCCTGACCTGCCTGGCCTTCGTCGCCATCGCCACCGCGATCAGCTACCGCGGCGTGACCACCACCAAGGGGCTGCAGTACGCACTGGTGGGCCTGCAGCTCGCCGTGCTCGTCGTCTTCGTCGCCATGGCGGTCGTGAAGGCCAGGACCGGTGACTTCGCCGGCTCCATCGACTTCCACTGGTCCTGGATGAACCCCTTCGAGGTGAAGTCCTTCGCGTCCTTCACCGCCGGACTCTCCCTCTCGATCTTCATGTTCTGGGGCTGGGACACCTGCCTCACCGTGAACGAGGAGACCTCCGGCAGCGAGAAGACCCCCGGCCGCGCCGCGATGCTGGCCATGGTCGTGCTCATCGGCTCCTACCTGACCACTGCGGTGGCCGCGCAGATGTTCTCCGGCGTCGGCACCAAGGGCCTGGGCCTGGGCAACCCCGACACCTCGGACAACGTCTTCGCCGCCCTCGCCGGACCGGTCATGGGCTCCGCCCTCGGCGTGCTGCTCTTCGTCGCCGTACTCGCCTCGGCCGCCGCCTCGCTGCAGACCACGTTCATCCCGGTCGCCCGCACGGTCCTGGCGATGTCCACGTACGAGGCGCTGCCCGCCTCCTTCGCCCGTATCCACTCGCGCTTCCAGTCCCCGGGCCGGGCCACCATCGCGGCGGGCATCGCCACCGGCGTCTTCTACGCCGTGATGACCTTCCTCAGCGAGAACGTCCTCGTCGACACGATCTACGCGCTCGGCCTCATGATCTGCTTCTACTACGCGATCACGGCCTTCGCCTGCGCCTGGTACTTCCGCGCCGACCTGCGCAACTCCGCCCGAGACCTGATCTTCAAGGGCATCTTCCCGTTCCTCGGCGGCCTGCTGCTCACCGGCGTCTTCGTGAAGACCCTCATCGACATCTGGGACCCGGCCTACGGCACCGGCAGTTCCGTCTTCGGCATCGGCTCGGTCTTCGTCATCGGCGTCGGCCTGCTCCTGCTCGGCCTGGTCATCATGCTGGTGATGCAGCGGCGGAGCCCGGCGTTCTTCCGGGGCGAGGTGCTTACTCGTAGTACGCCGGCGTTGGTGGTGGAGGACTGAGGGGGGACTTGCCCACTGCTCCCCGGGGGCTTCCCCACTACCCCCCCCGGGGGGCCTCCCCCCCCC
>NZ_JOBH01000015.1 GCF_000717745.1 Streptomyces violens
GGAGAGACCGGCCCGGCGATGGGAGGCAGGGCAATGGCCTGGTCGATCGCGGACGTGGCCCGGATGTCCGGGGTGACGTCCCGGACACTGCGGCACTACGACGAGATCGGCTTGCTGCCGCCGGCGTGGATCGGGAGCAACGGGCACCGCTACTACGAGGAGGCCGATCTGCTGCGGTTGCAGCAGATCCTGCTGATGCGTGAGCTGGACGTGGGGCTGCGCGAGATCCGGGCGGTCCTGGAGAGCCAGGTCGATCAGGTGGCCGTGCTCCGCCAGCACCACCAACGGCTGCTCGCGGAACGGGACCGACTGGAGATGCTCGCCCGCACGGTCGGCCGCACCATCGCCGAACTGGAGGAAGGCAAGGACAACAACGACATGGTGAAGATCAACAGGCCGGAGAACCTGTTCGAGGGCTTCGAGCGCCGGCCCCCAGATCGATACCGAGGTCCGGGAGCGGTGGCCTCAGGCGTGGGAGCAGTCCCGGCCGGCCGTCGAGGCGATGACCGCCGAGGACACGGAGCAGTACCAGCGCGAGGTGACCGCGCACCTGATCCGCATGGCGCACCCGCCGGGGGCTGCAGACCCCGGCGGCAACGGCAGGCCCCCGCCAATCCACTGCCCGCGCTCAGCGCATTCGACCCATCGGACAGGCCCTAGGGATCCGGGCCAGTTGTGGTTGCCGGTCCGGCGGCGGCAATGCAACGTTCAACCTGCAACCGAGTCGGTTCCCTTCGACGGCTGCGGACTTCTCCTCCACCAGTGACAGGAACGGACGATGCGGGCGACCAGCATGTGTGTGGCAGCACATGGGCGTCCGGGAAGAGGGCCGTCGGTGGCGGGCGTCCGGCCGTCTCTCGCCGGGCTGTGCGGCAAGCCGAGCGTCAGCCCGACGGCCGACAGCACCCAGATGAGCAGGGCACGGTCCGGGCCGGGCGACTGCGGCGCGGGAGCGGTCACCTGCGGCGCCGGTTACATCGCGCAAATGCTGTGATCAGCATGCCCTACGGGGAAGCCACCTAGACTTCGATTACCAGGGTGTCCAGCGGCTTCGGGCACCACAGCCGGGCCTTGTTGTTGGCGACTCGCACGGGCGAATGCCGCCGTGTATTGCATGTCGACCGAGTCCGCGGGGTGGTCTTATAGGTGCCGCTCACGCCCTTCCCGCACGAGGCCGACAGGGTTGGGCCGCGCGGGATGCGACAGCCTGTCTCCGCTGGAGAGGCGAGCACCGCCCCCCTCATCGCCAGTGCATGGGCGATACCGAGCAGACGTAGCTCGGAAGAGTGCGTGGTCGCCGGAGCGGGCAACTCGCAGACAATCAGTACACGCCCGCGGAGAGCGCCTACCGCTGGCTTGGCCCTCCAGCGACGACATCCACGTGTCCACTCACGTTCTCGCCTCCGTTGAGGCAACTGCGTAGCCACCGACATCGTCAAGGGCATCCCGAGCCACGGCGGCAAAATGGCTGATCCGTTCCGAGAGCCGACCCACTTCGACAGCGTGTCGCTCCAGGAAGCGGGCGTTCCCGTCGGGAGTGTTCGTCGGAGAGTCACGCAATGCGAGCAGAGTCGTGTGCATGGACCGGAGCGTCGTATAGACACTGCGAGCGGCCTGCTCGACCGGCTCCGGGCCTTCGATCGCCAGGTTCGCCCAAGCGGCCTGCGCCAGCGCCAATTGGTCGTGAGCTTCCTGCAGTCGGCGGTCGATCTCCTCTGTATCCCTTTCCCCCACGAACGCACGTCCAGCGACCTTCAATGCGTTCCGCGACTCGCCGGCAGGCGCCAGAAAGGCGCCGTACGCGTCACGACGCACTTGTCTGCGCCACTGAGCGTGCTCAGCCATGGCCTGTGCCCGTACCTGCTGACGTGTTGACCAACCAGTGATGGCCGACGCAATGACCGTACCTGTCACACCAACCGATGCACCGAGCAGCGCCGCCAACCCCTGATCCATGAGAGTCAGTTGTATCTCACTCGTGATCGGCAGGCCTACGGGGTACTCCGGCCGCCCCTCGGCGCTGGTCGCATGTGAGGTCGTGAGAGATGCGATGGCTCAGCGAGTAATGAAGAGATGAGGAGCTCAAGCGCAGAGCGCGACAGAACTGCGGGAAGTGACCTGAGAGTTGGTGCAGCTTGCGTGCGCTATCTGAATACCGACGGTCGCGCCCTGTGACTTGACGAAGTCGGTGATGCGGCGGAAGGCGGCGGTCTGGGTGTCGTTCCACAGGCCCAGGTCGTACGGGCTGATCCGGCCCTCGGGGCTGACGGCGGTGGCCTCCCGAGTACTGGCACATCGCGGCCATCCACAGACCGTTCGGAATGGTCAGCTGCCGGAGAGCGATCGGCTCGAACAGTGCGCTCACAACGGGCTCCCTGTACGTGAACGAGGACGGGACTCCGGACAGGACGAGGCGAGCCCGAAGCCTTAGTACGAGGAACTCCGTAGTACGGAAAACATCGAACTAACCAGCCCGCCCGATGACTCAATGCCGAACTACGACACCTCTCGTACAACGGGAGCACGCCGGGGAGCATTCCTCGCCCGGCACATCGAGGTCCCCATCACACGCGACCCCAGGTCTCGACGTTTCGCTTCGGCGGGTAGCCGGACAATCACGGTCGCGAATCGCTCGGGCCGCCGGCATGACGGTTGCCGGAGCTGAGCGGACTTCTGATCTCATGGGCCACCCTGCCCCGAACCGTATGCGGCGTCCCAAGGCCATCCCTGCGGGCGCGGAGCGCCTGATGTCCGGCCCGAAGAGAATCGACACCTCAGCACCATCCCCGGAGGTGCGGGGAGCCCTTCGCCGCCCATCTCGCGCTTGATGGCGATTTGGAGCCATCCCCGCGCGAGCGGAGGTGATGCGACGATGCGGGGACCCGGAAACGACCGGCCTCGCTCTCGCCGGCAACGCGGCGGGCCAGGCCGGTGTCGTACGAACGCTGGAGGAGCCGCCGAGCTGGGTGGGCAAGATCCAGATCCGGTTCTGGCTCCGGAAGCTGAGCAGCGAGGGCAACGCGCCGGGCTGGTACGTCGGGATCTGGCAGCGGCTGCACCGTAAGCCAGCCGGTCCGACGGACAAGACACGCTGAAAAACTGCGCGAGAAATCTGGCCGCCTTCCCGGGAAAAGGAACGCGGCCGGAATCTCTGTGATGCCTTGGGGTTCGCGCAGGCGCACGGCTCGGGTGATCGAGGCGCAGGTCTACTGAACGCACCTAAGTTAAGGGGCCCCACTACCGCCGCGCGAGCCTCGCGAGGAAGTTGTCGACGAACTTCGCAGCCTCCGCCTTCGTCACGTCTCGCACGTCGATGCGGTCCACCCACTCGACTCCGGCATTCATCAGCAGGTTGGCCCGGCTGTGGTCGTTAGATGCCCGGCGCGGCCCCTCGTGGTGGGGACCGTCCACCTCAATGACGCCAGCACGACCCTTGTAAGTGATCAAGAAGTCAGGCTCTCGCGTGTACCCGAGCACCCGCATCCCGGCCAGGGGAATGATCCCGATGGTTTCGTTGTACGGCATGGACGCTTGCCGCTCCTTCAGCACTCGGTAGGGCCTGTGCTCCCACTCATTGGTGAAGTGCAGTTGGTCCTCAACCGGGTGCTCCGGCTCAAGGCGAACCCGCCGAGCCTGATTAGTCGGCTTAGGGCCGTTCGCCGACCGCAGTTGCTTCCGCCAGTCCGCACTGGGAACCGGGACCACCGGACAGATTTGGATCGACTCAATGCAGATCGCAGCCCGCCTCGGCACGGCAGCATGCATGCCGTCTTGGATCCGCCTCAGCACATTCCCGGTGAACTGTTCGACGAGGTGCGGTTCCACCATGAAGAAGGCCCTGTACCCATCGGGCTCATAGTCTCCCGAGTTCCAAAGAGACAGGTCGACGGCGATCACGTCTGTGGCGGTTATGGCAGCTTCGGCATCACCCTGCTGATGAAGGAGGGTGGCAGCAGCGGCCAACCACTGCTCCCCCACTTGGTCGATCTATTTCATCTCCAAGATGTCGGCCAGCGACAGTTCTTCACCCATACAGAGCATTCTGGCACTCAACACTGACAAGCTCGCCTCAGTCAGGCAGCTTTGGACGAGCCTTTCCGCGAGTCACGGGATCCCCGCAGAGCGGTGGTGTCGCCTCCAACGTTTTCTGCGCTCGTCTCTCCAGCGCTGAAGGCGGTCGGATGCCGCGACGGTGTCGGGGTGGCAAGCGCCCAGGACTCTTTCACGTCCCGTTACGGCGCGCTTCAGGAGACGAGTTGCCTTGCCGAATTCTCCTGTTTGCCAGTGGGCGATGGCGAGGTTGGCCTGGCAGGCGAGGGTTGTGGGGTCGTCGGAGCCCAGCAGTCGTTCGCGGAAGGCAAGAGTGTCCTCCAGCAGGGCAATGAACTCCTTCGTACCTGTTTTTCCGTACGGATGGGAATACCGATCGCATGCTTGGGGAGTTGCGGGTTGGCTGGCGGCCAACGTCTGATCCTGGTACGCGAAATCCTCCCGCAGCACCGCGAAAGCGTCCTTGTCGCGGTTGGCCTTGAAGTAGGCCACGGCCAAGTCGCGCCGGGCACTGAAAGTCTTGGGATGGGTCCGTCCCAGCAGTCGTTCACTGGTGGCGGTTAGTCGCTGCCAGTAGGGGACCGCCGCTGTGGCCAGGCCGTAGTCGATCAGGTGGTGACCGGCCCATCGGAGGAGATGGTGACCGTCGATCTCCCACAGCAGATCTTCTGTGCATGCAGCAAGGTTGTCGACGTTGGCACGCATCACGCCGGCCTCCGTGCGGTCGAACGGGTAGGAGTCCTCCCACAACTCGGTCAGCGCGTCGACGGCCGTCCTCACCACCCGCGGCAATACGTCGCCGGGAATGTATTCGCGCGTGGCTCGGGCGGTCAGAGCGTGCAGTCGCACGGCGCGGTAGTCGGCATGGGCATCGTCGACGATCAGACCGTAGCGGTGCAGAAGTCGCAGAGCCGCCTGAGCCTCGGCTGGGCCAACATCGGGGCGCGCGATATCTGGGGACGACGCGGTGCGATGTGAGTTCAAATAGTGCGTGACTGCGCCGCTCGACCACAGCGAACGAGGATGCCCGGCGGGGTCCAGTACGGAAGCCAGACGCAGCGCCGGGACTGCCAGACCGACCGGCTCGCATACCTGGGCGACGTCCAAAGAGAGCAGCAGAGCGGTAGCTACCTGCCGCCCGTACCCTTCGGTGTCCGCGTGCCGGGGGAGGAGATCGTCCAGGCGGGCGGCGCTGTCGGTGAAACGCCGCAGGTACTCGGCGCACGTCACATCCTCGTTGACCATGTAGGCGGCGGCATGTGAGAGCGCGAGCGGCAAGTGGCCAAGGACGTCGGCTAGTTCTGCCGCTTTCCCATCCAGCAGATGCGCCGCATGAGCCGCGGCAAGACGCTCACGCAGGTAGGCGTCGGCTTCTGCTGCGCTGTAGGTGCCGATCGCCACCACTGCCCGGCCACCACCCGATAGCAGGGCATCCTGACGGCGGGTGGTGGCCAGGACCCGGCCGCGGCCGGAGGCCGACGGCGGCGGCCACCAGGGCTGCATCGCATCAGGGTCGGTGATGTCATCAAGAACCACCAGCCACGAACGAGAGGTGGTCGCCAGCCACTGGAGAAACAGCCGAGCAGCGTCCTCAGCGCTCCTACTCCCGGGCCCGCCGTCCCTCTCATCGGGTTCGTCGACGCCGGGCGTCTGCACATGGCGTGCGGCCCGGGCATAGTGAGCGATGACCTGCTCGGTCTCGCTGGCGTCGACCCAGATCACCAGCTCCACCCCGTCGACCAATGCCTGATGGGCATAGGCGGCCGCCAGTTGGGTCTTACCCACGCCGCCGCCTCCGGAGAGAACCTGAGCAAGTACCACCGTGGTGTGATCAGCCCGGGCTTGGTCAATCCGCTCTCGTGCCGAGGCCCGGTCCTGGAAGGCTGATGCCAGCGTCGGCACCCCTCCCAACCGAACCGGCCACTCCACCGGCGTCCGCGGAGCGGGAGGGACGAACGACAGTTGGCTGATGTGTCCGCTGATGGCCACTGAGTGAGGGGCCCAGGCGATGGCATCACCACTATCGGTGACACGGACAGAGGACACTGTCCCGTGTTCACCCGCCGGTGAGGGAGACTTCCGCCTGACCCGACGCCACTTCATAGCCCACCCCGCCATTCGTCCATCACCGCTGCGGTTCTATCCGGTGTAGTCGATCCCGGTGCCGGCCGTGCTGCCCGGACCACGGGCAATGGCATCCCCGGTCTGCTCCACTCGGGCCGCTCCCGTGCTCCCACCGCCTCGGCGGCGAATACCCGTGTGCGCCCTTCCCCCACTGTGCGCTTCAGCCCGGCCTGTCCGTGCCGCTGCGTCCCTCGAGACAGGGGCATTCGGCTGCAGCCACGCCCACACCAAGGCGCCGACCCCTGTGGCACCCTGCACCACTGCCCCTACCAACTGACCTGCCTCCGGCCCATCTAGTAGCCAGATCATCGGCGTCGAGACGATCGCCCCTACGGCGGCAAGCAGCACCGCGATTCTCCATGTCCGTGTCACGCGCCCGCTCCCTCTCGCCTCTCCCGTTGCCTGCGGTACCTCGACAGCCACGCGAGCAACCAACCCTCTGCAAGACGAATCGGCGGGCTACAACAGTTCCCCATTAGCCCAAGCCGCAGGCCTCGCCCGCCATCAGCCTCCGGAGAGGGAACTCCATGCCCGTCGGGGACCATCCGCAGCGGCCGCTGCCGATCTCTCCCCCCGGAGGATGAGGAGACAGTCCCGCGCGTTCTCCCCTTCCTCTCCCCCACGCTCCGCCTCCGAAGGCTTGCACGTCCCGCTCGACAAGGGCCGCCGCTACGACCACCTGTGCAGATGATTCCGCGACAACGGCGTCCGTCGCCGCAACGTCCGCAGCTGCACGCGCGCCGACGACTCGCCATGGCTCTTCTTGCCTACCCACCCTGCGTCGGACGCCTCGGCCTCGTCAGAACAGACGTTGCGGGAAGCAAGAAGACTATCGCTGCGGTGGGTTCAAGCCATTTTCGGCTATCCCGATCCACGTCCGTAACAGTGCTCCCAGGAGCCGTCATCGCACACCACAGCATCGAACGGAAGAGCTCCAACATGCCGCTCCCAGCTCCCATACGCACCCCACCGGCTCGCACGCTGGACCTCCGCGAAAGACTGCAATCAGGTCACCAACCCCGTTGCCTTGCAGCCCGCTTGCGCCCGGAAGCGGTAGTGTCTAGGCCGCTCCAAGTCTCGACCGTCACTGGGTGACGCCGAGGAGCCGTGACGCGCAAGTAGGGGGATCTGCATGCACCGCTTAGGCCGCGTGGGCTTCACCGCGTGGTTGCCAGGCGCTCGCTTCACGAGTGACGCGCTCTGGCTACGACCTCAGTGCGTAGGCATTGGTCGTCCGGCTGGCGTGTGCGTTGAACCCCGCGAGATCCGGACGCCGATGTTCTGACAGAACTCGGAAGGATCATCGTTGTCCACTCAGGTATCGGTGTGTAATCACCGTATCTATGAAGTCGTGATCGTTTTCTTGCTGGCCGTCATCACGGGCCTCGTCACCGGCGTGCTCCTGACCATGCTGGGAGTGTCGCCGATCTCAGCAGTCGGGGCAGGAGCTGCCGCCTTGGCCGGAGCCTTCAGCCTCGGCATGACGGCCGTTGCCTACATCAAGAAGCAGGACGCCTAACGACGTTGGGGGCGGCCCTTCTAGGCCGCCCCACGTTGGCCCATCCTCGACGGCCTCGTATCCGAACTCGGCACCGACGCCGTGAAGTAGGGCTCTTGTCTCCCTTACGGGGCCGCTCCACATTTGCACGGTGGCAGGTCAGGAGCAGCTCTCCCCGGCCCTGGGCTGCGAGTCGCGTTCCTTGCACCCTCTGGGGCGCCCCGATTTCACGCCACGACGCGCCCGTCATACGCCGCCGGCCGCCCTACCGCCCCGGCGCACCTCACTCCCCAAAAAGGACTCATCCCCTCCACTGCCACACGGGCCCCGCTCGTGGCAATTTGCTCTTGTGGGCGCGCATCGTGCGTGCCGAACGGGGAGGCCACCGTGGCTGTTCTCATGGGTAACTACGGCGGGTCGCAGAGCGACTACTTGATTCACTTCACCCGCCGAGGCAACCGGCGCCACTCGAATTCGGTACCGGCAGAGATACAGGTTATGTCGGCGGAGGAACGCTTAGGCGCCATCATCACGGACGGAGCGATGAGACTCTTCCGTCCCTTCGGCGCGGAAAAACCTTGCGCGTGCTTCACGGAAACCACTCTTGAGCACCTACGGTACCTGCTCAACAAGCGCGGATACAGCCCGTGGGGCATCGTGATGACGCGTGATCAGGTGCTCGACGACGGCGGTGGCACGGTGACGTATACGCACCGGGAGCCCACGCTAACGGCATTCCGTAATGCAGGACTGGGGCATTGGGCGGTGCGCACCGGCGGCGAGGTGTCCGCGGTCGACTGGACTTATGAGCGGGAGTGGCGAATCCCCTGGCGTGCCCCGCAACTGCCCCTGAAGAACCGGGTGCGCGCCATCCTCATATCCAATGAGTTCTGGCGGCCGGTACCCAAGGACGAGGAGCTGCCGGACCTGTGGAAGAAGTCCCACATCTGGGTGTGGCGCCCCGAGGCCGAGGCCGGCAAGGGCGCGGTGACTCAGTACGCGCCCGGCGATCTGACATGACCCCATGGGGAAAGTGCTCAGCGGTCGCGGCCCCGCCACTGGCGGAGAGATCGTCTTCGGGCGCGGGGAGCAAGGGCACGTCGGGCAGGGGCCCGGTGGTCATCATCCAGGAGCATGAGGCGGACTAGGCTGGCGGGTAACGGCGGACCGCTCCAGATCGGGATGAACCGTACGGGACGCGAGAGACGCGCCAGGGCCGGGCCGGGCGGCACGGCGCGCCAGAGGCATAGCACACGGTCGAACAGGTCGCCATGGTCCGGCTGGCGACCGGCGGTCTGGCCATCTTCCTGACCTGACAGGACGGCGGATCGGCCCGTGTCGTCGCCGGGGAGCTGCCCCTTACTCGGCGACCGCCCCGCCTGGTCCTCGCACCTGCGCCCCGTCCAACATTGCCTGGACGGGGCGCAGTTTTGTCCGCTTCTGCTCACCTTGCGCTATAGTCGAGCCAGCGAGCCACGGCATGGCTCGGTGCACCTGAGCATTCCGGGGTGGGGCCTCGGACCTTCAGGACTTGTGGTGCAGGAGCCGAGTGGGAGCAGCTGTTCAGTAAGGCAGCCTCCTTGACGCCAAGGTTGTGAATGCGCCGCACGGAGACCGAAGACCAAGGACCTAGGAACTCTCCGAACGAACAACCGCCCGGAAACCTGAGAACCATGCGTCGCGTCAATGCAGGGCTTTCTCAGTTCGAGCCACCATGCGGTGGCCGAGCTGACGAATGCCCGCGCATCGCCCGGCTCGGCTACCTGAACGAAAGGTACTGAGTCCGTGGACGGGGCATTGACTCTCGGAATCCTGGCCGGTTTCGGCGTTCTTTCCATCTTCGTGTTCGCTCTTCGGGGCTTCATCGATCAGCTTCCCGAACTGTTCGCCTCGATCCGGCGCGCCCTGGACGCCTGGCGCGAGCTGTGGAGCGCCCGGCCGGACGAGACTGAGCCGGTGAGCCACCACCAGGACCATGAGCCACCCGCCGCCGCATAACCCGTCCCGGCCTCCCGTGGGCCATGGGAGGCCACGAGGCCCCTCTCCGGGGCACCGGGCCTGGCGGGCACACGGATGGCCACAGGAGACACTGTCCCGGTCCTCGCGGCGTCAGCGAGCGGTGTTGCCCGGACCGATCCGGCCGGGCCGCTCCTCCGGGTTAGGCAGCAGTCGGCCCATCGTGTCGGGGTCCGACTGCATGTCCAGGGCCTTGAGTGCGGCAGCCGAGTTGAGGCGATCGCGGGCGTTCGGGTCGTTGACCCGGTCGATGAAGCTCGTCGCTCTCTCCATCTTGTGGTCCGCGTCGATCTTCACGTCCAGGCGGTTGGCCTGCTCGGTGATGTGAGCACGAGCGCGCCGGGCGTGGACCGCCAGCGCGCCGCCGCCAACCGTGATCAGGGCTCCGGTCAGTGCAGTCACCAGCGGCAGGTAGCTGATGTCGGGGTTGCCCGCATGAACCAAGGCCAGCACTCCTCCGGCCAGCAGGATGGCCGCGCCGCCCGCCATGAAGCAGACGCTCAGCCGGAACGTCCACTCGGCCTGCTTGAGCGACTCCTTGAGGAAGTCGAAGAAGAACCGCTGCCGTTGCTCGGCAAGACTCTCGCCCTCTGACTTTTGAGCAATGTCGCCGCTTCCGGCATGGACCGGGCCAGCGTAAGCGTTGCCGATCACAATACTTGGAGCGTCACCGGTGAAGACGTAGTTCTCACCGACTTGGACCGCAGGGTGACGTCTCGCCTGCCACCGTGGGTCATCGTCTTGCATCGCCTCTTCGTAGTCTTCCCGTGATACCGCATAGCTCGGGTCGTCGAAATCGTCCCTGGACATGCCCCCCGTTCCTCAACCGCCTCGGCGTCAACTCCGCACAGATTAGCGCTGATCGGGCGATTCAGGCCGGGATGTAGCAGCGGAAGCGGATCGGGGCCGGGGCTGTCCGGGCCTGCACGGGTGCCGGCCCGCCCATCGTGAGCCGTCCTCGATGGCGCGGCGGGCGGTGGCCAGTGATGAGCAGCGCAGTGCGGCTCCGACGACGGCGCCCCGGGTGAGGGCCGGAATCGCGCGGTTGCGCTAGATGAATCTGCTGCGGGTCGGATGATCACCGGGTGGCAGCTCCGCGACGAGGAGACCTTGCTCAGCGATGCGTCCGATCAGCTCCATGTGTCCGCTGGGATAGAAACGGTCGACGCCGGGCGCCAGTGAAGCGAACGCCCAGGTCCCGGCACGAGCCTACGGGAGAGCGAGGAAACGAACCTACTGGCTCCGGATATGCCTTTGATCGCGACGGTCACATACGCACGCGATGTCAGTAGAGTCCCGATATGAACGATGTACGCGGTGCAGTGAACGTGATCCTCTACGGGCCGGCTGACCGGTTCGACAACACGCTGGCGACCCTGCAGGCGGCAGGCATCACGGCTCAGCGGGATGAGTTCGAGCCCAGAGCCATCTCCGCCTTCTTCAGCGATGGTTCGGACCGACCATCGCCGGAGTTCATCGAGCGTTGCGAGGCGCGGGTCCGCCAGATAGCCGAGGAGACCGGCTTCACCGTCAATCGCGTGGGAGTCTGGGCAACCAGTGCCGCGACTCGGCAGCTTCCGTACAATCGTCATACCGATGAGTGGCTTGGGGAGTTCGTTGACAGCGAGGCGCCCCTGAGTCTTCGGGAGGAGCAGCTGCAGCGTCTCGCTGAGCGACAGGGGATCCCCGTCAACGACATCGAACTGCGCGACCCGGACTATCTATCGCCGCCAGCTGGTTAGCGCCATCTGCCGACGGACGGTAACCGTATGCGTCCTCGTACGGCAGGGACAGACCGCCCTGTCCGCATAATCCGCTCGTTGGCAATGTGCCGTGAAGATCAACGTCCCGGGGAAGACTGCGAGCGGCTCTGCCTCAAGTCCCCGCCCGGCTGAAGCTTGCTGCTCATTGTGGAAGCGCGGGACTACAACGATGCGGCTGAGGTTGGCCGGGTGCCGGGCTTGCGCCGTACGCCCCGAACGAGGGTGAGGCGAAGTTTCGAGTGCAGCGTCGAGGCCGAGCGAGCGCAACGCTGGTGCCGGAGAAGGAGTCGTAGCTAGGGATTTCAGGCAGCGAGCGCGAGAGTCTCGCACAGCGTGACCTGAGAGTTGATGCAGCTTGCGTGCGCTATCTGAATACCCACGGTCGCGCCCTGTGACTTGATGAAGTCGGTGATGCGGCGGAAGGCGGCGGTCTGGGTGTCGTTCCACAGGCCCAGGACGGTTCGGAATGGTCAGCGACCGAAGGGTGATCGGCTCGAACAGTGCGCTCACAGCAGACTCCTGTACGTGAACGGGGTGGGGCTCCGGTTGAAGCCGGGCTTATACGATACCCATCGTAGTACGGCGCTTGTCAAACTACGAAGGTCCTCGTACGAGGAGGGAGTGCGGCCGGACCGGCAGCGGGGCGGATTCGGCGCTGTGAGAGGGTGAATGCCTCTACGCGGCTGTCGATCGAGGCGTCAGCGCAGTGGCCGGAGGTGGTCGTGAGCAGGGTGCAGGAGTCGCAGGAGACACCGGTGGACGAGGAAATGGCGGTCTTCCTCAAGGCACTGGCGAGCGAGACCCGGCGGCGGATGCTGGCGCACTTCTCGGGCGCCGGTGAACTCAGCGCCGGGGAGATAGCCGAGCGGAACGGCCTGAGTCCCTCCACCGCCTCCGAGCATCTGCGTCTCCTCCATCGCGGTGGTCTGGTCGACGCCCGTAAAGAGGGGAAGCAGATCTACTACCGGGTCGCCGGCGTCTCACTGGACCAGCGCCTCTCCGCTCTGCAGGAGTACCTGGATCACTGCCGCCTGCCGGCCGCCCTGCCGGTCGGTGACGACGCCGGTACTGACGCCGGTGCCGGTACCAGGGGGCGGATGGTTGTCTGGGGGCGCCTCAAGGCATCCGCTTCGGCGATGCAGGCCCAACTCATCTCGCGCAAGCAGGAATTGAGGAGTGGCGCCTTCCGCGACGCGAGTATGGCGATGTGCGCGCTGGTCGCCGCCGCCGACGGCATCATCGACCCCGCCGAGCAAGTACGAGTCTCTCAACTCATCGCCACCAACGAGGTGTTGCAGAACTTCGCCGCGGACGACCTGCAGCGCCTTTTCGAAGAAAACCTCGACCGGCTGGCCCTCAATTTCGAGCACGGGAAGACCACCGTCCTGCACGAGGTCGGCAAGGCTAAGAAGAAGACCACCGAAGCCCGCGCCGTCATCCAGATCGGCATCATCATCGGCGGTGCGGACGGCGCCTTCATCGAGAGTGAACAGGCCATCGTCCGCGAAGCCTGCCGTGCACTCGGGCTGCCCCCGCAGGAATTCGGCCTCTGAGCAAGAAAAGCGATCTGAGCAAGAAAGGCAAGGAGGTGTATTCACTCCTTGCCACTCTCAACTTATAGCGCACTGGGGGGCTTGCGGCAAGGCCCTGGTCGTGCCGCAGAATCACTGGCCATGCACCCCCTGACCAGCAGTGCGTTCGACCTTCCCGACCACCTTTCCGCCAAGGCCGACCCGGCGCTGATCGGCGGCGACGAGCGGCATTTCGCCGCCATCGCGGAGTGCCTGGAGCAGACGATCGCCGAACTGTCCGACCGTCTCGATGCCGAGCGCAAGGCGCCCGGTGGCATCGGCCGGGCGGCGATGGACCGGGACGCGGAGATCCACCGGCTGACCGGTCGCCTGCGCGCACTGCGCCGCTTCGGATTGGACCTGTGCCTGGGACACATCGTCCCTACGGACAGCCCCGAGCCCGTGTACATCGGCCGCCTCGGCCTCACCGACAGCGCGGGGCGCCGGCTGCTGCTCGACTGGCGCTCCCCCGCGGCCGAGCCGTTCTTCGCGGCGACCCACGCCCATCCGATGGGGTTGGCGAGCCGCCGCAGGTACCGCTGGACCCGCGGCCGGATCAGCGACTACTGGGACGAGGTATTCACCGCCGAGGGGCTCGAAGGGCACGCCGCGCTCGACGATCAGTCCGCGTTCATCGCCAGCCTGGGCAGCAACCGGTCCGACCGGATGCGCGACGTACTCGGCACCATCCAGGCCGACCAGGACGCGGTCATCCGGGCGGGCTCCCGCGGCGCTCTCGTCGTCGACGGCGGTCCGGGCACGGGCAAGACCGTCGTCGCCCTGCACCGCGCTGCCCACCTCCTCTACTCCGACCCCCGCCTCGGTCACCGTCGGGGCGGCGTACTGTTCGTCGGTCCGAGCCGGCCCTACCTCGCCTACGTCGCCGACGTCCTGCCCAGCCTCGGCGAGGAGGGCGTGCAGACCTGTACGCTGCGCGACCTGGTCGCCGAGGGAGCCGGAGCGGCGATCGAGAGCGACCCGGACGTGGCCCTTCTCAAGTCGTCCGCGGACCTGGTCAAGGCCATCGAACCGGCCGTCGGCATCTACGAGGAGCCGCCTACCGAGGGGATGACGCTCTCGACCCACTGGTCCGACATCTGGCTGAGCGCCGATGACTGGGCGGCGGCGTTCGATGCAGTGGAACCAGGTACGCCGCACAACGAGGCCCGTGACCAGATCCGCGAGGAGCTGCTCACGATCCTTATCGACAAGCACAACAGCAACGGTGGTCGCAGTGGTGGTGGTGATGACGGTGATGACACCGACGTACCGCCCGAGCTGCTCAGGCGGTCGCTGCTGCAGGACCGGCAGCTGATCAGGACCCTCAACCGTGCGTGGCCGATGCTCGAAGCGACCGACCTCGTCGGGGATCTGTGGTCGGTACCCGCCTATCTGCGCAAGTGCGCTCCCTGGCTCAGCCGCGATGACGTGCGCAAGCTGCAGCGCGCGGACGCCCACGCCTGGACGGTGTCCGACCTGCCGCTTCTGGACGCGGCGCAGCAGCGGCTCGGCGACCCGGAGGCGTCCGTGCGCAAGCGCCGACAGGAAGCCGCTGTCGCCGCCGAACGTGCGCGCAGGGCCGATGTGATGGACAGCCTGCTGCAGAACGTGGTGATCGACGAGAGCGAAGGCGCGATGGGGATGCTGCGCGGGCAGGACCTCCAGGACACCCTGATCGACGAGAACGCACTGCCCACCGTCGAACCGGACCTGCTCGCCGGTCCGTTCGCCCACATCATCGTGGACGAGGCGCAGGAACTGACCGACGCCGAGTGGCAGATGCTGTTGCCACGCTGCCCGTCCCGGAGCTTCACCATCGTCGGGGACCGCGCCCAGGCCAGGCACGGCTTCACGGAGTCGTGGCAGGAACGGCTGGAGCGGGTCGGGCTCGACCGGATCACCGTGGCCTCCCTGAGCATCAACTACCGCACACCGGAAGAGGTCATGGCGGAGGCCGAGCCGGCCATCCGCGCGGCCCTCCCGGACGCCAATGTGCCGACCTCCATCCGCAGCAGTGGCATCCCCGTCGTCCATGGATCTGTTGCGGAGCTGGACTCGATCCTCGACACATGGCTCGCCGCGCATGCCGAGGGAATCGCCTGCGTCATCGGCGCCCCCACCTTCCGGGCGACGTCCCGTGTCCGTTCGCTGACCCCGGAGCTGTCGAAGGGGCTCGAGTTCGACCTGGTCGTCCTCATCGACCCGGAGACGTTCGGCGACGGCATCGAAGGGGCCGTCGACCGCTATGTCGCGATGACCCGCGCGACGCAGCGACTCGTCATCCTCAGGAGCTCATGAACGCCAGGTCGCGGGCGATGCCGTTGCGTTGGATTTCTGAGGTGCCGGTGAGGATCCGGAACATGCGGATCTTGCGGAAGAGGTACTCGATCTCGTTGCCCTGAGTGAGTCCTTCCTTGCCGTGGATCTGGACGGCCTCGTCCAGGAGGCGGAAGGCGGACTCGGCGACGAAGAGCTTGCACATGAACGCCTCGGTGCGTACGTCCTCGCCGCGGTCGAGCGCGGCGAGGGCCGCATACGTCATGGAGCGGGCGGCGTAGAACTCGGTGGCCATGTCGGCCACCTTGTGCTGGATGGCCTGGAGCGACAGCAGCGGCCGGCCGCCGGCGACTGTGCGGTGGCGGGTGCGATCGAGGGTGAGGTCCAGGGCACGGCGCATGGCGCCGAGTGCGGTGGGGCAGTGCAGGAGACGGTTGACGGTGACCCGGCCGAGCGCGATCCGCAGTCCCTTGCCCTCCTCCCCCAGCAGGTTGTGGGCAGGCACGCGGCAGTTCTCCAGGACGATGTCGCTCTCGATGTGCTCGCCGGACATCGGGGTGGCCCCGTCCAGCACCCGGCAGCCAGGAGTGTCCAGGTCGAGGAGGAAGGCGGAGAAGCGCGGCTTGTCGCCCTCGCCTTCGTTCCCGCTTTCACCGGTGCCGGCCATGCGGGCTACGACGATGGCGAAGTCCGCGAACGGGCCCGCGGAGGAGAAGACCTTATGGCCGTTGAGGATGTAGTCGTCGCCGTCCCGTTGGGCGGTGGTGCGCATGGACCGTACGTCGGATCCGGCGTCGGTCTCAGTGAGCGAGAAGCAGCAGGCGCGCTCCGCGCGGACCACGGGCAGGAAGTAGGTCTTCAACTGGTGTTCGGTGGCGTACCGCAGGATGTCCCCGGCGCGCAGCGGGCCACCCATGTCACCGAGGACGCTGTGGCCCAGTACCCGGCCGCTCGCACCGATTTCCTCCTTCAGCGCGGCGAGTTGGGTATGAGTGAGGTCCTGTCCGCCGTGTTCATTGGGCAAGTGGATGCCGTAGAAGCCCAGTTCGCGACTGCGCTGCCATACGGGCTGGAGGTCGGCGCGGGTCAGGCGACCGGCCCGGGAGATGCCACGGTCGTGTTCGTACTCGGCCAGTTCGCCGTCCAGGTAGTCGCGCAGCTTGTCGACGAGGGCGGCGAGGTGCGGGTCGGCATAGGTGGGGCGCAGGGAAAAAGTCATCGGGCGTTCTCCACTGGTACGGGGCGACGGGTCAGTTCACGCGGCGGGCGGTGTCGGCCCAGTACGGTTCGCGCACGGCCTTGCGGTCGAGCTTGCCGTTGCGGTTGTGGGGCAGCTGGGAGACGAACTCCACGGAGCGGGGCTTTTTGTACCGGTCGAGGCGCTCAGCGCAGAACTCGATCAGTTCGTCCGGTGTGATGGCGCGCCCCTCGTGGGCCACGACCACGGCCTTGACGGCCTCGCCCCACCGCTCGTCCGGCACGCCGACGACACACGCCTCCCGTACGGCGGGGTGTTCGTAAAGAACGGCCTCGACCTCGGTGCAGTAGATGTTGAAGCCACCGGAGATGATCATGTCTTTCTTGCGGTCGACGAGGAAGAGGTAGCCGTCCTCGCGCATCCACGCCAGATCACCGGTGTGCACCCAGCCGTCCTTGAACGTCTCGGCGGACAGCTCCGGCTCCTGCCAGTACTCGCGTACGCAGTCGGGGCCGCGCACGATCACCTCACCGACCTCGCGCGGCCCCAGCTCACGGCCGGCCTCGTCCACGACACGTATCTCCGTGTCGTACGCGGCGCGGCCGCACGACTGCAGCAGTTCGGGGTCCTCGGTGACGGCGCGGGCGATGTCCTGGCCGGTCAGGCCCGCGACGACACTGGTGGTCTCGCCCAGGCCGTAACCCTGCGCGACGATCGGCCCGAACAGGGCGACGGCCTCGCGCAGGCGTTGCGGCGCGATCGGCGCGCCGCCGATACGGAGGCTGGTGAGGCTGGAGAGGTCCCGCTCGGCCGCCGCTGGGTGCGCGAGCACCATGGTGAGCATGGCCGGCACGAGGAAGGTGGCGGTGACCCGTTCCTTCTCCACGGTCTCCAGGAACGCCTCGGGGCTCCAGGCCGGCAGCACATGGGTGGTGGAGCCGCCGAAGACGCCGGCGAGCAGCCCCATTCCGGTGGCATGGGTGATGGGTCCGCAGGCCAGGTAGCGGGTGCCGGGGCGGGGCCGGGATTCATCGCTCATCAGCTGCTTGCGCATATTGGCCAGTCGGTTGCCGAAGGTCTGCACAGCGGCCTTCAGCGCGCCGGTCGAGCCCGAGGTGAAGTTCAGGACGCACGGCTCGTCCTCGTCGACCTCGACGGCGACCGGATGGCCGGTGCCTTCGGCTTCGACTTCGACTTCGGCAAGGAGGTCGGCGTACGAGACGCCCGCCGGGCCGGTGCCCGGCACGTCATCGGTCGGTACGGCATCGGACGGTATGTCATCGAGCGGTACCGGCAGGCAGTCCGTCCCCGCCGCCGCGATCGCGGCCAGCGTGTCCTCGCGGTGCGCCGCGTCGAAGACCAGGACGCGCACCGGGGCGTAGCGCAGGATGTGGGTGATCTCGCCGCGCCCCAGCCGGGCGTTGACCGGCGCGCGCATCAGTCCCGCCTTGTACAGGGCGAACTCGATCTCCACGAGCTCTCCCCTGTTCCAGGCGAAGGAGGCGACCGCGTCGCCGGGACGCAGGCCCCGGCCGATCAGCGCGGCGGCCAACTGGTTGGCCCCGCGCTCGAGTTGCCGGTAACTCCAGGTGCGTTCGCCGCATACCAACGCGGTCTCATCGGGCCAGTACCGGGCACTGCGAGTGAGGTAGGTGCCGAGGTTCAAGGGATTCTCCAGAGCCGAGGGGCAACACGACATCCAACACGACATCTTGAACGTTTCGAGACAGCTTGTTCAGTAACTTATTCACTGTCAAGGCTCACGTAGACTCCCCCAGCAGCGACGGCGGTACGAGAAGCGGTGACGAGAAGGGGGATGCGATGGCCGAGGACAGGCGCACCCGGCGCACCCGGCGGGCCTTGAGCAACGCGCTGGTGGAGCTGGTCCTGGAGCGCGGCTTCAGTGCGCTCACCGTGGAGGACATCACCGAGCGCGCCGACGTCGGCCGGGCCACCTTCTACAGCCACTTCCGGGACCGGGAAGACCTCTTCGCGCGGGTGACGGCCGGCCTGCTGGACGGCCTCTCCGAACGGCTGCGTCCCGTCATGGCCGAGAGCCCCGTCGGCTTCACCGGCAAACCCGTGCTGGAGATGCTCCGGCACGCCCGCGAGGAACGCGATGCCTACCGGATCGTGCTGCGGGGCGAGGGGGACGGCCGGCCGCTCCAGATGTTCACGGACGCGATCGCCCGGGCCACCGCCGATGAATTCCGGGACCGTGCCGAGCGCAATGGTGTCGAGCCGAGAATCGATCCGACCCTCCTCGCCCGCGTCTGGGTGGGCGAGCAGATCGCCGTGCTGCGTTGGTGGGTGGAGCACGAGACGCCGCCGATGCCGGTCGAGGACGTCGTACGAATGCTGCTCGACCTCGGCCTGCACGGCCGATACTGGGCCAGCGGCTTCAACGACGAGACGACGGACGGGACGGCGTCAACGTGAGGAAGAGCATCGGAATTACGGCACCCCTGGCGGCACTTGCGCTGCTCACCGCGTGCGGGGGCGCCGACGGAAACACCCACCCCTGCACCCTGATGGACGCGCCCGCCGGTATCCACGTCAAGGTCCACCCGGAACTGGCGAACCGGACGGCCGACGCGACCCTCACGGCCTGCTGGGACGACACATGCCGCAAGCGCACGGTGCAACTGCGGGAAATCACCCGGCCGGAGGAACCGGCGACCAACTGGCCCGGCTTCGCGACCGTCCGCGACCTGCCAGGAAAGCCGGTACGCGTCACGCTGGTACTCAAGAACCAACGCGACACCACCCTGCTCGACCAACAGGTCAGTGTCACCCCGAAGCCCACCTATCCCAACGGCCGCAACTGTTCCCCGGCCGGCCACCAGGCTCGGGTGACGGTTACGGAAAAGGGCTCACTGATCCCCCGCTGACGCACGTCACTTCCGTCGCTGTCGAGTCGGAGCGGGGTGCTGGTCCGGGCGGAAGATCCGGTCCAAGTGGTACTCGAAGACCGCGGTGGCGGAGTCCGGGGTGCGCTGGCCGACGAGGATGCTGGTGCCCAGTCCGGCGGACATGGCCAGCAGGCCGATGGCCTCCGACCCGGGGTCCACACCGGGTCGGAGCAGACCGGCCTCCTGCGCCTGCCGGAGGAACCCGGCCAGGGCGGCCTCGGCGGCATCGGGGTCCTTGATGAACGGCTGGGCCGCGAGCGCCGGGTCGTGCACGGCCAGGACGGCGTACGAGGTGTAGAGGAGGTGGAAGGTGCGGCTCTCCTCGTCGGTCGGCAGCGCCGCCATCAGCAGCGCCTCGACCATCGCGCGCGGACCCGGATGGTCCCCGGCAGCCCGGAGCCGGGCCGCGACCCGCTCGCCGAATCGCTCGGTGAGCTGCTGCAGCCCGTAGAGGAGCAACTTCTCCTTGGTCTCGAAGTAGTACTGCACCAGCCGCAGCGAAACGCCCGCCTCCGCCGCCACATCGCGCATCCCCACGGCATGCAGCCCGCGCCGGCCGGCGACCCGGACAAGTGCCTCGCCGATCTCGGTCCGCCGCGCTGCGTGATCCACGCGCTTGGGCATCGTCCGGCTCTCCGCTTCTCGTTGACGACATGAGTACAGGCGCCTACCGCACCGCCCTTGTACAGGCGCGTACCGCGCCACCCCCTTGATGGTACAGCCGTACCACCATCGTGGTACGTTCGTATCACAACGTTCGACTACCCGGAGGTGGCCGTGCCCGAGACCGCTGCAGTCCGCACCCAGGCCGAGGTCGGCCGCTATGTGAGCGACGTCCGGCGCGACCGCTACTTCGCGGCCTGCGACGCGGTGTACGCGTTGGGGGCCCCCGCGCTGGCCGAAGAGGACATCGCGACATCCTTCGGCACCACGCACGTCTACCGCTACGGCCCGACGGACCCGGCAGCCCGCCGCCGCACCCCCATCGTCCTGGTGCACGGAGCGGGCTCCTGCTCCGCCATGTGGTACCCCAACACCCCCGCGCTCAGCGCCGAGCGGCCGGTCTACGCGATCGACACCCCGGGGGATCCCGGCCGCAGCGTGCAGCGCGAACCCCTCCACCAGCCCGAACGCGCCGCCCAGTGGCTGGACGAGACGCTCGCCGGGCTCGGGCTCGACCGCGTACACCTCGTCGGTTCGTCCTACGGCGGATGGCTGGCCCTGAACCAGGCGCACCACAGGCCCGGCCGCCTGGCCTCGGTCACGCTGCTCGACCCCGGCGGCCTGGAGAAGGTGGGGCTGCGCTTCTTCGTCTGGATCTTCGCAGGACTGTTCGCGACCTTCGCGCCGAAGGCGCTGCGGCCACGGCTGGCGGCCTGGCTGGAGCAGCCGGTGCTCGTCGTGCCGGAACTCCGCACAATGATCAGGCGCGGCGTCCGCGCCTACCGCATCCGCCGCCCGGCGCCGCTGCCCCTCTCCGAGGCCGCGCTGTCCGGCATCCGCACCCCGCTCTATCTGGTACTCGGCAAGCGCAGCCTGCTCCTGCACCCGCAGCGGCAAGCGGAGCGCGTCCCGCGCCTGATACCGGGCGCCCGGGCAGAGATCATCGCCCACACCGGCCATGGACCGCAGATCGACCACGCCGAGGAGATCAACCGCCGGATGCTGGACTTCATGGACAGCATCTGAAACTTCATGGACGGCGTCTGAACCGCCACCGCCGGACGGCGTGCGGCGCACGGCGCCGGCGGTGGCGGTTCCCGTTCAGCTCGCCAGCAAGGTCGTGATGGCCTTGTCCAGCGCGCCTCCGACGTCCTCGATGTGCAGGTGCCGGCCGTCCTCGACGACGATTTCGCCGCCGGTGACGACATGGCTGACGTCGGCGGCGGTGCCGGCGAAGACGGCGTGGGCCAGTGGATCGCCGGCCCGCGCCCCGGCCGTGCGCGGCGAGTCCAGCCGTACGGTGGCGAGATCGGCGAGCCGGCCCGCCGCGATCGCGCCGGCGTTCCAGCCCAGTGCCGTCATGCCGGCCGAGGTCGCGGCGGTGAGGAGTTCGGCGGCGGTCCAGTGGCCGCGGCGGCCGCTGATCAGCCGCTCGTCCAGTTCGATGGCGCGGGCCTCCTCCCACAGGTCGATCATCATGTGCGCGTCGCTGCCGAGGCTCAGCGGTGTGCCGGCCGCCGCCAGCCGGCCGGCGGGGCCGATGCCGTCGGCCAGGTCGCGTTCGGTGGTCGGGCACAGGCAGACGCCGGTGCGGGAGCCGCCGAGCAGCGCGATGTCGGCGGAGTCCAGGTGCGTCGCGTGCACGGCCGTCGCGCCCTCGCCCAGTACCCCTTTCTCGTGCAGGAGGCGGGTGGGGGTGCGGCCGTACCGCTGGCGGCAGGCGGCGTTCTCGGCGGGCTGTTCGGAGAGGTGGACATGGAGCGGGACGCCGCGGCGGCGGGCGTCGGCGGCCACGAACGTCATCGCCTCGCGCGGCACGGCGCGCACGCTGTGCACGGCGGCGCCGATGCGGAGCCGGTCGCCGTCCCGCAGGGCGCCCGTGCGCCGCGCCCAGTCCTCGGCGCTGCCGTCGCTGAAGCGCCGCTGCACGCCCTCCAGCCGTCTGCCGTCGATGTCGGCCATGAGGTAGCAGGTGTCGAGGAGGGTGAGGCGGATGCCCGCGTCGTCGGCGGCGCGGGCGAGCGCGCTGCCCATGGCGTTGGGTTCGTCGTACGGTGTGCCGTCCGGGTTGTGGTGGACGTAGTGGAACTCGCCGACGGCGGTGATGCCGGACAGCGCCATCTCCGCGTACGTGGCGCGGGCGAGGGCGTACAGGCGGTCGGGGTCGAGGTGTCCCGCGGCGTCGTACATGACGTCGCGCCAGCGCCAGAAGTCGGTGACACCGCTCTGGCTGCGGCCGCGGATGGCGCGGTGGAAGACGTGGGAGTGGGTGTTGGCCAGGCCCGGTACGGTCAGTCCTGGCAGTCGGTGGGCACCGGGCGGTGCCGGGGTGTTGTCGGTGACACGGGTGATCCGGCCGTCGGCCACTTCGATGAGGACCTGCTCGGCGACGCCGGTCCCGCCGAGCCAGGCGTACTCGCAATGAAACGTCATCCGGCCTCCCTGAGGACGGTCCGCCGCGGCCGGTCACGCACCGCGGCGACCACACAGCTCTCCGTCAACGGTAGTTGACCTCCGAACGACTGGGAACGGCTCGCGCGGACGTGGCCTCAAGATGCCGGTGGCGTGGGCGAGTTCAGGAACACCGTGGTGGGCCGGAAGGGCCCTCTTGCGGCGCCGGGGCCGGCACCGGGTCCTGATCCGGCGCCGGTCCCGTGCTGCCCCGCGGCTCGATCCTGGGCAGCGGCTCCTGGGTGTGGCCCGCGGGCGCGCCGTCCAGGAGGGCGGTGAGGGCCTGCGCGGCGTGCCGGCCGAAGGCGGCGGTGTCGCGCACCGGTGCGGTCAGCGCCGGGTGGACGCTGCGGCACAGCACCGAGTCGTCCCAGGCCACCAGGGAGAGTTGGTCGGGGACGCGGATGCCGCGCTCGGTGGCGACGGCGAGCCCGGCGACGGCCAGTACGTCGTTGTCGTAGATCAGGGCGGTGGGCGGCCGGCGGTGGTCCAGCACCCGGCGGGTGGCGGCCGCACCCTCGCTGTCGGAGTAGTCGGTGGTCACCGAGGCGGCCTCGGTGAGCCCGAGCCGGGCCGCCTCGGCGCGCAGCGAGGCGATCCGGCGCTGGGTGTGGGCGAATTCGGGCAGCCCGGCGATGTGCGTGATACGGCGGTGGCCGAGCGCGTGCAGATGGCCGACGAGGGCGGCCATGATGCCCGCGTCGTCGGCGCCGAGAGTGGACACTGCCGGGCTCTCGCCGTCGGCCACCTCCGGTGCGGGGGCGCCGATCATCACGGCGGGCAGCCCGAGGCCCCCCAGCAGGTCGGGGCGCGGGTCGTCCTGGCGCGGGTCGACGACGAGGACGCCGTCCACGCGGTGCTCGGCCCACCAGCGGCGGTAGGTCGCGCACTCCGCGTCCAGCCCCTCGACCACCTGGAAGAGCAGCCCCAGTTTCCGTTCGGCCAGCTCCTCCTGGATGCCGGAGACCAGCTGGAGGAAGAAGGACTCCACGCCGAGGGTGCGGGCCGGCCGGGCCAGTACCAGCCCGACCGTGGCCGAGCCCTCGCCGGACAGCGCGCGGGCGGCCGCCCTGGGCTGCCAGCCGAGCTGCTCGGCGACCCGGCGGATGCGGTCGCGGGTCACCGGCGAGACGCCCGGGCGGTCGTTGAGCGCGAAGGAGACCGCGCTCTCGGACACCCCGGCACGCAGGGCGATGTCCTTCATGGTCGGCCGCCGGGCCGGCGTACGGCGCATGCTCCCTCTTCCGCTTCCCTACTAATGCGCTTGAGTGCGGAAAGACTAAAGCGCATTAGCGCTTGGCGCAACAGGCGCGAACTCACGTCTCTGACCTGCACGTTCGGAGCTGCAAATAGAAATCCGCGCGAAAAGTGTTGACGTAACTCGGCGGCTGCGGGCACCTTTTGGGGCGCCCACTCAGGACCGACTGAAGGAGCCCTGCGGCCATGCCCACTTTCCGGGGGACCCGTGTGTCCAGACCCGCCCGTACCGCCGTACCGCTGCTGGCGGGTGCGCTGCTCCTCAGTGCCTGCGGGGGTGGCGCCGAGGGCGGCGGCAGCGCCGCCGACGGCAAGGTGAACGGCCACATCACCTTCCAGACCTGGAACCTCCGGGCCCAGTACAAGGACTACTTCAACGGCCTCATCGACGAGTTCGAGAAGAAGCACCCCGGCACGAAGGTGAAGTGGATCGACCAGCCGGCCGAGAACTACCCGGAGAAGCTCAGCGCGGACGCCGGCGGCGGCACCCTGCCCGACGTCGTGAACGTCTCCCCCGACCTGTCCTACCCGCTGGCCAAGGCCGGGCTGCTGATGAATCTGGACAAGGAGCCGGTCACCGCCAAGGCGAAGAAGGTCTACACGCCGGAAGCCTGGGCGGGCAACCAACTGCCGGGCCTGGACGGCGCGTACGCCTTCCCCTGGTACCTCAACACCGGCCCGCTCTTCTACAACAAGGCGCTGTTCAAGAAGGCCGGGCTGGACCCGGAGAAGCCGCCGACGACGTACGACGAGCTGTTCGCCGACGCCGAGAAGATGGCGAAGTCCTCCGGCGGCAAGGTCGCCACGCTGGCCGGGGTGCCCGCGATCGAGGACTTCGGGCGGTACGGCGTGAAGCTGATGAACGCCGACGCCACCAAATTCACGTACAACGAGCCGCGCGGTGTGGAGCTGCTCACCGAGTACAGGAAGCTCTTCAAGAGCGGCGGGCTGGACTCGCAGGCGCTCAGCGCCACGCCGGAGAGCGCGGGGCGGAAGTTCCTCCAGGGCCGCGTCGCGATGAACCCGGGCAGCGCGCCCGACCTCGTGGACTTCAAGGAGAACGCGCCCGACCTGTACAAGAACCTCGGCATCACCGATGCGCCGACCAACACCGGCAAGCCCAACATGTATGTGATGGGCCTCGGCGTCAACGACCGCAGCGAGCACAAAGCCACCGCCATCGCCTTCGCGCGCTTCGTCACCAACCAGCGCAACCAGGAGTCCTTCGCGCACGAGGTCGCGGTGTTCCCCAGCACCCGCGGCTCCCTGGAGAAGCCGTACTGGACCAAGGACGACGGCACCGACGAGGGCCGGGTGCGGGTGGCCGCGGCCAAGATGCTGGACGGTGCGGTCAACTACACGCCCGTGGTGATGACGGAAGAGATGAAGACCGTGCTGCAGAACGAGGTCGCCAAGGCGCTGCAGGGCGACAAGTCGCCGAAGCAGGCGCTGGACGACGCGGTCGCGCAGAGCAACCGGCTGCTGCAGCAGGGCTGAGCCATGAGCGTACGGACCCATCGCGCGGCCAGCCCCTGGCTGTTCCTGCTGCCGGGCCTGGCGGTGGTCGCGGCCTTCATCCTGTACCCCTTCCTCAGCACCGTGCAGCACGCCTTCACCGACGCGCGCACGCTCACCCCGGGCGTGTGGGTGGGGCTGCGCAACTTCCAGGAGATGCTGCAGGACCCGCAGTTCTGGACGGCGCTGCGCAACAGCCTGCTGTATGTGGTGGTCGTGGTGCCCTGCACGGTGCTGCTGCCGCTGCTGCTGGCCCTGCTGGTGGAAAAGCCGCTCAAGGGCGTTGTGTTCTTCCGCGCAGCCTTCTACACGCCGGTGGTCGCGTCCGTGGTCGTGGTCGCGCTGATCTGGGTGTGGATGCTGGACGACCGCGGGCTGCTCAACAGCATGCTGGAGGTGCTGGGCGCGGGCCCGGTGTCCTTCCTCGGGGACGCCTGGCTGGTGCTGCTGTGCGCGATGGCCCTGACGGTGTGGAAGGGCCTCGGCTACTACATGATCATTTACCTGGCGGCGCTGGCACAGGTGCCGAAGGAGCTGCACGAGGCCGCGGCCGTGGACGGCGCGGGGCCGATCCGCCGCTTCGTCACCGTCACCGTGCCCGCCGTGCGCTCCACGATGGTGCTGGTCGGTGCGCTGTCCTCGGTCGCCGCCTTCAAGGTGTTCTCCGAGGTGTACCTGCTGGCCGGGCCGACCGGCGGCCCCGCCGGGGAGGACAGCACCCTCGTGATGCTCGTCCAGCGCTCCGGCACGGGGCTGTCGGGCCGGGTCGGCTACGCCTCCGCGCTCTCCCTCGTCATCTTCTGCATCGCGCTGCTGCTGATGCTGCTCGTGCTGCGCGCCGACCGTAAGGAGAAGTCCGCATGACCCGCGTCGGCCGCACGGAGCGGGTCGTGCGCTACGTCCTGATGCTCGCCGTGCTGGCGATCACCGTCGGGCCCTTCCTGTGGCAGCTCTCCACCTCGCTCAAGGGACCCGACGAGAACATCTATCCCTCGCCGCCGTCCTTCGTCCCGCACGACCCGACCCTCGCCAACTACGCCGAGGTGGCGCGCATCATCCCGGTCTGGGACTACGCGCTGAACTCCCTGAAGGTCGCCGCCGCCAACGTCCTCACCAACTGCGTGGGCGCCTCGCTCGCCGGATACGCACTGGCGAGGCTGCGCTTCCGCGGCCGTACGGCGGCCGGCCTGGTCTTCGTCGCCGCGCTGCTCGTCCCACTGGAATCCATCATCATCGCGCAGTTCACCACCATGCGTGATCTGGGCCTGAACAACACCCTGGTCGCCGTCGTCCTCCCGGGCAGTGTCGGCGCGCTCAACGTGCTGCTGATGCGCAACGCCTTCCGCGCGATCCCGTACGAGATCGAGGAGGCGGCCGTCGTGGACGGCGCGAACGTCTGGCAGCGCTTCTGGCGCATCGCACTGCCGTCGGTGAAGGGCACCCTCGCGGTCGTCGCGATTTTTGCCTTCATGGGCGCCTGGGACGACTTCCTCTGGCCGCTGATCGTGCTCTCCGACCCGGACCACTTCACCCTCACCGTCGGCCTGAACTTCCTGCACGGCACCTTCGCCGACAAGCCGCGCGTGGTCGCCGCCGGAACCATCATCGCGGTGGCCCCGCTGATCGTGATGTTCGCCTGTCTGCAGCGTTACTTCTTCCGCGGCGTGGGTGAGGGCGCGGTCAAGGGCTGAGCGCCCGATCCGCCCGGCCCACCCCTGTCGAACAGGACCCGTATGCCCCCGATTCGCTTCGGTGTGAACTACACGCCCACCCGCGGCTGGTTCCACCACTGGCTCGACTTCGACCTGGACGAGGTCCGGGCCGACCTGGACTCCGTCGCGGCCCTCGGCCTGGACCACGTCCGCGTCTTCCCGCTCTGGCCGCTCTTCCAGCCCAACCGCACGCTGATCCGCCCGCGCGCGGTCGACCAGCTGGTCTCCCTCGCCGACGCGGCCGCCGAACGCGGTCTGGACGTCGCCGTCGACGGCCTCCAGGGCCATCTGTCCAGCTTCGACTTCGTGCCCGCCTGGACCACCACCTGGCACCGGCGGAACCTCTTCAGCGACCCGGACGTACTGGACGGCCAGGCGGCGTACCTGGAGACGCTGGCCGCGGCCCTCGCCGACCGGCCGAACTTCCTCGGTATGACCCTCGGCAACGAGACCAACCAGTTCTCCGGCGACCCGCATCCGGACCCCGACCGGATCACGCCCGATCAGGCCGCGGCCTGGTTGGAGCGGATGCTCGCGGCCTGCGAGCAGGGTGCGCCGGGCCGCCTGCATCTGCACGCTTCGTACGACGCGGCGTGGTACCTGGACGGGCATCCGTTCACGCCGGAACACTCCGCGACGCTGGGCGCACTGACCGCCGTACACGCATGGGTGTTCAACGGGACGGCACAGCGGTACGGGCGTGAGTCCACCGCCACCCGTCAACACGCCGCGTATCTGGTGGAGTTGTCCAAGGCGTGGGCGGTGGATCCGCGGCGCCCGGTCTGGCTCCAGGAGGTCGGTGCGCCGGCGCCGCACATCCCCGCCGAGCACGCCCCCGCGTTCGTACGGGACACCGTGCGCGCCGCGCTGGACTGCCCGGACCTGTGGGGCATCACGTGGTGGTGCTCGCACGACGTGGACCGGGCGCTGGCCGACTTCCCCGAGCTGGAGTACAGCCTCGGGCTGCTGTCGAACGAGCGGGAGGTCAAGCCGGTCGGCGAGGCGTTCGCCGAGGCCGTAGGCGCATTCCGGGCGGAGCCACGTGCCGCCGCGCCTCGCACGCTCGCCCTGGCCGTCGGGAGCGCGGGCCCCGACTGCGCCCCTGGCGGCCCGGTCTTCGAGGCATGGATGCGGCTCGCGGAACGCGGTCTGCGACCGGCCTGCGTAAGGACCGAACAGGCCGCCGACAGCGCGTACTTGAAGGACCGCGGCATCGCGGAAGTGATCCAGCCCCACGAGGCGTGAAGGAGCCGTACCGACATGCACGACCACCGCACCACCACCGAAGCCCGTCTGAAGCGGGTGCTGGAAGAGCGTCTGTGGCCCGCCGTGTATCCGGAGTCGGTGCCGCTGACCGTCGGCGTGTGGCACGCGCCCGGCGAGCCGGTACCGGTCGCAGAGGGCATCGCCGCGCCGCGTACGGCCATCGAAGCCGGTGCGCCGTGGGGCCCGCCGTGGGGCACGAGTTGGTTCACGGTCAGTGGCACCGTCCCCGAGGAGTGGGCGGGCCGTACCGTCGAAGCCCTGCTCGACCTGGGCTTCGACGAGAACATGCCGGGCTTCCAGTGCGAGGGCCTGGTGTACCGGCCCGATGGCTTCCCCGTGAAGGGCCTCAACCCGCGCAACCAGTGGGTGCGGATAGCCGCCCCGGCCCGCGGCGGCGAGGAGGTCCACCTGCACATCGAGGCGTCCGCCAACCCCGTCATCCTGGACTACCACCCCTTCCTCCCCACCGAGCTGGGCGACCGCGAGACGGCCGGTGACGTGCCGCAGTACAAGCTGGCCCGGATGGACCTGGCCGTCTTCGACCGGACCGTGTGGGAGCTGGCGCACGACCTGGAGGTGCTGGGCCAGCTCATGGCCGAGCTGGGCGAGGACACGGCGCGCCGGTGGGAAATCCTGCGCGCGGTGGAACGCGCCCTGGACGCGGTGGATCTCCAGGACATCGGCGGGACTGCGGCCCGCGCCCGTGAACTGCTGACCGACGTGCTGGCCGCGCCCGCGCACGCCTCCGCGCACCGCATCAGCGCCGTCGGCCACGCGCACATCGACTCGGCGTGGCTGTGGCCGCTGCGCGAGACGGTGCGGAAGGTCGCGCGTACGGCGTCCAACATGACGGCGCTGCTGGAGGACGACCCGGACTTCGTGTACGCGATGTCGCAGGCGCAGCAGTACGCGTGGCTGAAGGAGCACCGGCCCGAGGTGTACGCGCGGGTGAAGAAGGCGGTGGCGGACGGCCGGTTCGTGCCGGTGGGCGGGATGTGGGTGGAGTCGGACACCAACATGCCGGGATCCGAGGCGCTGGCGCGGCAGTTCGTGCACGGCAAGCGGTTCTTCCTGGAGGAGTTCGGGGTCGAGACGGAGGAGGTGTGGCTGCCGGACACCTTCGGGTACTCGGCGGCGCTCCCCCAGCTCGTCCGGCAGGCGGGCGCCAAGTGGTTCCTGACGCAGAAGATCTCCTGGAGCCGGGACAACAAGTTTCCGCACCACACCTTCTGGTGGGAGGGCCTGGACGGCACGCGGGTGTTCACGCACTTCCCGCCGATGGACACCTACAACGCGCAGCTGTCGGGCCAGGAGGTGGCGCACGCGGCACGCAACTTCCGGGAGAAGGGCGCGGCGACCCGGTCGCTGGCGCCGACGGGCTGGGGCGACGGGGGCGGCGGCACGACCCGCGACATGCTCGCGCGGGCGCGGCGGCTGGCCGACCTGGAGGGCTCGGCGCGGGTCACGTTCGAGAAGCCCGCGGACTTCTTCGAGAAGGCGCACGCGGAGTACCCGGACGCGCCGGTGTGGACCGGCGAGCTGTATCTGGAGCTGCACCGCGCGACGCTGACCAGCCAGGTCCGTACGAAGCAGGGCAACCGGCGCAGCGAGCATCTGCTGTACGAGGCGGAGCTGTGGTCGGCGACGGCGGCCGTGCGGACCGGATTCGCGTACCCCTACGAGGAGCTGGACCGGCTGTGGAAGGAGGTGCTGCTGCACCAGTTCCACGACATCCTGCCGGGCACCTCGATCGCCTGGGTGCACCGGGAGGCCGCCGAGCGGTACGCACGCATCGCGGCGGAGCTGGAGGAGCTGATCGGAGCGGCCCAGCGGGCGCTGGCGGGCGACCGGGCGGCCGGCGGCACGCTGGTTTTCAACGCGGCGCCGCACGGCCGGGACGGTGTACCGGCCCGCGGTGCGCGCCCCGAACCGGAGGCGGCGAACGGCACGGGCTGCGTGCCGCGCGCGGGCGGCGGCTACGTCCTGGACAACGGCCTGCTGCGGGCGGAGATCGACGGCCGGGGGCTGCTGGTCTCGCTGTACGACCTGCGGGCCGGCCGGGAGACGCTGGCCCCCGGCAAGGCGGCCAACCTCCTCCAGCTCCACCAGGACTTCCCGACGATGTGGGACGCCTGGGACGTGGACGAGTTCTACCGCAACACGGTGACCGACCTGGTGGACGCCGAGGCCGTGGAAGCGGTGGACGGCGGAACGGCGGGAGCCGTACGGGTCCGGCGTACCTTCGGCTCCTCGGCCGTCGAGCAGGTGCTGACGCTGCCGCCGGGCGCGGCGCGGCTGGAGATCGCGACCGAGGTGGACTGGCACGAGACCGAGAAGTTCCTCAAGGCGGCCTTCCCGCTGGACGTGCACGCGGACCGGGTCGCTGCGGAGACCCAGTTCGGGCACCTGTACCGGCCCACGCACACCAACACGAGCTGGGACGCGGCGAAGTTCGAGGCGTGCGCGCACCGTTTCGTGCACGTCGAGGAGCCGGGCTGGGGCGTCGCGGTGGTGACGGACTCGACGTACGGGTACGACGCCTCGCGTGCTGCCCGGGAGTCGGGCCGCGGCACGACCACGACCGTACGGCTCTCCCTGCTGCGCGCGCCGCGCTTCCCCGACCCGCGCACGGACCAGGGCGTCCACCGCTTCCGCTGCGCGCTCGTGCCGGGTGCCGGGATCGGTGACGCGGTGCGGGAGGGCTGGGCGCTGAACCTTCCGGAGCGGCGGGTGCCGGGCACCGCGGCGGTCGAGCCGCTGGTGTCGGTGGCCGACGAGGCCGTCACCGTCACCGCTGTGAAGCTCGCGGACGACGGCAGCGGGGATGTGGTGGTGCGGCTGCACGAGGCGCGCGGCGGGCGTGTCCGCACGGAGCTGGTCTGCGATTTCCCGGTGGCCGCCGCGGTCCGGTGCGACCTGCTGGAGCGGCCGGCCGGGACCGGTGAAGAGCGGTGCGAGGGCGACGTACTGGCCCTGGAGCTGCATCCGTTCGAGATCGTCACGCTGCGGCTGAGCCGCGGCGCCACAGAGGAGGCGTGACCGTGAGCAGTGGACCGCTGGATCGCAGAACCTTCGTGCGGATGCTGGGGGCGGCCGGGGTGGCCGTGGGGCTGGCCGGGCCGTTGGGTCCCTTCAGCGCGCCGCCCGCCGCCGCTGCCTCAGCGCGCGGCGCCCACCAGCCCTACATGCACGGCTACGACGCGGCGGCGCTGAAGTCCTGGAGCCCGGAGACGGACCGCTGGGCGCGGTACTTCCGCTCCCGTGTGCCGCTCGCCGCGCGCATCCCGGCCTTCGCCGCCACTCAGGCGGACCCGGACCTCGCCACCGGCCCGCAGCTGATGAACCTCAGCTTCGACTACGACAACTCCTTCTTCACCGCCTACAAGTACGGCGACGTCTTCGCCCGCAGGCTGCTGCGCTTCTGGCAGTACACCGATCTGTACGGCTCCTGGCACGGGCTGCCGGTGGACGGCTCGCCCGAGGACGAGCCGGTGCACGGCGTGGTCAACCCGCCGAACCCGGCCTGGACGGATGCCGCGCACCGCAACGGGGCGCGCAGTCTGGGCTGCTGGTTCTGGCCGCGTACGGGTGAGTTCGGTGACTATCTGGAGCGGCGGGCCGACGGCTCGTACCCGGTGGCCGACGGCATGCTCGCGATGGCGGAGTACTTCGGCTTCGACGGCTACTTCCTCAACCAGGAGGCCGAGATCTCGCCCGCCGACGCGCACGAGCTGATGCGGATGCTGGAGTATCTGCGCGCCAAGGCACCCGAGGGCTTCCACCTCCAGTGGTACGACACGATCATGACGAACGGGAAGCTGGACTATCAGAACGCGTTCAACGACAAGAACGCCGACTGGGTGCAGCACGGTGACACGCCCGTCAACCACAGCTTCTTCGCCAACTACTGGCTCACCGAAGAGGGCGTCGCGACCTCGCGCCGCACTGCCCTGGAGCGCGGCCTCGACCCGTACGAAGCGGTCTTCCACGGCACCGAGACCGAGAAGTACGGCTTCAACCCGCCCTTCGACGCCCGGATCGTCTGCCCGGACGGGGAACCGGCGCGCACCAGCTGGGCGCTGTTCGGCTCGCACTTCCCCTGGGACCGCTACCCGGACCGCGAGGACCCGGACGCGCAGGGTGAGGTCTTCGTGCGGGAGCGGCACTACTGGTCGGGGCCGAACGAGGACCCGACCCGGACCGGGCGCACGGAGTACGTCCCCTGGCCGGACGAGGACGACGGCAAGCCGCGCGACGAGCACAACTTCCGCAAGTGGGACGGCGTGGCCCGGTACATCACGGAGCGGTCGGTGATCGGCGGCTTCCCCTTCGTCACCCGCTTCAACACCGGGCACGGCCGCGCCTTCTTCCTGGCGGGCCGTCAGGTGTCCGACCGGGAGTGGAACAACATCTCCATCCAGGATGTGCTGCCCACCTGGCAGTTCTGGACGCGGGGAGCGGGCGGCGCCGAACCGCTGCGTGCGGAGTACGACTACGGGCTGGCCTACGACGGCGGCTGCTCGCTGCGCTTCGCGGGCCGCCTCACCCCGGAAGGGCCCACGACCGCCCGGCTGTTCAAGACCCGGCTGCGGGTCACGGGCGGGGAGCGGGCGCGGCTGGTGTACGCGACGGAGGAGCGGGCGGGCCGGGTCGAGCTGGGCCTGATCACCGAGGAGGACCCCGGGACCACGGTCTGGCTGCCCGCAGGCCGGCCGCGCGCGGGCGGCTGGACCACCGCTGAGCTGCCACTGGCCGCGCTCGCGGGGCGTACCGTCGCCGCGGTGGCCGTCCGGTTCTCCACCACGGGCGGTCCCGCGGACCACACCTTCCGGCTGGGCGAGCTCGCCTTCCTCGACGGCCGCCCGGCGCCCCGCCCGGCGGCGCCCGCCGGCTTCACGGTCGATGCCGTGCACCCCGACGGAGACACCGCCGAGGTCTTCCTCTCCTGGCGGCTGGCGCGGCAGGGCGTCTGGTACTACGACCTCACCCGGGAGCTGCCGGGCGGCCGTACCGAGTCGCTGGGGCGGATCTTCGACGACGTGTACTACGTCAAGGCGCTGGCCCGGGCCGGGGCGGAGCGCGGGACGGAGCTGCGGCTGACGGCGGTGGCGCCGGACGGCACGCGGGGCGGGACGGCCGTGGCCACGGTGCGCTGGCCGCACTGACCGTCAGCCGGCGGCCGCGGCCCCGGGGGTGAAGACGTAAGGGGTCGTGGTCGTCAGCGGCGTGAAGCCGAGCCGCTGGAGGATGGGGCGGCTCTGGTCGGAGGCGTCGACCTGGAGGTACGGGTAGCCGCGCGCCGCGGCGATGCGGGCGCGGTGGGCGATCAGGGCGCGGTAGATGCCGCGGCCGCGCCAGGCCGGGTCGGTGCCGCCGCCCCAGAGGGTGGCGAAGGGCGCGCCCGGCGGCAGTTCCATACGGGCCGCGCTCACCGGGGTGTCCCCGGCCATGGCGACCACCGCCGTCACCGTGTCCGGGGCCGCGGCGAGCCGGTCGAGGAGCTGGCTGCGGAAGCGGGCGCGGCCGGGGCCGAAGGCACGCTCATGGACGGCTGTCATGAGGTCGACACCGGCGGCGTCGGTCACCGGCTCCAGGCGGACACCGGCCGGGAGGTCCGCCGCGGCAGGGAGGTCATGGGTCTCGGCGACCAGCAGGGTCTCCTCGTCCTCGGGGACGAAGCCGGCCGCCAGCAGGCGGTCCGCGAGGCCGGCCGGGCGGTCGTGGGCGTGCAGCTTCCATTCGAAGGCGCGGCCGAGCGCGGTGAAGTACCGGATCTGTGCGGCGATGACGGCGTCCGCGGTGGCGGGCGTGAGGTCCGCCCAGAGGACGCCGTGCCAGCCGTCGGCCGCGTCGGCGGTCTGGCGGACCACACCGTCCACGCGCTCGATGCGGGCGCCGGGGCCGTCGGGCCGCGCGTCCTGTCGCATGCGCCGGTCGTACAACGAGAGCACCGCTGTGTGATTCATCCGGTCACCTCAGCAGGTGGCGTGCTTCCGGACAACCGGATTTGCGCCCGTCCGGAGGTGAGTGGCCGGGCCCGCGCGGGTAGGGAAACTGGGCCCGCGCCGCTTCGCCGGGGCACCAAATTGGACAGTTCGCCGATTCCCGTCAGCGCGCTTGCAGGTTTAGGTTTGCCTAACCTACGTTACGACGCGTGTTGACGACCAAACCACCAGCTACCGCGGCCCCCGTGGCCGGCGCGCGGCCTCCTTCGGCGTTGCTGCGGGGTATCCCGCTGCTGATCGCCGGGCTCTGCGCACTGGCCGTGTGCGCCGCCCTGAGCCTCGCCGTGGGCACGCGCTCGGTGCCGCTGTCCACCGTGCTCGACGCCCTGACCGGGCAGGCCCACGGGCGCGACGCCATCGTGGTCACCGGCCTGCGGCTGCCGCGCACCCTCGTCGGGCTCGCGGTCGGCGCCGCACTGGGCGTGGCCGGCGCGGTCGTCCAGGGCATCACCCGCAATCCGCTCGCCTCGCCCACGACGCTGGGCATCAACAACGGCGCGGGCTTCGCGGTCGTGGTCGCCATCTTCGCGCTGCATCTGACGCGGCCCGTGGAGTACGTCTGGTTCGCGTTCGCCGGTGCGGCCGCCGCCGCGCTGTTCGCGCAGGCGCTGGCCCGGCGGGCCGGCGACCTCGATCCCGTACGGCTCGCGCTCGGCGGCACCGTGCTCCAACTGGTGCTGCTCTCCTGGACCTCGACGGTGATGCTGGCGAGCAAGCGGTCGCTGGACGAGGCCCGCTTCTGGCTGGCCGGGTCGCTGGCGGAACGTCCCCTCTCCGTGCTGTACCCGATGCTCCCCACCCTCGTGATCGGCATCGTGCTCGCGCTGGCGATCACCCCGGCGCTCAACACCCTCGCGCTGGGCGACGATTCCGCGCAGGCGCTCGGCGTGCCGGTCGCCCGTATCCGTATGGCCGGCGGCCTGGCCGTCGTGCTGCTCGCGGGCTCGGCGGTCGCCGTGGCCGGTCCCATCGCCTTCATCGGCCTGGCCGCGCCGCACCTCGTACGGCAGCTGCTCGGCTCCGACCACCGGATGCTGGTGCCCGGCTGCATGATCGCGGGCCCGCTGCTGCTGCTCACCGCCGACATCCTCGGCCGGGTCGTCATCCGGCCCTCCGAGCTCCAGGTCGGCATCATCAGCGCCTTCCTGGGCGCGCCGCTGCTGGCCGTACTGGCGCGGAAGGTGGCCCGGTGAGCGACGTCCTGAAGACCGAGAAGGCGCGCGTCACAGCGCCGCACCCGGCCAAGCCCGCCCACGCCGGCCGCCGCACCCTGCTGCTGACCGGTGCCGCCCTCGTCGTACTGCTCGCGCTCGTCACCTGCTCGGTGGCGATCGGCGAGACGCCGCTGGCGCCCGACGCGGCGCTCCAGGGGCTGCTCGGCCTCGGTGACGGCGCCGACGTGCTGATCGTCCAGCAGTTCCGGGCGCCGCGCATGGTCGCGGCGATCATCGCGGGCGCGGGCCTGGCGGTGGCCGGCGCGCTGCTCCAGCGGATGTTCCGCAATCCGCTCGCCTCGCCGGACGTGATGGGCGTGACCGGCGGCGCCTCGTTCGGCGCGGTGGCGATGCTCGCCGCCGGTGCCTCCCAGGCGCTGATCCCGCTGGCCGCGCTGGGCGGCGGGCTGCTGGCCGCCGTGCTGCTCGGGGTGTTCGGCTGGCGCTCCGGCGTCAGCGCCACCCGGCTGGTGCTGGTCGGCCTCGCTGTCCAGGCCGGGCTGACCGCCGCGGTGAACTTCATGGTCGTACGGTTCCCCACCGAGCTGGCCGGCTCGGCGCTCCAGTGGACCACCGGCTCGGTGTACGGGCGGACCTGGACGGAGGTGTGGGCCGCGGGCGCCGCCGTGGTCGTCGCGCTGGCCGCCGCCTTCCTCCTGCACCGCAAGCTCGCCGTGCTGGACCTCGGCGACGACTCGGCCGGCGCGCTGGGCGTGAACACCTCCACCGCCCGCCTCCAGGTGCTGGTCACCGCCGTCGCGCTGGCCTCGCTGGCCGCCGCGCTCACCGGCCCCGTCGCGTTCGTCGCGCTGGCCGTCCCGCACATGGTGCGGTTCCTCGCCGGGCCGCCGACCGCGGGGACCCTGGCCCTCACCGGCCTCGCCGGTGCCGTCCTGCTGCTCGCCTCCGATCTGGTGGCGCAGCATCTGCTGCCGGTCAGCGGGCTGCCGGTCGGGGTGGTCACCGCCACCCTCGGCGCGCCCTGGCTGCTGGTGCTGATGATCCGTCAGAGCAGTTCCGTCAACAGGAGTGTCCGATGACCGCCAACCAGCTGAAGGCCCCGGAACAGCAGGCCAACCAGCTCGCTACGCACGGCCTCGACCTGCGCTACGGCGACCGGCTGATCGTCGGCGGCCTCGACCTGGAGCTGCCCGGCGGCGCCGTGACCGCCGTCGTCGGCCCCAACGCCTGCGGCAAGTCCACCCTGCTGCGCGGCCTGACCCGGCTGCTCGCCCCGGCCGCCGGCACCGTCACCCTGGACGGCTCCGACATCCACCGGATGTCCGCCAAGGCGCTCGCGCTGCGGATGGGCCTGCTGCCGCAGCAGCCGGTCACGCCCGACGCGATCACCGTCGAGGCGCTGGTACGGCTGGGCCGCTACCCGCACCAGAAGCTGCTCAGCCCCTGGTCCGAGAAGGACCAGGCGGCGGTGGAGGAGGCACTGGAGCGCACCGGTACCGCGGCGCTGCGCCACCAGCCCGTCGACCAGCTCTCCGGCGGTCAGCGGCAGCGCGCCTGGATCGCGCTCGCGCTCGCCCAGGACACGGACCTGCTGCTCCTCGACGAGCCCACCACCTTCCTGGACCTGCGGCACCAGCTCGATGTCCTCGACCTGGTCGCCGAACTGCACTCCGAGGCGGGCCGCACCGTGGTGATGGTGCTGCACGACCTCGGGCAGGCCGCCCGTTACGCGGACCACCTCGTGGTCCTCAAGGACGGGCAGCTGGCCGCGGCCGGCGCCCCCGCGGACGTCCTCGACGCGGAGCTGGTCAAGTCGGTGTTCGACGTCGACTGCCGGGTGATCCCCGACCCGGAGACCGGCACCCCGCTGGTCGTCCCCAAGGGCCGCGCGGTACGGCGTACCGCCGTGTCCGTCTGACGGCCCGTCACCGAGCCCCACCCCCCACTTCCGTCCCCGTCCGCTCACAGCAAGGAAGTACACCCTCATGTCCAACAGACCCACCCTGCGTGGCCTCGGCCGGCTCCTCGCCGCGCTGCTCGCCGTCGTCCTGGGCACCGCGGCGCTGGCCGCCTGCGGCGGCGCGAAGTCCGAAGGCGGCGACGCGAAGGAGGGTGCCTCCGGTGCCTTCCCGCGCACCGTGAACACCGCCATGGGCAAGGTCGAGATCCCGTCCGAGCCGAAGCGCGTCGTGGTCCTGGACACCGGCGAGCTGGACGACGTCACCATGCTCGGCATCAAGCCGGTCGGCGCGGTCTCGCCGCACATGAAGACCGAAGGCGGCTTCCCGCAGTACCTCAAGGGCAAGACCAAGGGCCTGACCGACGTCGGCCCGCTGCTGGAGCCGAACCTCGAGAAGATCGCGAGCCTCAAGCCCGACCTGATCCTGTCCTCCAAGGTCCGCCACGAGAAGGTCTACGACAAGCTCAAGGCGATCGCCCCGACCGTCTTCACCGAGACCACCGGCGGCCCCTGGAAGGCCAACCTGAAGGTCCACGCCAAGGCGCTGGGCAAGGAGAAGCAGGCCGCCGCGGCCATGAAGAGCTACGAGGAGCGCGCCAAGCACCTCGGTGAGGCCATCAAGAAGAAGGACAAGGGCCAGATGCCGAGCGCCTCGGTGGTCCGCTTCATCGCCGGTCCGACCCGCCTGTACCAGAAGTCCTCCTTCAGCGGCGTCGTCCTCGAGGACATCGGCCTGGAGCGCCCGAAGTCGCAGAGCTCCACCGACCCCGAGAAGCCGATGCTCGACGTCAGCCCCGAGGAGATCGACAAGGCCGACGCCGACCTGGTCTTCGTGACCGTCGCCGACACCCCGTCCAAGACCCAGAAGAAGGACGTCACGTCCAACCCGGTCTGGAAGGACCTGCCGGCCGTCAAGGACAAGAAGGTCTTCGAGGTGCCGGACGAGACCTGGATGTCCGGCATCGGCATCCAGGCCGCCGAGCACATGCTCGCCGACATCGCCGACGCCACCGGCGTCGAGCTGCCGAAGAAGTGACACCGGCGGGGGCGGGCCGTGTCCCCCGGCCCGCCCCCGCTCCCCGTCGTCCCCGCACCGCCCCCGAACCAGAAGGGGTCCCCGCTCATGCGGATGCACCTGCTCGCACTCAACCCCACCGACTCGGTCACCGACGGTTTCCTGCCCGCGGCCACCCACCTCGGCATCGATGTCACCGTGCTGACGGACCAGCCCGCCGCCCACCGGGCAAAATACCCCCAGATCGAGATCCTCGAGTGCGACGTCCACGACGTCCGCGCCGTCATCAGCCGGATCGCCGCGCACGGCCCCGCCGACGCGGTCTTCACCAACAGCGACCACCTGCAGACCCAGGCCGCCCTGGCCGCCGAGTACTTCGGGCTGCCCCGCAAGGACTGGCGCGCCACGCTGCGCGCCAAGAACAAGGCCGAGATGCGCCGCCACCTCGCCGCCGCGGGCGCCGACACCGTACGGTCGGTCCAGCTCGCGCCCGACGAGGAGCCGGACGTACTGGCCACCGCCGACCTGCCGTTCCCCTGTGTCGTCAAGCCCCGCGAGGGCGTGGCCAGCGAGGACGTCGTCCTCGCCGACGGGCCCGGCGAACTGGTCGAGCGGGCCAAGGAGATACGTTCCCGGCGCCCGGGAGCGGCGCTGGTGGCCGAGGAGTACCTGGCCGGCGAGCTGTACACCCTGGAGACGCTGGGCGACGGCCAAACGCGGCACGTGCTCGGCGGCTTCCACAGCGCGCTGTCCGCTCCCCCGGCCTTCATCGAGGAGCGGCACGAGTTCGTCGCCGCCCACCCTGAGCCTGTCGTCGCGCAGGTACTGGCCCAACTGGACGCGCTGGGCGTCGGGTTCGGCGCCTGCCACACCGAGTTCGTGGTCCACGAGGGCCGCGCCCGGCTCATCGAGGTCAACTACCGCGCCATCGGCGACCAGTGCGACCTGATGCTGGCCGAGGCGCTGGACATCCCGCTCTTCGAGCACATCCTCCGCACGCACCTGGGCGAGCCGCTGCCGGCCGACCTCGGCGCACGCACCGACGCCGCCGCGCGGGTGGAGTACGCCCTCGCCGACCGGGCGGGCACGCTCACCGCGGCGCCCGGCCCGCTGGACCGCACGGTCGACGGCGTGCACCTGACGTACCGTCCGCTGCGCGCGATCGGCGCCGAGCACCCGCACTACCGCACCAACCGCGACTACCTCGGTGTGCTGCGTGCCACCGGCAGCGACCAGCAGGCCGTGGACCGGGCCGCCGAGGCGTTCTTCGCCGCCGAGCGCTGGGAGATCACCCCGTGACCGCCGCGACGGAGACCCTGACCGCGCCCGCGACGGACAGCGGGCCCGAAGAGCACGAGCTGCTGGTACGTGTGCTCAGCGCGCTGCTGCGCGAGGACGTCGTGGGGCTGCGGTCCCGCGGCACCGTACTGGAGCGCCCGGACGGGCCCTGGCTGCGGCTCCCCGCCGGCAGCGACGGGACCGACGAGATCAGCGAGGCCGCTGAGGCGCTGCTGCTGCCGCTGGCCCCCGACGGGTACCAGGCCGAGTACGCCGCCCGGCTGCCGCTGCTCGTCCGCGAGTCCGACGGCGCACGGCTGAGCACCCTCGACGAGGTCCTCGGCGCGGTGCGGGCACTCGCCGACCCGCTCGACCATGAGGGGTTCGACGCCTTCGCCGAGGAGTGCCGGCAGACCCTGGCGACGCTGCGGCTGCACGCCGCCACGCAGGACGAGCTGACCGCCGCGCTGGCCGACCGGCACGGCCCGGACCCGGCCCGCTGGGCGGGCCTGACCGCCGGGCTCGCGCATGACGCGCTCGCGGCCCGCCTCGACCACCCGGTGTACCCGGCCTCGCGCGGCCGCTCCGGGCTGGACGAGGACCAACTCCGCGCGTACGCACCGGAGTTCGCCCCGCGCTTCGCGCTGCGCTGGCTGCTGCTGCCGCGTGCCGCCGTCACCGTGACCGGCGGCCCGGACGCGCTGCCCGCCTGCTGGCCGCACCCCGTCGACCTGGGCCGCCCCGACCTGGACGACAGCCACATCGCGCTGCCCGTCCACCCGCTGTCGCTCGGCGCCCCCCTGGACGCCGCGCTGCGCGAGACCGGGCTGGCCGAGGACGCGGTGCTCTCCGAGCACTCCTGGCTGGGAGCCGTGCCGACGCTGTCGATGCGTACCGTGGCGCTGGACGTCGATCCGCAGGTGCACCTGAAGCTGCCGCTGGCCACCGCGACGCTGGGGCTGCGCAACCGGCGCACCATCAAGCCCCGCACGCTCGTCGACGGTGCCGCGGGCCAGCGGCTGCTGGAGACGGTGATCGCCCGCGAACCGCGGTTCCGGGAAACGATCCTCCAGGCCGACGAGACGGTGTACGCGCACGCGGACCACGAGCTGCTGGCCGTACTGTGCCGCCGCTACCCGGCGGGACTGGACGGCAGCGCCGTCGTCCCGCTGGCCGCACTGCTCGCCCCGGCGCCCGGCGGGCGGCTGGTCATCGACCACCTCGCCGACCGCTTCTACGGCGGCGACCCGCTCGCGCTGCTCGACGCCTGCCTGACCCTGCTGTTCGACTGGCAGACCACGCTCTTCGGCTACGGCATCGGCCTGGAGTCCCACCAGCAGAACATCTCGCTGGTGCTGGACCGCACCGACGCGGGCGGCACCCGGCCGCGGCTGCTGTTCAAGGACAACGACGCGCCGCGGATCAACACCGTACGGCTGCGGGAGCGGCTGGGCGCCGACGCGCCGGACCCGGCGGACTTCGCCGACCCGCGGATCTTCAGTGAGAGCGACGGCCCGGTGGCCGACATGCTCGCCACGATCACCGTCCACCTGTGCGCCGGTTCGTACGCCTTCGGGCTGGCCCGGCACGGCCGGGCGCCGCTGGACCGGCTGCTGGAGCTGGTCCGGGACCGCCTCACCGAGGCCGTCGAGCGGCTGGGCACCGGCCCCGGCGAGCCCGGCGCGGTCCTCCGCGAGAAGCTGCTGGACGCCCCGCACCTGCCGGTCAAGGCCATGGTCAGCGCCGGGACGCTGCTGTCGAAGGAGCGCTCGGGCGCGGCCGACATCAACAAGCACTACACCACCGGCCCCAACTACCTGCTGCCGACGGGGAACATCCGATGAGCGCCACCGCACCCGAGGCGGTCCAGGCACCCGCCGCCGCACCGGAAGCACCCAAGGCACCGGCCCTGGGCCGCCGCCAGGTGCACGCCGTGGCCGGCTGCTACTTCGTGGCCTCCTTCGCCGCCCTCGGCCTGCCGCCGTATCTGACCGAGATCCTGCCCGACCTGGGCGACCACGCCGCCCGCTGGGCCGGTCTGCTCTACATCGTGCCCACCATCTTCGGCGGGCTCGGCGCCCCGCTGTGGGGGCGGCTGGCCGACCGGTTCGGCCGCAAACGGCTGCTCCTGCGCGCGCAGTTGGGGCTGGCGGCGGCGTTCCTGCTCGCGGGCTGGGCCGACTCGCTCGCCACCTTCACCGCGGCGCTGGTGCTGCAGGGCATCCTGGGCGGCACGTTCGCCGCGTCCAACGGCTATCTGGGTGCCGCGCTGGAGGGGCCCGCGCTGTCCAAGGCGCTGACGCTGATGCAGGGCAGCGCGCGGGCCGCGCTGGTCTTCGCGCCGATCGTGGTCGGCTCGCTGTCGCCGTGGCTGTCGCCGCACCGGCAGTACGCGCTGCTGGCCGTGCTGCCGCTGGCCGCCGCCGCGATGCTCGCGGCACTGCCGGAGCCGCCCCGGACGCGTACCGTCCCGGCGGCGAAGCCCGACGCGGCCGCCTCCGCCGCGCAGCCGGAGCGGGGCAGCACCGGAGCTCTCCGTGCCCTGCTCGCCCTGGAGTTCGCCTTCGTCTTCTCGACGGTGATCTCCTTCCCGTACCTGATCGAGCTCATCAAGGAGCGCATACCCGGGACCGGGTCCCTGGTCTCCGGCGTGCTCTTCGCGCTCCCGCACATGTGCTACCTGGCCGGCGCGATGGCGGTGCACGCCGCCTTCCGCACCCGGCCCCGGCTCGGCATCGCGCTCGGCTTCGCCTGCATCGCGCTGGGCTCGGCCGGGCACGGCGTCGCCGGGTCGCTGCCCGCGTTCATCGCCGTGCGCCTGCTGCTGGGGGCCGGCCTGACTCTGGGCCTGGTCTGCATGTCCGTGCTGGCCGCCGACTGCGCCAAGGGCCGTGCACCCGGGGGGCTGTTCGGCTCCATCGAATTCTTCTCGAAGGCCGGCGCGGTCGCCGCCGGCCTGGCAGCCGCGCTCGGCAACGGCCTGTTCGGGCCGTCCGCGCCGCTGCTCATCGGCACCGCCATCGCCGTGGCCACCGTGCTGGCGACCACCCTCCCCGCTCTCTTCCGTCGTCTTTCCCACACTCGCAGGAGCTCTTGATGCCTCCGCTGACGCATTCCACCGGCCCCGCGCGGGCCGCTTCCCCGGCCGGCGCGTCCCCCGCCGGCCTGCCCACCGCCGACGACGCCGTGGCACACACCCTCCTCAACTGCCTGCTCCGCGAGGTCTCGGGCCCGGAGCACCAGACCGCCGTGGACCACGGCCACCTGCTCCTGCGGCTGCCGCGCCGCGGCGTGCTGCTGCGCGTCGCGCTGCGCCGCACGTCGCTGATCGGCGCGCACCGCTTCACCGGCCCGGTCACCGAGCAGGACGGTGACGGCTGGGCCGAGGTCGGCTGGCACCGGCTGGCCGAGTACGTAAGCGCCGAGCTGTCGCTGCGGACCGGCGTGGACAACGACGAGTTCCTGACCCAGATCGCCGCCAGCCACCAGGCCACCGCCGCGGCGCTGGCCGGCCGGACGGCCGCCCCGACCCGTCCGGACGGCCCCTCGGCCACCGCCGGGAACTGGCACGACGCCTATGTGGCCTCCGAGCAGTCCCTCGTCCTCGGCCACCGCTTCCACCCCACCCCCAAGGCCCGCACCGGTGACCCCGTCGCCTGGCAGGAGTACGCGCCCGAGACCGGCGGGTCCTTCCCCCTGCTGCTGCTCGCCGTCCGCGCGGAGCTGCTCGCCGAGGAGAGCGTGGCCGCCGACGCCACCGCTCCGCTGGACGCCTTCGAGGCCGAGGTTCCGGAGGGGTACCGGCTGCTGCCCGCCCACCCCTGGCAGTACGAGCTGCTGCGCGATCAGCCGGCGCTCCAGGAGGCCCTGGACCGCGGTGACATCCGGGTCCTGGGCACCGCCGAGTTCCCGCACGCCGCGACCGCTTCGGTCCGCACGCTCTACACGGCCGACTCCTTCCTGAAGTTCAGCCTGAACGTGCGGATCACCAACTGCCTCCGCAAGAACTCCAGTTACGAGCTGACCGGCGCCGTCGCGCTCACCCGGCTGCTGGCTCCCGTGCTCGACGACCTGGCGGCCCGCTTCCCCGGCTGCGCGGTGCTCCGCGAGCCCGCGTACCGCAGCGTCGCGCTGCCGGGCCCCGACGGGCAGCCGGACACCGCGCTCCTCGAAGGCTTCGGTGTGATCGTCCGCGAGGGGCTGTCCCGGCGGCTGCTGCCCGGCACCACTCCGCTGCTGGCCGGCGCCGTCGCCGACGAGTACCCGTCGAGCGACGCGCACATCTCCCGGCTGCTGGCCGGTGCCGACGCCGAGACCGCGCTGAAGTGGTGGGCCGCCTACCTCGACCTGCTGGTCCCGCCGGTGCTGTCCGCCTACTTCGACCACGGCCTGGTCTTCGAGCCGCATCTGCAGAACGTGCTGATCTGCGTCGACGGCGACGGGATGCCCGCCCAGGTGCTGCTGCGCGACCTGGAGGGCACCAAGCTCGTCCCCGAGCAGCACGCCGACACGCTCGCCGCGCTGCCGCCCGAGGTCGCCGCGCCGCTGACGTACGACGCGCAGCGCGGCTGGGACCGCGTCGTGTACTGCCTGCTGGTCAACCACGTCTCCGAACTGCTCGCCGCCCTCGCCGACCTGCACCCGGACAGCGAGACCGAGCTGTGGGCCGAGGTGCGCCGCACCCTCCAGCGCCACGCCGACCGGCACGGCTGCCCGCCGCGGCTGGCCGCGCTGCTCGCCGGCGTGCCGCTGCCCGCCAAGTCCAATCTGCTCACCCGCTGGGAGCGCAAGGCCGACCGCGAGGCCGGCTACGTCCGGCTGCCCTCGCCGCTCGCCGAGGACGTGCTCTCCGCCACCGCCTGGAGCGCCCGATGACCCACCCCACTCCCGCGGTCAGCGACCGCGTTCACGCCCTCCGCCCCGAGGAACTCCCCGCGTACATCTATGACCTGACGGCACTTCAGGAACATGTGGCCGAGGTCCGGGCCGCCCTTCCCGAGCGCGTCGAGCTGTACTACGCGGCCAAGGCCAACCCGGAGCCGGAGATCCTCGCCGCGCTGCGGCCGCACGTGGACGGTTACGAGGTCTCCTCCGGCGGCGAGCTGGCGCACGTCAGCAAGGCCGTGCCCGGCCGCCCGCTGGCCTTCGGCGGCCCCGGCAAGACGCCCGCCGAGGTGATCCAGGCGCTGGAGCTGGGCGTCGAGCGGTTCCATGTGGAGAGCGTGTACGAGCTCCACATGCTCGCCGACCTGGCGGCCCGGCACGCCGGTGACCGTCGGATCGCCGTCCTCCCGCGCTTCAACCTCCCCGTCGGCGACGGCTCGCTGGACAGCGTGTCGCTCGCCATGGGGGGCCGCCCGACCCCCTTCGGCCTGGACCCCGACCAGGCCGACGAGGTCGTCCGGCTGCTGACCGACGGCAGCTACCCGCAGCTCGAACTGCGCGGCGTGCACGCCCACTTGGCGAGCGGTCTGGAGGCCGCCGAGCAGCTCGCGGTGGCGTCCTCGATCGTCACCTGGTCGGTGGAGCTGGCGGCCCGGCACGGTGTGCAGCTGCACGAGGTCGTGGTCGGCGGCGGGATGGCCGTCGACTACGCCGAGCCGGAGCGCCGCTTCGACTGGGCGGCGTACGGCGCGGGGCTCGGCCGGCTCGCCGACGCGCACCCCGGCCTGACGCTGCGCATCGAGCCCGGCCGCGCGCTCACCGCGTACTGCGGCTGGTACGCCACCGAGGTGCTGGACGTGAAGCACAGCCACGGCGAGGAGTTCGCCGTGGTCCGCGGCGGCACCCACCACCTCCGCACCCCGGCGACCAAGGGCCACGACCAGCCCTGCACGGTCCTGCCCACCGACGCGCCGTGGCCGCACTCGTGGCCGCGCTCGGCCGCGCAGGGCGACAAGGTCACCCTCACCGGCCAGCTCTGCACGCCGAAGGACCTGCTCGCCCGCGACGTCCCGGCGCCGGGTCTGCGCGCCGGCGACCGGGTGGCCTTCAGCCTGTGCGGCGCCTACGCCTGGAACATCTCGCACCACGACTTCCTGATGCACCCGCGGCCGGGGTTCCACTTCCTGGGCGGGGCCGGGGAGGACTCCTGACGTGCTGCGCACCAACGAGGTGAAGCGGAAGCTCGCGGCGGGCGAGGAGGTGCACGGCCTGTTCAACGTGCTCCCCGAGCCCGCGGTGGTCGAGATGATCGGCTGCGCGGGGTACGACTTCGTCATTCTCGACACCGAGCACACGCTCGTCGATCCGCGGCAGCTGGAGCACCTGATCAGGGCGGCGGAGACCAGCGGCGTCACGCCGTTCGTGCGGGTGCCCGAGGCGGACCCGGGCGCCGTGCTGCACGCGCTGGACGCCGGGGCCATGGGCATCGTGGTACCGCATGTGCGCGGCCGGGCCGATGTGGACGCCGCGGTGCGGGCCGCGCGCTACGCACCCGAGGGGATGCGCTCGCTCAACGGCGGGCGCATGCCCGGGTACGGCGGCACGGACCTGCGCGCGTACATCGAGCGGGCCAACGCCGAGATCATGGTCGTGCCGCTCGTCGAGGACGCCGAGGGCGTCGACGCGATCGACGACATCCTCGCGGGCGGCGGCGTCGACTTGGTCCTGCCGGGCCCCGGCGACCTCTCGCAGTCGTACGGCGTGCCGTGGCAGGTGCGGCACCCGCGCGTCCAGGAGGCGGTGCGCACGCTGCGTGCCGCCTGCGGCCGGCACGGCGTGCCCTTCTGTGCCATGGCCACCACTCCGGAGCGGCGCGCCGAGTGGCGTGCGGACGGTGTCACGGCCTTCGTCCTCGGCGAGGACCGGGATCTGGCCGCCCGGGCGCTGCGCGCCCATCGCGAACGGGTCTGAGACCGCCCGGTCCCGGCGTCCAGTACGCCATGCACGTCCGGGACCGGGTTCGTCCGGTAGGCAACGTATGTGGTGGACACCGGGGCGCGGCGGGACGACGCTGAACCGACGGCATTCGCACACGTATGTCACGAGGGGAGCCACCATGTCGCAGGCAGCACCCCACGCACCGGGCCCCAAGACGCCCCGGGCGCACGGCCCGGAGAGCGTCTGGGCGTCCAGCGGCACGCTCTTCGCCGGGGTCATGATGCTGGTCTCCGGGGTCCTGGGGGTCCTGGAAGGCATCGCCGGCATCGCCAACAACGAGGTGTACCTGCTGAGCAACGAGCTGACGGGCACCTACGTCTACGAGTTCGACACGACCGCGTGGGGCTGGATCCACCTGATCCTCGGCGTCCTCGTGGCTGTCACCGGTTTCGGCCTGCTGAAGGGCAGGGGCTGGGCCCGCAAGGCGGGCATCGTGCTGGCGAGCCTGTATGTGATCGCCCACTTCATGTGGCTGCCGTACCAGCCCGTGTGGGCCATCGTCGGCATCGCGCTCGGCGTCTTCGTCATCTGGTCGCTGTGCACGGACCGTACGCGCTACATCGCCTGACCGGCCCCGGAACCGAGGCCGCCCCGCTCCGCCGAGCGGGGCGGCCTCCGACTTCTCACGCCCGCGCCGCCGGCCTCGTACGTGCCGTGACGGCGATGCTGGTCAGGGCGAGCAGGACCACCACGGCGGCGAACACGGTGGCGGCGGTCTGCAGGGTGGTCGCCGTGACCAGCAGGCCGACGCCGATCGCCGGTACGGCCAGGCCCAGGTAGGCGGCGACGAAGTAACTGGAGATCAGTTCGCTCGCGCGGCCCGCCGGGGCCTCGGCCGCCACCAGCGCGAGCCCCGACCGGAACGCCACGCCACCGCCCGCGCCCGCCACGGCCGCGCCCGCCAGGAACAACGACAGTGAGGCGGCGGGCAGTGCGAGCACGATGGCGGCCAGCCCGAGCGGCACCACGACCATGCCCCACACGGCCGCCGTGCGCGGCGCGATGCGGGCCGCGGCCAGCTGGGCGAGGCCCGCGCTGCCGAACGCGCAGAAAACGACCGTTCCCGCGAGGACCGGGCTGGTGTGGTGCAGGCCCTCGGCCAGGAACTTGCCCGCCAGCGCGGAGAGCAGCCCGAGGACCGCGAACGAGCCGAAGACGGCGACGGCCGCCGCGGTGAACACCGGGCGGGCGGACACCGGTATCGACAGCCGCTGCGGCCGGATGCGGGCCTTCGCCCCGCCCTTGCGCACGGTCTCGGGGAGCGCGAGGACCAGGAGGCCGGGGAGGAGCAGGGCGGCGAGCACCACGTACGGGGTGATCAGCGGGGCCGGCGCGTACGCCACGAGCAGGCCGGAGAGCAGCGGGCCGACGCCCAGGCCCGCCATGTTGGTGACCGCGGCGATGAGCGCGGCGCGGGGCGGGCGGGCGTGCAGCTCGGCGAGGTAGGCGGTGGCCGCGCCGGTGGTCAGGCCGACCGAGACGCCGGACAGGACGCGGCCCGCGAGCAGGCCGGGGAGGGTGGGGAACGCGGCGAAGACCGCGCAGCTCAGCAGCCCGACGCCGACGGCCGGTACGAGGACGGCGCGCCGGCCGACCTGGTCGGACAGGCCGCCGGCCAGCAGCAGCGGGCCGAGGATGCCGAGCGCGTACGCCGCGAACACCAGGGCCACCATCAGCGGGGACAGGCCCAGGCGCGCGGCGTAGAGGGGGTAGAGCGGGGTGGGCAGGGTGCCGCCGAGCATCACCGTGAAGAGCAGGGCGGTGACCGTGCACACGGCGAGGCCGCGGCGGCGGGGCGGAGCGGGGGCATCCGTCGGCCGTGCGCGTGGCACGGTGCCGGAGGTGGTGCTGTCCATCGTCATGAGCCGTGTCTTTCCGGCCGGGCGCGCCCGGCCTTGCGTCGTTCTGCGATTGCTCGCCCGTTCCCCCGTCGTGCACTGCGTCAGGCCGCCACCGCGGCCGCCGCCTCCGTGAGGTAGGCGCGTACGCCCCGGCCCGCGCTCTTGCGGCCCAGGAAGCCGCCGTCGACCAGCCGCTCCAGCAGGGACGCGGGCGCGAACTCCGGTCGTCTGCCGTACCGCTCGTACAGCCGCCGGGCCACGGTGAGCGCGACGTCCGCGCCGACCGTGTCCAGCAGCCGGGTGGGGCCGATCGGCTGGCCGCCGACCGACTTCACCGCGGCGTCGAGCAGGGCCGGCCCGACCGCGCCGTCCTCCAGCAGCCCCAACGCGTCGTTGAGGTAGGGGAAGAGGAGCGCGTTGACGAGGAAGCCGGTGCGGTCGGCGCACTCGACGGGGGTCTTGCCGAGCCCGGTGATGAGGCGCCGGGCGGTGGCGAGCGCGGGCTCGCCGGTGCCCGCGGCGCGGACCAGTTCCACCAGCGGCATCGCCGGGGCCGGATTGAAGAAGTGCAGGCCGACGACGTCGGCGGGGCGGCCGCTCGCCTTGGCGCACTCCCCCACCGGCAAGCTGGAGGTGGTGGTGGCGAGCAGGGTGCCGGGCGCACAGACCGCGCCGAGCTCGGCGAAGAGGTCGCGCTTGACGGCGGGGTCCTCGACGACGGCCTCGATCACGAGCCCCGCGCGGCCGAGCACGCTCCGGTCGGCGGTGGCCGTCCAGCGGGTCATCGCCTCGGCCGGGTCGGGCCCGCTCGCCGCGGTGCGCTCCAGCCCGAACCGGACGGCCTCGTCTGCCGCTGCCGCCTTCTCCGCCGTACGGGCCAGCAGGGCGGTGCGGTACCCGGCGCGCAGGAAGACCTCGCCGATGCCGGTGGCCATCGTCCCGGAGCCGATGACGACGACCGGGCCGACGCCGGGGACGGGGCCGGAGGTGATGGTGGGCTTGGGTGTGGCGGTGACATTTCCGCACGCATACCCCCTCCCCGCCTTCGCCCCCAGCGCGCCCTGGCCGACCAACTTCCGCATTCCGGGCGGTGGTTGGAAGCGCGGCCCCAGGCGTCCGTGCAGACCGTCGAGGACGTCCAGCGCCGTGTCCAGGCCGATGGCGTCGAGCGTCCGCAGCGGGCCGTCGCGCCAGCCGGAGCCCAGCCGTACGGCGGTGTCCAGCGCGGCCGCGCTCGCGTGGCCCTCCTCGTGCATCCACGCGGCCTGGTTGAGCAGCGCGAAGAGCAGCACGGGGGCGACCGACCCCGGCAGGTCCGGTACCTGATGCGCCTTCAGCCCGAGGCGGCGCAGCAGCGCGAGGACGATCGCGGTGTGCCGCTCGGGCGTGCCGGGCGCGCGGGCCAGCTCGACCGCGGTGAGCCGGTCGGCCCGTACGAAGCGGAGGGCCTGCAGGCCGGGGCCGCCGCTCGCCGCGGCCAGTTCGGCGGCGGTCAGGGTCAGGGCCGTGGTGAGCACCGGCGTGCCGGGACCGCGGTGGGCGGCGATGGCCGCCAGCACCGCGCGCTTGGCCGCGGCCCGTTCCGGCACCGCCTCGATGACCACGTCGGCCGCGGCGACCGCGTCGAGGGCGCAGGTCACCTCCGTACCGGTACCGGCCAACTCCCGCCGGGCCCGGTCCGCGGACGCCTCGTCCTCCTCCACGCCGATCGTCCGCAGGCCCGCTTCGGCACAGCGCCGGGCCAGGGCCGCGCCCGCCGTGCCGAGGCCGACCACGGCGACGCTGCGCACACCGGCCTGTTCCGCTTCCTCGTCCATCGTTGCTGTTCCCCCTGTTGTGGCGCGTTTTCTCGGGTGCGGTGGTTTCTCGTGTGGTGCTGTGCCGCGGGTCATGCCGCGGTCAGTACGAGTGCCGCGTTGTGGCCGCCGAAGCCGAGCGAGGTGCTGACGGCCACGTCGAGCGGTGTGGTGCGGGCCGCGCCGGTCACCACGTCGATCTCGATCTCCGGGTCCAGCGCGGTGACGTTGGCGGTGGGTGGTACGACGCCGTCGCGCAGCGCCAGTGCCGTGTAGGCGGCCTCGACGGCGCCCGCGGCGGCGAGCGTGTGCCCGGTGACGCCCTTGGTGGAGGTCACGGCGGCGCGTGTACCGAGGACGCGGTGCAGCGCGCGGGCCTCGGTGAGGTCGTTCATGGGCGTGGAGGTGCCGTGCGCGTTGACGTGGCCGACGTCGTCGGGCGCCACGCCCGCGTCCCGCAGTGCCGTACGCAGCGCACGGGTCACACCCCTGCCCTCCGGGTCGGGCGCCGTGGCGTGGTGGGCGTCCGAGGAGGCACCGTACCCGGCGAGCCGGGCATAGCCGCGCGCACCGCGGGCCCGCAGGTCATCGGCGCGTTCCAGGACGAGGACCGCGGCGCCCTCGGCGGCGACGAAGCCGTCCCGGTCGGCGGCGAACGGGCGGGAAGCGGCGGCCGGTTCGTCGCGCCGCGTGGAGAGGGCGCCCATGCGGGAGAGGCCGGTGAGCGTCGCCGGGGTGATCGCCGACTCGGTGCCGCCCGCGAGGACGATGTCGCACACGTCGGCGGCGAGCCAGGCGCGGGCGGTGCCGAGGGCCGCGGCGCCGGAGGCGCAGGCGGTCGCGGTGACCAGGCTGGGCCCGTGGACACGCTGGTCGATGGCGACGTACCCGGCGACCATGTTGACCATCGCCATGGGGATCATCAGCGCGGAGACCTCGTCGGGCGCGCCGTCGTAGTACGTGCGGTGCTGGGACTCGAAGGTGGCGGTCCCGCCGAGGGAGTTGCCCAGGACGACGCCGACGCGGGTGCCGTCCCAGGTCGCCGGGTCGTGTCCGGCGTCCGCGACGGCCTGCCGGGCGGCGACCATCGCGAGCTGGACGAAGCGGTCCAGGCGCCAGGCGGTGCGCCGGCCGAGCAGCGCGTTCGCGTCGAAGTCCGGTACGCGGCAGGAGAAGTCGACGGTCAGACCGGCGAGTTCGGGGTCGCGGGCCGCGGCGGATCTGCCTGCGCGGACGCGCTCCCAGTTGGCCTCGACACCGATGCCCGCCGGAGTGACGAGACCGATGCCGCTGATCGCGACCTCCCGGCCTGCGCTCATGCCAGGCCGCCCTTCTCGGCGACGACCGCGACGGCGTCGTCGATGCGGAAGGAGGACTGCAGGTCGCCTTCGGCCAGGACGATGCCCAGCTCCTTGCGGACGAGCAGGCCGAGTTCGACGAGGATGAGCGAGTCGATGTCCAGCTCGTCGAAGGTGGCGCCGGCGAGGATCTCGTCCTCGGGCAGCCCGAACTTCTCGCTCAGCAGCGTGACGAGGCGGGTCTTGATGTCGGCAGGGGCAAGGGTGGGCATGGGGTTCCTTGTCGTGTCGAGAGGGATCGTCGGGGTCGTTCAGGGGGCGCGTCAGGCGACCGGTTCGACGTACGGGGCCGGCCAGCGCAGGGCCGCCGAACCCCAGGTCAGACCGCCGCCGAAGCCGGTGAGCAGCACCTTGTCGCCGGGGCGCAGGGTGCCGTCGGCGGCGGCGTCGGCGAGGGCGAGCGGGATGGAGCCCGCGACGGTGTTGCCGACGCGGTCGAGGTTGATGACGAGGCGGTCCTCGGGGAGGCCGAGCTGGTCGGCGACGGCCCGCAGGATACGGACGTTGGCCTGGTGGGCCACGACCCGGTCCAGGTCCGCGCCGCGCCAGCCGATCCGGGCGAGCAGGGTCTCGGCGGACTTGCTCATGCTGAGGACGGCCTCGTTGAAGACGGCGCGGCCCTGCATGGTGAAGTACCGGTCCCGCTCGGGCGGGGGCGTGGCCGTCGAGCGCTGCCGGGAGCCGCCCGCCGGTACGGTGATCAGCTCCTCCCCCGCGCCGTCGCTGCCCAGGTCGAAGCCGAGCAGCGCGCCCGGCTCGGCCGGGTCGCCCGCGCGCAGCACCACCGCTCCGGCGCCGTCGCCGAAGATGGCGCGGGTGGTGCGGTCGGCGGGGTCGAGGATGGTGGAGAAGGTGTCGGCGCCGATGACCAGTGCGCGGCGGGCCGTGCCCGCGGTGATCATCGAGGCGGCGGTGGCCAGTGCGTAGACGAAGCCCGTGCAGACCGCGCCGATGTCGAAGGCCGCGACGCCGGTCAGGCCGAGCCGCCGGGCGACTGCCGGTGCGGTGGCCGGACAGGGGTGGTCGGGGGTACTAGTGGCGAGGACGACGAGGTCCACGGCGGTTTCTTCGGTGTCGGCGCCCGCGGCCTTGCGCGCGGACTCCAGGACCCGGCGCCCGGCCGCCACGGCCAGGTCGGAGGTGGCCTCGCCGGGCGCGATGACGAAGCGCTGCCGGATGCCGGTACGCGTACGGATCCACTCGTCGGTGGTGTCCAGCTCCGCGGCCAGCGCGCTGTTCGGTACGGCGGTGGCGGGCAGGGCGCCGCCCAGGCCGCAGAGGACCGCGGCGCGTTGCGTGCCGGCCGTCATGACGGCTCCCCCGCGGCGCCGGTGGCGGGGACGTCTCGGCCCGCCGCCGCCAGGGCGACCGGCCGGCGGCTCTCCGCGCGGCGGGCCTGTGCCTCCGGTCCCGCGGTGGTGAGGTGGAGCCGCCCCTCGGCCACGGTCGTGCCGCTCTGCTCGAATGCGGCCCGGAACGAACGGGGTTGCGGCAGGCCGGCGCCGAGCCCGGCGGGCCGCTCGGCCGTGTCGTATGCGCTCAGCCGTACGGTGACCGGGAGGTGCGGCTCGACGAACCGGTGGCAGCGCAGGTCGAGCCCCGCGACCGTCGTCAGGGCGGGCAGCGCGCCGTACGTCTCGGCAGCGGCGCACAGGGCGAGCTGCCGGGCCGCCTCCAGCAGGGCCATGGCGGGCACGTGGTCGTAACCGGCGTCGAACAGCGCGGGGTTGTCGGCGGGCAGGCGCAGCAGCGCCCTGGCCCTGCCGCCTTCCACCGCGACCCGCGTGAGGACCACGTTCTCCGGGCGGGTGCGGCCGACGAGGTGCGGAGCGACGGGCGTGCAGGGCAGCACCGGCGCTCCCGGGCGTGCCACCGCCTTGCGGGCGCGGGCCGGGCGCAGGCCGTCGTAGAGCTCGCGGGAGACGTGCCGGACGCGCAGCGCTGCCGTGCCGAGGCGGCCCGCCGGCAGGGTCATGTCGAAGGCGTAGGACATCCGCCGTGCCGCGGGCGTGCCGGGGCGGCCTTCGGCGGTCACCGCCAGGGCGAGATCCGCCGCGCCCTGCGTCCGGCCCGCCGTGCGGATGCCGGGCAGCGCGAGCTCCAACGATTCGATCAGGAAGCGCCCGCCGGACTCGATTCCCGAGAATTCCCTGCCGCCGTACGGTCCGGCCTGCCGGCAGCATTCCAGGAGCAGCAGCGGATCGATTCCCGCGGCCCGCTCCGGGCCCGGTACGCGATCGGTGTAGTAGGAGTGCTCCCCCGGAATACGGGCCGTCGCGATGTATTCCGCGGCGGTCAATTTCCGTACGGTGCTCAGAAACACTTCGGGGAGCGCCCAGCGGTCGAGGTCGGGCAACGCCCGCTCAGTTTCCGCCGTTCGTCCCGAGGCTGTGAACTGCATGTTTCCCCCGTTCTTCATCGATTCCATGACCCGGATCAATTCCATGACCCGGCGGTGACCGCTGCCCGGATATCCCGGACCAGCCGTTCGACAACGGCCGTCACACGTCCTTCGAAGTAGAAATGGCCGCCCGGGAAAAGGTGCTGACCGAGGAAATCCTCGGCGCCGTCCGCCCAGTCGAGCAGGCTCTCCACGGGCACCACGCGGTCGTCCTCGCCACCGAAGAGCGACAGCGGGACCCGCACGTCGGCCGAGACCGTCCGCGGCTCCCAGGTCTCCACCACCGCGAAGTCGGCGCGCACCCGGTCCTCGAACAGCGCCCAGACGTCGTCCTCGTCCAGCACCGCCGGCGGGATGCCGCCCATCGCCCGCAGCGCCGCCCTGAGCCGGTCCCCCGGCATCCGGTGCAGCGGCTCGCCGCCCAGGCCCTCGCCGGGCAGCTCGTCGTACGGCGCGCCGCAGGCGGAGACCCCGAGCCAGCACGGCTCCGGCAGCCCGCGCGCGGCGAGCCGCGCGGCCGCCTCGTACGCCACGAGGGCGCCCATGCTGTGCCCGAAGAGCGCGAACGGGCGGTCCATCAGGTCCAGCGTCTCGCCGATGAAGTACTCCGCGAGGTCACGGGCGTTGCGCAGGGCGGGGCGGTCGCTCGTCCGCCCGCGGCCCGGCGCCTCGAAGAGGCAGACCTCCCAGTCGTCGGGGACGTGCCGGGCCCAGTCGGTGAAGGCGAGGTGCGAGCCCGCCGCATGGTGCAGCAGGAAGACCCGCAGCGCCGGCCGGTCCACCGGGCGGGGCCTGATCACCGCCTCGCTCACCTCGGTCGTCCCGTTCACGCCGCCGCCCTTTCCCGCCGGACGGCGCGCAGCATGCGGGTGAGCACGCTGCCGTCGCCGGCCTCCCGGAACGCGGTGCGGCCCTCGGCCAGCAGCCGTTCCAGGGTCTGCCGCCACAGCACGGGGTGCGCGATCTGTTCGAGCAGTACCTCGGCGATCCCGGCCCCGTCGTCGCCGTACGGCGCGGCGTGCCGGTTCGAGAGGACCGGCAGGGTGGGCGCGGCGAGGGCCGCGGCCTTCAGTACCGGCGCGAACGCGTCCGCCGCCGGGGCCATGTGCGAGGTGTGGAAGGGCCCGCTGACGTCCAGCCGGCGGACCATCCGGGCGCCCGCGGCGCGCGCCACGTCGGCGGCCGGCTCCAGGTCCGCCGCCGGGCCCGCGATCACGGTCTGGTCCGCGGTGTTGAAGTTGGCGGCCTCGATACTCGCGAGCCCGGCCCGGCGCAGGACGAGGCGGAGGACCGCGTCGTCCAGGCCGACCACCGCCGCCATGCCGCCGCCGGTGACCGCGGACATCGCGCGTGCCCTGGCCGCGACCAGCCGCAGCCCCTCGGCGAAGTCGAACACCCCGGCCGCTTCCAGGGCGTTGTACTCGCCGAGGCTGTGGCCGATCGCGACGTCGGGGACACCGTGCTCCTCGCGCAGGACGCGGTGGCCGAGTGCGTTGACGGTGTAGACGGCGGGCTGGGTGTACTCCGTACGGCCGAGCAGCCCGTCGGGGTCCTCGGTGCACAGGCGACGAACGGAGTACCCGAGTACGGCGTCGGCCGCCTCGGTGAGTTCGGGGAAGCGGTCGAACCAGTCGGCGCCCATGCCGGGGCGCTGCGCCCCCTGGCCGGGAAACATCAGGACGTAGGTCATGGAGTGGTGATCCTCGGAAGGGTGTCGGAAGCCGGCCGGGGGCCGGGGTGGAAGCGGCTGTCGGTGAAGAGCAGCGGCGGGGCCGCGGAGAGCACCTCGAACTCCTCGGCGCGGCCGACCAGTACGGTGTGGTCGCCGGCCGGGAAGGCGCCGGCCAGCGCGCAGTCGAAGGCGGCGACGCCCTCGGTCAGCACGGGTGAACCGGCGTACGCGGCGGGCCGGTACGGCCGCCCGGCGAAGCCCGCCGCGCCGGCCGGGCGGCCCGGGTCGGCGAACCACCGGGCGTCGGCCTCCTGGTGCGCGGCCAGTACGGTGACGGCGAACCGTCTGCTGTGCAGGGCGTGGCCGAGGAGCCGGGAGCCGTTGCCGAGCGCCACGAGGATCAACAGCGGGTCCACCGAGGCCGTGGCGAAGGCGTTGACGGTCGTACCGTGCGGCACTCCCCCGGCCAGCGCCGTGACCACGGTGACCCCGGTGGGGAACCGGCCGGCGGCCCGCCGGAAGCGCCGCCGCTCGGCCTCGCTGCCGCTCCGGGACGCGGCCGGCTCCGTCACGGTGTTGCTCCCGCCGCCCCTCATGCGCACCGCTCCCGCAGCGCGTCGAGGTGGCCGAGCCCGTCCAGTACGGTCTTGACCGGCAGCCCGAAGTCGATGAGGCAGGCCACCTCGTCCACGCCGAGACCGGCCAGCCGCTCGACCACGCGGGCGGCCTTGGGAACCGTGCCGAGCAGGCCGCCGTTGTCGTAGTAGCGGTCGAACGCGCGGGCCACGAGGAAGTCCACGTCCTTCTCCTTGAGCTTCGCCGGGTCCACCCGCCGTGCGCCCGCCGTGCCCGAGCCCAGCAGCAGCCCCAGCGAACTGCGCAGATACGCCTTCAGCGGGTCCCCGACGAGCTGCCGGACCTCGTCGTCGTCGGCGCCGAGGAAGGTGTGCACCATCAGGACGACATGGCCGTCGCCGCCGCCCGGGCCCGCGCTCGCGGAGTACGCCCTGCGGTACTCGCGGATCTTCCCGGCCAGCTCGTCCAGGTCCTGGCCGAGCAGATGGGTGAGGACGCCGGCGCGCCGGTCGCCCGCGGCGCGGAACGTCTCCACCCCGCCCGCGCTGGTGATCCAGACGGGCAACTCCCGCTGGACGGGCGGCGGATAGGCCCGTACCCGCTGCTCTTCGCCCGCCCCGTCGGTCACCGTCAGCTCCTCGCCGCGCCACAGCCGGCGGACGTCCTCGACGGTCTCCGTCATGACCTTCCTGCGGTCGGCGTACGACTCCGGGCGGAGCGCGAAGTCCACCGCGTGCCAGCCGGAGGCGAAGGCGAGCCCCACCCGGCCGCCGGAGAGGTTGTCGACGACGGACCACTCCTCGGCGATCCGCAGCGGGTGGTGCAGCGGCGCGACGACGCTGCCGGCGCGGATGGCGACCCGGCTGGTCACGGCGGCGACGGCGGCTCCGGTGACGGCGGGGTTGGGGTAGAGACCGCCGAAGGGATGGAAGTGGCGCTCGGGGGTCCAGACGGCGGTGAAGCCGCGCTCGTCGGCGAACCGCGCGCCCTGGAGCACCAGGTCGTAGCGGCCGCGCGCGGCCGGGTCGCGGCCGTCGTCCCCGAAGTAGAACAGGCTGAAGTCCATGTGCTTCTCTCTGGCTCGGTTGAGTGATGCCACCGGTCAGGCCGCGGTGGCCGCCGGCTCGGCGGCGGGCCGCTCGGTGGCGAACGGCCGGTTGCGCTCCGCCCAGCGCGCGACCGCGGGCGTCGCGAGGCCCCCGGCGAGCAGGACAGCGGCGAAGACCAGCCAGCCGGCGCTGCCCCAGCCGATGAGCAGGGCCGTGGTGAGGGCGGGCGTGACGGCGGCCCCCGCGCGCTGGGTGAGCCCGAAGAGGCCCTGGTACTGGCCGTGGGCCTGGGCGGGCGCGAGATCGTAGGACAGCGCCCAGGAGCCGGCGGAGTGCAGCATCTCGCCGATGACCTGGACGAAGGCGCCCGCGAGCAGGCACGCGGCGGCGACCCATGCGGGCTGCCCCGCCGAGAGCGCGAAGATGCCGCAGGCGAGCGCGAGCACGAGACCGGAGCGGCGCATCGCGCGGGCGCCGCCGCGTACGTCCTCCGCGCCCCGGCTCAGGCGTACCTGGAACAGCACGCACATCGCGGTGTTGAGGAACATGATCGCCGCGTAGACGGAGACCGGGGCGTCCGTGCGGTCCGCGATCCAGATCGGCAGCGCGGCGGTGAGCAGCGCGTCCGTGCCCAGTACGAGGACGGCGTTGAGCGCCGAGACCGCCAGGTACGGCACGTCCCGCAGGACGTGCCGCGCCCGCTCGCCCTCGGCCGCGGCGCCCTGCGCGGGCGCGGGCAGCGCGAGGCAGCTCAGACCGCCGAGCACGAAGAGCGCGCCCGCGCCCAGCAGCATGGCGGTGTAGACGGTGTGGGAGTCCGCGGTCAGCGCGACGCCGCCGAGCAGGGTGCCGCCCGACAGGCCGACGTTGATGACGGACTGGAGGTACGCCCTGGCCCGTACCCGCTCGCCCGGCGGCAGCGCGTCCGCGATCAGGGCGCCACGGGCCGCGGTACTGGCCGAGTCGGCCATCGCGGCCAGGCTGACCACGACCAGGAACCCGGCGAACCCGCCGGCCACCGCGTACCCGCAGACCAGCAGCCCCTGCAACACACCGAACCCGATGGACGCCGTGCGCGAGCCCAGCCGGTCGCAGAGCTGGCCCGCCGGGATGCTGACGGCCATCCCGAGAACCGCCGAGACGGTCAGGCCGAGGCCCACCTGCGCGGCGGGGACGTGGACGGCCCGGATGAAGTACAGGACGCTGACGGACAGCAGGAAGCCGTTGCCCACCGTCCGGGCGAGGTTGCTGACGGTCAGGACGCGGACGACTCCCGGCGGCGGCACGAGGGCGCGCAGCAACTGCACTGGTTTTCCCGCCATGTCAGGCCGCCGGGACGGGGTCGGTGAACCGCTGCCGCAGCGCGGGGCGGTCGATCTTTCCGTTGGGATTGAGCGGCAGCTCGTCGAGGTGCACGAGGCGGCGCGGCACCATGTGGACGGGGATGTGCTTGCGCAGCCAGAGCATGGCGGCGGACGGCGTCAGCTCCTCCCCCGTGTAGCAGCCCACGAGTTCGGTACCGTCAGCGCCGGGCACCGCCACGACCACCGCCTCGCGCATCGCCGGGTGGTGCCGCATCGCGGCCTCGACCTCGCCGAGTTCGATGCGGTAGCCGCGCACCTTGACCTGGTTGTCGAGCCGGCCCAGGTGGACCAGCACGCCGTTCTCGTACCGGACCCGGTCGCCGGTGCGGTAGTAGTGCTCCGCGGTGAGGCCGCCCTTGCCGTCGTACGGTTCCGCGGTGGTGCCGTCGAAGGAGACGAAGCGCCCCTGGTCGTCGGCCGGGTCGAGGTAGCCGTCGAAGCGCTGCGAGCCACGGACGCACAGCTCGCCCTCGGCCGCCGGACGGCCCTCCTCGTCCAGGATCAGCTGGTCGAGGAAGGGGTACACGGGCCCGATCGGCACGGTGGCGTTGGACGTCACCGGCCACTGGGCGGGATCGGCCGGGAGGCGGAACTCCGTGCAGGCGACGGTGAGTTCGGTCGGTCCGTAGACGTTCTCGAGCACGGCGTCCGGGGCCACCGCACGCCACGCCTCCGCCTGCCGGTACGTCAGCTGCTCGCCGATGAAGATGCCGTACCGCAGGCCGGTGACCAGCCCCGACGGCAGATTGCCGAGCCCGGCCGCGACCGAGACGAGCGAGGGCACGGAGAACCAGTGCGTGATGCCCCGCTCGACGAGGTGGTCGACCGGCTTGAGCAGCTCGGAGCGTTGCGCCGCCACGAGCGTCGCCCCCGCGCCCCAGGTCACGAAGAGGTCGAAGACGGAAGGGTCGAAGGTGAGGTCGAAGGTGTGGGACACCCGGCAGCCCGGCCCGACCTCGTACCGCTCGATGTTGTGGGCGAGGTACGGGGAGAGGTTGCGGTGCCGGATCGGTACGCCCTTGGGCCGGCCGGTGGAGCCGGAGGTGAACAGGACGTAGGCGAGGTCGTCCGGGGTGGTGCCCGGACGCTCCGGGGACGGCGAGCCCGCCGCGTCGGCGAGGGTGGCGGCCTCGGCGTCGGTCAGGGTGAGCCGGGTGTGCCCCGGCCGCTCGGGGAAGTGCGGCAGCTGGGCCGCGCCCGCCTCGTCCGTGAGCAGCACCTCGGTCCCGGCCAGCTCGTACACGCCCTGATTGCGGCGCGCCGGGTAGCCCGGGTTGAGCGGGGTGACGACCGCGCCGAGGCGCAGCACCGCCAGGTACCCGGCGAAGGCGGTCAGGCTGCGCGAGGCGAGCAGCGCGACGCGCTCGGGGGCCCGCCCGTGCTCCCGCAGGATGCGGGCGGCGAGCGCGTCCGCGCAGGCGTGCAGCTCACGGTAGGTGAGGCGGTGCTCGCGCACCTCCAGCGCGGGCGCGTCGGGGTACCGCTCGACGGAGCGGGCGAACCAGTCGTACAACGTGCGGTCGGTCATCGTGCTCCTCGGGGCAGGGCGTGGGTGGCGAGGGAGGCATCATGGGCGGCGGCGAACTCCAGGCAGCGGCACAGCAGTTCACCGGTGGGCGCGGGCCGCAGGCCCTGCCGCTCCAGCCAGGGCCGCCAGGCGGCCGCCTCCAGCCGGGCCGCCGCACCGGGCGCGCCCGCGTGCAGGGCCCGGAGCGCGAGCGGGTCCAGGGCAGGGGTGTCGTGCTCCAGCGCACGCAGGGCCACGGCACGCTGCCACTGCCGTACGGGCACGCCCTCGGTCGGCAGCCCGGCGTCGGCGAGCGACCCGAAGAGCTCGCGTACGGTCACGGCCCGCTCGTCCGCCAGGTGGTAGACGCGGCCCACCGAGCCCGGCGCGTCCATGAGGCCGGCGACGGCGCGGGCCGCGAGGTCGACCGGGGCGAGCGGCAACGGCCGATCGTCCAGCGGGTGCAGGCCGGTCGCGGCGCTGCCGACGAGGAGTTGGACCAGCGGGTCGTGCGGATCGCAGGCGCCGTCGGCGAGCGCGCCGAGCAGCAGCCCGGTACGGAACACCCGGACCCGCATGCCGTCCCGCTCGGCACGCTCCACGAGCCGCTCGCCGACCCACGCGGCCACGGCCGCACCGTCGCGTTCGGGGTCCAGCGGCTGCTCACGCTGCTCGGCGAGGAGGGGCTCGCCGCCGAGCGCGGGTGCGCAGGCGGCGAGGGTGGAGAGCAGTGTGAAGTCCGCGATGCCGTGCTCGCGCTGCCAGCGCAGGAGTTCGGCGAGCGGCAGGACACCGTGGGCGCGGACCTCCTGGTACGTCCCGTGGTCGCCGGGAGCGGGCGCGGCGTGCACCACGCGGCCCACGCGGCGGGCGAGTTCGCCGTCGCGGTGGTGGGCGAGGGCCTTGCCGAGCGCGGTCGGTTCGGCGGGGACGACGGACACCCGGGCGGGATCCGGCGCGGGCAGCCCGAAACGGGCGGCGGCCGCGGCGAGCAGGACCCGGCCCGCGTCCTCGTCGGGCACGGGCAGCGGACGGTGGACCCGGGTATCGGGCCGTCGCAGCAGCAGCTCGTGCAGGACGAAGGTCTCCAGCGCGCCGGTGCCGCCCCCGGTGAACAGGGTGTCGGGGCCCGGCGTACGGGCAGCTGCGGCGGGCTCGCCGAGCGGGAGCGCGAGGTCGGCGTCGAGCGCGTCGGCAGGGCGGTCACTCGGACGTGCCTCGTGGTCCTCGGCTCTCCCGCCGCTCGTGGCCCCGGCATCCGGCCGCCGCAGCCCGCGGACGATCTCGGCCATCCGGCGTACGGTGGCCTGTCCGCCGCCCGCGCGGTGGACGTTGACCGGGACGCCGTGGCGACGCTGTACCGCGGCCTCGATCCGCATCGCGGTGAGCGAGTCGCCGCCCAGCTCCGCGAACTTCTGGTCGAGGCCGAGGGCCGGCACGCCGAAGATCTCGCGCCACAGGCCGAGCAGCCCGGCGGTCACGTCGTCGGCGTGCGTCTCGTCCGCGGGGCCGCTGGGCTGCGCCTCCTCCGGGGCGGCCGGTGGCGCGCCGGCCGGGGCGGCGAGCGGCGGCAGACGGTCCAGCGCCCAGTAACGCCGCCGCGTGAAGGGGTACGTGGGCAGCGGCACCCGCCGCCCGCGCCCGGCGGCGAGCGCCGCCCAGTCCACGTCGGCCCCGTGCAGCCAGGCGTCGGCCACGGCCTCGTCGATACGGTCGTCGATCGCGCCGCCCGAGGCGTCGATGGTCACCACGTGGGCGCCGTCCTGGGCATCCGTACCGCCCGTCACCATCTCCGCGCGTCCCCGGAACGCCGCGCTCAGCCGTTCGCGTACGGCCTCGGGCAGCGAGCCGTCCGTCGGGAGGACCAGCCGCACGGCCCGTGCGGCGGGCGGCGTGGCGGCGGCCGGGGTACGCAGCGCCGCGGGCAGGTCGCCCGGTGCCGCGCACACCACCCGTCGCCGCGCGAACGCGGTCCGCCCGACGCGCAGCGTGTGGGCGGCATCCGCAGCGCTGACGTCGCTCCGCTCCAGCACATCCGCCAACTGCTCGGAAAGCGCCTGCAGTTCGGCGTCGTCGCGGGCCGAGAGCACCAGGCGCACCCGGTCGCGGGCCGGTGCCGCGGGGCGTACGGGGCGCGGCGGCGGGCCGAGTACGACGCTCGCGTTGGTACCGCCCAGGCCCATCGAGTTGACCAGGACGTACGGCTCGCCCTCGGTGACGCGGCCGGGCTCGGTGGCGATACGGAAGGGGCTGTCGGCCAGCTCGCCGGGGCTGCGGGGGCGGTCGAAGCCGGGGTGCGGCGGCACCTTGCCGGTGCGCGCCACCTCGATGGCCTTGATCAGCCCGGCGATGCCCGCCGCGGGCCCGCAGTGGCCGATGTTGGCCTTGACCGAGCCCAGGGCGCAGAAGCCGGTACGGTCGGCGGGTGCGGCCAGGCCCTCGGCCAGGCCGCGCAGTTCGATGCGGTCGCCGAGCGGGGTGCCGGAGCCGTGTGCCTCGACGTACCGCAGCCGGTCCCCGCGCACGCCCGCGACATCCAGCGCGGCGGCCACCACGTCGGCGAGTCCGGCGGGGCTCGGCGCGGTGAAGCCGGAGCGGGCCGAGCCGTCGTTGCCGACGGCCGAGCCGCGGACGACCGCGAGCACCGGGTCGCCGTCCGCGAGCGCATCGGAGAGCCGGCGCAGCACCACGACGCCGACGCCGGAGCTGAAGGACGTGCCGGTGGAGCGCGCGTCGAACGGCCGACAGTGGCCGTCGTGCGAGGCCAGCGCGCCCGGCTGGTGCCGGTATCCGAGTACCGGCTCGTTGACCGCCGCGCCGCCGGCCAACGCCAGGTCGCACTCGCCCGCCAGCAGGCTGAGCACGGCGTAGTGCACCGCGGTCAGGGAGGAGGAGCAGGCGGTCTGCACGCCGATGGACGGGCCGCGCAGCCCCAGCTTGTACGCCACCCGGGAGGGCAGGAAGTCGCCGAGCCCGCCCAGGTGCAGCATGACGTCGTCCACGGCGCCCAGCACGCCGTCGGCGCGCGCCCTGGCCACCTGGAGTGCCGCCATGTACGTGCTGGGGCTGCCGCCCGCGAAGACGCCGGTGACCAGCGGGTCGCCGGTGGGCGGGTGTCCGGCCGACTCCAGCGCCTCCCAGCACACTTCGAGGAAGAGCCGCTGCTGCGGGTCGGTGGCCTCGGCCTCGGTGGGCGAGTAGCCGAAGAACTCGGCGGCGAAGTCCTCGGCGCCGTCCAGCGTCGCCGCGGTCGTCACGTAGGAGGGGTCGTCCAGGGTCTCGTCGGTCAGCCCGGCCGCGCGCAGGGCCGTGCGGTCCAGCTCGTGGAACGCCACCCGGCCCGCGGCAAGGTTCCGCAGGAACTCCCCGGGGTTGCGGGCGCCGGGGAACCGGCAGCCGGTACCGATGACCGCTATGGCCGCGTCGTCGTTCACGCCGCCGGCTCCGCGGAACCGGCGCTGCCCGCGCCGCGGCGGCCGAGGAGGCGGGCGCGGCCCGCCGCGGCACCGCCGGACCGGGCACCCGTGTTCTCCCGCGCCGCCCCGTCCGCGCCGTCCGGACCGTCCGCGCCTGCGAGCAGCGCGGCCTGGGCGTGCACGGTGCTGTGCTGGAAGAGGTCGGCCGCGTCCAGTTCCCGGTCGGTCAGCCCGGAGAGCTGGTCGAGGAGGACGATCAGCAGCAGCGAGTCGCCGCCCGCGTCGAAGAAGTTGACGTCGTACGGGACGGCCGGCACGTCCAGGACGTCCCGCCAGGCGGCGCCGATCGCCTCGGTGAGCGCGGCGGGGTCGGCGGGGACGGCGGCATCGGCGGGTGCGGTGGCATCGACGGTGCCGGGAGTGGCGTCGGTGAGCACGGGGGCCTCCAGGTCGGTGGTGAGGTCGGCCGCGGCGGCGGCGAGATCGCCGAGCAGAGCGTCGGCGGTGACGGCGTCGAACAGGGCGGTGGCGTAGGTGAGTTGGAACCCGAGGCGGTCGGCGCCGCCGGTGGCGGTCAGCTCCAGCTCGTACTTGAGCTTGAGCGCCGGGGGCGTGCGGTAACGGGTCGTGATACCGGGCCCGAGGGCCGGCGGGGTGGCGGGTGCATCGGTGGCGGAGAGGTAGACCGGGGTCACCGGCGGGCGGCCGAGGTCGCGTTCAGGGTGCAGCGCGGCGGCGAGCGCGTCGAAGGGCGCGTCGGCGTGCCGGTAGGCGGTCAGCGCGGAGCCCTTGACGCGGGTCAGGAGGGTGCGCCAGCTCGGGCGGCCGCTGAGGTCGGCCCGGAGCAGGAGGGTATTGACGAACATGCCGACGGTGCCGGCGGCCCCGGCGCTGTCCCGTCCGGCCCAGGGGAACGCGAACAGGAAGTCCCGCTGCGTGCTGCGCCGGGCCAGCACGGCGGCCAGCAGCGCCGCCGCGGTCATGAACGTCGTACAGCCCAGCTCGGCGGCGATCTCCCGCAGCCGCGCGCTGTCCTCGACCGGCAGCCGGAGCTCCCGGGTGGTGGCGGCCTCGATGCTCTGGGTCCGCTGCCGTGGCCGGTCGTACGGCAGCGCGATGTCGGTCGGCGCGCCCCGCAGCCCGGCCAGCAGCGCGTCGAGCGTGCCGTCGGGCACCGCGGGCGCCGGGAGGCTCGCGGGGTGGGCCGCGGGCGGCGGATCGAACGGCCGACCCGCACTCAACTCCCGGTAGCCCGCCGCCAGTTCGTCCATGACCAGGTCGAGCGACCAGCCGTCGGAGACGATGTGGTGGACGGCGTACAGCAGCACCGTGCGGTCGCCGGCGAGCGCGATCACCTCGCCGCGCGCGGGCGCCTGCCGGGCCAGGTCCACCGGCGCCCAGCACTCCCGCGCCAGGTGGGCGTCCAGCTCCTCGCGGGTCCAGGCCGCCGCGTCGAGGAGGGTGACCTCCGGCGGGCTGCCGTCGGTGCGGTACTGGACCCGGCGCGCCTTGGTGTCCAGGGTGAAGCGGGAACGCAGGGCCGGGTGGCGGGCGAGCACCGCGGCGAAGGCGTCCCGCAGCAGCGCGCGGTCCACCGGACCGTCGATCTCGACGACGCCGGGCGCGAGATAGGCCGCGCGCACGGCGGGCAGCCGGTCCATGAGCCACAGCCGCTGCTGTACGGGGGTGGCGGGGTGCGGGCCGTCGCCGTCCGCCGTGCGCGCGGCCTCGGTGGTACCGGCACCGGCCGCCGCCAGCGCGCGGGCCAGGCCGCCGACCGTGGGGTCCGCGAGGAAGGCCCGCAGCGGTACGGCGGTACCCCACTCGCGTTCGGCCGCGGCCAGCATGCGCACGGCGAGCAGCGAGTGGCCGCCGAGGGTGAAGAAGTCGCTGTCGGGGGCGAGGTCGCCCCCGTCACCTCGGTCGGGGCCTGCCTCGGCCAGGACCGTGGCCATCAGGCGCGCCACCTTGCGCTGGTCGTCCGTGAGCGGGGCCGGCCGGTGCTCGCCGCGGGGCAGCGGGCGGTCGCGCAGCTCCGCCAGCGCCGCGAAGTCGACCTTGTCGTTGGCCGTGCGCGGCAGCGCGGCCACGGCGTGGACCTCGGCCGGGAGCACCGCGGCGGGCAGCCAGTTCAGCAGCGGTCGGACGATGTCCTCGTGCGTCGGCGCCGCGTCCGCGGCGAGCTCCACATAGGCGACGAGCCGCTTCGGGGTACCGGTCGCGTGCACGGCGGCTGCCGCGACGGCGGGGTTCTCCTCGATCAGCGCGCGGACCTCGTCGGGCTCGATCCGGTTGCCGAGGATCTTCACCTGGTCGTCGATCCGGCCGAGGTACTCCAACTCCCCGTCGGCGCGCACCAGTACGCGGTCGCCCGTGCGGTACATCAGCGCGTCCGGCGCGTCCGCGTACGGGTCGGGCAGGAACGCGGCGGCGGTGCGGTCCGGCATCCCGAGATAGCCCAGCGCCACGCCGGCACCCGCGACGTACAGCTCACCCGGTACGGAGGCGGGCAGCTCCTCGCCGTGCGGACCGAGCACATAGGCGCGGGTGTTGGGCAGCGGCCGGCCGATGGCCGGGGCGCGGGTGTCGCCGGGGTCGACGACGTGGCAGGTGCTGTTGCAGGACGCCTCCGCCGGGCCGTACACATTGCGGACCTCGGCGCCCCAGCGGCGGGCGCAGTCGGCGGCGAGCGAGCGGGGCAGCGCCTCGCCGCCGGAGTAGACGACGCGCAGCGCGCAGCCGCCCGGTCCGGCGTCCGGTTCGGCACTCAGCATGGCGTGCAGGAGGCTGGGGGTGACCGAGCCCGCGACGGTCGCGCCGTCCGGGCCGTGGACGAGCCGCAGCAGGGCGGCCGGGTCGCGGCGTTCGACGTCGTCGGCGAGGACCAGCCGGGCCCCGGCCAGCAGGCCCTCGACGACGTTGAAGGCGGCCGGGTCGAAGGCGGTGCCCGCGGTCACCAGCAGCCGGTCGGCGGTGCCGAGGCCGCAGTCGGCCGCCCACCACAGGGCCGTGTTGAGCAGGCCGCGGTGCGGGACGAGCACGCCCTTGGGGCGGCCCGTCGTCCCGGAGGTGAAGATGACCACGGCCGGGTCCTCGGGGCAGGGGCGGAGCGCGGCGGGCGGCCCGGCCGCCTCCCCCAGCTCCCGGATCTCCGCGAGGTCGACGGGCTTGGCGTCCGTGTCCAGACCGCGGAGCAGGCCGGCCCCGGCCTCGTCGACGAGGACCGTGGCGGCCCCGGTCTCGCGCAGTACGAAGGCGATGCGGGCGGCCGGGGTGTCCATCGCGAGGGGGACGAAGGCGGCGCCCGCGCGGAGGGCACCCAGCCAGCCGGCGATCAGCGCCCCGCCGCGTGCGGTCAGTACCGGTACGAGCGTGCCGGGTCCCGCGCCGTGTGCCGTCAGGTGCCGGGCCACGGCCCGCGACCAGTCGTCCAGCGCGCGCCAGGAGAGTTCCTCCCCGGCGCAGGTCACCGCGGTGTCATCGCCGGGCATGGCGGCGAACCGCAGGTCGAGCAGGTCGGTCACGGTGGTCATGCGTCTCCTCCTCCGTGCGGCCCGGCGGCGCGAGGTGCGGTGCCGATGAGCCGGTCGCGGTACTCCGCCGCCAGGTCGCGCCGGGGGCCGGCCAGCACGGTGCGCGGCGGGCGGCCCGCCGACGGGTCGGTCAGGGGCAGGGCACGCAGCGCGGTGCCCGGCGCGGCGACGGCCGCGGCGAGCAGCGCGTTGAAGTGCCCGGCGAGCTGCCGCGCGGTCTCCGCGGAGTACCGGTCGGTGTCGTACTCGACCGTGCCGCGGAGCCCGTCGGGGGCGTACTCGAGGGTGAGCGTCACGTCGAGCTTGGTGGTGCCGGTCGGGAGCAGCCGCGGCGGGCCCCAGCGCGGCCGGTCGCCGAGCCGGGGTGCCGGCGCGTTCTGCAGGACGAAGCCGACGCTGGCCAGTGGCCCCGGCGCGCGGGTCCTGTCACCGCCCGCACCGGCCGTGAGCTGCTCGAACGGCAGTCGTTGGTGGGACAGTGCCCGGAACGCCTCGCCGCGCACCTCCGTGCACAGCCGCTCGAAGGTCCAGTCGGCCCGGGGCGCACAGTGCAGCGGGACGGTGTTGACGAAGAAGCCGATGAGTTCCTCGACGGCGGGGTGCGGGCGGTTGGCGGCGACGGTGCCGAGCAGGAACTCCTCCAGGCCGGTCCAGCGCTGCACCACGGCCTGGAACGCCGCGAGCAGCACGACGAAGGGGGTGGCCCGGACAGCCGTCGCCATTTCATCCACGCGGGCGGCGAGTTCGGCGGTGACATGGAACGTGTGCTGGGCGCCGCGGCGGTCGCCCTCGGGGAGGGCGGGGCGCGGCGGGCAGGCTCCGAGTGCGAGATCGCCGGACACGGTGCGCAGTTGCGCGAGGCGCGCCGCCACCCGTTCGGCCATGGCGGGATGCGCGGCCACTTCACGGTCCCACTCGGCGAAGTCCGCGTACTGCACCGCCGGTTGCGGGAGGTTCGGCGCCACTCCGGCGACCGCCTGGTCGTACGCGGTGGCCAGATCCTCGTACAGTGCGCCCAGCGACCAGCCGTCCACCGCGATGTGGTGGACGACCAGCAGCATCGCGTCGCCGTCCGGGCCGCCCCGCCACACGGTGCAGCGCAGCGGCGGCCCGGCCGAGAGGTCGAAGGGGGCGCGGGCGTGGCGGGCGAGTCCGGCCTCCCCGGGCGGGCCTGCGAGCACCTCCACGGGGACGGGTACCGCCTCGCCGATGTACTGAACCGGGCGGCCTTCGCGCAGCCCGTAGGTGGTGCGCAGGATCTCGTGGCGTGCGACGAGCGCGGTCAGGGCGAGGGCGAGCGCGGCGGTGTCGACGGGCTCGTGCCAGTGGGTGAGCAGCGGGACGTTGTAGGCGGCGGAGCCGGGGGCCGCCGCGTCGATGAACCACAGCCGCTCCTGCGCGCAGGAGAGCGGCGCTGTTGTGGCCGCCCGGCGGGTCAGGGGCGGCGAGGGAAGCTGCGCCATCAGACCGCCTCCGCCGACTCGCGTACTCGCCCGGCCAGTTCGCCGATGCCGGCGGCCAGCAGGATGTCGTACGGCTCGACGTCGGCCGCGAGTACCTCGCGGATGCGCGCCGCGGCCTGCGTCGCGAGCAGTGAATTGCCGCCGAGGGAGAGGAAGTCCTGGTCGGGGGCGGTCGCGGGGGTGCCGAGCACCTCCGTCCAGATGCGGGTGAGCGCGTCGGTGACGGGGTCGCCGGAGGACGGTGCGGACGGTCCGGCGGGCTGCCGCGAGGGCGCCGCCTCCGCCGCGCTGTCTTCGACGCTTGCCGTGGCTGCCTCGATCATCGCGTCGATGCGTCCGCGGTCGGCCTTGCCGGTGGAGTGCAGCGGCAGGCTCGCCAGCGGCAGCCAGCTTGCGGGCAGCATGTACGCGGGGAGGGCGCGGGCGAGCGCGGCGGCCAGCTCCTCGGCGCCGCCTCGCTCTGTCCCGTCGGAAGGCAGGAACGCACCCGCCAGCCGTGCCGCCGGCCCCTCGCCCACCTTGCTCACGAACGCGGCTTCGGCGAGGCCCGTGGCGAGCGCCGCGCGCTCGATCTCCTCCAGCTCGATCCGGTAGCCGCGCAGCTTCACCTGCCGGTCGGCGCGGCCCACCAGCTCCAGTTCGCCGTCGGGCAGCTCCCGCACCAGGTCGCCGGTGCGGTACATGGGCGTGCCGGTGCCCGGTTCGGGGACGAAGGCGCGGGCGGTGTGCTCGGGCCGGCCGAGGTACCCCTTGGCGACGCCGGGGCCGCCGATGCACAGCTCGCCCGGCTGCCCGGGAGCGACCGGGCGCAGTTCCTCGTCGAGGACGTGCAGCGTGGTCTGCTGGATGGCGCGGCCGATGGGGATGCGGTCGCGCCCCGCGAGCGAGGCGTCGGTGCAGTCGAAGGACGTGGCGAAGACGGTGGCCTCGGTCGGGCCGTAGCCGTTGACGAGGCGTTGGGGCGGACCTGCGGCGAGTACGGCGCGGACCGCGGCCAGGTCGAGCTGTTCGCCGCCGACGACGAGGTTCCGCAGTGTGTGCAGTGCGCCGGGCCGGGTGCGGGCGACCAGGTGGAAGAGCGAGGTGGTCAGGAAGAGGGTCGTGATGTCCTCGGCCTGGAGGAGGGCCGCCCAGCGGTCCACGGCGAGGTCGACGACGGTGGGCAGGACGACGAGTGTGGCGCCCGCGGTGAGCGCGCCCCACACCTCGAAGGTGGTGGCGTCGAAGGCGGGGTTGGCGGCCTGGCCGACCCGGTCGCCGGGGGCGATGGTGCAGAAGGTCGCGTCGGTGACGAGGCGGCGGACGGCCCGGTGCGGTACGACGACGCCCTTGGGCGTGCCGGTGGAGCCGGAGGTGTAGCCGATGTAGAGGGGGCTGTCGCCGTCTACGGGTACCTCGGGTACTTCGAACCGGTGGTCCGGCGCCGGGCGGTCCACGGCCACCTGCTGCACCCCGGGGATCCCGGCCGTACGCCCTTCCCCTGTCTCTTCGCCGACGAGCACTGTGCGGACCCCCGCGTCCGCGAGGACCGTGGCCACCCGCTCCGCGGGGGCCTGGGCGTCGAGCGGCAGGTAGGCGGCGCCGGCCCGGGCGACGCCGAGGAGGGCGACGATCAGTGCGGTGCCGCGCTCCAGGTCGACGGCGACCGGCTCACCGGGCGCGACGCCGTGCGTGGCGAGCGTGTGCGCCAGCCGGCCCGCCTGCTCCCAGAGCTGACGGTAGGTCAGGGAGGGGCCGCCGCGTGCGTCGCGAACGGCACAGGCGTCGGGGCGTTCCCCGACGCGTGCGGCGACGAGGTGGTGCACCCCGAGCGTGCCGGCCCGTGGGACGGCGGCGTGCGCGTACTTGCCCATGGCTCAAGTCCTTTGGTCGTCATCCGTGGAGCGCCGGCCGCGGTTGCGCGCGGCGCGGCACGGCACGCCGGACCGCGGCGTGCGGTACGGCGGGCCGGTGAACGGCATGGAGTACGAAAGAAGACGTAGACGCCCCAGAGGACGGCGGTGGGCGCCCCATCGCGCCCCCGTGGCCCTCTCACCGTGCGATCGCCGGTGGCTTCCGATCACTAGTTGCGCGGGGAGGGCGATCGGTTTACGGGACTTACGGATGCACCGACGTGACCTGCGCCACTCGGCCGGGTACGCGAACGGGCCGGCCTCCCGAGGAGACCGGCCCGCTGCGCGGTGCGGTGGTGCGGCGGTTCAGACGAGGTGGCGGCCGCCGTCCACCATCAGTACCTCGCCGGTGGTGTAGGCGGCGGTGGCCAGGGCGTGCACCGCCTCGGCGACGTCTTCCGGCGTGCCGACCCTGCGCTGCGGGGTATTGGCGGTGATCCAGTCCCGCGAGCCTTCCCACACCTGCGGCGCCTCGTCGTACCAGGGGGTCTCGACGAGGCCGGGGGCCACGGCGTTGACCCGGACGTCGGGGCCGAGGGTCGCGCCGAGCAGGCGGGTCATGTGGTCGACGGCGGCCTTGCTGACCGCGTACGGCACGGAGCTGCCCATGGCGCGGCTGCCGGAGACGGACGAGATGTTGACGATCGATCCTGCGCCGGTGGCCTTCAGGTGCGGCACGGCGGCGGTGATCACCTGCCAGGTGCCGATGACGTTGACGTCGAGGATGTCGTGCCAGACCTTGGCGTCGACCGCGTCCAGGTCGTCGAGCGGGATGAAGCGGGTGCGCCCGGCGTTGTTGACGAGCACGTCGAGCCGGCCGTACGTCTCGACAGCGGTGTCGACGAGCCGCCGGGCGTCCGCCGGGTCGGCGATGTCGCCCTGGACGTAGACGGCGTCGGGCAGCTGGGCGGCCAGCTCCTCACCGGCCGCCACGGACGAGGCCGAGTTCACGACGATGCGCATCCCCGCGGCCGCCAGGCGGCGGGCGACGGCGGCGCCGATACCCGAGGACGAGCCGGTGATGAGGGCGACACGTTCTTCACTCACACATACCTCCGCATAACGCGATTCGGACGGAACTCGCCTCTTCGGCAGGGGATTTCGGCTCCCTGCCGGTGCGCCGGAAAGACCTTGACGCTCCCGGAGGCGGCCCCTAGAGTACCAAGAAATGGAATCAGGCTTCCACATTGTGGAATATGCGCATGTGGATGCCTGTCACGTGAGGGTGGGGGTCTCTCACGGTCTCCACGCGCGCTCCGCTGACCACGGACCGCCGCGGGAGGGCCCCCGCCCGCACACCGAGGGGGGTCGCCATCAACGCCGCACAGTTCGCTCCGTTCGCACTCGTCGTCTGCGCGGCGGTGCTCACCGGGGCCGTGGGGCGGTCCGCCGGGCCGCCGGCACCGCTGCCGCACCCCGCGGAGTGGGCGCTCGGCGGCCGGCGCCTCACCGCGCTCCCGACGAACCTGCTGCTCGGCGGCACGGTCATCACCGCGTACACCTATGTCGCCATCCCCGGGCTGATGTTCGGCGCCGGCGGCCTCGCGCTCTACGCACTCACCTACCTGCTCCTCCTCACCCCGCTGCTCATGCTGGTGCTCCCCCGGCTGCACCGGGTCGCGGCCCGGCACGGCCTGGTCACCGCGGCCGACTACGTCCGCGCCCGGCACGGCTCGCACACGCTCGCCCTGGCCGTCGCGCTGACCAGCATCCTCGCGACGATGCCGTACCTCGCCCTGCAGGTCATCGGCGTGACCACACTGCTGGACGCGATGGGCCTGCCCGTCGGGGGCGCTGCCTGCGCCGTCGCCCTCGTCGTGGTCCTGCTGTGCTCCGCCGCGCTGATCCACCCGGGCGGGCTGCGGGCCTGCGCCCGTATCGCGCCGGTGAAGGCCGCGCTGTGCGCCGGGGTCCTGATCCTCGTCGCGGTCCTGGCCGTGGCGGAATTCGGCGGCCCGGGCGCGGTGTTCGCCGCCGCCGACCGCCGCCTCGCCGCCCAGGGCCTGTCCCTGGTCGTGCCGCCGGAGTCCGTCACCGCGTACGCCACCCTGGCGCTCGGCTCAGCGCTCGCCCAGCCGATGTATCCGCAGATCGTGACGGCCGCGCTGGCGAGCCGGGGCCGCCGGCCGCTGCGCGCCGCGATCGCGGCCCTGCCGCTGTGGGCGCTCTCCCTGGCCCTCTCCGCGTTCCTCGGCGTCGCCGCGCTGGCCGCGGGTGTGCAGACCCACCCGGGCCACGCCGAACTGGCCGTACCACTGCTGATCCGCAATCTGGTACCCGAGCAGCTGGCCGGCTTCCTGTACGGCGCGCTCGCGGTCGGCGCGCTGCTGCCCGCCGCCGTGATGGCCATCGGCATGGCGGCGCTGCTCGTCCGCAACGTCTACAGCGAGTACCTCAACCCCACGGCCACGCCCAAGCACGAGGTAGGGGTCGCCCGCACCGCCTCGCTCGGCATCACGGCGGGCGCGCTGCTGTTCGCACTGGTCCTGCGGCCGCAGGACGCCGTCAACCTGCATCTGCTGGGTGGCGTCTGGGTGCTGCAGACACTGCCCGCCGTCGCCCTGTCGCTCTTCACCCGCTGGTTCCACCACCGCGCGCTGCTCGCGGGCTGGGCGGCCGGCATGACCGCCGGCACCGCCCTCATCTGCCTGCACGGCTTCTCCTCCGTGGTGGACCTCGGCATCGGCCCGCTGCACGCCCCGGTCTACGTCGCGCTCCCCGCACTCGTACTGAACCTGGCGACCGCCGCCGTCCTCACGCCCGTGCTGGACCGGCTCGGCTCGCCTCGCTGGAAGGACGCCACCACCTGCGGCACGCCCCATGAACGCCGCGGTTCCAAATACACCGTCGTCGTCGACTGACCAGACCGTCCAAGGACGCATCGCCATGCAGCCATCGCCGCTCTCACCGCCCTCGCCGCCCTGCTCACCGCGCGGCACCCTGGTCGGCCCGCCCCCGCCGGGCGGCCCGGGACCCGGGTGCGCACCGCCGGACGGCGCCGCTCCCCTGACGCTCGACCTGCGGGACGCCGACCGGCAGGCGGCCATCGCCCACCTCTTCGACACCCACTACACCCAACTGCTGCGGCTGGCCGTGCTGCTGGGCGCGGACGGGGACGCCGAGGACGTGGTCTCCGAAGCCTTCTACCAACTGCACCGCCGCTGGCCGAAGCTGAAGACGCCGGACGCGGCGGCCGGCTATCTGCGGTCCATCGTCTGCAACCTGACGCGTATGCGCATCCGCCATCTGCGCGTCGCCCGCCGGCACGCCTACCGCGAGGTCGACGAGCACGTCCTCTCCGCCGAGCACCAGGTGCTGCTGCAGGACGACCATCGCGCGCTGCTGGCGGCCCTGCAGACGCTGAGCGCCCGGCAGCGCCAGGCCCTCGTCCTGAAATACTGGCTGGATCTGAAGGAGTCGGAGATCAGTGAGACGATGGGGATCTCCACCGGCGCCGTGAAGTCGCATACAGCACGCGCCATGACGAAGCTGAAGTACGCGCTGAGGAAGGTCGCCCGGTGACGGACGAGGTGGGTACCGAAGCGGTGCCGGACGGGTCCGAGGAATGGCTGCGCCGGGCCCTGGACGACGTCGCCTCCTCGGTGTCCGCGCCGCCGCAGGCGTACCGCAAGGGCCAGGCGGACTGGCGGCGCCGCGCGGTGCGCCGCAAGGCGCTGCTCGGCATCCTGGTGCTGACGGTGGTGGCCGTGGCCTGCGCCATCGGCCTGCTGGTGCTCAGCTGCGGCTCGGCGAGCACGCACGTCATCTACGACGACGCCGGGACGGGAACGGTCGTCGTCCCGTTCCCGCCGGCGTCCTCCTGACCGCACGGTCCCTCAGCGCTCCGTCAGCACTCCCTCAGCGCTGGAGCACCGCCTCCAGGGCCTTGCGCAGCTCGGCGGCGGCCGCCTCCGCGGTGTCCGGAGCCGTGCCGCGGCGCCAGGCGACATAGCCGTCCGGGCGGACCAGCAGACAGCCCGCCTCGTCGGTTCCGCTGCGGCGCCGCCAGTCGCCGTACGCGTCCCGGGCGGCGTCCGAGCCGATGCGTACGGTGGTCAGCGGCACCCCGAGGTCCGCGGCGCAGGCTTCGGCCGCGGCTTCCCACGCCACCCCTGATACGCCGGTGACCAGGGTGAACCTGCCCTTGCCGACGAGGTCGAGGGTGGAGAGGCGGCGGCCGTGCGCGTCCGTCAGCCAGGCGTGCGGCAGCTTCGCGCCGGGGCGGGTGCTCGGCTGGTGGTACAGCTCCCGGTCGCGCGGCCACTCCTCGGCCGGGCTGCCGTCCTCCAGCACGGCGGCGGAGGCGTACCGCTGGTTCAACTCCACGCCGTGTGCGTTGAATTCGTAGTTCTTCAGCTCGATCGCGGCATCCAGCTCGCGTCGTCGGCGCGCGCCTTCCGCGTCGGCCGCCCGGCAGGCGGTCAGCGCGCTCGCGATGCCCTCGTCGTCGGCGCCGCCGCCGATTCCCAGCGCCTGGAAGATCGGGCCGAACTGGTCGCGGCTGAGATTGGCGCGGTCGACGATCTGCTGACCGATGGGGGCGCGTTCGGCGGTGTAGGTGTCGAGCAGGCCCTCGCCCGCCTCGCCGCGCACCACCATCGCCATTTTCCAGGCGAGGTTGTGGGCGTCCTGGACCGAGGTGTTGGAGCCGAGGCCGTTGGACGGCGGGTGGCGGTGCACGGCGTCCCCGGCGCAGAAGACCCGGCCGGTGGAGTAGCGGGTGGCGTAGGTGTGGTTGACGGCCCAGAGCGAGGTGGAGGTGATCTCGACGTCGATCGAGTCGTCGCCGACGAGGTCGTGGACGATCCGGCGGGCCTCTGCCGCATCGACCTCCGGGGGTGCCTCATCGATGTCGTAACCCCAGGTCAGCAGCCACTCGTTCCAGGGGCGCACCATCCGGACCAGGCCCATGCCGATGCCACCGGTCTCGGCGCCGGGGCGCATGACCCAGTACAGGACGCTGGGGCGGTGGGCGACGTGCGCGCTGAGGTCGGCCCGGAAGACGATGTTCATGCTGCCGGCCTTGCCCTCCTGCCCGGCAATCGGCAGCCGGGCCTGCTCGGCGACCCGGCTGCGGGCGCCGTCCGCGCCGATCAGGTAGCGGGCGCGGATGGTGAAGTCATCGCCGCGCAACCGGTCGCGAAGGTGAGCAGTGACACCGTCCTCGTCCTGCTCCAGCCGGACGAACTCGGTGTCGAAGCGGACCTTGGCACCGCGCGCGGCGGCATTGCTCACCAGGATCGGTTCGAGGTACGTCTGCGGCAGGTCGGTCATCGGGCAGGGGCTGGCGGCGGTGTACTCGGTGAGCCGGTCGTCCCCCGTGCCCCAGGTGCGGATGCGGCCGATCTCCTCGCCGGTGAGGGCGGTGCACAGCACGGTGTCGCCCATCAGGTGCTGCGGGGTGCCGGCGGCCAGCGCCTGGTCCTCGATGCCGAGGTCACGCAGGACTTCAAGGGTCCGCTGGTTGGTGATGTGGGCGCGGGGCGTGTTGGCGGTCCAGCCGTACTTGCTGACGAGCGTGGTGCGTATGCCGTACGTGGCGAGCAGCAGCGCGGCGCTGCCGCCGGCGGGCCCGCTGCCGATGACGAGGACGTCGGTGTCGTACGGGGTGGTGGGGTGGGTCATCTACCGGTCTCCGGAGGGGGCTTCGGGGGCTACGGGGGCGAGGCGGAAGGTGTAGTCGAGGGAGCGCCAGGGGCCGTCCGCCGGTCGGCCGTCGGGGGTGGGCCCATGATGCTCGGGGAAGTCGGTGACCAGCGCGTCCTTGACGCCGAAGACGGTGTCGGCATCGATGTACGCGCCGCCCGCGACGAAGAGCTGGGTGACGAGCGTGCGCCGCCCCGGCGCGCTGATCATGAAGTGGACGTGCGGGGCACGGTAGGGGTGCCGGCCGACCGCGGTGAGCATCTGCCCCACCGGCCCGTCGTCGGGGATCGGGTACTCCTTGGGCAGGATCGAGCGGAAGCGGATGCGCCCCTCGCCGTCCGCCCGGAAGCGGGCACGGAGTTGAGGCCCTTCGATGTCGGGCAGCTGGACGTCGTAGTAACCGTCCTCGTTCGCCTGCCAGACATCGGCCACCGCGCCCGCCAGCGGCTGCCCGTCCAGGTCGGTGATCTGCACGGACGCGTACATCGGGGTGCCGGGCAGCCCTTCGGCGAGGTCGGCGCCGTCGGGCAGCGGCGGCGGTCCCTCGACGTAGAAGGGTCCGAGGACGGCGGACGGGGTGCTCTCGGCGGTACGGGAGTTGGTGAGCAGATCGACCGCGCTGGAGATGCCGAGGGTGTCGGAGAGCAGGATGAATTCCTGCCGGGTCGCGGAGCACTGCTGCCCGGTGCGGGTCAGGAAGTCGATCGCGTACCGCCATTCGTCGTCGGTGAGGTCGTTGTCGGCGACGAAGCCGTGCAGGCGGCGGGTGAGATCGGTCAGCAGCTCCCGTACGCGAGCATCGGGCGCCCCCTCGAAACCGGCGGTGACCTGGGCGAGAAGGGTGTGCAGGGAGTCGGCGAGAGGATCGGCGGGGGCCGGGCGGCGGCCCGCGAAGGCGTCGGCGAGGAGCGCCGCGATGCCGTCCTCGGTGACCTCGCGGGGGTTGGGGTAGGGCGTGGCGGTGGCGAGCTCGGCGGCGCGCGGCAGGTCGGCCTCGGAGAGGCCCAGTTCGGCCAGGCTCCCGGGTCCGCCCAGGCTGCGGATCAGGTCGTGTACGGCGGTGGGCGCGTCCGCGGCGCCCAGCGCACGGGCGATACGGCGCATGGCGTCGGGCGCGGCGGGCGCGTTGTAGGCCATGGCGTACGGGAGGACGACGGTGTGCGTGGGGGCGTGCGGCAGGCCGAAGGAGCCGCCGAGGGTGTGACACAGCTTGTGGTGCAGGCCCATGCCGACGCTACCGAGGCAGGTACCGGCCAGCCAGGCCGCCTCCAGCGCGTCGGCGCGGGCCTCCCGGTCGGCGGGATCGACGACGATCCGGGGCAGCGCGTCGGCCATCAACTCGATTGCCCGAAGAGCGAGTTGGTCGGTCACCGGGTCGGCCTCCGGCGCGTACAGCGCCTCGACCGCGTGCGCCATCGCGTTGATGCCGCTGGTGACGGAGACCGGCACCGGCAGGCCGAGGGTCAGGTCGACGTCGTACAGGACCGTGCCGGGCCGGATCTCCGGCGCCGAGCGGGTGGTCTTGACGCCGTTCTCGGTCTCGCCCAGTACGGGTGTGACCTCGGAGCCGGAGTAGGTGGTGGGGACGACGACCTGCGGCAGACCGGTCCGTACGGACACCGCCTTGGCCAGGCCGGTCGTCGAGCCGCCGCCGACGGCGACCAGGCAGTCGGCGGCCAGCTCGCGGGCGGCGGCGACCGCCCGCTCGGTGACGTCGACGGGGGTGTGCATCGCCGCGCCGGTGAACTCCCCGGCCGCCGCGGCGCCCAGGATCTCCCGGGTCCGGCGGGCCAGGTCCGTCCGGCCCGGCGTGGTGAGGATCAGGGCGCGGCCGGCGCCCAGACGGGCCACTTCCTCGGGCAGGCGGCTCAGCGTCCCGGCACCGAAGACCACCCGGGCGGGCTGGCTGGAGTAGGTGAATGCACGCATGACAGCCGAGTATCGCGGCGCCGTGCGCGCTCGCTCCTGCACGATCCCGCTGTCGCGACTGCACGAAAGACGCATTCATCCGGGCAGCGCATTCACACGGGCAGCGCAGGGGATTGCCTCACTCGCCGCGCCGGAGCGCGCCCGGCGTTGTCCCTAGCTGCGCCCGCAGCACCCGCGTCAGATGCTCCTGGTGCGAGAAGCCGCAGCGGGCGGCGACCTCGCTGATCGGCACGGTGGTGGTCCGCAGCAGCCGGGCCGCTTGCTCCACGCGCAGCCGCATGAGGTACCGGTGCGGCGGCAGCCCGGTGCGCGCCTTGAAGCTGCGCGCGAACTGACTGACGCTCAGGTTGGCGGCCGCCGCGAGGTCGGCCAGCGGCAGCGGATCCGCCAGCCGGGCGTCCAGCAGCTCGCGTACGGCAGCGAACTGGCGCTCCGTCAGGCCGCGACGGGTGCGGGTCGCGGGAGGGGTGGAGCGGCGGGTGCTGTGGTGCCGGGCCAGCTGCCCGGCGATCATCACACCGAGCTGGTCGGCGTAGGTGCGGGCGCCCGGCGACCGGTCCCGTACGACGCCCTCCAGCGCGCGGACGAGCTGTTCCAGGAGCTGATCGGTGACCCCGAACTCCTCGACGAGCCGCACCGGGCGGCCCTCCCCGGCCGCCGCCTGCAGCGCCTCGTCCGCCAGGTAGACGTGCACGGTGTCCAGCCGGCCGCCCAGCTCGACGTCCAGTTCGGTGTCGGCCGGGTGCAGGAAGAGCCCGCCGGGCAGGATGCGCCGGGCCGCAGTGAGGCCGCGCCGGCCGCGGCTGACCGTGACCGGGCCGTCCAGGTGCAGGATCAGCAGATGGCTGGGTGCCCCGTCGAAAGCTTCCCGGTAGGGCAGTTCACGCTGGCTGGAGAGGTAGAGATGCTCCCAGCCCAGGCCCGCGCTGGTCCGCTCCGGCCGGACCCACGGCCGGTCCAGGATCCCGTGGGTGTCCTGCAGCCCGAGTTCGGCCATCCTCTCCCGTCCTCCCACCCTCCCGCCTGCGTACCGGTTCACAGGCGGCGTTCTGGTACCGCCCCTCCCCCACCTCCCCCATGTTCGCAGGCGGCGTACCGTTTCCGCCCCCTCCTCCCCCATGGGGGTGCACGAGGTCCCCTTCTCAACACAGTACCCGGGGGTACTGACAACGCCGGTGCGCCAACTGACAACGCCGGTGCGCCAATGGCCCACTGCAGTGCTCCAACGGCCCACCGACAACGCCGACAACGCCGACACCCCAGCGCCTCACCCATACAGGGGCACCGCCCCACCCATACAAGGGCACCGCCCCACCGAGAAGGACACCGCCCCAACGGCCCGTGGACGCGCGTACTCTACAAGCCTGTAGAAGGCGGCGCCGGTGACCGGGACCGACCCCGGCCGCCGCGTCCCGGGCGGGAGGTACGCATGGCGGCACCGCGAGTGCCCGGGCGACGGGCACGGTTACGGGTGCTTCCCGGTCCGCGCGGCGGTCCCGTGCCGGACGCCGCCGACGTCGTCTTCCGGCCGGCCGGGCCCGTGGTGCCGGCCGGGCGCCGGGCGATCGTGATGTGCGACGCGGCGGGACGGGTCGTGGGGCGGCTGGAGTACCAGCTCTGCCACGCGTGCCGGCGCGGCTACCTCCGCAACATCGCCGTGGCCGAGCGGTGGCGGGGCCGGGGCCTGGCCCGCGAGGCGCTGCACCGGGCGATCGCCCCGGCCCTGGACTACCGCTGGTACACCTCCCGGCAGACCGCCGACGGCCGCCGGTTCTTCGCGGCGATGGCCGAGGAGACCGCCCTCGCCTTCCCCGCACCCTTCCTCAGGCGCGGCGCCCGCTGTCCGCACATGACGTCCCGTCGAGCACACGCCACACCCGGTCGCGGGTGAGCGGGAGTTCCGTGCAGCGCACGCCGGTCGCGTCCCGCACCGCGTTGGCCAGGGCCGGCGCGACCGGGTTGAACGGGCCCTCGCTCATCGACTTCGCGCCGAGCGGCCCGATGGTGTCGGCCACCGCCGCGAAGTGCACTTCCGTACGGGGTACGTCGGCGAAGGCGGGCACCCGGTAGCGGCGGAAGGTGTCGGTGGTGACGGCGCCGCGCCCGTCGATGTGTACCTGTTCCAGGAGCGTGGCGCCCAGGGCCTGCGCCACGCCGCCCTCGACCTGGCCTCGGCACTGCATCGGGTTGATCACCGTGCCTGCGTCGGCGGCGTGCACGCTGCGCAGGACGCGGATCTCGCCGGTGCCGGGGTCGACGGCGACCCGGAACCACTGGACGTTGAAGGCGACCGAGCGCGGGGTGCCGCCGGCCCGTCCGTCGGCGGCCGGTTCCTGCCCGGCGGCGCGGGCCGCGGCGTACAGCGCGGCGAGGGACACCCGGCGGTCCCCGGCCACCACCGCGTCGTCCGTGAGGCGGCAGTCGGCCGGCTCGGCGCCCAGGTGCCGGGCGGCGCGGGCGCGGAGCGCGGCGGCCAGCGCCCGGGCGGCGTGCAGGACGGCCCGGCCGCCGACGACGGTGCCGGTGGAGCCGAAGGTGCCGGTGTCGTGCGGGACGAGGCCGGTGTCGGCCTGGCGTACGGTGACGCGCGCGGCGGTGGTGGTGGCCAGCTCGGCGGCGGCGAGCTGGCGCAGGACGGTGGTGGTGCCGTTGCCGCACTCCGCGGTGCCGACGGAGAGCGTGTAGGTGCCGTCGGCGGTCAGCGCGGCCCGTGCGGTGGCGAGGTGGCCGCCGGGCGGTGCGGTGGCCAGCATCGAGACGGCGACGCCCTCGCCCATCTGCCAGCCGTCCGGAGTCGGTGCGGCGGGTTCGGCCCGGGCCCGGCGCACGATGTCCAGGCACTGGTCGAGGCCGTAGCCGGCGAGGTGCAGGTCCGCCTCCTCGCCGAGCGGGCCGATGAGGGGTTCGCCGGGGCCGATGACGTTCTTCTCGCGCAGTGCGAGCGGGTCGAGGCCGAGCCGGCGGGCCAGTTCGTCCAGGGCCGACTCGATGGCGAAGACGACCTGGCCGAGGCCGTAGCCGCGGTACGCGCCCGCGGGGACGGTGTGGGTGTAGACCGCGAAGCCGTCGGCCCGCTTGGCCGGGCAGCGGTAGAGCGCGAGCGACTCGCCGCAGGCGCGGCGGAGGACGCTCGGGCCGTGGTTGCCGTACGCGCCGGTGTCGGCGACGACGCGCACCTGGAGGGCGGTGAGGGTGCCGTCGCGGCGGGCGCCGGCCCGCACGCGGACGGTGAACGGGTGCCGGGTCGTCGTGCCGTGGAACTGCTCGGACCGGGTGAACTCCAGCTTCACCGGGCGGCGCAGCCGCAGCGCGGCGAGCGCGACGATGTCCTCGGCCAGCATCTCCTGCTTGCCGCCGAAGCCGCCGCCGACCCGGCCCGCGACGACCCGGACGGCGTCGGGCGGCAGGCCGAAGAGGGTGCACAGGGCGCGGCGGGTGAGGAACGGGGTCTGGGTACTGGAGCGGACGACCAGCCGCTGGCCATCGGCCGTACCGTCGATGTTTTCGGTGGCCTCGAACCAGGCGACCGCGCCGTGCGTCTCCAGGCTGGCGTGCTGGACGCGCTGGGTGCGGAAGGTCTCCTCGTACACCGCGTCGGCGGCGGCGAAACCGGCCGCGACGTCGCCGGTCCCGCCATGCACCTCCCCCGCGACGTTGTGCGCGGGCCGGGAGATCCGCGCCTCCCGCGCGTCCTTGTCGTGCACGACGGGTGCGCCGGGCCGCATGGCCTCCTCCGGGTCGAGGACGGCGGGCAGTACCTCGTACGTCACCTCGATGCGGCGGCAGCCCTCCTCGGCCGCCGCCTCGGTGTCGGCGACGACGGCGGCGACCCGCTGGCCGACGTGGCGCACGGTGTCGTCCAGGAGGCGGGTGTCGGCCGGGTCCTCCTCGGGGTGTTCGTGGCGGGCGCTGGAGTAGTGGCAGGTGGGTGCGTCGTGGTGAGTGAGGACGGCGTGCACGCCGGGGACGCGCAGGGCTGCGGCGGTGTCGAGGGCGGTGATCCGGGCGTGCGCGTGGGGCGAGCGCAGCAGTTTCATGTGCAGCAGTCCGGGCACGTCGAGGTCGAAGGTGTAGTGGGCGGTGCCGGTGACGATCGCGGGGCCTGCCGGGTCGGGGAGGTTGTGGCCCACCGTCTGCCCGGCGCCCGGCTCCTCGGTGTGCCGTACGCCGCGCAGCGCGTCCTCGACGGCGCGGTAGCCGGTGCAGCGGCAGAGGTTGCCCTTCAGGGCGCGCGGCAGGTCGGCGAGCTGCTCGTCGTCCAGCGCCGCCGCGGTCATCAGGAAGCCGGCCGTGCAGAAGCCGCACTGGAAGCCCTGCGCGTCGAGGAATTGCTGTTGTACGGGGTGGAGTCGGCCGTCCGGGGCGGCGAGTCCCTCGACGGTGGTGACGGTGCGTCCGGCGGCGCGGAAGGCGGGGTAGAGGCAGCTGTGCACGGGCCGGCCGTCGATGTGGACGGTGCAGGCGCCGCAGTCGCCCGCGTCGCAGCCCTTCTTCACGCCGAACCAGCCGCGTTCGCGCAGGTAGGTGCGGAGGCACTGGCCGGGGCGCGGCGCGGTGTCGTACGGCCGGCCGTTGATGCGGATGCCGAAGGTCACGGGTGGCCGGTCCTCTCGTCCAGTTCCCGCCGGGCCTCCTCGGCCAGCCGGAAGGTCATGTGCCGTCGCCAGTCGGGCAGTCCGTGCGGGTCGTCGCACCAGTCGCCGTCGCGTACCGCGCTGCCGAGCGCGTCCCGCAGTACCGCCGCGTCCGGCAGCGCCGGGAACCGCAGCCGTACCGGCCGTACGGTCGCGGCGGTGACTGTCAGCGTGCAGGAAGCGTCGGCCGGGTCGAGGGTGGCGACGACCAGCGCGCCGGAGCGGCCCAGTCGGGACAGGGAGGCCTGCCGGAATGCGGTACGGCGGTGCAGCGCGCGGGCGGGGAGCGTCACCGAGCGCAGCAGTTCGCCCGCGCCGAGTACCTGTTCCCCGGCTCCGGTGATGAACTCGGTGACCGGGACCCGGCGGAGGATTCCGGCCTGCGACCGGAGCAGGCAGCTGCCGTCGAGGGCGGCGGCGAGGGCGGTCATGGGGCCGGCTGGCAGGGCGGTGCAGAGGTTGCCGCCGACGGTGGCGAGGTGCCAGATCTTGAACGAGGCGAGGAAGGCGCGGCAGCACTGCTCGACGAGCGGGGCCGCGGGCGCGTCCAGCGTCCGGCCGTACCTGGAGAGCTCGGCGATGGTGCAGGTCGCAGCGATCTCCAGCGCACCGTCCGGCAGCCGGCCGACCGGCCGCCAGCCCATCCGGCCGAGGTCCACCAGCCGCCGCACGTGCGGCTGCGGCTCGGAGAACAGGAATGTGCCGCCGGCCAGCCAGGCGTCGCCCGGCCGCCAGGGGAAGCGCTCCCGGGCGTCCCGTACCTCGGTCACCGTGTTCAGATCCATGTCACCGCCGGACCGGAGCGAACTTGAGCGTTACTACGCTATCCGTTTCTCGAACCAGTGGTGTGCGTACGGCTCGTCGTTGAAGGCGGGGACTTCCTGGAAGCCGGCGGAGCGGTACAGGCCGAGGGCCGCGTCGAGCGCCTTGTTGGTGTCCAGGCGCAGTACGTCGTGGCCATGCCGGGCGGCCCGTTCCTCCAGTTCGGCCAGGAACCGGCGGCCGAGGCCGAGGCGCCGGGCGTGCGGCGCGACCCACATGCGTTTGACCTCGGCCGGGGCGCCGGGCGGCAGCTTCAGGCCGGCGCAGCCGACCGGTTCGCCGTGCAGCCGGGCGACCAGGAACAGGCCGTGCGGCGGGCGGAGTTCGCCGGGGTCCGGCAGCAGGCTCCGCGCGGCGTCGAAGCCGGTCTCGAAGCGTTCCTGGAGCTCGGCGGAGTAGGACTGCAGGCAGTGCCGGGCGTCGGGGTGGTCCGGGTCGACGGTGTCCAGTGTGACCGTCGCGGCGGTCAGCAGTCGGTCGACCTCGGCCATGGCGGCGACCAGCCGGGCGCGCTGCGCGGTGTTGAGCGGCGCCAGCAGGGAGCCGGCCAGCTCGTCGCTGCGGCCGTCGAGCACGGCGCGCTCCTCGCGGCCCGCTGCGGTCAGCCGGGCGGTGCGCACGCGCCTGTCCCGGGGCTGCGGCTCCACCTTGACCAGGCCCTCGGCCTCCAGGGAGCGCAGCAGTCGGCTGACGTATCCGGAGTCGAGCCCGAGGCGCTCGCGCAGCCGGCGGACGTCCTGGCCCCGCTCGCCGATCTCCCAGAGCAGCCGGGCCTCGCCGATGGGCCGGTCACGGCCCAGGTAGTGGTCGTGGAGCACGCCCACGCGTTCGGTGACAGTGCGGTTGAACCGTCGCACCTGGTCGATCTGTGTGGTGTCTCCAGCCATGCCCTGAGCCATTCTCTGACTTTAGTCAGAGAATGGCGGCACGCGCCAGGGCCGGGCGGCCGCTCAGATGTGGTGCCGCCCCCACCGCGGCCCTATCTGGGCCCATTCGCGTTCCCAGCCCGCGAGGCGTACGTGGTCCAGGTAGCGGCGGCCGGTCCAGCGGACGAGCAGCAGGAACAGGCCGAGGGCCATACCGGTACCGAGACCGGCGGCGACGCCGTCGTCGGCCGCCTGTGCGGTGGTCATGGGCGCCGCCGTGGGCCGCCCTTCGGCGTCGGTCCAGACCGTGACCGCGGCGCCCTTGCGCGTACCGGGGTCGACCCGCACCGTCGTGGTGTGCCGCCGGCCGTCGGGCGCGGTCCAGCGGGCCTGGGCGGGCACCTGGCCCATCTCGGCGGCGAAGCCGGTGGCGGACGGGTCGGAAGGTACGGACTCCAGCAGGCGGCCGGTCAACGCCCGGCGCTCCGCGAGCTGTTCGGCACGTTCAACGCGCTGTGAGCCATAGGTGGCGAGGCCGACGGAGAAGCCGACGACCGGTACGCCCAGGAGCAGCGCCAGGGCCGTCAGCAGGCCCAGCCAGGCGTCCACCACGTCCCAGCGGCGGCGCAGCGGGCCCCGCCGCCACCGCCAACGTCCGCCGATGTGCTGCATGCCTGCCGCCTCCCTCGGCTCGCGCGGCTCCCGCCGCTCTCCCCGTCCCCCTGGTCCCTGTTGTCCGGCTACCCCCTTTTGGGCGGAAGGCTCCTCTTTGCAGGCTAGTCCGTTCGCGGCCGGACCGCGCCTTCGCGCCATTGGCCGGGTTTGCCGGGCCGGGGCCCCGGTACCCGTACAGCCAGGAAATCGAACGCGAGAGCGCACAAACTCAGGCCGGAGAAGGAGAGCGCAGTGGCGGTGACCACGCGTCCGATAGCAGGCCCCCCAGACGAGTCCCCGCAGGGTCCGCTGTATGTCTATGGCATCGTCCGCAGAGGTTTCCGGCCACGCCCGGGACTCACCGGCGTCGGCGACGCCCCCGTCGTCGCGGTGCCGGAGGGGCGGCTGGCCGCGCTGGTCTCCGCCCCGGGCAGCGCCTGCGAGCCGTCCGGCGTCTGCGGCCCGCCCGGGGAGCCGGCCGCCGACGACGCGTCCCTGCAGGCCACCGCCGACGCCCATCGCAGAGTCGTCGACGAGGCCGCCGCCGCTGTCTGCGTGCTCCCGACGCGGCTCGGCACGGTCCACCGCGACGCACAGGAGGTGCGCCGCACGCTCGCCGCCCGCGCCGACCTGTACCGACGGCTGCTCGCGCGGCTGGACGGGCGGCTGGAGTGGGGCGTGAAGGCATACGCCCGGGGCGAGGAGGCCGACGCCGCGCCCACCGGCGACGAACCCGTGGCGGACGAAGCCGGCGAGCCCACGGACGGGCTGGCCCGCGCGGCCCACCACGCGCTGGCGGACATCGCCGAGTGCTCCTGCGTGCACACCCCGCAGGACGCCTGCCCGGCCGGCGTCGCCGCTGCCTGCGCCACCTCCGCCTATTGGACCTCCCCCATCGCCCGGGCCCCGTATCCGCACGGCCGGAACCTCCTCGACAGCGCCTATCTCGTGCCGCGGGAGGCGGCCGGCACCTTCGCCGAGACGGTCGGCGGACTGGCCGCCCGCTCCCCCGAGCTGCGCATCGAGCTGACCGGCCCCTGGGCCCCGTACTCCTTCACCGAGCCGGGCCGGCTGCCGGGCTTCCCGGGCTAGTACCGCTGCCTCGGAGCCCGGCTCTTGGAGCCTGCGGCGGGCCTCACTCCGGCCAGGCGGACTCCTGGATCGTCGTGACGAAGTCCCCGCGCTCGAAGCCCGGTACGAAGTGCTCCAGGACGTCCGCCTTGACATTGCCGAAGGTGGTCTCCGGCTTGGGCGCGATGCCCTCGGTGAAGGCGGCCAGGATCCGGCGCTTGAAGTCGGGGCGCGGGTGCTGCCGGGTGACGGCGTCCCGGGTCTCCGCGTCGATGTCGTGGTAGCCGATGCCCAGTACGTCGTACTCGACGCCGGCCGTCACCAGCGCGACCTCGGGCTCCATGAACTCGGGGATGCCGGGCGTGGTGTGCAGCGCGATGGCCGTCCACACCCGTCGCACGCTGTCCTGCGGCACGCCGCGCGCCGTGAGGAACCGCCTGGCCTCCTCCGCGCTGTCCACCTCGAACCGCCGGCCGCTGCGGCGGAACTCCGCGTTCAGGCCGAGGTCGTGGAACATCGCCCCGATGTAGAGCAGTTCGGGGTCGAAGGCCAGCTTGCGGTTCCGGCCCTGGAGGCTGCCCCAGAAGTACACCCGCCGGGAGTGGTGGTAGATCAGGTCGTCCGTCAGCTCCCGCACCAGTTCGGTGGCCTCGGCGGCCAGCCGGGTGTCCGGCACGGGCACCGGCATTCCGTCGCCGAGCTGCTCCGAAGGCGGCATACGCGCTCTCCTCTCAGACCGGCGCCGGGCTGCACCGCGACGCCATGACACCTCTTATCCCGGCCCTCATTCTGCGGGACGGACGTCAACGACCGCCCCCACTCCGCTCGATTGCTGTCAGCCGCTGTTCGGATCCCGCTGCCGGGGGCACAGCGGTGCGTAAGCAGCGGACATCCTCGATCACTTCGCACGGTGACCACCGGACCGTTGATAGATAACCCGTTGTGAGATGTGCCCCCCGACCGGCCGTTCCGACACACGGCTTCCGAGCTGTGGGGACGCAGGTGTGCAGGGACGACGGGGTGTCGTGGGGCGTGCCCATAGGGGTGTTCCCGGTGCCCGGACGGGGTGGGTATGCGGTGCGGTTCGCGCGGGTCGAGGAACTCCTGGCCAAGCGCCTGGGGTGCGACAAAGGGCAGGCGCATGCCTACGCCCACGGTCTCCTCGGCCCCTCCGGCGACGCTCCGGGGCCGGGCCCGCAGCCGGGCCGGCCGGGCAGCGAGGACGCCCACGGGAAAGAGGGAACGGTCCGCCTCGGCGGCGTACCGGCCCCGGACGCGGCCGGGCCGGCCGCCGCGCGCAGCCCGGCCGAGCTGGCACGCCGGCTCTACGACCACGCCCGGCCACTGGGCGCCACGGCGGTGCTGCTGGCGGTGCTGGACATGGACGGCGTGCTCCGGATGAGCGGGGTCGCCGGCGCGTCGGCCGCGACGGTCACCGACTGGTCGCAGGTCCCGCTGCGCTGCGTGCTCCCGCTCGCCCGGATGGCCGTGGCGGACCAGCTCCTGTGGCTCGACGACGAGACCGGGGAGCACACGCTCACCTGGGTGTCCGCCCGGAGCGCCGCGCCGGACGCGCCGGCCCCGGTCCGGGCCCGCTGCGGGCCGACAGGGGAGAACACCGTGGTGTGCGTGGTCAGCGTCATCTGGCCACGGCCCGAGCCGGTGCCGGCGGCCGCCCGGGGACGGCTGGAGGCGCTGACCGCGGCCGCCGGGCAGCGGCTGCGCGGGCTGGCGGCACTCGGGCTGCCGGACGACGACGTACGCGCCGCATGGCTGGGCGCGGTCATCGACGCCATTCCCGCGCCGGCCGCGCTGCTCTTCCCCGTACGCGGCCCGCTCGGCCGGGTCGTGGAGTTCACCATCGACCGCTGCAACGAGCGCGCCACCGCGCTGCTGGGGCGGACGCCCGAGCAGGTCACCGGCAGCCGGCTGCTCGACGCCTTCCCCGGAATGGTGCTCTCCGGCATCTTCGACGCCTATGTGCGGGTGCTGGAGACCGGCGTCCCACTGCACCGCGGGCCCTTTGCGTACGAGGAGCCGTTCCAGGGGGCGCTGCGGCCAGCCGTGCTGAGCGTGCGCGCGCAGCGGGTGGGCGGCGGCCTGCTGGTGAGCTGGTGTTTCCATGACGAGCAGGCCCGGATGCGGGCGCAGATCGACGACGCGGAGCGGCTGGTCCACCTGGGCTGGGCGGAGTGGAATCTCGTCACCGGCGATGTCACATGGTCCCGCAGGATGTACGACGTGCTGGGGCTGAACCCGGCGCACGGTCCGCTGCCCCTGGACACGCTGTCGGAGTACGTCGCCGAGGACGATCTCCCGGCCGTCGTGGCGGCCGTGCGGACGCTGTCCGAGGACGGCGGGCCGGTGCGGTTCGAGGTGCGTACGCGCGGGCCCGAGCCGCCGCGGCACGTGAGCGTCAACGCCGAACTGGTACGGGACAGCCGGGGCCGGCTCGTCGCGGTGCAGGGCGTCGTCCAGGACGTCTCCGCCGTGCGCCGGATGGCGGCCGAGCTGGCGGCGTCCCGGCGCGAGGCGGAGGACCAGCAGCTGCGCATGGCCGAGGAGTTGCAACTCGCCCTGTTGCCCACGGTGCATCCCACGCTGCCCGGGCTGCGGGTGGCCGTCCGGTACCAGCCCGCCGAGAACTGCGCGCGGGTGGGCGGGGACTGGTTCGAGGCGGCCCCGCTCCCGGACGGCCGGGTACTGATCGCCATCGGGGACGTGAGCGGGCACGGCCTGCGCGCGGCGGCGCAGATGGCGCAGCTGCGCAACGCGCTGCTCGGCATCGCGCACACCGGCGCCGACGCGGCCGAGATCCTGGACTGCCTGAACCTGCTGGCCTTCCACGGCCACGAGGACTCGATGACGGCCACCGCGATCGTCGGCCACTTCGATCCGGACGGCCGCACGCTCACCTGGGCCCGTGCCGGACATCCGCCGCCCGTCCTGGTCCGGGGCGGCGAGGCGGCGGAGCTGGAGAACGACGACGGGACCACGCTGGGCGCCAGCCTGGACCCCGGTTACGGCCTGACGACCACCGTCCTGCGCACTGGCGACCGGGTGGTCCTGTACACCGACGGGCTCGTCGAGCGCCGCGCCGACCGTGCAGGGGACCGCGAGGACCTGCTGCTGACCGCCGCCCGGCAGGGCTCGGACGGCACCCCCGAGCAGCACCTCGAAACGCTGCTGTCCGTCCTGTACACCGATCCGGAGGACGACACCTGCGTGATCGTCCTCCATGTGGGAGTTGAGTGAGATGTCCGCCAACGGGACCGACGTACCGGTACTCGACGGTGCGGCCGTGCGGCGGGCCTTCGCGCGCCGCGCGCCCGCCGCACACGGCCTGACCCGGGCGGCCCCCCAAGTGGCCGCCGCCTGCCGGGAGATGGCCGAGCGGTTCGCCCGCGGCGGCAAGCTGATCGTGTTCGGCAACGGCGAATCCGCGGCCGACGCGAGCCATATCGCGGTGGAGTTCATGCACCCGGTCGTGGTGGGCAAACGGGCGCTGCCGGCGCTGGCGCTCGGCAACGACTCGGCGACGCTCAGCGGTATCGGCGCGTGCGAGGGCTTCGCCGAGGTCTTCGCCCACCCGTTACGGGCGTTCGCGGACGCCGGGGACATCGCGCTGGCGCTCACACCGGACGGCCGTTGCGCGAACGTGCGCCGGGGGCTGGCGGCGGCGCGGGAGCGGGGCCTGCTCACCGTCGTCCTCAGCGGCGGCGACCCGGCGGACACGCCCCCGGCGGATCACACGCTGGCCGTCGGCAGCGCCGACCCGCTGATCGTCAAGGAAGTGCAGGTGACCGTCTACCACCTGCTGTGGGAGATGACGCATGTCTTCCTCGACGCGCCGGTGGAGGACGGTACGTGCGACACGTGCGCGGACCGGGCCCTGCCGATGCGAGTACGCCAACTGCTGCCGGACGGGCTGGCGTTGGCCGTGCCGGAGACGGACGAGGGCGGCCCGCCGCAGGAGATCAGCGTGGCGCTCGTCGACGCGGCGGCCGGTTGCACCGTACTGGTACACGGCGGCGAGGCCATCGCCATGGTGACGACCGGAGCAATGGATGAGTGAAGTGCCGGGCGAGGTAAGGGAGTTGTACCCCTTTCTCTACGAAGGGCGGGCCGCGGACCGGGACGAGGGCGTGCCGACCGAGGAGGTGGTCCGGTCGGCGCGGGAGAAGACCGCCGGGATCGCCGCGCTCCGGCGGGACATCGCCGCGGCGGACGCCGGCCGGATCGCCGCGTGTGCCACCGCGATGGCGGAGCGGTTCGCGGCCGGGGGCCGGCTGTTCGCCTTCGGCAACGGTGGTTCCAGTACGGACGCGCAAAGCCTGGCCACCACGTTCCTGCATCCGCCCGGGGGCGCCGCGGCGCTCCCCGCGCTGTCCCTGACCAGTGACGCAGCCGTGGTCACGGCGCTCTCCAACGACGTGGGGTTCGACGTGGTGTTCGCGCGCCAGCTCGCGGCGTTCGGGCGGCCGGGCGACATCGCCGTCGGACTGTCGACCAGCGGCGGCTCCGCCAATGTCGTACAGGCACTGGAGGAGGCGGCCCGGCGCGGCCTGCTCACCGTGGCACTGGCGGGCCACCACGGCGGCCGGCTGACCCAACTCCCCTCATTGGACAACCTGTTCATCATTCCCTCCGACTCGGTCCACCGGATCCAGGAGGCGCAGACGACCGTGTACCACGTGCTGTGGGAGCTGATCCAGCAGGCGCTGCGGGCCGGGCGCGGGGGTGGCCGGTGACCGCCGCCGCACGTGCCGGGGAGCCCCTGGTCCACCTGCTGTGGCTCAGCGCCGGGCTGGGCTGCGACGGCGAGTCGGTCGCGCTGACCGCCGCGACGCAGCCGAGCGTCGAGGAGATCGTCATGGGCGCGCTGCCGGGCCTGCCGCGGCTGGCGATGCACTGGCCGATGCTCGACTTCGAGTGCGGCCCGGAGGGCGGGGCCGACGACTTCCTCGAGTGGTTCCACCGGGCGGCGCGGGGCGAGCTGGACCCGTTCCTCCTGGTGGTCGAGGGGTCGGTACCGAACGAGGCGATCAAGGAGGAGGGGTACTGGAGCGGGTTCGGCAACGACCCCGAGACCGGGCAGCCGATCACCACGACCGAGTGGCTGGACCGGCTCACGCCGCGCGCCACGGCGGTGGTCGCGGCGGGCACCTGCGCCGCGTACGGCGGCATCCACGCGATGGCGGGCAATCCGACCGGCGCCATGGGCGTGCCGGACTATCTGGGCCGGGAGTGGGTGTCGAAGGACGGGGTGCCGATCGTGTGCGTGCCCGGCTGCCCGACCCAGCCCGACAACCTCTCCGAGACCTTCGTCTATCTGCTGTATCAGATCACCGGCCAGGCTCCGATGATCCCGCTGGACGAGAATCTGCGTCCGCGCTGGCTCTTCGGCCAGACCGTGCACGAGAGCTGCCACCGGGCCGGCTATTACGAACAGGCCGATTTCGCCGCCGGGTTCGACTCCGACCGCTGCCTGGTCAAGATCGGCTGCTGGGGCCCGGTGGTGAAGTGCAATGTGCCCAAGCGCGGCTGGATCAACGGCATCGGCGGCTGCCCGAACGTCGGCGGCATCTGCATCGCCTGCACGATGCCGGGCTTCCCCGACAAGTTCATGCCCTTCATGGACGAGCCGGCCGGGGTGCAGGTGAACCGCCCGGCCGGTGGCCTGTACGCAAGCCTGGTCCGCACGCTGCGCGGGATCACCCTGCACAACGTCGAGCAGGAGCCACCGTGGCGCCGCAAGGGCGATCAACTGACCACCGGATACGAACCGTCCTGGACCACTGGGCGTCGAGAGGGGCCGCGGCATGGCCGATGAACTGGTCGAGATGGCGTGGGATCCCATCACCCGCATCGTGGGCAGCCTGGGCATCCACACGAAGATCGACTTCGGCCGGGGCCGGGTCTCCGAGTGCTACAGCACGTCCTCGATCTTCCGCGGCTACAGCATCTTCCTCCAGGGCAAGGATCCCCGGGACGCGCACTTCATCACCAGCCGGATCTGCGGTATCTGCGGCGACAACCACGCCACGTGCTCGGTGTACGCACAGAACATGGCGTACGGGGCCCGGCCGCCGGCGCTCGGCGAGTGGATCCTGAACCTCGGCGAGGCCGCTGAGTACATGTTCGACCACAACCTCTTCCAGGAGAACCTGGTCGGGGTGGACTACTGCGAGCGCATGGTCCGCGCCACCAATCCGGGCGTCTGGGAGCTGGCCGAGCGGACCGAGGCACCCCACGCGGATCTGCACGGCTACCGCACCATCGGCGGGATCATGCGGTCGCTGAACCCGCTGGAGGGCGCCTTCTACCGCGAAGCGCTGCAGGTCAGCCGCTCGACGCGAGAGATGTTCTGTCTGATGGAGGGGCGGCACGTACACCCCTCCACGCTCTACCCGGGCGGTGTCGGCACGGTCGCCACGGTCCAGCTCTTCACCGACTACCTGACCCGGCTCATGCGATACGTGGAGTTCATGAAGAAGGTCGTACCCCTCCACGACGACCTCTTCGACTTCATCTACCAGGCGCTGCCCGGGTACGAGGAGGTCGGCCGGCGGCGGGTGCTGCTCGGCTGCTGGGGCGGCCTCCAGGATCCCGCGCACTGCGACTTCGACTACCGCACGATGGCCGACTGGGGACGCAAGGCGTTCATCACGCCGGGCGTGGTGGTCGACGGCGAGCTGGTCACCAACGACCTGGTCGACATCAACCTCGGCATCCGCATCCTGCTGGGCAGTTCGTTCTACGACGACTGGGCAGACCGCGAACCCTTCGTGACCGAGGACCCGGCGGGCAACCCCGTCGACCGGCGGCACCCGTGGAACCAGCACACCATCCCCCGCCCCCAGAAGCGCGATTTCGACGACAAGTACAGCTGGGTGATGTCCCCGCGGTGGTTCGACGGGAAGGACCACCTCGCGCTGGACACCGGCGGCGGGCCGCTGGCCCGGCTGTGGTCCACGGCGCTGTCCGGGCTGGTGGACACCGGGCACCTCAAGGCCACCGGGCACAGCGTGCTGATCCATCTGCCGCGTACCGCCACCAAACCGGAGACCACCTTCGAGTGGCACATCCCCCGCCACAACGGCGAGCCACTCAGCAACGCGATCGAACGCAACCGTGCCCGCACCTACTTCCAGGCGTACGCGGCCGCCGCGGCGCTGCACTTCGCGGACCGGGCGCTCGCCGAGGTCCGGGCGGGACACACCGACACCTGGTCGCCGTTCACCGTGCCCGAAGAGGCCGTCAGCTGCGGATTCAGCGAGGCGGTGCGCGGCGCGCTCTCGCACCACATGGTGATCAGGGACGGAAAGATCGCCAACTACCACCCGTACCCGCCGACGCCGTGGAACAGCAGCGTCCGCGACGTGCACGGCACGCCGGGCCCCTTCGAGGACGCCGTGCAGCACACCCCGATCTTCGAGGAGAACCCTCCGGAGAAGTTCAAGGGCATCGACATCATGCGCGCGGTGCGCAGCTTCGACCCGTGCATGCCCTGCGGAGTGCACATGTTCCTCGGCAACGGCCGGGTGCTGAAGAAGTCCCTCTCCCCCACCGCCTACGACCACGGAAGCTGACGAGGAAGCCGCGTCATGGACGAGCTACGACAGGCCGAAGCCCGCGTGGAAGAGCTCATCGCCCAGCTCTCCACCGCACCGCGGGTGGGCGAACAGGCCGAGGAACTGGTGCGGTTGCTGATGCGGCTGTACGGCGAGGGGCTCGCCCGCGTCGTCGGGCTGCTGCCCGCCGGGACGGTGACGAAGCTCGCCGCCGACGACCTCGTGGGCAGCCTGCTGATCCTGCACGATCTGCATCCGCGCGGCACGGCGGAGCGGGTGGCCGACGCACTGGAGCAGCTGCGGCCCTTCCTCGGCACGCACACCGACAGCATCGAACTGGCCGGCATCGACGCTTCCGGACGTGCCACGGTCCGGCTGCGCGGCGGATGCGGGGACTGCGCATCCGGGACCGTCGAGCAGGCCGTAGAGCGCGCCGTCCGGGACGTCGCGCCCGAGGTGACCGGCGTACGGCTGGAGCAACTCCCGCCGCAGCGGCCCCTGTTGCAGATCGGCTCGCGGCCACCGGCCGACGCGGCTGTCCCCGGAGCGCACCCGTGACGGCCGCCGGACTGCGCCGGTTCCGCGAGCCCGCGCCCGCCGCGCACCGGCAGCGTGCCGGCCCCCGCTGCGAGCTGTGCGCCGCCGCCCTGGAAAGCGGCCACGGGCACGTCGTGGACCTCGACGGCCGCGGTCTGCTGTGCGCCTGCCGTGCCTGCCGTACGGTGCTGACCCGCCCCGGCGCGGCCGACGGCCGTTACCGCGGCGTGCCCGACCGCCGTCTGCACCTCAGCGGCACCGCGCTCACCGCGGCCGACTGGGAGGCGCTGCGACTGCCGGTCGGCATGGTCTTCTGCTTCCGCAACTCCCGGCTGGGCCGCCATGTCGTCTTCTACCCGAGCCCCGGCGGCGCCACCGAGTCCCTGCTGCCGGACGGGGCCTGGCGGCAGCTCATGGCCGCCCACCCGGACATCGCCGACCTGACCGACGACGTGGAAGCGCTGCTGCTGCGCCGTACCGGCGACGGGGTCGAATGCCATCTCGTCCCCATCGACACCTGTTACGACCTGGTCGGGCGGGTGCGGCTGCGCTGGCGGGGTTTCGACGGCGGCGCGGACGTCCACCGCGAGCTGGACGCCTTCTTCGCCGGGCTGCGCGCCCGTTCGGACGGACCGGCGACCCGAGGGGCCTCCCATGGCTGACCTCGCCTTCGACTGCCTCGGGGTCCGCCCGGAGCCGTACGCCGCCGCCCCGTCCCTGGTCCTCCGGCTGCGGATCACGGAGCGCGGCGGCGGGGACGTACGGGCCGTCGCGCTCCGCTGCCAGCTCCGCATCCAGCCGGCCCTGCGGTCGTACAGCGACCGGGAGGCGCGCCGCCTGACCGGCCTGTTCGGCGACCGGCACCGCTGGGCCACGACGCAGCAGCCGCTCCAACTGGCCACGGTGACCGCGATGGTGCCGGCGTTCACCGGGGCCACGGAGATCGACGTACCGGTGCCCGTCTCGTACGACCTGGAGGTGACGTGCGGACAGTACTTCCATGCGCTGGAGGACGGCGAGGTGCCGCTGTTGCTGCTGTTCAGCGGCACGGTCTTCACGTCGGGCGGGATCGGGATGGTGCCGTGGGAGCGGGAGTGCACGGCGGCGCTGCCGGCGGCCGTGTGGCGCGAGCTGATGGATCTGTACTTTCCGGGGTGCGGGTGGCTGCGGCTGCGCAGGGAGACCCTGGACGCGCTGCTGACCTTCAAGCACGACCGGCAGCTCACGACATGGGAAGAGACGGTCGGGGCGCTGCTCGGCCGGGCCGGGGAGGGACCGTGCTGAGCGGCGGCGCTGCCGGGCCGGAGCCCGCCGGGTTCGCGCGGGCCCGCGCGGTGGCCGACGCCGTGCTCTTCGAGGGGTACGTCCTCTACCCGTACCGTGCGTCCGCGCCCAAGAACCGCCTGCGCTGGCAGTTCGGCGTGCTGGCCCCACAGGGCTCGGACCCGTCGGAGACCTCGTACACGGAAAGCGATTCCCTGGTCGAAGTGCGGCCGGGCGCCGCGGCGTCCCTCACCGTACGGCTGCGGTTCCTCCAGGTGCGACGGCGGTACGCCCGCGCGCCCGGCGAACTGCCGTGGGACGAGGGGGTGGTGCAGGAGGTACAGGTCAGCGTGGACCTCGTGCCCGGTGCGCGGGTCACGCATCCCTTCCAGGTGCCCGGCGGAGAGGACGACGGGCGGCGCCGGTGGCCGCTGTCCGGGGAGCTGCGGATCACGGCGGAGCCGGAGCCCGGACCGTACGGCCTGCTGCGGGTGCGGGTGCGGACCGAGAACCGCACGGCGGGCGGCTCCCCGGACCGTACGGAGATGCTGTGCGGCGCGCTGATCGGCACGCACACGCTGCTCGCCGTCACCGGCGGCCGGTTCCTGTCGCCGGTCGATCCGCCCGAGTGGGCCTCCGGAGCCGTCTCCCGGTGCGAGAACGCGTACACCTGGCCGTCCCTCATCGACGACACCACGCTGCTCTGCGCCCCGGTCATCCTGGGCGACCGGCCGCGGATCGCGCCGGAGAGCCCCGCCGACTTCCACGACGGCACGGAGATCGACGAGTTGCTGACACTGCGCACGATGACACTCACCGAGGACGAGAAGCGCGAGGCCCGCGCGACCGACCCGCGCGCGGCGGCGATCGTCGACCATGCCGAGCGCGTCACGCCGGACGTGCTGGAGCGGCTGCACGGGGTGGTACGGCCCAGCCCACCAGCGGAAGCAGCTGACCGGGTACCGGTGACCGGTGGCTGGGCCGAGCCCGGCTCGCGCGTACGGCTGCGCCCCGGCGGCCGACGGGCCGACGCGCAGGACATGTTCCTGGCGGGGCGCACCGCGCGGGTGGCGGTCGTCCTCCGGGACGTGGACGGCAGTACGCAGCTGGCCGTGACGCTCGACGACGACCCGGGTGCCGACCTGCGGGCAGCGGTCGGCCGGTACCACTACTTCGCGCCGGACGAGGTGGAACTGCTGTGCACGTGATGGTCGCGGGTGTGGGGAATGTCTTTCTCGGCGACGACGGGTTCGGCGTCGCGGTGGCCGGGCGGCTGGCCGGGGCCGAACTGCCCGGCGGCGCGCGGGCCTGCGATTACGGCATCCGCGGGGTGCACCTCGCGCACGAGCTGATGAACGGCTACGACGGGCTGGTCCTCATCGACGCGGTACAGCGCGGCGGGCCGCCGGGGACGGTGTACATCCTGGAGCCGGTGGATCCGGAGGACGACGCGGCCACGCCCGCGCTGGACGCGCACGACATGGCGCCCGCGACCGTGCTGGCGCTGCTCCGGCGGTTCGGCGTGCGGCTCCCGTGGGTGACCGTGATCGGCTGCGAACCGGCCGTGGTGGGCGAGGGGATGGGACTGAGCCCGCCGGTGCTGGACGCGGTCGACGAGGCCGTGCGCCTGGTGCCCGAGCTGCTGGCGGAACGCCTGGGCGGCAACCCCGCCGCCACAGGTACGGAGAAGGAACGGAGGACGGGCGCCATGCATGAGATCGGACTGTGCGAAGGAATCCTGGAGGCGGTGGAGGGCCGGGCGCAGGGGCGCCGGGTCACGGGCGTGACCGTACGGATCGGTGAGCAGCACGCCGTGGTCGGTCCCGCGCTGGCGCAGTCCTTCGCGCTGGTCGCGGCGGGCACGGTCGCCGACGGCGCGGCCGTCGAGCTGATCACCGTGCCCGGGGACGAATTCACCCTGCTCTCCATCCGGGTGGCGGGCGACACGGGAGCCGGAGGTGGTGACCGTGTGCCTGGGGATTCCCGGTGAGGTCGTGGAGCTGGTCGCGGACCAGCCCGATCTGGCGCGGGTGAGCGTCGGCGGTGTCCGACGGGCCGTCAACATCGCGCTGCTGGAGGGGGAAGGGGTGGCGCCCGGCGACTGGATCCTCATCCACGTCGGGTTCGCGCTGTCCCGGATCGACGAGGCCGAGGCGCGGGCCGCCATGGAATTCCTCGAAGGCATCGGCCAGGCGTACGAGGACGAGATGGACGCACTACGGGAATCGACGACCGAGGGACCGGGGGCCGGCTGATGCGTTACGTCGACGAGTACCGCGGCGCGGACAAAGCCCGGGCGCTCGCCGCCCGGATCGCCGGGCTCTGCGCGCCGGGCCGCTCGTACACCTTCATGGAGGTGTGCGGCGGTCATACGCACACCATCTACAAGCACGGCATCGAGGACCATCTGCCCGAGAACGTCACGCTGGTGCACGGCCCCGGCTGTCCGGTCTGTGTGATCCCGATGGGCCGGGTGGACGACGCGCTGCACCTCGCCCGGCAGCCGGACACGATCATGACGTCGTTCGGCGACATGATGCGGGTGCCCGGTGGCAGCCGGTCGTTCCTGGACGCCAAGGCCGAGGGCGCCGACATCCGCATGGTGTACTCGCCGCTCGACGCGCTGCGCATCGCCCGGCAGAACCGGGACAAGCGGGTGGTCTTCATGGCCATCGGCTTCGAGACGACCGCGCCGTCGACCGCGGTGACGGTGCAGCGCGCGGCGGCCGAGAAGCTGGACAACTTCTCGGTGTTCTGCAACCACGTCACGATCATCCCCGCGGTGAAAGCCATCCTGGACTCCCCCGACCTGCGGCTGGACGGCTTCCTCGGCCCGGGCCACGTCTCCACAGTCATCGGCTGCCACCCGTACCGCTTCATCGCGGCGGAGTACGGCAAGCCCCTGGTCGTCGCCGGGTTCGAGCCGCTGGACATTCTCCAGTCGATCCATCTGCTGCTCCGTCAGCTCGCGGAGGGGCGGTGCACGGTGGAGAACCAGTACGCCCGGGTCGTCCCCTGGGACGGCAACCCCAAGGCGCTGCGGGCCCTGAGCGACGTCATGGAGCTGCGGCCGTCCTTCGAGTGGCGCGGGCTCGGCACCATCCCGTACTCGGCGCTGCGCATCCGGGAGGCATACGCGGCGCATGACGCGGAGCGGGTCTTCGACGTGCCGGGGGTGCGGGTCGCCGACCCCACGTCCTGCCAGTGCGGCGAGGTGCTCAAGGGCGTGCTCAAGCCCTGGCAGTGCAAGGTCTTCGGCACCGCCTGCACGCCCGAAACGCCGATCGGCACCTGCATGGTCTCCTCGGAGGGGGCCTGTGCCGCGTACTACAACTTCGGCCGGTTCACCCGGACCGCGGTACGGGAGGCGACCCGGACATGACCACCGAGCGCGAGGAACAAGTACTCCGGCGGATCGACCGGGCGCGCCGGCGCAAGGCCCGGGTCAGGGACGAGCGCATCACACTCGCGCACGGCGCCGGCGGCAAGGCGACGCACACGCTCATCGAAGCGGTGTTCCTGGAGGCGTTCGACAATCCGCTGCTGGCGCCGCTGGAGGACCAGGCGGTGTGCCCGGCGGGCGGCGCGCGGCTGGCCTTCACCACGGACTCCTATGTGGTCTCGCCGCTCTTCTTCCCCGGCGGTGACATCGGCGATCTCGCGGTGAACGGGACGGTCAACGACCTGGCGATGTGCGGGGCCCGGCCGCTGTACCTCTCGGCCGGCTTCATCCTGGAGGAGGGCTTCCCGGTCGCCGACCTGACCCGCGTCGCCGGGTCGATGGCGCGGGCGGCCGAGGCGGCGGGCGTGCGGATCGTCACCGGCGACACCAAGGTCGTGGAGCGCGGCAAGGCCGACGGGGTGTATGTGAACACCGCGGGGGTGGGGGTGGTGGAACACCACTTCACACTGGGTGCCGGAAGGGCGCGGCCCGGTGACGCGGTGCTGGTGTCCGGGCCGGTCGGCGACCACGGCACGACGGTCATGCTGGCCCGCGGCGAGCTGGGCATCGAGAGCGACCTCACCTCGGACACCGCCCCGCTCGCCGCGCCGGTGGCGGCGCTGCTGGCGGCGTGCGGGGACGGCGTACGGTGCCTGCGCGACGCCACTCGGGGCGGCGTGGCGACCGTACTCAACGAGATCGCGCGGGCCTCGGACGTGGCGGTGGTGCTCGGCGAGTCCGCGGTGCCGGTCCGGGACGAAGTGCGGGGCGCGGCGGAGCTGTTGGGGATTGACCCGCTCTACATCGCCTGTGAGGGGCGGATGGTCGTGGTGGTGGACGGGGCGTGCGCCGAGTCGGCGCTGGCGGCGCTGCGGTCTCAGCCGTCGGGCGAGCGCGCGTCGGTCGTCGGTCGGGTGGTGGCCGAGCCGGCCTCGCTGGTCCTGGTGAAGACGGAGTTCGGCGGCACCCGCATCCTCGACGTACTCATCGGCGACCCACTGCCCCGGATCTGCTGAGCGCTGCCCGCTCATTCCAGTAGCCCGGCGTCGTCCCGGGCCGCCGCGACGGCCGCCTGGCCGAGGCTGATGCCGCCGTCGTTGCACGGCACGCGGCGGTGGGTGAGGACGCGGAAGCCGGCGCGTTCCAGGGCCGGGACGGTCCGGTCCAGCAGGAGGCCGTTCTGGAAGACGCCGCCGGAGAGCGCGACGGTGGTGAGCGCGGTGGTCTCGCGCAGCCGCTCGCAGACGTCCGCGATCAGGCCCGCGACGCCGTTGTGGAACCGGGCCGCGACGGCCCCGGGCGGCGTGCCCGCGCGGACGTCGTCGGCCACCGCGCGCACCAGGTCCGCGCCGTGCACCCGGCAGGCGCCGTCGCCCCGTACAGGACCGTCGACGCGTACAGGGCAGTCGACGCGTACGGGATAGCCGTCGCGGACGGCCGGGTCGGCGCACCGCTCCAGCTCGATCGCCGCCTGCCCTTCGTAGCGCACGGTGTCACGTAGGGAGAGAACCGCGGCGACGGCGTCGAAGAGCCGGCCGGCGCTCGAGGTGAGCGGGGAGTTGACACCCGCGGCGGCCAACGCCCGTACATCGTCCCAGCGTTCACCGTTCCGCCGGCGGACGACGAGGTGGTCGCTGCCGTTCGCGTCCAAGTACGCGGCGGCCATCCGCCATGGCTCCCTGACCGCCGCCGCGCCACCGGGGAGCGGTACCGGTACGAGGTGTCCGGCGCGTCGGAAGCCGCAGAGGTCGGCGAGGAGGAACTCGCCACCCCACAGCGTGCCGTCGGTGCCCCACCCCAGCCCGTCGAAGGCCACTCCGATGACCGGTCCACGCGCCTGATGCTCCGTCAGGCAGGCGGCGAGGTGCGCGTGATGGTGCTGGACGCCGATGAGACGGGCGTCCGTGACGTCGGCGCGGTCGTGCGCGTACTTGGTCGAGAGGTATTCGGGGTGCAGGTCGTGTGCGATCAGCGCGGGTTCGAGGGCGTACAGCCGCGCGAAGTCGGCGATCCCGTCGGTGTACGCGGCCAGCGTCTCGTAGTTCTCCAGGTCGCCGAGGTGCGGGGAGAGGATCGCGTGCCGTCCGCGGGCCAGGCAGAAGGTGCTCTTCAGCTCCGCGCCGCAGGCCAGTACGGGGCGGGCGGCGGACACGGGCAGTGGCAGCGGTGCCGGGGCGTAGCCGCGCGCCCGCCGCACCGGGACGGTACGGCCCGAGTGGACCCGGATCACGGAGTCGTCGGCGCGCCGGTGGATGGGCCGGTCGTGGGTGAGGAAGGCGTCGGCGAGGGTGCCGAGCCGCGCGAGGGCGTCGTCGTCGCGGAAGGCGAGTGGTTCGTCCGCGAGGTTGCCGCTGGTGAGGACGGCGGGGCGGTTGAGTTCCGTGGCGAGGAGGTGGTGCAGGGGGGTGTAGGGCAGCAGCAGGCCGAGTTCGCGGCAGCCGGGGGCGACGGATGCCGCCAGAGGTGCAACTGCAGAGCCCTGCCGACGGGCGGCCAGGACGATGGGGCGGTGCGGTCCAGTGAGCAACTCCCGTGCCCTATCGTCCAGTTCACACAGCCGCTCGGCCGTCGCCAGGTCGGGTACGAGCACCGCGAACGGCTTGTCCGCGCGGTGCTTACGGGCCCGCAGCGCGGCGGCGGCCGGCTCGCATCCGGCGTCCACGGCGAGGTGGTAGCCGCCCAGCCCCTTGATCGCAAGGATCCGCCCGGCGCGCAGCAGCCCGGCCGCCGCCGCGACCGGCTCGCCCGGCACCGCCGTACCGGCCGCGTCGACCAGCCGGAGCGTCGGGCCGCAGGCGGGGCAGCACAGCGGCTGGGCGTGGAAGCGCCGGTCAGTGGGGTCCTCGTACTCGGCGGCGCACGCGGCACACATGGGGAAGCCGGCCATCGTCGTGCGGGCCCGGTCGTAGGGCAGGTCGCGGGTGATGGTGTACCGCGGGCCACAGTTGGTGCAGTTGATGAAGGGGTAGCGGTGCCGCCGGTCGGCCGGGTCGCGGAGTTCGCGCAGGCAGTCGGCGCAGGTGGCGATGTCCGGGGCGATCGGGGTACGTGGCGCGTGGTCCGCCGCGCCGACCGGGCGGCGGCTGGCCGCGATGACGAAGCGGGGGTCCGCGTGGCCGGCGGGCGGCAGCGGCCGCGCGGTGATCCGCTCGATGACGGCCAGCGGCGGCGCCTGGCTCTCCAGTAACTCGCGGAAGCGTGCCACGGCGTCCGCCGGGCCCTCGACCTCGATGAGTACTCCGGCGGGGTCGTTGGCGACCAGCCCGCTCAGCGCGAGCCGGGCGGCCGTCGCGTGCACGAAGGGCCGGAACCCGACGCCCTGCACGGTCCCTTCGACGCGGAGGCCGACGCGTACGGTGTCCACGCCGGTCATGGTGGCGGGCGGCGCCCGCGCGCCGGACGCGATTGCGGGAAGTGCGCCGCCGTCGCCGCCCCGCGTGTTAAAGCGTGTGTCTTAGGCGCCGCTCTTAGGCACCGCTCTCAGGCGCCGCCGACCGTGGTCACGGACACCCCCAGGTCCCGGAGGCGGCGCAGCTCGGCGACGGGCAGTGCGTCGTCGACGAGGACGGTGTCGAAGTCGGTGAGCGGGGCGAGCGCGTACACGCCCCTGCGGGCGAACTTGGTGTGGTCCACCAGCAGCACCCGGCGCGCGGCCCGGTCCATCAGCGCCCGTTTGACCTGCACCGTCTCCTGCGACTGGTGGTAGCAGGTGTCGCCGGTGACGGCCGTGGTGGACATGAACAGGATGTCCGCGCGGAAGGAGCGGACGGACTCGGCGGTGTGCGGTCCGAGGAACGCGTCGTACGCCGGGTAGTACGAGCCCCCGAGGGCGAGCAGGCTGATGCCGGGCTCCCCCGCCAGCAGCTTGATGACCGGCAGGAAGTTGCTGATGACGGTGAGCGGCCCGCGTTCGGTGAGGTGCTGGGCCAGCGCGAGGCAGGTGGTGGACTCGTCGATCATGACGGTCTGGCCGGGGGTGAGCAGCCGGAGCGCGGCGCGGGCGAGCCGGCGCTTCGTTGTGTTCATGGCGGCCATGCGCTCGCTGAGGTCGCCGTGGAAGAGCAGCGACGGCAGCGAGGAGGCGCCGCCCCGCACCTTCCGCAGCCAGCCCTGGGCCTGGAGGACGTCCAGGTCGCGGTGGATGGTCATGATGCTGACCGCGTACTCCTCGGCGAGCGCGGCGGTACGGACGAAGCCCTCGGCGGCGACCTGCTCGCGGATGCGCTGCCGCCGTGCGTTCTGGATGTCCTCCCGTCTCGCGCTGCCGCCCGGCGCGCCACCGTCTGATGTGCCGCCGTCGTCCTCGGTCACTGCGGGAACCTCTCGTTAACTTCACGCGGATCTCACACGGCGGGGCCGCCTCGGCGCCCCAGGTCAGCGCGGAAATGCCGAGCTCACGCCGCGTTGCCGCCATGTTAAGCCCGGGGTACGGGGGTCCGCCGCCGCCGGTTTTCACGCGGCGGCCCGGCCGGCCCGCGAGAGGTGGTCCGGCGGGCGTTGACCGGCTCGGCGCGGCCCGCGTTGCATCTGTTCCACAAGGGGCCCGGCCGCGCCGGTCAGGGGCGCGGCCGCCCGTTTCACTGGAAGAGGTGCCTCGTGGCCAGTACTCCTCCCGGGCCGACCGGGCCGCCGCGCGCAGAACGGCCGGCGTGGACCGACCGGCTCGGCATTCCCCGCGGGCTCGCCTGGGGATTCGTCGGTGTCCTCGTGTTCATGATCGGTGACGGTGTCGAGTCCGGGTATCTCTCGCCGTATCTGGTGCAGGAGGGCCTGTCGGCGCAGCGGGTGGCGATGCTGTTCACCGTCTACGGCGTCACCGCGTCCGTCGCCGCGTGGCTCTCCGGCGCGCTGTCGGACCTGTGGGGTCCGCGCCGGGTGATGATGGCGGGGTTCGGTGCCTGGGTCGGCTTCCAGGTGCTCATGCTGGCGATCGCGGTGCCCTCGATGAACTATCCGCTGCTGCTCCTCAGCTACGGCCTGCGCGGCATCGGCTATCCGCTCTTCGCGTTCGGCTTCCTGGTGTGGATCGCGGCGACGGCGCCGGAGAAGCGGCTCGGCACGGCCGTCGGGTGGTTCTGGTTCGCCTTCACCGGCGGGCTGCCGACGCTGGGCTCGCTCACCGCGAGCTTCCTCATTCCGCAGATCGGCGCCTACGCCACGCTGTGGTTCTCGCTCGGCCTGGTCGTCCTCGGCGGGCTGATCGCGCTGCTGCTCGTCCGCGAGCGGACCGGCTTCCGGCGGCTGGCCCCGGCCGGTGAGCGCCCGCTGGCCACGCTCTTCGGCAGTCTGGCGCTGCTCGGGCGCAATCCGCGGATCGGCGCGGGCGCCGTGGTCCGCATGATCAATACGGTGCCGGAGTTCGGCTTCCTGGTGTGCCTGCCGGCGTTCTTCACGCAGACCGTCGGGCTGAGCCTGTCGCAGTGGCTGCGCCTGCTGTCCGTGATGTTCGCGGTGAACATCGTCTTCAACCTGGTCTTCGGTGTGCTCGGCGACCGGATCGGCTGGCGGCGCACGGTCGCGTGGTGCGGCGGCGCCGGATGTACGGTCACCTCGCTGCTGCTGTACTACGTGCCGACGCTGCTCGGCGGGCAGTACGCGCTGTGCCTGCTGGTGGCGGGCCTGTTCGGCGCCACGCTCGCCGGGTACGTGCCGCTCTCCGCGCTGATGCCCTCGCTCGCCCCCGCGCACAAGGGCCAGGCGATGGCGGCGCTGAACCTGGGCGCCGGGGCCAGCACGTTCGTCGGCCCCGCCCTCGTCGCGGTCTTCCTCGGGCCGCTCGGCGTGCAGGGCGTCATCTGGATCTTCGCCGGGCTGTACGCGCTGAGCGGGGTACTGGCCCTGTATCTGCGGACGCCCGCCGAGCGCGGCACAGAGGTCCCTGCCCCGCCCGCCCCGGCCACCGTCGGCGCCTCCGAAGGAGCGTGAGCATGTCCGTACTCTCCATCGACGTCGGCACCTCGCTGATCAAGTCCGTGGTCTATGACGACCAGGGTCACGAGGTCGCCGTCGCCCGGCGCGCCACCGTCGTCGACCGCCCCCACCCGGGCTGGGCCGAGCAGGACATGGACGCGGTGTGGGACGCGGTGGTGCACACCGTGCGGGAGGCGCTGGCCGCGGTACAGGACCGGGGTGCGGAGCCGGTGTGGCTGGTCACCTTCACGGCACAGGGCGACGGCTGCTGGCTGGTCGACGAGCACGGCCGGCCCACCGGCCCGGCCGTGCTGTGGTCCGACGGGCGGGCCGCCGACACGGTCACCGAGTGGGGCCACTCCGGCGTCCTTGCGGAGGCGTTCCGGCGCAACGGCTCGCTGACCTTCGCGGGCCTGCCGAACGCGATCCTCACCTGGTTCGCGCGCCACGACCCGCAGCGCCTCGCCCGCTCCGACGCCGCCCTCACCGCCGCCGGCTGGCTCTTCCTCCTGCTCACCGGCGAGCGGGTGGTCGACGAGTCGGACGCCTCGGCCCCCTTCCTGGACCACGCCACCGGCGCGTACGACCAGCAGGTCATCGACCTCTTCGGGCTGCGCGGGGCCGAGCGGCTGCTGCCCGATGTCGTCGGCGACGACCGGCGCATCGCGGAGATCACCGGGGCTGCCGCCACCGAACTCGGCGTCCCCGCCGGGCTGCCCGTCGTCATGGCCCCGTACGACATCGCCGCCACGGCGCGCGGTATCGGCGTGGTCAACCCCGGCCAGGCGTGCGCGATCCTCGGCACCACGCTGTGCGCGGAGGTCGTCCGCACGGCCGTCGACACCACCGGCGAGCCGAGCGGCATCCACATCGCCTACCGGGGCCGCGAGCGCGTCCTGCGGGCCTTCCCCACGCTCTCCGGTACCGAGGTACTGAACTGGACCGCCGGGGTGCTGGGTCTGTCCGGAGCCGAGGAGCTGTGCGCCGAGGCGTTCCGTTCCGTGCCCGGCGCACACGGGCTCGCCTTCCTCCCGTACCTCTCCCCCGCCGGCGAACGCGCCCCCTTCCTCGACCCGCGTGCCCGCGGCACCTTCTGGGGCCTGAGCCTGGAGCACACCCGGGCCGACATCGCCCGCGGCGTGCTGGAAGGGCTCTCGCTCACCCTGCGCGACGCGCTCACCGCCTCCCGTACGGAGGTCAGCGAGCTGCGGCTGTGCGGTGGCGGCGCGCGGAGCGACGCGTGGTGCGGGCTGATCGCGGACGTCACGGGCGTGCCCACCACCCGCTCCACCGACACCGAACTGGGCGCGAAGGGCGCGTTCCTCACCGGTCTCGTCCTCACCGGCGCCGAGTCGAGCATGCACCGCGCCGCCGACAAGTACGTCCATATGGGCCCCGCTTGGGAGCCCGACCCCGAGCGCGCCGCGCTCTACACCGAGCGGTACGCCGCCTTCCTCTCCTGGCGCGACCTGGCCCGCGAGGCCGGCTGGCAGCCGGGCACCCCGAAGGAGGCGATCTGAGATGGCCCGCCACCCCGACCCCGTACGGCTCGGCCTCGACCTGGGCACCCAGAGCGCCCGCGCCGTCGCCGTGGACGCCGGCGGCCGGGTGCTCGCCGCCGCCTCCCGGCCGCTGCACAGCAGCCGTACCGGCGAGCGCCACGAGCAGGACCCGGAGGAGTGGTGGCACGCGCTGGCCGCTGCCTGCCGCGAAGCCCTCGCGGACATCGATCCCGCACGAGTGACGGCGCTCGCCCTCGACGGCACGTCCGGCACGATCCTGCTGGCCGACGCTCAGGGCACCCCGCTCACCCCGGGCCTGATGTACGACGACGGGCGGGCCGCCGCGCAGGCCGTACGGGTCAACGAGGCCGGCCCCGCGGTATGGGAGGAGCTGGGCTACCGCACCATGCAGCCCTCGTGGGCGCTGCCGAAGCTGGTGTGGCTGCTGGAGCACTCGGCGGCCGCCACGGCGCCCGGCACCCGGCTGCTGCACCAGGTCGACCTGGTCACCTGGCGGCTGGCGGGCCATCAGGTCGCGAGCGACGCCAGCCACGCCCTCAAGACGGGCTATCACCTGCTCGCGGAGGGCTGGCCGGAGAAGGAGCTCGCGGCGCTCGGCGTGCCCGGCGCGCTGCTGCCGGAGGTGGTACGCCCCGGCACCGTGCTCGGTACGGTGTGCGCCGACGCGGCGCGCGCCACCGGCATTCCCGAGGGCGTGGAGATCGTCGCGGGCATGACGGACGGCTGCGCCGCGCAGATCGGGGCCGGTGCACTCGCGCCCGGCGCGTGGAACTCCGTACTCGGCACGACGCTCGTCCTCAAGGGCGTCAGCACGCGCCTGGTCCGTGACCCCGGCGGCCTCGTCTACTGCCACCGCGGCCCCGGCGACACCTGGCTGCCCGGTGCCGCGTCCAGCAGCGGCGCGGGGGCGCTGACCCGCGAGTTCCCCGGCGCCGACCTGGCGGACCTGACCGAGCGGGCCACCCGCGTCGGACGGTCCGCGGCGGGCCGGGGGCACGACCCCGTCGCGTACCCCCTCGCCGGCTCCGGCGGCGAGCGCTTCCCCTTCCGCGCGCCGGACGCCCGCCCGTTCGTGCTGGGCGATCCGGCCGACGAGGCGGAGCGCTTCCACGCCCATCTGCTCGGCGTCGCCTGCCTCGAACGGCTCTGCTTCGACTACCTCGGCCACCTCGGCGCCCCCGTCGACGGCCCGCTCACCCTCACCGGCGGCGGCACCCGCAACGCGTACTGGAACCAGCTGCGCGCCGATGTCCTCGGCCGGACCGTGACCCTGCCCGAACAGGCCGAGGGAGCCCTCGGCATGGCCGTGCTCGCGGCCACCGCCGACGGCACCCCGCTCACCGAGGCCGCCGCCGCGATGGTCCGCGTCCGCACCGCACACCACCCCGACCCCGAGCGCACCGCCCGCTTCCTCCCCGCCTACGCGGCATTCGTGGCAGCGCTGAACGACCGCGGTTGGCCGGCCCCCGAAGTGGCCGAGCACGCCGTCAGAAAGGCCCAGCAGTGACCGACTTCCTCCTGGTACGCCACGGCGAGACCGTCTGGCACGCGGAGAACCGCTACGCCGGACGCACCGATGTCGCCCTCACCGAACGGGGCCACGCGCAGGCCGCGGAGCTCGCGGCGTGGGCCGCCGGGGCCGGCATCGACGCGGTGGTCTGCTCCCCGCTCTCCCGCGCCCGGCTCACCGCAGAGCCGGCCGCGCGCGCCCTCGGCCTCGCGCCGCGCATCGACGAACGTCTCCTGGAGGTCGACTTCGGCCGCGGCGACGGGCTCACGCGTACGGAGATGCGCGAGGTGTTCCCCGAACGGCTCGACGCGTTCCTCCGCGACCCCGTCGTCCATCATCTGCCCGGCGGCGAGGATCCCGAGGAGGCCGCGGCGCGGGCCGCGGACTGCCTCGCCGACCTGGCCCGCGAGCTGCCCGACGGCCGCGTCCTGGTCGTCGCCCACTCCACCCTCGTCCGGCTGCTGCTCTGCCGCGTGCTCGGCATCCCCCTCGGTACGTACCGCACGGTCTTCCCCGCGCTGGACAACGGCGCCCTCACCGAGCTGCGCCTCAAGGGCGGCCGGGCGTCCCTGCTCCGGCTGAACGCGCCCTGTGCCCTGTCCCCTTCCGGCACCCACTGACCCGCACCCACGGAGATACGAACGACATGCCCACCACTGTCCTGGCCGCAGGCGACCACTTCGTCCTGCCCCGTCTGCTCACCGAACAGGTCGACGCCGCGACCGGCGGCGCCGCCGAGATCCGCGAACTGCTGCTGCCCTGGCCGCACACCCCGTTCGGTCCGGTCGCCGAGGTGCGGGAGGCGTCCGGCACCGAGGACGAGATGATCGAGGCGCTGCAGGGCGCCCGCGTCTGCGTCACCCAACTGGCCCCGCTCACCGAGCGCATCCTCGCGCACTGCCCGGATCTGGAGCTCTTCTGCGCCAGCCGCGGCGGCCCGGTCAACGCCAACCTCGAAGCGGCCACCCGGCACGGCGTCGCCGTCTGCTACGCGCCCGGCCGCAACGCCGTCGCCACCGCCGAGCACACTCTGGCGCTGATCCTCGCCGCGGCGCGCGGCCTCGGCGACGTCCACACCGACCTGCGGCGCGGCATCTGGCGCGGGGACTACTTCGACTACGACAACTGCGGCATCGAGATCGACGGCGCCACCGTCGGCCTGGTCGGCTTCGGCGCCGTCGGCAGCCGGGTCGCCAAGGTACTGCTCGCGCTGGGCGCGACGGTGCTGGTCCACGACCCGTACGCCGACCCCGAGCGGCTCGCGGGGATCGCCGAGCAGGTGTCCCTGGAGGAGCTGCTCACCCGCTCCCGCATCGTCTCCCTGCACGCACGGGTCACCGAGGAGACCACCGGCATGATCGGCCGGAAGCAGCTCGACCTGCTGCCCGAGGGGGCCGTACTGGTCAACTGCGCCCGCGGCGCGCTGCTCGACTACGACGCCGCGTGCGACGCGCTCGCCTCCGGCAGGCTCGCCGCCGCCGGCTTCGACGTCTTCCCCGAGGAGCCGGTCCCCGCCGGCTCGCCCCTGCTGACGGCCCCCGGCGTCGTCCTCACCCCGCACATCGCGGGCGGCAGCCAGGGCGTCGCCCACAAGGCGGCCCGGATCGTGGCGGGCGAGGTGGGCCGCTTCCTGCGCGGCGAGCCCCTGGCCCACTGCGCCAACCCGGAGGTGCTGCGGCAGCACTGAGCGCCGGTGCCTGACGCAACGTCAGCGAAGGTCCGGGTCACGGCCCGCCCGGTGACAGCGCGGCGCACCGGACCCGCTGGAGTACGGTGTGGCCGCTCTGCACGCCCGGGATGTCGTTGAGCACCTGGCCGTGCAGTTCGGTCCAGGAGTGGAAGCCGAAGCGCGCGCCGATCGACGACCGCTGCCGGGCGATGACGGTCTCGGCCGGGAGCCCGAGCGCCGACAGGTAGACGGCGAGGGCGAACGACCGGGCCAGGCACAGCGCGTCGGGCTCGGCCAGCCGTACGACGAGCTGGCAGCGCGGCAGTTCGCGGCGGGCGACGCGGACCGCCGTGTCGCCCGGGAGGCGGCGGTGGGCGCGCGGGGCGGCCCGCGCGTCCCGCAGGCAGGACTGTGCGGCTCCCCAGCCGTGCCGGCGCAGGGTCCGCAGCGCCCGTGCCGTGCGCACGGCGGCGGTCAGCCGGGCCCGCCGGGACGTACCGGGCACGGGCCCATCGGCGTCGGCGCCCCACAGCAGGAAGGCCCAGTCCCGGGTCGCCCGGTGGTTCACGGTGCCGTGCCCGTGGGCTCGATGAGGCGGCTCTCCGCGAGTTGGGCGGCGAGCGACCTGATGCCCTCGTGGAGTTCGCTCTCGCCGGCGTCGATGCCCTCCGCGAGGTGGCGCACGGCTTCGTCGGCCGTGTCGAAGCGGAGGGCTGCCTGGAGCATGAGGGTGGCGGTGGGGTTCAGTTCGAAGTAGACGCCCTCGGCGGTGTCCATGAGGACGCCCGTGCCGTCGGCGGCGTCGAAGACGGTCTGTTCGGCAAGACGGATCAGCGGCATCGGAGGTCCCCTGTCGGCTCGGTCCGGTCGGCCAGGTCGCGCAGGAACAGCTCGACCATGGCCGTGCACAGCAGGCTTTCGGCGTTGTGGCGCAGCGCGCGGGGGTCGGCGAGGACGGCCGCGAGGCGTCCCGGGTCGACGACACCGAGGGCGGTCAGCCGCGCGTCGGGGCCGCCCAGTACGTCGGCGAGGGCGTCCGGGTGGCGCAGGCACCATGTCTCGTCCGGGGAGCCGAGCCAGTCCCGCCCGTAGTGGCGCCAGACGCAGGAGGGGACGCGGCGGGCCGCGGCCAGCCGCAGCACGGGTTTGTCGATGGTGCGCCCGGCGTACGGGACGACCCGGTAGGCGTTCGGCAGCCGGGCCGCCAGCCGGCGCGGCCGTCTGCCGCCCCACGGCTTGGCGCAGTGCAGGCCGTACGGGCGCCAGACAGTGAGGTTGAGGGTGTGTTCCTGCGCTGCCGAGTCCGGGTCGTACGGCAGGGCGGCGGCGCCGGGGACGGTGGCGAGGAAGTCGCTCGCGCGCGCGGTCTCGGCACTCGCTTCGGGGTCCTCGTAGAGGGAGCGGCCGGGGTGGAGGCTGCGGAGGATGCGACTCAGCTCCCATCGTGAACTGAGCAGCCCGTTGACCATTGCCGCGCGTTCCCGCCAGGGCGCGTCGGCGACGGCGACGTCGTACAGGCCGTACCGCAGCGGGCCGAAGACGACGTCCCCGTCCAGGCCGGAGAGGACCGTGCGCACGCCGTCCGCCGCGATCCGGCGGGCCGTCAGTTCCAGGCGGCGGAACCAGACGTGGTTGAAGGGCAGCGGGAAGTCCCGCGCGTCGGGGAAGTAGGAGGCGTCCTGGTCCGGCGGGTCCACCGTCACCAGCGGGACCGACAGGCGCCGGCACACCTCGCGGGCCCGCGGGGACTCGTCGGCGAGCGGGTCGGTGCTGCGCATGTGGTACGCGACGACATCGGCGCCGTGGTCGGTGAGCGCGGCGAGCACGGTGGCGGAGTCCACGCCTCCGGAGAGCAGCACGCCGATGCGGCCGGCGGCCGCGTAGGGCCGCGTCTCGGCGAGCAGCGACTCGTAGGCGAGGTCGGCGTACTGTCGCAGTGTCGTACGGCGGGGCAGCGGCAGCGGGGTGATCCGCTCGTAGGTCTCGGTGCGCGTGGACCAGCCGTCCAGGACGGCGAGCCGGCCGGGGAGCAGCCGTTCGAGGCCGGGGTAGACGAAGACGTCCTCACCCCGGCAGGCGCGCCACAGCGTCTCCCGGTCGAACTCCGGTGGGCCGTCGAGCAGCTCGCGCGGGTCGCTCGACCACTGGGTCCGTCCGTTCGCCGCGCGGAAGAAGAGCTGCTCGGCGCTGCACACGCCGCGGAAGAGGATGACGCGCCGCGCTGTCGCGAGCGCACCGGAGAGTTCCGCGGGCAGCTCCCGGAGTGCGGCGTGGCGACCGCGTACCACCTCGCGGACCAGCCGCTGCGCACGGGCCGCGGCGAGCGGCCTGCCCAACGGGCCCGCCAGCAGCAGGAAGACGCCGGGGACCGGCTCTCGTACGGAGGCCGGCGCAGGGGCCGTGCCGGCCGGCAGCCACTGGTGGACGTGGCTGCCCGGTGGCGGGTGCGCGGGGCGGGCGTCGAACGGTACGCAGCCTTGCTCGATCGTGTGCATGCCCACGGCGATCCGCCCGGAGCAGCCGGGGAACTCGGTGAAGTACTCGGTGAAGTCCTGCCCCGCTTCGTCGTCTCCGCCCACCATCACACCACCTCATGGGCCGGAGGCGGAGCGATGCTCCGCCTCCGGGCAACGGACGGTCAGAGGATGTTGCCGTGTCCGAGCAGATCGGGAACGCCGTTACGCAGCTGTCCGGTCAGCTCTTCGACCCGTCCCATGCGGACGACCGTCGGAGGGGTGTACGGCAGGCGCATCGTCGTCACCTTCTTTCTGCACTCGTGTTGGCGCCCATCAGACAGGACGCGCCGTATAAGGTGATTTTTCACCTTTGTTTCTATGCTGCGGGGTGAAAGGTGCCGCGTCAAAAGGAAGCCTCCGACAGCGCCGGGGACCGGGCCGGCCACACCGGGCGGTACGCGATCTGCGCCCATGGCCTGACCAAGCGTTATGCCGATGCCGAGGCGGTGTGCGGAGTGGACCTCCACGTGCGTCCCGGGGAGACCTTCGGATTCCTCGGGCCCAACGGCGCCGGCAAGACCACCACCATCGCGATGCTGTGCGCCCTGGCCCGCCCCACCTCCGGCCGGGCCGTGGTCGCCGGGGCCGACGTACGCACCCAGCAGCAGCAAGTACGGCGCGGCGTCGGCCTGCTGTTCCAGCAGAGCGCGGTCGACCCGGACCTCACCCTGGAACGCAACCTCTACCTGCACGCCCGCCTGTACGGCCTGCCCCGCGCGCGGTCCCGGGCGCGCAGCGCCGCACTGCTGGAACTGACCGGGCTGACCGAGCGCCGCCGGCACCGTGTGCGCACGCTCTCCGGCGGGCTGCGCCGCCGTCTGGAGATCGCCCGCGCCCTGCTGCACGAACCGGGCGTACTCTTCCTCGACGAGCCGACCGTCGGCCTCGATCCGCACTCCCGGGCCCAGGTCTGGGACCACCTGGCGCGGCTCCGCGCCCACCGGAACACCACTGTCTTCGTCACCACGCATTACCTGGACGAGGCCGAACACTGCGACCGCGTCGCCATCCTCGACCGCGGCCGCGTCGTCGCCGAGGGCACCCCGGCGGCCCTGAAGGCCGCGATCGGCGACGACCGCCTGCGTGTGCGCACCGGCGACGACGCCGCGGCGGCGGCCGCGCTGCGCGAGGACCTCGGCCTGCGGCCGGTCACCGCGCCCGAAGGGCTGACCGTGGCCGTGGCGGCGGGCCCCCGGCAGATCCCCCGGCTGTGTGCCGCGCTGGCCGCCCGCGGCGTCGCCGTACACGCCGTCTCCCTCACGGAACCGACCTTGGACGACGTCTTCTTCCACCACACCGGGCGGCGCATCACCCCTCCGGGTGCCCCCCTCGGCGGCGACGGGAACCGGCCGTGACGGCAGCGGTCGCCGCTCCGCCGGGCGCCCTGCTGCGCGAGCTGCGCGCCGTGCACGCCCTGGTCCTCCGCGACCTGCTGCGCATGTTCGGCCAGCCCCTGCAGACCGTCGTGATGCTGGCGCAGCCCCTGCTGTTCCTGGTGCTGCTCGGCGGCGGCCTGGCCGCCCTGGTCCCCGCGACGGCGGTCGGCGGCGACTACCGCACGTACCTCTTCCCCGGCGTCCTGGTGATGACCGTGCAGACCCCCGCGCTGACCGTCGGGATGCGTCTGATCACCGACCGGGAGAGCGGCTACCTCCGCGAGACGCTGATGGCCCCCGTACGCCGCTCCAGCCTGCTGTACGGGCACTGCCTGGGCGGTACCGCGGTGGCGAGCGCGCAGGGCGCGGTCCTGCTGGCCGCTGGATCCCTCGCGGGGCTGCCGTTCCACCCGCTGCTGCTGCTCTCGTTGCTGGCCACGCTGGCGCTCACGGCGTTCATGCTCACCGCCCTGACGGCGGCGCTGGCCATCGGCATCCGCGGCGTCGAGTCCTTCCACACCCTGCTCAGCCTGGCCCTGATGCCGCTGCTGTTCCTCTCCGGGGCGTTCTTCCCGCTGACCGCCCTGCCCGGCTGGCTCACCCAACTGGCCGCCGTCAACCCGTTGGCCTACGCCGTCGACGTGCTGCGCCGCAGCATCGAGGGGTACGTCCCGGGCACCCTCGCCACCACCGGCGTCCGCTGGGCGGGCCGGCAGCCCCCGGCCCTCCTCGAACTCCTCGTCCTGGCCCTGATGGGCGCGGGCGGACTGGCGTGGGCCGCCCGCCGCTTCGGCCGGCTGGAGTGAGCGGCCGGCCCGTCCCGTCCGGTGCCGGGCTGGGAACACCGGACGGGAGCGGGCGCGGACGGGCCGGTCTCAGCGCCCGTTGTTGTGGTGGTTGTTGTGGTGGTGGTTGTTGTTGTGGTGGTCGTTCTGCTGACCGGTGTTGCCGTTGACGCAGGTATTGCCGAAGGCCGGGTTCAGCAAGCCGATGATGTTGACGGTGTTGCCGCAGGCGTTGATCGGGATGCTGATCGGCACCTGGATCGCGTTGCCCGACACCACACCGGGGGAATTCGACGCCGCGGCGGCGGCACCGGCGCCACCGCCGTTCCCGCCGTTGTGGGCAGAAGCGGTCGTCGCCCCACCGAGGACGGCAGTGGCCGCGAGCGCCGTGAGAGCGGTGAGCTTCGCCATTCGTGACATGACAACTGGCCTTTCGTAAAGCGCGTGGGAGGCGGCCGTACTGCCGTCCCCCTTCCCCCTCTTGATCGGGATGAACGGGCCCAAAGTTGCGGAGATCGAAGATTTTCACCTGTTCGGGCGCACGGAAATTCAGAACTCGACGCCCACGCGGCCGACATCCCTGCCGCCATTCGGGCGCCCTGCGGGAACGGTCAACTCTCCGGCATACAGAAGGTTTGTTAGCTTAGCGTTTTAGTGGCCCGTTCGACCTATTAGCTACATATGTGACGAGGGGTAGCGTGGCGTTCTCGCGGAAAACTGCCATGGATCAGCACGGTGGCCACCCGTCGGTAGCGGTCACCAGTCGTCCAGAACAAGGGGAGGATGCGGAAACCGAGATTTCCTCTCCCGTTGACGACGCACCGTCCGTCCCTCGTTATGACTACGAGAAATTCAGCCGGCTGGCCGGTCCGCTCACTCCACCGCACCCCGATCCCGCGCATTACCGGGTGCAGTACCGATCCCTGCTGAGCAGCGGCTCGCACCGGGTGTGGACGGCCCTGCTGCTGATCGGGGCGCCCCTCGCCTCGCTCGCGCTGCTCATCTGGCTCCTGCAGCCCCCGCACTGGGTGCACCGCGAGGGCGTGGCGGGCTGGGAGACGGCCGCCGACCTGGTCATGCTCGTCTCCATCGGCCTGCTGGAGAGCTTCCGCGTCCTGAACGTCATCTCCATCGCGCACGCCACGCTCGTCGCCCGGGACCCCGTGCCGGTCACTCCCGCGTCCGGTACCCGGGTGGCGTTCCTGACCACCTTCGTCCCCGGCAAGGAGCCCGAGGAGATGGTCCGGGCCACGCTGGAGGGCGCCATCGCGCTCCGGCACGACGGCCCGCTGGACGTGTGGCTGCTGGACGAGGGAAACACCCCCGAGATGCGGCGGCTGTGCGAGGAACTGGGCGTGCGGCACTTCTCCCGCAAAGGCGAGGAGAAATGGAACCAGCCGTCCGGGCCGTTCCGTGCGAAGACCAAGCACGGCAACTACAACTCCTGGCTGGACGCGCACGGCGACGCGTATGAATTCATGGCGGGCGTCGACACCGACCATGTCCCGCTGCCCGCGTACCTCGAACGCATGATGGGCTTCTTCCAGGACCCCGATGTGGCCTTCGTCGTCGGGCCCCAGGTCTACGGGAATGACGACAGCGCGGTCGCCAGGGCGTCGGAGAGCCAGCAATTCCTCTTCCACGCGCTGATCCAGCGCGCCGGGAACGCCTATGGCTCGCCCATGTTCGTCGGCACCAACAACTGCGTCCGGATCAGCGCCCTGCGGCAGGCCGGCGGTTTCTACGACTCCATCACCGAGGACATGGCCACCGGGCTGGAGATCCACCGCCGGCACAACCCCGACACCGGCCGGCCCTGGCGTTCGGTCTACACCCCCGATGTACTGGCCGTGGGCGAGGGGCCGGCCACCTGGAGCGACTTCTTCAACCAGCAGCTCCGCTGGAGCCGCGGCACCTACGAAACGCTTTTCCGCCAGTTCGGGCGGGCCGCCTTCCGCCTCACCCCCGGTCAGGCGCTCAATTACGCGCTGATGGTGACCTACTATCCGATCTCCGCGGTGAACTGGATGATCGGCGCCCTCTCCTGCGCGCTGTTCCTCTGTCTCGGCTCCTCCGGCGTCCAGGTCGAGTCGCAGATGTGGATGATGCTGTACAGCGACGCCGCGGCCCTGCAGATCGGGCTGTACATGTGGAACCGGCGGCACAACGTCAGTCCGCACGAGCCGGAGGGCTCCTCGGGCGTCGCCGGCATGGCGATGTCCGCGATGTCCGCGCCGCTGTACGCCCGCTCCTTCACAGGCGCGGTCCTGCGGCGGAAGGCCGGCTTCATCGTCACGTCGAAGGGCGACGCGGCCGACCCGGATCGCCTGCGTACCTTCACCACCCATCTGCTGTGGGCCGGACTGTTCGCCACGACGCTGATCGCCTCGGTGTTCCTGAACAACACCCACGCGGCCATGCGCACCTGGGCCTCGATCGCGCTGGTCGTCTCTCTCGCCCCGCTGGTCGTCTGGCGCTGGACGGCGGCCCACGAACGACGCCGCGCGAAATGTCCGGCACAACGGGCGCAGCCGGCACAGCCGGAGCAGACAGCGCAGCGGGAGCAGCCGGCACAGCAGGAGCAGGCGGAAGTGCCGGAGCAGCCCACCGATCCCACGGCGCCCTCCTCCGACGACTTCCGGCGGCTGCTGCAGCACGCCCTCGACACGAAGGCCCCGTTCTCCTGGGTCACCGCCGACGCCGGCTACGGGCGGGACCGGCCGCTCCGCGACTGGATGGAGGAGTCCCGCATCCCGTACGTGCTGCCCGTCCGGGCCCACGACACGGTGCACACGGCCGACGGGGCCGACGCACGCGTGGACGCGCTGGTCACCACCCTGCCCGTGCAAGCGTGGAAAAGCGTGCCGGGCGGCGCCGACAACCAGCACGACCGGGACTGCGCCTGGGCGCGCGTCATGATCCGCCCGCCCCGGCAGGACGGGTTCGGGCGCTGGGTGCTGGCCCGGCGGACCGGCGGCGACCCGCACGGAATGGCGTACTACGTCTGCTGCGGGCCCTCGGCCGCACGGCTGAAGGACCTGGTCAAGGTGGCTTCGAGCCGGTGGGCGGTGGAGGAGTACCTGCAGCGCCCCGACACCGGCGACGGCCTGCCGTGCGTCGACGGAGCCGACCCGCCGCCCCCACCGGCCTGACCGGCTCTGCCCGCCCTCGTCCCACCGTCAGGAGGCTCGCACCGTGCGATACCGACCCAGTCCCCGTACCCGCAAGGTGGCGGTCGGGGCCGTCGCCCTGAGCGCGGTCGGCGCGATGAACGCGCCGGCCGTCATCGGCTATGCCGAGCACAAGTACCACGACTACAAGATCAACCAGCCGTCGTACAAGGCGCGGTACGGGCACTGGGACCTGGTGGACGTGCCGGAGCGCTTCCGGATCAACACCATCCACGCCGCGCTGCTGCACACCGGCAAGGTGCTGATGATCGCCGGGTCCGGCAACGACGAGAAGAACTTCGACGCCGGCACGTTCCAGAGCGTGTTGTGGGACCCGGTCAAGAACACCTTCAAGGAGATCGACACGCCGGAGGACATGTTCTGCGCCGGCCACGCCCAGCTGCCGGACGGCAAGCTGCTGGTGGCGGGCGGCACCCGCCGGTACGAGAAGCTCAAGGGCGACGTCACTCGGGCCGGCGGCCTGATGGTCGTGAAGAACGAGGACCCCGACAAGCCGAAGACCCTGCCCAAGGGCACCGTCTTCCGCAATCCGGACGGCCTGGAGTACCGCTCGCAGTTCCCGGTGGTGGTGCCGCGCGCCAAGAAGAAGGCCGCCCGTGACGGGAGCGGCAAGATGCGGGTCAGCGCGCGCGAGGCGCGGGTGTACGTCGAGGCCGTGCGGCGCGGCCGGGCCGGGGTGACGAACACGGCCGCGCAGTACAGCATCAAGGGGCTCAAGGGCGCGGACGCCCGTAACCACTACGGTCTGGCGACCAAGCTCGGCCTGGACAAGAAGGACTTCCAGGGCCTGAAGGACACGTACGAGTTCGACCCGGTCGCCGAGCGGTACCTCCGCGTCGACCCGATGAACGAGGCGCGCTGGTACCCGACGCTGGTCACCCTGAAGAGCGGCAAGGTCCTCTCGGTGTCCGGGCTCGACGACATGGGCGAGATCATCCCGGGCAAGAACGAGATCTACGACCCGAAGACCCGCAAGTGGTCCAAGGGGCCGCACCGCTACTTCCCGACCTACCCGGCGCTCTTCCTCACCGGCGACGGCAAGCTCTTCTACTCCGGCTCCAACGCCGGCTACGGCCCGGCCGACAAGGGCCGCACGCCCGGCATCTGGAACGTCAAGAAGAACACCTTCAAGCCGGTGCCCGGCCTGACGGACCCCGAACTGATCGAGACCTCCGCCTCCGTGCTGCTGCCGCCCGCCCAGAAGCAGCAGGTGATGGTCCTCGGCGGGGGCGGCGTCGGCGAGTCACCGAAGTCCACAGCCCGCACCGCGCTGGTGGACCTCACCAAGAAGGACCCGGAGTACCGTCCCGGGCCCGACCTCACCGAGGGCACCCGCTACCTGAACGCGGTGCTCACACCGGACGACAAGGTGTTCACCAGCGGCGGGTCCGGCGACTACCGCGGCAAGGGCGCCAGCGACAACCACAAGGCCCAGATCTTCGACCCGCGGACGCGCGCGTTCACCAAGGCGGCGGACCCGGCCGTGGGCCGCAACTACCACTCCGAGGCGCTGCTGCTGCCCGACGGGCGGATCGCGGTCTTCGGTTCCGACCCGCTGTTCTCGGACCGCGCGAACACCAAGGGCGGGGAGTTCGAGAAGCGCATCGAGGTCTACACGCCGCCGTACCGCTACGACCGCGCGCGGCCCGCGGCGGCGCACGGCCCGACCGAGGTGAAGCGGGGGAAGACCACCCGCTTCACCGTGGCCGGCGCCGGGAAGGTGAAGACCGCCCGGCTGATGCGGCCCAGCGCCGTCACCCATGTCACCGATGTGGAGCAGCGGTCGGTGGCGCTGGACTTCGAGCGCCGCGGCAGCACGCTGTCGGTGCGCGTGCCCAAGAGCCATTCGCTGGTGCCGCGGGGCTGGTACATGCTCTTCCTCACTGACTCGCGGGGGACTCCGTCGCAGGCGAAGTGGGTGCATGTGAAGTAGTGACCGGCGAGGCGGTCGGGGACGGAGTTGTGGCCGATGGAGACGGCGACGCGGCGGCCGGAGACGGTGACTCGGCCGCCGGGGAGGGCGCTGCGGCGGCCTGGGACGGCGACGCGGTGCCGGCCGGTGTCGCGGACTCCTCCTGGGCGGCCTCCTCCTGACCCGGCAGGTTTTCCCTGGCGGCACTGGCGAGCCGCAGCGCGTAGTCGGTCCACCACTGGCCTGCCGGGGGGCCGCCGCGGCAGGTGCCGTCCGACTCGCCGGGCCGCTTGATCCACAGGTAGGCGTCCACGAGCGGGTGGCCGGTACGGGTGGTGGGGGGCGTGCCGAGCGCGCGGTCGGGCGGGTTGCACCAGTGCTCCGCGCCGGTCTCCTCGTCCTGGGTGTCCGGGGGCGGGCCGTTGCCGTTGCGGCTGGTGTCGATGACGTAGTGCACGCCGCCGAGGGCCTTGGAGACCTTGTCGCCGTACTCCTCGCTCGCCTTGGTGGTCTGGAAGTTGGAGACGTTGAGCGCGAAGCCGTCCGCGCGTTTGACGCCCGCCGACACCAGGTACTTGGCGAGCGCGTCGGTGTCCTTGATCCAGGAGGCGTTGCCCGCGTCCACGTAGACCGAGGCACCGGGGCGTGCCTTGAGTGTCCGGACCGCATCGTTCAGCAGCGCCAGGCGGTCGTTGCGGGTGCGGTCGCGGCAGCCGGCGACGGTGTGCGGCACCGCGTCCGGCTCCAGTACGACGACCGCCTTGCGGTTGCCCAGTCCCTTGGCCAGCCGGGCGACCCAGTCGCGGTAGGCGCGGTCGCTGCCGGCGCCGCCCGCCGAGTAGTGGCCGCAGTCCCGCTGCGGGATGTTGTAGGCGACGAAGATCGGGACGCGGCTGTCGCCCGCCGCCTGCTCGGTGATGCGCGCCACGCGGGGTGCGGGGTTCTCCTCGGTGAGCCAGACGGCCACGGGCTGGTCGGCGATCCGGCGCAGCAGGGTCGCCTCCGGCTCCCGTCCCCGTTCGGTCAGTACGCGGGCCTTCCGGGCGCCCGGGGTGTCCGGGTCGACCCAGAAGCCGCTCGGCTTCCCTTCGGGGGCCGCGGCCCAGCACGCGGCGGTCAGCATCCCGAGCAGCGGCAGTACGCCCAGGGCCACGCCCGCCCGGTTATTGAGCCGGCTCATAAGCCGTCTGCCCAGTCATGAGTTCCCTTTCCTTCGGTCATGCCATGTCACACCTTTCCAGAATGACATGGTATGACCGAATTTCAGGGCATTTCGTGCTATTTACTGCCCGGCTGGCTGTCCGGCTGTGGCAGTACCGCGAAGGAGTGGTGTGCCGTCAGGTCACCTCCGGCCGGGCGTACTCGCCCATCGCGTCGATCAGCCAGCGCGCCAGATAGTCGGCGAAGGAGGAGCGCGGGAGGAGACGGTAGGTGTCCTCGGCGGTCCGCCAGAGAATCACCGGGACCGGGCCGAGCTGGGTGCTGACGGCCTCTCCGGGGGTGAAGACACGCGGGTGCAGGTCGAGCGGGCAGCCCTTGTCCAGGACGTCGCGGGCCGCGGGGCCGCGCAGCTCCAGGACCGTGCGGTTGGCCGACACGTCGACGACCGAGCCGGGCTCGCCGGCCAGCGCCTCGTGGAGTTCGGCGGTGAGCGGGGCCGTGCCGGGCGGCGCGACCACCAGCCACTCGTCCGGGCCGAGCCACAGCGTGGTGCGCGGCCCGGCCGGCGCGGTCTCCCCGCAGCGCGCGGGCAGCGCCGCGCCGAGGCACTTCTCGATCCGCGCGGCGGCGGCCGAGCCCGGCTCGACGCGCAGGCTCAGCATCGTGGTGTACGGCCACTCGCTCACCGAGACGCCGCGCGGGCCGGTGACCGTGGCGTCGCGGAGCCGGTCGGCGAGGTGGGCGAGCGGGCTGCGGCGGAGCGCCGCGGGGCCCGGGGCGGTGTCGGTGACGGTCGGCTCAGCCATCGCGCTTGGTCCCTTCGGGGTCGTAGAGGACGGGTCCGGAGACCTCGACGGGTACGAGGTCGTCGCCGACGACGGCGAGCAGGGTCTCGCCGATCCGGTCGCGCCCCGACTTGACCAGCGCCAGGCCGAACGGGCGGCCGAGCGCCGGGCTGTAGTAGGCGGAGGTGACATGACCGAGCATCGGCACGGGCCCGGCCTCGGGGGTGACGGGCACGCCCTGGTCGATGAGTTGGGTGCCTTCGGGGAGCCGCGTGGTGCGGTCGGTGGGGAGCACGCCCACCAGGTGCTTGCGGTCGGCGCGGGTGGTGTCGGCCCGGGCGAAGGAGCGCTTGCCGACGAAGTCCTTCAGCTTGGAGACCACCCAGGACATTCCGGCGTCCTGCGGGGTGACCGTGCCGTCGGTGTCCTGGCCGACGATAATGAAGCCCTTTTCGGCCCGCAGCACGTGCATGGTCTCGGTGCCGTACGGCGTGATGCCGTACGGGCGGCCCGCCTCGTACACCTCGTCCCAGACGGCCCGGCCGTACCAGGACGAGACGTTGATCTCGAAGGCCAGCTCGCCGGAGAAGGAGATCCGGCAGACCCGCGCCGGCACGCCGGAGGCGAGGGTGGTCTCGCGGAAGGTCATGAAGGGGAACGCGTCGTTGGAGACGTCCAGGTCCGGGGCGACCCGGGCGATCACCTCGCGCGACTTCGGGCCGACGACGGCGACCGTGGTCCACTGCTCGGTGACCGAGGTGCACTTCACGTCCAGCTCGGGCCACTCGGTCTGCAGCCACTCCTCCAGCCAGTCCAGCACGGTCGCGGCGTTGCCGGTCGTCGTGGTCATGAAGTAGCGGTCGTCGGCGACGCGCAGGGTCACTCCGTCGTCGAAGATCATGCCGTCGGGCTTGCACATCACGCCGTAGCGCGCGAAGCCGGGCTTCAGCTTCTTGAAGCCGTTGGTGTAGATGCGGTTGAGGAATTCACCGGCGTCCGAGCCCCAGATCTCGATCTTGCCGAGGGTGGAGGCGTCCATGAAGGCGACACCCTCGCGGGCCGCCCGGCATTCCCGCTGCACCGCGGCGTCCATGTCCTCGCCGGGCTGCGGGTAGTACCACGGCCGCTTCCACTGCCCGACGTCCTCGAACTCGGCGCCGTGCTCGACGTGCCAGTCATGGACGGCCGTGCGGCGCTCGGGGTCGAAGAGCTCGCCGCGCTCGCGCCCGGCGAGCGCCGCGAAGGAGACGGGCGTGTACGGGGCACGGTAGGTCGTCGTCCCGATGGCACCGGGCGAGACGGGCGCGTCCCCCTCCTTCAGCAACTCCCCGATGACGCCGATGGCGTTGACGCCGGAGGTCTTGCCCTGGTCGTTGGCGGTGCCGAGTGAGGTGTACCGCTTGACGTGTTCGGCGCCGCGCATCCCGGCGCCGGTGGAGCGCCGCACGTCGGCGACGGTCACATCGCGCTGGAGGTCGACGAAGTGGGTGTCCCAGGCGCCGGGGTCGTCGCCCTCGCCGGGGACGAGCCAGAGGGGGCGTACGGGCGACGGGGGTTCCGGGGTGCGCGCGGCCGGGACATCGGCCGCGCAGCCGGCGTCCGCGGCGGCCTGCGCCCCGGCCCTGGCGCCGTCCGCGACGCAGCCGGCCAGGTCGTACGTGCCGCACACCGCACCGGCGTGCCACTGGCCCTGCACCGGCTCCGTCGGTATGAAGCCCGCCAGAGCGTCGTCCCAGCGCAGCTTCCCCTGCCGCTGGCTGTGCAGGTGCACGACCGGGCTCCAGCCGCCGGAGACCGCGAGCAGGTCGCAGTCGAAGGACCGGGCGGGGCCCGTCAGTTGCCCGTCCTCGTCCAGGGCGCGCACGGTGACGCCGGTCAGCCGCGGGTCCCCCGCGGTGCCGGTGACCGTGCTGCCGGTCAGCACCTCGACCCCGGTGGACGTGGCGAACTCCCCTGCCCGGTCCGAGAGTTCGGTACGGGAGTCGACGACGGTCGCGACCTCGATGCCGGCCGCGCAGAGGTCGGCCGCCGTCTCGTACGCGCTGTCGTTGGTGGTGGTGACGACGACGCGCGCGCCGGGCGCCACGGCGTACCGGTTGAGGTACGTCCGGACGGCGGAGGCGAGCATGACACCGGGGCGGTCGTTGTCCGCGAAGACCAGCGGCCGTTCGTGGGCGCCGGTGGCCAGCACGATCTGTGCCGCCCTGATGTGCCACAGCCGCTGCCGCGAGACGCCCTCGGGCGCATCGGCGCCGAGGTGGTCGGTGCGGCGCTGCACGGCGAGGACGTAGTTGTCGTCGTACGAGCCGAAGGCGGTCGTACGGGAGAGGACGACGGTCTCGGGCGCCGCGTCGAGCGCGGCCCGGGTCTCCTGTACCCAGGCGAGCGCGTCCCGGCCGCCGACCGTCTCGCCGCGTCCGGAGAGCAACGAGCCGCCGCATTCGGGCTGTTCATCGAGGAGGATCACTCGGGCGCCGGTGGCCGAGGCGGTGGCGGCGGCCGCGAGACCGGCCGGGCCCGCGCCGATGACCAGCACGTCGGTGTGTACGTACTTCTTGTCGTACACGGCGGGATCGGGGGTGGGGTCCAGCCGGCCCTGGCCGGAGAGGGTGGTGGCGGACAGTCCGTCGTACAGCTCCACGGTGGTGGCCGGGAGCATGCCTTCCGAGCAGGGCCCGGCGAGCTGAAGGAGCGCGTTGGGCTCCTCGACGCCGGCGGCGGTGATGCCGCGGGGGCGGCCGCGGTAGATCGACGGTGCGACCTCCATGGCGCCCGCCGCGAGCAGCGCTGAGGCGACCGTGTCGCCCGGGTGGCCGGTCAGTTCGCGCCCGTCGACGGTGAAGCGGAGCGGGGTGGTGCGGTCGATGCGGCCTCTGAACGGGAGGCGGCGGTGCTGGTCGGTCATCGGTTCCCTCCCTCGGACAGGACGTCGGGGCGCGGCTCGTCGAGCCGGTAAGTGGCCAGCACCTGGTAGGTGGCGGTGTCGCGGACGGCGTTGAACCAGCGGCGGCAGCCGGTGGCGTGCATCCACCGCTCGGCGAACGGGCCCTTGGGGTTGTCGCGGTAGAAGACGTACTCGGCCCACTGCCGGTCGTCGAGCGCGTGCGGATCGGCGGGGAACGGGACGTGGGCCTGGCCCCCGTAGTGGAATTCGGTCTCGTCGCGGGGACCGCACCATGGGCAATTGAGTCGGAGCACCGTGCCGTCCTCTCAGTGGGCCACGGCAGCGGCGCCGTGTTCGTCGATCAGGGCGCCCGTGACGAAGCGGTCCAGGGCGAAGGGGGCGTTGAGGGGGTGCGGGGCGCCGGTGGCGATGGTGTGCGCGAAGGTCCAGCCGGCCGCCGGGGTGGCCTTGAAACCGCCGGTCCCCCAGCCGCAGTTGACGTACATGTTCTCCACGGGCGTGGTGCCGATGATCGGCGAGGCGTCCGGCGTGACATCGACGATGCCGCCCCACGTGCGCAGCACATGGGCGCGCGCGAAGACCGGGAACAGCTCCACCGCCGCGGCCATCTGCTCCTCGATGACGTGGAACGCGCCGCGCTGCCCGTACCCGTTGTACGAGTCGACGCCCGCGCCCATCACCAGCTCGCCCTTGTGCGCCTGCGAGACGTACACATGCACGTGGTTGGACATCACGACGGTCGGGTGCACCGGCTCGTGCAGCTCGGAGACGAGCGCCTGGAGCGGGTGCGACTGCACGGGCAGCCGGAAGCCGGCCTTCTCGGCGAGGACGCTGCTGTGGCCCGAGCTCGCGAGGCCGACCCGGCCGGCGTTGATGCGCCCGCGGGTGGTCTCCACGCCGACGACCCGGTCGCCGTCCTTCACGAAGCCGGTGACCTCGCAGTGCTGGATGATGTCGACGCCCATCTCGTCGGCGCGGCGGGCCAGCGCCCAGGCGACGTGGTCGTGCTTGGCGATGCCGGCCCGGGGCTGGTAGGTGCCGCCGAGTACGGGATAGCGGGTGTCGGTGGAGACGTTGAGGATCGGACAGACCTCGGCGACCTGCTGCGGGTCCAGCCACTCCGCGTCCACGCCGTTGAGCTTGTTTGCACCGACGCGGCGGACGCCTTCCCGTACGTCCTGGAGGGTGTGCGCGAGGTTGAGGACGCCGCGCTGGCTGAACAGGAAGTCGTAGTCCAGCTCTTCGGGCAGCCCCTCCCACAGCTTCAGGGCGTGCTCGTAGATCCCCGCGCTCTCGTCCCAGAGGTAGTTGGAGCGGATGATCGTGGTGTTGCGGGCCATGTTGCCACCCGCCAGCCAGCCCTTCTCCAGGACGGCGACGTTGGTGATGCCGTGGACCTTGGCGAGGTAGTAGGCGGTGGCCAGGCCGTGTCCGCCGCCGCCGACGATCACGACGTCGTAGGAGGAGCGGGGTTCGGGGTTGCGCCAGAGGTGGTCGGGGTGCTCGGGCAACGGCGTCGTGCTCATACGGTGGCTCCGTTCAGGCCCGGGTACAGCGGGAACTTGTCGGTGAGCGCGGTGACGCGGGCGCGCAGCGCGGTGGCGCGCTCGTCATCGGGCTCGTCCTTCAGCGTCTGCGCGATAATGTCGGCGACCTCGCGGAACTCCTCGGTCCCGAAGCCGCGGGTGGCGAGCGCCGGGGTGCCGATGCGCAGGCCGGAGGAGACCATCGGGGGGCGGGGGTCGAAGGGGACGGCGTTGCGGTTGACGGTGATGCCGATGCGGTGCAGCCGGTCCTCGCCCTGCTGTCCGTCCAGGGCGGAGGCGCGCAGGTCGACGAGGACGAGGTGGACCTCCGTACCGCCGGTGAGCACGGAGACGCCGGTCTCGGCGACGTCGTCGGCGAGCAGCCGCCCGGCGAGGATGCGCGCGCCCTCCAGGGTGCGTCGCTGCCGCTCCTTGAACTCCTCGGAGGCGGCGACCTTGAAGGCCACGGCCTTGGCGGCGATCACATGCTCCAGCGGGCCGCCCTGCTGACCGGGGAAGACGGCCGAGTTGATCTTCTTGGCGAGCTCCGCCTTGGAGAGGATCACACCGCCGCGCGGCCCGCCGAGCGTCTTGTGGGTGGTCGTGGTGACGACGTCGGCGTACGGCACGGGGCTGGGGTGCAGCCCGGTGGCGACCAGCCCGGCGAAGTGCGCCATGTCGACCATGAGGTACGCGCCGACCTCGTCCGCGATCCGGCGGAAGGCGGCGAAGTCGAGTTGGCGCGGATACGCCGACCAGCCCGCCACGATCATCTTCGGCCGGTGCTCACGGGCGAGTCGTGCGACCTCGTCCATGTCGATCCGCATGTCGTCCTTGCTGACGTGGTACGGGACGACGTTGTAGAGCTTGCCGGAGAAGTTGATGCGCATGCCGTGGGTGAGGTGCCCGCCGTGCGCGAGGTCCAGGCCGAGGATGGTGTCGCCCGGCTTGAGCAGCGCGAACATCGCGGCGGCGTTGGCCTGCGCGCCGGAGTGCGGCTGCACGTTGGCGGCCTCGGCGCCGAACAGTTCCTTGATCCGGTCGATCGCGATCTGCTCGACCACGTCGACGTGCTCGCAGCCCCCGTAGTAGCGGCGGCCGGGGTACCCCTCGGCGTACTTGTTGGTCAGGACCGAGCCCTGCGCCTCCATGACGGCGGCCGGCGCGAAGTTCTCCGACGCGATCATTTCCAGGGTCGACTGCTGACGGTGGAGCTCGGCACCGACGGCGGCCGCGACCTCGGGGTCGAGCGCGCCGAGCGGTGACGTGAGGGCGTTCGAAGCATTCGCTGCCATCTGCGCACTCCTAGAATCCAGCTGAAGAGCAACTGATATATCATGCTGTGCGGTAAGGTATGTGAGTCCGGAGAACAGGTCAAGAGGTGGCTTGATGAGCGGTCCGAAGTCCAGGTCAGAGGAGCGGCAAGAGGAGCTGTCGCTCGCCGAGCAGGCGTACCGCGCCATCCGCGACCGACTGATCATGCTGGACATCCGCCCCGGCGCGCCGATCAACGAGGACCAGCTCTCCCAGTCCCTCGGCTTCGGCCGCACCCCGGTGCGCGAGGCGCTCAAACGCCTCCAGTACGAGCGGCTGATCGCCACCTTCCCCCGCCGCGGCACCTTCGCCACCGAGGTCAACATCACCGACCTCGCGCACATCTCCGAGGTCCGCCGGCAGCTGGAGCCGATGGCCGCGGCGCAGGCGGCCCGCCGCGCCACCGCCGCGGACCGCGCCCGGCTGACCGAGCTGCTGCGGGAGCTGGAGACCGCGGGCGAGCAGGGCCGCAGCCCCGACGACCTGATGCGCCTCGACCTCGCGGTGCACCGCGCGATCTACGCCGCCACGCACAACCCGTACCTGGAAGACACCCTCGTCGCCTACGACAACCTCGCCACCCGCGTGTGGTGTCTCTTCGTCGACCGCCTCCCCGGCATGGCGGGCCACATCGGCGAGCACGGCCCGCTGCTCCGCACCATCACGGCCGCCGACCCGGACAAGGCCGCCGAACTGGCCCGCAGCCACGTCGAGGGCTTCGAGCAGGCAATCCGCGAGGCGATCTGACCGTGGCTGACAACCGGAGGGACAAGAACGCCGACGCCTCCGGCGAGAACCGCGGCGTCTCCGTCCTGCACAACGGCATATCCGTACTGCGCACGTTCAGCGCCGCGGAACCACTGCTGGGCGTCACGGACATCGCCGCCCGCATCGGCCTCCACAAGAGCACGGTCTCCCGCCTCCTGGCCACGCTGGAGAAGGAGGGGCTGGTCGAACGGGACCCGGAGACCCGGCGGTTCCGGCTGGGTCTGGGGGTCATCGCCATGGCGGGCCCGCTCCTGGCCGACCTCGACGTACGCCGGGTCGCCCATCCCGTCCTGCAGGAGCTGGCCCGGCGCACCGGCGAGACCTCGGCGCTGATGCTCTGGAACGGTTCCGAGTCGCTCTCCGTCGAGCAGGTGCCCAGCCGCCACGAGGTCAAGCACACCACCCCGCTGGGCACTCGGTACCACACCGCGCACAGCGCCTCGGTACAGGTCTTCCTCAGCCGGCTGACCGAGGAGCGGGCCCGCACGCTGCTCACCAACGGCACGCTCGTCCCGCCGGGCCGGGACGACGACACGGCCCTGAACATGTATCTCCGGCGTCTCCGTGAGGCCCGGGAGCGCGGCTACGCCGTCAACTACGGGGAGACCAGCCTGCAGGAAGTGGGCGTCGCCGCACCGGTGTTCGACCACCGGGGCGACCTCGCGGCCGCCGTGCTGGCCTCGGCGCCGCGCTTCCGCGTCTCCCCCGACCAGCTGCCGGTGCTCGGCGACGCCGTGCGCGCCGCCGCCGACATGGTCACCGAGCGGCTCGGCGGCCACCGCCCGGCGGGCGACGGCGGCTGATCCACAGCGGCTGGTGCACGGCCGACCGGCACGGCGATCCGGTCCGTGAGGCTCTGCCCCGGGTTTCCCTGACCCGGGGCGGATTTGGGACCGTGTACGGGAGGGGACCGGGGGAACTCGACAGCACCGCGCGGCAGTGGCCTGCGGCGCGGGGGCCCGGCGGCGACGGTCCACCGTCGAGCCACAGCGCGGCGGCCCGCCCGCGCCGGACCGGTCGAGGTGACCCTGATGACGACAACAGCACAGCCCAGAGCGACAGTCGAGCCCAGAGCGGCGGTACCGCCGGGAGCTACCACGCAGGCCCCTTCGCCCGAGGAAATGCGGCGGGCCATGGGGGCGTTCGCGACCGGGGTGACGGTGGTGACCGCGGTGGACGGCGGCGAACCCGTCGGATTCACCTGCCAGTCCTTCGCCTCGGTGTCCCTGACTCCCCCGCTGGTGCTGTTCTGCGCCGACCACCGGGGACGCAGCTGGCCCCGCATCCGGGCGGCCGGCCGCTTCACGGCCAATGTGCTCGCCGAGGACCAGACCGAGCTGTGCGCGCGCTTCGGGTCGCGCGCCGGCCGGAAGTACGAAGGACTCGGCTGGGACCTGTCCCGATGGGGCACGCCGTCGCTGCGCGGGGTCCTCGCGCGGGTGCACGCCGAGATCACCGCCGTGCACGGCGCAGGCGACCACGATGTGGTGATCGGGCGCGTCCTCGCGGTGGAGACCGCCCGCGAGGCCCGCCCGCTGCTCTTCTTCCGCGGCCGGTTCATCAGAACCGTGGCCGCCGCTCCGCCTCCGGGCCGGCCTCGGCCACTGCCCTGATGAACCGGTTCACAGCACGGTCGTCGAGCCCTCCGGTTCCTGGCCCTCCGGCCCCGGCAGCCGGGCGGCGATCACCGCGATGTCGTCGTTGCTGGTGGCGGACGGGCCCTCGATCAGGGCGCGGCAGAATTCGTCCAGCGGCTCGTCGGCGAGCCGCGCGGCGTGCCGGCGCAGCCGTTCCAGGCCCTGGTCGATGTCCTCGTCGGCACGTTCCACGAGACCGTCGGTGTAGAGCAGGACGATGCTGCCCGGCGGCAGCGGTTCGGTGGTGCTGGCCCGCTCCCTGTCCGGGGCCAGCCCGCCGAGCATGATGTCCTGCGCGGCCTCCAGGAACCGTGCCTCGCCGTCGGCCGTGACCAGCAGCGGCGGCGGGTGCCCCGCGACGCTGAAGTGCAGCTGCCGCGGCCCGCCGGACTCGCCCTCGATGCGCGCGTACACACAGGTCGCGGTGCCCTCCTCGGTGTCGAGGATCTGGGTGCTCACGTCCAGCCTGCGCAGGATGTCGCCGGGCGGCTCCTGCCGGTCGACGACCAGGCCGCGCAGCATGTTGCGCATCTTGCTCATCGTGACGGCGGCGGTCAGGTCGTGGCCGGCGACGTCTCCGATGATCAGCGTGGTGGCGCCGTCGGGCAGTACGAAGGAGTCGTACCAGTCGCCGCCGACCTCGTCCGCCATGGTGCTGGGCGTGTACCGGGCGACGATCTCCAGGCCGTCGACCGCGGGCGGATCGGTGAGCAGGCTCCGCTGCAGCGCGAGGGCGATGCGCTGGGTGTGCCGGAGCTCCAGGGCGTGGCTGAAGACCGGCAGGGACTGGTCCAGTACGGCCCGGATGAGGCCGAGTTCGTCGCGGCTGAACGGTTCCCGGCCGCGGCAGGCGTAGACGGTGAACACCGCGTGCACGCTCCCCGCGACGGTGACGGGGAACATGACGATGTCGTGCACCCCCGCGTTCTCCGCCCAGCCCTCCACGCCGGGCGGCACCTTCGCGGGCGGTACGGGGCCGGGGCCGAGGGTGCGGTGGACCGGACGGTGTTCGCGGATCGCCTGGTCGAAGGCCGAACCGGGTGTCACCCGTTCGGGGCGCAGCGGAGCCACGGCCGTCGGCAGCCCGTCCCGGATGGTGGCGGAGATCCGGTGGATGACCCGCCCCTCCCGCTCGGTGCCCGGCTCGCCCTCGGGAAAGAGGTACACCCCGCAGGCGTCGGCCAGCTCCGGCACGATCACCCGTCCCACCGCCGCGAAGGCATGGTCGGCGCGGGCCGACTCGGTCACCGCGGCGGACGCCCGCACCAGCAGCTCTTTGCGGCGCTCCGCCAGCCACTGGTCCTCGATGTCGGCACAGGCGCCGATCCACTCCACGACCCGGCCCGCCTCCCTGACGGGCACCGCGCGCAGCTCGCAGTGGCGGTGGCAGCCGTCCTTGTGGCGCAGCCGGAAGCGGTGCTGGAACAGGTCCGGCACCTCCCGGACCGCGCGCCGCCACGCCTCGGCGAGCGCAGCGCGGTCGTCGGGGTGCGCGGAGTCCAGCCAGCCGTCGCCCCGCAGCTCGTTCCACGACATGCCGGTGACCTGCTCCCAGCCGGGGCTGCGCTCGATGAGGCGGCCGTCCGGGCCGGTGACCCAGACCTTCTGCGCGCCGGCCGTGACCAGGCTCTGGTACCGGTGGAGCACCCGCAGCCGCTTCTCCGAGAGCAGCCGGGCCCGCTCCTTCGCGGTGACCTCGCCGGTGACCTCCATGGCCACCAGCAGCACGCCCACCTCCTCCGGCTCCCCCACCCGGCCCTCGGGCAGGGCCCGGGAGAAGCTGATGCTGAACCAGCGGTCCCGTACCTCGCCCCGCGCGTCCTCGATCCGTACCGGCCTGTCGGGGCCGATCTGCACCGGCTCACCCGTCCGGTACACCTGATCGAGCAGCGCGAAGTGCTCCCGCTGCTCCAGTTCGGACAGTGCCTCGCGGGCGGGCACGCCGAGCGGCCGGTTCCCGAAGAGCCGCCGGTAGACGGCGTTGGTGTACGCCAGAACGTGGTCGGGCCCGTGGAAGACGGCCACGGCCACCGGCGCCGGGTCGAACACGTCCAGCGCCGGGATGCCGGGTCCCTCACCGTCTGGCTGCTCGGTCACCATCACGCCCACTTCCACGTCGCGTATGCATTATTTCTACTCAATTGCGGGCGTTCCCGTCGGGCGAGACGCGTGATCGGGTGGGCCGGGTGCGGGGCTCTCGGGCGGGCCCCGATGCAGGCCGGCTGGAAATAGCCGGCCGGGCCCGCGGCGGCCCAGGGCCTCCCGGGCCCGCTGGCAGGATGCTGGGCATGACCGACCATCCGCTGCTCGGAACGTATGAGGTGGCCGCCGTCGAGCCGTATCTCGCCCGGGTGGGTGAGGTGTTCGCGGCCGGGCCCGTGCACGACTCGGGGTGCCGTGCATACGGCGTGCGGCTCCCGGACGGGGAACGCTGGTGCGTGAAGGAGGCGCTGACAGACGCGGCGCAGCGGTCACTGGACCGCGGCTGGGTGTTCCACCGTGCGGTACGGCATCCGGTGATCGTCCCGCACGTGCACCGGTGGCAGGTGGGCGAGCGGACCGCCGCCGTACTGCCCTGGCGGGACGGTGAGCCGCTGTACCACCGCGCCCCGGCCCGCGTCCCCGGAGAGCCCCGGGGCGCCGCGCTGGCCCGCTTCCGGGCGCTGCCCGTGGAGCGGGTGCTGGCGGCGCTGGACCTGATCCTGGACGCGCACCTGGCGGTCGAGCAGGCCGGGCACGTCGCGGTGGACTTCTACGACGGGGCCGTGCTGTACGACTTCGCGACGCACACCCCGCACCTGATCGACCTCGACGAGTACCGCCGCGGCCCGTTCGTCCTGCAGGGTGACCGGCTGCCGGGTTCGCGGCGGTTCATGGCGCCGGAGGAGTGGGTGCGCGGGGCGGTCATCGACGTCCGTACGACGGTGTACACGCTCGGGCGGACGGCGCGGCTGCTGATGGACGCGGGCGACGAGGAGCGGGCGTGGCGCGGCACGCCGCGGCAGCGCGCGGTGATAGCCCGCGCCACCTGCGCCGATCCGCCGCACCGCTTTCCGAGCGTGCGGCAGTTCGTCGGGGAGTGGCGGGCGGCGAGCAGCGAGGTGCCCGCCGATCCGCACGAGCCCCTTGGCCGCGGCGAGTTGATGCATTAATCTACCGGGCAGAAATGGTGCATTAGTGCATCGAGGAGGGTGCGCGCACCACCAGGCAGACAGCCAGGAAGGGCAGCGAGCCGTGGAGAGCGACCGGTCAGGCGATGGCGTCGTCGGACGTCGTGCCCAGCGGGTCGAGCGCGGAGAGCAGATCCGAGTGGATCTCGAAGACGTCGAGGAGGCCGGTCAGGCGCAGCAGCCGGACGACACTGGGACTGCCGTCGTCCGAGACGATCCGCAGCCGCCCCTCGCGCGACAGGATCCGCAACCGCGCCCGGCACAGCAGCGACAGGCCGCCGCAGTCCATGAAGGTCACCCGGCGCAGGTCCACGACCAGGTCGGGGCGTCCGGTACTGGTGAGCACGTCCATGCGGTCGATCAGGCTGATCCTGGCAAGGATGTCCAGCTCCCCGCTCAGCTCCATGACCGTGGTGCCACCCACGGCCCTTTCCCGGCCCCTGAAGGACCGCCTCTCTTCGGCCATCCCCGTCCCCACTTCACTGTTCGGCCGAGACGCGCGATAGCGCCGTACACCGGCGATGGAGTCTTGCGGAGGTGGGGGACACCCGCGGAGTAAAGTCGCGCAACGACCACCGTCGGCGTTCGGGAATCCGCGCCGCGCCGGCCGTCGGCAGGGTCCAGGTCATCGGCCGGTCCGTTTACGTGTCTACGGTGTACCCGGCTCCGCTGGCCCGAGTCAACAACTTGGTTGTACCAGAAAGTTGTTGACCCCCTTCCGCCACTCTTCGCCACCCCTCGCGCTCCGCTCCCTCGGCCGCGTGCACAGGAGGAAGACTCGCTGTTCCGCGCATTGCCCGGCGATGCGGGGAGCGTCCGCGCACACGGATGTGCGCCGACGCCCCCGCCATCCCCCGTACGGCGCTCCCCGGCGCCGCGGCCACCATCCTGCCGCCGCGGCGGTCCCGGGAGAAGCATCTCCCGATACGTCTTCCGTGCGCATTGATGAGCCGCTGCTTATCAATACGCCGGACGGTGTCAAGGAACGGGTGCATGGGACCGCCGCCGGCGGGGCACCCGGCGCATCTGGAAACGCCGGTACTCACCCGGTCGCACGACCCCGGCCGCGGCCCGATGGCGGGCCGGAGGGGTGCGTGCCAGCGTGTCCAGGGGTGGCGCCGCCACCGGGCCCCTGCTGCCGATCTTGCGAGGACCGTGATGGAACGACCCAGAGTACTGATCGTGGGCGGCGGCTTCGCCGGCGTCGAGTGCGCCCGCGTCCTGGAGCACGGCCTGGAGGCCCGCGAGGCAGAGCTGACGCTGGTCTCCCCCACCAACTACCAGCTCTATCTGCCACTTCTGCCGCACCTGGCGGCCGGCGTGGTCACCCCCCAGTCCATCGCCCCCTCCCTGCGCCGCATCCTGCACCGGACGCGGCTCGTACCGGGCGGTGTGATCGGCGTGGACACCGCCGCCAAGGTCTGCGTGGTCCGCCAGATCACCGGCGAGACCGTCAACCTCTCGTACGACCACCTCGTCCTCACCCCCGGCTCCGTCACCCGGACCTTCGACATCCCGGGCCTGACCGAGCACGCGCGGGGCATGAAGACGCTCGCCGAGGCCGCGTACATCCGTGACCACGTCATCGCCCAGCTCGACATCGCCGCGTGCTGCGCCGACCCGGCCGAGAAGGCCGCGCGGCTGCAGTTCGTGGTGGTCGGCGGCGGTTACGCGGGTACGGAGACGGCGGCGTACCTGCAGCGGCTGACCAGCGCGGCGGCGGAGCGCTACGCGGGGCGCATCGAGCCCGACGAGATCAAGTGGCATCTGATCGACATCGCGCCGAAGCTGATGCCGGAGCTGGGCGATCGGCTCGGTACCAAGGCGATGGAGCTGGTCCGCCACCGCGGCATCGAGGTGTCGCTCGGGGTGTCGGTGGAGTCGGTCACCGAGGACACCGTGACCTTCACCGACGGCCGGGTACTGCCCTGCCACACCCTCATCTGGACGGCCGGCGTCGCCGCGAGCCCACTGATCGGCACGCTCGGCGCGGAGACCGTGAAGGGCCGGCTGGTGGTGCACGCGGACCTGTCGGTGCCGCGGATGCAGGGCGTGTGGGCCTGCGGTGACGCCGCCGCCGTGCCGGACATCACCAAGGAGGGCGGCGCGGTCTGCCCGCCCACCGCGCAGCACGCGCAGCGCCAGGGCAAGCACGCCGCGAAGAACATCATGGCCTCGCTGCGCGGCGGGCTGAGCACGCCGTACAAGCACAAGGACCTGGGGCTGGTGGTCGACCTCGGCGGCACCGACGCGGTGTCCCGGCCACTGGGCAAGGAGCTGGTCGGCCTGCCCGCGCAGGTGGTGGCACGCGGCTACCACCTCATGGCGCTGCGGACCGGCACCGCGCGGTTCCGCACCGTCGCGAACTGGCTGCTCAACGCCACGGCGGGCGACGATTTCGTACGGACCGGGTTCCAGTCGGGCCGGGAGGCGACGCTGCGCGACTTCGAGCGTACGGACGCCTATCTCTCGGCGGATGCCGTACAGGCGCAGACCGGCGGCGGGCGCCGGAACAGCTGACGGCCGGATGGGAGCGGCGCGGCCGGGCGGCCCTCAGAGCTGCTCGGCCGCGTCGTCCACCGGGAGGTCGCGGGCGCCCAGCCGCAGGTGCTCGATGTGGTAGACGGCCTCGTCCAGGAGCTGCGCGACGTGGTTGTCATAGAGGCTGTAGACGATGCGGCGGCCCCGGCGGGCGCCGGTGACCAGGCCCAGCGCGCGCAGCAGCCGCAGCTGGTGGGAGACGGCCGACTGCTCCATGCCCACCGCCTCGGCCAGCTCGCCCACGGGGCAGGCCCCTTGGCGGAGCCGGGTGAGGATCATCAGGCGTGACGGCGTGGCCAGCGCCTGCAGTGTGGCGGCGATGGTCGCGGCGGACTCCGCGTCCAGATGCTCGGCCGGCGTGACCCGGGCGTCGACTCCATGTCCCATGCGCCCATCGTAACGACCGGCATACTTGAAGACCTCTTCATGTATTCGGCTATGGTGGCGGTGACGCACACGCATGAAGATGTCTTCATGCGTGCGTGGAATTCGTCCCCGTCCGCACCGTCGTCCGCCGGCCCCGCCGCGCGGACGTCTCCGCTCTCCGAGGTGTCCTCCCCATGGCTTCCACGCTGGCCGACGAGCCCACGGCCGCCGCCACCGCGCCACCGCCACCGGCCCCCGCGGCACTCCCCCGCCGCACCAGGCTCTTCGCGCTGCCCGAGGTCCGCTGGGCCGCGCTCGCCCTGCTCGCCTTCCTGATCGCCTTCCCGCTCGACCTCATGGGCGCGCCCGCCTGGGCGTGGGGCCCGCTGTACGCGGTCTGTTACGCGGCGGGCGGCTGGGAGCCGGGCTGGGCGGGTCTGACGGCGCTGCGCGAACGCACCCTTGATGTCGACTTGTTGATGGTGGTGGCAGCGATCGGCGCCGCCGCCATCGGCCAGTACCTCGACGGCGGCCTGCTCATCGTGATCTTCGCGGTCTCCGGCGCGCTGGAGGCCCTGGCCACCCGGCGCACCGAGGACTCCGTACGCGGCCTGCTCGACCTCGCGCCGTCCACCGCCGTACGGCTGACCGCCGACGGCGAGGAGACCGTCGCCGCCACCGCGCTGGCCGTCGGTGACACCGTCCTGGTACGCCCCGGCGAGCGGCTCCCCGCCGACGGCACCGTGCTCGACGGCGCGAGCGAGGTGGACCAGGCGTCCATCACCGGCGAGCCGCTGCCCGCCGAGAAGCGCACCGGCGACACGGTCTTCGCGGGCACCCTCAACGGCACCGGCGCACTGCGCGTCCGCGTCGACAAGGACGCCTCCGAGTCGGTCATCGCGCGCATCGTGACGATGGTCGAGGAGGCCAGCGGTACCAAGGCGCCGACCCAGCTGTTCATCGAGAAGATCGAGCAGCGGTACTCGGTCGGCGTGGTCGTCGCCACCCTCGCGCTCTTCGCCATCCCGCTGGCCTTCGGCGCGGACCTCACCTCGACGCTGCTGCGCGCCATGACCTTCATGATCGTGGCCTCGCCGTGCGCCGTCGTGCTGGCCACCATGCCCCCGCTGCTCTCCGCCATCGCCAACGCCGGGCGGCACGGCGTCCTCGTGAAGTCGGCGGTGGCGATGGAGCGGCTGGGCTCGGTCACCCGGGTCGCGATGGACAAGACCGGCACCCTCACCGAGGGCACCCCGCGGGTCGCCGCCGTCCGGGCGCTGCCCGGCTTCGGCGAGGACGAGGCGCTGGCGGCGGCCGCGGCGGCCGAGCTGCCCAGCGAGCACCCGCTCGCCCGCGCCGTGGTCACCGCCGCCCGCGACCGCGGTCTGCGGCTGACGGACGCCGAGGACTTCTCCTCCGTACCGGGCCGGGGCGTGCGCGCCGAGGTCGGCGGGCGCACGGTCCGGGTGGGCTCCCCGGCGGCCCTGCTGTCCGACGACGAGGGCACGGCGGCCGCCCGTAAGGCGGTTTCCGAGTACGAGGAGGACGGCCACACCGCCGTCGTCGTACTGATCGATGACGCGCCCGCCGCCGTGCTCGCGCTCGCCGACCGGCTGCGCGCCGGCGCGCCCGGGGCCGTGGCCCGGCTGCGCGCGCTGACCGGCGCCGAGCCCGCCCTGCTGACCGGCGACAACGCCCGTACGGCGGCCCGTACCGCCGATGAGTCGGGCATGACCGACGTACGGGCCGGGCTGCTGCCCGAGGACAAGGTGGCGGCCGTACACGCCTGGCAGCGGGAGGGCGAGCGCGTACTGGTCGTGGGCGACGGCGTCAACGACGCGCCCGCGCTGGCCGCCGCCGACAGCGGCGTGGCGATGGGCCGGGCCGGTTCGGACCTGGCGCTGGAGACGGCCGACGCAGTGGTCGTGCGGGACGAGATCGGCGCCGTGCCCACCGTCGTGGCGCTCTCCCGGCGCGCCCGGAAGCTGGTGACCCAGAACCTCGTCATCGCGTCGGTGTGCATCGGCGGCCTGGTGATCTGGGACCTGGCGGGCCATCTGCCGCTGCCGCTGGGCGTACTGGGGCACGAGGGATCGACGGTACTGGTGGGTCTGAACGGGCTGCGGTTGCTGCGGGCCTCGGCTTGGCGCCGGGCGGCGGTCTGAGAACCGAGGGGTACCTCTCCCGGGTGTCTGCGAGGGAAGCAATTGACCTCAACATTGGTTGAGGTCATAGCTTCCTGATGTGTCGCCGGTCATCCCGACCGCGACGGATGACCGCGCACCCGGAGGTCCGCGATGGACATGGAAGTCACCGCCTGGCATTCGCTGCACAGCACTGTCACCGCGCAACAGGACAAGCGGCCTTTCTCGCGCGGGACCGTGCGCCGCATCGCGGCCTTCGCCCGGCCGCACCGCCGCCTCATCGCGGCGTTCCTGCTGCTCAGCACCGTCACGGCCATGCTCGCCGTGGCCACTCCGCTGCTCGCGGGCCGGGTCGTGGACGCGATCGTGCACCGCTCCTCCACGGAACTGGTGCTCGGCCTGTCCGGGCTGATCGCCGCCATCGCGGTCGCCGAGGCGGGCCTCGGGCTGCTCACCCGCTGGCTCTCCGCGAACATCGGCGAGGGCCTGATCCTGGACCTGCGCACGACCGTGTACGACCACGTCCAGCGGATGCCCATCGCGTTCTTCACCCGTACGCGTACAGGCGCCCTGGTCAGCCGGCTCAACAACGACGTCATCGGCGCGCAGCGGGCGTTCAGCGACACGCTCTCGCAGGTCGTCGGCAATCTCGTCACGCTGATCCTGACGCTGGTCGTGATGCTGGGCCTGTCCTGGCAGATCACCCTCGTCGCCCTCGTGCTGCTGCCGGTGTTCGTCCTGCCGGCGCGGCGCGTCGGGCGGCGCCTCGCGCAGCTGCGCCGGGAGGCCGCCACGCACAACGCCACGATTGACACGCAGATGACCGAGCGGTTCTCCGCGCCCGGCGCGACGCTGGTCAAGCTCTTCGGGCGGCCCGAGCAGGAGTCCGCCGAATTCGCCGTGCGGGCCCGTCAGGTGCGGGACATCGGCGTCCGTACCGCCATGGTGCAGACGTTCTTCGTCACCGCGCTCACGCTCGTCTCCGCGCTCGCGCTGGCCGTCGTCTACGGGCTCGGCGGCTACTTCGCCCTGCGCGGCAGCCTGGAGCCCGGCGCGATCGTCTCCCTCGCCCTGCTGCTGACCCGGCTGTACGCGCCGCTGACCGCGCTGTCCGGCGCCCACGTCGAGGTCATGAGCGCCCTGGTGAGCTTCGAGCGGGTCTTCGAGGTACTGGATCTGAAGCCGCTCATCAGCGAGAAGCCGGACGCCCGCAAGGTTCCCGACGGCCCGCTGGCCGTGGAGTTCGACGGCGTACGCTTCGGCTACCCCGCCGCCGACAAGGTCTCCCTGGCGTCCCTCGAAGAGGTCGCGACGCTGGACACGAGGGGCGGCGACGAGGTCCTGCACGATGTGTCCTTCCGGGCCGAGCCGGGCCAGATGGTCGCGCTGGTCGGCTCCTCCGGCGCCGGCAAGTCCACCATCGCGCAGCTGCTGCCGCGGTTGTACGACACGGACGAGGGCGCCGTACGCATCGGAGGCGTCGACGTGCGCGACCTGTCGGCCGCGTCCCTGCGCAACACCCTCGGCATGGTCACCCAGGACGGCCACCTCTTCCACGACTCGCTCCGCGCGAACCTGCTGCTCGCCCGGCCCGAGGCCACCGAGGAGGAGCTGTGGGACGTACTGCGCCGGGCCCGCCTGGACGGCCTGATCGCCTCGCTGCCGGACGGCCTGGACACGGTCGTCGGCGAGCGCGGGTACCGGCTCTCCGGCGGTGAGCGGCAGCGGCTCACCATCGCCCGGCTGCTGCTGGCCCGCCCCCGGGTGGTCATCCTCGACGAGGCCACCGCGCACCTGGACAACACCTCCGAGGCGGCGGTGCAGGAAGCGCTGACCGAGGCGCTGGCCGGCCGCACCTCCCTGGTGATCGCCCACCGGCTGTCCACCGTGCGGGCCGCCGACGTCATCCTCGTGGTCGAGGACGGCCGGATCGTGGAGCGCGGCAGCCACGAGGCGCTGCTCGCGGCGGGCGGCCGCTACGAGGAGCTGTACCGCACCCAGTTCGCCGAGTCCCCCACCGCTTCGTCCGTCGATTCGTCCGTCGATTCGCCCGCCGCGCAGAAGGCGGCGGCCGTCAACTGATCGCGGTCCCGGCGTACGGTCACGACATCACCGGCCGGTCCCGCCTCTTGGCGGCGACCGGCCGATGCCGAACACTCGGAGGGTGACCCAGCGCGCTGAACACTCGACCGTCATGGACCGCCTCGCGATCGACGACCTCATCACCGGTTACGCCCACGCCGTCGACGACGGCGACTGGCCCGCGTACCGGGAGCTCTTCACCAAGGACGGCCGGGCGGACTACCGCTCGGCCGGCGGCATCGAGGGCGGCTGCGAGGAGATCGCCGGCTGGCTCGCGGAGATGATGCGGCACTTCCCCGTCCGCCAGCACCTGATCGTCAACCGCCGAATCATCCTCTGCACCCAGGACAGCGCCCCCGGCGACACCGCCACCGTACGCGCCGACTACCTCAACCCGATGCGGCTCGCGGACCCGGCCGGCGCCGTCCCCGCCGACCACGGCGCGATGGCCCCGAACTACACCTGCGGCGGCCGCTATGCCTTCACCGTCCACCGCACCCCGGAGGGCTGGCGGCTGGCGGAGGTCGTCGTCCATGAGAAGTGGCGGCAGGTGGTGCCGGCCGGGAAGGGGTGAGGCGGCCTCCCCCGCACGGCTCTCTCCTGCACGTGAGCCGCCGCGCCCCCTGTGCGTGATCGCCGTCGTGGCGCACACTGGGCGTCCGACCCGAGAGGGGGACACGGTATGCGCCGCCCGGCAGGCCGAGAGGACAGGAGCCCCGGCTCCCTCCGGTGGCGCGCCGTCGCCGCCGTGGTGGCCAGCGCGCTGCCGGCCCTGTGCTTCCCCGCGCCCGCGCTCTGGTGGCTGGCGTACTTCGCCCTGGTCCCCTGGCTGGCCCTCCTGGCCTCCGCCGCCACGCCCCGGCGCGCCGCCCTGGAGGGCTGGCTGGGCGGCACCGGCTTCATGCTGGCGATGCACCACTGGCTGCTGCCGAGCCTGCACGTCTTCCTGCTCGTACTGGGCGCACTGCTCGGCGCGCTGTGGGCACCCTGGGGCCTGCTCGTCCGCGATCTGCTGCGGGGCCGCCCGGGGCCCGCGCGGTGCGCTGCGGCGCTGCTGCTCGTGCCGTGCGGCTGGCTGCTGATCGAGCTCGTGCGGTCCTGGGAGTACCTGGGCGGGCCGTGGGGCGTGTTCGGCGCGAGCCAGTGGCAGGTGGCGCCCGCGCTGCGGCTCGCCTCGCTCGGCGGCGTCTGGCTGCTGACGCTGCTGCTCGTCGCCGTGAACACCGCGCTGACCGTGCTACTGCTGTCCCCCGCAGCGCGCCGGACCGCGCTCGGCGGGCTGCTCGCGGTCGCCGTCGCGGCGGGCGCCGCCTGGGCCTGGGCGCCGCGCCCCGAGCCCGTCGGCACGGCCCGGATCGCGGTGGTGCAGGCGGGCGTGGTGGTGGGGCCCGACGCCCGGTTCGCGCGGGGCGAGCAGCTCACCCGTACGCTCAAGGGCCGCGGCGTGGACCTGGTGGTCTGGGGCGAGAGCAGCGTCGGCGCCGACCTGACCCGCCGCCCGGACCTGCGGGCCCGGCTGGCCGCGCTCTCCCGCGAGGTGGACGCCGAGCTGCTGGTCAACGTGGACGCCCGGCGCGCCGACCGCCCCGGTATCTACAAGTCGTCCGTACTGATCGGCCCGGACGGCCCGACCGGCGACCGCTACGACAAGATGCGGCTGGTGCCGTTCGGCGAGTACGTACCGGCCCGCTCACTGCTCGGCTGGGCGACGAGCGTCGGCAAGGCCGCCACCGAGGACCGCCATCGCGGCACCCGTCAGGTCGTCATGGCGACGGGCCCGGACTCGTCACCGGGCCTGCGGTTCGGTCCGCTCGTCTGCTTCGAGACGGCGTTCCCCGACATGAGCCGGCGGCTGGTCCGCGACGGCGCGGGGCTGCTGGTCGCGCAGTCCGCGACCTCCTCCTTCCAGCAGAGCTGGGCCCCCGAACAGCACGCCTCACTGGCCGCACTGCGCGCGGCCGAGACCTGGCGCCCGATGGTGCACGCGACGCTGACCGGGGTCAGCGCGGTGTACGGGCCGGACGGCACCCCGGTCGGCGAGCAGCTCGGTACCGACCGGGCCACCGCCGCGGTCTACGCGCTGCCGCTGGCCCACGGCACCAGCCCGTACGTCCGCTTCGGCGACTGGCCGCTGTACGTGGCCCTGCTCGCGCTCGCCGGATACTGCCTGCGGGCGGGCGTACGGGCGCTGCGTCCGCCGTCGGCCCGGACGCCGGGCGACCGGAGCCGCGACCTGCCCACCCAGCCGCCCGCCACCCGCACGCTCCGCTTCCTCAGGCGCCCTGGCCCGACACCTCGGTGAGCACCCGCTCGCACAGCTCGTGGGTGTGCAGCGCGTCCTCGGCGGTCAGCAGCGTCCCGGCCCGTACCGCGTCCAGGAAGGCCAACGCCGCCTGCTCGATGCCGCGCTGCCGGGCGACCGGCACCCAGTCGCCGCGCCGCCGGACGCTCGGCTGCCCCTTGTGGTCGATCACCTCGGAGAGGTTGATCACCTGGCGCTTGGTGTCCTGCCCCGAGACGTCGAGGATCTCCTCGGCCGAGCCGCTGAGCCGGTTCATGGTGCCGATCGCGGAGAACCCGTCACCGGACAGGTGCAGGACGACGTGGTGCAGCAGCCCGTCCCGTACCCGCGCCCGTACGTGCACGTCATCGATGGTCCCCGGCGCCAGGAAGCGCAGCGTGTCGACGACGTGGATGAAGTCGTCCAGCACGAGGGTGCGCGGGTCCTCGGGCAGCCCGACGCGGTTCTTCTGCAGCAGGATCAGCTCGCGCGGATGCTCCAGGCACTGCGCGTACCCGGGCGCATAGCGCCGGTTGAAGCCGACGGCCAGGCTGACGCCGCGGTCCGCGGCCCGCCGTACGAGCTGCTCGCTCTCGGCGTAGTGGTAAGAAATCGGCTTATCGACATAGGTCGGCACGCCGGCTTCTATGAGGCGACCGACGATCTCCGGGTGCGCGACGGTCGGCGCATGCACGAACGCCGCGTCCAGCCCCGCCGCAAGCAACGAATCCAGGTCGGCGTGGCGCTGCCGCGCGGTCAGGTGGAGGGTGTCGGCGACCCGGTCGAGGGTGGCCGGAGTACGGGTCTGCACGTGCAGCTCGACTCCGGGCTGCACCCCGAGCACCGGAAGGTACGCCTTCCGCGCGATGTCGCCGAGGCCGATGCAGCCTACCTTCAAGGGGGTTCACCTCTGGTGTGTCGATCTGATGTGCCGGTTGCTTCTGTGCCGGTCGTACGCCCCGATCCGTCGAGCGGGCGCGCGAGCGTGCACGGGAGCGTACGAGCGTGTACCGGGAGCGTACGTGGCCGCGCGGAGTTGCGAGCCGCCGGGCGGGGCCGCGCGGCTCATCCACGGCCGCGCCCCATGGCGCAAAATTGCGGGCCATGCACACCGAACCGGGAAAAACCGGGTCGGCGCGCGCCGCAGCGGCCATGCTGGGCGGCATGACCACATCCGATCCAGCACGCACCATTCCCATCGGCACCGGCGACGAACTCACGCAAATGGTGCGCTGGCTGGACTACCACCGCGCGACCCTGGCCACCAAGTGCGCGGGCCTCACCGAAGAAGAGCTGCGCACCGCTTCCGTACCGCCCTCCGAGCTGACCCTGCTCGGCCTGCTGCGCCACATGGCGGAGGTGGAGCGGCACTGGTTCCGGCGGATCATGACCGGCGAGGACCTCCCGTGGATCTACTGCGACGAGGAGGACTGGGACCGCGACTGGCACTTCGGCGAACAGGACACCGCGGCCGATGCACTGGCCACCTGGCAGTCGGAGACAGAGCTGGCCACCAAGGCAGCAGAGGGCCGCACACTGGACGAGCCGGCCCCGGGACGGCCGCCCGGCAAGGAACTGACGCTGCGCTGGATCTACCTCCACATGATCGAGGAATACGCCCGCCACAACGGCCACGCGGACTTCCTGCGCGAGCGGCTGGACGGCGACACGGGGGTCTGAGGGCCGACCGGGCGCCGCCCGCCAGGAGCAGTGACCGCCCGCTAGGAACGGTGGCCGCCCGCGCGGTCCAGTCGTCGCTGGAGGCATTCGATGTCGGCCCGGATGCCCTGGCGGTGGGGGTCGTCCTCCAGGGCGTCCAGCGCCGTACGGGCGCGGCCCAGCTCCCAGCGGGCCTCGGAGTGCCGGGCGAGCCGGGCGTAGTCAGCGGCGAGGTCGAGATGGAGCGCGGGCAGCAGCGCCCGCAGCTCGGTCCGGCCGGCGTCCGAGTGGCCCCGGCTGCTCTGAGCCACACTCAGCGCCCGCAGGTCCCAGCGCAGTTCCTCCAAAGGGCTGTCCTGGGTGTCGGCCAGATAGTGCGCGAGCGTGCAGCGCTGGTACGCGTCGGCGCACGGCCCGAGCTCCTGCCACAGCGCGGTCATCCGCTTACGGGCCTCCTCCCGGTCGCCACCGCGGTGCAGCATGACGGCCTGCCCGATCCTGGTCAGGACGCCGTGCCCGGCCGTCGCCCCGTGCCGCCTCTGTGCCACTGCGCTCACCCGCGTCCGTACGCCGCCTCACCACCTACTCCCCCGACGCTAACCGCGCCCGCCACCCCCGGCACGACAAGCCCCCCAGACGGCCCCGAGCCCCCGGCCACCGGGACCACGCCCGCCCCGGCCCCCGGTATGCACCCCACTCACCCCAGGTCCGGAATCCGCCAGTCGATCGGTGTGTGCCCCTGGGCCGCGACCGCGTCGTTTATCTGGGTGAAGGGGCGCGAGCCGAAGAACTTCTTGGCGGAGAGCGGCGAGGGGTGCGCGCCCTGCACGACCACATGCCGCTGGCCGTCGATCAGCGGCAGCTTCTTCTTCGCGTAGTTCCCCCACAGCACGAACACCGCCGGGTCGGGCCGGCTCGCCACCGCCCTGATCACCGCGTCGGTGAACTTCTCCCAGCCCTTGCCCTTGTGGGAGTTGGCCTCGCCGGCGCGCACCGTCAGTACGGCGTTCAGCAGGAGCACGCCCTGCTGGGCCCAGGGCATCAGATAGCCGTTGTCGGGGATCGGCGTGCCGAGCTCGTCGTGCATCTCCTTGAAGATGTTGCGCAGGGACGGCGGGGTCCGGACGCCGGGGCGCACCGAGAAGCACAGACCGTGCCCCTGGCCCGCGCCGTGGTACGGATCCTGGCCGAGGACGAGCACCTTCACCTGGTCGTACGGCGTGGCGTCCAGCGCGGCGAAGACCTCCTCGCGCGGCGGGTAGACCGGCCCCCGAGCGCGCTCCTCCTCGACGAAGGCCGTCAGCTCCTGGAAATAGGGCTTGGTCAGCTCCTCGCCGAGTACGCCGCGCCAGGACTCGGGCAGCATGTCGGGCATCACGTCAACGACCTCCGGGTGGGTTCCGCATCTCTCACTGGAGAACCTACCGGCGACCACTGACAACGCGTCCCGCCGGGCCTCACCCTGTGGATAACTCGCCATCGCGGACGAGAACGGCGAACGACGGCGGACGTGAAGGAGACCGACGAGAACTGCCGGTGGCGGCGGCCCCTCGGGACCACCGCCACCGGCAGCAGAACTCCGCACCCGGCGGAGCGAAGCGTACGAGCAAACCGTACGTACGAGCCCTCAGACCCCGGCGTTCAGGAAGCGCCCGCCGTCGATCACGAGGTTCTGGCCGGTGATCCAGCCCGCGTCGTCGGACAGCAGGAACGCCGCGGCACCGCCGATGTCCTGCGGTACGCCGAGCCGCGCCATCGGGTACTGCGCCGCCGCCTCCGCCTCGCGGTCCTCGTACAGCGCCGCCGCGAACTTCGTCTTGATCACGGCGGGCGAGATCGAGTTCACCCGTACGACGGGCGCGAACTCGTGCGCGAGCTGCTGCGTGAGGTTGATCATCGCGGCCTTGCTCATGCCGTACGCGCCGATGAAGGGCGAGGCCGAGACGCCCGCGATGGACGCGATGTTGACGATCGCCCCGCCGTTGTCCTTCTGCCACGCCTTCCACGTCTGCTGGGCGAAGCCGAGCGCGGAGACCACATTGGTCTCGTAGACCTTGCGGGCGACCGCGAGGTCCAGCTCGGCGATCGGCCCGAACACCGGGTTCGTACCGGCGTTGTTGACGAGGTAGTCGACCCGGCCGAAGGCTTCCATGGCCTGCTCGACGGCGGCCGCCTGGTGGGCCTCGTCGTGCGCCTTGCCGGCCACGCCGATCACCCGGTCGGCGCCGAGCTTCTCGACGGCCTCCTTGAGGGCGTCCTCGTTGCGGCCGGTGATCACGGCCCGGTGGCCGCGCGCGAGCACGGCCTCGGCGACGCCGTATCCGATGCCGCGGCTGGCGCCCGTGATGAGGGCGACCTTGGCGTTGTCCTGCTCAGTCATGTCCGATTCCGATCCCTTACGGCTACGTCGGCGGCTGCGTGTCGGGTCAGTTGAGCGGGCCACCGGCCACGTACATGACCTGGCCTGAGACGAAGCCGGCCTGCTCGCCGGTGAAGAAGGCGATGGCGTTGGCGATGTCCTCGGGCCTGCCGACGCGCTGGACGGGGATCTGGGTGGCGGCCGCGGCCTGGAACTCCTCGAAGCCCATGCCGACCCGCTCGGCGGTGGCCGCGGTCATGTCGGTGACGATGAAGCCGGGGGCGACGGAGTTGGCGGTGATGCCGAACTTGCCGAGCTCCTTGGCGAGCGTCTTGGTGAAGCCCTGCAGACCGGCCTTGGCGGCCGAGTAGTTGACCTGGCCGCGGTTGCCGAGCGCGGAGCTGGAGGAGAGGTTGACGATCCGGCCGAACTTCGCGTCCACCATGTGCTTCTGGCAGGCGCGGGACATCAGGAAGGCGCCGCGCAGGTGCACGTTCATGACCGTGTCCCAGTCGCTGTCGCTCATCTTGAACAGCAGGTTGTCGCGGAGCACGCCGGCGTTGTTGACCAGGACGGTCGGCGCGCCCAGCTCCTCGGCGACGCGCGCGACGGCGGCCTCCACCTGTGCCGAGTCCGACACGTCGCAGCCCACGGCGATGGCCTTGCCGCCGGCCGCGGTGATCTTCTCGACGGTGTCCTTGCAGGCCGCCTCGTCCAGGTCGAGTACGGCGACGGCGCGGCCCTCGGCGGCCAGGCGCACGGCGGTGGCGGCGCCGATGCCGCGGGCGGCGCCGGTCACGATGGCTACGCGCTGCTCGGTGGTGGACATGCGGGGTTCTCCTCACCTCGAAAGCGGCTCACCGCTCCCGGAAGGCGGGTGAGCAACCGCTTAGTCGCTTCAGCAGAGCTGACGCTAGAAGCCGGGGCACTCCGTGTCAACGCCCCACCGGCCCCCGTTACACACCTCACCTGCGGCATCGAACGGCCGCGGGCGGCCACGGAAAGCCCCGCACCCGCCCGCACTCCCCCGTAGCGGACACGGAAAGCCGGGCGCCTGCCCGTACTCCCCGTATACGCCTCGTCGTCACCGCACCAACAGGTCCAGCAGCCGCTCCGCCTCCTTGGTGGGGTCGGCCGTCAGCCCGGTGTGCACGGGCCCCGGCTGCACGATCGTGCTGCGCGGCGCGATCAGCCAGCGGAACCGCCGGCCCACGTCGTCCCCGGCCGCCTGCCCGGCCCGCTCGCCGCCGTGGCAGATCCCCTCGACGGCACCGAGCGCCGCCCGTACGCCCTCCACGTCCACCGAAGGATCCAGGGCGCGCAGCCGTGCCTCGTCCAGATGCGTACGCGCCTCTACGAAGCGCCGCGCGTGGCAGTAGACGACCACGCCCGCGTTGATCATCTCGCCCCGCTCGACCCGGGGTACGACCCGCAGCAGCGCGTACTCGAAGACGTCCCGTCCGTTGTGCAGTCCGCTCACTTCACTGCCCTCCGCGGAAGCTTGCCGGCCAGCCAGCCCGGCGCCTGCGAAGGCTTGTCCTCCGTACGCTCACCGATCCTGATGTTGTCGCTGATCACTCCGGCCCGCGCCAGCAGCGTCTTCACGTAGGCCCGCCGCACTTCCTCGGCCGAATCGAACCCCGGCTCGTCCACCAGCCACTCGTCCGGCACATCCGCGACGACCTCGGTCAGCAGCTCCTCGGTCACCTTGGGCGCGAACTCCTCCGCCGCCCCCGCCACGTCCGGCCCGAACGTCGCCAGTACATGATCGGAGGCGTCGTACGGCTTCAACGCCGCCTTCTCCGCGCCCGCCCAGTTGTGGTGCCAGATCATCGTCGCACCGTGGTCGATCAGCCACAGCTCCCCGTGCCACACCAGCAGATTCGGATTCCGCCAGGACCGGTCGACGTTGTTGATCAGCGCGTCGAACCACACCACGCGCCCCGCCTCGCGGGCGCTCACCTCGAAGGCCAGCGGATCGAAGCCCAGCGAACCGGGCAGGTAATCCATGCCCAGGTTCAGCCCCCCACTCGCCTTCAGCAGCTCCTGCACCTCCTGATCGGGCTCGCTCAGCCCGATCACCGGATCCAGCTGCATCCGCACCAGATCCGGCACCCGCAACCCGAGCCGCCGCCCCAGCTGCCCGCACACCACCTCGGCAACAAGCGTCTTCCGCCCCTGCCCGGCCCCGGTGAACTTCATGACGTAAGTACCCAGGTCGTCTCCCTCGACGATCCCAGGCAGCGACCCGCCCTCCCGCAGCGGTGTCACATAACGAGTCGCAATGACTTCTGTAAGCATTTCCCCAGGTTATAGGGCCCTTTTACCGTCGGTCCCACGACGGGCCGCCGAGGCCCTCCACACCTGGTAGCTCAGGCACAGGTCCGTTGAGCGGACCGGTGGCATTGCACACCTGCTCCTCGCTACTGAGCATGGCCTTCCCCATCACTCCTGCCTCTCGGGAGATTCCGTGCGATCCATTGTCCGACGAGGACTTGCTGCCCTGGTGAGCCTGCTCACCCTGCTGACCGTCGTATCGGCCGTACCCGCGTCCGCCGCCCCTCGCCCCTTGACGGTCTCCACCGACAAAGGCCTGGTCAAGGGAGCCGCGACGGATGGGGTCGATCGGTTCCTCGGCATCCCGTACGCCGCGCCGCCGGTCGGCTCCAGACGCTGGCAGCCTCCCGCACCCGTTTCCCCCTGGACGGGCGTACGGCCGGCGACCACCCACGGCTCGCGCTGCCTGCAGTCGGCCACCGGCAATGGCACCGGCCCGGGGATGAGCGAGGACTGCCTGTACCTGAACGTCTACACTCCCGCACACCGCACGAACCGGCCGCTGCCGGTGCTGTTCTGGATCCACGGAGGCGGCTTCTCCAGCGGTTCGGGGGACCGCTATGACGGCTCACAGATCGCCAAGGCCAACAACGTCGTGGTCGTCACGATCAACTACCGGCTGGGCGTGTTCGGCTATCTCGACCTGCCCGGGCTGAGCAGGCGGGGTGCGGGCAATTACGGCCTGCTCGACCAGGAGGCGGCGCTCCGCTGGACACAGCGCAACATAGGCGCCTTCGGCGGGGACGCGAGCCGCGTGACCATGGCCGGCCAGTCGGCCGGCGGCCATTCCGTCTGCGCGCTGCTGGCCTCGCCCCCGGCCCGCGGCCTGTTCGCCGGCGCGATCATCGAAAGCGGCGGGTGCCCCAGCCACACGGTCGCGCAAGCCGTCGCCAGGGGGAAGAAGTACGCGGCAACCGCCGGCTGTTCCGATCCGTCGGCCGGCGCTTCCTGCCTGCGAGCCAAGCCTGCCGATGAACTGCTGGCTGCCGGGCGGGACTTCGTGGGTGGTGTCCTGACCGGCCCGCTGCCCGTGTCCGGGGTTCCCGAACTGCCCCTCGCGCCGAGCGAGGCCGTACGCACCGGCCGGTCCGCGAACGTCCCCCTCCTCATCGGCAGCACGCGTGACGAAGTGCGGACATGGGCGCTGCCGTTCGCGCACGCGACGAAGGAGCAGTACGAGCGGGCGGTCCGGCTGGAGTTCGGGGCACGGGCCGACGCCGTGCTCGCGCACTACCCCTACAGCGCTTACAGCAGCCCGTACGCCGGGACCTATGCGATCAGCGCGCTGTGGGGCGACAGCAGCGTCTTCTACGGGCTCGGAGGCTGTCAGTACCAGAAGCTCACGGCCCGGTTCGCCACCCGTCAACCGCGGACGTACTTCTACGAGTTCGACGACCCGCACCCTCCCGTCCTCGGCGAGACTCCGCCTGGCTTCGACTCAGGGGCCCCGCACTCCAGCCAGGTCGGATACCTGTGGCCCATGGAGACCTCGAAGCTGCTCTCCCCCGGGCAGCAGCAGCTGTCCAAGGAGATGGTGCGCTACTGGGGCTCGTTCGTGAAGCACGGGAACCCCGCGACCCCGGGGCTTGCCGCCTGGCCGTCGTATCGGGGCGCGAAGTACATGTCCCTGCTGCCGGGTGGTGAGAGCCGGGCCCTCAAGTCCGAGGTGTACGCGGCACGGCACCAGTGCTCCTTCTGGAACTCCTTCACCTACGACTGGCTCACCACCAACCCGGACAGTCTCGCTGAACAGGCAGGCGTTCCCACGTCCTGAGGCCGCCCGCAGTGGCCGCTTCAGCCGCGGTCGGTCGTCACCCACTCCACGACGGTCCGCGCGAACTCCTCCGGAAGCTGCTCCGGGACCGGGGCGTGTCCGCCGGGGAGCAGGCGGGTCTCGCAGGCGAGGGCCGCGGCCAGTTTCGTCAGTGACGGGAGTGCGAAGTGGTCGTCCGGGGCGCAGACGGCCAGGGTGCGGGCGGTGACGAGGGGCAGCCGCTCCTCCATCGCGTAACGGCGGACCGCGGCGTGGCCTTCGGTCACGTGGTCGAGGACGGTCAGTGCGTCGATGACGTAACGGTTGAGGGCGGCCTCCTCGCCCGGCCGGTAGAAGGCGCGGCGGTGGTTCCACAGGTCGAGGAGGTGGGAGCCGTCGGGGTGCGGGACGACGTGGTCCACCGCGTGGCCGCTGCTCCGGCGTTTCTCCTCGTCGACGTAGGGCGTCGCGGAGAGAAGGAGGCTGGCTGTCCGGGTGGGGTGGCGGGCGGCGAGTTCCAGTGCGATGAGGCCGCCCGTGTGGTGGCCCACCAGGTGGTACCGGTCCAGTCCCAGCGCCTGCGCCAGGGCCTCGGCGGCGTCCGCGTACCGCTCGATCGAGTGCGGCCCCTCGGGCTTCGCGGAGGCGCCGAAGCCGAGGGTGTCCATGGCGATCGCGCGGAATTCGGCGCCCACGAGAGGGAGGACGCGCAGGTACTCCGTCCAGGAGCGCGGGGTCTGGTGGAAGAGGAGCACGGGCTCGCCGGCCCCGCACTCCGCGTAGTGGAGCTGGCCGAAGGGGCTGTCGGCGTAGCCCTTGCGGAGGGCGGGGGCCGTGGGGACCGTGCCCGTCACGCTCCGCTCCAGTCCGCGACGAACGGGGTGTCCACGCCCAGCGGGCCGACGGCACCGGCCCCGCCAGGGGTGCCCAGCGGCTCGCTGCGGCCGGGCAGTACCTCGTCGAAGAAGCGCCGGCTGTCGTCGCGGAAGACGGTGTCGGCCTTGCGGTCGACGGTGATGGCCTCGACGGGGCAGGCGACTTCGCACGCGCCGCAGTCGATGCACTCGGTCGGGTTGATGTAGAGCTTGCGGTCGCCCTCGTAGATGCAGTCGACCGGGCATTCGTCGACGCAGGAGCGGTCCTGAGTGTCGACGCAGGCCGCGCCGATGACGTACGCCATGGGTCAGTTCTCCTTGTCGGTGGAGTGGCCGGGGAAGAGGGCGGCCTCGGGGTCGATGACGGTGGCCGCGTTGTTGACGGCGGTTGCGGCTTCGCCGAAGCCGACGGCGATGAGGCGGACCTTGCCCGGGTAGTCGGTGATGTCGCCGGCGGCGAACACCCGCGGCAAGTTGGTCGCCATCCGCGTGTCGACGGCTATCTTGCGGGCGTTGAGGGTGAGGCCCCAGTCCTTGATCGGTCCGAGGTCGGCGAGGAAGCCGAGGGCGGCGACGACGGTGTCGGCGGGCAGCGTCCGTGTCTCGCCGGTGGTGCGGTGGCGGATCTCCACCCGCTCCAGGCGCTCGTTGCCGTGCAGGGCGCTCACTTCGGAGTCGGTGATGATCTCGACGCCGAGGTTGCGGACCTTCTCCACGGTCGCCGCGTGCGCGCGGAAGCGTGCGGTGCGATGGACGATCCGTACGGAACGGGCGAGGGGGGCGAGGGTGTCGGCCCAGTCGAAGGCGCTGTCGCCGCCGCCGACGATGACCACGTCCTGGTCGGCGTGGTCGCCGGGGTCGGGGACGAAGTACACCTGGCCGCGGCCCAGGAAGTCCTCGCCGGCGGGGAGGGTGCGCGGGGTGAAGGTGCCGACTCCGCCGGTGATGACGACGGCGCCTGCGCGTACCACCGCCCCTCGGTCGCTGCGTATCAGGGGCAGGCCGTCGGGGCCGTGGGTGAGTTCGGTGGCGCGGTGGCCGAGGAGGTAGCGGGGTCCGTACGGCTCGGCCTGGGCGACCAGGCTGTCGACCAGGTCGCGGCCGCGCACGGCCTGGTAGCCGGCGATGTCGAAGATGGGCTTCTCGGGGTACATCGCGCTGATCTGGCCGCCGCACTGCGGCAGGACGTCCATGACGGTGACGCTGAGGCCGCGGAAGCCCGCGTAGTAGGCGCCGTACAGGCCAGCCGGGCCCGCGCCGATGATCAGGATGTCGGTATCGAGGGTGGGTGTGGCGGCGTCCGCGCTCGTCGGCGCGTCGGTGGGAACGCTCATGGTCGGGAGCGTAGGGACGGTATCCGTCCTCCCCTACGGTTTCGTTCCACCCAGCAGGACGCCGCACGGGCGAGTCTTCTCAGGCAACACGCATGAGGGAGCCCTCCGGGTCGGAGGGCTCCCTCATGCGTGTGTGGGCGCGGTCAGCGGTGGTGGGTCACCGCAGCGACCGGCCGATGCCGAGTGCTGCGGTGCGCAGTGCGGTGGCGTGTTTGACGGCGTCCATGCGGTACGTCGGCGCGGTGATGGACAGCGCGCCCACGAGCGAGCTGTCGCGCCCGAAGACGGGTACGGCGAGACTCGCGTAGCCGAGGCGGATTTCCTCGCTCTCCAGCACGATGCCGTCGGCTCTGATCCGGTCCAGCTGAGCGCGCAGCCTGCCGGGGGAGACAACGGTGTGGCGGGTGACCGGTTTCAGGCCGTGCCGAACGACCTGGAGGAACAGCGAGTCGGGTGAGAAGGCGAGGATCGCCTTGCCGGTGGCGGTGCAGTGCAGCGGGAGGCGGCCCGCGACCCGGGACTCCTCGTTCAGCCCGCGGTGCGGGAAGATCTTGTCCAAGTACACGACGTCCAGGGCGTCGTGGATCGCGAAGTGGATCGTCTCGTGGGTGACGAGCAGCAGGTCCTCCATGTACGGCTGGGCGACCTCGCGCAGGATGCGCTGGCGGTGCACCCGCTGGCCCATCTCGAACAGGCGGAGGCCGAGCCGGTAATCGCAGCCGTCCCGCTCCAGCAGCCCCCAGTCGACGAGTTCCTGGGCGAGCCGGTGCACCGTCGCCTTGGCGATGCCGGTGCGGCGGACGAGTTCGGCGAGGGGAAGACTGCTGTCCTGCTCCGTGAACGCTTCCAGGATGGGCCGGACCTTGCCGAGTACCGAGTTCATCGGCTCAGGCGCGTCCCGGCCCCTGAGAGCCTCCAGGTCGTGGGGCGTGCCCTGACCGGGGTACCGAGTTGTGCCGGCGGTCGTGGTGACGGTCATGGTGACAACCTCCCGGTCGGTGCTGCGGTCCGGATCTCACGCCCGTGCGGTGTCTACCGGATCGAGGACGGCCACGCCCATGCCGGTGAGCCACTCGGGCATCGGCTCGTAGGCGAGGCGCCGGCCGGGGACGTGGTCGAGCACGGACGCCATGAGCAGCCAGGTGCGCAGCTCCTGCGCGCCGTTGCCCGCGGCCTCCTCCAGTTGCTCGGAGGTGTACGCCGTGAGGCGGTGGGCCTCGCCCCGCTCCAGGAGGGCGAGGAACTCCTCGTCGAAGGCGGGGGTGATGGCGGCCTCGGCGGCGCGGATGATCTCGCGGCGGCGCTGGTCGTAGTCCTGCCAGTTGTTCCGGCCGTTGAGCCAGGCGCCGACCATGAACTCCTCGTCCTCGCCGTCCGGTGCGCGCCAGTCCGGCCACGGCAGCCGGTGCGACAGTCCGCCGGAGCCGACGACCGCCACGCGCCGGTCGCCGGGGAAGGCGAGGACCGCCTCGCGGATGGCCCGGCCGAGCTGCTCGCAGCGGTCGAGGGTGGGCAGCGGTGGTGCGAAGACGTTGACGACGAGCGGCACGATCTCGGCGCCGAGCCCGTCGAGCAGGTACTGGATGGCGTGCGACTGCCCGTGGTCGATCTGCAGGCGTGCCGAGAAGGCGACGTCGAAGCGCCCGCCGTCGACGAGCGTGTCGGCGAGGTGCCGGGCCAGTGGCACGTCCACCGGCTGCGGTCCCTTGGGCGTCCCTGACTCGCCGCTGGCGAGGCACTCGCCGACACCGAGGGTGAAGCTCGGTATCAGGTCGAGCCAGAAGCCCCGGAAGTGGTTGGAGCCGACCAGCACCACGGTGTCGGGCCTGGCTTCGGCGAGCGCGTCGCGGGCCTGGTGCAATGCGTCGCGGAAGCGCTCGGCGCGGTCCTTGTGGAGGGTCTGGCCCCAGTGCGTGTTCATGAGGGTGCTGTGGGAGGCACCCACCCCGAGGACGATCTCTGTCATGCTGCGGGGCCCTCCATTTCCGCGCGGGTGCGCGTGACGGTGTCGATGGCGGTGCGGACCAGGTGACGGGTCAGCTTCTCCATGGCCGGGACCGAGACGGTGTTCATTCCCCGGGCGAAGTCGATGGGGAAGGGTGCCTCCGCCTCGGTGACCTTGGGCATGCCGACCCGGACGGTGGGGATGCCACGGCCGCGGAGGATGTTGGCGTCGGTGGCGCCGCTGTTGCCGCGTACGACCTCGTGCGCGCGTCCCTCCAGTGCCTCCCATGCGGCGGTGGCACTGCGGTGGACCCAGCTGTCGGGGTCGGTGCGTGTGCCGGGAATGGCCAGGATCATCTCCGCGGTGGCGGCCGGCCCCGGCAGCTTCTCGCCCAGTGCGTCGAGGGCCGCGGTGAACTCCCGCTTGGCCTGCATCGGCGTCGTTTCGGGGGCGATGCGCAGGTCGACGCGGAGGGTGCACGCGGCCGGGGTGACGGCCGCCATCCGCGGCCAGCCTCCTCGTATGGAGGAGACGATGCCCTGCGGGGCGACCGTGCCGTGCGTGTGGTGCTCGGCGTACTCGGCGAACCACTCCTCCAGGTGGCAGGCAACCTCGCCGGCACGGGCGATGGCGTTGTCGTAGGGAAGGCGGTGGCGCGAGCCGACGTAGGTATGCGTGCCGCGTACCGTCACCTCGAACCAGACCAGTCCGACCTCGTCCCAGGAGACCGTCCAGCCGGGTTTGGCGATGACCGCGTAGTCGGTCCACACGCCTTGCTCCAGCAGGAAGGAACACCCCGCGCCCTGGCCGGTGTTGAGGCGCGTTCCGACCGGGCGGGCGTTGGTGGGCATGCCGCCCGCGCCGAACGCCGCGACCAGGTCGCCGGTGAGCGGGATGCCGGCGCGGGCGATCGCCTCGGCGGCCATCATCACGCACGCGGCGTGCCCCTTCGGGTTGGAGGCGCCCAGGCCGGTCACCAGGTCCCCGACGCTCCGGGCCGCGGGGCGCATGTCCTCGCGCAGCTCGGGCCCGATCCACGGGACGTCCTCGCTCTCCTCCCCCACCGTCAGCGTGTCGATGGGCGCGTACAGCATGAGGTCGGGGCCGGTGCCGTCGCCGCGCAGCCGGCCGTACGCGTTGGCCTGGCGGTCGTCGAGCGGCTGGACGGTGGCGCCCGTGACGCCGGCGTCCGCAAGGGTGTTGGCGATGTGCCGGGCCAGCGGCGCCTCGTCGCCGGTCGGGCTGGGGATGTCCACGAGGCCGGTGATCAGTTCGCGCAGGCGGTCACCGGTGATGTGCCGCCAGGCGGCCTCGGTCCATCCGCGTCGCGGCTTGTCGAGCCCCGCGAGTCCGGTGGCGTTCACTGGTTGATCCGGTGGACCTGGGTCATGGTGGTGCGCTCGAAGCGCTTCTTCGCGAGCGGGAGCCCGACCGCGAGCGCGGCGCCGGCGAGCAGGGTGAGCAGGGTGCGGCCCATCGTCATGCCTTCTTTCCGTCGGTGGTGGCGGTGGCGGCCGGTTCAGTGGTGCCGGTGGCGGCCGGTTCCGTCGTGGTAGTCGTGGCCGTGCCGAGGTCGGCGAGTTTCTTGCCGTACTCCTCCTCGCTGAGGTTCCGCCAGGCGGTCAGCGAGATGTCGGGGCGGTAGAGCTTCTCCGGCGGCGCGTCGGTGACGTCGACCATCCAGGCGTCCTGGCCGGAGAACTGGCCGTGGAAGAGCCAGCGGACCGCCCCCAGGTACTTGGCGTAGAAGCCGAGCGTCTGCCAGCCCTCGGTGAAGTTGACCATCACGCCGACATAACGGTGGTTGTCCTCGTCGACGGGAACGTAGAACTCGTAGTGGATGAACTTGGGATAGGCGATGCGCAGCACGCCGGGCATGGAGAGGGAGGCGAAACCGGGGAACTCCTGGTCCTCGATGACCGGGTTGATCTCCTTGGGGGCACCGGTGTTGCCGATGTTGAAGGTTTCCTTCGGCGGCTGCATCTTCCACCACCGCTTGTTCGTCCAGCGGCCGACCCCGGGGAAGTCCGCCTCCCAGTGGACCTCCTGCTGGACGCGGTAGATCCAGCGGCCGCGCGGCACGACCTTGGTGATGTTCCACGTAGGCATCGGTTTGAACAGCCGCCACAGCGCGGTGCGGTGGAGGTACTTGGCATGGCCCTCGTCGAAGCCGTTCTCGCAGGCGAACCGCCAGTTGCCGCCGCGCGGCTCGATGCGGCCGCCCATGACGAAGGCGTTGCCGACCAGTTCCTCGGGGAGCTGCTCGTCGATCGGGTGCGGCTCCTCGTCGGCCACCGGGATGTAGACCCACACCATGCCGAGGCGCTCCTCGACCGGGTAGGTGCGCACACCGAGCTTGCCGGTGAGGCGACAGCCGGGGCCGTCGGTGATGACGGCGCTGAGCTTGCCGGTGGGCAGGTCGAAGGTCCAGCCGTGGTAGGGACAGCTGACCGTGCCCGGGAACTGCTGGTTGCCCTCGGACAGCGGCACCCCGCGGTGCGGGCAGCGGTTGTGCAGTGCGTAGGCGGTGCCGCCGTCACGGATCAGGGTGATCCTCTCGCCGGCGATGGTGAACGGCTGCGGATCGCCGGTGATGTGGTTCGACCAGGTCACCGGGTACCAGTAGCCGCGGAACCCCGCACCGGCCGCGTCGTAGTGGGGCCAGGACGTCCAGTCCTGGCGGCCCTGCGCCGCGCTCTTGCCGCGCCCACGGCGGCCGGCGTCCTGTGCGGTGGCAGTGTTGTCACCCGTGGTCATCGTCCCGGGCCCTCCTGTCGCTCTCGGTCCATGGCGCTAGAGCATCCGGCCCGAGGCGGCGGCCGCCAACGGTCCTGTTCCGCTGAACAGAACGCGGCCACCCGGGCCGCTGAGCGGACGCCGGGCCGGGCCGGTCCCCGGACCGCTGAGCGGAACAGCCGCCTGGACCGGCCCCCGGACGGGAGCGAGCATGCGCGCGTGACGACCGACGACGGGGCCGGGCCGGTGCGTGCGGCGTGCGGCCTCCGGGAGGCTGCGATGGACCGCTTGACCGTGCCAGGACTGCTGGAGACCGCTGCTGGGAGATTCGGTGACCGGGTCTTCCTGCGCGTGGGCGGTACGGTGCGCACGTACGCGGAGACCCGGGAGGCCGCGGCGGCGATGGCCGGCTCCCTGGCCGCGCACGGTTGCCGGCGCGGGGACCGGGTGGCGGCCCTGCTGTCCAACCGGATCGAGCTGGTGGACCTGGTGCTCGGGTGTGCGTGGCTGGGGGCGGTCGTCGTGCCGCTGAACACGGCACTGCGCGGCCGGTCGCTGCGGCACGTCCTCGATGAGGCCGCCCCGCCCTTCCTGTACGCCGAGCCGGAGCTCGCGACGCGTGCCGTCGCGGAGGGGTACCGGGGGCGCGTGTGGGTGGCCGGCAGTGGTGACGTCCCCGCGCCCGACCATGGTGAGGCCATCGCCCCGGCACCGGTGCGCCCGGAGAACACCGCGGCCGTGCTCTTCACCTCGGGCACCACCGGCACGGCCCGCGGCGTGCGCTGCCCGCAGGCGCAGTTCGTGTGGTGGGGCCGCAACGTGTCCGACGCGCTGGGCCTGACCGCCGACGACTCGCTCTACACCTGCCTGCCGCTGTTCCACACCAACGCGCTGAACACCCTCGCACAGGCCATGACGGTCGGCGCGAGCTGCACGGTCGACGGGCGCTTCTCGGCCTCGCGGTACTGGTCCCGGGCGGCCGACTGCGGGGCCACCGTGGTCCATCTGCTCGGCGCGATGGTGCCCATGCTGCTCGCCCAGCCGCCCGGCCCGCAGGACCGCGCGCACCAGGTGCGGCGCGGCCTCTCCCCGGCAACACCGGCGCCGTTGTGCGAGCCGTTCCGCGAGCGGTTCGGTGTGGCGCTCGTCGACGGCTTCGGCTCGACCGAGACCAACCTCGTCATCGGCTCCACGCCCGGCGAGTACCGCCCAGGCATGATCGGCACCGTGCGTCCCGGGTTCCGCGCCGAGGTGGTCGACGAGACGTTGACCCCCGTTCCGGACGGCGTCCCGGGCGAACTCCTCGTGGCGACAGACCAGTTGTACGCCTTCTCCACCGGTTATACGGGAGATCCGCCACTGGCCCCGCGCTCCTGGCGGCGGACCGGTGACCGCGTCGTCCGCGACCCGGACGGCTGGTTCCGTTTCGTCGACCGCATCAAGGACGTGATCCGACGACGCGGGGAGAACGTCGCCTCCGGCGAGGTGGAGTCGGTGGTGTGCGGCCACCCGGCGGTGGCCGCGGCCGCCGCGTTCCCCGTCGCCTCCGACCTCGCCGAGGACGAGGTGATGGTGGCTGTCGTGGCTCGCTCCGGCAGCGTCGTCGAGCCTGCCGAGCTGGCCCGCCACTGCGCAGGCGAGCTGCCCGCGTTCGCCGTGCCCCGCTACATCGAGGCGATGCCGGCGCTGCCGCTCACCGAGACCGGCAAGGTCCGCAAGGCGGCACTGCGCGAGCGCGGGGTCACGGCCGCCACGTGGGACCGGGAGGCCGCCGGCAGCCCGTGACGCTCCACTCCCCCGCGGGCGCATCCCACGGAGCCACGCGAAGGGCCGGAAGCATACGCCGCTCCCGGCCCTTCTCCGCGGACACATCACTTCGGCAGGACGACCGCCCGCCCGCGGACGCGGCCCTCTTGAAGGGCGGCGAGCACCTTCGCCGTGTCCTCCAGCGCGAACGTCTCGACGGGAACGTTGAGTGTGCCGTCGGCGAGCCGGCGGACCAGATCACCGCACACCTCGCGCGCCCGCTGTTCCTGCCGGATCATGTTGACCGGCAGGAGGGCCACGTCGTCCAGGAGCCAGGAGGGCAGGTCGATCTCGACCGTGGTCCCCGTGACGTACCCGATGACGGCGGCGCGTCCCCCCTGGCGCACCCAGCGGCTGCGGCCGATGAGACCGGCACCGCCGAGGGTGTCCACGAGCAGGTCGGCCGAGCGCTGCTCCGCGAGGTGCTCCGCCTCGTCCAGCAACAGTGCCTCGACCCCCTCGGGCACATCGGCGAGCTGCTCCTTCCGGCCGACGACGCCGACGACTTCAGCGCCGGCGGCGCGGGCCTGCTGGACGACCATGGAGCCCACCGCTCCGGCCGCGCCCACGACCACGACCCGCTCCCCCTCGCGCAGCCGGGCCACGTCGTGCAGGACGACGTACGCCGTGGTGGCGGGCACGAAGAAGCTCGCCGCTGTCTCGGGCGGCAGCGCGGTCTCCAGCGGCATGCACGCCTTGGGCGACACACTGATCCGCTCCGTCCAGGTGCCGTCCCGCAGCAGGCCGAGGCCGCCGCCGCGCAGTACCACCTGGGTGCCGGGCGCCAGGCCGCTGTCCGGGTCCGCCGCCAGGACGACGCCCGCGCCTTCCACCCCGCCGATGTACGGAGGCTCCGGCTTGAGGCGGAAGTCCCCGCCGGCGACGGAAGCGTCGAGGTGTGCGACAGCGCCCGCCTGTACCTCGACCAGTACCCGGCCCTCTTCGCGGACCGGCTCGGGCACCTCGTCCACGACGGGCGCGGCGCCCCAGGCGTGGATCCGGGCGGCCCGCATCAGGCGGCCGCCTTGGCGATGAAGGCGAGGCTGATCGGGTTGTACTGCCCGGCCTGCTCGTGCTGCGGCCAGTGGCCGCAGTCGTCGAAGAGCACCAGTTCGGAGCCGGGGATGTTCTCGTGCATGCGGTTGGCCTCGGGGACCTCACCGAACGGGTTCTTGCGGCCCCACACGATGAGAGTGGGCCGAGTGATGCGGGCCAGGTCCTCGGGGCGGAGGATGTTGCGCTGCCGCCGCTCCATGTCCTGCAGCGACAGGAGGTTGTCGACGTTCGCGACGAATTCCGGCGTGTGGTAGATCGCGTGCCGGATCTCGACCAGTTCCTCGGTGGCGTCGGCGTCGTCCGCCATGAGCAGGCGCAGCCGCTGGCGGGTGAGGTCGATGTCGTCGCTCTCCACGGCCTTCTTGGTGCTGGTGCGGATGCGGTCCATCACCTCCGGGTTGGCCACCGTGCCGCCGGCGCACAGGAGTTGGAGGCCGGCGATGCGCTCGGGGTGGTCGATGGCGGCGCGTGCGCCGACCCAGCCGCCGAGGGACTCGCCGACGATGTGTGCGCGCTGGACGCCTGCGGCGTCGAGGTAGTCCAGGAGGTGCCGGACGTAGTCGGCGATCTCGTACCGGCGGTCGGGCTTGCCGGTGTAGCCGTGCCCGAGCATGTCGATGGCGTGCAGGTCGTACGCGGCGTGGGCGGCGATGTTGCGCGAGAAGGCTTCGAGGTGGCCGCTGGTGCCGTGCAGGAAGACGACGGCCTCCGCGGCCGGGTCGCCGGCGCGCAGGGCGCGGGTCGGCACGCCCTTGGCGTCCACGTACTCGATACGGAAGGGAAGCGGGCTCAGATCGGTCCAGAGGGTCACGGAAGGTACTCCGATGCGTTCGTTGCGAGTGTGGGTGAGAAAGGAAGGGGCGTCAGGACTTTCCGAGGGAGTCGAGGAAGCCGGTGACCACCGAGTGGTACGCCTCGGGGCGCTCCTCCTGGAGGTGGTGCGAGACGTGGTCCATCACGTGCAGGTTTCCGTTCGGCACCATGCGGGCGAGCATGAGCGGGTAGTCCGGGGTGAGGAAGGCGTCGTACATGCCCCAGATGAAGAGGGTCGGCGCCTGGATCCGGCCGAGCTCTTCGGTGAGGTCCTGCCAGTCGCCGCGCGGTGAGTCGGACATGGCGGCGAGGGAGCGCTCGCCTTCGTCCAGGCTCTGCTCGTAGCGCATGTCGAGGGTTTCCTCGGGCAGTTTGGCGCCGTCGTACCACTCCAGGCTGGTGATCAGCCGGCGCATCTTCTCGCGGGTGGGGCCCTCGCCGCCGTAGTAGACGTCGCGGGCGGTGCGGCCGCGGTGGCCGTTCTCGGGGAGCGGGGCGAGCGGCCCGTAGAAGACCGGCATGCTGCCGGTGACGACGAGGGAGCGGACCCGGTCGGAGTACTTGGCGGCAAGGTTGAGGGCGATGGTGCCGCCCCAGGAGTTGCAGAGGAAGTCGGCGCGCTCGACGCCCAGGGTGTCGAGCAGGGCGACGGTCTTGGCGGCGTGGTGATCCCACATGGGCCCGGTGATGCGGGACTTCTCGGACTTGCCGTACTGGTGGATGTCGACCAGCAGGCAGCGCCGGTCGGCGGCGAAGAGCGGGGCGACGGGGCCGAAGTCGCTCCACGCCGTGCAGCCGGGACCGCCTCCGTGCAGGAAGACGGTGTTGGAGCCCGCGCCCAGGTCGTGGTAGTGATAGCGCACTCCGCCGCCGTCTGCGTAGCGGCTTTCGGGGGGTGACGGGATCATCGCGTTCCTTCCGTGATCGCTGTGCGGTGCCGAGTCCACCAGCGCGGCCCGGTGCGCCCAAGGGAATGGTTCCGCTGAGTGAACCGCGGCCGTGCGACGGTGTTCAGTGGGCGAGGTGGCCGCGTTCAGTGGGCGAGGTAGCCGCCGTCGACCGGCAGTGCGGTGCCGGTGAGGAAGCCGCTGTGGTCGCCGGCGAGCAGCAGCAGGGCGGCGGCGAGGTCCTGCGGCTCGCCCCAGCGGCCGAGCGGGACTTCGCGGCCGATCATGTCGAGGGCGACGGGATCGTTGCGCGAGGCCTCGTTCATCTCGGTCAGTACGGGGCCGGGCAGGAGGCAGTTGGCCGTGACGCCGGTGCCGGCGAGTTCCAGGGCCAGCGACTTGGTGAACTGGACGACCGCTCCCTTGGACGCCGCGTACCCGGCACGCTCGCGCGCGCCCACGGCGCCGAGGACGGAGCCGATGGTGACGATGCGTCCGTGTCCCGCGGCCGTCATGTGGCGGCTCGCCTCGCGGGCGGCGTACCACGTGCCGTAGAAGTTGGTGTCCATGCAGGCCCGCAGCGTGTTGGTGGGCAGGTCGGTGGCGCTGCCGCGGGCGAGGGTCCCGGCGCTGGTCACCAGGATGTCGGGGCCGCCGAGTTCTTCGTGCACGCGCCCTATTGCCACGCGTACCTGGTCCTCGTCGGTGACATCGCAGGCCAGTCCGAGCGCGTCCGGACCGATGCCGGCGGCGGCCTCGCGGGCACGGCCCGGGTCGCGCGAAGTGAGCGCGACCCGGGCCCCTGCCCCGTGGAGCGCCCGCGCGGCGGCGAGCCCGATCCCGGAAGTACCACCGGTGACCAGGGCGGTCCGGCCGCGCAGTGCGAACAGCTCGGTCATGTGGGCCTCGTCTCCCGAGCCACCACGACCGTGACGACGGTGACCAGGGCGAGCCCGATCGTCAGGGCGGCCACGGGCCAGAAGCTGCCGTAGGAGTCGAGCAGGATGGCTGCGATCACCGGGGAGAGTCCGCCCGCGACCGCCGAGGCCAGCTCGTGTCCGATGGCCATGCCGGAGTAACGGGTCTCGGTGCTGAACAGCTCGGAGAAGTAGGACGGCTGGACGCCGGTCATGGCGGCGATGGTGATGTGGCCGCCGATCAGCGCCAGCCACACGGCGGGCGCGGAGGCCGTGTTCATGAGAAGGAAGAACGGAACGGTCCACAGCACCATCGCGACGGCGCCACCGAGGTAGACAGGGCGGCGGCCGAGCCGGTCGGAGAGGTGCCCGAAGAACACCATCAGCCCCGAGTCGACGGCCATGGCGACGACCACGCCCCACAGCAGCACATCGGTGGAGACGCCGACATGACGGCCGTAGACCAGGGAGAAGGAGAGGAAGATGTAGCCGGCGCCGTTCTCCGCGAAGCGCAGGCCCACGGCGGTGAGGACGCCACGCGGGTTGGTGCGCAACACCTCGATGAGCGGTGCGCGCACCACGCCTTCCTCCTGGCTGGTCTCCTTGAAACTCTCCGTCTCGCCCACGTGGCGGCGGATGTAGAGGCCCACCACGAAGATGACCGCGCTGGCCAGGAAGGGCAGCCGCCATCCCCAGGTGGCGAAGGCATCGCCGGCGAACCGCTCGGCGCCGATCAGCGCCAGGCAGGCCAGGATGTAGCCGATGCCAAGGCCGGAGGAGCTGAACGAGGAGTAGAAACCACGTCGGTGGGGCGGCGCGTTCTCGCTCAGTATCAGCGTTCCGCCACCCCACTCGCCGCCCGCTGCCACTCCTTGCAGGATGCGCAGCAGGACGAGGAGGACGGGCGAGGCGATGCCGGCCGTGTCGTAGGAGGGCAGCAGGCCCATGCAGAAGGTGGCCACGCCCATGAGCGACAGCGTCGCCATGAGTGCGGTGCGTCGGCCTCTGCGGTCGCCGATGTGTCCGAAGAGGATGCCGCCGAGCGGCCGCGCGGCGAACCCGACCGCGTGCGTGGCCAGGGCGGCGATGGTGCCGAGGAGCGGGCTGCCGTGGGCGGGGAAGAAGACATCACCCAGCACCATCGCGGCGGCGGTCGTGTAGAGGAAGAAGTCGTACCACTCCAGCGTGTTGCCGGCGAGCGACGCGGCCACGATGCGGCGCAGGGACGTCCGGGGTGCGGGCGGAGTGGGGGTTTGTGCGGCGACCTGTTGGGTCACGGTCCCTCCTTGAGGGGGAGAAAGGCCGGCGCACGGCGACCGTACGCCTGAGAGGGGAGACGGTGGAGGTCCGGGCGGCTTCGCACCTCACCGGTTTGCGGGACGGTGCTGTCAGCGGCCCGTGAAGACCGGCGTGCGCTTGTCCAGGAAGGCCTGCAGGCCCTCGGCGGCGTCGGCGGTGCGGGTCAGTTCGCGGACTCCCTTCTCCTCTTGGCGCAGCGCCTCCTCGATGGGCAGGGCGCACCCGTCGTCGATGACCCGTTTGAGCAGGCCGATGGCGGCAGTGGGCTGCGCGGCGAGGCGCCGGGCCCGCTCGTCGACGACCGCGGGGAAGTCCGTCGCGTCGGCGACCACGTCGACCAAACCCAGCTCCAATGCGCGTGCGGCGTCGAGGCGCGCGCCCTCGATCATGAGCCGCTTCGCCAGATGCGGCCCGACCAGGCGGGGCAGCCGCTGACTGCCGCCGGCCCCGGGGAACAGGCCCAGCGCGATCTCGGGGAAGCCGAAGGAGGCATCGGCGGAGAGGATGCGCAGGTCACACGCGAGCGAGAGCTCCGCTCCCCCGCCGAGCGCATGCCCGTTCATGGCCGCGATCACGGGCTTCGGGGCGCGTTCGAGAAGGCGCTGGACGTCGATCCAGCGGCGCATCTTCGCCTGGTTGCCGTCCGACAGGTCGCGCATCACGGCGATGTCGGCACCGGCGACGAAGAAGCGGCCGGTGCCGGTGATCACCAGGCAGCGTACGGATGGGTCGTCCACCAACGGCGGCAGGACGCCGAGGAACTCCTCGATCATGGCCGGGTCGACGGCGTTGGCCTTGGGGCGGTCGATCCGGATCGTGGCGACGGCTCCGTCGCGGGTGACGTCGAGCACGGAAGCGGTCATACCGGTTCCTTCTCCGTTCGTCCTTAGCGCTCGGGGGGCGCTTCGGAGGGTGGGTGTGGGTGGGTGCGGGTGCGTCTGCGTGGTCGTGCCTTCGGGTTGGGGGCTGCGGGCTGCGGGCTGCGAGTGTCATTCGAGGACGCCCGCGGCCCGCAGTGCCGCGAAGTCCTCGTCGGAGAGCCCCAGCAGTCCGCCCAGTACGTCCCGGGTGTGCTGGCCGAGCAGGGGCGCCGGGGCGGTGAGCGCGCCGGGCGTCACCGAGCAGCGCGCGACGATGCCCTCGTGGCGGACGCGGCCCGCGCGGGGGTGGTCCAGCTGCGGGTAGAAACCGCGAGCCGCGAGTTGCTCGTCCTCCTCCACCAGATCCCGGCCGGTGGCCACGGCTGCGGCGGGGACGCCCGCGGCCTGCAGCAGCGCGGCGAGTTCGGCCGCGTCCTGGCCGCGGGTCCACGCGGCAAGGGCGGCGTCGATGGCGTCCTCATGGGCACGGCGGGTGTCCACGCCACCACCACCGCTACCGTCCCCGTCCCCGCCTCCGGGCAGGTCGACGAGCTTGGTGAGCGACCGCCACTGCGCATCGTCGTCGACGGTGATCGCGATCCAGCGGTCCTCGCCGGCGGCCGGGTAGACACCGTGCGGGACGGCGTACGGCGAGCGGTTGGGCTGCTCGGCGGTGCGCGGGTCTTCGAGGTCCGGTGTCAGAACGGGTTCCAGCACGGCGGGGCCCATCGTCGCGGCCATCGCTTCGAGCTGGGAGAGGTCGACGTGTCCGCCGCGTCCTTGGGCCAGCAGGTCGAGGGCGCCGAGGGCCGCGGCGTTGGCAGCGACCATGTCGCCGAGCCCGAAGGTCAGCCCTTGTGGGGCACCGCCCGGACTCGCGGTCTCGCTGGACAGGCCCGACATGGCGGCGAGCGTGTCGGCGAAGGTCACCGCCTTGCGCCAGGGGCCCGTGTGCCCCACCCCGGCCATGGACACGAGGACGACGTCCGGGTTGAGCGCGCGCAGGGACTCGTAGTCCATTCCCCAGCGGGCGAGCACGCCCGGGCTGAAGTTCTCCACGACGACGTCGCAGTGCGGGACCAGTTCGCGCAGCAGCCGCTGCCCGTCCTCGGTGCGCAGGTTGAGGGCGACGCTGCGCTTGTTGCGGTTGAAGTTGAGGAAGTAGCCGCTGTCGTCGGGGTCCGACCCGGGCCGCAGGTGCATGGAGGGCGCGAAGCGGGTCGGGTCCTGCCGGTGCTTGGATTCGATCTTGATGATGTCGGCGCCGTGTTCGCCGAGCAGCTTGGTGACGTACGGGCCGGCCAGCACCCACGACAGGTCGAGGACACGGACGCCACTGAGCGCCATGCCTCGCCCGTCGCCCGACGCCAGGCCGCGCGGCCGTTTCTCGTGCAGGCCGCGCGGCCGCTCGTGCTGCCATGGCGCGCCGCTCGCCACCTCGCGGATCGTCTCGAGCGCGAGCGGCCGCGGGCGGGCGGCCCAGGGGAAGCCGACGTCCTCGACGCCTTCCTCGGGCAGGCCCTCGCCGGTGATGCGTACGAAGAAGTCCCGGTTCCGCAGTTGCGGATTGGCGGGCAGCCGGGCGGGCGGGACGACCTCGGCCCACGGCAGGGCCCGGGCCCTCCCCTGCTCGGCAAGTTCCGCCGCGGTGCGGCGAGCGGCGAAGCGCTCCACCACCGCGTCGACGTGGGGACGTGCGCGCCAGCGGAAGGCGGCATCGGCGTAGCGCTCGCCGGTGAGGTCCGCCGCCTCGTCGCTCTCCGCCATCCAGGCGAGCAGGTCCGTCCACATGCGCTCGCTGCCCGAGTAGCCGCCCGCGACGTAACCGTCGGCCGCGCGGAAGATCCGGTGTGCGACGTGCTCGTACACCCCTCCGCTGCGGACCGGGAACCGTCCGGCGTGTATCCAGCCGATGGCACCGGTTTCCAGGGTGGCGGCGACCGCCTCCTGCACGGAGACGTCGACGAGCTGGGGCGTGCCCGACACCGCCCCGAGCAGCGCACCCAGCGCCGCGTGGGCACCCGCCACCTGGAGGGCCTGCTGCCTCGGCGGTGGTTCGGGCCGCCCGTCGGGCTGTCCGCCGAGCCAGGTCATCCCGCCGGCCGACGCGAGGACGAGGTCGCCGCCCCGCCAGTCGCGGCGCGGGCCGGTGAGCCCGAACGGGGTCACGACGACGTGCACGGCGTGCGGCCAGCGTGAGGTGCCGTCCGCGTGGATGCCTCGGAGCTCGGCGGCGGGCCCGCTCTCCAGCACGATGTCGGCGGCCCCGGCCAGCTCGTCGAGGTGCGTCCGGTCGCGTACCCGCGTCCAGCGCTTCCCCGCGTGCCAGTGAGCCCGGGACGCCGGGTCGAGATCTCCTCCCGGATCGGTCCTCAGGACGTCGGCGCCCAGGCCGACCAGCAGTCGGGCCCCTTGGAACGCCAGCTCGTCGGTGAGATCCAGTACGCGAAGCGGCATCGGCTGTCGTGCCCCCACGTGCCCTCCTTCGGTGTGGGACGGAGGACTCACCTTCATGGGGTGGGGTGGCCGCGGCCAGCGGGTTGTTCCGGTGAACAGAACGATCGAGTCGCCTCGAATTCCGGTGCGGGACGCCGTCACGTCACCGAGGGGGCGCCACCGGTCGCGACGCCCAGCAGCGTGCCGCGGCGACACATTCACACGCTTGTTACAGAGGGCTGTTCATGCCCAACACCATGGTGTTGAACTATCGATGCCGTGAGCACATCGCTGAAGCGTTCCGAGACCGTGTGCTGCGGTGTGACTCGAGCGAGGAGCGAACCGGTGCCAGCACACGTCGACGGGGACATCACACGTCCGAACTCGGTCCTGGGCAAAGCGCAGCTACTGCTCGAAGCCTTCGGGTCCGGCACCCACCAGCTCAGACTGACGGAGCTGAGCAGGCGCTCCGGCATACCGAAGGCCTCGACGCACCGGCTCGCGCAGGAGCTGGTCCAGTGGGGCCTGCTCGAGCGGCAGGGCGACAGCTACCAGCTCGGCATGCAGCTCTTCTCACTCGGCCAGCGGGTGCCGGCATCGGCGATGCTGCGCGCGGTGGCACGCCCGCTCTTGACAGACCTGTTCGCGCGTACCCGAGCCACCCTTCACCTCGCCGTGCTCGATGGCTCCCACGTGCTCTTCCTGGAAAAGGTCGCCGGTGCGGCGAACATCCACACGCACTCACACATCGGCGGCCGACTGCCCGCATCGTGCACGGCCACGGGGAAAGTCCTCCTCGCTCTGCACCGCGGCGGACCGGAGGCCGTGCAGCGTCTGGCCCGTACCGGACTGCCGTCGCTGACCACACGGAGCGTTGCCACGACGGAGAAGTTGGGACAGCAACTGGCTGCCGTCGCCGACCGCGGTTACGCCCTCGAACACGGCGAGGTTCTGTCCGGCCACAGCAGCCTCGCCGTCCCCGTGACGGGCGCGGACGGCACCGTCCACGCCGCGGTGTCGGCCACCGCCACCACGGCGCGCATGCAGACGGGAAGCCTGCTGCCGGAGTTGTGGTCGGCAGCCGCAGGCATTGCCCGAAGGCTTGATCACGCGACACTGCCACTGCACAACGACACCGATCAGTAGTCCCGCCGGCGTGGGCGGCTGCGTCGTGCCCTTGATCGTGTGCGGACCACGCACGACAACGCGTGGCGTGCGGATGCGGGGCCCGGCGAAACGGCCGCCGGGCCCCGGCCGGTTTCAGCTCGCCGCGCTGTTCAGCGCCGCGAGGACCGCGCCGTATGCCTCCTTCTTCTGATAGGCGCCGTTGAAGAGCAGCGGGGTTTCCTGGGCGCGCCAGGAGTACTTGTCGGTGACGCCCCACACGGTGATGCCGTTGCACCGGGCGACGGCCACGCACGCCTGGGTGACCTGCCGGTACACGTTGGCCTGTGCCGCCCCGGAGCCGCCGACGTCGAGCTCGGTGATCTGCACGTGCACGCCGAGGTCGGCGAAGCGCTGGAGGTTCTGCCGGTAGGTGCTGAGGTCGGAGTTCGAGGCCAGGTGGCTCTGGAAGCCGACGCAGTCGATCGGTACGCCACGGGCGCGGAAGTCCTGGACCATCCGGTAGATGGCATCGCTCTTGGCGTTGATGCCGTCGGTGCCGTAGTCGTTGTAGCAGAGCTTGGCCTTGGGGTCGGCTGCTTTCGCGGTGCGGAAGGCGTCCTCGATCCAGCCGTTGCCGAGCTGCTTCTGGAGGTTGGACTGGCGTCGGCTGCCGTCCCCTTCGAACGCCTCGTTGACCACGTCCCAGGAATCGATCTTGCCTGCGTAGTGGCCGGCGACCTTGGTGATGTGGTTGCGCATCGCCTGGCGCAGGGTGTCGCCGGTCAGTCCCTGGACCCAGCCGGGCTGTTGGTCATGCCAGACCAGGGTGTGGCCGCGTACGAACTTGCCGCGCTGCTTGGCGTAGGCGACGAGTTCGTCGCCACCGCTGAAGTTGAACTGCCCCGGGCTCGGCTCGGTGGCATCCCACTTCATCGCGTTCTCGGCGACGACGCTGGAGAACTCCCGGTTGAGAGTGGACTCGTAGTCCGTCTCGCCGAGATGAGGGGCGACCGCGGCGCCGAAGTACCGGCCGCTCTGGGCGGCGGCGCCGCCGAGGGTGTCGGCGGCATGGGCGGTCGGTGAGAACGTCAGGACGGCCGCTGCCGCCAGGACGCCGCTCGCCGCGACGGTGATCGCGGACCGGGTGCGTCGGGAGGTTCGCTTTCCGGGGGATCTGCTGGTCATTGCGGAACTCCTGGTCATTGCGTGTCCCTTTCCTATGGGGGGTTGTGCGGGGCCCGGACTCGTACGGCCGTCGGCCGTCAGGCCAGGGCGGCTTCCCAGCGGGTGCCGTCGCCGGTGGCGTCGGTGGGGAGGCGGTCGCGGGCGGCGGTGTCGTCGTACAGACGCCAGCGGAACCAGTCCACGAGGGTGTTCTGGGTCCGGCCGAAGGTGGGGAACCCCGGATTCAGGTACGCGGCGTGGTCCGCGCCGACGTGGGTGAGGAACGCCTTGGGCGCGGGCAGTTCCTCGTACGCCCGTCGGGCCAGGGCGTAGTCGCAGGTCGGGTCCTGGTCGCCGTGGATGAACAGCACGCCTGCACCGACCGAGGCGGCGGGGTCGCCCATGTCCACGCAGGCGACCGGGACTGCGGCGGCGATACGGTCGTCGGGCCAGGCGGTCACCAGGCCGTGGGTGGTCATGCCGCCCATCGAGTGCCCGGAGACGCCGACGCCGGCCGCGGTGTCGATGTGCCCGGCGAAGGGGCCGCCCGTGGCGTCGCCCAGCGCCAGGGTCCGGGTGATGACCTCGGAGACGTCCTTCGACCATTCGCCTCCGTAGACGGAGCCGAGGTTGGTGTTGTCGGAGAACGAGGGGGCGGGGCAGATGAAGCCGGCGGAGGCTATCGCGTGGGTCTGCGAGGCGTAGGAGTCGGAGTTGCCGCCCATGCCGTGGCTCCACTCGACGACGGGGAACACACCGTCGGCGAGCGGGGCATTGGGAACGGGGGTGCCGCCGGGGATGCCGGGGGTGGGGTAGAAGACCTTGGTGAACAGCGAGCGGGCACCGCGGCTCCAGTTGAACTGGCGCACTCCGATGGCGAACTCCCCGCTCGGCACCGCCAGTTCGACACCATGGGCTTGGTGCAGTGCCGAGCCGAGCAGGGGGGAGCTCAGGCCTGCTGTCGCGGCCGCGGTCAGGCCGAGGAAGGTGCGTCGTCCTAACGACATGCGTGACTCCTTGCGTGGGGGGACAGGGAGGTCTCAGCAGGTGGAGCCGGCCTGGGTGGCCAGGCCGAGCCGGTAGGGCAACTGCGAGTACTCGCCGCTGGAGTTGGGGTCCCGGCCCTGGTAGAGGAGCCGGAGCCGGCAGGGGTCGATCGTCATGGTCTGGTCGTTGGTGGCGCGGATCAGCTCGCCGTGGCTGATGTCCTTCGTCCAGGCGCCGCCGGGGAAGGTGACGTTGGTGGACCGGGCGAAGGGGTTGGCTTCGGTGGCGGCGAGCGGCTGCCAGGTGCCGGTCAGCCCCTTGGAGGTGAAGGAGCGGTAGTACCGGTTTCCGTCGCTGCCGATGGCCTCCCAGATCAGCAGGTAGGTGTTGGTGCCCTTGACGCGGTAGACCGCGCCTCCTTCGAACAGCGCGGCGCGGGAGTCCTGGAGCACGATCTTGGTGTTGCCGAAGCCGTTCGGGAAGTTGGCGACGGTGGTCTCGGACCGGTACACGTGGCCGTTGTCGTCCGCGGAGAACAGGTAGCACTTCGCGTCGTCGCAGATCACGTAGAAGTCGAGCCAGTTGCCGTTGCCGATGTTGTCCCGGACGACGTCGGGCATGCTGCTCATGAGGTTCTTCGGCGCGGACCAACTGGTCGGGTCGTTGATGTTCTTGGTGGTGGAGTACGACGGCAGGCCGGTCTGGTAGACGAGGTACCACTCGTCCTTGGGGGCGAAGTAGAAGGCGTGCGGGGCGGCACGGTAGCCGGGGCCGATGCGGGAGGCGGTCTCCAGGTGGGTCTGCTTCGCACCGGCGGCCTGGGACCAGTCGGAGAAGCTGGTCTGGGCCAGGCTCCAGTCGCCGGAGCCGCGCGCGGCGGTGGTCATGAAGACGTGCCATCTGCCGTTCTTGTCCTGGACCACCGACGGGTCCTTGACGGCGACGGAGTTACTGCCGTCCTGCTGCGGTGAGATCACCGGTCCTGTGGACGACCAGCGGAAACTGCTCGGCAGGTCCTGCCGTGGGGTGGCCGCCGGTGTCGCTCCGTTGGCGGGCACGGCGAAGAACGCCGTCAGCAGGGCGATGAGCAGGGCCCCGCAGGCGTGGCGGCGAAAGGGGCGGGTGCGGAGACGATGAGTCAAGGGCATGGCAACTCCATAGCGGCTCGACTGGTGCGCATGCGGTGAAGCGGGATTGGCCGGCCGTACTGCCCAGGCCGGACCGGACCCGAAGATTGGTCGATATACCGGACGGCGGCCGGGTCTTCGGGCGTAGGAATAATGGAGCGTTTGACGGAGCCCGGTCAACGCTTTGCGCGCAATATTCTCGGTTCAGCTCTCGAAAGTCTTTCGTAAAACCCCCAACACCTGTGGTGAGCAGGCGTTTTGAAGGGCAGCAAGGTATGCCTGAATCGCATCGGATGCCGCGCGTGGTTCGACGACGGGCCGCGCTCAACTCTTCGGCAGGGGCGGCCGGTTCACGGTCGAGGGCGGCAATGGTGCTGTGTCGGCCCGGTCAGCTACGGCGGACCGCTCCGAGCTGGGCCCGGTGCAGGCCCGGGGAGGCGAACCGCTGCGCCACCACGCGCAGGACACGGGCCATCGCCTGGGCGGGCGGGGTGGTGGGCCGGGCCTGGGCGTGCGCGAGCAGGATGCGGCGGGTGGGCGCCGGCACGTCGGAGGCGAAGGGGAGCAGGCGGACGTCGCTGCGGCGGCTGGTGAGGGCGAGCCGGGGCGCGAGCGCAATGCCCAGCCCGGCGGCGACCATGGCCTGTGCTTCCTGGTAGTCGTGCGAGGCGTAGGCGATGCGCGGCTCGAACCCGGCCTGGCGGCAGCTGCGGCGCAGTACGTCGGCGACGGGGTGGTTGTCGGCTCGGATGATCCATTCCTGGTCGGCGAGGTCGCTCAGACGCACGGAAGGATGGGCGCGCAGGGGTGAGTCCGCCGGGACGACCAGCACCGTGGGGTCGTCGAGCAGGTGGGTGAGGGCGAGCGCCGGGTCCTCGATGCGGTTCCAGCCGTAGTCCCACAGCAGTGCCTGCTCCACCTCGCCGGTGTGCAGCATCTCGCACAGCTCGGCCAGGACTCCTGCGCGCACCTCGATGCGGACCCCTGCATGACGGCGGCGGAAGCGCGTGAGGGCGAGCGGCAGGAGCGAAGCGCTCGCGGTGGGGAACGAGCCGAGCCGCAGTGTGCCCTGGTCGAGGTCGGCGAAGGATCCCAGATCGGCCTGGGCGGCGCGCAGCTCGCGGCGGATCACCTGTCCGCGTTCGGCCAGTGCGGCGCCGGCCGGGGTGGGACGGATGCCGCGGGGCAGCCGCTCCATCAGTGGCTGCCCGGCCTCGCGCTCCAGCTGCGACATCTGCTGCGAGGCCGCGGAGGTGGTCATACCCATCGCCTCCGCCGCGGCGGTGAGCGAGCCGCGTTCGGCGGCCTCGGTGAGCAGCAGGAGATGGCGCACGTTCAGCATGGCGCTGAGTTTAGCTGAGCTAAACCCGGGTGAAGCTGACTGCCATTGTGCCCAAGTCACACCTCTGCGAAGGTCATCGCATTCGCCGGGGCGGTTCAGGTTCACCGGTTGGCAATACGCCCGTAACCGCACTCCGGCCCCTTCCCCCTCCGCGTTGATCGAGAAAGAGCCTCAGACGTGCACACTCCCGCGACCCTGGTCCGCGGTGGCACCAGCAAGTGCTGGCTGTTCCACCAGGTCCATCTCCCCGCCGAGCGAAGCGAATTGGAGAAGCTACTGGTCGCCGCCTACGGTGCCACCGACCCGGTGGAACTCGACGGCGTCGGCGGGGCCACTCCCACCACCTCCAAGGCCGCGATCGTCAGCGCCTCGCCCGAGCCCGGCACGGACATCGACTACCTCTTCGCCCAGGTCGGCATCGGGACCGGCTCGGTGGAGTGGACGAGCAACTGCGGCAACTGCGCCACCGGCGTCGCCTTGTACGCCGTCGCAAAGGGCCTGGTGCCGATCACCGGGGACCGGACGCGTGTGGTGATGCGCAACATGAACACCGGCGCGGTACTCGAAGGGCTCGTGGACACCACCGGTGGCGTGGCGCACGACTTCGGCGACCAGACCGTACCGGGCACCCGGGCCGGCGGTGTCGCGGTCGGGCTCACCTTCCGCGACCCGGCGGGCCGTACCACCGGTTCCCTGCTGCCCACCGGGTCGGCCGCACAGGAGCTGCGGGTCGGTACCGCGGATCCGATTCGGGTGAGCATGGTGGACGCCGGGGCACCGGTCGCCCTCGTCGATGCCACCAGCGCACAACGCACCGGTTCCGAGACCTTGGAGCAGATGCGTGCGGACGCACCGTGGCTGCGCACCGTCCGCCACGCCGCCGCGCCGCTGATGGGCCTGCTCAAGCCGGGCGAGGACCCTGGCGACGCGGTCCCCAAAGTGGGACTGGTCGGCCGACCGGTCCCGTACACCACCACGCTCGGCGAACGCGTCGCAGTCCAGGACTACGACATCTCGGTGCGCATGCTCACCATGAACGCCCCGCATCCCGCGATCGGCCTGACCTCCGCCGTCGCCGTCGCGGCCGCGAGTCTGCTGGAGGACTCCGTGGTCTCCCGGGCCGCGGGCGGCCCGACCGACGAGTGGCTTCGGCTGGGCACCCCCGCCGGCGTGATCGCGGTCCGCTGCTCGGACCTGCGGGACGGCCTGCCGGGCCGGGTCACCGTACAGCGGGCCGCACGGCTGCTCGCCGATGCCCGCATCTACGTACCGGAACCCGGACGGCCACAAGCAGCCTGAACCGGAACGATCCCCTCGCCCAGGGCCTGTTCACATTCCTCCGCCCCGGGGTAACTCGCGCCCTCGGGGCGCGCCGTCCTGTCCCCACCGCACCAAGGACAATGATGTCTACTGAAGTGATCTCCATAGGCGCGCTGCTGGTCATGTTCGTGGTCGGCACTATTCTGCCGATCAACCTGGGCATCCTCGCCTTCGTCGCCACCTTCGCCGTCGGCACCGTCTCGCTCGGCCTCACCGAGGACGAGATCTTCGAGGGCTTCCCGGTGGACCTTTTCGTGACCATCGTCGGGGTCACTTACCTCTTCTCCGTCGCTCGCCGCAACGGCACCATCGACTGGCTCGTCGCGGCCGGAGTGCGACTGGTACGCGGCAAAGTGGCGCTCATTCCCTGGGTGCTGTTCCTGGTCGCCGCGACGCTCACGGCATTCGGCACCTTCACCCCGGCCGCCGTCGCGCTCCTCGTACCGATCGCCATGAACTTCGCCCACCGCTACAAGATCAACCCGCTGGTGGCCGGCATGATGGTAATCAGCGGCGGGCACGCGGGCGCGTTCTCCCCCCTCGCCGTCTCCGGTGCCCTCGTACTGGGCCTGGTCGACGACACCACGCTGCATATCTCGCCCGTGACACTGTTCACCGCCAGCTTCGTCATCAACCTGCTGCTGTCACTCCTGACCTACGTACTCCTCGCCAAGCGCCCCGCCCCGCTGGCGGACACGGCACACGAGACGGCTGACGACGAGAATCCCGCCGCGTCCGGCAGACCCGACTGGCGTCAGTGGCTCACCCTCGCCTGCCTGCTCGCGCTGGTGGTCGGTGCGCTCGGCTTCCGGCTGGAGATCGGCTTCCTGGCCCTGGTGGCCGGCGCCCTGTTGGCCCTGGTGGACATGGAACGGCAGGAGAAGGCCGTGGACGGCATCAGCTGGTCCACTCTGCTGCTGGTGGCGGGCATGATGACGTACATCGCCATGCTGGAGAAGGCCGGAATCATCGAGGACATCTCCCACCACGCCGCCGGCCTCGGTGCCCCACTCCTCGTGGCCCTGGTGCTGTGCTTCACCGTAGCCATCACCTCGGCCTTCGCCTCTTCCACCGCGATCCTCACCGCGATCATCCCCCTCGCCGTGCCACTGCTGCTCTCCAGCCACCTCAGCGCCGCCGGTCTCATCGCGGCGCTCGCGGTTTCCACCACGATCGTCGACACCTCCCCGTTCTCCACCAACGGCGCCCTGGTCCTCAGCAACGCCCGCGGTGTCGACACCCGCCGCTTCTACCGCCAAATCATCGGCTACACCGGCGGCATCGTCGCACTCGGCCCCGTCGTTGCCTGGGGAGCCCTGGTCCTCCCCTGGTCATAGCAACAACAGGACGAGCACCACGTACTGGCCCACCGCGGCGGGCCGGCCCTACCCCCCGAACAGCATCCGCATCGCCACATCCCGGTAGTGCCGCACATGGCTCAATGCGGCGGCGGCCGCGGCGTCCGCGTCGTGGGCCGCGATGGCTTCGTGGAGCTGGCGGTGTTCCTCCCACAGCGTGCCCGGCTCGTCGATCTGTTGTAAGAGCCAGCGCAGCCGGCCTTCGAGGGGTTCCACGGTGGTGGCGAGTCCAGTGGCGTCGGCGCGCTCGGCGGCTCGCCGTACGGCCAGTACCTCCAGCGCCTCACGCAGGTCGAATCCGTACACAGCATGACCGAACGCGACTGGACCGACCGCGACACCGCGGCCGTGGCCAACGCCGTCGCCGGCTGGCCGGCCCACCGTGGCGGGCCGGCCAGTGGGAGATGTCCGCCCACACCGCGGCCCTGCTCCACAAGTACGGCTTCTCCTACGACCACTCCCAGAACTACCGGGACTTCACCCCCTTCTACGCCCGCGTCGGCGACAGCTGGACGAAGATCGACTACACCGCGGACGCCAAGGACTGGATGAAGCCGCTCGTCCACGGTCACGAGGTGGACCTCGTCGAGTTCTGCGGCAACTGGTACGTCGACGACCTGCCGCCCATGATGTTCAACAAGCACTCCCACAACAGCCACGGCTACGTCAGCCCGCGCGCCCTGGAGCAGGACTGGAGAGACCAGTTCGACTGGGTGCACCGGGAGCTGGACTACGCCGTCATACCCGTCACCCTTCACCCCGACGTCAGCGGCCGCCCCCAGGTCCTGCTGATGCTGGAACGCTTCATCGAGTACGTCTCCCGGCACGAGGGCGTCAGCTTCTGCACCCTCGAGGACGCGGCCGACGACTTCCGCCGCCGCTTCCCCTTCGAGGGCACGGAACGCCCCGCCGACATGCGGTGACACGCGCTTCCGGGACGGCGGCCGGAGCTGCGGGCCGGCCGCGCCGGATGCGTGGGGAGTCAGGCCTCTTCGGGCTTCTGGGCGTCGATCGCCGCGGCGATCCGGGTACGGGAGGTGACGCCCAGCTTGGTGCGGATGTGTTCGACGTGGGAGTCGGCCGTCCGTTTGGAGATGACGAGGCGTTCGGCGATCTGGGCGTTGGTGAGCCCTTCGGTGACCAGGCCGGCGACCTCACGCTCGCGGGGAGTGAGAGGGCCGAGAGCACTGCCGTTGTCCGTGTCCGGGGACGGCGCGATCTCGTTGCCGTGCACGTGCCCGGTGGCGATGTCGACCAGCTCCGGCACCGGCAGCCGCGCTCCGTGCGTGTACACCTGCGTGAAGCGCTTGGCACCCAGACTGAGCATCAGGGTGTTCTCGATGTCGGTGTGCAGGGCGTCGAGGGCCCGTACGCCCCACAGGGTGGTGCCGACCTGCCGCCAGAGTGTGGTGGCGCCACCGAGCAGCGTCGCGGCGAGCTCGTGCTCGTCGTCTCCGCAGGCCACCCAGGACAGGAACTCCACCGTGGCGGCGAGGCTCATCGTCTCGCCCTGGTCGAGGGCGGAGGGCAACACCCTGCGCCCCAGCTCGCGGCTGTCGTGCGGTTGGCCGACGGCCCACAGCGCGAGCACCTGGGCGATCATCATGTAGTTGCGCGCCCACCGCTCGTGGGGGATGTGCGTCAGCTCCCGCAGGCACTCCTCCGCCTCCCGCAGGGCCCGCGACGGGTCGCCGTGAGCGGCGTGGAACACCCCCGTGGTGATGTAGCCGGCCACCAGCGGGAACAGATCGCCCGACGCCCTGAGCAGCTGTCGCGACTCCTCGAACGACGCCATGGTGTGCGGGACGTCCCGGCTCCACATGAGCATCTCGAAGGTCTCGACGGCCTTGGCGCGGGCGCGCAGGAAGTCGTCGTCCAGGGACTCGGCCACGGCTCGACAGCGCCGGACCATCTCACGCGCGTCCCGGTCGGACTGCAGCAGCCCGAAGTAGGAGCCGTAGTACAGGGCGATGCCCTGCTCAACGGTCGGCTCCGGCTCGGCCCGCAGGGCCTTGTCGATCCAGCGCCGGGCCTCGGTCAGCCTGCTCTTGCCCAGCCACAGCCCCCACAGGCCGTTCACCAGCCGGAGCGCGGCCTCGTCTCCTGGATGCGCGATGGCGAAGTCCATGGCGACGCGGAAGTTGTCGAAGTCGGCGGCGAGCCGGTTCCCCCACTCGACCTGCTGGTCGCCCAGCCACTCCTCGCCCGCCCGGCGGGCCATCCGCAGGAAGAAGTCCCGGTGCCGTCGCGCGTACTCTTCGGTGCGGCCGCCGTCCTCCAGCCGCTCGGCGCCGTACTCGCGGATCGTGTCCAGCAGCCGGTAGCGGCATTCGGCGACGCCGTCGACGCGCTGCACCACCGACTTGTCCACCAGGGCGCCGAGCAGGTCGAGCACGTCCCAGTCGGCCAGCTTGCCGCCGCCGCAGACCTGTTCGACGGCCGCCAGGGTGAAGCCGCCGGCGAACACGGAAAGGCGTGCCCACAGCTCCTGCTCGGGTGCCGAGCACAGCTCGTGGCTCCACTCGATCGTGGTACGCAGCGTGTGGTGGCGGGCCTGGGCGGGCCGTGCCCCGGCCAGCAGCCGGAACCGGTCGTCGAGGCGGTCCAGTATCTGCTCCAGCGGCATGGTCCGCAGCCGTACGGCGGCGAGCTCGAGGGCCAGCGGGATGCCGTCCAGGCGGCGGCAGAGCGCGATGACTTCGGACCGGTTCTCGTCGCCCAGCTCGAAGGACGGCAGGCCGGCCTTGGCCCGGGCGACGAACAGCGCCAGCGCGTCGTTGTCGTGTTCGCTCGCGTCCGCCTCCGGCTCGGGCATCGGCGGGATCGGGAGGACGCACTCGCCGGGCAGTGCCACGGGCTGCCTGCTGGTCAGCAGGAGCACCAGCCGGCAGGAGTTGTGCAGAAGGATGTCGACGAACACGGCGATCGCGTCCACCAGGTGCTCACAGGTGTCCAGCACCAACAGCGCCTGCCTGTCCGCGAAATGGTCGATCAGCTGGTCCATCGGCTCTTGGGACGCGGTCTCGGGCAGGCCGACGGCGGACGCCACCGTGTTGGGCAGGAACTCGGCGTCCCGCAGACCACTCAGTTCGGTGATGCTCACACCGTCGGGGAAGTCGACCGCCAGCTGATGGGCGGCCCGCACCGCGACCCGGGTCTTGCCGACACCACCGAGACCGGTGAGCGTGACGACGCGCGCCTGCGTCACCGCCTTGCGGACGGCCTCCAGTTCGGCCGCGCGACCGATGAACCCGGTCGTCTCGTTCCGCGTACTGGCCCTGGCCCATGTCCACTGAGTCACGGCACCCTCCCTCTGCGTCACCAAGACGTCACCAAGAGAGTCTCACGCCCAGGCGGACGGCGTGACGGAGTTGGGGGCGGGACGGCCGCAAAGCGTGCGAGCCGCGAGCGTGCGCGACTCGGCGATGAGAATCCCGTTGCGAGTGTGGCAGCCGTCATGGTCGTTATTGATCCAGTTCTCGACCGACCACCCACGGGAGAAGCGAACGATGACCGACGTACGCGGTTACTGCACCCTCTGCAAGTCACGCTGCGGCGCGATCTACACCATCGAGTCGGGGGCCATGACCGGCGTGCGTCCGGACCCGGATCACCCGACAGGCGCAGCGCTGTGCCCGAAGGGCCGCGCGGCACCCGAACTCGTACACAACCCGGCCCGGCTCACTCGTCCACTGCGCCGCACCACACCGCGCAGCGACCCCGATCCGCAGTGGCGCGAGATCAGCTGGGAGGAGGCGATGACAGAAGTCAGCGACCGGCTTGCGGAGTTCCGGGACACCACAGGACCGGAGTCCGTCGCCTTCTCGGTGACCTCACCCAGCGGCACGCCGATGAGCGACGCCATCGACTGGGTGGAGCGGTTCATCCACCTCTACGGCAGCCCGAACACCTGTTACTCGACAGAGATCTGCAACTGGCACAAGGATTTCGCGCACGCCTTCACGTTCGGCAGCGGCCAGCCGGCTCCGGACTTCGCCCATACCGACCTGACCGTGCTGTGGGGGCACAACCCCGCCAAGACCTGGCTGGCCCGGTCGGCCGCCCTCGCAGACGCGCGAGCGCGGGGAGCCCGGCTGGCTGTTGTCGACCCACGCCGGACGGCCGGCGCGGTGCAGGCCGATCACTGGCTGCGGGTACGGCCGGGCACCGACAGCGCCCTTGCGCTCGGGCTGGCCGACCTCGTGCTCCGCCGCCACGGCGGCGATCAGGACTTCCTGCGCGCCTGGACCAACGGCCCCTTGCTGGTGCGTGAGGACAGCGGACGCTTTCTGCGGGCCGACGAGCTGGCCCCCGGCAGCCCCGGCTACGTGGTCTGGGACGAGCACGGCCGCGGACCCGAACCCTACGACACCGCCCTGGCCGCCATCGCTCCCCAGCGATTTGCCCTGCACGGCAGCTATCGGGTCCGTACCCGCTCCGGCACGGTCACCTGCCGGCCCGCGTTCCAGCGCTACCTCGACGCCGTGGCGGCCTGGCCGCTCGAGCGCACCTCGTCGGTGACAGGGGTGGACACCGACACACTCATCGCGTTCGCCGACGACCTGGCCACCGCTCGCTCGGTCAGCTACGGAACCTGGACCGGAGTCGGCCAGCACGCCGACGCGACGCAGACCGAACGCGCCATCGCCACCCTGTACGCACTCACCGGCTGCTACGACGCACCCGGTGGGAACGCGGTCCTGCCGCAGCAAGCACTCGCCAAGGTGGCGCTGCCGCTCGTGCCCGAGCAGGCGGCGAAGGCGCTGGGCCTCCACGAGCACCCCCTCGGGCCACCGGCATCCGGCTGGGTCACCGCACGGGCCCTGTGCAGGTCGATCATCGACGGGGATCCCTACCGGGTCCGGGCCCTGGTCTCCTTCGGCGGGAACCTGCTGCTCTCCCAGCCCGATCCCGTGCGCACCGCCGAGGCCCTGCGGCGGCTCGAATTCAGCGTGCACATCGACATGTTCGAAAACCCCACCTCACGGTTCGCGGACATCCTCCTGCCCGCCAACACTCCCTGGGAGCGGGAGGGACTGCGTGCGGGCTTCGAGATTTCCCACCGCGCCCAGCAGCGCGTACAGCTACGCCCCCGCATGCTCAGCCCGCTCGGCGAGTCCCGCTCCGACCTCGACATCGTCTTCGACCTCGCCGGCCGCCTCGGTCTCGGAGACCAATTCTTCGGTGGTGACGTCCAGGCGGCGTGGAACCACCAGCTCGCGCCCCTCGGCCTCACCGTGGACGAGCTGCGCGCGGCGCCCGGCGGCATGGACGTACCGCTGCCGATGCGGTACCGCAAGTACGCCGAGACCGCGCCCGACGGGCAGGTAACCGGCTTCGCCACGCCGACCGGACGGGTGGAGCTGTACTCGGAACTACTGCTCGACCATGGCTACTCCGCACTGCCCGAATCCGCCGGCCCACCCACTGACTCCGACTTCCCGCTCACGTTGAGCTGCGCCAAGAACGGGTACTTCTGCCACAGCCAGCATCGCGGGCTCTCATCGCTGCGCAAACGCTCGCCCGAACCTCTCGTCGAGATCGCCGAGCAGGCCGCCGCGGACCGGGGCATCACCGACGGCGACCTGGTGGGCATCACCACGCGCAACGCCACCGTGCGGATGCGCGTCCGGGTGGACCCCGGCCTGCACCCCGACACGGTGGTCGCCGAGTACGGATGGTGGCAGAGCACTCCCGATCTCGCACTTCCCGGGTCGGACCCGCTGGCCAGCGGTGAGCAGAACTACAACCTGCTCGTCGACGACACCGCGCACGACCCGATCAGTGGCTCGGTACCGCTGCGCTCGACAGCCTGCGATGTCCGCAGGGTGCCGACCGACACCTGGTCCGGGCCGCGTGAGTTCCTCGTCGAGGAAGCCAACGAAGTGACCGAAGAGGTCCGGGAGCTGCTGCTCCGCCCGGCCGACGGCGGCCCACTGCCGGAGTACCGGCCCGGCCAGCACATCACCCTCGCCGAGGCCGGTGACCCAGGCACCACTCGGGCGTACTCACTGACCGGAACGGCCCGGGGCGACGATCTCGCAACGTACCGGCTGGCCGTACGGAGAATCGACGGCGGTGTGTTCTCCCCGCTCGTGCACCGCAGCCTGACTGCCGGAGCCCGGGTACTGGTCACCGCACCGTCCGGCCTGTTCGCCCTCCCGGTCGACCACGACCGACCGGTCGTGCTGCTCGCGGCCGGTGTCGGCATCACCCCCTTCCTCGGCTACCTCGAGACGTTGGCGTCCACCGGCGGCTCGGTTCCTGAGGTGGTCCTGCACTACGGCAACCGCAACCGCAGGACCCACGCGTTCGCGGACCGGTTGCAGAAGCTGGGCGAGGCGATCCCGCAGCTGACGGTGATCGACCACTACAGCCGCCCGGACACCGAGAACGTGATCGGCGTGCACTACTCGGCCTTCGGCCGGGTCACCGCCGACCACATCGATGACGAGCTGATCCGCCGACGCGCCCGCTTCTACATCTGCGGCCCTCAGGCGATGATCGAGGCGGTGACCGCCGGGCTGACGGCCCGGGGAGTTCCGAAGTTCGACATCTTCGCCGAGCGCTTCCAGGCCACTGCGCGGCACGTCGAGGTCCCGGCAGACGTCACCGCGACCGTGCGCTTCGCACGCTCGGACCGCGAACTGACCTGGACAGGGGCAGACGACGGCACACTGCTTGAACTCGGCGAGAAAGCAGGTCTGACGCTGCCGAGCGGCTGCCGCCTCGGCCAGTGTGAGAGCTGCGCCGTCACCGTCCTGAACGGCGAGGTCGCTCACCTCGTGGCACCGGCCGACGACCTGCCCGACGACCAAGTCCTGACATGCCGAGCGGTACCGCTCACGGACGTCGTGCTCGACATCTGAAGGTCGTCCCGTACGGCGTGGGCCGGGGTGCGCATCATCCAGGGTGGACGGGAACCGCTGGAGGGGCGAAGCCGAGAGCGAAAGCAAGGGGGTCCCAGACGCCGCCGAGGGAGGGGGCGAGCCACCTGGAGGCCTGTACTCGGAAGTCCGCCGGGGTGAGCTCTCCTGCCCCGTACGGGATGGCCCCCAGCAGCGGCGCCCCCGCGGCGCCCGGGAGGTCCGCCAGGTTGCAGCGCATTGCGAGGTTCGGTTCGGCGGGCCAGCTGCCCACCAGTACTCCCGGGCAGTCAAGGTCGCGGGCACGCAAGGCCTCCACCGTCAGCGCCGTTGCGTTGAGCGTGCCCAGCCCGGCCGCGGCCACCACCAACACCGGCGCGCCCAGCAGTTGTGCCGCGCCGGCCAGCGTGGCACCCGCATTGTCGAAACGCACCAGCAGCCCGCCCGCTCCCTCGACGAGTACCAGGTCGTGCTCGGTGGCCAGCTTGGCCGCCGCTTCGGCGATCTCGTGCGGGTGTACCGGTGGGAGTCCGGCCCGGCGGGCGGCGGTCGCGGGTGCCAGTGGCTCGGGGTACCGGGCGAGTTCGGCGGTGGTGATGCCGGGGCCCGCGAGTCGCGCGACCTCTGCGACATCCCCCGGCTCGTCCGCTGCCACGCCGGTCTGTGCGGGTTTGAGTACCGCGACCGTCCGGCCGCGGGCCAGCTCGGCGGCGGCGATGGCGGCGGTGGTGACCGTCTTGCCGATCTCCGTGCCCGTGCCCGTGATGAACAGCACCGACATACTTACGCGTTCCTCTCAGCCCTCGCGTGCGGCGGCGCACACCGCGGCGCAGATACGGGCGATGTCCTCGTCGCCGGTGATGTACGGCGGCATCGTGTAGATCAGATCGCGGAACGGCCGCAGCCACACGCCGGTCCCGACCGCGGCCCGGGTCGCGGCCGTCATGTCGATCGTGTGGTCGAGTTGGACGACGCCGATGGCACCCAGTACCCGTACGCCCTGCACGCCCGGTACCTTCTCCGCGGCGATCAATCCGTCCCGCAGCCCCGCCTCGATCCGCTTCACCGAGCGGCTCCAGTCGTCGGACAGCAGCAGGTCGATCGAGGCGTTTGCGACCGCGCAGGCCAGCGGATTGGCCATGAAGGTCGGGCCGTGGGCGAGGACCGGCACTTCGCCCCGGCTGATGCCTGCGGCGACGCGCGAGGTGCACAGGGTCGCCGCCATCGTCAGATAGCCGCCGGTCAGTGCCTTGCCGATGCACATCACATCGGGGCATACGCCGGCGTGATCGGTGGCGAACAGCGCACCCGTCCGCCCGAAGCCGGTGGCGATCTCGTCGAAGACCAGCAGCACGCTGTGCTCGTCGCAGGCCTCCCGCAGCACCCTGAGGTACTCGGGGTGGTGGAAGCGCATGCCGCCCGCGCCCTGTACGACCGGCTCCACGATGACCGCTGCCAACTCGTCCGCGTGACGGGCTATCAGGCCCCGCAGGTGTGCTGAGTACTCAGGGTCAGGCACCGAGTCGAAACCGGCCGGCGGGGCGTCGGCGAAGACCTGGTGCGGCAGCACGCCGGCCCATAGGTGGTGCATGCCGCCGTCCGGGTCGCACACCGACATGGGATGCCACGTGTCGCCGTGGTAACCGCCGCGCCAGGTCAACAACCGCTGCTTGCCCGGGCGTCCGGCCGAGCGCCAGTACTGCAGGCACATCTTCACGGCCACCTCGACCGATACCGACCCGGAATCGGCGAGGAAGACGTGCTGAAGCGGCTCGGGAGTGATCTCGACCAGCCGGGCCGCCAGGCGCACGGCGGACTCGTGGGTGAGCCCGCCGAACATCACATGGCTCATCCGGTCCAGCTGGCCGCGCGCGGCCTCGTTCAGTACCGGGTGGTTGTAGCCGTGGACGGCCGACCACCACGAAGACATGCCGTCGACGAGTTCCGTGTGTCCCTCGACTGGTTCGGCGAGCCGCAGCCGGACCCCGGACGCGGACTCGATGACCAGCGGGTCGTCCTTGCCGGGCATGGGGCCGTAGGGGTGCCAGACATGCTGCCGGTCCAGTGCGAGCAGGTCGCGCACGTCCATCGGCTCAGGCATTGGGGGCGAGGTCGGTTCCTGCCCCGCGACGTCGCACGGCGACCGGGGCGTCGGCCCGGTGCGCGGGCAACGTGGTGGTGTCCGCGCCCTCCACCTCGAAGCCGGCGTCGGCGATCATGGCGAGGTCGTCCTTGCCGGCCTGGCCCTCACTGGTCAGGTAGTCGCCCAGGAAGATGGAGTTGGCCTCGACGTCGGGGCAGACGAAGCGGACCATCGCCAGGATGCGCAGGGCGCGCTGCGGGGTGAGGTTCCACTCCTTGGCCAGTGGGGTGCCCTCGAAGGGGATCAGGAAGTTGACCGGTACGGAGTCGGGGTCCAGCTCGCGCAGCGAGAAGACCACGTCCACCAGGTCCTCATCGGTCTCGCCCATGCCTGCGATCAGGCCGGAGCAGGCGGACATGCCGGCGGCCTGGGCCTGCTGGACGGTGGAGACGCGGTCCTCGTAGGTGTGCGTCGTGGTGGCCTCGTCGGGCTTGAGCCAGGTGTACTTGAGGATCTCGGCCTTGGAGCCGAGCCGCTGGGAGCAGTAGGAGCAGTCCTCCGGGCACAGGCCCGACTTGAGGTTGACCAGATAGTTCAGCTTCACCCGCCGCCCGAACCACTGGCGGCGGACCTTGCCCGCCGCCGCTACGACGTCGAGCAGCTCGTCATCGGATGTCGCCAGTACGGCGAGTGCCTCTTCGCGGGTCGGCGACTCGCGCCGCAGACCCTTCTCCACCAGAGCGTTCAGCAGGTCCATGGCGAAGATCCT
>NZ_JOBH01000016.1 GCF_000717745.1 Streptomyces violens
GGATGTCGCCAGTACGGCGAGTGCCTCTTCGCGGGTCGGCGACTCGCGCCGCAGACCCTTCTCCACCAGAGCGTTCAGCAGGTCCATGGCGAAGATCCTTTGCCATGGCTCCTGTCCGCGGCCATAGGACAGGTGGGACAACGACAGTGCATCTGTTGTGCGTACCGCGCACAGCCGGGTCGCCCGCCCCCTTCGGTACGTTGCTCGGCACACGCGCCCACGACCGAGGGACGACCGATGCCCCAGGACCCGTTCGACTGGATCAACACGCACCAGGAGCAGCGTCGACGCGCCGGTCTCGTGCGGACCCTGCGTCCGCGCCCGTCCGATTCGCCACTGCTCGACCTGGCAAGCAACGACTACTTGGGCCTGGCCCGGCACCCGGAGGTCGTCGGCGCTGCGGCCGAGGCCGCCCGGCGCTGGGGTGCAGGGGCCACCGGCTCCCGCCTCGTCACGGGCAGCACCGAACTCCACAGCGAGCTCGAGGCGGAGCTCGCGGCCTTCTGCGGCTTCGAGGCAGCGCTCATCCTCTCCTCCGGCTACGCCGCCAACCTCGCCGCCGTCACCGCCCTGACCGGACAGGGCACCCTCATTGTTTCCGACGCAGCCAACCACGCCTCCCTCATCGACGGGTGCCGCCTCTCCCGCGCCGAGACCACGGTCGTCCCGCACGCCGACCCCGAGGCGGTGCGCAAGGCCCTCGATGGCCACGATGGCCGGGCGCTCGCCGTCTCGGACTCGGTCTTCTCGGTCGACGGCGACGCCGCCCCACTGCTGGAACTCGCCGCCGCCTGTCGCGCCCACGGTGCCGCCCTGCTCGTCGATGATGCCCACGGCCTCGGCGTCCTCGGTGCGGGCGGGCGCGGTGCCCTGCAGGCCGCCGGGCTCGCAGGGCACCGCGACGTGGTCGCCACCGCCACCCTGTCGAAGGCTTTGGGCAGCCAGGGCGGCGCCGTCCTGGGCCCTGCCCGGGTGATCGAGCACCTGGTGAACACGGCCCGCACCTTCATCTTCGACACCGGGCTCGCCCCGGCTGCGACGGGTGCGGCCCTCGCGGGACTGCGTCTGCTGCGCCGCGACCCGCAGCGCGCGGCCCGTGCCCGTACCGCCGCGGCGTCTCTCCACCGGCAGCTGACCGGAGCCGGGCTCGCGGCGGTTCGGCCGGACGCCGCCGTGGTCTCCGTACACGCTCCCTCCCCGGAAGCGGCGATGCGCTGGGCCGCCGACTGCCGGGACGCCGGGCTGGTGGTGGGCTGCTTCCGGCCCCCGTCTGTACCGGACGGCATCTCACGGCTGCGCCTGACGGCCCGGGCGGACCTCACGGACGAGCAGCTCTCGCAGGCGATCGAGGTGATCGTACGGACGGCTCCGGCAGGTGTGCCTGCCATTCAATGAGCAGCGGACTCCTGCCGGGCTCAATTCTGTAGGGATTACAGGGGTTCGAGCTGCTGCGGCCTGAGCGTGAACTGCATGTGATCATCCAGTCCGGCTGCCTGATCGAGATTGATCTCCTTCAGCTTCACGGTGTCGCGGCCGGGACGGAGCTGGCCGATCTTCCACATGCTCGCGTGGGCGACCGTCGCGACCACGGTTGATCCTCCTGACACATGTCCGTCCGGACCGAGGACCGTCAGTGTGTCGCCATAGGCCAGAATGCCGCCGAGCGGGTAGCAGCCGTCCAGGATGTTCGACGGATGGCCTCCCGTGACATCGCCACGATCGCGCGCCCAGCGGAACTGATGCGGATGGAAGCGGGTGGCCGCGCGGTCGGAGCTGACATCAACACGCCATTCCGTACTCAAGAGTTCCTTGTAATCGCTTTCGGTGAGGAAGTCCGGATCCGCATGCGGGCCACGCAGAATCTCGATCTCCCAGTTGCTCGTGTACCGCGGGCGAAGATCGAGCGGAAGGCGGTATCCCCTCTTGCGCTGTGCTCCCTTGGCATGCGCGTTGATGACATCAGCGCGTGCCAGGGCACGCCCGTCCAGTCCGCCGATACCTGCCACCAGGAAGGTGGACATGGAACCGAACACTTCGGGGACGGCGATACCACCGGAGACCGCGAGGTACAGCCGAAACCCCGGCCCGCGCGCGACGCTGCAGCGGAGCGAGTCGCCGGCGGTGACGGGAACGGCCTCCCAGGTCGACACGGAACGGTCGTTGATTCTGACATCGACACCGCTGGCGCCGCATACCGAAATCAGTCCGTCATGGAGTGCAACCGCATGGAATCGGCCGAGCGGGATTTCGAGAGCGGCTGCTCCCGGAGGGTTTCCCACCAGGACGTTGGCCACCCGAAAAGCAAAATGGTCTGCCGGACCGGAGGGAAAGAACCCCAGCGACTGGAGGCCAAGCCGCCCCGGGAAGTCCTGCACCGTGGTCTGCAGGCCCGGATCCACGATCTCCAGCGCCGGAATGGATTTGGTGAATGAGTCTCCGGAGACGGTCATGGAATCTGCACCTTGCGTACGGCGGAAGCGGGTTCCGCGTGGCGACTGGTCACCTCGTCGGAGAGCCGAGAAACCTCGGCCAAGTGCTCGGAAACCGAGTACTCGCCGAGTTCGATCCGGTACTCGTAGGCCCCCTCGAACGCTTGACGCCGGAGCTCGATGAGCTCTCCCTCCTCGACTCTCTCGAACTGAATGCGGTCTCCGTAAAGAAACATGACCGGATCGAGGCTCCGGCTCCGTTCACTGCGGACGAGGTCGGCGATCGGCAGTGTCCGGCCGAGGAGTTGATAGCTTCCGGGCGTTTCGAGCGGGTGGATGACGATGCATGGGCCGCCGAGACCGACGGCACCTTCGGCCGTCCAGGCCCGTGCAGGGTTGTACTTCGGTGCCGTGATTCGGCATCTCGGGTCCAACGGCAGGAGCGATGGCAGGCCGGGGTAGAAGCCGGTAAAGGCGTTCCACCACTCGGTGTTCAGAATCGCCGAATACAGGTCGTCCCGGTCAGCGAAGCCGTTGTATCGGGACACATAGTCAATATTGTTGCCATTGATGACATTGGGGGCATCCGGGCGGATGGTTATCAGATAACGATGAACGGCTTCGCGTGAGGTCGAGTCGTCGAAGGCGATCGGAAGCACGATGCGACGACTGGGAACCGTGAGCGAGGCCGGCGGCGGGACCTGGTGATGGACTTCTTCCAATGCTGCGACGAGATCACACTGACTGATCTGCCGGGGGATGAAGCGAACGAGCAGCGACCGCAATCCGGGAGCCGTTTCGCGGACTCCGGGAATCGGGGAAGCCGCAATGCGTCTCGCCACCTCGTGAACGAAGAAGTTGGCGCACAGGTCGACTGTCGCCTCGGCCCCGTACTCGACGAGCACATAGCGGTCGCCGGCCGTCCGGTAGGTCACCGTCGGCCGGCCTTCAGGAAGTTCTGAGCGGGTGATGATCGCGGCCATCGGCTCTCCCTTTGACCTGCTTGACTGGATCACGACCGTACGATCATGATCAGAGACCGGAGGGCTGCGCAGCAGCGACCGGCTTCTCGATCCTGCTGCAGGACCAGTTCCGATCTTAGGTTCCAGCACGGTACATGGACATGGCCGAATCCGCTCGGACCTCCGTAGACTCTGGGAGTGCAGATGGGCCTCACTCTGCAAACGCTGGTCAACAAGCGCGAACTGGGCCTCTCCGTCCGAACCGGCGCAGAGCACCTGGACCGTGAGGTGCGGTGGGCGTTGGTGAGCGAGCATCCCGACCCTGCGGTGTTCCTCGAGGGCGGCGAGTTCGTCCTCACGACCGGGTCCCGACTGCCGTCCAGTGCGTCCGAACGCCGCCGATACGTCTCCCGGCTGGGCGGAGCAGGGGCTGTCGCCCTCGGGTTCGGCGTGAGCAGCCAGACCCCCGAGGTCCCCAGCGAACTCGTGGAAGCTGCCGAGCTGGCGTCGCTCCCCCTCCTTTCCGTGCCGGAAGAAACGGCGTTCGCGGACATCAGCCGCTACGTCAGCAACTGCATCGCCGACGAGCAGCAGCGGGCCTTGACATTCGCCGTGGCTGCGCAGCGCGATCTGGCCAGGGCCGCGCTCTCGCCGAATGTCGCGCGCGAGGTCGTCAACCGTTTGGCCAAGGCCCTGCGTTGCTGGGTCCTGTTGCTGGATCACGAAGGTGAGCTTCGCGCCGGAACCGCCGCCGGACGCATCCATCTGTCACGTGTGCGTATCGACCTCGCGCGGCTGCGCGACGGTGGCACGGGGCGGAGCCTCTCGATGACCGTGGGGGGAGATTCGGTCGTACTGATGTCACTCGCGGTCGGCGGACGCGTGCGAGGATTCCTCGCAGTCGGCCGCTCGTTGGCTTTCACGTCCTCGGACCAAGCGATCATCGTCACCGCCGTGTCACTGTTGTGCGCCGATCTGCAGGGCATGGGAGGAACGCTCGACACTGCCCGCCGGCATCGACTGGCCGTCATCAAGATCGCGATCGCGGGAGAGCTGGCCCTGGCGGAATCGACCAGTGCGGTACTCGAGACGGGCTGGCCCGAGGGCGATCTCCGGGTCGCCCTGCTGGGCGTCTCGGCCCGCCACGAGGTCGAATTGCTGGAGTGCGCGGAGAACGACCAGGCTCTGCTGAGTCTGGGCGCACTGGTGGCGGTATGGGACAGAGGGCGGGTAGTCGTGCTCATGCCGCACGCCGAGGGCGACATCCGGACGTTGGAGTCGTTGCTGCGGCAGGTGCCCTACGCCCGCGGAGCCGTCAGCGAGCCGACCCCGGGGCGTGAGCTCCCGGATGCCTGGCGCAGGGTCCACTCCGTGTTCAACGCCGCGCCTGACGCGAGCCGGAAGCTGGTGGTGGCCGGCGACGTCGCAACAATGGGCCTCATGCGTCACCTGATGTCTCCCGAGGCGCGCGGCTGGGCGGAAACACTGCTGCAGCCCTTGACGGACAACAGCGGCAAGTCCAAGATCGACCTGCGACACACACTGTGGACGTTCCTGGCCCACAACGGCCAGGTCGACGCGTCGGCGTCAGCGCTGGGCATCCATCGCCACACTCTTCGCTATCGGATGTCGAAGGTCGCCGAGACGCTGGGTTGCGACATCGACGACCCCGCCACGCGCGCTGAGCTGTGGTTCGCGTTGCAACTCGACGATCAGCCCTGAGCCGGCGCCGGAGAATGTCGTCAACACAGGTAGGCGGCCAGGTTCTCCACCGCTTCGGCAATGGCCTGGTCAAAGGTCTCGGCCAGCGCCTCTGGCTCGATGTCGGTGCTGTAGACGACCAGTGACCTGTCGGCGCCGGCGTCGATGACGTCGATCGTGCCGAGGTGGGAATCGATGGAAAGGTCACCGCCGACGACCCGGTAGCGGAACCGCCGCAGTTGCGGGTCCGAGAGAACGACATCCTCCTGGAGCTGCGCCCCTCCCTCCAGCGTGACCGTCCGGTGCTTGTCGTCGCCGGTTGACGCCGTGATTGCCGGGAACCAGTCGCTGATGTTCGGTGCGTCGCTCACGACCTTCCACACGGCATCGGGGGCGCATTCGATCAGGGCATGCGAGCGCAGTGTGGCCATGACTTCTCCTCGAGAGTGAAGGAGCACCAGCCCCTCATCGTGTTGAGTGCACGGTCTCGCGACGAGGGGCTGGTGCGAAGGCAGGGGCGCGGCAGTGTCAGCCGTCGGCGAAGAGCTTGCCGCCGCGGGACCAGCTCTCCTTTTCCACGTCGGTGAAGACGAGCCCGACGGCGTCGGGCTCGCAGCGGCCGATCCGGCAGATCTCACGTGTCAGGGCGGCAGCGAGCTCACGCTTCTGCTCGATGGTGCGACCGGGGAACCAGTCGATACGCACGTGCGGCATGGCAGGTCTCCTTGGCTAGGCGAAGAGGTCGGCGACGCGCTGGGACCGCTGCCGGTAATCGCGGCGGGCGGCCATGGCCTCGTCGAGGCTGATCTCGACGAATCTGGTCCGGGTGTTGGGCGCGGACTGGGCGACCACATCGAGGTCACCGCTGATCACGGTGGCGACCATCATGTAGCCGCCGCCGGAGACCGCATCCCGGTGGAGGATGATGGGTTCGACTCCCCCGGGGATCTGGATCGAGCCGATCGGGTAGGGGGCATCGACGATGTTGGAGGGGTCCTGCCCTGCTCCGAAGGGCGGAGTGCGCTCGATGAGCTCCAGCTCCGAGCCCTTGTACCGGAATCCCACACGGTCGGCGACCGGGGTGAGGGTCCAGATGGAGCCGAGGAAGTTCTTTCGGCCCTCCGGGGCGAGGACGTGGTCGTAAAGGCCCATCACCACGCGGATTTCGACTTCCTTGCTCAGCGCCGGCCGCAGTTCCTCGGGCACGACACGGCCCGCGAAGTCACCGGAGTGCTTGCCGATCGGCAGGACGTCGCCGGCTGCGAGCGGCCGGCCGAGCCCGCCGAGCTTGTAGGTGGAGCGGCTGCCCAGCATCACGGGAGTGTCGATGCCGCCCGCGACGGCGATGTAGGCGCGGGCGCCGGCCTTGGCGAAGCCGAAGTCGAGTACGTCACCGGCGGCGACGGGGAACGACTCCCACAGGGGACGTTCCTCGCCGTTGAGCCGCGGTGGGATGTCGGCGCCGGTCACGGCGATGGTGGCGGGCTCGGTGAAGCCGATCTCCGGGCCCATGTAGACGCACTCGAGCGCGGCGGCGTGGGGGGCGTTGCCGACCAAGTGGTTCGCCGCGGCCAGAGAGTACTGGTCGAGGGCGCCCGAAGGAGGGATACCGACGTCGTAGTAGCCGTTGCGGCCCGCGTCCTGCACGGTGGTGGAAAGACCCGGCTTGTGCACCTCAATCGGCACGAAGCACCTCCAGCATGCGGGCGTTGAAGCCTTCGGGATCGTTGAGGAAGGGGTCCAGCCGGAAGTCGAAGGGCCGGGACCGGATGCGATAGGTGCCCGCTTCCACCTGCTTGATGTTCGCGTCGTACTGGTCGCGGTCGATGGGGGTGAACTTGACGATGTCGCCGGGCCGGAAGAAGACCAGGAAGTCCTCGAAGTCGGGCATCGACTGGTCGGGGTCGTAGATGGGGGCGGGGGTGACCCCGAACATCTGGTATCCGCCGGCACCGCGTACGGAGTAGATGCAGCCGAAGCAGCCACCGTGCCCGACGGTCTGCTTGGGCGTGTCCGTGCGCGGCCGCAGGTACTTGGGAACGATCAGTTGTTGTTCCTGCGGGACCATCTGGAACATGAACGGAAGCCCCGCCACGAAGCCCACCATGGAGGTGAACCACGGGGAGTTCGAGTGTGCCGCGATGAACTCCTCCGTACTGGAGAACCCATTGATGCGGGCGGCGTACTCGATGTCGGTGGCGTCCGGGTCCTGGTGGCGGTCGCGGAAGCGCAAGAGTGTCTCGGTGGTCCATGGGTCCTGGTAGAGGACCGGAATCTCGACGATGCGTGTGGAGAGACTGAAGTCGGCGGCGTCGCCGACCTGCTTCTCGATCTCCTGCAGCTGATTGAGGAGCACCTGGGGGGCGATGTCGTCCGGGTCGTAGCGCACCTGGTAGGACGCGTTGGCGGGACAGATCTCGAGGATGCCGTCGGGGCGCTGCTCGCGCAGTGACGTGGTGATCGCCATGGCACGGAAGTTGGCCTGCAGGCTCATCGATTCGGCGAGCTCGACGAAGATGTGCTCGTCACCGCCCCAGCTGTACCGGGCCGAGGTCGGGTTGGCCGTCATCGCGTCGCTCCAGCCTCGCCCGGCTTCGTACGCTGCTGGAGCCAGTCCTCGAGCGTTCCGGTGTCGAACTCCCCGCTCGCGAACCAGGGCTCGTCGATGATCTCGGTCAGCAGCCCCGTCGTGGTGGGCACGCCTTCGACGACAAACTCACCGAGTGCTCGCCGTGCACGCCGCAGCGCCGAGGGACGGTCGTCGCCCCAGACGATGACCTTGGCGACGAGCGAGTCGTAGAAGGGCGAGACGGCGCTGCCGGGCGCCAGCCAGGTGTCGGTGCGTACCCAGGGCCCGCCGGGGAGTTCGACGTGCTGGATGCTGCCCGGGCCCGGCAGGAATCCGCGGTCGGGGTCCTCGGCGCAGATCCGGAACTCGATGGCGTGGCCGCGCTTGGTCACGTCGGTCTGGTGGAAGCTCAGCGGTTCGCCGGCGGCGATGCGGAGCTGCTCGGCGACGAGGTCGATTCCGGTGATCAGTTCCGTGACGGGGTGCTCGACCTGGATCCGGGTGTTCATCTCGATGAAGAAGAACTCGCCGGTGTGGTCGTCCACGAGGAACTCGCACGTGCCGGCGCTGCGGTAACCGACCTGCTGGCACAGCCGCACTGCCGCGCTGGTCATGGCCGCTCGGATGTCCGCGTCGATGCCGGGGGCCGGGGCTTCCTCGATGACCTTCTGGCGGCGACGCTGCAGCGAGCATTCCCGCTCGAAGACGTGAATGGCGTGGGAGCCGTCGCCGAGGACCTGGACCTCCACATGCCGTGCGCTGCGGATGAACCGCTCCAGGTACATGCGGCCGTCACCGAAGGCGCTGGCCGCTTCGCCCGAGGCGGTGGGAAAGGCGGCCCGGAGCTCGGCTTCGTCGGAGACGACCCGGATGCCACGGCCGCCGCCGCCCGCGGCTGCCTTGAGCATCACGGGATAGCCGATCTCGGCCGCGGCGGCCACCGCGGCCGAGACATCGGAGACGCCGTCGGCCGTGCCGGGGACGGTGGGCACGCCGGCGGCCATCGCGACCTGCCGAGCGCGGACCTTGTCGCCCATCTGGTCGATGACCTGGGCATCGGGTCCCACGAACGTCAGCCCGGCCGCGGCGACGGCGGCGGCGAAATCGGCACGCTCGGAGAGGAAGCCGTACCCCGGGTGCACCGCGTCGGCGCCTGCCTCCCGGGCCGCGGCGACGATGCCCTCGGCCCGCAGGTAACTCTTGGCCGCCGGCGCCGGGCCGACGGAGATGACCGTGTCGGCGAGGCGGGCGTGGGCCGCGTCGCGGTCCGCGTCGCTGGCGACGGCGACGGTCTCGATCCCCAGGTCGCGGGCAGCACGTATGATCCGCACCGCGATCTCGCCCCGGTTGGCGATGAGCAGGCGCTTCATCCCTCGACCTCCAGGATCACCACTGGCTGGCCCGGATCGACGACGGACTCACCTTCCACCGCGAAGTCGACGACGGTTCCCGCCACGCCGGCGAGCACAGGATGAAAGGACTTCATGACCTCTACCAGCCCGACCGTGTCGTCGGCCGTGACGGTCTGCCCCGGCTTGACGTATTCGGGGCTGCCGGGGTCCGGCCTGCGGTAGAAGACGCCCGGAATGGGAGCCAGTACCTCGTGACGTGGCATCGGAAAACCTCGTTTCGCTCGTGGGTGGGTTCGGCTCAGGTCAGGTGAGGCTGCAGCGCCGCGTGGACGGTCTTGGCAAGGTCGACCGCACCCGGGGTGTCGGAGTGGACGCAGATGCAGTCGGCCCGCATCGGAAGATCCTTACCGTCGATCGACGTCGCGACGCCCTCGGTGACCACGCGTACCGATCGCTCGGCAGCGACGGCCGGATCGTAGGCGGCGTGCTCGCGGGTGATGATGAGCGAGCCGTCGGAGCGGTAGTCCAGGTCGGTGTAGTACTCGGCGATGAAACCGGCGTCGCGCGTTCCCCACACCTGCTCGTGCATGGTGTTCGCCATGCCCATCAGCGGCACCCCGAAGACATCGGCCGCATCGGCGATGGCCTGGGCGACCTCCTCGTTGCGAGAGGCCAGCCCGTACAGCGCACCGTGGGGCTTGATGTGATTGAGCGGCATGTCCTGCGCCTTGAGGAAGGCGGCGAGCGCTCCGACCTGGTAGATGACGGCAGCGGTGAGCTCGTGCCGCTCCAGCTTCATCTCGCGTCGGCCGAAACCGTCGCGGTCCGGGAAGGAGGGGTGGGCACCGACCTTGACGCCGTACTGCTTCGCCAGCGCGACCGTCTTCTGCATGACGACCGGGTCGGACGCGTGGTAGCCGCATGCCACGTTGGCGACGGTGATGTAGGGCATGATGCCCTCGTCGTCGCCGCAGCGGTAGATGCTGTAGGCCTCGCCCATATCGCAATTGATGGCAACCATGGAAGTTTTTTCTCCTTGTCTTGGTCAGGAATGGGCGACTTTGGGGGTGTCGCCATCGGGGTCGACGTAGACGTCATCGCCGTCGACCTTGACCGGGTAGCGGGCCAGGCGCGCGTGGCCCGGGTTGATGCCCGCGCAGGTCGTCAGGTCGAAGGACCACAGGTGGCTCTTGCAGATGAGGGTTTTCTTGTCCAGCTCTCCCTCGACGAGCTCCACCTGCTGATGCGGGCAGATCGCCTGGGTCGCAACGACTTCGCCGCCGTCCAGGTGGGCGATGAGCACCTCTTTGTCACCCACCTCGAAGGACTCCATGTCGCCCTCCCAGACGTCGTCCAGGCTGCAGACGCGCACAAATCCCATCGATCAGGCTCCTTTCTCAGCAGAACCGGTCGGATTTCTCAGCAGAACCGGTCGAAGTAGAGCCGGTCTGCGTCCAGGCCCCCTTCCAGCACGAGCGAGCGCGCGAGCGCGTCGGTCATGGCCGGCGGTCCTGCTGCGTAGTAGGTGTAATCCGTGAGGTCATCGCCCATGGCGTCGATGACCGCCTCGTGCACGAAGCCGCGGTAGGCGGCGCTCTCGGGCCGACACGCCTCCTCGCCGGCCTCGGGTGCCCCCGAGACGGCCGTGTGGAAGTGCAGCGCTCCCAGCCGGGGGGCCGCCAGCTCCAGCGCGGACGGCAGGAAGAGGTCTTCGGCGGAGCGGCCCCCGAGGAACAGATGCACTTCCCGGCCGGCCGCGTCGGGCAGCGCGGCCGCCCCGAGGACGATGCTGACCATCGCCCCGACACCCGAGCCGCCACCGACGCAGACGATCTTCGGATCGTCCCGTCGCAGGTAGGCATGGCCGTAAGGCCCGTCCAGGCTGACGGTCGCCCCCACTTCCAGCTTGTCGAACAGGATGGAGGTGGCCTGGCCGTCCGGTGTGCGCTTGACGACGAAGCGCCATTCGCCGTAGCAGTTGCCGACGTTGCTCATGGAGTAGGCACGCTCCACGCGCCCGTCGGGGAGCAGGACCATGGCGTACTGGCCGGGGCTGAAGGCGGCCGGTTGTCCTGTGGCGAAGACGAACTCGGCCATGTCGTGGGTGAGCGGGTTGATCTCCCGCAGGGTTGCCTGCTGCCGCACGGGCCGGTGGGGCGCGGGCTCGGCGGTCGCGCCGATGCGCACGGTGCAGGCGGAGAGCGGTTCGCTCTGGCAGGCGAGGCGGCGTTGCTTGCGGCGGTCTCGAGCAGTGAGGCCCGGCGCGTCCGGACGGCGGTCATGCATCTCGCCGTCGAGGAGCTCGTAGCGGCAGCTTCCGCAGGAGCCGCTGTTGCACTCGTAGCTCAGTCCGACTCCCGCGCGGAGGGCGGCGCGCAGCAGCGTGTCGCCCTCCGCACAGGCGAAGCGAACGTCGGTCCCGTCCAGGGAGACCTCGTGTTCGATCCGATGGGTCATCGGGAGGTCATCCTCCAAGTCCCAGCTGGCGCTGGAAGGACTTCACCGCGTCGATGGCGTTGTCGGCCGCCTCCGCGTTCTCGGGGATCTCCTCGCTGTAGGCCTGGATCGCCGCGGTGGCCAGCGGCTGCCACTTCTCGACCCACTTGCGCAGCTGCGGCAGGTTGGCGTCCACCTCCGCCATCTGGGCGACGAGCGCCGTGGTCCACCGGCGGGAACGCTCGCTGTCGCGGAGGGCGGCTTCGCCCAGAAGCGCGTGCAGTACGTCGTCCTCGCGGCGGGCGCTGACACCGAGCTGGCGGAAGAGCGTCTCATCGATGGCCGGCTTGGCGACAACGTTGAGCGCAACGAATGCCTCGGCCCAGTCGAAGGTGGTGAGTTGACGCTCCATCAGCTCGCGGAAGCCCTGCCAGGCCGGCAGCTCCTCCCACAGCTCCCGCTCGCGCTCGCCGAAGCCGATACCGGGGTGGGCCAGGCCGAGCTCGGCCGTGCGGTAGGCCACGTTGGACAGCCAGCGCAGGGAGTCCGCAGCCTGGAAAGCAGCGCAGTTGGCGATGGTGCTGGCGGGCGCCATGTGCACCAGGTAGGCACTGGCCATCTGCACGGTGTGCAGCAGGTAGCGGCTGGGCGTGTAGAGCTGGGCCAGGGTGGCGGTCCACTCCGCCGACAGCCCCTTGTCGTGCGCTTCGGCGTTGTGCTGGTCCAGCAGGCCCTCGACGTAGGTCTCCTGCCCGTCCTGCAGAATGTTGTACGTGCGGTAGACCAGTTCGTCGGGGTCCCGGAAGGCGTCCCAGTCCGGGTGCGTGACCGGGCTTCCGTTGCGGTACTTGCGGTAGTGGTCCGCCATGACACCGGTGTGCCCGACGTCCCACGGCTGCTCGGCGTCCCGGGTGTGCCACAGCAGCTTGGTCGAGACGATCTCGTACTCGCTCGGCTTGCGTCGCCGTGCTGCCAGGTGGCCCCAGGTCTTCAGCGGCTTCAGCGGGGTGGTCATGAGAGGGCCTCCTCGTGGCCGGCGCCCGGCGTCTGCTCGAAAGTGTGGTAGAAGCGGAAGACGTCGGTGCCGGTTTCGATGCGGCCCACGAAGGACGGCATGTTCAGCTCCAGCTCGGACATCTTGAACGGGCGGCCGAGCTGCTCGGCGATCGTGCTGCGGCGCAGTACGCATTCACCGCCCTCGACCTCGACGCGGACATAGGAACCGCGGTCACGGATGTCGACCCGGCGTCCTTCGTTGTCGATCACGACCGCGTCGGCGACCGCGCGGGCGACCTCACCGGACTGCAGGACGGGTCCGACAGGATCGATGATGTGGTCAGCCATCGGTCCTCCTCACTCGAAGTAGATTTCGACGCACTCGGTGGGCGTCAGGCCGACCTTCTCGACGGTGTCGGTGCGCTCGTAGGGAGCGGCTGCACCCTGCTTACGGACCCGCATCGTGCGACCGGGCTGCTCGGGGACATGGATGCCCACGGCGTTGACGGCGGCCGCCGCGGCCACCTCGTCCATGGTGTGGTCGGTGTCGACCTGGACCAGCTTGAGAACGAAGTCGCCGTCGACGTGTGCGGCCAGGGGAATCAGTGCCATGTTGGGAACTCCTTGTCCGCAGCTCAGCCGGTCGTGGCGAGCTGCTTGCGGTAGCTGTCGAGCCAGGCGAAGCCGTGGGCGTCATCGCCACCGGGACCGACACGGCCCAGGCCCATGTACTCCAGGGCGCCGCCGAGGTCGGCCGGCTGGATGTCGCCGCCGAGGAAGCGGTCCACGAGGTTCTTGTGGTGGCGGTAGCGCTCGGGGTCGTCCTCGAAGATCCACTTGTCCACCTCGGAGGCGAAGTGGTAGCGGCGGCCCTCGTGCACCAGGGAGATGTCACGCAGCGTCTGGGAAGGGGTGCCGACGATCGGCAGCTGGGAGACGTTGCAGATGACCGGCAGTGTGCCCGGAACCGTCTTCTCCGTCCGGCCGTGGACGAAGTTGTCGATCATGACGTCCCATACCTTGCCGAAGGTGTCGTTCCAGCCGGGGTACTTCTCCTCCAGCCAGTCCCGCTCCTCCGGGCTCACACCGGCGGCCGGGTCCCACCACAGCGTCGGCCGCCAGGAGTAGGTCCCCAGTTGCTGTCCGTGGTGGTGCTCGGAGATGTCACGGATGAAGATGTCCCAGTACCAGGGCTTGGACAGGCCGAGGTCCTCGAGGGACCGCATGAACTGAGTGACGATCCACTCCTCCATGAACTCCTTGAACGACGCCTCCCGGACCTCGAGCGGCACGTAGTAGTCCATGGGGATGCCCGACAGGATCGTGAACAGCCGGTAGGAGCGCCAGAAGGCAATGTCGATCTTCTTCTGCGCCTCCTCCTTCTGACCGTTCTCGATGAGCATCTGCAGCAGCGGCGTACCGAGCTGGGCGTGGCGGGCCTCGTCGGACTGGATGCTCTGGATGAGCTTGGAGAAGGTGAAGTCGCCGGCGTTGGCCGCGTCACCGGAGAGCCCGATGAACTGGAGGTTCGTGAAGCCGGTCTCGAAGGAGAAGTTCGCGAAGATCGACGTGGAGAGCGCGTCGCGGGTCATCATCACGTCGTCGAAGAAGTGACGCGCCCCGAGCGCGACCCAGTTGTCGCTCCACATCGCGGCGTGGGACCACTCGAACTGCCGGTCCTTGTTGACGTACTCGTGCGGGAAGAACAGCTGGATCTGGCCGTGGCGGATCTCATCCAGCATGCCGAAGGTGGCCATGTTCCGCATGCCCGGCGCCTTGGACCAGCGGATGAAGCGCGACTCCTGGAAGGAGGCACCGTACTCCACCAGCGCCACCGCGGCGTAGTGCTCCTTCAGGATGGAGATCCAGCCCGGGTCGGCCTTGTTGTAGAGGTCGGAGCGCTCCAGCGCCGCCTTGACGGAGTAAGCACCCGCGTCCTTCTGCCGCTGAATGTCGACGTACTCGCGGTAGCTGATCTTGTACGGCTCGTCGTAGGACGCCCAGATGTCATCCGGCAGGCCCTCGCCGCCGCTGAGTTCCGGGGGGAAGAGCTCGTCCTGCGTCACGTAGCGCGGTGTCCACTCGGTACTGCGCGCGATGTCGTACCACTGCGAGCGTTCCAGCAGAGCCATGCTTGCTCCTTGGGAAGTTGCTGAGGGGTTCGGAAAGACGGTGCGGCCGGACGACGGGGTCAGCTGCCGTGCTCGGAGCCCAGGAGGCCTTCCCCGCCGGGGTAACAGAAGGCCATGGAGGGGGCGTAGAAGCCGAAGGTCACGGTGAGAGGGTCGGCGGGCCGGAGCTGGTAGGTGGGGTGGTTCTTGTCGAGGAACTCGAAGGAGAGGACTTCGAAGTTCTCGGCGAGGTCGGCGACGTAGGGGTAGCGGCCGCTGATGAACTCCCCGTCGCGGCGGGTGATGTAGCGAAGCTGTCCCGTGGCGCGTTGTGGTGTACCGATGCCGACCCGGGCGGTGGTGCGGATGACGGGGCGTCCGCCGATCACCGTGGTGGCGACCAGGGTGTCCCCCTGCAGGTCCAGGGTGGTGGTGCCGGGTTCCCCGGTGGGGACGCCGTGGGCCGCGGCGTAGGACGTCATCACGTCCGAGCTGTTGTGGTAGTGGGTCCACCACCGGCCCGGTACGCCGTCCTCGGTGTCCAGGCCGGCGAGGTTGGCCCCAAGGTAGGTCAGCGAGTAGGCGCCGAACGGTTCGGCCGAGCCGCTGGAGGACGTCTGGTCCGCGCCCTCGACGACGTACTGGTTGATGTAGCAGGACCGGTCCTCGGCAGGCGTGAGCCCGTCGGGGACCAGCTTGCCGACGGCGTCCGGGTCCGCGGGAACCCACACCATGTACAGGGTCCGAGAATTGGTGATCAGCTGCGGGGCATGCAGTGATGTACCCATGGCGCGCCTCCTGGCTCCCCGTTGAAACCACTGGATGAAGAGTCCATGGCAGGCCCTGAGAGGCCCGCTGAACTCCTGCCGAAGATGCTGTGCCACGCGTCACGCCAGTGATAGTGCGCGCTCTGTACAACGAACGGGGAAGCTGGTGCCACTCGGGAGTATGAGGTGCCGTTATGGCTGGCCAGACGCCTGCGCGCGGGACCGGTCGATATCGCACTGCTCACCCCGGCACCCCAGCGGCCGGGCAAAGGGAACGGCGCTGCACGCTCGGTGCAGCGCCGTTGAGTTGATCCGTGAGGCGTGCTGAACGCCTCGAACGGTCAGATGCGGTGAGACGCGGTCAGACGCGGTCGGCGGCAATCAGGACGTACTGGAAGGAGCCGTCCTTGTAGGAGTTGATGAACGCCTCTTCGATGCCCGTGACCAGCGATGACGTGGCCCGCAGCTCCCAGTAGGGCAGGGTCGCGGCAGTCAGGTCGACGACGGCCTGCGGTACGAGGCGGTTGTCGGCCATGGCGCGGAGGTATTCCCGGCGGGAGTGGATGTTGCACTCGAAGTGCGCGTTGATCTGGGAGACCCACTTCGAGGGCTGGCCGTGACGCGGGTTCCAGCAGCCGGTGATGGTCACGTACCGACCGCCGACCCCGAGGATGCGGGAGTGCTCGGCGAAGAGGTCGTGGAGGTCGACGTACATGGTCGACTCGTTGTTCCACGAGGCTGCGGCCTGCCCCGTCCTGAACGGTGTGTCGAGCATGTTGCACACACGGGCGTGGACGTGGTCCTCGATGCCGAGTTCGCGGGCGCGCTGGTTGGCGAAGTCGGCCTGCTTGGCCGACAGGGTGACGCCCTCGACCTTGCACCCGAATCGCTGGTGGGCCATGACCATCGAACCGCCGCGGCCGCAGCCGGCGTCCACGAGCGTGTCCTCACGCCCGATGGAGCCGAGGTGGTCCAGGAGGTATTCGGCCTGCGCCGACTCCAGACGGTGGAGCTCGGCGATCAGCCTCTTCTCGTAGTCGCTGTCATTGGCGTCCCCGAGGGCGGCGTGGTCGACGTCACCGATGCCGTAGTGGTGGTGGTAGAGCCCGTCGACGTCGCCGAGACGCAGGTTGACGGGCCTGGCCTCCTGGTCCCAGTAACGGGCGATCTCACCCTGGTAGGGCGACGCCGGGGCGGGGACGAAGGCGGAGGTGCCGTTGATGGTGCTGAACTCGGTGCTGGTCACAGATAAGTCCATTCCTCTTACCAGAAGTCGGGCAGGCTGTAGCGGTAGGTGTTGGTCTGGTGCCAGTAGTGGTTGCCGTCGACCCATACGGCAACGCCGCGCAGGAAGCGCAACACGGTCGGGACGGGGCAGTCGGTGGCCAAGGCGGCGGCCTCTGCCTCGAAGCGGTGCATGAGGTCGTTGTGCACCTCGACCGCCTTCAAGTAGGCGTCCTTTTCGGAGAGGCCCTCGCGTTCGGCGATCACCACGGGCAGATTCAGATGCGTGCCGGGGCTCTTGAGTTCCTTGGTGTACGAGTACAGGTCGTTGACGATGGTGGTGGCGTTACCGGCGAGCGCGATGACCCGCTGCATGGCGGGCTGCGCGTGCAGGTCCGCCGGCAGTTCGTAGCCGCCGACGGTGTCGGTGATGGTCGGGCAGGGGCGGAAGTTGTTGAACTGACGCATCGCCAGGTACTCCCACACCTCGGGAATGTGGTCCGTCTGGGCCCAGGCGGCCTCCGCGAGGTACCCCAGGTGCAGACGGCCCATGTCGTGCCGGTACCGGTCGGCCTGGGAGGCAGTGGCCGTCTCCAGGAAGTACGCCATGGCCGAGCGGTAGGCGCGCCGAGGGGCGTCCGACTGGAGCGACTCCAGCCACGCCGGCTCGTACTCCTCGGTCGTGTGCAGCGGATCGAGAGCCGTGTGCGCCAGCAGGAGGCGGCTGCCGAGACCGATGGGCGAGCCGCCGTGGTCCTCGCAGTAGCAGTCGTCGACCGCGTTCTCGGCGACCATCAGCCGCGTGGCGATCATCAGGTGGTCGATGGTGGGCGCGTCCGGGTGGCAGGCGACCATGTAGCGGCCGACGGAGAAGCCGTCGAACTGGTCCTCCCACTCCGGGGGGTACACCTGGGCCTCGTCCACCGCCCATGCCTTGATCCGGCGGCTGACCTCCTCGACCCGCGCCGGGTCGGGCTCCGGGATCGGGTGGTAGTAGAGGCCCGGGATCGGGTTGCCCTCCGCCGCTGTCTCGGGCTCCGCCGTCTCGGGCTCCGACGGGGCCGGAGGCTTCTCGTACCGGGCGAAGTGCAGGCCCTCCGTGCCCAGACCACTGGGGCCACGCAGGATCCGTTCGAGGGCGCCGCCCGCGCCGGGGTCGGGTACGGATGTGTCCACGGGAACGGACATGTCCACGGGAACGGTCCCCGTAGCGGGGACAGGGGCGGGGGGCGGTCCGGGCAGGCTCGACTGCAGGGGAGGAATCCTGTGATCGGGCATCCGTGGCTCCTTGATGAGGTGGGTGTGCTGACGCCGGATCCCGGGCGTGCTGCCCGGCTCGGGAGGGTTCGGGCCGTGGTGGCCGCCGGACGGGGCCGCTGGTCGCGTCCAAGCCGCTCCGCAGCTGCAGGAGGCCCCCTCTCGTCGGCCGCAATCAGCAGTCCAACTGCCTTCACCTCCAACGGCAGAACCGTTACGGCGTGGCGGCGAGGTCGCGCGCAGCCGCGGTGCGCAGGCTGGTCTGCCGAGGTGGCTCCAGCAGCGCATACGGGCCGGTCTCAACGGCCATCGGGCTGGCTCTCCTTCGTAGGTCGGTGATCGGCGTACCTTGCGTCAAGTGTCGAAAGAGGCGAAGAACTTTGAATACGCGGTAATCGAGAACGAATATCCGAGAATCTGTCCGGACACCAGGAAACAGTAACGACCGGCATGCCCAACTCGCCTGTGAGGCCGTTGGAGTTACCTCGATGCAGTGACCTTGCTCCGCATCGGGTTTATCTGCATGACCGATGGCATTCGGACTATCTGGCCGAGAGCATGTTTCGCACGCGGCAGAGTCACTCCACCCGGTACTTACCTTTGGCGCCTGCGGCCTGATTCGCCAGCCACGAATCAGGCACCAGGAGGCGCCTTTCTCAAAGGACGTTGCCTCGGATCAGTGCCCTGATTTCAGCCAGCACCGCAGTCGCCGAGTGGTATTCACCGGCGGTGGACGCTGACGGCGTAGCCGCCGCCGTCGTAAGGGTCGGCGTCCCAGGTAGCGAAGCGGTCGACGAGGGTGAGGCCGGCTGCGGCGCAGTAGTCGTCGTACTCCGGCAGCGTGATACTGGGCGGCACGGGCAGGTGGGCTGCGTCCAGGCCGAAGCCGGCGACCAGCAGACCGCCCGGTCGCAAGGCCGTGGCCAAGCGCTTGGCCACCGCGGCCTCGGTGCCGGCAGCGAGCAACGGAAAAATGTTGCCTGCAGCGACCACGAGGTCGAAGTCCGCCGCGATGCCGAGCAGCTCCGGATCGAACTCGGTCAGATCGACCTGGAACCAGGGCAGGTCCGGCGCCTGCTCTTTCGCCACTGCCAACATCGACGCGTCGAGATCGACTCCGACGCAGTCGTACCCGAGCTCCGCCAGCCGGATCATGACCCGGCCCGTACCGCACCCGGCGTCCAGCACCCGCGCTCCGGCCGGCACGAGAGCCGCGCAGAACCGCGCCTCACCGTGCACGTCCTTCCCGCTACGGGCCAGCGCCGCGAAACGTGCGGCGTAGTCATTGCCGGACGTCTCCCCGGTCAGCTCCTGCCAACGGCTCATGCGATCAACTATAGATCGACCGGGTGTCCCCACCGCGTCTGCCTGCGCCTCTTCTCTGCCCCATTCGGGCAGGTGGGAGGCGGCCGCCCGGCTTCGGACGGACGGATGGTCACGGATAGTCTGGGCGCGTCAGCGAAGATCACCAGAAGGGTGCAGCACATGGCAGACATCGTGGAGACGGCGGCGCGGAAGGTCTTCGGCCGCTACGACCTCGACGGGGACGGCCTGGTCACCGCGGACGAATACCGCAAGATCGTGTCGGAGCTCGGTTCGCACATAACCGAGTCGGAGGCCCAGGAGCTGATCGACTCGGTCGACAGCAACGGTGACCGCCAGATGTCCTTCGAGGAGTTCTGGGCAGCCTTGAATGGCTGACACCGGCGGGTCCGGCACGTGAGCGTGCCGGACCCGACCAGTCCTCGCACCGGTTCCGGTGTGTGATCGTCGCCGCGCATCTGCCCCGTCCCCGCCGCGGAAGTGACACGGAGAAATCCGGCCATGTTCCGCCAGGGGGAGAAGGAACTTCTGTTACTGGAGGGCAAGTTCGGGTGCGCGCCGGTACGTTTGGCTGGCGCGAAACGGTTCACCGGGTGCGATGCGGCGGGGGTGTGAGGACCGCCGGAGGGACGGGGGTCCGATGCTTACGTGGGTCGAGGGGGTGCTGTACGGCGCCGGCGGCGGGCTGGTCGTCGAGGCCGTTGTGACCTTCGGGCGACTGCATGCGTGGCAACAGGCGCGACATGCGGCGAGGGCGGCCGCCGAGGCGTTGCCGCAGCTCGGCACGTACATCGATCCGCCCGCGGATGCGCTCGCCGCGCTCTTCCGCATCGTGTTGGGCGGCGCGGCCGGCTGGCTGCTCCACGGCGAGCTGGCAGGGGTGTTCGCGGCCGTCGCGGTGGGGGCTTCGGCGCCTGCCGTGCTCGCCCAGATGGGCAGTGCCACGACCGTCGCCGAGGCGCTCCAGGCCGGGGCCGCGCCCGGTTCCGCGCCCGGTTCAGCTCCCGGAGCCGTTCCCGCCACCGCCCCCACTGCCCCGGTCCCTCCCCCTGCCGCGGCCAGTCCCACCGCCCCGGTCGCTCCCGGGGCCGCACCAGCCACTCCCGTCGCCCCCGCCCCCACACAACCCGGGCCACCGGGGCTCGATCAGGCGCAGGGGGAGGCCACCCCGTGAGCCGCCGATCGGTCGCCCGGCGCTCCTGGGCGTCGTTCACCGGTGGACGTCGCACCAGCCTCCCGCGGGCAGCGGAACGCAGACGTGTCGGATACAGCCTGTGGCAGCGCGTCCGGGCATCGTTCACCGGCGTCGTCCTCCCCCCGCGCCCCGTCCACGTCCCCGCCTCGGCCTCCGCCTCCGTACCCCAACAGTCGCCCCAACAGCCGCCCGAGCAGCGGCCGCACGCCCGCCCCCTCGCGCCGGGCTGGTTCACCCTGCCGCCGCTTCCCACGGCCGGCGCGCTGACCGCCGCCGGGAGTGACGCGGTGGTACTGGAAGCCGCCTCCCCCGACGGGCGGGCGGGATTCCTGCTGCGCCGCCCCGCAGGCAGCGTGTCCGAGTACAGCCTCGAACTGGTGGTACGCGACGCCGACGACACGGACCGGCCGCTGCTGTCCACGGTCACCTACGCGCTGCCGGACGGGCACGAGCGCGTTCTGCTCGTCCCCGTGGTGCGGGGCCGGTTCGGGCCCGCGGCCTCGTACGTCCGGCTCCGCGGCTTCGAGCCGGACGCGACGTGGGCCGCCACCGGCCCGTCGCCCGTCTCTCCGGAGGGTGACCGCTGGGCCCCGGCCACCGTCGCGGATTCCATCGGCGCCGCGCTCAACGAGACGACCCGCGACGCCTGGCGCCACGTGCGGGAATTCGTGGACGAAGGGATGCGCGACGTCATCGACGGTGCGCTGCGATGACGCCCAAAGACGCGGCGTCCGGGGCCGCCGGGCCGCACCGCGCCGCGCTCGACGCCGTTCTCCGGGATGCGACGACCCCGCAGGCCGCGGTGCACGAGCTGCTCGGCGAGCGGCAGTTGTGGTGGAAGTGCTGCAGCGAGGCGGTCCGTACCGACCCGTCCTGGCTGCGTTCCGGACAGGCCGGGGAGCTGGCCGCCTGGATCGACGCGACAGTCCCGGACCGCCCGTCCGACGCGATGACGCCCACCCTCCACGCCTACCTGCTGGCGCGCGCCCTGAGCGCGCCGGAAGGCCGGGCGGCGGAGTACGACGAGGCCCTGGCGCGCGTACGGAGCACGTGGGCGGGCAGCGGCCTGCTGTCCGTCAACGCTGCGCCCGGCCCCGCGCAGCCGTCCGGCCGGGGAGCCGACGGCCTCCCGGCGGGCGCCGCCGAGCGGCTGAACGCCGTCCTGGAGCGCATTCCGCAGCTGCCCGGTGACGAGGGCGAGCGGTCGCCTGCCGCGGACGGCACACTGATGGTCGCCGCGCTGCTGATGGCGGGCTGCGAGCCGCGCAGACGGCCACTCGTACAGGTACCGGTGGTGTTCGGAGAGACGGACCACCGCGACGACGAGGAGCCCGGCGCCACCGGTGTACTGGAGCTCCGCGAGTTCCCCGCCGGGCCCCCGGGCCTGTACCCCGATCCCCGCTCCATGACCGGACTGCGCAGCTCCGACGGACAGTTCGCGACCGCGCTCGGCCGGGCGTGGGCCCTGCCCGGGCCCGGCCGCGGCTCGCGCTGTGTGCTGTGGCGCCTCGTCCTGGCGGACCGGCCCGCCCCTCCCCCGCGGATCGAGGGCCCCTCCCTCGGCGCCGCCTTCGCCCTCGGCCTGCGGGAACTCCTGCGGCATCCCCGGACGCGGCGGCCCAGCGTGGCCTGGCTGCGCGGTGTCTTCTACGGTCTGCGCCCGCGCACCGCGGTGACGGGAGCGCTGGGCAACGGTGAGCGGCTCACCGGCGTCAGCGGCATGGAGAGCAAGCTGCTGGCCGCGCGTCGCAAGGGACTGCGGCTGGTCGCCCCCGCCGCGAACCGGCCCGACGCCGCCCACGCACCCGAGCCCGCGGACGTGAAGTTCGCCGAGACGCTCCGGCAGGCCGACCGCTATGCCCGCCGCTTCCGCACCGCCCGCCTGGTCACCGCGCTGGCCCTGATCGCCGCGGCCGTGACGTCCGGGGTGGTGGTGGAGCATCGGGAGTCCGCGGCCAGGGATCGGCTGACCACCGCTCACCGGCTGGCCGATGTGTCGGAGAACCTGCTGCAGAGCGACGTCGGGCTCGCCGGGCTGTTCGCGGAGCGCGCGTACCGGCAGCACGCCGATCCACTGACCCGCCGGGCCCTCTTCCGCGCGGTCACCGCGAGCCCCCATCTGGCCGCGAGCGTGCGGGCCACCGGGACGGTCTCCGCGGTGGCGGCCACTGCGGACGGGCGGGTCGCCGTCGCCGGGACCCGGGACGGCGCGGTGGAGGAGTGGGTACTTGAGGGGCAGCGATTCGGCCGCCACGGTCAACTCGGCCGTCTTCCCGGGCCGGTGGAGACAGTCGCGGCCAACAACAGTGGCGGTACCGTCGCGGCCACCGACGGCCGCACGGTCAAGGTGTGGGCGTACGGAGAACCCGCGATCGCGCCCCGCCTGCCCGACGGACAGCGGCCCACAGCGCTCGCGGTCTCCCCGTCGGGGCGCTACATCGCGGTCACCACGACGACCTCGGAGTTCGACCTCCCGCGCACGCTGTCGGTCCTGGACCGGGGCTCGGGGCGGACGAGGCACCTGGAGCTCGACGACATGACGTCGGACCCGTCAGCGCTCGCCTTCGACGGAGATGCGGAGCTGGTGGTCATCGAGTACGCCCACGGCACCTGGAACCGGATCTCCATGAATCGGCTCACCCGTACCGCCGGGAGCGCGCTGGGCTTCGGTACCCACAACTTCGCCTCCGCGCTCGCCCCGGACGGCCTCCACTTCACGTACAGCAACAAGGCCTCTCCGCTGCCGGTATGGCCGTCCGAGGGAAAGCCCGACTTCTACAAGCCGGCGCTGAAGGCGAAGACGGAACCGGGCCGTCCGGCGGCCCTGGCCGTCAGCCGCGGCGGTACCCATGTCGCCACTGCCATCGGCTCCACGCTCCGCGTGAGCAGGACGTACGCCCCGGGCGGGAAGGCGTCCGAGCCCCTCGCGCTCCCGGGTGCCGGCACGGTCGCCCGGGACGCCCTCGCCTTCGTCGGCTCCGGCGGCACCCGGCTCGTCTCGGCGTCCCGCGATGTCCTCAGTTTGTGGGATCTGGAGCAGCACTCCCGCATCGCGCGAGCCGCCGAAGTCGCGATCCCCGACTCCTGCCTGAGCTGTGAGGCGCCGCGCGTGTCCGTGTCACCGGACGGGCGCGACGCGGCGGTCCTCGGCAGCGAGGGAACCCGGCTGTCCGCCCTGAGACTCGGCGTTCCCGTCACGGAAGAGCGGCAGCGGAAGCTTCCCCGCGTGGTGAAGCTCCCCGGATTCGCGGAGCTGCTGTGGCGGCCCGACAGCGAGCGGCTGATCGTGGTGGCGCCGGACGGCAGCGCGCAGATACTGGCGCGTGGCCGCGTCTGGCGGCCCGTCGGCACCTGGCCCGCCGTACCGAACCCGCTCCGGCTCTTCGACCCGCCCGCACTGCTGCGGTTCCTGCCCGGCGGCCGGGAGGTGGCCGAGGTGCACGGCTCCGGCACGGTCCGCTTCAGGGACGCGGAGTCCGGCAAGGTACTGCGCGAGGTGCCGGGCCCGCGATCCATGGCGCCGACGGCCGGCTCCGGTGCCCTCCTGAGCAGAAGTTTGGTGACGCTGGACGCGCGGGCCGCGCACGCCGCGGTGCTCGACGAGAGCGACGGCAACCGCATCCACGTCATCAACACCGAGTCCGGCCACATCCGCACGATCCGCGCGGCCGACGCCCGGGGCATCACCTACGCCGGCGACCGTCTGCTCATCCAACGCAGCAGCGGTGCGCTGGAGTTGTGGTCCGCGTCGGGCAGCCGGCGCCTCGGTACGGTCGAGGGCACGGCCGACCCCGCGGTCGGCCCGGTCACCGGCGGGGAGCTCGTCGCCGGGACGACGTCCGAGGACCACACCGTCAGCCTCCTCGACCTGGGCTCCGAGAGCAGCCTCGGGACGCTCCCGCTGCCCGAGGGCAACAAGCCGGAGTCGACGGGCATCGCCCTCACGGCGGACGGTACGAAGCTCGTCACCGCGACGGAGGCCGACTACTCGGAGACCGACGACCCCGAACCCGACGGTCCTGCCACCGACGACATGGGGCAACTCATCGAATGGAGGATCGATCCGCGTGTCTGGATCCGCACCGTCTGCTCGTCGGTCGGCAGGGAACTCCGGCCGGACGACTGGGAGCAGCACATGGGCACGGAGGCGCCGCCGTCGCTGCGCTGCGGGGAGTGAGGCGCGGCGGGGGACCGCCGCGGCGCTCGCACTGGCAGCGGTACTCGCGGTGGCCGGCTGCGGGCCGGGCGTGCGCAGCGACGGCAGCGGGCGCAGCGACGGCGGCGAGCGCAGGCCCTCCGCGTCAGCGTCCCACCGCGGTCCCTCCGTGATCCGCCTGCCGGGCAATGCCTTCCTCGCTGACCTGGTCGTGAGCGACAACGGCACGCTGTGGGTTGCGCAGTCGCGGCTCAGCGCCATCGCGGAGATCTCTCCGGCGGGGAAGGTCACCCAGCATCCACTCCCCCGCGGCCCCGGTTACCCGCCCTACCCGTACGACCTCCAGGAATCCCCGGACGGCGGGATCTGGTACACCGCCGGCGACCAGCTCGGACGCCTCGGCCCATCCGGGAAGTTCACCTGGTGGGACGACAGTTCCTACGCCCGGCCCAACGGCCCCGGCGGCAAGCGCCCCGGCTTCCCCGACGCCCTGACTCTCGGCCCCGACAACACCATCTGGTTCGGCCACTCCGCGCCCAGCTCCTACGTCTTCGCTCGCGCCGACACCAAGCGGGGGCTGCACCGCATCGCGCTGGTGAAAGGCGACTTCGACGTACCGGTGCGAGGCATGGCCACGGGGCCGGACGGTGCGGTGTGGTTCAGCCAGCAGTTTCAGTACGACGAGGACCAGCGCGACGGCATCGGCCGGCTCACTGCCGAAGGGAAGTACAAGGAGTGGCCGCTGCCCAAGGGCACGGCCCCGCAGAGCATCGTCGCGGGCCCCGACAAGGCGTTGTGGTTCACCGAACGGCGCGGCATCGGACGCATCGGCACCGACGGCCGCTTCTCCCACTTCCGCGTCCGGGCGTCCGACCATCCGGGCGGCATCGTCCTCGGGCCCGACAAGGCCCTCTGGTTCACAACGGACCACCGGGTCGGACGCATCACCACCAAGGGCGGAATCACCCTCTGGCCCGTACGGGGAGCGAAGAATCTGACCAGCATCGCGCCCACCCCGGAAGGCAGCTTCTGGCTGGCGGACCGCGAGACCGACACACTCCGCCGCTTCACACCGCCCCGTTGAACGGTTGGCAGGATTCGGCCTCCGCCGGACAGCCCTGAGGGTCGACACGTAAAAAGGTTGCGTCTACCCTCTCGGCCCAGGGTGTATCGCTGTGCGCGCTCCGGTTGCAGTGCCCGCAACGCTCAACGTCAACGCCGCCAGCACAGCCCTATGGCCGCGTTGATTACTGTGCGTATAGTTTCACTATGAGCAACTACCGTCCGGAGAATGAAACGACAGGTTCACCGGCCGGCGGCGTGCAGTCCGTCGACCGTGCCATCACCGTGCTGGAGGTGCTGGCACAGCGCGACGAGGCCGGGGTCAGCGAGGTGGCCGCCGAGCTCGATGTGCACAAGTCCACCGCGTTCCGGCTGCTCGGCGCCCTGGAGGCGCGCGGCATGGTGGAGCAGGCGGGCGAGCGCGGCAAGTACCGCCTCGGCTTCGGCATCGTGCGCCTGGCCGGCGCGGTCACCGGACGCATCGACATCACCCAGCAGGGCCGTCCGGTCTGCCAGCGGCTCGCCGAGGAAATCGGTGAGACCGTCAACATCGCCGTGATGCAGGAGCACTACGCGATCAACCTGTACCAGGTGCGCGGCCCGGGAGCCATCACCGCGCACAACTGGGTCGGCCAGCTGACCCCCTTGCACGCCACCTCCAGCGGCAAGATCCTGCTCGCCCACATGCCCGCCGAGGAGCGCGCCGCGCTGCTGTCCGAGGCCGGCCTGCGAAAGGTGACCCCGCACACGCTGACCGCGAAGGCCAAGCTGGAGAAGGAACTCACCGAGACGCGCAAGCGTGGTTACTCCATGACCTTGGAAGAGTTCGAGATCGGGCTGCACGCCATGGCGGCACCGGTCTGGGACCGTGACGGTGAAGTCGTCGCGGCGCTCAGCGCCTCCGGTCCCGCATACCGGTTCACCGAGGAGCGTATGCAGGACCTCGCCCCGATGCTGCTCAAGGGTGCGGAAGAGATCAGCTACCGGATGGGCTACCTGGGCTGAGCGGCTGCATGCCCCCCACGTGAATCACGCAGAGGGCACGCAGATCACGCAGAGCGTGCGGTGAGACGAGCCGCAACGCACGGCGGCAGGTTGGGAGCCTCCGTGGACGGCTGCACGTAGATCATGCCGTCCGCGACGAGGACCTCGTGCGTGCGGACCGGGCGCCTGGCCGGCGGAGCGTCGACAGTGCCCGTCCGGAGGTCGAACTTCGAGGAATGCAGCGGGCATTCCACCTCGCACCCCTCCAGCCAGCCGTCGGCGAGCGAGGCGTCCTGGTGGGTGCAGGTGTCGTCGATCGCGAAGATCTCGCCGTCCTCGGTGTGGAACACGGAGATGGGCGGATCGTTGTCGATCCGGTGGGCTTCACCTCGCGGCAGGTCCGCGAGACGGCATGCGGGAATCATCATGACACCCCGGTGCGTATAGCGAAACGGATTGCGACGCGCGCAACAGCGCAACGTCAGTTTGCGGGTGCCCCAAATCACTGTCAAGACACCCGGATCTCGGACTTTCCCGCCCTGATTTGTTGCGTCATACGCAACCAGTTCTGACCTGCTCAACGTTCACCTCTTCGGCGGCCGGTCTTGACGTGAACGCTCTATCAAGGTTCCGTTGCGTCAGCAGAAACGCACGTCCCTATGCGCAACACCACCCAAAGCGTGCACCACCGCCTGCACCACCTGCGACGTCGCATTCAGGACGGCCTCCGCACCGGGGCGAGGCCGTCTGCCGGAGGCGCCTCCCGCTGTGCGGCCCGCATGGCCCCCGTCCCCTACCCCAGGAGGTCACATGTCCATCCGTGCCATCGACGAGGCGCCCCTGAACAAATTCCACCGAAAACTCACCTGGGCCTGCGCCGGCGGCCCGTTCCTGGACGGCTACCTGCTCAGCATCATCGGCGTCTCGCTGATCGGTATGAGCAACGAACTGCACCTGACCACGGCGGACGAGAGCCTCATCGGCGCCGCCGCCCTGGTCGGCATTTTCATCGGGGGCCTGTGCTTCGGCGCCGTCACCGACAAGCTCGGCCGCGAGGCGATGTACACCATCGACCTGGCGGTGCTGGTCGGCGGATCGGTGCTGTCGGTGTTCGCCGACGAGACCTGGCAGATCGTCATCCTGCGTTTCATACTCGGCGTTGCCATCGGAGCCGACTACCCCATCGCCACGTCCCTGCTGGCCGAATGGGTGCCGAACAAGCACCGCGGCCGGCTGCTCGGCATCCTCATCCTCGCCTGGTACATCGGCGCGGCGGCCGCGTACGTGGTCGGGTATGTGATGGCCGAGATCGGCGGCAACGGCACCTGGCGCTGGATGATCGCCTCCTCCGCCGTACTGAGCGCCTTGATCCTGGTGATGCGCATCGGCACACCCGAGTCACCACTGTGGTTGGTGAACAAGGGACGTACCGACGACGCCCAGAAGGCGATCAAACGTGCGCTGGGCCGCACCGTTTCGACCAATGAACTGCTCGCCGCCGCGGCGACCGAGCAATCGCTGCAACAGCACCGGTTCCGCGACCTGTTCCACGGTACTTATCTGCGGCGGACGCTGTTCTGCGGTCTGTTCTACATGTGTCAGATCACGCCGATGTTCGCCCTGCTCACCTTCGGGCCCACCATCCTGGGCTCCTTCGGCCTCGACAAGGGCAACGCCGGCAACCTCGGATCGGCCCTGATCAGCGTGGTGTTCGTACTGGGCTGCATCCCCGCGCTGCGCATGGTGGACCGGATCGGCCGCCGCCCGGTCATCGTCTGGTCGTTCGCCCTGATGGCGGTCCCGCTGGTGGTTCTCGGCGGCGGCTCCGCGGTGCCCTTCGCGGTGGTCATCGTCTGCTTCTGCGCCTACGCACTGTTCTCCGGCGGGCCCACTGTCCTGGAGTGGACCTATCCCAACGAACTGTTCCCCACGAGCATCCGGGCAACGGCGGGCGGCGTGGCCACCTCCATCAGCCGCGTCGGGGCCGCTGCGGGCACCTATCTGCTGCCGATCTCCCTCAGCCGGCTGGGCATCGGCCCGACCATGCTGATCGGCGCCGGCATCACCCTGGTGGGCTGGCTGGTCTCCGTGCTCTGGGCCGAGGAGACCCGCGGCCGGACCCTGGCGGAGACCAGCGCCCTCCCCGCCACCTCCAAGCGCTCGCCGGCCGGTGAAGAGCGCATGGAGGACGTCCGGGAAGGGGAGTTGGAAGGCTCCTGATGCCGTAAGGGCAGCGCAACGCGGCAGACAGCCGGCCGGCCTCTCCAGGGGTCGGCCGGCTGTCTGCCCGCCCCCCTCGCCTCGCCCCCGCACCGCCCACCTCGTGGCACACCGCCCCCCTCCCCCTCGCCGAGCATACTGGATGTATGGATATGTCCAAGTTCCGCCCGTCCTTCACGGCGCCGTCCCGCCCGCCCGAGGACGGACGGGACGTACGGCGCCGGTCGTCGCCGGGAGGCCGTTTGCGCTCCCTGGTGAGTGCGCGGACCGTCGCCGGGCAGGTGTTCCTCCTGCACCTGGTGGTCGTCCTGCTGCTCGTCTGCGCGGCCGTGACGGCCCTCGTACTGCAGGCCCGTGGCTCGAGCCTGCAGGAGGCCCGTGACCGCTCGCGCGTCGGCGCCGAGACCTTCGCGCACGCCCCGGGGACGCTGAGCGCCATGAAATCCGCCGACCCCAGCGCACTGCTGCAGCCGCGTGCCGAGGAAGCCCGGAAGCGGTCCGAGGTCAACTACATCATCGCGTTCAGCACATCCGGTGTGCGCTGGACCCACCCCGACCCGGACCGGATCGGCAAGCGCATCGTCGGCTCCTACGCCGAAACGCTCGGCGGCAAGGTGCACCAGACCACCTCCTACACGCCCGGGGTCGGCCGCGCCGTGGACACGATGGTTCCCGTCGTCGACACCGACGGGAAGGTGGTCGGGCTGGTGTCCGTCGGCATCACCGTCGAGAGTGTGAACGCGAAGGTGATGGACCATCTCCCGCTGCTGCTCGGTTCCGCGGCAGGCGCGCTGGTGCTGCTCACGGGCGGGTCGGCGTGGGTGAGCCAGCGGCTGCGGCGGCAGACGCACGGCCTGGAACCGGCCGAGATGGCGCGGATGTACGAGCACCACGACGCGGTGCTGCACTCGGTCCGGGAAGGCGTGCTCGTCATCAGTGGTGAGGGCCGGCTGCTGCTGGCCAACGACGAGGCACAGCGACTGCTGGAGCTGCCGGCGGACGCCGAGCTCCGGCAGGTCACCGAACTGGGACTGGAAGCAGGCACCGCCGAGCTGCTGGCGTCGGGCCGGACGGCCACCGACGAGGTACATCTGGCCGGGGACCGGCTCCTCGCGGTCAACCTGCGGCCGGTCGACGATCACAGCGGCCGGTCCGGCAGCGTGGCCACACTGCGTGACACCACCGAACTGCGGGCGCTGGCGGGTCGCGCGGAGGTGGCCAGGGAACGCCTGCAACTGCTCTACGACGCCGGGGCGCGGATCGGCACCACGTTGGATGTGGTGCGCACCGCGGAGGAGCTGGCGGAGGTGGCGGTCCCCCGGTTCGCCGACTTCGCCACCGTCGAGCTGCTGGAGGCCGTACCGCGCGGGGAGGAGCCGGACGGTACGGACACCGAGATGCGCCGTACGGTGATCCGTGGCATCCGCGCCGACCAGCCCCTCATTCCGGTCGGCGAGCCGATCCGTTTTGTACCCACGCATCCGATCGACACCGCCGTGGTGAGCGGTCACGCGGTACTCGAGCCGGACCTGGCCACCTCCGAAGGCTGGCGCGCCCAGCACCCGGAGCGCGCCCAGCAAGTCCTGGACTACGGCATTCATTCGCTGATTTCGGTACCGCTGCAGGCGCGCGGGGTGCTGTTGGGTACGGCCAACTTCTGGCGTTCGGAGAACGTCCCCTTCGAGCGGGAAGAACTGTCCTTCGCCGAGGAGTTGGCCGCCCGCGCCGCGGTGTCCATCGACAACGCCCGCCGCTACACCCGCGAGCACACCATGGCCGTCACACTGCAGCGCAGCCTGCTGCCGCACGGGCTGCCCGAGCACTCCGGCATCGAGGTGGCCCATCGCTATCTGCCGGCACACGCCGGGGTGGGCGGCGACTGGTTCGATGTCATCCCGCTGCCCGGCGCCCGGGTGGCGTTGGTGGTGGGGGACGTGGTCGGGCAAGGGCTGCACGCCGCGGCCACGATGGGCCGGCTGCGCACCGCGGTGCACAACTTCTCCACGTTGGACCTGCCGCCCGACGAGCTGCTGAGTCACCTGGACGAGCTGGTCACCCGGATCGACCAGGACGAGGGTCCCGAAGGCGCCGACACCGGGGTGACGGGGGCGACCTGCCTGTACGCGATCTACGACCCGGTCTCCGGAAAGTGCTCGCTGGCCAGGGCCGGCCATCCGGGGCCGGCCCTGGTGCACCCCGACGGCACCGTGGAGTATCCGGACGTACCGGTTTCCCCACCGCTGGGCCTGGGCGGCAGCCTGCCGTTCGAGACAGCCGAACTGCACCTGGCCGAAGGCTCCCAACTGGCCCTGTACACCGACGGACTCATCGAGGACCGCGACCGCGACATCGATACCGGCCTGGATCTCCTGCGTACCGCCCTGGCCCACCCGGACCGGAGCCCCGAGCAGACCTGCCGGGCCGTTTTCGACGCGCTGCTGCCTGCCCGCCCCCGGGACGACGTCGCGCTGCTCATCGCTCGCACGCGGCTGCTGGACCCGGATCATGTCGCCGACTGGGAGGTACCGAGCGACCCGGCCGCCGTCCCCCGGGTCCGCGCCGAAGCCACCCGCCGGCTGGAGGACTGGGGGCTGGACCAAGTGGCGTTCACGACCGAGCTGTTGATCAGCGAGCTGGTCACCAACGCCGTCCGCTACGGCGCCGATCCCATCCGCCTCCGCCTCCTGTACGACGACGACAGCCTGATCTGCGAGGTCGCCGACGGCAGTAACACCTCACCGCACCTGCGCCGCGCGAAGACCGGCGACGAGGGCGGCCGCGGCCTCTTCCTGGTCGCGCAGTTCGCGCAGCGCTGGGGCACGCGTTACACCGCCCGCGGCAAGGTCATCTGGACCGAACAGTCCCTGAGCGGCGCAGTGGCCGAGCCCGCCTGCGGCGCAGCGGCTGGTAGTGCGCCATCCCCTTGACATCCCTTGACCCGCAAGAAAAGCTGTTGCGCATAAAGATAATAGTTGCGTAATCAGAAACAGCAGCGTAATCAGCGTGGCCGAAGCGGCGATCTCACATCCCCGGCCCACCCACCCACGCACAGACAAGGGAGCCCGCCCGTGGCCATCTCTGTGTTCGACCTCTTCTCCATCGGCATCGGCCCATCCAGTTCGCACACCGTCGGTCCGATGCGGGCCGCCCACATGTTCGTCGGCCGGCTGAAGGAAGAGGGCCTGCTGTCCCGGACGGCATCGGTACGTGCCGAACTCTTCGGCTCCCTCGGTGCCACCGGTCACGGCCACGGCACCCCCAAGGCCGTCCTGCTCGGCCTGGAGGGCAACGAGCCGCACACGGTCGACGTCGCCGAGGCCGAGCACGACGTCGAGCGGATCACGTCGACCGGGCGGCTGCGGCTGCTGGGCCGCGATCTCGGTGACGCCCACGAGATCGGCTTCGCCACGGACAGCCACTTGGTCCTGCACCGCCGCCGCTCCCTGCCGTACCACGCCAACGGCATGACACTCTCCGCGTACGACACCGAGGCGCTGCCACTGCTGGAGAAGACGTACTACTCGGTCGGCGGCGGCTTCGTCGTCGACGAGGAAGCGGCCGGCGCCGACCGCGTCGTGCTCGACGACACCGTGCTGAAGTACCCCTTCAGCAGCGGTGACGAACTGCTGCGCCTGACCCGCGAGACGGGCCTGTCGATCTCGGCCCTGATGCTGGAGAACGAGACGGCCTGGCGCACCGAGGCCGAGGTCCGCGCCGGTCTGCTGGAGATCTGGCGGGTGATGCAGGAGTGCGTGGCCCGCGGCCTGTCCAGCGAGGGCATCCTGCCGGGCGGCCTCAAGGTCCGCCGCCGGGCCACCGCGGCGGCCAAGGCGCTACGCGCCGAGGGCGATCCAGCGGGCAGGGCGATGGAGTGGGTGACCCTCTACGCGATGGCCGTCAACGAGGAGAACGCGGCCGGCGGCCGGGTGGTGACCGCCCCGACCAACGGCGCAGCCGGCATCATCCCCGCGGTCCTGCACTATTACCTCAACTTCGTCCCGGGCGCCGACGACGACGCCATCATCCGCTTCCTGCTGGCGGCCGGCGCCATCGGACTGCTCTTCAAGGAAAACGCCTCCATCTCCGGCGCCGAGGTCGGCTGCCAGGGCGAGGTCGGCTCGGCCTGCTCCATGGCCTCCGGCGGCCTCGCCGAGGTACTGGGCGGCTCCCCCGAGCAGGTGGAGAACGCCGCCGAGATCGGCATGGAACACAACCTCGGCCTGACCTGCGACCCGGTCGGCGGCCTCGTCCAGATCCCGTGCATCGAACGCAACGGCATGGCAGCCGTCAAGGCCGTCACCGCGGCCCGCATGGCCCTACGCGGCGACGGCCGCCACCATGTCTCCCTCGACAAGGTCATCAAAACCATGAAGGAAACGGGCGCCGACATGAAGGTCAAGTACAAGGAGACGGCGCGGGGCGGGCTGGCGGTCAACGTGATCGAGTGCTGACCGCATCTGACCGCATCGCCTCTGACCAGGCGGTCCCTGAAAAGCCCCTGGGGTGTCCCTGACGGAACGGGCGGTGACTGGTCGCAGGGAACGCTTCGCATCCCTGGGGCGGCCCACAATGGGCCTCCGCCACGCCGGGGGTGTGCGGGTCCCGTCAAGGGAACAGTGTGTAGGCAGGGTGGCTGCACGCACGAGGGAGAGCTGCGGCGCAACGCCCCAACGGGTTCTGACAGCATCGGGTCTTCCCGGCGGGCCGAGCGCGGCGGTGGTCTCAGCGCCAGTCGTCGATCACATACGCGTCGGGGTGGCTGTACCCGGGTTCGTTGGGCCTGTGCATGGTCACGCCCTGCAACCAGGTACGGAAACCGCGGTCGATCATGCGCCGGTAGGCATCCGAGCGGCCCAGGTTCATGCCGGCGTCCAGTTGCCCCAGCCCGCGCTCGGCGGCCAGCCGCTCGCACGCGTCGAGCAGTCGCTCGAACCGGTCGGCGGCCTCCGGACCAGGACGTACGGCGCCGAATTTGACGAAGCACACGTTCTCGCCGGCCTCCGACCCGGCTCCGCAGTGGCAGACGGCCAGGCCGTCGAGCTCGGAGCCGGCGCCATGGAGCAGGATGGTGTCACCGAGTCCCTGCGCGTGCGCGGCCACGATCTCGCGTTCCAGGCTCAGGCCCTCGTACACGGCCCCGGTCAGTGCGCGACAGAGGCTCAGCGCGTCGGGCCGCTCGGCGGCGGGCAGGTCGCCATAGAGCACCCGGCCGGGGACTGCGGCACCGTCTGTGACCTGCTTCTTCATGACGGCTGTGAGGAATCGGGGCCAGAAACCGTACCGTCGGTAGAGCTCGAGATGCTTGGGACTGTGCGCGAAGGTGAACAGGCCGAGGTGGCGGTTCCCCCAGGCGTCGAAGCAGTCGATGACCGGCTCCATCAGACGCCTGCCGATGCCCTGGTCCCACAGATCCGGACGCACGGTCAGCGGTCCGAAAAACCCGACGCTGCCCCAGTCAGTGGCAAAGTTCGATCCCACTACTTCGCCCTCGACCGTCGCCGCGAACGCCGCCTGTGGATCGGCCGCCCAGCGGGTGCGGACGTAGTCGACGGTCCCGAACGGATCAGGCGCCCCCAGGAAGGTCCCGAAGGCGACACTGCAGATCTCATCGGCCCGATCCAGGTCCGCCTCCTCCAGCGGGCGCACTGATACCGGGGCCGCGCCACTCCTGCGCTCCGCTGCTGGTGGGACCATCACTCTCTCCCTCCGACACCCTTTTCCATCGCACCACGGAGGTGCGCCGCAGGCGAGGCGAACGGTCCGGCGACACCCCGAGGCTCAGGAAAGCCACCCTGCCCTGGATGGGGAGAAGGGTGCTGTCCGTTCTCGGGCTCTGGCTCGCTTTCCGTGAAGCAGCCACGTTGAGTGACGGCCGACGCTCGGATCGGCCTTCGGGAACTTGCCTGAAAATGACGTACCGCATCGTCAAACTCCTCGCCGACGCCACCTCGCCCGAGGATCTCTTCCGCGGCCAATGGCAGGGGCGCCCTTCCGTACTCGATGAGTACAAGCCCTACCTGGACGATCGTTGGAACCAAGGCTGCACCAACGCCTGGAAGGCATGGGAGGAGATCGCGCCGTTCGGCTACAAGGGCAGTTCCCAGCGCGTTCGCGCCTACTTCCGCGCCAAGCGTCTCTCGACAGATCCGGTCACTACACCGCCGCCTTCACCTCGCACGGTCGCTGTCGATCCGGCGAGGAGCCACGCCGAGAACCAAGCTCTCCATGGCGTGAGGCATCGGACCGAAGTCGGCAACCCAGGTCTCGACGAGATAGATCACGCCAACTTCATCGATGCCCAGGAAGAACCGGCCGTGGTCCAGCTCGCCGAGCGGGTAAAGATGGCGCCCGATCGCTTCGCCCCACTCCGTGAATCGGTCATCTTCGCCCCAGGCCAGCTCGGGGTCCAGCTCGAACGGCGTGCGTGCACAGCTGACCCCAGGCCCGCTGACGTTCAGAGTCAAACCGCCGAACTCTTGCAGGAAGGCTTCCGCAGCGTCGTGCATGGCGAGGCCGACTGCTTCGAACATGGATCGCCAGCGGGCCGTGTCTACCTGCCGTCCAGGCGTCCATCCCGACGCCTCCAACACCTCATCCACCTCTGGCGACCAGCTACTCATCTGGGACCCCGACTCCTCAGCTATGGGCGAGCAGTGATCATCTCAGCGGCCGACGTTGCCGACGTCACTGAGCAGTGTGTGACCGCTTCACAGAAAGGCCCTGGTCCGGCAGAGAAGGACGGGGAGGCTGCTTCGGGCCCCGGCGCTGGACTGTGGCCCGGAGCAGGCTTCCGGTGCTTCGCCCGTGGTCAGCGGGCGAGGCGCGGGAGGAGGTTCTCGGCGTTCTTGCGGTTGATGGCCTCCGCCTGGCCGGGCGTGAAGTCCGGGTAGGTCTCCAGGAAGTGGTTGTAGTAGGTGCCGGCCTCCTGCGGGGCGAAAGGCCAGTCGCTGCCGTAGAGGACGTGGCCGGGTTCAGCGAAGGCGAGCAGCGCGGGCAGGGCGCTGGGGCTGGCGGACAGGGCGGTGTCGAAGTAGAAGCGCTTCAGGTCGCGCAGGACATCCTCGGCCTTGCGGTCGGGATCGACGACGGTGGAGGTCAGCCCGGAGAAGCGGTAGGCGGCGTAGGGGAGGAAGCCGCCGCCGTGGGAGAGGATCACCCGGACGTTGGTGTAGCGGCTCATGACGCCGTTCAGCACCAGGTTGAGGGCGCTGCGGGTGGTGTCGAAGACGTAGTCGGCCAGCGGGGCCGGGGTGCCGGGCAGCAGGGGCATCGGGGGCTGGGCGGGGTGGACGAAGACGTTCGCCGCGCGGCGGTCCAGTTCGGCCCACAGCGGCTCGAAGTCGGGGTCGCCGAGGTAGCGCCCGCCGGCGTTGGACATCAGGACGACGCCGTCGGCGTGCAGGGTATCCAGTGCGTGTACGGCCTCGGCCACGGCGGCGTCGACGTCGGGCAGCGGGACGCTGGCGAAGTGGCCGAAACGGTCGGGGTGGTCCTTGACGACCTCGGCGCCGTACTCGTTGACGGCGCGGGCGAGGTCCCGGGCCTGGGCGTCGTCTCCGAGGTGGACGCCGGGAGCGGTGACGGACAGGACACCGGTGGCGATGCCCTGCTGATCCATCATCGTGATGGCGCTCTTCTGGCTCCAGTCGGGGATGGCCCAGCCGCCGGAGTCGAGGCCCTGCGCGGCGAGGGTCCGGGCCCAGGCCGGCGGAACGATGTGCTGGTGGACGTCGATGCGAGCGGGGAAAGACACGTTTCTTCGCCTCCTAATGATTAGCTTGCTAACTTGTCTCATTTAGTAAGCTAACCGTCATGAGAGAGACAGGCAACTCCGAGACCCGCGGCACGTCCGAGCTGCGCGTGGAGCCTGGTATCGCGGACCTGGCCGAGGCCGCCGACCGGCTCTTCTATGCCATGCGACGCTCACGGTCTGCCACGGTCGGCCAATCCGCGGGCGGCCTGTCCATGTCACAGATGGCCCTTCTCGCCGTGCTGGCGGAGGATGCCGAGGGCGCGGGCCTGCCCGTCAGTCGGCTGGCCGCCAACGCCGAGATCAGCGTCCCCACCGCGACCCGCATGCTGCAGCAGTTGGAGGGCAAGAACGTGGTGACCCGACGCCGTGCACCGCACGATGAGCGTCAGGTCCTCGTCCGACTCACCGAGGAAGGCGCGGAGCGCCTCGCCACCATGCGGGCCGAGCTGCGCGCACGCCAGTACGCCGCCCTGTCGCAGTTCGCACCGCAAGAGCGGCACGAACTCGCCGCACAGCTGCACCGCCTTGCCGGCATCATCGGCGAGACCGTCCCCGGTGCAGCCGGACCGGCGGCGGCCGAGGGCTGAGCCCCCAGGACTACGAAGCCGGCCGCCCCCTCACGTCAGCAACGCCTCGAGCGCCCGGCTCCTCGTCGAGTGGCGACGCTGTCCTCTCTCATGAATGTCGAACACGGCCGCGCCGGGGCGCTGCTCCGCACGTCCGGCAACGGTCCGTGCCGTATGCACGACCACGATGGCCCCGCGGTCACGCGAATGCCTGCCTGACCGTGCGGGACAGGCGGCGGGGCACTGGGCTGGGGGTGCGGGACGCGGCCGGCAACGACGCACAGCGGCGGGCCCGCCCCGCCGGCCCCGCCCTGCTGTAGACAACCCGAGGTCGCAGCCGGGTGGGGCCGCAGCCAGACAGTGCGCCTGCTGCCATGAGCCCGACTCCGCGCTCATGGCGGCAGTGGGACACCGTTGAGGTGCGCGCGGCCCGCCGAGACGAACGTGGGATCGCCGCCGCGATCTCCCCGTGCGCTGCTGCCAGGGCGTTCTTCCGTGCGAACCGCTCTGCGGGTGCCCCGCCTCCGTCGCTCAGGAACGGCTGGGCTTCCTTCAGCCACCGGGTGACGGTGCCCTCGGTGACCGGCTCGCCCAGCGTGGGCAGGACGACGTCCTTCTCGCGGTCAGCCCTCCAGCCCGTAGCGCGTGGTGGCCCGGCGTACGACCTCCGGTTTCACCTCGCCGCGTCGGGCCAGCGTGGCCAGTACCTTCACGGCGATCGACGGGGCGTCCACGCCGAAGTACCGGCGGACGTTCTCCCGGCTGTCGGAGAGGCCGAAGCCGTCCGTGCCGATGGACACCCACTCCTGCTCGACCCACGGGGCGATCTGGTCGGGGACCGCCCGCATCCAGTCGCTCACCGCGACGACGGGGCCGGGCGCACCGCCCAGCGCGCGGGTGACGTACGGAATCCGGTCGTCACCGCGCAGTCGCGCGGCGTCACACTGCAGGGCGTCCCGGCGCAGCTCCGTCCAGGACGGCGCCGACCAGACGTCGGCGGCCACGCCCCAGTCCTCGGCGAGCAGCTGCTGGGCGTCGAGCGCCCAGTGGATGGCGGTGCCCGAGGCCAACAACTGGAGCTTCGGCGCGTCGGGCGCCGCCCCCTCGGCCGCCTTGTAGCGGTAGAGGCCGCGCAGGATGCCCTGCTCGTCCAGGCCCTCCGGCATGGGCGGCTGCACCTTGGTCTCGTTGTAGACCGTGAGGTAGTAGAAGACGTTCTCCGGGTCCTCGCCGTACATCCGGCGCAGACCCTCCTTGACGATCACCGCGACCTCGTACGCGAACGCGGGGTCGTACGAGACGGCGGCCGGGTTGGTGGAGGCGATGAGATGCGAGTGGCCGTCGGCGTGCTGCAGGCCCTCGCCGGTCATCGTCGTACGTCCGGCCGTCGCGCCGATGACGAAGCCCCGGCCCAACTGGTCGGCCAGCGCCCAGAACTGATCGGCCGTCCGCTGCCAACCGAACATCGAGTAGAAGATGTAGAACGGGATCATCGGCTCGCCGTGGGTGGCGTACGAGGTCGCGGCCGCGGTGAGCGAGGCGAGCGAACCAGCCTCCGTGATGCCCTCGTTGAGGATCTGACCGTTCTTGGCTTCCTTGTAGAAGAGGAGCTGGTCGCGGTCGACCGGGTCGTAGGTCTGGCCGAGCGGCGAGTAGATGCCGGCGCTCGGGAACAGCGATTCCATGCCGAAGGTGCGGGCCTCGTCGGGCACGACGGGGACCCAGCGCTTGCCGGTCTCCTTGTCCCGCATCAGGTCCTTGACCAGCCGGACGAACGCCATGGTGGTGGCGATCTCCTGGCTGCCCGAACCCTTCTTCAGGGCGTCGAACGCCTTGTCGGCGGGCATCGGCAGTGGCTTCGGGGTGACCTTGCGGGCCGGGGCCGGGCCGCCCAGTGCAGCGCGCCGCTCCCGCAGGTAGGCGACCTCGGGCGAGTCCGCCCCGGGGTGCGCGTACGGCACCAGCTCGTCGTTCAACTTGCTGTCGGGGATGGGTAGTTCGAGCAGGTCGCGCATGGCGCGGAATTCCTTGCCCGACAGCTTCTTCATCTGGTGGTTGGCGTTGCGCGATTCGAAGCCGGGGCCGAGCGTCCAGCCCTTGACGGTCTGCGCCAGAATGACGGTCGGCGCGCCCTTGTGCTCCAGGGCGGCCTTGTACGCGGCGTAGACCTTGCGCGGCTCGTGGCCGGCGCGCGAGGTGCCGACGATTTCCTCCAGCCGGGCGTCGGACAACTGCTCCCCGAGGCGGGCCAGTTCCGGCTGTCCGCCGAGGAAGTGCTCGCGGATGTACGCGCCGTCGCGGGCGGCGAAGGTCTGTAGCTGGCCGTCCGGGATGCTGCCCAGGTGCCGTACGAGCGCGCCGTCCACGTCCTGTCCCAGCAGGTCGTCCCAGGCCTGCCCCCACAGCGACTTGACGACGTGCCAGCCGGCGGCGCGGAATTGCCGCTCCAGCTCCTGCACGATCTTGAAGTTGCCGCGGACGGGGCCGTCCAGCCGCTGGAGGTTGCAGTTGATGACGAAGGTCAGGTTGTCCAGTCCCTCGCGCGCGGCCAGCGCGAGCGCGGCGGTGGACTCGGGTTCGTCCATCTCGCCGTCGCCCAGGAACGCCCAGACGTGCGACTGCGAGGTGTCCTTGATCCCGCGGTGGTGCAGGTAGCGGTTGAAGCGCGCCTGGTAGATCGCGGAGAGCGGACCCAGGCCCATCGATACGGTCGGGAACTCCCACAGCCAGGGCAGTCGCCTCGGGTGGGGGTACGAGGGCAGCCCCTCCCCGCCCGCCTCCTGCCGGAAGCGGTCCAACTGGCCCTCGGTCAACCGCCCTTCGAGGAACGCGCGGGCGTACACGCCGGGTGAGGCGTGCCCCTGGATGTACAACTGGTCACCGCTTCCATCCGCCTCCTTGCCGCGGAAGAAGTGCTGGTACCCGACCTCGTACAGCCAGGCCGCCGAGGCGAAGGTGGCCATGTGGCCGCCCAGGCCGCCGCGTTGGTTGCCGCGGGTCACCATCGCCGCCGCGTTCCAGCGGTTCCAGGCGGTGATCCGGGCCTCCATCACCTCGTCACCGGGGAACTCCGGCTCGTCGGCGGTCGGGATGGTGTTGATGTACGGGGTCTCCAGGAGCGGGGGCAGGCCGACCCCGGTGCGTTCGGCGTGCTCCGCGACGCGGCGCAGCAGGTAGGCGACGCGGTGCGGACCGCCGGCGCGGGCGGCGCCGTCCAGCGATTCGCGCCATTCGGCGACCTCGGACGGGTCACTGTCGGGCAGTTGGTCGAGCTGGGACACGGTGATCCCCTTTCACGTTCCTGGGTGAGGAACCGGAGGTGCCGCGCGCTTCTGCGGCACCTCCGGCGGTCGGGCGGACGACCGGCGATACGGGTGGGCCGGTCGCGCGAGGACGACCTCAACTGACGTCGCCGTCGGGAGACTTCCGGGCTACGGAACAACACTTCCGCCCCACAGAAGGTAGAGACTCCCGATCGCCAGGGTCAACCGTTACCAGCCGGTAATGATCGATGATCGATCATTTTTGCCCGGCTGATGCCATGCCATCCGCGGGTGGCCGGCTCAGTGCAGCAATTTGAGTCCCACCACGCCCGCGATGATCAGCAGCAGGCACACCAGGCGCGCGGCCGTCACCGGGTCGCCGAGCGCCACCATTCCGTAGACGGCGGTCCCCACAGCGCCGATGCCCACCCACACGCCGTAGGCAGTGCCGAGCGGGATCTGGTTCACCGCGTACGACAGCCCGCCCATGCTCAGGGCGAGCGCGACGAGGAAGAGCACGGAGGGCCACAGCCGGCTGAAGTTCTTGGAAGCCTCAAGCGCTGTCGCCCAGACCGTCTCCAGGACGCCCGACACGATGAGTACCAACCAGGCCATGGACCGCTCCGTTCTCCCCGCGTACGACGATGATCAACGTTGTCCAGTTGACCACTCCGCATCGCCGCCCGCGCGCCGGGGCAACGGCTCGTGGGAGCGGGTGGCCGATGCCGCGGGTATCCCCCGCTTCCTAACCGGCCACCTCGTACTGCCCCACCTCACGGAAGTAGCGCAGGGTCTCCGGGGAGCCGTCGTCGAGGGCGGCGTTGGCCGCGGCGCGCAGGGAGTCGCTGATGTTGGGAGTCGCGAGCAAGCGAGCTATGTAGACGGCGTCGTCCTCGGCTTGGGCCAGGCGGTAGCCGGTCTCCAGCCAAGCGCGCATCTCCTCCGGGGAGTTGTTGTCGAGGAGCTTGTTGGCCTCCTCGATGACTCGCTTGTCATTGTTCTGCGTTGCTACGTGGAGGATGCGGGCGATGGCGACCCGGTCGTCCTCGGCCTGAGCCAGCCGGTAGCCGGTCTTCAAGAAGGTGCGCATGTCATCCACGGTGCCGTTGAGGGCCTCATTCGCCTCTCGGACGACCCCGCGGCCGCTGTCCTCGTCCGCCAGGATGGCGGCGATCGCGGCACGCAGTTCGTCCTCCGACATCTCGTCCACCGGTGTGTCGGACATGGTCGCCGCGGAGGTGGTGGCCGGGGCCGCCGAACCGTTGGCAAACGCCGGGGCGGTGAAGAGGAGGGCCGGGGTCAGGGCGGTGGCCACGACGAGCAGAAGGGCACGCGTCGGTCTCATGAATGTATACCTCCGTGTTCGAAATCAGGCATGCAGATGATCACTCATGAGCGTCGAAATCGCATGAGGAATCGGTTAGTCCGGAAAAGGAGGGTCGAAGTGATCACGTGGCTGGGCGTGCACAGGGCCGGGAGATCGATGACGACCGGGCAGGCGGTTGCTCCGGGTCATCCGCGGAGACACTGGGGGGCCACGTTCGAACATTTTCGGGCTTCCCGCTCTTGCATGTTCTATGGCATACCCCATAAGTTACCGGCAGGTAGCCCGTTCGGCGGGCCACCCCGTCGTCGGGAAGGTGGTGTGGGCGAGTGAGTCCGCGCAGGAGCGACAGCCGTGAGCGGATGATCCTCAGTGCCGCCGCTCTGCTGCGTGAGTACGGTGCGAGCGCGACCAGCGTGGACCGGGTGCTCGCGCACAGCGGAGCTCCTCGGGGCTCGGTGTATCACCACTTCCCCGGTGGGCGGGCGCAGCTCATCGACGAGGCGGTGGCGCTGGCGGGGGACTTCATCGCGGGCCTGATCGATGCCGCCATGGAGGCGGACGATCCGGTGGAGGCCGTCGACGCGTTCTTCGTACTGTGGCGCGATCGGCTCGTGGAGAGCGGCTTCCGGGCCGGCTGCCCGATCGTGGCGGTGGCCGTGGAGACCAACGACGACGCACCCCAACTCGCCCGCTCCGCCGCCGCCGTCTTCGCCCGCTGGCAGGAGGCCCTCGCGCTCCTGTTCGTCCGGCACGGCCTGCCCGAGGAACGCAGCCGGAGGCTCGGCGCCTTCATCATCGCCGCGGTCGAAGGTGCGGTGATCATGTGCCGGGCCGAGCAGAGCACCGCCCCGATCGAGGCAGCCGCGGCCGAGATCCACGACCTGCTTCTGTACGCCCTGCGCGACCGCCCCGGGACGTAATCCCGGCCCCGGCCATAGCGCGCAGCCGCCCCACCCACTCAGCTCGAAGGAGTCGCCATGCCCTCGCTCGACCGCCACGACAACGTCTTCGTTCTCGACCTCGGAGACGGTGAGAACCGCGACGGAGAGAACCGCTTCCACCCCGACTGGCTCACCGCCGTCAGTGCCGCGCTCGACGAGGTCGAGAAGGCGGAGGGGCCCCGCGCCCTGGTCACCGCCGCCACCGGCAAGTTCTACTCCAACGGGCTCGACCTGGACTGGCTGTTCGCCCACGCCGACCAGCACCAGGACTACGTCGTCTCCGTCCATGAGCTGTTCGCGCGGATGCTGTCGCTGCCGGTCATCACGGTGGCCGCGCTGCAGGGGCACACCTTCGCCGCCGGCGCGATGTTCTCCCTCGCCCACGACTTCCGCGTGATGCGCGCCGACCGCGGCTACTGGTGCCTGCCCGAAGCGGACATCAACATCCCCTTCACCCCCGGTATGGCCGCGCTCATCCAGTCCCGGCTGGCGCCGCAGACCGCGCACGAGGCCATGCTCACCGCTCGCCGCTACGGCGGTACCGACGCCGCGGCCGCCGGCATCGTCGACCGGGCGGTCAGCGAGGACGCCGTGCGCTCCACCGCGATCGAGATCGCCCAGGCGCAGGTGAACAAGGCCGGCGACACCCTCGGCACCATCAAGGCCCGGATGTACGCCCCGGCCCTGGCCACCCTGCGGGACACCACCAACCCGCTCGGCTGACCAGCACACCACCGACCGCCGCCCCGCACCCGGGCTCACCCCGGGGCGGGGCAAGCTGCCCACCGCATGAGGAGACCGGGCCGATGACCGCCGACACCGCCACCTGGCACAAGAGCGCCTGCATCCTGTGCGAGAACAACTGCGGCATCCAGCTCCAGACCGACGGCCGCCGCTTCACCAAGATCCGCGGCGACAAGGACCATGTCGCCACCGCCGGCTACACCTGCAACAAGGCCCTGCGCCTGGACCACTACCAAAACGGCGGAGCCCGGCTGACGACACCACTCCGGCGGGAGGCGGACGGCAGTTTCACCCCGATCGACTGGGACACCGCCCTCCGCGAGATCGCCGCCCGGCTGAAGACGGTGCGCGACACCCACGGTGGCGAATCGATCTTCTTCTACGGGGGCGGCGGACAGGGCAACCACCTCGGCGGCGCCTACAGCGGCGCCCTGCTGCGCGCCCTCAGAGCCCGCTACCGTTCCAACCCCCTGGCCCAGGAGAAGACCGGCGAGGGTTTCGTCGACGCCCACCTCACCGGCGGCCACACCACCGGCGACTTCACCCGCGCCGAAGTCTCCCTCTTCCTCGGCAAGAACCCCTGGCAGTCCCACGGCGTCCCGCGCGCCCGTACCGTACTCAAGGACATCGCCAAGGACCCTTCCCGCACGATGATCGTCATCGATCCGGTGCGTACGGAGACCGCCGACCTCGCCGACATCCATCTCCAGGTCAAGCCCGGCACCGACGCCTGGTGCCTGGCCGGCCTCCTCGGCGTCCTGGTCCAGGAGGACCTCCTCGACCACGCCTTCCTCACCGCCCGCACCACCGGCGCGGAGACGGTGATCGAGCAGCTCAGGACGGTGGATGTCGCCCGCTGCGCGCAGACCTGCGGTGTGGACGAGGACCTGCTGCGCCGGGCGGCACGCCGTATCGGTACCGCCTCCAGCGTCGCGACGTACGAGGACCTGGGCGTGCAGCAGGGTCCCAACAGCACGCTCGTTTCCTACCTCAACAAGCTGACCTGGCTGCTGACGGGGAACTTCGCCAAGCCCGGCGCCATGCAGCCGCACTCGTGGATCGCCCCGCTGGCCCGCTACTCGACAAGCCCGCGCCGCACCCCCGTCACCGGCGCGCGGATGCCCGGCGGCCTGGTGCCCTGCAACGTCATCGCCGAGGAGATCCTCACCGACCACCCCGACCGCTTCCGGGCGATGATCATCGAGTCGTCCAACCCGGCGCACTCCCTGGCGGACTCCGCCGCCTTCGCCAACGCACTCGCCGCGCTCGACCTGGTCGTCGTCATCGACATCGCCCTGACCGAGACCGGCCGCCAGGCCGACTACGTGCTTCCCGCCGCCTCACAGTTCGAGAAGTGGGAAGCGACCTTCTTCACCTTCGAGTTCCCCCACAACACCTTCCACCTGCGCGCCCCGGTCCTCGACCCACTGCCCGGCACCCTGCCCGAGCCCGAGGTCTACGCCCGCCTCGTCCGCGAACTCAACGCCGTCCCCAGCAGCAAGCTGACACTGCTGCACGCCGCGGCCCGTCTGGGCCGCACCCCCTACAAGCTCGCCTTCGCCGCCCTGGCAGCCCTCGACAAGGGCACCTTCGCCATGGCCCCGTACCTGCTGTACGAGACCCTCGGCCCCACCCTTCCCACAGGCGCCCGGTCCGCCGCGGTGCTGTGGGCGCTCGCGCAGCGCATCGCCAAGGAGTACCCCGCCGCCATGCGCCGGGCCGGACACCGAAGCGCCGACGCCCTCTTCGACGCGATGCTGGAGGGCCGGTCCGGGATCACGTTCACCGAGGACGAGTACGCCGACGCCTGGAACTACGTCCCTCACCCCGGCCACCGCATCCCGCTGCCCATCCCCGAACTCCTCGGCCTCCTCGCCGATCTGGACACGACCCCCGCCGTCCACACCACCGACGACTTCCCCATCATCCTTGCCGCCGGCCAGCGCCGGGCCTTCACCGCGAACACCATCTTCCGCGACAACACCTGGCGCAAGCGCGACGTACAGGGCGCCCTGCGCATCAGCCCGCACGACGCCGAACAACTCGGCCTGTCCAACGGTGCCCTCGCCCAGATCACCACCACTCGCGGCACCGCTCAGGCCGTCGTGGAGATCGACGACCGCCTGCAACCCGGCCACGCGGCCCTGCCCAACGGCTTCGGCCTCGACCTGCCCACCGAGGACGGCAGCACCGAACGCACCGGCGTCGCCCTGAACACCCTCACCGACCTCACCTGGCGCGACCCCATCGCCGGCACCCCCTGGCACAAACACGTCCCCGCCCGCATCCAGCCCCTCCCCGCCTGACGAACATCCCGCCCCGCGCGGGCAGCGGCACCACCAGCACCAGGATCAGCACCAGGACCACGCAAGGAGAACGACCCGTGACCACCACCGACTTCACCGCCATGACCGGCCTGGAACTGATGCGCTGGGTACAGACCGAACGCCCCACCGACATCCCCTCCATCGGCCGTCTGCTCGGCATGCGCTTCGACGAGGTCGACCACGGTCGCATCGTCATCTCCCTCGACACCCGCCCCGACTTCGCCAACCCCCTCGGCACCGTCCACGGCGGCATCGCCGCCACCCTCCTCGACTCCGCCATGGGCTGCGCCGTCCACACGACCCTCCCCGCCGGCGCCGGCTACACCACCCTCGAGCTCAAGGTCAACTACATCCGCGCCGCCCGCACCGACGGCCAGACCCTCACCGCCACCGGCACCGTCATCCACGCCGGCCGCCGCACCGCCACCGCCGACGGAAAGGTCCTCGACGACCAGGGCAAACTCATCGCCCACGCCACGACCACCTGCATGATCCTCTAGACGTCACCAACGGCCAGCTCGTCCTGCCCGGCCCCCGCGGCCTGGCATGACGGCGGATGCCGGGCGGTGAGCAGAGGCTGCTCGCCGCCCGGCATCCGTGTTGGTGTGGTGTTGTGTCAGGTACCGAGACGGTTCTGGACCCAGTCGTGGAATTCGCCGATGTGGTGTTCGCTCGGGACCAGGACGCCGCCCTTGGCGTACAGGCGTGAGCTCATCGTCGGCTGGCAGCGTTCGCAGGCGTCGAAGTCCTGGCGGTTGACCCGGTCGAAGAGCTCCACCGACCGGCTCACGTCCTTGCCGCTCTCGACGACGTGCGGAAGGTACAGCCAGTCGCACTCCACGATCGTGCGGTCGGCCGCCACCGGGTACATCCGGTGGAAGATGACATGGTCGGGGACCAGGTTGATGAACACCTGCGGCCGCACCGTGATCGCGTAGTACCGGCGGTCCTGGTCCTCGGAGACGCCCGGAATGCGGTCCAGGCCCTCCGAGCCGTCAACGGTGAAGCCCTTGACGTCCGCACCGAACTCCGCACCGTGGCCCACGTAGTACTGCGCCGCGAAGCCGTCGGCGAATTCCGGCAGTACTTCGGTCAGTTCCGGGTGGATCGTGGCGCAGTGGTAGCACTCCATGAAGTTCTCGATGATGAGCTTCCAGTTCGCCTGCACGTCGTAGACGATCCGCTTGCCGAGCTCCAGGTTGTCGATGTCGTACCCGACGATCGACTCGGCGTCGCCCAGGCGTGCCACCACATCCTGGATCACCGACTCCTCGAACGAGGGCGGGTTCTCGGCCAGGCACACCCACACATAGCCCAGCCACTCGCGCACCGCCACATTGGCCAGGCCGTACTCGGTCCGGCCGATGTCCGGCATCTTCGTCAGGTTCGGGGCCGCGACGAGCTTGCCCGTGAGGTCGTACGTCCAGGCGTGGTACGGGCATTGGAACGCCCGCTTGACCTCGCCGGACTCCTCCGTGCACAGCTTGGCGCCCCGGTGCCGGCACACGTTGAAGAAGGCCCGGACGGAGTTGTCCCGCGACCGGGTCAGCAGGACGCTCTCGCGCCCGACGTCCACGGTCTTGAACGCACCCGGCTTGTCCAGGTCCGCGGAGCGCGCCGCGCAGAACCACATCGATTCAAAGATGCGCTCCTGCTCCAGCCGGAAGATCTCCGGGTCCGTGTAGTGGTCACCGGGGAGCGTCGGGATCAGGCTCTCCGGCAGTCCGGTCGTGGTCATGGTTCACCTCGAAGAGAAGTGCCTTGGGCAGGGAGAAAAGAGGAAGAGACGTGGGACCGTCGGCTGTCAGGTGAGTGCTTCACGCGGCAGCGTGTCGGCCGGCGGCGCGTTCGGCCGCCTCTACGACGTTGGCGAGGAGCATCGCCCGCGTCATGGGGCCGACGCCGCCGGGCATCGGTGCCAGCCACCCGGCGACGCCTGCGACGTCCGGATGCACGTCGCCGAGCAGGCCCTCTTCCGTGCGGGTGATGCCGACGTCCAGGACGGCGGCGCCCGGCCGGACCATGTCCGGAGTGATCAGGCCCGGCGAACCGGCTGCCGCGACGACGACATCCGCCTCGCGGACGTGCCAGGGCAGGCCCTTTGTACCGGTGTGGCAGAGCGTCACCGTTGCGTTCTCCGACCTGCGGGTGAGCAGCAGGCCGATGGGCCGGCCGACCGTGACACCGCGGCCGATCACACAGACCCGGGCTCCGGCGAGCGGTACGTCGTGGCGGCGCAGCAGCTCGACGATGCCGCGCGGGGTGCAGGGCAGCGGACTCTCGACGCCGAGGACCAGGCGCCCCAGGCTGACCGGGTGCAGGCCGTCGGCGTCCTTCGCCGGGTCCATCCGCTCCAGTACGGCGTTGGCGTCGAGCCCGCGCGGGAGGGGCAGTTGGACGATGTAGCCAGTGCAGGCCGGGTCGGCGTTGAGTTCGTCGATGACTGCCTCGACCTGGTCCTGGGTGGCGTCGGCCGGCAGCTCACGGCGGATCGAGGCGATCCCGACCTGTGCGCAGTCGCGGTGCTTGCCGCCCACGTACGCGTGGCTGCCGGGGTCGTCACCGACCAGTACCGTACCGAGGCCCGGTACGATGCCGCGCTCGGCCAACGCCTTAACTCTTACGGTGAGTTCGGCACGGATGGCGGCCGCGGTGCGACGGCCGTCAAGAATGTTCGCGCTCATTTTCTCCCCTTCTTGGGTGGGCACGGGCTAGCCGCGAAGGCGCTGCATTTTCGGGTCGAACAGCGGTTCCTCGGTGACGACCGCCGGGATGGCCTGGTCGAAGTAGCCGATGTGCAGGGTGCGGCCGGGAGTGGCCAGTTCCGCGGGCAGCCAGGCGTAGGCGATGGCCTTGCCGATCGTGTATCCGTACGCGGCGCTGGTGACGTAGCCGACGGCGCAGTCACCGTCGTGGACCGGCTCCTTGCCCATGACCACGGCAGTGGGATCGTCGATGGTCAGGCAGGCCAGGCGGCGTTGCACCCGTTCGGCGCGCCGCTGCAGCGCGTCGCGGCCGATGAAGTCACCCTTGTCCATCTTCACCGCGAAGCCCACGCCGGCCTCGTACGGGTCGTGCTCGTACGTCATGTCGGTGCCGAAGGACCGGTAACCCTTCTCCAGTCGCAGGCTGTTGAAGGCGCCCCGGCCGGCCGCGATGCCGCCGTACGGCCGGGCCGCCTCCCAGAGTGTGTCCCAGAGCTTCAGGCCCATGTCGGCGGTGGTGTACAGCTCCCAGCCGAGCTCGCCGACGTAGGAGAGCCGCATCGCGGTGACGGGGACGGAGCCGATGTACGCCTCCTTCGCGCGGAAGAACTTCAGGCCGGCGTTGGAGAAGTCCTGGTCGGTCAGCGGCTGGAGCACCTCCCGCGCCTTCGGGCCCCACAGGCCGATGCAGCAGGTGCCGGCGGTGATGTCGCGCACTGCCACGGAACCGTCCGCGGGCAGGTGCCGGGTGAGCCAGTCCAGGTCGAGCGCGCCGTTCGCGCCGATCTGGAAGCGGTTGCGTCCCAGCCGGGCGATCGTCACATCGCTGCGGATGCCGCCGTCCACGTCCAGCATCAGTGTGTACGTGACCGAGCCCACCGACTTGTCGATGTTCCCCGTCGTCAGGTGCTGCAGGAAGGCCGCGGCGCCGCGGCCGGTGACCTCCAGCCGCTTCAGTGCGGTCATGTCGTACAGTGCGACGCCCTCGCGGGTCGCCTGGGCCTCGGCGCCCACGATCGGCGACCAGTGGCGGGCCGCCCAGTCGTTCGGTGTGGGGATCTCCCGCCCCGCCAGCAGGGGCTCATTGGCCGCGTACCACTGGGGCCGCTCAAAGCCCGATGCTTCCAAGAAGTACGCACCGAGCTCCTGCTGGCGGGGCAGGAAGGGGCTGGTGCGCAGGGGTCGTGGCGCACCAGCCGGCTGGAGGGGGTGGAGGATGTCGTAGACCTCGTCGAAGTTCTGGCAGTCCCGCGCCAGGACGTACTCGGGGGCCAGCTGGTGCGGTTCGAAGCGGTTGACGTCGCACTCGTGCAGATCGAACGAGGAGCAGTACCCGTCCACCAGCCACTCGGCGACGGCCCGGCCCACGCCCGCGGAGTGGGTCACCCACACCGCTTCCGCCACCCAGAAGCCCTTGACCTGCTGAGACTCGCCCAGCAGTGGCATTCCGTCGGTGGTGAAGGAGAACAGTCCGTTGATGCCTTCCTCGACCTTGGCCTCCTGCGTCGCCGGGAGCAGCGACTGGGTCTCGGTCCAGGCGTCGGCGAAGTCCTCGGGGGTGAAGCGCAGGACGGACGGCATCTCCTCGGCTTCGTTCACCGAGACGATGTCGTCGGCCGACACCGGCATCGCGCGGTGCCCGTAGTAGCCGATGCCCAGCCGGTCGTAGCGGTCCCGGTAGTAGAGATCGGCGTCCTGGTGGCGCAGGATCGGGCGTACGGCCTCCTCCTCCTGGCCCGCCAGCGCCGGCACCGGTCCGGTCCAGGCAAGCTGGTGGGCGAGCGGGGTCAGGGGGAGGTCCATGCCGACCATGCGGGCGACCTTCGGCCCCCAGATGCCGGCGCAGCACACCACGATGTCCGCCGGGATCTCACCCTGGTCGGTGACCACGGAGGTCACCCGGTCACCGCCGGTGCCGTCGTCCTCGGTGCGGACGTCCAGCACCTCGTGCTCGCCCAGGAGGCGCACTCCGCGGTCCTCGGCCGCCTTGAGCTGTGCCTCGACCGCCAGTACCGCTTTCGCCAGGCCGTCGGTCGGGATCAGCATGCCACCCAGTACCCGCTCGGCGTTCACCAGCGGATGCAGCCGTACGCACTCCTCGGGGCCCAGCAGCCGTGCCTCGACACCCCACGACGTCACCCAGCCGTGCCGGCGTTGCAACTCCGCCAGCCGTTCCGGCGTCGTGGCGATCTCCAGTCCACCCACCGGCAGGAAGCACGGCTCCCCGGCCACCTGCAGCGAGGAGAACTTCTCCACCGTGTAGCGGGCCATCTCCGTCAGGGCTTTCGAGGCGTTGGTCTGGAACACCAGGCCCGGAGCGTGTGACGACGATCCGCCGGTGGCCGGCAGGGGCCCCTGGTCGACCACCGTCACCTCGGTCCAGCCCCGGACGGACAGCTCATCGGCCAGCGCCGCTCCCACGACACCCGCACCGATGATGACCACGCGCGGTCCCGCCATCGCCACACCCTCCCATCGAAAAAGTTGCTTCATGCGCAACGCGCATCGGGTTGCGCAACACACAGTGCAGTCCGTCCAGACCCGTGTCAAGAGGTGATCCGAGAGCGTCGAGGGTGCGCTGCTCCATGGACCGGAGAGCGGGCCCGGCGCCGCAACTCCCTGATCAGCAAGGTCGATCAGAGCCCTTGACCGCAGGCCGTCACGTCCGGACTATGTTGCGTATCAAACACGCTGTTGCGTAATGCGCACCCACTGGGAGGTCTCCGTGTCCGCTCGACCGCAGCCCGATCGCGAGTTCATCCTCACCGTCTCGTGCCCCGACCGCTCCGGCCTGGTCCACGCCGTCACCGGCTTCGTCGTCCAGCACTCCGGAAACATCCAGGAGAGCCAGCAGTTCGACGACCGGCTGCAGGGCCACTTCTTCCTGCGCATGCGCTTCGACGTCCCGGATCCGGCCATCACGCTGGACGATCTGCGCTCCGGCTTCGCGCCGGTGGCGGAGGCGTACCGGTTCTCCTGGAACCTGCACGACGCGTCGACTCCGACCCGCACGCTGATCATGGTGTCGAAGTTCGGCCACTGCCTGAACGACCTGCTCTTCCGGCGCAGCACCGGCGCGCTCAACATCGAGGTGCCGGCGATCGTCTCCAACCACCGGGACTTCGAACCGCTCGCGGAGAGCCACGGGATCCCGTTCCACCACATCCCCGTGACGCGGGAGACGAAGCCCGAGGCGGAGGCGCGGCTGCTGGAACTGGTCGACGAGCTCGACATCGACCTGGTGGTCCTCGCCCGCTACATGCAGATCCTGTCGAACGACCTGTGCAAGCAGCTCGAAGGCCGGGCGATCAACATCCACCACTCGTTCCTGCCGAGCTTCAAGGGCGCACGGCCGTACAACCAGGCGCACGAGCGCGGCGTCAAGCTCGTCGGCGCCACGGCGCACTACGTCACCCCGGATCTCGACGAGGGCCCCATCATCGAGCAGGGCGTCGTCCGCGTGGACCACTCGCAGAGCCCCGACACCCTGGTCACCCTCGGCCGCGACGTCGAGGCACAGGTACTCGCCCGGGCCGTGGAGTGGCACAGCGAGAGCCGGATCATGGTCAACGGCAACCGCACGGTCGTCCTTCGCTGAGCCCCGCTGACCCTCTGGTCGGCGGTTTCGCCGACCACCGCCCCTATAGTTCCGTTATGAGCAACGACAGCACTGAGCCCGCGGGCGCTTCCGGCGGCGGAGTGCAGTCCGTCGACCGGGCTGTCTCCGTGCTGGAGCTACTGGCCCAGCACGGCGAGGCAGGCGTGAGTGACGTGGCCGCGGCGCTCGGTGTGCACAAGTCCACCGCGTTTCGTCTGCTCGGCGCCCTGGAAGCGCGGGGGATGGTCGAGCAGGAGAGCGAGCGCGGGAAGTACCGTCTCGGCTTCGGCATCGTACGACTGGCCGGTGCGGTGACGGCCCGCATCGACATCACCAAGCACGGCCGGAAGATCTGCGAGCGCCTCGCCGGGAAACTGGGCGAGACGATGAACATCGCCGTGCTCGAGTCCCACTACGTCATCAATCTCGACCAGGTACGCGGCCCGTCAGCCATCACCGCGCAGAACTGGGTGGGACGGCTGACGCCGCTCCACTGCACATCGAGCGGCAAGGTCCTCCTGGCCCACCTCTCCCCCGAGCGCCGGTCCGAGCTCATCGCCGAGATTCGGCTCGCGCGCATGACGCCCCGCACCCTGACGTCCAAGAAGAAGCTGGAAGCAGCGCTGGCCGAGACCCGAACGCAGGGCTATGCCATCACGGTGGAGGAGTACGAGGAGGGCCTCAACGCCGTGGCCGCTCCGGTCCGCTCGCGCGACGGCGAAACCGTCGCGGCACTGACCGCCTCTGGACCGGCCTTCCGCTTCACCGAGGAACGCATGCACGAGCTCGCACCGGCCCTGGTCGAAGGGGCGGAAGAGCTCAGCCGCCGCCTGGGCCATCCGGGCTGAGGCCCGCCAACCCCTCGACGAGCGGGCTCTCAGTACAGCGACGTCTGCAGCGTCGCGGCAGTCGCTTCAAGGCCCCAGCGGGCGGTCACCCGCACCGCGTCGGCCGTCGAGGCGACGTCGTGGACGCGCACGCACCAGGCCCCCTGCGTGGCGGCCAGGACGGACACCGCGGAAGTCGCCGCGTCCCGCTGGTCCGCCGGGCGGGGCAGGCCCGTCGCCGGGTCCGCGAGCAGCTGCCCCAGGAAGGACTTACGGGCCGCGCCCACGAGTACCGGATGACCGAGCGCGACAACGTCCCGCAGCCGTCCCAGCAACTGCCAGTTGTGCTCAGGGGACTTGGCGAATCCCAGCCCCGGATCCAGGACGATGCACTCCGGCCGGATGCCGGCATGCAGCGCCGCCTCTACCCGCAACCGCAACTCATCGACCACATCGGTGACCACATCGCCGTACACGGCGTTGGCCTGCATGCCGGCGGAGTGCCCGCGCCAGTGCATGGCCACGTACGGCAGCCCGGCCTGAGCCATCAGCGGCAGCATCGCGGGGTCGGCGAGACCGCCCGAGACATCGTTGACCAGCGTCGCACCGGCCTCGATGGCGCGAGCGGCCACCTCCGCCCGCATCGTGTCGACACTGACGGGCGCGCCTGTGGCGGCGAGCTCACGGACGACGGGCAGTACGCGACGCAGCTCCTCCTCGGGCGACGGACGCAACGCACCGGGACGGGTCGACTCACCGCCCACGTCCAGGATGTCCGCGCCCTCGTCGAGCAGCGCGAGGCCGTGCGCGACGGCCTGCTCGGCGCCGTACCAACGCCCGCCGTCGGAGAACGAGTCGGGCGTGACGTTCACAATGCCCATGACCAGGGTCCGGGCGGGTCGAGGGAGCCCCTGCGGATACCACGCGGGGGCTCCCTGGCTCGGCCGTGTCGCGGTGCTCATGCGGTGCCGCCCTGCGCCGCCGCGGTGGCGAGCTGCCGACGCCAGCGCGTGAAGAGCTTGGTGCGGTCCACGCCCAGTACGGCAACCGGCTCTCCGGCGCGCCGGTAGACCGCGAGGAAGCTGCGGTCGGCCGGGCTGCCGTCCTCGACGGTCACACTGTCGGCCCGCGCTGCATGCCCGGCGACCTGGATCTTCACTCCGTACTGGTCGGACCAGAAGTAGTGCGGGCGGGGCGGGCCGGAGGGGGCGGTGCCACCGGACAGCAGCGCGGCCACGGCCACCGCCGGTCGCTCCTTGGCACCGGTCCAGTGCTCGACCCGGCGGTGAGTACCGAATGCCGGGTCGTACCAGGCCGCGCAGTCACCGACCGCGACGACGCCCGGGACGCTCGTGATGCCGTCGGCCCCGCAGCGCACACCCCCGTTGTCGAGCGCGACACCCGACCCCTCCAGCCAGTCGGTGCAGGGATTCGCGCCGATGCCCACCACGACGATGTCGGCAGGCAGGCTGCGGCCGTCGTCGAGGACCACGGCCGGGGACGCCCCCTTTCCGCTCACCCCTCGCACGCCGACGCCGCACACCAGGCGAACGCCGTGATCGGCGTGCAACTCCGAGACGGCCGCCGCCATTTCCGGTCCCAACGGACCGGCGAGCGGCGTGGGCCCGGCCACAACGAACGTCACGTCCAGGCCCATCACCGCGGCGGTCGAAGCCACTTCAGCGCCGACGAATCCTCCGCCTACGACCACCAGCCGGCCACCGCGCGTCAGGTCGTCCCGCAGCCCCCGGGCATCATCGAGTGTGCGAAGTACATGCACACCTGGCAGACCGTCGCTACCGGGCAGTCTTCGCGCCGCGGCTCCCGTGGCGATCACCACGCCGTCCGCATGCACGGCCCTGTCGTCGGCGAGCCGTATCGCGCGCTCCCGGGTCTCCAGGCCGACGGCCCGCGTCCCGAGAACCCACTCGGCGTCGAGGTCTTCACCGTCCGCCTCCAGGGCGAGCTCGTCCTCATCCACCTTCCCGGTGAGGAACTCCTTCGACAGCGGCGGCCTGTCGTAGGGCCGTTGGGTCTCCTCACCGATGACGACGAGGCGCCCGTCATAGCCCTGCTTGCGCAGGGAGCGGGCAGCGAAGAGTCCGGCGAGCGAGGCACCGACGACGGCCACCGTCTTCATGCCACGCCTCCGGCGGTCAGGCGAGCGGCGACGCAGGAGGGCGGCAGGTTCGGCGGGGCGTCGGACAGTGCGACATAGACCGTGCCGTCCTCGATGAGGACCTGGTGCGTACGGACGGGAAGTCTGGCCGGCGGGGCGTCCACGGTGCCGGTACGCAGGTTGAACTTCGAGGCGTGCAGCGGGCATTCCACCTCGCACCCCTCCAGCCAGCCGTCGGACAACGAGGCGTCCTGATGGGTGCAGGTGTCGTCGATCGCATAGACCTCGCCGTCCTCGGTGTGGAACACCGCGACGGGCGGGTCGGTCTCGAGCCGGTAGGACTCGCCTCGCGGGATGTCGGCGAGACGACACGCGGGAATCATCATGGCACCTCGTTGCGTATAAAGAAACGGACTGCGCCTTGCGCAACGAGTCTGCGGCCGCCCCGAACCCGTGTCAAGGCACTCAAACAAACAACGGACGGGTCTTTGTAAGTTGCGCATCACGCAACGGAAATCGCCCTGCGAAGCGGGAACGCAAATCGCCGAAGGTCCTCTTCGGGGGAAGAGGACCTTCGGCGCGTGGTGCTCCGAGGCGGTCAGCCGCAGCAGGCGCAGCCGGGGTGGCAGCCGGGGGCGACTGCTTCCTGCCGCTGAGCGGGGACCGGACCGGCCGGGGCCGCGGCGGCCGGGGTCGCGCAGCAGCCCTTGCCCCGCCAGGCGTCGCGCCCCTCCTTCACGGCGATGGCGGCGATGACGAGGGCGGCGATGGGGTCGGCCCAGGACCAGCCGAGGGTGGCGTTGAGGACCAGACCGGCCAGGAGTACGGCGGACAGGTAGGTGCACAGCAGGGTCTGCTTGGAGTCGGCGACCGCACTGGCGGAGCCGAGTGCACGGCCCGCGCGGCGCTGGGCGGCGGACAGGAACGGCATGACCGCGAGGGAGAGGGCGGCGATGACGATGCCGGGGAGAGAGTGTTCGGCTTCGCCGGTACCGGTCAGCGCGCGGACGGCGTCGGCGGTGACGTACGCGGCGAGCGCGAAGAAGGAGACGGCGATGACCCGCAGGGCGCCCCGCTCGCGCGCCTCGCGGACGGCGTGGTCGCGGGCGGAGAACTGCCAGGCGACCGCGGCGGCGGAGGAGACCTCGATGACGGAGTCGAGGCCGAAGCCGATCAGGGCGGTGGAGGAGGCGACGGTACCGGCGGTGAGCGCGACGATCGCCTCGATGACGTTGTAGGTGATGGTCGCGGCGACCAGCAGCCGTATCCGCCGGGTGAGCGCGTCACGTCGGGCCGGGGTGGGGCCGACGGGTATCGGCAGCTCTCCTGCCATCTCAGCAGCAGCCCTTCTCCTCGGCGTCCGGGCAGTTGCGGTCACTGTCGACGGCCACCACGGCGGTACGCAGGTCGTCCAGCGCATGGCCGAGGCGTTCGTCGGCCAGCTCATAGCGGGTGCGGCGGCCATCGGGCACGGCGACGACCAGGCCGCAGTCGCGCAGACACGCCAGGTGGTTCGACAGCCGGGTGCGGGAGACACCGATCTTGTCGGCGAGGTCGGACGGGTAGGCGGGCGCGTCACGCAGGGCCAGTAGGAGCTGGCAGCGGATGGGGTCGGCGAGGGCACGGCCGAAGCGCGCGAGCACCTCTGCCTCGGGGGCGATGGTCAGCACGCTTCAACGATACACAAAACCCTGAATTCAGGGAATCGTGGATTGTTACACGCTGAGCGCAGCGTTCGCGCTCAAGTACCGGCAGGGCGGCACGGGGCCGCGACCGGTCCCCTGCTCCGGTCGCGGCTCCCGGCGCATCGAGGCGTGTCCCCCCGGTCGGTCAGCAGCCGCCGGAGGAGGTGGGCGCGTCGGCGCCGATCTGGAGGGTGGTCGGGGCGGCGCAGCAGCCGCCGCCGGGCTGATCCGCCTCGGCGGCCTCCGGCTCGTCGAAGAGGCCCGCTCCCCCGCAGACGCCGGTCTCCGGCAGGGTCAGCTCCACGCGCTCGGCGGCCTCCTGGTCGCCGGCCAGCGCGGCGGCGATGGAGCGCACCTGCTCGTACCCGGTCATCGCGAGGAACGTCGGGGCACGGCCGTAACTCTTCATCCCCACGAGGTAGATGCCCTGCTCAGGATGGGAGAGCTCCTTGACGCCGTGCGGGTAGACGGTGCCGCAGGAGTGCACGTTGGGGTCGATCAGCGGGGCGAGCTCGACGGGAGCCTGGAGGCGCTCGTCCAGACCGAGGCGGAGTTCGGCCAGGAAGCTCAGGTCGGGGCGGAAGCCGGTGAGGGTGATGACCTCGTCCACGGGGTCGAGGCGGCGGCCGTCCTCGGCGATGAGGACGAGCCGCTCGCCGGCCTTCTCGACCTCGGTGGTACGGAAGCCGGTGACGGCATCGGCGTACCCGTCGTCCACGGCGGCCTTGGCACGCAGGCCCAGCGCGCCACGGGCGGGGAGCTGGTCGGCCTCCCCACCGCCGAACGTGCTGCCGCTGATGCCACGCCGCAGGACCCAGGTCGTATGCGTGCCGGGGGCCTCCTTGGCGAGGTCGGCCAGGTAGGCGAGGGCGGTGAACGCGGAGGCGCCGGAACCGATGACGGCGGTGCGCTTGCCCGCGTAACGGGCGCGGACGGCCGGGTCCTTGAGGTCGGGGACGCGGTAGGAGATGCGGTCGGCGGTCGCTCGCTCACCGAGGGCCGGGAGGCCGTCGCCGCCGAGCGGGCCGGGCGTGGACCAGGTACCGGAGGCGTCGATCACCGCGCGGGCGGTCAGCCGCTCCTCGGTCCCGTCGGCGTTACGGACATGGACCGCGAAGGGCTGCTCCTCCCGACCGGCGTCGACCACACGGTCGCGGCCGACGCGGGAGACGCCGGTGACACGGGACCCGAAGCGGACCGTGTCACCGAGCACGTCGGCCAGCGGCTGGAGATACCGCTCGGCCCAGTCTGCACCCGAGGGGTAGCTGTCACCGTCCGGCCGGACCCAACCCGTCGGAGCGAGCAGCTTTTCGGCGGCGGGGTCGACGACCTCGGCCCAGGGCGAGAACAGCCGCACGTGCGCCCACTCCCGTACAGCCGCACCCGCGGACGGCCCGGCCTCCAGAACCAGCGGAGTGAGGCCACGCTCGATGAGATGCGCGGCAGCGGCCAGGCCGATCGGACCGGCCCCTACGACCACGACAGGCAGTTCGGTGGCGGTGGGTGCGTTCACAACGACTCCTTCGATACCCCTGATTCGACATTCATCAATGTCTTATGCCGTCAGCTTGGCACCTGATTCGATATGTGTCAACATAGACACATGTCGAATACCAAGGCGCTACCGATGCTGGATCCGGAGACCGCGGCGCCGTGCTGCCCGCCGCTCACCGAGCGTCCGCTGACCGCTGAGGAGGCGGAGCGGACCGCCAAGATGTTCAAGGCGCTCGGCGACCCGGTACGGCTCCGGCTCTTCTCGCTGGTCGCCTCGCACGAGGGCGGCGAGGCGTGCGTATGCGACATCTCCGATGTCGGCGTCTCCCAGCCCACCGTTTCCCACCACCTCAAAAAGCTCAAAGAGGCCGGCCTGCTCGCCTCGGAGCGGCGCGGAACGTGGGTGTACTACCGCGTCGAACCTTCCGTACTCGCCGCTATGGGGCAGACGCTGGGACAGTACTGAGCGAAGGGGCGCCGGATCGGCAGCGTCGCCGACCGGTTTCCGCATCAGGCGGCCGAGCAACTCAACGCAGTGGTGGGCGAGTTCATCAGACGGCCGGTTATGCCCGGCTGCTGATCGCGAGCGGTGCCGGCAGCGAAACCGGGCCTGTTCTTCGCAGCCCTGGCGAGTCTAAGCTCGGCGAATGACCTTGGAATGGCGACATGTGATCGTTCACTCGGCGGATCCGGCGGCCCTGGGACAGTGGTGGGCCGAGGCGCTTGGCTGGGTTGTGGTCCACTCCTCCGATGTGGAGTTCGCGATCCGGCCGGAGCCGGATCGCGTGCCGGGGTTGGAGTTCGTCCTGCTCGATGAGCCCAAGAAGGCCAAGAGCCGACTGCATCTCGACTTCGTGCCGGATGATCAGGACGCCGAGGTGGCCCGTCTGGTGGCTCATGGCGCACGGCGTGTCGATATCGGCCAGGGTGATCAATCGTGGGTCGTCCTGGCAGACCCCGAAGGCAACGAGTTCTGTGTCCTCGGCCGGCGGCGCCAGTAAGGCTCACGCCTCGGACGCCGCCCGGCCCGCCGCGGGCGGCGTCACTGCACGGCCGGGAACTTCTTGCGCCAGGCCAGCGAGACGTACACCAGAGCCACCAGTACCGGTACCTCGATGAGCGGGCCGACGACGCCGGAGAGGGCCTGGCCGGAGGTGACGCCGAAGGTGGCGATGGCGACCGCGATGGCCAGCTCGAAGTTGTTGCCGGCGGCGGTGAAGGCGAGGGTGGCGGTGCGGTCGTACGCCAGGCCGATGCCCTTGCCGAGCAGGAAGGTACCGGCCCACATCACGGCGAAGTAGACCAGCAGCGGCAGTGCGATCCGGGCCACGTCCAGGGGCTGCGTGGTGATCGTCTTTCCCTGCAGCGCGAAGAGGATGACGATCGTGAAGAGCAGGCCGTACAGCGCCCAGGGGCCGATCTTCGGCAGGAAGCGGGACTCGTAGCGCTCGCGGCCGAGCTTCTTCTCGCCGATGCGGCGAGTGAGGAAGCCCGCGAGCAGCGGCACACCGAGGAAGACGATCACGTTCAGCGCGATGTGCCAGACCGGGACGTCCAGGCCCTGCCCGTTCCCGAGGCCGAGCCACTGCGGCAGCAGGTCGAGGTAGAACCAGCCGAGCAGGCCGAACGCGATGACCTGGAAGACCGAGTTCAGGGCGACGAGGACGGCGGCGGCCTCGCGGTGGCCGCAGGCCAGGTCGTTCCAGATGATCACCATGGCGATGCAGCGGGCCAGGCCGACGATGATCAGGCCGGTGCGGTACTCGGGGAGGTCGGGCAGGAAGATCCAGGCCAGCGCGAACATCACCGCCGGACCGACGAGCCAGTTGATGACCAGGGACGAGATCATCAGCTTGCGGTCACCGGTGACGGCGTCCAGCTTGTCGTAGCGCACCTTGGCGAGGACCGGGTACATCATGACCAGCAGGCCGAGGGCGATCGGGAGCGAGATGCCGCCGATCTCGACCTTCGCCAGGGCGTCGTTCAGGCCGGGGACGATCCGGCCGAGCCCGAGGCCGATGGCCATCGCGGCGAGGATCCATACGGCGAGGAACCGGTCGAGGGTGGACAGCTTGGCGACGACCGAGGGCTCCTCAGTCGTCGCGGGGGCTTCGGTGCGGGTCACGGGCAGGCCCTTTTGTTGTCGGCGGCGGCACGGGCGGTCTCGGCCAGCTCGGCGAACTGACCGGCGAGACAGGCGATGACGTCCGGGCGGAGCCTGTAGTACGTGAAGCGCCCGCACGGCTCGGTCTCCACGACCCCTGCCTCGCGCAGCACCCTCAGATGGTTGGAGAGGTTGGTCTGCCGGGCACCGGTCTCCTCCACCAGGTGGGTGGTGCACAGCGTCTCTTTGGCGAGCAGGTTCACGATCTGGAGCCTGAGCGGGTCGGCCAGCACCCGGATCAGGTCAGCGTCGACTGACGTCATCATGGACTGATACTGTCACATCAGTTTCCACTGACGCCACTGGCCGCTGATAAGAAGGTCCCCCATGCCCGAGAAGCCGTCCGTCCTCTTCGTGTGCGTCCACAACGCCGGACGCTCTCAGATGGCCGCCGCGTGGCTGTCCCACCTGGCCGGGGACCGCATCGAGGTACGTTCCGCCGGCTCCGCCCCCGCCGACCGGGTCAACCCCGCCGCCGTCGAGGCCATGCGCGAGGTCGGTATCGACATGTCCGCGCAGCGGCCCAAGGTCCTGACCGTTGACGCCGTCCAGGCCTCCGACGTGTGCATCACGATGGGCTGCGGCGACGCCTGCCCCGTCTTCCCCGGCAAGCGCTACCTGGACTGGAAGCTGGACGACCCGGCGGGGCAGGGCGTCGAAGCCGTACGGCCGATCCGCGATGAGATCAAGCGCCGGGTGGAGGGGCTGATCGCTGAGATCGCCCCGGACGGGAAGCAGTGAGCGACGTGCGCCGGTGAGGACCGGTAGCGGTCAGTGGCTGTCGGCCAGTTCCCCGCTCAGCGTCTTGTGCAGCCGGGCGCTGGGCCCGTTCAGGCCGATGATCTCGACGGTCTTGCCGCGCTGGGTGTACTTGGTCTCGACCGCGTCCAGTGCGGCCACGGAAGAGGCGTCCCAGACGTGGGCGGCGGTCAGGTCGATGACGACGTGGTCCGGGTCGCCGGCGTAGTCGAACTGCGTGACCAGGTCATTGGAGGAGGCGAAGAAGAGCTCGCCCGTGACCGAGTAGACGACCTGGGTGCCGTCGGGGTCGATGACCGAGGTGACGTTCGCGAGGTGGGCGACGCGGCGCGCGAAGATCACCATGGCGGTGAGGGTGCCGACGACGACGCCGATGGAGAGGTTGTCGGTGGCGACCACCACGATGACCGTGATCACCATGACGGTGGTCTCGCCGATCGGCATCCGCTTGAGAGTGGCGGGCTTGATCGAATGCCAGTCGAAGGTGCCGACCGAGACCAGGACCATCACCGCGACCAGCGCGGCCATCGGGATCTTCGACACGACCGGCCCGAGGACGATGCACAGGATCAGCAGGAAGAACCCGGCCAGGAACGTCGACAGACGAGTACGGGCACCGTTCTTCACGTTGATCATCGTCTGGCCGATCATGGCGCAGCCGCCCATGCCGCCGAAGAAGCCGGCGGTGATGTTGGCGATGCCCTGGCCGATGGACTCGCGGGTCTTGTTGGAGCGGGTGTCGGTGATCTCGTCCACCAGCTTCGCCGTCATCAGCGACTCCATGAGCCCCACCAGGGCCATCGCCAGCGCGTAAGGAGCGATGACGGTGAAGGTGTGCACGCTGAAGGGCACATCGGGCAGGCCGGGCACGGGCAGCGAGGAGGGCAGCTTGCCCTTGTCGCCGACGGTGGGGACCGCGATGCCGGCCGCCACGGTGATGACCGTGAGGATGACGATGGAGACCAGGGGTGCGGGCACGGCCTTGGTGATCTTCGGGAAGAGGATCATCAGGACCAGGCCGGCGACGACCAGCGGGTAGACCGCCCACGGTACGTCGCGGAGGTTCGGGATCTGTGCGGTGAAGAGCAGGATGCCGAGCGCGTTGACGAAGCCGACCATCACCGAGCGCGGCACGAACCGCATCAGCTTGGCCACGCCGAGGGCGCCGAGGGCGATCTGGAAGACGCCGGCGAGGATGGCGGTGGCGAGCAGGTAACCCAGTCCGTGCTCGCGGGCGACGGGCGCGACGACCAGGGCGACGGCGCCGGTGGACGCGGAGATCATGGCCGGGCGGCCGCCGACGAAGGCGATCACCATCGCCATGACGCAGGCGGCGAACAGTCCCACCTTCGGATCGACCCCGGCGATCACCGAGAAGGAGATCGCCTCGGGGATCAGGGCCAGACCGACGACCAGACCGGCCAGGACTTCGGTACGGAAGACCTTGGGCGAGGCCAGCCAGGCGGGGCGGCCGGCGGCCTGCAGCCGCCCACGGGCGGACGGGAGGGAAGACAACAACGCGGAACCTGTCATGCTCGGGCACAAGATCTTCGCCGGGGGCGGCATCGGCCCCGACACGGCAGAAGGAGGGCAGCGATGTACCGCCCTCCTCCTAAAACTCTACCCGCACCGTCCGGCACTGCGAGGAGACCGGACTGGTCGTTCCCCCGACGCCGCGCTACGAAGCGGCTCGACCGGTCACGTCCTTCACCCTCCACAGTTGGTTGGTGCCGGAATTGGGCTGCCAGGTGGTGACGGCGGCACCGTCGTGGGTGGCCTGGCCGCCGACTTCGAGAAGCTTGCCGGTGGCAGCGTTGATGAGGGTCCAGTTGCCATTACCGGTAGTCGAGCCGATCCACTGGGTGGCCGCGTCGCGTCGCCCGGTGTCGGGTTCCAGGACCGGGTTGTCGTTGCGTACGGCCAGTCGATCGCCGTTGGCCGCGTTGGTGAACACGTACCGCGCCTGGTTCGACGCACGGTCGCCGTTGACCTGTCGCAGCTGCCACCGCTGCCCGGCACCGGGCGCACCGCTCTTGACGACGAGCCCGGTGCCGTTGTCGGCGACGGTGAGTGCCTTGCCGCTCTGTACCCCGGTCAGCTCGTACGTGTGCCCCTTGCGCAGCAGCGGCGCATCCGCCGCGACGCCGGACACTCCGTCCACAACGAACGACGTCACCGACTGTGCGGGCACCGTGAAGGTGGCCTTCTTGTCGTCGACCGGGACGGGCGCGTGCCGCTTCAGCTTGCCGTTCGCGCTGGTCACGACCGGTGTGACGGTGGCGTCCGCGGCGATGTGCCGGAACTTCGACAGGTCGACGGTCACCGTGCGGGTGTCCGTGGTCCCATTGACGTGGACGACGGTGGCGGCATCGCCGGACCGCGAGACGGATGCGGCGCTGGAGGTGTCGTCCGTCTTGATCAGCCGGTCCCCCGGCTTGATGAAGTGCGTGAAGTTGCGAGCCGTGTCGAACTTCGTGTTCGTGCGGATGGGGCAGCTCTCGAGGGTGTCCTTCGAGGTGCAGCTGAACGGGATCTGGACGCTCCCCCAGTTGCCGCCCTTGGCGGACTCGCCGCCGGGCTTCATGTTGTCGTAGTCCTCGACGGGCTGCCAGAACACCCACGCCTGCGGTTCGAGTTCGCGCAGGTCGTCGACGATGTGCTGGGCGAGGCCGAGGCCGGGCCGCATGTCCGTGAAGGACTGCCCGTCGCCCCAGTCGCCTTCGACCTCGCTCATCCACAGCGGCTTGCCGGCGGCCTTGGCGAGGTCGCGGACGGTGGTACGGCCGCCGGTGCCGTAGGTGTGGACATTCATCTGCCCGACGAGGTCGCGCACGTCGGCCGGGTAGCTGTTCCAGTTCGTCGCGAAGATGCCCGGGTTGGTTTCGTCCATCGCGGAGATCTTGGCGCCGGTGCCTGCTTCCTCGAGGGCGGGGGCGAGGGCGCGTATCACCTTCTGCTGCAGCTCGGGGCCTATGTGGGCGCCTTCCTGACGGCCGCCGGTCGGCTCCCCGTCGGGGCCGAGCTTGGTGCTCCAGTAACCGGTGTTGGGTTCGTTGAACGGGTCGACGGTGTCGACCTTGATGCCCTCAGCCTTTTCCAGTCGCTCGGTGGCGCCCGCCACGTAGGCGGCGAAGTCATCGACGGAACCGGTCTTGAGCTGGTCCTTGTTCGCGTCGAAGCCACCGGAGACGTAACCGCTCTCGGTCATGAACCAGGGTGGTGAATTGCTGAACGTCTCCCAGTGGTCGATGTCGTCCTTGATCCGGTCGACCCACCAGCGTTGTGTTTCGTCGGCGTCCGGGTTCCAGTCGGCGGGGTCGTTCGCATCCCACCAGTCGGTGTCGTCACGAGTGGTGCCCTTCGGTGCCTTCCACCAGCCCTCGACGGCGCCGCCCGGCCGCAGGTAGTCCTTGACGTCGGGGGCGTTGCCACCGCCGATGTTGTAACGGGCGATGTTCAGGGCGAGCCCCTTGTCGCCGAAGAGGAGGTCGGCGAGCTTCTCGCGGATCGGCTCGGGGTAGTCGCCGGTGACGTTGGCGAACCAGACGAGGCTGGTCCCCCAGCCCTGGAACGGCTGTTGTCCGTACGAGGGGTCGGGCCGGACCGTGACGGAGTCGGTCGCCGCGCCGGCCGGCGACGCGGCGCCGAGCAGTGCGGTTCCGGTGGCGAGTGCGGTGGTGGTGACGACGCCGAGCAGTCGTCTTGTGCGGGTATGCGTGCGGGTGTGACGGGCCAACGTGTACTCCCAATTCGAACGCGACAGGTGAGTTGTCGGTGGTGGGGTCAGGAGGCGGGCAGCCGCAGTACGGCCACCTCGCGGGGCGGCAGTACGAGACCGTCGGCGCCGGGTTCGGGGCCCGCGAGCACCTCGCCGGTGACGCCCGGCAGCGGCACCGACGCATCGGTCCGGTTGACCAGGAACAGGTAGCGGTGGGCACCGCCGCGGCGCACGGTCAACTCCACTGAACCACGCGCCGATTCGGGCAGTTCACTGGTGACGCCCGCCGGAGCGAGCAGATCGGGCAGGAGGGCGGTCAGGCCGTCGGCCCCCAGACGTGTGGAGACGTACGCGGCCGAGCCCCGGCCCGTCGTATGGCGTGTGACCGCCGGGCGGGTGGCATACGCGCCGGTGCGGTAGCGGGCGAGTACCTCGACGTCGGGCCCGGAGACGGTGATCCGGTCGGTCCACAGGCTGCCCGTGGTGGCGTTGTCGAGGTCGACGGTGTCGCCGTCGAGCAGCGGTCCGAACTCCTCGATCCGGATGCCGAGCAGCTCGCGCAGCGCGCCGGGGTAGCCGCCGAGCCAGATGTGGTCGTGCTCGTCGACAACGCCGGAGAAGTACGTGGTGACGAGGCGGCCGCCGCCCTCGACATAACGCGTGAGCTCCTTGGCCAGCGCCTGCGGCACCATGTGCAGGACCGGCGCGATCACCACGTCGTACACGGTGAGGTCGGTCCCGTGGGCGGGCACGACGTCGGCACGGATGCCGAGCCGCAGCAGCGCGGAGTACCAGTCCAGGGCCTCGTGGTGGTAGTCGAGGCGCGAGGTCGGGTGGGAGTCGAGCTCGCTGGTCCACCACGATTCCCAGTCGAACAGGACTGCCACGCGGGCGGGTTCACGCTCGGCACCGGCGACCGGTCCGAGCGCCTCGATCGTCCGTCCCAACGCGACGACGGAACGGAAGAGATCGCTGTCGGCGCCGGCGTGCGGCACCATCGCGGAGTGGTACTTCTCGGCGCCGGCCGCGGACTGGCGCCACTGGAAGAAGCACACGGCGTCCGCACCGTGCGCCACATGCAGCAGCGAGTCCCTGGCCAGTTCGCCGGGTGCCTTGGCCGGGTTGACGGGCTGCCAGTTCACGGCGCTGGTGGAGTGCTCCATCAGGAACCACGGCCGATGGCCCGCGATGCCGCTGGTCAGGTTGGCCGAGAAGGACAGCTCGTCACGGTCCTGCGGTCCGGGCACGACGTAATGGTCGTTGGAGACGAAGTCGACCTCGCTCGCCCAGTCCGCGTAGTACATGCCCTTGATGCCGGGCATCACCATGAAGTTGCTGGTCACGGGCGTGTTCGGGGTGAGTTCCCGGAGTACCTCGCGCTCGGCGCGCAGATGGTCCTTGAGCGCGTCGGACGAGAAGCGCTTGAAGTCGAGCTGCTGTGTGGGGTTGGGGTGCGAGGCGACCAGGCGCGGCGGCAGGATCTGGTCCCAGTCGCTGTAGTGCTGGGACCAGAAGGACGTTCCCCAGCCGTGGTTGAGCGCGTCGAGCGTGCTGTAGCGGCGGCGCAGCCATGCGCGGAAGGCGCGGGCCGCGTCGTCCGAGTAGTCGTAGACGTTGTGACAGCCCAGCTCGTTGTTGACGTGCCAGGCCACGAGGGCGGGGTGCTGGGCGTACCGGGTCGCCATGTGCCGTACGAGACGCAACGCGTGCTCACGGAAAACGGGCGAAGTCGGCCGCCAGTGCTGCCGCGCCCCCGGCCACACGGTTTCTCCGGTGGCGGTCACCGGCAGGATCTCCGGGTGCGCGGTGGTGAGCCAGGGCGGCGGGGAGGCGGTCGCGGTGGCCAGATCGACGCCGATGCCGCCCTCGTGCAGCAGCGCCATGATGTCGTCGAGCCAGCCGAAGTCCCACGTATCCGCGGTGGGTTGGAGTCGCGCCCAGGAGAAGATGGCCAGGGAGACGATGTTCACGCCGGCCTCGCGCATCAGCCGGATGTCCTCCTCCCACACCTCCCGCGGCCACTGCTCGGGGTTGTAGTCGGCTCCGAAGACGAGCCGTGGGGAGCCGTCGCCACCCGTCGCGTACGGGAAGCGGGACGGGCGCGGGGAAGCGGGCGGGATCATGCAGGTCCTTCCGGGGGAACGAGACGGCTGACGGGGAGCGGCCCGGCACAGCGGCGGCCGGGCACGGGCCCTCCTGGTTACTTCTCGACGGTGAAACCCTGCTCGGAGCCGTACTTGACGGAGGCGTCGCGCCACGCGTTCAGGCCCTGCGACAGCTTGGTGCCGGAGATGTACGCCTTGCCGACGGTGTCGTTGAAGACCGAGTTGGCGTACGCCTGGTAGGGCAGGTACTTCCAGTCCGCGGGGACGTTCTTCGCGGCCTCGGCGAAAATTTTGTTGGCTTTCTGACCGCCGAAGTACGGGAACTCGGTGTTCTGGAACGCCTTGGATTCCAGGTCCTTCGTGGTGGCCGGGAACGCGCCGTCCTTGATGCGGGTCTGCACGCCGGCGCCGGAGTTGGCGTACTCGACGAAGGCGTAGGCGAGCTCCTTGTTGTCGCCGAGCTCGGGCAGGGCGAGCGAGCTGCCGCCGTTCTCGGAAGCGGCGTCCGCGCCCTTGGTCCACTGGGGCAGCGGGGCCACGCGCCAGTCACCGGCCGCGCCCTTCACCCCGGAGGCGAAATTGGCCGGCATCCAGGCGCCGGCGGGCAGGGTGGCGATGGTGCCGTCGCCGAGGCCCTTGTACCAGTCGTCGCTCCATGCGTTGACCGGCGCGAGGAGGTTCTCGTCGATGAGCTGCTGCCAGGTGTCGGTGTACTTCTTGGCGCCGGAGTCGGTGAAGTCGATACCGACCTTGGTGCCGTCGACCTTGTACGGGTGCGAACCGGCCTGCCACAGCAGGCTGGTGGCCAGTCCCGCGTCACCGACATCGCTGGTGATGTAGGCCTTCGGGTCGGCCTTGTGCAGCTTGCGGGCGGCGTCGACGTACTCGTCCCACGTGGTGGGCACCGAGATCTTGTACTTGTCGAAGACCTTCTTGTTGTAGAAGAGGGCCATCGGGCCGGAGTCCATGGGCAGGCCGTAGATGCCGTCGCCGGATTTCACCGAGTTCCAGGGGCCGGCGGAGTAGGAGCCGGCGAGCCGGTCGGCCCCGTACGGTGCGAGGTCGGTGACGGACTTCGTCAGGGCGTACTGGCTCAGCGCGTAGTACTCGATCTGGGCGACATCGGGGACGCCCTTCTCCGCCGAGATGGCGTTCTGCAGGGCCTTGTACTGGTCCTTGTTGGTGCCCGCGTTGACCAGTTTGATGTCGACCTTCGGGTACTTCTGCTCGAAGTCGGCGGCGACCTGCTTGAGCGTGGGCTCCCATGCCCACACGGTCACCGTGCCGCCCTTCTTCAGGGCTGCCCGCAGGTCCGCGGAACTGACCTGCTTCTGAGGCGAGTTGTCGTCGGAGTCGCCGCACGCGGTCGCGCCGAGGGCCAGCACGCAGACGACACCGGTGCCGCGCAGCAGGCGGCGGGGGTATTGGCGGTATTTGGGCATGGTGATGCTTCCGCTCCTTTGCGGGGGAGGACTGCCGAGCGGGCCTACTCCTTGACGCTTCCGGCGGCGAGGCCGGACTGCCAGTACTTCTGGAGCAGCAGGAAGGCGGCGATCAGCGGCGCGATGGTGAGCAGCGAGCCGGTGACGACCAGATTGAAGACGGCTTCGCCGCCGGCCGTTGCCGCCTGCTTGTTCCAGCTGTCGAGGCCGAGGGTCAGCGGGTACCAGTCGGGGTCCTTCAGCATGATCAGCGGCAGGAAGTAGTTGTTCCACGTCGCGACGGTGGTGAAGAGCAACACGGTGACCGTGCCGGGCGCGAGCAGCGGCAGCGCTACCTGGAAGAAGGTACGCAACTCGCTCGCGCCGTCGATGCGGGCCGCCTCCATCAGTTCGCCGGGGATCGCCTCGGTGGCGAACACCCACATCAGATACAGGCCGAAGGGCGAGATCAGGGACGGGATGATGACCGCCCACGGGGTATCGGTCAGGCCCATCTTGCTGAACATCAGGAACGTCGGGACGGCGAGGGCGGTGCCGGGCACGGCGACCGCGCCGATGACGACGGCGAACACGGCACGCTTGCCGGGAAAGTCGAACTTGGCCAGCGCGTACCCGCCGAGGACGGCCAGGAACGTCGCGCCACCGGCACCCACGACCACGTACAGCGCGGTGTTGAGGAGCCAGCGGCCGAAGACACCATCGTTGTATGTGAACGTTTCTACGATGTTGTCCCACAGGGCGAAGTCCCCGTCGAACCACAGGCCGAACGAACGGGCCAGCCCCTGCTGGGTCTTGGTGGCACTGATCAGCAGCCACAACAGCGGCAGCAGGCTGTAGAGCAGGACGATCCCGGTGAGCGCGGTCAGCAGGATGCTGCGTTTGGAGCGCCGGGACGTGTTGCGGCGCGGCGGCCGCAGTCGCGGGGTGGCGGTGGGTGGTTTCCGGGTGGGCCGGGCGACCGTGGTCGCGGTGCTGCTCATCGGTCACGCTCCCTTGCGCATGCCGCGCAGCTGGACCACGTACGCGACGATCATCGTGAGCAGGCCCATGACGATGGCGACCGTGGCGGAGTAGTTGTGCTGCTGACCGGAGAAGGACAGCGAGTACGTGTAGTAGTTCGGGGTGTAGTCGGTGGTGATCACGTTCGGTGCCAGCTTCTGCAGGATGCTCGGCTCGTTGAAGAGCTGGAAGCTGCCGATGATCGAGAAGATCGTGGCGATGACGAGGGCGCCGCGGATGGCAGGCAGTTTGATCGCCGAGATGACGCGCCACTGGCCGGCGCCGTCGATCTCGGCGGCCTCGTAGAGCGAGTGCGGGATGACGCGCAGCGCGGAGTAGAAGATCAGCATGTTGTAGCCGATGAACTCCCAGGTCACGATGTTGCCGATGGAGGCCAGGAGCAGCTCGGGCGAGAGCGGGTCGGGGAGTTTCGTGCCGAACGCGTCGTTGACGTCGCCGACGAGTCCGAAGCGGGTGCCGTACATGAAGCCCCACATGAGCGTGGCGACGACGGCGGGCACGGCGTAGGGCAGGAAGACGGCTATCCGGAAGAAGTCCTTGCCGTACAACCGGCCGCTGTCGAGGGCGAGCGCGACGAGCAGGGCGAGGCCCAGCATGATCGGCACCTGGACGGCCAGGAAGAGTCCGACGCGGGCGACGCCGTCCCAGAACCGGGCGTCCTGCAGGGCCTGTTGGTAGTTCCCCAGACCCACGAAGGTGGTGCCGCCGATCAGTTGGGTCCGGAAGAGGCTGAGGTAGCCGGAGTACGCGAGCGGCGCCAGGAAGACCAGGGCGAAGACGAGGACGAAGGGGCCGATGAACCCCCATCCCGTCCATGAGCGGCGGGTGCGGCGGGTGCGGCGGGTGCGGCGCACCGGTGGCCCGGCCGGGCGGGGCCGGGTGGCCGCTGGCGGTTGCACGGTTGTCATGTCGCGCCCCTCGCTGGTACTTCCTCGTACTTGCTCGTACTTGCTCGTACTTCCCGGGCCCAGTGGTGTTCGCTTCGCTCGCTATGTTTGCGTAAACACACGACGCGCACGGTCCCTCACGGTGCTATGTTTACGTAAACACGCGGCGGCGACATATCTACACTGCCTCGATGACGAGGGTCAACAGTTGCTGCAGGAACGGACGGCGCAACGGGTGAGGGAGACGGTGGGAGCAACGGACAGCGCACCGGCGCGCGGCGGGGCCGGATCCCGGCGGCGCACTCAGAACGCCTCGATGGCGGACGTCGCCCGGGTCGCGGGCGTCTCCTCGCAGACCGTCTCGCGCGTCTCGAACGGCTTCCCCGGCGTAAACGAAGAGACCCGTCAGCGGGTGCTCGCCGCGATGAAGGAGCTGGGGTACCGCCCCAACAGTGCGGCCCGGGCACTCAAGCGCGGTGACTTCCGCACCATCGGCGTCATCACCTTCACGCTCGCCACGACCGGCAACGTCCGCACGCTGGAGGCGATCGCCACCTCCGCCGCGGAGGAGGGTTACGCGGTCACATTGCTGCCCGTGGCGGTGCCGACGCAGGACGAAGTACGCGGCGCCTTCTCGCGGTTGGGCGAACTCGCCGTCGATGCGGTCATCGTCATCATGGAGGTCCACCTGCTCGACTCGGCCCGCCTCTCGCTGCCGCCGCATGTGAAGGTCGTGGTGGCGGACTCGGACGCCGGGGACCGCTACGCGGTCGTCGACACGGACCAGGCCGGCGGCTCGCGCGACGCCGTCCGGCACCTGCTCGGCCTCGGGCACGACACCGTGTGGCATCTGGCCGGCCCCGAGGGGTCGTATGCCGCGCAGCGCCGAACCGCCGCCTGGCAAGCGGCACTTGAGGAGGCCGGACGGGTACCGCCGCCGCTGGTGCACGGCGACTGGTCCGCGGAGTCCGGCTACCGCGCGGGCCTGCGCCTGGCCGAACAGGACGACTGCACCGCGGTGTTCGCCGCCAATGACCAGATGGCGCTCGGCCTGCTGCGCGCGCTGCACGAGCGCGGGCGCAGGGTGCCGCAGGACGTCTCCGTCATCGGCTTCGACGACATCCCGGAAGCCGGCTCCTTCCTGCCCCCGCTCACCACGGTCCACCAGGACTTCGCCGAGGTCGGCCGCCGCTGCGTCGACGGAGTGCTACGACAGGTCCGCGAGGGCGGTACGGACCGCGGCACCACCCTGGTACCGACACGACTCGTACTGCGCGAGAGCACGGCGCCACCACCGGAAGTTCGGTAAGCCCGACCGTCGTTGGACTTCGAAAGGACGCCCCGATGAGAAGACAACGCTGTCCCCGTCCCCGCCCCCGTCCCCTCATACCCCTTCTCGCCGTCCTCGGCGCGCTCTGTGTCACCCTCCTGAGCGCACCCTCCGGCGCGGCCGTCAACGAGACCTCCCAGGAGGACACGCCCCGACGCCAAGAGGCGTACGCCGGCTACCTCTTCACTTACTTCACCGGTGAGAACACCGCCGACGGCGAGCAGATCCGGATGGCCCTCAGCCGTGGCAACGATCCCCTGCACTGGCGCGAGCTGAACGGTGGCAGGCCAGTGCTCACCTCCGATCTCGGCACCAAGGGCCTGCGCGACCCGTTCGTGATCCGCTCGCCGCGGGGCGACAAGTTCTTTCTGATCGCCACGGACCTGCGGATGTACGGCGGCGAGGGCGGCAGCTGGGACCAGGTGCAGCGCACCGGCAGCAAGTCCATCATGGTGTGGGAATCCACGGACCTGACCCACTGGACCGACCGCCGCCTGGTGCAGGTCGCCCCGGACACCGCGGGCAACGCCTGGGCCCCGGAGGCGTACTGGGACGACCGCCTCGACGCGTACGTCGTCTTCTGGGCGTCCAAGGTCTACGCCGAGAACGACCCGGACCACACCGGCACGACGTACAACAAGATGCTGTACGCGACGACGAAGGACTTCCGCACCTTCAGTGCGCCCAAGGTGTGGAACGACCCCGGCTACTCGGTGATCGACTCCACGGTCATCAAGGACGGCGACACCTACCACCGCTTCACCAAGGACGAGCGCGACCCATCGTCCGGCACGCCCTGCTCCAAGTTCATCACCGCCGAGCGGTCCACCGAACTCACCGACACCTCCTACGACTTCGTGGCCGACTGCATCGGCAAGGGGGCCGTCGAGCGGGGCGAGGGGCCGACGGTCTTCAAGTCCAACACGCAGGACAAGTGGTACTTGTTCATCGACGAGTTCGGCGGCCGCGGCTACGTCCCCTTCGAGACCACTGACCTCGCGTCCGGGAAGTGGACGCAGTCCACGGATTACCGACTGCCCGCGAGCCCTCGCCACGGCACCGTGCTCCCGGTGACCCGGGCCGAGTACAGCCGACTGCTCAGTGCGCTGCCCCCGCGCTCGTCCTAGGGTGTGTCCGACTGGCGTTCCGGCGAGCCGTCGGGTAGACCCTTGACGTGCTGTTTCGCCAACTCGAATATCTGGTGGCGCTCTCCCGGGAGCGCCATTTCGCCCGTGCCGCCCAGGCGTGCTATGTCTCCCAGCCCGCTCTCTCGGAGGCGATCCGGAAGCTGGAGGAGGAGCTGGACGTGCCGCTGGTCCGGCGCGGCCGCACCTATGAGGGGCTCACGCCGGAGGGCGAGCGCATCGTGGTGTGGGCGCAGCGGATCCTCGCCGACCGTGACGCCCTCAAGGACGAGGTCGGCGCGCTGCGCACCGGGCTGAGCGGGCGGATACGGATCGGCGCCGTCCCGACCGCGACCGGCGCCGTCTCCCTCCTCATCGACCCGTTCTGCGCGGCGCACCCGCTGGTCACCGTGGACGTGCAGGCGGACCTCCGGTCGGAGGACATTCTGCGGCGACTGCAGAATTTCGAGATCGATGCGGCCATCAGTTATCTACGCGAGGGCATTTCCGAGAATTCCGAGAATTTCCGGACGGTTCCGCTGTACCAGGAACGGTACGTACTGCTGACCTCCGCGGCCGACAATCTGGGCCGCCGGACGACGGCGACCTGGGCGGAGGCGTCGCGGCTGCCGCTGTGCCTGCTGACGGGGACCATGCAGGGGCGCAGAGTACTGGACGAGCTGTTCGCCGAGGCCGGGGTGCAGCCGACGCCCCGCGTGGAGACCGACTCGGTGGCCGCGCTCTTCGCGCACGTCAGGACGGGTCGGTGGGCCAGCATCGTGCCGCACGCCTGGCTGCACGTCTTCGGCATCCCGCCCGGCATGCGCGCCGTACCGCTGGTCGAGCCCACCCGTACGGTGCCCATCGGGCTGGTGATGACCGCCCGCGAGCCGGGCTCCGTCATGGCGCGCGCCCTGACGGAGATCGCCCGGCAGACCGACCTCGCCGCCGCCCTGGAGCGGCTTCCCGGCAATTCCGTATCGTCCGTCTCGCAATAAGCGGCGCCTATCAAGCAATCGGAAATCCCTCTTTGACTTGTCTCCGTGCATTACCGGATCGTCAGGGCATGAGCAGCGCAGAGATCGAGGATCCCGCCGACGACCTGTCGGTCACTCCGCCCAAGACCTGGGCGACCGGTCTGCCCGCCGTGACGCACGCGCTGGAGTACTCGCTGGGCCAGACGTCCGTGCGGCGTACCGCGCTGACTCTGCTGAACATCAATCAGCCCAAGGGCATCGACTGCCCGGGCTGTGCGTGGCCCGAGCCCTCGCCGGGCAAGCGGCACATGAACGAGTACTGCGAGAACGGCGCGAAGCACATCAACGACGAGGCCACCTCGCGGCGCGTCACCCGGGAGTTCTTCCGCGAGCACTCGATCGCCGAGCTGGACACCAAGTCCGACTACTGGCTCAACCAGCAGGGCCGGCTGACCGAGCCGATGGTCAAGCGGCCCGGTGCGACCCACTACGAGCCGATCGGCTGGGACGAGGCCTTCGGCCTGCTCGCCGAGGAGCTCAAGGCGCTGTCCTCTCCCAATGAGGCGCTCTTCTACGTGTCGGGGCGGCTGAACAACGAGGCCGCCTTCCTCCTCCAGCTCTTCGCCCGCGCGTACGGCACCAACAACCTGCCGGACTGCTCCAACATGTGCCACGAGTCCAGCGGATTCGCGATGACGGAGACGCTGGGCATCGGCAAGGGCAGTGTCTCGCTGGACGACCTCCACCACTCCGACCTGGTCTTCGTCGTGGGGCAGAACCCGGGCACCAATCACCCGCGGATGCTCTCGGCGCTGGAGGAGACCAAGCGCAACGGCGGTCGGGTCATCGCGGTCAACACACTGCCCGAGGCCGGGCTGATGCGCTTCAAGCACCCGCAGCGGCCGCGCGGTGTGATCGGCCGCGGCACGCAGATCGCCGACCAGTTCCTGCACATCCGCGCGGGTGGTGACCTCGCCCTCTTCCAGGCCCTGAACCGGCTGCTGCTGGAGGCCGAGGACGCCGCGCCGGGCACCGTGCTCGACCACGACTTCATCCAGGCGCACACCATCGGCAGCGCCGACTTCGCCGAACACGTGCGGCAGGTCTCCTGGGACCACGTCCTCGAGGCGACCGGGCTCACGCGCGAGGAGATCGAGCGCGTGCACGCCCAGGTCCTGAAGAGCAACAAAATCATCGTGTGCTGGGCGATGGGGTTGACCCAGCACAAGCACGGCGTACCCACCATCCGCGAGGTCATCAACTTCCTGCTGCTGCGCGGCAACATCGGCAAGCCCGGCGCGGGTGCATGCCCGGTACGCGGCCACAGCAACGTCCAGGGCGACCGCACCATGGGCGTGTGGGAGAAGATGCCGCAGAAGTTCCTCGACGCGCTGGAGAAGGAATTCGGCTTCACACCGCCCGCCCGGCACGGCCTGGACGCGGTGAACGGCATCCATGCGATGTACGAAGGCCGCGCCAAGGTCTTCCTCGGTGTCGCGGGCAACTTCGTACGGGCCACCCCCGACAGCGCGGTCACCGAGGAGGCGATGCGCAAGTGCCGGCTCACCGCGCACATCTCGACCAAGCTCAACCGCTCCCACACCGTCTGCGGTGACACCGCCCTGATCCTGCCCACGCTGGGCCGCAGCGACAGGGACTTCCAGAACGGCGTCGAGCAGTTCATCACCGTCGAGGACTCGATGAGCGATGTCCACGCCTCGCGGGGAAAGCTGCCGCCTGCCTCCCCGCATCTGCTCAGCGAGGTCGCGATCATCAGCCGGCTGGCGCACCGGACACTGGGAGACGAACCGTTCATCCCCTGGGAGCAGTTCGAGGGCGACTACGGCACCATCCGCGACCGGATATCCCGTGTCGTGCCGGGCTTCGAGGACTTCAACGCCCGGGTGGCGCAGCCCGGCGGCTTCCATCTGCCCAATCCGGTGAACAAGCGGGTCTTCCGCACCCCGAGCGGCAAGGCCGTGTTCACGTCCAACGAGTTCACGATGCCGCACGTCCCCGAGGGGCATCTGCTGCTGCAGACGCTGCGCTCGCACGACCAGTGGAACACCGTCTGGTACGCGCCGAACGACCGCTACCGCGGCATTCACAACGCCCGCCGGGTGGTCCTCGTCAACCCCGCCGACCTGGAGGAACTGGGCATCGCCGACCGCTCCGTCGTGGATCTGGTGAGTGTCTGGCACGACGGGAAGGAACGCCGCGCGGAGGACTTCAGCGTCGTCGCCTACCCCGCCAGCCGCGGCTCCGCGGCGGCCTACTACCCCGAAACCAACGTCCTGGTCCCGCTGGACAGCGTGGCCGACTTCAGCAACTGCCCCACCTCCAAGGGCGTTGTGGTCCGCCTGGAGCCCAAGGAGCGGAGCGCGGCGTGGGACGCGTGACCGCACGGCGGCGGGTGCTGCGCATTCGGGACGGGGTGCCCTCGCACCGCCCGGACACCCTGGCCGCCGAGGAGCCGATGGAGATCCGGGTCGGCGGGCGGCCGCTCACCGTGACCATGCGCACCCCGGGCGACGACTTCGACCTCGCGGCCGGCTTCCTGGTGAGCGAGGGCGTGGTGCACGCCGCCGGGGACGTGGCCGGGATCCGTTACTGCGCGGGCGCCACGTCCGACGGCGGCAACACTTACAACGTGGTCGACGTCGTCCTGGGCAAGGGGGTGCCCGCCCCCGACGCCTCCCTGGAGCGCAACTTCTACACCACATCCTCGTGCGGGCTGTGCGGCAAGGCCAGCCTGGACGCGGTACGTACCTCGGCAACGTGGTCCGTCGCCGACGACCCACTGAGCATCGGACCGGAGGTACTGACCACCCTCCCCGACCAACTCCGCGCAGCCCAGCGGGTGTTCGACAGCACGGGCGGCCTGCACGCCGCCGGACTCTTCACGCCCGACGGCGAGCTGCTGTGCCTGCGCGAGGACGTTGGCCGGCACAACGCCGTGGACAAGGTCGTCGGCCACGCCCTGCGCTCCGGCCTGCTGCCACTGCGCGAAACGGTACTGATGGTCAGCGGCCGAGCCTCCTTCGAGCTCGTACAGAAGGCAGTGATGGCGGGAATCCCGATGCTGGCTGCCGTCTCCGCCCCTTCCTCGCTCGCCGTGGACCTGGCAGCGGAGAGCGGGCTGACCCTGGTCGGCTTCCTCCGGGGTACGTCGATGAACGTGTACACCGGCTCCGAACGCCTGCAAACGGAGCCGGTGGGGTGACCACGGGCAGGCGGCGAACCCCTGGGTCAGCTGCGGGCGCGCTGGGTGGCTGCGATGCAGCTGAGCACGATCAGGGCGGTGACGGCGGCTAGGGGGGAGAGCTGTTCCCCCATGAGCAGGACCGACCAGACCAGTGTCATCAGGGGCTGGGCGAGCTGGATCTGGCTCGCCCTGGGCACCCCGATGACGGCCATCCCGCGGTACCACGCGACGAACCCGCCGAACTGGGAAATGGCGGCGATATAGGCCATGCCGACGACCGCCTTGCCGGTCAGGTGCACCGGCTCCGCGGGCAGGGCGAAGGCGGTGACCAAGGCGGATACGGGGAGGGCGGCGACGACGCCCCAGGCGATGACCTGCCAGCCGGGCATGTGGGAGGCGAGCCGGCCGCCCTGCGCGTACCCGGCGGCGCACACCAGCAGGGCACCGAAGAGGTAGAGGTCGCCGACGGTCGGCAGGCCGTGGTTCTGCGTGAGGGTGAAGGCGGCCACGGTGACGGCGCCGAGCACGGCGGCCGTCCAGAACACGCGCGACGGCCGTCGGCCGGTCAGTACGGCGGAGACTGCGGCGGTGGCCAGCGGCAGCATGCCGATCACAACGGCCGAGTGCGCGGTGGTGGAGGTCTGCAGGGCCAGCGTGGACAGCAGCGGGAAGCCGATGGCACAGCCGCCGGCCACCGTGAGCAGGGCCGGCCAGTGCTGCCGCCCCGGCACCGGCACCCGGGCCCCGTACAGACAGACCGCGGCGAGCAGCCCCGCCAGCAGACCGCGTACACCGGTCGCCGTCCATGGGCCGAAACCGTCCAGGGCCCACACGGTGGCCGGGAAGCTGAAGGAGAAGGACACCACGCCGAGGGCGGCCAGGAGAGTACCGCTGCGGGGAGTCCCGTTGCGGGGAGTCCCGCTGCCGGGAGTAGCACCGCCGGGAGTACCACTTCGGGGAGTACTGCTGGAGGCAGTAGCACCAGAGGCAGTAGCACTGTCGACCGCTATCGCTGAAGAATGAGTAGCGCTATCTTGTACTGTCATGAACGAGAGTAGCAGTGTCGCTCAATTGGCCGCGACCTTGCGGAATGAGCTGAACCGCTATCCGGAAGGGGAGAAGCTGCCCTCGAGCCGGGCACTGGTCACCCAGTACCAGGTCAGTCCGGTGACCGTCTCCCGGGCGATCGCGACGCTCGCCGCCGAGGGGCTCGTCACCTCCCGGCCGGGCGCCGGCGTCTTCAAGGCCACCGCGCGCCGCGTCGCGGGCGCGCTCGGCGACGTCTCCTGGCAGGAGGTGGCGCTGAGCGCGGATCCCCCGCACTCCACCGTCGACGCCGGCCCCCGCAACATGGACGCCGCCGGCGTCCTGGCCACCCTCACCACCCCGCCGCCCGAGGTCATCGACCTCAACGGCGGCTATCTGCACGCCGCGCTCCAGCCGGAACGGGCGCTGGCCGCCGCGCTGGCCCGGGCCGGCCGCAGGCCCGGCACGTGGTCGCGTCCCCCGGTGGAGGGCCTGACCGAGCTGCGGGACTGGTTCGCGCGCGACATCAGCGGGCCGGGCGGCTCCCTCAACGCCTCGGACGTCCTGATCACCGCCGGGGGCCAGAGCGCCCTCACCACCGCCCTGCGAGCCCTGGCCGCGCCCGGCTCCCCCGTCCTGGTCGAGTCCCCCACCTACCCCGGCATGCTCGCCGTCGCCCGCGCCGCCGGGCTGCGGCCCGTACCGGTACCGGTCGACGCGGACGGTGTACGTACCGACCTGCTCGCCGACGCGTTCGAGGCCACCCGCGCCCGGGTCTTCGTCTGCCAACCGCTCTTCCACAACCCCACCGGCACCGTCCTCTCTCCTCAACGGCGCGCCGAGGTACTCGGCATCGCCCGGGCAGCCGGCGCCTTCGTCATCGAGGACGACTTCGCCCGCCGCCTGGTGCACGCCGACTCCCCGCCGCTGCCGCTCCCCCTTGCCGCCGACGATCCGGACGGCGTCGTCGTCCACGTCCGCTCGCTCACCAAGGCGGCCTCCCCGAGCCTGCGCATCGGAGCCCTCTCCGCCCGTGGCCCGGCACTGGAGCGGCTGCGCGCCATCCAGGTCGTCGACAGCTTCTTCGTCCCCCGCCCGTTGCAGGAGACCGCCCTGGAACTGGTCGGCTCCCCCGCCTGGACCGGCCATCTGCGGGCGCTCGCCGGCGCCTTGCGCGAGCGCCGGACCACCCTGCTCACCGCGCTGAACAGCGCGCTGCCCGCGCTCCTCCCTCGCCACACACCGCTCGGCGGCTACCACTTGTGGCTGCGCCTCCCCGACGGCACCGACGAACACGCCGTCGCCGCGACCGCCCTCCGCCACGGCGTGGCGGTCACGGCCGGCGCCCCGTACTTCACCGCCGAGCCCCCCGCCCCCCACCTCCGCCTGAGCTATGTCAGCACCCCCGGCACCGCCCAACTGAAGGAAGGTGTCCAGCGCCTCCGGGAGGCACTCCCCGGGGTGTAAGGGCGCCGCCAACCTTTCGGCCTACCGCTGCGGCCCCTGGACCGCTCGTCGCAGCAGGGCGAGGAACTGGTCGCGTTCCTCCGGGGTGAACGGTGCGAGCATCTGGTCGCTCACCTCGACGACCGCGGGGGCGAGGCGGGTGGCCAGTTCGCGACCGGTGTCCGTGATGCGTACGAGCTTGCGTCGCCTGTCGGTGTCGTCCTTGGCCAGGTCCACCAGGCCGCGCTTACGCAGGCGGTCCAGCAGCGGCGCAGCGGTCGACTTGTCGAGATTGGCCAGGGCGCCGAGCGTGCCCTGATCCATGGCGCCGCGGGTGTGCAGCAGGCACAGGACCGTGAACTGCGGACCCGTCAGGTCCTGATGGACCTGCTCGTACCAGAGCCGGTTGTGCACCTGGCTCAGCTGACGGGCCAGCGGGCCGAGCCCGCCGATCGCGGCGAGCATGAGCCCGGCGTCCGCGTTCTCCTGTGCCATTGCTCGCCGCCGTTCCTCCGCGTTGATTAGGACGTGTACGTACTATACCGTCGACCCAGATAGGACGTACACGTACTTACTGTGCGTGACGAGGAGGGAAGGTCGGGTTATGACGCAACGCGGCAGTGCGCTCAACTTCCGGGATTTCGTGGAGAGTTCGCTCGCCATCGGGGATGTGGTCGACATCAGGCGGCCGGTCAGCCCCATGCTCGAAGTCGGCGCCATTACCCGGCGGGTCTATGAGACGCGGAGTCCCGCGCCGCTGTTCAGCAATCTGGTCGGAGCCGAGCCTGGCTTCCGGATTCTCGGCGCGCCCGCCGGTCTGAGCGGGCTCGACGAGGGGGCATACGGGCGGCTCGCGGCGCACTTCGGGCTGGCGCGTGACACCACGCCGCGCGCGCTGCTGGAGAAGCTGATCTCCGCCATGCACGCGGACCCGGTCGCCCCGCGCGTGGTGGAGACCGGGCCCTGCAAGGAGAACGTGCTGACGGGCGACGACGTCGACCTGGAGCGGTTCCCGGTGCCGTTGCTGCACCAGCAGGACGGCGGGCGGTACTTCGGTACGTACGGCTTCCATGTCGTGCGCTCCCCCGACGGGCGGTGGACGAGCTGGTCGGTCAGCCGCACCATGCTGAACGGGCGCACCACCCTCGTCGGCCCGGCCATGCCGCAGCAGCACATCGGCATGATCCACGCCATGTGGCGCGAGAAGGGGCTGCCGACACCGTGGGCCATGGTGCTCGGCGCCCCGCCGGCGGCGCTGGCCGCGGCGGGCATGCCGCTGCCCGCCGAGGTGAACGAGGACGGCTACGTCGGCGCCCTCGCAGGCAGCCCCGTCGAAGTGGTCCGCACCGAGCTGCACGACCTGTACGTCCCGGCCAACTCCGAGATCGTGCTGGAGGGTTACCTCAGCCCCGACGAGACCGCCCCCGAGGGACCGATGGGCGAGTACCACGGGTACTCCTTCACCGAAAGCAAGCAGCAGCCCGTCTTCCACGTCGAGGCGATCACCCACCGCGACGACCCCATCCTGCCGGTCTGCGTGGCGGGCCTGCCCCCGGAGGAGAACCACACCATCTGGGGCACGATGATCTCCGCCGTCAGCCTGGACCTGCTGCGCTCCAGCGGGCTGCCGGTCGATCTGGCCTGGTGCTCGTACGAGGCCGCGACCTGCTGGATCGTCGTGTCCATCGACATCCGGCGGCTCGCGGAGAGCGGGCTCGGCGAGCGGGAGCTGGCCGATGCGGTGGCCGACGTCCTCTTCAACTCGCACACCGGGTGGCTGGTGCCCAAGGTGCTGCTGGTGGCGAACGACATCGACATCACCGACATCAACCAGGTGGTGTGGGCCATGGCGACCCGCTACCACCCCGGCACCGGCGAGTACGTCTACCCGGAGGCGCCGGGCATTCCGATGGTCCCCTACCTCACTCCGGAGGAGGTGCGCACGGGGCGAGGCGGCAAGTCCGTGCTGAGCTGCCTGCTGCCGGAGCACTTCGAGGGTGTGAGTAAGGGGGTCACCGCGTCTTTCCGGTACTCGTATCCGGAGGAGACCCGGCAGCGGGTCGTCGAGAGCTGGGCCGATTACGGGTTCTGAAGAGCCGGGCTTTCGCTGCCGCGTGCCGCCACGCACTCTGCCCGCCACTCCGCATCGGCGGCCAGGTCCAGGCCGGTCCAGGCCATCGCCAGCGCGCCGTCGAGCACCGCCTCGTCGGCGGCCGGTCCGGCGGTCTCCTCGGCGAACTGCCGGGTGTGCGGCATCCCTTGGGCTCCCAGCACACCGATCGCGGGATGGATGGCGGGCATGGCGTGGGTGATGTTGCCCATGTCCGTGGAGCCGCCCGTGCCCTGCGGCACCGGTCCCGGCTCGGGCACCTCCCGGCCGGCCGCGGCCAGATTGCGGGCGTAGGCGGCCATCAGCGCGGGGTCGTGGCGAAGGTCCAGGTAGTCGGGCTGGATGGGCCGTACTTCCATGGTGGTGCCGGTGGCCAGCGCGGCGCCGCGGAAGCAGTTCAGCACCCGTTCGCGGAGCTCGGCCAGTTCCTCGCCGGTGGGCGTGCGCACCTCGTACTCCAGTGCCGTCCGCTCGGGGATGATGTTCGTGCGCTCGCCGCCGTGCCGGACGATGCCGGCGACCCGGTAACCGTCCTTCAGTTGCTGGCGGAGCTGGCCTATCGCCACCTGGGCGACGACCGCGGCGTCTCCCGCGTTCAGCCCGCCTTCGGGCGCCGCGGCGGCGTGCGAGGCGCGGCCGGAGAAAGTGACCTCGAAGCGGGCCACCGCGTTGCTGGAGCCGCGCGGGTCGACGGCGTCGATCGGGGCGGGGTGCACCATCATCGCCACCGTGACGTCGTCGAAGGCGCCGCGCTCCAGCATCAGTACCTTGCCGCCGCCCTCCTCCTCGGCCGGGGTACCGAGCAGCTTCACCCGGAAGCCGAGCTCGTCGGCGGCCGCGGACAGGGCGATGGCCGCGCCCGCGCCGGCGGCGCAGATGATGTGGTGCCCGCAGGCGTGGCCGATCTCCGGCAGCGCGTCGTACTCCGCGCAGACCCCGACCGTGAGGTCGCCGCTGCCGTATGTCGCGGTCAGCGCCGTCGGCAGGTCGCACACCCCGCGGTCCACCGCGAAGCCCGCGTCTTCGAGCAGCGTCGCGAGCCGGCCGGCGGCGCGGGTCTCGGCGAAGGACGTCTCGGGGTCGGCGTGCAGCTCGTGGCTGAGCTCCAGCAGGCGGTCCTTGTACGCGTCGAGCCGGGCGGCGACGCGGTCGCGGAGGGCTGGGGCGGCTGCGGGCATGGGAATCCTCCACCGTCGGGTGAGCGCGCGAGTGAGTAAGGAAGCGAGCAAGGGGATGAGTAAGGAAACGAATCGTTTCCTTTTCGGGGGTTCCCCGGTTGTACACGCTTCTCTCGCCGATGAACAGGGGGATGGAGAAGAACGGTGGAGCGCTCGCCGGGCGCGGTTACGACCAGGTGACGTCTTTCGGGAACTTGCCGTTTCCTATTGACGGGGCGGCCGTCGTCCCCCGAAATGGGACGCCATGGCGAGCACGCAGCGGCCGGCCGGCCGACCACGCAGCAAGGACGTCCACGACCGGGTCGTGACGGCCGCCTCCGCACTGTTCGCCGAGAACGGCTATCTCGGCGTGACCATGGACGAGATCGCCGTACGTGCCAATGTGTCCAAGAAGACCTTGTACCGGTGGTGGCCGCACAAAGCCGCGGTGATCGCCGAGGTGCTCGTCGCCCGTGCCGACGTACGCACCGTCCCCGACCTCGGCGACACCCGCGCCGAACTCCTCGTCGTCTGCGACTACATCGACGACTTCACCCGCGCCAACGACGCCTTCACGCAGCTGTGCCTGACCGAGGCGACCGCCGACGAGTCGGCCGTCCTGCAGTCCTTCCTGGACATCGTGGCGCACCGCCGCGACCAGGCGCGGGCCGCCGTGCAGCGCGGGATCGCCCGCAGCGACCTGCCGCCGGACGTGGACACCGACGCGCTGCTCGACCTCTGGAACGGATTCTTCGTCTACCGGCGTTCCTTCCGGCCCGCTCCGGTCCACGGCAACACCGTCGAACAGCTCGTTGACCTCGCCCTGGCCGGACAGGTGCCGCGGCTGCCCGCCGCGGACCCGGCGACCGGCTGAACCCACCCCTCTCCCCTCACGGGCCGCGCCCCAGCGGCGCCCGCCCGCACCCCAGCACGCCTTGGAGACTCCGCCATGCCCAGAAGCGCCTCCCCAGGCAGTACTCCCACGTCCACCGCCGCCGTCGTCGGCTTCCTCGTCTTCATCGAGCTGTGCAGCGGCATCCTGCAGGGCTCCGTGCCCGTGGTGCTGCCGCTCATCGGCAGCGACCTCCACGTCAGCGCGGGCGACCTGAACTGGGTCAACAGCGTCTTCCTGCTCGTCGCGGGCATCTCCGTGCCGCTGCTCTCCCGGCTCGGCGACATCTACGGCCACCGCCGGATGATCCGGATCACCATGGTCGCCGTCGCCGTCGGCTCGCTGATCGTCGCCACCGCCGACAGCTTCGCCGTGCTCCTCGTCGGCCGCGCCCTGCAGGGTGTCTTCGCCTGCTGGCTCCCGCTCGACTTCGCGATCGTGCGCGACCGGGTCCAGCCCGAGCGGGCCGGCGCCGCCATCGGGATGCTGGTCGGCGCGCTCACCCTCGGCGCGACCCTCGGCACCCTCGGCACCGGCCTGCTCTCCCGCGCGATCCACGATGTGCACGGGCTGCTGATGGTCCCGGCCGGTGCCATCCTGCTCTGTCTGCCCGTGGCCTTCCGGCTGATCCCGGAGTCCACGACCCGCGCCCTGTGCCGCATCGACTGGGCCGGTGCCGCGCTGCTGAGCAGCGGCCTCGCCGCCCTCATGATCGGCATGGCGCTTGCGAAGAGCGCGGGCCTCGCCCCGACCGCCGCCGCCGTCGGCCTGGGCCTCGTCCTCATCGCACTGTTCGTCCGCACCGAACTGCGGGCGCCCCAGCCCCTGGTGGACGTGCGACTGATGGCCCGCCGCAGCATGGCGCTGCTGTACGTACTGAGCTTCCTCACCGGCTGTGTGCTGTACGGGGCGCAGACCGCCAACCCGTCGTTCTTCGCCACCCCGCCGAGCCTGGGCTTCGGCTTCGGGATGGACGCCTTCGGCATCTCCCTGCTCGGCGCCGCGCATGTCATCGCCATGGCGGTCGCCGGTACCTGCGCCGACCGTGCCGTCCGCCGCTTCGGCCCGCAGCACACCCTCGTCGGCGGCTTCGCCCTGGTGACGCTCGGCTATCTCGGCATGGTCCTCGCGCACGGCGCGCCCTGGCAGATGACCGTGTCCGGGATCGTCGCGGGCGCGGGCATCGGCACGGCCATCGCCACCCTGCCCGCGCTGCTGCTGCGGCATCTGCCCGCCGACCAGACCGGTATCGGCACCGGTATGTACAACACCCTGAAGACGCTGGCCGGTTCGGTGGCGGGCGCGGCCTTCGCCGCGGTGATGAACCACCTCCTGCTCGACGTCCCGGGCGCCCGCGTCGCCTCCGAGAGCGCCTATGTCACCGTCTGGGCCTGCTGCGGGGCGCTGGCGCTGCTGGGCACCTGTATCGCCTGGCGGGTGGGTACCGGGGGCGGCGCGCCGGCCCCGGCACCGGAGCCCGCCGTGGCCGCGGCGGACTGAGCTCAGGCCCGTACCTCTGTACCGGCACCGACTCGCGTGCGGCGCATCATGAGCGCGTAGGCAACTGATGTCACGAGCATGCCAACGGGTAGGGCGAGGTCCATGCCGTGCAGGGCGCGGGCGATCGGTCCGGTGTACAGGGTGTTCACGCAGAGCGCCGCCGCGGCGGTGCCTGCCGTGAGGGCGAGGGCGCCGACCCAGTTGACACCCGCGGTGTACCAGAAGGTGCTGCCGCGGGTCTCGTCGGTGAGCGCGCGGCCGTCGTAGCGGTTGCGGCGCAGCACGATGTCGGTGGCGTAGAGGGCCATGCTGGGGCCGAGCAGGACGACGGTCAGCTGGAGGACGTTGCTGACGGTGTCGAGGAAGTTGGACACGAGCAGCGCGTACAGGGTCAGGGCGACGGCGGCGGTCCCGTCGAAGAGCACGCTGACGGAGCGGCGGATGCGGAGGCCGACGGCCTGGAGGGCCAGCCCGGCGCTGTACGCGGTCAGCGCGTTGATGGAGATCGTGCCGAGCACCAGGGCGAGCAGGAAGACCGGGGTGAACCAGCCGGGCAGGATCTTCTCCAGCGCGGTCTGCGGGTCGGTCATGTCGACCGCGGTCGCGGCGAACGCGCCCAGGGAGCAGACGATCATGCTCGGTACGAAGCCGCCGAGGGCGGTCCAGCCCACGATCGCCTTCTTGGACGTCGCGCTGGGCAGGTAGCGGGAGAAGTCCGCGCTGGTGGTGTAGGACAGCGGGCCCGAGGCGACGAGGGTGACCCCGGCGATGAGGGTCGCCCACAGATCGACGCCGGTCAGCGGCTCGGCGGGGGTGTACGAGAAGTCGGCGTGCCCGACCACGCTGACGGCGACGACGGCGAAGACGGCGGCGAGGACCAGGGTGATCGGAAGGTAGAGCTTCACGATCATGGCGTGCCCGTAGACGCTGATGGTCAGGGTGAGCGCGGCGATGACCACCACGACGACGATCTTGACGCCGGTGGTCGTCGGGATGCCGAACTTCTCGACGAGGGAGAAGGCGGCGACCGCGGCGGCGGACAGGTTCAGGGCGAAGTAGCAGACGGAGATCGTCCAGCCGACGACGGCGTTGTTCACGCGGTTGCCGAGAATGCCGTACATCGCCCGCGTGATCACCTCGCTCGGTGCGCCGGCGGCCGGGCCGGAGACCGAGAGGAATCCGGTGAGCACCCAGAAGAGGTTGCCCACCACGAGCGCCGCGATGGCCTGCCCCAGACTCAGGCCCATGAGGACCAGCGCGCCGCCGACCACCAGGCTGAGGTAGTTGACGTTGGCCGCCGCCCAGACGGAGAACAGCTCCCGCGCCTTGCCGTGGCGTTCCGTTTCAGGGATGTGGTCGATGCCATGGGCCTCGATGCGGCCCGCCCGTTCCGAGGCGGGCGGCGCAACGACCGTGCCCTCGCTGCCTGGTTGCGGGTCGGGAATCGTGGACGCCATGCGGCCCTCCGAGTGCTGGTCTTACCCACCTGTTTGCTTATTGGTCGCACACTCAATAGCATCCGTTGTATGTCGTCAAGCGTTCAACGCAAACGAGTTCGAAAAACTCCAGCCGCCCGACGTGCGGAAATCGTCGAGGCGGCGGCGCGCGTCGCCCTGACCGAAGGACTGGAGTGCGTCACCCTGCGGCGGATCGGCGATGAGCTCGACGTCCGCCCCGGATTGATCAGCCACTACTTCCCATCGGCGGAAGAGCTGGTGGCCGAGGCCTTCAGCACGGCCGCCGCCGGCGAGCTCGACGCCCTCCTTCCCGTGGACCGGCCCGACGGGACGCCCGTGCAGTACCTCGCGCGCTACTTCGCCCTGTCGACGGGAGAGGCGTACGACGACATCAGTCGCCTCTGGATCAACGCCCGGCACCTCAGCCGCTACCGGCCCCTCCTGCGTGACCGGGTCGTCGAGCGTGAACTCGCGACCGACGACAGGCTGGAGGGACTCATCCGCGACGGCGTCGCACAGGGGGAGTTCCGTACGGATGACCCGCGTGCGGCGGCCGTCCACATCCTGGTCGTGATCGACGGTCTCGGCGCCCACGCCAACACCGACACCAGCAACCGCACCGAGGCGGAGAAGCGCTTGGCCATCACCACGGCCGAGCGCGAACTCGGGCTGCCACACGGCTCGTTGACCAACGTCACCGATACATCCACCCCCAACTGACCCACTCTGAACCGCCCTTACGAGGAGCCACAGTGCGCACCAGTCTCGTCCTGCTCTCCGCCCGCCTGCTCGACCCGGTCACCGGCGCGTTCCTGCCGCAGACCGCCCTGGCCGTGTCCGGCGGACGGATCTCCGCCCTGGGCGACGACCGCGCGACGCGCGCGCTCGCGGACTCCTCGACCACGGTGATCGACATGAAGGGCGCCGTGGTGACCCCCGGCCTGGTCGACGGGCATCTCCACCCGGTGTCGGGCGCCGAGCTCACTCAGGGGCTGGACCTGTCGGGCTGCGCCGACCTGGACGCCGTACGCGAGGCGCTGGCCCGCGAGGTCCGCACGCTCGCGCCCGGCGCGTGGCTGCACGGCTGGGGCCTGGACCCGAACGTCTTCGGCGACCGCCCCGTCGAGGCCGCCGCGCTCGCCCCCGTACTGGACGGCATACCGGCCCTCCTCCTGCTCTTCGACGCGCACTCCATGCTGGCCAGCCCGCGCGCGCTCGAACTCGCCGGTGTCGACGGGCCGCGCACCTTCGACCAGGCCGCCGAGGTCGTCTGCGACGCCGCGGGCCGGCCCACCGGGCTGCTCCTGGAGGACGCCGCGTGCGAGCTCGTCGAGCGCGCGGCACCCCGGCCCACCCACGCGGAGCGCCGCGACCAACTCGCCGTCACTCTGCGGGAGATGGCAGCCACCGGGCTCACCGGCGGGCACGCGATGGACGCCAACGGCGACAGCCTCGCCCTGTACGCCGAGCTGGACGCGGCCGGCGAACTGCCGCTGCGGCTGCGGGTCGCGCCCTGGTGCCAGCCCGGCACCGACGACGACGCGCTGCGGGCGCTGATCGAGCAGCAGGGCGCCGGCGGCCGGCTCTGGCGGACCGCGGGCGTCAAGCTCTTCATGGACGGCACCATCGACAACGGCACCGCCTGGCTGGAGCGCCCCGACTGCCACGGCGAGTCCACGCACGCCTTCTGGCCGGACACCGCCGCGTACACCCACGTCATCGGCGAGCTGCACCGCGCGGGCGTGCCCACCGCGACCCACGCGATCGGTGACGCGGCCGTGCGGCATGCCCTCGACTCCGTCGAGAAGGCCCGCGCCACGGGGGCGGGGCCGGTCCGGCACCGTATCGAGCACATCGAGACCGTGCCCGACGACACCGTGCGCCGGTTCGCCGAGCTGGATGTCATCGCGTCGATGCAGCCCACCCACTGCTGCGACTTCACCCGGGCCGACCACACCGACAACTGGTCCCGGCGGCTCGGCGAGGAGCGTGCCGCGCGCGCCTGGCGCTGCCGCGATCTGTGGGACGCCGGCACCACGGTCGTCCTCGGCTCGGACTGGCCGATCGCGCCGTACCCGCCGCTCACCGTCATGGCCGGCGCCCGCCACCGCCGCCCCACCCGCGACCTGACCCAGCCCGCGCACGGCCCCGGCCAGGCGCTGACCGCCCTGGAAGCCCTCCAGGCCATGACCGTCAACGCGGCATACGCGGCGGGCGAGGAGCAGGAGGCCGGCCGCCTCGCCGTCGGCCACCGCGCCGACCTCACGGCCTTCGCGGAGAGCCCGCTCACCACCCCGGCCGCCGACCTGGCCGACCTGCCGGTCGTCCTCACGGTCCTCGACGGCCGCCCGACCCACCGCGCCCCGAGCCTCTGACACACCCTCATACAGCGGCCCCCGTCCCTCCTGCGCGGAGGAACGGGGGCCGTACTGCTATACGGCAGGCCGAGTCACTCCCACACCACCACATTGCGGCGGACCGGGACCGAGCCGGTGTCCTTGGCGAAGAGTTCGGGTGAGCGGGCGCGGACGCGCTCGACGTCGTCGAAGACCGCCCTGAGGTGGGTGCGCATGGCCGAGCGGGCGAGGGCGGCGTCGCCGCCGAGCACCGCTTCGAAGATCTCGACGTGCTGGGCGGCGAAGCCCGTCGGGGTGGCGGTGTCGTAGAGGCCGAGCCGGCGCGCCCGGTCGAGGTGACCCTTGGCCGAGACCACGGTCGCCCAGGCGCTGCCGTGTCCGCTCAGCCGCAGCAGGGCGTGGTGGAACGCCTCGTCCAGCTCGAAGAAGTCCTCCAGGTCCAGGCCCGGGCGCTCCTGCTCGGCGAGATTGCGCCGCAGCTCCTCGACGAGGTCCGCGTCGAGCTCGGCGGGGAGGTCGTCCAGGGCCGCCAGCTCCACGGCCTCGCGCAGGAACTGCGCGTCGGCGACCTTGGCCGGGTCGACACGCGAGACGAACGAGCCGACCTGCGGAAAGATCTGGACCAGGCCCTCCTGGGACAGCAGGATGAGGCTTTCCCGTACCGGCGTACGGCTCACCCCGAGAGCGGCCGCGAGCTCGTTCTCGGACAGCGCGGCGCCCGGGGGGAGTTCGAGGGTCAGAACCTTGCGGCGCAGCGTCTCGTAGACGGCGCGGCGGCTGGTTCGCTGCCGGTTCGATCGGGCCATGCGCTCATCGTATCGGGGCGCGACGGCCCCGCCGCCCACGCTGGTCGATCCACGTTTCAAAAGTATTGCGCACCTGCACGACCAATGCTTGTATACAAGTGCTGGTCGGCCAGTATCCCGGTCGTCCGAGCGGTGTCACCACCCCCGAGGTCTCCGAAGGAGCAGGAACCTGTGAGCAAGATCGAGCGTGTCGAGGTGTTCGTCGCCTCGCCGGGGCGGACCTTCGTCACCCTGCGCATCACGACCTCGGACGGCGTGACCGGCCTGGGCGACGCCACGCTGAACGGCCGCGAGCTCGCCGTGGCGAGCTATCTGCGCGACCACCTCGTACCGCTGCTGATCGGCAAGGACCCGGCGCGCATCGAGGACATGTGGCAGTACCTCTACCGGGGCGCTTACTGGCGCGGCGGGCCGGTCACGATGACCGCGATCTCCGCCGTCGACACCGCACTGTGGGACATCAAGGGCAAGGTCGCGGGCCTGCCCGTCTACCAGCTGCTCGGCGGCCGCTCGCGGGACGGCGTCATGGTCTACGCACACGCCAGCGGCACGGACACCGCCGCCCTGATCGACGACGTCGAGCGGTTCCTCGGCCTCGGCTACAAGGCCGTGCGCGCCCAGGCCGCCGTCCCCGACGTGGGCGGTACGTACGGGGTGCGCAAGGGCAAGGTCTACGAGCCGGCCGCCACCTCGCTCCCCGACGAGCAGCCCTGGGACACCGAGGCGTACCTCCGGTTCGCGCCCACCTACCTGGAGGCGGTCCGCGAGCGCTGCGGCTTCGGCTTCCACCTCCTGCACGACGTCCACCACCGGCTCACCCCGATCGAGGCGGCGCGCTTCGGCAAGCAGGTCGAGGACTGCCGGCTGTTCTGGATGGAGGACCCGACGCCGGCCGAGAACCAGGAGGCGTTCCGGCTCATCCGGCAGCACACGACGACGCCGGTCGCGGTGGGGGAGGTACTGACGTCGATCTGGGACGTGCAGCGCCTGATCACCGAGCAGCTCATCGACTACGTGCGCACCAGCGTCGTGCACGCGGGCGGCATCACGCATCTGCGGCGGATCTTCGACCTGGCGGCGCTGTACCAGGTCAGGACCGGTTCGCACGGGGCGACGGACCTCTCCCCCGTCACCCTCGCCGCCGCCGTCCACCTCGACACCGCGGTCCCCAACTTCGGCATCCAGGAGTACATGGCGCACGCGGACGAGACGGCGGAGGTCTTCCGCAGCGGCGTCACCTTCGCCGACGGCATGTTGCACGTGTCGGAGCAGCCGGGGCTGGGCGTCGAGTACGACGAGAAGGCCGCCGAGCGCTTCCCCTACCAGGCCCGCTATCTCCCCGTGGCGCGGCGCCTGGACGGCTCGGTGCACGACTGGTGAGCGCCGTGACGTCCCCCGTACTGAACCTCGCCGCCCTCCCCCGCATCCCGGAGCACCTGCGCCCGGCCGTCGACCCCCGCGAGCTGCGCCCCCGTGTCGTCCACTTCGGTCTCGGCGCCTTCCACCGCGCCCACCAGGCCGTTTACACCGAGAACGCCGCCGCCTGCTCCGGTGAGCCGTGGGGCATCGCCGTCGTGGCCCCGCGCTCGGCCCGGACCGCGGCAGCGCTGCGGGCCCAGGACTGCCTGTACTCGATGACCGAGCTGCGCCCGGCGGAGACCGTCACCCGCGTCGTCGGGTCGGTCGTCGAGGCGCTGGGGATGGGCCCGGACGCCGCACGGGTCGACGCGCTGCTCGCCGACCCCGAGGTGTCCGTGGTGACCCTGACGATCACCGAGAAGGGCTACTACCGCCGCCCCGATACGGGCGCGCTGGACGCCGCGGCGCCGGACATCGCCGCCGACCTCGCGGCGGCGGCCACGGGCCCGCTCACCACCGTCGTCGGGCGGCTCGCCGCCGGGCTCGCCGCGCGGATGCGCGCGGGCGGTGCCCCGGTCACCGTCGTCTCCTGCGACAACATGGCCGCCAACGGCGCCGCGCTCGGCCGCGTCGTACGCGACTTCGTCGAGGCAGCGCCGTGGCCGGACCGGCAGGCCGTACTGGACTGGATGGCGGCCTCGGTCGCCTTCCCCTCGACCATCGTGGACCGCATCGTGCCCGCGAGCACCGAAGCGGACCTGCGCGCGGCCCGCGCCGCGCTCGGCGTGCACGACGCGCTGCCGGTCGTCGGCGAGCCGTACCGGCAGTGGGTCCTCACGGACTCCTTCGCCGGGCCGCGGCCGCCGTGGGAGCAGGCCGGCGCGCTGTTCGTCCCGGACGTGGTGCCGTACCAGCTCACCAAGTTGCGGCTGCTGAACGGCTCCCACTCGGCGCTGGCCTACCTCGGCGCCGCGGCGGGCTGCACGACGATCGCGGACGCGCTGGCGACCGGCTGGGGCGAGCGCCTCGTCCGCGCCCTGTGCGCCGAGGTCGCCCCGACGCTGCCCACCGGCGGTCCCGACCCGGCGGCCTACGCGGAGGACCTGGTCGAGCGGTTCCGCAACCCCGGTGTGCGGCACCTGCTCCGGCAGATCGGCTCCGACGGGTCCCTGAAGATCCCGGAGCGGTGGCTCGACGCGTTGCGCACGCTGCGCGCCGCCGCCACCGCCACCCCGGTGCTCGAACTCGCCCTCGCGGCTTGGGCGAACGCCACCCGCTCCGCCGACGACGGCGGGCAGCTCTTCGGTACGACCGACCCCGCGGCCGCCGCCCTGGCCGGCTGCTGGCACGAGGCACCGGACGACGCGGACGCGGTCCGCCGGCTGCTGCGTGTCCTCGGCGCGGCGGACCTGGCCGGGGACGGGACGCTCGTCTCCGCCGTCGCCGCACGGCTCCCCGCGCTGCGGGCCGGCCGGATCGAGGTCTGACGCCCCGCCGGTCGAGGTCTGACGCCCGCCCCTCCTCGCGGGCCGCACACCCGGAAAACAGTCGGAGAACAACGGAGTTCACCCATGACGGACACCACACAGGCGGAGCCGGACGGCACCGTCGGAAGAACGACGCGCGACCTCACCAGAGCGGCCGTCTCCGGCTGGCTCGGCACGGCCATGGAGTTCATGGACTTCCAGCTCTACTCGCTGGCGGCCGCCATCGTCTTCAACAAGATCTTCTTCCCCGACGTCAGCCCCGCGATCGGGCTGATCGCCGCCATGGCGACCTACGGCGTCGGCTATGTCGCCCGGCTCGCCGGCGCCCTGTACTTCGGGCGGATGGGAGACCGCATCGGCCGCAAGAAGGTCCTCTTCCTCACCATCCTCCTGATGGGCGCGTCGACCACGCTGATCGGCGTGCTGCCGCCGTACAGCATGATCGGCATCCTCGCCCCGATCCTGCTGGTCGCCCTGCGGCTCATCCAGGGCTTCGGCGCGGGCGCCGAGATCGCCGGGGCCACGGTCATGCTCGCCGAGTACGCGCCCGTGAAGCGCCGCGGTCTGATCTCCTCCCTCGTCTCCCTCGGCACCAACTCCGGCACCCTGGCCGCCTCCGGCCTGTGGGCGATACTCCTCGCCGTGCTGAGCGAGGAGCAGCTCGTCTCCTGGGGCTGGCGACTGCCCTTCCTGCTGAGCTTCGGCCTCATGGTCTTCGCGGTCTGGCTGCGCCGGAACCTCAAGGAGAGCCCGGTCTTCGAGGAGCGGCCCGACGTCGTGGACGGCGTGGCCATGTCCCGCACCGAGGCCGCCGCTGCGGTGGCGGAGAAGGCCGTCGAGCCGGAGCGCGAGAGCGTCATCGAGGCCGGCCTCCGGCAGCGCAAGGGCAAGGCGTTCTTCCTCGCGCTCGGCCTGCGGTTCGGGCAGGCCGGCAACTCCGGTCTGGTGCAGACGTTCCTCGTCGGCTACATCGCCACCACGCTGGGCGCCGACCGGTCCGTGCCGACCGACGCCATCGTGTACGGCTCGCTGCTGGGCTTCGCCACCGTGCCGCTGGTCGGCCTGCTCGGCGACCGCTTCGGCCGCCGCCCGGTCTACCTCGCCCTCACCCTGCTGACCATCCTGCTCGCCTTCCCGGTGATGTTCCTCATCGCCTCGGGCACCACGGCCGGGGTGACGGTCGGCATGATCGTCGGGCTCAACGTCGGCGTCCTCGGCCTCTTCTCGCTGGAGAGCGTCACGATGGCCGAACTCTTCGGCGCGCGCACCCGGTTCACCCAGCTGGCGCTGGCCAAGGAGATCGGTGGCATCCTCGCCACCGCCATCGGCCCGGTCGTCGCGGCCACCCTCACCGCCGTCACCGGCAGCTGGTGGCCGATCGCGGCGATGCTGGTCGGCTACTCGCTCATCACCCTGGTGTCCGTCGTCCTCGCCCCCGAATCGCGCGGGCGTGACCTGGTGCGTCTGGAGGACGCGGTATGAAGTCGGTTGTCGTGCACGGTCCCGGTGACCTCCGGATCGATGAACGTCCCGACCCGGTGCCGGGTGCGGGAGAGGTACTCCTCGCCCTGGAGTGGGGCGGCATCTGCGGCTCCGACGTGGGCTACTGGAAGCACGGCGGGTCCGGTACGGCCGTACTCAAGGACCCGCTGGTCCTCGGGCACGAGGTCGCGGGCCGCATCGCCGCCCTCGGCAAGGGCGTCACCGGCCTGACGGTGGGTCAGCCGGTCACCGTCCACCCGGCGACGCCGGTCGGCGACGAGCCGCTGCCCGACCGGCTCGCCGGCCGCACCAACCTCCACCCCTGCATCCGCTATTTCGGGTCGGCCGCCCTGCATCCGCACACCGACGGCGGGTTCAGCGAGTACCGCGTGGTCCGGGCGGGGCAGATCCGGCCGCTCCCGGAGAACGTGACCACCGAACACGGCGCCCTCGCCGAGCCGCTCGCGGTGGCGATGCACGCCGTGCACCGCGCCGGGGACGTGCGCGGGAAGACGGTACTGGTCAACGGCGCGGGCCCGATCGGGGCCCTGGTGGTGGCCGCCGCGAAGCACCGCGGGGCCGCGGCGGTGCTGGCCGCCGACCTCTCCGCCGCGTCGCTCTCGGTCGCGCGGGCCATGGGCGCGGACGAGACGGTCGACCTCGGCAGCGGCGCGGCCCTGCCGGAGGACGTCGAGCTGGTTTTCGAGGCTTCGGGCGCGGCGGCCGCGCTCGGCCCGGTCCTGCGGGCGACCGCGCGCGGCGGCACCGTCGTGCAGGTCGGCAACCTCCCGGGTACGGCCGTCCCCGCCGCCCTCGGGGATCTCGTCACACGGGAGATCACCTGGATCGGCTCGTACCGCTTCGTCGAGGAGATCGACGACGCGCTTCTCGCCATGCACGAGGGCCTCGACGTGTCACCGGTCATCAGTCACCGCTTCGGCATCGACCGGGCGGCCGAGGCGCTGGCCGTAGCCGCCGACCGGACGAGCGGCAGCAGCAAGGTCATGCTGCGGCTGGCCGCCACACCGCCCGGCGCTGGGTGACGGCCCCGGCCGTCCGGCACCATGAAAGTGCCGGACGGTCCGGAGCCAAGCGTGAGGAGGTGGTCAACGGATGCCGCCAGAAGGTACGGGACCGGGACCGGTCCTGTCCGTGCTCGTCGGGCTGCAGGCGTCCGGGAAGACCACCTTCTACGAGCAGCACCTCGCCGGCCGCCACACCCTGGTGAGCAAGGACCGCTTCCCCCGCTCGGCCCGGAACAAGCAGGCACGGCAGATGCGCCTGGTCGCCGAGGCGCTGGCCGCCGGGCGGCCGGTGGCGGTCGACAACACCAATCCGACGCCGGAGGAGTGGGGACCGCTGGTGGCCGTGGGCCACGCGTACGGCGCACCGGTGACGGCGTACTGGTTCCCCCCGGACCTCGCGGGCTCCCTGCGCCGCAACGCCGCGCGGGAGGGCCGGGACCGGGTCCCCGACGTCGGCGTCCGCGCCACCTGGCGGCGGCTGCGCAGGCCGTCGCCGGCGGACGGGTTCGATGCCGTACTGGAGGTGCGGTTCGACGGCCGCGGCGGATTCACGGTGCGACCGGCAGGCGACTGATTCCGCGCCTGAGTCCGCGTCGGCTCAGCGCACCAGCCTCTCTACGAAAGCCAGCGAGCGGGTGAAGATCTCCGTCACCTGCTCGTCGGACGCCCCGTACCAGCCGTGATCCGCGCCGGGCACCGACCACAGGTCGACCGATGCACCGGCCGCCTTCAGGCGCGCGGCGAGGGCGTGGCTGTGGCCGCCCGCCACCATGGTGTCCGCGTCGCCGTGCACCAGCAGGAAGGGCGGGGCGTCCGCGTGGGCGTGCGTGATGGGGCTGGCCGCGCGGGCGAGGTCGGGCACGGTGGCGGGCGCCGCGCCCAGAAGCGCGGCTTCGGGCGTGGCCGCGTCGTGCGGGTCCCAGCCGCCGCGCGCGGCGGTCAGGTCGCTCGGGCCGTACCAGATGACGGCGCCGGCCGGGGCGGGTCCGGCGTGCCCCGGGGCCGAGCCCGTGAGCGCCAGGAGGGAAGCGAGATGGCCGCCGGCGGACTCGCCCCACACCACCGTCCGCGCGGTGTCGATGCCCAGCTCGGCGGAGCGCAGCGCGAGCCAGTGCCGGGCGGCGCGCAGGTCGTCCAGGGGCGCGGGGAAGTGTGCCTCGCCGGAGAGGCGGTAGTCGACGCAGGCGACCGCGATGCCGGCGGCGGCGATCCGTGCGAAGGGGCCCGGCTCCCAGTCCCGCAGCCGCATCCCCATGTCGTCCCGCCGCCCGATGCGCCAGGCGCCGCCGTGCACGTACAGCACCAGCGGCACCGGGCCGTCGGTCGCCTCCTCGGGCAGCCACAGGTCCAGCTCCAGGGGGCGAGCGCCCGCCGGTACGGCATAGGGGACGCCGCGCAGCAGCCGGACGCCGGGGGCGCAGTGCGCGGCGGGCGGCAGCGGGGCGACCTCGGGCGCGGGCGCCGCGATCAGCGCACGCAGCGCGGCGCTCACCGGGTGCGCCACTGGTGGTCGGGCAGGAACCGGACGTCGAACTCCTGCGGTACGGTGCCGAACTTCTCGGGCGCGGGGATCACGGGCTCGTGCGGCAGACCCATCTGCTCGGCGGGCGCGCCGAGGTTCTCGAAGAACCGCTCGAAGGTGCCGCCGGGTCCGGCCGCGACGCCGACGACCTGGCTGTGGTGGCGCTCCATGCGGTAGGCGTGCGTGCAGTTCTTCGGTACGAAGCCGAAGTCGCCGGTGGTCAGCAGCTTCTCCTGCTGCTCGCCCTCGGTGTCCTCGACGAACAGCCGGACGGCGCCCGCGGTGATGTAGAAGACCTCGTGCGTGTCGGCGTGCACATGGGCCGGGATGATGTCGCCCTTGGGGCCCTCGACCGTGAAGAAGTTGAAGGTGTTCTCGGTCTGCTCGCCGCCCGTGTAGATGGTGATCAGGTCGCCGAACAGGTGGGCGCGGTCGCCCTCGCCCTTCTCGATGAAGTAGGGCTTGCCCGGCTCGGCGGGGATGCGCGAGGCGCGCCGGTAGCGGGTGGCGTACTCAAAGGTCATCGGCTCTCCCGGAGGCGTACGACGGTTCGTGTCAGGGCGTGCATGTCAGGCGGCCTGACATTCATTACGTCAGGTAGCCTGACACTGATGGACATCAACCGCAACCTCCCCCAGCTCCTCGGCGAGGCCCGCAACTGGTTCGACCAGGCCCTGCTGGCGGTCATGGACGAGGACGGCACCCCGCCGGTCTCCCCCACCCAGCTCCAGCTCTTCGCCGTACTGGACGAGGACGGCACGACCGTGTCCGAGCTGGCCCGCCGGATGGGCGTCACACGGCAGACCGCCCACCAGGCGGTGCACAGCCTGGTCGCCGCCGGCCTGCTGGAGCAGGCACCCCACCCCGCTTCCGCCCGGCAGCGGCTGATCCGCCGCACACCGGAGGGCGCCCGCGCGCACGGCCGGGCGCTGCTCGTACTGGAGCGGCTGGAGCAGGAGCTGGCCGAGCGGATCGGCCGCGAAACGGTCGACGCCCTCCGGGCCGCACTGGAAATGCCCTGGGGGGGACCCGCCCTCCCTCCGGTGAGCCAGATCACTCCATAGGGGCGGGAATGCCCGACAGGCCCAGATTGCTGTCACAGGTGCGGGTATTGATGGAACTGTGTCCCCGGGCCCAACATATTGCCCGTGGGGAAGATCGTTCGGCTGAAGCCCCACGGAGCCTTTCGCCGCGAGGCGACCGCCATCAGTATCCGCACCTCAGCCGCCCCGGCCGGCCTCCCCCGACCGGCCGGGGCTCTGGAGCAGGCCATGGCCAAGCTGCTGTACTCCGCGACCATGTCGCTGGACGGCTTCATCACCGGCCCCGACGGGGACATGTCGTGGCTGACCCGCCACTTCGGCCCCGACCCGACCGTGGACCGGCTCATCGGGGAGACCGGCGCCCTGCTGATCGGCAACCGCACCTTCCGCGGCGACGATCCGCACAAGGGCACGTCCCAGGAGGGCGAGCCGTTCGGCGGCGGCTGGGACGGGCCGCAGTTCGTACTCACGCATCACGCGCCGGAGACCGCCGTGCCCGGCATTACTTTCGTCGGCGACCTCGACAGCGGTATCGCCGCGGCCAAGGCCGCCGCCGGCGAGAAGGAGTACGTCAACGTCCTCGGCGCCGACGTCGCGAAGCAGTGCCTCGCCGCGGGCGCGCTCGACGAGATCCTCGTGTGCATCGTCCCCGTACTGCTCGGCGATGGTGTCCGGCTGTTCGACCAGCCGGGCGGAGTGGACGTCCCGCTCGAACGCATCGAGCTCAGCCGGACACCGCAGGCGACGAATCTGTGGCTACGCGTCGTCCGTTGAGTTCCCCGTTCGCGGCGTAAGAAGCCGGCCTACAGGGGCGCGGTGGGCTGTTCTGCGCGGTCCACCAGGCGGGCCAGTTCCAGTCGGGAGCGGACGCCCAGGGCCGCGAAGATGTTGCGCAGGTGGTGATCGACGGTGCGGGGGCTCACCGAGAGGCGCAGCGCGATCTCGCGGTTGGTGGCGCCCTCCGCCACACAGCGTGCGATCCGTAGCTGCTGCGGAGTGAGGCCCGCGAGCGGGGCCGGGCGGCCGGCGGACGGTGCTTCCCCGGTGGCGCGCAGTTCGGCGCGGGCCTGCTCGGTCCAGGCGCGCGCCCCGCATCCCTCGAAGGCGACCAACGCGTCCCGCAGCAGGCCCCTGGCCGGGCCGGGCCGGCGTCTGCGCCGCAGCCATTTGCCGTGCAGCAGCAGGGTCCGGGCGCGCTCGAAGTCGTTGATGGTGTCGTCGTGGTGTGCGCGGGCCGCCTCGAAGTACGCGTCGGCCGCGGCCGCGTCGCGCCCCTCGGCTCCGGCTTCGGATCCCGCTCCGGCCCCGGCTCCCGCTCCGGCGCCGGCCCCGGCCAGCAGTGCGCGGCAGCGGGCCAGTTGGGCGGGGGCTGCCGGGTCGGCGCCGAGAGCGGCCCAGATCGCGAACTCCTCGACGGCGGTACGCGCCGCGCCCGGCGTACCCGCCTGCACCACCGCCTCCGTGTAGCAGGGCACGGCCAGCATGCGTACGGCGAAGTGGCCCTGCCGGGGCCCGGGCCGCACCAGCGGGCCGAGCCGGGCGGCGGCCTCGTCCACGCGGCCGGCGCCCAGGTCGGCCCTGGCCAGCGCCCAGCGGACGAGCGTGGACACCTGGACCAGCCCGTGCGCGCCGGCGACGGCACCGGCCGCCGCGGCATGGGCGGTCAGCGCCTCGGTGTCGCCCTCGACGGAGGCCACGAGGGCGAGGATCGCGTGCTGGTGGGCCGCGATGTTGCGCTGTCCGGTGCGGTGCGCGATGCACAGTCCTTCCTCGGCGTGCACGCGCGCCCGCGGGTGCCGGCCGGCGCGCAACTCCCCGTATGCCAGGTGCTCCAGGGCCTGCGGTACGAGCGTGGTGCGGCCCAGCGCGCGGGCGGCCGCGAGGGCGCGCGCGTTGACCCGGCACGCCGCCGCGAGGTCCCCGACGACCAGCGCGGCGACCCCGGCCCGCAGCAGCACTTCGGGCTCCTCGGCGCGCCCGGTCCGCGCGAGCAGCCGCCGCAGCGGCCCGACGCCCGCGCCGAGCCGCCCGCTCAGGACGGCGGCCATACCGGCCCGGTAGTCGTCGAGAGTGTCGGGAGCGCCTTGCGGCGCCTCCTCGATCGCCTCCACATAGGCCGCCGCGTCCCCCATCGCCCAGGCCGCCTCCATGGCCGCGAGCCGGGCGGTCAGGGCGGCGGTGGCGTCGTGGGGGCCGAGCAGGCCGGCTGCGAGGAGGAGTTCTTCGCGGGCGTCGGCCACCGGGCCGTCGCGCAACGTGAGCAGACCGTGGACGAGTCCGGCCCGGCCGCGGACCGGCGCCGCGGCGGGCAGTGCGCGGACGGGGGCGAGCAGGGCGCGCGCCCGGTCGGGCCGGCCGGCGAGGCGGGCGTGGTCGGCCGCCGCGGTCAGCCGGGTGGCACGGTCGGTGCCGGGCCCGGTGAGGCGCGCCGCGACGGCCAGGGCCACCGCGCGCTCGTCATGAGAGACGTGCGGCCCGGCGGTCCGCGCCGCGGCGGCCAGCCGCCCGGCGAGGCCTGAATCGGGTCCGTCGGCCGCCAGAGCGCCGTGCAGCAGGCCCGGCAGCCGGTCCCGGTCGGACGCGCTCACCGACGCCAGCAGCGCGTGGGCCGCGCGGCGCCGGGCGAGCGGTACGGCCTCGTACAGGGCCCGGCGCAGCACCTCGCTGTCGAAGTGGATCCGCTCCCCCGCGGTGCGGACCAGGCCCGCCGTCTCCGCCGGTTCCAGGGCGGCCGTTCCGAGCCCGGCGGCCGCCGCGGCCCGCAGGACGAGGGCCGCGTCGGCGCCGGGCCCGTCGGGATGCTGCTCCTGCGCGGCCGCGGCCAGCAGCAGGAGCCGGCGGGTGTCCTCGGGGAGGTCGTCGGGCAGGCCGGCCACGGCGAGCCTGCCCGACGGGCCGAGCGTCGTCCGCCGGTGCGGGGGATTCGTTCCGGGCACGGTCTTCGTTCCGGTCACAACCGTCACGTTACTGGCGCGTAAACGGTCACGGAACCCCTCCGTCCCCGGTGCCCCACGGGGTGGGATCAGGAGGTGTGCGGGCAGTTGCCCCGGTACTCCTCGATCGTCGTGCTCGGCCGCGGCAGCGGGCAGAGGAACTGCTCGTAGCGGGTGTCGTTGTCGATGAACCGCTTCAGCCACGAAATGCTGTACTTCGCGATCGTGGTGTCGGAGGTGTTCGGGGTGAAGTGCGTCGCGTTGTTCAGCTCCAGGTACGCCTTGTCGAGCGAGCCGGGCAGGCTCTCGTAGAACGGCTCGGAGTGCGTCGCGACCGGGGCGATGGAGTCCCCGTCGGCGCCGACGACGAGCGTCGGGGTCTTGATCTCCGGCCAGGTCTTGTCGAGGTTCCAGCCGGTCAGCGGGATCGCGGCCTGCAGGGACGGCCGGCTCTTGGCGGCCTCCAGCGAGCCGCCGCCGCCCATCGAGTGGCCCATGACGCCGAGCCTGCTGCTGTCGATCCGGTTGCGTACGGAGCTGCGCTCGGTCAGGTAGTCCAGTGCGGCGAGGAGCTGGCGGCCCCGGCTGTCGGGCTGGTCGAGCGTGGTGTTGGTGTCGATGGTGAACACGACGAAGCCCTGGGAGGCCAGCCGCGGGCCGAGCCAGGCGATGGACGACTGGTACGCGGTGTAGCCGGGCGAGATGGCGACGGCGCCGAAGGTCCCGTCGCTGGTCGAGGTCGGGTAGTAGATGGTGCCGCCGCCGAAGCCGGTGACGCCCAGGGAGGAGACGCTGGTCTGGGAGACGGCGTACGGGCCGCGGGGCGCTTCGATGCTGGAGACAGTGGGCGCGGGGCCGCGCTCGTACGGGTTCTCCGCGGCCCCGGCCGGCCCGGCCTGCGAGGTGAGCAGGGTCCCGGCGGCCAGGAGGCCGGCCAGCCCCCACCGCGTCAGCCGGGTTCTGAGCCGGCTGCTCCCCTGCCGTTCCGGAATGCGCACGGACACGCTGGTGTGCTGCTGCACGACGGTTCCTCTCGGTAACGGTCACTGACGACCGCCACTCTCGTGCCGTGCAGCCCCTTCGCACATCGGCAGAATCACCGGTCTCGGCAACCAGCGGTAACCGGTGACGCGTCAGCGCAGCCGCCCCGCCCCCGCCCGGTGGCCGACGAGGGCCGGGACGGCGCGCGGATCGTCCACCCGGGGCCGCAGGACGGGCGTCCAGCCGGCACCGGACCGCAGGTGTTCCTCGGGGACCTCCGCGTTGTGCACGGCGATCAGATCGACCGGACGGCCGTTCACGCGGTTGCCGGCCGCGGTGACCGGCGCGTCCTCCCACTTCTTCAGGACGCGTCCGGCGCCGGTGCCGCGGGGCAGGGTGAACGCGTTGTGCTCGGCGACCAGTTGGGACTCGATGCCGATGCCGAAGCTGTAGGCGTACGGCGCGTCCGGCCCGGCCACGTAGTGGTTGTTGTACGCGTCGACCTTGCCGAAGCGGACGCGCGGCGCGCGCTCCACTACGTCGCGGAAGAGATTGTGGTGCAGGGTGACGCGGAGCCTGCCCCGGTCGGTGGCGGCCGCGCCGTCGCTGTTACCGATCATCAAGGTCTTGTCGTGGTCAGCGAAGACGTTCCAGGAAGCAGTGACGAGGTCCGCGCCGCGCACGATGTCCAGCTCGCCGTCGTGCTGCTGGTACAGCTCGCCGTAGTACTCCGGCAGTGAGCTGTCGGGGTGGGCGCCGTCGGTGAAGGTGTTGTGATCGAGCCAGACGTGGGTGGAGCCGGTGACCACCATGCTGTCGTACTCGGAGTTCCAGGCGCCGGTCGCACCGTCCGTCGGGTCCCACTGCGGGAAGCAGTCCAGCGGGGACTCGGCGGTGAGGTTGCGGACGATGACGTTGTCGACGTTCTGGATCTGGAGGCTGCCGCCGACGATTCCGGCGTGCTTCCCGATGCCGACGAGGGTGGTGTTGGCCGGGACGTACGCCTTGATGGCCGCGCCCTGGTTCCGCTGCGAGGCGGCGCGCAGGTCCTCCTGCTCGCCGCTGACCGGGCGGTCGCGGCCCCACACCGCGGGGTCGTAGTCGGCGAGGTAGCGGGCGAAGTCGTAGCCGTCGGCGGCGAAGGACGCACAGCCGGCGCCGGTCGCGTCCAGAGTGCCCCTGACCTTGATGATCCTCGGTGCGCCGGGGTCGTCGGCGAGCGCGGTCCGCAGCTCCACCCACGTGGTGACCGTGTAGGTGTGCGCGGCGTCGGCACCCGCGCCGCCGGTGGTGCCACCGTCGGCGGACGCCCAGCCGTCGTGGGCGGGCAGCACGTCACGGGGCTGCAGCACGTCACCGGGCGGCGCCGCGTGGGCCGGGGCGACCGCGGTGAGGGCGAGCGCGGCGCAGCCCGCCAGGGCGAGGAGGGTGGTGCGCGGGGTCATGCTCCTTCCCCTTCCGGCCAGGTGATCCAGGACGCCGGGATGTCGTCGTCGAGGCGGCGCATGTCGGAGGGCGCCAGCAGTCGCGTCGCCTGCAGTCCGGCCGCGACCAGGCGGGCGACGGCGATCGCGCCGGGCGGGTTGAAGTGGGTGTTGTCCTGCCCGGCCGGGGTCCAGTTGAAGTACGTCTTCGTCTCCTCGGGGCCGAGCTTCTGCCACAGGGCGAGGGAGCGTTCCTGGATGTCGAGCAGCGGGACGTCCGCCTCGGCGGCCAGCGCCCGCATCGCGGCCGGGTATGCGCCGTGTGTGGGCAGGGCGTTGCCCCCGGCGTCAAACTTCCGGCGCTCCACGGAGGTGAGCAGCACCGGCCGCGCGCCGCGCGCCCGTGCACCGTCGAGGTACTGCCGCAGGTACTCCTGGTACGTCGTCCAGGGCTCGGTGTACCGGGCGGGGTCCTCGGCCTTCTCGTCGTTGTGGCCGAACTGGACGAGGAGGAGGTCGCCGGGGCGGAGCGCGGCGAGGACGGTGGTCAGCCGGCCCTCGTCGATGAAGCTCTTGGAACTGCGGCCGTTGATTGCGTGGTTGGCGACGGATATGTCGCGGTGGAGGAAGATGGGGAGGGCCATGCCCCAGCCGGTCTCGGGTGCGGCGTCGGCGTACTTCTGGGCGGCGGTGGAGTCGCCGGCGAGGTGGAGGGCGGGCATCGGGCGGTGGTCTCCTGAGCTGGCGAAGGCGGCCGGGGCCGCGGCGAAGGCGGCCGGGGCCGCGGCGAGCGCGAGCGGAAGGCCCGCGAGCGCCGCGGCCACCTGGCGCCGCGTGACGGTCACTTGTTCTGCTGCTTCCACTCGGCCTGGGCCGCGTCGAGTTGGTCGGCGAAAGAGGTCAGGAACTCCTTCGGTGTGGTCTTGCCGAGCAGGACCTTCTGGAAGGCGGGCTCGTTGTCGGCCTTGGAGAGGGTGTTCCAGTCGGGCAGGTAGTACGGCAGGTCGACGATCTTCGTGTGCTCGCTGTTCAGCGCCTCGGCGCCGAGCTTGGTGGTCTCGGACTTCTGTACCCAGTCGTCCTCGGCCGCTTCGAGGTTGGACGGGATGGTGCCGGCCGACTCGCTCCACTTGCTGTTGGATTCGTGCGAGGCCGCGAATTCGATGAACTTCCAGGCGGCGGCCTTGTTCTTGCCGGACTTGAAGAGACCGAGCCCGTCGACCGGGTTGGACACCATCACCCGGGTGCCGTCGTCCAGTGTGGGGTTGGGTATGCCGCGGAACTTCTCCGTGCCCAGCGCCTTCACATGGTCCTGGTAGGAGCCCATGTTGTGGTTGAGCATGCCGATCTCGCCGCTGTCCCACTGGGCGACCATCTTGGTGAAGTCGTTGTTGATGTCGGCCGCGGGGGTGTTCTTCTTGTAGAGCGCGACGTACTTCTCCAGCGCCGCGACGTTCTTCGGGTCGTCGACGGTGGTGTGCAGGCCGTCCTTCTCCCAGAAGCCGGTGATGCCGGACTGTCCGTACATCGCGTCCAGCGCCTGGGCGATGGAGCCGGCGCCGCCCCGGATGGTGTAGCCGAACTTGTTGGCCCGCTTGTCGGTGAGCTTCTCGGCCGCCTCGTAGAACGCCGACCAGGTGGTGGGCGCGGGCAGCTTCGCGGCCTTGAACAGGTCGGTGCGGTAGTACAGCACGCCGTTGGTCGCGTGCATCGGAACCGTGTAGAGCTGCTTGCCGCCCGCCGCCGAGCGGACGCCCTTCACCATCCGCTCGTTCAGCTTGCCGTCGAGCGCACTGTCCTTGATGCGCCCGTCCAGCGGCTCCAGGGCATTCTGCGCGCTGATGCCGGCGAGCATCGCGGCGCCGATGCCGCCGACGTCGGGGAGACCGCCGCCCTGGATGGCGGTGTCGTACTTGGACTGCACCTCGGTCGCGGCGATCCCGACGTAGTCGACGTCGATGTCGGGGTTCGCCTTCTCGAAGTCCCTGATGATCTCCTTCCAGATGTCGGTGCGGACGCCGCCGTTGTTGTCCCAGAAGGTGATCGTGCCCTTGCCGGAGCCCTCGGCGCCGGACTCGCCCGCGACGCCACTGCCGTCGTCGCCGCAGGCGGTGGCGGTGAGCGCGAGGGCCGCGGTGAGGGCGAGTACGGCGGTCAGCCGGGAGCGTCTGCCCCCGCGGAGGTTGCTGGTCATGGTCGGCTCTTCTCTGCTCGTACGAAAGGGTGGTCAGCGGCGGTACGGGGCCCAGCCGTCCGTGCCCGCCAGGTAGTCGGCCACCTCGTGGCGGGCGGCGTCCTCGGTGCTCATCTGTGGCCGGTCGGCGGTGACCGCCGCGCCCGGCCCGAAATTCCGGTACTCGCTGAAGCGGGCGTCCCGCCAGGAGAAGCCGCCCATGTCGGTCCAGGGCGATGCCTTGATCGCGGCGGGCAGCTCGGTGTCCCGGATGAGGACCTGGCCGATCGCGTCCGGCTCGCCGCCCGGGTGCCAGGGGCGGCCGAGGTGGAAGGTGCCGGCGGGCGCGTCGCTGATGATGCGGGAGCCGGTGACGAGGAAGCCGTACGGGTTGTTCTTCCAGGTCGAAGCGGCGGTGATATAGCCGTTGTTGGAGTTCGAGCCGCGGCTCAGCGCCTTGATGAGCGAGTTCTCGATGACCGTCGTGGCGCGGCCGTAAACGAAGTCGACGTCGCCCTCGATGTAGGAGTCGCGGAGGTAGACCCGGCTGACCGTGTCGAGCTTCGGGCTGTCCGTCATCAGGGTGTCCTGGTTGCCCTTGAAGGCGGTGTCCTCGAAGACGATCCGGTCGCCGGTGGTCTTCATGGCGAGCGCCTGTTCGCTGTTCAGGTCATGCGCGGCCTCGTCGAAGTCATTGATGACGGTGAGGTGACGCACCGTCACGTCACGCGCTGCGATCAGTACGGTGGCGCTGCCGGACGAGCCGCCGTACTCGTTGGGCGTGTCGTACACGATCACGGTGTCCGCGCGGTCGTCACCGGTGCCGAGGAGGGTGAGGTTCGGCTTGGTGGCCGGGATCCGCACCTGCTCGCGGTAGGTACCGGGCGCGACGGCCAGGGTGACCGCGCCGTCGTTGCCGGTCGGTACGGCATCGACCGCGGCCTGGACGGTCGGATAGTCGGCCGGGACGTTCAGCACCGTGCGGGTGCCGATGGACTTCTGCGGTCCCGAGTACTTCTTCACCAGCGCGGGCACGGCGGCGGCCGGGTCGAGCCGGTAGGGGTAGAAGGCGTGCGGGTCGAAGGCGGTGCCGCGGGTGTCGTGCCGCCCGGTGGTGTCCTTCAGGACCGACCCGCGCTGCACCAACTCGGCGGTCTCATCGGCCTGGTAAGGGTGCTGGACGCCGTCGTAGTAGCTGTTCTCGATCACCATCTTCGTGCGGCCGCGGGCGTAGTTGCCGTACGACCACACCGGATCGCCGTCGTCGACCTGCGCGGAGAGGTAGTTGTTGTAGAGGTGCGCGTACGCGCAGTTGTCGGCGGACGGGTTGCGCTGTTTGGTGCCGCGGAACCAGTTGTGGTCGATGGTGATCTGCGTCCGGACGTCGTCGGTCCAGCCGATGCCGAACGCCTTGTTGTGGGTGTCGAAGCGGTTGTAGGAGACGGTGACGTACTCGCTGTTCTTGCGGACGTCGAGCAGTCCGTCGCCCATGTGCGTGAAGCGGTTGTGGTCGATCCAGACGTGGTGCACGGAGTCCATCTGGACGGCGTCGAAGTCCGTGGTCTTGCCGTCCCAGTCACCCTCCACGTAGGAGTCGCGGATGGTGAGGTTGCGGATGATGACGTTGTGCGTGCCGGGGTTCAGATGCAGCTCGCCGTGGACGATCTCGCCGCTGGTGCCGACGCCGACGATCGTCTTGTCCGAGGCGACGTCGATGTCCGAGCCGAACGGCGCGACGTCGATGGCGGCGGCGACACGGATGATGTACGGCTCGTCGGCGGCGGCGTACTTGGCCAGGTCGGCCTGGGTGCGGACGGTGACGACCTTGCCGCCCGCGCCGCCGGTGGTGCCGCCCGCGAGGGAGGCGAAGCCGTGCGGGCGGTCGGCGGACATGCCTTGGGCGGCGGCGGTTTCCGGTGGCCGGGGCGGTTCGGCGGCCCCGGCGGGGGTCTGCGCCCCCAGGCCCAGCGCCGCCGCGAGGGCGGTCGTGACGGCCAGCACTCTGACCGGCAAGCGCTTGCTACGGAGGTACGGCATGGCGGCTCCCACAGGCGTATGGAGGGAAGGGGGGTGGCCTCAGTCGGTCGGATCGCAGGTGAGGCGGAAGTGCGTGAAGAGTGCGGCGCCGGGGTGGGCCGCGTCGGTGGGGGCCGTGGCGAAGAGGCCCAGCAGGGCGCCGACCCAGCGCCAGGGCGTGGCGGCGAAGACCTGCCCGTACGGCGTCCAGCCGTCCCCGGTGTCGGCGGCGAAGCGGCAGCGGGCACCGGGGCCGACGGCGATCCGCAGCCGGGCCCGGCCGTCCGGCGCGAGCCAGGGATGCGCGGCGTCCCGCTCGCCCTCGGCCACGGCCTCCGCGAACCGGTGGACCAGCAGTACGGTGCCGTCCGCCGCGCGCTCCAGCCCTATCCAACTGAAGGCATCGCCGAGCACGGTGAGCCCGGCCTTGGCGCCCGGCTCCGTGCTCTCCAGCCGCAGTTCGACCTCGGCGGTGGCGGGGCGTGCGGGCAGCCGCTGGGTGAGGACGTGGGGCAGCCGGCGCAGGTCGTGTGCGTCGGGGGTGCGGACGCAGCTGAGCCGCAGCCCGTCGCCGCTGTGCGTGGGCGCCCAGCCGGCGGCAGGATTGGCGGTCCACTGCCACTGGTGGCCGAACCGCCCGCCGGGGAAGTCGTCGTCGGTGGCGGGCGCGGCGACCGGCTGCGGCGGCAGGGCGGGCTTGCGGTGCTCCCGTACCGGGCTGCCGTCCTCCCCCATGACCGGCCACCCCTCGGCGTCCCACCGCATCGGCTGCAGATGCACGAGGCGTCCGTAAGCGCCCTGCTCCTGGAAGTGCAGGAACCAGTCCTCGCCGGCCTGGGTGCGCACCCAGCCGCCCTGGTGCGGGCCGTTGACGTCGGTGTCGCCCTGCGCGAGGACGACGCGCTCCTCGTACGGGCCGAAGAAGTCGCGCGAGCGGAAGGCGCCCTGCCAGCCGGTCGCCACTCCCCCGGCGGGCGCGAAGATCCAGTACCAGCCGTTGTGCCGGTACAGCTTGGGGCCTTCGAGGGTGAACCAGCCGGGGATGTGGTCCGCGTCGACGAGGGTGGTGCCGTCGTCGAGCAGGTCGGTGGCGTCGGTCCGCATCCGGTGGCCGGTGAACCGGTTCTTGATGCCGGAGCGGGATTTCGCCCAGGCGTGTACGAGGTAGGCGTCGCCGGTCTCCGTGTCCCACAGCGGGCAGGGGTCGATGAGGCCCTTGCCCGCCTTGAGGAGGTGCGGCCGGGTCCATGGTCCGCGTACGTTCTCGGCGTTGACCTGGTAGATGCCGTGGTCGGGGTCGCCCCAGAAGATCCAGAAGCGGCCGTCGTGGTGCCGGATCGAGGGGGCCCACACGCCGCAGTCGTGGCGCGGTGCGGCGAAGGCCGCGGCCGGTTCGAGGCGGTCCAGCGCGTGGCCGATCAGGGTCCAGTTGACCAGGTCGCGGGAGTGCAGCAGCGGCAGTCCCGGGACGCGGCCGAAGCTGGAGGCGGTGAGGTAGTAGTCGTCGCCAACGCGGACGAGGTCGGGGTCGGACCAGTCGGCGGCGAGGACGGGGTTGCGGTAGGTGCCGTCGCCGCGGTCGGCGGAGAAGCGGGCGGCGCCAGTGGGCCGGTCGGCGGTCGTGCCGTCACCCATCATGCCGTCACCGCCTTTCTGGCCAGCACCGCGGCCTCGTCGCGGTGCAGCCGGCCGTCGGCGACCACGGTGACGATCCGGCGGACGACGGTGTCGCCCGGGGCGATCGCCAACCGCTCCCCGTGGGCCAGCGAGGAGCCGACACCCGGGTAGTCGGCGGTGCGCACGAACCAGGGGTCGTGGCGGGTCGCTCCGGTCGCACCGGCGAAGACCAGCGTCCAGTCCCCGCCGGCGAGCGCCAGCCAGTCGGCGCGGCTCTCGTGCACGGCGGCCTCCCCTTCGGCGTCGGCGGTGTACACCTCGGGCACCTCGGCCGCCTTGGGCGCGCGCCAGAAGAAGCCGCCGTACGCGGCGCCGGGGCGGCCGTTGGTCGCGGGGCTGCCCAGGGACAGCGGGCCGGGGGTGGTGTTGGTCAGTGAGAAGGTGAAGTCCAACGCCCAGGCTGTATAGGTCAGTTCGGTGGTCGCGACGGTGCGGCGCTCGCGCAGCAGCTCGTGCTCGCCCGCGCTCCAGCTCAGCTCCTGCACGAAGCCGTCCGGGTCGCACAGGTTGAAGCCGGTGTGGCGTTGCACCCCGTGGTTGTCGAGCGCGGTCGGGCCCCGGTCGCGTACATACGTCCGGCCGCCCCAGAAGTTGTGCCCCGCCACGTCCGGGACCGCGACACCCACGCCGAGGTGGTGCGGGTGGTCGGCGGGCATCAGCGCGGTGACGGGCGTGCCGCGCAGGGTGGTCACGGGGTGCAGATAGGGGCGCGGGGCGAGCCGGGCGGGGAGGCCGGGCCGGTAGGCGTACCGGGCGACGGGCCGGCCCGCGCAGCACAGGGCCAGCGTCGGAGTGTGGTCGGTGGCGGTCATCGGGAGCGCGCCTCCTCCGGGAGCGCCCACGCGGCGCCCAGTTCGGAATAGAGGGACAGGGTGTCGGCAGCGGCGGTGACGAGGCCGTCGATGCCGGGGACGACGCGGCGGAGGGCGCTCCCGCCGGCCGTCGTCGCGGTGTGCCAGGCGTCCGGCGGCAGTGCCACCGGGTCCGGGGCGCTGCGGATCGCTTCGAGTACTCGCATGAAGGCGCCGGTGGCGGCGGGCGGTACGCGCAGTGGCGTGCCGCGGCTGAGGTGGTCGGCCAGGTTCTCCAGCAGGTCGGTGCGGCCGTGCACGGTCTCCTCGGGGCCGTGGCCCGTGCGCTGTACCAGGACGCGGTCCTGCTTGTACCAGAAGGTGATCCGGCCGTGGGTGCCGTGCACGACGACGTACGGTTCGGCGGCGGTCTCGGCGCACAGGGTGGCGGCGACCGTGACGCGGCTGCCGTGTGCGGTGGTGACGCGGACGCAGGAGGTGTCGTCGGATTCGATGGCGTGGGCGCGGAAGAGCTCGGTCTCCACCTCCGCGACGTCCTCGGCGGCGATGCTGCCGTCCAGTGCGAGGGCGGTGGCGACGGCGTGGGCGAGCGGGTTGGTGAGTACGCCGTCGAGGACGTCGGTGCCGTGCAGTCTGCGGCGCCCGGCCCAGGGCGCGCGGCGGAAGTACGCCGCGTCGCGCACCCAGGCCCCGGCCGCGCCGATCCCGGTCGGTTCGCCGATCGCGCCCTCGCGCACCAGGTCACGGATGGCCGGGACGGCGTGCGAGCCGAGCGACTGGAAGCCGATGTTGCAGGCCACGCCGGCCGCCGCGATGCCATCGGCCATCCGCCGGTACTCGGCGAAGGAGGGCGCCGGCGGCTTCTCGACGAGCAGGTGGACGCCGCGCCGGGCGGCGGTCAGCGCGAGGTCGGCATGGGTGGGGATGGGCGTACAGAGGACGGCGATGCGGGCGTCGGTGACGGCGAGCAGGGTTTCGAAGTCGTCCGACTGGGCGACGGAGCCGAAGCCGTCCAGCTCGGCGGCGGTCAACGGGGTCAGATCGCAGACGCCCGCGAGGCGGACGCGCCCCTGCCCGGCCAGCCGGCGGATGTTGGCGAGGTGCCAGCGGCCGTGGCCGCGTGCGCCCACCAGGACGACCGGCAGCGGTGCTTCCGTACCGGCGCGGCTCATCCCTTCACCGCCCCCGCGCTGAAGCCGGTGATCAGCCACTTCTGGATGTACGCGAAGACGATCACGACGGGTACGGCCGCGATGACGCCGCCGGCCGCCAGCGCGCCGAGGTCGACGCTGTCCGCGCCCATCAGGGTGTTCAGGCCGACGGGGATGGTCTGCTTCTCCTGGTTGCTGAGGAACATCAGCGCGAAGAGGAAGTGGTTCCAGGCGTGCACGAAGGCGAACGAGCCGACGGCGACCAGGCCGGGGCGCAGCAGTGGCAGCACGATCGTGCGGAAGGCCCGGAAGCGGTCGCAGCCGTCGACCCAGGCGGCCTCCTCCAGGGAGTACGGCACGTTTCTGATGAAGCCGCTGATCAGGATCATCGACAGCGGTAGCTGGAAGACGGTCTCGGCGATGATGACACTGCCCAGCGAGTTGATCATCCGGAGCTCGGCGAAGATCTGGAACAGCGGCACCAGCAGCAGCGCCCCGGGCACGAACTGGGAGCACAGCAGGCCCAGCATGAAGCCCTTCTTCGCGCGGAAGTCGAAGCGGGCGAGCGCATAGCCGCCGGCCAGCGCGACGACCGTGGTGAGCACCAGGGTGGCCACGGCGGTGAGCACGCTGTTCTGGAAGTACGTCGCGAAGCTGCGCTCGGTCCACACCTTCGCGAAGTGCTCGAAGGTGATCGGCCAGGGCACCAGCGAGGTGGAGCCGGCCGGGCGGAGCGCGAAGAGCAGGATCCAGTAGAAGGGGACGAGTGTGAAGAGGAGGTAGAGCGCGAGCGGGAGGTGGGTCTGCCAGCGCGGGGCCTGGTCCCAGGCGCGGCGGCGCTTGACGGTCAGCTGCGTGGTACTCACTTGTCGCCTCCTCCGAACTTGCTCAGCCGCAGATAGACCATCGAGCAGCAGAGCAGGATGACGAACGCGACGGTGGTCAGCGCGGACGCGTAGCCGAAGTTGTGGGCGTCGACGGAGGTGTTGGCGATGTAGAGCGGCAGGGTGGTGGTCTCGCCCGCGGGCCCGCCGCCGGTCAGGGTGTAGAGCAGGTCGACGTTGTTGAACTCCCACACCGCGCGCAGCAGTGTGGAGAGGATGATGGCGTCCTTCAGGTGCGGCAGTGTGATGTGGAAGAACTGCCGGAACCTGCTCGCGCCGTCCACCTCGGCCGCCTCGTACAGGTCCTTGGAGACGGACTGCAGGTCGGCGAGGATGAGGATGGCGAAGAAGGGCACCCCGCGCCAGAGGTCGGCGACGACCACGGCGGGGAAGACGGTGGCGGTGTCGGAGAGCCAGGAGGTGCCGTACTCCCCGATGCCCGCGTCGGCGAGGTAACGGCTCAGCCCGGTCTGGGAGTTGTAGAGCAGTACCCAGATCGCGGAGGTGAGGACGCCGGAGACGGCCCACGGCGAGAAGACCAGCGCGCGGGCGAGCGCCCGGCCCGCGAAGGTCTGGTTGACGATGAGGGCGAGTGCCAGCCCGAACAGCAGCTGCAGCCCGACCTCGACGACGACCCACTTGAGGCTGAAGGTCAGCGTGCCCCAGAACTGCGGGTCGCTGGTGAAGATCTCGGTGAAGTTGTCCAGCCCGGCGAAGCCGTTCCGCCAGGGCTTGGTGGGGTTGTCGTGCTGCAGCGCGGTCCAGAAGACGCTGAGCACGGGGTAGGCGATGAAGCCCAGCATCAGCAGCCCGGCGGGCGCGATCAGCAGGTACGGCAGCCGGCGCGGGTGCGCTCCGGTGCCGCGGCGGGGTCTGGTTCTGGGCGGTGATTCGGCCACGGCTGCGGCTTGGGCCATGACTCTTCTCCGTTCTCGGGAACGTGCGAGGGCCGGCGTACGGTCGTCCTGCCGTACGGACGGTGCGTGGCGGAGCCGGAAGAGGGGGCTCAGCCCGCGTACGGGTCCGGGACCTTGCCGGGCCGCGCGAGGAAGGCGAAGTCGCAGCCGGTGTCGGCCTGGGTGATCTGCTCGGCGTAGAGCGCGCCGTAGCCGCGCTCGTACCGCTCGGGCGGCGGGGTCCAGGCGGCGCGGCGGCGCGCCAGCTCCGCGTCCGGCACGTCGAGCCGCAGCGTGCGCGCCGCGACGTCGAGGGTGATCGGGTCGCCGGTGCGTACCAGGGCGAGCGGTCCGCCGACGTAGGACTCGGGGGCGATGTGGAGCACGCATGTGCCGTAACTGGTGCCGCTCATCCGGGCGTCGGAGATCCGCACCATGTCGCGCACGCCCTGCTTGAGCAGGTGGTCAGGGATCGGCAGCATGCCGTACTCGGGCATGCCCGGGCCGCCCTTGGGCCCGGCGTTGCGCAGCACGAGTACATGCTCTGCGGTGATGCCGAGCGCCGGGTCGTTGAGGGTTTGCTGCATCGTCCGGTAGTCGTCGAAGACGACCGCGGGACCGGTGTGCTGGAGCAGGTGCGGCTCGGCGGCGATGTGCTTGATGACGGCGCCGTCGGGGCAGAGGTTGCCGCGCAGGACGGCGACGCCGCCCTCCTTCGCGACCGGGTTGTCCCGGGTGCGGATCACATCGTCGTTGTGCACGGCGGCGTGCTCGATCTGGTCGCCGAACCGCCCGTTGACGGTGGGCCGGTCCAGGTGGAGCAGGTCGGTGATCCGGGAGAGAAAGCCCGGCAGGCCGCCCGCGAAGTGGAAGTCCTCCATGAGGTACGGGCCGCCGCCGGGGCGGACGTTGGCGAGCACCGGCACCGTGCGGGCGATCCGGTCGAAGTCGTCCAGCGTCAGCCGTACTCCCGCGCGTCCGGCCATCGCGATCAGATGGATCACGGCGTTGGTGGAGCCGCCGAGCCCGAGGACGGTGGTGACGGCGTCCTCGAAAGCCTCGGCCGTCAGCAGGTGCGACAGCCGTACGTCCCGGCGTACGCGGTCGACGATCCGCATCCCGGAGGCCGCGGCCATCCGGTCGTGCCCGGAGTCGACGGCCGGGATGCTCGACGCGCCCGGCACCGTCACGCCCAGCGCCTCTGCGGCGGCCGTCAGCGTGGACGCCGTCCCCATGGTCATGCAGTGCCCCGGCGAACGGGCCAGCCCGCTCTCCAGCTCGGCCATTTCGCAGTCGCCGATGAGGCCCGCGCGCTTGTCGTCCCAGTACTTCCACATGTCGGTGCCGGAGCCGAGGGTCTCGCCGCGCCAGTGGCCCGGCAGCATCGGCCCGGCGGGCACGAAGACGGCGGGCAGGTCGACGGAGGCGGCGCCCATCAGCAGCGCGGGCGTGGACTTGTCGCAGCCGCCGAGCAGTACGGCCCCGTCCACCGGGTACGAGCGCAGCAGTTCCTCGGTCTCCATCGCCAGCATGTTGCGGTACAGCATCGGCGTCGGCTTCTGGAAGGTCTCGCTGAGCGTGGCGACGGGGAATTCGAGCGGGAAGCCGCCGGCCTGCCACACGCCGCGCTTGACGGCCTGCGCGCGGTCGCGCAGGTGGGAGTGGCAGGGGTTGATGTCGGACCAGGTGTTGAGGATGGCGATGACCGGCTTGCCGAGGTGTTCCTCGGGCAGATAGCCGAGCTGCCGGGTGCGGGCGCGGTGGCTGAAGGAGCGCAGCCCGTCCGTGCCGTACCACTGATGGCTTCTGAGCTCCTCCGGGCGTCTCATACGGGCCACCCGGCGGCTATGGCGGCGACCTCGGCGCGCGCGTCCGCGGGCAACGGCCTGCTCGGCGGGCGGACGTCGCGGCGGCACAGGCCGAGCGAGGCCAGCGCCTCCTTGACCACGGTGACGTTGTCGGCGGAGCCGTTCGCGCCGCGCAGCTCCTCGAAGCGGCGGATCTGCTCCCAGACCTTCATGGCGGCCGGGTAGTCGCCGGCCCTGAGCGCTTCGAGCATGTTCAGCGAGACGGCCGGGGCGACGTTGACGAGCCCGGACGTGAAGCCGGTCGCGCCGGCCGAGAAGTACGAGGGCGCGTACGGCTCGGCGAGGCCGGCGATCCACACGAAGCGGTCCAGCCCGGCGTCCCGCGCGAAGGCGGCGAAGTGTGCCGCGTCCGGGACGGCGTACTTCACGCCGATGACGTTGGGGCAGGCGTCGGCGAGTTCGGCGAGCCGGTGGCCGCTCAGCGCGGCATTGCGGAGGTACGGGACGACACCCAGCTCGGGCACGGCCTCGGCGATCGCGCGGTGGTAGTCGACCCAGCCGCCCGCCGAGACGTAGGGGTGCACGGGCTGATGCACCATCACCAGCTGTGCACCGCACTCGCGGGCGTGCCGCGCGGAGGCGACGGCGGTCGGCACGTCGTGGCCGATCCCGGCCAGGACCGTGGCCCGGTCCCCCGCCTCCTCGATGGTCAGCTCGGTGACGGCGCGCCGCTCATCGGGGGTCAGGGCGTAGAACTCGCCGGTGTTGCCGTTGGGCGTCAGCGTCCGTACGCCACCGTCGAGCAGTCGGCGGAGCACCGTGCGGTGGGCATCGGTGTCGAGGGCGCCCTTGGCGTCGAACGGGGTGACCGGGATGGCCACGACGTCGGCGAGTGCCGCCCGGTGGGTCTCGTATGCGGCGGCTGTCATGCCTGCGCTCCTTCTCCGGCGGGGACCTGTCCGTTGGGTTCCTCGTCCGTGGCGGGGAAGGCCCGGGCGACGAACGAGGCGATGTGGTCGTGCACCGCGCGGGCCGCGCCGTCGGCGTCACCGGCGGTGACCAGTCGGAGGATCTCCTCGTGCTCGGCGGCCTCGCGCTCCCAGGACGGCACGGCCGCCCAGGCGACGGTCGAGACGAGCGCGGCCTGGTCGCGGACCTCGTCGAGCATCCGGGACAGCAGCGGATTGCCGCACGGCAGGTACAGCGCGCGGTGGAAGTCGCGGTTGGCGAGCGACCGGTCCGCCGGGTCGGCGGCCTCGGCCGCCCGGGTCAGCGCCGTACGGGCGTCCTCGACGGAGGCGGCGCTGCGGACGGTACGGCGGACCGCCTCCGGCTCCAGCAGCAGCCGCACGTCGTAGACCTCGCGCGCCATGGCCGCGTCGACCATCCGCACGGTGACGCCCTTGTACTGGCTCATGACCACGAGGCCGGTACCGGCGAGGGTCTTCAGCGCCTCGCGCACGGGCGTCTTGGAGACCCCGTACTGGGCGGCGAGTTCGGCCTCGACCAGTGACTGGCCGGGGCTCAACTGCCCGGTGAGGATGCGGTGTTTGACCGCTTCCAGCACGTACTGCGTGCGGGAAGGGATCGGGGCGGGGGCGAAAGTCATGGCGGCCGCTCTCAGTTCTCGTATCTCGCGCATCACGTCTCATATACGACGTATGAAGTACGACGCGATGAAGCTAGAACCCCTCGGGGGGTTCGTCAACGCTTCTGACACGAGAACGGCGAAGAAGGCGGCCGCCACCCAAACAGTCGGTCGTCAACCGGTGTTGCGGACGGGTCAGTTGTACGAGATGTCGGACGCCGAGTAGCGGCAGTACGTGCCGTCCGGGCCGCTGCCCGTCTCGACCGGCTCGTCACCGTTGTCGTTGCCCGTGTAGCGCACGCACGGCTTGATTTTCTTGCTGCTGTCGCCGTGGATGCGGATGCTCTTCAGCGTCGCGGTGTCCCCGTAGTTGGTGTTGATGCCGACCAGGGACTTGCCGGGCGCGGTCACATCCACGTCGCTGACGCTGATGGTGCGCTTGTACTGGGTCGAGCAGTTGCCGCAGCTGCGCACGAGCTTGCCGAAGTCGGAGACCTGGAAGCCGCTGATGTTGAGCTTGCCCGCGCCGTTGAACTGGAAGACCTTGTCGTCGGCCTTCCTCGCGCCGCCGCCGGTGACGGTGTACGTCGCGCCGGAGGAGGTGCCCTTGAAGGTGGCGGCGTCCTCGCCGACATCCTCCCACCACACGTTCTGCAGCGTGCAGGTGCCCGAGCAGTGCACGCCGTCGGCGGCCGGCGAGCCGATGACGACGTTCTTGAGCACGGCCCCGTCCTTCAGCTTGAAGATCGGGTCCTGGCCCTCCTCCTGGCCGTCACCGCCCAGGTCGCCACTGCCGTAGTGGCGCTTGAGGCCGCCGTCGTACGTGCCGGAGACCTCGATGGTCTTGGAGACGGCCTGGCTGCCGCCGGGGGTCGGCCAGCCGGCGGCGGCGCTCGCCGTGCCGGTGAGCGACGTCGCGAGGAGGGCTGCGCCGGTCAGCCCGGCCGCGACGGCACCGCCGAGTACCGCCCGGCGGCGGTTGAGAGACCTGCGGTGGCGGCCGGCGGACCGCTTTTCTGCTGTTGTCATGTCCCGTCCTTCGGTGGGGGTGAGACTTGCGTCGTCAGGTCGCCACCGGGTACGGGAGGGGTTGCCGGGACTCCGGAAGTTTTTACCTCAGTCGCGTCGCGGCGCGAAGTCACCGCGCACTGCGGCCTGTTGGCTGCCGAACCGCGCGGCGGCCGTGTAGCTGTCGGCACCGGCGTCCCGGCCGCCGCGGGCGTGGTCGTACTGCCCTGCGAAGACATGCGTGCCCGCGGGCACCGTGCGGCCGGGCCTGAGCCGCCAGCGGTACACGAGGAAGCCGTCCTCGGTGTCCGTACGGAGGGTGAAGTCGCCCTCGGGCAGCGTGCGCCAGGCGCCGGTCGACGCCACTCCGCCGGTGTGCGCGATCCGCAGTTCCACGGTGAGCGAGGTCAGTGGCTCCGTCGTCTTCAAGGTGACATTGCTCTGGGCCCAGTACGCGTTGCTGTGCGGGTCGACAGAGCCGTCGCTCCAGAGTGGGCCGTCGCTCCAGAGCGGGCCGTCCTCGGTACGTGGGGCCTGCGAGGGGACGTGCGGCGGGGCGGCCTGCACAGGCCGGTCACCGCGACCGGGGCCGCTCAGTACCGCGGACGCCCCGTAACCTCCGGCCGCCAGGACCGCCGCGACGGCCGCCGTGGCGCCCGCGACGCGCAGCCACGGCGCCGCCCGGGCGGGGCGCCGCGGGACGGGCGTCCCGGACGCCGCCGTGCCGCGCTCGATCCGGGCGAGCATCCGCTCCCGGTCCGGCCGGTGCGCCGTGGCGGCCTCCCGCAGCCGCCGGCGCAGCTCGTCGTTCACGTACGCCCGCCGATCAGTTCCGTAGTGGTACGAGGACAGTGGCCTGAGGCCCCAGCAGCCGTTCCAGTTGCGCCATCCCCTTGGACGTCTGGCTCTTCACCGTACCGACCGAGATGCCGAGGGCGAGCGCGGTCTCCCGCTCGGACAGGTCGAAGGCGTGCCGCAGGACGACACAGGCCCGCTTGCGGAACGGCAGGGTGCGCAGCGCCTGTTGGACATCGACCACGGCGGGTACGTCCGGCGCTTCGGCGTGGTCGGAGCACTGGGCCCAGAACAGCGTGATGCGGCGGCGCTCGCGGATCGCGCTGCGGATGTGGCTGCGGGCCAGATTGGCCACGACACCCCGGGCGTACGCGGCGGGGTGGTCTGCGGCCCGGACCCGGTCCCAACGGCGCCAGAGCGCGACCAGCGCGTCCGCCGCCAAATCGTCGGCCCCCTCGGCATCACCAGTTAACAGCCGTGCCAGCCGGGCGAGTTCGGCGTAATGACACTCGAAGAACGCACGGAACTCGGCCGCGGCGTCGGTGCGCCCGGCCATCGTTGGGTTCACGGTCCCGTTCACTCACCCCTCCGTCGCGTTCGAGATTTCGACCATCACCCGGCAGGGCGAACATAGGCTAGGTGCACCGCCACTGCCTGGCAAGCGAGCGGCAACCCTCCGGGGCCCGGCGCCCACCTCTGCACAACGGGCCACTCCCGTACCCCCACCCGCACCGCAGGAGGCATCGTGAAGCACCCCGGAACACCCCGCACCACCAGCCACCGGCGCAGACATCGCCGCGCCCTGCTCACCGCCGTCGTGACCGGTGCACTCGCCACGACAGGGCTCGGCGCACTGGCCGGCACCTCGTCCGCCGCCACTGCGCGCCAGGCCGAGAAACTCGACCGCGGCGTGGTCAGCGTCCACACCAACGACGGCAACCTGATCAGCTGGCGCTGGCTCGGCACCGACCCGGACAGCGTCTCCTTCAACGTCTACCGGGCCGGCACCAAGGTCAACTCCGCCCCGATCACCAACTCCACCAACTACTTCCACTCCGGCGCCCCCGAACAGGCCGACTACACCGTCCGCGCGGTCGTCAACGGCACGGAACAGGGCGACTCCGCGCACGCCGTACAGTTCCGCGCCGGGTACAAGGACGTGCCCCTCACACCCCCGGCGGGTGGCACCACTCCGGACGGCGTGGCGTACACCTACGAGGCCAACGACGCGTCGGTGGGCGACCTCGACGGCGACGGCGCGCTGGACTTCGTCCTGAAGTGGCAGCCCACGAACGCCAAGGACAACTCGCAGTCCGGCTACACCGGCAACACGATCGTGGACGGCATCAAACTCGACGGCACCCGGCTGTGGCGCATCGACCTCGGCCGCAACATCCGCTCGGGAGCCCACTACACCCAGTTCCAGGTGTACGACTACGACGGCGACGGCAAGGCCGAGGTCGCCATGAAGACCGCGGACGGCACGGTCGACGGGCAGGGCAAGACGGTCGGCAGTGCGTCCGCCGACCACCGCAACAGCAGTGGCTACGTGCTGTCCGGGCCCGAGTACCTCACCATGTTCAACGGCCGCACCGGCGCCGCGATGGGCACCACCGACTACGTGCCCGCGCGCGGCAACGTCGCGTCCTGGGGCGACAGTTACGGAAACCGTGCGGACCGCTTCCTCGCCGGAACCGCGTACCTGGACGGCTCCCGGCCCTCGCTGATCATGGCACGCGGCTACTACACCCGCAGTGTGATCGCGGCCTGGGACTGGCGGAACGGCGCCTTCACCCGCCGCTGGACCTTCGACACCGACTCCTCCACCAACAAGGGCAAGGGCTACGACGGCCAGGGCTCGCACAGCCTCTCCGTCGGCGACGTGGACGGCGACGGCAGGGACGAGGTGGTGTACGGCTCGATGACGGTGGACGACAACGGCTCCGGGCTGTGGACCGCGAAGACCGGGCACGGCGACGCACAACACCTCGCGGACCTCGACCCCGGCACTCCGGGCCTGGAGTACTTCAAGGTCTCCGAGTCCACAGGGCAGCCCGCCGAGCTGTACCTCGACCCGAAGAACGGCGCCGTCCGCTGGAAGCTCGCCGCCTGCTGCGACAACGGGCGCGGCGTGGCCGGTGACATCTGGTCCGGCAACGCCGGCGCCGAGATGTGGTCGGCCGCCGACACCCAGGTGCGCGACGAGGCGGGCGCCGCCAAGGGCCGCGAGCCGTCCTCGGCCAACTTCCTCAGCTGGTGGGACGGTGACACCACCCGCGAACTCCTCGACGGCACGCGCATCGACAAGTACGGCACGAGCGGTGACACCCGCCTGCTGACCGGTGCGTCGGTGGCCTCGAACAACGGCACCAAGGCGACTCCGGTGCTGTCCGGCGACATCCTCGGCGACTGGCGCGAGGAGGTCGTCTGGCGGACGTCGGACAACCGCAACCTGCGGATCTACTCCACGCCCCACGAGACCGGCACGAAGATCACCACACTGCTGCACGACACCATGTACCGCACCGGCCTGGCCTGGCAGAACTCCGGCTACAACCAACCGCCGCACACCGGCTTCTACTTGGGCAACGGAATGGCAACGCCGCCCCGGCCGCAGATCACCACTCCGTAAGCACATGCGCCGGACCGTCAGGCCAGCCGGATGACGTTCCACGACAGCGGCTCCAGGGTGGCGCGGAGTGTGCCGCCCTGGAGCGTCGTGCCGCTCACCTCGTGCGGCACGACCCGCTCCGGCACGGCGAGGGTGTTGCGGGCCTCCGGGTCCGCGTCGGCCAGCGCACTGTGCCCGGCGAGACGCGTCACCTCCAGCCCGCGCAGCGCCACCTCCAGGGGCAGCGCGGCGTCCTGGCTCCGGTTGACGGCGAAGACGGTGACCGCGCCGGACTCCGGGTCGCGCACGGCGGTGGCGTGCAGCAGCGGCACCTCGCCGTACTTCGCCGTCGCGTACGTGGGCGAGTCCACCCGTACGTCCAGGACCTGGCCGCGGCCGTACCGTGATGCCTGCGCGAACGGGTGGAACGTGGTCTGCCGCCAGGCCGGGCCGCCCGGCTCGGTCAGGATCGGCGCGATCACATTGACGAGCTGAGCGAGGCAGGCGACGGCCACCCGGTCGGCGTGGCGCAGCAGGGCGATCAGCAACGAGCCGAGGACGACGGCGTCGGTGACGCTGTAGTTGTCCTCCAGCAGCCGCGGCGCCTCGGGCCAGTCCGCCGGGTCCGCGGTGGTGGCCTCCCGCTGCGCCCGGGACATGTACCAGACGTTCCACTCGTCGAAGGAGAGGGTGATCCGCTTCTTGGATTTCAGCCGCGCGCCGATGTGGTCGCAGGTCGCCACGGTGTCCTCGATGAAGGACTCCATGTCGACGGCCGAGGCGAGGAACGAGTCCCGGTCCCCGTCCAGTTCTTCGTAGTAGGCATGCAGCGAGACGTGGTCCACCAGGTCGTAGGTCTCCGCGAGCACGGTCGCCTCCCACTCCGCGAAGGTGGGCATGGACCGGCTGGAGGAGCCGCAGGCGACCAGCTCCACGGAGGGGTCGGCCTGCCGCATGGCGCGGGCCGTCTCGGCGGCGAGCCGGGCGTACTCCCCGGCCGTCTTGTGGCCGGTCTGCCAGGGCCCGTCCAGCTCGTTGCCCAGGCACCACAGGCGGATGCCGTACGGGTCCTTGTCGCCGTGCGCGATGCGGAGCTCGGACAGCTCGGTGCCGGCCGGGTGGTTGGCGTACTCCTGGAGTTCCAGCGCCTCGGCCACTCCGCGGGTGCCGAGGTTGAGCGCCATCATGGGCTCGGCCTGCGGGCCCAGCTTCTTCAGGAAGGCGAGGTACTCGGAGAGGCCGAAGCGGTTGGTCTCCGTCGACCGCCAGGCAAGGTCCAGGCGGCGGGGCCGCCGCTCGACGGGGCCGACCGAGTCCTCCCACTTGTAGCCGGAGACGAAGTTGCCGCCGGGGTAGCGGATCGTGGTGACGCCGAGTTCCCGGATCAGGGCCAGCACGTCGGTACGGAGCCCGGCCTCGTCGGCGGCGGGGTGGTCCGGCTCGAAGATGCCGGTGTAGACGCAGCGGCCGAGGTGCTCGACGAAGGCGCCGAAGAGCCGCGGGCCGGCCTCGCCGACGGTGAAGGCGGGGTCGAGGGTGAAGCGGGCCGGACGTGCGGTGCGTGGCATGGCGTCCTTCCGGGGTCCGGGGCGGGGTCCGGGGCGGGGTCCGGGGCGCGGCGCGGTCACCGCAGATCCCGCTCGGGCAGCAGGTGCTGGGCGCGGAGCGCGTCGCGGACCAGGCCCGCGTAGACCGTCGCGCCGTGCTCGGAGGTGTGGGTGTTGTCGCGCGCCTCATTGGTCAGGTACAGCGCCTTGGAGGCCTCCGTCCCCAGTGACTCGACGAGCTGTTTGGTCCGCGCGGTGAGGTCGATCAGCGGTACGTCACGCGCGGCGGCGACCTCCCGGAGCACCGCGGGATGGTCCACGCCCAGGCCGTTGACCAGCAGGGCGGTGGGGTTGTTCAGCGTGCCGTCGGCGTTGAACCAGCGGCGCACGATCGGAGTGACCAGGACGGGGCGGCCGCCACGGGCTCGGATGCGGTCGACCATGGCGGAGAGGTTGCTGCGGTAGGTGGCCTCGTCGGTCTGCTTGTCGTTGTGGGCGAGCTGTACGAGGACGAGGTCGCCGCGTTGGATGCGGGCCTCGACCGTGTCGAAGAGCCGGGGGTCGGCGAGGTACGAGACGGTGCTCTCGCCGGAGTCGGCGTGGTTGGCGACGGCGGCGCCCCGGCGCAGGTACTGCGACAGCTGCTGTCCCCACCCGGCGTACGGTGCGCCCGCCTGGTCGCAGCCGGTCGAGTCGCCGACCAGCAGGACCTTGCGTGCGGAGCGGGCCGGGGCCGGGGTGACGCGGATGCCGGAGAGGGCCGGCGCCGCGCCGCCGAAGGTGAGATCGAGGCCGGGGGTGCCGGTGGCACCGGTCGGCTCGCCCTCGGGCGTGCGGACGTCGACGGTGAAGGACCGGCGGACCGTACGGCCCGCCGCGGTGGCCGTCTCGGGCAGCATCGCGCGGCGGATCTCGGCGGTGACGGAGGTACGCGCCGCCGTCTCTCCGCCGAGTACCACCGACACGTCGTACGTGCCGGGGGCCACGTCGAAGTGGCAGCCGATCCCGGTGGCCCCGGCCGTGCACGGGCCGTGGGGCGCGGCGGCCCGCGCCGGGGCGGCGGTCAGGCCGCCGGCGGCGAAGGCCGCCATCAGGACGCACAGCGCGGTGCGTCTCATCGCGGCTCCCCCAGCAACGCCAGGTTCTCGATGGCGGCGAGGCCATAGAGCGCGGTGTCATTGGTGGACACCCAGGGTGCCTCGCCGCCGGGGACGAGCGCGGTCGGCCCGGACACCTTCTCCGTCTTCCAGGGCGCGCTCTCCGTGTAGCCGTCGGAGCGGAGGAACTTGTCCCACGCGCGCTGGGCGAGCTTCTTGTCGCCCGTACGGTGAGCGGCGTACGCGTCGAGCCGGGAGTGGCCCTGGAAGAGGATCAGGCTGCCGAAGTCCGCGCCGTAACGCGCCTTCTGCTCCGCCTTGGTGGCGTTGAAGTAGCGGCAGTAGTCGAGGTACGCCTCCTCGAACTTCTCGTTGTCGACCAGGTCGATCAGCTCGGCGCACAGCTCGTTGAGGCCGAAGACGGCGGACAGGTGCGACACACTGACCACCGGCTTCTCCGCGACGGCGAACTTCCCGGTGTCCAGGTCGTAGAGTCCGCTGCCCTGCACGAAGCCGTTGGGCTGGGCCGCGATGGTCTCCATCGTGGACAGCACCCGCGCCCTGGCCTTCTGCCACTTGGTTCCGCGCCGCTCCCACTCGGTCAGCCACGCGGAGACCAGCCCGGACCAGTCGGTGCCGAAGCCGATGGAGAGGGCGTGCGGGTCGGGCTTGTAGTCGGAATCGGGGCGGACCTTGCGCTGCGGGTCGAGGACGAGGAACGTCTCGTCGGAGTCGACGTTGGCGTGCATCAGGTCGCCGACCCGTTCGTCGGCGGTGAGGAAGTAGTAGAAGCGGCGGTAGGTGGTGTTGGCGATGCGCTGCTGCTTCGCACTGTCGGCGTAGTGCTGGACGCCGTGCCGGGTGCCGAGTCCGGCCCATTTGCCGAGGTGGTAGACGTCGACCTCGCCGGTGTGCCGGGTCATGGCCTCGGCGAAGCGGAAGATATCGGCGCGCCCGGAGCGCAGATAGGCGTACCAGAGCCAGAGGTCGGGCGAGAGCTCGGAGTTGTCCCAGGCGTAGCCGCCGACGTCGTAGCGCCACTGGTGGCGGGCCGTGTCGTAGAAGTGCATCACGTCGCCGTAGTCCCAGAAGCCGTACCAGCGCCGCTGCTCCACCTGGTCCTTGTAGTAGGTGAAGAGGAAGTCGAGATGGTCCTCGATCCTGGCCTTGGCGGGCGTCGAGCGGTCGGGCTCGGCGTAGAGGCCGGGGCCGAAGACACCGGCGGTGATGAACTGGCGTGGTGGCGGGGCGAGTTGGGGCAGGGTGCGGACGGCTTCGACCTGGCTCGCGAGCGCGTCGGCGGCCGGGGTGGTGTCGTGCGCCCAGAAGAGGAGTTCGCTGGTGCGGGCGATGCCGTACGGCGTGCCGAACTCCGGCTCGTAGTCCTCGTAGGTGATGTTGAGCCCTTCGAGCTGCTCGGCGTAGCTGTCCTGGCCCATGCCGTCGTGGTAGAAGCGCAGGTCCATGGGCGGGGCCTCGGAGGACCAGAGCCAGAGGGTGACCTCGGCCTCCTCCGTCTGCGCCCCGCGGATGTCGAGTCCGGCCGGGTGCTTCTCCCAGAAGTCGCGCAGCCCGAAGGCGAAGCCGCCGCTCGCGCCGCCGACGTAGCCGAAGCCCGAGGCGCGGTGGCCGCCGCCGGCCGGGATCCAGCCGTGGCCCTTCTTGGTGCGCTTGCGCACCGTGAACCCGTCGGCGGAGAGCTGGGAGAGCGTGTAGTCGCCCCACTCGGGGATGAGGTGCAGCCGGCTGGTCACCCGCTGGTCCCAGGTGGCCGGGTCGGGCAGCTTCTTCCCCTCGAACTGGGCGGCCTGCACGGCGGCACCCGGGTCGCGGCGCAGCCCGGTGATGCCCTTGACCGCCTCGCGCAGCAGGCCGGTGCCGTCGCCGCCGATGCGGATGTGCCGGTCGTAGCTCTCGTCGCGCATCGGCACGGTGAAGCGCACGCCGAGTCCGCGGATGAAGTCCCCGCTCGCCTTGCCGGGCTCCTGCGTCCCGTCGTACGTGATCGTGTGGACCATGCGGATGGACTCGGCGCCCGCGTAGAAGTAGAGGCGGACGGAGAACGGCAGCCAGGAGCGGTTGCCGCGGCGGTGCTTGCCGTCGATGCGGACGACCGCGCGGACCGGGCCGTCCTGCTCGACCTCCACCTCGCCGATGGCGCTCTCGAAGCGCTCGTACTTCTCGGTGCCCTGGTCGCCGTCCTCGATCTCGCCCTGGCGCAGCAGCACGAGGCGGCCGTCCTTGGCGATCTCGGTGGCGCCTCTGCGGACGGACTTCACTAGCGTGGCACCGCTCGTGCCGATCCGGGCGGTGATCACGCCGGTATCGACGTCGACGGTGCCGCCCTTGCGGTCGACGGTGACCTTCTTGGCGGGCGCGGTGGGGGCACCGGCCTTGAGCGTGTACTTCTCGGCGGCCGACTGCGGGCCCAGGGCGTGCGCGGTCCACTTCAGGGAGCCGTCGGGCCAGTAGGCGAGCGGCCAGGTCTGGACGGGTACGGCCTTGCCGCCGCCGTCGGTGAGGGTGAATTCCTGGTCCGCCTCGTACGCGCCCTTGGGCCAGGGCACGCCGAGGGTCGAGCCCGGCGCCGCGCCCAGGCCGCCGTCCTCCAGCCAGGTCAGCTCGACGGGGCCGCCGGCGGCACGCTTGCCGGGCCCGTCGGCGGCGGCCGCCGGCGCGCTGCCGAGGGACCAGCTGAAGTGGGCGACGGCACCGGCGGCCGCGGCCGCCTTCAGAAGGGATCTGCGGGGGATCGGAGACATCGTTGTTCCTTTCCGTTCGCTAGTCGAGAGCAGTTGTGGCGTGGCCCGCCGCGGTCCGGCGCCGCCCGTACCGCTCCTCCACGGCGAGCGCCGCCGCGGCGAGGGCGCCGAGTACCGGGATCGCCAGCGGCGGGCTGAACCAGGCGGAGACGGCGACCACGGCCACCCCGCCCACCAGCAGGAAGGACCCGGCAGGGTCGAGGACCGTGCGCCGGCCGGCGGCAGCGAGCAGCGCCCGCCAGGACGCCCCGGGCTCCCAGACCGCGGCCGCCCGCAGCCCCGCCACGGCGGCCCCGCACAGCGCGAGGAGACCGGCCGCGCCCACCAGCGGGCCCCCGGGCAGTCCGTTGCGTACCGCCTCCAGGTCCAGCCACGCCAGCCAGCAGGCCACCCAGCCGCCGGCACCGACGGCCCAGCCCGTGCGGGCGGCCGCCCGTACATCCGCCGCGAACTGCCGGAAGCCGGCGGGCCGATGGCTCGTGTACCGCCGCAGATGGCGGGCCCCCGCCGCGAACGCCGCCGGGTAGGTGACCAGCGGCAACGCGGCCAGGCCGATCCACACACCGGTCAGCAGAACCTCGGCGAAGAGCCCGAACCGCTCCCGGAAACGGGACTCCGTCACGGTCAGCCCTTCAGTCCGGACGTGGCCATGCCGTCGATCAGGTACCGCTGGAAGGCGAGGAAGAAGGCCAGCACGGGCAGCAGCGCCACCAGCGCCATCGCGATCATGCCGCCGTAGTTGGCCACGCTCTCCTGGTCCCGGAACATCATCATCCCGAGCGAAACGGTGTACTTGCCCGGCTCGTTGAGGTAGATCAGCGGGCCCATGAAGTCGTTCCAGGCGTTGATGAACGTGAAGATCGCGCTGGTGATGAGGGCCGGGCGGCACAGCGGCAGCACGACGGACCAGTAGATCCGCAGGTGCCCGCAGCCGTCGAGGCGGGCGGCCTCGTCCAGCTCGCGCGGCAGGTTGCGCATGAACTGCACCATCAGGAAGACGAAGAACGCCTCGGTGGCCAGGAACTTCCCGATGAGCAGCGGCACATAAGTGTTGATCAGTTCCAGCTTCTGGAACATCACGTACTGCGGGATCAGCAGCACGTGGTACGGCAGCAGCAGCGTGCCGATCATCAGCGTGAACATCAGCTTCCGCCCGGCGAACCGGATCTTGGCGAACGCGTACGCCGTCAGCGAGGCGGAGACGAGCACACCGACGACGGAACCCACCGCGTAGAACAGCGAGTTGCCGAAGAACGTGGCGATCGGGATGTCGGCGATCCCGTCGGCCAGCCCGCGGAAGTTGTCCAGGACGGGGCGGACCGGGAACAGCTCCAGACTGCCGACGATCTCGCGGCTGGGCTTGAACGCGGCTCCGATGACCCACACCACCGGGTAGAGGACGACCGCGAGGACGACCAGGGCACCGAGGTGCCAGGCGACGCCGGCGCGCCGGCGGGACGTACCGAGGACGCTCACCGGGCTGCCTCCTCGTAGTGGACCCACCGCTTCTGGGACCAGAACAGCACCGCCGTCACCAGTGCCACGGCGAGCAGCAGCATCCAGGCCATCGCGGAGGCGAATCCCATTTGAGCCTCCTTGAAGCCCTTCTGGTAGAGGTAACAGGTGTAGACAAGGGCCGAATCGGCGGGCCCGCAGGTCGCGTTGGAGACCACGTACGCCGAGCCGAAGATCTGGAAGGCGTGGATGGTCTCCAGCAGGACGTTGAAGAACAGCACCGGGGAGATCATCGGCAGGGTGACGCTCCAGAACCGCCGCAGCGGTCCCGCGCCGTCCACCGCCGCCGCCTCGTACAGCTCGCGCGGCACCTGCTTGAGCCCGGCCAGGAAGATGACCATCGGCGCGCCGAACTGCCACACGGTGAGCGCGGCCAGACTGTAGAGCACCCACTCCGGGTCGCCGACCCAGCCGCCCACGTGGAAGCCGAGGAACGACTGCGCACGGTCGACGATCGCGCCGTCGGAGAAGAGCGCGCGCCAGACGAAGCCGACGGTGACGCTCGCGCCGATGAGCGAGGGGGCGTAGAAGGCGGCCCGGTAGAAGCCCTGGCCGCGCCCGTTCCGGGCGAGCAGCAGGGCCACACCGAGTGCCAGCAGCAGCTTCAGCGGCGTGCCGATGATGACGTACTTGGCGGTGACCTCGACCGACTTCTGCCACCGCGGGTCGGCGAACATCTGGGTGAAGTTGTCCAGGCCGATCCACGTGGGCGTGTTGAAGAGGTTGTAGTCGGTGAAGGCGAAGTAGAGGGAGGCGATCATCGGGCCCGCGGTGAGCAGCAGGAACCCGGCGATCCACGGGGACATGAAGAGATAGCCCGCGAGATTGTCGCGGCGGTCGCGCCGCCGCAGGGCGACGGGGGTGACGGCGCGTCGCGTACGGACGCGGCCGGGCGGGGCCTTGACGAGGGTCACTGCGCGTTCCCCCTCAGCCGGCCAGGGCGGACTTCGCCTCGGCGAAGAACTGCCGCACGGCGTCGGGGGCCTTCGTCTTCCCCACGCCGAGGTCCGTGCCGATCCGCAGGAACGCGGCCTCGACGGTGTCGGCGCCCGCCGGGTGCGGGGTGACCGGCCCGAAGACCCCGGCCGCCGCGGTCTTCTCCTCGTACGCGGCGATCGCCTTGTTCACCGGATCGCTCGGCCGGAAGGCCTTGTACTGCGCCTCGGTCGCGAGGATGCCTCGGTCGTACCCCATGATCTTGCCGACCTCGGGGTCGTGCACCATGAAGTCGATGAACCGGGCGACCTGCTGCGGGTACTTGGTGCGCGCCGATGCGCTCAGCATCAGGGACGAGAGGTACTGCCCGGTCTTCTCGCCGTCGGTGGTCGGCACCGGCGCGAGCCCGTACGTGCTGTCGCCCTCCGAGTCGTACCGGACGGAGAAGTTGTCCCAGGTGAACTCGGAGGCCGCCAGGCCGTCGGAGACCGCCGACTTGGGCGCGATCTGCACGACCTTCTTGGGGTCGGCGACCAGCCCGGACCGCACCGCGGCGTAGCCGTCCGCCCACCATTCCCGCAGGTCGGCCTCGTCGAAGCCGAGGCCGTTCTCGGTGAAGAACGCCTTGCCCTGCTGCCGGAGGTAGAGGTCGTAGAGGTACATGACGCCGTAGTAGCCGCTGTCACCGGCGCGGTTCTGGGTGTCGCGGATCTTCTTCAGCGCGGCGAAGTACTGGTCCCAGGTCCAGCCCTGTTTCGGAGTGACGCCGGCCTTCGCGAAGGCCTTCTCGTCGATGACGAGGGACATCGTGTTGGAGCCGACCGGCACGCCGAGCAGCTTGCCGTCGACCTCGCCGACCTTCTCCAGGCCCGACCGGAAGCCCGTCATCTTCAGGTGGCCCGCGTCGACCTGCTGCTTGAGGTCGAGCAGCACGCCCCGCTTGTCGTACTTCCGCAGGAAGGCGATGGCGCACTGGAACACGTCCGGCGGGTTGCCGCCCGCGGCCTGGGTCTGGAACTTTTCCCAGAAGGCCACGTAGTCCTGGAAGTCCGTCTTGACCTTGATCTTGGGGTGCTTCTTCTCGAAAAGCTCGATGCTCTGGTTGATCCGCTTGGCCCGGTCGTCGGCGCCCCACCATGCGTACCGGATCGTGACGGTACCGTCCGCCGATCCCCCGCCGGTGCCGCAGCCGGCCGCCGTCAGACCCAGGGCGGCCACCGAGCCACCCGTGATCTTGAGCAGGCCGCGCCGGTCAACTCTCCCACTGGCACGCACAGTCCGTCCTCCGCACAACCGTTGAATCGTTCAAGGAAAGCGCTTGCTGCACAAGGTAGAGACGGGCAGGTACCGGGTCAACGGATCGGACCGAATTGAGAAGCTGCACCACTCGGCGGAATCCCGTGCAGGATGAATCGATTCACAGCCCCGAGTACGCACTGTCCCGGACCGCCGCGCAGCCGATAAGACTCCTCCATGGACTCCACCCACACTTCCGGCAGCGCCGCCTTTCCCCGCCAATTCGCCCGCACCCGCCGCTTCTCACTGGGCGTGCCACGGAACTTCACCGTCTCCCCCGACGGAGAGCGCGTCCTGTTCACCCGTACCGGAGGCGGCCGGGATCCGATCGGCCGGCTCTGGCTGCTGGCGGACGGCGCCGAGCGGCTCCTCGCCGACCCGACAGCGCTGGTGGGCGGCGGGGGCGAGGTGCCGGAGGAGGAACGGCTGCGCCGGGAGCGGGCCCGCGAGCGCTCCGCCGGTGTGGTGGCGTACGCGACCGACCGCGCGGCGCGCCTCGCGGTCTTCGCGCTGGGTGGCGCGCTGTGGGCGGTACGCACGGACGGCGGTGAGCCCTTCCCGGTACCGGCAGCGGGGCCCGTCTTCGACCCGCGCCCTTCCCCTGACGGCCGCCACATCGCCTATGTGACGGGCCGTTCGCTGCACATCGTGGAGGTACCGGACGCGGGTGCGGGCGCGGCCGGCCGGGACCGGCAACTGGCCGCCGCCGAGGGCCCCGAGATCACTTACGGCCTCGCCGAGTACACCGCCGCTGAGTCCATGGGCCGGCTGCGCGGCCACTGGTGGTCGCCGGACGGCGACCGGCTGCTCGTCGCGCGGGTGGACACCACGCGCGTCCACCGGCGCTGGATCAGCGACCCGGCACACCCCGACCGGCCGCCGCGTGCGATCCGGTACCCGCTGACGGGCACGGACAACGCGGACGTGAGCCTGTGGGTGTACGGCCTGGACGGCAGCCGTACGGAGGTGGTGTGGGACCGGGTGGCGTACGAGTACCTGGCCACCGTCGGCTGGGACGCGCACGGCCCGCTCATCGGGGTGCAGTCCCGGAACCAGCGCTCGCTGCGCACCCTCGCCGTGGACCCGGACACCGGCGCGACCTCGCTCCTCGACGAGCGGACCGACCCGGCCTGGGTGGAGCTGGTGCCCGGCACGCCCGCCAGGACCGCGTCCGGCGCGCTGGTGCTCACCCATGACGTGGCCGGCACCCGGCACCTCGCGGTCGGCGGCAAGGCGGTCACGCCGGCCGGTCTGCAAGTGCGCGGCGTGCTGGGTACCGAGGGCGATCGGGTGTACTTCACCGCCTCCGACGACCCCGTGGAGACGCATGTGTGGTGCCACGACCCGGAAGCGGACGCACCGGTGCGGCTGAGCGAGGGGCCCGGTACGCACGGGGCCGTGGTCGGGGGCGGCACGGCGGTGTTCCATGGGGTGACGCCGGAGGGGCCGTACGCGGAGGTCCGCGGGGAGGGCGGGGTCGCGACACCTGCCCCGACCGCCATTGCCTGTTTGGCAGAAGCCCCGGTCGTCACCCCTCGTCCGCGCCATCTCCTGCTCGGCAAACGCCAGTTGCGTGCCGCGCTGTACCTGCCCTCGTGGTACGAGCCCGGTACGGGGCCGCTGCCCGTACTGCTCGACCCGTACGCCGGGCCCGGCATGCAGCTCGCGGTCGCCGCGCGCGGCTGGACCGCCTGCGTCTCGCAGTGGTTCGCCGAGCAGGGCTTCGCCGTGCTGGTCGCCGACGGGCGCGGCACACCGGGGCGCGGCCCGGAGTGGGAGAAGGCGGTCCACGGCGACCAGCTCACGCCCGCCCTGGAGGACCAGGTCGACGCGCTGCACGCCGCCGCCGAGCAGGTCCCGGACCTCGACCTGGACCGGGTGGCGATCCGCGGCTGGTCCTTCAGCGGGTTCCTGGCCGCCGCCGCGGTACTGCTCCGCCCGGAGGTCTTCCACGCGGCGGTGGCCGGCGCCGCGCCGACCGACCAGCGGCTGTACGACACGCACTGGAAGGAGCGTTTCCTCGGCCACCCCGACGAGCAGCCGCAGAACTACGAGCGGTCCTCGCTGACCGGCCGGGGCCATCTGCTGCGCCGCCCGCTGCTGCTGATCCACGGCCTCGCGGACGACAACGTCACGGTCGCCAACATGCTGCGGTTCTCGGCCGAACTGCTCGCCGCCGGCCGCCCGCACACGGTCCTGCCACTGCCCGGCGCCACCCACGCCCCCGCCGACGACCAGGTCAACGAGAACCTCCTCCTGTTCCAGCGCGACTTCCTCCTGGACGCGCTCGGTCTTGGCCGGAACCCCGCCGGAACCCGGCCGCCCGGTCCGGCGCCCGTGCGCGGCGCTTGAGCGGCGGTCGCGCGCACTGAAAGGGTGCGGCGCGTGGAACTGCGCCATCTCACCGGATTCGTGGCCGTCGCCGAGGAACTGCACTTCGGCCGGGCCGCGGAACGCCTGCACATCGCCCAGTCCCCGCTCAGCCAGCAGATCCGGCTGCTGGAGCGGGACCTGGGCGCCGCCCTCTTCGACCGCACCACCCGCTCGGTACGGCTCACCGCGGCCGGCCAGGCCCTGCTGGAGCCGGCCCGCAACCTCCTCGCCGACGCGGCCGCCGTGCGCCGTACGGTCCAGTCGGTCAGCCTCGGCGAGGCGGGCCGGGTCACCGTGGGCTACGCGGGCGCCAGCAGCTACGCGGCGCTGCCTCCGCTGGCCCGCGCGGTCACCTCCGAATACCCCGGTATCGAGCTGTCGTTGCAGGGCCAGGTCTACTCGGGCGAGGCGCTCGGCCGGATCACCGACGGCACCCTGGACCTCGGCTTCGTCTCGCTCCCCGTGCGGCGCGGCATCGTCTCCCGGGTCGTCCGCGTCGAGCGGCTGGTCCTGGCGCTGCCGGACACCCATCCGCTGGCCGCGCGGGAGGCGGTCGACGTCGCCGCGCTGGCGCGGGAGCGCTTCGTGACCTTCCCCGCCGCGCGCGGCTCGGCGGTGCGGGACGCGCTGGTGCACGCCTGTCACGCCGCCGGCTTCTCACCGCGCGTCGCCCAGGAGGCGCCGGACTCCTACAACCTGCTGGCGCTGGTCGGGGCCGGGGTGGGCGTGGCGCTGGTGGTGGAGTCGGCGCGCAACATCCGACTGGAGCACGTGGTCTTCCGCCCGCTGGCGGGCGAGGTGGCCCCGCTGCCGATCGCCCTCGCCTGGCGCGCGGGCAACGAGTCGGCGGCGCTGCACAACGTGCTGAAGGTCGCGGAGCGGGTGCTGCCCACGCCGGCGGAGTACGAGCCGTAACGCCGGGCACGGACGTGCCGTACGCGCGTGTCCTGGAGCCGGGCTTCGAAGCCTGCTGGTGGCGGGCGATTGTCCTCGATCACGTCTCAATGGGGTCGCGAATACATCTTGGACAGCGCTCACCGGCTCCTGCGAAGGTGATCGGCGTCTCGTCATGCCGCGCGGATCACTTCAAGGCACCTGGAGACCCGTATGCCGAACTTCGCCGACCAGGACCCCGCCCTGCGCCCGCTCCTGGACCGGGTACTGTCCGCCGACGACCGCGCCCGTATCGAACCGCTACTCACGGAGCTCGGGGCGCTCGCCGCCGGTGAGATCGACCGGCAGGCGGCGCTCGCCGACGCCAATCCGCCCCGGCTGCGCTCCTACGCACCCGACGGCGAACGCATCGACGAGATCGAGTACCACCCCGCCCACGACCGGCTGGCGGAGATCGCGTACGAGTGCTTCGGCCTCGCCGCGATGTCGCACCGCCCCGGCGTCCACGGCCACCCGGCGCGCACCCCGCACACCGTCAAGTACGCACTGTCCTACCTCTATGTGCAGTCCGAGTTCGGCATGGCCTGCCCGCTGTCCATGACCGACTCCGCCGCGCGCGTGCTGCGTCTCTTCGACCCCGAGCGGTACGCCGCCGAGATCGCCGCGCTCACCTCCACCGATCCCGCGACGCGCGCCACTGGCGCGATGTTCATGACCGAGAAGCAGGGCGGCACGGATGTCGGGCGCACCGAGACCGTGGCCAGTGACCGGGGAACGCACTGGACGCTCACCGGACGGAAGTGGTTCGCCTCCAACCCCGGCGCCGACATCGTCCTCACGCTCGCGCGCGTGCCGGGGCAGGGCGAGGGCACGCGCGGCCTCGGCATGTTCCTGGTGCCGCGGCTGCGCCCGGACGGCACCCGTAACGCGGTCCGCATCGACCGCCTCAAGGACAAGCTCGGCTCGCGCTCCATCGCCAGCGGCGAGGTCACGCTGGACGGCGCGTACGCCACCCCGGTCGGCGACCTCACCCGCGGCTTCCGGCAGATGGCCGAGATGCTCAACGTCTCCCGGCTGTCCAACGCGATGCGCTCCGCCGCCCTGATGCGCCGCGCGGTCCGCGAATCGGTCGCCCACGCCCGGGAGCGGGTGGTCTTCGGTACGCCGCTGTTCGAGCAGCCCCTGATGCGCGCGACGCTGCTGCCGATGATCCTCGACGCGGAGGCTTCACTCGCCCTGGTCCTGGAGGCCGCGGCCCGGCTGGACGAGGCCGACGCGGGCGACGCGGCCGCCCGGGACCTCGTACGCGTCCTCACGCCGCTCGCCAAGTACACGGTCTGCAAGCGCGCCCGTACCGTCACGGGCGAGGCGATGGAGATCCGCGGCGGCAACGGCTACATCGAGGACTGGGTGAACCCCCGGCTGCTGCGCGACGCCCACCTCGGCTCCATCTGGGAGGGCTCGTCCAACGTGATCGCCCTGGACGTGCTCCGCTGCCTGCGCCGCTACGCCGCGCACCACACTCTTGCGCGGGCGTACGGGGAGCGGGCACGCGCCCTGTCCCTGCCCGCCGGGAAGCGGCTGGCGGTCCGCTGGGAGGAGCTGGCGGCCCGCGGCGACCGGCTGCTCGCGGGCCCGGCGGCGGAGCAGGAGATGCGCGCCGGGCGGTACGCGGAGGAGCTGACCCGCACCGTGATGGCGACGCTGCTGCTGGAACAGGCGGCGTACGAGTGCACGGCGCCCGTGCCGAACGGGCGGGCCCTGCTGGCCGCGCACGTCTACCTCGCGCTGCTCACCGACCCGGAGGCGCTGCCGCGCACCGCCCTTGCCCATCTGGCCGCGTTGGCGGAGGGCGGCTCGGTACCGATCGCTGTCGCCGAGGCGGATGTCTAGGAGGGCGGCGGACAGGCGGGCACGACCACCCTTTCGGCCGACGCTTTGAACACCGGAGGCCGCCGGTCCGTATGGAACCTTCACAAGACAGAAGGACAAACCGGGACCGGGACCTCTGGAGTCACCATGAGCTCACCATCACAGGAACGTGCCGGCGCCGCCCGGCGCACGGTCGTCGCCGCGGCGGGCGCGGCGGGCCTGACCGCGGCGCTCGCCGCGTGCGGGGGCGACGGGGGTGGCGGGGGTGGCGGATACGGCTCGCCATCGTCCGCGTCGGGCTCGCCGTCTTCCGGCGGTTCCCCGTCGTCCGAGAGCGGTGCCACCGGCGGGGGCGCCAAGGCGCTGGCCAAGACCTCGGAGATCCCCGCCGGCGGCGGGAAGATCTTCAAGGCGCAGAAGGTCGTGGTGACCCAGCCCGAGAAGGGCGATTTCAAGGCGTTCTCGGCGATCTGCCGGCACGCGGGCTGCCTCGTGGCCGACGTCAGCGACGGCACGATCAACTGCCGCTGCCACGGCAGCAAGTACGCCATCGCGGACGGCAGCGTGCGGCACGGCCCGGCGACCAAGGGCCTGCCGGCCGTACCGCTGAAGGTCCGGGGCGGCGAGATCGAACTGTCCTGAGCCCCCGCTCTTCAAAACTCCCCTCACCGCACCCGCGGCGACCGCTTCCAGCAGGTCAGTACCGCGTCCGTGGAGGTGACGGTGGCGACCAGGGCGAGCGTGTTCCGCACCATCGCCGGGGTGTACTCGGCCGGCACCCCGGCGATGGCATCGGCGGGCACCACCGCCGTGTAGCCGAGGTTGACCGCGTCGAAGACCGCGTTCGGTATCGCCACGTTCGCCGAGACGCCGACGATCACCACGTTGCGGACGCCGAGGTTGCGCAGCAGCGCGTCCACCTCCGTACCGGCGATCGGCGACAGCCCGTGCAGCCGCCGGACGACCAGGTCGTTCTCGGACACCGGTATCGGGTCGGCGATCCGTACCGCGGTCGTCCCCGTGAGCTGCTGTACGGGCAGTTGCCCGGCCGCGCGGAAGAGGCGGGCGTTGCGGCTGGAGCCGCGGCCGTCGGGGCGGCGCTCGGCGACCGCGTGCAGGACCTGAACGCCGGCCTCGTGCGCGGCGGCGGTCAGCCGCGCCACCCTGGCCAGCGCGCCGGACGTACGGGCGGCCTCGGCCAGTTCGGGCAGCGCGCTGTCCGCGCCGACGACACCGTTCTGGCACTCGACGGTGAGCAGCGCGGTGATGGCGGGGTCGAGCTGCTCGACGAGGTGCGCGACTTGGGATTCCGTGGGCATGGGGGAACCTCCTGGGATGACCCTGGGACGGGGCTTGGGAGCGGAGCCTGGGGTGGGGCCTGGTGGGCGGTCGTGGGGTGGTCCGGGTCCATTGCGTTCGTAGGGACGCTCCGGGCGTCCATTGCGTTCGTCGGGCGGAAGGCTCATGATTCCTGACACCTGGTCAGGTGGCCAGGGAGCGACCGGGGAGGTGGCCGCGGATGGCGGCAGCGGCAGGGCAGCGCAGGGGACGCCGGATCATGATGAGCCCGGAGGAGTTGGACGCCTTTCTGGCACGGCAGCGGACCTGCCGGATCGCCACGGTCGGGCCGGACGGCGCACCGCACGTCGGGGCGCTGTGGTTCGTCTGGGACGGCACCGCAATGTGGCTGTACTCCCTCACCCGCAGCCGACGTTGGGCCCACCTCGTGAAGGACCAGCGGGTGGCGGTCGTGGTCGACGACGGCCACGAGTACGGCGAACTGCGCGGCGCCGAACTGTCGGGCAGCGTGGCGTTCGTCGGCGAGGCACCGCGGCGCGGCGAGCCCTGCCCGGAGCTCGCGGCGCCCGAAGAGCTCTTCGCGGCGAAGTACTTCGGCCTGGAGACGATGCCGCACGACGGCCGGCACGCCTGGCTGCGGCTCACACCGGACGCGGTGGCCTCCTGGGACTTCCGCAAGATCCCGGGTTAGCCGCCGGGGCGAGCCGGCCGAGCGCGCCTCAGCGGTCGTCCTCCGGGGTCCAGGTCAGCAGCCGTACCTCGGCGACCGTACGGAGGTGCCGGCGCATGGCCGCCGCCGCGGCCTTCGGGTCGCCCGCCCGGACGGCCTCCAGGATCCGCCGGTGCTGCGCGAGTGACCGCTTGGGGCGGCCGGGCTGGCGCAGCGATTCGTTGCGGCTCTCGCCGATCTGCTCGGCGATGGAGCGCATGAACTCGGCGAGCAGCGCGCTGTGCGCCGCCGCGGTGACGGCGGCGTGGAAGCGGCGGTCGCCCTCGACGCCCGGGCCGCCGTCCTCGACGTCCTTCGCCATGTGCGCCAGGGCGTCGTCGAGCGCCGCGAGGTCGGCGTCCGTACGGCGGCGGGCCGCCAGTTCGGCGAGCTTGGTCTCCATGGCCTCGCGCGCTTCCAGGACGTCCGGCAGCCGGCGGCGCCGCTCGACCAGGCGCTCGACGGGCTCCGCCGCGTCGAGGGTGTCGCGCACCAGATAGGTGCCGCCGCCGTGCCGCACCTCGACCAGGCCCTGCACCTCCAGCACGACGATCGCCTGCTTCACGGACGCCCGGCTGACGCCGAGCCGCTGGGCCAGCTCGCGCTCCGCCGGCAGGCGGTCGCCCGCGCCCAGCCCGTCTTCGGCGGCGTACTGGCGCAGCCGCTCGACCACCTGCTCGTAGAGCCGTGGCCGGGACATCGGGCGCAGTGCCTCGGACATCGGTTGGCCCCCTCGATCGGTTCCTGTCGCGACAAGAGTATTGACGCACTCCGTCGGCGAGCAGCAAAGTGGCTCAGCCACTTGGCCACTGTGCCACCTGGCCATTATCGTCCCACGAACGGAGCCGCAGATGTCGCCCGAAGTGCTCTCGATACTCGTGCTCGCGGTGATCTTCGTACTGGCCACGACCCGCTCCATCAACATGGGCGCGCTGGCGTTCGCGGCGGCGTTCGGCGTGGGCACGCTGGTCGCGGGCATGGACGCGGACGAGATCTTCGCGGGCTTCCCCGGCGATCTGTTCGTGGTCCTGGTCGGCGTGACATACCTCTTCGCCATCGCCCGCGCCAACGGCACCACCGACTGGCTGGTGCACGCCTCCGTACGGCTCGTCGGCGGGCGGGTCGCGCTGATCCCCTGGGTGATGTTCGCGGTCACCGCCGCGCTCACCGCGATCGGCGCGGTCAGCCCGGCGGCGGTGGCGATCGTCGCGCCGCTCGCGCTCGGCTTCGCGGCGCAGTACGGCATCAAACCGCTGCTCATGGGCGCCCTGGTGGTGCACGGCGCGCAGGCCGGCGGCTTCTCGCCGATCAGCATCTACGGGTCGACGGTCAACGGCATCGTCGCCCGCGAGGACCTGCCCGGCAGCCCGCTCGCCCTCTTCGCCGCCAGCCTGGTCGTCAACCTCCTCATCGCGGCGGTCCTGTTCGTCGCCCTGGGCGGCCTCCGACTCCCTCGTACGGGTGGCGCGAGCCGCGCGCAGAGCGACTCCGACGAGGGAAGCGCGGCCCCGGCGGCCGGTGCCCTCGCCCTCACGCCCGCCCGTGCCGCCACTCTTCTCGCCCTCCTGGCCCTCGTCGTGGCGGTGCTCGTCCTCGACCTGGACGCCGGTCTCTCCGCGATCACCCTCGCCGTCGTCCTCAGCGCCGTCTGGCCGCAGGACAGCAAGGCCGCCGTCGCGGAGATCACCTGGCCCACCGTGCTGCTGATCTGCGGCGTCCTCACCTACGTCGGCGTCCTGGACCAGATGGGCACCATCACCTGGGCGGGCGAGGCCGTCGGCGGCATCGGCATCCCGCTGCTGGCCGCGCTGCTGCTGTGCTACATCGGCGCGCTGGTCTCCGCCTTCGCCTCCTCCGTCGGCATCATCGGGGCGCTGATCCCGCTGGCCGTGCCGTTCCTGGCACAGGGTGAGATCGGGGCCGTGGGCATGGTCGCGGCGCTCGCCGTCTCCGCCACCGTCGTCGATGTGAGCCCGTTCTCGACGAACGGCGCACTGGTGCTGGCGAACGCCAAGAATGTCGACCGGGACGGTTTCTTCAAGCAGTTGATGGTGTACGGAGCCCTCGTGGTCGCGGCCGTACCGGCGCTGGTCTGGCTGGCGCTGGTGGTCCCGGGCTTCGGCTGAGCCACGGGCCACGACCGCCGGCCCGTGGCCACAGGTATCCAGGAACGGGTACCCCGGGTACCCGAACAGCAAGAGAACGAAGGAGTTTCGGTGAACGAGCTTTTCCCGGCGCTGCGTACAGCGTCCTCCCGTACCGCACTGCGTTTCCAGGACCGCGCGCTGACCTACGGGCAGCTCGCCGCGTCCGCCGGCGCGCTCGCGGAGCGGATCGGCGCCGAGCGGCGGGTGGCGGTGTGGGCCACGCCCACGCTGGAGACCTCGGTCGCGGTGGTCGCGGCGCTGCTCGCGGGGGTACCGGCGGTACCGGTCAACCCCAAGATCGGCGAGAGCGAGCTGGCACACATCGTGTCCGACAGCGCCCCCACCCTCGTCCTGGCCGAACCGGACACCGAACTCCCCGGCGCGCTCGCCACGCTCCCCCGCATCGACGTGGATCCGTACGAGGGGATCGAGGGCGGCGCGACGGCCGAGGATCAGCCGAGGACCACTGAGCCCCGGACGGTCGAGCTGCCTCCGGAGCCGGGCGCCGAGGCCCCCGCCGTGATCGTGTACACCTCCGGCACCACCGGCCGCCCCAAGGGCGTGGTCATCCCCCGGCGCGCCATCGCCGCCACGCTCGACGCCCTCGAAGACGCCTGGCAGTGGACCGCTGACGACGTACTCGTCCACGGCCTGCCGCTGTTCCACGTCCACGGACTGATCCTCGGCATCCTCGGCCCGCTGCGCCGCGGCGGCACCGTGCACCACCTCGGCCGCTTCTCCACCGAGGGCGTGGCGCGCGAACTGGGCGGCGCCGGCACGATGCTGTTCGGCGTGCCGACGATGTACCACCGGCTGGCCGCCGAGGCGGGCGAGAACCCGGCGCTCGCCAAGGCGCTGGGCGGCGCCCGGCTGCTGGTCTCCGGCTCGGCGGCACTCCCACTGACGGACCACCAGAAGATCAAGGCGGCGACCGGCGCGCGCGTCGTCGAGCGCTACGGCATGACCGAGACCCTGATGAACACCGCGGTACGCGCCGACGACACCTCCGCTCCCGGCACGGTCGGCGTCCCACTCCCGGGCGTACAGGCACGCCTGGTCGACGAATCCGGCAAGGTCATCGAATCAAACGACGGCGAGACGGTCGGCGAGATCCAGGTCCGTGGCCCGAACCTCTTCGTCGAGTACCTGAACCGGCCGGACGCGACGGCCGAGGCGTTCGACGGGGGCTGGTTCCGTACGGGCGACATGGCCACCCGGGACGCGGCGGGCCGCTACCGCATCGTCGGCCGCAAGGCCACCGACCTGATCAAGAGCGGCGGTTACAAGATCGGCGCGGGCGAGATCGAGAACGCCCTGCTGGAACACCCCGGCGTCGCCGAGGCCGCGGTAACGGGCGAGCCGGACGAGGACCTCGGCGAACGCATCGTCGCCTGGATCGTCCCGGCACCGGGCACCCGGCCCACCCCCACGGAACTCGCCGACCACGTCGCCGCCCAACTCGCCCCGCACAAGCGCCCCCGCGTCGTCCACTACCTCGACGCCCTCCCCCGCAACGACATGGGCAAGATCCTCAAGCGGGGCCTCCATGCGTGAGGAACCGACACGGGGGCGGGGCGCGCCTCCGGGGACGACTGCGGACACGCCTGCAGGGGCGACTGCGGGGTGGGGTGCTGGGTCGCCTGCGGGGCGGGGCGCGGACATGCCTGCGGATCTCTCCGCAGGCATGTCCGCGGGTTCGTCCGGAGATCCGTCCGGGGACCCTGCTGCGGCTTCGTCCACGGACCCGTCTTCGGGATCCTCCTCGGATCGGTCCGCGGGTTCGCCCAAGGGCTCGTCCCCCGCTTCATCCCCCGCTTCATCCGCCGATCCATCTGCGGGTTCGTCCGCCGCTCCGTCCGGGGCCTCCCCCTCGGATCAGGGATCCGCTCCGCTCGCCGGTGGGCTCTCCGCTCGCGTCGCCGACGACGAGCCCCCTGCACGGCCCGCTGCACGGCCCTCCGCCCGGGAGGTGCTCGCGCAGGTGACGGACGCGGGCACCTTCCAGCCGCTCCCCGGCTCGGAACCTGCCGAGCCCCCGGGGACGGCGGAGCCCCGGCCCGAGGAGCCGGCAACCGCCCTGTCCCCGCCCGACGACGGCCCTCTCCGCTGGGACGGCTACGGCGCCGCCCGCGCCCGCGCCACGGAGTCGACCGGCGAACGCGAGTCCGTCGTCTGCGGCACCGCCGCCATCGGCGGCACCCGCACCGTCGTGATCTCCTTCGAGTTCCGCTACCTGGGCGGCTCACTCGGCAGCCGCACCGGCGACCGCCTGGAGGCCGCGTACACCCGGGCCCGCGAACTCCGCCTCCCTGTCGTCTCCTTGATCGCCACCGGCGGCAGCCGCATGCAGGAGGGCATGCTCGCCCTCACCCAACTGCAACGCATCGCCGGCCAGTCCACACTCAACCGCGCCGCCGGACTGCCACAGCTCGCCGTCCTGCGCGACCCGACGACCGGCGGCGGCTGGGCGACGCTCGGCGCCGGCGCGGACGTCGTGCTGGCGCTGCCCGGCGCCCAGGTCGGCTTCGCCGGCTCCCGCGTACGCCCCGCCGACGCCGATCCGTCCGCGTACACCGCCGAAGGCCAGCTGGCCACCGGGCACGTCGACGCCGTCGTGCCGCCCGAACAGCTCCGCGGCACGCTCGCCCGCTGGCTGCGGCTGCTGACCACTCCGGACGAGGAGCCCGCCCCGGTACCGGCCGCCCAGGGCGCGGGCGACCCGCCGGACTCCGGCTGGAGCGCCGTACAACGGACCCGCGCCCCCGAACGCCCGCGCGCCGACGCGTACTTGGACACGTACTTCGACTGGCGCGAGGACATCAGCGGCGACCGCTGCGGCGGCGTGGACGACGGCGTGCGCTGCGGATTCGGCCACCGCGCCGGCCGCACGGTCGCGTACGCGGCCCAGTGCGGCACCGCCACCCGCCCGGCCGGCTTCCGCACCGCCGCCCGCCTCGTACGCCTCGCCGACCGCCTCGGCATCCCCGTCCTCACCCTCGTGGACACCCCGGGCGCGGCCAACGACGCCGAGGCCGAACGGTCCGGCGCCGGTGCCGCCATCGCGGACCTCTTCGCCGCCATGGCCGCAGCGCGCACCCCGCTGACCTCGCTGCTCATCGGCGAGGGCGGCTCGGGCGGAGCCCTGGCACTGGCCGCACCGGGCCGCCTGTGGGCGACCCCGGACAGCTACTTCTCCGTCATCGCCCCCGAACTGGCCACCGCCATCCTCAAACGCTCACCGTCCGAAGTCCCCCACACCGCCGACCAACTCCACCTCCGCCCCCAGGACCTGATGTCCCTCGGCCTGATCCGCGGCATCGTCCCAGCCAACTGACCGTCCACCGCATCCCCTCCCCACCCCACCCGGGCGCCGGCCACCGCATGGTGCGCCGGCGCCCGACCTCACAGCGCCCGCCACATCCCCGGCCTTCTGCCACCTCCCCGGCCCCTGTCACATCTCCACCCGTTCACTCGCCCCTGTCACCCCTCCGCCTCTCCACCCACCTCCGTTACGTCTCCGCCCCTCTCACATCTCCATCCCTCCGCCCACCTCGCGCAGCGCCGCGACCGCCGCGCGGATCGACGGGCGGCGGTCCGCGTCGGCGCGCCAGATCGCGTACACATGCCGCCGCATCGGATGCCGCACAGGCACCACTCTCACCCCCTCCGGCACCGGCCCCCGCCCGAGCCGGGGCGCGACCGCCACGCCGAGACCCCTCGCGATCAGGGCGAGCTGCGTGCCGTGCTCCTCGGCCATGTGCGCGATCCGCGGCTCGATCCCCTTGCTGCGCAGCGTGAACATCAGCCAGTCGTGGCAGAACTCCCCCTGTGGCCAGGAGATCCACGCGTCCTCCGCGAAGTCCTCCAGCTCCACCGTGCGCCGCCCCGCCAGCCGGTGGTCCGACGGCATGGCCACATCCGCCGGATCGTCCAGCAGCGGCGCCTTCGCCAACCCCTCCGGCAGCGACAACGGACGGTTGTACCAGTCCAGTACGACGCCCAGGTCGATGTCGCCGCGCACCACCGCCCGTACCGAATCGCCCGGCTCCATCTCCCACAGCCGCGCGCGCAACTGCGGGTGATCGACGACCAGCGCGGCGAGGGCGTCGGGGAACAGCCCGCGCGCCGCCGTGGGGAACGCCCCCATCCGCAACTCGCCCACCGCCTGCCCGCGGTGCGCCTCCAGCTCCGCCTCGGCCAGCTCGACCTGCGAGAGGATGCGCGCCGCGTGCCCGGCGAGCAACCGGCCCGCATCGGTCAGCCGCACTCCCCGCCCGTTCTTGGCCAGCAGTTGCTGCCCCGTCTCCCGCTCCAGCTTCGCCAGTTGCTGCGAGACGGCGGAGGTGGTGACGTGCAGCCCCTCGGCCGCCGCCCGCACCGACCCGTGCCGCGCCACGGCGCTGAGCGTCCGCAGCCGCTCCATGTTCAACATATAAGGAATGCTAAGCGATGCACCCCACGAATTCTCACTTGTGCTACGCGATAAAGACAGACGATCGTGTACACCATGAGCTCCACCGCCGCCACCTCCTCATCCCGGTCCACCACGACACCCACCCCCGCAGCGCCCTCCACCACCCACACCCCTCTCCCTTCGCCCGCTCCGACTGCACCCGCCCCCGCTTCGCCAGGTCCCGCCTCGCCCGCTCCTACTTCGCCCGCTTCCCCGGCCGCGCCGCGGTCCGCCATCGACTGGCGCATCCGATTCGCGGTCCTGGCGCTGATCTGGGGATTCAGCTTCCTGTTCATCAAGGTCGGCACGCAGGGCTACGCCCCGCTGCACGTCACGCTCGGCCGCATGATCTTCGGAACGGCCGTACTGGCCGCCGTACTCGTCGCCAAGCGGGACCGGCTGCCCCGTACCCCCCGGACCTGGGCTCATCTGGCGGTGGCCGCCCTGTTCCTCAACGCCCTCCCCTTCTCACTCTTCGCGTACTCCGAGCTGACCATCCCCTCCACGCTGGCCGGCATCTGCAACGCCACCTCCCCGCTGTGGGGCATGGCCCTGTCCGTGGTGGCACTGTCCGAGGACCGCCCCACCCGCCGCCGCGTCGCCGGACTCGGCCTCGGGTTCCTCGGTGTGCTGACCGTCCTCGGCGCCTGGCAGGGCTTCTCCGGCACGGACCCGCTGGGCACGTTCATGGCGCTGGGCGCCTCGCTCTGCTACCCGATCGGCTGGATCTACGTCCGCCGCACCCTCGCGGGCAGCAGCAACTCCAGCCTCTCCATGTCCAGCGCCCAGCTGATGCTGGCCACGCTCCAACTGGCCGTGGTGACACCGTTCTTCACCTCCCTCCCGACCTCGTTCCCCGTCGTCCCCCTGCTGGCGATCGTCGCCCTCGGTGCCCTTGGCACCGGCTTCGCCTTCCTCCTCCAGTACGGTCTGGTCGCCGAAGTCGGCCCCACCACCGCGCAGATGGTCACGTACTTCGTCCCGGTCATCGCCACCGCCGCCGGCGTCGCCGTCCTGGACGAACACCTCGCCTGGAATACCCCCGTCGGCGCCCTGATCGTCCTGGCCGGCGCCGCCCTCACCCAGAGCCGCCCCCGCCCGACCGAATGACCAGGTACTGGCTGCTGGCTATCGGCAGCCACCGCCCGGACAATTCCGTCGACCACACCCCCATCCCCCGTTAGTGTCATCCCCCATGAGCACCCTGACCCTGCAGACGATCCACGACGTGCCCGTCCTGATCTACGCCGCCGAGGACGGCCAGACCATCGCCGACGAACGCGACGTCCTGGATCTCATCGGCAACGCCTCCTACCAGGGTGCCCAGTGGGTCGTCATTCCCGCCGAGCGGCTCGACGAGCAGTTCTTCCAACTGCGCACCCGCGTCGCCGGCGAGATCGTCCAGAAGTTCGTCAACTACCGCATGGGACTCGTCGTCCTCGGCGACATCTCCCCTCACACAGCGGCCAGTTCAGCCCTGCAGGACTTCGTCCGGGAATGCAACCGCGGACGACAGACCTGGTTCCTCACCGACCTCGACGAACTCCAGCAGCGCCTGAAGAACTAGAAGAGCCAGCGGGGCGACCGAAGAGCCAGGCACCCCTGACCGGGGACCCGCCCCGCCCGCCAGTCACACCGACCCACCGCACCGACCCGCCCGCACCGGCCGCCGGGCCGCCGGGCCACCCCGTCGTGCCGGCCATCCGCACTGCCCCGTCACGCCGGCCAGCCACACCGATCCGTCGTACCGATCAGCGATGCCAATCAGTCGTACCGGCGAGCCTCCCCCGGCAGGCAGGCGGCCGCTATCGCCTCGGCGAGCGGCTCGGTGTCGCCGTGCGAGAGGGTGGACACGGTGACGCGTATGCCGGGCGGGGACTCCATCCGGAACCGGGCGCCGGGCGCCACCGCCCAGCCGGCGTGCAGCAGCCGCGACACCGTGCCCGTCTCCTCGGGGACCGGCACCCAGACGTTCATCCCACTGCGGCCCTGCGCCGCGACGCCCCGTTCCGCCAGGGCCCGTATGAGCTCGTCGCGGCGACGCCCATAGGAGCCTGCGACCTCGCTCGGGTCCACCGCATCCGTCTGCCAGAGATGGATCACCGTGTCCTGCAGCAGATGGCTGACCCAGCCGGGACCCAGGCGCTGCCGCCCGCGCACCCGGTCCACCGTGACGGCATCACCCGTGAGGACCGCCAGCCGCAGGTCCGGCCCGTACGCCTTGGCCGTCGACCGCACCATGACCCAGTGATCGGTCACCCCCGCCAGCGGATGCAGCGGGACATCGACGATGTGATGACCGTGATCGTCCTCGACCAGCAGCACGGTCGGATACTCGGCCAGCAGCGACCGCAGCTCCTCGGCGCGCTCGGCGCTCACCGCCGCCCCGGTCGGATTCTGCGCCCGGTCCGTGACGATCGCCGCCCGCACCCCGAGCGCCAGCGCCCGCTCCAGCTCCGTCGGCAGCGGCCCGTCCTCATCCATCCCCACCGGAACAGGGCGCAGGCCCAGCGCCGGAATGAGATCCAGCAGGCTCCCCCAGCCCGGGTCCTCGACCGCCACCGCATCACCGGGCCGGAGATGCGCGGCGAGCACCCGCTCAATGGCGTCGAGCGAGCCGGAGGTCACGGCGACCGGACCGGCCGGTACACCGTCGGCATCCAGCGCGGCCCGCGCCCGGCCGGCCAGCTCCTCGTCGATCAAGGGCGCACCGTACAGCGTCGGGCGGGCCGTGGCACGGTCCGCGGCCGCGGCGAGCGCCGGCCCGAGCGCGGGGAGCAGCGCGGGGTCGGGGTTGCCGTCGGACACGTTCCGCACGCCCGGCGGCACGTCGACCCGCAGCGCCTCGCGCGGCGTACTCGTCGGCCGTGGACGCACCCGGGTGCCGCGTCGCCCCGCGGTCTCGATCACCCCGCGGTCCCGCAGCGTCCGGTACGCGGACGCGACCGTATTGGGATTCACCTCTAGATAGACGGCCAACTCCCGCATAGGGGGCAGCAGTTCGCCTGGTAGGAGCTCGCCCGCACCGACGGCTCGCTCGACGCTGGCGGCAATTTCCGATGCGCGCCGCCCTTCGATCCGATACTCTTCTAGCACAAACTTGATTATGCACTAGTGCAATGGAGTTGGCAAGATGCCCGAGCCCGTATCTCCCACAACGTCCGACGCCGGTCCCGAGTTCGCCGCCGTCGCCGAGACCGGTGCCGGTGACGGCTCATCCGCGGCCTACGCCCCGAGCGAGCGCACGGTCCCGACGCGGTCCGCCGACCGCGCCGCGTACGACCACGACACCGTCCATTCCATCCTCGACGCCGGATACGTCTGCCACCTCGGCTTCGTGCGCGACGGCGCCCCGGTCGTACTGCCCACGCTCTACGGCCGCGTCGGCAGCCGCCTCTACCTCCACGGCTCCACGGGCTCGCGGCCGCTGCGCCAGGCCCGCCAGACGGACCCCGGCCTGGCGGTATGTGTGACCGTCACCCACGTCGACGGCCTGGTCCTCGCCCGCTCCGCCTTCCACCACTCCCTCAACTACCGCAGCGTCGTGGTGCACGGCACCGCCCACCAGGTCACCGACCCCGAGGAGAAGACCGCGGCACTCGACGCGCTGGTGGACCAGGTACTGCCCGGCCGCGCCGCCGACTCCCGCCCCGGAAACGCCAAGGAGCTGGCCGCCACGGCCGTCATCCGGCTCGACCTGACCGAGGTCTCCGCCAAGATCCGTACCGGCGGGCCGAACGACGAGCCCGAGGACCTCTCGCTCCCCCACTGGAGCGGCGTCGTCCCCGTGGCGCCCACATACGGCGCCCCCATACCGTCCGACGACCTGGCCCCCGGTGTCCCCCTGCCCGCCTACCTCGAGGACCTCTGAGGTCGGCCATGCTGATCCATCCCTGGGACGCGCCGTCCGACGACACCGAGTGGCAGACCTGGCTGGCCGGACACGATTTCGGCCAGCTCGCGGGCAACGGTCTGCCCAGCGATCCGCCGTGGATACAGCCGCTGCACTTCGCGTACGACGCCGGCCGCCGCGAGGCCGTCACCCACCTCGCCCGCCCGAACCCCCTGTGGCCCGCGCTGCAGGCCGACCCTTCCGTCGTGCTCAGCGTCGTCGACGACTACACCTTCATACCCGGCCCCTGGCAGGCCGCCGAGGGCACCCCGCCCGAGCACGGCGTACCCACGAGCTTCTATGCGGCGGTCCAGCTCCGCTGCACGGCTCACGTCGTGGACGACCCGGAGGAGAAGGCCGAGCTGCTGCGTCGCCAGATGGCGCACTTCCAACCCGAGGGCGGGTCGGCCCCGGTCACGGCCGACGGCCCGCCGTACGGCCGCATGCTCTCGGGCATCCGCGCGCTGCGCCTCGAAGTGACGGAGGTGCGCGCCAAGTTCAAGTACGCCGGCAAGAAGAGCAGGGAGGTACAGGAACGCATCGCACAGCGACTGGCAGACCGCGACGGCCCCAGAGACGCCGCGGCCCGCTCCCACCAGCTGCGCCGCATGGCGGTGTAGTACTGCTGACCGGGCGGACAAAGCCTGTGCCATAACCCGGGCGCAGGCTCTTACAAGCCGGGCGTGCCCGCTGTACCGGCCGGCAAGGCGGCTTCCGGATGCGCCTCGCCATCGTGCTGCGACGCCACATCCCGAGGCGCCTTGGGTGTGGTGGACTGCGCGATGAACGCACCGATCAGTACCACCGCACCGCCGATGATCTGCGGCGCGGACAGGTGCTCGCCGAGCAGCACCCACGCCAGTACGGTGGCGATCACCGCCTCCAGGCAGGCGACGACGCCTGCGACCTGCGGCGACAGCCGGCGGATGGAGATCACGCCGGTGAGGTAGGCGAGCACCGTCGCCATCAGGACGAGCCACGCGAGGAGCAGCACGGCGGGGACGCCCGTGCCGTCCATGTCCGCGGTGCCGACGAGCACCGACCAGTCCATGGTCCAGGGGCGCGCGACCACGGTCAGTACGAGTGCGCCGAAAAGCAGACCGTACGCGATCACGCCGAGCGGGTGCGTGGCGTCGTCGCCGTCACCGCCGTGGTCGGAGAGAACGAAGTACCCCACCTGGCAGCAGGCCGCGCCCAGCGCGAGCGCCAGCCCGAACACATCGAAGCTCAGCCCGGCCCACACCTCCACAACACAGGCGAGACCGCCGACGGCGAGGACGGCACCGGCCGCGGCGGCGCGGCTGACGGGCCGGCGCTGCACGAAGCGCACCCAGCCCAGGACCAGGGCGGGTGCCAGGTATTCGATGAGCAGCGCGACGCCGACCGGAATCCGGGAAAGCGCCGCGAAGTAACACGCCTGGACGCCCGCGACGGCGAGCAGCCCGAATCCCGCCAGCAGCGCGGGGCGACGGCGCAACAGGGCGCGGTGGCGCCAGGCGAGGGGCAGCATGACGAGCGCGGCGCCCGCGCTCCGCAACCAGGTGACGTGCAAGGGCTCCAGACCGGCTGCGATCAGCGGTTTGGCGGCCACGCCCGATCCGCCGAAGGCCAACGCCGACAGCAGGGCCAGACCGAGGCCGAAGCCTCTCCCCCTGCCTCTCTGACTCGATTCCGTCTCCACAGTCGCGTGCATCCGGCCATGATGGCAGGGGAGGTCAGCAGCGTCATCACCAATACCCCTGTCGCTAGGCGGGACAGGGGGCATTCAGGAGAGTGCGGTTCGGTGCGGGAGTTACCGCTCGCCCTCCAATAAGGGAGTTACCGCTCATCCTCCAACATCACGTCCTGCGTCTGCCGGTCCAGGCGTACCGCGAGCTGCACCGTGTCGATCGAAGCCCGGCGCAGTACCTCGACGGCACGGCATTCCGCGTCGTCCACGAGCGCGGCCAGCAGATCGAGGCATTCGGCACGGACGGCATAGCGGGCGTGCGCGCGGTCCCGCGCGCCGTCCATGGCAGCCGCAGCGGCCGGTGACCAGCCCGGGACACCGCCCTCGGTCACGATCGGCACCGCCCCGGAGTCCTCCACCGTGCCGTGCCACTGCCGTCCGTAACCGATGCTGCGCTGCACGAGGTACCCGAGGAGGCCCGCGATCCTGCCGCCTTCGGGGTCGACCATCTCCCGTACGGCCGGGTCGGATTCGAGGAGGCCGTGCAGGAGGTGGGCGGTGTCCACTTGCCGGTCCCCGTCGCGGGTGGCCCGCCTGCGGGCAGACGTCAGCACCGACGCGAGCTCGTCGGTCAGGCAAGCATCAAGGTCCTCCGGCGACGGACCCGGTCCGCTGTTGTACACAGTACGGTTTTGCACAGTACTCACCCCACCAGGCTCTTGCTACCGGAACATCCCCGGGAGGGAGCATTTGCGCATCCGACCATGGTTGGGTACGCGGGAACGGAATCTCATCCCTACGGAGGATATGCCCGGCACGGAAGCCGCGATCAAGGATGCGGCAGAGGCACGGACGCGCGCCCCGCACCACACCACTACGCCCCCCTGACGCATCTGACGGCCGTACACCCCCGAATTACCTGACGGCCCATCAGTATTGAACCTTGCACCTCCGGCGGCTACCTTCCGCGGCACCACGCAGGACACGCAGAGCGCGCAGGACTCGCAGGACCAGTCACCGACCGGACGGCCCTTGGGTCGTCACCAAGGGGTGCCGCATGGCCGATGTCACCGCCCAGGCTCACATAGAAGCACCGGCGGAGAAGATTTGGGACCGCCTGACCGATTTCGACGGCTACGACCAGTGGAACGCCACCCACACCAGCTTCCCCGAAGGGGGCCCGGCGACGCTGGAACCCGGGGCCACTTACGCGGAGAACATGAAGCTCATGGGCTTTCCGGCCGAGGTGACCTGGACGGTGCGGACCGTGGAGCCCGCCCGCCTGCTCGATCTCCGGGGCAAGGGCCCGATGGGCGTGACCCTCGGGATGCGGTACACACTCGCACCGGAGAGCGAGGCGACGACCGGGGCCACGACCGTACGGATCGACGGTTCGTTCACCGGCGCGGCCGTGTCGCTGATGGCCGGCAAGCTCAGGGACTCGGCGACGTCCGCACTCGAGGAGTCGCTCGGCAGACTCGCGCGACTGGTCGCCTGATCGCGAGAGCCGTGGCCGGTCCGCGCACCGGCCACGGCCTCGCCCGGCCCTCGTTCTCCGTACTCGATCACTCGCAAGCTTCGCTCACTCATCCTCGGCGAGGATCAGGTAGAGCTCCTTCCGCGCCCGATTGACGACCGTGATCGCCTTCTCGCGCTGCTCGGGCGTCCCGGTCGCCCAAACCTGCCGAAACGCTTCGACCAGGCCGCCGCCCGCCTTGCGGACCTCGTTCATCGCCTCCCAGTCCACGCCGCGGCCGGCTTCTTCCCAGGGGGCGTCCGAGCCGCTCTCCGCAGCCGCACGCCCCTCGTCGGTGAGCTCGAACAGCTTCTTGCCGCCCTCGCTCCGGCTGGCGATCAGGCCCTCGTCCTCCAACAGCTGAAGGGTCGGGTACACGGAGCCGGGGCTCGGCTTCCATGTACCGCCGCTGCGCTCGGCGATCTCCTGGATCATCTCGTAACCGTGCATCGGGCGGTCCTTGAGAAGCGCCAGGATCGAAGCGCGCACGTCACCACGCCGCGCCCGGCCGCGCGGGCCTCCCCGGCCCCGGCCACCGCCGAACGGAGGCCCACCGAAGGGCGGCCCGAACGGCCCGAAGGCGGCGCGCCGCCCCTCGTATTCACCCCGGCCACCACCGTGACGCCCGGCTGCCCAGTGCTCGTGTCCATGTGGACGCATTTCTCGTCACTCCCATCGTTGATCTGTCACGATGCTTCAACGATATATCGGAAGCGTTCGGTCGACAAGGATTCGCCGGCGGGTTTCTGCCGGTGTTGAGCGCTGACGGGTGTCGGAATCCGTGGGAGCCCGAGGCCCGTTGGGTGCGCGGCCTGGAAACTGGCTTGAGGAGTACGTGCCACTCGGCGTTCTCGTGCAGGCCAATATTCGCGGATTGGACCTCGTCGCTCGCGATCTCCGATGCCTAGGCTCGCGCCATGAGAATTCGAATCGTCGACGCCTTCACCGACCGCCCCTTCGCCGGCAATCCGGCGGGAGTCGTGCTGCTGAACGGCCCCTCCTTCCCCGACCAGCACTGGCTGCAGCAGGTCGCGGCCCAGGTCAACCTCTCGGAGACCGCGTTCGCGCTGCCGCTGCCGGACAGTGACGAGGCCGACTGGGCGCTGCGCTGGCTCACCCCCGCCACCGAGGTCGACATGTGCGGCCACGCCACGCTCGCCACCGCGCACGTACTGCACTCCACCGGGACGGCCACCGGAACGGTCCGCTTCGCGACCCGCAGCGGCGTGCTGACCACCACGGCATCGGCGGACGGTTCGATCACGATGGACTTCCCGACCGCGCCGCTCACCGCGGTGCCCGTACCGCCGGGGCTGGCCACCGCGCTCGGCGCCGAGCCGGTTTCCACGTACGAGACGGGGTCACAGGTCGGGGACCTGCTCGTGGAGGTGGCGGACGAGCGGACCGTACGCGAGCTGTCCCCGGATCTCGCGGCGCTGATCCGGTTCGGCAGTCGGGGCGTGATCGCGACGGCGCGCGCCGAGGACCCGGACGGCGGTTATGACTTCGCCACGCGGTGCTTCTTCCCGGGTGTGGGTATTGACGAGGATCCCGTGACAGGGAGCGCGCACACCGCGCTCGCGCCCTTCTGGTCGGAGCGGCTGGGCCGCGACGAGCTGACCGGCCTGCAGGGCTCCGCCCGTACCGGATTCGTGCGCACTGCTCTGCGCGGCGACCGCACGCTGCTGACCGGACGCGCGGTGACGGTCATCGACGGCGAGCTTACGGAGGCGGCGCGGGCTGGGGGTGAGGGGGCAAGTGGGGGCTGAAGGCTGAGGAGCGAGCGGGGGTGGGGATGGAGGCGAGGGCGGGGAGGGGGATTTTTCCTCGGCGGCCTCTGGGGCCCCCACCCCCACCCCACCCCACCTCCCCCTCACCCCGTAGGCAGCCACCCCACTCTCCCCGCCAGGAGGGCGTAGCCGGCGAACGCGATGATGTCGATGATGGCATGGGCGGCGACGAGGGGGGCGATTCGTCCACAGCGGCGGTAGATAAGTACGAAGAGTGCGCCCATCACCATGTTGCCGACGAAGCCGCCGATGCCCTGGTACAGGTGGTACGAGCCGCGGAGGACCGAGCTGGCCACGAGTGCGGCCATCGGTGACCAGCCCAACTGGCCGAGGCGGCGCAACAGGTAGCCGAGGACGATCACTTCTTCCAGTACGGCGTTCTGCAGCGCGGAGGCAATCAGTACCGGGAACTTCCACCACACATCGGGCAGCGATTCCGGTACGACGGTGAGGTTGGCCCCGGCCGCCCTGGCCCCCAGGTAGAGCAGCAGGCCGCTGCCTCCGATACCGGCCGCCACGACGAGTCCCCAGCCGAGGTCGAAGCCGGGGCGCCGGCGGTCGAAGCCGAGGGCGCGCAGGCCGCCCGCGCGCTCCCTGAGCAGCAGGTGGGCGACGAGCAGTACGGGTACCAGCGCGGTGGCGATCCCGAAGAGCTGCCAGGCGAGATCCAGCCATGGGCGGCCGGGCGCCTGCGAGCTGTTGAGGTTCGCCGCCTGGTCCTTCAGACCGCCGGGCTTGGTGAGTGATCCCGTGAAGCTGATGAGGGCGGATACCGCGCTGGCGCCGACGGAGAGGGCGAGGACGATCAGGGTCTCGCTTCTCAGGGTGCTGCGTGCGAGGCCGCCGGGCGGGCCCTGGTCAGGGAGAGATTCAGCCACGGGGTGCACTTCGGACTGCACGCCTGCCTCCAGTTCCGCGATAGCGCCGGTACGCCTCCACTGCCCTGCCAGGGTCTCGGACAGCAGGTACGAAGAGCGCGCGCGACAAGCCGAGTACGGGCGCCCTCCGCATGGAGGAGATCACAGCTTGCCCGAAGGACCGGAGGCCGTCAGCACGGGGGCCGTGCCCAGGACGGCCAGAGGTGGGGGCGTACGGCCAGCCCCGTACGCCCCCACCTCGCTCCAGGAAGCCAGCAGCCCCCTGCCCCAGCCCCTACACAACCCCCTCCAACGGCCACTCATGCACCGGCCGCCCCTCATGCATCAGTTCGCTGTACCGCCGGGTCATCGCGGCCAGGGCTTCCTCGCGCTCCAGGCCGCCCTGCAGGGCACGATGGAAGGCGGCGGCCTGCCAGGAGGCACCGTTGACGCGGCGCCGGCAGCGGGCCTCGATGACGCCGAGGTAGTGGTCCCGGTCGGCCGGTGCCACGCCCCAGCCGTCCAGTCCGGCGGCGGCCATGGGCAGCAGCTCCTGGAGGACGAGGCGTACGGCGGGGATCTGGGCGATGCCACCGGAGCGGCCGGGGCGTGGCCACTGGAGGGCGGCGTCGATGCCGTAGCGGCAGGCGGTGTCGAAGTTCTCGGCGGCGGCGGCGAACGGCAGCCGGGTCCAGATGGGCCGGGGTTCGTCGGCCAGGGCCCGTACGAGGCCGTAGTAGAAGGCGGTGTTGGCGATGACGTCGGTGACGGTGGGGCCGGCCGGCAGCACGCGATTCTCGACACGGAGGTGGGGGACGCCTTCGGCGACGGCGTAGACGGGGCGGTTCCAGCGGTAGACCGTGCCGTTGTGCAGGACCAGTTCGGAGAGTTCCGGCACGCCCCCCTTCTCCAGTACGGCGAGCGGATCCTCCTCGCCGCACATCGGGAGCAGCGGGGGAAAGTAGCGAACGTTCTCTTCGAAGAGGTCGTGTGCAGATTCGATCCAGCGTTCACCGAACCAGGTGCGCGGGCGGACGCCCTGGGTCTGGAGTTCGGGCGGGCGGGTGTCGGTGGACTGCTGGAAGACGGGGGGCCGGGACTCGCGCCACAGTTCGCGGCCGAAGAGGAAGGGCGAGTTGGCGCCGATGGCGACCTGTACGGCGGTGAGTGCCTGGGCGGCGTTCCATACGGCGGCGAAGCGGTTCGGGGTGACCTGGAGGTGCAGTTGTACGGAGGTGCAGGCGGCTTCGGGGGCGATGGAGGGTGAGGTGGCGGTGAGCCGCTCCACCCCTTCGATGTCGATCTCGAAGTCTTCGCCGCGTGCGGCGCGCATCTCGTTGTTGAGGAGCGTGTAGCGGTCGGCCTCGGAGAGGTTCGAGGAGACCAGGTCCTCAGCGGTGAGCGTGGGCAGAATGCCGATCATCACGATACGGGCGGCGACCTCGCGGGCCTTGCGGTCGGCGTAGGCGAGGCCGGTGCGCAGTTCTTCGGCGAGCTGGTCCAGCACGCGCCCGGAGAGGCGGTGCGGCAGGATATTGACTTCAAGATTGAACTGGGCGAGCTCGGTCTGGAAATCCCTGCTGGCGATGCGTTCCAGCACCTCGGAGTTCATCATCCTGGGCATGCCGTCGGCGCTGGCAAGATTCAATTCTATCTCTATGCCCATGAGGTTCTTCGGGCGGTCGAAGCGCTTCTCGTCCAGTAGCCTCGTCAAACCCTCCAGGCACTCGCCCAGTCTTCTTCGATAACGCTGCCGGTCGTCGTGCTCAATTCCACCGGCCGTGACCTTCTCCCCCATCGAAGCGTCCCTCCTGACGTGGCCGGCCCGCGGCCGCGGGCCCGTGCGGTCGATGATGCCCGGCAATCGGTTCGATAACGCCTCGGGGAGCCGGGTGCCCCCGATAGGCTGGGGAGCGCGAGCCGAATGGCACATTCCGAGGGCATACCGAGGGGGCTCGGGCCCCGCGCATTGGCCCTGTTCCAAAGCACGATGACATCAGGCCGACCGCGTCGCCGGGGTAATCCGAGGTCCGCGGACCAGCGGGGTGCATAATTGCATCGAAAACACCGTGGAGAACGGGCCGTAATACGACTTGCCAAAAATCTCCGTGAGCGGTAGTCGAAACAAGCACTGAACACCTGTCGTATAAACTTCGTGGACGAGGCAGAGAGTTGGCGCCCAGCTAGCGGGGCATTTCCGAGGCTGAGGCACAGCGGCTGACACCCCCGCCGGGCCATGGCCCCGGTCGGCCACGCTCTGCTCCCGTCTGCTGACAGCGCCGTCCGCACTTGCCCAGCACCACCGTGTCTCCCAAGTGAGAGGCGACCCACCATGCCGCTGCATGTACCCCCTGCTCCCGCTCCCGCCCTGCGCAGCGTCCTCACCGCCCTCGGTTCTCCTACCGCCGTACGTGAGGCTCCGACCCCCGCCCTCCGTGTCCACCAGGGGCCCCTGCGTCCCGAACGCCCCCTGCCCGTCCATGTACTCGACGACGTCTCCCGTCGCGGCACCCCGCGTACCCGCCTGACCGGCTGGCGATTCCTCATCCGCGGCGGTGAGCATGCGCTGGCCACGGCGGACGCCATGCTCACGCCGGACGGCTGGGCGTTCTCGCACTTCGGCGAGGGTCCGTATGTGTCCGCGATCGAACGGGCCCTGCACCAGGCCGAATCCGTGCCCACCGCGTACCAGCCACGGCTGCTCTCCGTACCGGAGCTGTACATGCTCACGCTGTGGCTGCACGAGGACGTCACGGCGGACGGTGCCGAAGGGTGCCCGGCGGCGGGGGATCTGCTGGTCCCACTCGCCCCGGCTCCCCCCGGCATCGCCGCCCACCGGCCGCACCGTGTCGCCGAGCTCCTGTCCCGTCTCACGCTCCGCCTCACGCCCGCGTCCCTTCTGGGCTCGCCGGCCTGAGGTCCCGGGACGCGGCGTCCCTCGAAGCGCCGTGTGCCGGATCGGTTCCGATTCACCGGAGTGCGCCCCGCGGTTCTCCTCGCCGCGGGGCGCACTGCTGTCCGGCCGCTCCCCCCGAACGTCCGGTGCTCCCTCGAACGCACCGTTCCGCCGGGTGACTAGCCCACAATGACCAGTCAAGACCACCCAGAGGTGCACTACGAGAAGCGGCAACCGCCCGCATGGGTGATGCGTCTTTACCGAGTAAGTACCGCTGCTGCGAAATCCCTGCGGAATCACGTCCGTAGGGCAACACTGGGAGCGAACTACCGAACGGGGGGCGGCCATGAACACCTCATCGAGCCGCAGGAAGACGTCCACCACCACACCGCAGCGAAAGACAGCATCCATGTGCCAGCACCAGCCACCGTGTCCGTCAGCAGAGTCCGCCGACCGGGAGGCCGCCCATCTTGTGGCGCACCACCCGGAGCAGGGCTGGAGCCTGTTGTGCAACGGCGTCCTCCTCTTCGAGGACACCGGTGAGCTCCTGCCGGACGGGCAGGTCATCGACCCGCACCGGCCGATGGGCACCGGGCAGGTCGTCACCGCAGCCTGACGCGGTGAGCGGGAAGAACGAGCAGGGCCCCCGGCGGAGATCGCCGAGGGCCCTTTGACGTGCCGGGACGCTTGCCTGGACTTCAGGAAGAGCGCCGGCCGCCGTCAGCTCAGGAAGCGCGCCGGGCGCCGTCAGCCGTCGTAGTCCTCCAGCGGCGGGCAGGAGCACACGAGGTTGCGGTCGCCGTAGGCGCCGTCGATGCGGCGCACCGGCGGCCAGTACTTGGCCGCGGCGTCCACGCCGGCCGGGTGCACGGCTTCCTCACGGGTGTACGGGTGGTTCCACTCGCCGGTGAGGGAGGCGGCGGTGTGCGGGGCGTTGCGCAGCGGGTTGTCTTCCTTGTCCCACTCCCCCGTGCCGACCTTCTCGATCTCCGCGCGGATGGCGATCATCGCGTCGCAGAAACGGTCCAGTTCGGCGAGGTCCTCACTCTCGGTCGGCTCGATCATGAGCGTGCCGGCCACGGGGAAGGACATCGTCGGCGCGTGGAAGCCGTAGTCGATCAGGCGCTTGGCGACGTCGTCGATGCTGACGCCGGTGGCCTTGGTCAGCGGCCGTACGTCGATGATGCACTCGTGCGCGACAAGACCGCCGGGGCCCGTGTACAGCACCGGATAGTGCGGCTCCAGGCGCTTGGCGATGTAGTTGGCGGAGAGCACCGCGACCTGCGTGGCGCGCTTGAGGCCCTCGCCGCCCATGAGCCGGACGTACGCCCAGGAGATCGGCAGGATGCCGGCCGAGCCCCAGGGCGCGGCGGAGATCGGGCCGACGCCGGTCTCGGGACCCGCGGTGGGCTGCAGCGGGTGGTTGGGAAGGTACGGCGCGAGGTGCGCGCGCACGCCCACCGGGCCGACGCCCGGACCGCCGCCGCCGTGCGGGATGCAGAAGGTCTTGTGCAGGTTCAGGTGCGAGACGTCGCCGCCGAACTTGCCCGGCTCGGCGACGCCGACCAGCGCGTTCAGGTTGGCGCCGTCGACGTAGACCTGACCGCCCGCGTCGTGCACGGCCGCGCAGATCTGGGTGATGTGCTCCTCGAACACGCCGTGCGTGGACGGGTAGGTCACCATCAGGACGGCCAGCTCGTCGCGGTACTGCTCGATCTTGGCGTGCAGGTCGTCCGCGTCGACCTCGCCGTCCTCGCCGGTCTTGACGACGACGACCTTCATGCCGGCCATCACGGCGCTGGCGGCGTTGGTGCCGTGCGCGGAGGACGGGATGAGGCAGACGGTGCGCTGCTCGTCGCCGTTGGCGCGGTGGTACGCGCGGACCGCCAGCAGGCCCGCGAGCTCGCCCTGCGAACCGGCGTTGGGCTGCAGGGAGACCTTGTCGTAGCCGGTGACGACGGCGAGGCGCTCCTCCAGCTCCTGGATGAGGGTGAGGTACCCCTGGGCCTGGTCGACCGGCGCGAAGGGGTGCAGCTGGCCGAACTGCGGCCAGGTCACCGGCTCCATCTCGGTGGTCGCGTTCAGCTTCATCGTGCAGGAGCCGAGCGGGATCATGCCGCGGTCCAGCGCGTAGTCGCGGTCGGCGAGGGTGCGCAGGTAGCGCAGCATCGCGGTCTCGGAGCGGTACTGGTGGAAGACCGGGTGGGCGAGGTAGTCGTCGCTGCGCAACAGGGACTCGGGCAGCGCGTCGGCGGCAGCCGCGTCCAGCTGATCGATGTCGCCCTGGACGCCGAAGGCGCCGAACACGGCGGTGAGCTGGGCGCGCCCGGTGGTCTCGTCGCAGGCGATGCCGATCAGGTCGGCGTCGACCTGGCGGAGATTGACGCCGGCCTCGCGGGCGGCGGCGACGATCTCGGCGGCGCGGCCGGGGACCCGCGCGGTGAGGGTGTCGAAGTACGTGCCGTGCACGACGTCGATGCCGCCGGCGCGCAGGCCCTCGGCGAGGACGGTGGCGTAACGGTGCGTGCGGCGGGCGATGGCGGCCAGGCCCTCGGGGCCGTGGTACACGGCGTACATGCCGGCCATGACGGCGAGAAGGACCTGCGCGGTGCAGATGTTGCTGGTGGCCTTCTCACGGCGGATGTGCTGCTCGCGGGTCTGCAGAGCCAGGCGGTACGCCTTGTTGCCGTCGGCGTCGACGGAGACGCCGACCAGGCGGCCGGGGAGGCTGCGGGCGAACTTCTCGCGGACGGCCATGAAGCCGGCGTGCGGGCCGCCGAAGCCCATCGGCACACCGAAGCGCTGCGTCGTGCCGACCGCGATGTCGGCGCCGAGCTCACCGGGCGAGGTGAGCAGGGTCAGCGCGAGCAGGTCGGCGGCGACGGTCACGATCGCGCCAAGTTCGTGAGCCTGTTCGATGAGCGCGCGGGGGTCGCGGACCGCGCCGGAGGCGCCGGGGTACTGCAGCAGCACACCGAAGACGCCGCGCTCGGCGATCTCGGCGGGGATGCCCTCACTCAGGTCGGCGACGACGACCTCGACGCCGGTGGGCTCGGCGCGGGTCTCTATGACGGCGACGGTCTGCGGCAGGCAGTCGGCGTCGACGAGGAAGACGCCCTTCTTGACCTTGCCGACGCGGCGGGCGAGCGCCATGGCCTCGGCGGCCGCGGTGCCCTCGTCCAGCAGCGAGGCGCCCGAGGTGGGCAGTCCGGTGAGGTCGGCGACCATGGTCTGGAAGTTCAGCAGGGCTTCGAGCCGGCCCTGCGAGATCTCCGGCTGGTACGGGGTGTACGCGGTGTACCAGGCCGGGTTCTCCATGACGTTGCGCAGGATGACCGGCGGCGTGAACGTGCCGTAGTAACCCAGGCCGATCATGGAGGAGAGCACGCGGTTGCGGTCCGCGAGGCCCCGCAGCTCGTCCAGGACCTCCGCTTCGGTGCGGCCCTGGGGCAGGTCCAGCGCCTCGGCGCTCTTGATCACGTCGGGGACGGCGGCCGCGGTCAGTTCGTCCAGCGAGCCGAAGCCGATGTGCGCGAGCATCTTCGCCTGGGCCGCCTGGTCGGGGCCGATGTGGCGCTGCTCGAAGGGGGTGCCGCGCTCCAGCTCGGTCAACGAGATGCGGTTGGTGGTCATCTGCGGGGGCCTCCTGGTCTCTGGGACCTACGAGGGGCACCACGGCGCTGGTGCCCGGACGGCCTCCCCCTCTGTCATCTCAACCTGAGAGCTTCACCGGAACGCACGCAGCGTCCGGTTTTCACCGTCGGTGAGGAGGGGCTCCGGTACTGCGCTGGTCCGTGGCCCGCCCTGCTTTCCAGAGTGATCTCGTCCGCGCGGTACGTGTGCCTGAGAGATTCCGGGGAGGAGTTGCTCCTTCGGCGCCTCCGGCCCGGGGGTCGGAGAGCTCTCCCGCACGGGGTCATCGATCGCTGACCAGCCTACCAGCGCGACTGCTCGGCATCCCTCGAGTGGCCAGGGCGGTAAATGTGCCGTTTCGTAGGGTGCAGAGGGCAGTTCCAGCAGGTAGGAGGAACAGTGCAGACCGACATCGATCCCCGCAGTCTGATCGGCCGCAAGGCGTTCGACCGGCACGGCACCAAGATCGGCACCGTCGACGAGGTGTACCTGGACGACGCGACCGGCGAGCCGGAGTGGGCGGCGGTCCGTACGGGGCTCTTCAGCCGGGACGCGTTCGTGCCGCTGGAGCCGAGCCGGCTGGTCGACGACGCGCTGCACGTGCCGTACGAGCGGAAGCTGATCAAGGACGCGCCGGACTTCGGGGTGGGCCGCCACCTCTCACCGGAGCAGGAACTGCAGCTCTACCACCACTACCGGCTGGATATCTCCGCCACGGACGCGGAGCTCGCCGGGGAGGACGCGGTCGGCCGCCCGGCCGCCGGGTCCGCCGACCGGGAGTTCGGACGGATAGCGGGCTCGTCGGAGGACTGAGCGGCAGGCGGGAACGACTCCGCGGCCGTCGGGGCTGCCGGAGCTGTCGGCGAGGGCGGATCCGCGGCCATCGGCCGGAGCGGATCCGACGTTATGGGCGGGTGCGCGCCCTCATCGGCCACCGGCGGAACGTCCGGACCGCCGCCCACCAGAGGCAGCGCCTCCCCCGGCGACAGCGCCGGATCGTCCACCAGGAACGTCCGTACCCGTCCGGGAGCGGACCAGGGCTGTTCGAACCGTACGGTGACCCGCCCCAGGCCGCTTCCCTGGACCCATCCGGGGCCGTACTCGGCATGGACCACGTCCAGGCCCGGCAGCCACTTCCTGGGCCGCTCAGCGGCCTCCTCAGCCTCTTCTCCCCCACTGTTCGCTGCCGCCCCGTCCACCGCCCTGGCCTCCTCGACGAGCCGGGCCTCCTCGGCCGCCCGCTCCGTCGCCACCTGCGCGAAGAGGTCCTCCTGCGTGAAGTCGGCGAGGCCGGTCACCCCCACGCCGAGCAGCCGCACCCCGCCCGTCGTGTCGATCAGATCCAGCAGCCGCCCCGCCGCCTCCCGCACCACCGCGGGGTCGTCCGTCGGCCCGCGCTGCGTCTCGGACCGGGTCAGCGTGGAGAAGTCGTAGTTGCGCACCTTCAGCACGACCGTACGGCCCGAGCGTCCGGCCGCGCGCAGCCGCTGCACGCACCGGTCCGCCAGCCGCATCACCTCGGCGCGCACCCTCGTACGGTCGGTGAGGTCCACCTCGAAGGTGTCCTCGACGGAGACCGACTTGGCGTCCCGCTCCGCGACCACGGGCCGGTCGTCCCGGCCGAGCGCCATCGCGTACAGCCCCGTGCCGTGCGCCCGCCCCAGCAGCCGCACCAGCTCCGCCTCGCCGGCCTCGGCAGTCTCCGCGACCGTGTGGATCCCGGCCTTGCGCAGCGCCTCGGCCGTGGCCGGGCCGACGCCCGGCAGCGTCCGCACGGTCATCGGCCCGAGCAGCTCGCGCTCGGTGCCCGGCTCGATCAGCACCAGGCCGTCCGGCTTCGCCTGCTCGGACGCGATCTTCGCGAGCATCTTGGCGCCCGCGAGGCCCACCGAGCCGGTCAGTCCCGTGACCGCCAGGATGTCGCGGCGCAGCTGTTCACCCACCGCACGGGCCGATGCCGCGTCGTCGGCGACGCCGCCGGCCTCCAGGTCCACGAACGCCTCGTCCAGGCTCAGCGGCTCCACCAGGGGCGACAGCTCGTGCAGCAGCGCCATCACCTTTTCGCTCACCTGGCGGTACACGTGGAAGCGGGGCGTGAGGTAGGCGGCGTTGGGGCAGAGCCGGCGGGCCTGGGCAGTGGGCATGGCCGAGCGGACGCCGAAGACGCGGGCCTCGTACGACGCGGTGGAGACGACGCCGCGCCCGCCGATGCCGCCCACCACCACGGGCTTCCCGCGCAGGCTGGGCTTGGCCGCCTGCTCGGCGGCCGCGAAGAACGCATCCATGTCCAGATGCAGAATCGTCGGCGCACGTCTCACGTCACTGATGGTGCCGTACGCCACTGACAATCGGCCGCTCGGCGGGCCGGAAGCGCGGCCGGGAGAGCTCTGCACGAGCCGTACAGCGGCTTCCGTGCCCCGCGTCGTACCGTGCGCCCGCACGGCCTCCGTACCGCGCGTCCGCCCCCGTGTCGTACCGCCCGGGCGCTCTAGACCGCCCGGTTCCTCCGGCGGGCCAGCTCGTCGTGGGGGTTGTGGCCGACGAGGGTCTCCCCGGTGTCCACGCGCTCTCCGTGGAGCTGCGACAGTCCGGCCTCCACATCCCGCCAGACCACGCCGACGGCGATACCGAAGAGCCCTGACCACCCTGGAGCAGATCGACGACCTCGTCGGGCGACGTGCACTCGTACACCGTCGCGCCATCGCTCATCAGCGTCATCTGGGCCAGATCGGGCAGTTCACGGGAGGCGAGGTGCTGCACGGCCGTACGGATGTTCTGCAGCGAGACGCCGGTGTCCAGCAGCCGCTTGACGATCTTCAGGACGACGACGTCCCGGAAGCTGTAGAGCCGCTGGGTGCCCGAGCCGTACGCCGGCCGCACGCTGGGCTCGACCAGTCCCGTACGCGCCCAGTAGTCCAGCTGCCGGTAAGTGATCCCCGCGGCGGCGCATGCCGTCGGGCCTCGGTATCCGACCGTCTCGCCGACCGGGTCCGCCGGCTTCCCGGCGGCCTGAGCCGGGGCACGGTTTACCGGGGCACGATTCGCCGCGCCAGTGTGAAGCGGCAATGCCCCTCCCGCCGCCGTACCGTCGCCGGTGATTGCCACGCCGACCTCCGTCCTTCACGTCCCGGACGGGACCTGCCTTATCGACGGTATGCAGTCACTCGGGGTGCGTCAACGATCGCCGCGCTCGCCACGCCGAGTGATAATCACCCTACGAGTGGTTTCACGTGACTTTATGCGGGGAATGTCTGGTGGGTTGTGCGCCGGGTGTGCTGCCGTGCGCCCCGCTCGCTCCCTTACGGCGCGGCGCCCGCTGCGGCCCTACTGGCTGTTGGTGCCGAAGTCCTCGGGCGAGATCTGATCGAGGAACTCGCGGAACTTCTCCACCTCGTCCTCCTGCTCATCCGGGATCGCGATGCCGGCATCGTCCAGCACCCCGTCGGTCCCGTAGATCGGCGTACCCGTGCGCAGCGCCAGCGCTATGGCGTCGGACGGGCGGGCGCTGACCTCCACACCGCTGGCGAAGACCAGCTCGGCGTAGAAGACACCTTCCCGCAGGTCCGTGATGCGCACCTGGGACAGCTCCTGGCCCACCGCCTCCAGCACGTCCTTGAACAGGTCGTGCGTCAGCGGCCTGGCAGGGGCCATGCCCTGCTGGGCGAAGGCGATGGCGGTCGCCTCGCCGGGCCCGATCCAAATGGGCAGGTAGCGGTCGCCTCCCACCTCGCGCAACAGCACGATCGGTTGGTTGGAAGGCATTTCTACCCGGACACCCACGACGTCGAGCTCGTTCACACAGCAACCCTAGGACGTGCCCGGCCGGTTTGGGTAGTCGGGCACCCCCTCGGCGGGGGTGACCGTACCCAAGGTCACGGCAGCCGGACGTGGAGAGCGGCCTGGACCAAGGCCGCATGAAGTCGTACGGAGAGCGTGGCCAGCTCCCTGGCCGTGGCTTCCGCATGGGCCCTGGTCTGCGGGTTGCGATGCCGCTTCAGCGGCGCCACGACCTGCTCGATCAGGCCCGCCTCGCGCTCCGCAGCGGCCTTCACCGCCCGCAGATGACGCGCTTCCAGGCCGAAGCGGCCCAGCTCGGCGACGAGCTTGGCGACCGCGACGGCTTCGATGCCGTACCCGCCGTCGGACGCCGGGGCGAGCAGACCGTACGCCTCCCAGTCCGCGAGCTCGGACTCGTCCACCTCAGTGGCGGCCAACAGCTCGTCGCGGCCGATCCGGGCGGCCGTCGGATGCTCACCGGACGGCTCCTGTACACCGTCCAGGAACTCCCTGGGCGGCGAGGCGGGTGCCGGGAGCTGCACGTCCTCACCGCGCGCCACGGCGTCCAGGTGCTCACGGATGACCTTCAGCGGCAGGTAGTGGTCGCGCTGCATCCGCAGCACGCCCGCCAGCCGCTCGACGTCCTCCGTGCTGAACTTGCGGTACCCGGACGGCGTACGCTGCGGCTCGACCAGGCCCTCGGACTCCAGGAAACGGATCTTGGAGATCGTGACCTCGGGGAATTCGTCGCGCAGCAGATTGAGCACCGTACCGATGCTCACCAGCTCGCCGCCCGCGGCGGCGGTGCCGGAGGAACCGGCACCGCCGGACGGTGTGTGGTGCATGTGCCTTCCCTGGCAGGTCAGATGCCGACGCCCCGCTGGCTCGCGTAGAAGACCAGGCGGAACTTGCCGATCTGCACCTCGTCGCCGTTCGCCAGCGGAACGGAGTCGATCCGCTCGCGGTTGACGTAGGTGCCGTTCAGGCTGCCGACGTCGGTGACGGTGAAGCCGCCGTCCTGGCCGCGGCGGAACTCCACATGGCTGCGGGAGACCGTCACGTCGTCCAGGAAGATGTCACTCTGCGGATGGCGGCCGGCCGTGGTCAGCTCACCGTCCAGCAGGAAGCGGCTGCCGGAATTGGGGCCCCGGCGCACGACGAGGAGCGCGGAGCCGAGCGGCAGCGCGTCCACGGCGGCCTGGGCCTCGGGGGACAGCGAAGGCATCGGGGTCTGCCCCGTCGTCTCCGCGTCGTACGCCTCGATACCCGAGATGGAGATGGTCGAGGTCGTCTCAGAGGGACGCTCGGCCTGCCCACCGGCGCGCAGCGGCGCGCCGCAGTTGGAGCAGAACCGGCTCGCCTCGGCATTGCGGTGCCCGCACCTCGTACAAACCGGCAAGGCGGACCCTCCACCCGTAGCGGCTGATGGTTCCTGGAAACCTATGGGGCCGGACGCGGCAGGGTCAACAGAACCGGGCTGCTGACCACCGGAAGTACCACCGGCCGGGCCGGCCACCTCGTCACGGAAGAGCGGGCGCTCCTCATTGGACGCCGGCTCACCTGACTGCCGTGGCGCGGCGTGCCGCGCAGAGGCGTTGCCGCCGTCCTTGCGGTCACTCTTGCCGAACAGCTTCGCAAAAAAACTCACGGGCGATTCCCCTTGAACGAAACAGACCCGCCCGTGGGGCAGGACGAACCCTCGATGCACACACCGGCCGATCCGGACATCCATTCAACGTCCGGGGCCTTCACACAGTTTCCACCACGCACCACTTGTGCGGTGCGCCGACCCCCGGCTACCTCATGCCCCGTCGCACGCCTCGCCATACGTTCCCGCCTCACTGCGACGACGACCGCGCGTAGTCGGGCCGTTCCGCCTTGCGCAAGGCGTCCACGACAATCTTGTCCTGACGGGTCACAGACACCGTGGCCTGCTCCTTCTCCAATGTCTGAACCACTCCGCCGGGGATGTTCAGGGCCGGCTCCAGGTCCTCGGGCTTGCCGATGACCTTGAAACGGAACGGCTGCACGACCCGCTTCCCGTCGATCTCCACACCGCCCCGCACGTCCGAGACGTAGGTGTTCGCCACGACACGGACGTCGTTGACCTGAATGGCCTCCGCGCCGGCCGCGCGCAGCTCCTGGATCGTGTCCAGAAGCTTGTCCGCCTCGACGGAGCGCGACGGGTCGTCGATCGTGAGCGCGATGCCGGGCCCCTCGGCCGCCACCGTACCGGCCAGCACCCCGAGCTGCTGTTCTTTTTCCACCGTCTGCTTACGGGCCTCCTCGGCCTGGTCCGAGCTGTTCTCCAGCTCGGTCTTCTGGCCTTCCAACCGCCGTTGCTCGTCCTCCAGGCGCTGCGAGCGGTCATCGAGCTCGTCAAGGATGCGCACCAGGTCCTCCTGGCGCGCTCCGCGCAGCGCACTGCTGTCACTGGTGGAACGTACCTGAATAGCAAGCCCCAGCCCGAGAATGAACAGCAGTACGGCGGCAATCAATTGAGCCCGGTTCAGTCGCGGCGGCCACAGACCCGCTTTCAGCCGCTCCCGACCCGTGAGCTGGGGCTCGCCTTCGGGACCCGGCCGCGCCGCGGACGGCTGACCGGATGCGGCAGCCTGCCCGGGCCCTACCGGGCCGCGCTGCTCCGCCCCCGATGCCGCGGCGGCCGCGGGACGGTCACCCTGAGGCGCTGCCGACGCGCCACCAGGACGGCCGTGCTGCGCCCCCTGAGGAGGCCCGCCGGCACCCTGCCGCTCGGGCGGCATGGGCAGCCGCCCAGCGGACCCGGGACGGTCTCCGGGGGCTTGCGGGCGCCGCTGCCCGGGCCCTTGCCCAGGTCCCTGCGCAGGCCCTTGCGGACGCCCCCGTACGGCACCGTGCGCACCATGAGGGCCGGCCTGACCGCCCCCCTGAGGGCGGGCCTGCGGCCCTCCTTGCGGGCGGCCCTGTACCGGGCGCGGCGGACGTCCCTGAGCGGGCCCCTGGGGGCCGCCGCCCCGCCCTTGTACGGGGCGCGGCGGGCGTCCTTGGGTGGGGCCCTGCAGCGGTCCTTGCAGACGTCCGGGGCCGGGACGCTGCGTACGGCCTTCGCCGGGCTCCTCCTTCGGAGCCTGCGCGGCAGCCGCCTGATCGGCAGCCTCGTCCGGCCTGCGTGTCACCGGCTTCTCGGGCGCCTCGGTACGCTCACCCTCCTCGGCCTTACCGGACTTCTCGGGCGCCTTGGGCGTTTCGCGGCGCTCCGGGACATCGTCATCCTTCGGAGTGTCGCTGTCTTCTGACGGATCGCCACTTCCAGGCGTCACGGGACGTTTCTGCGCCGCACCGCCCTCAGCAGGCCCGGTCTCGTCGCGCCCGGCCGTCCGGTCGCCCTCGGGCGACTCGGGGCGCTCCTGCGATTCCTCGCGCCCCTGCGCCTCATCACGCTCGTTGTGCTCGTCGTGCTCGTCGGATGCCATTGGTCTCACGCCCTGAACACGTGCCGGCGAATCGCGGCGGCGTTGGAGAAGATGCGGATGCCGAGCACCACGACCACACCGGTGGAGAGTTGGGCGCCGACGCCCAGCTTGTCCCCGAGGAAGACGATGAGTGCGGCGACAACCACATTGGACAGGAAGGAGACGACAAAGACCTTGTCGTCGAAAATGCCGTCCAGCATCGCCCTCAGACCGCCGAACACGGCGTCCAGCGCCGCGACGACAGCGATCGGCAGGTAGGGCTCGACCACCGTCGGCACCACGGGGCGGACGACAAGTCCGACCACGACTCCCACGATGAGGCCCAGTACGGCGATCACGATGTGCCCTTCCCTGTGTCGGTGCCGCCCGGCTGCGCGGCACCGGTCTTCGGCTGTGCGGTACGTACGATCAAGCTCGGCGCGGGCGGCAGCGTGAGGTCACCCTCGGTGGAAATCCTGGTGCGGACGCCGTAGTTCTGCTGCAGCACATGCAGGTACTGACCGTCGGCGCTGTCCTGGAACGTGGTGCTCAGCCGCTGCCCGTCCCCCACCGCCAGCACCGTATACGGAGGCGCCAGCGGTTTGTTGTCGACCAGTATGGCGTCTCCCGCCGCCCTGATCGCCGAGAGGGACGTGAGGCGCTGCCCATTGACGGAGATGGCCTCGGCGCCGGATTCCCAGAGGCCGTTGACCACCCGTTGCATGTCCCGGTCGCGCACCCGCCCGGTATCGGAGAAGCCGGTGCTCTCACGGGGGCCGCCACCGCCCGTCTCCGCCTCCTTGGCGTCGTCCACGACCAGTTTCACCCCGGGCCCGGTGACCTGCGTGGAGCCGGACAGCAGCGCCAGCAGGTCGGCCCGTTCGCCGTCGCTCTTCTTGAGCGCCCTGCGCTGCATGTCGCCGACGTCCTCACGGAGCGAGTCGACGTGCTGCTGCAGCTTGTCGGCCTTGTCGGTGCCCTGGTCGATCCGGGCGATGAGCTCCTCGCGCTCCTTCGCCAGGGTCGGTGCTGATATCCGCGCCTGCGCTGCACCCACCGTGACGACCACCGCGGCGAGGACCAGCCCGGCCGCCAAGCCCAACTTGGCCCGCAGCGTACGGGGCAGGCCCCCGGCCGTCGCCGCCTTACGGGCCGCCGCTTCGGCGTACCCGTCATCGAGGCTGTGCTCCATGACATTGGTCAGCAGCGACATGGAGGCATCGGGGCGCGGAGCGTATCCGGGGCTGCTCCGTTCGGGGTGCTGCTGCGACATGCCGCACATCGTCGCACGTCGGCGGCGCGGTCACCCAATGGCCCCACCGGCGCGCCGAATCGGACGCGCCGGTGGGGACTCGGGTCAGCGGCCCGCGCTGTCCACTACGGACGCCCACTCGTCAAGGAGCTGCTGCGCGGAGGCGTCGTCCGGGCCCTCCGCCCACAGGTGGGTGACCGCCTCTGCCGGGTCGGGCAGCACCAGCACCCAGCGCCCGTCGGCCTCGACGATCCGCACGCCGTCCGTGGTGTCCACGGAGCGGTCGCCGGCCGCTTCCACCACATGTCGCATGACGAGCCCCTTGACAGCCCAGGGGGTCGCCAGATCGCGCTTGAGGACATGCGCACGCGGGATACGCGCGTCAATCTGGCTCAGCGTGAGCTGCGTACGGGCCACCAGACCGATCAGCCGGACGAACGCGGCCGAGCCGTCGAAGACGCTCGCGAACTCCGGGACGATGAAGCCGCCCCGGCCGTCGCCGCCGAAGATCGTGTCGTCCGCCCTGCCGACCCGGGTCAGGTCGTCGGGCGAAGTGGTCGTCCACTCCACCTGCGTACCGTGGTACGCCGCCACCTGCTCGGCGATACGAGTGGTGGTCACGGGCAGCGCCACTCGCCCGCTGCGCCGCTCGGCGGCCACCAGGTCCAGCATGACCAACAGGGCGCGGTCGTCCTCGATGATCCGCCCCCGCTCGTCAACGAGGGACAGCCGCTCGCCCACCGGGTCGAAACGCACCCCGAAGGCCGCACGCGCCGACGCGACGATCTCGCCGAGCCGTACGAGGCCGGACCGCCGCGCGTCCTCGGTCTCCGTGGGCCGCGACTCGTCGAGACCGGGGTTGATCGTCAGGGAGTCCACCCCGAGGCGGCCCAGCAGGCTGGGCAGCACCAGACCGGCACTGCCGTTCGAAGCGTCCACGACGACCTTGAGGCCGGCCTCCGCGATCCCGGACGTATCCACGGACCGCAGCAGCGAACCCGTATACGAGTCGAAGACGCTGGACGGGAAGTGTAGATCACCGATCTCGCCGGGGAACGCACGACGGTACTCCTGGCGGGCGTACACCCGGTCGAGCTTGCGCTGCCCGCCCTGTGAGAGGTCCGCGCCCCGCTCGTCGAAGAACATGATGTCCACGGAGTCCGGCACGCCCGGCGTCGTGCGGACCATGATTCCGCCGGCACTGCCCCGCGCGGTCTGCTGACGGGCCACCGGCAGCGGCACGTTCTCGAGGTCGCGTACATCGATGGCGCTCGCCTGCAGCGCGGAGATCACCGCACGCTTCAGCGCCCGGGCACCCCGGGAATGGTCCCGCGCCGTGGTGACCGAGGAACCTTTCTTCAGCGTCGTCGCATACGCGCCCGCGAGCCGCACCGCCAGCTCGGGCGTGATCTCCACGTTCAGAATTCCGGAAACGCCGCGGGCGCCGAAAAGATGCGCCTGGCCGCGGGACTCCCAGATCACCGAAGTGTTGACGAACGCGCCCGCTTCGATCGTCTTGAACGGATAGACGCGAACGTTGCCCTGAACAATCGATTCCTCACCGACGAGGCACTCGTCGCCGATGACGGCGCCGTCCTCGATGCGGGCCGCCCGCATCACATCGGTGTTCTTCCCGATGACACAGCCGCGAAGATTGCACTGCTCCCCGATGTACACGTTGTCGTGCACCACAGCCTTGTGCAGGAACGCGCCGCTCTTCACGACGACATTCGAGCCGACGACGGTGTGCTCACGCAGCTCTACGCCCGCCTCGACCTTCGCGTAGTCGCCGATGTAGAGCGGGCCGCGCAATACGGCGTCCGGGTGAACCTCGGCACCCTCGGCCACCCACACACCCGGGGACATCTCGAAGCCGTCGATATCGACATCGACTTTTCCCTCGAGGACGTCGGCCTGGGCCTTTACATAACTCTCGTGCGTACCGACATCCTCCCAGTAGCCCTCGGCGACATAGCCGTAGATCGGCTTGCCCTCCTTCATGAGCTGCGGGAAGACATCGCCGGACCAGTCCACCGGAACGTCCGGTTCGACGTAGTCGAAGACCTCGGGCTCCATGACATAAATGCCCGTGTTCACGGTGTCGGAGAAAACCTGACCCCAGGTCGGCTTCTCCAGGAAACGCTCGACCTGACCGTCCTCGTCGACAATCGTGATACCAAACTCCAGCGGATTCGGGACCCGCGTCAGGCAGACGGTGACGAGGGCGCCCTTCTCCTTGTGGAAACGGATCAGGTCGGTCAGGTCGAAGTCGGTGAGGGCATCGCCCGAGATCACCAGGAAGGCATCGTCCTTGAGCGCCTCCTCGGCGTTCTTGACGCTGCCGGCGGTGCCGAGCGGCTTTTCCTCATTGGCGTAGGTGAGCTCCATGCCGAGCTCTTCACCGTCGCCGAAATAGTTTTTCACCAGCGAGGCCAGGAATTGCACCGTCACTACGGTCTCACTGAGGCCATGCCGTTTCAACAGCCGCAGCACGTGCTCCATGATCGGCCTGTTTGCCACCGGAAGCAGTGGCTTGGGCATGCTCGAAGTCATGGGCCGAAGGCGCGTGCCTTCTCCGCCCGCCATCACAACGGCCTTCATGTCGGAAGCGTCCTCCTCTAAGAGACGACGATCTTGCCGACTTCGCCCGCCAGATGGCCCACTTCTCTCGCGTTGGGCACCCGGCCATCGCACGGCTGCCGGTTCGGCGAGCTCAGTCGGCCGCGGCGTCCGCCTTGATGATGCGGCGGACCTGAACCACGTAGAGGATTCCTGCCCACCAGTAGAGCGTTGTACCCCATCCGGCGAACGCCCATCCGAAAATAGCAGCGAGTGTATGCAGCCAGCCACTTCCGTCACTGAGAAGCAGCAACGGGAACGCATACATCAAGTTGAACGTGGCAGCCTTGCCCAGGAAGTTCACCTGGGGCGGCCCGTACCGGTACCGGGCGAGCCAGCCCACCGCGATCAGCAGCATCAGCTCTCGGGCCAGCAGCGCGATCGTGATCCACAGCGGCAGGATCTCCCGCCAGGTCAGACCGACCAGCGTGGACAGTATGTACAGCCGGTCGGCCGCCGGGTCGAGAATGCGCCCCAGCTTGCTGATCTGATTCCAGCGGCGTGCGAGCTTGCCGTCCAGGTAGTCACTGACGCCGCTCAGAGCCAGCACCAGCAGCGCCCAGCCGTCAGCCTTGGGACCACCGAATTCCGGCCACAGAATCAGCCACAGGAACACGGGCACGCCGACCAGGCGAGCCATGCTCAGAATGTTGGGGATGGTGAGGACGCGATCAGTCTGGATGCGCGTCTCCTGAACCTCCACCCGTGTGCCTCCTGTGGGGAACGTAGCGACGATGCCCCATGACTTTACCTGCCCGGTTCGTCCCCTTGTACCGCGGGCCCCGTATCGGCCGCCGTCAGGCCGGCGGCGAGGCTCCACCATGTCCGGAAACAAACGCCGGCCGGCAGCCGGACACACCGAAAACAAAAAAGCTCCGGCCCCTGAACCTTTTTGGTTCAGGGACCGGAGCTGAAGAATTGTTCGGCGGCGTCCTACTCTCCCACAGGGTCCCCCCTGCAGTACCATCGGCGCTGAAAGGCTTAGCTTCCGGG
>NZ_JOBH01000017.1 GCF_000717745.1 Streptomyces violens
GTAGTCGCCGTCCTCATCGTCCTTGTGGTCCCGGATGAAGTTCTGCGCCTTGGTCTTCAGCTCCGCCAGCTTCGGCACCAGCGGGCGGATCTCATCGGCGTAGGCGGACAGCGCCGAGGCGACCGTCTCCAGGCCGTCGGCGAAGCCGTCCGCCCGGTCCTGCACCGGCTTGGTCGTCGCGAAGAGCTGCTCGGCCTCGGGAGCCTTGTAGTACGCCGACAGGCCCTGGAAATGGGAGTGGACGTCCGAGCCGGTGGTACGGATGTGCCCGGCATCGGTCTTCAGCGCCGCATGGTCCTTCTCCAGCTGCGCCAGGTCACCGGTGTACTGCGGGATCTGATCAGGCTTCAGCTCGATCTTCATGCGGACTGCACCCCCGGCTTCTTCGGGTCCAGGTCCGGTACGCCGAGGGCCTTGCGCTGGGCTTCGGCGGCCATGTCCAGGTCGCCGTTGAGATAGGCGGTGGTGGCTTCCACCGCGCCCGTGAGGGACTTTCCGGCCCGGGCGGCGATGAATTTCAGGTCGTTGGTGGTGTGTTCGGCGAATTGCGAGAGGGCCAGGGCCACCAGGCCGCCGGCGGCCTTTTCCCCGCCCTTGCCGCCGCCGTGCGCTTCGCCCTCGGCGGTGATCGTGCCCGCGCTGGTGGCCGCGGACTGCAGATGATCGCCGTACGCCTTGGCGTGTCCCTCGATCTTTCCGGCGAATTCACCGGTCGTTTTCAGCACGCCCGAAATGCCCTGCGGATGCAGGTCCCAGCCCGCCATGCCTACCCACGCTCCCCGTTACTGTCTGCGCCCGCGCAGGTCAGCCAATGTTGTCGACCGCGGCCTTCGCCTTGGACAGCGTGTGCTGCGCCGTGCCGTCGTTCTTCTCCAGCGTCGTCTTCAGCAGCTGGATGATGCTCTTGACCTCCTGCGAGGCGCGGTTCCAGCGCATCTCTTTACCGTGGTACTCATCCGCCACACCATCGGCCGTGAAGTCCGCCATCGCCGCCTTCACCTGACCATCGCGCGCCGTGATCACCTGCTCCAGCCGCGCGATCACCGTCTGGATATTGCCCTGCGCATCCGCCGACGCACCCGTGTCGTACGAACGACGATCCTGACCGGCACCCATCACACACACTCCCCGTCACACAGAATGTTCAGCGGGCGCCGAATCGCGCCGCGTCGAAATTGGCCGCCGACATCTGCTGTCGTGCGTTGTCCCCGCTCTCCTGATCGCCGGAGCTGAACGCCGAATCCATCCCCGACTGACCGCCCAGAATCCCCGACAGGGAACTCTGCAGGGCAGAGGCGATCTCGTCCGAACGGGCCTTGAACTGATCGAAGGCCGCCTTGCCGGACCCGTTGAACTTGCCCTCCAGCGGCGCCGCGGCGTCCACCAGCTGCCGGATGAGCGTCCCCAGATCCTCACTCGACCCACGCGACTTCGACTGCAGCGTCGACAGCGTCTGCGCTCCCATGTCGAACTTCATCAGGCTCCCCCCGTCGGACTGGACGACCGTCGTCTCAAGTGGAGTCATATCTATCAAGTCGGGATGAGCGCCGCAATCGAGGGTACCGAGCCTGTGGATAACCGTGCGGCGGCGTATCAGTAAGCCGCCCGACTGCGACCCAATGGTCCCGTTAGAGCCTAGATTCGGGTTATGAAGATCCTCAGTGTGAACGTCGGGGCGGCGAAGGCGGTCGAGTACACCGATGCGCCGTCCGGAACGACCGGTATCGACAAGCAGCCAGTGGCCGGGCCGGTGCGGGTGACGGCTCCCGGGCCGGCCGGGGTCGGAGCGAGCGGGGTGGCCGGGGACACGGTCTGCGACCTGCGCTACCACGGGGGCGACGACCGGGCCGTCTACGCGTTCGCCCGGGAGGACCTGGACGCGTGGGAGCAGGAGCTGGGGCGGCCGCTGGCCAACGGCGCGTTCGGGGAGAACCTCACCACCATGGCGATGGACCTGCGGGAGGCGCTGGTCGGCGAGCGGTGGCGGGTCGGGGACGGGGTCGTGCTGGAGGTGACGGGGGGCCGCATCCCGTGCCGTACGTTCGCGGGCCGGCTCGCCGAGAAGGGCTGGCTGCGGCGGTTCACGCAGGCGGGCTCCTCGGGGGCGATGCTGCGCGTCATCGAGCCGGGGGAGTTCAGCGCCGGCGACCCGGTCGAGGTGGTGGACCGCCCGGATCATGAGGTCACGGTCGGGCGGCTGTTCCGCGCCGTGACGACCGAGCGCAAGTCGCTGCCGGACATGCTGGTCGCCGCGGAGTGGATGGAACGCGAGCAGCTGGAGATCGCCCGGAAGTACGCCGCCAAGTACGGGAGCCGCTGACCTCGGACTACCGTCCGCCGCCAAGTACGGGAGCCGCTGACCTCGGACTACCGTCCGCCGCCACCAGCCCGCGGCACCGCGCGCCGCGCCGTCGACGGCCGGAGGCGGTTCATGACGCTCATGTACGAGGCGGGGAAGAGGCGGGCCAGAAGGTCGGGGACGACGGCGGAGGTGGCGATCAGGACGCGGGGGCTGCGGGTGCGGATGCCCGCCAGGATCTGCTCGGCGGCCTTGTCGGCCGGGTAGGTCAGCAGCTTGGCGAAGCTCTCCTTGCCCGCGCGGGACTCGGCCGCGTCGGCCGCGGCGGCCACCCGCGCGTTCTCGGCGATACGGGTGCGGATGCCGCCGGGGTGGACGGTGGTGACTCCGGTGGCGCGGTCGGCCAGCTCGTGGCGGAGGGCCTCGCTGAAGCCGCGCAGCGCGAACTTGCTGGCGGCGTACGCCGACTGGCCGGGCGGCGCGATCAGCCCGAAGAGGCTGGAGACGTTCACGATGTGGCTGCCGGGGGTGCGCAGCAGGTGCGGCAGGAAGAGTCGGGTGAGGGCCACGGGGGCGCGGAAGTTGATGGCCTGTACCCAGTCGAACTCCTCGGCCGTCAGCTGCTCGAAGCGGCCGCCGAGCGCCACCCCGGCGTTGTTGATCAGCAGCGTGATGCGGGGGTGGGCCTCGGTGATCCGCGCGACGAGGGCGTCCAGGCCGTCGGTGTCGGAGAGGTCGGCGACGTGGGTGTCGACGGTCAGGTGCGGGTGGTTGGCACGTACCTTGTCGGCGACCGCCGTCAGCCGGTCGGCGTCCCGGTCGATGAGGACGAGACCGCTGCCGCGCGCCGCGAGTCCGTAGGCCAGCTGCTCGCCCATGCCGCCGGCCGCGCCGGTCAGGACCGCGGTACCGCCGGCGAAACGGTACGGGGAGAGGGCGGCGGCAGGCATGGGGCTCCTCCGGGGTAGGGGCTTCGGTGATCTCCGGCCGCACCAGTCTGCCCGTGCAGCACCGTCCCCGGCTTGACCCTGCACGACAGAGGCTTACCTCTGCACGACAAGGCTTACCTCTATGCGACAGCCTCCGGAAGCCGTTCCCCCCGCCGCACCCCCGTAGGCGACATCCCCCACCACCGCCGGCAGCAGCGGCTCAGGGCCGACTGTTCGGAGAGGCCGAGGAGGGCGGCGATCTGGGTCATGGGGATGGCGGTGCCCGTGAGGTAGTGGCGGGCGGCCTGGCGGCGTACGTCGTCGAGGATCGCGGCGTACGTCGTGCCTTCGTCGCGCAGCCGCCGCTGCAGCGTGCGCGGGTGGGCGCTGAGCAGTCGGGCGACGGCGCCGATGTCGGGCGGGGTGGTGCCCAGGGACTGCTGCACGGCGCCGCGGACCCGGAGGACGATATCGGCCCGTTCGTCCGGTGCCTGTTCGGCGAGGAACGCCAGGGCGAGCCGGCGGAGGTGCTCGTCGCCGCCCGCGAGCGGCCGGTCGCCGAGGCTCTTCGGTACGCGGAGCAGGGCGGCGGGACCGGCGACGCGCACCGGGGCGCCGAAGAACTCCTCGTACGTGGCGAGCGGGGCGGCGGGTCGGTACGGGAGCTCGACGGTGCGCAGCCCGTAGGGGCCGTCGACGAGGAACTGGATCGCGCGGTGCAGAAAGCCGAGGCCCAGGTCAGTGCCCTGGACGGGGGCCGGGAGGCCGGGGTGCGGGCCGTAGCGGAGGGCGGCGATGCCCGGCGCGTCGTACGGGTCGGGTTCGAGGGTGAGGCTGAGGGCCTGCGCGTGCACGAAGAGGTACCGCGAAGTGCATTCGAGCGCGTCGGCGACGGTGGGGGAGTGCTGGATGGCCAGGGCCAGCGCGCCGAGCATGCCGAAGTCCTGCCGGGCCGCGACGCGCAGCCCGAGGTCGGGGCGGTCCAGCCCGGCGGCGGCGAGCTCCAGCACCTTCGTCATGGCCTGGTCGTCGACCAGGAGATCGTCGGTGTCGAGCGCGGCGACGGGCAGGCCGGCGGCCACGGCATACTCCTCGGCATCGCCGCCCAGCTCGGCGACCGTCGCACGGAAGCCCCGCAGCCCCGCTGATCTGATCACCGACATGCTGAGATCACCGACATGCTGGGAGCCCGTGCCTGAATCCGGTCACCGACATGTCGTTCAGGGTCAAATACGTGTCGCGTGAAGTCAAGAAGCCCACCGGCCCCATTGCGCACACTGGGGCCATGACGACTTCCGCCGGCCAGCGGCCGGACACCGAGCACATCGATGTCGTGATCGTGGGCGCCGGGCTGTCCGGCGTGGGCGCGGCCTACCGGCTGCAGACGGAGTGCCCGGGACGCTCGTACGCGATCCTGGAGGCGCGCGCGTCCCTGGGCGGCACCTGGGATCTCTTCCGCTACCCGGGCATCCGCTCGGACTCCGACATGTTCACGCTCGGCTATCCGTTCAAACCGTGGCGGGACGCCAAGTCGATCGCGGACGGCCCGACGATCCTGCGGTACATCAAGGAGACGGCGGCGGAATTCGGGATAGACAGGCACATCCGGTACCGCACGAAGGTGCTCTCCGCCGACTGGTCGACGCGGGAGGCGCGCTGGACGCTGACCCTCGAACGCACCGACGAGGCGACGGGCGAGGCCGTACGCTCCACCGTCACCTGCGACTTCCTGTACTCCTGCGCCGGGTACTACGACTACGACAAGGGGCACGCGCCCGACTTCCCCGGCCTGGACTCCTTCACCGGGACCGTCGTCCACCCGCAGTTCTGGCCCGAGGACCTGGACTACGCGGGCAAGCGCGTGGTCGTCATCGGCAGCGGGGCCACCGCCGTGACGCTGGTGCCGGCGATGGCCGGCCGGGCCGAGCGGGTCACCATGCTGCAGCGCACGCCGACCTGGATCAGCGCCGTGCCGGGCCGCGACAAGATCGCCGACAAGGTGCGGAGCGCGCTGCCCGCGGGCGTCGCCCACCGTGCCGTGCGGACGAAGAACATCCTCTTCGGCATCGGCTTCTACCAGTTCTGCAGGCGCCGCCCGCAGGCCGCGCGCAAGCTGCTCACCCGCCTGAACACCCGCATGCTGAAGGACGAGCAGGCGGTGCGGGACCACTTCACGCCCTCGTACAACCCCTGGGACCAGCGGCTGTGCGCGGTGCCGGACGCCGACCTCTTCAAGGCGCTGAAGCAGGGCCGGGCCGAGGTCGTCACCGACCACATCGACACCTTCGTCCCCGAGGGCATCCGGCTGAAGTCGGGGAAGGTGCTGGAGGCGGACGTCGTCGTCACCGCCACCGGGCTGCAGCTGCTCGCCTTCGGCGGGATCGCTCCGCAGATCGACGGGCGGCCGGTCGAGCTGTCGCGGCAGTTCGTGTGGCGCGGCGCGATGATGACCGGCGTGCCCAACTTCGCCGTCTGCATCGGCTACACCAACGCCTCCTGGACGCTCCGCGCCGACCTCACCTCGCGGCTGGTGTGCAAGGTGCTGAACTTCATGGACCGGAACGACTACGCGGCGGTGGTACCGGAGCCCGGACGCCCGCTCGCCGAGCGCCCGCTGCTCGATCTCGCCGCCGGGTACGTCAAGCGCTCCATCGACGCCTTCCCGCGGCAGGGCGACCGCGGGCCGTGGAAGGTACGGCAGAACTACGTGCTGGACGCCGCCACGACGATGCGCACGAACCTCCGGCGCACGCTGAAACCCACGCCCCGCGCGGCCGTGCGCCGCGGGGAGCGGGTGCCGGGCCGCGAGCCGGAGCACGCGCCGGCCGGTGCGCCGGGGCAGGACCGGGCGCACACGCGGGCGGAGGCCGCCAAGTGACCGCCGCCGACACGACGTACGTGGATGTCGCGGGCCACCCCGTACGCGTACGCGTCAGCGGCGCCGCGGACGGCCCGCCGGTCGTGCTGCTGCACGGCATCGCGCGCAGCCTGGAGGACTGGCAGCTCACCCACGACCTGCTCGCGGCGCGTGGCCACCGCGTCATCAGCACCGACCTGCCCGGCTTCGGCCTGACCCGCCGCATGAAGGGCCGCGCCGGACTCGCCTCCTTCGCGCGGGCCGTGATCGGCGTGCTGGACGCGCTGGGGGAGCGGCGGCCCGTCCACCTGATGGGCAACTCCCTCGGCGGCGCGGTCGCCATGACCGTCGCGGCGGAGTACCCGGACCGGGTGGCCGCGCTCGTCCTCGCCAACAGCGCCGGCTTCGGCCGCGAGGCCAACCTCTCGCTGAGCTCCATGGGGTACGCCGTACTGGCTGCGCTGCCCGGTATCGGGAAGCGGTTCCGGGGCCGGGCCCGGGAGGCCGGTGTGCAGGTCAACCGCGACCTGTTCCACGACCCGCGGCACGCGACGGAGGAGCTGATCCGGCACGCCGGGCTCGTCGGCCGGCAGCCCGACTTCCGGGGCACCTTCGTGGCCACGATGCTCAGCCTGGGCGTGCCGGTCCTCGGCTCGTACCCCGGCTGGCGCCGCGCCCTCCTCGCGCGGACCGCGGCCGCCCGCGTGCCCACCCTCGTCGTCTGGGGCGACGCGGACGCGGTACTGCCGGTCACGCACTTCCACGCCGCGGTCGCCGCGCTGCCGCACGCCCGCAGCCACCTCTTTCCCGCCACCGGGCACATGCCCCAGATCGAGCGGGCGGCGGAATTCGCCGCGCTGGCGGCCGGGTTCCTGGACAGCGTGGCGGGCCCCGCGAAGGATGTGCCGGACCCCGCGAAGGGCACTGCGGGGGACGACGCCGGGAGCACGGCGGCGAGGGGCACCGCGAAGGGATGACGTGACCGATGGCGGGAACGTGCGCGCCGGACACGCAGGCCGCACCGGTACCGGCCCCGCTGCGCGCCCGCTACGAGGTGACCCGCTCGACGGTGGCCGGCCGCCCGGTCCTGCGGCTCGCCCCGCGCCGCGGCGCCACCGGCCGCCATCTGCTCTACACGCACGGCGGCGCGTACGCCTTCCCGCTGCAGACCGCCCACTGGTGGCTCCTCCAGCACGCCGCCAAGGGCACCGGCGTCACCCTCACCGTGCCGCTCTACCGGCTCGCCCCCGAGGGTGACGCGCCCGGGGCGTACGCCCTGCTGCGTACGGTCTACAACGCCCTGTGCGCCGAGGCGGGATCCGAGAATGTCACGCTCGGCGGCGACTCGGCCGGCGGCGGGCTCGCGCTCGGCCAGGCCGTCGCGTACCGGGACGCGGGCCTGCCCCCGCCGCGCCAGGTGCTGCTGTTCTCGCCGTGGCTCGACCTCACGATGTCGCACCCCGCGCTGCCGTCCCTCGAACCGCTCGATCCGCTGCTCCGTACCGATGACCTGATCGAGGCGGGGCGGCTGTGGGCGCACGGCGCCGATCCGCGCGACCCGCTGCTCAGTCCGCGGTTCGCGGACGTGGCCGGGCTGCCGCCGGTACACGTCTTCCAGGGCGGCCGGGACCTCTTCGCCGCCGAAGCCCGGCTGCTGGCGGACCGGCTGGCGGCGGCCGGCAATGGCGGTACGTACACGTTCGAGCCCGAGGCGGGCCACGTCTACGTGAGCGCGGTGTGGACGCCCGAGGCGCGGAGGTCCCTGGTACGGGTCCGCCACCTGTTGTGCAAGTGGTCTGATTCTACGAAGAGTTGAGCCTGCGGTCGGCGTAATTGACAGACTGTCAGTTGGCTCGAAGTCGCCTCTCGGGACGAAGTGTTACCCGCGGTACAACAGCGGAATGACTTTTCCGAAACCGACATCGCAACTGACGCGAAGAACCGTTCTGGCAGGTCTCGGCAGCGTCCCGCTCGCCGCAGGCATCGCCGGCGCCGCGCCACGCCAGGAGGCACCGACCGGACCCGGCGACGGCGGCGGCCGCGACACCCTGCTCCGCGGCGCCGACCTCGTCCTCACCATGGACCCCGGGATCGGCGACGGTGAGCTGGGCACCCTGGAGCACGCGGACGTACTGATGAGGGGCGGGCGGCTGGCCGCGGTGGGCCACGGGCTGACCGCACCGGCGGGCGCCCGCGTGATCGACGCCCGCGGCAAGCTCGTCCTCCCCGGCTTCGTCGACCTGCACAACCACCTGTGGCAGTCCAGCATCCGCGGCGGCTGCTCGGACCAGGACCTGAACGGCTGGCTGGCCGCCTGCAACCGCGCCACCCTCCCGAAGATCGACGCCGCGGACATGTACCGCTTCGTGCGCCTCGCCGCCCTGGATGCTTTGCAGGCCGGTGTCACCACCGTCGTCGACTGGGTGCACGGCATCCCGTACGACACCAGCGAGCAGTACATCCGGGCGCTGGACGGCACGGGGCTGCGCTTCGTGTACGCGATGACGCAGAGCGCCGACGCGATCGACCTCATACCGCGCGTCAAGAAGGAGCTGCTGGACCCGCTGCCGCTGGCCTCCGCGCAGGTGTCCGTGCACGCGGGCATGGAGGCCGTGCCGGAGCTGCGCCGCTTCCGGGAGGTCGCGCACGACCTGGGCGTGCTGCTCAACTCGCATGTACTGGAGCACCGCGACGACCGCGCGGACGACCCGATCCGCTCGCTCCGCGAGGCCGGTGCCTTCGGGCCCGGGCTGCTGATGAACCACGCGATCCACCTCACCGACGACGAGATCGCGCTGACCGCGGACCACGACGTACGGGTGGCGCACTGCCCGCTCAGCAACATGCGGCTGGCCTCCGGCATCATGCCGCTGCCCGCCATGCACCGGCGCGGCATCAAGGCCGGGCTCGGCCACGACGGCGGCACCAACGACACCTCCGACATGTTCAACGTCATGAAGGCCGCGGTCGGGCTCCAGCGCGCGCTGCACGAGGACGCGGAGATCCACCCCACCCTCCCGGCCGTGCTCCGGATGGCGACGCTGGGCGGCGCCGAGTGCATCGGAATGGCCGACCGGATCGGCTCCCTGACGCCCGGCAAGCGCGCCGACGTCCTCGTCCTGGACCCCGGCACGCTCAACTTCGCGCCCCGCTTCGACTGGATCAGCCAGATCGTCCTGAACGGCCAGCCCCCGAACGTCTCGTACGTCTTCGTCGACGGCCGGCCGCGCAAGGCCCACGGGCAGCTGGTCGGCGTCGACACGGAGGAGGTCGTACGAGAGGCGGAGCGCGCGGCCGCGCACGTCCGGGCGGCGGCGTAGCATCCGCGTCGTTCCTCGCACGTCGCCGAGTACGAGCGGTACTGGCAGCTCCTCGCGGTGGTCAACGGTCGGCCCGCACCGGCCGCGACGGCCCCGGCGGTCGAGTGGCTGATCGCGGGGCTGCGGGCGTTCAGCGGGGGAACACCTCGAAGGTGACCGCCGGAAGGCCGCGGTGGCGTTCGCCCGCCATTTGGAGCATCTGCTCGATGAAGCCGCGGGCGTAGGCGAGCGGGTCCTGGGCGCCGCCGTTGAGGCCCTCGATGTACGAGCGGTGTTCGGCGAGCGAGGTGATGGCGCGCTCGATGCCGGGGCCGACCTCGACGGCGTGCGTGGGGTGCGGCGATCCGGCGACCGCCATCCAGCGCACGCCCTCCCAGGGCGGGAGTCCGTACTCCTTGAACAGCTCGGGGAAGATCCAGCGGTTGCCCGCGTCGCCCGCCGCGTCCAGGACGGCGCGCCCGACCACCCGGTGGTCGGGCGTGTTCCAGTGCACGCCGCCCCAGGTGTCGTGGTGGTTGAGCGTGATCAGCAGCTCCGGGCGGTGCCGCCGGACCGCGGCCGCCAGGTCCCGGCGGAGCGGCAGCCCGGCCTCGATGACGCCGTCCGGATGGCCCAGGAACTCCACGTTCTGCACGCCGACCGCCGCCGCGCTCGCCCGCTGCTCGGCCTCCCGGACCACCGCGCACTCCTCGGGGCCGAGCCCGTCGATGCCCGCCTCTCCGTGGGTGACCAGGAGATACGTGACCTCGCGGCCGGCGTCGGTCCACTCGGCGACCGCGGCGGCGGCACCGTATTCGAGGTCGTCGGGGTGGGCGACGATCGCCAGCGCGCGCTGCCAGTCGTCGGGCAGCGGCGTGAGGCCGGCGGGGCCGGGGGCCGTGGGGTCGGGTGCGGGCACGAGGGGCTCCTTCCCGGGGCGCACGGCGTGCGCGTCCCTGCGCGGCGTACCGGTGAACGGCGTACGCCTGCTTCGAGCATGCCACGGTGCGGTGCCCGGGGATGGCGGAAACGGGCCCGTCGGAAACGGCTGATCCTCGACGGTCGTGGGGGGCCTGCAGGAGGTTCGGGGGACCTCCGGGTGGCGCCGGCGCGCAGCCGTGGCGCGCGCCGGGCGCGCAAGTGCGCCTGCTGCTGTGCCTGCTGAGCTGCATGTCATCACATCGGGTGAATAAGTGGCCCAGGCTTGCGGGTGGCAACGGTGGGTTGCCACGCTGTTGCTGACTGTCAAGCCCTTGGGAGGGCATGTGCCTTTCGGTGAGCAGCCCGCGTACCTCCGTGTCGCCGGTGACCTGCGTCAGAAGATCGTCGACGGCGTGCTGCCGCCGCACACCCGCCTCCCCTCGCAAGCCCGCATCCGCGAGGAGTACGGCGTTTCGGACACGGTCGCGCTGGAGGCGCGCAAGGTCCTGATGGCCGAAGGACTGGTGGAGGGCCGCTCGGGATCGGGGACATACGTCCGCGAGCGCCCCGCCCAGCGCCGCATCGCCCGCGCCGGATTCCGCACCGGCGCCGGCGCGACGCCGTTCCGCCAGGAGCAGTCGGACGAGAAGGTCAAGGGGACCTGGGAGTCCAGCAGCGAGCAGGACGAGGCGAGCGACGCGATCGCGGACCGGCTGCGCATCAGGCCGGGCGAGCGGGTCATGCGTACGCACTATCTCTTCCGCACCGAGGGCGAGCCCGCGATGCTCTCCACCTCCTGGGAGCCGCTGGAGGTGACGGGCCGGACGCCCGTGATGCTGCCCGAGGAGGGGCCGCTGGCCGGGCGCGGCGTGGTCGAGCGGATGGCGGCCATCGACGTGATCGTCGACAACGTCGTCGAGGAGGTCGGGGCCCGGCCGGGGCTGGCCGAGGAGGCGATGGTGCTGGGCGGCGTGCCCGGCCATGTCGTACTGGTCATCTCGCGGACGTATTACGCGGGCGGCCGCCCCGTGGAGACCGCCGATGTGGTCATGCTCGCCGACCGGCACCGGGTCGCTTACCACCTCCCGGTGAAGTGAGCCGCCGCGGTGGGCCGGTGCGGCGGCCGGGCAGTGAAATGGTGAGCCGACACCGTTCCCGGTAGCGAAGTGCCCTGTGCCGACTGCGTACTGACGCCGGCACACCACCGTCCGTACTGGTGCGTAACCACCAGGTCAGCACCCTGGAACGCCCAACAATGTCCACATTTGTCCCCCACTTTGCGATGTTGAAAAACTCACATCGCCCAAGTGAACAGGGGTATTTGACCGAACCTTGGATTCTGATCTTCCGTTTCGCTCTTACGATGGCGAAGTTTGTGCACGGCCGTGGGGGAAGATCAGGAGACCAAGCACGTTGAGCACGCCGAAGACCCCGAGCGCGGAGCAGGGCTCCAGCTCGAACTACCGCAGGTCCCTAGGGACCATCGCCCTGACGGCCACGGGACTCGGGTCGATCATCGGCTCCGGCTGGCTGTTCGGAGCCGAGCGCGCCGCCGCCATCGCCGGTCCTGCCGCCATCCTGGCCTGGGTCATCGGCGCGATCGTCGCCCTCACCATCGCGCTGACCTACAGCGAGCTGGGTTCGATGTTCCCCAAGGCCGGCGGCATGGTCCGGTACGGCCAGTACTCGCACGGCTCGCTGGCCGGCTACCTCGCCGCCTGGGCCAACTGGATCGCGATCGTCTCCGTCATCCCCGGTGAGGCGACCGCGTCCGTTCAGTACATGAGCTCGTGGGACTTCGGCTGGGCGCAGGGCCTGTACGACGGCAAGGAGCTCACCGGCTCCGGCGTCGCGTGCGCCAGCGTGCTGCTGATCTTCTACTTCTTCCTGAACTGGTTCGCGATCACGCTGTTCGCGAAGACCAACACCGCGATCACGGTCTTCAAGGTCGTGGTCCCGATCCTGACCGCCGGCGCCCTGATGCTGGCGCACTTCGACACCAGCAACGTCAAGGACTTCGGCGGCTTCGCGCCCAACGGCTGGAGCGCCGTCTTCACCGCCGTCGCCCTCTCCGGCATCGTCTGGGCCTTCAACGGCTTCCAGTCCCCGCTGAACATGGCGGCCGAGGCGCGCAACCCGGGCAAGTCGCTGCCCAAGGCGGTCATCTCCTCGATCGTCATCGCGCTGATCATCTACCTGGCCCTGCAGGTCGCCTTCCTCATGGGCGTCCCGCACGGCGACCTGTCCGAGGCGAACGGCTGGGCCGGGCTCGGCTTCAACTCCCCGCTCGCCGACCTCTCGCTCGCCTGGGGCCTGAACTGGCTGGCGATGCTGCTGTACGCGGACGCCTTCATCTCCCCGTCCGGCACCGGCATGATCTACGCCGCCACCACCTCGCGCATGATCCACGGCGTGCAGGAGAACGGCCACCTGCCCGGCATCTTCGGCAAGGTCGACAAGAAGACCGGCGTGCCGCGCCCGGCGCTGGTCCTCAACCTGGTCATCGCGTTCCTCTTCCTCGCGGTCTTCCGCGGCTGGGGCTCGCTCGCCGAGATCGTGTCCATCGCGACCGTCATCTCGTACATCACCGGCCCGGTCGCCGTGATGTCGCTGCGCCGCCTCTCGCCGGACCTCAAGCGCCCCGTGAAGCTGCGCGCCATGCCGGTCATCGCCCCGATCGCGATGGTCTTCGGCTCGCTCGTCCTGTACTGGGGCCGCTGGCCGCTCACCGGCAAGGTCATCCTGATCATGGCCGTCGGCCTGCCCGTCTGGGCCTGGTACGAGCTGCGCAAGCCCTGGGCCGAGCTGAAGCCGCACCTGAAGGCCGGCGCCTGGATGGTCGCGTACCTGCTGGTCATGGCCGCGGTGTCGTACTGCGGCGGCACGGAGTTCGGCGGCCGCGGCTTCATCCCGCAGGGCGTGGACCTCGCGGTCGTCGTGGTGCTCGCGCTGGCCTTCTACTACTGGGGCGTGCGCAGCTCCTGGCGCAACCCCTCGCTCCTCGTGGCCGAGGCCGAGGCGCGCGCCGCTGCCGAGCGGGACGAGGCCACCGACGGTGACGACGAGGGCCGGGAGCCGGCCGAGAAGGTCGGCGCCGGCGCCTGATCCACCGCCCGCACTCGTCCGGCCGCCCGGCACCGTCTCGGTGCCGGGCGGCCGTCGTTTCCGGGCCCGCCGGGCGACCGGTCAGCGGTACGAGTGACGCGGGACGACGGATGTGGACGGTGACATGGCCGGTTCGGTGCCTCTTTGTGCAAAGACGTATCCGGTGCGTGAAGGTCGGGCGTAGGCTCGGGCATATGCGGATCGGGTTTTCGGTGTTAGTGCAGGACGGGCGCGCCACGGCGCGCCGGACGGCGGACGGAGGAGCGCGATGACCGACAGTGGCGCCGTACTGCCGTGGCTGGTCATCCGCGAGGACGACAACGGCAACCGCTACCGCGTCGGCCGGTACGCCACCCGCACGGAGGCGGAGCAGGTCGCCGACCGGCTCGGCGGCCGCGCGCGCGAGCGGCTCTACGTGGTCGAGCGCGTCGACCGCGCCACGGCCTGACGGTCGCGGCGGCGGGACCGGCGCGGGACCGGTGCGGGAAGGGGCGAGGCGGGCAGAGAGTGACGGCCGCATAGGCTGCCACGCATGAGTGCGGTGCGCGTGGTGGTGGGCGGAGCGGTGCTGGACCGGGGGCGGCTGCTGGCCGCGCGGCGCAGCGCGCCGCCGGAGCTGGCCGGACGCTGGGAGCTGCCCGGCGGCAAGGTCGAGGACGGCGAGACGCCCGAGCAGGCGCTCGTACGGGAGCTGCGCGAGGAACTGGGCGTCGCGGTCGAGCCGCTGGCGCGCATCCCCGGGGAGTGGCCGCTGAAACCCGGACTGGTGCTCCAGGTGTGGACCGTACGGCTGGTCTCCGGGACGCCGCGGCCGCTGCAGGACCACGATGCGCTGCGCTGGCTGCCGCCGGGCGACGAGGGCACGGTGGACTGGCTGGACCAGGACCGGCCGGCCGTCGCCGAAGCGATGACGCAGCTCATGAGGCAGGGGGCGCTCGAATGACGGGCTACGCCGTTCGCGCCACGATGCACCTGGTTGACCCTCTTGGGGCGATAACCGAACCCTGATATCGGGTATGTGCTGATTAACCCCCCTCAAAATGTACAAAACCGCCGGGGGAGCATCGGGCTGGGGAAGTGATCGGCGTGAGCGAGAGCGCAGCGGCAGGTCCCTCGGGGTCGCCTGCGTGGCAGGCCCGCCGGCTGGGCACGGCAGCGATCCCCCCGATCGCCGAGTGGAGCTTCCCGGCCGAGCCGGGCGTGGTCCGTACGGCCCGTGCCATGGTCCGCGAGACGCTGCGCGACTGGGACATGGAGCCGGCGGTGGACGTGGCCGTCCTCCTCGTCAGCGAGCTGGTGACCAACTCCCTGCGCTACGCCAGCGGGCCGATCGGCGTACGGATCGTCCGGCTGCGCGGCGGCGACCTCCTCGTGGAAGTGTCCGACCCGCTCCCCGACCCGCCCCGCGAGCGCACGGCCGCGCCCGACGACGAGGGCGGACGCGGACTGCAGCTGGTGGCATGCAGTGCCCGCCGCTGGGGCACCCGACGGGGCAGGAGCGGCAAGACGGTGTGGTTCGAGCTCGCCGAAACCGGCTGACACCCACCGGGCGATCGCGCCCCCTGTGGCCGTCGCGCAGAAATCACTGCTTCGTGCCTGGTGGGGAGGTTGGAGCGCACCGTGTCTGGTTATGAGTCTGGGTGGGTCGCGATCGTTGCAGATTCATCGAGAACTCGTCGATGACCTGCGATCGAGACTGTGCTGTGATCGTGAAGACCGTGTTCCGGATAGCCGTGTTGCTGGATACTCGGCCTGTCCGGTCCGGGCACGATGAGCTGGAGGGGACGGGGCTCGTGAGCGAGATGTCAGCGGGTGAGGAACACCCTGCGATGAGGGATGGGTCGGGCCGGATGGACGTACCGGACGGCCCGCCCGTCTGGCAGAGCAGCGCGCCCGGATCGATCTACGACTACATCCGCGTCGCCTCTTTCGCCCTCGGGCCCGACGGCCGCATCGAGCAGTGGAGCCGCCGCGCCGCCGACATGCTCGGCATCCCCGCCAAGGACGCCATCGGCCAGGACCCGGTGGAGGCGTTCGTCCCGCGCGAGCTGCGCGAGGCCGGGCACCGCACGGTCAGCGAGATCCTCGACGGCCGCGAGTGGACCGGCCTGGTGCCCTACCGCACGGGCCCGGACGCCCCCGTCGACGGCCTCGCCGAGATCTATGTCATGCCGTCCGAGACCGGCACGGGTGACCGGGCCGCGGTCTGCCTCGTCGTGGACGTACGGGCGCTGCGCGGCATCGAGACCGACCTCGCCGCCGCGCAGGCGGTTTTCGGACAGTCCCCGATCGGATTCATGCTCTTCGGCACGGACCTGCGGCTGCGCCGGGTCAACGAGCGCTTCGCCACCGTCTTCGGCGGCCCGCCGAGCAGGTTCAACGGCGCGTCGCCCGAGGAGTATCTGCCCCGCCCCGAGGCCGACCGGCTCAACGCCGCGCTGCGCCGGGTCCTGGAGACCGGCGACCCGGTCGCCGAGATGCAGCTCGTGGGCACCCCGCACGGCACGGACGAGCGCCGCCGCTGGTCGGTGTCGCTGTACCGGCTGCACAGCGCCAGCGGCCGCCCCATCGGCGTCGCGGCGCTCGCCCAGGACGTCACGGGCCGCCGCCGCGCCGAGCGGGAGGCCGCCAACGCCCGCCGCAATCTCGCGCTGTTGAACGAAGCGGGGGCGCGCATAGGCAATTCGCTGGATCTGGAGACCACGGCCCGCACCCTCCTCGACGTCGCCGTGCCGCAGTTCTGCGACCTGGCCTCGGTCGACCTGTACCAAGGACTGCTGGCCGGGGACGAGGCGCCGCCCGGCATGACCGACGGCAGCGCCGAGCTGCGCAGGGTCGCCTTCGCCAGCGCCGTGTCCGACGGGCCGCTCCCGGAGGGCGACAGCGGCGGCAGCGCCCCGGGCGGCGACGCGGCGGAGGACGACGGCACGCCGGTCGCGGTCGGCGCGGTGCACCGTTTCCCCTTCAACTCCCCTTGCGCGGGCGCGCTCCGTACGGCCGAGGCGCAGATCATCCCGGGACGGCAGACGGACGACGAGCGGCCCGAGCTCGGCGGCGCCGTGGTGCACTCCACGCTCGCCGTGCCCATGGTCGCCCGCGACACCGTCGTCGGCCTCGTCCAGTTCTCCCGGACGAAGGGCAGCGAGTCCTTCGGCGAACGGGACACCGCGCTCGCCGTGGAGCTGGCGGCGCGCGCCGCCGTCTGCATCGACAACGCCCGGCTGTACCGCCGCGAGCACGAGCGCGCGCTGATCCTCCAGCGCAGCCTGCTGCCGCCCGGCGACCCCGAGGCGGCGGGCCTGGACATCGCCTGCCGCTATCTGCCCGGTACGACCGCCACGGAGGTCGGTGGCGACTGGTTCGACGTGATCGAGCTGCCCGGCCACCGCACGGCCCTGGTCGTCGGCGACGTCATGGGACGCGGCCTGCGCGCCGCCGTCGCCATGGGCGAACTGCGTACGGCGGTAAGGACGTTGGCCCTGCTGGATCTGGAGCCGGCCGAGGTGCTCTCGGCGCTCGACGAGATCGCGCGCGGGCTGGGTGCCACGGGCAGTGAGAGGCGTTCGGGCCTGCGGGGGCGCGGAGCCGCGGGGGGCGCCGGGCAGCACGCGGACATCGAAGCCGTCGCGGACGCCGGTACGCACGCGGGCTCCCGGCGCTCCGACCGCGCCGCCGACCTCTCCGAGGTCTACCTCGCCACCTGCGTGTACGCCGTCTACGACCCGGTCACCCGGCGATGTACGTTCGCCAACGCCGGTCATCTGCCGCCGGTCCTGGTCGAGGAGGGCGAGGACGCTCTCCTCCTGGATGTCCCGCCCGGCATGCCCCTGGGCGTCGGCGGCGAGCCCTTCGAGGAGACCGAGGTCGAGCTGCCGGACGGGGCGCTGCTCGCGCTGTACACCGACGGCCTGGTCGAGTCCCGGGACCATCCGCTCGACGAGGGGCTGCGGGCGTTCCGTACGGCCCTGTCGGCGGCCGGCCGGCCGCTGGAGGACGCCTGCGACCACGTACTGTCCGCGCTGGACACCCGGCACGGCGAGGACGACATCGCCCTGCTGATGGCCCGGGTGCACGGCCTGCCGAAGGACGCGGTCGGCGACTGGAGCCTCGCCCCCGAGGCCCGCTCGGTCGCCCGCGCCCGCGAACTGGCCCGCGACCAGCTCACCGACTGGGGCCTGGAACCTCTCGTCGACACCACCGAACTGCTGGTCAGCGAACTGGTCACGAACGCCCTGCGGCACGGCCACGGCGACATCCGGCTCCGGCTGCTGCTGGACCGCACGCTCGTCTGCGAGGTCTGGGACGCGGACCTCGCGCAGCCGCGGCGGCGGCGCGCGCGCGACACCGACGAGGGCGGCCGCGGCCTCCAGCTCGTCGGCCTCCTCAGCAGGGGCTGGGGCAGCCGGCGTACGCCGCGGGGCAAGACCGTCTGGTTCGAACTGGACCTGCCCGACGGCGATACAAAGCCGGTGGATCCGGCGGATGCTCTGCTGGACCTTTTCTGACCGACGCGCCCGGTCGGGTCACCCCGACCGGCGACGGCGGATCGTCTTCCCCAGCCAGATCAGCGGGTCGTACTTGCGGTCCGCCGCCCGTTCCTTCAGGGGGATCAGCGCGTTGTCCGTGATGCGGATGTGTTCGGGACAGACCTCGGTGCAGCACTTGGTGATGTTGCAGTAGCCCAGACCGTGGGCGTCCTGGGCGGCGGTCTTGCGGTCCAGGCCCTCGTCGGCCGCGGCGTCCAGCGGATGCATGTCCAGCTCGGCGACGCGCATCAGGAAGCGGGGGCCCGCGAACGCCTCCTTGTTCTCCTCGTGGTCGCGGACGACATGGCAGGTGTCCTGGCAGAGGAAGCACTCGATGCACTTCCGGAACTCCTGCGAGCGGCCGACGTCCTCCTGCCGCATCCGGTACTCGCCGGGCTTGAGGTCGGCGGGCGGGACGAAGGACGGCACCTCGCGGGCCTTGGCGTAGTTGAAGGAGACGTCCGTGACCAGGTCGCGGACCACGGGGAAGGCCCGCATCGGCGTGACCGTGACGGTCTCCGCGCGGTCGAAGACCGACATCCGCGTCATGCACATCAGCCGCGGCCGGCCGTTGATCTCCGCGCTGCACGAGCCGCACTTGCCGGCCTTGCAGTTCCAGCGCACGGCCAGGTCCGGCGCCTGGGTGGCCTGCAGCCGGTGGATGATGTCCAGCACCACCTCGCCCTCATTCACCTCGACGGTGAAGTCGCCGAGGGCGCCGCCCGCCGCGTCCCCCCGCCACACCCTGAAGTGCGCGTCGTACGAACTCACGAGCTCAGCTCCTCGTCCGTCAGGTACTTCGCCAGTTCGTCCCGCTCGAACAGCTCCAGCAGGTCGGCGCGGATCGCCGGCATCTCCCGCCGTTCCAGCCGGATGTGGGCGAGCGCCGGATCTTCGGGGAGTCCGGTGCGGCTCTCGTTCGTGGCCAGCCGGCACAGCAGGTTGACGCGGCGCCAGCGGCGGTCCATCTCCGGGTGGTCGTCGCGGGTGTGGCCGCCGCGGCTCTCCTTGCGTTCCAGCGCGGCCCGCGCCACGCACTCGCTGACCAGCAGCATGTTCCGCAGGTCGATGGAGAGGTGCCAGCCGGGGTTGTACTGCCGGTGGCCCTCCACCCCGGCCCGCCGCGCCCGCACCCGCAGGTCCGCCAGCTTGTCCAGCGCCTGCTCCATCTCCGGCTGCCGCCGGATGATGCCCACCAGGTCGTTCATCGCCTGCTGGAGCTCCTGATGCAGGGTGTACGGGTTCTCCGCCGGGCCCCCGGGGTGCAGCGGGTCCGTGCCCTCCGCGCTGAACGGCCGCAGCGCCTCCGCCTCGGCCGCCTCCATCTCCCGCGGGTCCACGGCGGGCCGCTCGCCGCTCACCAGCGCCGCGGCGTACTCCGCCGCGTACAGCCCGGCCCGCCGCCCGAAGACCAGCAGGTCGGAGAGGGAGTTGCCGCCGAGCCGGTTGGAGCCGTGCATCCCGCCGGCCACCTCGCCCGCGGCGAAGAGCCCGGGCACGCCGGCCGCGGCCGCGGTGTCCGGGTCGACGTCCACGCCGCCCATGACGTAGTGGCAGGTCGGCCCGACCTCCATCGCCTCGGCCGTGATGTCCACGTCCGCCAGCTCCTTGAACTGGTGGTGCATCGAGGGCAGCCGACGGCGGATCACCTCGGCGGGCATCCGCGTGGAGACGTCGAGGAAGACGCCGCCGTGCGGGGAGCCGCGGCCCGCCTTGACCTCGGCGTTGATGGCCCGCGCGACCTCGTCGCGGGGCAGCAGCTCGGGCGGCCGGCGGTTGTTGTCCGGGTCCTCGTACCAGCGGTCGCCCTCGTCCTCGGACTGCGCGTACTTTTCCTTGAAGACGTCCGGGACGTAGTCGAACATGAAGCGCTTGCCGTCGCTGTTGCGCAGCACCCCGCCGTCGCCGCGCACCGACTCGGTGACGAGGATGCCCTTCACCGACGGCGGCCAGACCATGCCGGTGGGGTGGAACTGGACGAACTCCATGTTCACGAGCGGGGCTCCGGCGAGCAGGGCGAGTGCGTGGCCGTCGCCGGTGTACTCCCAGGAATTCGACGTCACCTTGAAGGACTTGCCGATGCCGCCGGTGGCGAGGACGACGGCCGGGGCCTCCAGGACGAAGAAGCGGCCGGACTCCCGCTCGTAACAGAACGCTCCCGCGACCCGGCCGTCCTGCTTGAGGCTGTGTTCTTTCAAGATCCGGGTGACCGTGCACTCCTGGAACACCTTCAGGCGCGCGTCGTACGCGCCGAACTCCCGCTCGTCCTCCTGCTGCAGCGAGACGATCTTCTGCTGGAGGGTGCGGATCAGCTCCAGGCCCGTACGGTCGCCGACGTGCGCGAGGCGCGGGTACTCGTGCCCGCCGAAGTTGCGCTGCGAGATCCGCCCGTCCGGCGTCCGGTCGAAGAGCGCGCCCCAGGTCTCCAGCTCCCAGACCCGGTCCGGGGCCTCGCGCGCGTGCAGCTCGGCCATCCGCCAGTGGTTCAGGAACTTCCCGCCCCGCATCGTGTCGCGGAAGTGGACCTTCCAGTTGTCGCCCTCGTTGACGTTGCCCATGCTGGCGGCGATGCCGCCCTCGGCCATGACCGTATGGGCCTTGCCGAAGAGCGACTTGCAGATCACCGCCGTCCGCATGCCCTGCTCGCGGGCCTCGATGGCGGCCCGCAGCCCGGCGCCGCCCGCGCCCACCACGACCACGTCCCAGCCCTGCCGTTCGACTTGCGTCATGAAAGTGCGCACCTTCCTGGAAGCTCTAGAAGAACCGCGGATCGTCGAAGGCCCCGACGGCCAGCAGGTAGACGTAGAAGTCGGCGGCGGCCACGCTGATCAGCGAGGCCCAGGCGAGCGCCGCGTGCCGGGCGTTGAGCTTCCCGACCCAGCCCCACAGCCGGTACCGCACCGGATGCTTGGAGAAGTGCTTCAGGCGGCCGCCGACGATGTGCCGGCAGGAGTGGCAGGAGAGGGTGTACGCCCAGATCAGCACGATGTTGACGAGGAAGACCAGGCTGCCCAGGCCCATATGCCCCCACGCGTAGGTCTCGTCGCGGAAGGCGAGGACGGTGTCGTACGTCAGCACGCCCGCGACCAGCAGCGCGGCGTAGAAGAAGTACCGGTGGATGTTCTGCAGGATCAGCGGGAAGCGGGTCTCGCCGCTGTACTTCTTGTGCGGCTCGGCGACCGCGCAGGCCGGGGGCGAGGCCCAGAAGCCGCGGTAGTACGCCTTGCGGTAGTAGTAGCAGGTCAGCCGGAAGCCCAGCGGGAAGATCAGGATCAGCAGCGCGGGGGACAGGCCCCACCAGCTCCCGAAGATCTCCCAGTTGGGGCCCGCGCGCATGGTCTCGCAGTTCTCCGCGAGGCAGGGGGAGTAGAACGGCGAGACGTAGGGCGCGTGGTAGTAGTCGGCGTTCGCGAACGCCCGCCACGTCGAGTACACGATGAACGCGAGCAGCCCGGCGGCGGTGCTCGCCGGGTACAGCCACCAGCGCTCGGTACGCAGGTGACGGGCGGGGATGGCGGCGCGAGTGGGGCCGTGCACCCCGCCCGTGCCGGTCGTGGATGAGGGTTCTGTGCCTGTGGCCAACGTCGGTCTCCGTGAGCGGGGGGTGAGGACAGGGGCGAGGGGGGACGTCCGGGCAGGAGACCCCGCTACGGCGCCCGGCGGTCGCGGGCGCCCAGCCCTTCGTCCTCGGCATCGGTCCACAGGGAGGCGTCGTACGGCGCGTCCGGGATGGTCACCATGTCGGAGACCGCGCGGCCCCCGGTCGGGGCAGGCCGGCCGCCGGTCTCCGGCGCGGTCTGTGCCCGCAGCAGTTCGAGGCTCTCGCGCAGATGCTCGGTGTCGCTGCGGACCCGGCGTATCTCCAGCCCGCCGCCGACCCGCTGCTCCAGGCGTCCCACCGAGCGGACCAGGTCGTCGAGGCTGCGCTGCACAGCCGTCAGATCATCGTGCAAGGACATGACGTGCCCTCACTTCCGAGGGAGCGGTCGGCAATCTCATGCGCCTGCGAGTGTCGCGCGTCACAGTCGCGGTTGGGAAGGGATTCGCCGGTATTGCGGGTCACGATGGCGCATAGGGGGCGTGACCGGTCGTACCGGAACGCGTTGGGCCGGGCGGGTGGCCTTGGGAAGTGCGGCCGCCGTGTCGCCGGGTCGCGGGGCGCGCCGTCGCTTTGAGTGGACGGGCCATAGATGTGATGAGCCGCAAAGTCGGCCGAATGTGATCAGCGGCGGCGCCGCCGCACGGGCGAGCCCGGAGGTAACAGTGATGACCGACGACGTCGGACCGCAGGGCGCGAGTGGCGGCCGGGTGGCGGGCCGTGGGCGCCGCCGGGTCGCGCTGCTCACCGCGGGTGCGCTGCTCCCGCTGCCCGTACTGGCCGGCTGCAGCGGCGACGAGGCGCGGCCGGCCGGCGCCGGTAGCCAGGACATCGCCCCGGCCGCCCCGGCGACGCTGCGCGACGGCGGCACGGTGCGCTGGGCCGTGGACGAACTCCCCGGCACCTTCAATGCCTTCCAGGCGGACGCCGGGGAGAGCACGGACATGGTGGCGGGCGCCGTGCTGCCCGCGCTGTTCACCGTGGACGCCAACGGCGTGCCGCAGCGCAACCCGGACTACCTCAAGGGCGCCGAGGTCACCCAGCGCGAGCCGAAGCAGGTCGTGCGGTACTCCCTGAACCCGACGGCGCGCTGGAGCGACGGCCGGAAGATCTCGGCGGCCGACTTCGCCGCCCAGTGGAAGGCGCTGCGCGGCAGGAACGCCGCGTACTGGACGGCGCGCAACGCCGGCTACGACCGCATCGAGAAGGTCGAGCCGGGCGCCGGCCCCGGCGAGGTCCGGGTGACCTTCGACCGCCCGTACGCCGACTGGCAGTCGCTCTTCACGCCGCTGTACCCGAAGGGCGTCATGGGCAGCCCGGCGGCGTTCAACGACGGCGCGCGCAAGAAGCTCGCGAGCAGCGCCGGGCCGTTCCGGGTGCGGAAGCGGGACGCCGGCGCCGGCACGGTCACCCTCGTACGGAACGCGGAGTGGTGGGGCGGCCGGGCCCGGCTGAAGAAGATCGTGCTGACCGAGCTGCCCGCTTCGAAGCGGCCCGCCGCGCTGGCCAAGGGGAAGATCGACGTCGCGGAGATCGACCGCGGCACGGCCAAGGAGCTGACCACGGCGGGTGCCGGGAACCAGCAGGCCGCCGTCGGGGACGACGCGCCGCGCGGTGCCGTCTCCGCCGACGCGCTGCGCCACCAGGCGCTGGCCCGCGGCACCGACGCCGAGCGGAAGGCGGAGCTCGAGCACCGCAAGGAGGCCGCGGCCGCCGCCGAGCGCCGCGCAGAGCTGCGCGGCTACACCGTCCACCGCGCCCTCTCCCCGTCCTTCACCCAGCTAGCCCTCAACGGCAGCACCGGGCCGCTCACCGACGAGCGGGTCCGCCGCGCGGTGGCCCGCGCCATCGACCGCGACACGCTGGCGAAGGAGGTACTGGGCCCGCTCCGGCTGCCCGCGGCGCCGGTCGGCAGCCACCTGCTGCTCGCCGGGCAGCCCGGGTACCGCGACAACAGCGGCGCGCTGGGCGGCCAGGACACCGACGCCGCCCAGGCCCTGCTGGCCGACGCGGGCTGGCGGATGCCGCAGGGCGGCGTCGAGGAGAAGACGGACGCGCAGCCCGGGGACCGGACGGACGGGGAGAACGGGCAGCGGGAGGCCGGGGGCGGGGGCGCCGATGCCCCCGGTGCCGCGGAGCCCGGCGCCCGGCAGCCGCACGGCGGCCCTGCCCGATCCGGCGCCGAGCGCCCGGCCGCGGTCGGCTTCCCGGCCGGTACCGCCCCCCTCTCCGCGCTGACCGGCGCCGGGTCGGCGGGGCTCCAGCGGGTGGCGCTGCTGCGGCAGAGCGCGGCGCTGTACGACGCGGCGGCGCGGGCCGACCGGCGGCACGCCGCGGGGGACACCGGATCGGCGGCGTACGCGTCGTACGAGCGGGCGAGCGGCCGGGCCGCGGACGCCTGGGACCAGGCCGACGTGCTGGCGGAGGCCGCCGAGCGGCGGACCACCGCGCTCGCGGCCGGTGCCGGGCGGCCGGGCTGGGACGACACCAAGCCGGGCGCGGGCCGGGACGTCGCGGGCACCGGTCCGGCCGGTCCGCTCAGCGCCGTCCAGGCCCGGGAGGCCGCGGCCGCCGCCGAGCGGAACCGGCTGGCGGCCGCGGCAGAGCGCGCGGACGGCGCCGCGGCACGGGAGCGGCCGGCCGCTCAGGGCGGCGCCCAGGCCGGGAACGCGCCGGGCGCGGACGACGAGAAGAACTCCCACGGCGACAAGTCCGACGAGGCCGGTAAGGCCGACGAGGCAGGCAGGCCCGATGAGGGCGCCAAGGGCGGCAAGGACGACGCCGCCGCCCGCAAGAGCGCCGTCTTCGTGAAGAAGAACGGCCGGCCGCTCATGCTGCGCTTCGTCCTGCCCGACGGCCCCGGCACCGCCCAGCTCCGTACGGTCGCCGACCGGATCTCCGAAATGCTGGCGAAGATCGGCGTACGGACGACCGTCCAGAAAGTGGCCGACAAGAGCTACTTCGAGGACCACATCGCGTCCGGGGACTACGACCTGGCGCTCTACTCCTGGCCCGGCAGCGCCTACCCGGCCACCGACGCCCGGCCCATCTACGCCAAGCCCCGGCCCGCCGCCGACGGCTCGCTGACCGTGGAGCAGAACTACACCCGGGTCGGCACCGACCGGATCGACCAGCTCTTCGACCAGGCGTCCGCCGAGCTGGACCCGGAGGCGGCGCGGGACCTCGTCGCCCAGGCGGACCAGCGGATCTGGGCGGCCGCAGGATCGATCCCGCTGTACCGGCAGCCGCAGCTCGTCGCGGCCAGGTCCCAGCTGGCCAATGTGGGCGCTTTTGGCTTCGCGACGCCTGTGTATCAGGCCATCGGCTATAAGAAGTAGCAGGTCAGGGCGGGTGCGAGCGGGCTGGGGCGGCCGTTGCCGCGTCAGCCCCGTACCATGGGATGAGGCCGTGGCGTCTGCATGCCCGGCGGGCGCGCGTGCCGGACCGTACGCGCCGTCAACCACAATTCCGGGAGAAGCGCCGCAAGTGCCCACGCGCCACGACATTCGTAACGTCGCCATCGTCGCCCACGTCGACCACGGCAAGACCACCCTTGTCGACGCCATGCTCAAGCAGGCGGGAGCCTTCGCCGCACACGCCGCCGAGAACCTCGACGAGCGCATGATGGACTCCAACGACCTGGAGCGTGAGAAGGGCATCACGATCCTCGCCAAGAACACGGCGGTGAAGTATCACCCCAAGGACGGCGGGGACCCGATCACGATCAACATCATCGACACCCCCGGCCACGCCGACTTCGGCGGTGAGGTCGAGCGCGGTCTGTCGATGGTCGACGCGGTCGTCCTGCTGGTCGACGCCTCCGAGGGTCCGCTGCCGCAGACCCGCTTCGTGCTGCGCAAGGCGCTGGCCGCGAAGATGCCGGTCATCCTGTGCATCAACAAGACCGACCGCCCCGACTCCCGGATCGCCGAGGTCGTCGACGAGACGTACGACCTGTTCCTGGACCTGGATGCGGACGAGGACCAGATCGAGTTCCCGATCGTCTACGCCTGCGCCCGTGACGGCGTCGCGTCGCTGACCAAGCCGGAGGACGGCACCGTCCCGGCCGACAGCACGAACCTGGAGCCGTTCTTCAACGCGCTCCTGGAGACCGTCCCGGCCCCCGAGTACGACGAGACCGCGCCGCTGCAGGCCCACGTCACCAACCTCGACGCGGACAACTTCCTCGGCCGTATCGCGCTGCTCCGCGTCGAGCAGGGCGAGCTGAAGAAGGGCCAGACCGTCGCGTGGATCAAGCGTGACGGCACCATCTCCAACGTCCGCATCACCGAGCTGATGATGACCGAGGCGCTGACCCGCAAGCCGGCCGAGGTGGCGGGCCCCGGTGACATCTGCGCCGTCGCCGGTATCCCCGACATCATGATCGGCGAGACGCTGGCCGACCCGGAGAACCCGGTCGCGCTGCCGCTGATCACGGTCGACGAGCCCGCGATCTCGATGACCATCGGTACGAACACCTCGCCGCTGGTCGGCCGCGGTGGCACGGGCAAGGGTGCGGACGCCAAGGCCGCGGTCAAGGACCGCAAGGTCACCGCCCGCCAGGTGAAGGACCGCCTGGAGCGCGAGCTGATCGGTAACGTCTCGCTGCGCGTGCTGGACACCGAGCGCCCCGACGCCTGGGAGGTGCAGGGCCGCGGTGAGCTGGCGCTGGCCATCCTGGTCGAGCAGATGCGCCGCGAGGGCTTCGAGATGACCATCGGCAAGCCGCAGGTGGTCACCAAGGAGGTCGACGGCAAGACCTACGAGCCGACCGAGCGCATGACCATCGACGTGCCCGAGGAGCACATGGGCGCGGTCACGCAGCTCATGGGCGTCCGCAAGGGCCGGATGGACAACATGTCCAACCACGGCTCCGGCTGGGTCCGCATGGAGTTCATCGTGCCGTCCCGCGGTCTGATCGGCTTCCGTACGGAGTTCCTGACCAACACCCGCGGTACGGGCATCGCGCACTCGATCCACGAGGGCCACGAGCCCTGGTTCGGCACGCTGACGACCCGTAACAACGGCTCGCTGGTCGCCGACCGCGCCGGTGTGGTCACCGCCTTCGCGATGACCAACCTCCAGGAGCGCGGTGTGCTCTTCACCGAGCCCGGCACCGAGGTGTACGAGGGCATGATCGTCGGCGAGAACAGCCGCGCCGACGACATGGACGTCAACATCACCAAGGAGAAGAAGCTCACCAACATGCGCTCCTCCTCCGCCGACTCCTTCGAGGCGATCGTGCCGCCGCGCAAGCTCTCCCTGGAGCAGTCCCTGGAGTTCTGCCGCGACGACGAGTGCGTCGAGGTCACCCCGGAGGCCGTGCGCATCCGCAAGGTGAACCTGGACGCCCGCGAGCGCGCCCGCGCCGCGTCGCGCGCCAAGCACAACTGACGCACCCCGCAGTCCCGTCCGACGGCCCGGCCCCGCACACCGCGGGTGCCGGGCCGTCGGCGTATGCGCGCGGCCGGCCGTTCCCCCCCCCGCTGATCGGCGGGGCAATACCCCGCCAGGTGGCGGAGTGTCAAGAATGCCCGGACCCCGCTCAGTTCGGCGACCGTTCGGATCGCGGACGGAGCGTGAGCGGACGGTGGCATGGAGTCCTTTTCGTTCCCGTCTGGATGGATTGGTTTGTCCGGATTCCGAACGAGCCTCTCCGTGATGTGACCAAAAAGTAACCACTATCTCGTGGCTAATGGGGCGAACGTGACTGAGGATGGGGGCTATTGAGCTCGGGTCAATGGGTCACGCGCTGTGCAGGCGCCGACTCACGAGCATCGGGGGCCGGTCGCGCGCTGTCAGGGGTGTCAGCGGACGGCCGGCTCCTTTCCATGTCACGAATGGACTCATGAGGAGGCAGTCCCATGCGCGGTGCCAGAAGCGCTACTTGGGTCGCGGGAGCCATAGCCATCGCCCTCGGTGTGACGGCGTGCGGCGGCGGCGGTGACAGCGCGGGTTCCGAGGCCGGAGTCGTACGGTCCGCCTGGGGCGACCCGCAGAACCCGCTGGAGCCCGCCAACACCACTGAGGTGCAGGGCGGCAAGGTCCTGGACATGATCTTCCAGAACCTCAAGAAGTACGACCCGAAGACCGGCGCGGCCGAGAACGACGCCGCCGAGTCCATCGAGACGAAGGACCAGCAGACCTTCACCATCAAGGTGAAGAAGGGCCTGACGTTCTCCAACGGCGAGGCGCTGACCGCCAACTCCTTCGTCGACGCCTGGAATTACGGCGCGCTGGCCACCAACCAGCAGAAGAACAGCTACTTCTTCGCCGACATCGAGGGCTACGACAAGGTCGCCCCGGCCAAGGGCAAGCCGACCGCGAAGACCCTGTCGGGCCTGAAGGTCGTCGACGACCACACCTTCACGGTCAAGCTGACCCAGAAGATGTCGACCTGGCCGGTCCGGCTGGGCTACAAGGCGTTCGCGCCGCTGCCGAAGAAGTTCTTCTCGGACCACAAGGGCTACCTGGACAAGCCCATCGGCAACGGCCCCTACGCGGTCGACTCGTACCAGAAGGGCACGCAGATGAAGCTCGTGCCCAACAAGAAGTACAAGGGCGACGACAAGCCGCAGAACAAGGGCGTGCTGCTGAAGGTCTACACGGACTCCACCACCGCCTACTCCGACCTCCAGGCCGGCAACCTCGACGTGCTCGACAGCCTGCCCGCCGAGCAGATCAAGAACGCCAAGACCGACCTGCAGGGCAACTACGTCTCGCAGCCGGCCGGCATCAACCAGACCATCACCTTCCCGCTCGACAAGGGCGCGTGGAGCAAGCCGGGCATGGAGAAGGTCCGCAAGGGCATCTCCATGGCGATCGACCGCAAGCAGATCACCGAGAAGATCTACCACGGCACCCGTACGCCGGCCACCGACCTCACCTCCCCGGTGCTCGGTGCCGCCAACGGCTACTCCAAGGACGCCTGCGGCGACGCCTGCACGTACAACCCCACCGAGGCCAAGAAGCTCATCAAGGACGGCGGCGGCCTGCCCGGCGGGAAGATGACCATCAGCTACAACGCGGACAAGGACTCCCACAAGGAGTGGGTGGACGCGATCTGCAACAGCGTCAACAAGGTGCTGGGCGACGACAAGGCGTGCGTGGGCAACCCCGTGGGCACCTTCGGCGACTTCCGCAGCCAGATCACCAAGGGCGAGATGACCAGCGCCTTCCGCGCCGGCTGGCAGATGGACTACCCGCAGATCGAGAACTTCCTGACGCCGCTGTACGCCACCGGCGCCAGCTCCAACGACTCGCACTGGAGCAACAAGGAGTTCGACGAGCTGCTGAAGAAGGCCGCGGCCGAGCCCGACACCAAGAAGGCGACCAAGCTGTACCAGGACGCCGAGAAGCTGGTGTTCGACGACATGGTCGCCATCCCGCTCTTCTACCAGAACGGCGTCGCCGGCTGGTCGCAGAACGTCTCCAACGTCTCGCTCGACGCCTTCAGCGTCCCGGTCTACACCCAGATCAAGGTCAAGAGCTGACCCGACGCAGCCCCTGAGCGGGCCGCACCGAACCAACCGCTCACGGCGGCAGGGAGTAGCCGGTCACCCGGGCCTCGTCGAAGAGGCCCCGGGCCCGGCTGCCCCCGCGTCGGCGCACTTCTGGAGGACACATGGGGCGCTACGTCGTGCGACGACTGCTCCAGATGGTGCCCGTCTTCATCGGCACCACTTTCCTGATCTTCGTCATGGTCTACGCGCTCGGCGATCCCGTCGCGGCCATGTTCGGAGACCGGACCCCCGACCCGGCGACCGCAGCCCAGATCCGGGAGTCCCTGCACCTGAACGACCCACTGTGGAGCCAGTACCTGCAGTACATGGCGGGCATCTTCCAGGGCGACTTCGGCACCGCCTTCAACGGCCGGCCGGTCATCGAGCTGATGGGGGACGCCTTCCCCAACACCATCCAGCTCACCCTGGTCGCCTTCGTCATCGAGCTGGTGGTGGGCGTGACGCTGGGCGTCATCGCGGGCATGCGCCGCGGCCGTCTGATCGACACCGGCGTGCTCGTCCTCACCCTGTTCGTGATCTCCATCCCGACCTTCGTCACCGGCTACCTGCTGCAGTACTTCGTCGGCGTGAAGTGGGGCGCGCTGCCCCCGTCGGTCTCCACCGAGGTGCGCTTCGAGGAGCTGATCCTGCCCGGCATCGTGCTGGCCGGCGTCTCGCTGGCGTACGTCGCCCGGCTGACCCGCACCTCCATCGCGGAGAACATCCGCTCCGACTACATCCGCACCGCCACCGCCAAGGGCCTGCCGCGCCGCCGCGTGATCAGCGTGCACCTGCTGCGCAACTCCCTCATCCCGGTCGTCACCTTCCTCGGCACCGACATCGGCGGCCTGATGGCCGGCGCCATCGTCACCGAGCGGATCTTCAACCTCCAGGGCGTCGGCTACCAGCTCTACCAGGGCATCCTGCGGCAGAACGCGCCGACCGTCGTCGGCTTCGTGACCGTGCTCGTGGTCGTCTTCCTCGCCGCCAACCTGCTCGTCGACCTGCTCTACGCGGTCCTGGACCCGAGGATCCGGTATGCCTGAGATGACCAAGACAGCGGCCGATGAAGCCGTGGCCGCCGCCGAGGCCGTGCCCGAGCAGGCCGAGAAGGCCCGCTCCCTGTGGGGCGACGCCTGGCGGGACCTGCGCCGCAACCCGATCTTCTACATCTCCGCCGTACTGATCCTCTTCCTGGTCGTCATCTCGATCTGGCCGAGCATCATGACGAGCACGAGCCCGTACGCCTGCGACGTCGCCAAGTCCGCACAGGGCGCGGCCCCCGGCCATCCCTTCGGCTTCGACAAGCAGGGCTGCGACGTCTACGCCCGTACGGTCCACGGCGCCCGCGCCTCCGTCACCGTCGGCATCTGCACCACCCTCCTCGCCGCCGTCATCGGCTGCCTCATGGGCGGCCTCGCCGGCTTCTTCGGCGGCTGGTGGGACTCGCTGCTCTCCCGGATCGGCGACATCTTCTTCGGCATCCCGATCCTGCTCGGCGGCATCGTCTTCCTGTCCGTCGTCAAGGGCGGCTCGATCTTCACGGTCGTCCTGCTGATGGCCGTGCTCGGCTGGCCGCAGATCGCGCGTATCGCGCGCGGCGCGGTGATCACCGCCAAGCAGCAGGACTACGTACAGGCGGCCCGCGCGCTCGGCGCGTCGACCCCGCGCATGCTGCTCCGGCACATCGCCCCGAACGCCCTCGCGCCCGTCATCGTCGTGGCGACCATCGCGCTCGGTACGTACATCTCGCTGGAGGCCACCCTGTCGTTCCTCGGCGTCGGCCTGAAGCCGCCGACGGTCTCCTGGGGCATCGACATCTCCCAGGCCGCCACCCAGATCCGCAACGCTCCGCACACCCTGCTGTACCCGGCAGGTGCGCTGTCTCTTACGGTTTTGGCGTTCATCATGCTCGGCGACGCGGTGCGCGACGCCCTCGACCCCAAGCTGCGCTGAGGGAGGCGTACGTGACCACCACCGAGAAGACCGCGGCCGTGCCCGGCCCGCGGACCCCGGAAGCGGCCGGTTCGCCGCTGCTCCAGGTCCGCGACCTGCACGTCGAATTCCACACCCGGGACGGCGTCGTCAAGGCCGTCAACGGCGTCAACTACAGCGTGAGCGCGGGCGAGACGCTCGCCGTGCTCGGCGAGTCCGGCTCCGGCAAGTCCGTCACCGCCCAGGCGATCATGGGCATCCTCGACATGCCGCCGGCGAAGATCCCGCAGGGCGAGATCCTCTTCCGCGGCCAGGACATGCTGACGATGTCCGGCGAGCAGCGCCGCAAGATCCGCGGCGCCAAGATCGCCATGATCTTCCAGGACGCGCTGTCCTCCCTGAACCCGGTGCTCTCCGTCGGCTACCAGCTCGGCGAGATGTTCCGCGTCCACCAGGGCCTGTCCAAGAAGGCCGCCAAGGCCAAGGCCATCGAGCTGATGGACAAGGTGAAGATCCCGGCGGCCGCCAACCGCGTGGGGGACTATCCGCACCAGTTCTCCGGCGGCATGCGCCAGCGCATCATGATCGCGATGGCGCTCGCCCTCGAACCGGACCTGATCATCGCCGACGAGCCCACCACGGCCCTCGACGTGACCGTCCAGGCCCAGGTCATGGATCTCCTCGCGGAGCTGCAGCGCGAGTACAACATGGGCCTGATCCTCATCACCCACGACCTCGGCGTGGTCGCGGACGTGGCCGACAAGATCGCGGTGATGTACGCGGGCCGCATCGTCGAGCACGCGCCCGTGGGCGAGCTGTACAAGAACCCCGCGCACCCCTACACCCGCGGCCTGCTGGACTCCATCCCGCGCCTGGACCAGAAGGGCCAGGAGCTGTACGCGATCAAGGGCCTGCCGCCCAACCTGCTGAACATCCCCGGCGGCTGCGCCTTCCACCCGCGCTGCCCCAAGGCCCAGGACGTCTGCCGTGCGGACGTCCCGGCGCTGGCCACGGTCGCCGACGGCCGCGGCAGCGCGTGCCACTTCTGGAAGGAGACGATCGATGGCTGAGGTCACCAAGGGCGTCGAGCGTGAGCCGATCCTCCAGGTCCGCAACCTGGTGAAGCACTTCCCGCTCACCCAGGGCGTCCTCTTCAAGAAGCAGGTCGGCGCGGTCAAGGCGGTCGACGGGATCTCCTTCGACCTGTACCGCGGCGAGACGCTCGGCATCGTGGGGGAGTCCGGCTGCGGCAAGTCCACCGTCGCCAAGCTGCTGATGAATCTGGAGCGGGCGACCGCCGGTGAGGTCTTCTACAAGGGCGAGGACATCACCAAGCTCACAGGGCGCGCCCTGAAGGCCGTCCGCCGCAACATCCAGATGGTCTTCCAGGACCCCTACACGTCGTTGAACCCGCGGATGACGGTCGGCGACATCATCGGCGAGCCCTTCGACATCCACCCCGAGGTGGCCCCGAAGGGCGACCGGCGCCGCAAGGTCCAGGAGCTGCTGGACGTGGTCGGGCTGAACCCGGAGTACCTCAACCGGTACCCGCACCAGTTCTCCGGCGGCCAGCGCCAGCGCATCGGCATCGCCCGCGGCCTCGCGCTCAACCCCGAGATCATCATCTGCGACGAGCCGGTCTCCGCGCTCGACGTCTCGGTCCAGGCGCAGGTCGTCAACCTGATGGAGCGCCTCCAGAACGAGTTCGAGCTCTCGTACCTCTTCATCGCGCACGACCTCTCCGTCGTCCGGCACATCTCCGACCGGGTCGGCGTGATGTACCTCGGGAAGATGGCCGAGATCGGCACGGACGAGGAGATCTACGAGCACCCGACCCATCCGTACACTCAGGCCCTGCTCTCGGCCGTGCCGGTCCCCGACCCGGAGGCCCGCGGCGGGCGGGAGCGGATCATCCTCAGCGGCGACGTGCCGTCCCCGGCGAACCCGCCCTCGGGCTGCCGCTTCCGCACCCGCTGCTGGAAGGCCCAGGACAAGTGCGCCGAGGAGATTCCTCTCCTCGCCGTCCCCGAGGCGCTGAAGGACACCGACTCGCTCGCCGCGCACGCGTCGGCCTGCCACTTCGCGGAGGAGAAGGACGTGGTGGGGGCGGCGTAGCCCGCCTTACAGTCCGAGGCCCTGGTCCGGCCGGGGCGGTTCCGGCGCCGGCCCGGTGGGCGGGGTCTGTACGGGACGTGCCGCGGCCGGGCCCTTGGACGGCTCGGCCGGCACGCCGGTCTGCCACACCGGTGGCGCGGCTTCGGACTTGGCCGGGGCATGGGCCTCGGCCTCCGGCGCGGCCTTGGCCGGGGCGTGGGGGTCGGTCTCCGGGGCCGGCGGTCGCGGCCCCACCCATCGCTCCGGTACCCCGGGCAGCCGCTGCACCGAGTCCGTCGCCCGCGCCGTGGCGAAGGCGGCGGCCTGGTGCGCGACCGGCGCGAACCCGGGCGCGGCGTTGGCGCTCTCGGACGGGATCTGCCGCGTCCCCATCCGGCCCAGCTCGCCGACCGTCTGCTGGTCGAACACCTGCCGCGGCAACTGCCAGGAGGCCGCGCCGGTCACGTCCACCCGGTGCTCCCTGCCGTCCACCGGGAAGGTCAGCCCGTACCCCAGGTACTGCTGGTGCTCGTCGAAGAGCAGCGTGCCCTCGACCTTGTCGCCCGCCTCCCGCACGCGGTCCGCGAGCTCCCGGGTGACCGGCGGCAGCGGATTCGTACGGCCGAGGCTGGCGACGTACCCGTCGGCGACCAGCTCCGTCACGTTGCCGTCCCGGTCCGTGTACGGCACGCGGAAGAGCGGCTTCCCGTCCGGCCCCGGCACGGTCTCCACCGCTCCCAGGCGGGCCCTCTCGATGTTCAGCCGGTCACCGTACTTGGAGTTCTTCGCTGTCATCTCCCGGTACTGCACCTGATGGTCCAGGGCGGGCGGGGCGTTTCCGCCCAGGATGGTGACGCGTGCGTGCTGGTTCCGCTCCAGGATGATCTCCGCGTTGGCGACGCCGGTGCCGCCCGATCCCGCGATGATCCAGTGCTCGGCGGCGTCCGGATCGAAGCGGTTGTCGGCGACCTCGTCACCCATCAGCGCCCGCCCCGGCGCGGCCGCGCGGGCGTCCTCCCACCGCTGCGTGGCTGCCAACGTCTGGCGGATGCCGTCCACCGTCTCGCCCTGCACGGACTTACTGCCACCCAGCCGCTCCTGAACCGCCTCCTCGTCCAGCATGCGCAGTACGGCGGCGGCACCGTCGCCCGAGCGCTCCGCTTCGTGGAGCCGCTCCCGCAGCTCGGGCACGCGCTCGCCCAGGAGACGCACCGCCTCGCTCAGGCTCTCCACGCCGCGTACGCCGCGGCCGTTGTCGTCGCGTTCGACACCCGGCACGACCTCCGGCGTCAGCCCCGTGGCGATGACCGGCGTACCGGCCACCTCGACCGTGAGCGGCTCGCCGCCGCTCAGCGGCTCGATCCGGGTCACGAGCCTGCCGTTCTTGTCCAGCGAGAGCTGTCCGTACCCGTCCACCAGCGGCCCGCGCGCCGCCAGCCGGTCCTCCCACGCGCGGGTCGCCAGGATGGACACCCGTTCCTTGGGCCCGCTGTCGGCGTACGGATCGAGCCCGACCTGCCGCAGGTCGCGGTCCTGGTCGGCGGACTGTACGAGCCCCGCGCCCGGGTCCAGATGCCAGCGCCCGACCGCGTCGACCAGCAGCATGTCCTCGTCCCGGCCGGTCAGCGCGGCGCCGCCGCCGATCATCACCGGGCGCGGCCGCACCCTGCCGCCCTGCCACAGCGCCTCGTCCCGAAGCTGCCGCTCCGTGGCGGCGCTCCGCGCGCTGCGCGCCGCGGCCTCCTGCTGGGCGCTCTCGCCCACGGTGCTCGCCGGCGCGTCCGCCTCCGGCAGCGCGACCGAAACCGCCCGCCCCCCGATGACCGTCCGCACCTCGCGCGCGGCGCGGGCCTCGGCCTCCCGGAAGGCGTGGAGGGCGGCGGCGTCCTGGGGGGTGAGGTGTTCTATGGGGTGGGCGAGGTCGTCCGTCAGCCGTTCGGCGTCGGCCGACAGATGGTCGCGTGCGTAGCCGAGCCGGATGCGGGCGTCCATGGCGCTTTGGGCGAACGCCTCGCTCTCGTCGAGCGCCGCTGTCGGCCGGAGGCCGCACCGGTCGATCAGACCTGACAGCTCGGCGCGTACCTCTGCTCGCTCCTCTACCGGAAGCGCAGGGTCGGAGAGCTGCCGTGCGAGCCAGTTGAGCTGAGCGATCTGCCCGCGGTCCGTCGCGGACAGCTCCGCATCGGACGGCAGCTCCGTCCCGTGCTGCAGCATGTCCCGCGTGACGGGGGCGAGGCCGGCGCCGGACCGTTCCCGGCCGGCCAGGAATTCACCCGCGCCGTGGGCGAGCACCCGCCCCAGCCGGTCGAGGGGCAGGCGGTCGGACGCGTGCACCATGTAGTGCTCGGATGTCGTGTTGACGAACGTACGCGCCACCGTGCCGTCCGGGAGCGGTACCGCGTCCACCCAGACGGAGATCGACTGCCCGGAGACATGCAGCGCGTCGAAGAAGGGACGCCCGTCGTCGTGCTTCAGCTCGGCCCGGTAACCGGCGAGTTCCAGTACCTGCGGCAGCAGTCGCTGCGCTTCCGCGAGCAACTCGCGCTGGCTCGTCCATGAGCCCTGCTGCCGCGGCATGCTCAGCAGCAGTCTGGGATCGGTACCCGCGTCCACGTATTCCCCCGATGACGTCAACTCCCGTACTACCGTGAGCCGCAGCGTATAGGATCGCGATCATGCTGATAGCGCGTTCGGCCCTGGAAGCCCACCTCTACATGGACCTGCATCCGTGCGAATGCGGGGTCGCGGAATTCGCGCGTCAGCACAGCCTTCAGGAGCGCGCGGGTGCGCTGGTTTCGGTGTACGAGGGCGCGTGTGCGGGATGCGGGCGTCAGCGGCAGTTCGCTTTCGAGATGGCGGAAGAAACGCCGCCGCCTCCGCCGGCATTCGGCGGGCCGACGCCTTCGCGCATTATCGATCCGGGACAGTTCAAGGCGGTGGCCGCCCGGATCACCACTCGTATCAGCCCCGAAATGCTGCGGACTCCGGCGGCGGAGCGGCGCCAGTTCCGCCCGCAGGCCGTCTACGCCCTCGCGGCGACGGAGGAAGTGCTCAAGTTCTTCGCCGAGGGGCAGGACCGGCTTCCGGCCGAGGCTTTTCACTCGGAGCTCGGCCGGGCGATGTACGACAAGGACCCGGGGAAGTTCGCGCGGGATCTCGTGGAGTCCGACATCGAGCTGAAGCGTCAGATCCTCGCGGACATCGACAAGGTGAGCCCGCCGCTTTCCTGACCTCCGCCCCTCTCCGCGCCCCCGGCATCCCCGGGGGCGCTCGCGCATTCGGATGGTTTCCGTGGGGCCGGGGGCTCGTACGGACGTAGTGGGAGTGCGACCGCATCCTCTTTGGGTTCTTATGTGGCCTACGTACGACTTGTGTCGCGGACTGAGGAGGCACCGGATGCGTGGAGCCACCCGTGCGAAGTGGGCGGTGGGAACGGTGGCCGTCGCCCTCGTGGCGACGGCGTGTGGTGGCGGCGGGGGCGGCGGTGGCGGGGACGGCAAGGGGGTCCTCAGTTCGTCCTGGGGTGACCCGCAGAATCCCTTGGAGCCCGCCAATACGAACGAGGTGCAGGGCGGCAAGGTCCTCGACATGATTTTCCGGGGGCTCAAGCGGTACGACCCGAAGACCGGCGCGGCCGAGGACATGCTCGCCCAGAAGATCGAGTCCAAGGATCAGCAGAATTACACGGTCACGATCAAGAAGGGCTGGAAGTTCAGCAATGGGGAGCCGGTCACCGCGCAGTCGTTCGTGGATGCCTGGAATTATGGTGCGCTGATCGACAACAATCAGAAGAATGCGTATTTCTTCGGGTATATCGAGGGATATGAGAAGGTCCACCCGGAGAGCGGGAAGGCCAGCGCCAGGACGCTTTCCGGGCTGCAGGTGAAGGATGACCGGACCTTTACCGTCAAGCTCAACCAGAAGTTCTCCACCTGGCCGCAGACGCTCGGGTATCCCGCCTTCGCGCCGCTGCCGCGGGCCTTCTTCAAGGACCACGACGGCTGGCTGAAGAAGCCGGTCGGGAACGGGCCGTACAAGGTCGAGTCCTACACCAAGGGGTCGGCGATGAAGCTGCGGAAGTGGGGCGGGTACAAGGGCCCGGACAAGGCCCGGAACGGCGGCGTGGACCTGCGCGTCTACACCGACAACAACACCGCCTACACCGATCTGCAGGCCGGCAATCTCGACCTCAGCGACGACATTCCCGCCGCGCAGCTGAAGAACGCTGAGGCCGACCTCGGCGACCGGTACATCAATCAGCCCGCGGGGATCATCCAGACCCTGACCTTTCCCATGTACGACCCCCAGTGGGGATCGGAAAAGATGGCGAAGGTGCGGCAGGGGCTGTCCATGGCGATCGACCGTAAGACGATCACGCGGCAGATCTTCCAGAACACCCGCACCCCGGCCAGTGACTGGACCTCGCCCGTGCTCAAGGCCGACGGCGGGTACAAGTCGGGGCTGTGCGGAAAGGCGTGCGAATACAAGCCGGCCGAGGCACGCAAGCTCATCAAGGAGGGCGGCGGGCTGCCCGGCGGCAAGGTCACCGTCACGTACAACGCCGACACCGGCTCGCACAAGGACTGGGTCGACGCGCTCTGCAACAGCGTCAACAAGGTGCTGAAGAACGACAAGGCGTGCGTGGGAAATCCGGTGGGCACCTTCGCCGATTACCGGAACCAGATCACGGCCAAGAAGATGAAGGGGCCGTTCCGGGCCGGCTGGCAGATGGACTACCCGCTCATCCAGAACTTCCTGCAGCCGATGTACTACACCGACGCCTCCTCCAACGACGGCAAGTACAGCAACAAGGAGTTCGACAAGCTGGTCGACGAGGCGAATGCGGAGACCGACCGGCAGGCGGCGGTGAAGAAGTTCCAGGACGCCGAGCGGGTGCTGGTCAAGGACATGCCGGTGATCCCGCTCTGGTACCAGAACGGCAGCGGCGGTTACACCGACCGGCTGAGCGATGTGAGACTCAATCAGTTCAGCGTGCCCGTCTACGACCGGATCAAGGTCGGCAGCTGACCTCATGGGACGCTACGTCATCCGGCGGCTGCTCCAGATGATCCCGGTGTTCATCGGCAGCACGTTCCTGATCTTTTTCATGGTGTACGCGCTGGGCGACCCGGTCGCCGCGATGTTCGGCGACCGCGCCCCCGACCCCGCCACCGCGGCGCGGATCCGCGAGGAACTCCTCCTCGACCAGCCGCTGTGGAAGCAGTACCTGCACTACATGGGCCAGATCTTCCGCGGGGACTTCGGCACCGCCTTCAACGGGCAGCCGGTCACCGAGCTGATGGGCACCGCCTTCCCGGTCACCCTGCGGCTGACCCTGGTCGCCATCGTCATCGAGATCATCGTCGGCGTCACCCTCGGCGTCCTCAGCGGGCTGCGCCGCGGCCGCGCGCTGGACACCAGCGTCCTGGTCTTCACCCTGGTCGTGGTCTCCATCCCGACCTTCGTCAGCGGCTATGTGCTGCAGTTCCTGCTCGGGGTGAAGTGGGGCTGGGTGAAGCCGACCGTCTCCACCGACGCGTACCTGGACGAGCTGCTGCTGCCCGGCGTGGTGCTCGCGCTGGTCTCGCTCGCGTACGTCACCCGGCTGACCCGCACCTCGCTCGCCGAGAACGCCCGCGCGGACTATGTGCGGACGGCGGTGGCCAAGGGGCTGCCGCGGCGCCGGGTCGTCACCCGGCACCTGCTGCGCAACTCCCTGATCCCCGTGGTCACCTTCATCGGCACCGACATCGGCTCGCTCATGGGCGGCGCCATTGTCACCGAGCGGATCTTCAACATCCACGGCGTCGGCTTCCAGCTCTACCAGGGCATCCTGCGGCAGAACTCGCCCACCGTCGTCGGCTTCGTCACCGTCCTCGTACTGGTCTTCCTCTTCGCCAACCTCGTCGTCGACCTGCTGTACGCCGTCCTCGACCCGAGGATCCGCTATGCCTGAGCGCTATGTACCGAACGAAGCGGTCACCCATGGGGACGGCGGCACCGCCGCCCTGGCGATGGCCGAGGCCGAGACGCTGGAGGGCGGCCGGAACGGCCGGGGCGGCAGCCCGCGCGACAAGCCCCGCAGCCTGTGGGGCGACGCCTGGCGCGACCTGCGCCGCAACCCCGTCTTCCTGGTCTCCGCGCTGATCATTCTCTTCCTGGTCGTCATCGCGATCTGGCCGCAGCTGATCGCCGATGGGAACCCCTACCGCGCGGACCTCGCCAAGGCCCAGGAGGGCTCCGCGCCCGGCCACCCCTTCGGCTTCGACACCCAGGGGCGGGACGTCTACACCCGTACCGTCTACGGCGCCCGCGCCTCCATCACCGTCGGCATCTGCGCCACCGCGGGCGCGGCCCTCCTCGGCAGCGCCCTCGGCGGCCTCGCCGGCTTCTTCGGCGGCTGGTGGGACGCGCTGCTCTCGCGCGTCGCCGACATCTTCTTCGGCATCCCCGTGCTGCTGGGCGGCCTGGTCTTCCTCTCCGTCGTCACCAGCAAGACCGTCTGGCCGGTGGTCGGCTTCATCGTGCTGCTCGGCTGGCCGCAGATCGCCCGGATCGCCCGCGGCTCCGTCGTCACCGCCAAGCAGAACGACTACGTCCAGGCCGCGCGGGCGCTCGGCGCCTCCTCCGGCCGGCTGCTGCTGCGGCACATCGCGCCCAACGCCGTGGCCCCCGTCATCGTCGTCGCCACCATCGCGCTGGGCACCTACATCTCCCTGGAGGCCACGCTGTCCTACCTCGGCGCGGGCCTGAAGCCGCCCACCGTCTCCTGGGGCATCGACATCTCCACCGCCTCCACCTACATCCGCAACGCGCCGCACATGCTGCTGTATCCGGCGGGCGCGCTGTCGATCACGGTGCTGGCGTTCATCATGCTCGGCGACGCGGTGCGCGACGCCCTCGACCCCAAGCTGCGCTGAGGAGACGGCTGATGGCCACCGCCACCACTCCCGAGCCCGCGCCGGACCCCGGTACACCGGCTCCTGCCCTGCTCGACGTACGCGACCTGTACGTGGAGTTCCGCACCCGCGACGGCCTCGCCCAGGCCGTCAACGGTGTCAGCTACCGCGTCGACGCGGGCGAGACGCTCGCCGTGCTGGGCGAGTCCGGCTCCGGCAAGTCCGTCACCGCCCAGGCGATCATGGGCATCCTCGACTCGCCGCCCGGCTTCGTCACCGGCGGCGAGGTCCTCTTCCGGGGCCGTGACCTGCTCAAGGCCACGCCCGAGGAGCGCCGCAAGGTCCGCGGCGCCCGAATGGCGATGATCTTCCAGGACGCGCTGTCGTCCCTGAATCCGGTGCTCTCCGTCGGCGCCCAGCTCGGCGAGATGTACGAGGTCCACCAGGGCATGAAGCGCAAGGACGCGCGGGCCAAGGCGGTGGAGCTGATGGACCGGGTGAAGATCCCCGCGGCCCGCAGCCGGGTCGGTGACTACCCGCACCAGTTCTCCGGCGGTATGCGCCAGCGCATCATGATCGCGATGGCGCTGGCCCTGGAGCCGGACCTGATCATCGCCGACGAGCCGACGACCGCGCTGGACGTCACGGTCCAGGCCCAGGTCATGGACCTGCTGGCCGACCTCCAGCGGGAGTACGACATGGGGCTGATCCTGATCACCCATGACCTGGGTGTGGTCGCGGACGTCGCCGACCGGATCGCGGTGATGTACGCGGGCCGGATCGTCGAGACCGCTCCCATTCACGATCTCTACAAGAGCCCCGCGCACCCCTACACCCGCGGCCTGCTGGACTCCATCCCGCGGCTGGACCAGAAGGGCCAGGAGCTGTACGCGATCAAGGGCCTGCCGCCGAGCCTGACCGCCATTCCGCCCGGCTGCCCCTTCCACCCGCGCTGCCCCCGGGCCCGCGACGTCTGCACCACGGACCGCCCGCCGCTGTACGACGTGGCGCCGGGCCGGTCCAGCGCCTGCCACTTCTGGGAGGAGACCGTGCGTGACGAGGAGCCGCCGCATGCCCGCTGAGGCCATTCTCGAAGTACGCGATCTGGTCAAGCACTACCCGCTGACCCGGGGCATCGTCCTGAAGAAGCAGGTCGGCGCGGTCAAGGCGGTCGACGGGGTCTCCTTCGACCTGCGCAAGGGCGAGACGCTGGGCATCGTGGGGGAGTCCGGCTGCGGCAAGTCCACCGTCGCCAGGACGCTGGTCGGCCTGGAGCGGCCGACCGCGGGCGCGATCCGGTACCACGGCGAGGACATCGCCAAGCTGTCCGGGCGCGCGCTGAAGGCGGTGCGCCGCAACATCCAGATGGTCTTCCAGGACCCGTACACCTCGCTCAACCCGCGGATGACGGTCGGCGACATCATCGGCGAGCCGTACGACATCCATCCGGAGGTGGCCCCGAAGGGGGACCGGCGGCGCCGGGTGCAGGAACTGCTGGACGTGGTCGGGCTGAATCCGGAGTACGTGAACCGGTACCCGCACCAGTTCTCCGGCGGGCAGCGGCAGCGGATCGGCATCGCGCGGGGGCTGGCGCTCCGGCCCGAGATCATCGTCGCGGACGAGCCGGTGTCCGCGCTGGACGTCTCGGTCCAGGCGCAGGTGGTGAACCTCCTGGAGCGCCTCCAGGACGAGTTCGACTTGTCGTACGTCTTCATCGCGCACGACCTGTCGGTGGTGCGGCACATCTCGGACCGGGTGGCGGTGATGTACCTGGGCCGGATCGTGGAGACCGGCACGGAGGACGAGATCTACGGGCACCCGACGCATCCGTACACGCAGGCGCTGCTCTCCGCGGTGCCCGTACCGGATCCGGAGGCGCGCGAGCACCGGGAGCGCATCCTGTTGGCCGGGGACGTGCCTTCGCCGGCCGATCCGCCCAGCGGCTGCCGCTTTCGTACTCGGTGCTGGAAGGCGCAGCCGGTCTGCGCGGAGGTCGTGCCGCCGCTGGCGGTACCCGAATGGTTCGCGGGGGCGGCGGGGCCGGCGCATCCCTCCGCTTGCCACTTCGCGGAGGAGCGCCATGTTGTGCCCAGTGAGTAGCCGGGTGCGGCGCCGTTGTGGCTGGTCGCGCAGTTCCCCGCGCCCCTGAAGGGGGCGCCCCGTAAGGGGCGCGGGGAACTGCGCGCGCAACCGACGCGGCGGGATGGTCCGCCACGAACCGAACCACCCACGGCGGGTGGGCCGTCAGTCCCGGTCCCGGTCCGCGTCCTCGATCGCCGCAAGCGCAGGGTCCAGCACAATGTCCTCGCCCCGCGAGGCAATCGTCGGCTCCTCCGGAAAGTGGCAAGCCGTCAGGTGCCCCGCCGCGTTCCCCGCGATCTGCAACAACGGCGGCTCCTCGGAAGCACACTTGTCCTGCGCTTTCCAGCACCGCGTGCGGAACCGGCACCCGGACGGCGGGTTCACGGGGGAGGGGACATCCCCCGCGAGCCGGATGCGCTCGCGGTCGTCCTCGCCGTCCTCGGTGAGCTTCGCTTCCGGCACCGCGGAGAGCAGCGCGTGCGTGTACGGGTGGCGCGGCCGGGTGTAGATGGACTCGCGGTCGCCGACCTCGACGATCTTGCCGAGGTACATCACCGCCACCCGCTGGCTGAAGTGCCGCACGATCGCCAGGTCGTGGGCGATGAAGAGGAACGCGATGTCCAGCTCGCGCTGGAGCTCCTGGAGGAGGTTGACGACCTGCGCCTGGATGGAGACGTCCAGCGCCGAGACCGGCTCGTCGGCGACGATCAGCTTCGGCTCCAGGGCGAGGGCGCGGGCCACGCCGATGCGCTGCCGCTGGCCGCCGGAGAACTCGTGCGGGAAGCGGTTGTAGTGCTCGGGGTTGAGGCCGACGGTCTCCAGCAGCTCGCGGACCTTCTTCTCGCGGCCGCCGGGCGGATTGATCCCGTTGATCTCCATCGGGCCGCCGATGATCGTGCCGACGGTCTGCCGCGGATTCAGCGAGGAGTACGGGTCCTGGAAGATCATCTGGATCTCGGACCGGACCGGCGCGAGCTGCTTGCGGTTCGCGTGGGTGATGTCCCGGCCCCGGTACGAGATCGTGCCGCTGGTGGGCTCCAGGAGGCGGGTCAGCAGCCGGCCCGTCGTGGACTTGCCGCAGCCCGACTCGCCGACCAGGCCGAAGGTCTCGCCCGCGTACACGGTCAGGTCGAGCCCGTCCACGGCCTGCACGGCGCCGATCTTCCGCCGGAACGGAAAGCCGCCCATGATCGGGAAGTGCTTGGTCAGGCCCTCGGTGACCAGCAGCGGCTCGCCCGTGGGGACGGCGTCGCGGGGAGCGGGGAGGGTGACGTCTGTGGCTTCACTCATGATGGTCGTCGCTCCCTAGCCCAGCCGGGGCTTGATCTGCTCGGTGAAGAAGGTGTGCTTCTGCTCGGCGGTGAGGTGGCAGGCCGAGGCGCGCCCCGGCGCCAGCAGCGGCCGCTCGTCGGCGCAGCGGGTGCCGCCCACCTCCGAGGTGAAGGCGCAGCGCGGGTGGAAGGGGCAGCCGGTCGGCGGGTTCAGCAGGCTCGGCGGGGTGCCGGGGATCGGGTGCAGCGGCTCGTCGACGCTGGCCGACAGCCGCGGCATCGAGCCCAGCAGGCCCCAGGCGTACGGGTGTTGCGGCGAGGTGAGGATGTCCTTGACCGTGCCGCGCTCGACCGCCCGCCCGGCGTACATCACCAGCAGCTCGTCGGCCATGTTGGCGACCACGCCGAGGTCGTGGGTGATCAGGATGATCGCCGAGCCGAACTCCTGCTGGAGGTCCTTGAGGAGGTCCAGGATCTGGGCCTGGACGGTGACGTCGAGCGCGGTGGTCGGCTCGTCCGCGATGAGCAGCGCGGGGTTGCAGACCAGCGCCATGGCGATCATGGCGCGCTGGCGCATACCGCCGGAGAACTGGTGCGGGTAGTCGTCCACCCGCAGGCCCGGCTGCGGGATGCCGACCTTGGTCAGCATCTCGATGGCGCGCTGCCGGCCCTCGCGCTTGTTCGCGCCGGTGTGCTTCATGAACGGCTCGGCGATCTGCCGGCCCACCGTGTAGTACGGCGAGAGCGCCGTCAGCGGGTCCTGGAAGATCATCGCCATCTTGTTGCCGCGGAGCTTCTGGAGCGTGCGCTCGCGGGCGCCGGTCAGCTCCTGGCCGTCCAGCGTGATCTCGCCGGTGATCTCGGTGGAGGCGGGGTTGTGCAGGCCCAGGACGGCGAGGTTGGTCACCGACTTGCCGGAGCCGGACTCGCCGACGATGCCGAGCGTCTGGCCCTTGAGCAGGTCGAAGGAGAGCCCGTCGACGGCCTTGACGATGCCGTCCTCGGTGGAGAACCGCACGTACAGGTCGCGTACCGACAGGAAGGGGTCCGATCCGGTCGGGACCGGTGCGCCTTCGGTCTTGGTGAGTGTGGTCACTGGTGGCTCTCCTAGGACAGGCGCACGCGCGGGTCGATGAACGCGTAAGCCGCATCGACGATGATGTTGAAGAGGACGATGAAGGTCGCCGCGAACAGCATCACGCCCATGACCATGGGCAGGTCGGTGTTCTGTACGGACTGCACCGCGAGGGTGCCCAGGCCCGGCAGGGCGAAGGTCTGCTCCGTGATCATCGCGCCGCCGAAGAGCGATCCGAGGTCGATGCCGAAGATGGTGACGATGGGAATGAGGGACCCTCGCCAGGCGTACCGGAAGAAGACCGTCCGCCGGCTCATGCCCTTGGCGCGGGCGGTACGGACATGTTCCTCGGCCAGCTGCTCGATCATCGAGGAGCGCGCCATACGGGTGTACTGCGCGGTGAAGATGACCGACAGCACGCACCAGGGGATCAGCAGTCCCATGAACCAGGCGGCTGGATTGTCCGTGAAGTTCACGTACTTCGGCTGCCCCAGGATTTCGAGGTTGTACACCAGCAGGGCCAGCACGATGGGGCCGATGAAGTAGATCTGCATGGAGCTCAGCACCAGCGAGGCGGAGCTGAAGACCTTGTCGACCAGCTTGCCCTGCTTCCAGGCGGCGATCATGCCGGTGCTCAGGCCGACCGTCAGGAAGACCGCCGCGCCGCCGATGGTCAGCGAGATGGTGGTCGGGAAGCGGTCGACGATGGTGTCCCAGACCGGGTCGCCGTTGGCGAAGGAGTAGCCGAAGCACGGGGCCGGGCACGGTCCCTGGGCGAAGTCCCGCCCGGTCACGATGCCGGACATGAAGTCCCAGTACTGGACGGGGATCGGCTTGTCCAGGCCGAGATTCTTGTGAATCAGGGCGATGGCGTCCGGGGTGCAGTTCTTTCCGCAGGACAGCAGCGCGGGATCCCGTGGGGCGGCGAAGAACAGGAAGAAGGTGAACGCGCTGATCAGCAGCAGGATCACGATCGCGCCGAGGGACCGGCGGAAAAGGAAACGAAGCATGGCAGATCGCAGCTCTCGTGGGGCAGCGGAAGGAGGTGGGTGGGGACCGCGCGGTGTGCCCGTCCGGTCCGGACGGGCACACCGGGCGCCAGGATTACCGGCGCGGGGGCACGGCTACTTCTTGAGGAACAGCTTCGTCGGGTCGACACCGCTGATGATGTCGTTGTTCACGACGCCACCGACCTTGGAACCGTGCAGCTGGATCTGCTTGTAGTAGAAGGTCGGGATCGCCGGCAGGTCCTCCTTGAGGATCTTCTCGTTGAGCTTGAACCACTCCTCGGACGCCTTCTCCTGGTCCGGCATCTTGGCGATGCGGTCCATCTCCTTGCTGACTTCCGGGTTGTTGTAGTGCGAGTAGTTCGGCGAGCCGTCCTGGACCTGGCGGCCGTCCATGGTGGGCGGCAGCACGGTCGAGGCGCTCGGCCAGTCCGCGCCCCACGCCGACGCGTAGATGTCGAACTTGTTGTCGACCTTGCCGATCACGTCGTAGTAGGTGTCGGAGGGCAGGTCCTTCGGCTGGACGTCGAAGCCGGCCTTCTTGAGGTTGTCGACGATGGAGACCGAGTACTTCTGCGGCTCCGGCGCGTTCATGTAGGCGAAGGTGATCTTCATGCCGGTCTTGCCGGCTTCCTTCAGGAGCTTCTTCGCCTTCTCGATGTCGCCCAGCGGCTTCTTCAGCTTGCCGTAGGGGTCGATGTCCTTGTAGCCGGTGACCGTCGGGCTGATGTAGCTGCCCGCCAGCTCGCCGCCGCCCGGGGTGCCGTAGGCGTCCAGGACGGCCTGCGTCGGCATCGCGTAGGCGAGGGCCTCACGGACCTTCTTGTCCTTGATCCGCTTCATGTTGAAGTTGATGACGCCGACGTAGGGCTGGTAACCCGAGGTCGAGCGCTTCTTGACCTTCGGGTCGTTGGCCACGGTCTGCATGCTGGCCGCGTCGACCTGGTTGCTGAAGCTGATCGCCGTCTGGTTGTCGGCGTTGTCCGCGATCAGACGCTGGGTCGAGTCGGGGTAGGACACACCGAACTGGATGTCGAACTTGTCGACGTACTGGTGGCGGGAGTTGTCCGTCTTCGGGTCCCACTCGGTGTTCCGGACCAGCGTCATGCCCTTGCCGGACTTGAAGGACCCCGGCTTGATCTTGTACGGGCCCGAGGACTGCGGGGCCTTGTCGTACTTCTCCTTGGTGTCCTTCTTCTCCTGCACCGCGGCGTAGCCGGCCATGGCCAGGGCGTAGGGCAGGTCCGGATGCGGCGACTTGAAGTGGAAGATGATGGTCTTGTCGTCCGGCGTCTCGAGGACGCTGTCCGGAAGGTGCTTGCCCTTGTAGGGGCCGTCCTTCAGGAGCTTGCGGTAGTCCGTGGAGTTCGTGTCCGCCAGCCACTGCTGGAGGTAGTACGGACCGTCGGTGATGAAGGGCGCGAAGGTCCGCTCGATCGAGTGCCGGATGTCCTTGGCGGTGATCGGGGAGCCGTCCTCCCACTTCACGTTGTCCTTGAGGGTGTACTTCCAGGTCTTGCCGCCGTCGGAGGACTGGCCGCTGTCCGTGGCGAGGTCACCGACGACCGTGTACTTGCCCTTGTTGTCCATGTGATAGGTCGTCAGCTTGCGGAACAGCAGCGTGGCGAGCGCGCCCTCGTCGCTGACGTAGATCTGCGCCGGGTCCAGGTGCGAGAAGGTGTCGCGCTGGTAGACCTTGATCGTGCCGCCCTTCTGGGCTCCCGGCACTTCCTCGGCCGCTCCCTTGGACGCCGCGGCGTCGCCGAACGCGATCTGCGAGCGCTGTGCCTCCGCGCCGGAGCGGTCGTTGCCGCCCTCCGTGTTGGTGCCCGCGCCGCTGCTGCACGCGGTGAGGACGAGCGCGCCGGCGGCCAGGGCGACCAGGGTGGCGTGAGTTCTGCGCGTACGGTTGCTGCTCATGACGGTGTATGCACCTGCCTGTCGTTGATCCGTTGCTGCTGCCTGACTCATGCGGTGCCGGGGTGGCAGCACCCCCCACGGAACGGATCTCATCGAGCCCGCTTCGGGTCGAAAGCGTCCCGGACCGAGTCCCCGAGCAGGTTGAAGGCGACGATGAAGATGACCATCGCCAGGCCGGGGAAGAAGAGGTACGTGATGTCGTTGCGGTAGTAGTCGGCGGCGTTGGCGAACATCCGGCCCCAGTCCGGGGTGGGTTCGACGAAGCCGACGCCCAGAAAGGACAGGCCCGCGATGGACGTCACGAAGTTCGGGAGCATGTAGGTCGTCTGGACCAGGATCGGCGTCACCACGTTCGGCAGCAGTTCGCGCCGGACGATGCGGGCCGGGGAGGCGCCGGAGACCTTCGCGGCCTCGATGTACTCCCGTTCCCGCAGCGAGAGGACCTGCCCGCGGAGCAGCCGCGCCAGGCTCATCCAGCCCAGGAACCACATCACCAGGATCAGGATGGTCGCGCGCAGCCAGGTCGGCATGGCGTCCTCGGGGGCCACGAAGATGGCGCCCACGACGGGGACGAAGGCGACGAAGAAGAGCTGGTTCGGGAAGGCCATCAGCAGGTCGATGACCCGGCCGATGAAGTAGTCGATCTTGCCGCCGAAGTAGCCGGCCGCCACACCGAGCACGATGGCGGTGAGCACCGAGGCGATGGTGATCGCGACCGCGGTGTACAGCGTGGTGCGGATGCCGTAGACGAGCTGCATGAACACGTCGCGGCCCAGGGTCGGTTCGATGCCGAACCAGAACTCGCTCGAGATGCCGCCATTGGGCTGGGTCGGGTAACCGTTCGTCAGTAGGCCCGGTGTGAGCATGCCGTACCGCGTGTAGGGGTCCTTGCCGTACAGCTTGGAGATGACCGGGGCCAGCAGGCCGACGGCGAAGAAGAACAGCACGACGTAGGCGCTGATCACTCCGATGCGGTCACGCCGGAAGCGGGCCCACATCAATTGGCCGGGCGAACGGCCGACCAATTCGCCGCCCTTGCGGTCCTTTCCCTTGCTCAGCCCGTCGGGTCCAAGTCCTGGGGTGTCGGTCTTGGAAACCGCGGTCTGGGATGGACTAGTCATCGCGAAGTGCCCCCGCGCCGAGTTCTCTTGGAACATGAAGCGGCACAGAGTTGCACCGCTGGTTGAGCGGACTTTCGCAAGTGATTTACGGCGGAGTCAAGAGTCTGCGGACGGACCGTAGCCAGCTTGTTCGCTTCTTGAGCGAAGATTGCGCAGATTGACGCCACGGCGTGCTTGACAGTTACCGGAGGTGTACGGCATGCGAGACATTTCGTCCCCAACATCCTTAACAAGAAGGACACTTGGCTGTCGCAGCACCGATATACGAACGCGCCATCCTCGACAGCGTACGGCCGTGCGGGTGCCGTGGACCGGCCGGGGAGGCCAACAGCCTCCCCGGCCGGTCGCTTTTCGCCCGTTCTCCCGTACTCAGGAGAGGCCGAGGCTCCGCTTGAGGAATGCGACTTGCAGCAGGAGCAGATTTTCGGCCACTTGTTCCTGTGGCGTCATATGGGTCACCCCGGACAACGGGAGTACTTCGTGCGGCCGGCCCGCCGCGAGCAGTGCCGAGGAGAACCGCAGCGAATGGGCCACGACCACATTGTCGTCAGCCAGCCCGTGAATGATCATCATTGGCCGGTGCTGATCGGCCGCTTCGACCAGGCCCGCGTCCGTGACCAGGGAATTCCTCACATAGGAATCCGGATCTTCGTCCGGGTGACCCATGTACCGCTCGGTGTAGTGCGTGTCGTACAGCCGCTGATCCGTGACGGGCGCGCCCACCACCGCCGCGTGGAAGACGTCCGGGCGGCGCAGCGCGGCGAGCCCCGCGAGGTACCCGCCGAACGACCAGCCGCGGATGGCCACCCGCTCCAGATCCAGCGGAAAACGCTCCGCCAGCGCGTGCAGCGCGTCGACCTGGTCCTCCAGCACCACCTCCGCGACCCGCCGCGAAATCGCCTTCTCCCAGGCGGGGGAGCGGCCCGGCGTGCCCCGGCCGTCGGCGACCACCACGGCGAACCCCTGGTCGGCGAACCACTGCGAGGTGAGGAAGACGTTGTGCGCCGCCAGTACGCGCTGCGCGTGCGGCCCGCCGTACGGGTCCAGCAGCACCGGCAGCGGCCCGTCCCCCTCCTCGTAACCGGTCGGCAGCAGCACCGCGCACGGGATGTCCCGCTCGCCCGCCGTCACGAACCGCGGCCGGGCGGTGAGCACCGGTGTCTCGGCGTACGAGGGGATCTCCGCGAGCCGGGTCTCCTTGCCGTCGGCGCTCAGCCGCAGGACCTCCACCTGCGCCCCGGGCCGCTCCGCGCACATGTGCGACACGACCGCCACCTCGCCCACACGCACCGCGGAGGAGTACGAGGCGTACGGGCGCTCCGTCACCCGCTCCCAGCCGCCCTGGTCGCCGCTGCCGCGGTACCAGGCCCGGTAGACCCCCACGTCGTGCAGGTCCTCGCTGCTCGCTGAAAACAGGACATCTTCCTGGCCGATATCGAGCACCCCGCGCACGTGCAGCGGCGCGGACGTCAGCGGCCGGTCCCCCACGAAGAGTTTGCGCGCGCCGCCCTCGTCGGCGATCCGCACCAGCCGCCGGTCCGGCGTCCAGGCGGGCACGCCCGGATACGGCTCGACCCACACCGGGTCCTCGTCGGCGTGCACCAGGCGCGTCGCGCCGGTCTCGGTGTCGACCGCCAGATAGCGCTGGGAGCGCTGGTCGCGGGACTGCACCAGGAGCAGCGGCGGGCCGGCGGAGGACCAGTGGACCCGGGCCAGATACGGGTAGCGCTCGCGGTCCCAGACGACGTCCGTGCGCTCCCCGCCCAGACCCAGCAGGGCCAGCGTGACCTCGGCGTTGGGGGTGCCGGCCGCCGGATAGGCCACCTCGGCGGGCGCCTTGTCCGGGTGCGCGGGGTCGGCGATCCACCAGTGCCGTACGGGGGAGTCGTCGACCCGCGCGGCCAGCAGCCGGTCGCTCTCCGGCGACCACCAGAAGCCGCGGTACCGGCTCATCTCCTCGGCCGCGATGAACTCCGCGAGACCCCAGGCGACGTTCGGTCCGTCCGGCGCCGCCAGCGCACGGTCGCCGTCCCGTGCGCCGTCACCGTCGGCCGTGCCGCCGCCCGCTACGGGCACGACCCGCAGTGCGCCCTCCGCGACGTACGCGACGTACCGGCCGTCGGGGGACGGGCGCGGGTCCACCACCGGGCCGGGAACGGGCAGTTCGCGGCAGGTGCCGGCCCGCAGCTCGGAGACGAACAGCCGTCCGGAGAGCGGGAAGGCGGCCAGTTCCACGGCCGCGTCGGTGGCGTAGCCGACCACGCCCGCCGAGCCCTCACGGGCCCGCTCGCGCCGCGCCTTCTCCTGCGGCGACAGTTCCTCGTCGGTGCCGCCCAGCAGCGCCGCCGGGTCGGCGGCGGGGTACTCGCGCCCGGCGTCAAGGTCATGGACCCACAACAGATTCGCCCGATCGGTGCCGGATCGGGAACGGAGGAAGACGACGCGCGTACCATCCGGCGAGATGCTGAAGCCGCGCGGCACGCCCAGGCTGAAGCGCTGGGTGCGCGCGTGCTGCCGGGGAAATGAGAGCTGTCCGGTCATGGGCCGAGCGTAAGGGCCACGGGGCTCACCGTGGCCGCTCTCGTGAAGATCGTGTGCGCCCCCACTCTGCTCCCGTGCACCGGCATATGCGTGCGTGCCGATAGTTATGATCGCTGGGGCGTGTGGGTATGGAGCCATTGGCCAAAGGGCCGGGGCCGTACCTGCCCAATCCCGTTCCGTCCGTGCGTACTTGGAGGTGACCGCCGTGGCACTCTCGATTTCGGCGGTGGTGCTGCTGGCGATCATCGTCTTCCTGCTGGTGAAGAAGTCAGGCTTGAAGGCGGGCCACGCAGTCGTGTGCATCTTGCTGGGCTTCTACATCGCGAGCTCGACGATCGCGCCGACCATCAGAGAGCTGACGACCAACATCGCGGGAATGATCGGGGGCATCAAGTTCTGAGCCGGTCGCTGCCGCCTCGGCGGCCGTGACGTGCGCCACCGAGCCCGACCGGGTGGATCACCCGGTCGGGTTCCCCGTGCCGCACGTACGGCTCGTACGCTGTCCCCATGTCCGACCTTCCCGCCCGCCGTCTGCTGCTGGTGCACGCGCACCCGGACGACGAGTCGATCAACAACGGCGCCACCATGGCCAAATACGCGGCCGAGGGCGCCCTCGTCACGCTGGTGACCTGCACTCTCGGCGAGGAGGGCGAGGTCATCCCGCCGCACCTCGCGCATCTGGCCGCCGACAAGGACGACGTGCTCGGCCCGTACCGCAGCGGCGAACTGGCCGCAGCCATGGCCGAGCTGGGCGTCACCGACCACCGCCTGCTCGGCGCCCCGGGCCGCTACCGCGACTCCGGGATGATGGGCGCGCCCCAGAACGACCGCCCGGACGCCTTCTGGCAGGCCGACCTGGACACCGCCGCCGGCGACCTGGTCGCGGTGGTCCGCGAGGTGCGCCCGCAGGTCCTGGTCACCTACGACCCGGACGGCGGCTACGGCCACCCCGACCACATCCAGGCCCACCGGGTCGCGATGCGCGCCGCCGACCTGGCCGCCGACCCCGCCTTCCGGCCGGAGCTCGGCGCGGCCCACGTGATCGAGAAGGTCTACTGGAACTGCAACCCGCGCTCCGTCGTCGAGGAGGGCTTCGAGCGGCTGCACGCGGCCGGCCTGTCCTTCCCCGGCGTCGCCGCCGTGGACGACGTCCCCGGAGTCGTGCCGGACGACCAGGTCACCGCCTCGATCGCGGCCGCGCCCGAGCACGGCGCGGCCAAGGCCGCCGCGATGCGCGCGCACGTCACCCAGATCGCCGTGGACGGCCCCTTCTTCGCGCTCTCCAACGATCTCGGCCAGCCGCTGCTGGGCGACGAGCACTACCGCCTCGTGCGCGGCACGTCCGGCGCGCGGGACGGTGCGCGCGAGGACGACCTCTTCGCGGGCGTACGGACGCAGGACGGGCCGGACACGGCCGCGGACACGAGGGAGACGGCGCGATGAGCGGCAACGACGGGTCGGACAAGCGCAGCCGGGCGGCCGGCGGCGGCGCCGGGGCCGCCGAGGCCAAGGCGCCGCGGCAGCAGGAGACGCCGCCCGGCGGCGTGCTGAAGGCCGGGCTGTACGCGCTCCTGGTCGTCCTCGGCGTGCTGGTCGCGGTGGCCGGGGCGCTGGTCCAGGGGGCGTGGTTCCCCGGCGGCCTGCTGCTCGCGCTGGCGGGCGCCGCGGCGCTGTTCACCGGGGGCGCGCGGGCGGCCGTCTCGGTCGTCGGGGCGCTGGTCCCGGCCGCCGCCTGGCTGGTGACGGTGATCGCGCTCAGCGCGACGCGCGCCGAGGGCGACTTCGTCTTCGGCGCCGGGCTGGGTGCCTACGCCTTCCTGCTGGGCGGCATCGCCGTCGCTGTGATCTGTACCACGACGTCCATGGGGCGCCCGGCGCACCTGGGTGCGGTACGACGTGGCATGTGACGGGCCGTCCGAGGCCCTTGTTCGGCGGCGCGGGCAGGCGTCCGTACGGGGAGCGTTCCTCCGCACCCCGGATCCCCGCCCGCGCCGGACAGTATGGTGGTGCGCGCCGCCGAGCCGCCCAAGCACGTCGATGACGAGCGGCGGAGCCAACCGGGAGATCCTGCTTTGAGTCGTGAATCTGACAGTTCGTCCTCCGGGCCCCAGGGGCGCGGCGCTGCCGCCTACCCCTCGGGAACCCCGCCGTACGGAACCCGCCAGGGCGACGCCGACGAGGCGGTAGCGGCGCGGCCGGAGGAGCCCAGGACCGAGACCACGCTGACCACCCGCATCAAGATCAACATTCCGGGATCGCGGCCGATCCCGCCGGTCGTGGTGCGCAAGCCGGTCGGCGAGGACGCCGCTGCGAACGGCGCCGACGGGGCCGGTGGCGGCCGCGGCGGCGCCGGCGCCGGCCGGACCGCGGAGCGCACCGGCAGCACGCCGCGGCCCCGGCCGCAGGCCGCGCCGCCCGCGCCCGCCGCGTCCGCCGAGAACGCGCCCGAGGACCGGAAGGAGCCCGCGGCCCCGACCAGCACCAGTGACTGGTTCGCGCCGCGCCGGCCCAAGCGCCCGGCGCCCGGCCAGGCCCCCGCGGCGCAGGGCGGCACCCCGCCCGCCGGTGGCCAGGGCTCCGGCAGCGGGCAGTTCCCGCAGCGCCCGGCCGGCGGCGGCCGCCCCGGTCAGTCCGGGCCCGGTCAGTCCGCGCCCGGCCAGGACTCCGTCCTGCCGTACTTCTCCGACGGCCCGGCCGCGCCCGGTGGCGGCGGCCCCGCGGGCCCCGGAGGCACCGCGCCCGGCACGCCCGGCCCGGCGGGGCCGACGACCGGACCCGCCAGCGGCGACCTCTCCTTCCCGGGAGCCGGTCCCGCGGACGGCGGCGGCCGGCCGCGCTCCGGGCTGGAGGCGCTGGCCGCGGGCGAGACGCTGCCGCCCTCCGCGCCCGCGAGCGGGCGGCGCGGCGCGCGCTCCGGCTCCGACGACTGGCCGGGCGACGACCGGCCGGGCGACGACTGGCCCGGCGGCGCGCTCAACGGAGGCGGGCTCACCGGGGGCGCCACCCCGCCGCCCCTGAGCGACGACACCGCCGAGCTGACCCCGCAGCCGGGGCAGCGCCCGGGCGCCGTGGGCCCGGTCACCGGCACGGACGACCGCACCTCCAGCGACACGCTCGTCAGCGGCATCCCCACGGTGTCCGCCGACAGCGCGCCGCCGGCTCCGAAGCGCGGGGACCGTCCGGGTCCCTCCGACGCTTCCACGGCGCCGAAGCCCCCGCAGCGCGCGAAGATCCCCGAGCCGATCAACCCGCGCAAGAAGGGCCGTAACAAGCTCGTCCTCGCGTTCGGCGGCATCGTCGTGCTCGCGGGCGTCGCCTACGGAGCCGGGCTGCTGCTGGACCACTCCGACGTGCCCGGTGGCACCACCGCGCTCGGCGTGGACATCGGCGGCACGACGAAGGAACAGGCCGTCGAGAAGCTCGACGCGGCGCTGAAGGACACCAGGACCGCGCCGCTGAAGCTGACCGTCGACGGGCAGCCGCAGACCCTGCTGCCCGCCAAGGCGGGCCTGGACATCGACACCCAGGCCACGGTGCGGGGCGCGGCGGGCCGCGACTACAACCCGGTCTCGGTCATCGGCTCGCTCTTCGGCGGTGCCCGTACGGCCGAGCCCTCGATGATCATCGACGACGAGAAGCTGGACATCGCGCTGAAGGCGGTGGCGGGCGAGCAGGGCGCGGCCAAGGACGGCGGCATAGTGTTCACCGCCGGCAAGGCCGTCCCGCACTACGGCAAGCCGTACAAGTCGATCGACGTCGCGGCCGCCAAGCAGGAGGTCACCAAGGCGTACCAGGAGCGGCTCGCCGGTACCGAGGGGCAGCCCGTCGCCCTGAAGACCAGCATGCAGCGGCCGACGGTCCCGGACTCCGAGGTGAACCGCGCCCTGAAGGACTTCGCCAGGCCGGCGATGTCCGGGCTGATCACGGTGCGGACGGACGCGGAGCACACGGTGTCCTTCAGCCCCGAGAAGTCGATCCCGAAGTTCCTCTCCATGAAGCCCGTCAACGGCAAGCTCGTGGAGTACTACGACCGGCCGGCCCTGAAGTCGCTCTACGGCGACACCTTCAAGGGCGTCCTGGTCACCAAGGGCGACGGCTCGAAGAAGCCGGTCAGCGTCGAGGAGGTCGCGAGCGCCGTCAGCCAGGCGCTGCGCGGCACCACCCCGGCCCAGCGGGTCGTCACCATCCCGACGAACCCCAGCTGACCCGCGGCGACGACGCGAAGGCCCCCACGGCACGCCCGTGGGGGCCTTCCCGTACTGCCCGCGAATTCCCCTGTACGACGGGACCTTCGCCCCTGTGGGGGCGGCGAGCGGCGGGCGCATGCTGGACAGTGCTATGCCTTTCACGCGTCTGAAGCACTCCGGCCGCCGGAGAGCACTGCTCCTGATCGTCGTGCTGGTCCTGCTCGCACTGGCGGACTGGGCCACGGGTCCGCAGGTGCGCATCATCTCCTTCGCCGGCGTCGTGCCCATGTTCGCCGCGCTGCGCTGCTCCGCCCGCTGGACCGCCGCGGTGACGGCCACGTTCGTCGCCGCGAGCGCCTGGATCTACTCGCTCAACTTCGTGGACTGGACCCTGTCCGGCTCCCTCGTGGGGATCTTCGGCACCCTCGTGGTCGCCGTCTTCGCCCTGGGGCTGTGCCACAACCGGCGGCGGCGCGACGAGGTGTACTCCCGTACCCGGCTGGTCGCCGACGAGGTGCAGCGGGCCATGCTGCACGAGCTGCCGCTGCGCGCCGGACGGTACGGCGTCGCCGGCTTCTACGTCTCCGCGCTGGAGGGCGCCCGGGTCGGCGGCGACATCTACGAGGCGGTCGAGACGCCGTACGGCACCCGGCTGGTCATCGGCGACGTGCAGGGGAAGGGCATGCCGGCGATCGGCGCGGGCCACGAGGCGCTGGCGTCCTTCCGCGAGGCCGCGCACTACGAACCGACGCTGGAGGGGGTCGCCGAGCGCATGGAGGCGTCCCTGAAGCGGCACAACGCGCGTGCGGTCGCGCAGGGCGGCAAGGAGCGCTTCGTGACGGCGCTGCTCATGGAGGTCGGCCCCGAGGGCCGCGGCCGCTCGCTGTCCTGCGGGCACATCCCGTACTACGTCGTCCGCGGCGACTCCGTCACCGAGCGCGGCGAGGGCAACTGGCTGCCGCTCGGCCTGGGCGACCTGACCGGTGAGCGGCGCCGGGCCTTCGACGCACGGCCGCTGGACGAGGACTGGGCCGTGCTGTGCACCGACGGCGTGACCGAGGCCCGCGGCCCGGACGGCACGTTCTACCCGCTGCGCGAGCGGCTGGCCGGCTGGACCGGCCTCGGCCCGGCCGAGCTGGCCGCGGCCCTCCGCGCCGACCTGGAGGACTTCACGGACGGGGCCCTACGGGACGACGCGACGGTACTGGTCGTCCGGCGCAGCCCGGACAGCGCCCCGCTGCGGCCGGCGGCGGACGGCCCGGAGCTCGGCCGCGCACATGGCTGTACGGCCGCCCCGGCCCGCTCCCTCCGCTGACCGCTCTCAGTTCAGCATCGCCCGGGCCGCCGACGCCTGCCGGCGGACCGTTTCGGCGGCCGCCGGGTCCACCGCCTCCACCACCGTCGCGTACTCCTCCAGCTCCGCCGCGCCGCGCACGAAGTCGCCCCGCTCCACCAGCACCTTGGCGTGCTCGTGCCGCAGCCGCGCCGGATGGCTCGGCAGCAGCAGCGACAGCTCGATCGCCCACAGCCGTACGTCGCTGCGCTCGGGGCGGGCCGCCGCCCAGGCCCTGATGTTGTTCAGGACGCGCAGGACGGTCTCCAGGGGATCGGCGGGCGCCAGCATCTGCGGCGTCAGCGGCTCGCCGGTCGCGCCCGCGACCAGCAGTCCGGCGTCCTCGTCGGTCAGGATCCGCCCGCCGTCGAACGGGTCCACCAGCACATGCGCGCCGTACGGGTCGCCGAACCCGACGACGTAGTGCCCGGGCAGCGCCACGCCGTACACCGGCGCCCCCGCCCGCCGCGCGACCTCCGTCCACACCACGGACAGCAGGATCGGCAGCCCGCGGCGGCGCCGCAGCACCTCGTGGAGCAGCGAGGACTCCAGCCGCTGGTAGTCGGCGGGCAGGCCGTGGAAGCCGCAGCGGTGGCCGAGCAGCTCGGCGACGTTACGGGCCCAGGCGCGCGGGCCGCCGGCTGGACGGTACGGGAGCAGGCCCGCCAGCCGGTCCAGCTCGATCTGTGCGGCGTCCAGGGCGTGCTCGTCCAGCCCCGGGTCGGCCTCCGCGGCCAGCAGCAGGCACAGCAGTGACAGGTCGGGGCGCTGCTCGCGCGCGGCCGCGGCGAACCGTTCCCGCCGTGCGGCGGCGTCGCGTCCGGGCTCGGGCTCGGGGTGCATGTCAGGTCCGTACCCGTTCAGCGGGGGCCGTCCTGCGGGGCGCGCCGGTAGTGGTAGTGGTGATGATCGGTGAAGCCGAGGCCGTCGTACAGCGCCCGGGCCCCGGCATTGTCCGCCTCGACCTGCAGATACGCCGCCGATGCGCCCTCCTGGAGCGCCCGCTCGGCGAGCGCGGCCATCACCAGCGTGGCCAGCCCCTGCCGGCGGTGCGCCGGGGCGACCTCCACGGCGGCGAAGCCCGCCCAGCGGCCGTCGACGACGACCCGCCCGATGGCGGCGGGCCCGTCCTCGCCCGGCACCGTCGCGAACCACACCGAAGGCCCGCCGGTCAGCACCTTCACCGCCTCGGGCGGCGCGTCGGCGCTCCGGTTGTACATCGAGATCCAGCCCTCGTCCGGCTCCCGGGACAGCCGTACCCGGCCGGTGTCCGCGTCGGTGTCGGCCAGCGGGGCGAGCGCTCCGACGCGCACGATCGTGTGCCGTTCGGCCGTCCAGCCGCGCCGCTCCAGCTCGGCGGCGAGCAGCTCGTCACTGCCGGCCGCGCCGGTGGACACGACGACGTACGGGGGCAGGCCGCGGGCTGCGTACCAGGCGCGGACGCGGTCCAGCGCGGCGTCCAGCGGGACGCCGGGGTCGCCGACCGGCAGCGCGGAATTCGCCCGCTTGGTGAACCCGGCGGCAGCTCTGAGCGTCCACTCCCCGAGTCGCTCCGTCTCGACAGCCGGCCAGCCGCGCGCGGCGACCTCCGTGAGCTCCCGCGCGCTCGTCGCGGGGCCTCTCCGGCGGGCCGGTGCGGCGGGGACCACCTTGCCCGCGACCAGCGTGCTCTCCATGATCCGAACCTCCTCACCGGTCCGCCGTGTGATGCTCAGCACACCATCGTCCCACGATGTGAGAACGCCGACCGTGTCGGTGAATCGCTCCGTGGACGTGCCGGGCTCGGCGAGCCTGCGTACCGATACCCTTTTCCCCACGTCAGCAGGGGTGATGGCGACCTCCAGTCGTCCGCCCGTGGTGAATTCCACAGCTGTGCCCGCCCCTCTTGTTCGTCTCGTGCCCGGGACCGGAGATACTAGGTGCGGGCATCGACGACGCCGCGCTCCCGCGCGCCCTGAGGCGGCCGCCCCAAAGACGGTCCGCCGGCCCTAACGAGGAGGAACGACAGCGTGACCTACGTCATCGCGCAGCCTTGTGTCGACGTCAAGGACAAGGCGTGCATCGAGGAGTGCCCGGTCGACTGCATCTACGAGGGCTCCCGGTCCTTGTACATCCACCCGGACGAATGCGTCGACTGTGGCGCCTGTGAGCCGGTCTGCCCGGTCGAGGCCATCTTCTACGAGGATGACACCCCGGAGGAGTGGAAGGACTACTACAAGGCGAACGTCGAGTTCTTCGACGAGCTGGGTTCGCCCGGTGGTGCGTCGAAGCTGGGCCTGATCGAGAAGGACCACCCCTTCATCGCCGCGCTGCCGCCGCAGAACCAGTAACGGCAGGCCACAGCGCCGCTCCGGTCCCGTACGGCCTGTACCGCCGTACGGGACCGAGCCGTTCCCCGACACGTACGAAAGAAGAGCAACGTGGGCGCAGTATCCGCACGCCTCCCCGTCTTTCCCTGGGACCGGCTGGAGCCCTACAAGGCGACGGCCGCCGCGCATGCCGACGGCATCGTGGACCTGTCCGTGGGGACCCCGGTCGACCCGGTGCCGCCGCTGATCCAGAAGGCGCTCGCCGACGCCTCGGACAGCCCGGGCTATCCGACCGTGTGGGGCACGCCGGCGCTGCGGGACGCGCTCACCGGCTGGGCGGGCCGCCGCCTCGGCGCCACGGGCCTGGAGCACGCCAACGTCCTGCCGGTCGTCGGCTCCAAGGAGCTGGTGGCCTGGCTGCCCACCCAGCTCGGCCTGGGCGCCGGTGACAAGGTCGCCTACCCGCGCCTGGCGTACCCGACGTACGAGGTCGGCGCGCGGCTCGCGGGCGCCGAGCCGGTCGTCTACGACGACCCCACGGAGCTGGACCCCACCGGCCTGAAGCTGCTCTGGCTGAACTCCCCGTCCAACCCCACCGGACGCGTGCTGAGCGCCGACGAGCTGCGCCGCACGGTCGCCTGGGCCCGCGAGCACGGCGTACTGATCTTCAGCGACGAGTGCTACCTGGAGCTGGGGTGGGAGGCCGACCCGGTCTCCGTGCTGCACCCGGAGGTCAACGGCGGTTCGTACGACGGCCTCGTCGCCGTGCACTCGCTCTCCAAGCGCTCCAACCTCGCGGGCTACCGCGCGGCCTTCCTGGCCGGCGACGCCGCGGTCCTCGGTGAGCTGCTGCAGATCCGCAAGCACGGCGGCATGATGGTCGCGGCGCCCGTGCAGGCCGCCACGGTCGCGGCGCTGGGCGACACCGAGCACGTCGCCGAGCAGCGCGAGCGCTATGCCCGCCGCCGTACCGCGCTGCGCGCCGCCTTCGAGGCCGCGGGCTTCCGCATCGAGCACAGCGAGGCGTCGCTGTACCTCTGGGCGACTCGCGACGAGCCCTGCTGGGACACCGTCGGCGACCTCTCCAAGCGCGGCATCCTCGTCGCGCCGGGCGACTTCTACGGCCCGGCGGGGGAGCGGTTCGTGCGGATCGCGTTCACGGCCACTGACGAGCGGGTGGACGCGGCGGTCCGCCGGCTCGCCGAGTAGCGACATCGTCCTTACGCGCGAGAGGGCCCCGGGAGCAGCTGCTCCCGGGGCCCTCTCGCGTCCGGCGGGGGTATCAGCCGCCCAGGCCGCCCAGACCGCCGAGCAGGCTCCCGACCGGCAGGCCGCCCAGGCTGTCGGTCGGCAGGCCCTTGGTCACCGGCAGCTGCCCGAGCAGCTCGCCCGCGGGGAGCTGCTCCGCGAGCGGCAGGCCCTTGGTGAGGTCGTCGGTGGGCAGCGACCGGGTGGTGTCGCCGACGGCGTCCTTGGTGCCCTTGACGTGACCGGTGGTCTTCTTGGTGGTGGGGCTGAGCTTGCGCAGCGTCTCGTTGCCGGTCCGGCCGGCCTCCGGGACTGCCTCCTTCACGACCTCACCGGCGACCGGCCCGGCCACGGCACTGGTGTTCTCCAGGGCGTTGCCGGCGGTCTCGGTGACGCTCGACGGGTCCACCTTGGTCAGTCCACCCAGGTCGGCGGCCTTGGGCAGGTCCACGGCGCTCGCGGAGCCGGCGGCGCCGACCACGGGAGCTGCGCCCGCTGCGACCAGCAGCGCGGCCCGGGCGATCCGACGCGTAAGGGGGAGGGACATGGTGCTCCTTTGACGGAGAGGGACTTGTTCTTCTGTGCAGACGTGCGGTGTCCGCCGGGCGGCGGCAGTCGACTGCCGGGCGGACGCAGTGAATACCGCGCCAGAGCCCCGAAGGTTGCGGTGCGCCCCGGTAAAGAATTGGTAACGCGTCGCATTATCTGCTTCGGATGAAAGTGGGCGAAATTCGTACGTCCGGCGGAGGTGAAAGAACGTCACGCCTCTGCTGTCCCAAGGGAGTTACGGGTCAGTGGCAGGGGTGAGGAAAGTGCCGGGAATTGTCGTCCTGGATTGACGCCATTCCCACTGCCGAGGGAATACCCGGACTACTGCGCGGTGGTGATCCGAACATCTGTCGGCGCAGTGCCGCCGGAATCACCGGACACCTTCTGCCAGCCATTCCCGGAATCCGCCGCGGTCCACCGGCGATCGCCGTAAGAGATGCGTTCGATACGCAACTCCGACGCGTGCGCCACCGCCCAGGCCGCGAGCTGCCAGCCGCGCTGCCGCGCCGACGTGCCCGCGCCGTCCGTCACCGGCACCGTGAGCGTCCGGCCGGCCACCGCCCGGTCGGCCACGACGGCCCGCGGCAGCACCTCGGGCCCGAACTCCCGCACCAGCTTCTCGCGCACCTGCGCCGTGCCGCCCGGCGCGTCCTCGGCGGGCCGGCTCTCCGCGCAGCTCAGCGCCGCGGGCGCGCGCCCGGTCAGCGCGCCGGTCAGCAGCGCCGCGTTCGCCTCGTGCTTGGCGTACGCCTGCGGGAACCCGCTGCGCTGCACCTTCTGGGCCGCGACCGTCAGCGGCAGCCGGGAGTACCCGGGGACCTGCACGAGGTGCTTGTAGAACTCCCCGGCCGCGTAGACCGGGTCCATGATCTCCTCGGCCGTGCCCCAGTCCTGCGAGGGCCGCTGCTGGAAGAGGCCGACGGAGTCGCGGTCCCCGTACTCGATGTTGCGCAGCCCCGACTCCTGCATGGCCGTCGCGAGCGCGATCGTCACCGCGCGCTCCGGAAGCCCGCGCGAGGCACCCACTGCGGAGATCGTCGCGGCGTTCGCCGCCTGCTCCGGGGAGAGCTCGTACGGCTCGCCGCCGCCCTCCGGCTGCACCGTGCAGCGCGGCACACCGGGGCCGCCGGTCACGTACTGCACGAAGAGGTACGCAGCGAGCGCGAGGAGCACGGCAAAAGCCGCGAACACGCGTATGAGGCGCTTGCGGCGGACGGGAGCACGCTGGGGACGGCGAAGCACGGGCCATACGGTACTGGAGCGTTCCGGCGGCCCCCTGCGGACCTCCGGGAACGCACGGCCGCGCGCAACAGTGGCGCAACCGCGACGGGTAGGGTCGGGACCATGGAACGCCCCGCGCAGACCCCCGTACTCGATCTCTCGCTCGACGCCGCGCAGCTCACCGCGGCGCTGGTGGACGTCCCGTCCGTCAGCCGGGACGAGAAAGTCCTCGCGGACGCCGTCGAGACCGCTCTGCGCGCGCTCCCGCACCTCACCGTGGACCGCGACGGCGACACCATCGTGGCGCGCACGAACCTCGGCCGCGCCGAGCGGGTCGTGCTCGCCGGCCACCTCGACACCGTGCCGATCGCGGACAACGTGCCCTCCAGGCTCGACGAGAACGGCGTCCTGTGGGGCTGCGGCACCTCCGACATGAAGTCCGGCGTCGCCGTCCAGCTGCGCGTCGCCGCCACGGTGCCCGCGCCCAACCGCGACCTCACCTTCGTCTTCTACGAGGCCGAGGAGATCGCCGCCGAGCACAACGGCCTGAAGCGGATCGCCGAGCAGCACCCGGACTGGCTGGCGGGCGACTTCGCGGTCCTGCTGGAGCCGTCGAGCAACCAGGTCGAGGGCGGCTGCCAGGGCACTCTGCGGGTCCTGCTGCGCACCAAGGGCGAGCGGGCCCACTCCGCGCGCAGCTGGATGGGGTCCAACGCCATCCACGCCGCGGCCCCGATCCTGGAGCGGCTGGCCGCGTACGAGCCGCGCCGGGCCGTCATCGACGGCCTGGAGTACCGCGAGGGCCTGAACGCCGTGCGCATCGAGGGCGGCGTCGCGGGCAACGTCATCCCGGACGAGTGCACGGTCACGGTCAACTTCCGTTACGCGCCCGACCGCAGCGGCGAGGAGGCGCTCGCCCACGTGCGCGAGGTCTTCGCGGACTGCGACATCGTCGAGTGGATCATCGACGACCACTCGACCGCGGCGCTGCCCGGCCTCTCGCACCCCGCCGCCAAGGCGTTCATCGAGGCGGTCGGCGGCACCCCGATGCCCAAGTTCGGCTGGACGGACGTCTCCCGCTTCTCCGCGCTCGGCGTCCCGGCGGTCAACTACGGCCCGGGCAACGCCCTGTTGGCCCACAAGCGCGACGAGCACGTCGTCGCCGCCGACGTGATCCGCTGCGAGGAGCGGCTGCGGGCCTGGCTGGAGGGCTGAGCCCCGGCCCGGCGGGCACGGGAATGTGGTGACCGGGGTTCCGGTGATCTCGGGTGGTCTGCGCGGGTAGAGGTTCACCGGAGCGCTGCGCGGCGTCCGGGGCCACCGCCAGACCGAATTCCGCTGCTCGTCACCTTTGTGCACATACGCTTTACCGGCAACGATCTGTCTTCCGCCGCAGGCGGGAGACCCTGCGGAGGGAGCACACCATGGCCGATCCTGAGGCAGCCGAGCGCGAGACCATGGCAGCCGAGCGCGATCAGCAGCGACTCGGCCCGGTACTGCGCCGCCGCGACCAGGTGCGAGCGGGCACCACCGATCAGCGGCTGCTGGACTCCGAAGGTCCCTCCGAGTGGGTGCACACCGACCCCTGGCGCGTGATGCGCATCCAGTCGGAGTTCGTCGAGGGCTTCGGCGCGCTCGCCGAACTGGGCCCGGCGATCAGCGTCTTCGGCTCGGCCCGTACGCCCCGTGACTCGCCCGAGTACGAAGCGGGCGTCGGCCTGGGGCGGGCGCTGGTCGAGGCCGGCTTCTCGGTGATCACCGGCGGTGGTCCCGGTGCCATGGAGGCCGCCAACAAGGGCGCGAACGAGGCGGGCGGCACGTCCGTCGGGCTCGGCATCGAGCTGCCCTTCGAGCAGGGCATGAACGAGTACGTCAATCTCGGCGTGGACTTCCGGTACTTCTTCGTGCGCAAGACCTGCTTCGTGAAGTACGCGCGCGGATTCGTGGTCCTGCCCGGCGGCCTCGGCACGCTCGACGAGCTCTTCGAAGCGCTCACCCTCGTGCAGACCCGTAAGGTCACGCGCTTCCCCATCGTGCTCTTCGGCACCGAGTACTGGAGCGGCCTGGTGGACTGGCTGCGGGGCACCCTCATCGACCAGGGCAAGGCGTCCCTGCGCGACCTGGACCTCTTCCACCTCAGCGACGACGTGGACGAGGCGGTCGCGCTGGTCACGAAGGAAGTGGGGCCGGGCGGGCACTCCCGGTGAGCACGGCGCGGCCCCCGGAGGTCCGGGGGCCGCGGCCCGTCTCAGGCAGTCCGCGGCGCGTCTCAGGCCAGGCCGCGGCGGGTCGCCGCCGGGGCCCTGTGGCCCGCGATGGAGGCGACCATGTCCAGTACCTCCCGGGTCTCGGCGACCTCGTGGACGCGGTACACCTGGGCGCCCAGCCACGCCGAGACCGCGGTCGTGGCCAGGGTGCCCAGCACCCGCTCCTTGACCGGCTTGTCCAGCGTCTCGCCGACGAAGTCCTTGTTGGACAGCGAGACCAGCACGGGCCATCCGGTGTCCGTCATCTCGCCGAGCCGACGGGTCGCCTCCAGGCTGTGCCGGGTGTTCTTCCCGAAGTCGTGCCCCGGGTCGATCATGATCCCGTCGCGCCGTACGCCCAGCTCCACGGCGCGCTCCGCGAGCCCGAGGGTGACGTCCAGGATGTCGGCCATGACGTCCTTGTACGTGGTCCGGTGCGGCCGGGTACGCGGCTCGACGCCGCCCGCGTGCGTGCACACCAGGCCCGCGCCGTACCGGGCCGCGACCTCGGCGAGCTTCGGGTCCACGCCGCCCCAGGCGTCGTTGAGCAGGTCGGCCCCGGCCTCGCAGACCGCCTCGCCGACCTCGTGCCGCCAGGTGTCCACGCTGATCACCACGTCGGGGTGGCGCTTGCGGACCTCGGCCACGAAGCCGACCGTGCGCCGCGCCTCCTCCTCGGCGGTGACCTCCTCGCCCGGGCCGGCCTTGACCCCGCCGATGTCGATGATCGCCGCGCCCTCCGCGACCGCCTGCTCCACGCGGGCGAGCGCGGGCTCGTCCCGGAACGTGGCGCCCTGGTCGTAGAAGGAGTCCGGCGTACGGTTCACGATCGCCATGATCACCGGCTCGTGCGCGCCGAACTCGCGATTCCCCAGCCGCAGCATTTTCCCTACTCCCTCATGGTCGTCCGCCAGTGACCCTAACTGTCAGAGGCACATGGCACGATCAATGGACGACGGACAGCGTGGGGAGATGGTCGTGTTCTGGTTCTTGCTCATCGCGTTGGTCGCGGTGGTCGCCGTGGTCACGCTCGCCGTGATCGGTGGCGGAGACGGCGGCGCGCTGCGGGAGGCCGAGCCCGAGCGGCTGCACGATCCGCTGCCCGCCGACCGCCCCTGCACCCGGGCGGACGTGGAGGAGGTACGGCTGCCGCCCGCGCTGCGCGGGTATCGGATGACGGACGTGGACGACGTACTGGACCGCCTCGGCGCCGAGCTGGCCGAGCGGGACGCCCGGATCGCCGAGCTGGAGGCGGCCCTGGCGGGGGCGCACGCATCGGCGATGGGCGAGCGGGGGCCGGTCGCGGACGCGCGCCCGACGACGCCGGGGGAGGGCGCCGACCTGCGCAAGCCCCCTGGGATACAGGAGGCGGACGGCATAGAGAAGCCGCGCGAGACCCCCGAGGGCGGTGCGAGCGCATGAGCGGCGTCCTGACCGAGCCGGACGGCGTGCCGCGCTGCCCCTGGGGCATGGCGGCCGAGTCGATGGCGGACTACCGCACGTACCACGACACGGAGTGGGGCCGCCCGGTCCACGGGGACGACGCGCTGTTCGAGCGGATGTCCCTGGAGGCGTTCCAGTCGGGCCTGTCCTGGATCACGATCCTGCGCCGCCGCGAGGGCTTCCGCGCGGCCTTCGCGGGCTTCCGGATCGCCGAGGTCGCGCGGTTCACGGAGGCGGACGCCGAGCGGCTGCTCGCCGACCCGGGCATCATCCGCAACCGCCTCAAGATCTCCGCCACGCTCGCCAACGCCCGGGTCGCCGCGCAGCTCGCGCCCGGCGAGCTGGACGCCCTGATCTGGTCGTACGCCCCGGACCGCGCGTCCCGTCCGGCGCCCCGCAGCGCCGCGGACGTCCCGCCGATCACCCCCGAGTCGACCGCGCTCGCCAAGGACCTCAAGAAGCGCGGCTTCCGCTTCGTCGGCCCGACGACGGCGTACGCGATGATGCAGGCGTGCGGGCTGGTCAACGACCACCTGGCCGACTGCCATGTCCGCGCGGAGACGGAGGCGGCGCAGACGGCGGCGTAGGCCCCCGTGCGGGGCCCGTCGGGCCCCGCGCCGCGCGCGTCACCGCCCGACGAACTTCGGCTTCTCCTTCTTCACGAACGCCTCCACCGCGATCACATGGTCCTCCGAGGCACCGGCCCGCGTCTGCAGCTCGTCCTCCTTGGCGAGCGTCTCGGTCAGCGAGTGATCGGTGCCGTACGCCAGCGACTCCTTGATCGCGGCGTAGGCGGCGGTCGGCCCCTGCGCCAGCCGCAGCGCGAGCGCGCGGGCCTCCGAGGCCAGCTCCGCCGCCGGTACGACCTTGTTCGCGATGCCCAGCTCGTACGCCTCCTGGGCGCTGACGCTGCGCGGGAAGAGCAGCAGGTCGGCGGCGCGGCCGTGGCCGATCAGCCGCGGCAGCGTCCAGGACATGCCGGAGTCGGCGGTCAGCGCGACTCCGGCGAAGGAGGTGTTGAAGGAGGCGGAGTCGGCGACGAGACGGTAGTCGGCGGCCATCGCGAAGCCCGCGCCGGCCCCGGCCGCGACCCCGTTCACCGCCGCGACCACCGGCTTCGCCATGCCGGTGAGCGCCTCGACGATGGGGTTGTAGTGCTCGCGCACGGTGCTCATCGTGGTGCCCTCGCCGCTCGCGCGGTCCTTCTCCAGGGAGCCGATGTGCTCCTTGAGGTCCTGCCCGACGCAGAAGGCGCGCCCGGTGGCGGTCAGCAGGACTGCCCGTACCGCGGAGTCGGCGGCGGCCTCGCGCACGGCGTCCCGGAGGGCGACCTTGGTCTCCGTGTCGAGCGCGTTCATCGCATCGGGGCGGTTGAGCGTGATCGTGGCAACGCCCTCGGTGACGTCATAGAGCACGGTGTCGGCCATGGTGGGATCCCCTCCGTCGCGGCTCGGACTGCGGGAACGAGTGCAGCCCGGCGATCAGAATGCCGGAGATCATCGGCGCTGTCGTGTGACGTACATCAAAGAAAGACAGCGCACCGCGTAGTGGCAGGTGGCGCAGTATCGCAGGTGACTCCCCGAATTGAGTGGTTTTGCGAATGTACGTTGCCGAAGGGATGCCCGCTGATGTTGGTCATCGGGTCCTGCGATGCGGGATAATGACATGGAAGCAATGTGTTCGATGCCGGTGACGCGTGCCCCTCTCCAGAGGGCCGTCGGCTGACGATGAGCTGGTTTCAGGAAGGGGAACGAGCATGGCGGCCATGAAGCCGCGGACGGGCGACGGCCCGCTCGAGGTGACCAAGGAGGGGCGGGGCATCGTCATGCGCGTTCCGCTCGAAGGCGGCGGTCGGCTCGTCGTCGAGCTGACTCCGGACGAAGCCAAGGCTCTCGGCGAGGCTCTCGACAAGGTCAGCGTCTGACGCAGGCGGAGCCTCACTGAATGTCCGGCCCCGGTGGGCGGCGCGTACGCGATACGCGCCCGGCCCCGGGGCCGTGTCGTACCCCCGGCGTAGTGGCCGGACCCGGAAATACGCGTCCCTGTGTACATGTGTGGACGTACGGGGGCTCGGACCCGGCGTACGCGTTCTCGCCCCGGGCACCCTACGCACCCCTACTCACCCGCTGCGCAGGGGCCCCCGGCGCGCGTATCCTCAGCCGCGCTTGACCGCGCAGAGCAGGCCGTCGCCCACCGGCAGCAGCGACGGCACCAGGTGCACGCTCTCGCGGATGGACCGCAGCAGCTCCCGCAGCCGCTGTATTTCCGCAGGCTGCTCGCCGGAGTCGACGGTCCGGCCGTCGGCGAAGACGCCCTCGAAACAGACCACCCCGCCGGGGCGCAGCAGGCGCAACGATTCAGCGAGATACTCGGCGTACTCCATCCGGTCGCCGTCGCAGAAGACCAGGTCATAGCCGCCGTCGGCGAGCCGCGGCAGTACTTCCAGAGCGCCGCCCGGGATGAAGCGGGCGCGGTTGCCGGCGAAACCGGCGGCGCGGAACGCCTGCCGGGCGAACTGCTGCCGCTCCGGCTCCAGGTCGACGGTGGTCAGCACGCCGTCGGGGCGCATGCCGTGCAGGAGGTAGATGCCGGAGACGCCGGTACCGGTGCCGATCTCCGCGACGGCCTTGGCGTCCGCGGTCGCGGCGAGCAGGCTGAGGGCCGATCCGGTGCCGGTCGAGACCGTGCGGATGCCGGCTTCCCGGGCCCGGTCGCGGGACCAGTGCAGGGCGGCGTCGGCCGTGTCGTCGATGGTCCCGGCGCCGTATGCCTCGGCGAATGCCAAGCTCGTCTGCCGGTTGCCGGTAATGGCCCTCTCCTGTCCCCGTAGTTGACGCAACCGTGACTGTATCCGCTGAGTGCGGGAACCCGCAGATGGGACCGGGCGTTGAAGGGGGACAGGGGGGATGCGCAGGTGAAGTCGGAAGAGAACCGCAAGCCGGACCAAATGCAGGTCAAAACTGCTTATCCGGAGCTAACGGGTGAGGTGGATATGGTAGGGGCTCTACTGGACACCACCAGAGCCACCAGGGGAGGTGCGGCTGCGGCGGGTGACCGAAGAACGCTGCTGCGTTTTCGAAGGTCGGCCGGCGAGCCGAAATCCGTGACCAACAATGCTGACCGTGCCCGCGCGAACGACTCCGCACCTACCGCGACCTTTGCCGCCGATGCGGAATCCCAGGCGTGGACTCCGCCCAGCTGGGAGGAGATCGTCAGCACCCACAGTGCTCGTGTGTACCGCCTCGCCTACCGCCTGACGGGAAACCAGCACGATGCCGAGGACCTCACTCAGGAGGTCTTCGTCCGCGTCTTCCGTTCGCTCTCGACGTACACCCCCGGTACGTTCGAGGGCTGGCTGCACCGCATCACGACCAACCTCTTCCTGGACATGGTCCGCCGACGGCAGCGGATCCGCTTCGACGCGCTGGGCGACGACGCCGCCGAGCGGCTGCCCAGCCGCGAGGCCGGCCCGCAGCAGCAGTTCAACGACACCCACTTCGACGCCGACGTGCAGCAGGCGCTGGACACCCTCGCGCCCGAGTTCCGCGCCGCCGTCGTCCTGTGCGACATCGAGGGCCTGTCGTACGAGGAGATCGCCGCGACCCTCGGCGTGAAGCTCGGCACGGTCCGCAGCCGTATCCACCGCGGCCGCTCCCACCTCCGCAAGGCGCTCAAGCACCGCTCCCCGGCGGCGCGCGCCGAGGAGCGGGAGCGCGAGCAGCACCAGCGCGCGTTCGCGCCCCTGACGACAGGGGAGGTCGGAATCGCGTGAGCGGTAGCGGCGGTCAGTCCCCCGCTGAGCAGCATCTCGGCGACCGCCTCGCGGCTCTGGTCGACGGGGAGTTGGGGCACGATCAGCGTGAGCGGGTGCTCGCGCACCTCGCCACGTGCGGGAAGTGCAAGGCCGAGGCGGACGCCCAGCGGGAACTGAAGAATGTCTTCGCCGGAATGGCGCCGCCCGGGCCCTCGGACGGGCTGCTGGCCCGGCTCCAGGGGCTGCCCGGGGGTGATCCCGGCGCGCCCGCGGCCCGGCTCGGTGAGGGCGGCCTCGGGCGCGGTGCGTTCGGCCGGGGCGGCCTGGACGGTGGCGGCTTCGGCCGCGGCGGCATGTCCTTCACGTACGCACCTTCGGGCGCGCACGCGGTCCCGGGAATGCTCCCGCAGCGGGCTGCCGAGCGCGGCTTTCCGGTGCACGGACGCGCCGGCGCGCGGCCGGCCGCGGGCGCGGGTGCCGGTGCGGCCCCCGCCATGGGTTCGCCCCGGCGGCGGTTCGCGTTCGCCGCGGCGGGCGCGGTCTCCCTGGCGGCCTTCGCGCTCAGCGGCGCGCTGCCGCTGGAGGCGGCGGTCGACACGGCTTCGGGGCGCGGCGAGGGCGCGAACAGCCCGCTGACGGCCTCGTCGGCGGATGCGAGCAGTGCCGTGGGGCGTGAGCGGCCGGGCGCGGGGCGCGGCTCCGGGGACCGGGACGAGCTGCTCGGAGTGTTGCAGGGCAGGGCCACGCCGGCCGCGGCGTCGGCGGAGTTCTACCCCGCGGCGGCCTCCCTCCCGGTGAACTACGCCTCTCCCTCGGCCGGCGGCGGCAGCGCGCACCTGAGCCCCCTGATAGCCCCCGGCCCGTCCGGGGCGCGTACGGCCTCCGGGCCCGGCTCGGACGTGGGCACGGGCGCCGTCGCGGGGACATCGGCGGGCTCCTCGCGGCTCCCCGGCGCGGTGCCGGGAACCGGCGACGGTACGGAGGACTCGGCGGGCCCGTCCGGCGGCGGCCCGCTGCCCTCGGCGCTCGCCTCCCCGGCCTCCCCGGCCACGTCGTACCCGGCAGCGCCACTGCCCCCGCTGGAGCCGAAGCGACCGCTGCTGACCCGTAGCGCTCCGGCGGCGCCCTGACATAGCGTCAGGCCGCCGCGCCGGCCTCCGCCGTCACCAGGGCCCGACAGCCACCGGGCCCTGCACGCGCTCGCCGCGAACCTGGTTGAATCGCCGGAGGGCCGCATATCGCGTCATGAGCACGCCCAGGGGGGCGCGGCCCCGTACGCGGGCGAACTGTGGGGAGAACATGAACGAGGGCACGGCCTCCGGGCCCCACCACGAGGACCGTTCCGACGCGACCACCGGCCGCGAGGCCGAAGCGTCGCCGCCGCCGTCGGCATCTCCGCCGCCGGAATCCGGGGCGGAGCCCCCGCGCGACTCCGCGCGGCCGCTGCACTCCGAGGATCCGTACGCCACGCCTCCGTACGGCGGCCCCGGTCCGTGGGCCCCGGCGCCGCCGGTGCAGCGCCCGGTACCGACACCGCCCCAGGGCGTCACGGTCCCGGCCCCGCCCCCACCGGCAGCCCCGCAGCCGTACCCTCAGCCGCCCGCCCCCACAGCTTCCGCCCCGCGCCCCGGAGCCGGTGGCCCGTGGGAGCGGTACGACCCCTGGGCCGCGCCGCCCGGTGCGGGCGTGCCGGTGCCGGAGGAGGGGCAGCGCCGGCGCGGGCGCGGGCGGATCGTCCTGGGCGCCGTCGCGCTCGCCCTGGTGGCGGGCGGCATGGGCGGCGTCGTCGGCGCGTACATCGAGCGCGACGGCGGCGTCGGTGACGTCCGGCTGCCGCAGGTCTCCGGGGAGCAGACCGGCCGCGCCCCGGACAGCGTGGCGGGCATCGCGCGGACCGCGCTCCCCGGCGTCGTCACGCTGCACGTGCGCGGCGGCGGCGAGGAAGGCACCGGCACCGGCTTCGTACTGGACCGCAGAGGCCACCTCCTGACGAACAACCACGTCGTCGAGGCGGGCGGCGCGGACGGCGAGATATCCGTCACGTTCAGCGGCGGCTCCACCGCCACCGGCCGGGTCGTGGGCCGGGACAGCGGCTACGACCTCGCCGTGGTCAAGGTCGACGGCGTGAGCGACCTGAAGCCGCTCACCCTCGGCAACTCCGACGACGTGCGTGTCGGCGACCCCGTCGTGGCCATAGGCGCACCCTTCGACCTCGCCAACACCGTCACCGCCGGCATCATCAGCGCCAAGCAGCGCCCCATCACCGCGGGCGGCGAGAGCGGCGACGGCGGCGACGTCAGCTACGTCGACGCGCTGCAGACCGACGCGCCGATCAACCCGGGGAACTCCGGCGGCCCGCTGGTCGACGGCCAGGCGCATGTGATCGGCATCAACAGCGCCATCCGCGCGGCCGGCAGCGGCGACAGCCTCGGCGCCGAGCAGGGCGGCAGCATAGGGCTGGGCTTCGCGATACCGATCAACCAGGGCAAACGTGTCGCCGAAGAGCTGATCAACACCGGCCGGGCGACGCATCCGGTGATCGGCGTGACGCTGGACATGGGGTACTCGGGCGACGGCGCCCGGGTCAGCGCGAAGGGCCGGGGCGGCGGTGCGGCGGTCACGCCCGGCGGGCCGGGCGCGCGGGCCGGCATCAAGGCGGGCGACCTGATCACGGAGCTCGACGGCGGTCCCGTACACAGCGGCGAGGAGCTGATCGTCAAGATCCGCAGCCACCGCCCCGGGGACCGGTTGAAGCTCACGGTCGAGCGGGACGGCAGTCCGCGCACGGTCGAGATCACCCTCGGCTCGTCCACCGACCAGAGCTGACCGGCACCGACCAGGGCTGACCAGTACCCGACCGCCACCGACCGGAACTGACCGGTACCCGACCCTCACCGGCACCCCGGCTGTCTCGATCGTTTGCACGGTGTTGGGGCGGGTGACTCCCGCTGGACGACCGGGGCCAGGTACCGTGATAGTCGGCCTGGCCGGAAGGCCGTCAGGATGGGCCGCGGACGGATCAAGGAGCTGCCAGGTGTTCTTCGACATAGGACCCCTCGAGCTGGTCGCGCTCGTGATCCTCGCGGTACTGATCTTCGGCCCGGACAAGCTGCCGAAGGTGATCCAGGACGTGACGGGATTCATCCGCAAGGTGCGGCAGTTCTCCGACAGCGCCAAGGAAGACATTCGTTCGGAGCTGGGCCCCGAATTCAAGGACTTCGAGTTCGACGACCTGAACCCGAAGAACTTCGTACGCAAGCACGTCCTGGAGAAGGACGAGTACGGCCTCCAGGACCTCCGCAACGGCTTCGACATGAAGCAGGAGATGGCCGAGGTCACGGAGGCCGTCCGGGGCAACGGCAGCAACGCCGGCGGCGTCCGCCACAGCCTGACCAAGGACACCCCGGACGCCGCGAGCGGCACGTCCGACCGGCTGACCAAGCGCGAAACCCCCGCCGCCCAGGACCGTCCGCCTTTCGACGCCGACGCCACCTGATACGTCCGTATGTCCGGCTGTGTTGACGCGTATGGCTATGCTCCCCGTGTCCGGGGTGAGGTCGCCTGAGGGGGGCGGGCCGCCCACGACGCAGGGCAACGAGGAGGCTCCGCGCAGATGGAGACGAAGAGTCCGGCCGGCGCACACCCGGTGTCCGTTGACACCGGGGAGAAGGTCGACGGCTATCTGATGGCCGATTTCCCGTGGTACGGCCTGGACGAGGCGTTCACGGGCCCGCGCCGGCTGATGCATGCCGGCGTCACCCCCCAAGGCACGGTCGAGCACGGTTCGCTCGCGCACGGCGAGGAGCCCACCATTCGGGTGGAGACCGTGCCGGACGCCGACCGCTTCACCGTCGTGGTCACCGTCCCCTGTCGCCCCGTGCGGCGCAGCGCGGACGGCACGGGCGTCCTGGAAGCCACCTCGGTCTCCTCGGCCGCCTGGCTGGCCGGCTCGGGCCTGCTGAACTGCACCTGGCCGGTGCAGATGGAGCGGGCGCTGCGGCAGGACTGGCTGGACCAGCAGACCATGCTCGCGTGGGAGCTGGCGGACGACCTGACCGGCGAGGCGTGGAGCGAGCTGACGCTCCCGGTGGACGGCGTGCCGACGCCCTTCCACTACCGCGAGTCGGAGTACGGCTGGGTGCTCGCGGGCTCGGCGGGCGACGGCCCGGACGGCGCGCACATCGGCGCGTACGGACGCGGCATGAGCGCCTACGGCCTGGGCTTCGCGGTCGTCAAGGACATCAAGACGTACGAGGGCTGAGCAACGAAGGGGCGGACCGCTCGGCGGCCCGCCCCTCGTGCAGCCCGGGAATCGCCCCGGTACCGCTCAGAACTTGTTGCGCGGGGTGATCCCCAGCGACATGCCCGACAGGCCGCGCTGGCGGCCGCCCAGCTTGCCGGCGATCGCGCGGATCGCCGCGCCCGCGCCGGAGTCCGGGTCGGTGAGCACGACCGGCCTGCCCTCGTCGCCGCCCTCGCGCAGCCGTACGTCGATCGGGATGGAGCCGAGCACCGGCACCTGCGTGCCGGTCGTCTTCGTGAGGCCCTCGGCGACCCGCTCGCCGCCGCCCGTACCGAAGACGTCGACGATCTCGCCGCTGGGCAGCTCCAGGCCCGCCATGTTCTCGACCACGCCGACGATCTTCTGGTGGGTCTGTACGGCGATGGAGCCGGCCCGCTCGGCGACCTCGGCGGCGGCCTGCTGCGGGGTGGTCACGACGAGGATCTCGGCGTTCGGCACCAGCTGGGCCACGGAGATCGCGATGTCGCCCGTGCCCGGGGGCAGGTCGAGCAGCAGGACGTCCAGGTCGCCCCAGTACACGTCCGCGAGGAACTGCTGGAGCGCGCGGTGCAGCATCGGGCCGCGCCAGACGACCGGCGCGTTGCCCGGGGTGAACATGCCGATCGAGATGACCTTCACGCCGTTCGCGGCCGGCGGCATGATCATGTTCTCGACCTGGGTGGGGCGGCCCTCGGCGCCCAGCATCCGCGGCACGGAGTGGCCGTAGATGTCCGCGTCCACGACGCCGACCTTCAGGCCGTCGGCCGCCATCGCCGCGGCGAGGTTCACCGTCACCGAGGACTTGCCGACGCCGCCCTTGCCGGAGGCGACCGCGTAGACCCGGGTCAGTGAGCCGGGCTGGGCGAAGGGGACCTCGCGCTCGGCGGTGCCGCCGCGCAGCGCCGCGGCCAGCTCCTTGCGCTGCTCGTCGCTCATCACGTCCAGCTCGACGGCGACGCTGGTGACGCCCTCGACCCCGGCGACCGCGTCGCGCACATTGCTGGTGATCGTCTCGCGCATCGGGCAGCCGGAGACGGTGAGGTAGACCACGACCGACACCGCGCCGTCGGCCGCGATGTCCACCGATTTGACCATCCCCAGCTCGGTGATGGGGCGGTGGATCTCGGGGTCGTTCACCGTCGCGAGCGCATCGCGGATCGCGTCCTCGCTCGGAGCGGCCGTCGTGGGCGTGTCGGTAGCCATGTACTGCATGGTACGGCTCAGTAGGTGGCCTCCGGAAAGGGCCGCACACGGTCGCGTTCGTCACTCTCGGTGGCGACGCCCCGACGTGCGTTCCTCGTACTCGCCGTCCGCGTCCCGCCGCTCCTCCAGCTCCTTGAAGCGGTCCTCCAGCTCCGAGCGGATCCAGTCGCGGGTGGCGACCTCGCCGAGGCCGAGCCGGAGCGCCGCGATCTCGCGGGTCAGGTACTCGGTGTCGGCGATCGACCGCTCGTTCTGCTTGCGGTCCTGCTCGTGGGTGACCCGGTCCCGGTCGTCCTGCCGGTTCTGCGCGAGCAGGATCAGCGGCGCGGCGTACGACGCCTGCAGTGACAGGGCCAGGGTCAGGAAGATGAAGGGGTACTCGTCGAAGCGCAGCGGCGCGGGCGCCGTGACGTTCCAGGTGACCCACACGATGATCAGGACGGTCATCCAGACGATGAACCGGCCGGTGCCCAGGAAGCGCGCGATCTTCTCCGAGAGCCGCCCGAACGCCTCCGGGTCGTACTCCGGCAGCAGGCTGCGGCGCGGCGCGCGCGGCATGTCCAGCCGCACCCGCGCGCGCTCTCCGGTGACCGCCGCGGCCCGTGCCCGCTCCTTCGCGCTCTCGCGCTCCTCAACGCCCATGTGCGCCCCCGCCGGCCGTCCCGGCGGCGCTGCTGCCCTGAGCGCCGCCCGAGTGCCCGTTCACGCGCTCCTCGGCGCGGTCGTCGCCGTCCTCGGCCACGCGAGCGCCGGGGTCCACCCCGGGCGCGCCGTGCAGGTCCGTCTCGCGCCAGTCCTCGGGCAGCAGATGATCCAGTACGTCGTCGACGGTCACCGCGCCCAGCAGCGACCCGCTCTCGTCCACGACCGGCGCCGCGACCATGTTGTACGTGGCGAGGTAGCTGGTCACGGCGGGCAGCGGGGTGTCCGGCGGCAGCGGCGGCAGATCGCTCTCCACGATCGCGCCGACGAGGGTGAAGGGCGGGTCGCGCAGCAGCCGCTGGAAGTGGACCACGCCGAGGTACTTGCCGGTCGGCGTCTGGTCCGGCGGCCGGCAGACGTACACCTGGGCGGCGAGCGCGGGGGAGAGGTCGGGGTCGCGCACCCGGGCGAGCGCGTCGGCGACCGTGGCGTCCGCGCCCAGCACGATCGGCTCGGTGGTCATCAGGCCGCCCGCGGTCCGCTCCTCGTACGACATCAGGCGCCGTACGTCGGCCGCGTCGCTCGGCTTCATCAGCGTCAGCAGCCGCTCCTTCTCGTCCTCGGGGAGCTCGGAGAGCAGGTCGGCGGCGTCGTCGGGGTCCATCGCCTCCAGGACGTCGGCGGCCCGCTCGTCCTGCAGCTTGCCGAGGATCTCGATCTGGTCGTCCTCCGGCAGCTCCTCCAGGACGTCGGCGAGCCGGTCGTCGTCCAGCGCGGCGGCCACCTCGGCGCGCCGCTTCGGGTTGAGGTGGTGCAGCACGCTCGCCAGGTCGGCGGGGTGGAGCTGCTCGAACGTCGCGAGCAGGCTCTCCGCGCCCTGCCCGTGCTCCTCCAGAGAGAACCCGGTGACCTGCGACCACTCCAGGGTCAACGTTTCTCCGCGGCGCCTGAGCGTGCCGCCCTTCCCCTTCCGTACGAAGACCTTGTCGATCTCCCAGTCGCGGCGGGCCGGCAGCTGGGTGATGCCGATGTCCAGGACGGTGACCTCTTCACCGGTCTCCACAATGCTGACCCGGCGGTCCAGCAGCTCACCGAGGACGAGGGTCTCGGAGGCGCGCTGCTCGAAGCGCCGCATGTTGACCACGCCGGTCGTGATCACCTGGCCCGACTCCACGCCCGTCACCCGCGTCATCGGCAGGAAGATCCGGCGCCGGCTGATCACCTCGACGACCAGTCCCAGCAGCCGCGGCGGCCGGCCGCCCACGCGCAACACGGCCACCAGGTCCCGCACCCGGCCGACCTGGTCGCCATTGGGGTCGAAGACGGCGATGCCGGAGAGGTGCGATACGAACACTCGGGGGGTGACCACCGCCATGCCGCGCGCCTCCGCTCCTTCTCCTCCGGCTCCCGGCGGACCGGGGCCGCCCGACTCCCGATAAAACGGCTGAAATCGCGCTTCGGCCGGACTTCAGGCTAGCGCGCTCACCGGGCGGGTGCCCCGACAGGCACCACCGTACGGCTGTCCCCTTCCGCGCCCCGGCCCTCCGCGTCGGAAGGTGTGCGGGGCACCGGTACGCTGCCGTACGCCGTCGAGGCCACCGCGACCGACCCAGTGCACCAGGAGGCAGGCAGCCGTGACCGCTATTTCGCCAGGTTCGCCAGGAACGAGCCGCCGGTCCCGCACCGCCCGCCGCCGCGCGGGCCGGGCGACGGCCGTCGCGGCGGTGTGCACGGGCCTGGCCCTGGTACTGGCGGCCTGCGGTGGCGCGCAGGAGGACCCGGACGCGGGCACCAACGGCGTCGGCAAGCTGACCCCCGCCAAGATCCGGAAGAAGACGCTCGCCGCCGCCGGGAGCGCGGGGAGCGTGCACGTCTCCGGCAAGCTCGTCAGCGGTCGCAGCACGTACGAACTGGACATGCAGCTGGCCCAGAACGGCGGCAAGGGCACGGTCAGCACGAAGGACACCACCTTCTCCCTGCTGCGCATCGACCGGTCCCTGTGGGTGAAGGCCGACGCCGACTTCTGGGCGCACCAGAAGGGCTCCTCGCCGAGCAAATCCGACACTGCCGCCGCCGCCAAGCTGGACGGCAAGTACGTGAAGGTGCCCTACGAGGACCGCACCTACCGGCAGTTCAGCGGCTTCACCGAGAAGGAGCCGCTGCTGGACACGCTGCTCACGCTGCACGGCAGCCTCTCCCGCGGCGCGCACGGCAGCCTGGACGGGACCCGCACGATCCGCGTCGCGGCCGCGCGGGGCAACGGGGGCACGCTGGACGTCTCCCTGGAGGGCGAGCCCTACCCGCTGCGGCTGCAGCGGGCCGGCGGCGCGGGCGTGGTCACGTTCGAGGACTGGGGCGAGCACATCGAGCTGGAGCGCCCGGACGACGACAAGGTCGTGGACTACGGGGAGAGCCTCGGCAGCGGGAACTGACCGGGCCGGCCGGCATTACGGAAGCGGCGCTCGGCCGCGCCTCTTGAGGCACAGCGGCGCTGCTTCCCGTACAGCGCTCAGCGGCGCTTCTTCCGGCGCAGCAGCTTCGGCAGCGCCGCGGGGATCGGCCCACGGGTCGTGGCGTCGGTCGGCAGCGGACGGGCCGCCTGCGCGTCCGCGCCGAACTCCGTACGGGCGGCGGACGCCCCGTCCCCGGTGAGCGGGGCCAGCCGCAGTACCCGGCACTCGCGGGCCCAGCGCTCCGGCATGGTGTCCGCGTCCGGCGCGTTCAGCCGCTTGCCCTTCAGCTCGCCGACGGCGGCCTCCCAGGGCTCGCTGTGCGGCGCGGCCTCGGTGACCCGGGCCGTCCAGGCGACCAGCCGGCCGCCTTTGTCCTTGCTGCGGACGGTGACGGTGGCGGTGCCGCCGTCGGTGAGGCCGAGGTCCGCGAGCGGCTGCTCCAGGGGGCCGTCGCCGACCAGGCACGCGGCGCCGTCGTGCCAGACGTGCCACAGCGCGCGGGCCGGGCCCTCGGTCCCCTGGACCCAGATGAGGCCGGACTTCTTGGTGGCCTCCTCGATGAGGGCCTGGTCGAGCAGCGGCTGAGGCACGGTCTCCGTCATGCGGGCCAGCCTAGCCAGGCCCGCACACGGACCGTGCCGCCGCCCCGCGCCGAGCGCTCGTGCTGCTGTGCGCGCCCCCGCCCGCTACAGCCAGCCGTTGCGCTTGAAACCGCGGTGGATGCCGAAGCAGATGGCGACCGTGACGATCAGCACCGCCGGGTACCCGTACTTCCACTGCAGTTCGGGCATGTACTTGAAGTTCATGCCGTAGATGCCCGCGATCATCGTCGGCACGGCGAAGATCGCCGCCCACGACGTGATCTTGCGCATGTCCTCGTTCTGCGCCACCGTCGCCTGCGCCAGATTGGCCTGCAGGATGGAGTTCAGCAGGTCGTCGAAGCCGACCACCTGCTCGTTGACGCGCGCCAAGTGGTCGGCGACGTCCCGGAAGTACTTCTGGATGTCGGAGTCGACCAGCCGCATCGGCCGCTCGCTGAGCTGCTGCATCGGCCGCAGCAGCGGCGAGACGGCCCGCTTGAACTCCAGTACCTCACGCTTGAGCTGGTAGATCCGTCCGGCGTCGCCCTTGGACGCGCTGCCGCCCCGGCCCTGCGCCTTGCCGTTCGTGCCGGAGCTGAAGACGTCGATCTCGACCTCGTCGATGTCGTCCTGCACCGCGTCGGCGACCGCGATGTAGCCGTCCACGACCTGGTCGGCGATGGCGTGCAGTACCGCCGAGGGGCCCTTGGCGAGCAGCTCGGGGTCGTCCTGGAGGCGGTGCCGCAGCGCGCGCAGCGAGCCCTGGCCGCCGTGCCGGACGGTCACGATGAAGTCCCGGCCGGTGAAGCACATCACCTCGCCGGTCTCCACGACCTCGCTGGTGGCGGTCAGCTCGGTGTGCTCGACGTAGTGGATCGTCTTGAAGACGGTGAAGAGCGTGTCGTCGTACCGCTCCAGCTTGGGCCGCTGGTGGGCGTGGACGGCGTCCTCGACGGCCAGCGGGTGCAGCCCGAACTCCTTGGCGATACCGGCGAACTCGCGCTCGTTCGGCTCGTGCAGGCCGATCCAGGTGAAGCCGCCGTTCTCGTGGACGTCGGCGATGGCTTCGGAGGGGCTGACGTGGCCGCTGACGCGGCGTCCGTCGCGGTAGACGCCGCAGTCGACGATGGCGCTGTTGGTCGTGGCGGCGCGGGTGGTGTCGTACTCGTACGGGGAGTCGCCGCGACGCCGGGAGGGGCGGACGGCGGCGCGCAGGTCGCGGATCATCGACATGGCGGGCTCCTTCACGGGCCGGCCGTCAGCCGTGGGCGCGGGGCGTAGCGCAACCCGGAACGTGGACGTACGCGGCATCGTCGGCCGTACGTCCGCAAAGCGGGCGGCGCTCCGTGCGGTGGTGCTGACGGCAGTTCGCAGTGCGGAAAGAACTGGAGAAACCGAGGTGCAGGCGTTCTTCCGTCAAAAGCTGCGGGTGCGAAGGGTCTTCACGAGTTTCACCGCGAAGCGGTGGGGTACGGAAGCTCTCGGAATCAGGAGAGTCGCATCATCAGCGGGAGGACGGGAGAACTGCCGGTACTGCACGGTCGACTAGGATCCATGCCAGTCCCACCTCCTCCGGCCGGTCCCTGCTGGGGGACGACGTCTTTCGCTGACCAGATGGCAAGGCTATCAGCCGCCTGAACCGTTACGGCCCCGCTCCACCGCCGCTTTGCCTGTTCCATACCGGGCGCCCGGCCGGGCCTATGCTCGCCGCATGTCTGACGTTCTTGAGCTGGTCGAGGCCCGGCTGCTGATGGCCCTGGGGAAGCCGGACGCGCGCGCGGCGGTGACGTTCCTCGGTACGGACCGCATCGAAGTACTGCGCTACGCCGACGCCGAGCTGGTGCGATACGTCACCCTCGGCATGTCCGCGAACCCCATGACCGACCCCTCCGCGGTACTCGCCGACCCTCTGCGCGGTCCTCGTGCGGAGCTGGTCCTCACGGTCCGGAACGGCCGCGCCGACACCGACAAGGTGCTCAGGTCGCTCGCCGTACTGGCCGCGTCCCCGCAGGTCGAGGGCGTCATCGTGGCCCCGGGTGCGTCCCTGGACGTGGGCGAGCCGCTGTGGCCGGGCGCCCCCTTCACCTCGGTGCTGGTCACCGAGGGCGGGGGACTGGTGGAGGATCTGGAGCTCGACGACCCGATGGATCCGGTGCGCTTTCTGCCGCTGCTCCCGATGACGCCGAACGAGGCGGCCTGGAAGCGGGTGCACGGCGCGGCCGCCCTGGAGGAGCGCTGGCTGCAGCACGGCACCGACCTGCGGGATCCGCTGCGGAGCGGCGTACCTCTGGACTGACGCACTCCTCTGGCCTGACGCACCGAGATCGAAACGTCACCGTACGAAGATGGCGTGAACCGAGTGGCTGATTGGCCTGAAGGTGACAGCGGCAGGGCGGCGCGGCGCGGCCCGGACGGGTGATCGTCCTTGACGCGCGGGCGGCCCTGGAGGACCGTTGAGCTTTATGAGGGGCGAACCCAGTTGCCCGAAGTGCGGTGGCCGGGTGCGGGCGCCCGGTCTCTTTGCCGACTCCTGGCAGTGCGACGTGCACGGCACAGTGCACCCGCTCCAGCCGGTCGTGCCGCCGAGCGTCGAAGCGCTGGCCGTCGTAGTCAATCGCGCGCGCGTTCCTGTGTGGATGCCGTGGCCGCTGCCGGTGGGCTGGCTGTTCACCGGTGTGGCCTGCGCGGGGGACGACCGCAGCGGCGGCCGGGCCACGGCGGTGGCCTGCTCGGGACCCGGACCGCTGGGCGGGCCGGGCGAGCTGGTGCTGGTCGCCGAGGAGCTGGGCGTCGGCCTCGGCGCGCGGTATGCGGGCATCGACGGTCCGGACCCGGGCCCGCGCATGAAGGTGGAGCGATCGCCGCACGCCAAGGTGCTGGCCGCCGGCCGGCCGACCCCGATGTGGCACGTCGAGGGCGTCCCCGATGACCGCGCGGTCTTCGCGGGCGAGGCGCGCGGGCTGTGGCTGTGGGCGGTCGTCTGGCCCGAGCAGTCGGGGCTGCTGATGTACGACGAGCTGGTCCTGACCGACCTGCGGGACGCGGGCGCCGAGGTCGACCTGCTGCCGTGCGGGGCGCTGTCGCCGCGCATCCTGTCCTGAGCGGCGATCGTTCGGCCGTCGGGCCACCGGTTACCCTTTGGGGCGTCCCCTGTTGTCCGGCGCCCTGTCCGGCCGTTGCCCGGCGCCGTCCCGTCCGTGTCTGGAGTCCGCGTCGTGCGTATCGACCTGCACACCCACTCCACCGCGTCCGACGGCACGGACACCCCCGCCGAACTGGTACGCAACGCCGCCGAGGCCGGTCTGGACGTCGTCGCGCTCACCGACCACGACACCGTCGGCGGACATGCCGCGGCCAAGGCCGCGCTGCCGCCCGGCCTCACGCTCGTGACCGGCGCCGAGCTGTCCTGCCGGCTGCCCGCGCGCGACGGCAGCGGCGACGGCATCAGCCTGCACATGCTGGCGTACCTCTTCGACCCCGAGGAGCCGGAGCTCGCCCGCGAGCGGGAGCTGGTACGGGACGACCGAGTGCCGCGCGCCCGCGGCATGGTGGCCAAGCTCCAGGAGCTCGGCGTGCCCGTGACCTGGGAGCAGGTGGCGCGGATCGCCGGGGACGGCGCCGTCGGGCGGCCGCACATCGCGACCGCCATGGTCGAGCTGGGCATCGTGCCCACCGTCTCGGACGCCTTCACCTCCGAGTGGCTGGCCAACGACGGACGGGCGTACGTCGAGAAGCACGAGCTGGACCCCTTCGACGCGGTCCGGCTGGTCAAGGCCGCGGGCGGGGTCACCGTCTTCGCGCACCCGCTGGCCCTCAAGCGCGGCGTGTGCGTCCCCGAGAGCGCGATAGCCGAGCTGGCCGCCGCCGGCCTGGACGGCATCGAGGTCGACCACATGGACCACGACGCGCCGACGCGCGACCGGCTGCGCGGCATCGCCGCCGACCTCGGCGTGCTCACCACCGGCTCCAGCGACTACCACGGCAGCCGCAAGACCTGCCGGCTCGGCGAGTACACCACCGACCCCGAGATCTACGGGGAGATCGTGCGCCGCGCGACCGGCGCGTTCCCCGTCCCGGGCGCCGGCGGCTGATCCGGGCCCCGCTCGGCCCGTCACCTCTCCGCCCCAGCGGCTTTCCGGCGCCCCGCGCCGTCTTCCTCCTCCGTACGCGCGCCCTGACGCGCGTACGTCCGTACCACCTCTCGCAAGGCCACCACCGTGCTCGACCTCGCTGTCTTCGGATCCCTCTTTCTCACGCTTTTCGTGATTATGGACCCCCCTGGAATCACCCCGATCTTCCTCGCCCTGACCTCCGGCCGCCCGGCCAAGGTGCAGCGCCGGATGGCCTGGCAGGCGGCGGCCGTCGCGTTCGGCGTCATCACCGTCTTCGGCCTCTGCGGCCGGCAGATCCTGGCGTACCTGCACATTTCCACGCCCGCGCTGATGATCGCGGGTGGGCTGCTGCTCCTGCTCGTCGCGCTCGACCTGCTGACCGGCAAGACCGAGGAGCCGACGCAGACCAAGGACGTCAACGCGGCGCTCGTGCCGCTGGGCATGCCACTGCTGGCCGGGCCCGGCGCGATCGTGTCGGTGATCCTCGCCGTGCAGCACGCGCAGGGGTTCACCGGTCAGATCTCGGTCTGGGCGGCGATCGCCGCGATCCATGTGGTGCTGTGGCTGGTGATGCGCTTCTCGTTGGTGATCATCCGGGTGATCAAGGACGGCGGGGTGGTACTGGTGACCCGGCTGGCCGGCATGATGCTCTCCGCGCTGGCCGTCCAGCAGATCATCAACGGCGTGACCCAGGTGGTCAGCGGCGCCTGAGGCGCCCGGGCGGGGCTGCCGCGCCCGGGCGGGGCTGCCGCGCCCGGGCGGGGCGCAGACGCCCGGAAACACGCCGCCCCCGTACGGATCGTCCGTACGGGGGCGCAGCTGGAAGCCGGGGGCCGCGTTACGAAGCGGCCGCCGCGGAATCGGCGGGGCGGATGTAGATGCGCTGGCCGATTGCGGCGGCCTGCTGCACGATCCGGTTGACGGAGGCGGCGTCCACGACGGTGCTGTCCACGGCAGTGCCGTTGACATCGTCAAGGTGCATGATCTCGAAGCGCATAAAGGGCTTCTCCCTTCGTCTGATCCTCCTGAGGAGAACTGCTCGAACGGCACGAGTGCCTGTCATCGGTGTCAGGCGTGCCATAGGGGACAACGAAGTGCCCAGAGCAATAATTCCCTACGCTAAAGAAAATTTTCGCCAGTCTAATTACTCACAAGTAAGTTCGGCCGTCGCACGCCACCCGGCCGGTTGTGTCTCCCCCGCCCGCGCCAGGAGAATCGGACCGGTATGAACGACGACCTCCGGCCCGCGGGCCCCACCGACCTCACCGCTGTCGTGGCGGGCATCGAGCGCACCAACGAGCTGCTCAACCGCGTCCTGGCCGAGGTCGCCACCACTCCCTCGACGCACGCGGTCTTCGTCGACGCCGGCTATCTCTACGCCGCGGCCGGCCGGCTGGTCACCGGTACGGAGGACCGCCGCTCCTTCGACCTCGACGCCGAGGGGATCATCGACGCGTTCATCGAGATGGCCCGCACGGTCTTCCCCGACAGCCGGCTGCTGCGGGTGTACTGGTACGACGGCGCGCGCCGCCGCATCCACACCCTGGAGCAGCAGTCCATCGCCGAGCTCCCCGACGTCAAGGTCCGCCTCGGCAACCTCAATGCCAACAACCAGCAGAAGGGTGTCGATTCCCTGATCCGCTCCGACCTGGAGTCGCTCGCCCGGCACCGCGCCATCAGCGACGCGGTGCTCATCGGCGGCGACGAGGACCTGGTCTCGGCCGTCGAGGCGGCGCAGGGGTACGGCGCGCGGGTGCACCTGTGGGGCATCGACGCCGGCGACGGGCGCAACCAGGCCGAGCCGCTGCTCTGGGAGGTCGACAGCCAGCGCACCTTCGACCTGGAGTTCTGCAGGCCGTACGTCACCGAGCGCACGGCCCACGACGGCGGCCCCGCGGGCACGGCAGACGACGGCCCGGCCCCCAGCCGCGAGGACGTCCGCTTCGTCGGCGCGCAGGTCGCCGCCCAGTGGCTGGCCTCGCGCGGCCGGGACTGGACCGCCGACCTGCTGCCCGGCCACCCGTACCTCCCGGGAGCCGTCGACCAGGACCTGCTGACCACCGCCGAGGGCCTGCTGCGCCACTCCCTGCGTCCGTACGCGGATCTGCGGCGGGTGCTGCGGGACGGCTTCTGGGAGCACGTACGGGCGCAGTTCTGAGCGCGTACGCTGCCCGGCGCGTCAGTGCGCCACGTACTCCGCGAGGCGCGCGAAGAAGCCCGTCCAGCCCGCCTTGGCCTGCGCGTACTGCCCGGCGGACAGGGTGCCACCGGTCTGCTGGAAGTCCATCTCGGTCTTGTCACCGAGGCCGTTGAGCGCGACAGTGACCAGCTCGCCCTCGGAGCCCTCCGGCGCCGAGGCGTCCTTCAGGGTGAAGACCAGCCGCTCGGGCGGCACGATCTCCCGGTAGACGCCGCCGAACGGCAGCTCGCCGCCGTCCTCGGTGCGCACGACCAGGTGCCACGCGCCGCCCGGCCGGACGTCCATGGCCACCCCATCGACCGGGACCTCCAGCTCGCCCCCGTACCAGTACGCGAACGCCTCCGGCGTCGTCCACGCCTGGAACACCCGGTCCCGCGGGGCATCGAAGAGGCGAATGATCGAAATGCCGCTGTCGTCCGTCATGGGTAGATGGTCGCCCGGGCGGGCGCGGCCGGCTCCCGGGAGCGGCCGGAGGAGTGCCGTTCCGGCCATTCCGGGAAGACGTGCGAGGGAGCGCGACGGAAGGGGGCCGTTACCGGCCGTCCGCCTCGTCCCAGAAGGAGGCCAGGGCCGCCGCCGTCTCCTCGGGCCGGTCGACGTTGGGGGAGTGCTCGGCGCTCGCCACGACGGTGCGGCGCGCGCCGAGCCGCTCGGCCATCTCGTCGAGCTGCGGCACCGGCCAGGCATAGTCGACGGCGCCGGACAGCACGTGCTTGGGCAGCGGTACGGCGGCCAGCGCGGCCACCCGGTCGGGCTCGCCCGCTATCTGCCGGGCGGTGCCGATGAGCTGCTCCGGTACGGTGTTCAGCCAGCGCCGGTGCAGGAACTCGGCGACCTCCGGCGGGGTGGTCTCGCCCGCCGCCTCCGGAGGGTCCAGGTCCCGCATCGCCTGCCAGACGGCCTCCATCGTCAGCGTCGTCAGCGCGTCGATGAGCATTTTGGCGCGGGCCTGCTGTTCGGGGGCGACCGCCGCCGGCCCCGAACTCATCAGCGTCAGCGAGCGGTACGGCGAGGCGTCCTCGAGCACCGCGGCCCGCGCCAGCAGCCCGCCGAGCGAGTGCCCCACCAGATGGACCGGACCCCCGTCGAGCGCGGCGGCCTGCGCGGCGATGTCGCGCGCCAACTCGCCCTGGGTGTACGCCTGTTCCTCACGCGGCCCGGGCGACTCGTGCTGGCCTCTGCCGTCCACGGCCACGGCGCGGTACCCGGCCGCCGCCAGCGGCGCGAGCAGCGGGAGGAAGTCCTCCTTGCTGCCGGTGAAGCCCGGCACCAGCAGGGCGGTGCCGCGCACGGGACCGTCGGGACGCGCATCGTGCACCGCGAACTCACCCCGCCCGGTGGCGAGTCGGTACGCACGGGCACATACGGGCAGATCGAGGAACGGGGGCCTACTCATGGACCAGAGGCTATCCGGGACGGATGTCCGGCGGGTGCCGGAAAGATGACGTCCGCCTGCTCCGCCATACGGCGTACGACGTAGGGCGTACGGTCCTCGGGCGTGCGGCAGCGGACGCTCTGCGCACGGCCGCCCGTCCCTACGACGACGGCCCCGTACCGCCTGAGCGGTACGGGGCCGTCGATGGCCTGCGGGATCAGCCCTCGGGCGTCGCTTCGGGCGCTGCGGCCGTCTTCTTGGCCGCGGTCTTGCGGGTCCGGCGCGGCTTGGCGGGAGCCTCGGCGGCCTCCGCAGTCGCGTCCGTGCCCTCGGCGGCCACGGCCTTCTTGGCGGCCGTCTTGCGCGTGCGGCGCGGCTTGGCCGGGGCCTCGTCCGCCGCCGTGGCGGTGGCCTCGGTGCCTTCCGCGGTGTCCACCGCGACCTCGGCCTTCTTGGCCGCGGTCTTGCGCGTGCGGCGCGGCTTGGCGGGCGCCTCGGTGACCTCGGCGGTCGCGTCCGTGCCCTCGGCGGCCTCGACGGCGGCCTCGGCCTTCTTGGCGGCCGTCTTGCGGGTCCGGCGCGGCTTGGCCGGGGCCTCGGTGGCCTCGGCCGTCACCTCGGTGCCCTCGGCGGTGTCCACCGCGGCCTCCGCCTTCTTGGCGGCGGCCTTGCGCGTACGGCGCGGCTTGGCGGCCGGCGCGTCGGCGGCGGGCTCCTCGGGGGCGTTCTCCGTGACGGTGGCCTTGGCGGCGGCGCGCTCGGCGGCCTTCTTGGCGGCGGCCTCCTCGGCGGCGCGGCGCTCGGCGGCCAGCCGCTGCGCGGCGACCTCGACCGTCTGGAAGCCCACCGAGGTGTCCTCCCTGACGATCACCGGGCGCCGGGGCGCCGGAGCCTTGGCGACGGGCGCCCGGCCCTCGGCGGTGGCGACCGCGGCATCGGCGGCCTGGGGCGCGCGGGAGCCGCGCGCACGGCGGCGGCGCGGCTTGGCCGGCGCCTCCTGCGCGGCGTCCGGACCGGTGCTCTGCACCGGAACGGTCGCGGCCTCGGGCGCCGCCGGCTCGGCGGTCACCGGCTCGGCCGGCGCGACGGCCGGCGCGGGCTCGGCCACGGCGTGCGCGGTGGCGGTCCGCTGCGTGGCGGCGGCGGACGTGGCGGTACCGGACGTGACCGCGTTACCGGACGCGCCGGCGCGCGTACGGCGACGGCGGCGCGGCTGGCGGGGCGCGGTCGTGCCCTCGGCGGTGTCCGCCGCGGCCTCGGCCGCCTCGCCGCCCTGCGTACCGGTGGCAGCGGGCTCGTCCTCGATCGGGGCGCCGTTGCGCATACGGCGGCGCTTGCGCGGCGTACGCGTACGCTCCGGGCGCTCCTCCTCGCGCTCACGGTCGGCCTTGCGCGGCCCGCGGCCGCGGCCGCCGGTCTCGCCGAGGTCCTCGACCTGCTCGGCCGCCAGGCCCGCACGAGTGCGCTCCGAGCGCGGCAGCACGCCGGTGACGCCCTGCGGGATGTTCAGCAGCTCGTAGAGGTGCGCGGAGGTGGAGTACGTCTCCTCCGGATCGTTGAACGAGAGGTCCAGCGCCTTGTTGATCAGCTGCCAGCGCGGGATGTCGTCCCAGTCGACCAGCGTGACGGCGGTGCCCTTGGCGCCCGCGCGGCCCGTACGGCCGATGCGGTGCAGGTAGGTCTTCTCGTCCTCGGGCGTCTGGTAGTTGATGACGTGCGTCACACCGCTGACGTCGATGCCGCGCGCCGCGACATCGGTGCACACCAGGACGTCGACCTTGCCGTTGCGGAAGGCGCGCAGCGCCTGCTCGCGGGCGCCCTGGCCGAGGTCGCCGTGGACCGCGCCGGAGGCGAAGCCGCGGCGCGCGAGCTGGTCGGCGATGTCGGCCGCGGTGCGCTTGGTGCGGCAGAAGATCATCGCGAGCCCGCGGCCCTCGGCCTGCAGGATGCGCGAGACCATCTCCGGCTTGTCCATGGAGTGCGCGCGGAAGACGTGCTGGGTGGTGTTGGCGACCGTCGCGCCCTCGTCGTCGGGCGAGGTGGCGCGGATGTGGGTCGGCTGCGACATGTAGCGCCGCGCCAGCGAGATGACCTGGCCGGGCATGGTCGCGGAGAACAGCATGGTCTGCCGCTTGGCCGGGAGGTACTGGATGATCTTCTCGACGTCCGGCAGGAAGCCCAGGTCGAGCATCTCGTCGGCCTCGTCCAGGACGAGGGCGCGGACCTGCGAGAGGTCCAGCTTCTTCTGGCCCGCCAGGTCCAGCAGCCGGCCCGGGGTGCCGACGACGACGTCGACGCCCTTCTGGAGCGCCTCGACCTGGGGCTCGTACGCCCGGCCGCCGTAGATGGCGAGCACGCGGACGTTACGGACCTTGCCGGCGGTCAGCAGGTCGTTGGTGACCTGCTGGCACAGCTCGCGGGTGGGGACGACGACCAGCGCCTGCGGCGCGTCGGTGAGCTTCTCGGGCTTGGCCCGGCCCGCCTCGACGTCGGCGGGGACGGTGACGCGCTCCAGGAGCGGGAGGCCGAAGCCGAGGGTCTTGCCGGTGCCGGTCTTGGCCTGGCCGATGACGTCGGAGCCGGAGAGGGCCACCGGGAGGGTCAGGGCCTGGATGGGGAACGGAGTCATGATGCCGACGGCCTCGAGGGCTTCGGCGGTCTCGGGGAGGATCCCGAGGTCTCGGAACGTAGACAGGATGCTTGCCTCTTCTGTGAGTCGCGGCGCGAGGCGACGAAGGGGATCGACCGTGCCTTGCCTGCCGTCGTACGGGGTCGTACTCGGCTCGGCCCGGCCTCCTAGGGCCGGATGGCGCGGGACCACTGCCTTCGCTCAGGCGCTCGTGCCGCGAGCGGTGTTCCTCTGCCGTGCGCTGTCTGTACGCGTCGGGGCAGAGGGCGGTCGGGGTGGAGCCGATCGGGCCACCGACCGGGCATCCGCATTCGTGAAACACCCACCGAAACTTCGGCGGGCTCTTTACCACCATACCCCGGATGAGCGCATGTGTGTCCGGGCAATCGTTCGGTCGGGTGGGACCCGAGTGGCTGACCAGGCCCTTCCCCGGGTTGCGGAGCGGGCTATTGTGCGCTCCATGGAGACGCCTGACAACGCCACCGCCGACGCCCCCGCCACGCCCGACGAGCCCACCGGGATCGCTGCCCAGAACTGGGAGGAGGCGGCCGCCGACCCGCAGTACCGGGCCGCGGTGATCGACCTGCTGGGCGCCCTTGCGTACGGCGAGCTGGCCGCCTTCGAGCGGCTGGCCGAGGACGCCAAGCTGGCGTCCACGACGGACGACAAGGCGGAGCTGGCGAAGATGGCGACGGCGGAGTTCCACCACTTCGAGCGGCTGCGTGAGCGACTCGCGCAGATCGACGCGGAGCCCAACGCGGCCATGGAGCCGTTCGCCGCCGCGCTGGACGAGTTCCACCGCCAGACCGCCCCGTCGGACTGGCTGGAAGGCCTGGTCAAGGCGTACGTCGGCGACTCCATCGCCAGCGACTTCTACCGCGAGGTGGCGGCCCGGCTGGACTCCGACACCAAGGAGCTCGTGCTCGGTGTGCTGGATGACACAGGGCACGCCTCCTTCGCCGTCGAGAAGGTCCGCGCGGCCATCGAGGCCGATCCCCGGGTCGGCGGCCGGCTCGCGCTGTGGGCGCGCCGCCTGATGGGCGAGGCCCTCTCCCAGGCGCAGCGGGTGGTCGCGGACCGGGACGCGCTGTCGACGATGCTGGTCGGCGGGGTGGCCGACGGCTTCGACCTGGCGGAGGTCGGCCGGATGTTCTCGCGCATTACTGAGGCGCACACCAAGCGGATGGCGGCGCTGGGGCTGGCCGCGTAAGCGGGCCCCGGCCCGGGCTGCGTGAGCGGACTCCGGACGGCGCGCCCGGCGGGCGTGCGATCACTCACACCTCTGTGCGCCCCGCACTGCACCGGCAGGCGGGGCGTACAGACGCGAACGCGCCGTTTCTCCGTCCGGACATCGGCCGGAAACGGTCCGTCCCGGCGCCGCCTTCCGGAGCTGTCCGTCAGGGCCCGGGGCGGGGCACCTCAGGCCGCCGTCGCTGATCGGCGCAGCCGACGGGCGGGCCGGGGCTCGGGGCGCAGCAGCAGCGAGAGCAGCGCCGCGGACAGGCCCACGGCCACGACAAGGACGACCGGTGCCCGCCCCGCCCCCAGGATCGTGTGCGCCAGCAGCGCGCCGAAGACGGCCGCCGCGGGGCCCGTGGACAGCGTCAGGCTGCGCTTCGGGAAGCGGCCGGGCAGCCGCCGGAGGGCGGCGAGGGCGAGCGCGAGGCCCAGGACGGCAGCGCCGAGCACTTCCAAGATCATGTTTCCCCTCCCGCACGCGGATGACGCCGCCGTGCAGCGGCGGTGTCATGGCCATTCGGGGCCGTCGTACCCAAGGGGCGCCACGGGCAATCGTGCCGGGCCGGACAAAGGTGCGATCACTGCTCTGAGCAGGGAAAAAGCGCCCTACAGTGCGGAGAGCGGGCGCATACGTACGGGCGGCGCCCCGGGGATCGTCTCCCCGGGGCGCCGCCCGTCATACGTGCTGTGCGCGGCAGGCGTCTACAGAGCGCCGAAGCCCACCTTGCGCCCGGCGGGCTCGCCGATCTCGACGTACGCCAGCCGGTCCGCCGGTACGAGGACCTTGCGGCCGTGTTCGTCCTCCAGGCTCAGCAGCTGCGACTTGCCGGCCAGCGCGGCGGCTACCGCACTCTCGACCTCCTCGGCAGGCTGCGAGCTCTCCAGGACGATCTCGCGGGGCGCGTGCTGCACGCCGATCTTGACCTCCACGGCTTATGTCCCTCCGACGGTCTCGGTCCCCCCGGTCTGACCAGGGGGGCGGTGTGCGCGACGATCCGCGCCGTACGCAGCACACATTAGCCCGGTACGGGGACGGACAGGCCGCTATGGAGCACGCCCGCAGCGAACACGGGGCCAGGGCGCGCCCTGGGTGCCCCGTGTGCCGCGGCGGGCGTCAGTGGCCCTCGGTGCCGTGCAGCGGGAAGCCCGCGATGCCCTTCCAGGCCAGCGAGGTGAGCAGCTGCACGGCCGTGTCGCGGGTGACCGTGCGCTCGCTGGAGAGCCAGTACCGCGCGACGACCTGGGACACACCGCCCAGGCCCACCGCGAGCAGCATGGACTCCTCCTTGGACAGCCCGGTGTCCTCCGCGATCACGTCACTGATCGCCTCGGCGCACTGCAGCGAGACCTTGTCCACGCGCTCGCGGACGGCCGTCTCGTTGGTCAGGTCCGACTCGAACACCAGGCGGAACGCGCCGCCCGGGTCCTCCACGTACGCGAAGTACGCGTCCATGGTCGCCGCGACCCGCTGCTTGTTGTCGGTGGTGGAGGCCAGGGCCGTCCGTACCGACTGCAGCAGCGCCTCGCAGTGCTGGTCCAGCAGGGCGAGGTAGAGGTCGAGCTTGCCGGGGAAGTGCTGGTAGAGCACCGGCTTGCTGACGCCGGCCCGCTCGGCGATGTCGTCCATCGCCGCAGCGTGGTACCCCTGCGCCACGAAGACTTCCTGTGCAGCGCCCAGGAGCTGGTTGCGCCGCGCTCGGCGCGGCAGGCGCGTGCCTCGAGGGCGCGCGGCCTCTGTCTGCTCGATGGCGCTCACGCCGCCTCCCAGTGTCGTTCCGTACGAGATGCACACAGCACGGTGCACCGCGCCCGCCATCGTACTTTTGGGTAACGAGGCTGTGCGCGGTCAGGAGCGAGAATTTATCCGCCCAGGGGCCGCGGGAAGCCGACATACCGGTTCAGGTCACCGGTAATCGTCTTCGTCCAGCTCGACCACGCGGGCCTGTTCTGCACGGTCCGCTTCGTTCGCCGCATCGGGATCGCCCCCGGTCAGTGGGTCGTCCTCGCGTGGAGCGATGTCCGCGAGCTGTTCCTGGGCGTCCGCCTCGGGTGCTTCCGCGTCGATTTCGGCCGCCTCGTCCTCGTTGAAGGTATCCGGATCTGTTGGGTCGACAGGCATGGTGGCTCCCCTTTCCTGGGCGAGCGCCCTTTACACGAGCCTAGGAGAGGGGATTGCCCGGCGCGACGTGGTACGCGCCGCGAACGGGTGGCGGTACCGGGACGCGCGACCGCGCGGCTACGAAGCGGGGCGCGCGTCTACTAGGGGCACGCGTCGCTGCCCATGAAGTGACGGCGGCGCTTCGGGGCGTGCCCGTGACGCAAGAGACGTGTGATGGCGAACACATCGGAACGGGTGTGATCGTCTCGTAACATCGACGCATGTCTTCCACGGAGCCGCCGGACACCCGAACCGCGCTCCCGGTGCCGCCCGGGGGCCCGGGCCCGCGCGTCGGCGCCGAGGAGACGCTGCGCAGCGTGAGCGTGCCGGGCGCGACGCTCAGCGTCCGCGCGCCCGCCCGAGTGCGTGAGGGCCTGCCGCCCGCTCTGTACGTGCACGGCCTCGGCGGCTCGTCGCAGAACTGGTCCGCCCTGATGGTGCTGCTCGCCGACCGGGTGGACGGCGAGGCGCTGGACCTCCCCGGATTCGGCGACTCCCCGCCCCCGGACGACGGCAACTACTCCATCAGCGGCCAGGCCCGCACGGTCATCCGGTACCTCGACCAGCGCGGCCGCGGCCCCGTCCACCTCATCGGGAACTCCATGGGCGGCGCGGTCTCGACCCGGGTCGCCGCGGTCCGCCCCGACCTCGTGCGGACCCTGACGCTGGTCTCGCCCGCGCTGCCCGAGCTGCGCCCGCAGCTCAGCGCGCTGCCCACGGGGCTGCTGGCGGTCCCCGGCATCACCACCCTCTTCAGCCGTCTGACGCGGGACTGGACGGCCGAGCGCCGCACCCGTGAGGTGCTCGCCCTCTGCTACGGCGACCCCGCGATGGCCACGCCCGAGGAGGTGGCGGCGGCGGTCGAGGAGACCGCGCGCCGGCTGGAGCTGCCGTACTTCTGGGAGGTCATGGAGCGCGCCTCGCGCGGCATCGTGAACGCCTACACGCTCGGCGGCCAGCACAACCTGTGGCGGCAGGCGGAGCGCGTCCTCGCGCCGACCCTGCTCATCTACGGCGGCCGGGACCGGCTGGTCTCCTTCCGGATGGCCCGCAGGGCCGCCGCCGCGTTCCGCGGTTCGCGCCTGCTCACGCTGCCCGAGGCGGGCCATGTGGCGATGATGGAGTACCCCTCGACCGTCGCCCGCGCCGTCCGGGAGCTGCTGGACGACACGGAGCGCGAGGCCGCGGGAGAAGCGGCCGGCGGCCGGGAGGGCCGTACCGCCCGCCGCGCGACGGGTGACACGACCGCCGATGCGAGCAGGAGCTGACGGGCCCAGTGGGACGCCATAGCCGCCGGACCCCGGAGGGGACGACCGACACCACGGAGAGCGGCGCTGTTACGGGGGTGACCGGTACCGCCGCCCAGTGGGGCGAGCGCGCCGCGGCCTCCCGGAGGCCGGTGGACGCCGCCGACGCGCCGTCGCCGGACCAGGGTGCCGTCGCGGGTCCCCAGGCCGCCTCCGCGTCCCGTACGGGCCGCCGGCGGCGGCGCGGCGAGCCCGGCCCCGAGGCCGGCCCTCCGGTGCGCGGCGGGCACCCCGAGCAGCCGGAGCCCGGTGCCGTGCCGGGGCAGGGCGTCCCCGTACTGCCGCACCAGCGCGGTACCGGTGGCGCGCGGCCCGGCGTACTGGGTACGCCGGTCGACCCGGGCGGCGGCCGGCCGGGGCCGAAGCAGGAGTACCTGGACGCCTTCGCCAACGACGCCCACTTCGCGGCGGGCACCCCTTCCTCCGCGGGATCGCGCCCCCCGAAGGCCGCGCGGCCCCCGGTGGCCGCCTCGTCCTCGCCCGTCTCGGACGCGCCGCAGGGGCTCTCCCCATCCGCTGCGCCGCACCCGTACGCGGCAGGGGCGGACGAAGAGATCGCCGCCTACGAAGCGGAGTTCGGCGCGCAAGGGGCGCTGGACGACGACGCGTCCGGTGACGCCCGGCGGCGCAAGGGTGCCAAGGGCCGTACGTTCACCGGCGTGGCCGCCGCCGCGGTGACCACCGTGCTCGCGGTGGTGGTCGCCGGGCAGGTCGCCGACGCCCGCAAGAACGGCGTCGACGGGCCGTCGCCGAGCGGTGGGGACGCGACGCCGGACCCGGACGCCGGCCGGCCGCACGGCGGGCCCACGGCCGCGCCCGCCACGTACGCCGCGAAGATGGCCAAGGTGTATCCGCTCGCCGCCGACTTGAAGGGCAGCGGGACGTTCACGCCGGCCGGCGGCGCAGCCCCCGCGCCGGGCCGCGGCCACGTGGTGCGCTACCGCGTCGACGTGGAGGACGGACTGCCGCTGGACGGCGAGCTCTTCGCCGAGGCGGTGCACAAGACGCTGAACGACGAGCGCAGTTGGGCACACGGAGGACAGCGCTCGTTCGCCCGCGTCGCCTCGGGCAAGGCCGACTTCGTCATCACCCTGGCGAGCCCCGGCACCACCGACGAGTGGTGCGCCAAGTCCGGCCTGGACACCAGCGTGGACCGGGTCTCCTGCGACTCCGCCGCGACCGAGCGCGTGATGATCAACGCGTACCGGTGGGCGCGCGGCGCGGCGACGTACGGCCCCGACAAGATGTACGCGTACCGGCAGATGCTGATCAATCATGAGGTGGGGCACCGGCTCGGCCACGATCACGAGGGCTGCCGCCGGCAGGGCGCGCTCGCGCCCGTGATGATGCAGCAGACCAAGTTCCTGACCACGGACGGCGCCACCTGCCGCCCGAACGCCTGGCCGTTCCCGACCGGCTGAGCGGCCCGTTCCGCTACCGCGTCAGAACGCCCAGCCTGGTGGAAAGTTACGCCTCTTCACCCCTTTTGGTGGCGCGATGGACAACCGTCCGTCGCGCCACCGGTGCTTCTGCGTAGCGTCGTGTCGCAGGCGGTGACGATCCGGCCACCGCCCGGAAGGACGCCGATCCGAGGACGGGGGTGCGCTCGTGCGCATTGGACTGCTCACCGAGGGTGGCTATCCGTACGCGTCCGGTGAAACGCGTGCCTGGTGCGACCGCCTCGTGCGCGGGCTCACCGGCCATGACTTCGAGGTGTACGCGGTCGGCGACGGCTCCGCGGCACACGCGCCGGGCCGGGACGTCGCACGGCCCCGGAGGCGCGGGGCCCGGCGCGGCCGGGCAGCCGGCGTGGGCCGCCGCGAACGGCAGCGCTTCGCCGGGCACTTCGCCGATCTCGCGGCGGCGTTCTGCGGCCCGCCGGGGGAGGCCGGGCACGAGGCGGACCGTTTCGCCGCCGGTCTGTACGGCCTCGCCGATCTGGCCCGCGGCACGGGCGCGCTGCCCGAGCTGCTCCGCTCCGAAACGGCCGTCCGCGTCCTCGAAGCCGCCTGCCGCGCCCCCGGTGCGCTGCCCGCCGCGCGCGCTGCCCAGGTCACCGACCTGCTGGCTGTCACCGAGGCGCTCGACGGCGCCCTGCGCCCGCTGTCGCTGGACTGGTACGGCGACGGCGCGGGCGGTCCGTACGGGGTCGGGCACGGCGCGCCGCCCGGGGGAGCCGAGGGGCAGGGGCTCGGCGGGGTCGACCTCTGCCATGCGACGTGCGGCGGCCCGGCGGCGCTGGCCGGACTGCTGGCCAAACGCTTCTGCGGCACTCCGCTCCTGGTCACGGAGTACGGCGTACGGCTGCGTGAGCACCATCTCGCGCGCGCCACGGCAGCGCTCAGCTCCCCCGTGCACGCGCTGCTGGCCGCCTTCGAGGGCGCGCTGGCCGCCGAGACGTACCGCACGGCCGACCTGATCACCCCCGGCAACACCCGCATCCGCCGCTGGCAGGAGCGGTGCGGCGCGCCCCGTGACCGGCTCCGTACGGTCTATCCGGGCATGGACGCCGGGCCGTTCGCCCGCGTCCCGGACGCCGCGGCCGACGACTCCAAGACCCTGGTGTGGGTCGGCACGGTCGAGCCCGACAAGGACCTCATCGGGCTGCTGCACGCCTTCGCGCAGATCCGCGCGGCCGAGCCGGACGCGACGCTGCGCATCATCGGCGCGCCCGGCGCCGGCCCGGAGGCGCCCGCCTATCTGGCGCACTGCCGCGCGCTGGCCGCGCAGCTCTTCCCGGACGAGGCCGCCGACGCGGTCACGGTCGGGGAGAACCCTGTCTCGTTCGAGATGATCGGCGACCCCGGGGTGGCGCGGCCGGCCGACGCGTACGAAGCGGGTGCGGTGCTGGTGCTCTCCAGCGTCGTCGGGGGCTTCCCGAGGACGCTGGTGGAGGCGATGTTCTGCGGCCGGGCCACGGTGTCCACGGACGTGGGGGCCGTCTGCGAGGTCATCGGCGGCACGGGCCTGGTCGTACCGCCGCGCAACCCACGGGCGCTGGCCGACGCGTGCACCGCCCTGCTGGGCGACCCGGAGCGGCGGGCCCGGCTGGGCGCCGCGGCCCGCGCCCGGGCACTCGAACTGTTCACCGTCGAGCAGAACATCGCGGCATTTCGTGGCATCTACCTGGAGCTGATGTCCCGCGCCCCGGTCCGGCACGCGGAGCGGGACGTGGACGGCGCGCCGCGCCCCTTCGCGCGCCCCGCCGAGTCGCGCCTGCCGGACCCGTGGGCCGCCACCGCCCCGTCGTCCGCCCCGAAGGACCGCGGCCACACCCCCAGTTGGGCCCGGCCGCCCGCCGTACCGCACGACTCCGGAGCGCGGGTGCCGGCCGGACTCGCCCGGAGCAGAGGAGGAGGCGACGCATGACCGCGTACCGGACGCGGGCCGGGCAACGGCCCGATGCCCCTGTGACGCCGCAGAGCCCCGGAGGCTGGGACCCCCGCTCCAGCGCGATGCTCGGGGGAGGCTCTCGGGAGAGCTCTGGTGACCCCGGAGGAGCAGCCGCCCCCGTTCCTGGGGCGGCCACCGGCCCCGGTGCGGCCCCCGCCCGGAAGGCCCCGCCCAGGCGCGGCCCCGCCGACCCCGTGCGCGAGCTGATGCACCGCCACCGTGAGCTGTGCGAACGGGCCGTCGACCCGCTGGAGATCGCCGCGGGGCTGGAGGCGCACGGCGTGACCGACCGTACGGCCGCCCGCTTCCGGCACCGTGACGTCTTCTCGCTCGCCGAGGAGCTCTACGCCCGCGTGCCGCGCGCCGAAGCGCCCGCGACCGCGCCGCGCCCCGCCGACCCGGCACCGCTGCCGTCCGCCCGGGTCCGCGCTGCGCTGCACATGCTGCCCGGCGCGCTGGCCGCCACGACTGTCACCGCCGTCGCCGCGGTACAGGGCGCGGCGCCGTCCGTCCTTCGCCCGGCACTGGCCTTCGTAGGTGCGGTGTTCGTACTCCTGGCGCTGCGGCTGTGCCTACGGAGCGGGCCGCTGCGCACCGGGCAGGGCGTCGGCCGCGCGGCCGCCCTGTGGACCTGCTGGCTCACCGGGTACGCGCTGTGCGCCGACCGGTTGCTCGGCGCGCTGCGGGCCGACGGCCCCGAGTTGTCCCTCGCCCGCCTGTCGGCCGCCCTCCCGTTGCTGTTCGGCGCCTTCCCGCCGGTCACCGGGCCGGCGTCCGCCGCGGCGCACGCGCCGTTCCCGTCCGGCCCGCTGCCGGCCGCCGCCGCGATCACCGTCGCGCTGTGCTGCGCGGTCGCGCCCGCCGCCTGGTGCGCGCGGTGGTTCGCGGTACGGGGGCGGCGGCGGCTCGCGGCCAGCCGCGGCCTCGGGGAGTTCGCCGCCGGAATGCGGCCCCTACTGTCGGGCGCGGCGCTGCTCTTCATGGCCGCGACCGTCGCGCTGCTGGCCGTCGCGGGACTCCTGGCAGGCCGGTTCGGCACAGATAGTGCGGGAGCGCTTCCGCCGCTCCGCGCGCTGACCCCGTTCGCCGCCGCGCTGGCTCTCGCCGTGCTGCTCTTCCTCGCCCGCCTCCTGGCCGTCCACGGCTTCCCGGTGGCGGCGGGCCGCGGCCTGGCCGCGGCGGTGGTGCTGGAGGCCGTCGCCCTGGCCACGCTGCCCCTGGGGCGGCTGCCGGGTGCCGCCGCGGTGGCCCGCCCCGTGGAGGCGGCGGCCGGCTTGTTCGGCCCCGCCGTCGTACCGGCCCTCGCCTGCGCGGCCGCCGCGCTCGGCCTGTTCGCGTACGGGCTGCGGGCGTTGACCGGCGCGGCGGCGCACTCCCCGGCGCCCGGCACCGCCACGCCCTGGTCCGGTACCACCACGCCCCGGTCCGGCGCCGCCGACGCTCCGCCGCCCGGCCCGCCTGCGGCCGCCGCTCCGTAAGGAACAGCGCGGCCCCACAGCCGTCACCCCCCGCTCCGTACCCCCTCGACCCTTTTCGACCCCTCTGAGGAGCCCTCGCACATGACCGTCCACCACGCCGTACGAGAACCGCTCGTACGAGAGCCGCTCGTACGTGAACCGGCCGTACGGGAGCAGGTCGTACGGGAGCAGGCCGCCGCCGCTCCGGCCGTTCCGGTGCTGCCGGTCGTTCCGGCCGTCCGAGAACTGGGGGCCGCGCGATGAGGGTTCTGCTCGTCGGTGCCAATGGGTACCTCGGCCGGCACGTCGCCGACCGGCTGCTCGCCGACCCCGCCGTCCAGCTCACCGCGCTCGGCCGCGGCGACGACGCCGACGTCCGCTTCGACCTGGCCTCGGGCAGCCCCGGTGCGCTGACCCGGTTCCTGGACGCGGTGCACCCAGGTGTCGTGATCAACTGCGCGGGCGCGACCCGTGGCGGCGCCCGCGATCTGACCCGGCACAACACCGTCGCGGTCGCCACGATCTGCGAGTCGCTGCGCCGCAGCGGCTGCGGCGCCCGCCTGGTGCACCTCGGCTGCGCTTCCGAGTACGGGCCCTCGCAGCCCGGCTCGTCCACCGCCGAGGACGCCGTGCCGCGCCCCGGAGGCCCGTACGGCGTCAGCAAGCTCGCCGCGACCGAGCTGGTGCTGGGCTCCGGCCTGGACGCGGTGGTCCTGCGGGTCTTCTCGCCGGTCGGTCCGGGCACGCCCGCCGGGTCCCCGCTGGGCCGGCTCGCCGAGGCGATGCGCCGCGCCCTCCAGTCCGGCGAGGGTGAGCTGAAGCTCGGCGGGCTCGGCGTGCAGCGCGACTTCGTGGACGTACGAGACGTGGCGCGCGCCGTGCACGCCGCTTCGCTGTCCGCCGCACAAGGGGTGGTGAACATCGGCACCGGCAGAGCCGTACGACTGCGTGAGGCCGCCGCCGTGCTCGCCAGAGTCGCCGGGTTCGGCGGCGCGCTGCACGAGCTGGACGCGCCGCCCGGGTACGCGCCGGGCGGCCACGCGCCCGGCCGGGTCGCGATCCCGGGACCGGCCGGCGAGCACCCCGGAGGAGGGCTGCCCGCGTACCCGTACCCGGACGGCTGCGGCAGCTGGCAGCAGGCCGACGTCCGTACCGCCCGCGACCGGCTCGGCTGGCGCCCGCGCATCGGGCTGGAGGAGTCGCTCGCGGACATCTGGATGGAGGCCGCGTGTCGCATCTGACCGCTCCGTAGGGCGGCGACGCCGTCATTCTGGACCGCCGTCCCACAGAGCGGGCTCCGGGGACGCCCGGGAGGCCCTGCCCGGCTACTGGGACGAATCCGTCTCGCACATCGGACCGGGTGTCTCGGAATGAAGAAGGGCGTGGCAGTGTTACGGGGAGAACCAACGTAATGAATTACCGACCAACGGAGTCCCCGTGTCGCTGCCACCCCTGGTCGAGCCCGCTTCGGAGCTCACCGTCGATGAGGTCCGCAGGTACTCCCGCCACCTGATCATCCCGGATGTCGGGATGGACGGGCAGAAGCGGCTGAAGAACGCCAAGGTGCTGTGTGTCGGCGCCGGTGGCCTGGGCTCGCCCGCGCTGATGTACCTGGCCGCGGCGGGCGTGGGCACGCTCGGCATCGTGGAGTTCGACGAGGTCGACGAGTCGAACCTGCAGCGCCAGATCATCCACAGCCAGGCGGACATCGGCCGCTCGAAGGCGGAGTCCGCGAAGGACACCGTCCTCGGCATCAACCCGTACACCACGGTCAACCTGCACAAAGAGCGCCTCGACTCCTCCAACGTCATGGAGCTCTTCGCCGAGTACGACCTGATCGTCGACGGTACGGACAACTTCGCCACCCGTTACCTGGTCAACGACGCCTGCGTGCTGCTGAACAAGCCGTACGTGTGGGGTTCGATCTACCGCTTCGACGGCCAGGCGTCGGTGTTCTGGTCCGAGCACGGCCCCTGCTACCGCTGCCTGTACCCGGAGCCCCCGCCGCCCGGCATGGTGCCCTCCTGCGCCGAGGGCGGCGTCCTCGGTGTGCTGTGCGCCTCGATCGGCTCCATCCAGGTCAACGAGGCCATCAAGCTGCTCGCCGGCATCGGTGACCCGCTGGTCGGCCGTCTGATGATCTACGACGCGCTGGAGATGACGTACCGCCAGGTCAAGGTCCGCAAGGACCCGAACTGCGCGGTCTGCGGCCCCAACGCGACCGTCACCGAGCTCATCGACTACGAAGCCTTCTGCGGCGTCGTGTCGGACGAGGCCCAGGAGGCGGCGCTCGGCGCGACGATCACTCCGAAGCAGCTCAAGGAGATGATCGACGGCGACGAGAAGATCGAGATCATCGACGTCCGCGAGCCGAACGAGTACGAGATCGTCTCGATCCCCGGCGCCAAGCTGATCCCGAAGAACGAGTTCCTGATGGGCAACGCCCTCCAGGACCTGCCGCAGGACAAGAAGATCGTCCTGCACTGCAAGACGGGCGTCCGCTCCGCCGAGGTCCTCGCGGTCCTGAAGTCCGCGGGCTTCTCGGACGCGGTGCACGTCGGCGGCGGCGTCATCGGCTGGGTCAACCAGATCGAGCCGGAGAAGCCGGTCTACTGACGGTACTGACGGCCTCCTGGCCGTCCGCGCCGCACACAGCGCTTGCAGGAAGGCCCGTCCGCGATGCGGACGGGCCTTCCGCATGTCGGACGCCCTGCGTGTGGCCCGGTGCAAAACCGGTACCGCCGCCGGACGGCGCCGCCGTACCGTTGCCGTATGGACTTCTTTCCGCCGCCCCGGCCGAGGGACGAAGAGCCCGGCGACGAGCCGGAGTTCGCGCGGGTGCCCTGGGAGGGCGCGCCCGAGGACGTCATCGGCGGCGTCGTGCCCCTGGAGCGGGTGCTGGCCCGCAATGACCATCTGGCGATAGTGGCGACCCAGGCCGTGGCCTACGAGGACGGCGTGGAGATCCGGCTGCGGATGCGCGCCCGGCGCCGTCCCGGCATGAGCCGCGAGGACTGGGCGCGGGTCTCCCGCGGCGTGTGGGGCTACGACGACGACCCGTGGCAGCTGGCGGCGGCGGAGGCGGCGGCCGCGGAGGGCCGGCATCCGGACGGGCTGCTGCGCTTCGGTGTGCGCTTCGCGGACGGCTGCGTGGTCACCACCGTCGACGAGCGCGAGGACGAGGACGAGTGGCCCGGACCGCGCCCGGAGCTGCCGGTGCTGACCCTGAACGAGGAGGGCGGCGGCAGCTCCGGCGAGAACATCGACAGCGAGTACGCGCTCTGGCTCTGGCCACTGCCACCGCCGCAGCTCTTCGAACTGGCGGTGGAATGGCCGCTGCTGAATGTGGGGCTCACCTTCACGCCGCTGGACGGCGCGGAGATCGCGGCGGCCGCGGCCCGGGCGCGGCCCTTCTGGGACGACTGAGTACTACGAGGCGCGCGGCGCGCGGCGTACGGAGGAGGCGCGGGCCGCGTCACCTCCGTACGCCGCGTCTTACAGCGCCCCCTTGCGCGTCAGGAACGTGAACGACAGCCAGCCCGGCAGGACCGGCAGCCAGAACGTCATCAGCCGGAACAGCAGCACCGCCGACAGGGCCGTGTCACTGCCCAGCCCCGCCGCGGTCAGCAGACCGGTCAGGGCCAGCTCGACGGCGCCGACACCGCCCGGCGTGGGGGCCGCGGAGCCCAGCGCGTTGCCCGCGAGGAAGACGACGGCGATGCTCGCGTACGAGATCTGGTCGCCGCCCCCGAAGGCGCGGATCGAGGCGTCGAGGCACATCACGTTCGCCGCGGTCAGCAGCAGCATCCCGCCGATGCCGGCGACCAGCTTCTTCGGCCGCTGCAGCACGTCCAGCATGCGCGGCACGACGCCGGCGAACAGCGACCGCACCCGTGTGACGACGAACTTGCGCAGCGCCGGGATCGCCGTGACCACCAGGGCCAGCACCGCCGCCGTCAGCAGCCCCGCGATGACCGTGCGGGAGGGCGAGAGCGAGGGCGTGCGCTCGGTGCCGGTCAGATAGCCGAAGGTCAGCAGCAACAGGATGTGGCTGCCGAGGCCGAACAGCTGGGACGCGCCGACGCTCGCCACCGCGAGGCCGGGCCGGATGCCGGCCCGCTGCAGGAAGCGGGCGTTGAGCGCCACGCCGCCGACCGCGGCCGGCGCGACCAGCTTCACGAAGTTGCCCGCGATCTGCGCGATCACGGTCCGCACGAAGGCGACCTTCTCGGGCACGAAGCCCAGCAGGCTGAGCGCCGCCGCAATGTAGGTCAGCGCGGAGAAGAACATCGCGGCCGCCACCCAGCCCCAGTTCGCCTCCCCGATCACCTGGTCGAACTTCACGTGCGTGAGCTGCGAGAGCAGGAAGTACGCGGCGAACGCGCCCGCGATCCAGCTCACCAGCGTGCGCGGGCTGATCCGCTCCAGCTTGGCCGGTTCGACCGGCGCGGTCGGGCGGATCAGCAGCACCTGGCGGCGGATCTGGGTGAGCAGGTCCTCCTCGCGGGCCTCCTCCATCGCCTCTTCCAGCGCCCGCTTCTCGGCGTTCTTCTCGGCGCGCAGCGTCTTGCGGTCGGTGCGGCCCTCCGCGGCCTTGGCCGTCTTGGCGGCCCTGGAGGCCGCCAGCACGGCCTCGCGCTCCCGCTTGGCCCGTTCCCTCGCCAGGTGGCGCAGGGTCGCCCTGGTGGTCCGGCTGAGCGCGATCGGCTGGAGCAGCGGCAGGCTGTCCGCCACCGCGTCCGGGCCGAGCACCTCGACCGCCGCCTGCACGCTGCGCTCGGCGCCGACGCGCAGGCCGAGCGTGGTCAGCAGCTGGGCGACGTCCATCCGCAGCACCACGTCGCCGGAGGCGATCTCCCCGCCGCGCAGATCCGTGAGGACGACCGTGCCGGAACGATCCACCAGGAGCGCTTCACCGACCAGTCGCCGATGCGCGATGCGCCGCGACTGCAGCGCGTCGACCTGCTGCCAGGCGTTGTGCATCAGCTCGTCGGTGATCTCGTCGTCCGCGAGCGCGTCCAGGGTGCGGCCCGCGACGTGCTCGTACACGAGCATCACGGCGTCCGGGCCCAGCTCGGAGGTGGCGATCAGCTTGGGCGCGTTGGCGCCGGCGGCGATCGCCGCGTATGCCAGGAGCGCCTCCTGCTCCAGCGCCTGGCGCAGCGACTGCAGGCTGCGGCGCTGGTTGATGCCGCGCAGCGACAGTCGCCGCCACACGCGGTAGAAGAAGCCCTGCGCCTGCTGCTCGCGGTCCACGACGGTGACGTCGATGGGCGGGCCGTCCTCCAGGGTGACGATGTACCGGCGGCCGCGGTCGGAGTGCTCCGGGTACGCGGTGTCCTCCGCGCGGAGCGCGCTGACCGGGTGGAAGCCGACCCGGCGCAGGCCCGCGAGGAGGTTCTGGCCGGTGGGCCGGACGTTCGGGGAGCCGACCGCGTACAGCGTGCCGAAGGCGACCGTGTAGCCGATCAGCACGGTCGTGACGATGGCGAACGGCGTGGTGTACCGGCCGACCAACACCGCGAAGGCGTCCAGGAGCAGCACGCACCACATGGCCACGCGCCAGCGCGGCCTACGGGACATGCCGACGGCCGTCATGTAGGCGATGACCGGCGCCAGATAGCTGTGCACGGGGGCGGTGATCGCCCCGTTGGCGAGCGGCTGGGTGAGCGCGTCCCGGATCGACTGCGGAGCGGCCTCGGCCACCCAGAGGTCCGTCGCGAGCGACACCCCGTGGGCGAGCACGGCCGCGAGCACGCCGTCCGCGATCCGCAGCCCGTCCCGTTTGATCAGCCGTTCGATCGCGAAGGCGACCGGAACGATCAGTACGGCGATGCTCGCGGTCAGCCCGGCGAAGGTGATCAGGAACTGGGGCGCCTGTCCCGCGCCCTTGCCGATGTCGTTCTCCAGGCCCTGCGTGGTGCCGTGCGCGAACGTCGCCAGCGCCAGGACCAGCCCGATCCCCACCACACCGAGCAGGAAACGCATCAGGTCGAAGGGGCGGTGCACACGTGCGGGCAGCAGCGGCTCGTCGCCGGAGACGTGGTCCACGTGGAACTCGCTGCCGACGCCTTCGGCGGGGCGGTCGGCGCGGTCCGTACGGGGCGCCTTCATGAGGCGCGGCCGGTCGGCGCCGGGTCTGTCGGCGTCCTGCCCCGGGGCGTCGTCGCGCGACGCACCCGGTGGCGGACGCTCGTCCTCAGGGGCGCGGCCGGCGGTTGCGCCCGCCCCTTCGGGTGCGTCGGTCCGCCCGGCCTGCTCGGTGGTACGTGCCATGTCGGTGGTGGAAGCCCTTCCCCGTTGTAGCGGCTGTCCCGGTTCTTTCTCCGGCTGGTCCGGCTGCTCCGGCTTCCTCGTGGTCGTGCCGTCGGTGTCCGTGGAGCGGTGGTCGTCGGTGGTGCGGTGATCGGCAGTGCTGCGGTCGGATCCGGCCGACGCCTCAGAGGCGCCCGCCTCCTCCGGAGGCGCCGCGCCCTGAGCCTGTTCGGCCTTCTCTTCTTGATCTCGTATCACCAGTCACCGCCCGGAAGATGGTGGCACGGCCCCGGTGCGGAGGGGGGCATCAGGGTGCATTTCGGGGGCGCGGGATGCGCAGCGTACGCCGCGGCAGCCCTGCGCGCACGCGTCGCCACCGCCGTGGCGGGGAACGCGGGGCGCTGTCGGTGGCATGCGGCAGGATGGGACGAATGAGTGGTACTGAAGAGCGCGGGAGTGACGCCCCTGACGGCGAGCTCCCGGAGTACGCGGACCTCGTCCTCGGGGTGGCCGAGCGGATTCCGCCGGGCCGCGTGATGACGTACGGAGACGTCGCCGAGTACTTGGGCGAGGGCGGCCCGCGGCAGGTGGGCCGGGTGATGTCGCTGTACGGCGGCGCCGTGCCGTGGTGGCGCGTGGTGCGCGCGGACGGCGTGTTCCTGCCCGGCAAGGAGCGGCACGCGCTGCAGCAGTACCGCGCCGAGGGCACGCCGCTGCGCGAGGCACGACGTACGGAGGGCGCCCGCGGGGACCGGGCGATGCCGCGCGTGGACATGCGGCGGGCGCGCTGGGACGGCCGGGAGGGGCCGGAACGGGCCACGGACGACTGAGGGGACAGACGGCTTCCGGTACGTCGTTCTGAGACGCGCTGCGGCTCGTGCGCAGCCTGGCGTAGCGTCGGGCGCAGCCCTCACGGCGGACATCAACACCCGAACCATCCCGCACTCCCACACCACACGCATCGACAGCCTTACCTCGTCACACCAGCATCACCGCAGACGGAACGTCCGGCATCATCCACCGGCTCCCCGTCTCCACCGCATCCGCACACCAGGCCCCCAGTACCACCGCAACCGCACCTCAGACCCCGGCACAGGCGATCCACGTGAGTTCCTCCCCCTCGGCGATTCCGCAGGCCCGGCCGCATCCGCAGCCGGCGCGGCGGGATGCCCCCGGCGCGTACCGCCTGGTGCGCACCCGGCCGGACGCGGTGCGCCTTCCTGCCTTGGACGCACGTCAGCGCGGTGTGGTTGACCACGAGGACGGCCCGCTGCTCGTGCTCGCCGGTCCCGGTACGGGCAAGACCACGACGCTCGTCGAGGCGGTCACCCGGCGGGTGCGGCAGGGCACCGACCCCGAGCGGATCCTCGTCCTCACCTTCAGCCGCAAGGCCGCCGTGCAGCTGCGCGACCGGATGGCGGCACGGCTGAGCCATGAGACGGGGCCTGACGAGGGGGAGGCGGCGCGTGGTGCTGACGGGGCGCCGGTGCGCGAGCCCGTGCGACGGGCGGGCAGCCCACAGGCCACCACCTTCCACTCCTTCTGTTACGCGCTGGTCCGCGCCCACCAGGACGCCGACCTCTTCGCCGACCCGCTGCGCCTGTTGTCCGGTCCCGAGCAGGACCTCGTGGTCCGCGAGCTGCTGGCCGGCCAGGCCGAGCTGGCCCGTGAGCACCGCGCGCCGGTCGGCTGGCCGGACGAGCTGCGGGCGTGCCTGACCACCCGCGGCTTCGCCGATGAGGTGCGGGCCGTGCTCGCGCGCAGCAGGGAGCTGGGGCTCGGCCCGGACGCGCTGGGCGACTTCGCGCGCCGCACGGGACGGCCCGACTGGGGCGCCGCCGCCGGCTTCCTCGCCGAGTACCTCGACGTCCTGGACGCCCAGGGGGTGCTGGACTACGCCGAGCTGGTGCACCGTGCGGTGCTGCTCGCCGAGCGCCCCGAGGTGGCGGCCGAGCTGGCGCGCCGCTACGACGCGGTGTTCGTCGACGAGTACCAGGACACCGACGCCGCACAGGTCCGGCTGCTACACGCGCTGGCGGGGAACCGCGGGCCCGCGGTCACCGGGGCGGGCGGCGGCCGCACCCTGGTCGCCTTCGGCGACCCGGACCAGTCGATCTACGCCTTCCGTGGCGCCGACGTCAACGGCATCCTCGACTTCCCGGAGACCTTCCGGCGCGCGGACGGCGCGCCGGCGCCCGTACAGGTGCTGCGCACCGCCCGGCGCTCCGGGGCCGCGCTGGTCGCGGCCACCCGGGTGCTCACCCGCCGGATGCCGCTCAACCGGCTGCCCGCCCGTCAGGTCCGGGAGCACCGCGAGCCGACCCCCGTACGGGACGGCGGGCGGGTCGAGGCGTACACGTACCCCACGGCAGGCGCCGAGCTGGACAACATCGCCGACATCCTGCGCCGGGCGCACCTGGAGGACGGCGTCCCGTGGCAGGACATGGCCGTCCTCGTACGTGCCGGCGGCCGTTCGATCCCGTCCGTACGCCGTGCGCTCACCTCCGCCGGCGTCCCCCTCGACATCGACGGCGACGACCTCCCGCTGCGCCACGAGCCCGCGGTCGCGCCGCTGCTGCTGGCCCTGCGGGTGGCGGCGACGGACGCACCGGGGGTGGACGGGGAAGCGGTACCGGACGGGGACGAGGCACTGGACGGGGAGCTGCGCGAGGAGCTGGACGGGAAGCCGGCCGGCGGGCCGGAGGGGCCCGAGGAGCCGCTGGAGGCGCCGGAGAGCGGCGAGGAGCCGTCGGCGGAGCCGGCGGACGGCGAGGAGGCCGCCGGGGAGCTTGACGGGGCCGTGGAGGCGCTGGAGGGAGAGCCGGACGGAGCCGTCGCGGCGGCCGCGGAGGCCACGCGCATCGCGCCCGAGGTGGCCATGGAGCTGCTCACGTCCCCGCTCGGTGGGATGGACGCCGCCGACCTGCGGCGGCTCGGGCGCGCGCTCCGGGAGGAGGAGCGGGCCGCCGGGCGGAGCGTGCCGCGCCCCTCGGACGTGCTCATCGCCGAGGCGCTGGACGAGCCGGAGCGCCTCGTGGCGCACGACCCGGCGTACGCGCGAGGCGCCCAGCGGCTCGGCCTGCTGCTGCGCAAGGCGCGCGAGCTGCTCGCCGGGGGCGGCACCGCCGAGCAGGCGCTGTGGGAGCTGTGGGACGGCACACCGTGGCCGGGACGGCTGGAGCGGACTGCCCGGCGCGGCGGCGCGGCGGGCCGCAACGCCGACCGCGACCTGGACGCCGTCGTCGCGCTCTTCGAGACCGCGGCCCGCGCCGAGGAACGCACCGGCGGCCGCGGCGCCCTGAACTTCCTGGAGGAGCTGGACAACCAGGACATCGCGGCGGACACGCTGACCCGCCGCACGGTACGGCCCGACGCGGTCCGCCTGATGACGGCGCACCGTGCGAAGGGCCTGGAGTGGCGCCTCGTGGTGGTCGCCGGCGTACAGGAAGGGCTCTGGCCCGACCTGCGCCGCCGCGGCTCCCTCCTGGAGGCCGACCGGATCGGCCGGGACGGCCTCGCCGAACCGCTCACCCCGGGCGCGCTGCTCGCCGAGGAACGCCGGCTGTTCTACGTGGCGGCGACCCGCGCCCGCGAGCGCCTGGTCGTCACCGCCGTGAAGGCCGCGGCCGACGACGGTGACCAGCCCTCCCGCTTCCTCACCGAGCTCGGCGTCGACCCGGTGGACGTCACCGGACGCCCGCGCCGCCCGCTCTCGGTGGCGGCACTCGTCGCCGAGCTGCGCGCCACCGTCGTCGACCCCGCGGCCTCCGAAGCGCTGCGCACGGCCGCCACCGAGCGGCTCGCCAGGCTGGCCGCGCTCCGGGACGACGAGGGCCGCCCCCTGGTGCCCGCCGCGCACCCGTATCGCTGGTGGGGCCTGTACGAGCCGACGCACAGCTCCGTACCGCTGCGCGACCGCGACACCCCTGTGGCGCTCTCGGGCAGCGCGCTCGACCAGCTCGCGAACGCCTGCGCGCTCCAGTGGTTCCTGGGCCGGGAGGTCAGGGCGGACGCGCCCGCGACCGCCGCGCAGGGCTTCGGCAACGTGGTCCACGTCCTGGCCGACGAGGTCGCCTCCGGGCGCACGCCCGCCGACCTCGCCGTCCTGATGGAGCGGCTGGACTCCGTATGGGACGCGCTCGCCTTCGATGCGCCGTGGAAGTCGCGCCAGGAGAAGGACAGCGCGCGCGCCGCCCTGGAGCGCTTCCTGCGCTGGCACGTGATGGAGCGCGAGACGCTCGGCCGCACCACGGTCGCCACCGAGCACGGCTTCGACGTCACGCTGCAGGCCGGGGAGGCGGGGGAGTACGCGGTCCGCATCCGCGGCAGCATGGACCGTGTCGAGGCCGACGCGGACGGCCGTGCGTACGTCGTGGACTTCAAGACGGGCAAGAGCAAGCCGACAGGGCCCGAGGTGGCCCGGCACCCGCAGCTCGCCGTGTACCAGCTCGCGGTGCGCGAGGGCGCGGTCGACGAGGCCTTCGAGGGACGCACCCCGGAAGCCGGCGGCGCCGAGCTCGTACACCTGCGCCAGGGCGCGCCCAAGAAGGACGGCGGCGACGCGCTCCCCGTGGTGCAGGCCCAGCAGCCGCTGGACGGCGACTGGGTGGGCGACCTGCTGGCCACCGCCGCCGGGCGGGTCCTGGAGGAGCGCTTCGTCCCCTCGACCGGCAAGCACTGCGCCCACTGCGCGTTCAAGAGCTCCTGCTCGGCCCGGCCCGAGGGACAGCACGTCGTCGAGTGACGGTCCACCCCACTGACCGGCTCTTTTGCTCCGTTGTCAGTGCCGCCCGTTACCGTCTCGGACGTGTCCGCACGCATCACCGACCCCGAGCAGCTCAAAGAGCTGCTGGGCATCCCGTTCACCCCGGAGCAGACGGCCTGCATCACGGCGCCGCCCGCCCCGCAGGTCATCGTGGCCGGCGCCGGTTCCGGCAAGACGACGGTCATGGCTGCCCGGGTGGTGTGGCTGGTGGGCACGGGGCAGGTCGCCCCCGAGCAGGTCCTCGGCCTGACGTTCACGAACAAGGCGGCGGGCGAGCTGGCCGAGCGCGTCCGCACGGCTCTGCTCGCGGCCGGCGTGACCGACCCCGATCCGCTGCCGGCCGGCCGTGGCGGCGCCGACGACGCCCCCGGAGAGCCGCGCATCTCCACGTACCACGCCTTCGCCGGGCAGCTCCTGAAGGACCACGGCCTGCGCATCGGTGTCGAGCCCAGCGCCCGGCTGCTCGCCGACGCCACCCGCTTCCAGCTCGCCGCCCGAGTGCTGCGCGCGGCGCCGGGTCCGTATCCCGCGCTCACCACGTCGCTGCCCACCCTCGTCGAGGACCTCCTCGCCCTCGACGGCGAGCTCGCCGAGCACCTCGTCACCCCTGAGGAGCTGCGCGCGCACGACACCCGGCTGCTGGCCGAGCTGGGCGCCGCCAAGCTCAGCAACGCCGAGCTGCGCCAGGTCCCCGAGGCGGTGCGCGGCCGCCTGGAGCTGCTCGAACTGGTCGGCGCGTACCGCAGCGAGAAGCGCCGCCGCGACCTCCTGGACTTCGGCGACCAGATCGCCCTCTCCGCCACGCTGGCCACCACGCGCCCCGAGGTGGGCCGCCTGCTGCGCGAGGAGTTCGCCGTCGTCCTCCTGGACGAGTACCAGGACACCTCGGTCGCCCAGCGCCTGCTGCTCTCCGGGCTCTTCGGCGGGGGCACCGGCCACGCCGTCACCGCCGTCGGCGACCCCTGCCAGGCCATCTACGGCTGGCGCGGCGCCTCCGTGGCCAACCTCGACGACTTCCCCCGGCACTTCCCGTTCGCCGACGGCAGCCCCGCGAGCCGCTTCGCGCTCAGCGAGAACCGCCGCAGCGGCGGCCGCCTCCTGGACCTCGCCAACGGCCTCGCAGCGCCGTTGCGCGAGCGCCACGAAGGCGTCGAGGCGCTGCGCCCGGCACCCGGCGCGGAGCGCGACGGCATCGTGCGCTGCGCCCTGCTGCCCACCCACGCCGACGAGATGCGCTGGCTCGCCGACTCCCTCGCGCACCTCGTCCGTACGGGCACACCGCCCGGCGAGATCGCCGTCCTGTGCCGCACGGCCGGCGATTTCGCCCGCATCCAGGGCGAGCTGGTCGCCCGCGACATCCCGGTGGAGGTCGTCGGCCTCTCCGGGCTGCTGCACCTCCCCGAGGTCGCCGATCTGGTCGCGGTCTGCGAGGTGTTGCAGGACCCCACGGCCAACGCCGCCCTGGTCCGCCTCCTCGTCGGGCCGCGCTGGCGCATCGGCCCCCGGGATCTCGCCCTGCTCGGCCGCCTCGCCCGTACGCTCGTGCACCGCGACGGGCCCTCCGACGACCCCGAGCGGCGCCTCGCCGAGGCCGTCGAGGGCACCGACCCTGCCGAGGTGATCTCCCTCGCCGACGCGCTGGACACGTTCCTCGGGACGGACGGCGCCGCTCCCGAGGGCGACGGGCCGGGAGCCGGGCTGCCCTTCTCGGCCGACGCCAGGGTCCGCTTCGCCCACCTCGCCGCCGAACTGCGGGACCTGCGCCGCTCCCTCGGCGACCCCCTGATGGACGTTCTGCACCGCGTCCTGGCCACCACGGGGCTCGACGTCGAGCTGTCCGCCTCCCCGCACGCCCTGGCCGCCCGCCGCCGGGAGACCCTGGGCTCCTTCCTGGACATCGCCGCCGGCTTCGCGGCCCTGGACGGCGAGGCCACGCTGCTCGCCTTCCTGGGCTTCCTCCGTACGGCCGTGCAGCACGAAAAGGGCCTCGACAGCTCTCTCCCGGGCGGCGAGAACACTGTCAAGGTCCTGACCGCGCACAAGTCCAAGGGCCTGGAGTGGGACGTGGTCGCGGTCCCCGGGCTGGTCGACAAGCAGTTCCCCAGCAGCCGGGCCCGCGAGTCCTGGACCAGCCAGGCCAAGGTGCTGCCGCACGGCCTGCGGGGCGACGCCGACACCCTCCCCGATGTGCAGCAGTGGGACAGCCGCGGCATGAAGGCGTTCAAGGAGGCGATGAAGGACCACCAGTCCACCGAGGAGCTGCGCCTCGGGTACGTCACGTTCACCCGCCCGCGCTCCCTGCTGCTCGGCTCCGGCCACTGGTGGGGCCCCGACCAGAAGAAGCCGCGCGGCCCGTCCGCCTTCCTGGAGGCGCTGCGCGCGCACTGCGAGGCGGGCCACGGCGAGGTCGAGGAGTGGGCCGAGCCTCCCGAGGAGGACGCGGAGAACCCGGCCCTCGTGGCGGCGGCCGACGACGGCACAGGGGAGTGGCCGCTCCCGCTGGACCCGGAGGCGATGACCCGGCGCCGAGGGGCGGCGGAAGCGGTACTGGAGCACCTGCGGCACCTCGAAGCGGCCGCGGACGCCCCCGCCGACGGTGCCTCTGAAGAGATCGGGGCCGAGATCCCCGTGCCCGCGCCCGACCCCGCACACCCGGGCTCTCCCGAGCACTCCGGTGGGGCTGCGGTCGTCCCCACCGTCCCCGCGGCCCGGGACGGCGACGCGGCCGACGCCGCGGTCACGCTCGTCCCCGAGGAGCGGCGGACGATCGCTTCCTGGGACCGGGACCTCGACGCGCTGGCGGGCGAGCTGCGCAGGTCCAGGGCGCGCGTCCAGGACGTGCCGCTGCCGGCCTCGCTCAGCGCCTCGCAGATGATGCGGCTGGCCGCCGACCCGGACGGCTTCGCGCGGGAGCTGGCCCGCCCGATGCCGCGCCCCCCGCAGCCCGCCGCGCGCCGCGGCACCCGCTTCCACGCCTGGGTCGAGTCCCGCTTCGAGGAGCTGACGCTGCCCATGCTCGGCCCCGAGGAGCTGCCCGGCGCGGCCGACGACGAGCCGGACGGGGACGGCATCGCCGACGAGCGGGACCTCGCCGTACTGAAGGAGGCGTTCGCGCGCACTCCGTATGCGCAGCGCACGCCGTACCGTGTGGAGGCACCGGTCCAGCTCACCCTCGCGGGCCGGCTCATCCGCGGCCGCATCGACGCGGTGTACCGCCTGGACCCCGATCCGGAGGCACCGGACGGCCACCCCGGCCCCACCTACGAGATCGTCGACTGGAAGACCGGCCGCGGCCAGGACGCCGATCCGCTCCAGCTGGCCCTGTACCGCCTCGGATGGGCCGAGCAGCGCGGCGTCCCGCTGTCCGCCGTGCGCGCCGCCTTCGTGTACGTACGCAGCGGCGAGGTCGTCCGCCCCGCCCGGCTCCCCGGCCGCCGCGAGCTGGAGCGCATCCTGCTTGGCGAGGACCCGGAGGGCGCAGCGGAGCCGTACGGCGGCGACCGGGCGTACCCGGCCGGTCACGGGGGTGAGACCGGCGACCGTGCGTCCCAGGCGGGCCGATAGGCTCAGGGGTATGAGCAGCACCCCGGACAGCGCTGTCCGCACGTACATCAGCAGCCGACGTGACGCCTTCCTCGACGACCTCGGCGCCTGGCTGCGCATCCCCTCCGTGTCGGCCGACCCCGGCCACGCCCCCGATGTACGCCGCAGCGCCGAATGGCTCGCAGCGAAGCTCACCGAGACCGGCTTCCCGACCGCCGAGGTCTGGGAGACCGAGGGCCTGCCCGCGGTGTTCGCCGAGTGGCCGTCCGGCGACCCCGAGGCGCCGACCGTGCTGGTCTACGGCCACCATGATGTGCAGCCCGCCGCCCTTGAGGACGGCTGGCACACGGAGCCCTTCGAGCCGCACACCGCCGACGGCAAGCTGTACGCGCGCGGCGCCGCCGACGACAAGGGCCAGGTGTTCTTCCACACCCTCGGAGTGCGCGCGCACCTAGAAGCGACCGGCCGCACCGCTCCCGCCGTCAACCTCAAGCTGCTCATCGAGGGCGAGGAGGAGTCCGGCTCGCCGAACTTCCCCGCGCTGATCACGAAGCACGCGCACCGCCTCGCGTGCGACGCGGTGATCGTCTCCGACACCGGCATGTGGGCGAAGGACACCCCGACGGTGTGCACGGGCATGCGCGGCCTCACCGACTGCCAGATCGACCTGTACGGCCCCGACCAGGACATCCATTCCGGCTCCTTCGGCGGCGCCGTGCCGAACCCGGCCACCGAGGCGGCCCGGCTGGCCGCGGCGCTGCACGACGAGAACCGCAGGGTCGCGATCCCCGGCTTCTACGACGGCGTGATCGAGCTCACGGAGCGCGAGCGGGAGCTCTTCGCCGAGCTGCCCTTCGACGAGGACGCGTGGCTGCGTACGGCGCACTCCCACGCGGCCCTCGGCGAGGCGGGCTACTCGGTACTGGAGCGCATCTGGGCCCGCCCCACCGCCGAGGTCAACGGCATCGGCGGCGGCTACCAGGGCCCCGGCGGCAAGACCATCGTGCCGTCCAGTGCGCAGCTGAAGCTCTCCTTCCGGCTGGTCGCCGGCCAGGACGCGGACGCCGTCCAGAAGGCCGTGCGCACCTGGGTAGCCGAGCGGCTGCCCGCCGGCATCCGGCACGACATCACCTTCTGGGGCGCCACCCGGCCCTGTCTGACCCCACTGGACCACCCCGCCCTGCAGTCGGTCGCCCGCGCGATGGGCCGCGCCTTCGGGCAGCAGATCCGCTTCACCCGGGAGGGCGGCTCCGGACCCGCCGCCGACCTCCAGGACGCGCTCGGCGCCCCCGTGCTCTTCCTCGGCATCTCCGTCCCGTCCGACGGCTGGCACGCGCCCAACGAGAAGGTCGAGCTGGATCTGCTCATGAAGGGCGTCGAGACCACGGCGTACCTGTGGGGCGACCTGGCGGAGAACTGGCGGCCGGCGTGACCCGCCCACCGCGGCCCCTCGTAGCGCCGCCGCACATCCGTACGCAGCCCGCACTTCTCGCATAGGGGGAGTTGGAAACACCAGTGACCACCCGGATCGATCACCACGCAGACCGGCCCATCACCTTCAGCGCCGACAGCGGCATCGACCGCAGCGCGCATCACCGACTCGACGAGGCATGGCTCGCCGCGGCGTGGAGCCACCCGACGACGCGCGTCTTCGTGGTCTCCGGCGGTCAGGCGCTGGTGGACGACACCCCGGACGGCCGCACGGAACTGGTCATGACGCCCTCCTTCGAGGCGCCGATGACCGAGACCCACCGTTACTACCTCGGCCAGGATGAGGACGGCGTCCGGTACTTCGCGCTGCAGAAGGACTCGCTGCCGGGGCGCATGGACCAGTCCGCACGCCCCGCGGGGCTGCGGGAAGCCGGGCTGCTGCTGTCCGAGCGCGACGCCGGCCTTCTTGTGCACGCCGTCGCCCTGGAGAACTGGCAGCGGCTGCACCGCTTCTGCTCGCGCTGCGGCGAGCGCACGGTCATCGCGGCCGCCGGCCACATCCGCCGCTGCCCGGCCTGCGGGGCCGAGCACTACCCGCGTACCGACCCGGCCGTGATCATGCTCGTCACCGACGAGGAGGACCGCGCACTCCTGGGCCGCCAGGTGCACTGGCCCGAAGGCCGGTTCTCCACGCTCGCCGGTTTCGTCGAGCCCGGCGAGTCCATCGAGCAGTCGGTGCGGCGCGAGGTCTTCGAAGAGGCCGGCGTGGTCGTCGGGGACGTCGAGTACGTCGCCAGCCAGCCCTGGCCCTTCCCCTCCAGCCTGATGCTCGGCTTCATGGCCCGCGCCACCTCGCCCGAGATCCAGGTGGACGGCGAGGAGATCGAGGAGGCCCGCTGGTTCTCCCGTGAGGACCTGCGCGAGGCGTTCGAATCGGGCGAGGTGCTGCCGCCGTACGGCATCTCCATCGCCGCCCGCCTGATCGAGCTCTGGTACGGCAAGCCGCTGCCGAAGCCGTAGCCGCCGCGGACATGCGTGAGGGCCGGAACCCCGTGGGTTCCGGCCCTCCGCGCGTCCGGCCGCGGGCCTCAGACGCCGAGCTTCTCCTTGATCCACGCCAGCGGCGGGTTACCCATCGCGTGCTGCTCGCCGCTCTCGGGGACCACGACGACCGTCGGCACGAGCTGGTTGCCGCCGTTCACGGCCTCGACGTACTTCGCCGACTCCGGGTCCTGCTCGATGTTGACCTCGGTGTACGCGATGCCCTCGCGGTCCATCTGGCCCTTGAGCCGACGGCAGTAACCGCACCACGTGGTGCTGTACATCGTGACAGTGCCCGCCATGAGTCCCGTACTCCTTCGTGCTGGTCAGCTGTGTGCTGTGATCAGCTGTGCTGCTGGGGACCGCGGCGACTGCCGCAGCCGGAAGGTTTAACGCGCCACCACTGCCGACCATTCCCGGCCGTCTACGGGACGCGCGTATTCATATGACCGCAGAGCGCGGCTGTGGACAACATTCCCGGCCGCCGCCGTGGACCTGGCAGCATGGCGGGGTGACAGCAGCAACGGATCCCACCCTCTTCCCGCAGGCACCGCAGGCGACGAACTTCCCCGCCGCCCCGGCGGACGCCGACGCGGTGCTGGAAGGGCTCGACCCCGAGCAGCGCGAGGTCGCCACCGCGCTGCACGGCCCCGTCTGCGTGCTGGCCGGTGCGGGCACGGGCAAGACCCGCGCGATCACCCACCGCATCGCCTACGGCGTCCGCGCGGGCATCCTCCAGCCGACCACCGTCCTGGCCGTCACGTTCACCAACCGCGCGGCGGGCGAGATGCGCGGCCGGCTGCGCCAGCTCGGCGCCGGTGGCGTCCAGGCGCGGACGTTCCACTCCGCCGCGCTGCGCCAGCTCCAGTACTTCTGGCCCAAGGCCGTCGGCGGCGAGGTCCCCCGGCTGCTGGACCGCAAGGTCCAGCTGGTCGCCGAGGCCGGAGCCCGCTCCGGCATCCGGCTGGACCGCACGGAGCTGCGCGACGTCACGAGCGAGATCGAGTGGTCCAAGGTCACCCAGACCGTGCCCGCCGACTATCCCGCCGCCGTGGCCAAGACGACCCGCGAGGCCCCCCGCGACCCCGCCGAGATCGCCCAGATCTACCGCACGTACGAGGACCTCAAGCGGGACCGCGGCGTCATCGACTTCGAGGACGTGCTGCTGCTCACGGTCGGCGTGCTCCAGGAGCGCCCGGACATCGCGGAGCAGGTCCGCGCCCAGTACCAGCACTTCGTCGTCGACGAGTACCAGGACGTCAGCCCCCTCCAGCAGCGCCTCCTGGAGCTGTGGCTCGGCGACCGCGACAGCCTCTGCGTGGTCGGCGACGCCAGCCAGACGATCTACAGCTTCACCGGCGCCACCCCCGATCACCTGCTGAACTTCCGCACCCGCCACCCCGGCGCGACCGTCGTCAAGCTGGTCCGCGACTACCGCTCCAGCCCCCAGATCGTCCATCTCGCCAACGGCCTCCTCGCCCAGGCCCGCGGCCGCGCCGCCGAGCACCGCCTGGAGCTGATCTCCCAGCGCGAGGCGGGCCCGGAGCCGGTGCACACGGAGTACGGCGACGAGCCCGCCGAGGCGGAGGGCACAGCCCGCCGGATCCGGGACCTCATCGCCTCGGGCGTGCCCGCGGGCGAGATAGCCGTCCTGTTCCGCATCAACGCCCAGTCCGAGGTGTACGAACAGGCGCTGGCCGACGCGGGCGTGCCGTACCAGCTCCGCGGGGCCGAGCGGTTCTTCGAGCGTCCGGAGGTCCGCGAGGCCGGGCACAAGCTGCGCGCCGCGGCCCGCTTCGGCGGGAACGATGCCCTGCTGGACGACGCCATGGACCTGCCCTCCGAGGTCCGGGCCGTGCTCAGCGAGATGGGCTGGGACGACCGGCCGCCGGCCGGCTCCGGTGCCGTGCGGGACCGCTGGGAGTCGCTGGCAGCGCTGGTCCGGCTCGCCGAGGACTTCGCGCGGGCCCGCTCCGGCGCCACCCTCGCCGACCTGGTCGCCGAGCTCGACGAGCGGGCGAACGCGCAGCACGCCCCGACCGTCGACGGTGTGACGCTCGCCTCGTTGCACGCTGCCAAGGGCCTGGAGTGGGACGCGGTCTTCCTGGTCGGCCTCACCGACGGCATGCTGCCGATCACGTACGCCAAGACGGACGAGCAGTTGGAGGAGGAGCGCCGCCTGCTGTACGTCGGCATCACGCGCGCCCGGCGCCACCTGAGCCTCTCGTGGGCCCTCTCGCGGTCTCCCGGCGGCCGGGCCCACCGGAGTCCCAGCCGGTTCCTGAAAGGGCTGCGCCCGGGCGCCGGGGGCGCGGGACACCGCTCGCCCGGCGGGGGCGGTGGCATCGAGCGCGGCGTGGGCGGCGGGGGAGCGGCCGGTCCGGGCGAGGAGCGGGACACGGTCCGCCGCAAGCGCCGCGGGCCGATCCGCTGCCGGGTGTGCGGCCGGGTGCTCACCGACGGCGGCGAGATGAAGCTGATGCGCTGCGAGGACTGCCCCTCCGACCTCGACGAGGGGCTGTACGAGCGGCTGCGGGACTGGCGCGCGGCGCAGGCCGCCGCGCTGGGTCAGCCGGCATTCTGCGTCTTCACCGACAAGACACTCATGGCGATAGCCGAGGCCGTTCCGGGAACCGAGCAGGAGCTGGCGAGCATCCCTGGAGTAGTGAGGCGCAAGCTCGGCAGATTCGGCGCCGACGTACTGGCCCTGTGCGCGGGGGAGGAACTCCCTGGTGGAGAACTCGCGACGGACCAGGCCGGAGGTGACGAGGACGCTACGGAATGAGGGCTTCCGGGGAACGGTTTCTGCGACGCGCAAAAGTCGTCGGAAAAATAGTTTGCGCGCGCGGAGCGCATCCCCATAGCCTTCGGAAGCACGGAGACAACGGGCCTTCCGAGAACCGTTGGATTCGTGCTGTACTGAACAACCCGGACCGGTTCGCATCGGTCCCCGAAGACGCCGAAAGGAGGCGAGACCAGTGATCAGCTTCATCGAGACCCAGAAAATGACCGATCTCTCGGTCGTCGCCCCCTGCCCGCTCGGCTCTTCGCTCCATGGCACCGGTCTGTCCGGAGCCGGCCTGTCCGGTTCCGTCCGTCCGTCCGGCGTCGCGGCAGTGCGTCCCGCGTCCCTCGCGATTCTTCCGATTCGTGAGCGCAGCGAGCGACCGACCAAGGCACCTGAGGTAGCAGCAGCGGCAAACGCCCACGCCTTTGCCTTTGCGGCGGCCAATGGTGCCGAATCCCGGACTCAGTACGCCACGACTCAGTACGTCACGCAGCAGAACAGCATGTGGGCCTTCCGCGGGCTCGAACCCTGGAGTGATCCAGCCTGATCGGCGAGATCAGGTCGGCACCTTCCAGGGCCGCGGAACCCACACCGGGATCCGCGGCCCTTTTGTTTGCCCCTCCGCAGCCGGCGGAGGGCGCCACACGACAGCCCAGCCACCAGCCGGGCCGAACAGACGAGGAACACACCACCGTGCAACTCCAGACGCACACCCCGTCCGTCGCCACCGACCTGATTCCCCCGCCCGACCTCCAGGAGAACCCCTTGCTGCCCCTCACCGAGCTCGACGACGAGATCGACCGCCTCGGCGCCGCCGTCCCGTGCCGCACCTACGACCCGGAGGTCTTCTTCGCCGAGTCGCCGGCCGACGTCGAGTACGCCAAGTCGCTCTGTCAGACCTGCCCCGTGCGCGAAGCGTGCCTGGCCGGCGCCAAGGACCGCCGCGAGCCCTGGGGTGTCTGGGGCGGCGAGCTCTTCGTCCAGGGCGTCGTCGTCCCCCGGAAGCGCCCGCGTGGCCGTCCGCGCAAGAACCCGGTCGCGGCATGAACACCACTGGCACAGGAACGATCGACCGTCCCGCCACCCGGGACCCCCAGAAGCAGGACCCCACGATGAACCCCTCCCTCACCGACACCCCCGCCCCCGCGAACTCCGGCGCGAACGAGCGTCGTCAGAACAGGACCCGTGAAATGCAACTCATCCCAGAAGCCCTGGCGAGGGCCCATATCCATCAGCGCCTGAGCGAGGCCGAGAGCGAACGCAGAGCCCTCCGGCTCGCCGCGGCCCGGCGCATGCAGCGCCGCGCCGAACGCGTCTCCCTCCGCGCCCGCCGCGCCCTGGCCATGGCCGTCATGCAGTGACACCGGTGACGCCCGCCCGTCACCGGTCCCACCCGTAGCGCGCCCCACGCCCTTCCCGGGCAGTGCGGCGCGCTATGCGCTGTCCGGGGCGGTGCGGGGAGAGGCGGGGCGGGGGTGGATGGTGAGTGCGGTGCCCGAGCGGGCCTGTGACGTCCGGGTCGGGCCGTGAGCGGCGATGTCCGGACTGGATCGCGCATGCCGACATCCGGATCCGAATCCTGATCGTGCGTTGCAATATCTCGACCAAGTCGTGCGCCGTTGTGATCGAGCGTGCACCCGGTGAGTGAACCGTGCGCCGGTGCTACGGAGCCGTGCGCCGGATGCCGAAGTCGTGCTCCGACACGCACAGCCTTACTGGTGCGTTGTGCACGTATTGCCGGCTTCGGCGGGGATATCGTCGGGCAGTGGACCATGAGACGCATGAACGGGCGGAGTTGACCGACGAAACCGACCGGACCGACTGGTCCGCCCCGGCCGGCGGGCCCGCCGGGACCGGCGAGGGCACGGTGTGTGCCCGGTGCGGCGCGGTGGCCGACGGCACACCCGCGACCTGGACCTGTTCCATCGAGAACGGCACCCGCCACTACTTCTGCGAAACCTGCGCCCGCACCCACCTCCGCGCCATTGAATCCCGCCTGGACTCGGCCTGGTGGTGATCGCCGATTCACAGGGGAGCGCAGCGGAGGTCCTGTGGTCGCGGTGGTGCGGTGATCGCTGCGGAGCAGGTCAGGCGGAGGTTTCTTCGGCGTCCTCCTCGTCTGCGGTCGCGCTGCCCAGGGGACCCGCGCCGGTGCCGGTCTCCACGTCGGAACAGGTGTCGCGGATGGACTGGGCGGGGATGGGGGCGGGCTCGGTGGCGGGGGCGGGCTGAACGAAGCCCGGTAGCCATGTGGTGAGTTCGTCCCGGAGGCGGACCGTCGCGCCCAGTTGGCACAGGACACCGATCGTGCTCAGCGTCACGCGGTGTATCAGGAGATACGCCGGCGGCAGGTTCAGCTGCTTGCCCAGCTGGTGGGCGGGGGAGCGGGGATCCGCGATCCGGGTGGCCTGGGTGCGCATCCAGCCCCGGGTGAAGGTGAACTCCTCGGCCTGCGCGGGCTCGATGATCGGCAGGAGGTAGTCCAGTACCGCGTCGGGCTCCAGGTCGATGGAGTCCTTGATGAAGCCCTCCTCGCACAGCAGCTCATAGACCGCATCCGCCTGGCCGTCCAGCGTCATTCGCAGCGAGGTGCCGATCGTGGGCGGCAGCCCGTCCGGCAGCCGGTCGACCGTGCCGAAGTCCATTACGCCCAGCCGCCATTCCTCCGGCGGGCCGTCGGGGGCATGCCCGGTCAGCAGGCGGAAGTTGCCCGGGTGCGGGTCGGCGTGCAGCAGGCCTGTACGGGCGGTGCCGGAGAAGAGGAAGCGGGCCAGCAGCTGTCCGGCGCGGTCCCGCTCCTCGGGGCTGCCGTCCGAGATCACCTCGGAGAGCGGTACCCCGTCCATCCATTCCGTGACCAGCACCTCGTCGCCCTGGTGGACGACGGCCGGCACCACGACGTCCGGGTCGTCGGCGAACTCCGCGGCGAACGTGCGCTGAGCCGCCGCCTCCAGGCCGTAGTCCAGCTCCTCAGAGACCCGGTCACGCAGCTCGGTGATCAGCGGCTTGACGTCCATCCCGGGGATGAGCGGGCCCAGCAGACGTGCGAACCGGCCCAGTTGGGCGAGGTCGGAGAGCAGCGCCTCGCCCGCACCCGGGTACTGCACCTTCACCGCGACCTCGCGGCCGTCGTGCCACACCGCCCGGTGCACCTGCCCGATCGAAGCCGCGGCCGACGGCTTGTCGTCGAACTCCGCGAACAGCTCCCGCCAGTCCTCGCCCAGCCGCTGGGCGAGCACCGTATGGACGGTGGCGGAGGGCAGCGGCGGCGCCGCCTCCTGCAACTTGGTCAGCGCGGCGCGGTACGGTCCGGCGATCTCTTCCGGCAGCGCCGACTCGAAGACGGACAGCGCCTGCCCGAACTTCATCGCCCCGCCCTTGAGCTGGCCCAGCGTCGCGAACAGTTGCTCGGCCGTGCGCTGCTGGAGCTCCGTGGCGATCATCTCCGCCGGCCGCCCGCCGATGCGCTTGCCGAGTCCGAGCGCGGTGCGTCCGGCGAAGCCCAGGGGGAGGGCGGCGAGCTTGGCGGTCCGGACGACGGCCTTGCGCGGCAGATCAGACATGTGCGCGTCCTCCCAAGGTCCCGACTCGGCCGGGAGCGTTGTTCCCACAGGTCAGGTGAGTCAGAGCGGTCGGATCGATCAGAGCGGGTGGGTCGGCTGGAACAGCCGGTCCACTTGGAACGGCCGGGACGGTGAGGGCCGCCGGGACGGCGCGGGCGGTGGCCGCGGGGTCGGTGACCGCTGGGTGAGGTTGTGCCGGCATGCGCCCCTCCAACTCGCGCTGGCCCCGGGTGGGGTTACTCCGTCATTGTTGCGTGTCGGGGACGAGGATCCGAGGCGGCTGCGGTGACAGGGGAGCGCGCCGCGCCACAAGGGCACTCGGGGTGAGCCTCGATCTGATCGGTGTCCCAGCTCATACAGGGGAGCGCAAGCTCTGTCCGTGCGCCCGTACAGGGTGGCAGATGCCCGTCGAGGAACGTCAGGACCTGCGTCGCGGCGAGTCCCGCCACCGTCGTGGCCAGCGCCGCGTCGCACGCGGGCACGACCGGCGCGGCGCGGCCCGAACGCCACTGGGCCAGCAGCTGGGGCCAGGCCGGCTCGGCGTCCGTACGGCGCAGTTCCCAGCAGCCGGCGCAGGCCGAGGTGCCGGGAAGCACCAGCGGCCCCACCACTCCCGTGGCCTCGATCACGCCCACGAACAGATGGGGCATGCCGGAGGTGAGGAACGGCTCGGCGAGCCGGGGGTCGGGGGCATAGGCGGCCAGGCCGTCCCGTGGGGCGAGCACCGTCAGGGCGCGAGGGGGCTCTTCGGACGGGGCGGACGCGCCGCCGCCGGCCCGGGTGGGTCGGCCGGTTCGTCGTGTCCATGGAGAGGAGGCGCTGACCAGGCGGCGGGCGGTCACGTCCCGCCGCTCGCCGACGCGATCGGCGGTGAAGCCGGCGGGCAGCACGTCCCAGGGCTCGACCCGGCCGCCGTCGTGCACGTCCACCTGCCCGACGCCCGCCGCGGAGAGCAGTGCCGCGATCGCCGAGCCCACCCGGCCCGTGCCGCGCACCAGTACCCGTGAGGAGCGGCGCGCCCACATCCGTTCGTCCGCGCCCGCCGAGTCGCGATGGCGTACCGACAGGGCGGCGAGGTCGGGGCGTAACCGGTCGAAGGCGGGGAGGTCGGTCTGGAGCGCTTCGGTCGCTGGACTGCCGCCGGCCGGAGTGTCCAGCAGCCCGGCAGCGTCCAGGCGGCCGACGAGCTCACGGGCGTGGCCCGACGGCAGCTGCAGCGCCTTGGCCTCGCGCTCCAGCCGCTCCACGCTGCGGGTGCCGTCGATCAGGCTCAGCAGACTGCCGGTCGCGCTGTCCACCGGGCCCACCACCACGGCGTGGGCCGGCGCGACGCCGAAGCGCACGGTGGCCCTGTCCGGCCAGCCGCGCCGCAGAGCCGGCTTGAGCATCGGATGCGGGGAAGGGAGGGGAGCCGACGGGGGAGAGGGGAGAGGAGAGGGCTGGGGGTGGGAGGTGGTTTTCGACGATTCGGGTGGTGAGGGCGGCGTGGGTGGTGAGATGGTCGGGTGTGGGTGCGGCATGTCGTCCCCCGTTGCTGCGGTGCTGGTCGGTGGTGCCGTTGGGCAGGCGGATGGTCGCGAATTTCTGGGCAGTGAGCAGGGACTCGCGGTGGTCTTCCGGCCGTCCGCGGAGGTCCGGTTCTGGCGTACGGCACGAGCATGCGGCAAAGGCCGGATCGGTGCCTGAAGTTATCCACAGAAGGCGCGATTAGTCGTACAAGCGCTGAGCGTCTCTGTACCCGTCATGGAGGGTTTCGCCCGCAACCCGGCTCGGGGACGGGACTTCGCCCGGCGCCAGAAGGTAACGTCGGGGCGTGCCCGCCGACCCACCGCACCGTGCCGCCGACCCGCAGCGCAGGACAGTAGCGAGCCCGCAGAGCCGCGCGTCCGCGACCAGCGCGGTCGAGGTGCGCAGAAGCTCGCGGCGGCGGCGCACGGTCTCCGCGTACAGGGAGGGCGACCGGACCGTCGTCCTGATCCCGGCCCGGATGTCCGAGGCCGAGGAGCGCCGCTGGGTCACGGTCATGCTGGACAAGCTGGCCGCCCAGGAGAGCAAGCGGATGCTGGGCGACGACGAGCTGGCCGAGCGCGCCGAGCGGCTGTCGGCGCAGTATCTGGGCGGCCGGGCCCGCCCCGCGTCCGTGCGCTGGGTCACCAACCAGAACACCCGTTGGGGATCGTGCACGCCGGCCGAGGGCAGCATCCGGCTCTCGCACCGGCTGCAGGGCATGCCGGAGTACGTCATCGACTACGTACTCGTGCACGAGCTGGCCCATCTGCTCGTGCCCGGGCACGGTCCCAGCTTCTGGGAGCTGTTGACGGCGTATCCACGGACGGAGCGGGCGCGTGGTTACCTCGAAGGAGTGGTCGCCGCCGACCGGCTGCCGCACCTGCCCGCAGCGCGCAGCGAGTGACGGCGGGGCGGTCACGGCCGCCACTTTCGTGACAGAACCGTCGAGCCCCGGCATCGTGCCGCATCCGGACCAGCCGTTAGCCTGACGCGCAACGCAATCAAGCTCGGATGGGGGACGGTCGTTACGTATGGCCAGGGAATTCCAACGGGGCCACAAGGCCAGGATCAGTGACCTGACCGCAGGGACGGATCTGTACGTGGGCGTACAGATCGCCGGTCCCGGTCTGACCTTCGACATCAGCTGTTTCGGCCTCGACGCCGACGAAAAGCTGTCCGACGACCGGTACTTCATCTTCTTCAATCAGCCGAAGTCGCCCGAGGAGTCCCTCCAGCAGCTCGGCGCGCAGGCCGGTGACACCGAGTCCTTCCGGGTCACGCTCGACCGCATCCCGCAGCACATCCAGAAGCTGTCCTTCACGGCGGCGATCGACGGTGCGGGCCAGATGTCGCAGATCGGTCCCGGGTACATCCGGATCGTCGCCGGGGGAGAGGAAGTCGCGCGGTACTCCTTCACGGGGGCCGAGTTCAGTACCGAGCGTGCTGTCATGCTCGGCGACTTCTACATGAAGGACGTGTGGCGCTTCGCGGCTGTCGGGCAGGGGTTCGACGGCGGACTCGAGGCGCTGTTGAAGAACTTCGGCGGCGAGGTCGCCGAGGAGGCGGAGACCGCGCCGCAGCCGGACGCCGTGCCCGGGTTCGCGCCGCCCGCCGCCGCGGAGCCCGCGCCCGGCTTTGCGCCGCCCGCGGCCGCCGAGCCGGCCCCGGCAGCACCCGCCCCCGCCCCGGCGCCCGGCTTCGGTGCCCCGCAGCAGCCCACGGTCCCGGAGCCCGCGCAGCCGTACGCCACACCGCCCGAGCCCGCCCACGCCCAGCAGCCGGCCGAGCAGCCCGGCTTCCCCCAGCAGCCGATGCCTCCCCAGCAGGCCCAGATGCACGCGGCGCCGACCATCGCCGCCCCCATGGGGCCGCCGGCGCCCGCGCCCTATCCGGGCCAGCCCGTGCCACCGCCCGCCCAGCCCGGTCCGTACGGCCAGCAGCCGCCCGCCTACGGGCAGCCCGCGCCGCAGGACAGCGGGCAGTACGCCGTGCCGCAGCAGGGCGGCCCGGGGCTGGAGGCCTCGCTGCAGAAGTACCGGGAGGCCCCCACAGGGCAGCGCTGGACGCCCCAGAGCGAGAAGCTGATCCGCGTCGACCTCGGCGTCGACGGACAACCGGTGCTGGCCCGTCAGGGCAGCATGGTGCTCTACCAGGGCAAGGTCGACTTCAGCTACAAGGGCGCCGGCTTCCGCGGCCGCATCGTGGGCAACGCCACCGGCCAGGAGATGCAGTTGATGCGCTGCTCCGGCCAGGGCCAGGTCTTCTTCGCGGAGAACAGCGCCCATGTGCACCCCATCGAGCTGCAGGGCGACGCGATCTGCGTCAACGCCGAGAGCGTGCTGGCCTTCGACGAGTCGCTGCAGCACGAGGTGCGCCGTATCGAAGGGCACGGCATCCCCGGAGGCGCGCTGTTCACCATGCAGTTCCAGGGCACCGGCACGGTGGTCGTGAAGACCGCGGGAACGCCCGTCGTCCTGCCCGTCACGCCGACCACCTTCGCGGACGCCAACGCCATCGTCGCGTGGTCCGCCGCCTCCCAGGTGATCATTTCCAGCCAGGTGCGGCTGCGCCGCAGCGCGTACCCCGGCCACTCCGGCGAGACCGTGAACCTCCAGTTCCGGGGCGCTCCCGGCAACTTCATCGTCGTCCAGCCCTACGAGGCCTGAGGGAGCCCGTCATGACTCAGCAGCAGCTTTCGGGCTACGCCCCGACCGCACCCGCGGTCCGTATGGAGAACCACGGCAGTGCGATGGTGAAGATCGCCATGCAGAGCGGCCAGGACGTGTTCTGCCGCACCGGCTCGATGGTCGCCTATGAAGGCTTCGTCCAGTACGAGCCGAACCCGCCGGCCGTGCGCCAGGCGGCCTCCCAGTGGCTGACCGGGGAGGGCGCGCCCCTGATGAAGGCCAGTGGCGACGGCCTGCTCTACCTCGCCGACTACGGCGCGGACGTCGTGTGCCTGAACCTCAACGACGACGCGATCTCCGTGAACGGCACCAACCTGCTCGCCTTCGACGCGCACCTCCAGTGGGGCGTGCAGCGCGTCAAGGGGATGGCGAAGTTCGCGGGACAGGGATTGTTCAACGTGGGGATCGCGGGCACCGGATGGGTCGCACTGACCTCGCGCGGCACTCCGATCGTCGTCGACTGCGGCCGCGGCGAGGACGAGACGTACGTGGACCCGGACGCGCTCGTGGCCTGGTCGACGAACCTGAACGTGAAGGGCAAGCGCAGCTTCAAGGCGTCCTCGATGATCGGGCGCGGCAGCGGCGAGGCGTACCAGCTCGGCTTCTCCGGCCAGGGCTTCGTGGTCGTACAGCCCAGCGAGGACAGCGCCGACCGGCTCCGGGCCCGGGGCTGAGGGGGAGGACTTCCGTAACCATGCAGAGCCCGCTTTTCGCCTACACAGAGGCGCAGACTCAGGACCGGTACGCGCTGCAGAACCCGCAGTTGCTGCGCGTCGCGCTGACCGGCCACGAGGACCTGCTCGCCCGTAAGGGCACGATGGTCGCCTATCAGGGGCTGCTCGAATTCGACGGGGAGTACCAGACCCCGAACCAGCAGCGGCGGCGCGCCCGGGCCGGCGAGGGCCTGGACCTGATGCGCGTCTCCGGACAGGGCACGGTCTACCTGGCCAACCTCGCCCAGCACGTCCACCTCGTGGACGTCGACCACGACGGGCTGACCGTCGACAGCAACTACGTGCTCGCGCTGGACTCCACGCTCCACTGGGAGGTCATCTCCGTGGACAGCCAGTACGGCATCTCGGGCACCGGCAAGTACCAGCTCAACATCTCGGGGCGGGGCAAGGTCGCGCTGATGACCTCGGGCCAGCCCCTGATGATGCCGGTGACGCCCGACAAGTACGTCAACGCCGACGCGGACGCGGTGGTCGCCTGGTCGACCTCGCTGCGCGTCCAGATGCAGGCGCAGACGCATTCCTCGGGCGTGTGGCGGCGCCGCGGCAGCACGGGCGAGGGCTGGGAGCTCAGCTTCCTCGGACAGGGCTACGCGCTCGTCCAGCCCAGCGAGCTGCTGCCGCCGCAGAACGCCGTCATCGGACAGGGCCTCGCCGCCCAGTACGGGATGGGACAGCGCGGCGCCCACGGGCAGAACCAGGGCAACATCTTCACGAACTGAGGAGGGCGCCTTCAGGCGCGCCTCAGAGACACGCGAGCGGGCCCGGCACTCACTGTGCCGGGCCCGCTCGCCGTGCGTCCTAGAGCAGCGCCCTCGTCCGCTCCACGAGCCGTACCACCGACTCGTCGGCCACGTCCGGCACCTCGTCGTACGGGAACCAGCGCAGATCCAGTGACTCATCGCTGATCGCCTCCGTGGCGCCCTCCGGGGCCAGCGCGGCGTACTGCACGTCCAAGTGCCACGCGCAGGGCGTGTGATGGCGGTCCAGGCGCACCGGACCGCCCGGCAGCAGCGTCAGCCCCCGGGCGATGCCGGACTCCTCGCGCGCCTCGCGCAGCGCCGCGTCCGCCAGCGTGGCGTCCTCGGGCTCGCAGTGGCCGCCCATCTGCAGCCACATCCGCAGCTTCTTGTGCAGCGTGAGCAGCACCCGGCCGCGCGACGGATCGATCACCAGGGCGCTCGCCGTGAGGTGCCCGTCGCCGCAGGGCTTCCACATGCCGTCCGGGTGAGCGGCCAGATGGTCCAGGTAGGCCAGCCGCAGCTGCTCCTGGTCGGGAGCGGGCGCGGGCCACTCCTTGAGGACCCGCGCCGCGTTCTCATGAAGGCTCACGGTCACTTGGTGCCATCGCCCTCGCCGCCGTCCTTGCCCTCGGGACCGTCGCCCTCGGAGCGCTCGCCCTCGGCGCCCTCGCGCTTGGTCAGGTCGGGCTTGCCGCCCTCGGCCGTGCCCTTCGCCGCCTCGCCGAGCATCTTGTCCAGCTCGGAGAAGTCCAGCTGCTCGCGGTGCACGAAGCCGTCCGGGTCGTCCAGGTCCTGCGCCGTGGGCAGCATGTCCGGGTGCGACCACAGCGCGTCCCGGCCCTCCAGGCCGCGCGCGTCCGTGAGCGAGGCCCACAGCCGCGAGGCGTCCCGCAGGCGCCGCGGGCGCAGCTCCAGGCCGATGAGCGTGGCGAAGGTCTGCTCGGCCGGACCGCCGGTCGCCCGGCGCCGCCGCAACGTTTCGCGCAGCGCGTCGGCCGACGGCAGGTGCGGAGCCGCAGCGGCGTGCACCACCGCGTCCACCCAGCCCTCGACGAGCGCCAGCGCCGTCTCCAGACGGGCCAGCGCGGCCTTCTGCTCCGGGGTGTCCTCGGGCTGGAACATGCCCTGCTGGAGCGCGTCCTGCAGCTGCTCCGGATGGGCCGGGTCGAGCTGGCCGACCGCGTCCTCCAGCTTGCTGGTGTCGACCTTGATGCCGCGGGCGTAGCCCTCGACCGCACCGAAGAGGTGCGAGCGCAGCCACGGGACATGCGCGAAGAGACGCTGGTGGGCGGCCTCGCGCAGCGCCAGGTACAGCCGCACCTCCTCCGGAGGCACGCCCAGGCCGGAGCCGAGCGCCTCGACGTTGCCCGGCAGCAGGGCGGCCTTGCCGGCCGGGCCCAGCGGCAGTCCGACGTCCGTGGAGCCGACGACCTCGCCGGCCAGCGTGCCGAGCGCCTGCCCGATCTGGGTACCGAACATCGCGCCGCCCATGGAGCGCATCATCCCGAGCAGCGGGCCCGCCATGGCCTGCATCTCCTCGGGGAGCACGTCGCCCATCGCGGCGCCGACACGCTCGGCGACCGGGTCGACCAGCTCCTGCCACACCGGGAGGGTCTCCTCGACCCACTCGGCGCGGCTCCAGGCGACCACGCTGCCCGCGCCCGACGGCAGCGACGTCACGCCGTCCAGCCACAGGTCGGCGAGGCGCACGGCCTCCTCGACCGCGGCCCGCTCCCCGGGCGCCACGCTGGCGTCCTTGCTGCCGTCCGGGGCACCCTGTGCCACCGTCTGGCGCGCGATGTCCTTGGCCATCTCCCAGTTCACCGGGCCGCCCTCGTACGAGAGCATCTGGCCGAGCTTCTGGAAGGCGGCTCCGAGGTCGCCAGGGTTCATCTCGCCCCCGGGCCCGCCCATGCCGCCGAAGAGCGCCGCGAACGGATTGTCCGCGCCGCCGCTCCCGCCGCCGAACCCGAACGGATTCGCGGGGCCCTGGTTACCTCCCTGGCCGCCCTTCTGCTTGCCGTTGTCGCCGTCCTCCGGCTCCTCCGGCGGAAGGCCGAATCCGAATGGGTTGTCACTCACGGGTTTCCTCGGCTCGTAGGGCCGCCGGCCCCGGGCCGACGGCGGCTGCCCGACATTCCCTTCCAGCCTAGAGGGTGCCCGGCCGTTCTCCGCGGCCGCGGAGCAGGTCGGCCGGACACCTCCTGACACCCCGCGCCGCTCCGGGGCTCGGTGCTTGGCTGTCGGGGCGCCTGCGGCAGGATGGACGCACGCTGGTCCGTACGCGCCGGTGCGCATACGTACTGAAGACAACCGCTGGAGACGCCCGGTGAGTTCCCCAGATCCGACCGTTCGCGCAGCGCGAAACAGTGCTGCCAGGCCCGAGAAGACGTCCGATACGACCCTCCCCGGGGCAGCCGCGCCACAGCACCGCCCCGTCGTGGCGGTTACCGGCGCCGCCGCCGGTATCGGGGCGCTGCTGACCCGTGCCCTGCTGGAGTCCGACGAGGTCAAGCGGGTCGTGGCCATCGATGAGCGGCGCGGGGACGAGGAGGACGCCGACTGGCACGTACTGGATGTCCGCGACCCCGCCATCGCCGAGAAGCTCCGGGGCGCCGACGTCGTCGTCCACCTGGCGCTCGACCTCGACCTGGAGACCGACCCGGCCGCCCGCACCGCGTACAACGTGCGCGGCACCCAGACCGTCCTGACCGCGGCCGCCGCGGCCGGCGTGCACCGGGTCGTCCTGTGCACCTCCGCGATGGTCTACGGGGCGCTGCCCGACAACGATGTTCCACTCTCCGAGGACGCCGAGCTGCGCGCGACCGCGGACGCCACCGGGGTCGGCGACCTCATGGAGATCGAACGGCTGGCGCACCGGGCGCCGCGCGCCCACCCCGGACTGAACGTCACCGTGCTGCGCCCCACCGTCCTCGTGGGCGGCACCGACACCGCGCTGACCCGGTACTTCGAGTCGCCGCGCCTCCTGGTCGTCGCGGGCTCCCGTCCCACGTGGCAGTTCTGCCACGTGGAGGACCTGGTCAGCGCCCTGGAGTACGCCGCCCTGGAGAAGGTCGAGGGCGAGCTCGCGGTGGGCTGCGACGGCTGGCTGGAGCAGGAGGAGGTCGAGGAGCTCACCGGTATCCGCAGGATGGAGCTGCCCTCCTCGGTGGCGCTCGGCGCCGCGGCGCGGCTGCACCGCATCGGGCTCACGCCCTCGCCCGCCGGCGACCTGGCGTACACGATGCACCCGTGGGTGGTCAGCGGCAGCCGGCTGCACGACGCGGGCTGGCGGCCCCGCTGGACCAACGAGGAGGTGCTCGCCGAGCTCCTGGAGGAGGTCGCGGGGCGGCACACGGTGGCCGGGCGCCGGCTGGGCCGCAAGGACGCCACCGCCGCAGGTGCGGCGGGCGCGACCGTCGCGCTGCTGGGTACCGCCGCGCTCGTACGCCGCGCCCGTAAGGCCCGGCGCCGCCTCTGAGGCAGCGCGGCGGCGCCCCCCGAAGCACGCGCGCCACAGGAGCGCCGGGAACCGTACGGAAGCGGTGGCTCCCTCCGGACGGCGGGAATGCGTCGTCCGTACGCGGCAGCAGTCCCCCTACGGTCTGGTACGACCCTCCATAAGGCGGTCCGTACACCAGGTGAAACAGCCATTCCCCCGCGCCGCGTCCGTGGGGCACGATGGGCACATGTCTGGTACGAACCACCACCCGTCGCCGCGCCCCGACTACCCCGGTGAGCAGGGGACAGCGGATCCGATCCGGCTGCTGGGCATCCGGGACACGCCGCTGTCCGTGGACGAGGTGTTCACAGCCGTCGGGGACGCCGCGTCCGGCGGGACCGCCCTGTTCGTCGGCACCGTCCGCTCGCACGACGGCGGCTCGGACGTCGACGGGCTCGGCTACTCCGCACACCCGACGGCCGAGGCGGAGCTCCGCCGGGTCGCGGAGAAGGTGGCCGCGGACTTCCCCGTTCGGGCGCTGGCCGCGGTCCACCGGGTGGGGGATCTGCGCATCGGTGACCTCGCGGTCGTCGTGGCGGTGTCCTGCGCGCACCGGGGGGAGGCCTTCGAGGCGTGCAGACGGCTCATCGACGACCTCAAGCACGAGGTCCCGATCTGGAAGCACCAGACGTTTTCGGACGGGACCGAAGAATGGGTCGGTGCGTAGCGCCGTCTTCTGGGGGTGGAGGTCGGGCGACGGGAGGGCGGGTAGGGGCGTAACAGAGGGCAGCACGTCGCAGTGCCTTCGTGGTCGGTTCGCCCCCATGGCGTAAAGAAAGCGTGCAGGGCGCATTCATGGGGCGCACGGGAGCGGTGAGCTGCCCGTAACTGGGTACGCGCCCTTTACGGGCGCCCCGCCGCAGACGCCCGGTGATCAGCCGGACAGCCGACATCGTCCTCCGGTTGCGTAACCCGCCCCCGGGCCTGAGCGTTGAGCTGTCGGATGGTTAATCTGCTTATTCGTCGTTGCGGTTGTGTACAAGGGGTCGGGAGGCCGCTATGGGTGCGCTTCTCTGGTTGCTGATTCCGGTTCTCGCCGCACTGGGCGCTGTCGTGTGGAGTACGTGGACCACGAGGTACCGCAAGGCCGGGGACGTTGCTGAGCTCGCCGGGTACGCCCGTTTCCGGGAGGCCATGGAGCGCGAGGACGCGCCGCCCGCGGAGGTTGACGCACCGCCCGCGGAGGTCCGTTCCGACGCGGCCTGAGCCCCGTACGGACGGCCCCGCGGGCCGCTTGTCATACCCGTCCCGTACTGTCGTTCCATGCCACGCCGGACCGCGACGCTCCTCGCTTCGACCCTCATGCTGATCGCGCTGCTGTGCGCCGGGGTGCTGATTCCCGTGCCGTACGCGCAGATGACGCCGGGGCCCACGGTCAACACCCTCGGCGACCACGCGGGCGAGCCGGTGCTGCAGATCGACGGCCGCAAGTCGTATCCGACGTCCGGTCATCTGAACATGACGACGGTCCGTGTCACCGGCCCGGACTACCGCATGAACCTCTTCGAGGCGGCGTACGGCTGGCTGGCGCACGACAGCGCCGTGGTGCCGCACAAGACGCTGTACCCGGACAACCAGACGGCCGAGCAGGCCGACCAGGAGAACGCCGAGGAGTTCAGCCAGTCCCAGGAGAGCGCCAAGGTGGCGGCCCTGAACGAGCTGGACATCCCGGTGGACTCACAGGTCGTGGTCGCCTCGGTCATGAAGGACACCCCGGCCGACGGCACGCTGCACGCCGGTGACGTCATCAAGGCGGTGGACGGTACGGCGGTGAAGCGGCCCGCGGACGTCGCCGGGCTGGTCACGAAGCACAAGGCGGGCGAGAAGGTCACCTTCACGCTGGTCCCGGCCAAGGAAGCGGCCGCGGCGGAGAAGAAGGGCGAGAAGCCCTCCGGCGGCCGCCAGGTCTCGCTGACGACCAAGAAGGCCACGGACGGCCGGGCCATCGTCGGCATCCAGGCCGGCCTCGATCACACGTTCCCGTTCGAGATCGACATCAAGCTCGCCGATGTGGGTGGCCCGAGCGCGGGCCTGATGTTCGCACTCGGGATCGTCGACAAGCTCACGCCCGAGGACCTGACCGGCGGGAACTTCGTCGCCGGTACGGGAACGATCGACGACAAGGGCAAGGTCGGGCCGATCGGCGGCATCTCCATGAAGATCGTCGCGGCCCGGGACAAGGGCGCCGAGTACTTCCTCACTCCGAAGGACAACTGCGCGACCGCGGCCAAGGACACCCCGGACGGGCTCAAGCTCGTCAAGGTGAACACCATTCACGACGCGACGCAGGCCCTGACGAAGATCCGCAAGGGCGACACGGCGCACTTGCCGAGCTGCACGCCTGCCGCGCACTCCTGACGGCAGCTCGGGGCCGCACGGGCGCTCCTGCCGAGCGCCCCGAGTCGGCTCGCGCGCGCCCGAGCCGCCAAGCCCCGGCGAGCGCCGTCCCGAGCCACCAAGCCCCCCTGTGCGCGCCCACGAAGCCCCCGAGCCCCCGTGAGCGCGCCCCGAACCGCCAAGCCCCCCCCCGGCGCCGGACCGGCTGCTTCCGGACCGCCTACTCCTCGAACGTCGCCGTCAGGGCCTCCGCCAGGCCCGGTACGAGGTCGGCGCCGGTGAGCACCTCGGCGGTGGAGTCCTTCTCGCGCAGCCGCAGCGCCGACTCGCGCCGGCCGTCGCGCAGCACCGCCACGGTCATCCGGACCTCCTGCCGGTCGGGGTGTTCGGCGACCCACTTGGCCAGCGCGTCCTCGTCCATGCCGGCCGGCACGGACTCCTCGGCGGACGGCGGCAGCATCAGCCGCTCCACGGTCATGGCGCAGCCGGCCACCGCGTCGGGCCAGGCGATGGTGCCGAGGAACTCGTCGAGCGGGACGGTCGGGGGGACCTCGTCCTGCTCCACGGGGGTCAGGGAGGCGTCGGCGTTCTCGTCGATGCCCAGCTGGGCGGCGAGCGCGGGCTCTTCGTCGCGCAGGCGCGCGGTGTCTACAAGGGCGAACAGTCGGGCGGGCTGGTCCCAGCCGATCCCGGCGGCGTACTCGTCGATTTCGAGTACGGCGCGGGTCAGTGGGTCGGCGGCGAGAGGGGTGCCGTCAACGGGGAGGTTGGTCATGTGGAATATCGTGCCCTGAACTTCCCGGAAAACGGGAACCGGGTAAAGCCTTAGTAAGTTGCAAGAGTGGGTCCTACTATCACCGGGCCCGCTTCATACGACAGCGAACTTCGAGGTGCGCACCTTGGCTTTCCAGATGCCGGACCGCGGCTCAGGCCCCGCCGGGCCACGGACGAGAGTGGGCCGCCCGTCCCGGCGGATGCGGACCGGGCTCCTGACCCTGGGCGTGCTGGCTGTGCTGGCCATGCTCTTCGTGATGTTCTCCGGGTTCTGGACCGACTGGCTGTGGTACCGCTCGGTGAGGTACTCCTCGGTCTTCACCACGACCCTGTGGACCAAGGTCGGCCTGTTCTTCTTCTTCGGCGTGCTGATGGCGGCCGCCATCGGGGTCAACGTCTGGCTGGCCCACCGGCTCCGCCCGCCGCTCAGCGCCATGTCGCTGGAGCAGCAGAGCCTGGACCGCTACCGGATGAGCATCGCGCCCTACAAGAAGTGGGTGCTGGTCGCGGTCACCGCGCTGGTCGGCCTGATCGCCGGCGCGTCCGCCTCCAGCCAGTGGCGCACGTGGCTCCAGTGGGTCAACGGCGTGCCGTTCGGCCAGAAGGACCCGCAGTTCCACCAGGACATTTCCTTCTACGCCTTCGACCTGCCGTGGTTCCGCTTCCTGCTGAGCTTCGGCTTCGCCTGCGTGGTGCTGTGCCTGATCGCCGCGGCGCTCACGCACTACCTGTACGGCGGCCTCCGCGTCACGAGCCCCGGCTCCCGTGCCACCGCCGCGGCCACCGGCCACCTGTCGGTGCTGCTGGGCATCTTCGTGTCGCTCAAGGCGATGGCGTACTGGCTCGACCGGTACGGCCTCGCGGTGAAGTCCAGCGGCCTGAAGTCCGCGGAGGGATGGACGGGCCTGCGGTACGTCGACGCGCACGCCTATCTGCCGGCGAAGACGATCCTGTTCTTCATCGCCGCCATCTGTGCCGTGCTCTTCTTCGCCACCCTGTGGCGGCGGACCTGGCAGCTGCCGGTCATCGGCTTCGGCCTGATGGTGCTCTCGGCCGTCCTCATCGGCGGTCTGTACCCGGCGATCGTGCAGAAGTTCCAGGTCCAGCCCAATGAGCAGGCCAAGGAAGCGCCGTTCATCAAGGAGAACATCAAGGCCACGCGGGACGCGTACGGCATCGACGGCTCCAAGGTCACCGGTTACAAGGGCGACTACAAGCCCAAGGACAAGGCGGACAACGAGCGGCTGCGGTCCGCCGCGGACACCACGGCGAGCATGCGCCTGCTGGATCCGAACGTCGTCTCGCCCACCTTCCAGCAGCAGCAACAGGTCCGCGGGTACTACCAGTTCCCCGCCACGCTCGACGTCGACCGCTACAAGGACAGCGACGGCAAGGAGCAGGACACCGTCATCGGCCTGCGCGAGCTGAACATCGCGGGCATCCCCGAGCGCAACTGGATCAACGACCACTTCAAGTACACCCACGGGTACGGCGCGGTCACCGCCAAGGGGACCGGCACGGTCAATGAGGGCGAGCCGGACTACACCCAGAAGAACCTGCCCGCCAAGGGGAACCTCCCCAAGCACGAGCAGCGCATCTACTACGGCGAGAAGACCACGCAGTACTCGATCGTCGGCGGGCCGCAGCAGGAGCTGGACTACTCCGACGACAGCGGTGAGAAGAGCTACAGCTACAAGGGCAAGAGCGGGGTGAACCTCGCCAACCCGGTGAACCGCGCGGCGTACGCCGTGGCCTTCGGCGAGCCACAAATCCTGTACTCGGGCGCCATCGGCGACGGCTCGCGCATCCTGTACAACCGCACGCCCAAGGAGCGCGTGGAGTCGGTCGCGCCGTGGCTCACCATCGACGGCGACGCGTACCCGGCGGTGGTCGACGGCCGCATCAAGTGGATCGTCGATGCGTACACCACGAGCAACGGCTATCCGTACTCCTCGCGGACCACGCTCGGGGACACCACGGCGGACTCGCTGACCGACGGCCAGCGCGCGGTGGTGGCCCAGCAGAACCAGGTCAACTACATCCGTAACTCCGTCAAGGCGACGGTCGACGCGTACGACGGCTCGGTCAAGCTCTACCAGTGGGACAAGAACGACCCGGTCCTGAAGACCTGGATGAAGGCGTTCCCCGGCACGGTCGAGCCCAAGTCGAAGATCAGCGACGGCATGATGGAGCACCTGCGGTACCCGCAGGACCTCTTCAAGGTGCAGCGCCAGCTGCTGACCACGTACCACGTCACCGAAGCGAACACCTTCTACACCGGCAGCGAGCGCTGGCAGATCCCGAACGACCCGACGACCAAGTCGGCGACCGCGGTTCCGCCGTACTACCTCAGCATGAAGATGCCGGACCAGAAGAAGCAGACGTTCTCGCTGACGACGACGTTCACGCCGAACAAGCGGGACAACCTCGGGGCGTTCATGGCGGTCGACGCCAACGCCAAGAGTCCGGACTACGGGAAGATCAGAATCCTCAAGCTACCGTCCGAGACCACGGTCCCCGGACCGCAGCAGGTGCAGTCGAAGTTCAACTCCGACGACACGGTCGCCAAGACGCTCAACATCCTCAAGAAGGGCGACTCGGAGATCGAGTACGGCAATCTGCTCACCGTCCCCCTGGACGGCGGCCTGCTGTACGTCGAGCCGGTCTATCTGCGGGGCGCGGGCACCAACTATCCGCTGCTGAAGAAGGTGCTCGTCTCCTACGGCAACAAGGCGGCCTTCGAGAACAGCCTCGGTGAAGCGCTGGACGTGGTGTTCGGCAAGAAGGCGCCCAACGTCGGTGACGACGGCGAGGAGGACACCACCACGCCGCCGGACGAGGGCAGTACGACACCGCCCACGGACCAGAGCGTCCAGGAGGCGCTGGACGACGCCCAGCAGGCGTACGAGGAGGGTGAGAAGGCCCGCGAGTCCGGCGACTGGGCCGGCTACGGCGAGGCGCAGGAGAAGCTGAAGGCCGCGCTGGACCGGGCCGCCGCCGCGGAGAAGAAGGCGGGGGAGAAGGCCGGTTCGTCGGACCGGGGCGGTGCCGGCGAAGGGGACAAGCAGGGCGGCTGACCGCGGATTATGGCTCCGCCTCCGCGCCGTGGTACCTTAAATACACAACGGCGCGGGGTGGAGCAGCTCGGTAGCTCGCTGGGCTCATAACCCAGAGGTCGCAGGTTCAAATCCTGTCCCCGCTACTGCAAGGCGAAGGCCCGGATCCTCTTGGATCCGGGCCTTCGTCGTGTGTGCCGTCACATATGTGCGCGTTAAACCACCCGCATTGGGGAGACTGGTGTCCTGAGCGTTTGGCATGTCGTCGTGTCGGGAAGTCGACAAAACGCTGAAGTGACCTCACTGGCTGCGGTATACCAGGTGTACCCGGGCTTCGGGTGGTGCGACGATGGCCCTTATGGGGGACAAGGCAAGGTTGTTGGAGACAGGACCATTTGTGCATGCGCCCGACGACGGGCGCGAATCCGAGCTGCCGCCGCCCGCGAGGGACGCGGCAGATATGGCCGAAACCGTCGACGCCACGGAGTCGCCCGAGGCGACCGAGGCCATGGACGAGGTGGGCCACCGGCAGGCCGCCGCCGCGGGCGACCCCGCGGCAGCGAGCATGCTCGGCGCGATGCTGCTGCGCCGCGGTGATCTGGACGGCGCCGAACCGTGCCTGCGCGCCGCCACCGTCGCGGGCGACCGGGCCGCCGCCAACAACCTCGGAGTCCTGCTGCACCAGCGCGGGTACGCCGACGAGGCGGCCGGCTGGTGGCGCATCGCCGCCGTCGCCGGCTCCGCCGCCGCGGCGCACGCGCTGGGCCGGCACTACCGCGAGCGCGGCGACGAGCCCGCCGCCGAGTACTGGCTGCGCCAGGCCGCCGAATCCGGCCACTGCCTGGGCGCCTACGCGCTGGCCGACCTGCTCGACCACCGGGGCGAGGAGGGTGCGGAGCAGTGGTTCGTGGCCGCCGCCGAGCGCGGCCACCGCGAGGCGGCGTACCGCCTCGCGCGCATCCTGGACGAGCGGGAGGCCGACGGCACCGCGTACGGCGAGCACGCGGAGCCGCGCGCCGCGGCCGAGCAGTGGTACCGCCAGGCCGCGGCCCGCGGGCACCGCAGGGCCGCGCTGCACCTCGGCACGCTCCTGGAGGAGCGCGGCGAGCTCAAGGAGGCCGGGCGCTGGTACCTCATCGCGGCCAAGGACGGCGAGCCGCGCGCCGCGTGCGCGCTCGGCTTCCTCCTGAAGGACGCGGGCGACGAGGAGAGCGCGGCGGAGTGGTGGCGCCGGGCGGCCCAGGACGGCGACGGCAACGCCGCCAACGCCCTCGGGGCGCTGCACGCCGACCGGGGCGAGCTGCAGACCGCCGAGCGCTGGTACCGCGCCGCCCTGGAGGCCGGCGACGTCAACGGCGCGTACAACATCGGCCTGCTCTGCGCCCAGCAGGGCCGCGACGGCCGCAGCGAGCAGTGGTACCGCCGGGCCGCCTACGCGGGCCACCGGGAGGCGTCCAACGCGCTGGCCGTACTGCTGCTGCAGCGCGGCGACGCGTCCGGTGCCGAGCCGTGGTTCTCCAAGGCGGCCGAGGCCGGCAGCGTGGACGCCGCGTTCAACCTCGGCATCCTGCACGCGGGCCGGGGCGCCGAGCGCACCTCCCGCAGGTGGTACGAGCGGGCCGCCGAGGCCGGGCACACGGAGGCCGCGCTGCAGGCGGCCCTGTCCCTGTTGCGGGACGGCGAGTGGCAGGACGCCGAGCGGCATCTGCGCGGGGCGGCGGGCGCGGGCAGCGCGGAGGCGGCCTACCGGCTCGCCGCGCTGCTGGACCGCGAGGCCAGCGGCCCGGAGGAGTCCGGCGGCGAGAGCGAGGAGTGGTACGAGCGCGCCGCCGAGCAGGGGCATCGCGGCGCCCAGGTGCGGATGGGAATGCTCGCCGCGTCCCGGGGCGACGCCGTGGCGGCCGCCGACTGGTACCGCGCGGCGGCCGAGGCCGGCAGCCGCAACGCGGCCTTCAACCTCGGGCTGCTGCTGGCCCGCGAGGGCAGCCTCCCGGAGGCAGCCCTGTGGTGGACCCGCGCTGCCGAGGCCGGGCACGGGCGCGCGGCGCTGCGCCTCGCGCTGCTGGCGGCCCGCCGGGGTGCGCTCGCGGAGAGTGAGCGGTGGTGCGCGCGGGCCGTGGAGCTGGGCCCGCCGGAGGTCACCCAGCGTGCCGCCCGGCTGCGGGACGCCCTCAAGGAGGAGCTGAGCGCATGAGGCCCGGCCGGCCCTTCGGGGCCGGCCGGACGCCGGGTGCGCGAGGGCCGCGGGCACGGATTTGCGCTGGTCGTCGGCTTGGGGTTAGAGTTGTGAACACAACGGCGCGGGGTGGAGCAGCTCGGTAGCTCGCTGGGCTCATAACCCAGAGGTCGCAGGTTCAAATCCTGTCCCCGCTACTGAAGACGAAGGCCCGGATCCTCAAGGATCCGGGCCTTCGTCATGTGTGCGCTTCTGTTCACGGCCGGTGGCCGACCGCCTCCGCGTAGAAGGAGCGGTCCACGAGCCTGCTCTCCGGGACCGGCGGGCCCTTGGTGACCCGCGCGTCCCGGTAGGCGCGCTGCAGCCGCTCGGCGGTGCCCTTCCGGATCTCCCAGTCCATCCGCAGCGACGGCACGGCCGTCAGCACGTCGGCATCCACCTTCAGCAGCCTCGCCAGTTCCGCGGCGAACGCCCGGTCGGCCTTGTAGTCGCCGCGGAAGTACGTGTTGACCGTACGGATGTACGCGCGCAGGAAGGCGACGCCGGCGTCCGGGTCCCGCTGCAGGAGGTTCGGGCCGTACAGGGCGCCGCCGAGCGGTTCGCCCTGTGGCTGGCCGCCGAGGAACGCGTACTTCTTGTTGCCGTCGACCGTGCGCCATACCGGGTCCAGCAGCCAGGCGGCGTCCACGCCGCCGCCGGTCAGCGCGGTCAGCACGTCCGAGGAGCCGAGCTGCTGGAAGGTGACGGAGTCCATACGGGCGCCGTGCCGGGCGAAGGAACGGTCCATCGGGTACATGATCACCGAGCCCTTGCCGATCATGGTCCCGAGGGTCGCGCCCTTCAGGGACGCCGACCGCGCCGTCTCTCCCTTGCCGAGCCGGACCCACAGGCCGCTCTTCGAGCGCGGGTCGGGCGAGAAATTGCCGGCCACCCAGCGGATGTCGAAGCCGCCGGCGATGCCGTTGAGGACGGCGGCCTCCGGCGCCGCCCACAGGACGTCCAGGTCGCCCTTGGCCAGCAGCGGCAGCGCCTCGGGCGTGGGCAGCACCTTCAGGTGGACGTCCAGGCCCTCCTTCGCGAACTCGCCGTTGGCGAGCGCCATTCGGAGGGGCGCGACGTACTCGGCGTTGAGCGTGCCGGTGGCGATCGTGAGCGAACGCTTCTTCTTCAGGGGCCGGGCAGCCGGGGCTCCCTTGTCGCAGCGGGCCGGCCGGCGGTCCTTCGCCAGGTCGGCGGGGTCGGTCCAGGCGCGGGCGGCACAGCCGGCGACGGGCTCGATCGTACGGGGCTTCGCCGGCCTGCCACCGGCCTCCTGGGCGGCGCATCCGGTGAGCAGGGCCAGGGCGGCGGCGAGCGCGGTGAGACGACGGCGCATGGGGCCTCCGGGTACCGAGTAGGGGAGGGGCGGGCCGGGTCAGCTCCGGGAGCGGCCGCGGTCGCGTGGGGCCCAGGGAGTGAGGAACCGGCCGGCCAGGCGCACCAGTTCGGAGAAGAGCACGCCCAGGACGGCGACGCAGACGATCCCGACGAACATCACGTCGTTCTGGAACAGCGCCCGCGAGTCGAAGATCAGGTGGCCGAGCCCGTCGGCGGCGGCGATCTGTTCCGAGGCGACGATCACCAGGACCGCGACCCCCGCCGCTATCCGGGCCCCGACCAGCACCGCGGGCAGGGAGGCGGGCAGCAGGACGTGCCGGAACATCTGCCAGGGGCTCGCGCCGAAGACCCGGCCCGCGTCGCGGTGCCCGGCCGGTACGGCCAGTACCGCCGCCATGGTGGAGATCCACACGAAGAAGAAGACGGTGGCCGCGACCAGCGCGATCTGCGGTCCCTCGCCGAGTCCGAACATGTTCAGGAAGACCGGCAGCAGGGCCAGCTTCGGCACGACGTACAGCGCGTCCAGCAGCGGCTCCAGGGCGGCGCGTACGAGGGCGAGCGAACCCATGAGGAGGCCCAGCGCGTAGCCCGCCACGGCCCCGACGGCATAGCCCGCGAGGACCCGTCGCAGGGTGGCCCATACGTCCGGCCACAGCTCGCCGGCCAGTGCCCGGTCCCAGCCGTCGGCCAGGATGGTGCCGGGTGCCGGATAGATGCGGGCGTCGATCCACCCCTGTACGGCGGCGAGCTGCCACAGCAGGATCAGGGCGGCCGGGACGGCGAGGGCGAGCGCCGCTTCAAGGGCGCGGCGCCGCCTGTACGTACGCTGCGGACGCAGCTCCTGAGGGCCGGGACGGCGCACGAGGACCGTCTCGCGCGGCGGAGAGTGGTCGGTGAGCGTCATACGGGTACCGCCTCCGTGCCGTTACCGGGGCGTGCGTCCGTGCCCGTATCGGAGCGGGCGTCGACCTCGCCGCGCAGCAGGTCCCACAGCTCGGTCTTGAGCGCGGTGAACTCCGGGGCGCTGCGCACCGCGCCACTACGGGGGCGGCCGAACGGCGGGCGGCGCTCGGCGATGATGCGGCCGGGGCGTGCGGACATCACCAGGACCCGGTCGCCGAGGACGAGCGCCTCTTCGAGGCTGTGCGTGATGAAGAGGGTGGTCGTACGGGTGTGCTGGGTGAGGTCCAGCAGCTCGTCCTGCAGGATCGTGCGGAGCTGGGCATCCAGGGCGGCGAAGGGCTCGTCCATGAGCAGCAGCTCGGGCTCCACGGCGAGCGCGCGGGCGATGGCCACGCGCTGGCGCATGCCGCCGGAGAGCGCCGCCGGGTAGGCGTCCGCGAACTCCGTGAGCCCCATGCGGGCCAGCCAGGAACGGGCGCGTGCGTCGGCCTCCTTACGGGGCACGCGCTGCACGTCCAGGCCGAAGCGGACGTTGGCCAGCACGGACTTCCAGTCGTAGATGCCGTAGTCCTGGAAGATCATCGCGGCCGGGCGCGCACTCGTGGCGCGGATCTCCAGCTCGCCCGTGCCGGGCCGGAGCAGCCCCGCGGCGATCCGCAGCAGCGTGGACTTGCCGCAGCCCGAGGGGCCCACGAGGCAGACGAACTCGCCCGCGGCGATGTCGAGGTCGAGCGGGCCGAGCGCGGTCAGCGCCTTGCGGCCGCGGCCGAAGGAACGGCCGAGCGCCCGGGCGCGCAGGGCCGGTGGCCGCGCTTCGGGCGAACGCGGGACGGCGGACGGGGACGGCGGGTGCGGCTCTCCCACGGTGTGCTCCTCGCGGAGTGCGGGCCGGCTGCCGCGGCGGTCCCGGGCAGCCGTGGGGCGTGGCGCGAGGCACGATATGACGGGCCGTCAGAAACTGGAAGAGGCGTGCGCGGCGCACCGGAGAGGCGCGCGCCGTGTACCGAAGAGCCGTGTACCGAAGGGGCGTGTACCGAAGAGGCGTGCGCGACATGCCGAAGTAGCGCACGCCGATGCGCCTGGCTGCCGAAAAGCCCGCCGCGGAACGCGGCGGGCTGCAATGATCGGCGAGAGCTGAGCGGAGGGGCGGGGAGGTGCGGTGGCGACGTACGGATCAGGCGCGAGCGCAGTTCGGGCACGTGCCGCGGAAGGTCACCGATACCTCCGAGACCTCGAAGCCGAATCGTTCCGGCTCGGGCAGGGCGCTCATCGGGTCGCTCTCGATGTGCACGTCACGGATCGTGCCGCACTGCGAGCAGACGAGGTGGTGATGGTCGTGGTGGGCGTTGGGGTCGTACCGCTTCGCCCGGCCGTCCGTGCTGACCTCCAGCACCTCGCCGAGCAGGACGAGCTCACCGAGCGTGTTGTAGACCGTGGCGCGGGAGATCTCCGGCAGGCGCTCGGACGCCCGCGCGTGCACCTCGTCGGCGGTGTAGTGGACGTGGTCCCCGTCCAGGACCTCGGCGACGACGCGGCGCTGCGCGGTCAGCCGCCAGCCGCGTCCCCGGAGTCGTTCGAGCAGGTCACTCATGCCAATCACCCATCAGTCAGATATGAGCCAGGGTACCAGTGGTGGTCCATGACCGGATCGGGTACGGATTTCTCATCCTTCTTGACTTAGACATTGTCCAATGTAGGATCGGGCTCGGCGCAAGCCAAGGGCAGGTATTTACTCAGGAGGCGCACGTGTCGGTAGAAAGCACCACCGGACCGCTGACCACGGAGACCGGTGCTCCGGTCGCGGACAACCAGAACAGCGAGACGGCCGGCATCGGCGGCCCCGGCCTGATCCAGGACCAGCTCCTGATCGAGAAGCTGGCGCACTTCAACCGCGAGCGCATCCCGGAGCGCATCGTGCACGCCCGTGGCGCCGGTGCGTACGGCACGTTCACTGTGACCGCGGACGTGACGAAGTACACCCGCGCGAAGTTCCTCTCCGAGGTCGGCAAGCAGACCGAGACGTTCCTGCGCTTCTCGACCGTCGCGGGCAACCTCGGTGCGGCGGACGCGGTGCGTGACCCCCGCGGCTTCGCGCTGAAGTTCTACACCGAAGAGGGCAACTACGACCTCGTCGGCAACAACACCCCGGTGTTCTTCATCAAGGACGCCATCAAGTTCCCGGACTTCATCCACACCCAGAAGCGCGACCCGTACACCGGCTCGCAGGAGGCGGACAACGTCTGGGACTTCTGGGGGCTGAGCCCGGAGTCGACCCACCAGGTGACCTGGCTGTTCGGTGACCGCGGCATCCCCGCGTCCTACCGCCACATGGACGGTTTCGGCTCGCACACGTTCCAGTGGAACAACGAGGCGGGCGAGGTCTTCTGGGTCAAGTACCACTTCAAGACCGACCAGGGCATCAAGTGCCTCACCACGGACGAGGCCAACAAGCTCGCCGGTGAGGACCCCGACAGCCACCAGCGGGACCTGCGCGAGTCCATCGAGCGCGGCGACTTCCCGAGCTGGACCGTCGGTGTGCAGATCATGCCCGCCGCCGAGGCCGCCAACTACCGCTTCAACCCGTTCGACCTGACCAAGGTCTGGCCGAAGGCGGACTACCCGGTCATCGAGATCGGCAAGCTGGAGCTGAACCGCAACCCGCAGAACATCTTCGCCGAGGTCGAGCAGTCGATCTTCTCCCCGCACCACTTCGTGCCGGGCATCGGCCCCTCGCCCGACAAGATGCTGCAGGGCCGCCTCTTCGCGTACGGCGACGCGCACCGCTACCGCGTCGGCATCAACGCCGACCACCTGCCGGTGAACCGCCCGCACGCCACCGAGGCGCGCAGCCACGGCCGGGACGGCGCGCTGTACGACGGCCGGCACGGCGGCCAGAAGAACTACGAGCCGAACAGCTTCGGCGGCCCGGCCGAGACCGGCCGTGCGCTGTGGCAGCCGCTGCCGGTGAACGGTACGAGCGGTGAGACCGCGGCGCCCTCGCACGCCGAGGACGACGACTTCGTGCAGGCGGGCAACCTCTACCGCCTGATGTCGGAGGACGAGAAGGACCGTCTGATCAACAACCTCGCGGGCTTCATCTCGAAGGTCTCGCGCGATGACATCGCGCAGCGCGCCATCGAGAACTTCCGCAAGGCGGACGCGGACTACGGCAAGCGACTGGAGGCCGCGGTCCAGGCCCTGCGCGGCTGACCGGTCACACTGTACGGACCGCGTCGTCCGGGGCCCCTTCACCCCGGACAGAGGAGGCCGGCTGCCCTCGGGCGGCCGGCCTCCTCGGCGTTTCCGACCCGGCCGCAGCGAACAGGCCGGGCCAAAGCGGGTCAGGCAGGTACCGCCGTGGCCCGCTCCCGGGCGCCCGAGCGGCAGCGCATGATGTCGCGTACGGACACCACGCCGACCGGCTCCCGGTCGTCCAGGACGATCAAGTGACGGAAGCCGCCGTGCACCATCGCGATGGCGGCCTCGTCCAGGGTCCACTCCGGAGCGGCGAAGACCACGTCCGTGGTGGTGTGGCTCTGTGCGGTCTCGCGGTCGGGGTTCTCCCCGGCGCCGAGGGAATTGAGGATGTCGCGCTCGGTGAGGATGCCGAGTCCGCCGGCGTCGGCGTCCAGGACGACGGCCGCGCCGACGCGCCGTGCCGCCATCAGATGTGCTGCCTGCCGGAGAGTGTGTGCGGGCCCGATGGTGAGGACCACCGTGCTCATGGCGTCGCGGACGTACATGGGCATGGAGTGGAGCCACCTCCTTGGTGAGACCCCGCGGAGGACATTCCCGGCGCCGGAAGCGCCTGGAGAAAAATTTCACAAACGCACAAGCGGGGGGATTCTCATGTTCACATGCTCCATGGCGTGCGACAAGGGGCGCGTGAGGGCCGGTCTCCCGGTCACGCGCCCCAAGGCGCCGTTTGAAAATCCCCGGGAGTGACCACGGGGCGGAGGCTCAGTCCCGCAGGTAGCTCAGCAGGTCCTCGTGCAGCAGGCCGTTGGAGGCCGCCGCGTTGCCGCTGTGCGGGCCCGGGGCCCCGTCCAGGCCCGTGAAGCGTCCGCCGGCCTCCTGTACGACGACGGAGCAGGCCGCCATGTCCCACAGCGACAGCTCCGGCTCGGCGCAGATGTCCACGGAGCCCTCGGCCACCATCATGTAGGGCCAGAAGTCGCCGTACGCGCGGGTCCGCCAGACCTCCCGCGACAGGTCCAGGAAGCCGCCCAGAGTGCCGCGCTCCTCCCAGCCGGTGAGCGAGGAGTAGGCGAACGACGCGTCCTGGATGCGCCCGACGCTCGACACCTGGAGACGCTGGGCTGAGGTCAGGCTGCGGCCGGTGTAGGCGCCCAGCCCCTCGGCGGCCCACCAGCGGCGGTGCAGCGCGGGTGCGGAGACCACGCCGACGACCGGACGGTCCCCGCCCTCGCCGCGCTCCATGAGGGCGATCAGGGTGGCCCACACGGGCACCCCGCGCACGTAGTTCTTCGTGCCGTCGATCGGGTCGATGATCCAGCGGCGCGGCCCGGACCCCTCGGAGCCGAACTCCTCGCCGAGCACCGCGTCCCGCGGCCGGGCGCGTGCGAGCTGGCCGCGGATGAGCTCTTCGGCCGCCTTGTCGGCCTCGCTCACCGGGGTCATGTCCGGTTTGGTCTCGACCTTCAGGTCGAGTGCCTTGAACCGTTCCATGGTCGCGGCGTCCGCGGCGTCCGCGAGGACGTGGGCGAGACGGAGATCATCGTGGTAGTCGGCCATGTGCGAACACTATCTTTCCCGGTACCTGAGCACGGAAAATCCCGCGTTCGCCGCGGAGCGTGGCGGTTTCCGGAAACCCCCTCCGCACCTGTCGGCAGTCCTTTGGTCCGGACCCTTGACACCACCTGGTGGGGCGTCAATTCTGTGCGCACACCGGCCATATGGGCACTACGGCCTGGGAGGCAACGATGCCCGCAGCGCGTGATTCCTTACTGGACGCCGCCTATGCGGCGCTCGAAGTACGGCCCTGGGCAGGCGTCCGGATGGTCGATGTCGCGGCCGCGGCGGGGGTCTCCCGGCAGACCCTCTACAACGAGTTCGGCAGCAAACAGGGGCTCGCGCGCGCCCTGGTGCGCCGTGAGACCGAGGGCTATCTGTCGGGAGTGGAGCGCATCCTGGCCCGGCCCGCCGCCGGTCCGCCCACGGCCGGTCCGCCCGCCGAGGGGGCCGCGCGCCCGTCGTCCCTGCCCGAAGAAGCCCAGGCCAGGCTGGCCGCGGCGGCCGACTGGACGCTGCGTACCGCCCGCGCCAACCCCCTCGTACGGGCCGTGCTCACCGGCTGCTGGAACGAGCGGCTGCCCTCGCCCGCCGACCAGTCGCTCCCGTTGCCGGTGCCCGGACCCCGCACGGGCTTCCCCGTGGTGCCGCCGCCCGTCGAGGCGCCGCTGCCCGGGCCGAGCGAGCTGGTCGGCCGGTTCAGCGACCGGGCGGTGGCCGCGCTGGAGGCGGACTGGCCCAAGGAGGAGCTGACCGAGCTGGGCACGGCGTGCACGACGGCGGTCCGGCTCACCCTGTCCTGCGTGGTCGCACCCGCCGATCCCGAGGAGGTCGGGCGGCTCGTCCGCAGCGCGTTCGCGGGCCTGCCGCGCCATCAGGCCGCGCACTGAATGCGGGGCGCGCGGGCCGGTACCGGGCTCCCGGCGCGCGACCCGGTCGGTGCCGGGCTCCCGGCGCGTGACCCGGTCGGTGCGCCGGGCCGGGCATCAGTGCGCCGAGCCCGAGAACTGCAGTCCGATCGCGCCCGCGATGACCAGCGTGATCGAGACGATCTTCACGGTCGACACCACGTCGCCGAGGAAGACCATGCCGTACACCGCCGTGCCGGCCGCGCCGAGCCCGGTCCACACCGCGTACGCCGGACCCACGTCCAGCTTCTTCAGCGAGAGGGTCAGCAGTCCGAAGCTGCCGAGCGCGAAGACGCAGAAGGCGATCGTGGGCCAGAGTCGCGTGAAGCCGTGCGAGAGCTTCAGGCACACCGCGAAGCCCGTCTCCAGAAGTCCCGCGACCACGACGAGCAGCCACGCCATCAGTTTGCCTCCGTCGGTTCGGTGACCGCTTCGCCCAGTCCTGATGTGATTATGCAGTTACCACGGCCTCGCGGCAGCTACCTTTGCGCATCGGTCGCCAACGCTCTGGCGATCCGTCAGTCGCCCTCGCGCCGCTCCCGGGTGGCCAGCAGCCGGCGCAGCGAGTAGAGCCGGGCCGGGTCGGCGTGCCCGTCGGCCACCCATTGGTCCAGCGCACACTCCGGCTCGTCGTGGCTGCACGCGCGCGGGCACCCTTCCGTGCCCGGTACCAGGTCGGGGAAGGCCTGGATCACCCGCGAGGGATCGACGTGGTGCAGCCCGAACGACCGCACGCCGGGCGTGTCGATCACCCAGCCCCGGTCGTCCGGCAGCGGCAGGGCCAGCGCCGACGTCGTCGTGTGCCGGCCGCGCCCGGTGACCGCGTTGACGTGCCCGGTGGCCCGCTTCCGCAGCGGCACAAGGGAGTTGACCAGCGTGGTCTTGCCCACGCCGGAGTGGCCGACGAAGGCCGTGATCCGGCCGGCCAGCCGCTCGCGCACCCGGTCGGCAGCGGCGCCGTCGGTCAGCTCGTCGCGGTTGGTGACGATGTACGGGACGCCCAGCGCGCCGTAGGACTCCAGCAGCGTGTCCGGCGACGCCAGGTCGGACTTGGTGAGGACGAGCAGCGGTTCCAGGCCCGCGTCGTACGCCGCGACCAGGCAGCGGTCGATCAGCCGGGGCCGCGGCTCCGGGTCGGCGAGCGCGGTGACGATCGCCAGCTGGTCGGCGTTGGCGACCACCACCCGCTCGAACGGATCGTCGTCGTCGGCCGTGCGGCGCAGCACGGACGTGCGCGGCTGGACCCGCACGATGCGCGCGAGCGTGTCCTTGGCACCGGTGAGGTCGCCGACGACCATGACCCGGTCGCCGACCACCACGCTCTTGCGGCCCAGCTCACGCGCCTTCATCGCGGTGACCGTGCGGTCCTCGATCAGGCACGTGATGCGGCCCCGGTCGACCGTGAGGACCAGGCCCTCGCTGGCGTCCTCGTGCTTCGGGCGGATGTTCGTCCGCGGACGGTTGCCCTTGCGGTTCGGGCGGATCCGGACGTCGTCCTCGTCGGGGTTCTTGCCGTAGCGGCGCATCGGGGCGGACTCTCAAGCTCTCCGGGCGGGGGCCGTCGCCGGGCTGAGCATGTCCGTCCACATCTCGGGGAAGTCGGGCAGGGTCTTGGCCGTGGTCGCCACGTTCTCCACCTCGACGCCCTTGACGACCAGGCCGAGCAGCGCGCCGGCGGTGGCCATGCGGTGGTCGTCGTACGTGTGGAAGACGCCGCCGTGCAGCGGGCGCGGCCGGATGTGCAGCCCGTCGGCGGTCTCGGTGACGTCGCCGCCGAGGCCGTTGATCTCCTTGGTGAGCGCCGCGAGCCGGTCGGTCTCGTGGAGCCGCAGGTGGGCGACGCCGCGCAGCACGGACTCGGAGTCCGCGAGGGCCGCGACCGCCGCGATGCCCGGGGTCAGCTCGCCGACCTCGCTCAGGTCGATGTCGATGCCGTGGATGCGGCCGCTGCCCTTGAAGGTCAGGCCCTGCTCGGTCAGCTCGCAGGAACCGCCCATTTCGGTGAAGATCTCGCGCAGCGCGTCGCCCGGCTGAGTGGTGTGCTCGGGCCAGTCCGGGATGGTGACCCGGCCGCCGGTGACCAGCGCGGCGGCCAGGAACGGCTGGGCGTTGGACAGGTCCGGCTCGACGACCAGGTCGCGGCCGAGCAGCGCGCCCGGGGTGACCCGCCAGACGTTCGGCTCGCCGCCGGACTCGGGAGTGTCCACCTGGGCGCCGACCGCTCGCAGCATGTCCACGGTCATCCGGATGTGCGGCATGGACGGCAGCGTGCTGCCCACGTGCCGTACCTCCACGCCCTGGTTGAAGCGCGGCGCGGACAGCAGCAGGGCGCTGACGAACTGCGAGGAGGAGGACGCGTCGATCTCGACCCGGCCGCCGTCCAGGCCGCCCTTGCCGTGCACCGTCATCGGGAGGGCGCCGCGGTTGTCGTCGTCGATACGGGCGCCGAGGGCGCGCAGCCCTTCGATGACGCCGCCCAGCGGACGCTCGTACGACCGCGGGTCGCCGTCGAACCGGACCGGGCCGTCGGCCAGCGCCGCGACCGGCGGCAGGAAGCGCATGACCGTACCGGCGTTGCCGACGTCGACGGTGGTGGGGCCGTGCAGCCCGGCGGGGATCACGCGCCACGCCTCGCCGGTGCCGTCGGGCTCGCCGGCGGGGGAGGAGTTGGAGGAGATGGTCTCCTCGATGCCCACGCCCATCGTGCGCAGTGCCTGGGCCATCAGGAGGGTGTCGCGGGAGCGCAGCGGGCGGCGCAGCCAGCCGGGCTCGGAGGAGAGGGCGGCCAGGACCAGGCCACGGTTGGTGACCGACTTGGAGCCGGGCACGGTGACGGTCGCGTCGACCGCTCCGGAAGCGGTGGGGGCCGGCCAGAGGGCGGAGTGTGCGGGGCTCTCGGTCATGTAGCTCACTTTAATGGCTCACCAGGGGTGCGGATCTTGATCAAATGGGGTGCAACCTGTACGAAACATGGCACTGCTAAGGCGGCGCCGCGTATGTCTCACAGCCGCAGCAGCCACCGGCCGCCGCCGAACAGCGAGCAGAGCGCCACCAGGTGGAAGAAACCGAGCCAGACCGCGGCCGGCACGTTCGTCAGGCGGGCGAGCTGGTCCGGGTCGGAGTCCACGGTGCCTCCGGAGCGTCTGCGCTTCCCCTGGATCTCGAACGGCGGCCGCACCCCGCCCAGCAGCAGGAACCACACCACCGCGTACGCGAACGCCGCCTGTACCTCCGCGGTGGTCAGCCAGGAGACCAGGAAGAACGCCGCACCGGCGAGTACCACCGTGAGAATGCCGTATGCGTTCCGCGTCATGATCAGCATCGCCAGCAGCAGGGCCGTCGCGCCCCACAGCAGGGCCGTGATGTGGCCGGCGGCGAGCAGCGCGGCACCGGCCAGACCGAGCAGTGAGGGCGCGGTGTAGCCGGCCGCGGCGGTCAGGATCATGCCGAGGCCGGTCGGCTTGCCGCGGCTGACGGTCAGCCCGGAGGTGTCCGAGTGCAGACGGATGCCGTCCAGCTTCCGGCCGGTCAGCAGGGCCACGAGGCCGTGCCCGCCCTCGTGCGCGATGGTGATGGCATTACGGGATATCCGCCAGGCGCTGTAGGGGAGCACCACCGCCAGTGCGACCACGGCCGTAGCCACGACCAGCCAGAACGACGGATCGGGCTGTGTGGCGAAAACTCGATCCCATACGTCGGTGATGTGCTCGGTGTCCATCTCTCCCCTTGCTGTGCCATGGCACTGTGGCATACATGTGCGGACGGTATGCGGCGAGCAGGCGGCCCGAGGATCTGGTGGGGATCTTCGAGGTCGAGAAGTGGGAGCCCGAGGAGACCCTGGCACCCGACTGGAATGTCGCCCCCACCAAGAACGTCTACGCGGTGCTCGAACGCCCCGTCAAAGACGCCCAGGACCGGCGGCCGGTTCGCCAGCTGCGGCCTTTGAAGTGGGGCCTGGTCCCGTCGTGGGCCAAATCACCCGACGTCGGCGTGAAGATGATCAACGCCAGGGCGGAGACGGTCCACGAGAAGCCGTCCTTCAAGAAGCCCTTCGCGGCCCGCCGCTGCCTGCTCCCCGGCGACGGCTATTTCGAGTGGGTGACCGGCGTGGGGGAGCGGCAGCTGGAGGAGCAGGGCCGGAAGAAGCGCCCCCGCAAGCAGCCGTACTTCGTCACGCCGGCCGACGGCGCGGTGATGGCGATGGCCGGGCTGTACGAGTTCTGGCGCGACCCGACGCTGCCGCCGGACCACCCACAGGCGTGGTGGACGACCTGCTCGGTGGTCACCACGGCCGCCGAGACCACGCCGCTGGCCGGCGCCTCCGGTGACGCGGGCCCGCAGTCCCTCGCCGACATCCACCCCCGGATGCCGCTGGTCCTGCCGCCCGACCGCTGGGACGCCTGGCTGAACCCGGCCACCACCGACATCGAGGAGCTGCGCGCGCTGCTCGCCCCGCCGCCCGCCGGGATGATGCGTGCCTACCCCGTCTCCACGGAGGTCAGCAACGTCCGCAACAACAGCCCCGAGCTGGTGAAGGAGCTGGCGGCGCCGGAGGAGGAAACGCTCTTCTGACCGTGCCCCGTCCCGGTGGGCGCGGCCGCCCGGGGCAGGATGGCTCCATGAGTGAGAGCGAGACGGTCGGCACACCGGCGGGCGAGGCCCGGATCACCTGGCACCACGCCGAGGGCACGGCGCGCACGGTGCTCGCCGTGAGCCACGGCGCGGGCGGCGGCATCGAGGCGCGGGACCTGGCGGCACTGGCCGCGGCGCTCCCGGAGCGCGGCGTCACGGTCGCGCTCGTCGAGCAGCCCTGGCGGGTGGCGGGCAAGAAGCTGGCGCCCGCGCCGAAGACCCTGGACGCGGCCTGGACGGCGCTGTGGCCCGCGCTGCGGAAGCCCGGGCTGCCGGTCGTCGCGGGCGGGCGGAGTGCGGGGGCGCGGGTGGCCTGCCGTACAGCGCGTGAGCTCGGCGCGCACGCCGTGCTCGCCCTCAGCTTCCCGCTGCACCCGCCGGGCAAGCCGGAGAAGTCCCGCGCCGACGAGCTCACCGGCGCCGGCGTGCCCACCCTGGTGATCCAGGGCGGCCGCGACCCCTTCGGGCGCCCCGAGGAGTTCCCCGAGGGCACCGAGATCGTCGAGGTACCGCACGCCGATCACGGCTTCGCCGTACCGAAGAAGGCACCCATCGGCCAGGACGAGGCGCTCATGCTGATCGTGGAGGCGGCCGCCGAGTGGCTCGTCGGGCTGCCCGACTGACCTCCGCGGCGCCTCGGAGCGGCCGGTCGCGGCGCTTCCGGAGAAGTGCGGGAATGCACGGCGCCCCCGCTCTGTTGTCCGGGTCGTAGGCAGGTACGTACTGGTACGCACGAGGAATGGGAGTCCACCGCATGGGGATCGCATGCCCGGCCCGACCGCAGGGAACCGGCTGGACGGTGCCGCAGCCGGCACAGCTCCAGGCGGGACGCCACGTCACGGCTGGAGCGGCGGTGGTACCGGATCGTCGTCTATTCTCCGATTCGAGCGGATCCGCATCCGGATCCGGCACGGTGTTGGAGGAGGTGGGTCCGGTCAGCGGTACCGACGCAGGGACCGACGGCGCGGCACAAGCACATAACGAGGGCCAGGCGGAGGCTGCCCGCTCGGAGACGAAGGGCGAGTCGGAGGCCGAGCGCAATGCGCGTTTCGAGCGTGACGCGCTCACTTTCCTGGACCAGATGTACTCCGCCGCGCTGCGTATGACGCGCAATCCGGCGGACGCGGAGGACCTGGTACAGGAGACGTATGCCAAGGCATACGCGTCCTTCCACCAGTTCCGCGAGGGCACGAACCTCAAGGCATGGCTGTACCGCATCCTGACCAACACCTTCATCAACTCCTACCGCAAGAAGCAGCGGGAGCCGCAGCGCAGCGCGGCCGAGGAGATCGAGGACTGGCAGCTCGCGCGTGCCGAGTCGCACATGTCCACGGGCCTGCGCTCGGCCGAGTCGCAGGCGCTGGACCACCTGCCCGATTCGGACGTGAAGGAAGCCCTCCAGGCCATTCCCGAGGAATTCCGCATAGCGGTGTACCTCGCGGACGTGGAGGGGTTTGCGTACAAGGAGATCGCCGACATCATGGGAACCCCCATCGGCACGGTGATGTCCCGCCTGCACCGTGGCCGCCGACAGCTGCGCGGCATGCTCGAGGACTACGCCCGTGACCGCGGGCTGGTCCCGGCCGGAGCGGGCGCTGCGGCTACTTCGGGGAAGCAGTCGCACGATCGGAAAGGCTCCACATCATGAGCTGCGGAGACCCGCACGAGACGGACTGCTCCGAGGTCCTTGACCACCTGTACGAGTATCTCGACCGCGAGATGCCGGACGGGGAGTGCACGAAGTTCGAGGAGCACTTCGACGAGTGCTCGCCCTGCCTGGAGAAGTACGGCCTCGAACAGGCCGTCAAGAAGCTCGTCAAGCGCTGCTGCGGCCACGACGACGTCCCCACCGACCTGCGCTCGAAGGTCATGGGACGGATCGAGCTGATCCGGTCCGGCGAGGCCGTGCCCGAGAAGAGCGTGCTCGAACAGGCGCAGGAATCGGCCGCTGCCGAGGGCCCCGGACACCAGGCCGGACCGACCGAAACCGATGCACGCACCGAGGCGGCGCGCGCCGAATAACGCGCCGGGTCACTCCATCGGGTGAGGGGTGGCTGATGTGCCCCACCCAATCCCCGGATGCGCCCGCACGCGCCGCCCGCGCCTTCTAAGCTCACCGGACCTGAAGCGTCATCGCTCGGTACGGGGAGGAGGGCGCCATGCGGCAGCTGCCCATGGGCGCGTACGCGTACATCGGATGTGCCGTCCTGGCGGCGGCCGGCTGTGCCGCCCCCGCCGCCCTGCCCGCCGCGGGCACCCCCTGGCCCACCGTGGCCCTGCTCGCCGTGCTCTACGCCGCCTGCGAGCGGATGCGCGACTGCCCGCTGATCCGGGCCCGGACCCGCGCACACGCAGGCGGCGCACCGGGGCACGGCGACGCCGTGCCGTCCCGATGGGGCTGCCCCGTGCTGCTCGCCGGGGTCTTCCTGCTGCCGCCCGCCGCAGCCGCCCTGGCCGCCCTGCCCGGCGCGCTCCTCTCAGGTACCGCGGAACGTTCGCCCGTGGCACGCCGCCTCTGGCACGCGGCGGAACTGGCCCTGGCCGCCTGGGCCGCCGCCCAGGTCTTCGGCGCGGGCGGCAGCCACGCCGTCCTCACCCCCGAATTCCCCTACGCGCTGCTGCCCGCCGCGGCCGCCACCACCGCCTTCTGCGCCGTCCTGGCCGTCCTGGACGGCGGCATCCTCATCGCCGCCGAGCGGCACCCGCCGCGCACCGCCTGGCGCGGCCTGCTGCTCCGCTCGCTCGCCCCGCACCTGGTGCACGGCCTGGCCGGACTGATGATGGCCGTCCTCTGGCGCAGCTCCTACGGGCCCGCCGCGGCCCTGCTCGTCCTGCTGCCCATGTACATCTCCTGCTGGGTCTTCGCGCAGTACCACCGTGAGCGCGCCGCGCACCAGGCCACCATCCGCGCCCTCGTCCAGGCCGTCGACCTCAAGGACCGCTACACCCGCGGCCACAGCGAACGCGTCGGCCGCGCCTCGGTGATGATCGCCCGCGAGCTGGGCATGGCCGAGGACCGCCTCGAAGTACTGCGCTTCGCCGGCATCCTGCACGACGTCGGCAAGCTCGGCGTGCCCACCCGGCTCCTCCAGAAGGACGGCCCGCTCACCGCCGAAGAGCGGCGGGTCATCGAGCTGCACCCGGAGTACGGCCATGAGATCGTCCGCGGCATCGGCTTCCTCGGCGAGGCCAGGGCCGCGATCCTGCACCACCACGAACGCATGGACGGCAAGGGCTACCCCTACGGCCTCCGGGGGCGCGAGATCCCCGAATTCGCCCGGGTGGTCGCCGTCGCCGACGCCTTCGACGCGATGACCTCCACCCGCTCCTACCGCCGCGCCCGCCCGGTCGCCGCCGCCGTCGCCGAGCTGCGCCGCAGCGCGGGCGCCCAGCTCGACCCGCGCATGGTCCGCGCCCTGGTCGCCGCGCTCGCCCGGCACGGCTGGCAGCCCGAGGTCGTCACCGCGGGCGCCGACGGGCCCGCCCTGCCGCCGCCCCGGCGTGCGGGCGTCCCCCTCCGCAGGCGCCCGGCCCCGGCGGCGGTACCGGGTACTCCAGCGCTGCCCGGCGCCGCCGCGAGGCCGCACCCCGGCGCCGCCAAGGGGGAGCGGTGAGCGGCGCCGCGCCGCGGACCGCCGCCGCGGGCCACGCCGACCCGCCCGCCGTCCCGCACCGCACCGGCACCCCCCGTGCCGTCGCCCTCGTCCACGCCGCGGCCGGCGCCCTCGCCTGCCTCGCGCTCGGCCACACCCTCTGGCACGGCCTCACCGACCCCGGCATCGCCCTCGCGTTCGGCGCCCTGATAGCGGTCGGCGAGCTGGCCCGCTGGGGCGCGGGGCCGCCCGCGCGCGGCGGCGCCGCCGCGCTGCCCGGCGACCGCGAGAGCGCCCCGCTCGGCGTCGCCGGAGCCCTGGCCTACGCCCTGCTCGGCGAGGTCGCCGGGCGTCCCACCGCCCACGGCGTCCTGCAGACCGTCGCCGTCGTGGTCGCCGCAGGGCTCATCGGCCTCGTCCCGCACGTGGCGCTCGGCCGGGGCCCGGCCCTGGACCACATCGCCCGCCGCGTCTTGACCGTCGGCTTCGCCGCGACCTGCTTCCAGCCCCTGTACAACACCGGCCGGCTGGCCGCCTGGATCGGCGACGGCACGTACTACACCTGCTACCTCCTCGGCATCCTCGTGCTCACCGCCCTGTGCGACGCCGTGCTCGCCGCGGCCCTGGCCAGGGCCCGTACCGGCTGGCCGTACGGCCCCCTCCTCCGCGACGAACTGCGCTCCCTGCTCGGCATCGGCTCGGCGATCTGCGCGACGGGCCTGGTCATCGCGCTGGCCACGGCCGTCGCCGGGCTCTGGGCACTGCCCGTCTTCTGTCTGCCGCTCCTCCTCACCCAGTTCTCCTTCCGCCGCTACGCCGCCGTCCGCGCCACCTACCGGCAGACCATCGCCTCCCTCGCCCGCGCCACCGAGATCGCCGGCTACACCCCGCCGGGCCACGCCCGCCGGGTCGCCGTCCTCAGCCGCGCCGTCGGCCGGGAACTGGGCCTCGGCGAGGCCGACTTGAACGTCCTGGAATACGCGGCCCTGATGCACGACATCGGACAGCTCTCCCTGGTGGACCCCGTGACCGGCGGCGCCACCGCCGGGCTGCCCGCCGCCGAACAGCGCAGGATCGCCCTGCTCGGCGGGGCCGTCGTCCGCCAGACCGGGGCGCCCGCGGAGGTCGCCGTGATCGTCGAGCGGCAGGCCGATCCCTTCCGGGAGCAGCCGCTGCCCGCCCGCATCGTGCGCACCGTGAACGCCTACGACGACCTCGCGGGCGGCGACGGCGGCCCCGGGGGCACGCTGCGCGCCCTGGAACGGCTCCGCCTCTCGACCGCACAGGACTTCGAACCCCGTGTGGTGGAGGCCCTCGCCCGAGTGCTCTCCCGGCCGCTCGCCGCGGCCTGACCGGCCCTTCCGCGGTGCACACGGTGCCCACAGGGGTAGCCGTCACGTATCGGGGTACCGGTTCAAGGTCACGGAAACCGATGGGTAATGAGCGGCCTCGGATATGGGCATGGTTGGATGCGAAGGAGGCCCCGGGGAGCGGGGCCGAGGGGGCTGCGCGAGGCAAGGAGCAGCAGGGGGCGCCGGTCATCGGGCTGAGCCCGGCGGCAAACTGTGGCAGGTTGTCGAGTGAGCCCTCGGCCGTCCGCCGGACGGCACCAAGGAAGCAATCGGCAGGCGGGAATCGTGAAGATCTTCGGCAAGGTACGGCACCGGCCCTCCGCCTCGTGGCGGCAGGCGACCGACCGCGCTTTCACGCTGATCGGCGACGGCCGTTACGAGGACGCGGGCGCGCTGCTCACCCGCGCCGCCGACATGGAGCCGTGGCTGTCGGAGTCCTGGTTCAACCTCGCCCTGCTGCACAAATTCCGGCACGACTGGGAGCAGGCCCGCACCGCCGGACTGCGCGCCGTCGCCCTGCTGGAGCGCGAGGCCGGGGCCCCCGACTGGTGGAACGTGGGCATCGCGGCCACCGCCCTGCAGGACTGGCCGCTGGCCCGCCGCGCCTGGCAGGCGTACGGCCTGCACGTGCCCGGCGAGGGCGCGCCCTCCGGGGAGCCGCGCGGCATGCAGCTCGGCAGCGCCGCGGTCCGCCTCTCGCCCGAGGGCGAGGCCGAGGTCGTCTGGGGCCGCCGGCTGGACCCCGCCCGCATCGAGGTGCTCTCCATCCCGCTGCCGTCCTCCGGGCGCCGCTGGGGCGAGGTCGTCCTGCACGACGGCGTCCCGCACGGCGAGCGCACGACCACGGCCGGGCCCTCCTACCCCGTCTTCGACGAGATCGAGCTGTGGGCGCCCTCGCCGGTGCCCACCTGGGTCGTCCTCCTGGAGGCGGCCGGCGAGGCCGACCGGGACGCCCTGGAGCGGCTGGCCGCGGACGCCGGGTACGCCGCCGAGGACTGGTCCTCCTCCGTCCGCCTGCTGTGCCGCACCTGCTCCGAGAGCCGGATGCCCAGCGACGAGGGCGAGGGCGCGCAGCTGGACCCGCACGACCACAGCGAGCCCGGCCATCCGGGCCCGCTCGGACACCGCACGGCCGGCTCCGGCTCCCTGTGGGTGCCCGAGCGCGAGTGCGGCATCGCCGCGCCCGCCGGGCTGGTACGCGGCCTGCTGGACGGCTGGGTGGCCGACAGCCCGGACACCCGCGAGTGGCGGGACCTCGAAGAGGTCTGCTGAGTTCCCTGCGTCGGCGGGTGCACGGCGGGCCCCCGTACCCTGTACGGGTTGCTGTACTGGCAGCTAAGAAGAATCTTTGCGGAACATCGCGGAAGGCGTGCGGCGGACATGGCGCAGCAGATTGATCAGGATGGCGACCAGCAGGTGGACACCGAGTTCATCGATGACGTGACCGACGCGGACGCGCGGGAGAAGGCGTACCGCGAGCGCGGCACCTCCCGCCCGATCACCGTGGTCGGCAATCCGGTGCTCCACAAGGAGTGCAAGAACGTCACCGAGTTCGACGACGAGCTCGCGAAGCTCGTCGACGACATGTTCGCCTCCCAGCGCACCGCCGAGGGCGTGGGCCTGGCCGCCAACCAGATCGGCGTCGACCTGAAGGTCTTCGTCTACGACTGCATGGACGACCAGGGCGTACGCCACGTCGGCGCGGTCTGCAACCCGGTCCTGGACGAGCTCCCGGCCGCCCGCCGCGTCCTGGACGACTCCAACGAGGGCTGCCTGTCGGTCCCCGGCGCATACGCCGAGCTCGCGCGCCCCGACTACGCGGTCGTGCGCGGCCAGGACCTCAAGGGCAACGACATCGCCGTCGAAGGCACCGGCTACTTCGCCCGCTGCCTCCAGCACGAAACGGACCACCTGTACGGCTACCTCTACATCGACCGCCTCTCGAAGCGCGACCGCAAGGACGTACTGAAGCAGATGGCGGAGGGGACGCCGCGGTATCCGGTGGTGGCGAACGACTGAGGTCGCGCAGGCCCCGCGCCCCTGACGGGGCGCGGGGCCGCTGATGACGACGCCGCCTGTGCGCGGCTCTCTAGAAGTCGTCGTCGAAGGAGACCGAGCCCTCGACCGCGACCTGGTACGCGGAGGCGCGGCGCTCGAAGAAGTTGGTCAGCTCCTGGACGTTCTGCAGCTCCATGAAGGAGAAGGGGTTCTCCGAGCCGTACACGGGTGCAAAGCCGAGCCGCTGCAGCCGCTGGTCGGCCACGCACTGCAGGTACTCGCGCATGGACGCGGTGTTCATGCCCGGCAGGCCCTCGCCGCACAGGTCGCGCGCGAACTGCAGCTCCGCCTCGACGGCCTCCTTCAACATGTCGATGACCTGCTGTTCCAGCTCCGCGTCGAAGAGGTCGGGCTCCTCCTCACGGACCGTGTCCACGACCGAGAACGCGAACTCCATGTGCATCGTTTCGTCGCGAAAGACCCAGTTCGTCCCCGTAGCCAGGCCGTGCAGCAGGCCCCGCGAGCGGAACCAGTACACGTATGCGAACGCGCCGTAGAAGAACAGCCCCTCGATGCAGGCCGCGAAGCAGATCAGGTTCAGCAGGAAACGGCGGCGGTCGGCCTTGGTCTCCAGGCGGTCGATCTTCTCGACGGAGTCCATCCAGCGGAAGCAGAACTGCGCCTTCTCGCGGATGGACGGGATGTTCTCGACGGCGGCGAACGCGTCGGCGCGGTCGTCCGGGTCGGGCAGGTACGTGTCCAGCAGTGTCAAGTAGAACTGGACGTGCACGGCTTCCTCGAAGAGCTGCCGCGAGAGGTAGAGGCGCGCCTCGGGGGAGTTGATGTGCTTGTACAGCGTGAGGACCAGGTTGTTCGCGACGATCGAGTCGCCGGTCGCGAAGAAGGCGACCAGGCGGCCGATCAGGTGCTGCTCGCCCGGTGAGAGCTTGGCGAGGTCGGCCACGTCGGAGTGGAGGTCGACCTCCTCCACGGTCCAGGTGTTCTTGATCGCGTCGCGGTACCGGTCGTAGAAGTCCGGGTAGCGCATGGGGCGCAGGGTCAGTTCGAAGCCCGGGTCGAGCAGGTTCTTCGTCTTGTTGCTGTCGGTGGACATTACTGGCAGGCCTCGCAGGACTCGGGGTTTTCCAGGGAGCAGGCGATCGCTTCGGGGTCGGTGGCCTGCTGGGGTACGGGGGCGGTGGCGGCGGCGCTCGTACCGCGTGCGGACTGCGCGATCCGGGTCGCGGGGCGCGACCGCAGGTAGTACGTGGTCTTGATGCCGCGCTTCCAGGCGTACGCGTACATCGAGCTGAGCTTGCCGATGGTCGGCGCCGCCATGAAGAGGTTCAGGGACTGGCTCTGGTCCAGGTACGGCGTGCGGTCGGCGGCCATGTCGATCAGCGCACGCTGCGGGATCTCCCAGGCGGTGCGGTACAGCGCGCGGATCTCCTCGGGGATCCAGGGGACGTCCTGGACCGAGCCGTTGGCCTCGCGCAGCGCGTCACGGGTGCGCGCGTCCCACAGGCCGAGAGCCTTGAGTTCCTCGATGAGGTACGCGTTGACCTGGAGGAACTCCCCGCTCAGCGTCTCGCGCTTGAAGAGGTTGGAGACCTGCGGCTCGATGCACTCGTACACGCCCGCGATGGAGGCGATGGTCGCGGTGGGGGCGATCGCCAGAAGGAGTGAGTTTCGCATGCCGGTCGCCGCGATACGGGTGCGCAGCGCGGCCCAGCGGTCGGCCCAGCGGGGCTCGGCATTGGGGTAGTGGTCGGGGTGCAGGACGCCGCGGGCGGTGCGGGTCGCCGTCCAGTTCGGGTGCGGGCCGTGCCGCTCGGCGAGGTCGGCGGAGGCCTCGTACGCGGCGAGCATGATCCGCTCGGAGATACGGGTGGACAGCTCGCGCGCCTCGGGGGAGTCGAACGGCAGGCGGAGCCGGAAGAAGACGTCCTGGAGGCCCATCAGGCCCAGACCGACCGGGCGCCAGCGGGAGTTGGAGGCGCCGGCCTGCTCGGTCGGGTAGAAGTTGATGTCGACGACGCGGTCGAGGAAGGTGACGGCCGTACGGACGGTGGCGTCCAGCCGCTCCCAGTCCATCTCGCCGTTGGTACCCAGGTGCGCGGCGAGGTTGACCGAGCCGAGGTTGCAGACGGCCGTCTCGCTGTCGTCGGTGACCTCCAGGATCTCCGTGCAGAGGTTGGAGGAGTGGACGACGCGGCCGGGCTCGGCGGTCTGGTTCGCGGTGCGGTTGGCGGCGTCCTTGAAGGTCATCCAGCCGTTGCCGGTCTGCGCGAGGGTACGCATCATCCGCGCGTACAGCGTTCGGGCCGGGACCGCCTTGACGGCCTTCCCCTCGGCCTCGGCCTTGCGGTACGCGGCGTCGAACTCCGCGCCCCACAGGTCCACCAGCTCCGGCGCGTCCACCGGCGAGAACAGCGACCAGTCCCCGTCCGACTCGACCCGGCGCATGAACTCGTCCGGGATCCAGTGCGCGATGTTCAGGTTGTGCGTACGCCGCGCCTCCTCACCGGTGTTGTCGCGCAGCTCCAGGAACTCTTCGATGTCCGCGTGCCAGGTCTCCAGGTACACGCAGGCCGCGCCCTTGCGGCGGCCGCCCTGGTTCACCGCGGCGACACTCGCGTCGAGGGTGCGCAGGAACGGGACGATGCCGTTGGAGTGCCCGTTGGTGCCGCGGATCAGCGAACCGCGGGCGCGCACGCGGGAGTACGAGAGGCCGATGCCGCCGGCGTGCTTCGAGAGGCGTGCGACCTGGTGGTAGCGGTCGTAGATCGAGTCCAGCTCGTCCAGCGGCGAGTCCAGCAGGTAGCAGGAGGACATCTGCGGGTGGCGGGTGCCGGAGTTGAAGAGCGTGGGGGAGGAGGGCAGGTAGGAGAGCGTGCTGGTCAGCGCGTAGAGCGCGGCGACGTCCTGGACGGCGCGGTCCGAGTGGTCCTCGGCCAGCCCGCACGCCACCCGCAGCAGGAAGTGCTGCGGCGTCTCGATGACCTTGCGGGTGAGCGGGTGGCGGAGGAGGTAGCGCGAGTAGACCGTACGCAGGCCGAAGTAGCCGAAGCGGTCGTCGGCGCCGTCCGCGAGGGCCTCCTCGACCAGGGCGTCCAGCCGGTCGGCGTGGGTGCGGACGAACTCCGCGGTGCCGTCGGCGATCAGGCCCTCGTGGTGACCGGTGGCGACCGAGGCGGCGAAGCCCGTCGCGCCCTGGCCGGCGGCCTCCTCGGCGATCGCGGCGGTCAGCAGCCGCGCGGCCAGCTTGGAGTACTGCGGCTCGTCGCCGATCAGCCCGGCGGCGGCCTCCATCGCCAGCTCGCGCAGCTCAGCCTCGTCCGAGCCGGCGTGCCGGCCGCGCAGCGCGGCCGCGGCGACCTTGCCCGGGTCGGTGGCCGGCAGGTCGGCGGTGAGGTCGGTCAGGGTGCGCAGCAGGGCCGTACCGGGGCCGTCCTGGGCCTGCCCGGTCGCCGGCCGCGCCTCCTGTGCCGGCTGCACCGTCTGCGCCTCTCGTGCTGACTCCGCTGGCGCGATGGTCACCTTGTGCTCTCCTCACTCGGCTGGGGCCGGGGGAGGGCACGACGGAGGCGTACGGGCAGCCGCGCCGGAGCCCTGCCGGGCACGCGGGCACACCACGCAGCGTCCACCGGCCCAACCCACGGAGCCCGGACGTCTCGACGCCCGCACCGGAACGGAACGGGCGTACCGTCGGCAGGTCCTCGGACTTGGCGAGCGCGCAAATGCCCACTCAGCACACCGTTGCGGGACAGTTCCGGATTCGCACCGGATTCCCCTGCGGCGACAGCGAGGACGAGCATACATCTTGTGTCGGGTTGCGCGAGCGTCCCCATATCTTGTGTCGCGGTGCGACTGTCAGTGCTGTTGTCAGTGCCGTCCGCTACGTTCGGAATCGGTGAGCCGATCCGGATGCGACAACGGCCGGATACGACAACGGGCCGCCGGATTTCCCGGCGGCCCGTTGTCGTGCGGAGGGGAGTGGCGTCAGTGCGCCGCCCCCGCCGTCGCCGGAGGCAGCTCGGCCTGGACGCCCTTGTCGCCGACGTCCGCCGTGTAGTCCTCGGGCGAGGTCTCGTCGATGCCGTCAGGCGTCTTCGTGGCTCGCAGGACGACCGTCAGGACCACCGTCACCAGGACGTTCAGCACGAACGCGGTCAGACCGATGTAGCCGATCTCCCCGATGCCGGGGATCTCCGCGTTCGAGCCGCCGAAGTGCTTCTGGGTGGGGCTCGCCACGCCGTACGCCGCGACCGTGCCGTACAGCATGCCGACCGCCCAGCCGGCGAGCAGCGCCCAGCGGTGGAACCAGCGGGTGAACAGGCCGCCCACCAGCGCCGGCATGGTCTGCAGGATCCAGATGCCGCCCAGCAGCTGGAAGTTGATCGCCACCGTCTTGTCCATCGTCAGGACGAACGCCAGCGCACCGACCTTCACCAGCAGCGACACCAGCTTGGCGACCTTGTGCTCCTGCGCGGGCGTGGCACCCGGCTTGAGGAAGTCCTTGTAGATGTTGCGGGTGAAGAGGTTCGCCGCGGCGATCGACATGATCGCGGCGGGCACCAGCGCGCCGATGCCGATCGCGGCGAACGCCACGCCCGTGAACCAGTCCGGGAACATGTTCTCGAACAGCTGCGGGATCGCCAACTGACCGTTCTGCACCTTGATCCCGGACGCGATCGCCATGAAGCCGAGCAGCGCCAGGAAGCCGAGCATCAGCGAGTACAGCGGCAGGATGGTGGTGTTGCGGCGGATCACGTTACGGCTCCGCGAGGAGAGCGTGGCCGTGATCGAGTGCGGATACATGAACAGCGCCAGCGCCGAACCGAGCGCCAGCGTCGCGTACGCCCACTGCGCGTTCGGACCGCTCGCGAGCTCCCCGCGCGGCTTGCCCGTGGCCGGGTTGGTCTCCGCGAAGGCGTCACCCGCTGCGTGGAAGATGTGCTCGAAGCCGCCCAGCTTGATCGGGATGTAGATGATCGCCACCGCGATGACGAGGTAGATCAGGCCGTCCTTGACGAACGCGATCAGCGCGGGCGCGCGCAGCCCGGAGGAGTAGGTGTACGCGGCCAGCACGCCGAAGGCAATCAGCAGCGGCAGGTCCTTGATGAACCAGTGCGTGCTCTCCCCGCCGCCGACGCCCATCACGTCCAGCACGGCCTGGATGCCCACGAGTTGCAGCGCGATGTACGGCATCGTGGCGAGGATGCCGGTGAGCGCGACGGCCAGCGACAGGGCCTTGGAGCCGAAGCGGCCGCGCACGAAGTCCGAGGTGGTGACGTACCCGTGCTTGTGCGACACCGACCACAGACGCGGCAGGAAGGTGAAGATCAGGGGGTAGACGAGGATCGTGTACGGCACGGCGAAGAAACCGGCCGCGCCCGCCGCGTAGATCGCCGCGGGCACGGCGACGAACGTGTACGCGGTGTACAGGTCGCCGCCCAGCAGGAACCACGTCACCCACGTACCGAAGCTGCGGCCGCCCAGGCCCCACTCGTCGAGGTTGTCGGACTGCTCGGCCTTGCGCCAGCGCGCGGCCAGGAAGCCCATGACCGTGACGGCTATGAAGAAGAAGATGAAGACGGCCAGCGCGATGCCGTTCACGCCGCCGGTCGCGTCCGCCGCGATCGCATTTCCGCCCGGGACGGCCGGGGTGACCGCGGTGGCCGGGAGATTCGTTGCCATGGTCATCGTCATCACTTCGACGCACCGTCCTTACGGGCGCGAAGCTGACGCTGCTCACGCTGCACGAGCTTGTACGCGATCATCGTCAGCGCCGTCGAGATCAGCACCCACAGCATCTGGTACCAGTAGAAGAACGGGATGCCGATCAGCGTCGGCTCGACCTTCGCGTACGAACTCACCCAGAGCATCGCCACGAACGGAGCGAACAGGCACAGGCCGGCCACCACACGTGTGGGCGTGACGATCGGCCCGGAACGGGGTGTTTCGGCTGGCTCTGACATATCCGCTGCTCCATCCCTGGCGATCATCTAGGTAAGGCCAGGAAATCTAAGCGCCTGAAGCGGCTGACGTCACCAGCTGTCCGCATATCGGTACGGACACGGTTTGGGGGAGGGCGCGGGGTACGGCCAGGGTTTGGGCCAAAGCCGCACTCCGGGGGCCTCCCCCCCGCCCCCACCCCCTCCTCCTCCTGCCTCCTCCGCCACCCCGCGCCTCTCAGCAGCAGCGGAACCCCGAGCGGGGGTCACCCTCCCTCGCATCCGTCCTGCGGCGCTCGAACTCCCCGCGGGTGGGGACCGGGGCGTCAGGGTCGTGCCGACGGAGATGCTCGACATACCGGTCGTACGCCGACTCCCCGGTCAACTCCCGCACATACCACCGCACGCCCCGCGCCCACCGCGCCACGACCGCCTTCACCGGGACGCCCCGCGTACCGTCCGCGCGGCGGCCGTCCGCCCGACGCCCCGGGCTTGCCGAGTCGTTCACCTGCGAGCCCCTTCCTCCCCAGCCGCCGCCAGTTCCCCCTTCTCCTCACGCGTGGCTATCAGGCCGGCCGGGGCCACGATGCGGGAGGTGACGTACGGGGCCTCCTTCAGCGGAGTCGCGTCCGGGGTGCGGAGGTGGCGGATGCATACGCGGGTCGCGTCGGCGATCACTACGACGATCAGCAGGGCCAGTACTGCCGACAGCACGCCGTCCACCGTGGAGTTGGTGACCACCGTGTGCATGTCGTCCATCGACTTCGCGGGTGGGAGTACCTTCCCCGCGTCGATGGCGTCCTGGTAGACGGCCCGTTGCGTGAAGAAGCCCACCTTCGGGTCGCCGGAGAAGACCTTCTGCCAGCTCGCGGTCAGGGTGACCACCGCGTCCCAGGCCAGCGGTATGCCCGTGATCCAGGCCCACTTCAGCCGGCCGGACTTCACCAGCAGCGTCGTGCACACCGCCAGCGCGACCGCCGCCAGGAGCTGGTTGGAGATTCCGAAGATCGGGAAGAGCTGGTTGATGCCGCCCAGCGGCTCATGGACGCCCACCCACAGGAAGTACCCCCACAGGCCCACCACGGCCGCGCTGCACAGGATCAGCCCCGGCTTCCAACTGATGTCCCGGAACGGCTTGTAGGCGTTGCCCAGCATGTCCTGGAGCATGAAGCGGCCCACCCGCGTGCCCGCGTCCAGCGCCGTCAGGATGAACAGCGCCTCGAACATGATCGCGAAGTGGTACCAGAACGCCTTCATCCCGCCGCCGCCCACCACTTGCGAGAAGATCTCCGAGACGCCGACGGCCAGGGTGGGCGCGCCGCCCGTCCGGGACAGCAGTGTCTGTTCCTCCACGGACCTGGCCGCGGCCGCCAGTTGGTCGGGGGAGATCGAGTAACCGAACTGGGCGACCGCCTGGGAGGCGGACTGGACGGAGTCGCCGATGACGCCCGCCGGGGCGTTCATCGCGAAGTACAGGCCGGGGTCGATGATGGACGCGGCCACCAGCGCCATCACCGCGACGAACGACTCCATCAGCATCGAGCCGTACCCGATCATCCGGATCTGGGTCTCCTTCTGCACCATCTTCGGCGTGGTGCCCGAGGAGATCAGCGCGTGGAAGCCCGACAGCGCGCCACAGGCGATGGTGATGAAGGCGAAGGGGAAGAGGGAGCCGGCGAAGACCGGGCCGTCGCCGCGGCTCGCGAAGTCCGTCACCGCGTCCATCTTCAGCGTCGGCAGGGCGATCACCACGCCCAGCGCCAGCAGGGCGATCGTGCCGATCTTCATGAACGTGGAGAGGTAGTCGCGGGGCGCGAGCAGGGTCCAGACGGGGAGCACAGAGGCGATGAAGCCGTATGCCACCAGCCAGATGACCAGGGTCTTCGGCTGGAGGGTGAAGGTGTCGGCCCAGGAGGACTCCGCGACCCAGCGGCCGCCGACGAGGGCGAGGAGCAGCAGCGCGATGCCGAGGAGGGAGACCTCGGTGATCCGGCCGGGGCGGAGGAAGCGCAGGTAGACGCCCATGATGAGGGCGATGGGGATCGTCATGCCGATGGAGAACGTGCCCCAGGGGGACGCGGCCAGCGCGTTGACGATCACCAGGGCCAGCACGCCCAGCAGGATGATCATGATGGCGAAGGCGGCGAGCAGCGCGGCGGCCCCGCCGAACGGGCCGATCTCCTCGCGCGCCATCTGGCCCAGCGACTTCCCGTCCCGCCGGGTCGAGAAGAAGAGCACCACCATGTCCTGCACGGCGCCCGCGAACACCACTCCGGCGATGATCCAGATCGTGCCGGGGAGATACCCCATCTGCGCCGCGAGCACCGGCCCGACCAGCGGTCCCGCGCCCGCGATGGCCGCGAAGTGGTGGCCGAGCAGGACGCGGCGGTCGGTGGGGTGGAAGTCGATGCCGTTGTTCAGCCGCTCGGCCGGGGTGGCGCGGTTCTTGTCCACCCGCAGCACGCGCGTGGCGATGAACCGCGAGTAGAAGCGGTACGCGATGGCGTACGTGCCGAGGGCGGCGGCCACCATCCAGGCCGCCGACACCTCCTCGCCGCGGCCCAGTGCGAGCAGGGTCCAGCCGGCGGCGCCGATGAGCGCAACGGCTGTCCAGATGGCGATCGTTCGGGGCGATGTCGTACGCACTGGCCGTCCTCCCGTCCTGACGGTGACGGAAGGACCGTAAAGCAGGGAATGTGACGTGCGCTACACCCTGTGGACAACCAGGGTGACGAGGATGTGCACTTCCACACCTCCCGGCCCATGCGGCCGGGCCCGGCCCCGTACTGCCAGTCGTCCGGCCGCCGCTAGTCGTTCGGCCGCTGCAGCCGGGCCACGAACTTGTACCGGTCGCCGCGGTACACCGAGCGCACCCACTCGACCGGTTCGCCCTGGGGGTCCAGGGAGTGCCGGGAGAGCATCAGCATCGGCAGGCCCACGTCCGTACCCAGCAGCGTGGCCTCGCGCGGGGTGGCGAGGGACGTCTCGATGGTCTCCTCGGCCTCCGCCGGGCGGACGTCGTAGACCTCGGCCAGCGCGGTGTACAGGGAGGTGTACTTGACCAGATTGCGGCGCAGGGCCGGGAAGCGCTTGGCCGACAGGTGCGTGGTCTCGATGGCCATCGGCTCGCCGCTGGCCAGCCGCAGCCGTTCGATGCGCAGCACCCGACCGCCCGCCGCGATGTCCAGCAGCCCCGCCAGCCGGTCGTCGGCGGTGACGTACCCGATGTCCAGCAGCTGCGAGGTGGGCTCCAGGCCCTGGGCGCGCATGTCCTCGGTGTAGGAGGTCAGTTGCAGCGCCTGGGAGACCTTGGGCTTGGCGACGAAGGTGCCCTTGCCCTGGATGCGTTCCAGCCGTCCCTCGACGACCAGTTCCTGCAGGGCCTGCCGCACGGTCGTCCGTGAGGTGTCGAACTCCGAGGCCAGGGTGCGCTCGGGTGGTACGGGGGTGCCCGGCGGCAGCGTCTCGGTGATCTCCAGCAAGTGCCGCTTGAGCCGGTAGTACTTGGGCACCCGCGCGGTGCGCGCGGCTCCGCTGCCGGACTCCGCGCCGGCCTCGTCGGTCTCCATGACCCGCCCTTCCGACTCCACTCGTGCTGTCGTCACCGGCTCCTCCGTACGTAGCGGCTCACATCGTGGCACGGGTGGGGCGCCGATGCTCCCTCGCAGGTCCGCGCCTGCCGGATGTCGGTCCGGTAACGGAGCCGACTGCGACTCTTATACACCTCTTGACACCCCTAAAGGTCTAGGCCAAGCTGCGGGCACTGGTCTAAACCATTAAAGACCACCACCCAGCCATTAGGGGAGTGTGCTGTGAAGCGTGGGCTGATCGCGGCGACGGCAGTCGCGGGAATGCTGGTAAGTGTCGCGGCCTGCGGGTCCGGCGAGTCGGCGGGGGCGGACGAGGCGAGCCTCACCGTATGGGTCATGGACGGCTCCACCCCACCGGGCTGGACGAAGGACGTCACGGCCGCCTTCGAGAAGAAGACCGGCGCGAAGCTGAACATCGAGATCCAGAAGTGGAACGGCATTCAGCAGAAGATCACCACCGCGCTCTCCGAGGAGAACCCGCCGGACGTCATCGAGGTCGGCAACACCCAGACCCCCGCCTACGCCAAGACCTCCGGCCTCGCCGAACTGGACGACCTGAAGAAGGAGATCGGCGCCGACTGGACGCCGTCCCTGAACAAGTCGGCCGTCTACGAGGGCAAGCAGTACGCCGCCCCCTGGTACGCCGCCAACCGCGTCGTCGTCTACAACAAGAAGATCTGGGCCGAGGCCGGCGTCAAGGGCACGCCGAAGACCCGCACCGAGTTCTTCAAGGACCTCGACCTGATCGAGAAGAAGACGGACGCCGAGCCGCTCTATCTGCCCGGCCAGAACTGGTACTTCTTCGACGGCCTGACCATCGGTACCAAGGCGAACCTGGTCAAGAAGCAGGGCGGCAAGTGGGTCTCCAACCTCGCCGACCCCAAGGTCGCCAAGGCCATGGACATCTACAAGCAGTACCAGTCCTTCAGCAAGGCACCGAAGGACAAGGACGAGGCCACCCCGCAGCAGGGCGAGGTCTTCGCCAAGGGGAAGACCGGCGCGTTCATCGGCATGGGCTGGGAGTCCGGGATCGCCATCAAGGCCAACCCGAAGATCGAGAAGGACATCGGTTACTTCACCATCCCCGGTGAGACCGCCGGGACACCGGAGGGCGTCTTCCTCGGCGGCTCCAACCTCGCCGTCGCCGCCGGCAGCCAGAAGCAGGACCTGGCCAAGAAGTTCCTGAAGATCGCGCTCTCCGACAAGTACGAGGCACAGCTCGCCGAAGAAGGCGGCGTCATCCCCAACAAGGAGTCGCTGCAGAACGCCCTGAAGGGCAACCCGGCGGCCGAGGCGGCAGCGCCCGCCGTCGCCGGCGGCGGCACCACCCCGCTGATTCCCGAATGGGGCGCGGTGGAGAACCCGCCCAACCCCATCAAGACGTACATGACCGCCGTCCTGAGCGGTAAGACGCCGATGGACGCCGCCCGGCAGGTCGAGGGCGAATTCAACAAGCGCCTCGGTCAGCAGCAGTGAGCGCGAGCACCACCGACGTACGGCCCCGCAAGGCGGTACGGCCCGTGAAGGAGGCGCCGCGGCCCGCCAAGGAGGTGCGGCGCCGCGCATACGGGCCGTACCTCCTGCTGCTGCCCGCGCTCGCCGTCACCGCAGTGTTCCTCGGCTGGCCCATGGTCACCAACGGACTGCTGTCCCTCCAGAACCTCAACATGGGACAGCTCATCCGGCACGCCACCGAGTGGAACGGCCTGGACAATTACGGCGAGATCCTCGGCAACGAGGAGTTCTGGCGGGTCTCCCTCCGCTCGCTCCTCTTCACCGCCGCGAACGTCGTCCTGACCATGGGCATCGGCACCCTCATCGGCCTGCTGCTCGCCCGGCTCGGCCCCCGTATGCGGCTCACCCTGCTGTTCGGTCTGGTCCTCGCCTGGGCCATGCCCGTCATCGCCGCCACCACCGTCTACCAGTGGCTCTTCGCCCAGCGCTTCGGCGTCGTCAACTGGGTACTGGACCGCCTCGGGTGGCACGGCATGGCGGACTTCAACTGGACCGGCGGCCAGTTCTCCACCTTCTTCGTCATCACCGTCCTGGTCGTCTGGCAGTCCGTACCCTTCGTCGCGATCAACCTCTACGCCGCGACGACCACCATCCCCAGGGAGCTCTACGAAGCGGCCGCCCTCGACGGCGCCGGCCTCTGGAGGAGCTTCACCTCGGTAACGCTCCCCTTCATCAGGCCTTTCCTCTACGCGACGACCTTCCTCGAAGTCATCTGGATCTTCAAAGCCTTCGCCCAGGTGTTCGCCATCAACGAGGGCGGCCCGGAGCGCCTCACCGAAATCCTCCCCGTGTACGCCTTCATCGAGGGCATGGGCAACCAGCACTACGGCATGGGCGCGGCCATCTCGCTGCTGACCATCCTCATCCTGCTGGCCCTGACCTCGTACTACCTCCGGATCGTGCTCCGGCAGGAGGAGGACGAGCGATGAAACGCAGTCTCTTCGGCCGCCTCTGGCCCAACGCCACGGCCCTGGCCCTGACCGCGGGCCTGCTCTTCCCCGTCTACTGGATGTTCAGTACGGCACTGAAGCCGACCGGCGACATCATCAGCGAGGACCCCGTGTGGTTCCCGCTCAGCCCGACCCTCGAACACTTCCGCACCGCCGTCAGCGCCCCGAACTTCTGGCGATATGTCGGCAACTCCGTCACCGTCACGGTCCTCGCCGTGGGCATGTCGCTCGTGATCGCGCTGCTCGCGTCCTTCGCGATCGCCCGGATGCGCTTCAAGGGGCGCCGCGGCGTGATCGTCACCTTCATGGTCGCCCAGATGGCGCCCTGGGAGGTGATGGTCATCGCGATCTACATGATCGTCCGGGACGGCGACATGCTGAACAGCCTGCTGCCCCTCACCTTCTTCTACATGGTCATGGTGCTGCCCTTTACGATCCTCACCCTCCGCGGCTACATCGCGGCCGTCCCCAAGGAGCTGGAGGAGTCCGCCATGGTCGACGGGTGCTCCCGCCCCCAGGCATTCCTCCGGATCATCCTGCCGCTGCTCGCCCCCGGGCTGATGGCCACCTCGCTCTTCGGCTTCATCACCGCCTGGAACGAATTCCCCCTCGTCCTCATCCTCAACAAGCAGGCCGAGGCCCAGACCCTGCCCCTGTGGCTGTCCGGCTTCCAGACCAACTTCGGCGACGACTGGGGCGCCACCATGGCCGCCGCCTCCCTCTTCGCCCTCCCCATCCTGATCCTCTTCCTCTTCCTGCAGCGCAAGGCGGTCGGCGGCCTCACCTCGGGCGCGGTGAAGGGATGACGCGGCCGCCCGCCTGCCTCCGCCCCCGGACCACCGGTCTGCGATCTGATGAAAGCCGCGCCCGGTCCGCTACCGCCTTCCGGTCCGGTACCGCCGCCCGCCCGCCTGCTTGTTCACGCGCAGTGAAGGGACACGCAGCTCCATGACGACGCTCGTACGCTCCGCCGACACCCTCACCCGCGACGCGCTGGCCGTGCTCCAGCCGGGCTTCACCGGGACCGACGCGCCGGACTGGCTGCTGCGCCGGCTCGGCGAGGGCCTCACGTCCGTCGGCCTGTTCGGACGCAACGTGCATACCCCCGAACAGCTCGCCGCCCTGAGTGCCCGCCTCCGCGCCGAGACCGACGGCATCCTCATCGCCATCGACGAGGAAGGCGGCGACGTCACCCGCCTCGAAGTACGCGGCGGCTCCTCCTTCCCCGGCAACCTCGCCCTCGGCGCCGTCGACGACACCGGCCTCACCCACGCCGTCGCCCGCGAGCTGGGCCGCCGCCTCGCCGACTGCGGCATCACCCTCAACTGGGCCCCCAGCGCCGACGTCAACTCCAACCCCGGCAACCCCGTCATCGGCGTACGCTCCTTCGGCTCCGACCCGCACCTGGTCGCCCGGCACACCGCCGCCTACGTCCAGGGCATGCAGTCCGCCGGCGTCGCCGCCTGCACCAAGCATTTCCCCGGCCACGGCGACACCGCCGTCGACTCCCACCACGACCTGCCCCGCATCGACGCCGCCCGCGACACCCTGCACGCCCGCGAACTCGTGCCCTTCAAGGCGGCCGTCGCGGCCGGCACCAAGGCCGTCATGAGCGCCCACATCCTCGTGCCCGCCCTCGACGGCGATCTGCCCGCCACGCTCAGCCCGGCCGCACTGCACGGACTGCTGCGCGCGCCCGTCGCGGCCGGCGGCCTCGGCTTCGACGGCCTGATCGTCACCGACGCCGTGGAGATGCGGGCCATCGCCGCCACGTACGGAATCGAACGCGGCAGCGTGCTCGCCATCGCCGCCGGTGCCGACGCCATCTGTGTCGGCGGCGGGCTGGCCGACGAGGCGACCGTCCTCCGGCTCCGCGACGCGCTGGTACGCGCCGTGCGCTCCGGCGCCCTCCCGGAAGAGCGCCTCGCCGACGCCGCCGCGCGGGTGCGCGCGCTGTCGCAGTGGACGCGGGAGCGGGGACGACGCGGGCCCACGGACGCCACACCGCGGGACCCCGAGGTCGGCCTGCGCGCCGCCCGCCGGGCGCTGCGGACGACGGTGAGCGGCGAACCGTACGAACCGTTGCGTACGCCCGCGTACGTCGCTGCCTTCACGCCCGTCGCCAACATCGCCGTCGGCGACGAGACCCCCTGGGGCGTCGCCGCCGAACTCGCGCGGCTGCTCCCCGGAACCGAGACCGGCGGTTACAGCGCCGCACAGGCCGCCGAGACCGGTACGCCCGCACTGGTCTCCCATGTGCTCCGCGAGGCGGCGCACCGCAGGATCGTCGCAGTAGTACGCGACGTCCACCGGCACCCCTGGATGGCCGACGCCCTCACCGCTCTCGTCGCCGCCCGGCCCGACACCGTCGTGGTCGAGATGGGAGTCCCGCAGGCGCCGCCCACCGGAGCGCTGCACCTCGCGACCCACGGGGCCGCCCGCGTCTGCGGACGGGCCGCCGCGGAGGTCATCACGGGCGGCTGAGGCCGCGGCAAAAGCACAGGTGCCGAGCCCCGCGGGACTCGGCACCTGTGCGTTCCGTACGGAATACGGATACGGGGTACGGGATTCCTTACAGCCCCTGCCACTCCGGCTTGGCCGCGTACGTCGCGCGGAAGTAGTCCGCGAGCTTGAGCTTCGAGGCCGCCGCCTCGTCGACGACCACCGTCGCGTGCGGGTGCAGCTGCAGCGCGGAGGCCGGCACCACCGCGGCCACCGGCCCCTCCACGGTCTGGGCCACCGCGTCCGCCTTGCCCTCGCCCGTGGCCAGCAGCACCAGGTGACGGGCCTCCAGAATGGTCCCGATGCCCTGGGTGATGACGTGGTGCGGCACCTCGTCGAGGCTGTCGAAGAACCGGGCGTTGTCCTCCCGGGTGCGCTGCGTCAGCGTCTTGATACGGGTACGGGAGGCGAGCGAGGAGCACGGCTCGTTGAAGCCGATGTGCCCGTCGGTGCCGATGCCCAGGAGCTGGAGGTCCACGCCGCCGGCCTCGGCCAGCGCGCGGTCGTAGGCGTCACAGGCCGCCTGGAGGTCCTCGGCGGCGCCGTCCGGGCCCATGAAGGAGTCCGCGCTCAGGCCGAGCGGCGCGACGACCTCGCGCAGCACCACGGAACGGTAGGACTCGGGGTGGCCCGCGGGCAGCCCCACGTACTCGTCGAGCTGGCAGATACGGGCCCGCGAGGCGTCCACGGCCCCCGCCGCGACCTTGTTCGCGAGCGCTTCGTAGATGGGCAGCGGGGTCGAGCCGGTGGCCACGCCGAGCAGCGCGTCGGGCTTGCGCCTCAGCAGGGCGGCCATGGCCTCGGCGATCAGCTCGCCGCCTTCCTTGGCATCCGGGACGATGACAACTTCCACGCTGGGCCTGCCGTTCTGGAGAGGGGGCAAGTGGTATAGACCACTCTAGCAGCGGCGTCGCGGCCCCGTGGTGCCCTTGGCGCACCGCCGCGCACGCCACCGCGATTCCATGCTCCGCGCTCCCCACGCGCCGGGCTACCGCAGACCTCCGGACCCCGATCCACCTGCGCAAACGCCGACGGCCCCCGCTCCTCGGAGGAGCGGGGGCCGTTCAAATGTCCGTCTGAGTATGCGCCTGTGCCTGCGCCCGGAAACACCCGCGGGCCGCGGCGCCGGGACAGGACCCTCAACCTGTCCGGCACCGCAGCCCGGAGCTGACATCGGCCGGTGCACGCCGTGAGGTGTGCGGTTCCTCGCGGCGCCCGGTCCGGCCGATCGGAGGCCGCGGCGCAGTCAGGGCAGAGAGCGCCTCGGTCCTCTATCCGTCCTCCTGTGCGGGGAGGGCGGAAGCCTTTTACCGATTCATTGTGGACTAGACCATGCGCATCAGTCCATGCCTGTGCACGGTCAACGGATACACCGTACGCCGGTAGGCTCGCATGCGTGCCCTCCATGAACGATCTCGTCCGCCAGCACACCGCTCTGAGCGACTCCGACCTCGAGTGGCTCCATCTGCTGGTCTCGGAATGGCAGCTGCTCTCCGACCTGTCCTTCGCCGACCTCGTCCTGTGGGTGCCCACCCTGGACGGCACGCGGTACGTGTCCGTCGCGCAGATGCGTCCGAACACCGGGCCGACGTCGTACCAGGACGACATGGTCGGCCATCTGGTGCCGCGCGGCCGCCGCCCCATGCTGGACACCGCGCTGGACGAGGGCCGCATCGTGCGCGAGGGCGACCCCGAGTGGCGCGAGGAAGTGCCCGTACGGGTGGAGTCCATCCCCGTACGCCGGGACGGCCGGGTGCTGGGCGTGATCGCGCGGAACACCAACCTGCTCACCGTACGGACGCCCAGCCGGCTGGAGCTCACCTACCTGCAGAGCGCGTCCGACCTGGCGCAGATGATCGCTGCAGGATCGTTTCCCTTCCCCGGCCAGCAGGTCGACATGGACGCCTCGCCGCGAGCCGGCGACGGGCTCATCCGGCTCGACGCGGACGGCGTCGTCCAGTACGCCAGTCCGAACGCGCTCTCCGCGTACCACCGCCTCGGACTCGCCGCCGACCTCGTCGGCCACCACCTCGGCCGGGCCACCGCCGAACTCGCACCGGCGCGCGGCCCCGTGGACGAGGCCCTCGTGAAGCTCGCCAGCGGGTGGGCGCCGCGCGAATTCGAGGTGGAGGGTGACGACGGCGTCATTCAACTGAGAGCCATCCCGCTCAAACCGAAGGGCACGCACATCGGTTCACTCGTGCTGCTGCGCGACGTCACCGAATTGCGACGCCGAGAGCGCGAATTGATTACGAAGGACGCGACCATCCGGGAAATCCACCACCGGGTGAAGAACAACTTGCAGACAGTTGCCGCCCTCTTGCGGCTGCAGGCCCGCCGGATGGATTCGCCCCAGGGCCGCGAGGCGCTGAACGAGGCGGTCCGCAGGGTCGGTTCCATCGCGATCGTCCACGAGACGCTGTCCCAGAACCTGGACGAGCGGGTCGAGTTCGACGAGATCGCCGACAGAGTGCTGGCCATGGTGGCGGAGATTTCGCCGGGGAAGGTGGCCGGGCGGCGCAGCGGCCGCTTCGGGATCCTGGACGCCGAGGTCGCCACCCCGCTGTCCATGGTGCTCACCGAGGTCCTCCAGAACGCGCTGGAGCACGCCTTCGCGCCGGGGGAGCAGGGCACGGTCGAGGTGGGCGCGGTGCGCGGCGGCAGCAGTACGGAGCCGCGCCTGCGGGTCACCGTCCGGGACGACGGCCGCGGGCTGCCCGAGGGGTTCGACCCGCAGCGCGCCGGCAACCTGGGGCTGCAGATCGTCCGGACGCTGGTCGAGGGTGAGATGAGCGGCACGTTCGACATGCTTCCGGCCCCCGGGCGCGGCACCCAAGTGGTGCTGGACATTCCGGTGCGGGCCGAAAAGCACTGAGCGTGCCGGCAGGGCCTTGACCGGCCGCGGCCGGTTCATCCCGCTCGCGCCCCCGTGCGCGGAGGTGCGGGCGGGGCGCCTGGTGGCGCATCTCACGCGATACGCACCACCATGCGCTCCCCTCCGTACGGCCATACGGAGGCGTGCGCGGACAGCAGTCAGCCCCGGACCGAGTTACGGTCCGGGGCTCAAAGCTCACGTTGCTTAGCGCATCGGGGGTACTGCGCGCTGCGGCTCGGATGCCACGGGGCGTCTGGTTCAGGCGCTGGCGTTGCGCGCCCGGTTACGAGCCGCACGGCGCTTCATTGCGCGGCGCTCGTCCTCGCTCAGACCACCCCAGACGCCGGAGTCCTGACCGGACTCGAGCGCCCACTGCAGGCACTGCTCCATGACGGGGCAGCGGCGGCAGACGGCCTTGGCTTCCTCGATCTGCAGCAGCGCAGGACCGGTGTTGCCGATGGGGAAGAAGAGCTCGGGGTCTTCCTCGCGGCAAACGGCGCGGTGACGCCAGTCCATGGCTGCTCCATCTCCTCGTATTACGGGAACGTTGCTTGTGAATGTGAACGCTTTCACGAATCCCTCCGCAAGGGAAGGGCCGAACACCCGCATGGGGTTGGTGCGGTCCTGGAAAAGAGGAGGGGATTCGGGCTCTCAAGGGGGCCGAAGAGCGGCCGTCCCGATCGCCATGAAGAGACTCGCAAACCTCGGCGGCGGATACAACCCCTTCCGGAAACTTTTTTTTGATTCCTTGGTGTCGGCTGCGTCACAGCCGTACTTCTGGGGGGTGGAAGTCAGCCTAAACGTTCGACTGAAAGGACTTTAGGCCCTACTGCTCACACAATCACACGCAGTGCACGGCGTACGCCTGTGAACGTCACGCTGGAACGCAGTCCCAGGTGGTCGCCGTCCATCTGGAAGGGCAGTGGAACCTGTGAATGCAAGGTGAAGTCCGTCTGATCATGAAGCGATACGGCGTGCTTTCCCCGTGGGCCGCGGTCCGGGGTTGACGCCAGCAGCTGGGTGGCGTACCGGGCGACCGCCGGGGTGGAGAGTCTGCTCAGCGCGAAGACGTCCAGGGCGGTGTCGAAGGACGCCTGTGGCGACGGGTAGACCGGGCGATTGCCCAGGTAGGTCCAGGGGGCGGTGTTGCAGATTATGGACAGGACGAGGTCTTTGATCACTTCCGTCGAGCCCGGTTCGGTGCCCGGGTGCTCCAGCGTGATCGTGCCGTGCCGGCGGTTCGGCTCGCCCATGAACTGGCGCATGACCTGTCGCACATACAGCGCATGGGTCGAACGCTTGCCGCGTTCGCGCTGTTGTTCGACTCGGCCCACGACGCCGGCATCGAAGCCGAAGCCCGCGCAGAAAGTGAACCAGCGCTTCGGAATCATCTCGTCCTGAGTGTCCGGTGTGCCGGCGGCCAAACCCAGTCCGACCGTACGTTCGCTGCCGTCGCGCAGTGCGTCCAGCAGGGCGCCGGTGGCCTCCACGGCGTCGTTCGGCAGACCCAGCGCCCGGGCGAAGACGTTCGTGGAGCCGCCGGGGACCACCGCGAGGCGCGGCAGCGCCTCCGGGTCCGGGCCGTGGGTCAGCAGACCGTTGACGACCTCGTTGACCGTCCCGTCGCCGCCGAGGGCGACCACCAGCTCCGTCTCGCCGCTCTCCGCGGCCCGGCGGGCGAGGTCGCGCGCGTGACCTCTGTACTCGGTCTGCGCGACCTCCAGCTTCAGGTCGCTGGCCAGCGCGTGGGCCAGTACGTCACGGGTGCGCGCACTGGTGGTGGTTGCTGCAGGGTTGACCACGAGAAGTGCACGCATGGGGAGCAGGGTACCTACCTGTGGGTACGAGGGCCCAGCCCCTGCCCGTCAGGTGGACGGGTCCCCGGCGCTACCCTGCTGGGGTGAGCAGCAGTAAGCAGAAGCGGACCCCAGCCGCCCCCACGCCCGTCCCCGCACCCGCCGGGCCGCGGCCGCGCCGGCTGACCGCCGCGGCGGTGCTCACGGGCCTGGAAGGGCTCGCGCTGGCAGCGCTGGGCGTCTACATGCTGGTCGACGGGCTGACCGGCTCGCCGGACAGCCCTCAGCAGGCCGAGATGGGCGGGATCACCGTGATCGTGCTCGCGCTGCTGCCGCTGGTCTCCGCGCGCGGGCTGTGGCTGCGGCGGCGCTGGAGCCGCGGACCCTCGCTGATCACTCAGATCGTGGCGCTGCCGGTGGCCTGGACGCTGATCAACGGCGGGGGCGCGCTGCTCGCGGGCGGCGTGGTCCTGGGCGTCGTCGCGTTCGTCGTGCTCGGTCTGCTGGTCAATCCGACGGCCACCGAGGCGCTGGGCATCGGGCCGCGCGAGGACACGTAGCCGACTCGCGGCCGACTCGTGGCCGGGGCCAGTCGCCGGCTTGCGGGGACCGCGCAGGGGGCGGCGTGTAGGCGGCGGCGCTCGCTGCGCGCCGGGGCGGCCGCACAGCCGTACGCCGGTACTCGCGCGGGCGCTCAGGAGAGCCGCACGCCGGGCTTGCGCGGGGCGTGCCGGAAAGCCGTACGCCGGGATTGTGCCGGGCGTGCTGGAAAGTCGTACGTCCTCGTACGAGCGGGCGTTCGGGAAGTCCGTACGCCGACGGGCGCGGGCGCACCGGGCCCGTGTGGCTCCCGGCGGAGTCCTGTGGGGCTGTCGGTGCGGCCCGCGCCCGTCGTGCGGTCGTGGTCCGGAGTGCGGCGGATCCGGCGGTCTCCCGCCCCGCCGGAGGGTCCGCTACTCCTCGACCAGCAGCTTGTCGCGGAGCTGGGCCAGGGTGCGGGCCAGCAGCCGGGAGACGTGCATCTGCGAGATGCCGACCTCCTGGGCGATCTGCGACTGGGTCATATTGCCGAAGAAGCGCAGCAGAAGGATCTTCTTCTCGCGCGGCGGCAGGTCCTCCAGCAGCGGCTTGAGGGATTCGCGGTACTCGACGCCCTCCAGCGCCTCGTCCTCGGCGCCCAGGGTGTCGGCGACCGCGGGGGACTCGTCGTCGGTGTCCGGCACGTCCAGCGAGAGGGTGCTGTAGGCGTTCGCCGACTCCAGGCCCTCCAGCACCTCCTCCTCGGAGATGCGCAGATGCTCGGCCAGCTCATGGACCGTGGGGGCACGGCCGTGCCGCTGGGAGAGCTCCGCGGTCGCCGTGGTCAGCGACAGCCGCAGCTCCTGCAGGCGGCGCGGCACGCGGACCGCCCAGCCCTTGTCGCGGAAGTGCCGCTTGATCTCGCCGACCACGGTCGGGGTGGCGTACGTGGAGAACTCCACGCCGCGCTCCGGATCGAACCGGTCCACCGACTTGATCAGGCCGATCGTGGCGACCTGGGTGAGGTCGTCGAGCGGCTCGCCGCGGTTGCGGAAGCGCCGGGCGAGATGCTCCACCAGGGGGAGGTGCATCCGGACCAGGGTGTTCCGCAGCTCCGCGCGCTCGTCGGAGCCCTCCGGGAGCTTGCGCAGCTCGTAGAACATCGCGCGGGCACCACTGCGGTCGTGCGGATCATGCGCATCGTGAGGGTGATGCTGCGGATCCTGCTGCTGCCGCTGCTGCTCGCTGTGGTCCATGTGGTCCGCCCGCTCTGCCTGCTCCGCCGCGTTCAACCGGCCGCTGAGGTCGTCCGTGCCCATCGGGTGCGGCCGGGCCTGCTGCTCGGGGATGGCCACTCTGGGCTCCATCCGCGCGCCGCGCTCCAGATCCTTCACAGGGCCCCCTCTTCGGTCATGACGGTCCGGGACCGGCGCCGCGCTCCTTGTACAGACTGATGCTGACCGTCTGGTCCTCGGCGACGGTGGAGTCGACCTTGCCGGCCAGTGCGGAGAGCACCGTCCAGGCGAAGGTGTCGCGCTCTGGAGCGCGTCCGTCGGTGGTGGGAGCCGATACGGTCACCTGCAGCGCGTCGTCGATCAGCCGGAAGACGCAGCTCAGCACACTTCCGGGGACGGCTTGCTGCAGGAGGATCGCGCACGCCTCGTCGACGGCGATACGCAGATCCTCGATCTCGTCGAGGGTGAAGTCCAACCGGGCTGCCAGTCCGGCCGTGGCCGTACGCAGCACCGACAGATAGGCACCCGCAGCGGGCAGCCGGACTTCCACGAAGTCCTGATTCCCGGGCTCGCCTGCGATCTGGGACACCCTCACCTCCAAGGTGACACAAGCTGTTTGAGCTGATATTCATGCCGGACCGGATCCTCCCGGCGGAAGGAACGGCCACCCGGCACAGCGCATGCGCTGTGCGACGCTATCGCGATCTGCGGTGCAATGTCGCCCGGGATCGGCGTGGCTGCCGGCCTGGCACGACGGTGGGACTCGCAGTGTCCCGCAAACCCACGAGTGTCACTCATTGTAAGCCTACGGGTACGGACAGTGGCTAGGGGTCTGCACTGCCAAATCGGCGCTGGTTACGCTGCGTTGGCATCTGCAGTTGCCGCGAGCTCGTGCAGTGCCTCTCCAGTGAGCCGGAAGACGGTCCATTCGTCCATGGGCTGAGCACCGATCGACTTGTATATACCGATGGACGGTTCATTCCAATCCAGGACTGACCATTCAAAACGTCCGTATCCACGGCGGATGCATATCTGCGCCAGCGCGGCGAGCAGTGACTTGCCGTGTCCGGCGCCGCGGTGCGCAGGCCTGACGTACAGGTCCTCCAGATAGACACCGTGCGTGCCCGTCCACGTGGAGAAGTTGCGGAACCACAGGGCAAAGCCCACCGGGGTGCCGGACTCCTCGGCGATCAGCCCGAAGACGGCCGGGTGCTCGCCGAACAGGGCGTCGCGGAGCTGCTCTTCGGTGGCCTTCGCCGACTCCAGTTCGCGCTCGTACTCCGCGAGCTCGCGGATCATGGCGTGGATCGCCGGAACGTCGTCGGGTGTCGCAGTGCGGATCATGCTGTGAAGGCTAACGGGCCCCACTGACAACCGGCGCCGGGCGCCGTGCGGCCCGCGCGCCCGGAGGAGCGCTCGTACCAGCGCTCAGACCAGCGTTTTGTCGGTGAAGCACCAGCGCCAGTCCTCGCCCGCCCCGAAGGAGCGCATCACCGGATGCCCGGTCGCCTCGAAGTGCGCCGTGGCGTGCCGGTACGGCGAGGAGTCGCAGCACCCGACGTGGCCGCAGACCAGGCAGAGCCGCAGCTGTACGGGGTGGCTGCCGACGGCGAGGCACTCGGTGCAGGTGTCGCTCAGCGCGGCCGGTTCGGGGCGCGGCAGGTCGAGAACGTGCGGGCACTCGCTCATGATTGCCAGATTAGCCGGAACGCGCGGGGACGGGTCTGCCATGGATGTGATGCCACTGCTGTTGCTGGTCGCCGGGAGCGCGGCCGTCGCGGGACTGGCGAGGCGTACGCCCGTACCCGCGCCCCTGCTGCTCGTCGCGGCCGGGCTCGGTGCGGGCTATCTGCCCGGCGTCCCCGACTACCCTCTCGACCCGCACATCGTGCTGCCCCTGCTGCTGCCGCCCCTGCTGCACACCGCGGCGCTGGACAGCTCGTACCTGGACCTGCGGGCCAATCTGCGCCCGGTAGCGCTGCTGTCGGTCGGCTACGTGCTCTTCGCGACGCTGGCCGTCGGATACGCCGCGTACCTCGTCATCCCGGACCTGCCGCTGACCGCGGCCCTCGTGCTGGGCGCGGTCATCGCGCCCCCGGACGCCGTGGCGGCCACCGCCATCGCCCGCCGGCTGCGGCTGCCCGGCCGGATCACGACCATCCTGCAGGGCGAGTCGCTGGTCAACGACGCCACCGCCATCACCGCCTACAAGGTGGCGCTCGCCGCGGCCGTCGGGGAGGGCGCGACCTGGGCCGGCGGCCTGAAGGAGTTCGGCATCGCGGCGGTCGGCGGCATCGGGATCGGGCTGGTCCTCATGGGGCCGCTGCACTGGCTGCGCTGCAAGCTGCGGGACTCCGCGGTACTGGAGAACACGCTGTCGCTGCTCATCCCGTTCCTGGCGTACTCGGTGGCCGAGCACGTCGGCGCCTCCGGGGTGCTCGCCGTCGTGGTGGTCGCGCTGTACCTGGGGCACCGCTCCTGGCAGGTGGGCTTCGATACGCGGCTCCAGGAGGCCGCGGTGTGGACGATGGTCGCCTTCCTGCTGGAGTCCACGGTCTTCGCGCTCATCGGGCTCCAGCTGCCGGTCGTGGTGCGGGGGCTGGGGGAGTTCAGCACCGTGCAGGCGATCACGTACGCCCTTGTGCTGTTCGCCGTGGTGGTGCTGGCGCGCTTCGTATGGGTGTTCCCCGCGACGTACCTGCCCCGGTGGCTGTCGGCGCGTATTCGGGAACGGGAAGCCGACACGACCTGGACGGCGCCGGTGATCGTCGGCTGGGCCGGGATGCGCGGGGTGGTCTCGCTGGCGATCGCCTTCTCCATCCCGCTGACGACGCACAGCGGCGAGCCCTTCCCTGCGCGCAACCTGGTGCTCTTCCTGACCTTCAGCACCGTCATCGGCACCCTCGTGGTCCAGGGGCTGACGCTGCCGCCGCTGATCCGGCTCCTGAAGCTGCCCCGGCCGGATCCGCAGGCCGAGACGCTGGCCGAGGCGCAGGCGCAGAACGACGCGTCGGACGCGGCGGAGCGCCGGCTGCGCGAACTCCTGGAGGACTCGCGCAACGCGCTGCCGGGGCCCTTGGAGGACCGGCTGCGGACCGTCCTGGAGCGCCGCCGCAACGCCGTCTGGGAGCGGCTGGGGCCGCCGAACGCGGAGACCGGGGAGTCGGTGGAGGCGACCTACCTGCGGCTGGCCCGGGAGATGATCGGCGCGGAGCGCGCGGTCTTCGTGGAGCTGCGCGACGCCCGGCGGATCGACGACGAGATGCTGCGGACGCTGCTGCGCCGGCTGGACCTGGAGGAGGCGGCGGCGTACCGGGAGACGGTGAGCCCGGAGTAAGGCGGTGCGCTGCTTCAGAGGTCCCGGGACACGGCCTGCCTCAGGGTGAGCCGGTGATCACCGCGGCCACGGTGGTGCCCGGCGCGAAGGCGCCCTCTTCGGTACGCGTCACCAGGCCCAGCAGCATCTTCGCCACGTACACCCGCTCCAGCGGCAGGCCGTGCCGCGCCTCGAAATCTGTGGCGAAGGCGTCCAGCGCTGGCGTGCTGCGGGCGTAGCCGCCGCAGTGGAACGCGGTGTCCAGCCGCCAGTCACCGCGCCGGCCCCCGAAGGCCGCCTCCTGGAGGCGCAGTACGTCTGCCTCCAGGAAGTGGCCGGGGCCGGGGCCGCCCTTCAGTACGGGGAAGCCGAGGGCGCGCTGTCCCGGGGCGAGGCCCGCGGCCAGTCCCGCGAGGGTGCCGCCGGTCCCGCAGGCCACGGCGACGACGTCGGCGGCCCCGGCCAGCTCGTGGCCCAGGGCGGCGCAGCCGCGGGCGGCGAGGGCGTTGCTGCCGCCCTCGGGGACCAGGCGGTACGGCCCGAAGCGGGCGCGCAGCGCGTCGAGCAGCTCGGGGTCGTCCTTGCGGCGGTAGCGGGCGCGGTCCAGGAAGTGCAGCCGCATGCCGTCGGCGGCACAGCGGGCCAGCGAGGGGTTCAGCGGCCGGTCGGCCAGTTCCTCGCCCCGTACGACGCCTATCGTGTCCAGGCCCAGGAGGCGGCCCGCCGCGGCGGTGGCGCGCAGGTGGTTGGAGTACGCGCCGCCGAACGTGAGCAGCGTGCGGTCCCCGGCCGCCGCGGCGGCGCGGAGATTGGGCTCCAGTTTCCGCCATTTGTTGCCCGGCAGATCGGGGTGTATCAGGTCGTCCCGCTTGAGCAGCAGGCGTACGCCGCGGCGCGCGAACCGGTCGTCCTCGATCTCCTGTACCGGGGACGGCAGGTGCGGCCGCAGCGTCTTCGGGTCGGGGACGGTGCCGGTCACGCCCCCATTGTCCGCGCGGCGCCCCGCGCCACGCGGCGGGACGTCACCGCAGGCGCTTCCCGATGCGCTCGCGCAGCGCGTCCATCGTGAAGCCGCGCGGGTCGACCTTGCCCGGCTGCCACTCCAGATGGCCGAGCACCGAGCGCTCGTTCCAGCCGTGCACCCGGCACACCGCGGCGGCCGCCTTCTCGATCGCCTCCAGCTGTGCGTCGGGCCACGGGTCCTCGCCGTCGCCGAGGTTCTCGCACTCGAAGCCGTAGTAGACGCGGTTGCCGTCGGTGTCGGCCTCGTTGTCCGGCGGCAGCCGCCGCTCGGCGATCACCGCCCGCAGGACGTCGCCGTCGCCGAGCCCCGCGTGGTTGGCGCGGCCGTGACCCACCAGATGGACCGTGCCGTCCTTGGTGATCACGCCGTGGCACAGCGGGCCCGGCAGGTCCGGGTGGCCGTCGTAGCAGATCCGTACGGTCTCCTCGGCGCCCGAGGTCACGGTGTGGTGGATCATCACGCCGTGCACCCCGCCCCAGGGGCCCTTGTGATTGCGGTTGTGCGTGCGCCAGTTGCCGACCTCGACGACGCGCAGCCCTTCGTCCCGCAGCGCTTCGAGGAATCTGTCCGCTGACATGGGTGAGGCCATGAACGGCTCCGTTCCGGTGCAACAGCGGCCGCCGATCGCGTACCGCCTCGTAAAACGCTTGTACTGGAACGGAACCTTCTGGGTCAGCAGTTCGCGGTCAATGCGAGCCGAAGCGGCCACTTACGGGGCATACGCTGGACATATGTCCCTACCGGAGCGGTTTCGCGCACGGGAACCGTGGGAACCTGTGCCGGTCGCGCGGATCAGCCCCTACGCGCCGCGCAGGATGCCGTCCCCGTGCGTCGCGATGTACCCCTCGAGCGCCTGCAGCGCCGTCGCCGTCGCCTCCGGGGAGCCGCTGCCGCGCCGCTCGGCGTAGTACGCCGCGCCCAGCCGCTTCAGCAGATCGGCGCCCGCGCGCTGCTGCTGGACCTCGTCCACCTTCTGCTTGCCCTGTGCCAGGCCACGCTGCGCCTGCTCCTTGGCACGGTCCAGAAATCCCGCCATTGTGCTGCCTCCGCGTCGGTCCATGGGTCTCGCAGGCACCGGTGCCGTCCGGCTCCGGTGCGTGCCGTACCCGATCAACGGCCGGGACGCGGCGGCGGTTCCCGTGCCAGGCTGGAGACGTGTACCGGGAACGGCCCTCCGTGCTGTCCGGCGCCGCCGTGTGGACCAAGACCCCGGGAACGGCGCCGCGTCCCGTGCTGCCCGACGGCTGCACCGATCTGATCTGGTACGACGGCCGCCTTCTGGTCGCGGGACCGGACACCCGCCCGCATCTGCCGCAGGCGCCGGAGCGGGCCCCCGAGGCGCCCGTCGTCGGCCTGCGCTTCGCCCCGGGGCAGGGCCCGGCCGTCTTCGGAGTGCCCGCACACGAACTGCGTGACCTGCGGGTTCCCCTCGCTGACCTGTGGCCCCGCGACCGGGTACGGCGGCTGACCGACGAGCTGGCCGCCGCGGCGGCCGACCACGGCCCGCAAGCCCCGGGAGCCGCTGCCGGCCGCGCCCCGGAAACCGCGTCCGGTCGCGCCCTGGAAGCCGCTGCCGCCGCCGCGCTGCGTACGGGTACCGCGCCCGACCCGGCACGCGGACTGATCGCACGGGCCGCGGCCCGGGGCACGCCGGTGCGCGAGCTCGCCGACGCGGTCGGCGTGGGCGAGCGCCAGCTGCACCGCCGCTGCCTGGCCGCCTTCGGGTACGGCCCCAAGACCCTCGGCCGGGTGCTGCGTCTGGTGCGCGCCCTGGATCTGGCCCGCTCCGGGATGCCGTACGCACAGGTCGCCGCGGTCGCCGGGTACGCCGACCAGGCACATCTGGCGCGCGAGGTGAAGGCGCTGGCGGGAGCCCCGCTCGGGGCGGTGCTCGCGCCGGGATAGCGTGTTCGGCATGGACTACCAGGCCGTTCTCGAGGAGGTGGCGGACCGTGCGCGGCCGCTGGTGAGACAAGGGAGGGTCGCCGACTACATCCCCGCACTGGAGCGCGTCTCGCCGGACCGCTTCGGGATCGCGCTCACCGACATCCACGGGGAGACGTACGGCGTCGGTGACTGGGAGGTCCCGTTCTCCGTGCAGTCCATCTCCAAGGCCTTCTCCCTCGCGCTCGTGCTGGCCCAGGAGGACCAGAGCATCTGGAAGCGGGTGGGGCGCGAGCCGTCGGGCACGCCCTTCAACTCCCTGGTGCAGCTCGAGTGGGAGCAGGGCATCCCGCGCAATCCTTTCCTCAACTCCGGCGCGCTGGTCGTCACCGACCGCCTGCAGACCCTCACCGGCGACGCCAGCACGGCGCTGCTGGACTTCATGCGCGAGGAGAGCGGCAATCCGGAGCTCTCCTTCGACCAGGCCGTCGCCGGCTCCGAGGCCGAGCACGGCAACCGGAACGCGGCGCTGGCCCACTTCATGGCGAGCTTCGGCAATCTGGAGAACCCCGTCCCCAGCGTCATCGAGCACTACTTCTGGCAGTGTTCGATCGAGATGAGCTGCCGCGACCTGGCCACGGCCGGCGGCTTCCTCGCCCGCCACGGGCTGCGCGCCGACGGCACCCGGCTGTTGCACGCCCGCGACGCCAAGCGGATGAACGCGGTGATGCTGACCTGCGGCACCTACGACGCGGCGGGGGAGTTCGCCTACCGGGTGGGGCTGCCCGCCAAGAGCGGGGTGGGCGGCGGCATCGTGGCGGTCGTCCCCGGGCGCTGCACGCTGTGTGTGTGGAGCCCGGGGCTGGACGCGCGCGGCAATTCGGTGGCCGGGGCCGCGGCGCTGGACCACTTCACGACGCTCACCGGATGGTCGGTGTTCTGAGGACCGGCCCTCAGGAGGGCAGCGGCGCGAAGAGGTCGACGCCGTGGCCGTCCGGGTCCAGGACGACGGCGTACCGCTGGCCCCAGAAGGCGTCCCACGGCTTCTTCGCGCCGCGGTACCCGGCGTCGACCAGCTCCGCATAGAGGGCGTCGACCGCCTCCGGGGACGCGCACTCGAAGGCGAGCTCGGGTGTGCCCCCGGAGGACGGTGTCCAGTCCGGGTCCATGGAGCGCAGCGTCTCGTGGGTGTCCCACATCAGCCGCAGCCCGCCGGGCAGCGGCGCGTCCACGTGCGGAGCGGCGTCGGCCTCCGCCGGGATGTCCAGGCCGAGGCGCCGGTAGAAGGCGAGCGAGGCCGCCATGTCGGCGGCGGCCAGGCCGATCGCGGCGAAGCGGGGCGCGGGGGCGGTACGGGCCGCCGCGGCTCCGGGGGTGGTCTGTGCGCTGGTCCTGTCAGTCATGGGTCGAGCGTACGAAGGCGCGGCGCCGCCGGTCTTGAACGAATCGGACGTCCCCGGGCGCCGCACCCGACCCGCGAGCCGCGCCTACGGGCACAGCGCCTGCAAGCGCTGCCCCTACGGGCAGCGCACGACCTGCCCCGCGTACGAAAGGTTTCCGCCGAACCCGAAGAGGAGTACCGGAGCCCCCGAGGGCACCTCGCGCCGTTCGACCAGCTTCGAGAAGGCCAGCGGCACGGACGCCGCCGAGGTGTTGCCCGACTCCACGACGTCCCGGGCGATCACCGCGTTCACCGCCCCGATGCGCTCGGCGACCGGTTCGATGATCCGCAGGTTGGCCTGGTGCAGTACGACGCCGGCCAGCTCGTCCGGCCGTACGCCGGAGCGCTCGCACACCTGGCGCGCGATGGCCGGCAGCTGGGTGGTGGCCCAGCGGTACACGGTCTGGCCCTCCTGGGAGAAGCGGGCCGGCTCGCCCTCGATGCGCACCGCGTCGCCCATCTCCGGGACCGAGCCCCACAGCACCGGGCCGATCTCCGGCTCCGCCGCCGCGGTGACCACGGCCGCGCCCGCGCCGTCGCCCACCAGGACGCAGGTCGAGCGGTCCGTCCAGTCGACCACGTCGGTGAACTTCTCCGCGCCGATCACCAGCGCGTTGCGTGCCGCGCCGGCCCGGATCGCGTGATCGGCGGTGGCCAGCGCGTGGGTGAAGCCCGCGCACACCACGTTGACGTCCATCGTGGCGGCCGCCGGGATGCCGAGCCGGGCGGCCACCCGGGCGGCCGTGTTCGGGCTGCGGCCTGTGGCCGTGCAGGTGGCGACGAGTACGAGGCCGATGTCGGCCGGGTCGAGGCCGCTCGTCGCGAGCGCCTTCGCCGCGGCGGCGGCGGCCATCGCGTCCACGGTCTCGTCGGGGGCGGCGACGCGCCGGGTACGGATGCCGACCCGGCTGCTGATCCAGGCGTCGTCGGTGTCGACGAGCTCGGCCAGGTCGTCGTTGGTGAGCACCTTGGCGGGCTGGTAGTGGCCCAGCGCAAGGATGCGCGACCCGGTCATCTCTCCCCCTGTGGGTGAAAAGTGGAAACGGAATACCGACCTCACCAGTGTTGGCGGCGCGGCGGCGTACCGGGGTGCGTGACCGTCCAATCTTCGGGGCGCGGATCTGGAGAGTTTCGACCGTCACCCCGTGGTAGGCACCGTCCCCCGTGGTAGGCGATTCCGCTGAGAGCGAGGCGCGGGACGCCCGTACACCCGTACGGGCAGAGTCGGCGGCATGAGACTGCTGATGCTGGGTGGCACAGAGTTCGTCGGGCGGGCCGTGACCGAGGCGGCCCTCGCACAGGGATGGCAGGTCACGGTGTTCCACCGGGGCCGGCACGAGGCACCGCCGGGCGCGGCTGTGCTCCACGGTGACCGCACCGCTCCGGAGGGGCTCGCGGCGCTGCGCACGGGGGAGTGGGACGCGGTGGTCGACACCTGGTCCTGGGCGCCGTCGGCGGTACGGGACACGGCCCGGCTGCTGGCCGGCCGGGCGGGGCGCTACGTATACGTGTCGAGCGCTTCGGTGTACGTGCACCCGAAGGCGGCGGGGCTGGGCGAGGAGGCCCCCCTCGTGGCGGGCGATCCGGACGCGGGCGACGTGCCGTACGCGGAGGCCAAGCGGGGCGGTGAGCTGGCGGCCGAGGAGTCCTTCGGCGCCGATGGGTCGGTGTTCGCGCGGGCCGGGTTGATCATCGGTCCCTACGAGAACGTCGGGCGGCTGCCGTGGTGGCTGTCCCGGACCGCCCGCGGCGGCCCCGTCCTGGCCCCGGGCCCGCACGGCCTCCCGCTCCAGTACATCGACCCCCGCGACCTCGCGAACTGGATCCTGCACGCCGTCGAAGCGGGGCTGTCGGGCCCGTACAACATGATCAGCCGGAGCGGCCACGCCACCATGGGCGAGCTGCTGGAGGCGTGCGTCCGGGTCACGGGGTCGGCCGCCGAGCTGCGCTGGACCGACCCGGCGGAGATCCTCGCGGCCGGCATCGAGCCGTGGACGGAGCTGCCGGTCTGGGTGCCGCCGGGCTCGGAGTACCACGACACGCTGCACCGTACGGGGGTGGAGAAGGCGTACGCGGCGGGGCTGCGCTGCCGTCCGGTGGCGGAGACGGTGGCCGACACCTGGGACTGGCTGCGGTCGATCGGCGGGACGGCGCCGCAGCGGCCGGACCGCCCGCTGGTCCGGCTGTCCCCGGAGAAGGAGGCGAAGGTGCTGGGTACGACCGGATCCTGAGAGCCGCGTGCCGTGCCGGAACGTCCCGGCACGGCACGCGCCCGGCGGCCGCCCCGCTACAGCCAGCCGTTCCGCTTGAACCCCCGGTGGATCACCGCGCACGCCGCCACGATCACGCCCATCACCAGCGGGTATCCGAATACCCAGTCCCGCTCCGGCATGTACTCGAAGTTCATGCCGTACACGCCGCACACCATCGTCGGGACCGCCAGGATCGCGACCCAGGCGCTGATCCGGCGCATGTCCTCGTTCTGCGCGATGGTGACCTGCGCGAGGTGCGCCTGGAGTATCGAGTTCAGCAGCTCGTCGAAGGCGGTGATGCGCTCGGTGACCCGGGCCAGGTGGTCGGCGACGTCCCGGAAGTACGTACGGATACGCGGGTCGACCTGGGGCAGCGGCTGGGTGGAGAGCCGGTGCAGCGGCCGGTCCAGCGGCGCCACGGCCCGCTTCAGCTCCAGCAGCTCGCGCTTGAGCTGGTAGATCCGTCCGGCGTCGGCGTTCCGCCCGCCCTCGGCGAAGACCGCGCTCTCCACCTCGTCCATGTCGTCCTGGACGGCCGCCGTCGCCTCCAGATAGTCGTCGACGACCAGGTCGGCGATGGCGTGCAGGACGGCGGACGGGCCGAGCGCGAGCTGCTCCGGGTTCGCTTCCAGCGCCTCGCGCAGCGGGCCGAGCGAGCCGTGCCCGCCGTGCCGCACGGTGATGACGAAGTCCTCGCCGGTGAACACCATGATCTCGCCGGTGTCCACGACCTCGCTGGTCGCCGTGAGCCGGTCGTGGTCGACGTAGCAGGCGGTCTTGAAGACGGTGAACAGGTTGGTGTCGTACTGCTCCAGCTTGGGGCGCTGGTGGGCGAGGACGGCGTCCTCCACGGCCAGCGGGTGCAGCCCGAACAGCTCCACGATGCCCGCGAACTCCGCCTCCGACGGCTCGTGCAGCCCGATCCACACGAACCCGTCGCCCGAGGCGCGGACCCGGTCCACCGCCTCCGCCACGGGGTGGTCGCCGGCCAGCCGTACCCCGTTCTCGTACACCGCGCAGTTGACGACAGCGGTGCCCAGCGGCGAGCGCGCCGGGTGGGCGAGGTCGACGCCGCGGCTGCGCTGTTGTGGCAGGCGTACGGCCCGGCGGAGGTGGCGGATCATCGACATGGGCGGCTCCGGGGCGGCTCCTACGGGCGGGCGCCGCCCAGTATGCCGATCACGGCGCTCCGGTTCATCCCTGGCCCGCGACGCCCCGCCCCTCTTCTGGAGCGCAGCTCCAGCAGGGGGCGGGCGGACGGGGAGGCCGGCGGGGCGGGGCCGTGCACTGAAACGCGCGGTGGGGCGCCGCGGTGGGGAGGCCCACCGCGCATGGAGGGGGGTGAAACGCGCGGCCGCGGACGGGCGCGCGCTGTGGGGGATGCACGCGCGGCGGGGTTCGCGGACCCCACCGCGCGTCTCAGCGCGGGCTGCCGGCCGGCCGTCGGCCCGTGGTCATCGGCGGGCGGCCGACGGCCGACGGTTCGGGGAGGGTCAGGACGCCTTGCCGAAGTGGGCGCCCTTCAGGCCGTTCGCCCAGAGCTGGTCGACCTCGGCGCGCTCGTTGGCGTCCGGCTGGGCGTTGGTGCAGGACGGGCCGGGGCCGCCGCCGGACATCAGCTCGCTGCACGGGCCTTCGTAGTGGTCCGGCAGGCCGAGGACGTGGCCGGTCTCGTGCGCGGTCACGCGGGTGGAGTCGTACTCCTGGTTCTGCTGGTAGTCCAGGAAGATGTAGCCGCGGCCGTGGCCGTCGGTGCTGGCGTAGGAGCCGCGCGGGTCGTTGCCCTCGCGGTACTGGAAGTCCCCGCCGCTGCCCTCCTGGAGCTTGACGTTGGAGACGGCGCTGTTCCATATCTGCGCGCTGCTGGATATCTGCCGCGCGAAGGTGGGCGCGCCGCTCGCGTCGTACGTCACCGTCACCGAAGCGGCGCCGGTCTTCTTCTGCTTGGCGAGCGCCGACTTCAGCACGGCCTCGAAGAACCGCTTGGTGTCGGCCTTCTCGGCGGCCGAACCGACGTACTGGGCCGCGGTCACCGTGTTGTCCGCGGGGGCGGCCGAGGGGGTGGCCACCGCGGGCACGGCGGCGGCGAGGCTCGCGGCAAGGCCCAGACCAAGTGCGGCCGACAGCACCGTCTTCGGAGATCTCATGTGGGGGGCTCCTTAGTGTCCGGGGGACCCGGCCGAGGTGTGGGGCAACGGCCGGGACCCGCGGATGAACTGTGGTGCCGCCGAGTCTGCGGGAGATATCCGGGGAGGCGGAGATTCCATCTGGCGATAGGACGGTCCAATAGCCCCTGGGAAATGCGTGATTCGCGGGGTTCGGGTGGCTGGTGCGACACCTAAGGACGTCGTTATGCTCCGCGCGTGGAGCTTGAGGTGAGGCATCTACGTGCGCTGTGCGCCATCGCCGACACCGGCAGCGTACGCAAGGCCGCGCGGCAACTGGGCATGACCCAGCCCTCCCTGACCACGCAGCTGCGGCGCATCGAGAACGCGCTGGGCGGCCAGCTCTTCATCCGCGAGCGCTCCGGCAGCCGGCCGACGCCGCTGGGCCGGACCGTCCTGCACCGCGCCCGGCCGATAGTGGCGGAGATGACCGCGCTGGTCCACGAGACCAGGTCGGCGGTGGTGCGCGAGCAGGGCGCGCGGCTGCGCGTGGGCAGCACCGGCAGCCGTGCGGTGGCCGGCTGGCTGCGCCGGCTGCGGGCCCGGCTGCCCGAGACCGACACCACGATACGGATCGACCTGTCGGGCAACACCCTGCTGCAGATGGTCGCGGCGGGACAGCTCGACGCGGCCTTCGTGCACGAGGTCGAGGGCTCGCCGCTGCGCGTCCCCGACGGGCTGGTCGAGCGTGAACTCCTCGCCCGCGAGCCGCAGTTCATGGCGCTCCCGGCGACGCACCCGGCCGCCGCGCTGGAGGCCGTCACGCTCGCCGACCTCGCCGAGGACCAGTGGATGGTCGACCCGTCCGTGGACGGCGAGTGGGCCGGGCTGCGGCGGATCTTCACCGCGGCCGGGATGGACCCGCGCGTGGTGCACGGCGACTATCTCGCCGCGGGCGACCTCGTGGCGGCCGGCGAGGTCGTCGCCCCCTGTCAGCCGACTGCCCGCCCCCGCCACGGCATGGTCGTCCGCCCCCTGCGCGGCGACCCACTGGCCGTACGGCTGTTCCTGGCGTACCGCGGCGGCGGACGCGACACCGAGTGGGTCGACGCCCTCTTCGACGACCTGCGGGCCGCGTACATGGAAGTGGCCTGGTCGAGCACCGCGTACCGGAAGTGGCTGGTCAGACACGAGAGTCTGCTGGCGGTGGGGTCCTAGGGCGGGATCCGGAGGGGCCCTGTGCGCTTGCCCCGTATGCCGTGCGGGGTGTGGCCGGGGCGAGGAGAATCCGTAGCGGAGGCTCGTGCACTGCCGGGCAGTCGGGATTCTTCGAAGATTTTTCTCCCCTTGTGTCGAGGACCGGCCGCCGGCTCCGACGTCTCCGGTGAGAGGCGCCCGGCCGGACGCCGACAGCTCCCGAGGAGTGAGCGACATGAAGTACATGCTGATGATCCAGGCGAGCCAGGCCGACTACGACGCCATGAGCGGCAAGGATTCCGGTAAGACGCCGTGGACCGAGGGCGACCTCAAGGCGATGTTCCAGTTCATGGAGAGCCTCAACAACGATCTCGCCGAGAACGGCGAGATGATCGACGGGCAGGGGCTGAGCGAGCCCGCGCAGGCCCGCGTCGTGACCCCGGGCAAGGACGGCGTACCGGTCGTCGCCGACGGTCCCTACGGCGAGACCAAGGAAGTGCTCTGCGGCTACTGGGTGCTGGACTGCGCGTCCCTGGACCGCGCCACCGAGATCGCCAAGCGCATCCTGCAGTGTCCGGTCCCCGAGGGCGCCGAGAACGGCCCCGTCACCATCCGGTCCATCCCCGACAACCCGCCCTGCGAGGTCTGAGGCGGCCGGAGGTCGTGGGCGCACCGGAACGGACCGAGGACCTGCTGCGCGCGCTCGCGCCGCAGGTCCTCGGCGCGCTCGTCCGGCGGTACGGCCACTTCGACCTCGCCGAGGACGCCGTACAGGAAGCGCTGCTGGCCGCCGCGGTGCAGTGGCCGAAGGCCGGCCGCCCGGACAATCCGCGCGGCTGGCTGATCAGGGTCGGCGCGCGCCGGCTCACGGACCTGCTGCGCAGTGAGGAGGCGCGGCGGCGGCGTGAGGAGACGGCGTACGCGCTGACGCCGCGCGACGAGTTCCACGCCCCGGCGCCCGGGGAGAGCCGCGCCCCCAGCGAGGACGACACCCTCACCCTGCTCTTCCTGTGCTGCCACCCCGCGCTGGCCCCGGCTGCGCAGACCGCGCTGACGCTGCGCGCGGTCGGCGGCCTGACCACGGCCGAGATCGCCCGTGCGTACCTGGTGCCGGAGCCGACCATGGCGCAGCGGATCAGCCGCGCCAAGCAGCGGATCAGGGCGGCCGGCGGGCGTTTCAGGGCGCCGGCCCCGGAGGAGCGCGCCGCGCGGCTCGGCGCGGTCCTGCAGATCCTGTACCTGATCTTCAACGAGGGGTACACCGCGACCTCCGGCAGTCGGCTGCAACGCGTCGAGCTGGCCCGCGAGGCGATCCGGCTGACACGGTCGCTGCGCGCGCTGCTCCCGGAGGACGGTGAGGTGGCCGGGCTGCTGGCCCTGATGCTGCTCACCGACGCCCGCCGCGCGGCGCGCACGGCGCCCGACGGGTCGCTCGTCCCGCTCGTCGAGCAGGACCGCGGCGCCTGGGACCGGGAGGCGATCGCCGAGGGCGTGGCGCTGGTCAGCGACGCGCTCCGCCGCACGCCCCTCGGCCCGTACCAGCTCCAGGCCGCGATCGCCGCGGTGCACGACGAGGCGGTGCGCGCCGAGGACACAGACTGGCCCGAGATCCTCGGCCTGTACCGCCTGCTGGCCCGGATCGCGCCGAGCCCGGTGGTCACCCTCAACGAGGCGGTCGCGCTCGCCATGGTCAGCGGCCCGCAGGCCGGCCTGGACCTCCTCGCCACCGTCGCCGGCGACCCGCACCTCGCGGACCACCACCGCCTCGATGCGGTCCGCGCGCACCTGCTGGAGCAGGCCGGGGAGCGCGCCGAGGCCCGGGCGGCGTACGGACGCGCCGCCGAACGGGCGCTCAGCGTCCCGGAGAAGCGCTATCTGCAGACCCGGGCGGCGCGGCTGCGGTGACGCGGCTGCGGTGACGCGGCTGCGGTGAGGGGACGCCGCGCCCTGGGCCCCGGTTGTGGAGCGCCCCGGAATTCGGTCAGAGGCGGCGGATCCGGGCGGAAATGCCATGACCGACAAGCAGGTAAATCACGGCAGGCAGACCGTAATTGAGGAGCACGCGAAGTCCTTCCGTGTCCATGGTGAAAATGTCCTGCGACCACCAGGCGAGCCCGTCCGCGAAGCTCTCCACGAAATCGACGAAGACATTCGCCTGGTTGGCGCCCAGCAGGTAAAGCAGAATCCACAGGATGAGGAACGCCGCGGCAATGTCGGCGATGGTATGGATGATCAGCGCGGTGCGTGCCGTGCCGGCGCCGTCGCGCGGGCGGCGGTACCGCTCCTGACTCCGGCCGCCGTACCCCGGCTGCCCCTGGTCGTACGGCGCGGCCGGGCCGGGCTCGTACGGGGCGTGCCCGCCGTCGTAAGGGGCCTGCGGGGCGTACGGGCCGTCCATCGGCGCGGAGTTGTGGGGGTTGCTCACGGGATTTTCCCATCCGGCGCGGAAAACGCCTCGACGAAGATGAATTGATCACGGTCGGTGGCACGCCGGGGCGTTTCCGTCCGTATTTCTGCCGGTGCTTTCCGCACCCGCATTCCTCTCAGCGCCGGAAAGCCCCCGCAGCGTTACGGCCCGGGTTGTCTCCGGTAGCCGGTGCACAGCGGATAAGCTGGCGGAATCGCCCGCTGGGGCATGGTCTGGAGCGTCGGTGTGGCGGGTACGGGAGAGCGGGTGACCGTCGGTGGGTACGAGTGCCGGGATGGCGGCCGTGCTGCGGACCCTGCATCCGGTCCGCAGCGGCCAGGGACTGATCGGCAGCGACCCCGGGAACTGCGCCCGGGTGCTGGGCGTGGACGGTGTCGCGCTGTCACTGCTGGCCGGCGAGCGCGCCACCGAGCTGGTGTGGGCGTCGGAGGGCGACAGCCGCCGGCTGGAGGACCTGCAGTTCACGCTGGGCGAGGGTCCGGGCGTCGACGCGGTGGTCCGCGGCTCGCTGGTGATCGAGCCGGACCTGAGCCGGCTGCCCGCCGGGCGCTGGCCCCTGCTGCTGCCGGAGCTGACGGCGCTCGGCACCGGCGCGGTGTTCTGCTTCCCGCTGCTGGTCGGCCGCGTCTGCCTGGGGGTACTGACCCTCCAGCGGCGGGCGAGCGGGCCGCTGACCGACGCCGGCATGGACGACGCGCTGATCCTGACCGGCGCGCTGACCGCCGTGCTCTTGGACGGCGGGGCCGCGAGCGACGCGCTCATGGCCGTGGAGCGCCCGTCCGACCTCTATCGTGCGGCCGTCCACCAGGCGACCGGCATGATCAGCGTGCAGGCAGGGATACCGCTGTCCCAGGCACTGCTCCGGCTGCGCGCGTACGCCTACCGGCACGGCCGGCCCATCCTGGAGGTCGCCGAGGACGTGGTCGCCAGGCGCCTGGACTTTCGTAACGATGGACCCGAGCCGGACCCGTCCGGCCGGAAGAGGAGATGATGGCGGTGGCTCCGCAGGAAAGGGTGCTGCAGGCGTTCGGCGAAGCGGTCGGCACGCTGATCGACGACTTCGACCTGATCGACGCGCTGCACCGGCTGTGCGCGCGGGGCGTCGAACTCCTCGACGTGACCGCGGTCGGCATCATGCTCGCCGGCCCGCGCGGTGACCTGCAGGTGCTCGCGGCTTCCGACGAGCGCACCGGGCTGCTGGAGCTGTTCGGGCTGCAGAGCGAGGAGGGCCCGTGCGCCGAGAGCTACCGCACCGGTGAGGCCCTGGTGAACGCCGGCCTCGCCGCGCCCGACGCCATCGCTCACTACCCGGTGTTCGCCGAGCGGGCCCGGCAGGCCGGGTACGCCACCGCCCACGCGCTGCCGCTGCGGCTGCGGCAGCGGAGCATCGGCGCGATAGGCATGCTGCACGCGGGGCCGCACACGCTGGATTCCTCGGGGGTACAGCTGGGCCGGACGCTCGCCGACGTGGCGACCATCGCCGTACTCCAGCAGCACACGATCGAGCAGGGCAACGTCGAGCGGGCCCAGGTGCAGGCCGCGCTCGTCAGCCGTACCGTCATCGAGCAGGCCAAGGGTGTGCTCGCGGAGCGCTGGGCGACCGGCGTCGACGAGGCGTTCGACGCGCTGCGGGGCTATGCCCGCCGGCACGGCGAGCGGCTGGCCGACGTGGCCCGCGGGATCATCGACGGCACGCTCGATACCGAGGCGCTCCGGTAGCGGTTCAAGCGGCTGCCGCAGTCCTACGGGCCGCGGCCGTCATCCGCGGACCCGCCGCCGCGCCGCCCGCCGTGCAGCCGGGCCAGCGTCTCCTCCGCGATCTCGGGCAGCGGCCGCCCGGTCACGAATGCGTCGGCGCGCAGCCGGGCGAGCGCCTCGGCCACCGGTACGCCCGTCTCCTGGGAGAGCATCCCGGCCGCGCGGTGCGTACGGCCCCAGTGCGCGTCCATCATCGGCGTCGGATTCCACGGCAGCGCGGACGGCGCCGTCAGCAGCGCGACCGTCGCGGCGCGCGCGGCCCGAGCACAGTTCCGTACGGTCTCCTCGTCCGGCTCCCACGCCTCGTGCCGCAGCAGATCGATGGAGCCCACGGGGTGCTCCTCGCTGCCGTCGGTCATCGGGAAGGCGTACACCGAGCCGACCTCCCGGAGCTCCTGGCGGGCCGCGGCGCCGAAGATCGGCCACTCCGTCAGCCGGCCGTGCAGATCGGCCACGATCACCACCCGCCCGGTCGCCGCCGCCGTCACGCACGGCCCCTCGCCCACCTCGAACTGGATCTCCTCCAGCCGCATCGCCGCCGCGCCGCTCGCGTGCAGGAGCTGGCGGTCGGGGGTGTCGGTGAGCAGCGAGAGCGTCGCCCCGTCCACCGGAAGGGCCGCGCACAGCGCCTCGCACAACCGCTCGGGGAGCCTACGCGCGTCCCCCTCGGCGGCAGCGGCCAGCACCAGCTCCGCCGCGGCGGACGAATCCGTCATACGATCACTTGCCCCGGTCGGTGGTCCTCTCGGTAAGGGCTGCCCTCACGGGTAGCCCTCCGGTCCCGCGGACAAACCACCTGCCCGGCCAACGGATCGGCCACACCGCCGAGCCGTCGGCCCGGTGTGGCGCTCGGGACCGTGCGCCGAAGGGACAGTCACCCGAACCTCCGTGATCTTTTGTGATCCGCCACGATCCGCCGTGCGGCACATGCGGGCAGTTGTCGTCAACGGTCACGCGGCGTGGCGTTCTGGTGCAGGCTGCCGTCCTCGGTACACGCAGCGGGGCGTGGGCCGGGCCGAGGAGGGCAATCGTGGTGGCGGGGGAGTCGCGGCGCGGAGAGCCGCGTGAGGAGCGGCGGGTGGGGAACCTGACGGAGCCGCGGACAGGGACGGTCGACCGCCGGGCGGAGGTGGCGGAGATCGGGCGGATGATCGAGGGGGCCTCGCCCGAGGGGCCGGTGCGGCTGGTGACGTTGACCGGGGTCGGCGGGGTGGGGAAGACCCGGGTGGCGCTGAATGCCGCCGCCGCACTCGAGCCCCGCTTCCGCGACGGGGCGTGGCTGGTGGAGCTCTGCCCGATGATCGATGTGCTGGCGGAGTACCTGGCCGACCGTGAGCTGCTGCTGGTGCTGGACACCTGCGAGCACCTGACCGATGCCTGCGCGTTCGCCGCCGAGGCACTGCTGAGGGCGGCGCCCGGCCTGCGGATCCTGGCG
>NZ_JOBH01000018.1 GCF_000717745.1 Streptomyces violens
CCCCCCCGCCCCCCACCCCTCCTCCCCCCGATGTCTTGTCTTCGCTTGTCCCTCGCCGAGGTCTCTTGCTCACCAAGGCAGAGGCCCGCCGTGTCCCTCGCGTCCCTCTGGGCCCCGGTCAGGCCCTATATCGGGCCCCCGGCCGGGCCCTGCTCCGCCGCGGCGCCTGCCGGTGAACTCGTTGCGACCGCCGTCCGGCTCGTACGGTGGCACGTTCTTACCAGGCTGGTAGTGCGGCCCCTGGCGTATGTGGCGGCACACGATCGCAAAGTCCGTCGCAGCCAGTGCCGCCACGACCGCACAGCCGGCGGCCCAACCGGGACGATCGACCACCACGAAGACGGCCACGCCGAACGCCGCCCATATCAGCCCCCACAGCGCCAGAGCGCGCCGCGTTTTCAGCAGACTCCGTGCCTGCAAGGGCTCATTGCCCGTACGCATCACCACTCACCACGCATCTCCGCCTTGGTTCATCGGATCGGAAGTTCGGAAGTGGAAGTTCGGAGGAGTCTGGTGCCCGTCGTCACCGACGTGACCGTCACTCTCTGTCTCTCGCCTCTGGCTGTTTCGTGTCCGTCTCCTGTTCGCCTCCGGTCGTTTCGATGTCGATGGGGTGCAGGGCTCGGCGTAAGTGCTGGCGGGGCCGCCGCACGCATTACGCCATTGCGTGCTGACCTGGGTTTCCTGTCTACCCGAGCGGATTTCTCTTCCTTAAGGATCCTCCGGTTCGGTCCGCTCGTCACGCCCCTCGGTCGGCCTGTGGATAACTTTGGAGGGCTGGCGCAAACGCGATACTCGGAGGCTGCGTCGTTACCGTCCGTGGTGCATGAGCATGCGTGAGCGCATCCCCGGCGGGGTGGCTGTTGATCCACGACAGTCGGCCGAGATCGAGTCGCTTCCTCGCCCTGGTGATCGCCACATACGCCAGCCGCGCCTCGTCGAGGTCGACCGGGCCCGGCAGTGGTTCTCCGTCTTCACCGGTCTCCTCCAGCTCGTCCGGTTCCGTGAAGTCGGCTGCGATGCGCACGCTCGGCCACTCGCGGCCCTTCGCTCGATGGGCGGTCGAGACCGTGATTTCGGCTCGGTCCTCGCTCGAAAGGCATCCCAGTGCGCGGAGGACGCTCTCCGCGCTGTGTTCGTCGAGGAGCTCGACGAGTGGCAGGAGGTCTCGGCCCGACGGGTCGGCGGTGGCGTACTCCCGCAGCTCTTCCCAGGATTCGAAGAGAGTCAGTTCTGGATGGGCGGTCCGGTTGCCGCGCTGAAGTTCGTACGCGGCCCGGGCCAGGGCTGTCAGGGAGTCGCCGCCACCTGCCAGGGCCACTCTGCGCCCCTCCGACAGCAGTCTTATGACTTCCGCCATCGCGCCCGCATTGGACCGGCAGAGCACGGCATCGGGGCGGGGAACAGGCCCCAGCTCGGTGTCGAGCAGTGGCGAGCCGATGAGCCGGACAGGAGCGTCGACGATCGCCAGCCATCGATTCGCCGCTGCCGCGAGCGCTGGCCCGAACCGGAACGACTGGGAGAGCGTGAGCTGCCTGCCGCGGAAACCGGTCATCACGTCGCGTGCGCCCCGCCAGCCGTAGATCGCCTGTGCCGAGTCACCGACGAGCACCAGTTGAGCGTGCGCACGCTGAGCAGTGAAGACCTGCTCGACCACGGGGTTGGTGTCCTGGGCTTCGTCGAGGAGCAGGAAGTCGGTCTGGATGACCGGTGCGCTCAGTGCCCACATCTTGAGGTAGTGATCGTGCTCGAAGCGGACGGCGCCATGGTCGGGGTCCTGAAGGTCGGCCCAGGCCTTGTGGGCGTACGGGAGGACGGCGTGCGCCAGCTGGCTGTGCAACGGGTCGGACTCGGCGCCGCGCAGGCGAGGCACATGGGCAGCGGTCAGTACGGGGTCGGCGGAGCGGCAGAACTCGGTGACAGTGCGCAGGACTGTGTAGGAAAGGGCTTTGCTGCTCAGCGTTCGTGTGCCGATACGGAGCCGGTAGTCGGTGTCGATGCCCAGGGCGGAGCCGGTCCGCCAGCCTGCCTGACGGGGTGCGTTCATCCGTCGCTGGAACCGGTGACCCACGGCCGCGTATGCCAGGGAATGGGCCGTACTGCACGTCACGTGTGCGGGGAAGCGTCGGGCGGCCTCCTGCGCGATGGCCTTGTTGAACGCGAGGTAGCGGCCGGGGCGGCGCGTGCTGCGGGCCAGTATCGCCAAGGTCGTCGTCTTGCCTGTGCCCGCGCCGGCCTGGAGTACGAGGTGGTCGCCCGCATGGAAGGCGTCGGCGGCGGCCAGTTGCTCAGAGGTGGGGGCGTGCGGAGTACGAGGCGCGGGTCCGTCCGGGTCGTCACGGTGGTGTGTGTCGGGTGGGCGGCTTCGGGTGCGTGGTGTGTGGGGAGCGCGCCTGGGCGTGGCGGAGGACGCGGATGTTGTCGGTGTCGTGGTGGGGAGAAGGGGCTGGTCAGTCATGGGGGCTCCTTTGGAATGTCTTGGACTGATGGGATTCGGTAAGGCCGGGGACGGCTCGGCGGCTTGCTCAGCACGCACCCGCAGTCACGTTGAGTCACTGACGGTTGGACAGTAGCGGATCGCTGGGCTTGGCGGGCAAGAAATTCCTGACCAGCGGTTTTGCCTGTGGATAACTGGCTTGCTGATCGTTCCGGCGGGATTGTCAGTGCCGTCTGCTTCCATGGTTTTTACGCAGGGTCGCGGCTCCGCGGCAGCGGCCGCACCGCGGGCGGAGATGGGGAGGGGGAGCTGATGGAGGCGACCGTAGACTCACGAGTCGGAGTACGACACGAACGGAACGGCATGGCGAGACGGCGGGAGATGAGCGCGCAGGAGGCGACCGGGCCGACCCGGTCGACCGGCGCCGCGCCGTCCGGGCCGTTCCCCGACGGTGGTGCGGGCCTGTCCACGGCGTCGCACGAGGTGATCCGCCACGCGGCGGTGTTTCTGCCGGCCGAGCTGCCGCGTGCCGGGAAGATCGCCTTCTGGAGCCCGGACGGCGAGCCGCTGCCCGCGCCCCTGGGAGCGGCGGAAGCCACGGAGCTGAAGGTCGTGCGGCGGCACGGGAACTCGGTCCGCAGCCGTACGGTTTCCGCGCTCGAACTGACCGTCGCTGAGGCTGTGCCGCTGCTCGTTCGCGCCCGCCATGATCCGACGGCGCATCCGGCCACCGCATGTTGGGGCGCGGCCGCCTTGCAGGCGCTTCACTTGGTGTCGCGGGGCCGTATGCTTCCGGGCCTCACCGCCGACGACGCGGACGCCTGGCGCGCCGGGCCGCTGGACGCCGAGGACGCCGCGCAGCTCCGGGCGATCGCCGCCGCCATGCCCGCCGAGGCCCATGCCGTCCCTGTGCCCGGCAGCAATCCCCTGCAACTGCATGCGCCGAACGCCCTGGTGCGCGCCTTCATCGATGCCGTCGTCGATGTCCTGCCACGCACGCCGGCTGCGGTGCATGTGGCGGGCGCCCCGTTCGCCGCGACTGTTGCGCAGCGGTTGCCCGGAGCGCGGGACTGGGCGGCAGAGGTCGCTGCGGGCGTGGACAGCGGTGTACGGATCTCGCTGCGGCTGGACCTGTCGGCACACGAGCTGTTCGACATGTCGGCGGATGAGGAGACGGAGAGCGAGGCCGCAGAGGAGACGGGGCACGGCAGCGCAGGCGAGTACGAGACGAGTGGCAGGGCCGGGGCCGCGGCGGCGGTGCTGCAGGTCAGCCATCTCACCGACCCGACGCTGGTCGCGGACGCGCGGGAGCTGTGGGACGGGGAAGCGCCCGACGGTTTCGGGCCGCGCGCGCGGGTGGACGCGCTGCTCGCGTTGCGCAGGGCGGCCCGCGTCTGGCCGCCGCTCGGCCGGCTGCTGGACCGCCCCGTCCCCGATGTACTGCCCCTCGACGAAGAAGAGCTGTACGAGCTGCTGGGCGATGCCGCGCCGCGCCTGAAGGCGGCGGGGGTCGCCGTTCACTGGCCCAAGGAGCTGGCCCGGGGCCTGACCACCACCGCTGTTGTGCGGCCGGCACCCGGTTCTGCGGCGGACGGGTTCGGCTTCTTCGATGCCGAGCGACTGCTGCGCTTCGAATGGCAGATGGCACTCGGCGGCTCCCCGTTGAGCGACGCGGAGATGAACGTACTGGCAGAGGCGCACCGTCCCCTCGTACGGCTGCGCGACCAGTGGGTGCTCGTGGACCCCGCCCTCGTACGCAAGGCCCGCAAGAGGGAGCTGGGATACCTCGACCCCACTGAGGCGCTCGCCGTGACGCTGGCCGGTGAGACCGAGGTCGAGGGGGAGCGCGTCGACGTCGTACCGCTCGGAGCGCTCGCCCATCTCCGTACACGCCTCACCACCGATGCCGCGCCGCTGGAGAAGCCCCCGGGTCTCCACGCCACCCTTCGGGACTACCAGCTCCGCGGGCTGGCCTGGCTGGACCGCATGACCGCACTCGGGCTCGGCGGCTGTCTCGCCGACGACATGGGCCTGGGCAAGACCGTCACCACCATCGCGCTGCACCTCCACCGCGACCACCCCGACCCCACCCTCGTGGTCTGTCCGGCCTCGCTGCTCGGGAACTGGCAGCGGGAGATCGAGCGGTTCGCCCCCGGTGTCCCTGTGCGGCGCTTCCACGGCACCGGGCGCAGTCTGGAGGACCTGAACGGCGGCTTCGTCCTCACCACGTACGGCACGATGCGCAGCAGCGCGAAGAGGCTGGCCGAGTGTTCGTGGGGGCTGGTCGTCGCCGATGAGGCGCAGCATGTGAAGAATCCGCAGTCCACGACGGCCAAGGCGCTGCGCACGATCAAGGCGCCCGCGCGGGTCGCCCTCACCGGCACACCCGTGGAGAACAACCTCTCCGAGCTGTGGGCCCTGCTCGACTGGACGACACCCGGACTGCTCGGGCCGCTCAAGACCTTCCGGGCCCTGCACGCCCGCGACATCGAAGGCGGCGAGGTGCCCGGCGCCGCGGAACGCCTCGCGCGGCTCGTACGGCCCTTCATCCTGCGGCGGAAGAAGTCCGAGCCCGGCATCGCGCCCGAGCTGCCCCCGAAGACGGAGACCGACCACCCGGTGCCGCTCGGCCGCGAGCAGGTGGCGCTGTACGAAGCGGCCGTCCGCGAGACGCTCGCCCGTATCGAGGCGGCTGACGGCATGGCGCGGCGCGGTCTGGTGATGAAGCTGCTCACGGTGCTCAAACAGATCTGCAACCACCCGGCGCAGTACCTCAAGGAGGCCGCGCCCGGCCTCACCGCGCGCTCCGGGAAGCTCGAACTGCTCGACGAACTGCTGGACACGATCCTCGCGGAGGACGGCGCGGCGCTGGTCTTCACGCAGTACGTGGAGATGGCGCGCCTTCTCGAGGAGCATCTCAGGGCCCGCGGCGTACCCACTCAGCTGCTGCACGGCGGGACACCGGTCGCACAGCGGGAGGCGATGGTCGACCGTTTCCAGGCGGGCGAAGTACCGGTGTTCCTACTGTCGTTGAAGGCGGCGGGTACGGGGCTGAACCTCACCCGCGCCGGCCATGTGATCCATTACGACCGCTGGTGGAATCCGGCCGTGGAGGAGCAGGCGACCGACCGGGCATACCGGATCGGACAGACGCAGCCCGTCCAGGTGCACCGACTGGTCACGGAGGGGACGGTGGAGGACCGGATCGCCGAACTGCTCGCCGCCAAGCGTTCCTTGGCCGAGGCCGTGCTCACCGGGGGCGAGGCGGCCCTGACCGAACTCACGGATGCGGAACTCTCCGACCTCGTCACGCTGAGGAGGTCGGCATGAGCAGCGATGAGCAGTACCCGAGTGAGCGCCGGGGTGACGGCGAGCAGGGGGCGGCGGCCGCAGGTGAGGGACTGGAGCGGGTCCGCCGGGAGTTGGAGCGCGGCCGGGCCATCGCGCGGGCGCGGGAGGCCGCTGCGGAGGCCAGCCGTGAGCGGGACGCGGAGGATGCGCTGGGGGATGCGGCGCGTGCGGGGGAGGGGGCTGGACGCGATGCGGACGGGGATGCGGGCGCGGGCGCGCCTGGCAGCGTGCAGCGGGCCGCCGAAGCCGAGGAATCTGGGGCTGGAGCCGGGTACGGGGCCGGGCGGCGAAGTGAGGCGGCCGAGCGTGCGCGGCAGGCTGTGCGGCGTACGGGGCAGGGGCCCGGGCGTGCCGTTCGGGAGCCGGAAGAGCACCGTCAGCCCGCTCCGCAGCCGGCTGACGCGGCGCTCGACAACGGACCGTCGGCGGGCGCGGCCGGTGACGGCGAGGAAAGCCGGAACCAGGGGGCGGAGCGTGCCCGGCAGGCGTTGAAGCGGGCGGCCGGAGAAGCGAGGCGCGCCCGGGTGCGGGCCTCCCAGAAGCAGCCGGTCCAGAAGCGGGCGCCCCAGGGGCAGGCATCTCCGGCACAGGTGTCCCCGGTGATGGACGAGGACGCGGGGGCAGCCAACGAGGGCGCGGGGCAGGGGGCTGTGCGCCGGAGTGAGGCTGCGGAGCGGGCTCGCCAAGCGGTGTCACGCGCGGGGCAGGAGAAGGCCCGCGGCGGTGAGGCGCGGGAGGACGAGAAGCCAGCCGGCAGGAAGCCCACCGACAGGAAGCCCACCGACAGGAAGCCCGCAGGCAGGAAGCCCGTTGGCGATGCGGCTGCGGCTGCGGCTGCGGCTGCGACTTCGGCTGTCGCTGCGTCTCCGACCGCGTCCGGAGGTGGCGACGGACCCGAGGCGGCGAGTCGTGGGGCAGGGCGGGCCCGGGTGTTCCCCGCGGTAGCGACCGGTGGCGGGGACGGTGAGGAGTTCGCCGAGACCTGGTGGGGGCGGGCATGGCTCGATGCGCTGGAGAGCACGGCGCTCGACACGGCGCGGCTCGCGCGCGGTCGGGCCTACGCGAGCGGCGGGCACGTCGGCCGGATCACCGTGGCCCCGGGGCGTATCTCCGCGCCGGTGACGGGCAGCCGGCCGTATCCGTACCGGGCCGAGCTCCGGTTGCGGCCCTTCACGGACGCGGCGTGGGAAGCGTTCCTCGACGGTGTCGCCGCCCGGCCCGCCCACCTGGCGGCCCTGCTGGGCAGGACGGTGCCGCAGGCCCTGGCGGAGCGGCAGGACGAGTTGGGCGTGCGGCTGCTGCCGGGCCCCGGCGATCTCGTACCGCGCTGTTCGTGTCCCGACCGCGGGCATCCGTGCAAGCATGCCGCGGCGCTCTGCTTCCAGGCCGCCCGGCTTCTGGACGCCGACCCGTTCGTGCTGCTCCTCATGCGCGGACGCGGCGAGCGGGAGCTGCTCGACGACCTCTCGCGGCGCAACGCCACCCACAGCGCCCACTCCGAACGGGCGGCCCGCGCGGCGCTCCCCGGAGTACCGGCCCGCGCAGCACTCCAAGTACGGGACCGTCCGCCGCTGCCACCACCGCTGCCCGTCCCGGCCCACCCCGGGCGGCCCCTGGTGCTGCCGACGGCCGACGACCCGGCCATCGACCCGGCCGCCATCGAACTGCTGGCCGCCGATGCCGCCGCCCGGGCCCGCGCCTGCCTGGCCGGCGCTGAGGCAGTGCCCGTCCCATCCGGTGAAGCGTCCACCGAGGACGCGGCCTCGCCGTTCCCCGCCCGTACCCTCTGGGAGGACGCGATCCGGCTGGTCGCCGGGGCGCACCCCACCTCGGGGCTGACCGCCAGCACGAGGGAGATCTACCGCGGCGTCGCCGAGGCCACCGACCGTCCGGTGAGCGACGTCGCGCGTGCCGTGGCCGCCTGGCGGCAGGGCGGGCCGGAAGGTCTCCGCCTTCTGGAGTCGACGTGGGACCCGCCGGCCGGTGACTTCGACCGTGCCCGCAGTGCCCTGTCGGCCGCCGACCTTCCCTCGCTGCGGCCCCGGCACAACCACCTCACGGACGCCGGCCGCGGCATACAGCTGCGCTTCGGGCGCGACGGCCGCTGGTATCCGTACGAATCCGATCCCGGGACGGAGGACTGGTGGCCCACCGGACGCGCCGACGCCGACCCCGTGGGCGCTCTCACCCCGCTGCTCGCGACGGAGTAGACGACTCGGCAGACGACCAAACCAAGTAGACGACTGACGCGACTGAAGAGACGACCGAAGAGAGTCACCCCGTGGAAGGTCTCGACACACTCACCAACGCTCTCGCGAGGCGCACGCCTGAACAGCTCGCCGCGCTCCTCGCCCGGCATGCCGAGCCCCTCTCGCGCCGCCCCGCGCCGGCCCGGCTCCGTGAACTGGCCGCGTCCCTGTGGTCGTACGAAACGCTGCACCAGGTAGTGCTGGGGCTCGACCGGCCGTCCCTCCAGGTGCTGGCCGCGACCGCCCGGATAAGCCAGGAGCGCGCCCGGGAGGCCGCGCACGGGCCGGCCGCCCCCGATCCGGGCGCCGGCTATCAGTCCCTCATGGCCCACAGCCTGGCCTTTCCGGATCTGGCGGCGGAGCCGGTGCCGGTGGCGGACGTGTACGCGGCGTTCGGTGGGGAACGGGACGCTGTCGGGGCGGCGTTGGAGGCGCTGTACGAGGCGGGGCTCGCCGCGCCGACGGAGGACGGCCGGGTGGTCGTACCGCCGCGTACGGCGCAGCTGATCGGTGGTCATGACCTCGGCGCGTTCGAGCCCGAGCCCTTGCCGAGTACGCATACCCGTACGGGTACAGACGCAGGTAACGGACCGGTCGAGGAGCGGGCCCTGACGGCCGAGTCGCAGGCGGCGGCGTCCGCCCTCGCCGGAGCCCTGGAGCGGCTGCTCGCCACGCTGGCGGTACAGCCCGCGGCGCTGCGCAAGTCCGGTGGGCCCGCCGTACGCGAGATCAGGCGGCTGGCGAAGGCGGCCGGCACCTCCGAGCCCCGTACCCGGCTCCTGCTCGACCTCGCGCTGGCGGCCGACCTGATCGCCCTGAGCCGTACGCCCACCGGCACCGTCGCGCTGCCCACCAGCGGGTACGACGACTGGCTCGCGCTGCCGCCCGGTGAACGGCTGCTGCCGGTCCTCACCGCGTGGGCCCGGCACTGGGCGATCGCGACGTGGACGCCGTTCGGGGAGACCCCGACGGCCCTGGAGCGCGGGGACGACCGCCGTGCGCCCGCCCTGCGCCACGGCCTCCTCGCCGCCCTCGCCACCAGCACGAACACGGCCACCGGTGGCCGTGCCGCGCCCGGACCCGGCGTCCCGATCCCGCCCCCGGACGCGGCGTCGCTGGAGGCGCTGCGGCCCCTGGTGGCGATCGCCGGCTGGCACCGCCCGCTGGCCGTCGCCGACGAGCCGATGATCCTCGAACGCGCCGCCCACACACTGGATGAGGCCGCCTTCCTGGGCCTCGTCGCCTACGGGACTCTCACGCCCGTCGGCCAGGCCCTCCTTCGTGCGGAGAGGGACGCCGATCCGGACCCGTTGCGCGCGGCACTGCGTACGCTGCTGTCCCCGCCGCTCGAACAGGCCCTGTTCCAGGGTGATCTGACGGCCATCGTGCCGGGGCCGCCCTCGGCCGAGCTGTCCGCGCTGCTCGAGCTCACCGCCGACCGCGAGTCCGACGACAGCGCCACCGCTTGGCGGTTCAGCGGCGCCTCCATCCGCCGGGCACTGGACGCGGGCCGCACCGCTGACACGCTGATCGACGACCTCACCGCGGCGTCCGCCACGGGGCCGCTGCCGCATCCGCTGACGTACCTGATCAAGGACACGGCGCGTACGCACGGGCGCATACGGGTCGTGCGCGCCGGCTGCTGCATCCGTTCCGACGATGCCGCGCTCGTCCATGAGCTGACCGCCCACCGGGCGCTGCGTGACCTCGGGCTGCGGGCGATCGCGCCGACCGTGCTCGTCAGCGCGCAGGAGCCGGGCCCCACCCTGGATGCCCTGCGTGCGGCCGGTTACGCCCCGGCCCTCGAAGCCGAGACCGGTACGACCGTCGTCGAACGCACGGCTGCGCACCGGAGCCGGGCCCCGCTCCGGAAGCCCACCGATCACCTTGCCCTGGCCCGGCGCCTCCTGGACGGCTGAGGCGTCTCTTGGCGGACTGAGGCGTCTCTTGGAGGGCTGAGGGGAGGAAGCCCGCCGGCCGGCTGTCCGTGCGGCCGGAGAGCCTCCCGCTTCATGATCAACTACACGGCGCCGGAGGTCAACGACGCGCAGGGGCGGCCCCCTGTCGGCCCACGTACGAAGCCGGGGCGGCAGAATGACGGCGTGCGGCTCGAAGCGATCACCTGGGAACGGCTGACCGATGCGCTCGCCGAGGAGGTGGCGGGCACGACGGCACAGGACGGCAGTCCCTGGCTGCGGGTGGGCATCGACGCGGCCCCCGCCGCCCGCCCCGGGGAGCTGGCTGGGCGGCTCGCCGAAGCGCTGCGGCTGCGCGGCCGTTTCGTACAGAAGAGCGGCACGTACGGGTTTCTGCGGCCCGCGTCGCTGCGTCTGGAGTACGGGCGCCACGATCCGGACGCGTACTACGACGAGTGGTTCGACCGGCAGGCGCTGTGGCGGGAGGTGTTCAACCCGCTGGAGGCCGGGGGCAGTGGCCGGGTGCTCCCGGACCTGTGGGATCCGGAGCGGGACCGGGCGACGCGCAGCCCGTATGTCGCGCTGCCGCCCGGCGGCGTGCTGATCCTGCACGGGCCGTTGCTGCTCGGGCAGTGGTTCCCGTTCGACCTCACCGTGCACCTCGGGCTGTCGCCGGGCGCACTGGAGCGGCGCACGGAGGCGGGCGAGCGGTGGACGCTGCCGGCGTTCGCGCGGTACGAGGTGGAGGTGGGCCCCAGGGAGGCCGCAGACGTCGTCGTACGGGCCGATGATCCGAACCGCCCGGCGTGGAGCGGCATCGGCCAGGGCCGGTAGGGCGGCTGGTCAGGGTGCTGACGGGCCCTCATCGGACCTTGATCCACTGCCCGTTACCGTGAGGCCATGGCAATCGACGAAGTGGGCGAACAGGTGGCGGCGCTGCCGGGCAGCACCGGAGCGACGGCGACCGTGGAGGCGCGGCCGCGGACGGTCGGCGCGGTCCGGACGGTGTACGCGCCGGACCCCGACGGCGACCCGGACCCCGGCGAGATCGTGTGGACCTGGGTGCCGTACGAGGAGAACGACGGGCGCGGCAAGGACCGGCCCGTGCTGGTCGTCGCCCGCGAGCGGACGGGCACGCTGCTCGCCGTGCAGCTGTCCAGCAAGCGGCACGACGACCGGGAGTGGGTGGCGATCGGCTCCGGGCCCTGGGACCGCGCCGGGCGCCCCTCGTGGATCGCCCTCGACCGGGTGCTGCGGGTGCATCCGGACGGGATGCGGCGGGAAGCCTGCGCGCTGGACCGGGGCCGCTTCAATCTGGTCGTGAACCGGCTGCGGGAGCGGTACGGCTGGCGCTGAGCCCCCGCGCGTATGGAGATCAGCCGCCGTCCGCCACGGCCAGGATCTTGTTGACGGTGTTCCAGTTGCGGGCGGTGGCCGTGACGCCCAGCTTCAGGCTCGCCGCCGTGACGGCCGCGGCGAGCCTCGAACGCCCGACGCCCTCCGGGCACCAGAGGTAGAGGTCGCGGCCGAGCAGCCGGAAGGTGTCCGGCGCGTACCCGGCCGGGTCCAGGGCGTCCAGCGGGGCCGTGTCGGCGGGCGGCTCCGACAGAAACGTGACGTGCAGCGTCTTGGGCTCCGCCACCGCCTCCGGGAACGGGTTGGCCGCGAGGGTGGCGGCGATCTCGTCGCGGGTGCGGACCAGGACCGGTACGGAGAAGCCCAGCGCGGCCGCGAAACCGGCCTCCAGGGCGCGCGCGGTCTCCTCCGGAGGGACGCCGGGGTCGGCGAAGACGATGTTGCCGGTCTGGAGGAGGACGGTGACGTCCTGGAAGCCCAGCTCCGCCATCAGCGCGCGCTGCCGCGCCACGGGGAACTTGTGGTGCCCTCCGACGTTGATGCCGCGGAGCAGGGCGACCTGACGGGACATGCGCGGGACCTTTCAGAAGAGCGGCTGCGGCAACACGCCTTCGAGGGCCAGGAGCTGCCGCTTGGTCTCCAGGCCGCCGCCGAAGCCGCCGAGCCCGCCGCCGCTCTCGACGACGCGGTGGCACGGCACGACGACCGGCAGCGGATTGGAGCCCATGGCGGCGCCCACCGCGCGGGCGGCGCCCGGCTCGCCGACCCGGTCGGCCAGGTCCTGATAGCCGACGACCGTGCCGTACGGCACGCCGGCGGCCAGCTCGCGCAGCACCCGCTCGTTGAAGCCCGAGGACAGCGACCAGTCCAGCGGAACCGTGAAGTCCCGCAGCTCACCGGCGAAGTACGCGACGAGCTCGGTGACGGCCGTGTCCACCGCCGGTATCGCGGCGACCGGCTCGGCACCGAACGCGCCGCGCAGCCGGGCGAGCGACCTGGTCCGGGCCCTGTCGTCGGCGTGGAAGACGACCAGGGCCAGGCCCGCGTCGGTGCCCGCGAGCAGGAGCGGGCCGATGGGGGTCTCCAGCATGCGCCAGGCCCAGTCGCGCGGCGGCCTCTCGCGCTCCTCGGAAATCGTCTGCTCCTCGGAAATGGTCACGGCTTCAGCCTAGGACCCCCCACTGACAATCGCCGTGGAGAGAAACCGGCGAAGCCGTGAGCACCTCCGGGGTGCGGCGGATTACGCGGCCGGGATCAGGTACCCGGAGTTCTTCAGGGCGTTCCTCACGACGTCCGGGGTGTTGGTGATGATGCCGTCGACGCCCCAGCTCGCGACCTTCTTGGCCGTGGCCGCGTCGTTGACGGTCCAGGTGTAGACCTCCAGCGGACGTCCGTGCGCGCCCTGGAACGCGTGCACGGCCGAGACGTACGCCATGTTGAGCGTCTTGTAGCTGGGATTGATCTGGTCCGTGAACTTCGCGTACTCGGGCAGGTCGGCGATGGCCGGAGTGCCCAGGAAGCCGGTCTTGATGTCCGGGCGCAGTTCGTGGACCTTCTTGACCGAGGCGGCGTTGAAGCTCTGGAGGATCAGCCGGTGCTTCACGTGCTGTCGGTCCAGCCAGCCCTCCTCCCGCAGCTTCCGCAGGATCTCCGCCTCGATACCGGGGTAGAGCTCGGGCGCCTTCAGCTCCATCAGCAGCTTCTGGTCATTACGGGTGACCGCGTCCATGTAGCGCTCGAGCGTGGGGACCCGCTCGCCCTTGAACTTCGCGTTGAACCAGCTCCCCGCGTCCAGCTTCTCGATCTCGCCGAGGGTGAAGTCGGAGATCTTCCACGGAGCCCGGCCGGGGTACACCTCCTCGACGTTGGTCGTGCGGTTGAGCGTCGTGTCGTGCATGACGATCAACTTGCCGTCCTTGGTGCGCTGGACGTCGTTCTCCACCCAGGTGACGCCCATACGGTCTGCGGCGTCGACGGCGGCGATGGTGTTCTCGGGGGCGTAGGCCGAGGCTCCTCTGTGCGCGACGGTGACCGGTCTGTTCGGGTGGTCCGCGGCCTGGGCGGCGGCGGTGGGGAGGCAGAGCGCCGTCAGCCCCACGAGCGCGCCGGCAGCGGCGGCTGGCCGAATGTGCATACGGACTCCTCGGATTGGACGTCGGCGGGGGGCGGTCGGCGGCAGGTTCCCAGCGGCGGTGTACTGGAAGATAGGTCAGAGATGGACATAAATTGAACGAGAAGTGTCGTGTGTTCCGGGTTTGGGACCGTACGGGGACGATTTGTGCGGCATGATCACGCAACGGAGTTTCTGGCCAAGGCCGGGGAAACCAGCGCTTGACCGCTGTTCCAGGGCGCCTGGTGGCAGATCGTCGCCTTTTGGGCGACGGGCGGCTTTGGCCGGTTCACCTCTTGCGTACGGTTGCGCCGCCACCGGTGAGTGCCGGAGGGGCGGCCAGGGGGAGCTCGGGGGAGCCGGTGGCCGTCCGGGCCGCACGGGCCGGAAGGGCTTCCTGACGCGGAAAGTGCCTCGTGACGGCGGGTGCGCGGACGCTTCCGCGGCGTCGGCGCCGGCGTTATGGACGCCGGTTGTCAGTGGTGGGTCGTACGGTGGGTTCCATGCGGCCCGTTTCCCAGATCGAACGCACGGTGGCGCCTTTCGAGGTCGTCAGCCCGTACCAGCCCAGTGGCGACCAGCCGGCGGCCATCGCCGAGCTGGAGCAGCGCATCCGCGGCGGTGAGAAGGACGTCGTCCTGCTGGGCGCGACCGGCACCGGCAAGTCGGCGACGACCGCGTGGATGATCGAGAAGCTGCAGCGCCCGACCCTCGTCATGGCGCCGAACAAGACCCTCGCGGCCCAGCTCGCCAACGAATTCCGCGAGCTCCTGCCGAACAACGCGGTCGAGTACTTCGTCTCGTACTACGACTACTACCAGCCCGAGGCGTATGTCCCGCAGTCCGACACGTACATCGAGAAGGACTCCTCGATCAACGAAGAGGTCGAGCGGCTGCGCCACTCCGCGACCAACTCGCTGCTCACCCGGCGGGACGTCATCGTGGTCTCCTCCGTGTCCTGCATCTACGGCCTGGGCACGCCCCAGGAGTACGTCGACCGGATGGTGCCCCTGAAGGTCGGCGAGGAGATCGACCGCGACCAGCTGCTGCGCCGCTTCGTGGACATCCAGTACGCGCGCAACGACATGGCGTTCACCCGCGGCACCTTCCGGGTGCGCGGCGACACCATCGAGATCTTCCCGGTCTACGAAGAGCTGGCCGTCCGCATCGAGATGTTCGGCGACGAGATCGAGGCGCTGTCGACGCTCCACCCGCTGACCGGCGAGGTCATCAGCGACGACCAGCAGCTGTACGTCTTCCCCGCGAGCCACTATGTGGCGGGCCCCGAGCGCATGGAGAAGGCGATCGCCGGCATCGAGGCCGAGCTCGCCGAGCAGCTCGCCACGATGGAGAAGCAGGGCAAGCTCCTGGAGGCCCAGCGGCTGCGGATGCGGACCACGTACGACATCGAGATGATGCGCCAGATCGGCACGTGCTCCGGCATCGAGAACTACTCGCTGCACATCGACGGCCGCGAGCGGGGCTCCGCGCCGAACACCCTCCTGGACTACTTCCCGGAGGACTTCCTCCTGGTCATCGACGAGTCGCACGTCACGGTGCCGCAGATCGGCGCGATGTACGAGGGCGACGCCTCCCGGAAGCGGACCCTGGTCGACCACGGCTTCCGGCTCCCGTCCGCGCTGGACAACCGCCCGCTGAAGTGGGAGGAGTTCCAGAAGCGGATCGGGCAGGCCGTCTACCTCTCCGCGACCCCCGGGCCGTACGAGCTCTCGCGCGGCGACGGCCACGTGGAGCAGATCATCCGCCCGACCGGCCTCGTCGACCCGGAGGTGGTCGTCAAGCCCACCGACGGGCAGATCGACGACCTGGTCCACGAGATCCGCACGCGCACCGAGAAGGACGAGCGCGTCCTGGTCACGACCCTCACCAAGAAGATGGCCGAGGACCTCACGGACTACTTCCTGGAGCTCGGCATCCAGGTGCGCTATCTGCACAGTGACGTGGACACGCTGCGCCGGGTGGAGCTGCTCCGTGAGCTGCGGGCAGGCGAGTACGACGTACTGGTCGGCATCAACCTCCTCCGAGAGGGACTGGACCTGCCCGAGGTCTCCCTGGTGGCGATCCTCGACGCCGACAAGGAGGGCTTCCTCCGGTCCGGCACGTCCTTGATCCAGACGATCGGCCGTGCGGCGCGCAACGTCTCCGGCCAGGTCCATATGTACGCGGACAAGGTCACCCCGGCGATGGCGAAGGCCATCGACGAGACCAACCGGCGCCGCGAGAAGCAGCTCGCGTACAACAAGGCGAACGGCATCGACCCGCAGCCGCTCCGCAAGAAGATCAACGACATCGTCGCGACGATCGCGCGCGAGGACGTCGACACGCAGGAGCTGCTGGGCACGGGGTACCGCAAGGCGGCCGACGGCAAGGACGCCAAGGGCAAGGCGCCGGTGCCGGCGCTGGGCGGCGCCGCCGAGAAGGCCGGCAAGGGCGCCAAGAAGGGCGCGAAGGGCAAGGCCGCGGAGGGTGTGCCGACGGACCGGCCCGCCGCCGAGCTGGCCGAGATGATCGAGGAGATGACGGACCGTATGCGGGCGGCCGCTGCGGAGCTCCAGTTCGAGGTCGCCGCCCGGCTGCGCGACGAGGTGAGCGAGCTGAAGAAGGAGCTGCGCCAGATGAGGGAGGCAGGGCTGAAGTAGGCGGGGAAGCGGGGAAAACGGTAGGCGTACGGGCGCGGCCCGTGCGCCTACCGACGCATTGAGAGGAAGGCGGACCTTTCCCTTTGCACCTGCTCTGACCAGTGCTTTTGCCTAACTCTTTACTTTTCCATGGCGTTCCTTTACGCTCATTTGTGCGGAGGGGAGTATTCCCGCCTGCGGCGTACCCGTCATCACGGATCGGTTGGAGATCCCGGGGCGCCGGCCCACTAAGCGTCGCGGAACAGTCCGCGATCTCGGGGCGGAAGAGACCTCCGGCAGCGACGACGCTGTGAGTGCCGTTACGAATCTGCCGGAGGAGCAGTGGACGTTTCCCTGAACCTGTGGGTGCTGACCATTCTTGGTCTGTGCGCCCTCATCGCCGCCGATTTCTTCATCGGCGGCCGCAAGCCGCACGACGTGAGCATCAAGGAAGCCGGTATCTGGACCGGTGTCTGGATCGCGCTCGCCGCCCTCTTCGGGCTCGGGCTCTTCCTCTTCGGCGGCGGACAGCCGGCCGGTGAGTTCTTCGCCGGCTTCATCACCGAGAAGTCGCTGAGCGTCGACAACCTCTTCGTCTTCGTCCTGATCATGGCGAAGTTCGCGGTGCCGTCGATATACCAGCAGCGGGTGCTGATGATCGGCGTACTGATAGCGCTCGTGCTGCGGGCCGTCTTCATCGGTGCCGGCGCGGCGATCATCGCCAACTTCTCCTGGGTCTTCTACATCTTCGGTGCCTTCCTCATCTGGACCGCCTGGAAGCTCATCCAGGAGGCGCGCGCCGAGGAGCAGGACGAGGAGTTCGAGGAGAACCGCTTCCTGAAGATGGTCGAGCGGCGCTTCCCGTCGACCGACAAGTACCACGGCACGAAGCTGTTCATCGTGGAGAACGGCAAGCGCCTGATGACGCCGATGCTGATCGTCATGCTGGCGATCGGCACCACCGACGTCCTCTTCGCGCTGGACTCGATCCCCGCGATCTTCGGTCTCACCCAGGACCCGTACATCGTCTTCACGGCCAACGCCTTCGCCCTGATGGGTCTGCGGCAGCTGTACTTCCTCATCGGCGGACTGCTGAAGAAGCTGGTCCACCTCTCGTACGGCCTGTCGGTCATCCTCGGCTTCATCGGCGTGAAGCTGGTGCTGCACGCGCTGCACGAGTCCGGGGTGCACGTCCCGGAGATCAGCATTCCGGTCTCGCTGGGCGTCATCTGCGCCGTGCTGGTCGTCACGACGATCACCAGCCTGCGCGCCTCGAAGAAGCAGGCGCAGGCCGAGGCCGCCGCTGAGGCGGAGGGCAAGGACAAGGACTCCATAGGCGCCTGACCGAGGCGCCGGAGCGGCACATAACAGTGCGCGGTGTGCGGGCCTCTCGCCCGTACACCGCGCACTGTCGTCGTTTCCGGTGGCTCTTACCAGCCGCGCTCGCGCCACTCCGCGAGGTGCGGGCGCTCGGCGCCGAGCGTGGTGTCCGCGCCGTGGCCCGGGTACACCCAGGTCTCGTCCGGCAGCTGCCCGAAGAGCTTGTTCTCGACGTCGTCGATCAGGCTGGCGAAGTCCTTCGCGTTGCCGCGGGTATTGCCGACCCCGCCGGGGAAGAGGCAGTCGCCCGTGAAGAGGTGCGGGTGGCCGTGCGGGTCGTCGTAGACCAGGGCGATGCTGCCGGGGGTGTGGCCGACCAGGTGGCGGGCGGTGAGCGTGACCCGTCCGACGCTGATGGTGTCGCCGTCCTCCACCAGGGCGTCCGTCGGTACGGGAATGCCCTCGGCGTCGTAGCGGCCGGCGAAGGTCCGTGCGCCGGTCCGCTCGACGACCTCGCCGAGCGCTCCCCAGTGGTCCTGGTGCTGGTGCGTGGTGACGACCGAGGTGATGCCGCTCTCGCCGATCAGCCCGAGGAGCGTGTCCGGCTCCGCGGCGGCGTCGATCAGCACCTGCGTATCGGTCGCGCGGCAGCGCAGCAGGTAGGCGTTGTTGTTCATCGGACCGACCGCGACCTTGGAGATCATCAGATCGGTCAGCTCGTGTACGTCGGCCGGTCCGCCGACCTTGACTGCTCCGGTGTACGCCATGCCCGCAGCCTACTGGCCGGGGTCCTGGAAGCAGCACGTCCGGGGCCTGTCGCGGCACCGGCCGACGCCCGGTCAGCGGTCCGGCAGCTCGGGCAGGGCGGCGCCGTCGGAGGTGGTGAGGCCGGCGCCCTTGGAGCGGCCGGTGAGCCAGCCGACGAGCGCGGCCGGGGAACCGCTGACGGTGAGCGGGGTGCCGTCGGCGCGGCCCGTCCGCCAGCTCCGCCCGTCATCGGTGCACAGCTCCAGTGCGGCGACGTCCGGGTGTCCCTTCAGCCGCTGCTCCGCGAGGAAGGCCAGCTCGGCGTCCACGTACTCCGTCGCCAGATGCTCGACCGTGTAGCCGACGCCGAGGTCCACGTGGTGCAGCTCGACCTCGGCGAGCCGGCGGAAGGGCAGCCGGCCGGCCCGCTCGACGACGCCGTTGCGCATCTCCACCTCGTACGACAGGCGCTCGGGCCCCAGGGCCGAGCAGGCCGTCTCCCAGCGCTCGGCGCTGGACCGCAGGTCTTCCAGGTGGGCGGCCAGCGGTCGGTCGGCGTCCCGCTCGATGTCGGCGTCGCGGGCCGCGGGCGTGGCGTACATGGGCGTGCGGATGCCCGTACGCGCCCACGCGAAGAGGTTGGCGAGCGCGTCGGCGTTACGGGCGAGGTGGGCGAGCACATGGCCGCGGGACCAGCCGGGCAGCAGGGACGGCTCCCCCACGGCCTCGTCGTCGAGCTTGGCCACGGAGACCAGCAGACGGTCGGTGGCGGCGTGGACGGCTGCCGCGTCGTACGCGAATTCCTGTGCGGTGTCGGTCATGGTCCGAAGCTAGCGCCACCGCCGTCACCGCGGGAGTCGGCGCACGTCGCCAGCCGGGAGCGCGCGAGGGTCGGGGCACGCGGCGGGGGAAGGGCCGGGCAGGTTCCGGTGTTGCAGAAGGGGTGCGGCAGGCCGCGCGTACGAGATGTCCGTGGCGGGGCGCTCGCTGGACCTCGGGCGCATACGTGCAGGTCAGTGGTGCTGTGGTCGGTTCGGGAACCGGCGTTGTCAGACCCCGGCGTTACGGTGAAGGGCGCGGTGGGATCCGGCGTCCGGCGCCGTCGTGAGCAGGCGTTCGGCGCGGCGTGTCCAGGCGTCCGGTTCCGCTGTGCAGCAAGCCGCTCCGCGGTCGTGCGCCGGGTCACCGGCGCCTTCGCGTCAGCGGAACGCCGTCCGGCCACACCTTTGGGTGAACCCGGTCGGCGAAGACCATAAATCGAATGCACGTGCTATAGGCTCGTGTGTGGCATCGAAACGACATCGACAGACATTGCCGCGGCGGCCCCCATACCCTGGGGCGGGGGTGCGCGGCACCCCGCTCCTCTCACGAAAGGTGCCGACCGGCGTGACAGACCGTCTCATCGTCCGTGGCGCTCGCGAGCACAATCTCCGCAACGTCTCGCTCGACCTCCCCCGCGACTCCCTCATCGTCTTCACGGGTCTTTCCGGGTCGGGCAAGTCCTCGCTCGCGTTCGACACGATCTTCGCCGAGGGCCAGCGGCGCTATGTCGAGTCGCTGTCCTCGTACGCCCGGCAGTTCCTCGGGCAGATGGACAAGCCCGATGTGGACTTCATCGAGGGCCTGTCCCCGGCGGTCTCCATCGACCAGAAGTCGACCTCGCGCAACCCGCGCTCCACGGTCGGCACGATCACCGAGGTCTACGACTACCTCCGCCTGCTCTTCGCCCGCATCGGCAAGCCGCACTGCCCCGAGTGCCGCCGGCCGATCGCCCGCCAGTCGCCGCAGGCCATCGTGGACAAGGTCCTGGAGCTGCCCGAGGGCAGCCGGTTCCAGGTGCTCTCGCCGCTGGTCCGCGAGCGCAAGGGCGAGTTCGTCGACCTCTTCTCCGACCTGCAGACCAAGGGGTACAGCCGGGCCCGGGTCGACGGCGAGACGATCCAGCTCTCCGAGCCGCCGAAGCTGAAGAAGCAGGAGAAGCACACGATCGAGGTGGTCGTCGACCGCCTCACGGTCAAGGAGACCGCCAAGCGCCGGCTGACCGACTCCGTCGAGACCGCGCTCGGCCTCTCCGGCGGCATGGTCATCCTCGACTTCGTCGACCTCGACGCCGACGATCCGCAGCGCGAGCGGATGTACTCGGAGCACCTCTACTGCCCGTACGACGACCTGTCGTTCGAGGAGTTGGAGCCGCGCTCCTTCTCCTTCAACTCGCCCTTCGGCGCCTGCCCCGAGTGCACGGGCATCGGTACGCGCATGGAGGTCGACCCCGACCTGATCGTCCCGGACGAGGAGAAGTCGCTCGACGAGGGCGCCATCCACCCCTGGTCGCACGGTCACAACAGGGAGTACTTCGGCCGGCTGATCGGCGCGCTCGCCGACGCGCTCGGCTTCCGTACCGACATCCCCTGGGCCGGCCTGCCGCAGCGCGCCAAGAAGGCCCTGCTCAACGGCCACCGCACACAGATCGAGGTGCGCTACCGGAACCGCTACGGACGGGAGCGCCGGTACACCACGCCGTTCGAGGGCGCCCTGCCGTTCGTCCGGCGGCGGCACTCCGAGGCGGAGAGCGACTCCAGCCGCGAGCGCTTCGAGGGCTATATGCGCGAGGTGCCCTGCCCGGCCTGTGAGGGCACGCGGCTGAAGCCGATCGTGCTGGCCGTCACGGTGCAGGACAAGTCCATCGCCGACGTCGCTGCCATGTCGATCAGCGACTGCGCCGACTTCCTGCGCGACATGACGCTGGACGCCCGCCAGAAGAAGATCGCCGAGCGGGTGCTGAAGGAGGTCAACGAGCGGCTGCGGTTCCTGGTCGACGTCGGCCTGGACTACCTCTCGCTGAACCGCGCGGCCGGCACCCTCTCCGGCGGCGAGGCCCAGCGCATCCGGCTCGCCACCCAGATCGGCTCCGGGCTGGTCGGCGTGCTGTACGTGCTCGACGAGCCGTCCATCGGCCTGCACCAGCGGGACAACCACCGTCTGATCGAGACCCTGGTCCGGCTCCGGGACCTGGGCAACACCCTGATCGTCGTCGAGCACGACGAGGACACCATCAAGACCTCGGACTGGGTGGTGGACATCGGCCCCGGCGCCGGTGAGCACGGCGGCAAGGTCGTGCACAGCGGTCCGTTGAAGGAGCTGCTGGCCAACGAGGAGTCCGCGACCGGGCAGTACCTCTCGGGGAAGAAGGTCATCCCGACGCCCGGCGTGCGCCGGCCCGTGGACTTCGAGCGCCGCCTCACGGTGCACGGCGCGAAGGAGAACAACCTCCGCGACATCGATGTGTCCTTCCCGCTGGGTGTGCTGACCGCCGTCACGGGCGTCTCCGGATCGGGCAAGTCGACGCTGGTCAACGACATCCTCTACACCCACCTGGCGCGGGAGCTGAACGGCGCCAAGTCGGTGCCGGGACGGCACACCCGCGTCGAGGGCGACGACCTGGTCGACAAGGTCGTGCATGTCGACCAGTCGCCCATCGGCCGCACGCCGCGGTCGAACCCGGCGACGTACACCGGCGTCTTCGACCACGTCCGCAAGCTGTTCGCGGAGACGATGGAGGCGAAGGTCCGCGGCTATCTGCCGGGCCGCTTCTCCTTCAACGTCAAGGGCGGCCGCTGCGAGAACTGCTCGGGCGACGGCACGATCAAGATCGAGATGAACTTCCTGCCGGACGTGTACGTGCCGTGCGAGGTGTGCCACGGGGCGCGGTACAACCGCGAGACGCTGGAGGTGCATTACAAGGGCAAGTCCATCGCCGAGGTGCTGGACATGCCGATCGAGGAGGCGCTGGACTTCTTCGAGGCGGTGCCGACGATCTCCCGGCACCTGAAGACGCTCAACGAGGTCGGTCTCGGGTACGTCCGGCTCGGGCAGCCCGCGCCGACGCTGTCCGGCGGTGAGGCGCAGCGCGTGAAGCTGGCGTCGGAGCTGCAGAAGCGGTCCACGGGCCGCACGGTCTACGTCCTGGACGAGCCGACGACCGGTCTGCACTTCGAGGACATCAACAAGCTGATCCGCGTGCTGTCCGGACTGGTCGACAAGGGCAACTCCGTGATCGTCATCGAGCACAACCTCGATGTGATCAAGACGGCGGACTGGGTCGTGGACATGGGCCCGGAGGGCGGCAGCGGCGGCGGCCTCGTCGTCGCCGAGGGCACGCCCGAGCAGGTCGCGGGGGTCCCGGCCAGCCACACCGGCAAGTTCCTGCGGGACATCCTCGGCGACCGGGTCAGCGACGCGGCCTCGTCGAAGGGTGCGCCGGCGAAGCGCTCGGCGGCGAAGAAGACCACGTCGGCGGCGGCCAAGACGGCGGCCAAGAAGACGGCGACGAAGCGGACCGCGGCCAAGAAGACCGTGGCCGCGAAGACGCCTGCGAAGAAGAAGACCGTGACGAAGGCGGTGAAGCCGAAGGGGGCGAAGGGGGAGTCCTGAGGGACGGACGGGGGGCGGACCGGGGCGTAGCCCCTGAGCCTCCGGGCCGGCCGTACCGCGGGGTCGGCCGGCCCGACCTGGAACTGAGCTGCGGGTTCTCAGTTCTCGAGGGTGCGGAGGACGGTGGTGAGGGACGGGAGTGCGGCGGGGCGGCAGTTGTGCGGGAGCTTCCCGAGGACCTTGGCCATGCCGCAGGTGTCGGTCACGGCGGAGAAGACCAGGCCGGCGCCGAGGGCGGCGGACAGGTACTTCGCACCCGGCAGCAGGCGGTCGGCCAGTACCCCGGCCAGCACGATCGACCCGGCGGCCAGCCGGACCTGGCGCTCCATGGGCCAGACGGCACGGCCGTCGGCGGGGTGGTCCAGCGGGTGACCGCCGGCGGCCCAGGCGCTGGTGCCGCCGGTCACCGGGGCGGCGGTGACCCCGGCGTCGGCGAGCAGGTCGCAGGCGGTGGCGGAACGGTTGCCGCCCGCGCAGACCACGGCGAGCGGGCCGCGCGCGGTGACCGAGCGCAGGGTCGCCACGGCTTGGTCGAGCTGGTCGAGGGGCACGTTGAGGGCGCCGGGGATGTGTCCGGAGGCGTACTCCCCGGGGGTGCGGACGTCGATGAGCGTCAGCTCGTGGAGACGGGGGCGGAGATCTTCGACCGACAGGGGTGCGGCGGGGGTGGCCATGCGGGTCCTCTCGCGGACGTACCGGGAATGCGGGTGCAAGGACCAGCGCTACCATACCCACGGGGGTATTCGTGGAAAGGAAAGGCCGTGGAGCTGCCAGCAGAGGAACTGAAAGGCGCCGTCAACCGGCTGCGCCGGGCCCAGGGGCAGATCTCCGGGGTCATAGGGATGATCGAGCAGGGCCGGTCCTGCGAAGAGGTCGTCACGCAGCTGGCCGCCGCCTCCCGTGCCCTGGACCGGGCCGGTTTCGCGATCATCGCCACGGGCCTGGAGCACTGCCTGACGGGCGAGGCCGAGGGCGCGGCCCCGCAGATGGAGCGCGACGAGATGCGCGCCAAGCTGGAGAAGCTCTTCCTGTCGCTGGCGTGATCAGCAGGCCCGAACCCAGGCCCGGCGCCTATCCAGGCTGGGCCTCAGACCCAGGCACGGCCCCAGACCCAACCGCGCCCCGGTCCCAGCCCCAGCCTCGCCCAGGTCAGGCCAGGTCCGACGCGTACGGAGGTTCCGCGCCCGCGCGGGAGCAGGTGAGCGCGGCGGCGCGGGCGGCGAAGCCGAGGATGTCCCGCCAGGCGTCCGCGTCCAGTCGGGCCAGCGCGGCAGGGGAGAGCGCGTGGTGTGCGTCCAGGCGGTGCAGCAGCGCCGCGTTGACCGTGTCGCCTGCGCCGATCGTGTCCACGACGTCGACGCGTACGCCCGGTACGGCCACCTCGCCGGCCGGCGTCATGGCGGTCAGGCCGTCGCCGCCCCGGGTGAGCACCACGGCCGCCGGGCCCGCGGCCAGCCACTCCTTCACCGCTCCGGCCACCGCGTCGGCGGCGGCCGCCTCCGGCAGGTCCTCCGCGCCGGCCAGCCACCGGGCGTCCTCCTCCGAGAGCTTCAGCAGGGCGGTGTGCGGGAGCCAGGAGCGGAAGCGGGCGCGGTAGGCGTCCGGGTCGGCGATCAGGCCGGCGCGGATGTTCGGGTCCAGCGCGGTGAAGACGCCGCGGGCCGCCTCGCGCCGCATCAGCGCTTCGTACGCGCTCGCGCCCGGTTCCAGTACCAGCGAGCAGGTGCCCAGGGAGAGGGCGCGCACGCCGTCGGGGAGGGCGGGCGGCAGGGTGAAGAGGCGGTCGGCGGTGCCCTCGACGTAGAAGCCGTAGCCGGCCGAGCCGTCCGGGCTGATGTCGGCGAGCGCGAGCGTGGTGGGCTCGGCGCCCCGCTGGACCAGCGAGGTGTCCACGCCGGCCGCCCGCAGGCCGGCCAGCAGCGAAACGCCGAAGGCGTCCGTCGAGACCCGCGAGCAGAAGGCGGCGGGGGAGCCGAGCCGGCCCAGCGCGACCGCGGTGTTGTACGGGCCCCCGCCCCGCTGCGGCGACAGCGCGGGCAGCGCGGCGCCGTCCGCGGGCGCGCGCCCGCCGTCCGCTGTGTTCGCGGGGACGAGGTCGATGAGGGCTTCGCCGGCGACGACGATCACGAGGGGGTCCTTTCCGGGGCCGGTCCGGGGCAGTACGGGTGTGTCATGCGGCGCCACCGCACGACGGCGGGGCGGACAACGGGTCAGGTGACAGGGAACGCAGTCATCGCGCACTCACGCCCCATCTCCCTCACCCTCCCCGCACCCGCAAGACGTCCGATGCACGAACTTGCACGGCAGGCGGATGGTGCGCGGTGGCCGGGCCGGGTCGTCCAGGCGGTCCAGGAGGAGCTGGACCGCTGCCGCGCCGATCTCCCGGCTGGGCTGGGAGATCGCGGTGAGGCGGGGGGAGAAGAGGTCCGCCCAGGAGAAGTCGTCGAAGCAGGCGAGCGCGATGTCGTGCGGTACGCGCAGGCCCATCTCGCCGAGGGCCTTCAGGGCGCCGATGGTCATGGCGTTGTTGGCGGTGATCACGGCGGTGGGCGGTTCGGGCGCGGCGAGCAGATGGCGGGTGGCGTCCTCGGCGCCCTCCGCCTCGGAGTTGCCGCCCGCCAGCAGCTCCGGCGCGAACGGCAGCCCGCGGGACCGCAGCCCTTCGCGGTAGCCGGCGACCCGCTCGGTGGTCGTGCTCAGCCCCGGCAGGCCCGCGATCAGGCCGATCCGGGTGTGCCCGAGGTCGGCCAGGTGCTCGACGAGCTGCCGTATCGGCGCGGTGCTCTCGGCGCAGACCTGGTCGTGCGCGTCGCCGACGAGGCGGTCGAGGTAGACGGTGGGGACCGCGCGCTTGGTGACGTACTCGACGAGCGCGGCGGGTTCGGCGGAGGGCGCGACGATCATGCCGTCCACGCGGCGCTCGTGCAGCAGCTGGACGACCTTGCGTTCGTGGACCGGGTCGTCGTGCGGGTCGGCGATCAGCAGGCTGTACCCGGCCTCCAGCGCGCCCGCCTCGACGCCCTGCAGGATCTCGGTGAAGTACGGGTTGCTGATCGCGGAGACCGCGAGGCCGATGGAGCGGGTGCGCGAGGTGACCAGCGAGCGGGCGAGCGTGTTGTGCGTGTAACCCAGCTCGTCGATCGCGTCCAGGACGGACTTGCGGGTGTCGGGGCGCACGGGGCGGGTCTCGTTCAGGACGTGCGAGACGGTCGCCACGGAAACCCCCGCGCGACGTGCGACATCGACCATCGTCGCCATCCGAAGCCGTCCTCCCGACGTGGCCGACGTGTCCGACGGCGTGCGTGATTGTGGGGAAACCGTAACGCATCAGAAGCGTCGCGTAAACGCTTGCGTAAGCGTTTACGTCGGGGCTAGCCTCCCGGAAACCGAGCCGCTGCGGGACGCAGGACCGGCGATGCGGCACCGAGTCGCAGCACCCCGAGTCGCAGCACCAGCATCAGACCAGCACAACGAAGTGGAGGCGCGATATGCGCGCTGTCGTGGTCACCGAGCCGGGCCGAGCCGCCCCGGCCGACGTGCCGGACCCCCGGCCTGAACCCGGCGAGGTCGTCGTCCGCGTCTCCTCGTGCGGCCTGTGCGGGACGGACATGCACATCCTCGGCGGCGAGCTGCCGCCCGTGACGTACCCGGTGATCCCCGGGCACGAGCTGACGGGCGAGGTGATCGCGGTGGGCGAGGGCGTCGCCGCGCCGGCCGTCGGCGACCGGGTCGCCGTGGACCCCAACATGCCGTGCGGCGCCTGTCATTACTGCCGGATCGGCCGCGGCAACCTCTGCGAGGACTACCGCGCGATCGGCGTCACGCAGGCCGGCGGCTTCGCCGAGCGGGTCGCCGTGCCGGCCCGCTGCTGTTACGTGCTCCCCGACTCCTTCTCCGAGGCCGCCGCCGGGCTGATCGAGCCGCTGTCCTGCGCGGTGCACGGGCTGAACCGGCTGCCGCGCCGCCCCGGCGAGCACTACCTGATCTACGGTGCGGGCACGATGGGCCTGATGATGGCCGCGCTCGTACGGACCGCGGGCGCCGCCTCCGTATCGGTGGTGGACCTGAACGAGGAACGGCTGGCGTTCGCCGAGTCGTTCGGCCTGGACGCGGCCGTGACCAGCGCGGACAAGCTCGCGCGGGGCAAGGGCCCGGGCTTCGAGGTGGTCGTGGACGCGACCGGTGCGGTGCCCGCCATCGAGGACGGGCTGGGGCGCGTCCGCAAGGGCGGTACGTTCCTGCAGTTCGGCGTGGTGGACCCGTCCCGCAAGGCCGCGTTCTCGCCGTACCTCGTCTACAACAGCGAGATCGACATCATCGGGTCGATGGCCGTGCACAACAGCTTCCAGCCCGCCATCGACGTCCTCGCCTCGGGGCTCGACCTGGACCCGCTGGTCAGCGACGTCTTCGGCCTGGAGGACTTCGACGAGGCGGTGGCCCGCTTCAAGGCCGGTACCGGGCGCAAGATCCACCTCGCGCCGGCCAAGGGGTGACGCAGATGGCAACCAGCACGCCACCCCGTACGGCGGCACCTCGCCTCAAGAACGCGCTGATCTGGGTCTTCGGCGCCCTCGGCGGCATCCTGTGGGGCTACGACACCGGCGTCATATCCGGCGCGCTGCTCTACATCAAGCGGGACCTCCCGATGAGCCCGCTGCTGGAGGGCATGGTCGTCTCCGGGCTGCTGGTCGGCGCGATGCTCGGCGCCGGCCTCTCCGGGCGGCTGTCGGACTCCTGGGGCCGCCGCCGGCTGATCCTCGCCGCCTCCGGGGTCTTCATCCTCGGCACGCTCGGCGCGGCGTTCGCGACGCACGTCTGGGTGCTGATCGTCTTCCGCTTCGTCCTCGGCATCGGCGTCGGCATCGCGTCCGTCGTCGTCCCGCTGTACCTGACGGAGCTGGCGCCCAAGCATGTGCGCGGCGGGCTGGCCTCGCTGATGCAGCTGCTGGTCACGGTCGGCATCTTCCTCGCGTACGTCACCGACTACCTGCTCCACGACTCCGGCGCCTGGCGCTGGATGATCGGGCTCGGCGTCGTACCGGCCGCGGTACTGGCGGTCGGCATCATCACGCAGCCGGAGAGCCCGCGCTGGCTGGTCGGCAAGGGACGCGGCGACGAGGCGCGGCGGGTGCTGTTCCAGCTGCGCGGGGAGGGCGAGGCGGCCCGGGCCGAACTCGCCGAGATCGAGGAGACCGTACGGACCGAGCGCGAGCAGACCGAGAGCCTGACGTTCCGGCATCTGCTGTCGCCGAAGCTGCGGCCGGTCTTCGTGGTCGGGATGCTGCTGGTGTTCTTCCAGAACTTCGTCGGCATCAACACGATCATCTATTACGCGCCCCGGCTGCTGACCAACGTCGGCTTCGGGGACAGCGGCGCGATCATCGCCACCATGGGGGTCGGCGCGCTGAACATGCTGATGACGCTGCCCGCCATGCGGCTGATCGACCGCAAGGGGCGCAAGCCGCTGCTCCTGTGGGGTGCGCTGGGCATGTGCGTGGCGATGGTGGTGCTGGCCGTCACCAACCTCTCGGGGCTGGGTTACGGGGCGCTGCTGTCCACGCTGACGCTCCTCGGGATCGGGCTGTACATCGCGTCGTTCGCCGTCTCCTGGGGGCCGGTGCAGTGGGTGATGCTGCCCGAGCTGTTCCCGATGCGGCTGCGGGCCGCGGCGGTCAGCCTGTGCGTGATCTTCAACTGGCTGTTCAACATGGCGGTCGCGCTGGTGTTCCCCTCGCTCCTGGACACCTTCGGGGCGGGCGCCAACTTCCTCTTCTTTGCGGTGATGACCTTCCTCGCCTTCGTGTTCGTGCGGAAGCTGCTCCCGGAGACGAAGGGGCGCAGCCTGGAGGAGATCGAACAGGACCTGCTCCGGAGTACCGCGGACCCGGCCGGGGGCGCGGATTCCGTCCCGGTATCGTCGGGAAGCAGCGCCACCCCCTGAGAGCCCGCGCCGCGTCCGGGGGAGCCACCCCAGCCCCGCCCCCCGGAACGCAGGAGTCATGACCATGAGCGAGCCCCTCCACCGCCGTACCGTGCTGCGAGGGGCCGCGCTCGCGGGGATCGCCTGCGTCGGCGCCGCCGCGTGCTCCACGGGCGGCTCGGGGTCGGGCTCGGTCCCGAAGGCGCCCACCCAGGAGACCGAGCTGGGTGCGGCCGACGCGATACCGGTGGGCGGCGCCAAGTTCTATCCCGAGGAGAAGCTGGTTGTCTCGCAGCCGGCCAAGGGCGAGTTCAAGTGCTTCAGCTCGGTGTGCACGCACGCGGGCGCGATCCTGAACAAGCTCGACAAGGAAGTGGCGACCTGCCCGCTGCACGGGAGCCGGTTCGACGTGGCCACGGGGAAGCCTGTGCAGGGCCCGGCGACCACGCCGCTGGAGGAGATCCCGGTCAAGGTCAAGGGCGGCAAGCTGATCGCGGGCGGCTGAGCCGTCCTCGGGGGCGCCCTTCCGCGCGCCCCGAAGGGCTCACCCCCAGTCCCACTCGATCCCGAGCAGCCCCGGCCGTACGGACTGGTCCACCAGGTGGACGGCGCGGTGCTGCCCGCTCAGCGTCAGCTCCTGGCGGGCGGTGCGCGGCGCGCTCGTCGACGCCTGGGCGAAGCGGCCGCAGCGCACCGGGAGCGCCGCCTCATCGAAGCGCACCTGGAGGACGTACTGCCCGCCGGGAAACGGAAAGCCGCGGAAGTACTCGGTGGACTCGCCCGCGGTGCCGTCGCGGAACCCGTAGGAGAAGACGTACGTGTCGCCGGCCCGCAGCCGGGTGTCGAAGAGCAGTTCGGCGACCACGAGCGGCGCTTCGGGGACGTGCCGCACCCGGCCCAGCCGGCAGTTCTCCGTCGCCCTGACCGTCATCCGCGCCGGGTCGGCGCCCTCGTCGCCGCAGTGGATGGCGAGGTACCGGTCGACGCCGTCCCGGTGCGCGCGCACCACCTGCTGCGACTCGCGGTCCAGCAGTTCGCGCCGCGCCCCTATGAGGACCCGCTCGGACTGCCCCACGGTGTGCAGCCCGCCGTCCGTGGGGGCGCCCAGGTCGGCGAGGAGTTTCCGTACGACGTCGGAGTCCTCGGTGAGGGTGCGGTACGACCGGCCCGTGGGGCGCTCGATGTCCGGGTACACCGGGGTCTGCGACTCCAGCAGCCTGGTGAGCGCGCCGGCGGGCAGCTCCAGTACCTCTTCCAGTGCGGTCACCGCGCGCAGCGACTCGGGGCGCTGCGGGCGACGGGCGCCCTGCTGCCAGTAACTGAGGCTGGTGACGCCGACCTTGATGCCGCGCTGCGCGAGCTTGTACTGCACGCGGTGCAGGGCGAGGCCGCGTTCGGCCAGCGCGGCGCGCAGCGCCAGGTGGAACGGGCCGGTGCGCAGCACCTGCGCCAGCCCGGCCGATGCGGCGGTGTCCTGTGTCATTGCCAACCCTCCGGTGCGCGGGGTGAACGTTCACAACCGGAGTTCACAGATCCCGCCGGCGCTGTCCGTTCCTCGCAGATCGCCGGGCAGGGGACGTTCACATCAGGGCCCGTCCGTCCACACCCCTGCGTCACCCCGCATTGAAGCGTGTTGACCTGCCCCGGACAACACCCGATGCTCCTCAGCATCATCCGGATGCGTTCCTCTCCCTCTTCCCACCCCCCTCGGGAGGACCGCCATGCACCGCCCGTCCCGCCGCACACGCATAACCCGTCCCCGTTCCACGCGCCGCAGATGGCCCCTGATCGCGGCCGTCGCCGCCGTCCTCACCGGCTTCCCCGCCGCGACGGCGACGGCCGCCCCCGACACGGCGCTCGCGAGCAAGAAGCTGAACATCACCATGCAGGCCCAGCAGTACAGCAACTGGTGCTGGGCGGCCTCCGGGAACACCATCGCCACCTGGTTCGGCCGCAACTACAGCCAGAACCAGTTCTGCAACGCCTCCTTCGGGCGCCAGCAGGGCACCGCCTGCCCCAACAGCCAGGCCACGCTCGGCGATGTGCAGAACGGCCTGGACTGGGCCGGCATCAGCCCCGGCAACTACGTCAGCGGCTACCTCAACTACAGCACCGTGCAGAGCGAGATCAACGCCAACAGGCCCGTGGAGACCCGCATCCAGTGGTCCTCCGGGGGCGGCCACATGCACGTCCTGTACGGCTTCGACACCGCGAACAACTGGGTGTACTGGGGCGACCCCTGGCCCGACAACAACCGCTACAACTGGGGCGATTACCGCTACTACGTCAACGGCAGCGAGTTCTCCTGGACGCACTCCCTCTACCGGATCGGAGCCTGAGGCGATGACGTACCGGAACGTGAAGCGGGGCGCCGCCACCGCGGTGCTGGCCACCGCCCTCGTCGCCCTGGCCCCGCAGACCGCGCAGGCCGCCGATACTCCCGCACCACCCAAGGCGCCGTCCGTGGCGAGCGTGGCCGCGGCGCACGAAGCGGCGAGTGCCCCCGGCACCCTGAAGACCCTCGCCCGCTTCTTCGCCCGCGACGGCAAGGTGAGCGTCAAGGCCGCGGCGCCGCGCATCGAGGGCGCCACCGTGCCGGTCTACGCGCTCTCGGCGGACTTCGTGCGCGGCCGCTCCGGCGCCCCGGTCGCGAAGCTCGACTTCCTGGCCAGCAAGGCGGTCTCGGCCGACGGCCAGGAGGCGTCGGTGTGGACCGTACGGACGGCGGGCGCGGACGCCTGGCGGGTGGTGAACATCGCCACCGGCGCCGACGAGACGGCGTACGCGGCCAAGGCCCGGGCCAAGGGCGGCACGCTCTTCCGCGAGCCGCAGATCGACGCCTGGTACGTCCAGCGCGGCGACCGCGTGCTGCCGCTGGACGCGGACGCGAAGCGGGCGGTCGGCGCGTCCGGGACCACGGTCGCCGCGTACCAGAAGCGGGTCCACGCGGCGTACGGGGACAAGCTGCCCGGCTCGGCGTACGACCGGCGGGGCGAGGCGGGCGGCTACGAGGAGCCTGCGGCGTCCGGGTCCGCCGTACGGAAGGACGCACCGGAGCCGGTCGCGGCCGCCGCGGCCGCGGACGACAGCGGCCCGCTGGTCGCCGTGCTGACCGCGCTCGGCACCCTCGCCGCGCTGGCACTCGGCGGCACGGTCATGGGGCGCAAGCTGCGGCGGCGCTGAGGCGAGGCTGCGTCCCCCCACCCCCTTACCCTCCCCCGCCCCCACGCTCTCCTCCCCCCTTAAGGGGGGAGAGCGGGGGGTGGGGGCGGGGGCCGAGAGCTCGGGCCAACGCTTGCGGGCCGGCAGCGCGGACCGGCGCCGGCTTGTCAGTGGTCACCAGTAGGGTGGCGGACATGGCAGACCCCAGCAGCTATCGACCCAAGCCGGGACAGATCCCCGACTCGCCGGGGGTCTATAAGTTCCGTGATGAGCACCGGCGGGTGATCTACGTAGGCAAGGCCAAGAGCCTGCGCCAGCGCCTGTCGAGCTACTTCCAGGACCTGGCGAATCTCCACCCGCGTACGCGCACGATGGTCACCACGGCCGCGTCCGTCGAGTGGACCGTCGTCTCCACCGAGGTCGAGGCGCTCCAGCTGGAGTACACCTGGATCAAGGAGTTCGACCCGCGGTTCAACGTCAAGTACCGCGACGACAAGAGCTATCCGTACCTCGCCGTCACGCTCAACGAGGAGTTCCCGCGGGTCCAGGTGATGCGCGGCGCCAAGAAGAAGGGCGTGCGGTACTTCGGTCCGTACGGCCATGCCTGGGCGATCCGCGAGACCGTCGACCTGATGCTGCGGGTCTTCCCCGTACGGACCTGCTCCGCGGGCGTCTTCAAGCGCTCGGCGCAGATCGGCCGCCCCTGCCTCCTCGGGTACATCGGCAAGTGCTCGGCCCCCTGCGTCGGCCGTGTCTCCGCCGAGGAGCACCGCGAACTGGCCGAGGAGTTCTGCGACTTCATGGCCGGCCGCACGGGCGCGTACATCCGCCGCCTGGAGCGGCTGATGGCGGAGGCCGCCGAGGAGATGGAGTACGAGCGCGCGGCCCGGCTGCGGGACGACATAGAGGCGCTGAAGCGGGCCATGGAGAAGAGCGCCGTGGTGCTCGCCGACGCCACCGACGCCGACCTCATCGCGCTCGCCGAGGACGAGCTGGAGGCCGCCGTCCAGATCTTCCACGTCCGGGGCGGACGGATCCGCGGCCAGCGCGGCTGGGTCACCGACAAGGTCGAGAACGTCGACACCGCGGCCCTCGTGGAGCACGCCCTGCAGCAGCTGTACGGCGAGGAGCGCGGCGACGCCGTGCCCAAGGAGGTCCTGGTACCGGCGCTGCCCGACCCCGTCGAGCCGGTCCAGCAGTGGCTGACCGAGCGCCGTGGGTCGAACGTCTCGCTGCGCATCCCGCAGCGCGGCGACAAGAAGGACCTGATGGCCACGGTCCAGCGCAACGCCCAGCAGGCGCTGGCCCTGCACAAGACCAAGCGCGCCTCGGACCTGACCACCCGCTCCCGGGCGCTGGAGGAGATCGCCGAGGCGCTGGAGCTGGACTCGGTGCCGCTGCGCATCGAGTGCTTCGACATCTCCCACCTCCAGGGCGACGACGTGGTGGCGTCGATGGTCGTCTTCGAGGACGGGCTGGCGAGGAAGAGCGAGTACAGACGGTTCCAGATCAGATCGTTCGAGGGCCAGGACGACGTCCGGTCCATGCACGAGGTGATCTCCCGCCGCTTCAAGCGGTATCTGCAGGAGAAGCAGAAGACCGGCGAGTGGGAGGAGGAGACCGGGGCGGACGCCGCCGACCTGGTCTCCGGGGCCGTGCCGGGCCCTGCGGACCTCTCCGGGGCCGGGCCGGGCCCCAAGGACGAGGAGGGCCGCCCGAAGCGCTTCGCGTACCCGCCGCAGCTGGTCGTCGTGGACGGCGGCCGGCCGCAGGTCGCCGCGGCCCAGCGGGCCCTGGAGGAGCTGGGCATCGACGACGTCGCGGTCTGCGGGCTGGCCAAGCGCCTGGAGGAGGTCTGGGTGCCCGGCGAGGAGGACCCGGTCGTGCTGCCCCGGACGAGCGAGGGCCTGTACATCCTCCAGCGCGTCCGTGACGAGGCGCACCGCTTCGCCATCGCCTACCAGCGCAACAAGCGGGGCAAGCGGCTCACAGCGAGCCCTCTGGACAGCGTGCCGGGCCTCGGCGAGAGTCGCCGCCAGGCCCTCCTGAAGCACTTCGGTTCCCTGAAGAAACTCAAAGGAGCCACGATCGAAGAGATCTGCGAGGTGCCCGGCGTCGGCCGCAAGACCGCCGAGACCGTCGCGGCGACCCTGGCCCAGGCCGCTCCGGCCGCCCCGGCGGTGAACACCGCCACCGGAGAGATCATTGAAGATGAGGAGGCACCGCAGGCCGCGTTGCCTTCAGAACAGGGACAGGAACGATGAGCGACAGCAGCCCCGAGCAGCAGACCGGTAGAGAAGACGCGCAGGCGAGTGCGGCGCCGATCCGCGACGACCAGGACCGCAGCCCCGCGATCCCCGAGCTGGTGATCATCTCCGGGATGTCGGGCGCGGGGCGGAGCACGGCCGCGAAGTGTCTGGAGGACCTCGGCTGGTTCGTGGTCGACAACATCCCGCCCGAGCTCATCCCCCCGATGGTCGACCTCGGCGCCCGCTCCCAGGGCAACGTCGCCCGGATCGCGGTGGTCGTCGACGTCCGTGGCCGGCGCTTCTTCGACAATCTCAAGGAGTCCCTGGCCGCGCTGGACGCCGCGCAGGTCAAGCGCCGGATCGTCTTCCTGGAGTCCTCCGACGAGGCGCTGGTCCGCCGCTTCGAGTCGGTCCGCCGCCCGCATCCGCTGCAGGGCGACGGCCGCATCGTCGACGGCATCGCCGCCGAGCGCGACCTGCTGCGCGAGCTGCGCGGCGACGCCGACCTGGTGATCGACACCTCCAGCCTGAACGTCCACGAGCTGCGCGCCAAGATGGACGCCCAGTTCGCCGGCGAGGAGGTCCCGGAGCTGCGCGCGACGGTGATGTCCTTCGGCTTCAAGTACGGCCTGCCGGTCGACGCCGACCTCGTGGTGGACTGCCGCTTCATTCCGAACCCGCACTGGGTCCCGGAGCTGCGGCCGTACACGGGCCTGAACGAAGAGGTGTCGAACTACGTCTTCAGCCAGCCTGGGTCCAAGGAGTTCCTGGACGGCTACGCCGAGCTGCTGCGCATCGTCGCCGAGGGGTACCGCCGCGAGGGCAAGCGGTACGTCACGATCGCCGTCGGCTGTACGGGTGGCAAGCACCGCAGCGTCGCCATGTCGGAGAAGCTCGCCCGCCGCCTGGTCTCCGAAGGAGTCGAGACGGTCGTCGTCCACCGGGACATGGGGCGCGAGTGACCAGCCGCACGCCCCGGATGCGCCGCGTACGCCGGCTCGTGCGGGGCAGCACGCAGGGCGCCACCCCGAAGGTCGTCGCCCTCGGCGGCGGCATGGGGCTTTCCGCCTCGCTCGCCGCGCTGCGCCGCATCACGCGCGATCTGACCGCCGTGGTCACCGTCGCCGACGACGGCGGCTCCAGCGGCCGGCTCCGCGACGAGCTGGGCGTGCTGCCGCCGGGCGATCTGCGCAAGGCCCTGGCGGCGCTCTGCGGCGACGACGACTGGGGCCAGACCTGGGCCCGGGTCATCCAGCACCGCTTCATCAGCGGCGGCGAGCTGCACGACCACGCTGTGGGAAATCTCCTGATCGTCGCCCTGTGGGAGCAGCTCGGCGATCACGTGCAGGCGCTGGACCTGGTCGGCAAGCTGCTGGGCGCGCACGGCCGGGTGCTCCCGATGTCCGCCGTGCCGCTGGAGCTCCAGGCCCTGGTCAGGGGCCACGACGAGGACCACCCGGACGAGATCTCCACCGTCCGCGGCCAGGCCACGGTCGCGCTCACCCGCGGCGAGGTGCAGTCCGTGCACGTCGTCCCGGAGGAGCCGCCCGCCGTCCCGGAGGCCGTCGAGGCGGTCCGGGACGCCGACTGGGTGGTGCTCGGCCCCGGGTCCTGGTTCTCCTCCGTGATCCCGCATCTTCTGGTGCCACAGCTGCGCGAGGCGCTGGAGGAGACCAAGGCCCGTAAGGTTCTCTCGTTGAACCTCGCACCCCAGCCGGGGGAGACGGACGGGTTTTCCCCGCAGCGTCATTTGGAGGTTTTGGCCCGACACGCCCCTAAACTCGCCTTCGACGTGGTGCTGGCCGATCAGGACGCCGTGCCCGACCGGGAGTCTCTGACCGGAGCGGCCAAGGAGCTGTTCGGCAGCGCGGTCGAGCTGGCGGCCGTGGCCGCGCAAAGCAGCGCTCACCAGGGCAAACCTGGGGGCGGTTCCGCTCGGCACGACCCGGAGCTGCTGGCCGCCGCGTACGACCGTATTTTTCGGATGCATGGAAGGATCGGCCCATGGCGATGACGGCAGCGGTGAAGGATGAAATCTCCCGGCTCCCCGTCACCCGGACCTGCTGCCGGAAGTCGGAGGTCTCGTCGATCCTGCGGTTCGCCGGCGGGTTGCACCTGGTCAGCGGGCGCATCGTGATCGAGGCGGAGCTGGACACGGGTATCGCGGCCCGGCGGCTCCGCAAGGACATCCTGGAGATCTTCGGGCACTCCTCGGACCTGGTGGTGATGGCGCCCGGCGGGCTGCGGCGCGGCAGCCGGTACGTCGTCCGTGTCGTGGCCGGCGGCGACCAGCTCGCGCGCCAGACCGGCCTCGTCGACGGCCGCGGCCGCCCCATCCGGGGCCTGCCCCCGCAGGTGGTCTCGGGGGCCACCTGCGACGCGGAGGCCGCCTGGCGCGGCGCGTTCCTCGCGCACGGCTCGCTCACCGAGCCCGGCCGCTCCTCCTCCCTGGAGGTGACCTGCCCGGGCCCCGAGGCGGCGCTCGCGCTGGTCGGCGCGGCCCGCCGGCTCGGCATCGCGGCCAAGGCCCGCGAGGTGCGCGGCGTGGACCGGGTGGTGGTCCGTGACGGTGACGCGATCGGCGCGCTGTTGACCCGGCTGGGCGCCCATGAGTCGGTGCTCGCCTGGGAGGAGCGCAGAATGCGCCGCGAGGTGCGGGCCACGGCCAACCGCCTCGCGAACTTCGACGACGCCAACCTCCGCCGCTCGGCGCGGGCCGCGGTCGCCGCGGGCGCCCGTGTGCAGCGCGCGCTGGAGATCCTCGGCGAGGAGGTGCCGGAGCACCTCGCGGCGGCCGGCCGGCTGCGTATGGAGCACAAGCAGGCGTCCCTGGAGGAGCTCGGCGCGCTCGCCGACCCGCCGCTGACCAAGGACGCGGTCGCCGGCCGCATCCGCCGCCTCCTCGCGATGGCCGACAAGCGCGCACAGGACCTCGGCATTCCGGGTACGGAATCCAACCTCGCCGACGACCTCGCGGAGGGCATGGTCGGCTGAACCGGATCGCTACTTGTCAGTACGCGCCCCCGGCACCCGCACTGGGTGCCGGGGGCGCGTGCGTACTGACGGGGGGCGCGTTGCGCAAGGGCGTCAGAGGGGCTCAAGGGCGCTCACTTGAGCAGATGGAGAGCCCCATGTCAATGTCACGTACGTCTCGTACAGGGGGTAGGGTCGGAGGCGGTCGGGGACATCCCATACAGCTCGGCGGTGCACAAACCGCCGTACCAACGAGGAGATCGGTTTCGTGACGATCCGCGTAGGCATCAACGGCTTTGGCCGCATCGGTCGTAACTACTTCCGCGCGCTGCTGGAGCAGGGTGCGGACATCGAGATCGTGGCTGTCAACGACCTGGGTGACACCGCGACGACCGCCCACCTGCTCAAGTACGACACCATCCTGGGTCGTCTGAAGCAGGACGTGTCGCACACCGCCGACACCATCACCGTCGGCGACCGCACCATCAAGGTGCTCTCCGAGCGCAACCCCGCCGACATCCCGTGGGGCGAGCTGGGCGTCGACATCGTGATCGAGTCGACCGGCATCTTCACCAAGCGCGAGGACGCCGCCAAGCACCTCGCCGGCGGTGCGAAGAAGGTCCTCATCTCGGCTCCGGCCAAGGACGAGGACATCACCATCGTGATGGGTGTCAACCAGGACAAGTACGAGGCCGACAAGCACCACGTCATCTCGAACGCCTCCTGCACCACCAACTGTGTGGCGCCGATGGCCAAGGTTCTCGACGAGAACTTCGGCATCGTCAAGGGCATGATGACCACGGTCCATGCGTACACCAACGACCAGCGCATCCTGGACTTCCCGCACAAGGACCTGCGCCGCGCCCGCGCCGCCGCGGAGAACATCATCCCGACCTCCACCGGTGCCGCCAAGGCCACCGCGCTGGTCCTCCCGCAGCTCAAGGGCAAGCTGGACGGCATCGCCATGCGCGTGCCCGTCCCCACCGGCTCGGTCACCGACCTCGTCCTGGAGCTCGACCGCGAGGTCACCGCCGACGAGATCAACGCCGCCTTCCAGAAGGCCGCCGAGGGTCAGCTCAAGGGCTACCTGGAGTTCACCGAGGACCCGATCGTCTCCTCGGACATCGTGAACACCCCGGCCTCCTGCACCTTCGACTCCGGCCTCACCATGGCCCAGGGCAAGCAGGTCAAGGTCGTCGGCTGGTACGACAACGAGTGGGGCTACTCGAACCGCCTGGTCGACCTGACTGTCTTCGTCGGCGGCCAGCTCTGAATAATCTCTGCCTGACGCAGCACTAGGCACCGAGATGTGAGGACGGGGCTCGTAGGACGCGACGACGCGTCGTACGGGCCCCGTCCCATGACTGACGTTGTGAACGGAGTCACCATGAAGACGATCGACGACCTTCAGGTAGCGGGTAAGCGGGTCTTCGTCCGCGCCGACCTGAACGTGCCGCTCGACGGCACCACCATCACCGACGACGGCCGTATCCGCGCCGTGCAGCCGACCATCGCCAAGCTCGCCGCCGCGGGCGCCCGCGTGGTCGTCGCCTCGCACCTGGGCCGCCCCAAGGGCGCCCCGGACCCGGCCTTCTCGCTGGCCCCCGCGGCGCAGCGACTGGGTGAACTGCTCGGCCAGGACGTCGCGTTCGCCACCGACACGGTCGGCGAGTCCGCGCAGGCGACCGTGGCGGGCCTCGCCGACGGCCAGGTGGCCGTCCTGGAGAACCTCCGCTTCAACGCGGGCGAGACCAGCAAGGACGACGCCGAGCGCGGCGCGTTCGCCGACCAGCTGGCGCAGCTGGCGGACCTGTACGTCGGCGACGGCTTCGGCGCCGTGCACCGCAAGCACGCCTCGGTGTACGACCTGCCGGCCCGGCTGCCGCACGCCGCCGGCGACCTGATCGCCGCCGAGGTCACGGTCCTGAAGAAGCTCACCGAGGACGTCAAGCGCCCGTACGCGGTCGTGCTCGGCGGCGCCAAGGTCTCCGACAAGCTCGGCGTCATCGACCACCTCCTGGAGAAGGCCGACCGCATCCTGATCGGCGGCGGCATGGCGTACACCTTCCTCAAGGCCAAGGGCCACGAGGTCGGCAAGTCGCTGCTGCAGGAGGACCAGATCCCGGCGGTCCTGGAGTACCTGGCGCGCGCCGAGCAGAAGGGCGTGGAGTTCGTCCTGCCCGTCGACGTCATGGTCTCGGCCGACTTCCCGGACCTGAAGACCAAGGCCCCGGCGAACCCCGGTACGGTCGCTGCGGACGCCATCCCGGCCGATCAGGAGGGCCTGGACATCGGTCCGAAGACCCGGGAGCTGTACGCCGCCAAGCTCAAGGACGCGGCCACCATCTTCTGGAACGGCCCGATGGGTGTCTTCGAGCACCCGGACTACGCGAACGGCACCAAGGCCGTCGCGCAGGGGCTGCTCGACTCGGAAGCCTTCACCGTCGTCGGCGGCGGGGACTCGGCCGCTGCCGTACGCCTGCTCGGTTTCGACGAGAATGCTTTCGGCCACATCTCGACCGGTGGCGGCGCCAGCCTCGAATACCTCGAAGGCAAGACGCTCCCCGGCCTCGCCGCTCTGGAGGACTGAACAAACGTGAGTAGCCGTACCCCGCTGATGGCGGGCAACTGGAAGATGAACCTCAACCACCTCGAGGCCATCGCCCACGTCCAGAAGCTCGCCTTCGCGCTCGCCGACAAGGACTACGAGGCCGTCGAGGTCGCGGTCCTGCCGCCCTTCACCGACATCCGCTCGGTGCAGACCCTGGTCGACGGCGACAAGCTGAAGATCAAGTACGGCGCCCAGGACATCTCGGCGCACGACTCCGGTGCCTTCACCGGTGAGGTCTCCGGCCCGATGCTCGCCAAGCTGAAGTGCGCGTACGTGGCCATCGGCCACAGCGAGCGCCGCCAGTACCACGGCGAGGACGAGGCGGTCTGCAACGCCAAGGTCAAGGCCGCCTTCAAGCACGGCATCACCCCGATCCTGTGCGTCGGTGAGGGCCTGGACGTCCGCAAGGCGGGCAACCAGGTCGCGCACACCCTCGCCCAGGTCGACGGCGCGCTCCAGGACGTCCCGGCCGAGCAGGCCGAGACCATCGTGATCGCGTACGAGCCGGTGTGGGCCATCGGCACCGGCGAGGTCGCCACCCCGGAGGACGCGCAGGAGGTCTGCGGTGCGATCCGCCGCCGCCTCGCGGAGCTGTACAGCCAGGACCTCGCCGACAAGGTGCGCATCCAGTACGGCGGCTCGGTGAAGTCCGGGAACGTCGCGGCGATCATGGCGCAGCCGGACGTCGACGGCGCGCTGATCGGCGGCGCCGCGCTGGACGCCGACGAGTTCGTCAAGATCGTTCGATTCCGCGACCAGTAGCGGTCACGCTGCACTCGGTACGCACCGTGAGCAGCAGCTATGACGACGGGCCCGGCCCGTCGTAGGCTGTCGGGGCCGGGTCCCGGTGTCACACGACGCCGCCCCGGCCCCGCACCGTCAGATCTGCTTGTCTCCGTCCGCCAGTCCTAGAGAGTTGGTCCACCAGTGGTCATGGGATTCTCGATCGCCCTCATCGTCTTCAGCGCGCTGCTGATGATGCTGGTGCTCATGCACAAGGGGAAGGGCGGCGGCCTGTCCGACATGTTCGGTGGCGGTATGCAGTCCTCGGTCGGCGGTTCCTCCGTCGCCGAGCGGAACCTCGACCGCATCACCATCGTCGTCGGCCTGCTGTGGTTCGCGTGCATCGTCGTCCTGGGCATCCTGATGAAGCTGGACAGCTGACGATGCCGGGTCTGTCACCCAAGAGCTGACACTCTGTCGGGGGCGCGGCTTATCATGAGTGCGGCGTCCTTCCGTGGCCGGGTAACTCCTGTCACTGGACGCGCGTTGGGCCTTACGTAGACTGGGCGCCCGCAGCGGAGGCTCCCATCGAGGCTTCGCAGCACCATGACGCAGGGAGTTACGACCGTGGCAAGTGGCAACGCGATCCGAGGAAGTCGGGTCGGGGCGGGGCCGATGGGGGAGGCCGAGCGGGGCGAGTCCGCGCCGCGCATCCGCATCTCCTTCTGGTGCTCCAACGGGCACGAGACACAGCCCAGCTTCGCCGGCGACGCGCAGATTCCTGACACTTGGGACTGCCCGCGCTGTGGCTTCCCCGCAGGCAAGGACCGGGACAACCCGCCGGACCCGCCGCGCACCGAGCCGTACAAGACGCACCTGGCGTACGTACGGGAGCGCCGGACGGACGCGGACGGCGAGGCGATTCTCGCGGAGGCGCTCGCCAAGCTCCGCGGCGAGATCTGAGGACGCGGCCCCGGCGGCGCCGAACGCCCGCGTCCGGCGGAGGAGAAGAGAGTGTGCACCGGCCCGGCCGGAGGGTTTCGGCCTTCCTGCCGGGCCGGCCGCGTTCCGCTGTTCGAGTGGCTTCGCAGGTGAATGCGGTACGGACACACGGGCGTCAGCCGTTCGACGGCGGGCGGACATCTCATCTCCTCCCCTGATCAATTAGGTTGGGGGGTGGCGGGGCCGATACGAGACCAAAGAAGGCTGATGTCCGAGATGAACGCAGATGGCCGCAGCAGGCTCGACCAGACGTCCGAGTGGACGGCCCTGGGGAAGCACCGCGAACAGCTCGCGAGCACGCATCTGCGAGAGCTGTTCGAGCAGGACCCGGGCCGTGCGGAGCGGTACACGCTCCAGGTCGGCGACCTGCACCTGGACTACTCCAAGCACCTGGTGACCGACGAGACGCTGCGGCTGCTGCGCGAGCTGGCCGCCGCGACGAAGGTCACCGAGCTGCGGGACGCCATGTTCCGCGGCGAGAAGATCAATATCACCGAGAACCGCGCGGTGCTGCACACCGCGCTGCGCGCGCCCGGCTCGGCCGACATCGAGGTCGACGGGGAGAACGTCGTCCCGGCCGTGCAGCACGTGCTCACCAGGATGTCCACGTTCGCCGACCGGGTCCGCTCCGGCGACTGGAAGGGCCACACCGGCAAGCGCATCAAGACCGTCGTCAACGTCGGCATCGGCGGCTCCGACCTGGGCCCGGCGATGGCGTACGAGGCGCTGCGCGCGTACTCCGACCGCGACATGCAGTTCCGCTTCGTCTCCAACGTCGACGGCGCCGACCTGCACGAGGCCGTGCGCGACCTGGACCCGGCCGAGACGCTCTTCATCATCGCCTCGAAGACGTTCACCACCATCGAGACGATCACCAACGCGAAGTCGGCCCGCGACTGGCTGCTGAGCGGCCTGGGCGCCGGTGACGAGGCCGTGGCGAAGCACTTCGTGGCGCTGTCCACGAATGCCGAGAAGGTCGCCGAGTTCGGCATCGACACGTCCAACATGTTCGAGTTCTGGGACTGGGTCGGCGGCCGTTACTCGTACGACTCGGCCATCGGCCTGTCGCTGATGATCGCCATCGGCCCGGAGCACTTCCGCGAGATGCTGGCCGGCTTCCACCTCGTCGACGAGCACTTCCGCTGCGCGCCGCCCGAGGAGAACGCGCCGCTGCTGCTCGGCCTGCTCGGTGTCTGGTACGGCAACTTCTGGGACGCGCAGTCGCACGCGGTCCTGCCGTACAGCCACTACCTCTCCAAGTTCACCGCGTACCTCCAGCAGCTCGACATGGAGTCCAACGGCAAGTACGTGGGCCGGGACGGCGAGGAGGTGTCCTGGCAGACCGGTCCGGTGGTCTGGGGCACGCCCGGCACGAACGGCCAGCACGCGTACTACCAGCTGCTGCACCAGGGCACGAAGATGATCCCGGCCGACTTCATCGGCTTCGCGCAGCCGGTCGAGGACCTCCAGCCCGGTCTGGTCGCCCAGCACGACCTGCTGATGGCCAACCTCTTCGCGCAGGGCCAGGCGCTGGCCTTCGGCAAGACGCCGGAGCAGGTGCGCGCCGAGGGCGTGCCCGAGGAGCTGGTGACGCACAAGACCTTCAAGGGCAACCGCCCCTCCACGACCATCCTGGCCAAGGAGCTCAGCCCGTCCGTGCTGGGCCAGCTGATCGCCCTCTACGAGCACAAGGTCTTCGTCCAGGGCGCCATCTGGAACATCGACTCCTTCGACCAGTGGGGCGTGGAGCTCGGCAAGGTCCTCGCCAAGCGCGTGGAGCCCGCATTGACCGAGGGCGCCGAGGTCGAGGACCTGGACGCCTCGACGAAGTCGCTGGTGGCCACGTACCGCACGATGCGGGGGCGTTGATCCCGGTGCACGAAGACGCGCTCATGAGCTTTCTGAACCTGCTGACGCCGGAGAATCGCGAGTGGCTGGTGGGCCGGCCCGCGGCGAAGCAGCAGGAGGTGGCCGCCCGGCACCTCGAAGCGGTGCAGGGCGACAAGGGCAACAAGGACGCCGGCCTCGGCCCGTACAACACCCTCGACGAGGACGTGGACGGCGTCGCGGTGGGCGACCTCCAGGACCCGGCGCGGATGGCCAACGCCATGGTGCGTCAGGAGCGGGAACGGCAGGCGTGAGCGGCTGAGTGGCCACGTCCGGCCCCGGACACGACGACGGCCCGGCTCCTACGGTGATGCACCGTGGGAGCCGGGCCGTTCGTCGTGCGGCGGACCCGTCAGGCCGAGGCCGGCGGGTACAGGCCGCGGGGCAGCTGGGAGGCGGCCGCCTCGTCCAGCAGCCAGAGCGTACGGCTGCGGCCGTACGCGCCCGCCGCGGGCGCCTGTATCTCGCCCGCGCCGGAGAGGGCCATCGCGGCCGCGTTCGCCTTGTCCTCGCCCGCAGCGAGCAGCCAGACCTCCCGCGCCGCGCGGATGGCGGGCAGGGTCAGCGAGATCCGGGTGGGCGGCGGCTTGGGCGCGCCGTGCACGCCGACCACCGTCCGCTCGGTCTCCCGCGTCGCCGGGTGCTCAGGGAAGAGCGAGGCGACGTGGGTGTCCGGGCCGACGCCCAGCAGGAGGACGTCGAAGGACGGGACGGGCCCGTGGTCCTCCGGCCCCGCCGCCGCGGCCAGGGCGGCAGCGTAGGCCTCCGCCGCGGCGTCCGCGTCGTTGCCGTACCCGCCGTCTGACGGCGCCATCACATGCACCCGTGCCGGGTCCAGCGGGACGCTGTCCAGCAGCGCCTCACGGGCCTGGGTGTAGTTGCGCTCCGGGTCGCCCTCGGGCAGGAACCGCTCGTCGCCCCACCACAGGTCCAGCCGGGACCAGTCGACCGCGTCCCGGGCGGGCGCCTCGGCGAGGGCCGCGAGCAGCCCGTTGCCGTTGCGGCCGCCGGTCAGCACGACCGACGCGTAGCCACGCGCCGCCTGGGCGTCCACGATCTTCGTGATCAGCCGGGCCGCGGCGGCCTTGGCCATCAGCTCCTTGTCGCGGTGGACGACGACCTGCGGCGCGCTCACTTGGCGGCCGCCTTCTTCACGGGCGCCTTCTTCGCCGCGGCCTTGCCCTTGGGGGCGTCCTCGGCGGACTGCGGCTCGGCCTCGGCCTCCTGCTCGGCGGCCTCGGCGGTCTTCGCCGAGACGCCGGGCTGGGCGTCCTTGTACGACCCCAGCCGCTCCACGCCGTACTTCAGCGCGGACGCGTAGGTGTCGTCCGGGTCGAGCCGGCGCAGCTCCTCGGCGAGCAGCTCGGCGGTCTCCCGCCGCTGCAGCGCCACCGAGCGGTCCGGCTGGCCGGTCATGCACAGCGTGGCCATCGCGCCGTCCGGGCGGTCCAGCACGATCGGGCCGTTCTTGGTCTCCATACGGACGGCGGTCAGGCCCGGGCCCGCGGAGAGCGTCCGCTCGACGGGGACGTGCAGCCGGTCCGCGAGCCACATCGCCAGCAGCTCGCAGCTCGGGTTGAACTCCTCGCCCTCGACCGTGACCGAGGTGACCTCGCTCGGCTGCTGGTCGAGCGCGGCGGCCAGCATCGAACGCCAGGGCGTGATGCGGGTCCACGCCAGGTCGGTGTCGCCGGGGGTGTACGCCGCGGCGCGCGCGGTCAGTTCCCGGACCGGCTGCTCGGTGGCGTAGGTGTCGGTGACACGGCGCTGGGCGAGCGACCCGAGCGGGTCGTTGGCCGGGTCGGTCGGACCGCCGACCGGCCACCAGACGACCACGGGGGCGTCCGGCAGCAGCAGCGGCAGCACGACGGACTGGGCGTGGTTGATGGCCTCGCCGTGCAGCCGCAGGACGACCGTCTCGCCGGTACCGGCGTCCGCGCCGACCCGGACCTCGGCGTCGAGGCGCGGCTTGGCGCGGTCCCGCGGGGAGCGGCTGACGCGCTTGATGACGACCAGGGTGCGCGAGGGGTGTTCGCGCGAGGCGTTGTTGGCGGCCCTGACCGCGTCGTAGGCGTTCTCCTCGTCGGTGACGATGACGAGGGTGAGCACCATGCCGACGGCCGGTGTGCCGATGGCACGGCGGCCCTGGACCAGCGCCTTGTTGATCTTGCTGGCCGTGGTTTCGGTGAGATCGATCTTCATGGCCGACGCCAGCTCCGTCCGTCTCGTGCGAGCATTTCGTCCGCCTCGACGGGTCCCCAGGTGCCCGCCGGGTACTGCGCGGGCTTGCCGTGCTTGTCCCAGTACTGCTCGATCGGGTCGAGGATCTTCCAGGACAGCTCGACCTCCTCCGTGCGCGGGAAGAGGTTGGCGTCGCCGAGGAGGACGTCCAGGATCAGGCGCTCGTACGCCTCGGGGCTGGACTCCGTGAAGGACTCGCCGTACGCGAAGTCCATCGACACGTCCCGCACCTCCATCGAGGTACCCGGGACCTTCGAGCCGAACCGGACCGTCACGCCCTCGTCCGGCTGCACCCGGATGACCAGGGCGTTCTGCCCCAGCTCCTCGGTGGCGGTGTGGTCGAAGGGGGAGTGCGGGGCGCGCTGGAAGACGACCGCGATCTCGGTGACGCGGCGGCCCAGGCGCTTGCCGGTGCGCAGGTAGAAGGGCACGCCCGCCCAGCGGCGGTTGTCGATGCCCAGCTTGATCGCGGCGTAGGTGTCGGTCTTCGACTTGGGGTCGATGCCCTCTTCCTGGAGGTAGCCGACGGCCTTCTCGCCGCCCTGCCAGCCTTCCGCGTACTGCGCGCGCACCGTCTCCTTGCCCAGGTCCTTGGGCAGCCGGACGGCGCCGAGGACCTTGGCCTTCTCCGCGACCAGCGCGTCCGCGTCGAAGGAGGCGGGCTCCTCCATGGCGGTCAGCGCGAGCAGCTGGAGGAGGTGGTTCTGGATCACGTCACGCGCGGCGCCGATGCCGTCGTAGTAGCCGGCCCGGCCGCCGATGCCGATGTCCTCGGCCATCGTGATCTGTACGTGGTCCACGTAGGAGCGGTTCCACAGGGGCTCGAACATCGTGTTGGCGAAGCGCAGCGCCAGGATGTTCTGGACCGTCTCCTTGCCGAGGTAGTGGTCGATCCGGAAGACCGACTCGGGCGGGAAGACCTCGTGGACGACCTCGTTGAGCTCCTTCGCGCTCTCCAGGTCGTGGCCGAAGGGCTTCTCGATGACCGCGCGGCGCCAGGAGCCGTCCTTCTGGTCGGCCAGCCCGTGGTTCTTGAGCTGCTGGACGACCGTGGGGAAGAACTTGGGCGGCACGGACAGGTAGAAGGCGAAGTTGCCGCCGGTGCCCTGCGCCTTGTCCAGGTCCTGAATCGTGGACTTGAGCTGCTCGAAGGCCGCGTCGTCGTCGAAGTTGCCCTGGACGAAGCGCATGCCCTGGCTGAGCTGCTGCCAGACCTCCTCGCGGAAGGGGGTGCGCGAGTGTTCCTTGACCGCGTCGTGCACGACCTGGGCGAAGTCCTCGTTCTCCCAGTCGCGGCGGGCGAAGCCGATGAGCGAGAAGCCCGGCGGGAGGAGGCCGCGGTTGGCGAGGTCGTAAACGGCGGGCATCAGCTTTTTACGTGACAAATCGCCCGTGACGCCGAAGATGACGAGGCCCGACGGCCCCGCGATACGCGGGAGCCGTCGGTCCGCGGCGTCACGCAGCGGATTGCTGCTTGACAAGAGTCTCAGCCCTCCGAAGGAGCGAGGCGCTTCAGCTCGGCCTCGGTCGACTTGAGCAGGTCGTTCCAGGCCGCCTCGAACTTGTCGACGCCCTCGTCCTCGAGGAGCTGGACGACCTCGTCGTACGAGACGCCGGCCTTCGCCACCGCGTCGAGGTCGGCCTTGGCCGCCTCGTACTTGCCGGCGATGGTGTTGCCGGTGACCTCACCGTGGTCGGCGACGGCCTCCAGGGTGGCCTCCGGCATGGTGTTGACCGTGCCCGGGGCGACCAGGTCGTCGACGTACAGGGTGTCCTTGAGGGACGGGTCCTTCACGCCGGTCGAGGCCCACAGCGGACGCTGCTTGTTGGCGCCGGCCTTGTCCAGGGCGGCCCAGCGCTCGCCGGCGAAGACCTCCTCGAACGCCTGGTAGGCCAGGCGGGCGTTGGCGAGGGCCGACTTGCCCTTGAGGGCCTTGGCGTCGTCGGTGCCGACGGCGTCCAGGCGCTTGTCGATCTCGGTGTCCACGCGGGACACGAAGAAGGACGCCACGGAGTGGATCTTGCCCAGCTCCAGGCCGGCGGCCTTGGCCTTCTCCAGACCCGCGATGTAGGCGTCCATGACCTCGCGGTAGCGCTCCAGCGAGAAGATCAGCGTGACGTTGACGCTGATGCCCTTGCCGATGACCTCGGTGATCGCGGGCAGGCCCGCCTTGGTCGCCGGGATCTTGATGAGCGTGTTCGGGCGGTCCACCAGCCAGGCCAGCTGCTTGGCCTCGGCCACGGTCGCCTTGGTGTTGTGCGCCAGGCGCGGGTCGACCTCGATGGAGACCCGGCCGTCCTGGCCGCCGGTCGCGTCGAAGACCGGCCGCAGGATGTCGGCCGCGTCCCGCACGTCGGCGGTGGTGATCATGCGGATGGCCTCCTCGACGGTGACCTTCCGGGCCGCGAGGTCGGAGACCTGCTGCTCGTAGCCGTCACCCGAGGAGATCGCCTTCTGGAAGATCGACGGGTTGGTGGTGACACCCACCACGTGGCTCTGGTCGATCAGCTCGGCGAGGTTGCCGGACGTGATGCGCTTGCGCGACAGGTCGTCCAGCCAGATCGCAACGCCTTCGTCGGAAAGGCGCTTGAGTGCGTCTGTCATGGGAATTGCATCTCCTACTTGTCGTCTATGGACGTCAGCGCGCGGCGGCGTCGATCGATTCCCGCGCGGCGGCGGCCACGTTCTCGGGCGTGAAGCCGAACTCGCGGAAGAGGACCTTGCCGTCCGCGGAGGCACCGAAGTGCTCCAGCGAGACGATGCGGCCGGCGTCGCCCACGTACTTGTGCCAGGTCAGGCCGATGCCCGCCTCGACGGCCACGCGTGCCTTGACGGCCGGCGGCAGGACGCTGTCCTTGTACGCCTGGTCCTGCTCCTCGAACCACTCGACGCACGGCATCGAGACGACGCGCGTCGGGACGCCCGCGGCCTGCAGCTGCTCACGCGCCTCGACCGCGAGGTGCACCTCGGAGCCGGTGGCGATCAGCACCGCCTGCGGCGCAGCGCTCTGACCGTCGGCCGTTTCGGCGTCGAACAGGACGTAACCGCCCTTGGAGACACCCTCGGCGTTGGGCTCGTAGGTCGGCACGCCCTGACGGGTCAGCGCCAGGCCGTGCGGGGCGCCCTTGCCGTACTCCTTGGTCCAGCGCTTGTTGATCTCGGCCCAGGCCAGCGCGGTCTCGTTGGCGTCCGCCGGGCGGACGACGTTGAGGCCGGGGATGGCGCGCAGCGAGGCCAGGTGCTCCACCGGCTGGTGGGTCGGGCCGTCCTCGCCGAGACCGATCGAGTCGTGCGTCCACACGTAGGTGACCGGCAGGTGCATCAGGGCCGAGAGGCGCACGGCGTTGCGCATGTAGTCGGAGAACACCAGGAAGGTGCCGCCGTAGATGCGGGTGTTGCCGTGCAGCGCGATGCCGTTCATCTCCGCGGCCATGGAGTGCTCGCGGATGCCGTAGTGGATCGTGCGGCCGTACGGGTCGGCCTCCGGCAGCGGGTTGCCCACCGGCAGGAACGAGGAGTTCTTGTCGATGGTGGTGTTGTTCGAGCCGGCGAGGTCGGCGGAGCCGCCCCACAGCTCGGGGATCACGCCGCCCAGCGCCTGCAGGACCTTGCCGGAGGCCGCGCGGGTGGCGACCGCCTTGCCGGTCTCGAAGCAGGGGAGCTGGTCCTCCCAGCCGGCCGGCAGCTTGCCGGCGCGGATGCGCTCGAACTCCTGCGCGCGCTCGGGGTTGGCGGTCCGCCACTCGCCGAAGGACTTCTCCCACTCGGCCTTGGCGTCACGCGCGCGGTCCTGCAGCGCACGGGTGTGCGACAGAACCTCGTCGGCGACCTCGAAGTCCTTCTCGGGGTCGAAGCCGAGGACGCGCTTGGTGGCCGCGACCTCCTCGCCGCCGAGCGCCGAGCCGTGCGCGGCCTCGGTGTTCTGGGCGTTCGGGGCCGGCCAGGCGATGATCGAACGCATCGCGATGAAGGACGGGCGCTCGGTCTCGGCCTTGGCCGCCTCGATCGCCGCGTACAGCGCCTCGGGGTCGAGGTCGCCGTTCTCCTTCGGCTCCACGCGCTGGACGTGCCAGCCGTACGCCTCGTACCGCTTGACGGTGTCCTCGGAGATCGCCGTCTCGGTGTCGCCCTCGATCGAGATGTGGTTGTCGTCCCACAGCATGATCAGGTTGCCGAGCTTCTGGTGCCCGGCCATGGACGACGCCTCGGCGGAGATGCCCTCCTGGAGGCAGCCGTCACCGGCGATGGCGTAGATGTGGTGGTCGAACGGCGAGGTGCCGGGAGCGGCGTCCGGGTCGAACAGGCCGCGCTCGTACCGGGCGGCCATCGCCATGCCCACTGCGTTGGCCACGCCCTGGCCCAGCGGGCCGGTGGTGGTCTCGACACCCACGGTGTGGCCGTACTCCGGGTGGCCCGGGGTCTTGGAACCCCAGGTGCGGAAGGCCATCAAGTCCTCCAGCTCCAGGCCGAAACCGGCCAGGTAGAGCTGGATGTAGAGGGTCAGGGACGAGTGGCCGGCGGACAGCACGAACCGGTCACGGCCGGTCCAGTCCGGGTCGGCGGGGTCGTGCCGCATGACCTTCTGGAAAAGGGTGTAGGCGGCAGGAGCGAGGCTCATGGCCGTGCCCGGGTGGCCGTTACCGACCTTCTGCACGGAATCCATGGCCAGAACGCGGACGGTATCGACGGCCCGCTGGTCCAGATCGGTCCACTCAAGACCTGTGGTGGTCGGCTTGGTGCTCACCCTGGGTCAGGGCTCCTCTCCACATGTCGAATGCCGGGGGTCGGAAATGCCCTCGGACGCTGTCGAGCCTACCTTCGCGGGAGCCGCATTTTTCCGCCGGAACCCCGCTTGCCGTCACCTGCAACACATGAGTTTTCAGACCCCCGAACGAGCGCCCGAATGAGCAGGTGAACGCCCAGGAGACAGCGGGTATCGGCGCTGGGTTCAGACTGCCGTCCGGCGCCCCCTTTCGCCCGCTGAACGTCCGCGTGTCCGGGCACTCGGGTGCGATTCCTCCCGGCCGGTGCCGCGCCAACACGAACCCACCCCCGCGAAGATCGCGCTATCCCCAACGTCTAGAGTGGCGTGGTACGCGCAAGTCTTCACCGGGCCTTCACTGCCCGAATGTGCTTGCTGGCCTTTATCTCCGCGGCGCCAGCCGCAGAAGTTACTTCCAGGGGTGTGCGTGACGGCCGTCGAATCCCGTCCTGCGGGGGCGCTTCCTGTAAGCGCAGGGAGCTCCGGTCCCGGTGACCGGCCGTTCGGGGCCCGGCTCAAGGCATTCGTGGCGCTGACCAAGCCGCGGATCATCGAGCTGCTGCTCATCACGACCGTTCCGGTGATGTTCCTCGCCGAGCAGGGCGTGCCCGACCTGACGCTGGTGCTCCTCACCTGCGTCGGCGGCTACCTCTCGGCCGGCGGCGCCAACGCGCTGAACATGTACATCGACCGCGACATCGACGCGCTGATGGACCGCACGTCGCAGCGGCCGCTGGTCACCGGAATGGTCAGCCCGCGCGAGTGCCTGGTCTTCGGCATCTCGCTCGCGGTGATCTCCACGCTGCTCTTCGGACTGACCGTCAATTGGCTGTCCGCGTGGCTCTCGCTGGGCGCACTGCTGTTCTACGTGGTCGTCTACACGATGATCCTGAAGCGCCGCACCTCGCAGAACATCGTCTGGGGCGGCATCGCCGGCTGTCTGCCGGTCCTCATCGGCTGGTCCTCGGTGACCAACTCGATGTCCTGGGCGCCGATCATCCTCTTCCTGGTGATGTTCTTCTGGACGCCGCCGCACTACTGGCCGCTGTCCATGAAGGTGAAGGAGGACTACGCGCGCGTCGGCGTGCCGATGCTCCCCGTCCTCGCCTCGAACAAGGTCGTCGCGCGGCAGATCGTGCTCTACAGCTGGGTGATGGTCGGCGTGTCGCTGCTGCTGCAGCCGCTGGGCTACACCGGCTGGTTCTACACGGTGGTCGCGGTCCTGTGCGGTGCCTTCTGGCTGAAGGAGGCGCACGGCCTGCAGGCCCGCGCCAAGGCCGAGATCACGGGCGCCAAGCTCAAGGAGATGCGGCTCTTCCACTGGTCGATCACCTACGTGTCGCTGCTCTTCGTGGCCGTGGCGGTCGATCCCTTCCTGCGCTGAGCCCGCATACGGGCGCAGCCCACCGCACTTCCGAAGGCCGTCGTGACCGATCCCATACGGGAGGTCACGGCGGCCTTCTTCCGTGCGGCGTTTACCGGTCGGTAGCATGCGGCCATGTCAGAGACCACGCAGGCGGACGAGCGGCTGGACAAGCGCTCCGAGAAGCAGGCCGCCAAGCTCGCCCGGGAGATGCAGGCTTTCGCCAGGAGCCACGGCGGCAGCGCCGAGGGCCAGTTGGCGCACATAGGCCGGGGCCGGACCCGGGTCGCCCTGGTCGGCGCCAACGGTGAGTGGGGCAACCTCGTCGCCCGCTCGTACGAAGCCGCCAAGAAGGGCGCCGAGAAGGCGGGCATCACCCTGCACGACGACTTCGACGGCGAGCTGGCCGCCAAGGTGCGCACCGGCCGCTACGAGTGGTCGCGGATGGCGGGGCTCCAGCTGGGCGGGCCGTCCAACGACTGACGGCGGACCGCATGCGTAAAGCCTGCCGGCCACGGTCCTCGGACCGTGGCCGGCAGGCTTTTGTGTGAAGCGAAGTCGGCGGGGGCGTTTGCGGGGAAGGGGCCGGGAGGCGCCTCAGACCGCCGTGGCGGCCTTGGGAGCGTCGGTGGGCTCCTGGTCCCCGGCGGGGGCCGGAACGGCCGCCAGCGGGCCGCGCTCGCGCAGCGAGAGGAAGACCCGCAGCACGCAGATCCACACCAGCGTCGAGCCGAACATGTGGATGCCGACGACCAGCTCCGGCAGGTGCAGGAAGTACTGCACGTAGCCGATGACGCCCTGGAAGGCGAGGCAGCCGAAGAGCTCCAGGAGCATCCGGCGCGGCGCCGCGGGAGCCTTGACCGCACGCAGCGTGAACCACAGGGCGACGCTCAGGCCGACCACGATGTACACGAAGTCCACGTGGAGCTGGGTGATCTCCTGCCAGTCCAGCGGGATGCGGTGCACCTTGCGCGCGTCACCCGCGTGCGGACCGGCGCCGGTGACGACCGTGCCGATCAGGGTCAGTGCGGCGGTGGCCAGCACCAGCAGCCAGGAGAGCTGGCGGACCGGCCGGGCGACCAGGTCCCGCGGCTCCGCGTCGCCCTCGGAGGCCCGCCGCCACGAGAGCACCGCCACCGTGAGCAGCGCCGTCGACACCAGGAAGTGCGCGCTGACGATGTACGGGTTCAGGCCCGTCAGTACGGTGATGCCGCCGACCACGGCGTTGCCCATGACCACCCAGAACTGCGCCCAGCCGAGCCGGGTGAGCGAGCGGCGCCGGGGGTGCCGGGCGCGGGCGGCGATGATGAAGAGGCCGATGACCGCGCACAGCACGTAGGTGAGCAGGCGGTTGCCGAACTCGATGATGCCGTTGATGCCCATCTCGTGGGTCGGCGTGAGGCTTCCGGGGGTGCACTGGGGCCACGTGGAGCAGCCCAGACCCGACTGGGTGAGCCGGACCGCGCCGCCAGTCACGACGATGACGACGGCCATGACAACCGTGGCGAGCGCGGCACGTCGCACGAAGGCAGCCGACGGCTGCCAGCGACGGGCGATCTGCTCCAGGGGATTCAGCGAATTCGGCACGGGGTCATGCTATGCGGAGGCTTGTGCGGATTTTCACGAGGGGGTCCGGGAGGCCGTCCGGCTCACTCCCAGCGGAAGAACCGCGCCGCCGCGCCCAGCCCCAGTACCGTCCATACCGCGAGGATGCCGAGGTCCGCCCAGGGGAGGCCCGCGCCGTGCTGGAGGACGTCGCGCAGCCCGTCCGAGAGGGCCGAGATCGGCAGCAGCTGCAGTACGTCCTGCAGGACGCCGGGGAACCTCTCCAGCGGCACGATGACGCCGCCGCCGACCAGCAGGAGCAGGAAGACCAGGTTGGCCGCGGCGAGCGTGGCCTCGGCCTTGAGCGTGCCGGCCATCAGGAGGCCGAGGCCGGAGAAGGCCGCGGTACCGAGGATCAGCAGCAGCACGACCCAGACGGGGTTGCCGTGCGGCGACCAGCCGAGCGCGAAGGCGACCACGGTCAGCAGGACGATCTGCAGGACCTCCGTGACCAGCACGGAGCAGGTCTTGGCGGTCATCAGGGCCCAGCGGGGGAGCGGCGAGGCACCGAGCCGCTTGAGCACCCCGTAGCGCCGCTCGAACCCGGTGGCGATGGCCTGCCCGGTGAAGGCGGTGGACATCACGGCGAGCGCGAGGATGCCGGGGGCGAGGAAGTCCACGGCCTTGCCGGACCCGCCCGCTGTTTCCGTAGGCACAGCGACGATGTCGACGGCGGAGAACAGCACCAGGAGGAGCGTCGGGATGACCACGGTGAGCAGCAGCTGCTCCCCGTTGCGCAGCAGCATCTTCGTCTCGAGGAGGGCCTGCGCGCGGATCATCCGGGAGAGCGGCGCCGCGCCCGGCTTCGGGGTGAACACACCCGTGGTCGCACTCATGCGCGCAGCTCCTTACCCGTGAGCTCCAAGAAGACGTCCTCCAGGGTGTGCCGCTCGACCGCTATGCGGTCCGGCAGCACGCCGTTCTGCGCGCACCAGGAGGTGACGGTGGCCAGCAGCTGCGGGTCGATCGTGCCGTTGACCCGGTACGCGCCGGGCGTCAGCTCGGCCGCCGCGCAGTCGGCCGGCAGCGCCTTCAGGAGCGAGGCGAGGTCCAGGCCCGGCCGCCCCGTGAAGCGCAGGGTGTTCTCCGCGCCCCCCTTGCACAGCGACTCGGGGCTCCCCTGGGCGATGACCCGGCCCCCGTCGATGATCGCGACATCGTCGGCGAGCTGCTCGGCCTCGTCCATGAAGTGCGTCGTCAGCACCACGCTGACGCCGTCCGTACGGAGCTCGCGCACGAGGTCCCAGGTGGCGCGGCGGGCCTGCGGGTCCAGGCCCGCGGTCGGCTCGTCCAGGAAGACCAGCTCGGGGCGGCCGACGACGGCCATGGCGAGCGCCAGGCGCTGCTGCTGGCCGCCGGAGAGCCGCCGGTAGGTGGTACGACCGCAGGACCCCAGGCCCAGCCGCTCGATCAGGACGTCCACGTCGACGGGGTGGGCGTGCAGGGACGCGGTGTGCCGCAGCATCTCCTCGGCGCGGGCGCCCGCGTACACACCACCCGACTGCAGCATCACGCCGATACGGGGGCGCAGCGCGGCGGCGTCGGCGACGGGGTCCAGGCCGAGGACGCGGACGGTGCCGGCGTCGGCGCGGCGGTAGCCCTCGCAGGTCTCGACGGTGGTGGTCTTGCCGGCGCCGTTCGGGCCGAGGACGGCGGTGACGGTGCCGCGGGTGACGGTGAGGTCGAGCCCGTTAACGGCGGTCTTGGTCCCGTACCGCTTGACCAGGCCCGTGACCTCGACGGCGGGCTCGCGCCCGGGGGTCCGGGGAACGTCCCCCGGGGAGGTGCTGCGCATGACCGGCAGTCTACGAAGGGACACCCCTCCGCTCCCACGGGGGCTCCCGAGTACCTGACGCCGAGCGGCCTTGCACTTAGGTTCCCCTAAGTGATAGAGGCCACCAGGCCCGGCTCCCTGCGAGGCTTGTCCTGGTCTGAAGAATTACGCAACAATGTCGTTGTGAAATACGCGAGCGAGGACCGACAGGTACCCGTGGCCACTCCGGCCGCCGGGCCGGTGACCTCCGCCTCCGCGCAGGTCACCGCCCAGGACGAGGCGCACGGCACGCGGAACCGCGTGGCGCGCTCCATCCTGGACCACGGCCCCTCCACCGCCGCCGAGCTGGCGGAGCGGCTGGAGCTGACCCAGGCCGCCGTCCGTCGCCATCTCGACGCCCTCGTGGCCGAGGGCGTAGTGGAGCCCCGCGAGAAGCGGGTGTACGGCGCGCGCTCCCGGGGCCGCCCCGCCAAGGCGTTCGCGCTGACCGACTGCGGCCGGGACGCCTTCGACCAGGCATACGACAGCCTGGCCTCCGACGCCCTGCGCTGGATCGCGCAGGCCGCGGGCGGTGGTGAGCGCGGCGAGGCCGCGGTCGCCGAGTTCGCCCGCGCCCGGCTGGAGGCCCAGGCGGCGGAGTACCGCTCGGCGGTCGAGGCCGCGTCCCCCGAGGACCGCACGGCAGCCCTTGCGAAGGCGTTGACCGCGGACGGGTACGCTGCTACGGCGCGCAGCGCCCCCCACCTGCAACAAGGTGAACAGCTCTGCCAGCACCACTGCCCGGTCGCCCATGTGGCCGAGCAGTTCCCTCAGCTGTGCGAGGCGGAGACCGAGGTCTTCTCGCGCCTGCTCGGGACCCATGTGCAGCGTCTTGCCACCATCGCCCACGGCGACGGTGTCTGCACGACCTTCGTACCCAAGGCGACCGCCCAGGGCACCCCCAAGGCCCAGGGCCCTCCCAGGGCGACGAAGGCCACCGGCAAGGCCGACCACCGCACCACAAAGACCACCACAGCATCTGCAAGCACGGCCGGGAGGAACCCCGCATGACGCTCCCCACGGAGACTGCTCACCCTGAGCTCGAGGGTCTGGGCAAGTACGAATACGGCTGGGCCGACTCCGACGTCGCCGGCGCTTCCGCCAAGCGCGGCCTCTCCGAGGACGTCGTCCGCGACATCTCGGCGAAGAAGAACGAGCCGGAGTGGATGCTCAAGCTCCGTCTGAAGGGCCTGAAGCTCTTCGGTAAGAAGCCCATGCCGAACTGGGGCTCGGACCTCTCCGGCATCGACTTCGACAACATCAAGTACTTCGTCCGCTCCACCGAGCAGCAGGCGGCTTCCTGGGAGGAGCTGCCCGAGGACATCAAGAACACCTACGACAAGCTCGGCATCCCGGAGGCGGAGAAGCAGCGCCTGGTCGCCGGCGTCGCCGCCCAGTACGAGTCCGAGGTCGTCTACCACCAGATCCGCGAGGACCTGGAGGAGCAGGGCGTCCTGTTCCTGGACACCGACACCGCGCTCAAGGAGCACCCGGAGCTCTTCAAGGAGTACTTCGGCACGGTGATCCCGGCGGGTGACAACAAGTTCGCCTCGCTGAACACCGCGGTGTGGTCCGGCGGCTCGTTCATCTACGTGCCCCCGGGCGTGCACGTCGACATCCCGCTGCAGGCCTACTTCCGGATCAACACCGAGAACATGGGCCAGTTCGAGCGGACGCTGATCATCGTCGACGAGGACGCCTACGTCCACTACGTCGAGGGCTGCACGGCGCCGATCTACAAGTCGGACTCGCTGCACTCGGCCGTCGTGGAGATCATCGTGAAGAAGGGCGGCCGCTGCCGCTACACGACGATCCAGAACTGGTCGAACAACGTCTACAACCTGGTCACCAAGCGTGCCGTGGCCTACGAGGGCGCGACCATGGAGTGGGTCGACGGCAACCTCGGCTCCAAGGTGACGATGAAGTACCCGGCCGTCTACCTGATGGGCGAGCACGCCAAGGGCGAGACGCTGTCCATCGCCTTCGCGGGCGAGGGCCAGCACCAGGACGCCGGCTCCAAGATGGTCCACATGGCGCCGAACACCTCCTCCAACATCGTCTCCAAGTCGGTGGCGCGAGGCGGCGGCCGGACCTCTTACCGCGGCCTGGTCGAGATCGGCGAGGGCGCGGCGGGCTCCAAGTCCAACGTGCTGTGCGACGCCCTGCTGGTGGACACCATCTCCCGCTCGGACACCTACCCCTATGTGGACGTCCGCGAGGACGACGTGTCCATGGGCCACGAGGCGACCGTCTCCAAGGTCAGTGAGGACCAGCTCTTCTACCTGATGGCGCGCGGCCTCTCCGAGGACGAGGCCATGGCGATGATCGTGCGCGGCTTCGTGGAGCCCATCGCCCGTGAGCTGCCCATGGAGTACGCGCTGGAGCTCAACCGGCTGATCGAGCTGCAGATGGAGGGCTCGGTCGGCTGACCGACCGCCCCGGGGGCCGGGCAGCCCGGCCCCTTCCGTCCCGCAGCAAACTTCTTGACCTAGAAAGTGAGCACTACGACAGCCATGGCTGAGGCTCAGAACATCCCGGCAGGGTCCTCCACCGCCGGCTCGATCGCGGTGGCCGCCGAGTCCACCGTCGCCACCCGGATGAGCGCCCCGCCGTCCTACGACGTGGCGGACTTCCCCGTGCCGCACGGCCGCGAGGAGGAGTGGCGCTTCACGCCGCTGGAGCGCCTGAAGGGCCTCCACGACGGCACCGCCACCGCCACCGGCGGCGTCTCGGTCGAGATCAACGCGCCCGAGGGCGTGACGGTCGAGACCGCGGACCGCGATGACGCCCGCGTCGGCAAGGCCGGCAAGCCCATCGACCGGGTCGCCGCGCAGGCCTACAGCTCCTTCGAGAAGGCGTCCGTGGTCTCCGTGCCCAAGGAGACCGTGCTCAGCGAGCCCATCCGCATCGCCGTCCACGGCGAGGGCGGGGTCGCCTACGGCCACCAGGTCATCGAGCTGGGAGCCTTCGCCGAGGCCGTCGTCGTCATCGACCACACCGGTGACGCCACGCTCGCCGCCAACGTCGACTACCTCCTCGGCGACGGCGCCAAGCTGACCGTCGTCTCGGTCCAGGACTGGGACGACAGCGCGGTCCACGCCGGCCAGCACAACGCCCTGGTCGGCCGCGACGCGTCCTTCAAGTCCGTGATCGTCACCTTCGGCGGCGACCTGGTCCGGCTGAACCCGCGCGTGACCTACGCCGGTCCCGGTGGCGAGGCCGAGTTCTACGGCCTGTACTTCACCGACAACGGCCAGCACCAGGAGCACCGTCTCTTCGTCGACCACGAGGCGACCAACTGCCGCTCCAACGTCGTCTACAAGGGCGCCCTCCAGGGCCAGGACGCGCACGCCGTCTGGATCGGCGACGTCCTCATCCGCGCCGCGGCCACCGGTACGGACACCTACGAGCTCAACCGCAACCTCGTCCTCACGGACGGCGCGCGGGTGGACTCGGTGCCGAACCTGGAGATCGAGACCGGCGAGATCGTCGGCGCCGGCCACGCCTCGGCGACCGGCCGCTTCGACGACGAGCAGCTCTTCTACCTGATGGCCCGCGGCATCCCCGCCGAGGAGGCCCGTCGCCTGGTGGTCCGCGGCTTCTTCGCCGAGCTGGTCCAGCAGATCGGCCTGCCGGACGTCGAGGAGCGCCTCCTCACCAAGATCGATGCCGAGCTGGAGGCGTCCGTAGCATGACCGCCACCTTCGTACGAGCCTGTGGGCTGAGCGAGCTCGAGGAAGACACCCCCAAGCGGGTCGAGCTCGACGGCACCCCGGTCTCGGTCGTCCGTACCGAGGGCGAGGTGTTCGCGATCAACGACATCTGCTCGCACGCGAACGTCTCCCTCTCGGAGGGCGAGGTGGAGGACTGCTCCATCGAGTGCTGGCTGCACGGCTCCAGCTTCGACCTCCGCACCGGCAAGCCGTCCGGCCTTCCCGCGACGCAGCCCGTCCCCGTATACCCCGTAAAGATCGAAGGGGACGACGTGCTCGTCTCCGTCACCCAGGAGTCCTGAGTTCCCCATGGCAACGCTTGAGATTCACGACCTGCACGTCTCCGTCGAGGCCGAGAACGGCCCGCGCGAGATCCTTAAGGGCGTCGACCTGACCGTGAAGCAGGGCGAGACGCACGCCATCATGGGCCCCAACGGCTCCGGCAAGTCCACCCTCGCGTACTCCCTCGCGGGTCACCCCAAGTACACGATCACCGGCGGCACCGTCACCCTCGACGGCGAGGACGTCCTGGAGATGTCCGTCGACGAGCGCGCCCGCGCCGGCGTCTTCCTCGCCATGCAGTACCCGGTCGAGGTCCCCGGCGTCTCCGTCTCCAACTTCCTGCGCACCTCCGCCACCGCGATCCGCGGCGAGGCCCCCAAGCTGCGGCTGTGGGTCAAGGAGGTCAAGGAGGCCATGGAGCGCCTCAACATGGACCCGGCGTTCGCCGAGCGCAACGTCAACGAGGGCTTCTCCGGCGGTGAGAAGAAGCGCCACGAGATCCTCCAGCTGGAGCTGCTCAAGCCGAAGATCGCGATCCTCGACGAGACCGACTCCGGCCTGGACGTCGACGCGCTGCGCATCGTCTCCGAGGGCGTCAACCGGGTCCGCGAGTCCGGTGAGGTCGGCACCCTGCTGATCACCCACTACACGCGGATTCTCCGCTACATCAAGCCCGACTTCGTGCACGTCTTCGCCAACGGGCGGATCGCCGAGTCCGGCGGCGCCGAGCTGGCCGACAAGCTGGAGGCCGAGGGCTACGAGGCATACGTGAAGGGTGGCGCTACCGCGTGACACAGCTGCCGGGCCTCCTCGACACAGAGGCGATCCGTAAGGACTTCCCGATCCTGGGCCGCGAGGTCCATGAGGGGAAGAAGCTCGTCTACCTGGACAGCGCCGCGACCTCGCAGACGCCCAGCCAGGTCATCGACGTGCTGAGCGAGTACTACGAACGCTACAACGCCAATGTCCACCGGGGCGTGCACGTGCTCGCCGAGGAGGCCACGGCGCTGTACGAAGGTGCTCGCGACAAGGTCGCCGAGTTCATCAACGCACCGAGCCGCGACGAGGTGATCTTCACCAAGAACGCCTCGGAGTCGCTCAATCTCGTCGCGAACATGCTGGGCTGGGCCGACGAGCCCTACCGCGTGGACCACGAGACCGAGATCGTCATCACGGAGATGGAGCACCACTCCAACATCGTGCCGTGGCAGCTGCTCTCGCAGCGCACGGGCGCGAAGCTGAAGTGGTTCGGGCTGACCGAGGACGGCCGGCTCGACCTCTCCAACATGGACGAGATCATCACGGAGAAGACCAAGGTCGTCTCCCTGACCCTGGTCTCGAACCTCATGGGCACGGTCAACCCGGTCGAGGCGATCGTCCGCAAGGCGCAGGACGTCGGCGCGCTCGTCGTCTTCGACGCCTCGCAGGCCGCGCCGCACATGCCGCTGGACGTCCAGGCGCTCCAGGCCGATTTCGTGGCCTTCACCGGCCACAAGATGTGCGGCCCGACCGGCATCGGCGTCCTGTGGGGCCGCCAGGAGCTGCTGGAGGACCTGCCGCCGTTCCTCGGTGGTGGCGAGATGATCGAGACCGTCTCGATGAGCTCCTCCACCTACGCTCCGGCGCCGCACAAGTTCGAGGCCGGTACGCCGCCGATCGCCCAGGCCGTCGGCCTCGGCGCGGCGGTGGACTACCTCAACTCCATCGGCATGGAGCGGATCGCCGAGCACGAGCACGCGCTCACCGAGTACGCCGTGAAGCGGCTGCTGGAGGTCCCCGACCTGCGGATCATCGGCCCCACCACGGCCGAGGACCGCGGCGCCGCGATCTCCTTCACGCTCGGTGACATCCACCCGCACGACGTGGGGCAGGTGCTCGACGAGGAGGGCATCGCGGTCCGCGTCGGCCACCACTGCGCCCGCCCGGTCTGCCTGCGGTACGGAATTCCTGCGACGACACGAGCGTCGTTCTATCTGTACTCCACCCCGGCCGAGGTCGACGCCCTGGTCGCCGGCCTGGAGCACGTCCGTAATTTCTTCGGATGAGGACGAGGACTGACTGACCCGTGAAGCTGGATTCCATGTACCAGGACGTCATCCTGGACCACTACAAGCACCCGCACGGCCGGGGCTTGCGGGACGGCGACGCCGAGGTGCATCACGTCAACCCGACCTGTGGCGACGAGATCACCCTGCGCGTCCGTCTGGACGGCGCGACCATTGAAGACGTGTCGTACGAGGGCCAGGGCTGCTCCATCAGCCAGGCCAGCGCGTCCGTCCTCAATGAACTCCTGGTCGGCAAGGAGCTCGGCGAGGCGCAGCAGATCCAGGAGACCTTCCTGGAGCTGATGCAGTCCAAGGGCCAGATCGAGCCCGACGACGCCATGGAGGAGGTGCTGGAGGACGCGGTCGCGTTCGCCGGCGTCTCCAAGTACCCCGCTCGCGTCAAGTGCGCCCTCCTGAGCTGGATGGCGTGGAAGGACGCGACCGCCAAAGCCCTCTCCGAGGAGGCGAAGACCGCATGACCGAGAACGCAAGCGCCGCGGAGACCGCTGAGGCGCCCGCCGCGGCCCTCAAGCCGGCCTCCGAAGAAGAGGTCCGCGAAGCCCTGTACGACGTCGTCGACCCCGAGCTGGGCATCGACGTCGTCAACCTGGGCCTGATCTACGGCATCCACATCGACGACGCCAACATCGCCACCATCGACATGACGCTCACCTCGGCGGCCTGCCCGCTGACCGACGTCATCGAGGACCAGGCGAAGTCCGCCACGGACGGCATCGTCAACGAGCTGCGGATCAACTGGGTCTGGATGCCCCCGTGGGGCCCCGACAAGATCACCGACGACGGCCGCGAGCAGCTCCGCGCGCTGGGGTTCAACGTCTGAGCCCACTCGTCTCCGCGTATTCGGCCGTGCCCGCCAGAGTCCCTGGCGGGCACGGCCGTTTCGTGCGTGCCCCAGCGTTGTGTACGCCCGTACGCATCGTTGTGTACGCTCGTACGCATGGGCTATGTGACGCTTGGTGCGGCGATACTGGTGGAGGTGCTGGCCACCACGGCGATGAAGTACAGCGAGGGGTTCACGAAGCTGTGGCCCTCGCTGGGGACCGCGGCGGGGTATCTGGTCGCCTTCGTGCTGCTCGCGCAGACCCTGAAGACGATGAGCGTGGGGACCACGTACGCCATCTGGTCGGGGGCCGGGACCGCCGTGATCGCGGCGATCGGGATGCTGTTCCTCGGGGAGGCGGCGAACGCGGCGCGGCTGATCGGGATCGCGCTGATCATCGGTGGCGTGGTGCTGCTGAACCTGGGCGGGGCGCACTGATGCCGCGGCGCTACGACCCCGAGCGGCGGCAGCGGATCATCGACGCGGCGATCCGCGTCGCGGAGGAGCGGGGCATCGGGGCGCTCAGCCACCGGGTGGTGGCGGCCGAGGCGGATGTGCCGCTGGGGTCCACCACGTATCACTTCGCGTCCCTGGACGATCTGCTGGTGGCCGCGTTGCGGCAGGTGTGCGGCGAGCCGGGGACCTCGGTGGAGAGCTGGACGGAGTACCTGGAGCGGGACGCGCCGCTCGCGGACCGGATCGCCGACCTGCTGCAGGCGTACATGGACGACAGCAGGCGCGGGCGGGTGCGGATGGAGTACGAGCTGTACCTCGCGGCGCTGCGGCGGCCCGCGCTGCGGCCGGTCGCGGAGGAGTGGCTGGACGGCACCCTGGAGGTGCTGGCGCGCTATACGGACGACCTGGGCACCGCCCGTACGCTCGGCGCGCTCATCGACGGGCTGCTGCTGCAGGTGCTGCTCACCGACCGGCCCTTCGACCGGGAAGAGGTCCGGGCGGAGCTGGCGCGGGTCGTCCCGGCCGAACGCTGAGACCGGTTCGCCAGGCCGGGGGCGCGCCGGTTAGGTTTTCCGCATGACCGAAGCTACCTCCCGTACGACCGGCGCCGTCGCCGCCGGACTCGCCACCGTCACCTCCGACGGCACCGTCCTGGACACCTGGTTCCCGGCGCCCGAGCTCGTCGCCGAGCCCGGCCCGGCCGGCACCGAGCGGCTGACCGCCGAGCGCGCCGCCGAACTGCTCGGCGAGGCCGCGCCCAAGGCGCTCGGCACCGACGCCCGCCGCGGCGTGGAGATCGTGGCCGTGCGCACGGTCATCTCCTCGATCGACGACAAGCCGCTGGACGCGCACGACGTCTACCTCCGTCTCCACCTGCTCAGCCACCGCCTGGTGCAGCCGAACGGCCAGAACCTCGACGGCATCTTCGGCCTGATGGCGAACGTCGCGTGGACCTCGCTGGGCCCGGTGGCCGTCGACCAGCTGGAGACCGTACGGCTGAACGCCCGCGCCGAGGGCCTGCACCTCGCCGTGTACGGCGTCGACAAGTTCCCGCGGATGACGGACTACGTCGCCCCGGCGGGCGTCCGCATCGCCGACGCCGACCGGGTCCGCCTGGGCGCGCACCTCGCGGCCGGCACCACCGTCATGCACGAGGGCTTCGTCAACTTCAACGCCGGCACGCTCGGCACCTCCATGGTCGAGGGCCGGATCAGCCAGGGCGTCGTGGTCGGCGACGGCTCCGACATCGGCGGCGGCGCCTCCACGATGGGCACCCTCTCCGGCGGCGGCAAGGAGCGCATCCGCATCGGCGAGCGCAGCCTGGTCGGCGCGGAGGCCGGTGTGGGCATCGCGCTGGGCGACGAGTGCGTGGTCGAGGCGGGGCTGTACATCACCGCCGGTACCCGCGTGACCATGCCCGACGGCCAGATCGTGAAGGCCGCCGAGCTGTCCGGCGCCGACAACATCCTCTTCCGCCGCAACTCCACCACCGGTGTGGTGGAGGCCCGCCCGAACAACGCGGAGTGGGGCGGCCTGAACGACGTGCTGCACCACAACTGACGCATACGGTGCGCCGATCGGCGGCCCGTGCGCTCCGGAACCCCCGGACCGCACGGGCCGTCGGCGTTGTCAGTGGTGCCCGCTAGGGTGGTCGTATGCGTGATCTTGTGGCGGGGCTGGGTTACTGGGGCAAGGGGCAGCGCTGGGTTGCGCGGCACGGCCGGTGGTGGGGGTTCGGGCTGCTGCCCGCGCTGCTCACCCTCGTGCTGTACGCGGTGGCGCTGACCGTGTTCTTCTTCTGGGCGGACGACCTCGCGGCCTGGGCGACGCCGTTCGCCGACGGCTGGGGCTCGCCCTGGCAGGGGCTGCTGCGCGGGCTGTTCGTCGCGCTGCTGGTCGCGGGCGGCCTGCTGCTGTCCGTGCTGACCTTCACCGCCGTCACGCTGCTGGTCGGCGATCCGTTCTACGAGTCGCTGTCCGAGAAGGTGGAGGAGTCCGAGGGAGAGTGCCCGGAGGGGCCCGGACACTCGCTGTGGCGGGAGGTGTGGATCGCGCTCAAGGACAGCGTGTACGTCCTGCTGCGCGCGGCCGGCTTCGGCCTGCTCTTCTTCCTGCTGGGCTTTGTGCCGGTCATCGGCCAGACCGTGATCCCGGCCATCGGCTTCTGCGTCTCCGGCTTCTTCCTCACCCTCGAACTGGCCTCGGTGGCCCTGCAGCGCCGCGGGATACCCGTCCGCGAGCGGATGCGCCTGCTGCGCGGCCGCAAGGCCCTCGCCGTCGGCTTCGGCACCCCGCTCGTGCTCCTCTTCCTCGTACCGTTCGTCGCCGTGATCCTGATGCCGGGCGCGGTGGCGGGGGCGACGCTGCTGGTGCGGGACCTGGTGGGGGAGCGAGAGCCGGAACAGGCGCTCGCGGGCGGCGCGGGGGAGGCCCCCGCGCCGCACCCCGGGTTCACGGCCTGACGCGCAGCACCTGCGGGTCGTGGTCGCTCGCCTGGTCGGCGAACTCGGCGTTGAGGTGCACGATGTCGTAGTCGGCACGGGACAGCGCCGGGCTGGTCAGTACGTGGTCCAGGGCCTGGGAGTTGCCGTTGTAGACGTAGCCGTAGCGCTCGGGCTTCGGGAGCCGGTTCACCTGGTCGGTGAGGACGCCGCCCGCGGTGAGCTTCTTCAGCGCCGGGGAGAACTGGTAGTCGTTCAGGTCGCCCGCGACGATCACGGCGGCCTTCGGGTCGACGGCGAGCACGTCCTCGACGAAGCCGTGCACGGCCTCGGCCTGGGCGGTGCGCTGGGCCTCGGACGTGCGGGCCGGCGGCTGGAAGCGGCTGTCCAGGCCCTGGTCGCCGCCCTTGGAGTTGAAGTGGTTGGCGACCACGAAGACCGGCTTGCCGCGGAAGGAGAACTGGCCCGCGAGCGGCTTGCGGCTGTCCTTCCAGGCCGCGTCGGCCGGGTCGATGCGGCCGGGGGAGGCGGAGAGCGCCGGACGGCCGTCCTTCTTCTCGACCTTCACGGGCGTTGTCGCGTTCCCGCCGGGCGTGTCCGTGAAGGAGACCCGCTCGGGGTTGTAGAGGAAGGCGACGCGGATGTTGCCGCCGGGCTGGCCGCCGTCCTGGTCGTCGGCCGGGTCGATCTGGCGCCACTCGTAGGCGGGGCCGCCCGCCTTCTTGACGGCGTCGGTGAGCTTCTTGAGCGTGGCGTCCGCGCTGACCACCGAGTCGTTGGTGGCCCCGTTGTCGTCCTGGACCTCCTCCAGGGCGACGATGTCGGGCGCGGCGAGATTCTTCACCAGCGCCTCGGCGAGCCGGTCGAACTTGGCCTGCGCGGTCTTGGGGGAGAGGTTCTCGACGTTGTAGGTGGCCACCGAGAGCTCGTCAGCGGACTGCTTGCGGGTGGTCTCGCGGGCCGGCCCGCGGTCGGCGAGCGTGCCCAGGTCGGTCGCCTCGATCGTGTAGCCGCCGAAGTTGTCGTAGTCCAGCGGCCCGGCGGTGGTGCCGGTCAGCGCGTCGCCGACGTCGGCGACCGGGAAGGGCCGCTCGGCGAACGGGATCAGCGAGGTGACCTTGAGGCGGCCCGCGTTCGGGTCGGCGTACGAGCTGTAGAGCGTGCCGCCGCGCGCGGTGCGGTTGTGGCCGGGCTCGGCCGTCACCCACAGCTCGTGGTGGGTGTTCGTGGGGCCGACGACCGGCGCGTCGGAGACCGCGACCCGCATGCCCTCCAGCGACTCGTAGCGGTCCAGCGCGTAGGAGCCGGGCCGCAGCTTCAGCGGCTCGATGTCCTTGCCGCCGTTGTCCGGGGCGTATCGATTCGGCACGGAGCCGGGGGCCAGCGTGAAGGCCGCGGGGAGACGATTCTTCGCCGAGTTCACCGTCCATTTCGCGCCAGTGATCTCGGTGACGGACTGCAGCCCGGCGTCCTTGCCGCCGGGGTAGTACTCGGTGACCGTGCCGCTCACCTCCACCGCGTCCCCCACGGCGACCTCGGGGGTCTGCTTCCCGGTGAAGACGAAGACGGCCTCGCTGGTGGCGGCGGAGCGGTCCGGCTGTGGGTCCTGGAACCAGAAGCCGCGCGCGGACCCGAAGGACCGTACGGCGGTGACGACGCCCGGCACGCCCGTGACCTGCTCCCCGGCCAGCGGGGATATTCGGGTACCGCCCTGGATGTCGTGAATCCTGGCCTCGGCCGCCGCCGCGGACTGCGGGACGGCGAGCAGCCCTGCGGCGAGGGCCGCGGCGGCCGCCGAGGCGAGCGTGAGCGGTCTGCTGAACGTACGGCGGGACGGCATGGTGGCCTCCGGAAGCGTGGGGAAACAAGGGAGGAAAAGGGCCGAGCTGCGTATCGGAGGACGGTCCGCTACGCGCGTCAATCTCTTGTGTGCCGCCGTGAGTTGTCAATACTCGCCCGGTGTACGGCGGCGGGCGGGCCGGTGAACCACCCGCCGCCATACACCCCGGACGGGCCGCCGTGCACCCCGGACGGGCCGGTGAACCGCCCGGGATCATCACGATTCCGTCTACGCTTGGGCGACGCACCAGCAGTAGTCCGCCCGAGGAGCTGAACCTTAGATGTCCGACGAGCGCCCCACCCTTCCCCCGGTGCGGCTGCACCCCGAAGCGGAGCTGGCCAGGGACGCGCTGAGCGCCCCCCTCTTCGCCCGGGCGGCGAAGCTCGCCCGCTGGGCCGAGCGGGAGGTACCGGTCGGCGTCGGCGGCGACCTCCTCGAAGAGCAGCTCGCCGAGGCCGCGGTCCACCTGGACCTGGCCGTCGACGAGGACGGCACCGGCTACGCCGCCGAGGCGTGGCAGCTGGCCGTGGACACCGGCCTGGTCGAGATCGAGGAGCATGCGGGCGAGGACGAGGACCTGCCCGACGGCGCCCCGTCCGGTACCGCCACGCCCGGCGAGGAGCTGCGGCTGCTGACCGCCGGCAGCCCGCAGGACGTGCTGGCCATCTGGCTCGGCGGCATGGAGACCGTACTGGCCGACGCAGCGGCGCCCGACCTCGGCGACCTCGTGGAGCAGATCGCCGAGGGCGGCGAGCTGGACCTGGACTCCATCGACTGGAATCCGGAGGACGAGGCCGAGCTGCTGGACGGCATCCTCGGCAACCTCTACATGCTCTGCGCGCTGGCCGAGGACCCGGAGCAGAGCGTCCCGCTGCCGGCCCTCGCCGCCTCCATGATCGTCCCGGCCGACATGGACGAGCCCACCGACGACATCCTCGAAGAGGTCTCCGAGGCGATGATGCGCCTGGACGACCAGTTCCGGGTGCTGGAGCCGATCGGCCTGGTCGCGTACCAGCCGGTGGACGAGGCGCTCATCGAGGAGCTGGACGAGGACGGCGAGACCGTCCGGGCCGCCGGGCCGCTGGAGGACGAGGACGTCAGCCGGTACGGCATGGTCCGGCTCACCCCGCTCGGCATGTACGCGGTCCGCGCGCGGATGCTGGACGCGGGCGTCGAGGCCCCGGCCGTCGGCGACCTCGCCGGCAAGGGCGCCGACGTACTGCTCGGCGCGCTGCCGGACTACCCCGAGACCCTGGCGCAGGCCGAGTCCGAGCAGTGGCTCGCGGCCCGCGACAGCCTCAGCGCGGCCCGGGACCTGCTGTCCGCCGCGCGCGGCGACGACGACCGGGCGCCGCAGCGCCGTCTCGCCTGCCAGCAGACCCTCTCGCTGGTCGGCCCGGAGGCCGAGCCCGCGCTCCGCGAGGTGCTGGACGACCGGCAGCTCGGCGGGCTGGCCCGGGTCTGGCTGGCCGAGCACGGCGCGACCGGCATCCCCGAGCCCTCCCAGGACATGATCTTCTGGCTGACCGTGGACACGCTCGCGGCGCAGCTCGGCACCGCCGACGAGGACGCGGCCGAGCTGCGGGATCTGATCGAGGGGCTGGTCGGTCAGCACACCGGCTTCTTCGACGCGGTCTGGCGGGTGGACCACCCGGCCACCGCCGACGTCCTGGAGGCGATGGGCCGGCTGCACCCGGACAAGAAGGCGGCCAAGGAGGCCCGCAAGGCGGCCTTCAAGGCCCGCTCCAAGAAGGACAACTGACGGCCCGTCGGTACTCCGCTTCGGTACTGCTGAAGCTGCTGCGGAAGCCCGGCGGGCCGTCAGCCCGTCGAGCTCCTCAGCAGAAGTACTGCCTCAGCGCAAGTACTGAGTCAGCACAAGCACTGCCTCAGCACAGGTACTGCGTCGTGTGCGGGAACGATGCGGACTGGCCGTTGAAGCCGTACGTACCGCGGTAGGACAGCGGCACCTGGAACTGGCCGACGACCGTCATGGTCTGCGCGCAGTTGCCCGAGCCGCCGGGGCGGGTGGCCCGCAGCACCAGCCGGGGGCCGAGCTCGCCGCCGGTGATGTCCCACGGGGCGCCGCAGATGCCGGAGGTGATCCGGCCGCCGGTGATGACGTGCGGATAGGTGTTGGGGTTGTAGCTCACCTCCATGTCGAAGGTGAGCGCTCCGTTGCTGAGCCGCATCTTCGCGGTGACCCACAGCGCCTCGGCCGATACGTCGCGCTGTGCGGCGAACGCCTCGTCCCGCGTCTTGACCTCGGAGCCCTGGGCGTTGATGAACCGGTGCTCCTGCCCCTGGCCCTTCTTTTTGGCTGCGCTCGTCATGGCTTTCGCTCCCCTGGTCAGGCCAGTTGCTCGGCGATCTCGACGCGCAGCAGCGCGCGGACGTTCTCGATGTGGTTCGCGATCGTGACCTGCTGCGATCCCGCGAAGAGCAGGCCGACGGCGACGTTGTCGAGCGAGGTGATCAGGGAACCGGAGTCACCACCGGCCGACATGTTCGTGGTGACGATCTGGTCCTTGAAGCGGGCGGTGCCGGCCGTGCCGTACGAGACGTCGATGGTCGCGTCGGTGGAGAGGACCCGGCCGACGGTCAGGTTGGTGGTCCGGCCGACCTTCTTCACCCGGTCGCCCACCGCGACCTGAGCCTTGCGCCGCCAGGCCCTGGGCGGGCCGTTGAAGTACTGCTCGCGGGTGGCGTCGTGGAACTCCACCTTCGCCAGCGCCGCGTCCACGATGTTGTTCTGCTGCGTCAGCGGGACCTGCGGCGCGAACTGGATCGCGACGAAGCGGGACAGCGTGCCGATCCGGTCGCCCGGGTCCATGCCGCCGTCCGCGGGGCCGGGCTGCACCACGGGGCTGCCCAGCGGCGCCCGGTTGGAGTCGGCGAGCACGTGGTTGTTGCTCAGGATGTAGTACGTGGCGGGGATTCCGGTGCCGGGCTCCGGCGGGTTGATCGTCGCGTCGCGCAGCAGGTCGTAGACCACGCTGCCGAGCGTGCCCGCGGTGATCCGCACGCTGCCGACCGAGAAGCCGGACGGGCACGGGCGCATCTTGCGGGTGAGCCGCTGCGGTTCCGTGGCCGTGCGGAGCCGGTCGAGCTCCTGGCCCAGCTCGTCCAGCAGCGGCCGGGAGAGTACGGATGTACTGCCGTCGGGGCCAAACCCGGACTGCTCCTCCGTCCCGCCGCCCGGTGCGGTGAGGCGGGTGCGCTGGGCCGCGACATGGCCGACGGCCACCACGTCCGTCGGCGTGCCGTCGTCCATCTCGTGCGGCACGACGTCCCGTTCGGACAGTACCGACTCGGGGACCTTCTGCGTCACGAAGACCAGGACCGCTTCCTCGCCCGTCGGCTCGCCGCCCGTCCACTTCACGCCGTGGCCGAAGCCGACGACGTTGGCGAGCGGGTGCTGCGGGTTCATGAAGTCCGACAGCGCCTGTTGGCGGGAGGTGTCACTGACCTGTCCGCCGGTGGGGCCGCGCATCATCTCGGGCTGGTTCACACCAGACCACCTCTTCCCCGGTGGGCCGTCCCGCGCGCCCGGCCGTCGCGCGCCGGGCAGGCGGGCGTACGGCTTCCGGGGCGGGACCGCGTGTGGCTTGACGGGCCGGGCCGCGCCGTGGCGGCCGGCTCTCGGAGGGAGACGCAGGGCCCGGTACGGCCTGGAGCGGGCGGCCTGTCCGTACTGGCGCGTACGGGCGACCCGTCCGTACGGCCGCCGGTCCGGCGCTCGCCTTACGGGTGATGCAGGTAGGGAATGTCTATTGCCCACTGCGGGGGCGGTCAAGGCGGTAAGCCAGAAATCTTGCAGTGTGCGGTGGCATGGCGTGGATGACCTTGTTTGTCATGGTTCACTGCCGCAGGCGAAACGCTTCCTGGACGTCGTGCCCCGTTCAACTGCTGTTCGGACGGGCCCGCAAGCCTGTGTCAGGACGGGGGAGAAAGAAACCAGCCATCCAGGAGAAAACCATGCCCCTCACTCGCAGGGACTTCGCCAAGCGCTCCGCGTACACCGGCGCCGGAGTGGCGCTCGCCGGCAGCGTCGGGGTGCTGGCCACGGCCCCCGGGGCCATCGGCGAGGAGACCGGGGAGGCCACCGGCGACGACGGGACGCGGCAGCTCGGTTACGGTCCGCTGATCGATGACCCGAAGGGCATCCTCGCGCTGCCCGCCGGCTTCAGCTACAAGATCATCACCCGTACCGGTGTGACCAAGCTGGAGAGCGGCGAGTACACGCCCGCCAAGCACGACGGCACCGCCACCTTCGAGGGGCAGCGCGGCGCGACCCTGCTGGTGAACAACCACGAGATCAAGGGCCCGCGCGCGGACGCGGACCACCCGGTGCCGCTCGCCAAGGGCCTGGTCTACGACCCGGCGGCGGCCGGCGGCTGCACCGTCGTGGAGGTCTCCAAGGACGGCAGCCACATCAGCGAGTGGGTCGGCATCGCCGGTACCTCCACCAACTGCGCCGGTGGCAGCACCGCCTGGGGCACCTGGCTGACCGGCGAGGAGACCGAGGACAAGGCCGGCGAGAACGGCATGACCAAGGACCACGGTTACGTCTTCGAGGTCGATCCGCACGACGAGCGGGCGGCGCGTGACCCGAAGCCGGTCAAGGCGTTCGGCCGGTACCCGCACGAGGCCGTCGTCGTCGACCCCAAGCGCGGCCACGTCTTCCTGACCGAGGACGCCGAGCAGCCCAACGGCCTGCTCTACCGCTGGACCCCGCCGCAGGGCTTCCAGCACGGCCGCGGGCAGCTCCGTACCCTCGCCGACGACGCGGGCGTGCTCGCCGCGTTCAAGTGCTTCGACTCCGGCGGCCGCTTCGTCGACGACCTGTCCCGGGCCACCGAGCCCGGCACCGTCTACGGCGTGGACTGGGTCGAGGTCGCCGACCGGGACGCCCGTACGACCTCGGTCCGCAAGCAGTTCAAGGACGGCGAGATCACCCGCGCCCGGAAGCTGGAGGGCATGTGGTGGGCGGACGGCGGCGTGTACGTCGTGTCGTCCTACGCCCGTGAGGAGAGCCCGGTCCAGCACGACGGCCAGGTCTGGTTCTACAACCCCGCGCGCCGCACCCTCACCCTCAAGGTCCGCTTCGGCATCAACGCCGACCCCTCGAAGGAAGGCACGCTAGACGGCCCGGACAACATCAGCGTCTCGCCCTACGGCGGCCTGATCATCGCCGAGGACGGCGAGGGCGTGCAGCACCTCTTCGGTACCACCGAGGACGGCCGGACCTACCCGGTCGCGCGCAACGAGATCAACATCGGTACGGCGGAGGAGCCGGAGTACAGCGAGTTCACCGGCCCGGTCTTCTCGCCCGACGGCGAGACGCTGTTCGCCAACATCCAGGACCCGGGCATCATGCTCGCGATCACCGGCCCCTGGCGGCGCCAGGGCTGACGGGGCGCTGACGCGCCACCCGACCGGCCGGCTTCAGGGGGAGCCCGGCCGGTCCGCGGTGATCACGTAGTAATCCAGCAGCCCCTTCTCGTACGCGGTGAGGAAGCGGCGCGGCCACATGTCGCGCAGCTCGGGCACCTGGCCGAGATACCGGTCGTACGCGGCCCACACCGATTCCCCGATCGCCCGGATCCGCACATCCGACAGCCCGGCCCCCTCCAGCGCGGCGGCGACCTCGTCCGCCACATGGGCGAGGTCGAGGCCGTCGGCGTAGGTGGGCAGCAGTCCGGGCAGCGCGCGGGCGGCCTCCTGGCCGGTGGCGAAGAACGTCGTCAGCGCCAGCCGGCCGCCCGCGCGCAGCACCCGCGCGGTCTCTCGGGCGAAGCCGGGGATGTCGGGGAAGTGCTGGGCCGCCTCGACCGAGAAAAGACAGTCCACGGAGGCGTCCGGCAGCGGCAGCCGCTCGGCCGCGCCGCGCCGGTAGTCCAGCCGCCCCGGGTGCGCGTCCCGCACGGCGGCGTTCCGCTCTCGGGCCCGCCGGACCTGCTCGGGATGGATGTCCAGCCCGACGACCGACCCGAACCCGTACTCGCACAGCGCGAGGGCCGAGCCGAGCCCCAGCCCGCACCCGACCTCAACGGCGTCCTGCCCCTCGGTACGCTCGAAGCGGCGCAGAACCAGCCGGTAAAGCTCCTTCTCGGTCCCGATCCGATCGGCTTCACTCACCGGCCGATCGGCCGGCACATCCGCCCAGTACCCGAAGTTGATGAACCCACCGGCGAATGCGGGCACGTGGCTCAGGTCGAACTCCCCGTAGATCTCGTCCAGGGAGGGAACGGTGGGCGGCTGGTCGGCAGACATCCGGACTCCTCGCGGCGGCTCGCTGTTCGCGGCTCTGCGGATACCGGGACAGTACCGGGTCTAGGCCCCGTCGTCCGCTCCTGTGCCCAGGATGAAGGTGCCCTTCGCGGGGAGTGTGGCCACCACGCCTCGCTCGCGGAGGAGTGCGACAGCGCGGCGTACGGTTCCGATGCTGACGCCGTAGACCTCCGTCATGCGGCGTTCGGCGGGCAGGGCGGCGCCCCTCGCCAGCTTTCCTGACCGGACCTCTTCCTGGATCTGGTCGGCCAGCTCTTCGTAGCGGTAGCGCGGCATCTCGCTCATGACCCGAGCCTGGCGCTACCTAGAGCACTATGCAGCTCTAGGACGCGTCCGGGTGCGGTGGGCCGCGGTAGGTATCAGGGGGACGCGGTTGGGGTACCGTGGCATGCAGAGACCCCCGCGACCGTGCGACCGGTCCGGGGGCATGGCCGACACTGTGAAGGAGTGCCGACATGGAGAGCCTACGGCGGCTGCCGTGGACCGATGGTGGGCGGACGGCCTACGTGCCGTTGGGGGACGGGCTGGTGAATCATCTGGCCGATGTCATGGAGGGGGAGATTCTCGGCATGGCGAGGACCGATGTCGCCCGGGGGCGTGCGCTGGCCGGTGACCCGGACGCGTCAGGGGCGGAGTTGCGGCGGGCCGTGCGGTATCTGGCCCAGGCGGTCGAGGACGCTGCGCTCGTCGCCGACCTGCGGGGGGAGCGGCTGCCCGGCGTGGAGGCGTAGCGGAATCCCGGGCGGCGGGGAGCGTTGTACTGAGGGTGAACTCGACGACAGTGGCGCCACGAATCTCGGTCCTGGACCGGTCCCGTACGAGAGCGGGCCGGCCGCAGGCGGAAGCGTTGCAGGAGACCGTGCGCTTCGCCCAGGAGGTGGAGGAGCTCGGTTATCGGCGCTTCTGGGTGTCGGAGCACCACAGTGTGCCGGGCGTGGCCGGATCGGCTCCCACCGTGCTCGCGGCGGCCGTCGCGGCCGCCACCCGCCGTATCCGCGTCGGTACCGGCGGCGTGATGCTGCCCAACCACCGGCCGCTGGTCGTCGCCGAGCAGTTCGGGGTGCTGGAGTCCCTGTTTCCGGGGCGGATCGACATGGGGCTGGGGCGCTCGGTCGGGTTCACCGACGGGATCCGGCGGGCGTTGGGGACGGACAAGGACGCGGCAGAGGACTTTGGCGCGCAGCTTGCCGAGTTGATCGGTTATTTCGCGGGTGACCAGACCGCCCACCCGCAGGTGCACGCCCGGCCCGCCGAAGGGCTGAGCGTGCCCGCGTTCGTGCTGGCCACCGGGGCCGGGGCGGAGATCGCCGCCGAGGCGGGGCTCGCGCTCGTGATCGGTGACGTGCGCGGGCGGGACGCGCTGCTGCGCGCCATCGAGCGTTACCGGGAGGGCTTCCGGCCGTCGCCGCTGTGGGAGCGGCCGTACGTCGTCGTCTCCGCGACCGTCGCGGTGGCCGCCACCACCGAGGAGGCCCGCCGGCTGCTGCTCCCGGAGGCGTGGGCGATGGCGTACTCCCGTACGCGCGGGGTTTTCCCGCCGCTGGAGCCGGCCGAGGCCGTGCTCGCGCGAGAGGCCGCCATGACCGCGAAGGAGCGGGAGTTCTACGAGGCGGCACAGCGGGGTCAGATCCACGGCACGGAGAGCGACGTGCGCCCGGCGGTCGCCGAGCTGCTCGCCGCCACGGGGGCCGATGAGCTGCTGGTCACGACCAGTACTTACGACCGCGCCGCCCAGCTGGACTCCTACCGCCGGCTGGCGGCGGCGGTAGGAGGGCTGGACGGCGCGCCGGTCACAGCGCCTGGGCGGCCGGCTTGACCATGCCGCGGACCGTGCGGGAGTCGACGAAGTCGCCGAGGGCCGTCATCTCCCACTCGCCGCTGTACTGCCGGATCAGCTTGGCCATCAGCACGCCCGTCCGCTTCTCCGAGCCGGTCAGGCTGAAGCGGACCAGCTCCTCGCCGGACTGCGCGTCCAGCAGGCGGCAGTACGCCTTGGCGACGTCGGTGAACTTCTGACCGGAGAAGCTGTTCACCGTGAAGACCAGGCCCGTGACCTCCGGGGGGAGGCCGCTGAGGTGGACCGTGATCGCCTCGTCGTCGCCCGCGCCCTCACCCGTGAGGTTGTCCCCGGAGTGCTGGATGGCGCCGTTGAGGATCGAGAGCTTGCCGAAGAAGCAGTTGTCGATCTTCTTGCGGTCCGGGCCGTACGCGATCACGGACGCGTCGAGGTCGATGTCCTTGCCGCGGAAGGCGGGCTCCCAGCCGAGGCCCATCCGGACCGAGGAGAGCAGCGGCTGCCCGCCCTTGACCAGGGAAACGGTCTGGTTCTTCTCGAGGCTGACCCGGCCCTTGTCGAGGTTGATCTTCCCGGCGCCGGGGGCAGGCGCGGCCGGAGCAGGCGGCGGCGCGGGGGTGCCCATGGAGCCCGGCGCGCCGGGGACGGCGGTCGGCGGGGCGAGCGGGGCGGCGGCGCCGGCGGGCGGGCCCCACTGGCCGGCGCTCGGCGCGCCGGGGTGCGGCGGCGCGGGCGGCGTGGCGGGCTGCTGCGGGGCGACGGGCGCCGCGGCCGGCGCGGCGGGCTCCTCGACGCTGACGCCGAAGTCCGTGGCGATGCCCGCCAGGCCGTTCGCATAGCCCTGGCCCACCGCGCGGACCTTCCACGCGTCGCCGCGGCGGTAGACCTCGACCACCACCAGGGCGGTCTCGGGGCCGAGCTGGGGAGGGGTGAACGTGGCAAGCACACTGCCGTCGTCGGCGCTGCGGACCGTCGCCGTCGGCTCCGTACCGGCAAACGTGGCGCCGGGGGCGTCCAGGCTCGCCGTCACGACGACCTTGTCGATGCCGGGCGGCACGGCGGCGGTGTCCACCGTGATCGTGTCGCCACCGCCGCTCGTGCCCGCGGTGTGGGTCACGCCGGGACCGCTCGGTTGGTTGTAGAAAACGAAGTCGTCGTCCGAGCGGACCTTGCCGTCGGCGGTCAGCAGCAGGCCCGACACGTCGAGCCGCACGGGAGCGGTGACGTCCACCGCGACCCGCGCTGCGGAGAGCGGGATATTCGAGCCAGGAGTCATAGCGGTCATGCCCCAGTAACGACCGGCACCGCTTTACGGTTCCATTACCCCCACCCGATCGCCGCCCGCCGCCGCGGGGCTCAGTTCCGGGCGCGGGAGTTCCCGAAGAGCAGGCGGTACGCGATCAGCAGGACCAGGGCGCCGGCGATGGAGGCGACCCACATGGCCGGGTCGAAGAAGTCCTTCGGTATCGGGCGGTCGAGGAACTTCGTGGAGAGCCAGCCGCCCACGAACGAGCCCACGATGCCGGTCAGGGTGGTGCCGACCAGGCCGCCCGGGTCCCGTCCGGGCAGCAGGACCTTGGCGATGACGCCGGCGACCAGCCCCAGTACGAGCCAGCTGACGATGCCCATGATGGTGTTCCTCGTTCCTGCAAGGGGTTGTTACGCCTTCAAGGACGCGAGGACACCGCCCGGAGTTCCGTGCGGTATGCCACGATCACCCGCCGATGAGCAGCGGATCTCAGTACGGCCAGACCGGCGGATCCGTGCAGAAGGCGCCGCCGAGGTGTGCGTGTTCGGGATTCTCCGGGTCCAGCTCGCCCTGCTCCGCCAGGAGTTCGGCGGCGTACTCCTCGGAGTCGTCCTGCGGCTCGTAACCGAGCGCGCGGGCGCTGCTGAGGTCCCACCACAGCCGGGTGTTGGCGGAGGAGCCGTAGACGACGGTGTGGCCGACGTCCTCGGCGGTGAGCGCCGCGTGCAGCAGCCGGGCGCAGTCGCCGGGGCTCATCCAGATCGAGAGCATTCGGACCGAGGTGGGCCGGGGGAAGCAGGACCCGATGCGCACCGAGACGGTCTCGATGCCGTGCAGGTCCCAGTAGAGCGCGGCGAGGTCCTCGCCGAAGCCCTTGGACAGCCCGTAGAACGTGTCGGGGCGGCGCGGGGTGTTCACCGGTATCGCGGCCGAGCCGTCGCGCGGGCGCGGGGTGAAGCCGACGGCGTGGTTGGAGGAGGCGAAGACGATCCGCCGCACGCCTTCCTCGCGGGCCGCTTCGTAGAGGTGGTACGTGCCCTCGATGTTGGCCTTGAGGATCTTCTCGAACGTCGACTCCAGGGAGATGCCCGCGAGGTGGATCACGGCGTCCACCCCGTGCACCGCCTTGCGCAGCGCTTCCTTGTCGGCGAGGTCGGCGACGATCGCGTCCGGCTCGCCCTCGATGGGCAGGCGGTCGAAGAGCCGCAGTCGGTAGCCGTACGAGGGCAGCAGTTCGCGCATCAGGGTGCCGAGGCCGCCGGCGGCCCCGGTGAGCAGGACGGTGCGGGGTGCGGTCATGGGCGTCAACGTAAAGAAGGGGCGTGCTCCGGTCAAGATGGTGGACGAGTAAGGACTCTTGACCCGCCGGATGCGCTGTTTTAGCGTCATCGCGTTCATGTAGATGGATGCTGGCCATGAATACGTCTCGACTCAGGTCGCTCGGCGTATGTGGTTCTTCGAAGGGATCCCGATGCGCGCCGCCGCCTTTCTCTACCCGTGGGACGTCGTCGGTGACCCGGAAGCCGCTCGGCGGACCGCCGGGCTCGGCGTCGCCCAGGTCACCCTCGCCGCCGCCTACCACTCCACCCGCGCCCTCACCCCGCGCCACCCGGAGCACCGCGTCGTCACCGCCCGGCACTCCGCCGTCCTCTACCCGCCGTCCCCGGAGCGCTGGGCCGGCCGCGCGCTGCGCCCGTATACGCAGGACTGGCTCCCGGGGCCCGACCCGTACGAAGAGGCCGCCCGCGCGCTCACCGACGCGGGTCTGGAGGTGCACTCCTGGGTGGTGCTGGCGCACAACTCCCGGCTGGGCGCCGAGCATCCGGAGTCCGTCGTCCGCAACGCCTACGGGGACGCCTACCCCTGGGCACCCTGTATCGCCCGCCCCGAAGTGCACGAGTACCTCGTCACCCTGGCCGCCGAGGCCGCCGTACGGCCGCACACCCGCGGCACCGAACTGGAGTCCTGCGGCTGGTACGGGCTCGCCCATCTGCACGCGCACGACAAGACCGGCGGCGTCCCGTTGAGCGGCGCGGCGCAGTACCTGATGTCGCTGTGCTTCTGTACGGAGTGCCGCCACGGGTACGCGGCGCTGGGCGCCGACCCCGAGGAGCTGCGGCAGGCGGTGCTCCGTGCGCTGGCGCCCGTGTGGGCGGGTGGCGGCAGCGGGGGAGCGGGGGACCGTGCGGGGGAGTGGGCCGAGGTCGTCGAGGCCCTCGGGGAGGCGTACGTGGGGGTCGTCGCCGGCTGGCGGAACCGGGCCGCAAAAGAGCTGCGGCGCGACGCCGTGGCCGCCGTACGGGCCGCCGCCGGGCCGGACTTCCGTATCCTGCTGCACGCCGACCCCGCCCCGCACCGCTGCGGCGCCAATGCCGGCGTGCAGCCCGGGCAGATCTTCGATTACGCGGACGGCGTGGTCGTGCCGTGCACGGGGAGCGCGGAGGAACGGGCCGCGGCGCTCGCGCCGTTCACGGGGCGCGGCGTCCGTGCCGCGAACTTCACGGTCGTGCGGGGCATGGGCGGCAGCCCGGACACGCTCGCGGCGGACGCAGCCCACGCGGCCACGTCCGGCGCCGACGAGCTGCGGCTGTACCACGCGGGGCTGGCGTCCGACGTGGACCTGGAGGAGGTCCGTACGGCGCTCACGGAGCTGAGCGGCTCCGGAGCCTGATCCCTTACAGGGCTGCTACAGGGCTGCGCCTCAGAGGCGCCGCGTCGCCAGCGTCAGTCGGTCCCGGGCGTCGAAGAGCGCGTCCTTGATCATCTGCTCGTGCGCCGGAGTGAGCCGGGCGACCGGGACCGAGCAGCTGATGGCGTCGCGGGCCGGCGTGCGGTACGGGATCGCCACCCCGAAGCAGCGCAGCCCGAGGGTGTTCTCCTCGCGGTCGACGGCGTACCCCTGCTCCCGCACCGCGTGCAGCTCCTCGATGAGCTTCTCGCGGTCGGTCGTGGTGTGCTCGGTGAGCGAGGGCAGCGTCTCCGGGAGCATCTTGCGCACCTGCTCGTCCGTGTGCGTCGCGAGCAGGGCCTTGCCCAGGGACGTGGAGTGCGCGGGCAGCCGGCGGCCGACGCGGGTGAACGGGCGCAGATAGTGCTGCGACTGACGGGTCGCCAGGTAGACGACGTTCGTGCCGTCCAGGCGGGCGAGGTGGATGGTCTCGGTGGTGTCGTCCGAAAGCCGGTCCAGGGTGGGCCGCGCGGCGGCCACGACCTCGTCGCCGTCGATGTACGACGTGCCGACGAGCAGGGCGCGCACCCCGATGCCGTACCGGGTGCCGGTGGCGTCCGTCTCCACCCAGCCCAGCTCGACGAGCGTGCGCAGCAGCATGTACAGACTGGACTTCGGGTAGCCGACGGCCTCCTGGACGGAGGCGAGGCTGTGCATCCCGGGGCGGCCCGCGAAGTACTCCAGCAGTTCGACCGTCCGCACTGCGGACTTGACCTGTGATCCCCCGGTCTCGGCAGCCGGCATCGCCCTTGACCCCTCAGTTCGGACAGTCATAGAGTCCCAGAGTATTCACACTTCGGGACGCAGTTCAGTATATCGAACACGCCCGGACTGCAGAAGTACTCGGCCCAGGAGGAATGCACGGTGGCAGCACCAGTCTGGAGCGTCGACCCCCGCAGCGGGAAGCAGCGCGAAGAGGTTGCGGCCGAGGCCACAGCCGAGGAGGTCGACGCGACCGTACGGGCGGCGCACGAAGCCCGCGGCTCCCTCGCCGACCGGACCGTGCGCGCCGCGTTCCTGCGCCGCGCCGCCGACCTGCTCGACCAGGCGGGCGAGGCGGTGATCGAGGCCGCCGACGCGGAGACCGCGCTCGGCCCGGGCCGGCTCACCGGCGAACTGGCCCGGACGACGTACCAGTTGCGCGCCTTCGCGGACATCGTCGACGAGGGCGCCTTCCTCGACGTACACATCGACCACGCGGACCCGCAGCTCACCCCGCCCCGCCCCGACCTGCGGCGGTACAAGATCCCGCTCGGTGTGGTCGCGGTCTACTCCGCCTCCAACTTCCCGCTGGCCTTCTCGGTGCCCGGCGGCGACACCGCCAGCGCCCTGGCCGCGGGCTGCCCGGTCGTCGTCAAGGCGCACCCGGACCACCCCGCCACCTCCGAGCTGTGCGCGGCCCTGCTGCGCCGCGCCGCCGCCGAGTCCGGCCTCCCCGAGGCCGTGGTCGGCCTGGTGCACGGCTTCGACGCGGGCGTCGAGCTGGTCCGCCACCCGCTGATCACCGCCGCCGGCTTCACCGGTTCGGTACGCGGCGGCCGCGCCCTGTACGACGCTGCGGCGGCCCGCCCGCACCCGATCCCCTTCCACGGCGAGCTCGGCAGCCTCAACCCCGTCGTGGTCACCCAGGACGCCGTCGAGGAGCGCGCCGAGCAGATCGGCGCGGGCCTGGCCGGCGCGATGACGCTGGGCGTCGGCCAGTTCTGCGTCAAGCCGGGCCTGGTGCTGGTGCCCGAGGGTGCGGCCGGCGACGGGCTCGTCAAGGAGCTCACCGCCAAGGTCAGCGACACCGAGTCGGGCGTACTGCTCGACCACCGGATGCGGGACGCCTTCCTCGCGGGCGTCCAGGCCCGCGCCGAACTGCCCGACGTGGAAGCCCCGGTGACGCCCGGCGCGGGCGGCGAGCACACCGTCTCCGCCGGCTTCCTCACCCTCCCCGCCGCCCGGCTGGCCGCCGACGGCCCGCACGACCTGCTCCTGGAGGAGTGCTTCGGCCCGGTGACGGTGGTCGCGCGGTACGCCGACGACGCCGAGGCGACCGCGGTCCTCGGCCGGCTGCCCGGCAACCTCACCGCGACCCTGCAGCTCTCCAGCGGCGAGTGCGCGGGCGAGGGCAGCGGCGCCGAACTGCTCGCCGAGGTCACCGCGCTCGCCGGGCGCGTCGTGGTCAACGGCTGGCCCACCGGCGTCGCCGTGTCCCCCGCCCAGCACCACGGCGGCCCCTACCCGGCGACCACCTCGACCTCCACCTCCGTCGGCGGCACGGCCATCGAGCGCTGGCTGCGCCCGGTCGCCTACCAGGACACCCCGCCCGCGCTGCTCCCGCCGGAGCTGCGCGAGGAGAACCCGCTGGGGCTGCCGCGCAGGGTCGACGGGGTCCGCGAGGCGTGACGGCCGCGCCCCACCCCGCGAGCGGCCCGGACACCACCGTCCGGGCCGCCGTGCCGGGCGACCTCGACGCGATTGCCGCGCTGCACGCCCGGGCCCGCGCGTCCTACTACCGCGGGCGGCTGCCCGACGCGCTCCTGGACGACGCGGCCGAGAAGGCCCGTTGGCGCGAGGCCTGGGCCGGGGCCGTCGAGCGGCCGGACACCACCGTGCTGTGCGCGGAACGTTCCGGTACGACCGTGGGCGTCGCGTCCTTCCGCCGCGAGGACCGCGCCCCGGTGGACAGCGTCATGCTTCACCAGCTCCACGTGGACCCCGCCCACTGGCGCACCGGCGTCGGCAGCGCGCTGCACGACGCCTGCGTCGCCGCCTGGCACGCCGCGGGCCACCCCCTCGCCCGGCTCCAGGTGTACTGGCACAACCGCCGGGCCCGGGACTTCTACGCCCGGCACGGCTGGCGGCCGGACGAGGGACGCCGCCCGGCCCCCGACGACACCCACATCGGCCTGGCGCTCACGCTTAGAGCCTGTGTCATAGCCCCGGCCGGGCGCACGCCGCCTGGCACGCACTCTCGCGGCGTTACCGAAACGCCCACGTAGCTCCGCTACGAGGTCGCTCCGGCGCCTTGCGATAGCACGCACCAGACGACGTGCGCTGATCCGACCAGGGCTATGACACAGGCTCTGGCACCCGGCGCGCGATGAGCTGGAGCCGGCTCACGGAGTGACCGTGCAGCGTGCCGACGGCGTCGGTGCGCTCCTCGGTGACGGCGAAGCCGTGCATCCGCAGCAGCCGCCGCAGGTGCTCCGGTTCGTGGTGCCGGACCACCGCGCCGTCCTCGGTGCGGAAGATCCCGTACGCGCCGAACTCGTCCTCGTACGCGGCGTACCGCGCACGCGAGCGCGGGTCGGTCTGCAGCGGTACGTCACTGAGGTGCAGCAGCCCGCCGGGGCGCACCACGCGCGCCAGCTCCCCGAGGACGGCGCGTTGCCCGGCATCGTGCGCCACGCGAGTGAGCACACCGAAGAGCAGCGCCGCGTCGTGGCGCCTGTCCTGGTAGGGGAGTGGCAGTCCGGGGCAGTGCGTGAGCGGCAGCCCGGGGTGCTCCCGCCGCCCGCGTTCGACCAGCGCCCGCGACCCCTCCACGCCCTCGGCCGCGTACCCCAGTGCCGCGAGCGCGGCCGTTCGCCGGCCGCTGCCGCAGCCGAAGTCCAGCACCCGCGCGCCGGGTGCGAGCTGCGCCCGGAGGGCGGCGGGATCGAAGGGGTGGCCGGCGGCGGGGTCGGTCCCGGCACTCTCCCAGGAGCCGAGACGTTCTTGAGGCGTAGTCATGCCCGGACCGTACCGGCGCGGGACGGCGCGGACGGCCCGATGCACGGCAAGTGCATCGCCGAGCGCCGGAGGATAGCGCAAAACCGCCCATCGGTGCGTAAAACTGGTCCCTCCACCCCCACGGAGACGCCGTCCGGGACCCCTCTCCAAGCAGTCCTTGGGGCGTGGCCAAGAAGAATCGGGATGGACTCCGGGACGCGGAACGATCAGAGTGATGCAATGACCCAACAGCGACCGGTCGGCGCGGAGTTCGCGCCCGAGACGACGTATCTGAACACCGCCGCCAGCGGGCTGCTGCCCGCCAGGACCCGCGCGGCACTGCGCGACGAGATCGACCTCGCCACCTCGTACGGCACGATGGGCCGTGACTACTTCGGCCCGGCGGACGCCGCGCGGGCCTCCTTCGCGCGGCTGCTGCACACCACCCCGGACCGAGTGGCCATCGCCGGCTCGGTCGCCGTCTCCAGCGCGCTCATCGCCGCCTCGCTGCCCGAGGGCGCCGAAGTGCTCATGCCCGAGGGTGAGTTCAGCTCGGTGGCCAACCCCTTCTCGATGCGGCCCGGGCTGCGGGTGCGCACCGCGCCGCTGGAGGGCCTGGCCGAGGCGGTGCGGCCGGGCACCGCGCTGGTCGCCTTCGCCGCGGTGCAGGCGCTGGACGGCCGGATCGCCGATCTCGCGGCCGTCCGGGACGCGGCCCGCGCGCACGGCGCCCGGACGCTGCTGGACGTGACGCAGGGCGCGGGCTGGCTGCCGCTGGACGCCCGGGAGTTCGACTACCTCGTGTGCGGCGCCTACAAGTGGCTGCTGTGCCCGCGGGGCACGTCGTTCCTGGTGGTCGGCGAGGACGCGCCGCAGCCGACGGCGCTGCACGCGGGCTGGGTGGCCGGCGCCGACCCGATGCAGTCCAACTACGGCCCGATCGAGCGGCTCGCCGCGGACGCCCGCCGCTACGACGAGCCGCACGCCTCCCTCTCGTACACCGGCGCCCAGCACTCCCTCGCACTCCTCGAAGAGATCGGGGTGGCGGCGGTGCACGCGCACAACACCGCGCTGGCGGAGCGGTACCGTGCCGGCCTCGCCGAGCTGGGGCACGAGCCGCTGCCCGCGCCCGGCTCCGCGATCGTCACCGTCCCCGGCCTCGCGGACGCGCACGCACGGCTGGCCGAGGCAGGCGTCGTGGCGGCCGTACGGGCGGGGAAGCTTCGAGCCGGTTTCCACCTCTACAACACACCGGACGACGTGGACCGGCTGCTGGAGCTGCTCAAGTAATCGCATGTCAAGTGGCAAGCGATGCAAGTGGGTTGACATTACCGGGAATGTGTCGGCGGCAGGTCGTGTTGGGGACCGGTGACCCCACAGGACTTTGTGAAAGGAACGCCTTGACCACTGCCTTCGACCCCGTCGACCTCGCCGGGCTGACGCTCGCCAACCGCCTCGTCATGGCCCCGATGACGCGCAACCGCGCCACGGCCGACGGCGTGCCCACCCCGTCCATGGTCCGCTACTACACCCAGCGGGCCTCGGCCGGCCTCATCATCACCGAAGCCACCCAGCCGAACGTGGTGGGCCGTGGCTACCCGCTCACCCCCGGGCTGCACACCGCCGAGCAGATCGCGGGCTGGCGTACGGTCACCGACTCCGTGCACGCCGCGGGCGGCAAGATCTTCGCGCAGCTGTGGCACGGCGGCCGCATCGGCCACCCCGTACTGCTGCCGGACGGCCTGATACCGGTCGGGCCCTCGGCGGTCGCCGCCGACCAGCAGGTCTTCACCCAGGACGGGATGAAGGACTGCGTCGTGCCGCGCGAGCTGTCCGACGACGAGGTCCGCGAGACCATCGCGGACTTCGCGGTCGCGGCGCGCAACGCGATCGAGGCCGGCTTCGACGGCGTGGAGATCCACGGCGCCAACGGCTACCTCATCCACCAGTTCCTCTCGCCCGCGAGCAACCTGCGCACCGACGAGTGGGGCGGCTCGGACGAGGCCCGCGCCCGCTTCGCCATCGAGGTCACCAAGGCCGTCGCGGCGGAGATCGGCGCCTACCGCACCGGCCTGCGGATCTCGCCCGGCAACCCCTTCAACGGCATGTCGGAGCCCGACCCCGAGGCCACCTACACCGCCCTGGTCGAGGCGATCGCCCCGTTGGGCCTGGCCTACCTGCACGCCTGCGACGTCCGGGACAGCGGGCTGCTGGCGCGGCTGCGGAAGCGCTTCGGCGGTACGTTCATGCTGAACCCGGCCGTCGACGGCCGCCCCGCCGGACCCGAGGAGCTGTCCCTGGTCGAGGAGGGCGAGGCCGACCTGCTGGCGTACGGCCGGCTCTTCCTCGCCAACCCCGACCTGCCCGCGCGCCTCGCGGCCGGGGGCCCGTTCAACGAGCCGGTACGGGAGAGCTTCTACGGCGGCGACGACAGCGGCTACGTGGACTACCCGGCGCTCACCGGCTGAGAGCCTGTGTCATAACCCTGGCCGGGCGCCCGCCGCCTGGCACGCACTCTCGCGGCGTTGCCGAAACGCCCACGTAGCTCCTCCCCCAAGGCCTTAACGGCCAGGGAGGGGCCCCCATCGAGGACGCCCCGGCGCCTTGCGATAGCACGCACCAGACGACGTTCGCTGATCCGACCAGGGTGATGACACAGGCTCTGCCCTCCGACCCCGGGCGGGTGGCCGCGCCCTACGGCCATCCGCCCGGGCCCACCGGCATTCGAGCAATTCGGCCGAGCGGACGGCTACCGCGCGGCGGCGCGGACGGCTAGGAATGGCAGCACGACCTCACGAGGTGGTGCCGGTGGACCGGAGAACTGCTCATTCGTCGACTCCGCCGCGCGACGAGGACCTGCACCGGCGGCTGGTGTACGGCGACGAGTCCGCCCTCGGCGAGGTGTACGACGCCTTCGGCGGGCTGGTGCACGCCGTCGCCCGCACCGTCACCCGCAGCACGAACGCCGCCGAGGACGTCGTCCAGGAGGTGCTCACCCACCTGTGGGCCCGCCCCTACGCCTTCGACCCGGCCCGCGGCTCGCTGCGCGCCTGGCTCAGCATGCTCGCCCACCGGCGGGCCGTCGACCGGGTGCGCGACGCGGAGCACGAGCCCGGAGCCGCGCTCGCCGACGCCGCGCTGCTGCACGCCGCACTCACCGAACTTCCGCTGGCCCAGCGGCAGGTGCTCCACCTGGCGTACTTCGCGGGACGCACCTACCGGCAGGTCGCGGTGGAACTGGGCATTCCCGAGGACACCGCCAAGATCCGGCTGCGCGCGGCACTGCGCAGCCTCGCCGACCGGCTGGCCGACCCGCCGGATCCGGCCGTCGAGAGAGGTATCTGATGGGCTGGGATCCCGCGGAGGAGCACCCCGAGATCGACGCGCTGCTCGCCGCCTGGGCGCTGGACGCCGTGATGTCCGGCGACGAGGAACGCATCCGCGCGCACATCGAGGACTGCGAGGACTGCACGGAGGAGCTGGCACGGCTGCGGGAGGCGGTGCACCGGCTGGACGGGCCGCCCGCCGAGCCGGCCAAGGGCGCCCGCAAGGGAGCGGACAAGGTCGGCCGGGGCCGGCTGATGGCGGCGGCCCGCGCGGCGCGCACCGGGCACGACGCGCCTGCCGCGCACGCCGCTCCTTACGCCGCGGCGGTCGCGAGCCTGGAGGCGCTGCTGCGCGAGCTGGACGGTACGCCTGCGCGCTGGGGGACGCCGGTGGTGCACGACTGGGACGTACAGGGCACGGTCGCGCATCTGATCGCGGCGGACGAGCCGCTGGCCGAGCGGCTGGGGCTGCTGCCGGTGACGCGCGCCGAGCCGGGCGGGACCGGGGACGCGGCGCCGTGGGAGGTGCGCTGGGCGGCGCGTACCGAGGAGGTCGTGGCGTACGAGCACACCCGCCCGCCCGCCGAGACGGCCGAGGCGTGGCGGACCCAGGCGCACGGGCTGCTGGAGCTGCCCGAGGCACGGGAGGCGGAGCCGGCCGCGCTGTCCACCGCGCTGATGGGCCGCCGGCTGCCGGTCGCGGACCACTACGTGATCAGGGCGTTCGAGACCTGGATCCACACCCGGGACATCGGCCGGGCACTCGGCCTGGTCGTGCCCCCACCGCCGCCCGTGCATCTGCGGCGGCTGGTGGCGCTCGCGGTCCGCATCCTGGACCTGGCACTGGGGGACGGGGCCCGGCCCGTCCTGCTGGCGGTGGAGGGCGAGGCGGGCGGCGACTGGGTACTGGGGCCGGCCGCCGAGCCGGTCGCCGCGGAACTGGTCCTGGAGGCGGTCGACCTCTGCCTGCTGGTGGGCGGCCGGCTCACCCCGCAGGAGGTGAGCCGGGGCCAGGCAGGCGACGCGGCCGCCGCTCAGCATGTGCTGGCGACGGCCGCGTCACTCGCCTGGTTATGAGCCGGAGACCCCTGGGCTGAACCCAAGACCCCCCGGCCCGGAACCGGGCTCCTCGTCACGAGGGAGAGGACACCACGGGGTGGATCACTTGACCGGAGTGAAGTCCCGGGCACCGATGTACTCGGGGCGCCGCACCGGGGCCGCGAAGGGCTCCACCGCGGCGTTCTCCACGCTGTTGAACACGATGAAGACGTTGCTCCGCGGGTACGGCGTGATGTTGTCGCCGGAGCCGTGCATGGCGTTGCAGTCGAACCACGTCGCCGAGCCCGCCTTGCCGGTGAACAGGCGGATGCCGTGCCGGTCGGCCAGCTTGGTCAGCGCCTCGTCGGTCGGGATCCCCGCGTCCTGCATCTGCAGGGACCGCTTGTAGTTGTCCTTGGGCGTCTCGCCCGCACAGCCCAGGAAGAACTTGTGCGAACCCGGCATGATCATCAGGCCGCCGTTGGTGTCGTAGTTCTCGGTCAGCGCGATCGAGATGGACACCGTGCGCATGTTCGGCAGGCCGTCCTCGGCGTGCCAGGTCTCGAAGTCCGAGTGCCAGTAGAACCCGGACGCACCGAAGCCCGGCTTGACGTTGATCCGCGACTGGTGGACGTAGACGTCCGAGCCGAGGATCTGACGGGCGCGCCCTACCACGCGCGGGTCGGCGACCAGCTTGGCGAACACCTCGCTGATCTTGTGCACCTCGAACACGGACCGGACCTTGTCCGACTTCGCCTCGACGATCGAGCGCGGGTCGGCCTTGACCTCCGGGTCATGGGTGAGCCGGTCCAGTTCGGCGCGGTACACCGCGACCTCGTCCGCCGTGATCAGTTCCTCGATGGCGAAGAAGCCGTCGCGTTCGAAGTCGCTCAGCTCGGACGGCTGGAACGGGCCTGCCGTGCCGGGCTGCGACCACACCACCGGGTCCTGCCGCGGGGTGATCACCTCGGTGGCCCCACGGGTCGGGTACAGGTCGGCGGTGCGCTCGGGTGCGGTGGTCATGGTGTTGCCTTCCTCTCCTCTCGTACGTGCCTTCCTCAACTGCCGGACGGGGCAGCGGGCCTGATTCCAGCGGCGTCAGCTCGCCTCGGGCTCGGTGAGCAGCGGGTACACGCCGTTCTCGTCGTGGTCCTCGCGACCGGTGACCGGCGGATTGAAGACGCACACGCAACGGAAGTCCGTCTTCGGCCGCAGGGTGTGCTTCTCGTGGCCGTTGAGCAGGTACATCGTGCCGGGCTCGATCCAGTGCTTCTCACCGGTCTCCCGGTTCTCGAGCTCTGCCTCGCCCTCTACGCACAGTACGGCCTCGATGTGGTTCGCGTACCACATGTCGGTCTCAGTGCCCGCGTAAAGGGTGGTCTCGTGCAGCGAGAAACCGACGCGCTCCTTGGCAAGCACGATGCGCTTGCTCTCCCAGGTCCCCGAAGCGGACTTGACGTGGCGGTCGGTGCCCTCGATGTCCTTGAACGAGCGAACGATCACGTGGTTCAAAACCTTTCTGTTCTGCGGGTGGTGAGATCCGCCGGGGCCGGCCGGCGGTCAGCCGGCCGGCCCCGTGCGCGTCGGGTCAGACGCAGTCGCGGACCGCGCGGGCGAGGGTGCGCAGCCCCTCGTCCAGCTCCTCGGGGGTGGTGGTGAGCGCCGGCAGCAGCTTGACGACCTCGCTCTCCGGCCCCGAAGTCTCGATCAGCAGGCCCAGCTCGAAGGCCCGCTTGGAGATCTTGTTCGCCAGGCTCTTGTCGGCGAACTCCATCCCCCAGACCATGCCGCGGCCGCGGTAGTCCACACCCGCCCGCGGGTGCTCCTCGGCGATGGCACGCAGGTGCGATTCGATGATCTCACCGCGGGCGATGGTCTGCTTCTCCATCTGGCCGTCGGCCCAGTACGTGTCCAGGGTCGCGGCGGCGGTGACGAAGGCGGGGTTGTTGCCGCGGAAGGTGCCGTTGTGCTCGCCCGGCTCCCAGACGTCCAGCTCCGGCTTGAAGAGCGTGAGCGCCAGCGGCAGGCCGTAGCCGCTGATGGACTTGGAGACGGTGACGATGTCCGGCACGATGCCAGCCTCCTCGAAGGAGAAGAAGGCACCCGTACGGCCGCATCCCATCTGGATGTCGTCCACGATGAGCAGCATGTCGCGGCGGTGGCACAGGTCGGCGAGGGCGCGCAGCCACTCGGGACGGGCGACGTTGATGCCGCCCTCGCCCTGGACCGTCTCGACGATCACGGCGGCGGGCTGGTTCAGGCCCGAGCCCTGGTCCTCCAGCAGCCGCTCGAACCACAGGAAGTCCGGGTAGCGGCCGTCGAGGTAGTGGTCGAAGGGCATCGGGGTGCCGTGCACCAGCGGGATGCCCGCGCCGGCCCGCTTGAACGCGTTGCCGGTCACCGCGAGCGAGCCCAGCGACATGCCGTGGAAGGCGTTGGTGAAGGACACGATCGACTCGCGGCCCTTGACCTTACGGGCCAGCTTCAGCGCGGCCTCGACCGCGTTGGTGCCCGTCGGGCCCGGGAACATGACCTTGTAGGGCAGGTCACGCGGGCGCAGGATGACGTTCTGGAAGGACTCCAGGAACGCCCGCTTGGCCGTGGTGGACATGTCCAGGCCGTGGGTGACGCCGTCCCGCTCGATGTAGTCGATCAGCGCCCGTTTGAGTACCGGGTTGTTGTGGCCGTAGTTCAGCGACCCGGCGCCGGCGAAGAAGTCGAGGTAGGCGTGGCCGTCCTCGTCGTACATGCGGCTGCCCTGCGCCCGGTCGAAGACGGTGGGCCAGCCGCGGCAGTAGCTCCGCACCTCGGATTCGACGGTTTCGAAGACGCTCAGATCCGGCTGGGTGATGGTCACAGCATGCTCCTGGGAGATGTGGGGTGTGACAGAAGGGGGGAAGTCTTGGGGTGCGCTCTGCGCACTGGACGTGCGCTCAGCGCACTGGCTGGGCAGGGGCGGCGAAGGGGCCGATGTCGTGCAGCACCTCCGGCTCGTGGCCCTCCTCGGGGAACAGCCCGGCGTCGAAGAGGACCTCGCGCTCCACGGAGGCGCCGTGGCGCTCGGCGAAGGAGGCGAAGAGCCGGTTCGATGCGGTGTTGTCGGGCGAGATCGTGGTCTCGAGGCGAGTGATGCCCTGCTCCTGCGCGACGCGGCCGGCGAGGCCGTCCAGGAGAGCTGCGGCCAGCCCGCGGCCACGGTGCGCGTCGTCGACGGCGACCTGCCATACGACGAGGGTCTCCGGGCGGGCGGGGCGGATGTAGCCGGTGATGAAGGCGGCCGTCTCGCCCTTCGCGTCGCGGGCGACGACGGAGGTGGCGGCGAAGTCACGACACCACAGCAGGTAGCTGTAGGAGGAGTTCAGGTCCAGCGTGCGGGAGTCCCGGGCTATGCGCCAGATGGCGGCCCCGTCCTCCACTCGCGGGGCATCGAGCTTGAAGCCCTCCGGCATTTCTCTGAATTCGCTTCGGGCACGTGCAAGGTCTGCTTGTGCGGCGGTCATGCGAATTAAATTTACCGAGGGAAATTCGAAATTGCATCGCGGGCTGGGGTTACGGAGACGGGGGGTTCTGTGTTATCGCGCGGGGGCGCACGGGCGCACGGAAGACCCTTGGGATGTCTTGGTTTGCCCGGAAAATACGGGGCAAATCTGTCCGACTGTGGGGTCGGTCACATGTGCGTAACGGCCGCGAGATCCGTCCGAATTACGGGACTTGCGGGTCACCCGAATCGACGCGTTTGAGCTGCGGAAAAGCGGGCAGAAGAATACGGGAAGCTGCGCACCTGAAGAATTGGCAATTCTCTGGTAACAGGTGTACAGCAAGGAAAGCCCGGAGCGCCATGGGGTTTCCGGGATTCTTCCCCGCCGACCGTCCCGTCCAGCGGTTCACGCGCGGCTCGTACAGTGCGTGCATGAGCGATAGCGCGGTGCTGCACATCAAGGGGAGGGTCCTGGCCGGGCCGGACGACGTACGGGACGGCCTGTGGGTCGTCGGCGGACGCGTCAGCTACGAGCGGCCGGCCGGGGCGCGGGACGTCACCACCATCGAGGGCTGGGCGCTGCCGGGCCTGGTCGACGCCCACTGTCACGTGGGCCTGGGCGCGCACGGCGCGGTCGACAAGGCGACCAGCGAGAAGCAGGCGCTCACCGACCGCGAGGCGGGCACGCTGCTGATCCGCGACGCCGGGTCGCCCGCGGACACCCGCTGGGTCGACGACCGGGAGGACCTGCCGCGGATCATCCGCGCCGGCCGGCACATCGCGCGCACCCGTCGCTACATCCGCAACTTCGCGCACGAGATCGAGCCCGAGGACCTGGTGGCGTACGTCGCCCAGGAGGCGAAGCGGGGCGACGGCTGGGTCAAGCTCGTCGGCGACTGGATCGACCGGGAGACGGGCGACCTGGCGGCCTGCTGGCCGCGTGGCGCGGTCGAGGCCGCGATCGCGGAGGCGCACCGGCTGGGGGCACGCGTCACGGCCCACTGCTTCGCCGAGGAGTCCCTCGCGCCCCTCGTGGAGGCGGGCATCGACTGCATCGAGCACGCCACGGGCCTGACCGAGGAGACCATTCCGCTCTTCGCCGAGCGCGGCGTCGCGATCGTCCCGACGCTGGTGAACATCGCGACCTTCCCGCAGCTGGCGGCCGGCGGCGATGAGAAGTACCCGCGCTGGGCCGACCACATGCGGCGGCTGCACGAGCGGCGCTACGACACGGTACGGGCGGCGTACGACGCGGGTGTGCCGGTGTATGTCGGTACGGACGCGGGTGGGTCGCTCGCGCATGGGCTCGTCGCCCAGGAGGTGGGGGAGCTGGTCAAGGCCGGTATCCCGGCCCTGGAGGCGTTGTCGGCGACGGCGTGGGGCGCCCGGGAGTGGCTCGGGCGGCCCGGGCTCACGGAGGGCGCCCCCGCCGACCTGGTGGTGTACGAGGCGGATCCTCGGGAAGACGTACGCGTGCTCGGTACGCCGCGGCGGGTGATTCTGCGGGGGCGGGTGGTCAGCTGAGCGCCGCGGGGGTTTCTGCCGGTGGCACCCCGCGGCGCCGTCGTGGCCGGTCGCGCAGTTCCCCGAGCCCCGGAGGGACGGGCGCTTACGCGCCGTCCCTCCGGGCGCTGCGCGCCATCCAGGCCGCGACCAGGGCGCCCGAGATGTTGTGCCACACCGAGAACACCGCTGCCGGGAGGGCCGCTGCCGGGCTGAAGTGGGCCGTGGCCAGGGAGGCGGCCAGGCCGGAGTTCTGCATGCCGACCTCGAAGGCCATGGCGCGGCTCGCCGGGCGGCCCAGGCGGGCCAGGGCGCCCGCGCCGTAGCCGAGTGCCAGGCCGAGGCCGTTGTGGAGGACCACCGCGAGCAGCACCAGCGCCGCCGCGTCCTTGATCCGGTCCGCGCTGCCCGCCACCACGACCAGCACGATCACCGCGATGGTCAGCGCGGAGAGCCAGGGGAGGGCCTTCAGCAGCTTGTCGATGAAGCGCCCGGCGACCAGCCGGACCAGGAGACCGGCGAAGACCGGCAGCAGGACGGTCTTGAGGATGTCCGTGACCATGACACCGGCGTCCACATGCATGAACTGTCCGGCGAGCAGGTAGGTCAGGGGCGGGGTCACGAAGGGGGCGACCACGGTGGAGACCGTGGCCACCGAGACGGACAGGGCGACGTCGCCGCGCGCCAGGTAGGTCACGACGTTGGAGGCCGTACCGCTCGGGGCGCAGCCGACCAGGATCACGCCGGCCGCCAGCGCGGGCGGCAGGTCCAGCACGGTGGCCACCAGCCAGCCGAGGCCCGGCATGATCACGTAATGCGCGACCAGGCCGAGCCCGACCGCCCACGGCCGCTTGGCGACCGCGGCGAAGTCCGGGACCGTGAGCGTGAGGCCCATCGAGAACATCACGACACCGAGCAGCCAGGGCACGGACGGGGCCCAGCCGGTGAAGTGCGACGGCCAGAACAGGCCGATCAGCCCGGCCACGATCACGAGCAGCGGGAAGATCGTCACGGCGCGTCGCGCGGCGCGGTCGGACGCGGGGAGGTCACCGGTGCCCGGCGCGTGCGGCGCGGCGGGTGCGGGCCCCTCGGGCGCCGCGGCCTTCTGATTCGTCTGCTCGTTCGTCACCTCGGCACCTTACGGCGATCTTAGGTGCCTCGGGCAACGCTGTTCCGGATGATGGACGGCCCTCGGACCGTCCTCAGACCGCCTTCCCCAGGGCCGTCACGAAGCGGTCGGTGGTGTTCCGGTCCCGCACCGCCAGCCGCAGCCACTCGGCGCCCAGCCCCGGGAACGTATCGCCCCGCCGGACCGCGAAGCCCAGCTCCCGCAGCCGCTCCCGTACACCCGCCGCGTCCGGCAGGCGGATCAGCACGAACGGCCCCTCGGCCGGACGTGCCACCGTGATCTGCGGGAACTCGCCCAGCCGCGCGATCAGGTACTGGCGGTCGGCGGCGATCTCCCCGGCCGCCGCCTCGGCCTCCGCGAGCGCCGCCGGCTCGCAGCACGCCTCGGCCGCGGTGAGCGCGGGGGAGGAGACCGGCCACAGCGGCTGGACCCGCTCCAGCGCCTCGATGATCTCCGGGCCCGCCAGCACGTACCCGATGCGCAGCCCGGCCAGCCCCCAGGTCTTGGTGAGGCTGCGCAGCACCACCAGGCCCGGCAGGTCCGTGCGGGAGGCCAGCGACTCCGCCTCGCCCGGCACCGCGTCCATGAACGCCTCGTCGACGACCAGCGTGCGGCCCGGCCGCGCCAGCGCCGCCACGGTCTCCGCGGGGTGCAGCACGGAGGTGGGGTTGGTCGGGTTGCCGACCACCACCAGGTCCGCGTCGTCCGGTACCGCCTCCGGAGTCAGCCGGAAGCCGTCCTCTTCGGACAGCAGCACCCGGTGCACTTCGTGCCCGGCGTCCCGCAGGGCCGCCTCCGGCTCGGTGAACTGCGGATGCACCACGACCGGGCGCGTGGCGCGCACGGCCCGCGCGAGCAGCACGAACGCCTCCGCGGCGCCGGCCGTCAGCAGTACCCGGGAGGCCGGCAGGCCGTGCCGGGCGGCGACCGCTGCGCGCGCCGCCGTGCCGTCCGGGTACGCGGCCAGCCCGTCCAGCGACGCGGCGATCCGGGCCTTGAGCCAGGCCGGCGGGGTGCCCGTACGGACGTTGACGGCCAGGTCGGTCAGGCCGGCCGCGGCGCCGCGTACCTCGGCGTCCCCGTGGTGGCGAAGGTCGGGCAGGGTGGTCACGGCGTCTCCTCGTGCGTGCGTACGGTCTGCTGTGTTCGTACGGTCGGCTGCGTGCTGCTGTCGTGGGGTGCGGGGCGGCGGGCGATCGCACAGGTGGCCCGGGCCGCGCCACCGTCCGGAGGCACGGACTTCCGTTTGGGCACGGCCAGCGTGCCGCCAGGACCCGCCGCGGCCAGCGCGGCGGCCTCGGCGACGGACGGCGTCCCGGCGGCGGCCAGCACCGCGCCCGAGGGATGCGGCACCGGTACGGAAGCCAGCACGGCGGCCGGGTACGCCAGCAGCTCCACGCCCAGCAGCGCCGCGGCGGCCCGCAGTCCCGGTTCCTGGGCCCTGGCGTCCAGGGTGGCCAGCGCGCGCACCGCGGCGAGCGGCAGCCCGGCCTCCGCGAGCACACCCCTGACCAGCGCCGTCAGCTCCTCCGCCGGTACTCCGGGCCGTGCGCCGATACCCACCACCAGGTCCCGCTGCGGTCCTCGCACGGCACGCTCAGCAGGCACGGCGGGTCCTTTCGGCAGGGCGGAGCCGGACATGCGGGACCGGCCGGGGATCAGTAAGCAGGTGACACGGGTACCGGCACCGGTACACCCGTGGGCACGGCGGCGGAAGGGGCGAGACAGTGCCTGTGGTCATCGCGGTCGGCGCGTTCCTGATGACCCTCGTCGGCGGCTGGGTGGCCCACCGGGTCACCGACCGCCGCCACCTCATCCTCGGCCTCGCCGGCGGCCTGATGCTGGGCGTCGTCGGCCTCGACCTGCTGCCGGAGGCCCTGGAGGCGGCCGATGTGCAGCTCCTCGGCGTCCCCGCGGCGCTGCTCTGCTTCGTGCTGGGCTTCCTGGCCGCGCACGCCGCCGAACGGCTGCTGGCCGTACGGAAGGCCGCGCACGGCATGGACCCGGAGGAGCGCGTCCCGCAGGTGGGGCTGACGGCGGCGGCCGCGATGGTCGTGCACAGCCTGATGGACGGCTTCGCGATCGGCGCGGCCTACCAGGTCGGCAGGGAGATGGCGGTGGCCGTGGCGCTCGCCGTGATCGCCCACGACTTCGCCGACGGCTTCAACACGTACACCATCGCCAGCCTCTATGGGAACGCCCGGCGCAAGGCGCTGCTGCTGCTCGGCGCGGACGCGGTGGCGCCACTCGCCGGCGCGGCGATCACGCTGGCCGTCACCCTGCCGGAGCAGCCGCTCGGGTTTTACCTGGGCTTCTTCGGCGGCGTCCTGCTCTACCTCGCGACCTCCGACATCCTGCCGGAGGCCCACCACGACCACCCCGCGCTGTCGACGCTGGGCTGTACGGCCGCCGGCGTGGGCTTCATGTGGCTGGTGGTGGGCCTGTCGGGCGGCTGAGGCCATCAGGCGCTCGCCGCCCACGCCGCGGCCCGCGCCGCCAGCCGGTGCGCGAGCGACGGCTCGGCGGCCCAGTGCACATGCAGGTACGAGGCGTGCACACCGTCCTGAACGAAGCCCTCGGTACGGCGCTCGGGGCGCACGAAGCCCCACGCCGGACTGTCGCCCGTGCCCGGCTCCAGGACCGTGCGGTGGAACTCGTGGCCGCGCACCCGCGTCCCGGCCGCGGCCAGCGCGCTGTCACCGATGGCCACCGCCTCCCGGTAGCCCAGCGTCAGCCGCTCCGACATCCGCCCGTCGGCCGGCAGCACGCCGCACATGGGCCGCCCGTCCAGCGAACGGGACAGGTACAGCAGGCCCGCGCACTCCGCGGCGACCGGCGCCCCCGCGGCCGCCAGCCGGGCGACCTCGGCGCGCAGTGGTTCATTCGCCGACAGCTCCGGCGCGTACACCTCCGGGAAACCGCCGCCGATCACCAGCCCGGCCGTGCCCGCAGGCAGCTTCTCGTCACGCAGCGGATCGAAGGTGACCACCTCGGCACCGGCGGCCGTCAGCAGCTCGGCGTGCTCGGCGTACGAGAACGTGAAGGCCGCTCCACCTGCCACCGCGATCACCGGGCGGCCCGTGGCGGGCGTCTCCGGGGCCGCGGGCGCCCACGCGGGCCCCGTCAGCTCCGGCGCGCTGCGCGCCAGCGCCAGCAGCCCTTCCAGGTCGCAGCCCGTACGGATCTGCTCGGCGAGCGCCGCCACCGAGTCCACCGCCTCCGGCGCCCGCTCCGCCACCGGGACCAGGCCCAGGTGCCGGGCGGGCGTATTGACCTTCGGCGCACGCCGCAGACAGCCCAGTACCGGCACGCCCGCGCCGCCCAGCGCCTCGCGCAGCAGCGCCTCGTGCCGGTCGGAGCCGACCTTGTTCAGGATCACCCCGGCGAGCCGCACCTCCGGGTCCCAGGAGGCGAAGCCGTGCACCAGCGCCGCCACCGACCGGGACTGCGAGGACGCGTCCACGACGAGGACGACCGGCGCCCGCAGCAACTTCGCGACCTGCGCCGTCGAGCCCAGCTCGCCCATCCCGGACGCGCCGTCGAACATGCCCATGACGCCCTCGACGAGCGCCAGGTCCGCGCCCGCCGCGCCGTGCAGGAACAGCGGCTCGATCCGCTCCGGACCGCACAGGTACGCGTCGAGGTTGCGGCCCGGGCGGCCCGTGGCCAGCGCGTGGTAGCCGGGATCGATGTAGTCCGGGCCGACCTTGTGCGGGGACACCGCGAGGCCCGCCTCGCGGAAGGCGGCCATCAGGCCGGTGGCGACGGTGGTCTTGCCGCTGCCCGAGGAGGGCGCGGCGATCACCAGGCGCGGAACGTTCACCACTGGCTCATCACTTCGGTCATCGCTGCTTTCACCACTCGATGCCCCGCTGGCCCTTCTGGCCCGCGTCCATGGGGTGCTTGACCTTGGTCATGTCGGTGACCAGGTCGGCGAAGTCCACCAGCTTCTCGGGCGCGTTGCGGCCGGTGATCACGACATGCTGGGTGCCGGGGCGGTTCCGCAGCACCTCGATGACCTCGTCGGTGTCGATCCAGCCCCAGTGCATCGGGTACGCGAACTCGTCCAGCACGTACAGCTTGTACGACTCCGCCGCCAGGTCCCGCTTGACCTGCTCCCAGCCCTCGCGCGCGGCCTCCTCGCTGGACTCGATGTCGCGCTGGACCCAGGACCAGCCCTCGCCCATCTTGTGCCAGGCGACGGTCCCGCCCTCGCCGGTCTCGCCGAGCACCTTCAGCGCCCGCTCCTCGCCGACCTTCCACTTCGCGGACTTCACGAACTGGAAAACCCCGACCGGCCAGCCCTGGTTCCAGGCGCGCAGCGCCAGCCCGAAGGCGGCGGTGGACTTGCCCTTGCCGGTGCCGGTGTGGACGAAGACGAGCGGGCGGTTGCGGCGCTGACGGGTGGTGAGGCCGTCGTTCGGTACGACGGTCGGCTGTCCCTGCGGCATCAGGCGGCCCTCCGGTGAGTGGTGTCGGTGACGGTGCGGACGAGCGCGGAGACGCTGTCCGCGCGGAGTTCGTCGAGGGTGACGGCGGTGCCCTGCAGATCGCGGGCCAGCTCGCCGGCCAGGCCCAGGCGCACGGGACCGGCCTCGCAGTCCACGACGACCGAGGCGATGCCCTCGGAGGCCAGCAGCTGCGCGGCCTTGGAAGCGCGCGGGCGCGGCTCGACGCCGCCGGTCGCCCGGCCGTCCGTGACGACCACGACCAGCGGGCGGCGCGAGGCGTCCCGCATCCGTTCCACGCGCAGTACCTCATGGGCCTTCAGCAGGCCCGCGGCCAGCGGGGTGCGGCCGCCGGTCGGCAGCTGCTCCAGCCGGGCCGCGCCCGCCTCCACGGAGGAGGTCGGCGGCAGCGCGAGCTCGGCGTCCGCGCCCCGGAAGGTGATCATGCCGACCTTGTCGCGCCGCTGGTACGCGTCCAGCAGCAGCGACAGGACCGCGCCCTTGACCGCGGTCATGCGCTTGCGCGCCGCCATCGAGCCGGACGCGTCCACGACGAAGAGGACGAGATTGCCCTCGCGGCCCTCGCGTACGGACTCCCGCAGGTCGTCGCGGCGGATCAGCAGTCCGCGGCCGTTGCGCCCGCGCGCCTTCTGGTGCGGCGCGGCGGCCTGCACGGTGGCGGCCAGGTGCAGCTTGCCCAGCGCGCCCTGGGGGCGGCGGGAGCCGGTGGTCCGGCCGTGCGCGGTACGGGCCCGCGAGCGGCGGCCGTCGGCGCCCTCGCCGAGCCCCGGCACGTCCAGCCGCCGGGTCTTGAACGGTTCGGTGGCGCCGACCGCGGCCTTCTCAGGAGCGGCGCCGCTCTCGGCGGCCTCGTTCCTGGGCTGCGCGGGCTGCTGCTCCGGAGAGCCGTCCGAGCGCTGGTCCGGTACGGAGGGCTGCTCGGGGCCCGCGTCCGAGCCGGCCGGCGGCGGCGCGTCGTCCGGGCCGCCCTGCGGCGGCACCCCGCCGCCCCCGTCCGGACCCCCGCCGTCCGGCCCGTCCGGCCCGTCGTCCGGGCCCTGCGGCTCGGGGTCGGGCTCGTCGTCGTCCTGGGAGTCCTCCTGGGGGCCGAACTCGTCCAGGGTCTGGTCGAGCTTGTCCTCGTCCAGGCCGGGGGCGTCGAAGGGATTGCGGCGGCGCCGGTGCGGCAGCGCGAGCAGCGCGGCCTGTCGGACGTCCTCCTCCAGCACCTTGTCCCGGCCCGCCCATGCGGCCAGCGCGGTGGCCGTACGTGCCATCACGATGTCCGCGCGCATCCCGTCCACCTCGAACGCCGCGCAGGTCGCGGCGATCTGGCGGAGCGCCGCGTCGCCGAGCGTCACGTCGGGGAGCAGCGCGCGGGCAGTGGCGATCCGCTGCCGCAGGGCCTCCTCCTCGGCGGCCCAGCGCGCCGCGAAACCGGCCGGGTCGGCGTCGTACGCGAGCCGCCGCTTGACGACCTCCACGCGCTGGTCCGGCTCGCGGGACGCGGCGACCTCGACGGTCAGCCCGAACCGGTCCAGCAACTGCGGCCGCAGCTCGCCCTCTTCGGGGTTCATCGTGCCCACGAGGAGGAACCGCGCCGCGTGCCGTACGGAGACGCCCTCGCGCTCGACGTAGGAGGCGCCCATGGCGGCGGCGTCGAGGAGGAGGTCGATCAGGTGATCGTGCAGGAGGTTGACCTCGTCGACGTACAGGATGCCGCGGTGGGCGTGCGCGAGCAGGCCCGGCTCGAACGCCTTGACCCCCTCGGACAGGGCGCGCTCGATGTCGAGCGCGCCCGCCAGGCGGTCCTCGGAGGCGCCCACGGGGAGCTCGACCATGCGCGCCGCACGCGATTCGGCGGGGCTCACCTCGTGCGGCCCGTCCGGGCACTGCGGGTCGGGAGCGGCGGGGTCGCAGCTGAAGCGGCAGCCGGCGACGACCGAGACGTCGGGCAGCAGGTCGGCCAGCGCACGGACCGCGGTCGACTTGGCGGTGCCCTTCTCGCCGCGGACCAGGACGCCGCCCACCGCCGGGCTGACCGCGTTCAGCAGCAGCGCCAGCCGCAGGTCGTCCATGCCGACGACGGCGGTGAACGGATACCGGGTGCTCACGTACGGATCACTCCTCCGAGTGGCTTTCGTTGGCTTCTCGCCGGGCGCGCTCACGGTGCCCCCGGTGGTACGAACGGCAGCCCCTTCGGTACCCCGTCCTCGATCAGCCGCAGCAGGGCCGCGGTGTCCGCGTGTTCCTCGATCAGGTCGCCCAGCGCGTCGAGCTGTTCCTCGCGCAGCGCGTCGAAGCAGGTGTCCGGCGCGGGCACGAACGCGCGCCCCGCGTCGGCGGCCACCCGGCGCAGGAACGCGCGCCGGAAGCCGTCGCTCTCCAGGGAGCCGTGCCAGTGCGTGCCCCATACGGAGCCGACGCGGCAGCCGTCCAGGAAGGCTTCGTCGCCCTCGCGGACCTCGGCGACGCCGTGGTGGATCTCGTACCCGTCGACGGGTTCGCCGAGAGCCGTGCCTTCCGGCCGGGCGAGGGTCTTCTCCGTCGCGAACCGCACCCGTACGGGCAGCAGTCCGAGCGCGTCGACCGCGCCGGCCCGGGACTCCACCTCGTCCTCGATGTGCTCGGCGAGCATCTGGAAGCCGCCGCAGATGCCGAGCACCGGGCGGCCCTCGGCGGCCCGGCGGGCGATCGCGTCGGCGAGGCCGCGCTCGCGCAGCCACTGCAGGGCCCGTACGGTCCCGCGGGTGCCGGGCAGGACGACCAGATCGGCGTCGGCCAGCTCCTCGGGCCGGTCCACGAAGCGCACCACGACGCCCGGTTCGGCGGCGAGCGCGTCGACGTCCGTGAAGTTCGACATCAGGGGGACGGCGGCGACCGCGACGCGGAGGATGTCCTTGCCGTGCGGCGGCGCGACCGTGCTCTCGCGCACCGCGCCGCGCAGCGAGACGTGCAGGCCGTCCTCCTCGTCGATGCCGAGCCCGTGCCGGAACGGCAGTACGCCCAGCGTCGGCCGCCCGCTCAGCTCCTTGAGCATGTCCAGGCCCGGCTCCAGCAGCGTCACATCGCCGCGGAACTTGTTCACCAGGTAGCCCGCGATGTGCGCCTGGTCGGCCTCGGACAGCAGCGCGGTGGTGCCGAAGAAGGACGCGAAGACGCCGCCGCGGTCGATGTCGCCGACGACGACCACGGGCAGGTTCGCGGCGCGCGCGATGCCCATGTTCACGATGTCCGTGCGGCGGAGGTTGATCTCGGCCGGGCTGCCGGCGCCCTCGCAGATCACCGCGTCGTGCGTACGGCGCAGCTCCTGGAGGCAGTCGGTGACCGTGCCGAGCAGCCGCTCCTGGCGCCCGGAGTGGTAGCCCCTGGCGCTCAGCTCGCCCACCGGCTTGCCCAGCAGCACGACCTGGCTGCTGCGGTCGCTGCCGGGCTTGAGCAGTACCGGGTTCATCAGCGCGGTCGGCTCGACGCGGGCCGCCGCGGCCTGCATGGCCTGCGCCCGTCCGATCTCCGCGCCCTCGCGCGTCACGTACGAATTGAGTGACATGTTCTGCGCCTTGAAGGGCGCCACCTTGACGCCCTTGCGCGCCAGCCAGCGGCAGATGCCCGCCGTGACCACGCTCTTGCCCGCGTCCGACGTCGTCCCGGCGACCAGCAGGCCGCCGCCGAGAGTCCTGTCCGTACCGCTCACCGGGATCTCCTCGCCTTCCGCGCGCCGCGGACCGCGCCCACGGCGATCCGCGCCCCGACCGTCGTCGCCAGCGCCAGCGCGCTCACCCGGCGCGACAGCCGCACCGCGCGCGCGATGTCCGCGCCCTCGACCGCGCGTGCGCCGTCGTTGAGCACCGGCCGGTGCTCGACCCGCCCCGCGTACGCGAGCGTGCCGCCCAGCCGTACGCCGAGCGCGCCCGCGAACGACGCCTCCACCGGGCCCGCGTTGGGGCTCGGGTGCCGCTTGCCGTCGGCCCGCCAGGCGCGCCAGGCGCCGCGCGGGTCGGGCCCGGCGACGGTGGCCAGCAGCGCGGTCAGCCGCGCGCCGGGCCAGCCCGCCACGTCGTCCAGCCGGGCCGAGGCCCAGCCGTACCGGCGGTACCGGTCGGACTTGTGACCCACCATCGCGTCGAGCGTGTTGACCGCGCGGAAGGCGACCAGGCCCGGTACGCCGCCCACGGCGCCCCAGACCAGCGCGCCCACCACCGCGTCGGAGGTGTTCTCGGCGACGGACTCCACGACGGCGCGCGCCATCTGCTGTCCGTCCAGCGCCTGCGGGTCACGGCCGCACAGGTGCGGCAGCCGCTCGCGCGCCGTGTCCAGGTCGCCGGCCTCCAGCGCGCCGCCGATGGCGCGCGCCTCCCGGCCCAGCGTCGTTCCACCCAGCACGGCCCACGTGGCGGCGGCGGTCAGCGCTACGTGTGCGGGGGCGCAGCGGCGTACGGCGCGGGAGAGCAGGGCCGCGCCCACGGCGGCCCCGCCGGCGCACAGCGCGGTGTGCGCCGCTCCGTATCCACGGTGATCGCGCCACAGCCCGCGCTCCACGGCGCCCGCGGCCCGCCCGAAGGCGGCCACCGGGTGGCCGCGGCGGGGATCGCCCACGGCCAGGTCGCCGAGAAAGCCCAGAGCCGCGCCGCACGCATAGGTGGCGTGTTCGGCACGCATCGTCGGATCAGCCTGCCGTCGTGCCTCGGAGGGACGGCCGCACGCGGTCGCGTACCGGGCGTACGGCAAAGAAAGGCAGGGGTCTCGGCTCGGGGCCCGGCATGGCGTGTGTCCTCACTCAGGGTCCGCGCCCTGGCTCGACGTGACGGGCGACGAGAGTCTCCTGGCTCCCGGATCGGCGCTGCCCCCGGCCTTCCAGCCCGTGTCTGCGCGGGCCGTGGCCTCTGCTGGAGGAGCGCTCCCCGGTGACAGTGGCGGGACCGCGCCGGATTCTCACCGGACTTCCTCATCTGTCGCCGAATGGCACCGGGCAGTCCACCACGTGCCGCGAATGCCCGTCAACTCACCCTTGACCTGCGACGCGGGCGTATGGCAGGGCCTGTGGCCAACGACACAGCGTGGACAGTGGTTGACGACCTGTTGCCTGCCGTACCTCCGGCACGACACCATCGGGGCACCTATGGCAATGGTGCCGCAGGAGGGGGCGGGGATGACGGAGAGCCGACAGCGTCACGAGGTACGCATCAGAATCACCGGGACCCATGACGGGGAACAGGATCTGGAGGACCTCCAGCGCTGGCTGCAGCGCGAGTCCTGGCTGACGCCCGGCAACCACGACTGGCGCCGGGCGCCGGGCGCGGAGACCGCCCCGCGCACCGGCGCGGCGGACCAGGGCCCCGAGATGGCCGTCGGCATCGACGATCTCGTCCTGGTCCTCATCGGCGCGGTCGCGGCCCCGATGACCGAGCAGCTCCTCATCGCCCTGCGGGAGTGGCTCGCGCACCGCAGGGAGACCGCCGCCAAGGGCGAGGCCCCGGGACTCGACATCACCGACGCCTCCGGACACCGCCGCCTCGACGACCCCGATCCGCGCACCGAACGCGACGACCAGGGCGGCCGCGTCGGCACGGAGTAACCGGCGATGCCCCTCTACGACGCGCGGGGCAAGCAGAACCGCGCGCTGATCATCGGCGTCAGCCGGTACCAGGACCCCCGGCTGCACGACCTCGACGCGGTCTTCGCCAACCCCGACGAACTGGGCCGCGTGCTGTGCGCCCCGGCCACCGACCTCTTCCTGCCCCGGGAAGTGACGCCGCTGCGCCCGGACACCCCCGAGGAGCTGACCAACGCGCTGCGCACCGCGGCCTCCGAGGCCCGCGGACTGCTGCTCGTCTACTTCTCCGGGCACGGCCGGGTCCGGCGCGACGGCAGCGACCTGCACCTGCTGGTCGGCTCGTCGCAGGTGGCGCGGGACGAGCGCGGGAAGGCCTCGCACGAAGCGGTCTCCTGGGCCAACGACGTCCTGCCGCGGCTGGAGCGGTCCCGCGCCGACCGCGTCGTCGTCGTGCTCGAATGCTGCTTCGCGGGCAACGCGGACGACAGCTTCCGCACCCGCGAGAAGCCGGTCTCGCTGCTGATGGCCGCCCAGCCGAACCGCCGCATCTTCAGCGGCAAGGAGCCCGGCGGCGGCACCACCTTCACCCGGGCCGTGCTCGACATCCTCGAACACGGCATCGAGGGCAAGGAGTGCGTCACCTTCGAGGACCTCGCCGGTGAGCTGCGCCGCCGGCTCGCCGGGCACACCACCCCGCAGGGAGGCGCCTGGGTGCCGCGCGCCTCCAAGCAGAACACCGTCGACGACGTGGTGGTCTCCTTCGCCACCCGTGAGCCGCGGCGGCCCCGCACGCCGTTCGCCGTCCGGGCCCGGCGCTGGTGGCGCTCCCGCCCGCGGCGCCGGTTACGGCTGCTGACCGCCGCCGCCGTCGCGCCGGCCCTGACCGCCACCGCGCTGGTCCTCGTCGACCGGCTGGGGCCGCCCGAGAGCTGCCCGCCCGCCCAGGAGCTGCGGCTGCTCACCGCCCCCGAGGCCGAGCCGACGCTGCGCGCCGCCGCCCTCGCGTACGAGATGTCCGCCCTCAACACCGAGCCCGTGCCGGGCGAGGACGACGTCCCCGACGGCTGCCGGCGCACCCAGATCACCGTCTACTCCGCTGCCAAGGACCAGGTGGCGCAGGGCTTCGCCGCGGCGGACCGCTGGCAGGGCGAGGCCGAGGGCGCCGACGAGGCCCCGCCCGGAGACAGTGGCGGCCAGGCCGTCGAGCCGCTCTACCGGCCGGGCCCCCAGCCCGACCTGTGGGTGCCCGAATCGACCGTCGACTACCTCCAGGTCCGCCGGGGCATGGCCGCGCACGCGCCCGCCACCCTGCACCGGGTCGGCCCGGTCGCCTTCACCCCGCTCGTCGTGGGCGTCCCCGCGGCGCGCGGCCTCCCCGACGTGGAACAGGCCGGCAGCGGCTGGCACACGATCCTGGACGCCTCGGCGGACGGGAAGCTGCGGCTGCTCCGCCCCAGCCCCGCGCTGTCCGGCATCGGCCTGATGCACACCATCGGCCTGTACCTGGCCGACGACGGCGCACCCGTCGGCCAGGACAGCGGCGCGCCCCCACCGGAGGTGGCCGAGCGCGCCGAGCGGCGGCTGCGGGCGCCGGGCAGTCAGTACGCCGGCAGCGCCGAGCTGCTGTGCTCGCTGCGCCCGGGCGCGGCCCCGTCCGGCGCGGGGTCGCGCGCCACCGCCGCGCCGCTGGTCACGGAGAAGTCCCTGGCCGACGCCAACCTCGGCCACGCGGTCGGCAACTGCCCGGCCCTCGCCACCGTCCCCGAGAAGGACGACCGCTACGAGGCGTACTACCCGTCCGGCGTGCCGGGGCTGGACCACCCGCTGATCCGGGTGGCCTGGCAGGGGGCCGCGGACGCCGCCCGCCGGCAGGCCGCCTCGGAGCGGTTCGCCGACTGGCTGCGGCGGCCGGACGGCGGCCAGCGGGTGATCACGGAGGCGGGGTACCGCGGGGTGAACGCGGCCGGCCGCGCCGCCCCGCCGCCCACCGGCTCCCCGCTCCGCGACAGCCGGGCGGGCGTCCTGCCGGACGTCGGCGTGGAGCCGTACACCGCGGGGCAACAGCGGGTCGCCCAGGTGCTGGCCGCGTACGACACGGCGCACCGCCCCGGGCAGCTCCTCTTCCTCCTCGACACCTCCACCTCCATGGCGGACGGGGGCCGGATCGCCGGGGCGGCGGACGCGGTCGGCCGCGCCCTGGAGGTCCTCGGGCCGAAGGACACGTACGGGCTGTGGACGTATCCCAGGACCGGCACCGCCGCCCGGGACCGCGAGCGCCCCGTCGAGCGGATCAGGGCCGGCAGCTCCGGCCCGGCCGCGGGGCGCAGGCTGCTGGAGGGCCTCCGGCGGGACGACGGCGGCCTCGTCGACCAGGGGGCGTGGATGCAGGAGGCGCTCACCGCCGCGCTGGACCGGCTGCGCGACAGCCCGGCCGAGCGGACCAAGGCCGTGGTGCTCGTCCTCGACGAGGACGACGGCGCGGGGAAGCGGTCGGCGGCGGCGCGCGAGGCGCTCTCCGACGCGCTCGCCGCGCGTCCCCGGATCCCCGTGGTGGTGCTGGCGACCGGCAGGGGCGGCTGCGACGCGGCCCCGGTGCGGCACGTCGTCGAGGGCTCGGGAGGGAACTGCGTGGCCGGCGGCCCGGGAGCCGCGGACACCCTGGCCGGACTGGTGGCCTCCTTCGGCACGGGCGGACAGGAGGCGGGCCGGTGAAGCGCGTGGTGGTCACGGCCGCCGCCGTCCTCTGCCTGCTCGCGGCGGGCTGCTCGGACCCGGGGCCCGCGCCCGCCGGGGACGGGGACATCGTCCTGGCCACCGGCAGCGACCTCAGCAGCACCGGGGTGCGCCGGGAACTGATCCGTCAGTGGGAGCGGCGCAGCGGCAAGAAGGTGCGCATCGTGAAGCTGCCGGACACCGCCGACGGGCAGCGCAGCCAGCTGCTGGCAGCCGGCCAGTCCGGCAACAGCGGGTACGACGTGCTCAACATCGACGTGGCCTGGACCGCGGAGTTCGCCGCGGCCGGCATCATCCGCCCCTGGGGCAGGGAGCTGGGCGGCGACTTCCTCGACAGCGTCAAGAAGACGGCCACCACCGGCTCCGACGGCACGGTCTGGGCCGTCCCCTTCAACACGGACGCCGGACTTCTCTACTTCCGCAGCGACCTGCTGCGGAAGTACGGGTACGACGGGCCGCCGGACACCTGGGAGCAGCTGCGGACCTGGTCGCAGCAGATCATGGCCGAGGAGAACGCCGGCCGCCCGGCGGACGAGAAGCTCTACGGCATGGTCGCCCAGCTACGGCCCTACGAGGGCCTCACGGTCAACACCCTGGAGTCCGTCTGGGCGTCCGGCGGCGACCCGGAGCGGACCGCCCACCTCGCCGGGGCGCTGCAGCAGGGCGTGTACGCGCTCAAGGAGCGGCTGCGCACGATCATGCCGCAGGAGGCGACGGCGATGGACGAGACCGCCAGCGGGCAGTGGTTCGCCGAAGGACGGGCGCTGTTCATGCGGAACTGGCCGGTGGAGTACGCCTCGGTCGCCGAGAAACTCGAACCGGGCCGGCAGTTCGACGTGGCCCAGCTCCCCGCGGGCTCGTCGGAAGGCCGGCACCGCACGGTCCTGGGCGGCCAGAACCTCGCCATCGCGGCCGACGCCGCGCACCCGGACGAAGCCCGCTCCCTGATCACCGCCCTCACCTCGGCGCGCAGCGAGCACTGTCTGCTGCAGCGCGGCTTCGCGGCCACCCGGGCCTCGGCGTACGACGGCACGGCGCCCGCGTGCGACCTGCCGCCCGACGACGCCCGGCGGGAGGAGGACGGCGGCGCCCGGCCCGGCACCCCGCCGCCCGGCCGGGTCCCGCCGTACACGGACCTGCTGCACCGCGCGCTCAAGGACGCGGCGCCCCGGCCGCGCAGCGCCCACTACGCCACGTACAGCAAGGTCGTCCAGCTCTACGTCTCCGCCTACCTCACCGGCAAGGACGACGCGTCCATCGCCGACGAGCTCGCCGAGGAAGCGACGAAGGCGCTCAGCGGCCGCGGAGAACGCGGACGCTGAGCGCCTTCGGGTGCTGAGAGTGTCAGCCGGCGACGATCAGGAAGATGCCGTAGCCGACGGCCGCGAGGCAGAGCGCGAAGCAGGCGTAGCCGCCGGTGCGGGCCACGGCGGAGGTGCTGCCGCCGACGGCCGCGGCGGTGCCCGCCTCGCCCTCCTGAGGGGCCTTGCGGGACGTGCCCATGATGCCCAGGGTGAAGAGGCCCACCATCGCGACGGTCACCACGAGGGTGGTGCCGAAGACCTGGCCGAGTGCCGCCCAGTCGATGTTCATGGCGTGAGTTCCTTAAACCGAGCGCCCGGCGTCAGCGGACGGCCGAGGTGGCGGGGGAGCGGGTGGTGGACTGCGCCGGGATGCCCTCTATGGTCCCGGCACCGGCCGTGGTCGACCCCGCGGGCGGCGGGGTGACGGACTGCAGCGCGGTGGTGACGACACCGGCCGGCTCGACGGGCTCGACGTCGTTGACGTTGCTGTGGTCCACCGGCTTGCGGCGGGAGGCGGCCCAGATGGCGCCGCAGATGACGACACCGAGCACGGCGACGGTGGTGACGCCCCAGGTGCCCTGGCCGGCCAGGAAGGCCGCTCCGGCGGCGACCAGCCCGGCGGCCGGCAGCGTCAGGCCCCAGGCGAGCACCATCCGGCCCGCCGTGGACCAGCGGACCACGCCGCCCTTGCGGCCGAGGCCGGAGCCCATGACCGCGCCGGAGCAGACCTGGGTGGTGGAGAGCGCGAAGCCGAGGTGCGAGGAGGCGAGGATGGTCACCGCGGCGCCGGTCTGGGCGGCGAAGCCCTGCGGCGGCTGGATGTCGGTGATGCCCTTGCCCATCGTGCGGATGATCCGCCAGCCGCCGAGGTACGTGCCCAGGGCGATGGCGATACCGGCCGAGGCGATGACCCACATGGGCGGGTCGGCCTGCGGGGCGAGCGCGCCGCCGGTGATCAGCGCGAGGGTGATGACGCCCATCGTCTTCTGGGCGTCGTTGGTGCCGTGCGCCAGGGAGACCAGCGCTGCCGAGGCGATCTGCCCGGCGCGGTAGCCCTTGGCGGTGTCCTCCTCGGCGCGGTTGCGGGCGAGGCGGTACGTCAGCCGGGTGGCGGCCGTCGCGGCGATGCCGGCGACGATGGGCGCGGCCACGGCCGGGATGAGGACCTTCATGACGACCGCGTCGGCGTTGACCCCGCCGATGCCGACGGACACCACGGTCGCGCCGATCAGGCCGCCGAAGAGGGCGTGCGAGGAGCTGGAGGGGAGGCCGGCGAGCCAGGTCAGCAGGTTCCAGACGATCGCGCCGACCAGGCCGGCGAAGATCACTTCTGGTCGGATGCCGGAGCCTTCGTCGATGATGCCCCCGGAGATGGTCTTGGCCACCTCGACGGAGAGGAAGGCGCCGACGAGGTTCAGCACCGCCGACATCGCCACCGCGGTCTTGGGCTTGAGCGCCCCCGTGGAAATGGTGGTGGCCATGGCGTTGGCCGTGTCGTGGAAGCCGTTCGTGAAGTCGAACACCAAGGCCGTGACGATCACGATCCCGATGAGAAGCGTGATGTGTTCCATTCACCCAGGCAATCAGTTCGATGGTCAGTGACGCGAACGACCGTAGGGAGGATGGGTGAACGGAAGATGAACGACAACGGGCCTGGTGGTGACGCCCCCGCCGATTTCGTGCGGAGGCGCCTCACCAGTAACTCGAGGTTCATCCAGAGGTGGCCGAGACGTGCTGCCGGCTAGCCCGCTGCGAAGCGGCGGAGCTGACTGAACGAACCGTTCCAGGCGTTCTGATCCCCCGGGAATCGGCCTTTGTTGGAGTACTGCCAGATGCTCAGGAACTCCCAGCCCTTCGGCAGCTTGCCGGGCTTCCCGTGCCACGATGCCAGCCACAGCGGGTGGCTCTGCGCGAAGGCGCTGCTGCCGCCGGTGCAGGTGTTCCACCAGCGCGTGGTCGTGTAGATGACCGGCCGGCGCCCGGTCTGCCGCTTGATCTCGTCGCTGAAGCCCCAGATCCAGCGGACCATCTTCTTCTTGCTCACGCCGTAGCACTTGTGCTTCTTGCTGTACGGGTTGTTCTCGATGTCCAGGGCCGGCGGCAGCGTCCAGCCGTCCGCCTTCCACTGGCCGCCGTGGTTCAGGAAGTACCGGGCCTGCGCGGTCCCGGAGGACTGGTTCGGCACCGCGAAATGGTACGTGCCGTGCAGCAGGCCGGCCTGGCGCGCGCCGCGGTACTGCCTGCCGAAGTAGGGGTTGGTGTAGGAGGTCGATTCGGTGGCCTTGACGTAGACGAACCGCGCGCCGTTCGCCCGGGCTTCCGGCCAGTCGACGTTCTTCTGGTGCGAGGAGACGTCGTGGCCGTGCGGCACACCGCTCGCAGCCGAGGGGCTCGCGGCGGCGAGATCGGTGAGCGCGGCGCCGGCCAGTACGGCCAGTGCCAGAGCGGTTCCGGTGGCGGCGGAGGTCAGGCGGGGCAGTAAGGCCGGTATGTGGTCACCTTTGTGGTCACGAGCCATGGTTCCCCCCGGATGGCGACGTGCATGACAAAACATCCAGAGGTTATTGGATGATCCCGAGATGACGGTGACCTCCGGCCAATCACCGATTATCGCCGAGGTGTCCCTGTTTGGGGGGTACCGGAGGGGAATGGTCCGCCTTACAGTGCGGCGGCTGCGCGGGGGGCGGCCGGTACGGTGCGGAACCCAGGTGCGTCAGGAGGGAGTGGGGCGGGATGACGGAGCGGGAGTCCGGACCGGTACGAGAGGTGGCGGAGGCGTGGGACGCGCTGGTGGCCGCGGCGCGGCGCACGGTGGCCGACGGGCTGGTGGTCGGCACGTCGGGGAACGTCTCGGTGCGGGCCGGCGGGCTGGTGCTCGTCACGCCCAGCGGCGTCCCCTACGACCGGCTCGGGCCGGCCGACCTGGTGGCGGTGGACCCGGCGGACGGGCGGCAGGTGGCCGGTGCGCTGAAGCCGACGAGCGAGCTGCCGATGCACCTCGCGGTGTACCGCCACACCAGTGCCGCCGCCATCGTCCACACCCACGCGGTGCACGCCACCGCTGTCTCCACACTGGTCCCCGAACTCCCGCCGGTGCACTACATGACCGCGGCCCTCGGCGGTACCGTCCGGGTTGCCTCATATGCGACGTACGGCAGCCAGGAGTTGGCCGACAACATGCTGCACGCGCTGCGCGACCGCACGGGCGTGCTCCTGCAGAACCACGGCACCCTCACCTACGGCGACACCCTCGACCAGGCGTACGACCGTACGGCGCAGCTGGAGTGGATGTGCCGGCTGTGGCTGACCGCCGCGTCCGTCCCCGGCCACACGCCGTCGCTGCTCTCCGAGGACCAGCTCGCCGAGGCGGGCGAGCGGCTGCGGGGGTACGGGCAGCGGTGATGCGGGCCGCGGTGATGCGGGCAGCGGTGATGCGGGCAGCGGGGCGGGCCGCGGGAGGCCGGGTCCGTCACCCGGCCGGAGCGGCCCACTGGCCAGGCGCCGCCCGGCTCCCCAGACTGGGGAGGGTGCGCCTGGGTACCGCGGCGGCTGCGGCCGTCACCACCGTGATCGGTACCGGAGCGGCCGCGTTGGCGGCCGGCCGGTATGCCAGCGACGTCGCTCTGAAACCCGCCCCCGACCGGCCGTTCCCGGGCGACGGGCGGCTGACGGTGCACGCCACCACAGCGGACCGGGTCACGCTCACCCGCAGCCTGTCCGCGCTGCGGCCCGGCCGGTACGGCCTGACGGGCCGCGACTGCCACGCGGTCATCGGCCCGGTGTGCGACGACGAGCCGCACGCCGCCGACACCGTCGTCCGGCGCCTGGAGCGGATCACCCACGGGACCCTCGCGCGCGGCACCCGCCTGCGGCTGACCCCGCAGGTGCACCTCGGCAGCCCCTCCGACGCGCTCGGCCTGGAGTGCGCGGACGTGGACGTGCCCGGCGAACTGGGCGCGCTGCCCACGTGGTTCGTGCCGGGCGACCGGGAGACCTGGGTCATCGCCGTGCACGGCCTCGGCACGACACGGGAGCACCCGATGGTCGTGATGCCGTTCCTGCAACGCCATCACTTCCCGGTGCTGGCCCCGGCATACCGCAACGACCTCGGCGCGCCGCGCACCACGGACGGCATCGGGCACCTCGGGGACACCGAGTGGCGCGACGTGGACGCGGTGATCCGGTACGCGCTGCGGTACGGCGCGCGCCGGGTGATCCTGCACGGCTGGTCCACGGGCGCGACGATGGCGCTGCACACGGCGGCCCACTCCGTACTGCGCGACCGGATCGCCGGGCTGGTGCTGGACTCGCCGGTACTGGACTGGCGCGCGACGGTACGGGCGCTGGCGGCGGCCCACCGGGTGCCGCGCCCCCTGCTGCCGCTGGCCGTGCGGGCCGCCGAGGGGAGCACGGGCCTGCACTCCGACCGGCTGGCCGAGGCGCGCGACCCGGCGCTGCTCTCCGTACCGACGCTGATCTTCCACGGCCCCGGCGACACCATCGCCCCCTGGGCGGCCTCCCGCCGCCTGAAGGCGGCCCGGCCCGATCTGGTCAGCCTGCACACCGTCGGCGACGCCCCGCACGGCGCCATGTGGAACGCCGCGCCCGAGGAGTACGAGGAGTCGCTGCGGCGGTTTCTGACGCCGTTGATGTAGGCCGCTGACGTCGTGGTCGGTGCGGCGGCCGCGCCGGTCCGCCGGACCTGGCACGGAGGGGCCGACGACCTGGCACGGGGTGCCGAGGGGAGGGGGGCGATCATGGGCGGATCGGGCAGGAGCGGACCTTCCGAAGAACGCAATCCGCCTTCCGATTGGGTTTTCGGGCCCACAAGAGCAAGACTGCTCCTGTGACGTCCCGTACTCCGCGCGACTCCCGGCTCCGCCTCGTCCCCAGACAACCGATCGCCGCCGCCCGCCGCGCGGTGAGCACCCGGTCCGCCAGGCCCGCGACACGGCCGCCCGAGGGCACTCCGCCGCCCGCGGAGCTGGCCCGGATGGCGCGCAACGGACTGGCGGGCGCCGTTCGGGTGGCCCGCTGGGCCGACCGCGCGCGGGGCGAGGGCGTGGGCGCGTGCGCGGGCCCCGACGGCTCGCTCCCGGACGCCGCGGCCGAGGAGGCCGCCGCCGAACTGGAACTGACGCCGGAACAGGTGCGGGCCGACTGGGACCGGGCCCGGCTGGCCGGACTCATCGAGCTGCACGGCGGGGAGGCCCGGCCGGGCTGGCGGCTGCGCGCCTGGGACCGCGACGACTCGGCGGCGCTGCGCGGCTGGGTCGCGCTCTTCGACGCCTGGTCACTGGCGCGCCCCGCCCCGAAGGCCGCGCGCCCCGGAGCGGTCGCCGAGGTGATCGAGGCGCTGCCGCAGGTGCTGTCGCTGCTGTATCTCTCGTCGGGCCCGGTCCAGGTGGCCGACCTCCTGGAGCTGCTCGACCAGCGCATCGCCGAACTCCGCACGGAGCGCTGCGAGGTGCCGTACGAAGGCCCGGCGGCGGACGCGACCGCCCGGGACGCGGAGCCCGTCGGACAGGAACCCACCGGCACCGCCTCGGATGCCGATGGCCAGGCCACTGAACGTGCGCCCGAAGAACCGGCCGCCGCCGGGGCGGACGCGGCCCGGGCCGCCGGTGACGCCGACACCGAGCTGCCGTCCACCGAGGTGTCGTCCGCCGAGCTGCTGGACTGGGCGCTGGGTGCGCTCGCCGCGGTCGGCGCGCTCGTCGTACGCGGCGCGAACGGCGCTCCCCGGGCGCGGGCGGCCGGGGACGCCGCCGTACTGCTGCGGGGCGGCGAACCGGCCGGTGAGCGGCAGGCCCGGCTCACCCCGCTCGGCAGCTGGGCCGTGTGGGTCAAGCTGGAGCAGATCTGCGTGGCCGCGCAGAGCCCCGCCGGCAACATCGAGCAGTCCGCCGAGGCGATGCTGCGCGGCTGCGCGCGGCTCACCCCGGGCCCCGCCCGCGCCGAGTACCGGGCGTGGCTGGCCGCGCGCTCGGCCGGCAGCGCGGTCGAGGAGCTGCTGGCGGTCGCCCGCGGCGACGACGCCCTGCTGCGCGGGCTCGCCTTCGAGGCGCTGCGCGCGGTCGGCGCACCGGCCGAGCCCGCCGTACGGGCCGCGGCCGACGAGCCGGCCCTGCGGCCCTACGCCCTGCTGTGGCTGGTCGAGCACGAGGGCGGCGACCCGGAGACCGCGCCGGACGTGCTCACCCGCGAGGAGTCCACCTGGCTGTGGGTGGACACCGCGGCGGCCGTCGCCGACCATGGCGAGAGCCGGCTGCTCGTACGGCACCTGGACTCCGCCGTGCAGGGCTCCGTGCCGCGCCTGCTGGAGGAAGTACGCGCCGTCGGGCACCCGCGCACCGTCCAGGTCCTCGTGGCGCTGGCCGCCGCGCACCCCGACCCGGCCCTCGCCAAGGCCGTCCGCCGCGCGGCCTTCCAGGTCCACACGGGCGGCGCCTGACGCCCGGCCAGGGGCGCGGCTCTCAGGCGTCCGCGTCCTGGGTCGACGGGGCGTACGTGCCGAAGCTCCAGACGTTTCCCTCCTTGTCGCGGGCCATGTAGTCACGGGAGCCGTAGTCCTGGTCGGTGGGCGGCATGAGGATCTCCGCACCGGCCGCGGCGGCCTGCTTGTGATGCGCGTCGACATCGGCGACGGCGACATAGACACCGGTCGGCCCGGCGTCGCCCATCGCCTCGGCGAAGACGCCGCCGCGGCCCTTGGCGCCGATCATGATCGTGCCGTTGCCGTACGACAGCTCGGCGTGCAGCACGGTGCCGGACTCGTCCTCGTACAGCGCGCCCCTGGTGAAGCCGAAGGCGGTCGTCAGGAGCTCGATCGCGGCCTTGGGGTCGGCGTAGAGCAGCGTCGGGCAGATGGAGGGAGGCGGGGTGGCGGGCATGGTCTCGGTCCCTTCGCGAGCCGGTGTGGCCTGACTCACACAAGTCTGCCAGCGGGGTCTGACAACGCCACCTGACCTGCGAGTTCACCCCTTCCGGCGGGTCTCGTCGCAGGGGCCCGGCGGGGGTGGCGGTGGCCGGGAAAACTGCTTGCACGCCACCGTTAGACTGGCCCTATGGCAATTCTCCTTGTGCATTAGACGGCGCCGGCCCGTCGCTCCTCATGGAGCGCGCCGCGTTGCGGCTTCTCCCGCCCGTCAGTCCCGCCGTCCACCCTGCCCTGGAGTCTTTCCGTGATCACCGCCTCCGGCCTCGAGCTGCGCGCCGGCGCCCGAGTCCTCATCGAGTCCGCCTCTTTCCGTGTCGCCAAGGGCGACCGCATCGGCCTGGTCGGCCGCAACGGCGCGGGCAAGACCACCCTGACCAAGGTCCTGGCGGGCGAGGGCATCCCCGCCGCCGGCACGGTCACCCGTTCCGGTGAGGTCGGCTACCTCCCGCAGGACCCGCGCACCGGCGACCTGGACGTGCTGGCCCGCGACCGCGTGCTCTCCGCGCGCGGCCTGGACGAGGTCCTGCGCAAGATGCGCGAGAACGAGGACCGGATGGCGGGCGGCAAGGGCGCCACCCGTGAGCGCGCGATGAAGAAGTACGAGCGCCTGGAGACGGAGTTCCTCACCAAGGGCGGATACGCCGCCGAGGCGGAGGCCGCGACCATCTGCGCCAGCCTCGGCCTGCCCGACCGCGTCCTCGCCCAGCCGCTGCACACTCTCTCCGGTGGTCAGCGCCGCCGCGTCGAGCTGGCCCGGATCCTCTTCTCGGACTCCGACACGCTCCTCCTGGACGAGCCGACCAACCACCTCGACGCCGACTCGATCGTCTGGCTGCGGGACTACCTCAAGACCTACCGCGGCGGCTTCATCGTCATCTCCCACGACGTGGACCTCGTCGAGACCGTCGTCAACAAGGTGTTCTACCTGGACGCCAACCGGTCCCAGATCGACGTCTACAACATGGGCTGGAAGCTGTACCAGCAGCAGCGCGAGGCCGACGAGAAGCGCCGCAAGCGCGAGCGCGCCAACGCCGAGAAGAAGGCCGCCGCGCTGAACACCCAGGCGGACAAGATGCGCGCGAAGGCCACGAAGACCGTCGCCGCGCAGAACATGGCCCGCCGCGCCGAGAAGCTGCTCTCGGGCCTGGAGGAGGTGCGGCAGTCCGACAAGGTCGCCAAGCTGCGCTTCCCGAAGCCCGCCCCGTGCGGCAAGACCCCGCTCACCGCGGAGGGCCTGTCCAAGTCGTACGGCTCGCTGGAGATCTTCACCGACGTCGACCTGGCCATCGACAAGGGCTCCCGGGTGGTCATCCTCGGCCTCAACGGCGCCGGCAAGACGACCCTGCTGCGGCTGCTCGCGGGCGCTGAGAAGCCCGACACCGGCCAGGTCACCCCCGGTCACGGCCTCAAGCTCGGCTACTACGCGCAGGAGCACGAGACGCTCGACCCGGACCGCACGGTCCTGGAGAACATGCGCTCGGCGGCGCCGGACCTGGACCTCGTGGAGGTCCGCAAGACCCTCGGCTCCTTCCTGTTCTCGGGCGATGACGTGGACAAGCCCGCCGGCGTGCTCTCCGGCGGCGAGAAGACCCGGCTGGCGCTCGCCACCCTGGTCGTCTCCTCCGCCAACGTCCTCCTTCTGGACGAGCCCACCAACAACCTCGACCCGGCCAGCCGCGAGGAGATCCTCGGGGCGCTGCGCACGTACGAGGGCGCGGTGGTCCTGGTGACCCACGACGAGGGCGCCGTGGACGCCCTGGAGCCGGAGCGGATCATCATGCTGCCGGACGGCGTGGAGGACCTCTGGGGCCCGGATTACGCGGATCTGGTGGCGCTCGCCTGACCGCCCGCGGCGCCCGGTGCCGCGCTCGCCCGGCTGTTCGCGGTGCCCGGCACCGCGCGGCACGGGCCGTAGGGCATCTTGATCAACGCGGTATGGATCATTCGGCCGACGGGTGATCCATCATCTGAGTGAGAACGGCTCGTACCCGGCGCGGCGCGCCGCACGGGCGGGACCGGACGGCTACGGATTCCGCGGCACTTCGCTCCGTACCCTCTGACCTGGCCCTTCTTCGTACGCCTCGGCGCAGGCGGCCACGTAAGGCCCTTGGAATCCGTAATTCCGAGCCGTCGTGCGCCGCCGCGCGCGCCAAACGATGTCCTACGGACCTTGCCGAATGGGTGGCCAGGACGGGCGCGAGGGGTGATCATGAGAGTCCAGAGCGCACTTCCCATGAGGAGGCACGGGTGGCCGAGACTCTGAAGAAGGGCAGCCGGGTGACCGGCGCCGCGCGCGAGAAGCTCGCGGCAGACCTGAAGAAGAAGTACGACTCCGGAGCGAGCATCCGGGCGCTGGCCGAGGAAACCGGCCGCTCCTACGGATTCGTGCACCGGATGCTCAGCGAATCCGGTGTGGTCCTGCGCGGTCGCGGTGGGGCCACGAGGGGCAAGAAGGCCGCCTCGGCTTGATCTGAGGCGGCCCGCGACTCCGAAGAGCCGACGGTGCCACCCGGTCGAAGAAGCGATCGACCGGGTGGTTACTGTTCAGTTAACTTAGCGGTTGCTGGTACAGGCTGTCGGCCGACTCGGAGGCGCGTGATGAGTAGTTCCCTGACCCTGCTCGACAAGGACGGTGTCCGGCTCACCGTTGACGACGCCGTCGCCACGGTGACCCTCACCAACCCTGCGAAGCGCAACGCGCAGTCGCCCGCCCTGTGGCGGGCCCTGGCCGAAGCGGGGCAGCAGCTTCCCGGGAGTGTGCGGGTCGTGGTGCTGCGCGGCGAGGGCAAGTCCTTCTCCGCCGGCCTGGACCGGCAGGCCTTCACTCCCGAGGGCTTCGAGGGCGAGCCGTCCTTCCTGGAGATGGGGCGCGGCCCGGAGCACGAGATGGACGCCCTGATCGCCGAGTACCAAGAGGCGTTCACGTGGTGGCGGCGGAACGACATCGTGTCGGTCGCCGCTGTCCAGGGGCACGCCATCGGTGCCGGGTTCCAGCTCGCGCTCGCCTGTGACCTGCGGGTGTGCGCGCAGGACGTGCAGTTCGCCATGCGTGAGACGAGCCTCGGCCTGGTGCCGGACCTCACCGGCACCAAGCCGCTCGTCCATCTCGTGGGCTACGCCCGGGCGCTGGAGATCTGCGCCACCGGGCGGTACGTCCACGCGGAGGAGGCCGAGCGCACGGGTCTCGCCAATCTCGTGGTGCCCGCGGACCAGCTCGACGGCGCCGTCACGGATCTCGCGGCGGCGCTGCTCGCCGCGCCCAGGGACGCCGTCATCGAGACCAAGGCCCTGCTGGCCGGGGCCGTGACGCGCTCGCTCGACGAGCAGCGCGCGGCGGAACGGGCGGCGCAGGGCCGCCGGCTCCGCGACCTCGCGGGCGCGGGCGAGTAACGCCCGCCTCAGTACGCCGGAGGAGTAACGGGGGCGCCTGACCGGGAAGTATCCCTGCGGCGGTGCGCCGGGGCGTGCGAGGGGCGAGTCCGCGTCGTTCCTCGTCCACTCGGCGTATCCCGGCGGCGCAAAGCCCCGGTCCCGCCTAATGTGGGCCACGGAGCGGCATCAGATGTGCTGTTCCGTCCGCTCCTTCCGCGGAAAGGGACGATGGCGATGAGCGACACCGCACAGGGCGGCCAGCCGCAGGGTGAGGGCGCGGCCAGGAAGACCCTCGGGACCAAGCGCGGCGGCGGCGACCCGGCGACCCGGGGCCGCACGACCATCGCGGACGGCGTGGTCGAGAAGATCGCGGGCATGGCGGCCCGGGACGTCATGGGCGTCCACGCGATGGGCAGCGGCTTCGCCCGCACGTTCGGCGCGGTACGGGACCGGGTGCCCGGCGGCCGGTCCGTCACGCGCGGCGTGAAGGCCGAGGTCGGCGAGGTGCAGACAGCGCTGGACCTGGAGATCGTCGTCGAGTACGGCGTGGCGATCGGCGAAGTGGCCAAGGCGGTACGGGAGAACGTCATCGCGGCGGTCGAGCGGATGGCGGGCCTGGAGGTCGTCGAGGTCAACATCGCGGTCAGCGACGTCAAGCTGCCGGACGAAGTGGACGAGGAAGAAGAAGCGGAGCCCAGGCTCCAGTGACGGCCCGACAGCAGTAACGGCAGCGAGGGAGTGCACGATGAGCATGGCCGTGGCCGGTCTGTTGGCCGGCATGGCGCTGGGCTTCGCCGGGTACTTCGGCGGATTCGGTGCCTTCTTGCTGGTGGCGGCGCTGGGCGCGGTCGGGTTCGTGGCCGGGCGGTTCCTGGACGGGGACCTGGAGCCCGGCGAGTTCTTCCGCCGCGCGGGCGGCCGCGAACGCGACGCCCGGCGGCGGTGAGGCGTGGCCGGACCGACCCCGCAGCCCGCCGTCCCGCCGGGACAGCGCGGCGCCACACGGGTCGCCGACCGGGTGGTCGCGAAGATCGCGGCCCAGGCGGCACGCGAGGCGCTGCGGCGCGGACCGGATGCGGTGCCGCGGGAGGACAGCGGGGCGCACGCGGACACCGAGGGCCCGCAGAACGACATGCCTCAGGGCGGTACCCCGCAGAGCGACACCCCGCAGAGCGGTACCCGCCCCCGCGACGTCCGTCCCGATGACGCCCGCGCCACCGTCGAGGTGCGCCGGCACAACAGCCAGGACACTCTCGGCGAGGCGCGCGTCAGGATCTCCGTCGAGCTCGGCTACCCCTGCGACATCGGCGCGGAGTGCGGTGCGGTGCGTCGGCAAGTGACCGAACGGGTATGGGCGTTGGCGGGCATGACGGTGCCCGAGGTGGCGGTGCGGGTGACGCGCCTGCACTCGCCGCAGCTCAAGCGGGCCGGGCAGGGGAGAGTGCGATGAGGCGTACGGCGACCTGTGCGACGGGACGCGGAACATGAGCGAGCCGGACACGACGCGTCGGCTCCCGACGCTGGAGAAGACGCCGCGCGGACCCGGTGGCCCGGAAGGGCCCGAGCAGTCCGCCTCGGCCGCCGCGTACACCTCCGGCACCGGCGGCGGCAGGGCCGGCCGTTTCTGGTCGGCCCGGCGGGTGCCGGCCGCGCTGGTGGCGCTGGTACTGCTCGCGGTGGCCGGGCTCTTCCTGTACGACGTGGCCGCGGTGCGGGCCGGGCAGTCGGCCATGGCCTGGCGCCGGTGGCTCGCCGACGAGCTGGCGTCCCGCCCCCTGGACAGCCCCTGGGTGCTGGCCGCCGCGGCGCTCGCCGCGGTCCTGGGCCTCTGGCTGATCGTGCTCGCGGTGACGCCCGGGCTGCGCGATGTCCTGACGATGCGGCCCACGACGCCCGGGATACGGGCCGGGCTGGACCGCCCGGCCGCCGCGCTGGTGCTGCGCGACCGCGTCATGGAGGTGGCGGGCGTGCAGTCCGTACGGATCACGGTCTCGCGCCGCCGGGTGCGGGCGCGCGCCGTCGCGCACTTCCGCGAGCTGGACGAGGTGCGCGGCGACGTGGACGCCGCGCTCGCCGAGGGCCTGGAGCGGCTCGGCCTCGCCCGGCCGCTCGCCCTGTCCGTCCACGTACGCCGTCCCGGGAAGAGGTGAGCGGTGCCGATGCGTCAGGTACGGCGGGCGGTCAACCGTGTACTGCTCGGGGTGACCGGGCTGGTGCTGCTGGGCGCCGGCGGGCTGGTGCTGTTCGGCGGCGCGCTGCCGGGGGAGTGGCGCGCCGGACTGCCGGCAGGGTGGCCGTGGGCCGCGCCGGGTGACGTGCTGCTGCCCGCTGAGGACCGGACGCGCTGGACGGGTACGGGCTGGTGGTGGCCGGTGGTGATCGCCGCGCTCGCCGTCCTGGCCCTGCTCGCCCTGTGGTGGCTGCTGACCCAGTTCCGCAGCCGCCGGCTGCGCGAGGTCCTCGTCGACACCGGGGACGGCGAGGGCGCACTGCTGCGCGGGCGCGCCCTGGAAGACGTCCTTGCGGCCGAGGCGGAGAGCGCGGACGGGGTGCACAGAGCCGTCGCGCATCTGACGGGACGGCGCCGCGAGCCCCGCGTACGGGTCCGGCTCCTGCTGGAACCGCACGCGGATCCGGCCGGCGCGGTGGACCTCCTCGGCACGCAGGCGGTGGCACACGCCCGCGAGTCGGCGGGCCTGCCGGAACTCCCGGCGGAGGTCAGGCTGCGGGCCGTACGGCACCGGGCCGAACGCGTCAGCTGACGCCCGCGCGGGAGCTCACGTACCAGCAGCTCCTTTGTTCAGAACCCGTGCCGCGCCCCGCCGTCGATGGGCAGCATGACGCCGTTGACGTACGACGCCGCGGGGGAGAGCAGGAAGGCGGCGGTGCGGCCGAATTCTTCCGGGGTGCCGTAGCGGCGCAGCGGGATGGTCGCGGCGTTGCGGGCGCGGGATGCCTCCGCGTCGCCCGACAGCTCGTCCAGCTGCTGCATCCGGTCGGTGGCGATGCGGCCGGGGAGGACGCCGAGGACGCGGATGCCCTGCGGGCCCAGCTCGACGGAGAGCGACTTGGCGAAGCCGGCGAGGCCCGGGCGGAGCCCGTTGGAGATGGTGAGGCCGGGGATCGGCTCGTGGACGGAGCCGGAGAGGACGAAGCCGATCACGCCGCCCTCGCCGAGCGCCTGGGCGGCCGTGCGGGCCAGCCGGACCGCGCCGAGGAAGACGGAGTCGAACGCGGCCTGCCACTGTTCATCGGTGTTGGAGGCGGCGCTGCCCGGGGGCGGGCCGCCGACGCTGATCAGGATGCCGTCCAGGCCGCCGAAGCGGTCGCGGGCGGCGTCCACCAGGCGCTGGGCCGCGGCCGGGTCGGCGTTGTCCGCGCCGACGCCGTGGGCGCGCGGGCCGAGCTGCTTCGCGGCGTCGGTGGCCGCCTCCTCCGTACGCCCGGTGAGTACGACGTTCGCGCCGTCGGCGACGAGCGCACTGGCCGTGGCGTGGCCCAGCCCGCGGGTCGCGCCGGTGACGATGTACGTACGGTCGGTGAGTCCAAGGTCCATGGGGTCAGTCTGCCTTGAGCATCCCCGCCAGGGTGAAGGCGGTACCGATCAGGCCGACGTGGCTGAACGCCTGCGGGAAGTTGCCGAGCTGGCGGCCGGTCGCCGGGTCGTACTCCTCGGCCAGCAGCCCGAGGTCGCTGCGGAGTTCGAGGAGGCGGTCGAAGAGCTCGCGGGCCTCCTTCTGCCGCCCGGTGAGGTGCAGCGCGTCGGCGAGCCAGAAGGAGCACACCAGGAAGGCGCCCTCCTGGCCCGGCAGTCCGTCGGTCTTGTGGTGGGGCCCGTCGGCCCGCCGTGTGCTGTAGCGGTGCACCAGGCCGGTGGGGGTACCTCCCATGCCTTTAGGGCTATGGGGGAGGGTCAGCTCCCGGCGGACCGCGTCGACCGTGCCGATGACGCGCGGGTCGTCGCCGGGCAGGAAGCCGACGCGCGGGATGAGGAGCGTCGCCGCGTCCAGCTCTTCCGAGCCGTAGTACTGGGTGAACGTCCCGCGCTCGGGGTCGTACCCCTTCTCGCACACCTCGCGGTGCACCTCGTCCCGCATCGCGCGCCAGGCGTCGAGGTCCGCCTTCAGATTCGGGTACGCCTCGGCGGTGCGGATGGCGCGGTCGGCGGCGACCCAGGCCATGACCTTGGAGTGCACGAAGTGCCGGCGCGGGCCGCGCACCTCCCACAGGCCCTCGTCCGGCTCCTGCCAGTGTTTCTGGAGGAAGGCGAGCAGCGCTCGCTGGATGTTCCAGGCGTGCGGCTTGGCGGGCATCCCGGCGGCCCTGGCGAGGTGCAGGGATTCCAGGACCTCGCCGTAGACGTCGAGCTGGAGCTGATCGACGGCGGCGTTGCCGATACGGACGGGGAGCGAGCCGGAGTACCCGTCCAGCCAGGGCAGCTCCGCCTCCGGGAGCCGCCGCTCGCCCGACAGTCCGTACATGATCTGCAGATCGGCGGGGGAGCCGGCCACCGCGCGCAGCAGCCAGTCGCGCCAGGCCACGGCCTCCTCGGTGTATCCGGCGGAGAGCAGCGCGTTGAGGGTGAGGGTGGCGTCGCGCAGCCAGCAGTAGCGGTAGTCCCAGTTGCGGACGCCGCCGATCTCCTCGGGCAGCGAGGTGGTGGGGGCCGCGACGATGCCGCCGGTGGGCGCGTACGTCAGCGCCTTCAGCGTGATCAGGGAGCGGACGACGGCGTCGCGGTGCGGCCCGTTGTACGAGCACCGCGCCGACCACTCCTCCCAGTCCTCCAGCGTGCAGCGCAGCGCGTCGTAGGGGTCGATGCGGGCGGGGCGCGGCTTGTGGGAGGGATGCCAGGTGAGGACGAACGCGACCTGCTCGCCGGCCTCGACGGTGAAGTCGGAGCGGGTGCTGAAGCCCTGGCCGTACGTCGTCACCTCGGGCACGGAGTGCAGCCACACGGAGTCGGGCCCCGCGACGGCGACCCGGCAGTCCCCGACGTGCCGCACCCAGGGGACGGCGCGGCCGTAGTCGAAGCGGAGCCGCAGGACGCCGCGCATCTCGACGCTGCCCTCCAGGCCCTCGACGAGGCGGACGACGTCGGGGGCGCGGTCGCGCTGCGGCATGAAGTCCGTGACGCGTACCTTGCCGGTGTCGGTCGTCCAGACGGTGTCCAGGACGAGCGAGTCGCCCCGGTAGGACCGCTCGCCGTGGGCGCGGTGGTCGGCGGGGGCGAGCCGCCAGTGGCCGTTGTCGCGGTTGCCGAGCAGGGCGGCGAAGCAGGCGGCGGAGTCGAAGCGGGGCAGGCACAGCCAGTCGATGGAGCCGTCGCGGCCGACGAGCCCGGCGGTCTGCAGGTCCCCGATGAGCGCGTAGTCCTCGATAGGTGGATGCACGCTGTGACGACTGCCCGGTGGGGGCGGGAGCTATGCCGGAGCTAGTCCTTGGCCGCGGCTGCCTTGGTCGCGGAGGCGGCCGTCTCCTGCTCGGTGGCGGAGCCGGCCGTCTCCTGCGGCCGCTCCGGTTCGGCCGGGGCGGCGGAGCCGTCGGCCGTGGCGGCGGCAGCGGCGCGGTCCCGGCGCTCGCGGCGTACGAGGATCACCCAGCCGACCGGTACGGCGGCGGCGAACAGCCACCACTGGATGGCGTACGCCATGTGCGGGCCGATGCTGTCGTGGTCCGGCTCGGGGACCGGCTCGGGCTTGCCGCCCTCGGGCTCGGGGGCGGTCAGCTCGATGTAGCCGCCGAGCACCGGACGGTGCAGCCGCTCAGCCGCTTGCTTGCTGTTGATCAGCATGACCTGGCGGTCGGGGAGGCCCTTGGTGTCCTTGATCCCGCTCTCGGCGGTGGTTTCGTCGGGGATCGCCCGGCCGGTGACGGTGACCGTTCCCTTCGGCGCCGGCGGCACGTCGGGGAAGGTGGTGAGCGCGCCGCCGCTGGGGGCGATCCAGCCGCGGTTGACCAGGACGGTGGAGCCGCCGGTCAGCCGCAGCGGGGTGAGGACGTAGTAGCCGATGGTCTGCTCGTCGGCGGCGGTGCGGTTGCGCACCACGACCTCGCCCTTGGTGTCGTACCGGCCCGTGGCCTTCACCGGGTGCCAGCGGTCCGCCTCCGGGAGGTCGCGCCCCGGCTTCGCGAGGTCGGTGACCGGTACCGGCTTCGCGTGCAGCGCCTTGGCGATCTGGGCGTTCTGGGCGACCTTGTGCTCATGGCGGTGCAGCTGCCAGTAGCCCAGCTTGACCATGACGGGGATCAGGACGAGGCCCACGAGGGTGAGGATCACCCACTGCCGGGACAACAGGAAGCGGTACACGGTATTGACGGTACCTGTCACGATTCGGCCCCCGACGACAGGGTCCCGCCCAGCCCACCGGGCCACCTGGGAGCAACGAAGCGGTGCAGCCGACTCAGCCGCTGCGCCGACCGGGTACAACCTTCCAGCGCCGCATCCCACTTGCTTGATAAAGCCCTTTTCGCACCGAATCATGCGGTATATGACACGTTGCGAAGTATGTGGAAACGACTACGCGATGGCGTTCACCATCGAGACTCAAGACGGTGCCCGCCACGTCTTCGATTCTTTTTCCTGTGCGATTCATCGCATGGCACCCATCTGTGAGCACTGCCGGGTGCAGATCATCGGCCACGGCGTCGAGGCCGAAGGTCGCTGGTACTGCTGCGCTCACTGCGCCCGCGCAGAGGGCAACACAGGCATCGTCGACAAGGTGGGAAGCGTGGCCGGTGCTGCCGGGTAGTCAGGCAGCGTGGAACACCGGCTCCGCCCGCTCCGGGGCGAAGCGACCACCTCGGCTCTTGGCCGGGTGGATGAGCACGGCCCGGAGCACCTTCCGGACGATGATCCGCTGACGCTCGATCGACAGGTTCTCCCAGCCGCCGGCCAGCAGCTCCTCCGAGATGGTCCGGGCACCGGCCGGGACCACGCTGACGGCTCTCTCTGCCAGCAGCTCGTTCTTCCGTGCGTTGAGGTCGTCCAGCGCCGCGACGTACGAGGCCGCTCGTACCTTATTGGCTTCCCGGAGTGCCTGAAGTTCCGCGAGCTGCTCTTCCAGGTCCTTCAGTTCAGCTTCACGCGCCCACGGCATGGCATTTTTCGGGGCTTGCGTCTGCTGGCCTGCTCTGAGTGCATGACCCCAGACGAGATCCTGAATCAGGGCATCCAGCTTCGGGCCGTCAATGGACAGTGCTCCGCAATGTTCGGGCCGCTGCTTGTTGCAGTTGTAGTTATGACCAGAGGTGCGCTCGCCCTTCTTCCACTTCGGGTGGCCCTTGAGGCCGTCACCGCATCGGCCGCACCGTGCGATGGCGGTCAAGAAGTAGCTGACGTTCGACTCGCCAGGGCTTTCCCTGGCATCCCGTCCTTTGAGTGCCTGGAGCTGGAACCAGGTGTCGAGCGTCTTGAAGATCGGCTCCCAGTCACCCATGACGATTTCGTTGGCGTCGTCGTAGATGATTTCTTCGTTGTAAGTCCGGATGCCCCAGTTCCGGGGCGAATAGATCATGGCCTTGGTGCCGCCCCAGGTGAAGTGCTTGTCCAGCTTGCTCGGGGCGTCCTCCCGCCAGCCGAAGACGGGACCCGCCGAGTGGGCCTTTCCCCTCCTGGCCTTGGCCGCATTGGCGCGGACGACTCGGCGGCGCGTGTCCTCGGAGGACTTGTTCGCGATGTTCACGAAGAGACGAGCCGAAAATCGCCCGTCCGAGGTGGCGAGGTCAAAATTCTGTCCTGAGAGCGTCTTGAAGATCAAGGACTCTTTCGACGTCTCGTAGATGTCGATGCCCCGCTCAAGGTCGCGCGGCTGCCGGTACACGCGGTCGATGTCGTAGGCCAGGATGCCGCAGATCCGTCCGGCCTTGAGATCGTTCAACATCTGCTCGAAGTCGGGGCGGACGACATTGCGCTTGAAGGCGCTGAGGTTGTTGTCCTCGTACCACTTGATCGGCCTGCCACCGGCTATGGACTCGATGTCTTCGCGCTGGCGCAGGACACCCTTCCGCTCCTCCTCGGCAGCTTCCTCGTGCGTCAGCAACCCGTTCTTCACGGCGCGGCGGATCTCTGCGAGGTCTGCATCCGAGATGCGGACGTAACCCCCGACAGGCTTGGCCAGCATGTGCACCCTCCCTGAGTGAAGCATGTGGTGATTCGCTCATAGGGAAGTCTCCGACGGGACCGACCTGGGCGGGGGCGTCTTGTGTGGCTTCACCCGGACGGGGGCTGCGGCTGCTCACCGTGGGGGCTGCTGCCGTCGGCCGGCTGACTCGCCGTGTGGGTTGCTCGCGCAGTTCCCCGCGCCTCTGACGGGGCCCCTAGGGCTTCGCAGGGGCGACGTCCTGGAGGAGTTGCATGAAGGCGGCCTCGTCGATGACGGGGGTGGCGAAGGAGCGGGCCTTGGTGGTTTTGGAGGTGGGGGAGTCGGGGTCGTTGGTGACCAGGAGGCTGGTCAGGCGGGAGACGCTGGTCGCGACGTGCAGGCCGGCCTCGGTCGCGCGGTCCTCCAGCAGCTCGCGGTCCACGGAGGTGTCGCCGGAGAAGGCGACCCGCATGCCCTGCATGAGCCGGCCGCCCGGCTCGTACCGGCCGGGGTTCGGATACGGGCAGGCCGGGCGCTTGCGGGAGGGGCGCCAGGTCGTCGGGCGGTACTGCGAGCCGTATCCGGAGCGCTGCGCGGGCGGGCGCGGTGCGTCGGTCCACTCGGTCAGCGGCTGGCAGGCCAGCAGCGGCAGCCGGAGGTTCCCCTCGGCGGCCAGCCGGAGGCTCGGCCGGAACGCCTCGGCGAGGACGCGGGCGTCGTCCAGCGCGTGGTGCGCGTGCTCCTGCACGACGCCGTAGTGCGCCGCGAGGGACTCCAGCTTGTGGTTGGGGAGGGGGAGCTTCAGCTCCTTGGAGAGGGCGATCGTGCACAGGCGCTGGCGCACCGGGGCCTGTGCCTTTGCCCGGGCGTACTCGCGGGCGATCATCGACCAGTCGAACATTGCGTTGTGCGCGACGAGGACGCGGCCCTCCAGGCGCCGGGACAGCTCGGGGACGATCTCCGGGAAGAGCGGGGCGCCCGCCAGCACCTCGGTCGTGAGGCCGTGGATCCAGACCGGGCCGGGATCGCGCTCGGGGTTGACCAGGGTGTACCAGCGGTCCTGGACCTCGCCGCGGGCGTCCAGTTGATACACGGCGGCAGAGATGATCCGGTCGTCGCGGGCCAGGCCGGTGGTCTCCACGTCGACCACCGCATACCCCTCCGGGTACGCGGTGGGCCAGTCGGCCTGTTCCTCCTGCGGGGCCGGCTGCCGCACGATCTCCGGGGAGAGCGGGCGGTCGGCTGCCGTGCGGTCTTCGAGCATGGTCCATGAGGATACGGGCCGGCACTGACAGCGATGCCCTGTGGGGGCGTACGGATGCGCGCTTGGGGAGGATTCGGACATCGCGCGCCCCGTGCGCCCGGGTTACTGAAAGGGCGTCAGAGTCCTTGGGTATCCATGCCCTGACCGATGCGCGTCTCTTTACCTCTCGTGGAGTCGCGCTGTAACTCTGTTCCAGCACGGGCACGACACGTACGCGCACCACCTCGAACGCTTCCTTCCGGACCGACCGAGGAGCCGCGATGACGGACCCGACCGACCCGTACCTGATCATTTCCGCCGACTGCCACGCCGGGCTGCCCGCCGAGCGGTACCGGCCCTATCTGGAGGCCGGGCACCACCCGGCCTTCGACGACTTCCTCGGGCAGCGGAACGCCCGGCGCGCCCGTACGGCCCGGCGCGGCATACGGACCGAGACCTCCGCCATGAAGTGGCACGAGGACAACGAGGAGGGCCTGCGCGGCGGCTGGGACCCCGCACGGCGCGCCAAGGAGCTGGACGGCGACGGGGTGGCCGCCGAGGTCGTACTGCCCGACACGGACCCCGTGGACGGCGGCGTCGCGGCGCCCTTCGGGGCGGGCCTCGACGCCCCCGAAGGGCAGGACCCCGAACTGGCCCTGGCGGGCGCCCGGGCGTACAACCGCTGGCTCGCGGAGTTCTGCGCCACCGACCCCGAGCGGCACTGCGGCGTCGCCGTGCTGCCGCTCGCCGGCGAGGTGGACGAGGCGGTCACGGAGATCCACCGGGCCCGGGAGTCCGGGCTCGGCGCGCTGCTGATCCCGGCGACGTGGGCGGACGGGGCGCCGTTCCACGACCGCCGGTACGACCCCGTCTGGGCGGCCGCCGCCGAGACCGCGATGCCCGTCCTCACGTATGCGGGGGCCGTGCCCCGCCACGAATACGGCGGCCATCTCGGCATCGAGCTGTCGGAGGCGGCCTGGTGGCCGGCCCGCCCGCTGTGGTTCCTGCTGTGGTCCGGGGCCTTCGAACGCCACCCGGGGCTGCGCTTCGGGGTCGCCGGGGCCGGCTGCTGGTGGCTGCCGAACCTGCTGTGGCACATGGACCGGCTCTACCTCGGCGCGCACGGCGGCAAGAAGCGCTCCCCGTTCGCCGCGCTGAAGCGGTCCCCGCACGAGTACCTCGACCGCCAGGTCTTCGTGTGCGCCGCCGCACCGAGGCGCCGCGAGCTGGCGCAGCGCTACGAGATCGGCGTGGACAACATCCTGTGGGGCTCCGACTTCCCGCATCCGGAGGGCACTTGGCCGCACACGGGCGAGTGGCTGCGCCGGGCCTTCCACGACATCCCGGTGGGGGAGACCCGCCGGATGCTCGGAGAGTCGGCCGCCGAGGTCTTCGGCTTCGACAAGCGACGGCTCGCGCCGCTCGCGCGCCGTATCGGGCCGACCCCGGACGACCTGGGGCAGCCGCGCAACCAGGCGCCCGTCGAGGCGTCCTGGCGGCGCGCCCGGGAAACCGGCCGGCACTGGCTGACCGGCTTCGACTTCCCGTTCGTGGGGGTGGGCGAGTGACGCGGGCCCCGATCCCATGAGCGTACCGCCGGTAACATTTCTCGATACTCGTTGGTAACAACCTCTGGCCGAGCCCCAGTACGCCGTTCTATGGTGCCCGCATGCCGCACCTGCCCGATGTCGTGTTGTGGTCCATACCGGCCTTCGTCCTGCTCACCGTCCTGGAGATGGTGAGCTACCGGCTGCACCCGGACGAGGACGCCGCCGGATACGAGACGAAGGACGCCGCCACCAGCATCGGCATGGGGCTCGGCAGCCTGGTCTTCGACGCGCTGTGGAAGATCCCGATCGTGGCGATCTACGCGGCGGTCTACGAGCTGACGCCGCTGCGCATCCCTGTGCTGTGGTGGACGCTGCCCCTGATGCTGCTCGCGCAGGACTTCTTCTACTACTGGTCGCACCGCGGCCACCACGTCATCCGCATCCTGTGGGCCTGCCACGTGGTGCACCACTCCAGCCGGAAGTTCAACCTCACCACCGCGCTCCGCCAGCCCTGGACCACGTGGACGGTCTGGCCGTTCTACGTACCGATGATCGCGCTCGGCGTGCACCCGGCGGCGGTCGCCTTCTGCTCCTCGGCGAACCTCGTGTACCAGTTCTGGGTGCACACCGAGCGGGTCGGCAAGCTGCCCCGCCCGTTCGAGTACGTGCTGAACACGCCCTCCCACCACCGCGTCCACCACGCCTCCCAAGGCGGCTACCTGGACCGGAACTTCGGCGGCATCCTGATCATCTGGGACCGGCTGTTCGGCTCCTTCGTCCCGGAGACCGAGCGGCCCGTCTTCGGGCTGACGAAGAACATCGACACCTTCAACCCGCTGCGGGTCGCCACGCACGAGTACGCGGCCATCGCGCGCGACGTCCGGGCCGCGGGCAGCTGGAGCGAGCGCGCGGGGCGGGTCTTCCGGGGACCCGGCTGGCAGCCCGCACGGAGCGGCGAGGCCGCCTCCCGGGTGCCGGGCACCGAGACGTCCGCCGCATGAGCCGCGACACCGGGGCCCGTGTCCTCCTCACCGCCTTCGGGCTGCTGGCCGCCGTCCACCTCGGGGCGCTGCTCGCCGGGGCCGGGACGGTGGAGGTGGCGACCAAGCCGGCGCTGATGCCGGTCCTCGCCGCATACGTGCTCGCGCGCCGCGGCCCCGTACTGCTCGCCGCCGCGCTGCTCTTCGGGTGCGGCGGCGACACGCTGCTCCAGGTGGGCGGCGACACCGCCTTCCTCGTGGGCATGGCGTCCTTCGCGGCCGGACACGTCTGCTACCTGGTGCTGTTCGTACGGCGGGGCGCCGCGCCGCAGTGGGGCCGCCGGTGGCCGCTCGCCGCGGTGGCCGCCGGGTACACCGCCGCCTGGCTCGGCACCGTGGCGCTGCTGTGGCCGGATCTGACGGCCGATCTGCGCGGGCCGGTCGCCGGGTACAGCCTGCTGCTCACCGCGATGGCGTACGGCGCGCTGCGGGCCGGGCCGCGTGCCCTGCTCGGCGGCCTGCTCTTCCTGGCCTCCGACACCCTCATCGCGAGCGGCCTCGCGCACTGGCCGCAGCCGCCCGCGCCGCAGTTCTGCATCATGCTCGGCTACCTCGCCGCCCAGTGGCTGCTGGCCGACGGCGTGCTGCGGACGGCGGCACCGGCCGCCGCCGGCCCCGCAGCCTCCGACGGACCGGCCCGGCGCGCCGTCGTACCGGGCCGGACGTAGCGTGGGCCGGGAGGCCCCGGGCCGGGGCACGCCCCGGACAGCGAGGACTCCCCGCCATGCGAGCCAGCACCCTCCACGCGCCCCGCGACATCCGCGTCGAGGAGGTGCCGGACGCCGCGCTGCGCCGGCCGCAGGACGCGGTGGTCCAGGTGGTGCGGGCCTGCATCTGTGGCAGCGACCTGTGGCCGTACCGGGGCGAGTCGCCCCGCGAGCCGGGGCAGCGCACCGGCCACGAGTTCCTCGGCACGGTCACCGACACCGGTGACGACGTCGTCACCGTCGCCCCGGGCGACCTCGTCGTGGCGCCCTTCACCTGGTCCGACGGCACCTGCGACTACTGCGCCGACGGGCTGACCACGTCCTGCGTCAACGGCGGTGCCTGGGGCACGCCCGGGTCGGACGGCGGCCAGGGCGAGGCGGTGCGCGTCCCGTATGCCGACGCCACGCTGGTGAAACTGCCCGCCGCCGCGGCCGGTGACGACCGGCTGCTGACCGCGCTGCTCTCCCTGGCCGACGTGCTGGGCACCGGGCATCACGCGGCGCTGGGCGCGGGCGTCCGGCCGGGCGCGACGGTGGCGGTGGTCGGGGACGGCGCGGTGGGGCTGTGCGGGGTGCTGGCGGCCCGGCGGCTGGGCGCGGAGCGGATCATCGTCCTGGGGCGGCACCGGGCGCGTACGGACCTCGCACGGGCCTTCGGGGCCGACGAGGTGGTCGCCGAGCGCGGCGACGAGGCGGTGGCCGCGGTGCGGGAGCTGACCGACGGGCATGGCGCGCACGCGGTGATCGAGGCGGTCGGTACGGAACAGTCGATGCGCACCGCGGTGGAGATCGCCCGGCCCGGCGGCGCGATCGGCTACGTCGGGGTGCCGCACGGCAGCGGCAACGGCCTGGACCTGAGCGTGCTGTTCGGGCGGAACATCACGGTGCGCGGCGGCGTGGCACCGGTACGCACCTACCTCCCCGAGCTGCTGCCGGACGTCCTGGACGGCACCCTCGACCCCTCGCCGCTCTTCGACATGTCGGTGGACCTGGATGGGGTGCCGGAGGGGTACCGCGCGATGGACGAGCGCAGGGCGCTGAAGGTACTCGTACGCCCGTAGGGGCGTCTTTCGGACCGGCCGCCGGGGCCCGCTGCCACGGGCCCCGGCGCCGCTCGCTCAGTCCTGCTCGACGGCGTCCAGCGCGTCGACGATCCCGTAGCCGTAGTGGCCGTTGACGTGCGGAGTACCGGTGCACGTCGCGTCACCCTGGGGGCAGCCCGGGTTGTCGGCGTCCTTCTTCAGCAGCCACTGGATCTCCTGCGGGCTGCTCTTCGGGTGCGCGCTCTTCACCAGCGCCGCGACGCCCGCCACGTGGGGCGAGGCCATCGAGGTGCCCGCCAGGTAGGCCCAGTCGCCGCCCGGCATGGTGGAGAGGATGTTGCCGTTCTTGGCGGGGAGTTCGGGGACCTGCCGGCTGTCGCCGCCCGGCGCGGCCACGTCGATCACGCCGTTGCCGTAGTTGGAGTAGTACGACTTGAGCTTCTTCACGCCGGTCGCGGCGACCGTGACGGTGCCCGGGAGCTGGGTGGGCACGTCCCAGCACTTGGCCGGGTCGATCTTCCGCTCCACCGGAGTGGTGTCGTTCGGGCTCGACTTGTCGGTGAGTTCCTTCGCCGCCAGGTCGAGGTTGGAGTTGCCGGCCGCGGCGACGTTGATCGCGCCCTTGCGCTCGGCGTACTTGGCCGCCCGGCCCACCGCGTCGACGATGGCGCCCTGGTCGGCGTCATCCTTGCAGTTGAACATCCACGGGTCGACGTAGTAGCTGTTGTTGGTGACCTCGACGCCGTGGTCGGCCGCGAAGACGAAGGCACAGACCACGCTCTCGGCGTAGAAGAGGCTCGTCTCGGGCTCGCTGACCTTGATGGCGGAGATCTTCACGTTCGGCGCGACGCCGGCCATGCCGACTCCGTTGCGCGCGGCGGCGATCGTGCCCGCGACGTGGGTACCGTGGTAGTCCTCGGTGGGGTTCCACGGGCGCCAGGAACCGGCGGTGGTGTCGGCCACGCCGCCCACGCAGTTGGCGGACTGCTGCGCGGAGAAGTTGGGCTTCAGGTCCGGGTGGGTGTCGTCCACGCCGGTGTCGATGACGGCGACGGTGACCTTCTTGCTGCCCGGGTTCACCTTCGCGGCCTGGTCCGCCTTGATGGCGGGCAGGTCCCACTGCAGGGATTCCAGGGGCTCTTCACCGGCCGCCTCGGCCTTGGCGCCGGCCAGCTTCGCGGCCTTGCTCAGGTCGGCCTTCTGCGGCTTTCCGATGTCGGTGGTGCCGGAGGGCTTCAGGGGGGCGGTGCGGGTGGCGCCGGCCGACTGGACGCCGCGCACCGTGCGTATCGTCTCGGCGAACTTCGGGTTCGCGGAGTGGACGACGATCACGCCTATCTTCTCGTGGGCGACGACCACCTTGCCGCCGGCCGCGCGTATCGCCTTGCCGACCTCGGCCATCGACGCCTTGCCCGGCGTGGCGTTGACGACGTACGAGAGCAGCGGGCCGTCGGTGGTGACCGTGGCCCGGGCCTCCTGGGGAGCGGCGGTGGCCGCCTGCGGGAGGAAGCCGAGGGAGGCGACGAGGGCCAGTCCGACCGGTACGGCGAGCGCGCGCACCCGTCTGGATCTCAGATGTGCCATGGGTACTCCACATCATCTCTGACCGCTCGCGGGCAGGTCGCGCGCGAGCCGGTTCCGTGACGAGTGAAGCTAACCGTGATCACCCGGACAGTTCAACGGTCGGCAGAGAAAACCCGCCTGTCGGCGGGGGAAAACCCGTCAACTGCCGCAGGAGCGGGGTCCGTCAACCACACCGGGGGCGGCGCAGCGCCCCGAAGCTCAGCAGTGGCAGCGCGATCCGCCGGCCGTCCCAACGACGGGCAACGGCGCAGGTCGGGCGGGGTGGCGCGGGAGGGGCGAGGGCGACGGGGGAGGACAACCGCACGGCGCCGTACGGGAGTCGGCCCGGTCCGGGTGGCTGCCGGGGCGGCAAAGGCGTCACACCCGGACAACGATCCGGCGCGCCGCCAGTGGCGGCCGTACCCCCCGATTTCCTGGGGATTTCAGGCCCTGACCCCTGTCGGAAGGCGGTCGCGCCCCTCTAGCATGCGTGATCCGGATCACTGATCTGAACTTTATGCCGCCGATGGAACGCCCTTGCAGATCGCGCGACAGAAATCGCCAGGAATTGCCAGCACCGTGAGAAATCAGGAGACCGCGTGAGCACCGCCGCCCAGCCGCCCGCTGACCACGGGCCGCACGAGGAGCACGAGGGGCAGCACGGCGCGCCCCATGAGGCACCGCCCTTCACCGAGGTGCAGTCCGGCGCGGAGTTCACCGAACTGCGCCGCTCCTACCGCTCGTTCGCCTTCCCGCTGACCGTCGCCTTCGTCCTCTGGTACCTGCTGTACGTGCTGCTCAGCAACTACGCGGGCGGCTTCATGGGCACCAAGGTCCTCGGCAACATCAACGTCGCGTTCGTCCTCGGCCTCGCCCAGTTCGTGACGACCTTCCTCATCGCCTGGTGGTACTCGCGGCACGCCGCCGCGAAGCTCGACCCCAAGGCCGAGGCGATCAAGAACCGCCTGGAGGGCGGCAACCCGCGTGTGGAGGGCGACGCATGAGCCACCTGACGTTCCAGCTCGCCGCCGAGGGCGCGTCCCAGCACCGGCCGCTGATCATCACGCTCTTCGCGGTCTTCGTCGCCGCCACCCTCGGCATCACCGTATGGGCGGGGCGGCAGACCAAGGGCGCCGAGGACTTCTACGCCGGCGGCCGCCAGTTCTCCGGCTTCCAGAACGGTCTGGCCATCTCCGGCGACTACATGTCCGCCGCGTCCTTCCTCGGAATCGCGGGCGCCATCGCCCTCTTCGGGTACGACGGCTTCCTGTACTCCATCGGCTTCCTCGTCGCCTGGCTGGTCGCGCTGCTGCTGGTCGCCGAACCGCTGCGGAACTCCGGCCGCTTCACGATGGGCGACGTCCTCGTGTACCGCATGCGGCAGCGCCCGGTGCGCACCGCGGCGGGCGTCTCCACCATCGTCGTCTCGATCTTCTACCTGCTGGCGCAGATGGCGGGCGCGGGCGCGCTCGTCACGCTGCTCCTCGGCATCACCAGCGAGGCCGGCAAGATCCTCGTCGTCGTCCTCGTCGGCATCGTGATGATCCTGTACGTCTCCATCGGCGGCATGAAGGGCACCACCTGGGTGCAGATGGTCAAGGCCATCCTGCTGATCGCGGGCACCCTGCTGATCACGTTCCTGGTGATGCTCAAGTTCGACTTCAACATCTCCACGCTGCTCGGCGAGGCCGCCAAGGAGAGCGGCAAGGGCGCGGCCTTCCTGGAGCCCGGCCTGAAGTACGGCGCCACCGCCACCTCGAAGATCGACTTCATCTCGCTGGGCATCGCCCTGGTCCTCGGCACCGCCGGCCTGCCGCACATCCTCATCCGCTTCTACACCGTGCCCACGTCCCAGGCCGCCCGTAAGTCCGTGAACTGGGCCATCGGCATCATCGGCGTCTTCTACCTGATGACCATCGCGCTCGGCTTCGGCGCGGCAGCGCTCATCAAGCCGGAGACGATCATCGCGTCCAACCCGGCGGGCAATACCGCGGCCCCGCTGCTCGCCCAGGAGATCGGCGGCGGCGCCGACTCCACCGGCGGCGCCATCCTGCTCGCCGTGATCTCGGCCGTCGCCTTCGCCACCATCCTCGCCGTGGTAGCGGGCCTCACCCTCGCCTCGTCGTCGTCCTTCGCGCACGACCTGTACGTCAACGTGATCAAGAGGGGCCAGGCGTCGGAGAAGGACGAGGTGCGCGCCGCGCGCTGGGCCACCGTCGGCATCGGCGCCGTCGCGATCATCCTCGGCGTCTTCGCGCGCGGCCTGAACGTCGCGGGCCTGGTCGCCCTCGCCTTCGCGGTCGCCGCCTCCGCCAACCTGCCCACGATCCTCTACAGCCTCTTCTGGAAGCGCTTCACCACCTCCGGGGCGCTGTGGTCGATCTACGGCGGCCTGGCCTCCTCGGTCCTCCTCGTGCTCTTCTCGCCGGTCGTCTCCGGCAAGGAGACCTCGATGTTCCCCGCCGTGGACTTCCACTTCTTCCCGCTGGAGAACCCGGGCCTGATCTCCATCCCGCTGGGCTTCCTGCTCGGCTGGCTCGGGTCCCTGCTCTCCAAGGAGGAGCCGGACGCCAAGAAGTACGCCGAGCTGGAGGTCCGGTCCCTGACCGGCACCGGAGCGCACTGACCGCCCGAATTCCGCAGGCGGAGCACCGGCCGTGTCGTAGATCCCTACGACGCGGCCGGTCCCGCATCGTGACATTGGAGCCGTGCTCGTTGTCGGACCCATCGCGTAGGCTCGACAACAACTGATCCGCCACCGGGGGAGGGGGCCTCGTGCTCATCGACACATACGGGCGAGTAGCCACCGACCTGCGGGTTTCGCTGACCGACCGGTGCAACCTGCGGTGCACGTACTGCATGCCCGAAGAGGGCCTGCAGTGGCTCGCCAAGCCGGACCTGCTCACGGACGACGAGATCGTCCGCCTCATCCGCATCGCCGTCACCGACCTCGGCATCGAAGAGGTCCGCTTCACCGGCGGCGAGCCGCTGCTCCGGCCCGGCCTCGTCGGCATCGTCGAGCGTGTCGCGGCCCTGGAGCCGCGCCCGCAGATGTCGCTGACCACCAACGGCATCGGCCTGGAGCGCACCGCCACCGCGCTGCGCGACGCCGGCCTGGACCGGGTGAACGTCTCGCTGGACACTCTGCGCCCGGACGTCTTCCAGACCCTGACCCGCCGCAAGCGCCACGAGGACGTACTGCGCGGGCTGGAAGCAGCCCGCGCCGCCGGCCTCACCCCCGTCAAGGTCAACTCCGTTCTCATGCCGGGGCTGAACGACGACGAGGCCCCCGACCTCCTCGCCTGGGCGGTGGAGAACGACTACGAGCTCCGCTTCATCGAGCAGATGCCGCTCGACGCGCAGCACGGCTGGAAGCGCGAGGGCATGATCACCGCGGGCGACATCCTCGCCTCGCTGCGTACCCGCTTCACGCTGACCCCCGAGGACGAGGAGGCGCGCGGCTCCGCGCCCGCCGAGCGCTGGCTCGTCGACGGCGGGCCGCAGCGCGTCGGCGTCATCGCCTCGGTCACCCGGCCCTTCTGCCGCGCCTGCGACCGGACCCGGCTGACGGCCGACGGCCAGGTGCGGACGTGCCTGTTCGCCACGGAGGAGACGGACCTGCGGGCCGCGCTGCGCTCGGACGCGGGGGACGAAGAGATCGCGCGCATATGGAAGCTCGCGATGTGGGGCAAGAAGGCGGGCTCGGGCCTGGACGACCCGAGCTTCCTGCAGCCGGAGCGGCCGATGTCGGCGATCGGCGGCTGACGCCGGTCCGGGGGCGGGCAGCCGGTCCGGCCCGGCTGTCAGCCGTCGGAGGCGGACGTCAGCGGTCGGAAGCGGACGTCAGCGGTCGGAGGCCGGCGTCAGCCTTCGGAGGCCGGTGCCTCCCACTCCTCCAGCTTCACCACGTCCTTCAAGAAGCCCCGGACGCCGAGGAATTGGGAGAGGTGCTCGCGGTGCTCCTCGCACGCGAGCCAGGTCTTGCGGCGGTCCGGCGTGTGCAGCTTCGGGTTGTTCCACGCCAGGACCCACACCGCGTCGGCTCGGCAGCCCTTGGCGGAACAGATGGTGGCATTCTCGGAGACGTTCGGGGAGATCACGCCCTCAACCCTACGTCGCGCTGCTGCGTCCGGACATGGCGACGCCGGGCAGCCACGGGGGGAGCCGCCCGGCGTCGGTCCGTCGCTCCGACGGGGGATGCGGAGCGCGTACGAAGTATGTCACGGGGGACCGTGCCGGGTGCACCGGAACCACATGATTGATCTGAGCTTTTCTTGAGCTTTGCGGATCGTCGGTAGATCAGCCGCGCTCGCCGGGCTGCTCGGTGGAGTCCGTGCGCCCCGCTTCCGGGCCGCCTTCCGCGCCGGGCTCCTGCGTTGACTCGTCGGCCGACGAGGTCAGCATCGGCCGGGACGGGGTCGCCACGAAGGTCGAAGGGAGCGAAGTGACGTTCTCCCGGCCCGCGTTGGCGATGACGACCGCAACGTACGGCAGCACCAGACCCGCAATCAGGGTGATAATGGCGACGTGGCGCTCGACGTTCCAAAGCACGGCGGTGAGGATCACCGCCACCGTCCGTAGAGACATCGAGATCACGTAGCGTCGCTGCCGCCCACGGACGTCCTCGGTCAGCCCCTGGCGGGCTCCGGTGATCCGGAAGGACTGGGCACTGCTCTGCTTCCGCATCACGTTCCACCACCTGTTGTCATACCGGGCACACGCCAATGCCGGACCTGTTCCACGTTACGCCGGGCCTGCGCAGGCTTCGAGACCGGGTCGCGATACGCCCGGCGGGGTACATACCGGCGTCATACGTACAGACCGCTCCGACGTGCGCCGTACGGGTGGCGGTATGAAACTGAACGATGCACGGCCTTGTACACCGCGCCCCATTAGGAGGCGACATGAATTGGTTGTGGGCCATCATTCTGGGTCTGGTTCTGGGTGTGATCGCGAGGGCGCTCATTCCGGGGAAGCAGGCGATCCCGCTCTGGCTGACGGTGATCTTCGGCATGCTCGGCAGCGTGCTGGGCAACTGGGCGGCCACCGGCATCGGAGTCGAGGACACCAAGGGCGTCGACTGGACCCGGCATCTGCTGCAGCTGATCGGCGCGGTGATCGTCGTCGGCGTGGGCAGCCGGCTGTGGGCCATGGTGCGCGGGAGGAAACACGGGCACCAGCGGGCGTGACCACGCCGCCGCACACCGTTCCCGCGGGCCTGCACACACGGCCCGCGGGAGCGGTCCGACACGGGGCCGACCGCGGCACCCGCCGCGGCCGGCCCCGCTCCGGCTGACCTGCCTTGCCGCCGGGCCCCGGCGCGGTACACGCGCCCCGTGGTCCGGCGGGTCCCGCTTACGCGCCCTGGATCTGGGCCAGCTTGCGGCCGGCCTTGAGGTACGGGGTGCCCGGCGTGGCGGCCAGCTTCTCCGTCAGCACCTCGGCCAGCGGACGGATCGCGTCCGCCTCGGCCAGTACCACCGTCTCCTGACCCGACTCGGCCTCGATGACCAGCCGCAGCGCGTTCTGCTTCGCCAGCCGGCGGGCCGCCGACGCGCTGGCCGTGAACTCCAGCACCTTGGTCAGCACCGTGGCCACGGTCTCCGTGCCGTGCTCGGCGAGGTCCACCGAGGGCAGCGTGGAGACATCGGCGAAGGACTTCTTGGAGAACTGCGCGACGAACCCGGCGCGGGCCGCCATCGCCGCCTCGATGCCGTACAGCGCGGCCACGACCTCACCCGCGAGGATCTTCTTCAGATCCATCGGGTGCAGCGACTTCTCCTCGATACGGGCCAGGACCTGGGCGATCTCCTCGTCCGTCCACTCCGTCCACGCCTTGAGGTACGGCTCCATCAGCCGGTCCGGGACCGACATGATCTTGCCGAAGACGTCCTCGGCGGGGGCGTTCAGACCGACGTAGTTGCCCTTGGACTTGGACATCTTCGCGCCCGTGCCGTCCGTGCCCTCGATCAGCGGCATCGTGACGACCAGCTGCGGCTGCTGGCCGTGCAGCTCCATGAGCTTGCGGGCCATCTGGAGGTTGAGCAGCTGGTCGGCGCCGCCGAGCTCCACGTCGTCGTTCAGGGCGACCGAGTCCAGGCCCTGCGCGATCGGGTACAGCATCTCGGTCATGGTCAGCCCGGAGCCGTCCGCGAGGCGGGTGCGGAAGTCGTCGCGCTGCAGCAGCTGGGAGACCGGCACCTTCGCGAGCAGGCCGAGCAGCTCGGGGAAGGTGTACGGCGCCAGCCACTCGCTGTTCTGCCGGAAGCTGACCTTCTCGAAGTCGAAGAACGGCCGGACCTGGTCGCGGTAGGTCGCGAGATTCTTCGCGATGTCCTCGTCGGTCAGCGGCGGGCGCTCCGTGCTGCGGCCCGAGGGGTCGCCGATCTTGGCCGTGAAGTCGCCGATGATCAGCGTGACGTCATGGCCGAGGCGCTGGAAGCGGCTGAGGACGATCAGCGGGACCGCGTGCCCCAGGTGCACATCGGTGGCCGTCGGGTCGATGCCCAGCTTGATGTGCAGGCTCTTGCCGGCCGCCTTGCGCTCCTCGATGCGCTCGGCGAGCTGCTCCACGCCCGGGATCACCTCGACCGTGCGCGAGGCGATCAGCTCGGCCTGCTCCTTGGCCGACAGGTCCGTCAGGTCGAGATAGCGCCGCGCGCCCGTCTCCTTCAGCAGCTCCTCGACGGTGGTGTCGACGGAGAGGTCTGCGGAGAGCAGCGTGCTGGCGCGGGCGACGGATTCGCCGAGGCGTGTCATGGCGTTCCTGATCGGTCGTTGATCCCAAACGGGAGGACGGAACCGATTCTATTAGCCGTGCGAAGCGTGGCCGACCGAGTATCCACAGGCCGGCCACGCGGTACGACAAGTGCGCACAGCCCCGGGGCGGGCGCGCGGACGGCCTCGCCCCGGGCTCACCCGCCTCACACTCCCCGCCTCACACCCCCCGGCTCACCGAGCTCATGTTGAAGTCCGGGATGCGCAGCGCGGGCATCGCGGCCCGCGTGAAGTAGTCGCTCCACTCGCGCGGCAGCGTGCGCTCCGTACGGCCCGCCTCGCTCGCCCGCCCCAGCAGATCCACCGGCGACTCGTTGAACCGGAAGTTGTTCACCTCGCCGACCACCTCACCGCCCTCCACGAGGTACACGCCGTCTCGCGTCAGCCCCGTGAGCAGCAGCGTCGCCGGATCGACCTCGCGGATGTACCACAGGCAGGTCAGCAGCAGCCCGCGCTCCGTACCGGCCACCAGCTCGTCCAGGGACTTCGTGCCGCCCGCGTCCAGCAGCAGGTTGTCGACCGCGGGGGCCACCGGCAGGCCGGTCAGGCCCGCACTGTGCCGGGTGGTGACCAGCCGGTTCAGCGCGCCGTCCCGCAGCCAGTCGGTGGGCTCCAGCGGCAGCCCGTTGTCGAAGACCGAGGCGTCGTCCCCGGAGCTGTGCGCCAGCACGAAGGGCGCGCACTCCAGGCCCGGGGCCCCCGGGTCGCTGCGCAGCGTCAGAGGGAGCCCGGAGAGCTTCTCGCCCACCCGGGTGCCGCCTCCGGGCGCGGAGAAGACCGTGCGGCCCTCTGCCGCGTCCCGCGCCCCGGAGGACCACATCTGGTACACGAGCAGGTCGGCGACGGCGGTGGGCGGCAGCAGCGTCTCGTACCGCCCGGCGGGCAGCTCGGTCCGCCGCTCGGCCCAGGCCAGCCGCCGCGCCAGGTCGGCGTCCATGGCCAGCGGGTCGACGTCCCGGAAGTCCCGGGTGGCCCGGCCCGCCCAGGCCGAGCGGGTGCGGTCGGGCGACTTGGCGTTCAGCTCCAGGGTGCCGGTGGGCTGGTCGTGCCGGAGCCGCAGCCCGGTGGAGGAGCCCACGTACGAGGACACGACCTCGTGATTGGCGAACCCGTACAGCTCGCGGCCGCCGTCCCGGGCCCGCCGGAAGGCTTCGCCCAGCGCCGGCGCGAAGTCGGCGAACACCTCGGAGGAGGTCTCGGCGGGCGGCTCGGTGAAGCCGGGGGAGGGCGCACCGCCCGGTACGAGCGGCTGCGCGTCCTCGGCGGGGTCCGCGCCCCGGGCGGCCGCCTCCGCCGCCCGCACCAGCCCCTCCAGGTCGTCGGCGGTGACCGCGGCGCGCGAGACGACACCGGAGGCGGTGCCCTCCTTGCCGTCCACGGTGGCGATGACGGTGAGGGTGCGGCCGCGGGTGACCCCGTTGGTGGTCAGCGCGTTGCCTGCCCAGCGCAGGTTGGCGGTGGCGGTCTCGTCGGCGATGACCACGCAGCCGTCGGCCCGCGACAGGGCCAGCGCCCGCTCGACCACCTCGTGCGGCGCGCTCGTACGAGAAGTACGGGACGTACGACGTGTGCTCATCGACCGGCCTCCTGCGCCGTGTTGAGGATGTTCACGCCCGTGAAGAGGGCGGAGGGGCAGCCGTGCGAGACGGAGGCGACCTGGCCCGGCTGGGCCTTGCCGCAGTTGAAGGCGCCGCCCAGTACGTACGTCTGCGGGCCGCCGACCGCGGCCATCGAGCCCCAGAAGTCGGTGGTGGTGGCCTGGTACGCCACGTCCCGCAGCTGCCCCGCCAGCCGCCCGTTCTCGATCCGGAAGAACCGCTGCCCGGTGAACTGGAAGTTGTACCGCTGCATGTCGATGGACCAGGACCGGTCGCCGACCACGTAGATCCCGTGCTCCACGCCCGCGATCAGCTCCTCGGTGGACGGCCCCTCGGGCGCCGGCTGCAGGGACACGTTCGCCATCCGCTGCACCGGCACGTGGGACGGCGAATCCGCGTACGCGCACCCGTTGGACCGCTCGAACCCGGTCAGCTTCGCGATCCTGCGGTCCAGCTGGTAGCCGACCAGGACGCCGTCCTTGACCAGGTCCCAGGACTGCGCCGCCACGCCCTCGTCGTCGTACCCGATCGTCGCCAGCCCGTGCTCGGCCGTCCGGTCGCCCGTGACATGCATCAGCGACGACCCGTAGGCCAGCTTCCCCAGCTGGTCGAAGGTGGCGAACGAGGTGCCCGCGTACGCCGCCTCGTACCCCAGCGCCCGGTCCAGCTCGGTCGCGTGTCCGATCGACTCGTGGATCGTCAGCCACAGGTTGGAGGGATGCACCACCAGGTCGTACCGCCCGGCCCGGACGCTCGGCGCGCGCATCTTCTCCGCGAGCAGCGCGGGCATCTCCGCCAGCTCGGCGTCCCAGTCGTACCGCCCGTCGGTCAGGTACTCCCAGCCGCGGCCGACCGGCGGCGCGATGGTCCGCATCGAGTCGAATTCGCCGCTGCGGTCGTCCACCGCGACGGCCGTCAGCTCCGGGTGCAGCCGGACCCGCTGCTGGGTGGTGGTCGTGCCCGCCGTGTCGGCGTAGAACTTGTTCTCCCGGATCGTGAGGAGCGAGGCGTCCGCGTGCGTGACGCCCGGCGCGGCCAGCAGCCGCCCGCTCCACTCCGCCAGCAGCCCGGTCTTCTCCGCGTCCGGCACGTCGAACGGATCGACCTCGTACGAGGAGATCCACGTCCGGTCCGGATACGCGGGCTCGTCGGCGAGCTCCACCTTCTCCTGCGAGCCCGCCGCGTCGATCACCTTCGCCGACAGCTTGGCCATCGCCACCGCCTGCGCCGCCACCCGCGCCGCCGCGTCCATGGTCAGGTCAACACCGGACGCGAACCCCCAGGCCCCGCCGTGCACGACCCGCACCGCGTACCCCAGGTCGGTACTGTCCGAGGACCCGGCCGTCTTCGCGTCCCGCAGCCGCCAGGACGCGTACCGGATGCGTTCCAGCCGGAAGTCGGCATGGTCGGCCCCCAGCGCCCGGGCCCGCGCGAGCGCGGCGTCGGCCAGCGCGTGCAGGGGCAGCGCGAGGAAGCTCTCGTCAAGGGAACGAGGTGTAGCGGGCACGGCATCCCTCCCGGGGTCGGCGCCACGCATCATGCCGTGCCGGACCCCGGGCGCGCACGAGGGCCGGCGGGTTCGTCGTGGCGATTCGCCGGGTCGCGGAGTGGTTGCTTCTGTAGGGACCCCACAGTGACCGGGATGTGCCCCTGTGCGAGCTGGATTCTCCGTATGGGGCTCCTGACCGCTAGTTTCGTAAGGAACACACGTCGGACAGGACACGGAAAGGGTGATCTCTTGAGCCGCTCGGTTCTGGTCACCGGAGGCAACCGCGGCATCGGCCTCGCCATCGCCCGGGCCTTCGCCGAGGCAGGCGACAAGGTCGCCATCACCTACCGCTCCGGCGAGCCCCCCGAGGGGTTCTTGGCCGTGAAGTGCGACATCACCGACACGGAGCAGGTCGAGCAGGCGTACAAGGAGATCGAGGAGAAGCAGGGCGCGGTCGAGGTGCTGGTGGCCAACGCCGGCGTCACCCGCGACCAGCTGCTGATGCGGATGTCGGAGGACGACTTCGCCTCGGTCCTGGAGACCAACCTCACCGGTACGTTCCGCGTGGTCAAGCGGGCCAACCGGGCCATGCTGCGGGCGCGCAAGGGCCGGGTCGTGCTGATCTCGTCGGTCGTGGGGCTGCTGGGCTCCGCGGGGCAGGCGAACTACGCGGCCTCCAAGGCGGGCCTGGTGGGCTTCGCCCGCTCGCTCGCCCGCGAGCTGGGCTCCCGCAACATCACCGTGAACGTCGTGGCCCCGGGCTTCGTCGACACGGACATGACCCGCGCGCTCACCGATGAGCAGCGCGAGAACATCGTGAAGCAGGTGCCGCTCGCGCGTTACGCGCAGCCCGAGGAGATCGCCGCCTCGGTCCGCTTCCTGGCCTCCGACGAGGCCGCGTACATCACTGGAGCCGTCATTCCCGTCGACGGCGGATTGGGCATGGGTCACTGATCGATATGAGCGGAATCCTCGCCGGCAAGCGCATTCTGATCACGGGTGTGCTGATGGAGTCCTCCATCGCCTTCCACGCGGCCAAGGTCGCGCAGGAGCAGGGCGCCGAGGTCATCCTGACCGCGTTCCCGCGGCCGACCCTCACCGAGCGCATCGCCAAGAAGCTGCCCAAGCCCGCCAAGGTCATCGAGCTGGACGTGACCAACGACGAGCACCTGGCCCGCCTGGAGGGCGTCGTCCGTGAGGAGCTCGGCGGCCTCGACGGCGTCGTGCACTCCATCGGGTTCGCGCCGCAGGACGCGCTGGGCGGCAACTTCCTCAACACCCCCTTCGAGTCCGTCTCGACCGCGATGCACGTCTCGGCGTTCTCGCTGAAGTCGCTCACCATGGCCTGCCGCCCGCTGCTCAGCGAGGGCAGCGCCGTCGTCGGCCTCACCTTCGACGCGCAGTTCGCGTGGCCGCAGTACGACTGGATGGGCCCGGCCAAGGCCGCCCTGGAGGCCACCTCGCGCTACCTCGCGCGTGACCTGGGCCCCGAGGGCATCCGCTGCAACCTGATCTCGGCCGGACCGATCGGCTCGATGGCCGCCAAGTCCATCCCGGGCTTCACCGAGCTGGCGGACGTCTGGAACACCCGCTCCCCGCTGAAGTGGGACATGGCCGACCCGGAGCCCGCGGGCCGCGGCGTCGTCGCCCTGCTGTCGGACTTCTTCCCGAAGACGACGGGCGAGATCGTCCACGTCGACGGCGGCGTGCACATGATGGGTGCCTGACCCGTCCTCTTGACGCGATGAGGGCCGCGGCCCGTACGGAGACGTACGGCCGCGGCCCTCATACGTGTGCGCGCCCCTCAGCCCCTCCCCAACCGCCCCGGGCGGCAGCCGTACGGGTGGGAGCTCGCTTCGGCCGCCGCGCGGTCGCCGTCGCCCTCGCGGATCGCGTCCACCAGCCGTGAGTGGTCCATGTGCCACTCGGGCCGCAGCTCCTCGCCCACGTCGGCGCGGAGGAACTCGCGCAGTACGCCGCCGAGGTCCGCGTACAGCTCGGCCAGTACGTCGTTGTGCGAGGCCGCCACGATGGCCATGTGCAGCGTGGCGTCCGCCTCCACGAACGCGGCCGCCGCGCCCGACTCCCACGCCTGCTCGCGCCGGTGCAGCGCCGCGTCCAGCTGCTTGATGTCCGCCTCGGTACGGCGCTCCGCGGCGCGCCGGGCGGCCTCCGCCTCCAGGGCGCTGCGCAGTTCGGCGACGTGCCGGGGGTCGGCGTCGGCGAAGCGGCGGTTCATCACCCCGGCCAGCTCGCTGGTGGCGACGACGTACGTGCCGGAGCCCTGGCGGATGTCGAGCAGCCCGTTGTGGGCGAGCGCGCGGACCGCCTCGCGGACGGTGTTACGAGCCACACCGAGCTGTTCGACCAGCTCGGGCTCGGTCGGGATGCGCTCCCCGACCGGCCACTCGCCCGAGGTGATCTGGGCCCGCAGCTGAGCGATCACCTGGTCGGCCAGGACGGAACGCCGGGGCGAGGGGGTCAGTGGCATGGACGAGCTCCCGAAGCGATTGGACAGCCATTCATCCCATGATTCTATGATGAGTCCTATGGCAGACGACGACCTTGCGACCCTCGGCACCGGCACCGAGGCACCACAGACCACCGCGCACCCGGGAACCGGCCCCCTGGACCCCGCCCCCGCGCCCGTACCGCGCTGGGTCGGCGCGGTCCTGACCGCCGGTCTCGTCCTCGCCGCGCTCAACCTCCGCCCGGCCATCACCAGCCTGGGCGCCCTCATGGAGGAGGTGCGGGACGGACTCGGCATGAGCGGCACCGTCGCGGGCCTGCTCACCTCCGTACCGGCCCTCTGCTTCGCCGTCTTCGGCATCGCGGCGCCGCGACTGGCCCGCCGCTTCGGCGCGGCCACCATCGTGTGCGCCGGCATGGCCGCGATCGCGCTCGGCGTCCTCGTGCGCCCCTTCGCGGGCGGCACGGCCGGCTTCCTCGCCGCCAGCGCCCTCGCGCTCGCCGGCATCGCGGTCAGCAACATCCTGCTGCCCGTGGTGATCAAGACCTTCTTCCCCGACCGGGTCGGCTCGATGACCGGGCTGTACTCCATGGCCCTGGCCCTGGGTACCTCACTGGCCGCCGCCCTCACCGTGCCGGTCACCGGCGCGCTCGGCGGCGGCTGGCAGGCCGGGCTCGCCGTGTGGGCCGTGCTCGGCGTCCTCGCCGTGGTGCCCTGGCTCGCCGTACTGAAGCACCGCGCGCCCCAGGCGGCACCGGCAGCGGCGGGCGCGCCCCAGGAGGACGCCCCGGCCGTCCGGATCAGCCGCTCGCCCACCGCCTGGGCGCTGGCCGTCTTCTTCGGCCTGCAGGCCACCGCCGCGTACGTCACCATGGGCTGGCTGCCGCAGATCTTCCGCGACGCGGGGGTGTCGGCCGGGACCGCCGGCGTACTGCTCGCCCTCGTCATGGCCATGGGCATCCCGCTCTCCTTCCTGCTGCCGCGACTGGCCGCCCGGATGCGTCACCAGGGGCTGCTGGCCGTGGCCCTCGGGGCCTGCGGGCTCATCGGGTACGCGGGCCTGTGGCTGGCGCCCGCGGCCGGCGCCTGGGGCTGGGCGCTGCTGCTCGGCATATCGAACTGCGCCTTCCCGCTCGCCCTCACCATGATCGGCATGCGCGCCCGCAGTGCCGCCGGCGTCGTCAAGCTCTCCGCCTTCGCCCAGTGCATCGGCTACCTGATCTCCATCCCCGGGCCGCTCCTGGTGGGCACGCTGTACCAGCACAGCGGCGGCTGGGGCCTGCCCATCGCGCTGATGGCGGGGTTGATGGTGCCGCAGATCGCGGTGGGCGTGCTGGCCGGCCGGGACCGCCGGATCGAGGACGAGGGCTGACGGAAGCCCGGTCACGGGCGGGTGCGACACTGGGGACATGCCAGTGCTCGAACCGAATCCGCAGGGCGGACAGAAGAAGCTGCTCCTTGTCTTTGGCGCGATGCTCGCCGTGACCGTCGTGGTGGGGATCATCGCCAGCATCGCCGCACCCTGAACCCTGACCCGGCGCCGGTGGGACTGGCTCGGTAGGGCTGTCCCCACCGTCCCCTAGGGGGCCGGGGTCAGGGGTAAGTGGGTGGCGTACCTGATGGGCGGCGCGGTCCCGGGACCGTAGATTCGAAGGACACCGCGGTTCACAGGACACCGCGCCGTCCCCTCGACCGCACGGAGGCGATCCCATGTCCGCCGCTCACACCCGGCACACCAAGGGCGCTGCCCGGCCCGTGCGGCTGCCGTGGTGGGCCGTGGCCCTGGCGGTGGTCTCGTTCGTGACGCTGCTCTTCGTGATGACCCCCGCCGCGGAGGCCGAAGCAGCGGGGGTTCCGCCCGCCATGGCGTCCATGGTCCACTTCCTCGCGCGGCTGCTCGGCGCCGGAGTGTAGCCACCGGTTCCGCGTCCCGCTTTGTGGGATGAGGCTGTCAACACCCCGCGCCCCGCGCCGCGTTTCATGCGAAGCTGGGACACATGAGCGTCGATTCTCCTCGCCGGATTGTTCTTCTCCGACATGCCAAGGCCGAGTGGTCCCAGGAGAGCGACCATGAGCGGCCGCTCGCCGACCGCGGCCGCCGGGACGCCCCCGCCGCCGGACTCTGGCTCGCCGGAGCCGGCATCACTCCAGACCTGGCCCTCTGCTCCACGGCCGCCCGTACCCGCGAGACCTGGAAGCTGTGCGCCCCCAAGCTGCCCCAGCGCCCGAAGACGGTGTACGAGGAGCGGCTGTACGAAGCCTCGCTGGGCGAGCTCATCGCGGTGGTCAACGAGACGTCGGACGACGTGAACGACCTGCTCCTCGTCGGCCACAACCCGGGCATGCACGCGCTGGCCGACGCGCTCTCCGGCGAGGCGGACGGCGAGCTGCTGACGCTGATGAACCGCAGCGGTTTCCCGACCGCTTCCCTCGCGGTGGTGACCTTCAACGGCTCCTGGAAGTCCGTCGAGCACGGAGTCGGCCGCCTGGTCGACTACTGGACGCCGCGGGGCTGACCCCGGCGCCGGCCGCGCCGACCGCGTACGCCGAAGGGCCCCGGCACACCTCGTGCCGGGGCCCTTTCGTATGCCGTTGCGTATGCGGTGGGTGACCGCTCAGTCCGCGATCGTGTCGGCGGCCTCGACCTCTTCGCGGGTGACGCCGAGCAGGTACAGCACGGTGTCCAGGAACGGCACGTTCACGGCTGTGTGCGCGGCCTCCCGTACGACCGGCTTGGCGTTGAAGGCGACGCCCAGACCCGCCGTGTTCAGCATGTCCAGGTCGTTGGCGCCGTCACCGATGGCCACCGTCTGCGCCAGCGGCACCCCGGCCTGCTGGGCGAAGGAGCGCAGCAGCCGGGCCTTGCCCGCCCGGTCCACGATGTCGCCGGTGACCTTGCCGGTGAACCTGCCGTCCACGATCTCCAGGGTGTTCGCCGAGGCGAAGTCCAGCCCCAGCTCGTCCTTGAGCGCGTCGGTGACCTGCGTGAAGCCGCCGGAGACCACGCCGACCTGGTACCCCAGGCGCTTGAGGGTGCGGACCAGCGTCCGTGCGCCCGGGGTCAGCCGGACCTCCTTGCGCACCTGCTCCACGACCGAGGCGTCCAGGCCCTTCAGCAGCGCCACCCGGGCGTGCAGCGACTGTTCGAAGTCCAGCTCGCCGCGCATCGCGGCGGCGGTCACCTCGGCGACCTCGGCCTCGCAGCCCGCGTGCGCCGCGAACAGCTCGATGACCTCGTCCTGGATCAGGGTCGAGTCCACGTCCATGACGACCAGCCGCTGGGCGCGGCGGGCCAGTCCGGAGTCGACCACGGCGATGTCCACACCCAGGACCGACGCCTCGGTCGCGAGTGCGGTGCGCAGCGTGTCGGTGGGCGTGCCGGAGACATTGAACTCGACGGCCGTCACGGGGTACTTGGCGAGCCGGAAGATACGGTCGATGTTGCCGCCGGTGGCCGTTATGGCGGCGGCGATGGCGGAGGTGGACTCGGCGGTGAGCGGGTGCCCGAGGACGGTGACGTGCGAACGGCCGGTGCCGCGCGGACGGTTGTCACCGGTACCGGAGATGATCTCTGCCTGGAGGTGCAGCGACTCGGCCCAGCTGTGCACGGTCGCGCGCAGGTCGCCTTCGGTGGCACCGTTCGACGCGCTCCCGGTGGGCGTGGTCACCAGGGCGCACAGCACGATGCGGCCCCGGGTGACGACCTGCTCGATGTCGACGACGTCGACGGAGTAGGCAGCGAGGGTGTCGAAGAGACCGGCGGTGATGCCGGGCCGGTCCTTTCCGAAGATCTTCACGAGAAGGGTCGGTACGTCGTCGCCCGGTACGGCGGTGGCAGGCGGTGTCTGCGATGCGCTCATGGTGCTCTTACGGTATCCGGCCGCGTCACGGAGCCGTACAGGTGTCCCGCCGAGTGGACGTCTGCCACCACGCGGCCGGGTGGGAAACGGGTCCGGACATGTCCGTACAGTACGGGGTCCGGCCCGCGGCCTGCGGGGGCCCGCCCTCAGCGGCCGGCGCCCGGCCGTCCGGGTGGTGGCGGCTCCGGCGGCTGCTCCGGCGGCGGCTCGTCCCGGTCCCGCCGCGGGTGGGGGCGCGGCCGGGCGGGGCGGGGGAGCGGGGTGCCACTCACGGTGGGCGCCGAGGCGGTGTCACTGCCGTGGGGCGGCGGCGTTCGCATGTACGGATTGGTGTCCGGGTTCGGCCGCCGGTACGGGCGCGACGGCCTGTACGGCCCCGGGCGCTCCGGGTCCTCGTACCCCGGTCCGTGCCCCGTCCTGTACGTCGCCGGCCCGTGCACCGGTACCGGCGGTTCGGCCGCGCTCCGGCCCGCGAGCCCCGTCCCGACCGCCAGCAGCGCCCCCGCCAGCCCGGCCGCCGCGCCCCACAGCGCCCCCAGCAGCAGCCCGGCGCCGGGGCTCCCGCGCAGGTCGAGGCCCGCGCCGTGGACGCCGATCCCCAGGAAGGCCAGCCGGACGTCCGCCGTGACCTCCGTCAGCCACACCAGCAGCGGTACGGCCAGTGCGGTCAGTGCGCCCAGGCGCAGCGCACAGCCGCCCGCGTACGCCAGGACGTCGGACGCCCCGCGTGCCGTGCGGGCGGCCGTGAGGATCCCGGCCAGCAGCATCAGCACGGCCGCCACCAGCGCCGCGAGCCACGCCCACTCGCTCTGCTCGGCCAGCCGCTGCAGGGTGAGCGGCCGCTCACCTCCGCCGCCCAGCAGCTCCCGCAGCGGCGCCGGCAGGGCCGGCAGCAGCGCCCCGCTCGCCGAGCCGTGCCAGGGCACGAACAGGCCCAGCGGCATCGCGAGCCACACCCCGTTGGGCGCGCCCAGCAGCGCGGCCCCCAGCGCCCGCCGCGGCTGGCCGCCGCTGGTCACCCCGTACACCCCGGCCGCCAGGCCCAGAAGTACCGCGAAGCCCAGCACCTGGGTGAGCGCGGAGGCGGCGGGGCGGACGGCGCGGCCCGCGCCGGCCAGCGCGCGGGGGAGCGGGGTGCGCCGCGAGGCCGCCAGCGCGATCAGCAGCACGGCCAGTACCCACACCGCGCCGGCCACCAGCGAGGGCCGGGCCACCACCTCGAAGTCGATGCGGAGCCGGGCGTCCGCGAGCTCCGCGAGCCCGTCCGGCAGTCGGTCGAGCAGCCCGCCGTCCTCGCCGTCCAGGCCGGGGACCAGCGCTCGCCCCGGGATCGTTACGGAGTCGTGTCCGGCCCACGTGAGGCCGCCGACCAGCGCGGTGAACAGCGCGGCCACCGTCGCGGCGCGCGCCGCCAGCCCGCCCGGCGTGACCCCGCCCGGTACCGCGCGCACCGACCGTAAGAACACCGTCCCGAGCACCAGTGCACCGGTCAGTCCCACCCCCAACGGCACGATGTCAATGGCGGTTTCGGCCGTCACGCCGGACTCGCCGAAGGCCGGGACAGCACCCCGCGGGGTCACCGATCCCCCTACCGCCAGCACCATGACGGCAGCCGTCATCGGGCCCAGCGAACCGTACGCATCGGCGCCCAGCAGATGCAGTCCGAGCGCCGCGACACCGGCCATCGCCAGGAACGCGCAGCAGACCGCGACGACGGCGGAGAGCAGCACAGCACCCGGCCCTGTGTGCGGAGTTGCGGTCGCGCTCATCGCGGCCCCCGATCGTGCCGCCGATCGATGCCGAGTCATCTGTGTTGCCCGCATCGGGTGGCATCCGTACGGATCCGTGGGTGTCTCCCACTCTCCGGGGGCCTTTCGCGGGCGTCAACCGACGACAACACTGTCCGCTTCGTGCCCTTGCCACGGCCCGGCTTTCAGTCGTGGCCCGCTGCCTGGAATAGTTCCTCACGATGTTCACCATCCCTAGACTTCCCGTGCAGGGGGTCACTCGGGGGACAACTAGTGGGGCATGGAGTGCCTGAACTCGTACTCGAAATCAACGGAATGACCTGGGCGCTCGATCCGTCCCGGGTGTACAGCCTGGGGCGCGATCCTCAGGGTGATGTGGTGCTGGACGACGCGCGGGTGTCCTGGCGGCACGCGACGGTGCGCTGGGGAGGGCGCAGTTGGGTCATCGAGGACCAGGGCAGTACCAACGGCACGTACGTGCAGGGGCAGCGGATCCACCAGATGGAGATCGGCCCCGGCTCGACCGTGCACCTCGGTAACGCCACCGACGGTCCCCGGCTGACCCTCAGCGGTACGGCGGCCGCCGCCGCGGCGGACGCGTACGCCGCGCAGCCCACGGCGCCGGCCAACGACGCGTACGCCGCGCAGCCGGCGGCCCCCGCCCAGCAGGGCGCCCCCGGCTGGGCCGGCGCGCAGCAGCACGGCGCGCCGCCGCAGGGCCCGTCCTCGTACGGCGCCGGCATCCCGCCGCAGGGCGGGCCGCAGCAGCCCCCGGCACAGGGCGGCGCGGACCCGCAGGCGTCGGGCGACCGCAGCCCGACCACCTTCCACCAGCTGGACCTCGGCCGCGTCATGCGCATCGGCCGTGCCCTGGAGAACGAGCTGGTCGTCTCCGACCTCCAGGTCTCCCGGCACCACGCGGAGTTCCGGGCCACGCCCGACGGCCGCTTCGAGATCCACGACCTGGGCAGCCACAACGGTACGTACGTCAACGGCCAGCCGGTCCCCAAGGGCGGCTCGGCGCTCATCGGGCCCCAGGACACCGTCGGCGTCGGTCACTCGACATTCCGGCTGGTCGGCGACCGGCTGGAAGAGTTCGTCGACACCGGTGAGGTCTCCTTCTCCGCGCGCCATCTGACCGTCACGGTCGAGGGCGGCAAGCAGATCCTGAAGGACGTCTCCTTCGGCGTGCCCGAGAAGTCGCTGGTCGCGGTCATCGGCCCGTCCGGCTCCGGCAAGTCCACGCTGCTCAAGGCGCTCACCGGTTACCGCCCCGCCAACCAGGGCGACGTCCTCTACGACAACCGGAACCTGTACAAGCAGTTCGCCGAGCTGCGGCAGCGCATCGGTCTGGTCCCGCAGGACGACATCCTGCACAAGGAGCTGACCGTCCAGAAGGCGCTGCGGTACGCGGCCAAGCTCCGCTTCCCCGGTGACACCGCGGAGGCCGAGCGCGAGGCCCGTATCGACGAGGTGCTGCACGAGCTCAAGCTGCACGTGCACAAGGAGAAGAAGGTCACCTCGCTCTCCGGTGGCCAGCGCAAGCGCGTCTCGGTCGCCCTGGAGCTGCTGACCAAGCCGTCGCTGATCTTCCTGGACGAGCCGACCTCCGGCCTCGACCCGGGCATGGACCGCGACGTCATGAAGCTGCTGCGCGACCTCGCCGACGACGGCCGCACGGTCCTCGTCGTCACGCACTCCGTCGCCGAGCTCGCGCTCTGCGACAAGCTGCTGGTCATGGCGCCGGGCGGCGGCGTCGCCTATTTCGGCCCGCCCGAGGAGGCGCTGAACTTCTTCCAGTACGAGTCCTGGGCGGACGTCTTCTCGGCGTTCGAGAACTACCGGGACTACGACTGGATGGGCCGCTGGCGCGGCTCCCCGCACTACCAGATGTACGCGGCCGACATCGACGCCGTCGCGCCGCAGTCGGTGAGCGTGCAGGCGCCGCCGGCCCGGATGCAGAAGTCCCAGAGCTGGGGCTCGCAGCTGTGGACCCTGATGCGGCGGTACGTCTCCGTGATCGCCTCCGACCGCGGCTTCCTGGGCCTGATGCTGGTCCTGCCCGCCGTGCTCGGCGTGGTCTCCATGCTGATCCCCAGCGACTTCGGCCTCGGGTACGGCCCGATCGACAGGGCTCGCACCAACCGCGACGCAGCGACGATCATGCTGATCCTCACGGTCGGCATGTGCTTCTCCGGCGCGGCCAACTCGGTACGTGAGCTGATCAAGGAACGCGTCATCTACGAGCGTGAACGGGCCACCGGGCTGTCCCGCTCGGCGTACCTGATGTCGAAGGTGATCGTGCTCGGCGTGGTCACCGCCGTACAGGGCGTGATCATCGCGGCGATCGGCTTCTCGACCCGCAACATGCCCGCCGAGGGCCTGATCGTGAAGAACCTGCCGGCCATCGAGATGACGGTCGCGATCATCGCGCTCGGGTTCACCTCGATGATGTTCGGCCTGCTGATCTCCGCGCTGGTCAAGACCGCCGAGAAGACCATGCCGCTGCTGGTCATGTTCGCCATCGTGCAGGTCGTCTTCACCGGCGTGCTCTTCCAGCTGTACAACACCCCGGGCGTCGCGCAGGTCGCCTGGCTGATGCCGTCGCGCTGGGCGGTCGCGGCGCTGGGCGCCACCGCCGACCTGAACACGCTCCTGCCGTGGGACAAGACCGACCCCGACCCGCTGTGGCAGCACCAGACCGGTGTCTATGTGATGGACATGGTCTTCCTGCTGGCGCTCGGCGTGCTCCTCGCCTTCGCGGTGGCGCGCCTGCTGCGCCGCCATGAGCCCGAGGTCATGCGCAAGTAATCCGCGCCTGCCGTATGACGACAGCCGCGAGGGGCGGCACCCGGAATTCGGGTGCCGCCCCTCGCGGTATTCATCGTCCGGCGCCGGTGCTCCGGCGCGCCGCAGTGGCTCAGTACGCCGAGTCGACGTTGTCCATGGAGCCGTACTTGTCGGCCGCGTAGTTACAGGCGGCGACGATGTTGGCGACCGGGTCGTACAGGTCGTTCGCCGTGCCCTCGACGTGGTACTGGTCGAAGGTGGGCTGGATGACCTGCAGCAGGCCCTTGGACGGAATACCCATCTGGGCGTTCACGTCCCAGTTGTTGATCGCCCGCGGGTTACCGCCGGACTCACGGATGATGTTGCGCTTGATGCCCTCGTAGGAGCCGGGAATCCCGTGCTTCTTCATGATCGAGAGGGATTCGCGGATCCACCCGTCGAGGTTGTTGGCGTAGGTGACCGGCTTGCGCTCGGTGGACCGGCTCGCGGCCTGCGTCGTGCGCTGCTGGTCGGCCTTGTTCTTGGCGGCCTCCTTGGCCTGGGCGGCCGCCTGGGCGGCAGCCTTGGCCTTGGCCTGGGCGGCGGCCTTGGCGTCACCCTCGGCCTGCTTCTTCGCGGCGAAGGCGGAGGCGCTGGCCTGCTCGGCGACGCGCGTGCTGTTCTGGGTCAGCTCGGCGTTCCGGGCCTTGGCGGCCGCGTTGTCGACCAGGCTGTACGCGGAGGAGTCGTCGACCACGTGGTAGGCGACGGGCTTCACGTTCTGGGCCGTCGAGGACTGGGCCGGCTCGGCGTTGGCCGAACCCGGGACGACGGCGAAGACCACGGCGGCGGCACCGCCGGCGGCCACGGCAGCGGCGGAGAGCTTGTGATTCCGGTTCAGGCGGCTGTAGCCAGGAATGGCGTGCAGGGGCATGCGGAAAGAACCTCTTCCAATGGGGGACGTCGCGTGGGCCGGATTGGCGCAAGAACGCCGAGATCCTTTTCCACGGCGCCGGGCGACGTCAGCCATTGTTAGCGGCCGGAATTTGACCCTGCAATCATGTGACGTACGAAGCTGGATAGTGGAACCACGAGCCGCCGAATTGCGTCCGAAAGGACTCAGTCCAAGGGGTGGCTCGGATCAACTCCCGCGGCTGCCCGCATTCACGCCCCACTAACTTCGGTCGTAAGTGATGTACGCCCTATGTGCGGGCTCACATGTTTACGGGAGCCGCCTGCCGTTATGTCATTGACTCAGCACGGAAAGTGAGCGCCTGGAGGGCCCTCTCGGGCCGCGAACGGCAGCCTTTCCTTTCCCCTATATATAGGGGGCAGAAAGTCCCCGCTCCAAAGTGGCCGATGGTCCCGCGTACCGGGAGCGGAAGGGCCTGCCCCTGCCGTACCCGCCGCCCGGCCGCCCGGCCGTGCCCGCCGCCCCGCCTTCAGCCCTACGCCCCAGGACCTAGCCGGCGCCCCGCCGCAGGCGGATACGCGCCGTGCGGGCCGCCGGTACGGTAAGCGCATGAGCAAGGGACCAGGGGCGGAGCGGGGAGCCGGGCTCTCCGCGGTGAGCGGCGCCATCCTCGCGATGAGCCGGCACCTGGAGGTGCGCGACGTGCTCAAGACGATCGTCGCGTCCGCCCGCGAGCTGCTGGACGCGGAGTACGCCGCGCTCGGCGTCCCGGACGACCACGGCGGCTTCGCGCAGTTCGTCGTGGACGGGGTGAGCGAGGAGCAGTGGAAGGCCATCGGCCCGCTGCCCCGCCAGCACGGCATCCTCGCCGCGATGCTCCAGGAGGCCACCCCGCAGCGCCTCGGCGACGTCCGCCAGGACCCCCGCTTCGAGGGCTGGCCCGGCGCCCACCCCGACATGTCGGACTTCCTGGGCATGCCGGTCGCCGACGGCGACGAGATCCTCGGCGCGCTCTTCCTCGCCAACAAGAGGTGCCCGAAGCCGGCCGGCGGCTGCGGCTTCACCGAGGAGGACGAGGCGCTGCTCGGCATGCTCGCCCAGCACGCCGCCATCGCGCTGACCAACGCCCGGCTGTACGAGCGCAGCCGCGAGCTGACCATCGCGGGGGAGCGGGCCCGGCTGGCGCACGAGCTGCACGACGCGGTCTCCCAGAAGCTCTTCTCGCTGCGGCTGACCGCGCAGGCCGCCACCGCGCTGGTCGACCGCGATCCGGCCCGCGCCAAGGGCGAGCTCCAGCAGGTCACGCAGCTCGCCGCGGAGGCCGCCGACGAGCTGCGGGCCGCCGTGGTGGAGCTGCGCCCCGCCGCCCTGGACGAGGACGGCCTGATAGCCACGCTGCGTACCCAGATCCAGGTGCTCGACCGCGCACACAGCGCCAAGGTCACCTTCGCCTCCCAGGGGCTGCGGGCGCTGCCCGCCGCACAGGAGGAGGCGGTGCTGCGGGTGGCACAGGAAGCCCTGCACAACGCGCTGCGTCACGCCGACGCGCAGCGTGTCGACGTCACTCTCGTGCGCCACGGGCAGGGCGCGGTGCTCCGGGTCGCCGACGACGGCCGCGGGTTCGACCCCGGCACCGTCCGCCGGGCCGGGCGCCACCTGGGCCTCGTGTCGATGCGGGACCGGGCGAGTGGCGTCGGCGGCACGCTCACGGTGGAGTCGGAGCCCGGCAAGGGCACCGCTGTCGAGATGGAGGTCCCCGGTGGCTGACGGAGGCAGGGGTCCGCTCGGCGGCCCCATCAAGGTGCTGCTGGTCGACGACCATCAGGTCGTACGGCGCGGGCTGCGCACGTTCCTGGAGGTACAGGACGACATCGAGGTCGTGGGGGAGGCCGCCGACGGCGAGGAGGGCGTCGCCGCGGCGGAGCGGCTGCACCCCGACGTCGTCCTGATGGACATCAAGATGCCCGGCATGGACGGCGTCGAGGCGCTGCGGCTCCTACGGGAGCAGCACAACCCCGCCCGGGTGCTGATCGTGACGAGCTTCACCGAGCAGCGGACCGTCATCCCGGCGCTGCGGGCGGGCGCCGCGGGCTATGTCTACAAGGACATCGACCCCGACGCGCTGGCCGGCGCCATCCGCTCCGTGCACGCCGGGCACGTCCTGCTCCAGCCCGAGGTGGCCGACGCGCTCCTCAGCCAGGAGGACACGGGCGGCGGCCAGGGCCGCGGCGGCTCCCTCACCGACCGCGAGCGCGAGGTGCTCGCCCTCATAGCGGACGGCCGCTCCAACCGCGAGATCGCCCGAGCGCTGGTCCTCTCCGAAAAAACGGTCAAGACCCACGTCTCCAACATCCTCATGAAACTCGACCTGGCAGACCGCACCCAGGCCGCACTGTGGGCGGTACGGCATGGGGTGGGCGCGTAACCCGCTGCGCTGGGGCGGGCGGCGCGCAGCGCGCCCGCCCAGGGGCGCGGGGAACTGCGCGACCGGCCACAACGGCGCCGCGCCCGCCAACGCACAGAAACCCCTACGGCGCCCGCCTTTCGCGCTCCTCCACAGCCGCGTTGTACGCCGCAACCTGCGCCCGCCGCGCAGTCCGCTCCACCGGCCGCAACGCCTCCCGCCGCGCCGCGATCTGCGACGAGCTGACGGCCGCACCATGCTCCCGGCCATCCCCACCGGGCCCCTCCGCAATGCGGATAAGCGCCCCCACCTTCTGCGCCAGCTCCAGCACCCGCACCGCCCGCGGCGGATACCCCGGCGCCAGGAGCTGCCGCCCGGCCTCGGCCCGCGCGCGGTACGCCGCCAGCGCCGCGTCGGCGACCGGGCCCGATCCGGCCACATCCAGCTTCGCCAGCAGCTCCGTCGCCTCCCGCAGCGCCTGCGCCAGCTCCCGCTCCGCCTCGCCGAGCGAGGGCACGTCCGCCGGCGGCGCGTCCCGTACGGCCATGCAGTGCCATACGACCTCGACGTGCACATCGCCCTCGGGCCCCGCCTCGTGCACCTCCGGCACCAGACCCAGCGCCACCCCGCAGGCGGTGACCGCTTCCTCGGCCACTATCGCGCGCGCATTGAACTCCGGCGGGCCGCTCAGCCCCAGCGGGTGCCCCGGCACCGGCAGCGCCACCCGCAGTCCGGTCGCGCCCAGTGCCCGCAGCCGGCCCAGCGCGAGCGTCAGCCCCACCGGGCCCTCCTCGCCGGGCAGCCCGGTGACGCGGTGCACCGTGTCACCCTCCGCGATCCGCTCCGCTGCGTCATCAGGTGGGACAAGCCCGGCCAACAGGGCATTTCCCCACGCGGCCAGCCGTCCTGATCGAGGTTCATCGAGCATGGACCCAGCCTAAGGACAGGCACTGACAATGGGTGGCGTAGGTTTGCAGAGGGCTGCGCCCACAGGCGCACCGACGACCGAGATGCAATGGGAGACAACGCGCTCATGAGCGATGTTCTGGAGCTGGTGGACGTATCCGTGGTCCGCGAGGGCCGGGCTCTGGTGGACCAGGTCTCCTGGTCGGTGAAGGAGGGAGAGCGCTGGGTGATCCTGGGCCCGAACGGCGCCGGCAAGACCACCCTCCTCAATGTCGCCTCCAGCTATGTCTTCCCGACCACGGGCACCAGCACGATCCTCGGCGAGACCCTCGGCAAGGTCGACGTCTTCGACCTCCGCCCGCGCATCGGCATGGCCGGCATCGCGCTCGCGGACAAGCTGCCGCGCCGCCAGACCGTGCTGCAGACCGTGCTCACCGCCGCGTACGGCATGACCGCCACCTGGCAGGAGCACTACGACCCCGTCGACGAGCAGCGCGCCCGCGCCTTCCTCGACCGGCTGGGCATGACCAAGTACCTCGACCGGAACTTCGGCACCCTCTCCGAGGGCGAGCGCAAGCGCACCCTCATCGCCCGCGCGATGATGACCGACCCGGAGCTGCTCCTGCTGGACGAGCCGGCCGCCGGCCTGGACCTCGGCGGCCGCGAGGACCTCGTACGCCGCCTCGGCAGACTCGCCCGCGACCCGTTCGCGCCGTCGATGGTCATGGTCACCCACCACGTCGAGGAGATCGCGCCCGGCTTCACCCACGTCCTGATGATCCGTCAGGGCAAGGTGCTCGCGGCCGGCCCCATCGACCTGGAGCTGACCTCCAGCAACCTCTCCCGCTGCTTCGGCCTGCCGCTCATCGTCGAGCGCAACGGCGACCGCTGGACCGCCCAAGGCCTGCCGCTCAGCTGACAGTTGGCGCGGAACGATCGCTGACCGGGGCCGGGGCCGAAAAGCCCCGGCTTGATCCGGTCGCGATCGATCGCACCCTGTCCGCGAAGCCGCCCGCCGATCTACCATGAGTCCGTGGATGCATGGGTGTGGTGGCTCATCGCTGCCGTAGGGCTGGGAATTCCTCTCGTCGTCACCGCGATGCCCGAGTTCGGGATGTTCGCGGTCGGCGCTGTCGCCGGTGCCGTGGTGGCCGCGCTGGGCGGTGGCATCGTCACGCAGGTCATCGTCTTCGCCGCCGTTTCGGTCGCGCTCGTCGCCGTCGTGCGCCCGATCGCCAAGCGCGCCCGCTCCGGAAGGCCGGGCATGGCCTCCGGAGTTGACGCCCTGAAGGGCAGGCAGGCCACGGTGATCGAGCGGGTCGACGACTCCGGCGGCGGCCGCATCAAGCTCAACGGCGAGGTGTGGTCCGCGCGTGCGCTGGACGAGGGCCAGGTGTACGAGCCAGGGCAGAAAGTGGACGTCGTGGACATCGAGGGAGCAACCGCCGTCGTCATGTGACGGCGTTGATCAACTGGCCCTCGCAGGACCGGAGAACGGCCTGCACAAGAGGGTGAGTCTCTGAAAGACTCGATCACCTACTCGCCGGGCGGGACCGGCCGACAGCTATGGAAGGACACGAGGAGCCACTGTGGAACCGATCATCATCGTCCTGATCATCCTGGTGGTGCTGGTGTTCATCGCACTCATCAAGACGATCCAGGTCATTCCGCAGGCCAGCGCCGCCATCGTCGAGCGCTTCGGCCGCTACACCCGCACGCTGAACGCGGGCCTGAACATCGTCGTGCCGTTCATCGACTCCATCCGCAACCGCATCGACCTGCGCGAACAGGTCGTGCCCTTCCCGCCCCAGCCGGTCATCACGCAGGACAACCTCGTCGTCAACATCGACACCGTCATCTATTACCAGGTGACGGACGCCCGCGCCGCGACGTACGAGGTCGCCAGCTACATCCAGGCGATCGAGCAACTCACGGTCACCACGCTCCGGAACATCATCGGCGGCATGGACCTGGAGCGCACCCTGACCTCCCGCGAGGAGATCAACGCGGCGCTGCGCGGCGTCCTGGACGAGGCCACGGGCAAGTGGGGCATCCGCGTCAACCGCGTCGAGCTCAAGGCCATCGAGCCGCCGACCTCCATCCAGGACTCGATGGAGAAGCAGATGCGCGCCGACCGTGACAAGCGCGCCGCGATCCTCCAGGCCGAGGGTGTCCGGCAGTCCGAGATCCTGCGCGCCGAGGGTGAGAAGCAGTCCGCGATCCTCCGCGCCGAAGGTGAGGCCAAGGCCGCGGCCCTGCGCGCCGAGGGCGAGGCGCAGGCGATCCGTACGGTCTTCGAGTCCATCCACGCCGGTGACGCGGACCAGAAGCTGCTCTCCTACCAGTACCTCCAGATGCTCCCGAAGATCGCCGAGGGCGACGCCAACAAGCTCTGGATCGTGCCCAGCGAGATCGGCGACGCGCTCAAGGGCCTCGGCGGCGCGCTCGGCAACTTCGCGCCCGGTGGCGGCGGCACCCCGTCCGCCCCCACCACCCTCGAAAAGCCGTCGATCGACTGAAAACGCGCCACGGCCGTCTCGGACCGTGGCCCCACGACACACCCACCGGACCCCTGGTGCATGATCGGTTCATGACGCACCGATCACGCGCCGGGGGTTTCCGTATGACCGCCAGGGTTTCCGCATGACCTTCTGGGAAGCACTCGCCGTCTTCGCCGCAGGTCTGGGCGCGGGCGCCATCAACGTCGTCGTCGGCTCCGGGACGCTCATCACCTTCCCCGTCCTGCTCGGCATCGGCCTGCCGCCCGTCACCGCCAACGTCTCCAACAACCTCGGCCTCGTACCGGGCGCCATCAGCGGCGCCATCGGCTACCGCCGCGAACTGCGCGGCCAGCGCCGCCGGATCATCCGCTTCGGCGCCACCGCCCTCGTAGGCGGCCTGGCGGGCGCCGTTCTGCTGCTCGCCCTGCCGTCCGACGCCTTTACCGCGATCGTCCCGGTCCTCGTCGCCATCGCCCTCGTCCTCGTCGTCCTGCAGCCCCGGCTGTCCGCCGCCGTGAAGGCCCGCCGCGCCCGCAACGGCACCGTCCCGCACCGCGACGGCGGCATCGCGCTCCTGACCGGCCTGCTGCTCTCCAGCGCGTACGGCGGCTACTTCGGCGCCGCCCAGGGCGTCCTGTACATCTCCCTGATGGGCCTGCTGCTCGACGAGGACCTGCAGCGCCTCAACGCCCTCAAGAACGTGCTCGCGCTGGTCGTCAACGCCGTCGCCGCGGTCTTCTTCCTCTTCGTCGCCGACTTCGACTGGACGGCGGTGCTGCTGATCGCCGTCGGCTCCGCGCTCGGCGGCCAGATCGGCGCGAAGATCGGCCGCCGGCTGCCGCCCGCCGTCCTGCGCGGCGTCATCGTCACGGTCGGCGTGATCGCCATCGTGCAGCTACTGCTGCGCTGACAGGCACACCTACAGATGCTGCGCTGAGAGATACACGTACGCAGAAGGGGCGCGGGTGTCTCCCCGCGCCCCTTCACGCACACTCGTGCGCCGGCCCTACGCCGACTGCACCAGCCAGTCCGGCAGCTCCTCCCGTACGGACACGCCCAGCGCCGCCAGCATCGTGTCGGCGGGCGTCGGCACGAACGGCCGCCGCAGCAGCTCCATCCCCGCCTGCTCCGGCGTCCGGTCCGCCTTGCGGTGATTGTCCTCGGCACAGGAGGCGACCGTATTCAGCCAAGTGTCACCGCCCCCGTGCGCCCGCGGCACCACGTGGTCCACGGTCGTCGCCCGCCGCCCGCAGTACGCGCACCGGTGCTGGTCCCGCACCAGGACGCCCCGCCGCGACCACGGCGCCTGTCTTCGGAACGGCACCCGTACGTATCTGCTCAGCCTGATCACCAGCGGTACCGGGAGATCCACCGCGGCGCCCCGGATGCGCAGCCCGGGGTGCGCCTGCTCGACCACGGCCTTGTCCTGCATGACCAGCACGACCGCCCGCCGCAGCGACACCGTCGACAGCGGCTCGAAGCTCGCGTTGAGGACCAGCGTCTCGCGCATCCCGACCACCTCCCGCATCCCGTCCGCCGCTCGGCGAAGTGGCTCCACTGTGCAGTTCCAGTGATCCCCCGGACAACGCAATTTCCGTCTGCCGCAAGGGAGATGACAGGTGAGCAACGGGCGAACGAATGACGAACCGGAAAGAAGAAGGGACACCGGAAAGGGGAAGGGACAGGGGGCACGCTCCGGGCCCCACCCCCGTGATCAGGGACCCGGAGCGGCACGGCAGCCGGCGCGGACGTCCGACACGAGGCGGACTCCGGCAGACAGCAGGGGACACACCTGCGCCCCGCCGCCCCCGCCACTGCGGTGCCGACTGCCCGACGGCCGTGTGGCAACCGTCGGCCAAGCACCACTGTGCGATCCGGGGCGCCGGGGCGCAACGGAATTACGGGCGAGCCCGCGTCACCCCTCGGCGGGGATCTCGTACTCGCCGATCAGCTGGGCCCGGCCCAGCGTGTGGAACCGCAGGTTGAAGCCCACCACGGCGGGCGAAGCGTCCGCGTCCGGGCCGAGCTTCTCCTGGTCCACCGCGTACACGGTGAAGACATAACGGTGCGGGCCGTCCCCGGGGGGCGGCGCCGCGCCCCCGAAGTCACGCGTCCCGTAGTCGTTCCGTACGTGCACCGCGCCCTCGGGCAGGCCCTTCATGTCACCGGAGCCCGCACCGGCCGGCAGCTCCGTCACCGACGCCGGGATGTCGAACACCGACCAGTGCCAGAAACCGCTGCCGGTCGGCGCGTCCGGGTCGTAGCAGCTGACGGCGTAGCTCCGGGTGCCCTCCGGGGCACCCTCCCACCGCAGGTGGGGCGAGGTGTTCCCCGCGCTGAACACCTGGGCGTCCGCCAGCGTCCCGCCCTCCTGCAGATCGTCGCTCACCACCGTGAACGAGGGCACCTGCGGATGAAAATCGTGCGGGAGCGGCCGGCGCTTCTGCTCGGACACTTCGACACCTCCTGATCGCATTCGAGGACCGTCCGGCCAGGTTAGAACCTGCTCGTGGCAGAACCGGTGCCCGGCCCGGCCGGAACTCATGTCCCCGCGCCGCGATCCGCGGTGCGCCGCGGCTCAGAACCAGTTGCGCTTACCGCCGACCTCGGCCAGCCACTGGTTCAGGTATGCCGCCCAGTCCGTGTTCTGGAAGTCGTGCAGGCCCACCTCGAAGGCGCGGTAGGTGTCGCTCCCCTCGGTGAACAGCCCCGGCTTCTTGTCCATCTCCAGTACGACGTCCATCGCCCGGTCGTCCGCCACGAAGGACAGCTCGACCTGGTTGATCCCCCGGTACTGCTGCGGCGCGAAGAACTCGATCTCCTGGTAGAAGGGCAGCTTCTGCCGCGAGCCCCGGATGTGCCCGCGCTCCAGGTCCGCGTTCTTGAAGCGGAACCCGAGCTGCCCGAAGGCGTCGAGGATCGCCTGCTGCGCCGGCAGCGGGTGCACGTTCACCGGATCGAGGTCACCGGAGTCGACCGCACGGGCGATCGCCAGCTCGGTCGTGACCCCGACGTTCATCCCCTGCAGGTGCTGGCCCAGGAACATCGTCACCGGCGTCTCCCACGGGATCTCCAGCCCGAACGGCACCGTGTGCGCCGCACCGGCCTGCACCTCGAAGGCGCCGCCCAGCTTCTGCTTGGTGAACTCGATGCTCTCCTTGCGCTCCCCCTCGCTGGTCTCGACCTCGACCACGGCCTGCAGCCCGACCGACAGCCCCTCGATCTGCTGCGGCACCGAGCCGCCCTGGATGCGCACCTCACCCTGCACCACGCCACCGGGGACGACGTTCTCCTCGAAGAGCACCGTCTCCACCGACGCGCCTCCGGCACCCAGACTCGCCAGCAGCTTCTTGAACCCCATTGATCGTCCTCCCCAGGCACGCGCCTGTACTTCGGTGATGTCCGGCCGCGGCACGCCTGCCCGCTCCGGGTCCGACCCCTACGAACGCGAAACGGCGTACGGCGGTTCCCCCGGCGGCCGGCCGCCGCACGCCCACAGCCTGCCAAGACGGGGTACTCCCAGGCCACTCCGCAGTCCCAGAAGAGAACAGACGAGGTCCACTACCCTGGGAACGCATGATCTCCGAACCCACCCGTATGCCGCTCCCGCGGACATTCTTCGACCGCCCCGTCCTCGAAGTCGCCCCCGACCTGCTCGGCCGCACCCTCGTGCGCAGCACTCCGGAGGGCCCCATCGAACTGCGCCTCACGGAGGTCGAGGCGTACGACGGTGAGAACGACCCCGGCTCGCACGCCTACCGGGGCCGCACGGAGCGCAACGCCTCGATGTTCGGCCCGCCCGGACACGCGTACGTCTATTTCATCTACGGCATGTGGTTCAGCCTCAACCTCGTCTGCGGCCCCAACGGCTACGCCAGTGGTGTCCTGCTGCGCGCCGGTGAGGTGCTCAGCGGTACGGAGCAGGTGGCCGCGCGCCGCCCCAAGTCCCGCCGCCCGAGTGAACTCGCCCAGGGCCCGGCCCGGCTGGCCACCGGCCTCGCCATCGACCGGCAGCTGAACGGCACGGACGTGTGCGCGGGCCCCGGTGCACCGCTCTCCGTCCTCGAGGGCACGCCGGCCGCCCCCGGCCTGGTGCGCAGCGGGCCGCGCACCGGTGTCGGCGGCGAGGGCGCGACCCACCCGTGGCGCTTCTGGATCGACGGCGACCCGACGGTCAGTCCGTACCGGGCACACGTCCCCCGGAAGCGCCGGACCAGGGCTGCTTGACTCTGCCCGGGCAGAGCCGTAACGTAGCCCGAGCCGCTTGAGACGGGCAGCGCTATGTGCGCACGCCGCAGGCGGCACCACCATCACTTTCGAACGACTCCCTCAACCGGGTCTTCTTCGGCATTGCCGAAAACAGATTCCGATTGGGTTGGCCCGACTGCGTCGGCGCCGATTATGAGCAATCAAGGGAATCCGCTAAAGTGAAGGCACGCCGAAAGGCACCCCTCCCGACAGGGAAATCGGAAACGAATTCGAGCCGACTGCGACTTTCGAGAAGCAGAGCACGAACCAGGATCTGATAAAGTCGGAACCGCGAAGAAGCCGAAAGGCCGAAACGCACCGGCGAAAATCGGGCCCGCAAGGATCTGATAGAGTCGGAAACGCAAGACCGAAGGGAAGCGCCCGGAGGAAAGCCCGCGAGGGTGAGTACAAAGGAAGCGTCCGTTCCTTGAGA
>NZ_JOBH01000019.1 GCF_000717745.1 Streptomyces violens
CAAGGACATCATCATGGCCTCGGACATGGCCAAGATGAAGCACCAGGCGATCGTGGGCAACATCGGCCACTTCGACAACGAGATCGACATGGCCGGCCTCGCGAGCATCGAGGGCATCGTCAAGGACGAGGTCAAGCCGCAGGTCCACACCTGGACCTTCCCCGACGGCAAGGTCCTGATCGTGCTGTCCGAGGGCCGTCTGCTGAACCTCGGCAACGCGACCGGTCACCCGTCCTTCGTGATGTCCAACTCCTTCGCGGACCAGACGCTGGCCCAGATCGAGCTGTTCACCAAGCCCGAGCAGTACCCGACCGACGTGTACGTGCTGCCCAAGCACCTGGACGAGAAGGTCGCCCGCCTGCACCTGGACTCCCTGGGCGTCAAGCTCACCGAGCTCCGCCCGGAGCAGGCCGCCTACATCGGCGTCGAGGTCGAGGGCCCGTACAAGCCCGACCACTACCGCTACTGAGCCGACCGGCCAGACGGAGGGGCCGCACGACCCACGGGGGTCGTGCGGCCCCTCCGTCATGGCACACCGATAGAAGGCTTTGAGTCACCGTCAAGCGTGTTTCAGTCACGAGCCTCTGCGTGTCTCCGTCCGGTTCTCATCCCTGGTCAGCGATAACCGTTCGCCGGTGGTTGGCGGTAGCCATACAGGTCGGTATAGTCCCAGTGTGGCCTCGTCCATACCCGCTCAGCCGTCAGGACTGTTTGGAGACGCCCAGATGAGGATGTTGCTTCGGCACGTGTGGACACTCTTGCGAGACGTCGCGTACGGGATCAATGCGGGACATGCCATTAGGCACGGCGCGCGGGAGTGCAAACGCGCGGGAGTTGGATAGATTCCAAGATCGATTGCGGTCGGCGGCCCGCGCCTGAGTCGGCCGTCGCGGAGCCACTCGGCTCCCGAACCCATGAGATCCATACGACCCTTGCGCACCAGATCTCCCTTCGCGCCCGCCGCGTCAGTGCCGGCCGCGGCCGATCGCGCGCTCACCAAGGCCTGCGGCATCGCCGTGCAGGACGGGCGAGACGACGCCTCCAGGAGCCGCACTACCTCACCCTGTGGGGCTCGCAAAGTCAGCGCTGCAGCTCAAGCGGCATATCGGTACTCGTTGATTCCTCCGCCGAGGATGAGGGTGCGCAAGAGTCTTTGCGCGGCGACCGGCGAAACCACCCGCCGCCGGATGGCCCCGTTCGGCAGCGAGCGAGGGAAGGGAGACCCGGACAAACCCTGGGTCGACGACAAGGGATTCCTCGGCAAGCCCGTCGACAAATCCACCGGTCTCACTCATGTCGGGGCGCGTGAACACGAACCGGAGAACGGTCGCTTCATCTCCGCCGACCCGCTCATCAACTTCACCGATCCCCAACAGATCAACGGGTACGCCTACGCCAACAACAGTCCGGTCTCCTTCTCGGACCGACCGGCCTGATGCTCTACGACGAGGTCACCAAGCTGGGGTACGGCAATGCCCGGGTGCTGCACAACCGCATCGCCGCCAGCCCCGGCGCCCACCAGCGCAGGTTGGCGGACAACTGGGTCAGCTTTCAGCGCTACTGGTCGCAGAAGCACTCGCCGGCCGAGGAGAAGGCGGACCGGGCCCGGGCCGCGGCCAATGCCGCCAAGCAGCGGGCGATCGCGGCGGCCAAGGAACTGGCCCAGGTCGCGATGGACGAGCTGCGCATCACCGACGCCCTGGACTGCTTCACCACCGGCAGCCTCGGCGTGTGCGGCGCCACCGCCCTGACCATCGCCACCAGCTTTGTCGGCGGCCTGGTCGGCAAGTTCGCCACCAAATACGGCCTGCCGTGGAAGTGGTCCAAGGCCGTCGCACTGGGCAAACGCGTATGGGGCCCGGCAAACGCGTATGGGGCCTGCTGAAGAAGATCAAGGATGGCTTCACCGACTGGCTCGATGCCGTGAAGAAGGCCGACCGGCTGGGGGAGGCGGCCGAAGCCGCAACCAGCTGCGCCACCAACAGCTTCACCCCGACGACCAAGGTCGTGATGGCCGACGGCAGCACCAAGTCCATCCAGGACGTCGACATCGGCGACAAGGTCCTCGCCACCGACCTCCGCCCCGGCCAGTGGCTCCGCACCAGCACCGGGACGTACGTCCAGGTCACCGCGGTCAAGCGCTCGACGCAGCACGCGTCGGTCCGCAATCTGACGGTCGCGGGTGTGCATACGTACTATGTGGTGGCGGGAACTGCGCCGGCCCTTATGCATAATTGCGGTGAAGGGGACGGGTATTTGTATCGCGGAGTTCCAAATGGTCACTCGAAGTACGGTGATGCACTGGAGGGACGTTCTGTTCCGCATGGTGGTCATAGTGACCCGGGGCGCCATGCGGGCGGTAACACGGACAGTGAATTTACGTCCTGGACTCACGACTATGACGGTGTCGCCTTGATGCGGCTGAAGAGCTCGGATCGGGTGGGATAGTCATGAGAATCCCTCATTCTGAGGTTCCAGCCGGAAGAGATATACGAATCCATGGAACTGACTATGAGGTGTATGAGGAATCTGAGCACGCGCTGCGCGGAGTCATTGGAGGCGCAGAGATCAGCATCAATAGGGGGCCATGGTACAGGCCGGGTGGCTAAAGAGTAGCGTGCATTCGGTTCACCGAGATTGATGCAACCCAAGACCGGTTGCGTCTGCAGATTCACTGGAGGGTGTCGCGGAAAGAAGCCGCCTCAAGCAGCTGTTGGCAGGTGAGGGTGAAGTGCGGCTTCTTTCGCGATCTGCTCTGAGTGCTGGCGCGGAGTATGAGATTTGGCCTGAATCCATGCCGCCCCAGCGCCTCATCTCGCTTTACGAAAGGAGGCGGCGTGGTGCGCGACGCTCCGGGCAGCCTTCGATCGGATTTGACGAGGCCCTCCGAGACCTCCGCGCCTACCAGGGTTCCGAACTGATCCTAGGGTTCATCGACGATCGACCTCGAGGCGGATACTACTTTCAGCTCTTTTTGGATCCCGCGCTCGAAGTGGTCGTGGCCGGCTTGGCGATCAAGCCTACTGATGCGCATCGGGCTCCGTGAGATGTCATCTGCTGTTCTCTCCTCCGCGAGCGTCCCTTTCAACTCGTGAAACCCGTATGAGAAGCTACCTGATAACTTCTTGATTGGCGTTAGGTGGAACGCCCGACTGGTTGTAGCTTACCTGCGGCAGCTGCGATTCGCCTCGCGGGCACGGGTATAGCGCCGGCTGCCCACGCCTGGTACGAAAGTCTCGCTCGGATACGTTATCCCCACATGTTGTGTGCTTTCCGTTGTAATATGCGAGATGGAGATACGCCGCCACAGCTTTGGTGGGAAATTGAATACCTCGGGCTTCGTGTGGGTGACAGTCACGAGAGGCTGAGTTCATCGGTTACCCACATCTGCATGGCGAATGGTCCAAGACTGACCTCGGACACGGACCATTTCCCCACGGTTTCTCTGAGACCGTGGGATTTGTCGTTGCTGGGGCTCTGTGGCCTGTGTGGATCGGGAGTGATCTCAGCCCGCACGGTCATTCGCGCGGAGTCGTAGGTGAGCCGGAGCCCCAGCTGACGGTAGATCTCGGCCTTGTCCTCGGGACGGGCCTGGCGCACGACGGCGACGAGATCGCTGATGGCGTGCACGAGCCGGGCGATCTGGTCCCGGCTCGTCGGCGGGTCCGGCCCGCCGGTGTGCGGCGCGCAGAGCGCATCGAGGACGCTGGGTAGACGCTGGGTAGCGGTCATGTCCTCACGTATTGGAGCGGTCCCCGCTAGGCTTGCGGGAGTTGGATCTACTGGGCCGGAGCGAGGGCGATGGGGGCGGTTCGGCAGTGGGAGCACCGGAAGTAAGGGTCGAGACCGTCCCGTTGGACGCGCAGGGGTCCCGGCAGATCGGGAGCAGGCAGCGGGCCTCGGTGCCGCTCGGTGATCGTGCCGACGAGGTACGCGAGGCCATCGTGCAGGCATCCGACATCGCCCAGCGGGCCCTGGCCGAAGTACCACAGCGCGACGGGTGGAAGGTCGCCGGGATGGAGGTTGTCTTCGGGCTGACGCTCGCCGCCGAGGCCGGAGTGATCCTCTCCAAGGCATCCGCTGAGGCGTCCTTCGAGATCACGCTCACAGTGGAACGGAGCCCGGAGACGCCATGACGCGGGTCGGCTACTGGGTCGATCTCTTCCAGGCCCAACGGCACTTGGGGGCCGGCTTTCTGCTCACCCGCCGTTTCGCTCTCACCGCCCTGCACTGCCTCCGGAACTTGGACGCGCTCGACGATCGGGTCGACATCGCCCTGGCCGACGAGCGCCGGGTGCAAGGTCGCGTCTGCCGCCGGGCCAAGGACGCAGACCTGGCGCTGATCGAGATCGCAGCCTCCCACGAACTGGCGTTGCAGGTGCCGGCCGCTCATGTCGCGCTGCGGGGCGACCGCTGGTGGGGCCCCTACCGCCCGGCACCCGGGGACGCGCAGCTCAGCGGTGGGGTCGACCACGGTGCGCTGCGGCACACCTGCGAGGGTGGTGGTGCCATCGAAGCCCTGCAGCTGACCGCCGATCAGCACCTCGGTGACTACTCCGGGTATTCCGGAGGACCGGTCGAAGGCACCTCCGCGGAACGTGACCCGGTTGTCCTGGGCATCCTCCTGGAACAGGCCATGGATCGTCAGTCCACCGAGCACCGAGCCGCCAATGTGCTGTTCGCGGCAACCATCGCCGAGGCCATGCGCCGTTTCGACCACTTCGACGTCGGTCATCTCATCGATGCGCTGCGGCCTCCTGAGGAGATCGAGGGGATGCCCCGGCCGCCCGCCCCGGCTCCGGAGCTGCGCAACGAAGATACGCCACCACCTCAGCACACCGAGGCGGAGTCCTTGCTGGTCACCCTGCGGCGGTGGTCGGAGCGGGGGCTGATCGACCCGACACAGGCCGCACAGCTGCGGCTTCAGGTGGCTCAGCGCATCATCGACGGGGAGTTGGGCGCCGGAGGGCGGGATGAGCGTGATTGAGACCTGGCCGGAAGCCATTTCCTGTGCCGAAGGGGCCCTGCACGGCGACGTTTCCTCCCGCACAAGGCTGCTCTCAGGCCTCGCCCGATTCATGCGGAGAACGGACGCCATGGACGCTCCCGACGCGGGGAAGCACCTGGCGTACCTGGTCGGCATGCTGGAGACACTGGGCCTGCACGAGTCGTCCCGTATGGTCTTGACGCAGGCGGCTCAGTGGGTCTCGCACGAGCGTGTCGGCCCCGGCCAGGGCCGCGAGACAATGCGTCACCGACTGGTCACCCTGCTCGCGGACCTGGGTGAGCCCGACGAGGCCATGCGCCTCCTGCGTGCTGCGCTCTCGCAGCTCCCTGCCGCACCTGGTCCGGACCGTGCCCGGACGCTTGCCAACTATGCCGCGCTCACCCTGCGTACGGGTAGGAGGTCTGTGGCGCTCCCGCTCACAGCGTATGAGCTCGCCGCAGCCGCGCTGGCCGCAGTAGGGCCGGACGGACAGGGGCTGGACGAGGACGATCTACTGGAGATCCGGCTGTTGGGGCTTTCGGTCCAGATGGAGGCGCTTCGCCAGGGCGACGGCCCCCGCGCCGTTGCCACGGCCAAGCGGTTGACCGACGAGCTGGAGCAGGTGTGCCGCCGCCTGGTGGCACGGCTCGGCAGCGACCATCCGCTGTCCCTGTCAGCGCTGGTCACTCTGGCTGCCGCCGAGTTCGAGGTAGCCAAGAACGCCGGGGTACGGGACCGGATGGAGCGCGCGATCGACGTACTGGCCGTTGCGGCGCAGAAGTCCGCCGCCACGTTTGGCCGGGGCCACCCACAGGCCAAAGCTGCCTTCGCCGGCCTGGCCACCGCGGAATTCGAAGCAGCACGGGCAAGCGGCGACGCGGCACGGCTGGCGCGCGCCGTGGACCTGGTGGCGGCCGCGGGTCGGCAGTCCGAGGCATCTGCGACTGCGCAAAGGAAAGTCCCGGCCGCCCCGCACGCACGTACTACCCAGGCCGGACCGTATCCCCGTACAGCGGCCGGCGCCCCGCACACGCGCCCTGCCCCGTCTACGCAGGAGCGTGTCGCGGCCCCACCGGGCCATGTCGACGAGGTCAGTGCCGGCGTTCAGCAGGGCGCGGCCGCGACGCGACTGTTCTTCACGGTGCTCGGTCCAGTACGCGGCCGCCAGAGCGACACCCCGCTCCGAACCGGTAGCCCGCAGCAACGCGCACTGCTGGCCATCCTCTTGCTACGCGGCGGGCGGACCGCCACCGCTGCCGAACTTGTAGAGGCCATATGGGGGGACGAGCCCCCGCAGGGCGCTATGGCAGCCCTGCGTACCTACGCCTCCCGCCTGCGTAAGGCTCTCGGCACGGACGCCGGTGTGCTGGTCTCAGAGTCGGGTGGCTACGCCCTCTGTTCCAACGACTCGACGGCGATCGACCTCGACGTGGACCGCGCGGAGCGGTACGCGGCCGAGGCCGAGCGGGCCAGGGCGGCCGGCGACCGAGTCCGTGCCCGTGACCTGCTGGACGCGGCCCTCGCCTGCTGGGACGGCGAGTCGCTGGCCTCGCTGCCCGGCGCGTATCTCAAGGCCCAGCGCCAGCGCTTGGAGGAATGGCGGCTGGCCCTCACCGAAAGCCGCCTGGACCTGGCGCTGGAGCTCGGTGACCACGCCGCGGCCGTTTCCGAGCTCACCGCCCTCACTGCCGCGCACCCGCTGCGTGAGGGGCTGCGCGAGCTCCTGATGCTCGCCCTCTACCGCAGCGGTCGACAGGCTGAGGCGCTCGCCGTGTACGCGGACACCCGTCGCCTGCTCGCCGACGAACTGGGGATGGATCCCCGGCGGTCTCTCTCCGACCTACAAATGCGCATTCTGCAGGCGGACCCCGAGTTGGCCGAGCCGGACACCGAACCGGGGGACGAGACCCGCAACGGTCCCTTCTTCGTACGTCCGCAGCAACTACCGGCCACTGTCCCCGACTTCATCGGCCGTGCGGCCCTCACTGCCGAACTGGGCGATCGGCTGGCCGCCGCGGAGGGAGTCATGGCGGTCACCGCGATCGCGGGCCTCGCGGGATCAGGGAAGACAACGCTGGCCGTCCACGTCGCGCACGCCGCACGGGAGCACTTCCCCGACGGACAGCTCTACGCCGACCTCCATGGCACGGGGCGCGAGCCGGCCGAGCCGCAGGCCGTGCTCGGCGCGTTCCTGCGCGTCCTGGGCACTCCGGACTCCCAGATCCCCGACGGCCTCGACGATCGCGCTGCCCTCTACCGCTCCATGCTGCAAGGACGCCGACTGCTCGTCCTGCTGGACAACGCCCGAAGCGCTGCCCAGGTACGTTCCCTGCTGCCCGGTACGGAAGGCTGTGCCGCGCTGATCACCAGCCGAACCCGCATGGTGGACCTGGCGGGGGCCCACCTCGTGGACCTCGATGTCATGAGTCCGGAAGAAGCGCTGGGTCTCTTCACCCTGGTCGTGGGCGAGGAACGGGTGGTCTCCGAGCGCGAGGCCGCCATGGACGTGGTCGCCGCCTGTGGCTTTCTGCCGCTGGCGATCCGCATCGTCGCCGCCCGGCTGGCGGCCCGGCGCACCTGGACCGTCTCTGTGCTGGCTGCCAAGCTCGCCGACAAACGCCGTCGTCTGGACGAACTCCAAGCCGGGGACGTCGCGGTCAAGGCCACCTTCGAGCTGGGATACGGCGGGCTGAACTCCGAGGAGGCGCGTGCCTTCCGCCTCCTTGGGACGGTCGACGGCCCGGACCTCTCGCTCGGCGCCGCGGCTGCCGTCCTCGGCCTACCCCAGGAAGCGGCTGAGATTCTCATCGAATCGCTCGTCGACGTGTCCCTGCTGGAATCCGCCGGCCCTGGCCGTTACCGCATCCACGACCTGGTACGCCTCTTCGCTCACGCCTGCGCCGAGCGGGACGAAGCGGCGTCCGAACCCGCCGCCGCTCTATCCCGTGTGCTGGACTTCTATGTGGCTACGGCTGCCCGTGCGCACGCCCTGGAGCGCCCCGGGGACCGGCTCCCGCACGACATCGAGCAGACCCGGTACCCCGGCCTGGACTTCGAGCACCACGACGCGGCACAGAGCTGGCTCTTCGCCGAGTCGCGGTGTCTGATGGCCGCTGCCGAACAGGCCGCTGGGCAAGGGGACGTGCGGCGAGCCGCCGACCTGCTGCTGCTGTGCCGGGACCTGTCCGAATCGGGTGCCGGCTCCGTGCAGTACGAACGGGCGTGCAACGTCGTGCTCGATGCCGCGCATGTGGTGGAGGACCAGCGAGCGCAGGCCCGCGTCCACCTCGCCCTCACTGGCGTGTGCATCACGGCGGGCCGCTTCCCTGACGCGGTCGTGAACGCCGAGGCGGCGGTGCTGATCGCGCATTCGGCCCAGGACTCTCTGACCGAGTTCCGTGCCCTGCACGAGGCGGGCGTTATCGCGACCGTACAGCGCCGGCCCGCGGAGGCTGAGGAGTATCTGCAGCGCGCGCTCGTCGCATATCGCGCTGACAACGACCGCGAGGCCGAAGCCGGTGTGCTGTGCGATCTGTCGCGTGTGCACCTGGATACCGGACGGACCGACAGTGCGATTCGCCTCGCCGAGCAGGGGCTCGCCATCTACCGCAGGCTCGGCTCGCCCAGGCGCTCGGCGTACGCAACGTACATGCTGGGGCTGGCCTTCGCGCGGGCTGAGCGTCTGGAAGACGCCGCACGGGAGCTCAGGGAAGCAACCAGCGTCTTCGGCGACGGCCGACAGCGATTCTGGGAGGGGATGGCGTACTTCAGACTTGCCGAGGTCGAGCTGACCGCCGATCGGGCGGCGGATGCCGCCAACTATGCCGAGCAGGCGCTGACCGCCCTGCGGGGGATCGGCGGTGATTGGTGGCGCGCCACCGTACTGACGACCCTCGGGCGCGCCCTGCATCGGATCGGACACAGCAGCCGCGCACAGGTGTGCTGGCAAGAGGCCCTCAGTGTGTTCGAGCGGCTCGGTGCGCAGGAGGCCGCCGAGATCACCGCACTTCTTGATCCCAGGATCGTTGCCTAAAGCATGTTGCAGGACCAAGGTGGCTCCACCTCCATGACGGCCCCAAGTCCTGTCCCGACCAGAGTCACCCACTCCACGCCGACGGATGGTGCCATGCGGCAAGAGGACACAGAACCCTTTGGTCCATAGCGGTATCGGAATCAGTCGACAGCGGCCATACAGGTCGAGTGATGGCCCCTTGCCGCACTCCACTTCCTGGCGATCATCCGGCGGTGCCAGGCCAGCGGGGTTCCCGGCGTGACCGGGAAGACATGGCTCCAGCGGTGGTGCAGTGTCAGCGACGGCAACACGGCCAGCCATAACCGGTCGGCGAGCTCGTAGCGGACCGGACCGCCGAGTTGCCGCCGCAGCACACCACGTTCTCGTGCCGCAGCACCAGGATTTCCGCTTCCTTGGCCGTGTCCCGGCGCAGCAGCACCGCAGGCACCGACAGCAACGCCCGGGTGGTCCGGTACAGCATCGAGATGATCACCCGTGCAGCATCCCAGCCACCATTGATCACTCTCTACGCAGCTCTCTCACTGCAGCGATGACTTTGCGATCCCCACAGGAAGCCGGTGTTCGAGCACGAGGCTCCGCTGATGGTGCCAAGCCTCCACACCGACGCCCCGCCCGAAGCGCAGCGTGTTCTTCACCTCGACGCTCCGGAGGAAATCGAGAGCCTCGTTCTGGAGCTGCTGACCAAGAAGCCCACAGACCGCCCCACGCACGCGGGTGAGGTGTATCTGTGCCTCGCTGCCCATCTGCCCGCGCCGGGAAACTCCGCAGGGAGCTCTGGTGCCCTGGGCGGAGGCCGATCCGTGCCGCCCTACGTGTGTGGTTGTTGATCGCTCGTTGCACGGCGGTGCGCTGCCTTTACGCCTGATGGTCGAGGGCGGCAGTGATCCCCGCCCCAGATACCTGTGATTACCCGACTCCGCAGCCGGTTGTGTACGCCCTTCCCGCGATCCGTACTACCCGGCCCGTCGCCGCGAGTCATTCTCTCGTGCCGTCGGCAGTACTCGAACGAAGAATGGGGGGCAGATCGGAGCAGCGGTAAATTGCCAGTAGACCGATTGAATTCCTGGAAGAGTTCCAGGCAGTCGGGATTCACGGAAGTTCGAGCTCCCCGGTCGCCCACTTCTGCGTGGCGAATGGTTCAAGACTGACCTCGGACACGCACCATATGCACATACAAGCGCGGGTCGTGACTCAATGCTCACGACTCGCGCTTGTGCGTTGTAGATCAGCTCAAGCCCGAAAGCCTCATACAGCGGTCGCTTCTCCAGCGGCTTGGCGGTACTCAGCAGTCCGGCCATGCCACCGAGCTCGTCGATCATGGTGCGGATCTGTTCGGTAGTGAGGACCACGGGGCTCTGCGTGGAGCGGCGATGGAGCTGCTGCTGGGCGACGTGCCGCTCGGCTTGCGCTTCGTTGATCCACCTGGTCACCACGACGGGGTCGGCTCCGCCGTCCAAGGCGGTCCGGTACTGAGTGAGGCGGCGTTCACAGTCGGCCACCGTTCTGCGGGCGGCTTCCCACGTGGGATCGGGCGCCTGTGCGTGCTCCTGGCTGCGCTGTAGCAGCTGGAGTGTGCGACCGAGCCGGGCCGGGGCGAATGCGGTAGCGATCCAGGCATCGAGTGCCGGCAGGATGGCGTCCTCGCGGAGGTAGATCGTGAGTGGGTGGTCCATGGCGGCGGTGCGGGCGAATTCCGCGGTGTAGCGGCAACGGTGGTGGGCCTTGTCGTTGTTGAAATTGCCTTGCATCTTGCGGTGGCAGATTCCGCAGCGCAGCAGCCCGCGCAAGGCGTATGGGCGTGGCGTGCTGCGAGGTTTACGTTCGGCGTTGCGTCCTCTTCCGCCGGCGCGGGCGAGTCGCTTGGCCTCTACGGCCTGGAAGTCCTCCCGGCTTACCAGCGCATCGTGAACCGGGATAGCGGACCAGATCCATGCCTCGCGGTCGTTCCAACGCGGCTTGGTGCGGTGCCCGAGCGTGACATCCTCAACGTCCAGCAATACCTCGTCCTTGCGCTGCTTGTTCCATACCTCGTAACCGGTGTATCGGGGGTTGCTGAGAATGGCGCGGATGGCTCCTTTGGACCAGGCCAGACTGTTGCGGTGCGGATTGCGTGCGCGATCGTATGCCGAGGGGCAGGGGATGCCGTCGTAGGTGAGGCCTTCCGCGATGGCGTAGATGCCTTTGCCCTTCAGGTATTCGGCAAAGATGCGCTGGACGATGGGAGCGGCAATGGGATCCGCTTCCAGCCGGTGTCGCTGTCTGCCCTCGGCGGCTTTGCCGGGGTGCGGGTGGGGCCCGTCATCGACGATCTCGAAGCCGTACGGTGGCCGGCCCCCGAGAAACCGGCCCTCCAGCTGGGCCTGGGCCGCCATGGAAGTGCGGACGCGAATCTTGACCCGGTTACGTTCCCCCTTGCTCATTCCACCGAAGACCGACATCACCAGATCGTGGGCCTCGTTCTCCGGGTCGATAGCCCCGCCGACCTCGGGCACCCACAGAGGCACTCCGAAGTGGACGAACAGCGGGAATGTGTTCCCGAATTGGTTTCCGTAGAAGGTGCGCTGCGGTTCACCGATGACGACGGCATCAAAGCCGCGCTGAGGGTCACGCAGCGCCTGCAGCAGCTCGGCGGCGCGTGGGCGGCGCTTCCACGGAAGAGCCCGGGAGTGCCCGGAGCCGAAGTACTCAGCAACGACCTGCCCGCCGACCGGTTCGATCAAGCCGGTCGCTCTGCGCAGCTGCCATTGCCGGGACGCCTCCGGATCCTGCAGATCTTCGGTTGAACAACGCCCGGCAAAGGCGAATCGCATCACGTTGACCTCCGTGCGGCGGTAGGACGCGGGAATGGTGGTCGTCCGTGGTACCTCTGGGCGGCGTCAGAGGGCCAGCCACGGGGTGACAGATGCTGCGATCGAGAAGGGAAGCTCCTGGCCAGTCGTCGACTGTAGGTGTCCTTCGGTCGACTTCTGGCGGCGCGGGGAGAGGCGAAGGTTACGGTCCGCCATCGTCACGCGGAGCCTGCAGATGATGGTCATCACGGACGTCCACCGGCACGTCTGCCGTCGGAAGAGCACCAGCGCGAGGGCGGCCGGTGGCGTCAGTCGGGGTGCGGGGGTTGCGAACAGCACCCGAATTTTCGGTACATCTCCGAGAGCGTGGCCCTCGTTCCTGTCCGTGTGTCGGGGAGTCAGAGCCATGACGGTGTTCCGGTCAGAGCCATGCCGCACTCGACGCGAGCTCGGCGACGCGACACCGAGGGTGGTTCGGCAGTCTTGAGGACGAGGAGTTGTTTGGCAGGCAGCCACTCTGAGTTGGTCTGATCAACCTCGGGCTGGGAGTGGGTGACATCGCGCTGATCCACATGTGAGACGCCGTGCTGACCCACATGTGAGACGCCATGCAGCGCCTTACATGTGGGAAGCCCGCCACAGGGTGTGTTCGCGGGAGACGGCGTCCTCGGCGTTCGCCACGAAGGTCGCCCATTCCGCCTCGGTGACCGGCTGTTGGGCGCGGAAGGCGATCGTCGCCAACTCGTGCCGGGCGACGGCGTACGCGACGGCGAGGGTCTTGTGCTGCTTCGTCTGTACCCACGCGGTGCCTCCCGCGGCGAGGGCCGCGCACACGCCGAGGAGGTCCACGTCGATGACGCCCGTCACCTTCGCGACGCCTGCGCAGACGCCGAGCAGTTCCAGCGCCGTGAGGGCGAGCGCCCACATGGTGCTTCTGCGCTCGTTCCACCGCGACTTGGTGCCGTACCACTCACGCTGGTTCTCGATGCGTTCCCGCAGGTAGATGGCCCGGCGTTCATCCAGGGGCAGCTGGCGCACCCGCGTCATCCCGGTGGTGACCTGCTCCGGGGCGCCCCCGTCGGGCACCAGCCAGGCGGCCTCGACATCGGACTCGATCTCCACGAAACGGGTCAGCAGCAGGTCGGCGGCGGCATCGGACGAGGTCTCCTCGCTGCCCATCGGGCTGCCGCCGACCATGTACCGCCAGGTGAGCGTCTTCGCCGACTCGGCGACCGCCCGCCCCTCGTACCAGATGCGGTCCGGGCGTTCCTTGAGGAGGTACACCTCGGTGACCACGGCCGTGCAGAACGCCACCACCGAAGCGGCGGCGGCGACGTCCGCGCCGTTGACCTGCCAGCTGAACACACCCAGCGCGGCCGCGGCGACCAGCGCCCCCAGCTGGAACTTGGTCGCCAGCAGATAACGCCGCTGCCCCTTCAGGGAGTTGGCGTCGGCCGCTCTGAAGAGCGCCGGGAAATCCTCGTATGCAGGCATTGCCCCCCCCCGTTCGATGGTTTCCGCCCGCTCGGCTACCGGAGCCATATGATCGCAGATGGGAGATCGGGAGTTCCATGAAGGCCCCCCGGGTCACGGTGACTTCGTTCATGTCCGGGTCGGCGCACAGGTGCGGGAATTCCTGGTCGTACGGCGACGGTGCTCGGAGGAGAGGCCCCTCGCCACTGCCAGGCACGTCCTACGCCCCCGCCTGTCGCTCAAAGCTTTCGCCGTTCCAGGTGAAGGTGCGCTTGAGCCTCAGTGAGGGGCAACAGAAGGCGTCGTCAGCGGTGTAGGCAGCAAGGCTCAGGGTTACGGAGTCGCCGGAGAAGGAGATGTCGGCCACCCGCGGTCCAGGGCCGTTCGCCTTCTCCTCGGCACTGAGCAGCACCCCGATACGCCTGGGCGCTTCAGGAGGCGACGAGCCGTCGTACACCTCCACCTGCTGGGGGTAGGTGGAGGCCTGGTGTCGGCAGGTGAACGAGACGAAGGCGTCGGGCACTCCCGTACCGCGGACGTCGGCGAACCAGGTGCGCAGGATTTCGACGCCTTCGTTGCCCGCGTCGGTGCAGTCGATGTCGTCGATCACGGCTGCCCAGTCGGTGTCCGCCAGCGGTGTTCCGTCGGGCGAACCGGGCTCATCCGGTGCGGGCTTCTCACTGGGGGACGCTGCGTGGCTCGGGCTCGGGGAGGAGGGGATACCACCCTTCGGGTCAGCGCCCCCCTCGGAACCGCTGCATCCGGTGATGAGCAGGCTCGCCGGGAGCAGCAGGAGAACGGACAGGCACAGCGGGAGTAAGCGGCCAAGGGACCGCCGGGCACTGGGGATGTAGCACCTCATGATCTGCTCACCTCGGTCGAGTACGGCTGGAGCGGTAGAACCGGATGGTTGCGGATGCGCGAAGGGCCGGCGTCAGCGCAGATCCGGGCGGCGACGCCGGTGGCACCGGTCAGGGCGGATGTGCTCCGGGTGCGGTGCAACGCCTCGTCGACCAGGCGGCACAGGTCCTGTTCGGTGCGTCCGCGCCACAGCCGCACCGCCCCGTCCTCACCGCCGCTGACCAGCCGGGTGCCGTCCGGAGACCAGCTCAGCGTCGTCACAGCCCCGTCGTGCGCCGTCTCCCGCAGCTGCGGCGGTACGTCCCGGCGCGGTTCCCACCAGCGGATCGTTCCTGCACCGTCGCCCGCGGCCAGCCGCGTGGAGTCAGGGGACCAGGCCAGCGCCTCGACGGAGTTGTCAGCGGACTTCAGAACGTCCGGCAGCGGGGTGCCGGTCTCGCCGTCCCACAACCGGATGGTGCCGTCCACCCCGCCGACGGCGATCAGCTTGCCGTCCGGTGACCAGGCCATACTGCGTGCCAGATGCCGGGACGCCCTCGGGGCAGCGCCCCAGGGCTGTCCGCTTGCCGCGTCCCACAGGTGCAGCGAGCCGTCCGGCAGTACGGCGGCCACGTGCCGGCTGTCGGGGGACCATGCCACGGAGCGCACGCTCCGCCCGCTGTCCCGCGCCTCGTCGTTCGTCTGTCGCCCGCTGCTCACGGTGGCGTCCCGCGGCTGTCGGCGCGTCGGCTTTCCGCCGGCGGCGTCCCAGATCCGGACCGTGCCGAAGCGTGTCCCGGAAGCGACTCGCGTCCCGTCCGGGGACCATGCCGCGGTGAAGGCACCTCCACTGCCCCACCAGTGCTTGCCGGTGGTCGCACCGCCGGGCACCGACCTTGGCAGCAGGCCGTCCTGACCCACTCTCAGCAAGCGGCGCCCCTTCGGATCCCATACGACGGCCGTGACGTTGTCCGACGTCCGGCGCGGCCGCTCCGGGCCGTCGGGGAGGGGTTCTCCCGTACGGGGGTCCCAGACCCACAGGGTGCCGTCACCACTGCCGCCGGCGATGTGGCGGCCGTCCGGTGACCAGGCCACGGAGCGGATGGCCTCGGTGGGCCCGGACAGGCCGGCCTCACGGGGTGGCGGGGGCGCGACCTCCCACAGCCGCAGCACGGATCTGGCCGGTCCGTTATGGCCGTCCGAAGCGTCGCTGACGAACGTGCCCGCCAGGAATCGGCCGTCGGGAGACCAGGCGAGTCCGCTGGTGAGCGAGCGATTGCTGTCCCGGCCGAGGGGCTGACCGATTGCTTCGCCGGTGCCCGCATCCCACAGCCGAACGGTGCCGGCGAAGTCGGCCGCGGCCACTCGCGTGCCATCGGGCGACCAGCTGATCTCCTTGACCGCGTCACCGAGCCGCCCGGACGATGACGCCGTGACCTTTCCCGTGCGGCCGTCCCGCCAAGTGATACTGCCGTCCCTGTTGCCGGTGGCGATACGGCGGCCGTCCGGCGACCAGGTCGGTGTAAAGGCCTCGCGCTCCGTCCGCTCGGTCCACAGGAGCCTGCCCCGCCGTACGTCCCAGACCTTGAGGGACTTCCAGGCGAGGGCGCACAGGAACCGGCCGTCGGGCGACCAGGTCAGGCCGTGGATACGCTCCTCGGACTTCGACAGGGGCAGCGGATCCTTCCGGGACGGTCGGCCGGTCCTGACGCTCAGCAGGCTGATGCCGTCCCGTACCGACGCCACGGCGAGCGCATCGCCCTGAGGGGAGAACTTCATGGTGGAGAACCTGATGGACTCGCCCGGCAGCGCGTGCGGGCCTGCGGTGACCCTGCCGGAGACGCTGTCGCGCACGGCGTAGGAGGGCGGACCGTCCACCGAGCCCTTATCGGTCAGCAGCAACGACCGACCGTTCCCGCTCCACTGAACGGACGTGGGCATCGTCCCGTCGACCCTGAGCTCGGAGGGCTTCCAGTACCGTACGACGCTCCTGCCCTCCCGTACGTTCCAGCGGGCCACGCCCCCTGCCGCGTCGGCCACCCATATCCGCGAACCGTCCGGGGACCACCGCACCGCGGTGCCGAAGACGGCCTTCACGGGGACTTCGCCGACCAGGCGCGCCTGCCACGAGTCGAGGGCGCGCACCGCCGCGGCGAACGCGGCACGGGCCTCGGGCAGGGGCGGGGTAACGCGTTGTTCGGCGGCTATGGCGTACGCGAGTGCCGTATAGGGGTCGGTGGCGTTGTGGGACTGTGCCGCGTACTGGCGCACTTCGGCCAGCGCCGTCTGGTCCCGGGCCGTGTTCCGCTGCTGCACAGCGGTCACGGCGGCGAGTGCGGCGAATACGGCGAGTGCGGCCAGGACGGCGGTCGTCAGCAGCACGTGACGCCGCGTCCTGCGGTGCTGGCGGACGTCCTCACCGATCAGCCGGTCCTTGGGAACACCGTGCAGTGGGGCCGCCAGGGTGGCCACCGCGCTGCGGAACTCCGGGTCCCGCAGCGACAGTTCCTGTCTGCTACGGGCCCACCCCAGGACCACCGCGTTGGGCTCCTCCCGGAAGCGGCCCGACAGACACCGCGGCAGCGCCGTCGTGCGCCGCCAGTCGAAATCGCCCACGGACGCGTCCCAGGCCATACCGGGTGGCTGGCGGCTGCCGTCGGCGGGAGGGTCGGTGAGGACGATGATGAGGTTGTCGACGCCCCGGTGGGTGCACCAGTGCTCCACCTCCTGCTGGACCCAGGGCGCACGGGCCGACTGCTCGCAGGCCAGAAGAACGAAGAAGCGCGAGGCGTCCATAGCCTCCTGGAGAGAACCCCACAGCTGGGAGCTCGCGGCCAGACTTCCCTCGTCCCGGAAGACCCGCAGGGCACGCAGCCGGTACCACGGCTTGGCGAACGCGTGCAGACCGTGCTGGATGCCGCGGGCCAGTTCCCCGTCGGCGGCCCTGCTGTACGAGACGAAAGCGTCGTACGCGAACCGGCCCTCGAACCGGTTCTCGGACTCCTGTGGCACGGCAGGAAGTCCCCCGCTGGATAATCGCCGGGAGACCAGGAAACGAGGGACCTTCACCACGGTGCCAGACTCCCGGAGGCTGCTGTGACGCCCGATCAGTTCGGTGCTGCCGACACAGATTGGCAGAACGGGGCTGGAGGGGGAAGGGGTCGACCTACCGCCAGGCTGCTGTCGCAAGCCCCTGCCGCGCTGCATCTGACGGCCGAGTTCGCCGGTGGCGAGGTCGGGGTGCTGAGGTCACGACCGTGGACCCGCCCGGCTGGCACGAGGACGGCAGCGGCAACGTCTCCGGCATCAGCCGGCGCTCGGGATTCGTCCGGCCGGCATGTCCGGGGCGAGTTGGCTCGTACCGGAGCCGGCGGATCGCGGCACAGGAGATCGCCCAGAGTGCCACAGTCCGAACGACGACTGGGGGCCGAGTTTTATGAAGAGTTCTGCCGGACTACAGCACGGAGGCCCGCACCGTCGTGGTGCGGGCCTCGGAGTCTGTGCGCTCCTGTCGTTGGAGTGCTACCTGATGTACTTGTAGCGGTAGGGCTCGAAGGTTCCGTTGCCCGCGAAGTAGGGGTACGGGACGGTGCGGTTCTTGACCCTCGGCGGAGTCTGCTCGTACGTCCAGTACCTGGTCTTGGCCGCGTTGGCCCACCCCGCGAAGATCACGACGTGCTTGCTCTTGTTGAGGAGCAGGTCGCCGACCTGGAGCTGGCTCTTGGTGATCTTCTCGGTGACGGCGGGGTCGGCAAGGCCCTGGGTGTTGCGCCCGGGCGCGGGCAGTTTGAGGACCATCGAGGCATAGCCACTGGAGTCGGTGCGGTACCGCTTGCCCTGGGGATCGGGGTAGGTGCGCTTCTGGCTGTAGGGAACTTGGCGATCGAACCAGAACTTCGTACGAGCCAACACTTCGTCGCGGGTGATTGTGGCCGCGGCGGCGGGGGCGTCGGCGGCGTGCGAGCTGGGTGCGGCGAGCGTGGCGGCAGCCACGGTCAGCGCGGCGAGCGCAGCCGAACGTCGCGTGATCAACAGTTGCTCCCTGGGTCTCGGTGGACATAGAGCGGGGCCCGATGCGTGACGGCTTGGCCCCGCGGGCAGTGTTGATCCTTCCTGCCCGGCGGACGCCGCATCAGTGGGAAATCCGTCATTCCGCCCCGCGATGCCGACCGCTACGCGGGAGTCGACTCCTCCACGCAGCCGTCCCCGGTCGCCCGGCTGGGTGACCGGTGCGGCTCGTGGTGGGTTCACAGGATCGTGGTGGGTTCACAGGCGCGATGGTGGGCTCATAGGCGGCCAGTTATGAAGGCGATGGCCGTCTGTCATGGGCCCGCATGACAGCTGTCGGGGCCTGCGGCGGCGAGGTAGGTCGTCGTGCGGCGGGGCAGGGCCGGCAGGTCAGAGTTCCGGTGTGAGTTCGGGGCCCATGTAGCGCTCCAGGAAGGCCCGCGCGTACGCCGGGTCGTCACGCAGCCGGAACAGCCGGGCCCGCCGGAGCTGTTCGAGGTATCCCACGTCCGGGGTGCCGGGGTGCGGACCGTGCTGGAGGTGGAGCATGAAGTGGCTGAACTCCTGCACCTGCCACACGTCGGCGAGGCGCCGCCGCGAGTAGGCCGCCAGCACCTCGCCGACGTCCCCGGCGGCGCCCTCGGAGAAGTGTCGGCCCAGGGCTGCGGCGAGGTCTGCCGCGTCGGCCATGGCCAGGTTCATCCCCTTGCCGCCGGACGGCGGCACGATGTGCGCCGCGTCACCCACCAACGCCACGCGTCCGAGATGCATGGGCTCCACCACTCGGGTCCGCATCTCCACAATGGACCGCTCGGACACCGGCCCTCGCCGCAGCGCGCCGGGCGGCAGCGCCAAGCGGCTGTCCAGCTCCCGCCAGACGCGCTCCTCGGGCCAGTCCTCCAGGCTCTCCTCCTCCGCCACCTCCAGGTACAGGCGCGTCATCTCCGGCGACCGCAGCATCTGCCCCGCGAACCCGTCGCGGTGCTGGCCGTAGACGGTGTGCGGCGCGAAGGGCGGAGTCTGCGCCAGGACGCCGAGGAGCCGCACGCCGTGCCGGACGTCGTACTCGGTGAAGGCGTCGGCGGGCAGGGCGGCGCGCACGGGACCGTACTGGCCGGCGGCCTCCACCACCACCTCGGCACGTACCGTCGTGCCGTCCGCGCACCGTACCGCCGGCAGCCCCCGCTCGGTGCCGAGGCCGACGACGGGGCGGCCCAGCAGTGCGGCGCCGCCCGCCGACTCGTACCCGTCCAGCAGGTCGGCCACCACTTCCTGTTGCGGATAGACGAAGCTCGGGGTGTCGCCGCACAGCTCCGCGTAGTCCAGCCGTACGACCTCGCCGTCACACCGGAACTCGCACGCGGTGTGCGGCAGGCCCTCGGTGCGCAGCGGCTTCGAGCACCCGAGGCGGTCCATGAGCTGCACGGTGCGGCGCTCCAGGAAACCGGCGCGGGCCCTGGCCACCAGCTGGTCGCGGTCAAACTTGTCGATCACCACACAGGCGACGCCCCGCTCGTGCAGCAGCGCCGCCAGTGTCAGGCCGGCGGGCCCGGCACCGACGACAGCCACCTGGGTTTCGACGGTCCCCACCACAGTGCTCCTTCGTTCGTGCTGGCAAAAAGGGTAGGGATCCGCCGCAGGAACGAGCACAGCGGGGCGTCCAACGCGAGAACCTGGTCACCGTCCGTCTCCCTCCGGCCCCCGCCGCGGCCGGCACCGGCATGCCCTTCACCCTTACCGCTCCCCGAACCGTGAGACACCACCACCGAGCTCTCCTACAGCGGACAAGGCCCGAAAAGGGGAGCTGGCGCGCTCACGGACGTGATGGGATCAATCGTTATGGACGCAAGGAAGACACCGCTCAGCGGCAGCGGCGAACTGTTGGCCAGGATGGAGCAGAACCTGGCCGAGCACGCCTGTCACCTGCACCGTTACATGGAAAGCGCGACCGTCGTGGAGACCGACGACCTCCTGGTCGCCGACAGCGGCCTCGCCGACGACACCTTCAACATCATCGCGGTGGCCCGCTTCACCCCCGAGACCGCTGGGTCACGGATCGCCGAGACCGTACGGACCCTGGCTGCTACCGGTCGCCCGTTCTCCTGGTGGGTGGGGCCTGCCTCCGCACCGGCGGACCTGTCCGCCCGCCTGTCGGCCGCCGGCCTGCCGGCCTCCGAACAGGAGACGGCCATGTGGGCCGAGCTCGACGACACCCTCCCCCGGCCGCACGCGGATGGACTGGACATCCGCCCGGTGACCACACCCACGGAGCTCTCCGACTACGCCACGGTCCTCGCCGCCAACTGGGACCCGCCCGCCGAAACCGTGCGCCGCTTCTTCGACCGGGCTGCTGCACACGCGCTGGCCGCCGACTGCCCAGCCCGCTACCTGGTCGGCTATGCGGAGGGTCACCCGGTCTGCTCCGCCGAGGTCTTCCACCACGCACAAGTCGCCGGGATCTACAACATCTGCACCCTGGCCACCCGCCGACGACGCGGCTACGGCGGTGCCATCACCCTCGCCGCTCTCCACACCGCACGTCGCCGGGACCACCCCATCGCGGTCCTACAGGCGTCCGCGGACGGCGAACCCGTCTACCGCCGCCTGGGCTTCCGCTCCTGCGGCCGGTTCACCGAACACGCCATCACCCCCTGAGCTCCCGTCCGGCGGGCGCCTGCCGGGGGCGGTCAGCAGCTGAGGTTGCCGCCGGGTCAGACGCCGAGGATCTGGGTGAAGCGCTGGTAGTTGTCGATCCGGCTCCGGACCTGTCCCGGGTTGCCGCCGTTGCACTCCAGGGTGCCGTTGAGGGCGCGGATGGTCTCGCCGAACCGACGCCGTTGACCATGGCGTCGTGCGGCGTCATGGTGCCGGGCCCGCTCTGGGTGTTCCAGTACCACAGGCCCGCGAGGGCGCCGCCCGCTGTACTTGTCGTGGCCCGCCGGGCAGCCGTAGGGCCGGGTGGTGTCGCAGTAGTGCGGGTAGTTGGCCTCGTTCTGCTCGACGATGCGGACGAGCCCGCCGGTGAGTCCGCTGTTGCGCGTCATTGGTAACAAGAGGATCAACTACCCGTAGCCGCCCACGACTTCGCGGCAGCATGGCAGGAGCGCATTGACGGAGGGACGAGGAGGGTAAACGACGTAGGGCACAGAGCGGAGAGGCAGACAGCAGGTACACGGCACAACGGGGGAGGGCGACAGATTGGCCATGCCGACGGAACGTCCCCAGGGCGTCAAGGACATCGTCCGTCTGTTCAACGAGTGCCGGACACGCGGGCAGGGCGACCGGGAGCTGCCTGTCATCACACTGCTCGGCAGACGGGGCAGCGGCAAGACCACCACGCTCAGATGGCTCGGATATCTGGCATCCAACAGACCCAACGCCTTCTACGACTTCGCCTCGGCCGTGCCCAAGAGACCTCACGAAGTCGCGGCCCGGCTCGCTCTCGGCCTGTCCTACCGTCTGCCCAGACAGCCGGCGGTCCACTTCCCCCGACTGGCTCTCGGGCTGCTCGTGGTGCGCGCCGGTCTCACCATCGACAGCGCGGACGCACGGCGCGTACGGGCCGAGCTCAAGCAGGCACTGCGCCAGGCGAAGGAGAACACGGAGGCGTACGAGAGGACCAACGGGGTCATCGAGGGAGTCGCTCTCCTGCAGGACCTGAACGTGGTGCAGCTGCCCGGCCTCAATCTCGTACTGAAACTCGTCCAGTTCGGTCTTCCGAGGCTCCCCGTGAGCGTGATGTGGCGTACCGGGCTGACCTGGTACGCCGACAGTCCGAACCGGCCGGTCGATGCCCTCATGAAGCTGAACGAGCTGGCCGGGAGCGAGGCAGCGGCGGACGTCGAGGAGGTGGACCGGCAGCTGTGCGGGGCCTTCCTGGAAGACCTGCGCGATCACTACGCCCGGCATCCGCGCGACAAGGAGTGCGTCGTGCTGCTGGACAACATCGATGCGCCGCAGGGGCGGAAGTTCCTCGACCTCCTGGTACGCATCCGAGAAGTGAACGCGTCATCGGACCGGGCAAACGACCCGCTGCTCGTCGTCGCGACCGCGGCCAACGCCCGCAGTGTGCCCGGCCCCTACGCCCGGGACTTCCCGGCCGAGCTGCGCATCCGCACCCCTGAGCAGGCCTCGTACACGGACTGGCAGGACAGCATTCCGCGCCCCGCGTCCACCACCAAGTGGCACTGGTACCCGGTTCAACTGCGCGACCTCACCGAACCCGAGGTCACCACGCTGGCCGAGCAGGCGGCGTCCGCCGTGGTCCGCGTGACACCCTTGATCCACCGCCTTTCCTACGGGCACCCCTGGAGCGCGCGGGTCCTTCTCGACGCGACGTACGCGATCGTGGTCGAGCGAAGTGGCGGTGCGGCCGAGCTGCGCCACATCCTCGACCACGCCCCGCCGCTTCCGGGCCTGCCGGAGGCTCCCACGGATCCGGAGGACCCTACGGCCGCGGGGGATCCCATGACTCTGGACGAGGCTGCCCGCCACTACCTCCTGCGCGATCTGTCCGAGGGGCAGCGCGCCGCGCTCGTGGTCTGCTCCGCCGCGCGCGCATTCGAATCCGCCGTCGACGCCGGCATCCTGGAGGAGTACGACCAGCTCACCAAGGACACGCTGCGCAGGGACATCGACGCCCGGCTCTGGCTGATCCCCCCGGTCCCCGAGGACGCCAACACACGAGGTGGCCAGGGCAGCGGCTATCTGGAGCACTGCCGGGACCCGGAGGAGAACAAGCCGACGGGCGTACTCCATCCGTGGCTGCGGCTCGTGCTGCTCCAGGCATTGGCCCAGCAAGAGCCGGAGGGATCGATGGGCTGGACCGCCGCCCACACGGCCTTGCGGGACTGGCACCGGCGTGAACAGCAGACCCAGCACCACCGGCTCGATGCCCTCTACCACTCCCTCGCCCTCAACGACCTCAACCAGGTCGTCGCCCACCTCGCCGGACAGTTCGCGGAGCTTCCCGGCACCGACCAATGGCTGTACGAGCTGTACGCCATCACCGCGGCACCCATGCTCCTTCCCGTGGCTCCCCGGCAACGCGGGGAACGGGACCCGTCGCCCTCCGACCGGGTCCGCGAGCTCGCCGCCCGGCTGGCGCCCGGGGCCCTCGAAGAGCACTGGGCGCTCACCATGCTCGTGACCGCCCTGTGGCTGGCTGCCGATCCCCGTAACCGAGTGGCCAACTCCACGCCCGAGCTCAACTCCACGATTGCAGCGATGTTCCACACACTTGCCGCTCTGCCCCACAGCGGTGCCGCCGGCCTCCTCAGAGAGGCCGAGAGGTACGAACCGCGGCCATGACCGAGGTACGCACCGCGGCCACGGCCGCGTCCACCGGCCGACAGGAGACGACAGCACAATGGCGACGCTGCACGCACAGGACCGTCCCGATGAGAATCCCCCCGTTCCGCGGTGGCGGTACATCGCCGCAGGTATCGTCGCACTCCTCCTCGTCGGCGGTGGCGTCACCTTCCTCCTGCGGCCTGAGTCCACCGACTGCGCCGAGGGCGTGAAGAAGGTCGAGGCGGCCGGCGGAACACGCTGTGTGGGGCTCACCGACGGCAGCTATCCGTTCACCAAGGACCTGCGCGATGTGTCCCGCAGCATCGAGAAGGAGAATCAGCGGGTCACCCGCGAAGCCGCCGAGCCGGACGGCACGCCGTACGTCAGCATCGTGTATCTCCTGGGCATGGCACCGGGCAGAGGGGACAGCAACACCACCGAATCCGTACGCCATGAGCTGGAGGGCGCGTACACCGCACAGTACGAGGTGAATCATCACCGCGGCCACGGCCACACTCCCCGGATCAGGCTGCTGCTCGGAGACGTCGGGAACGAGGAGGCGCAGCGCGACTACACCCTCAGTCAGATCAAGGCGCGCCGGGGCACCGACCGGATCGTCGCGGCCGCCGGCCTCGGCACCAGCCTCACCGGCACCAATGCGGTGATCTCCAAGCTGAGCAAACTGGACATCGCGGCCTTCGGCTCCGTCATCACCGCCGACGAGCTGGAGAAGACCGGCGGGTTGGTGCGGGTCGCGGCACCGAACGCCGATGAGGCGGCAGCCGCCGTGCAATTCCTCAAGTCCAAGGAGCACGCCAAGGACAAAGTCCTCATCGTCCAGGACGCCAACGAGCAGGACCTCTACACCAAGACGCTCGGCTCCAGATTCGGCGCCGAGCTCCCGAAGGGCCGGCTCGCGGCTCCGGAACCGATGCAGTACGACTCCTCCAAGTCCCAACTCGCCACCTATTTCAGCAACCAGATGGCCAATCTCTGCCTGAAAAGCCCCGGCATCGTCTACTTCGCGGGCCGGGGCCGCGATCTGCCGGACTTTCTCGCGCCGCTCGCCAACCGCCAGTGCAAGTCCGAGCAGATCACCGTCCTGTCCGGTGACGATGTGTCACAAGCCGCGCAGGCGGCCGGCTTCAACGATGTCAAGCAGGCGCTGCGGAACGGGAACATCAAGCTTCTCTTCACCGGTCTCGCTCACCCCGGAGCCTGGACCGAGGCCCCGCAGTACTTCGACAAGAACGCCATCGTCCCCTTCCGGCCGGGCGGTACCTTCTCCACCACTTTCAAGGACGACAGCCTCGACGACGGCCAGGCCATCATGGGTTACGACGCCGTCCTCACCGCCGTCACGACGATCCGGAAAGCCGTGCCGCTGGAGAACTCCCACCAAGAGATCAAGCGCGATGCCGTCCTGCAGATGCTGACCACGCTCAACGACACCAACGCAGTCCCCGGGGCCAGCGGCTGGATCTCACTGCGGAACAACGGCAGCCCCAAGGACAAGGCCATCCCCATCATCGAAATAGCCAGCAATGGCGCCACCCGAACCGTCGACGTAACCTCCAGCAACACCGGCAACGGCCACCCGTACACTCCCGAATGAGCACCGCCGCAGCCAGGCCGAACAATCGGTGGCCCGGGCCGCACCTCCCTGTGCGGGACGTTCGCCGAGCTTGAGCCCAGCCGGAGGCCGAGGCCGAGTTCGAGACCGAAGGCACGCCACCTTGCCACATCTACCGCACGCAGGTGAATGCTGCCCGAAAGACGCCGAGGGCCCAGGCAGTACGGCGAGGCAACCGATCATCGCGACGAGCAGCGCGGCGGAACAGCCCAGCGGTGTAGGGGCGTAACCGCCGGTCAGGTCGTCCAGGGCGCCGGGGAGGCAGGAGCCGAGGGAGGAGCCGACCTGGTGCGCCATACACAGCAGTCCGAAGACCAGCCCCGGTGACTCGACCGGAAAATGCCGCGAGCGGCGGGCACGGCTGGAGGCAGTGATCAGGCCGGATGATTTGTGGGATGCCGCGCGTATCAATCTCCGAACCTGTGGCCATGGTTTGACGGCGTGTATGCATAATGCTCGGCATGCCGAAGTTGATCTCCGCTGCTCGAGCCGTGCCTGCTCCGACAGGCCCGCAGCGGACCCGCGACCAGGGGCGACGACGGACTCGGACTGTTCCATCAGCGAGCCATGGGGGACTCGCGACTCTTGCAGAGTGGAGATTGGGAATCGATGCGCCCCCGGACGCTGTTGCGGGTCCTGCTCACGGAGCGGGGCTGCGGCCACTTCGCCACGTTCGAAGAAGAGTTCACCCGGTCCGCCCGGCAGGCCGCCGTGAAGCTGAACCGGCCGGATCTTGCGACGGTGACCGCCTCGCAGGCCACGTGGAAGCGCTGGCTCTCCGGTGACCAGACCCCGCGAAGTGACGCCGCCGCCGTCCTCGAATTCATGCTCGGGGTTGACGTAGAGACGCTGCTGAGGACCGCGGCGGAGCGCGGTGTCGTGCTGCCGGAGATCGCACCCAGTACCGCGCGGGATGCGGCGCGGCTCCTGAATGCCAGGTTCGACACGTCCCACCTGAACCCGATGGGCCGGGTTCCGGGCATGGAGGGCGTGTGGCACCTGGAGGGGCAGCGGTTCTTCGACGGCACGTCCGTCGCTGTCCAGATATACGAGGCCACGGAGCAGGATGGCCGAGTCGTCATCGGGCCCCATCACCACGCTCACATACAGGCCTTAACGCGGGCCACCCGACGGGCGCTGGTTCTCGGTACCCTCGGGGACGACGGCCTGTACGCCTTGGACGCTGCGCACGCTCGTCGGCAACTGGCGGTCACGGTCGAGACGCTGCCCATTTCGACACCGTACGAGGTGGATGACCTCACGTACGGACTGCTGTGGGCGATGCTGAACCTGGACGACAGCCTGTCGGCCGACGACCATGCGCTGCACGCCGAACAGCAGATGCTGGAACCGTTGTGGGCGCAGCGGCGCTCGGCGGTTGCCCGCGCCGCCATACCGGAGCTCACGAATGTCGGCAGCGTGTGGCTCGGTATGTACTTCTGTGCCGAGCACATCATCCGGCGACTGGACGAGGACACCCGCGCACCGGTCTTCTGGACCCCAGTACGTACCGGCGAGGAGGCGGCGGTCTGGCTGTTCTTCGCCTCCTGGCCGCAATTCCGCCTGGCCCTCCGGGAACGTCTCGCCGACGGGGGCCCCGCCCCCGAGCGGGTGTTCTGCATCCCCGAGGGTGATTCCCGGGCAAGTCAGCCCTACGAGCGGATCCTGATCTGGCTGACGGTGGCCATGATGGAGCGGGACGGTCAGACCACCTGGGTGTGCGTTGAGCCGCAGTACGAGCGGATCGACGGCTTCGTGCTGGCCCCCGGGCGCCGAGTGATATCTGCCAATTGGTCGGACTCCAGCGGAATTTGGCAGGTGGACACCACCGACAGCCTCACCGATGTCAGCACCTACGCCCAAGTGGTCGACCATGCTCGCAGGCAGAGCGTCACCAGTGGTGGCACCTCCGAGGAACGCCTTCGTTCACTCGCCGACCATCTCGACCTCGACTGGGACTGGCTGGTGCGGCGCTGCCGCGAACTGGGCGCATACGGCATCGCGGGGATGCTGCGCCCGCGCAGCCGCCTCATCGGCGTCGAGGAACTCGAACGAGTCCTGTGCTTCGCGGGCGAATTCGACGCCGACTGAGTCACCCGGGGCGACGGAGGGGCGACGGGGGGCGACCATCGTCACCGGACCGCTGGAGGGTCGTTCGCGGGTCGTTGCGGGGATGCCCTGCGGAGTCGGGCGGGTGTCCCGTCACCCACGCGGCGCGGAGTCGCACCATCAGTCGCGAGTGATCGCCCGGAGGCAGGGAAACGACCCCGGAACGACCCTGGGCGCCGATAGCTCCGCCCTGGTCGGAGCCGAGAAGTTGATGGTTGCTCCAGAAGCCGCTTTGCCACGCGACTGTCACCCTGGACAAGATGCTCGCGAGTCCGAACGGGCCCCCGCCGCAGGGGGTTCGGACGACTGCGGGCGCAATCGACAGCACGTCGACGCGTCGCCTGTCCCTCCGCTCGTATCCGAGGACGACCATGTCTCACTACACGCCGGACGCCACCGCACCTGGCGCCCCGCGCAGCGGCCGCGGGCGCGGCAAGGCCGCTCGGGCCGACCTGAGCACCGAGCGCGGTCTGCGGGAGCGCACCACGATGCTCGCAGTCGCGCCGGCCGGAGCGGTTGCCGCACTCGCCGGCGGAGCGTTCGCCGTCTCCGCGACGGGCGCGACCGGTCCGCTGGTGTGGGGTGCGGGAGTGTCGGCCGGAGTGTGCTGCGCGGCCGTCCTGGTCGCCGCGCGGCGCGCCGCGCACGGCACTGCGGATGCCATCCACCGGCAGCGTGCCGAGACCGACGCCGCGGTCGGCAAGTGGATCAACCATCTGAGGCACCTTGCCGCCGAGGGACACGCGAGCGTCAACCGGACAGTGGACCAACTGCGCAGCGGCGAACGCCCCGAGGAGCCCCCGCCGCTGCCCGAAGCGGCCGGCTCGCCGCATGCCTTCGCCGTACTGGAACAGCATCTGCGGCAGCTCCAGCACGCAGCGCAGACCGCGGTGATCCATGCGGGTACCCGCCAGCAGGTGGACGCCTTCGTCAACATCTCCCGGCGGCTGCAGATCCTGGTGACGCGCGCGCTGAAACAGCTCGACGACGCCGAGCGGGTCGTCGAGGACCCCGAGCATCTCGACCGGCTCTACACCATCGACCACCTCGTCACCCGTGTCCACCGCGCGGTGGAGAGCCTGGCGGTCCTCGGTGGCGCGGTGCCCCGGCATTTCACCTCACCGGTGCCGCTGGCCACGGTGCTGCGTCAGGCTGTCGCGGAGATCGAGCATTACCCCCGGGTGCGTGTGCTGCCGCCGCCGTCCGGTTACGAGGTACTCGGCCACTCCGCCGTCGAGATCATCCACCTCATCGCCGAACTCGCCGAGAACGCCACCAAGTTCTCGCCGCCCCGAACCCAGGTGATGATCCGTACTCAGGTGGCGACCTCCGGCGTGGTCGTGGAGATCGAGGACCGCGGTCTCGGCATGTCCGCCGAGGTGCGGGACGAGATGAACCGACTCCTCGCCCAGCCTGAAATGTTCGACGTCGACCGGCAACTGCAGGACGGGCGTACCGGTCTGTTCGTCGTGGCGAAGATAGCCAGGCGGCGAGGGCTCGTGGTGCAGCTCCAGCAGAACCTCTACGGCGGCGTTCAGGCCGTCGTGGTCCTGTCGCACTCGGTGCTCAGCGACTCCCGCGCCCCGCAGCCACCGACGCGGCACACGACCCCCGAGCCGCCTCCCGAGCCTTCGACACAGCACACCGCCCCGAAGCCGCCTCCTGAGCCGGCGGCATCCCGCGCTCCCGCGCCGGGCCCGAACCGGCAGGCGCAGCCGTCGCCGCCCGCCGTGGACCACGCGCGGGCCCACGAGGACCGGGAGGTCCAGGGCGTGTCCACACCGCCCCTTCCTGAGCGGCCGGTGCAGGCCACGCCCCCCGCGGCCGCCGAAGACGGCACCGGGCGCCCGCGCCTCGCCCAGCGGAACAAGGAACGCCGTTCCCACCTCACCCCTGAACTTCGCGAGCAGCCGCCGACCGCAGGCCACGACCACGGCGACTCGATCGACGCGGGGCTGCTCGCCCGCTTCACCGAGGGACTGCAGAGGGCCGAAGAAGCCGACCGGGCCACCCCCGGACCCCCTGTGGCACCCACTCAGCGCACTGATTCCCAGGAGTACCGATGACGACCCAGCCATCATTCGAGCAGGACCTGGACTGGCTGCTGGCGGACCTCACGGCCCGGGTGCCCGCCGTGACCGGCGCCGTCCTGGCCTCCAGCGACGGTGTGATGCGCCATCGCCACGGACTGGGGCACGACGACGCGGACCGGCTCAGCGCGATCACCACCGGCATGTGTTCGCTCGGCGGCGGTCTCGCCACCATCCGGCAGAACTTCGGCGGGGTCGAGCAGGTCATCGTGCAGGGCGAGGGCGGCTATCTGTTCGTGTCCCGAGCCGGGCTCAACGGCGTACTCGGCGTGCTCACGGACAAGAGCGCGGACGTCGGCATGGTCGGCTACGAGATCGCCATGCTCGTCAAGAGCGTCAGGGGACACCTGGGCACGCCCTCGCGCGTCGCCTCGAGCCCCTCCGGCGCTCCGGTCGACTGACCGTGCCGGATTTCGCCGACGAGCCCTGGCTGGCCGAGGACACGGCGCACCTGCGGCTTTACGCGTTGACCGGCGGCCGCACCCGGCCGGCCCGCGCCCTGGGCCTGGTATCGCGGGTACGGGTCGCCCCCGGACTCGCCCCCGCGACGCTGGACACTCTCGGACCCGAGAGTGCCCAGGTGGTCGAAGTGTGCGGCCGGGCACCGCGTTCGGTCGCGGAGATCGCCGCCCGGCTGGGTATCCCCGTGAACGTCACCAAGATCCTTCTGTCCGATCTGCTCGACTCCCACGTACTCGTCCCCGCGCTTCCGCCGCGAGAAGCGGACGGCAGCGACCCACTCCTCCTGGAGGCGGCACTTGAAGGCCTTCGAAGCCTCTGACGACATCCCCCTGACTGCACTGAAGATCCTCATCGCAGGAGGGTTCGGGGTGGGCAAGACCACCATGGTCGCCACGGTCAGCGAGATCGCGCCGTTGACCACGGAGGAGACGCTCACCACGGCCAGCGCGGACACCGACAGCCTGGCGGGCGTGGAGAACAAGACCACCACCACAGTGAGCATGGACTTCGGACGCATCACGCTGTGGCGCCAGCAACTGCAGCTCCTGCTGTTCGGTACGCCGGGGCAGGACCGCTTCTGGTTCATGTGGGACGACCTCGCCCACGGCTCCATCGGCGCGGTGGTGCTCGCCGACACCCGGCGTCTGGACTCCTGTTTCAACGCCGTGGAGTTCTTCGAGGACCGCGGTGTGCCCTTCGTCGTGGCGGTCAACGAGTTCGACACCGCGCACCGCTACACACCCGAGGAAGTACGGGGCGCGCTGGAGCTGAGTCCCGACGTCCCCGTCATCATGTTCGATGCGCGCGCTCCATTCTCCGCCCGACAGGTCCTGATCCGCCTCGTCGAGTACGCGCTCACCGTCTCCCTCCGCTCCTCGCGGCAGGCCGATGCACCGCACACTTCGCATGCCACCCCCACCGAATCCTTCGACGGGAACTTTCACCGTGCCCTTTGACGCAGAAACAGGCCTGCACGTGCCGGCCCCCGACACCGAACTCGCCGCTCGCACCGCGCGGCTCGCCGAACTCGGACTGGGCGAGGCGGACAGTGGCCTCGACGCCCTCGCCGCCGAGCTCGCCGAGGCGGCAGGCACCCCGTACGCGATGGTTAATCTCATCACCGACCAGCAGTTCTTCGCGGGCCTGCACACACCGCAGGGCCTGCCCAACACCCTGGGCCCGCACGACGCGATGAGCGGGCCCGAGGTCGGCCGGGTGATGGCGCGCGACCACGGCTACTGCCCCGAGGTCATCAGCCGCCGCATCCCGCTCGTCCTGCCGGACGTGTACGCGGCGCCCCGCTTCGCGGGCAACCCCGTGGTCGACGAACTGGGTATCCGCGTGTACCTCGGGGCACCGCTCATCGATGAGGAGACCGGCATCGCTCTGGGCACCGTGTGCGCGGTCGGCACCGAGCCCCGCCCGCTGGCCACCGCGCGCGGCTCCCTCGACCTGATCAAGAGCTTCCGCGACCAGGCCATGGACCGCATCTACGAGGCCGGGCGTTCCCGCCCGTGATGCCGTCCTACACGGCCGCCGCTTCGGGGACGGACGGAGCTGCGAGCCGGCTGGACCAGTCGCTGCGCGAGGTGCCGAGTGCGACCTCGGCGAGGCGGTACAGCTGGACGTCGGACGTGCCGGCGGGGGCATAGATGTGCGAGGCGTCCCGGGCGAACCGCTCGATGGGCCGGTCGGGGAACAGGCCGCACGCGGCATGGATCTCCATCGCCGACCGTGCCGAGTCGATGGCGGACTCCACATTGAGGTACTTGGCGTTCATCAGTTCCGCGTCGCAGGGGAGCCCGGAGTCCAGCAGATGCACGGCATGGTAGGCGGCCAGGCGCGCGGTCATCAGCCGGTGCTGCATGAGTCCGAGCTTCTGCTTGACCGTGGGCACCGCGCTGAGCGGTTTGCCGTAGCGCTGCTGCTCGGCCGCGTACCGGGTCGTCTCCTCCACCAGTGCCTGATGAATGCCGAGCGAAACGGCGGTCAGATTCGGTCTGCCGTACAGCACGCTGGAGGAGTACGCCACGTCGAGTCCGCGGCCCTCGCCGCCGAGCAGATTCTCGGCGGGGACCCGGCACTCGTCGTAGCGGATCTCACCGAAGCTGAAGCCGTGCAGGCCCATCGCGGGCCGGTGCGGGGCCAGTGAGAAGCCGGGCCTGTCGGACTCCACGAGGAACGCCGAAAGGCCGCTCGACCCTTCCCCGGTCCGTACGACCACACCGTGCAGATCGCCGACGTGACTGTTGCCGACGAACACCTTGCGGCCATTGAGGACGTACTCATCGCCCTCCCGCCGGGCGGTCGACTCCATGCCGAGCACATGCCCACCGGACTGGGGCTCGGTCACCGCGATCGTCGGCAGGCAGTCGCCGGCCGCGACCGCGGGCAGCCACTTCCGCTTCTGCCGCTCGTCACCGAAGTGAATGATCTTGGCCACGCCCAGCTGCGATGCCTGCACCATGGCGCCCATGGCCCCGCTGACCCGGGACAGCTCCTCGATGATGACGGTCTTCGCCAAGTGACCCAGCCCCATCCCGCCGTATGCCGGGTCGACGGTGACGCCGAGCCAGCCCTCCTTGGCGATGAGACGGGACAGCTCGTGCTCCACGGACCGGGACGCCTCCATGTCCGCTATCCGGGGCGCCACCTTCGCCTCGGCGAAGGCACGGATCTCCGCCCGCAACATTTCGTGACGCTCCGTCATGAAATAGCTGTCCATCTGCAACCTTTCCTACATGCAGGCCACTTGGACCCCGCCCCGCGCCGCACGGCGCAGGGCCCGGTCGGCCTTCTGGCGAACATACGAAAATCAGGAGCCCGTGAAGATGGCGCTCAGTCGATTGCGGTCCGCCCACCACGCGCGGTGGCATGGGCGGCACGGCCATCCGAGGGCTCGTCGGACAGAAGGAGGCAGACGCGTTCACCGAGGGCGGCGCAGCGCTGCTGCCCGGCGCCGATCCGTCATCCGGCAGGCCTCCCCGGCAGGAGGCGTCGGGCGGATAGGGGCGGGGGCGTGCCGGTACGCTCGGCGCGGACCTGCGCGCCGACGACGCGCACGCGGATCACGTATCGCCCCACACTCGCTCCCGTGGTCGGTTGGCACATTCGATGGCCACAGGTGTGACCACTGCCGGAACAGTCGGACGGCCCTGCCCTGAGCGCGTCTTTGCGCCCCGGAGAAGGACCCGCCTCTACGGTGACGATCTGTCGGCCGGTTTTCACTACATGGCCGGGGTCGTTTCAGGGTCGTTCTCGACGGCCGAGCCCGCGACCTGCACCTTTAGCCGCCAATTTCACCGTTGTCCGCTGTTGCTCGCCGTTGTTCGATCCGAAAGCCGGGGACCCACGCCAAGAAACCGACCCCGCTCGCCGCTCCTGCGGGCGTCTCGACGCCGGGCCGGCGCATGGGCCCGAGGACCGGTCGGAGCCGCGAAAGGTTCCCCCAGTTCACCGGAAACAGAGCCGTGCGCCTCGACGATCAGGTGGTACTCGCTCCCTGCCTTACTCCGCGCGACGCCGACCTCGACCTGGTCCTCGAAGTGCTCTACGCCCCCCTCTTCCAGCGGTGGCTGCACCGCAGCGGTCCGCTGACCACCGCATACGCCGACTCGCTGGTCGACGCGACCCTCAGAGCTTTCGGCCCCTGAACGGGAGAGGGCCCACATCCGCAGAGCTCGGCCCGGTCGGCTCCTGACGTCCGAGCGCCCGTCATCGAGCGTTCCGGCGCGGAGGCCCAGGTGGTATCTCCGGGACCGGACATGCACTGACAACGGAGGTGATTGCTGAGCTCGTCGCCCAAGTAGGCCCGCTGTGGTGCGCCCAACGCGAGCGACGCCTTCAGTCCCGGTCGCGACAGCGAGCGATGGGCGCCGGAGGCCGATACAAGCTCGTCTTCGTCGAACCGGATGCTGGCCACCTTGGTCCATCTGCGGCACGGCGGCACGCGCGATGTGCTGGCCCCGTTGGTTCGGCGTGGACCGCTCCACCATCACCGGGCGATCGGGGAGGTGCGGCCGCTGCTGGCCCAACGCGGCTGCTCAGTGGCGCCGGACGTACGGCTGCACTCGCTCGCTGAGGTCATCGAGCGCCTCGGGGCAACAGGGCAGACGGCGATCGTCGATGCCACCGAAGTCCGAGTCCGCCGACCCGCGGCCGGAACACCCGGTCGCAACAGCTATGTCTCCGGCAAGAGCAAACAGGACGCCATGAAGGCCCTCATCCTCACGGACGCGGCAAGACGCCTGCTGTTCGGCGGCGCCATCAGGCCGGGCAGTTGTCCCGACATCACCCAGGCCCGCGACGCCGGCTTGGTGAACCTGTTCTCCGGCCGAGTCGGACTCGAGATCCTGGCCGTCGCCGGCTACCAGGGCTTGGGCGCCCAGACCGGCGGTCAAGTGATCACCCCTTCGCATCGCAAGTTCAAGAGGAATGCTCCACCGTGGTGGAGGAGATGTTCGTCCAACAGCGCAAGGTGCATTCGTCTCGACGCATTCGGGACGAGCACGGTATCGCCCATCTGAAGAACTGGCGGGCGTTGGCCCGCCCTACGACCGCCGCGAATCGCTCGACGACACGATTCAAGCGATCGCAGGCCTGGTCTCACGCCAGCAAGCAAGAGCGAAGCCACCGGCGACTGTCCTCAGGTGATCTCCGCACGCATCCGCGCTCACTCACGCCGCGGGCCAACCACGCACGAGGCCGTTAGGGGGAGGCGGTTGGCCAGCGCGTATTCGTTGGGGTAACGGCAGCGGTAGTACGCCTCGTCGCAACCAGTTCGGCAACACCTTTCCCCTCTTCATCCACTACGGCATGTCCACCCGCCACGCGCACACCGCCGCGTTTCCGATCGACCACGTACCGGCCGGCCCTGAAACAGGCACCGAGTAGCCGACACGGACGCCAGAGGCCCGGCGGCGCGGGCTCCCTCCCCGGGCATGCCCGCGCCGCCGGGCCTCATTCCACTTGGGGCCGGTCATGCTCAGTGCAGCCAAGCCTGCCACGTACTGCTGCTGCCGTGCTGCGAACGCGATTCGATCACAACTCAAGACAGTTCCTGCCCGTCCGTCTGGAAGATGTCGATCGCGCGCCCGGTGGTGCGTGGCCCCAGTGTCGCGACATTGACGATCAGGAGCAGCATGACGGCGGCGATTGTGGCGAACATCGGGCCTGCTCCTTGCGCGTGCAGCAACGGAAGGAGCAGGAAGGGCAGTGCCGCCGTGACGCTCTTGCCGACCGCGTAGGCCGCGCCGACCGCTGCGCCGCGCAAGTGCGTGGGGTACTGCTCGGCGAGATAGATGTGGTACGTGTTCGAGAAAAGGTTGCTGACCAGGGTGTAGGCAAAGCCGCAGACAACGATGGCGGGTCCGGTGCTGCCCAGCCCGAAACCCAGCCCGCACGCCGCCATGAGCCCGGCCAGCACCATGATGAGGTACTTGCGCTCGAAGCGTTCGACCACGGGTACCGACAGCAGGGACCCCAGCGGATAGCCCAGGTACGAGACGGCCGTATAGGCGAGCGAATGGATCAGGGGGAAGCCCTTGGCTGTCAGGACGAGCGGAGCCAGAGTGCCGAAGCCGTAGTAGCCGACGGCCTGCGTGCCGCTCAGCACCCACGCCATGACCGTGCGCCTGCGCAGCGGGGAGGTTCCGGCGCGCACGGGCGCCGGAGCCGTGACCGCTTGGGTTGGCAGGAGCGGCCCCGTGGCCTGCCGCTCCATGGCACCGACGATGCCGTCGGCTTCCTCGGTACGTCCCTTGGATGCGAGCCACCGCGGCGATTCCGGTAGCGCACGGCGGATCGACCACGTCAGCCCGCTGCCCAGTGCACCGATGACGAAGAGCCAGCGCCAGCCCGCCACTCCCAGCGGGTGCAGCGGCACCAACCACAGGGCGAGGAAGCCGACGAGCGGGATACCCAGGAAGGACACCGTGTAGGCCCAGGCGATCTGTCGGCCACGGTGCGCCGCCGGTAGCAACTCGGAGAGATAACTGTCCGCCAGGGTGAATTCCGCGCCGATGCCGAGCCCTGCTAGAAAGCGGAAAATCGCCATTGTGGTCGGGTCGACAGCGAAGGCCCCGGCCAACGTGAACACCGAATACATCAGCAGATTGACCACGAAGGATTTTTTGCGTCCAAAACGATCCGCGAATCGCCCCATTGCCACCGACCCGATGACCTGACCGATGAATGCAGAAGCGAGAACCAATTCGAGGGCCGACCCGCTGAGCAGGAATTCGTCCTGTAACACCTGCGACACTGTGCCGGCGAGGAAGGTCTCGTAGGCGTCGAAGAGCAGCCCCGCTCCTACAAGGAGTACCGCTTTCCGGTGCATCGGTAGGAGGGGGAGCCGGTCGATGCGCGCCTGGACCGGCACGTCGGGTTCATGGGCAAGGCGGGGTGATGCAGCGGGCTGCGGTTGTGCGCGAGTCATGGCGTCTCCGGCTCCGGCAGCACGTGATGCGTGAAGACACGTGATGGATTCGATGAACCTGCGCGGGGCGTGGCTCCGCAGCTCGCTGGAGCCACGCCCGGGGGTGGGCCGTCAGGCCTGCGTGAAGCTCCTGGTGTCGAGACCCAGCCAGGAGCGCAGGCCTTCTTCGCCGGCGGGCAGGATGCGCAGCGCCCGGCTGTTGGGCGAGCGCTCCACCCAGCCTCGGTCGATGCAGGAGTCCAGGACCGCAGCACCGACGGCGCCCGACAGATGGTGGCACTGCTCGGTCCAGTCCACGCAGTAGCGCACGAGTGGCCTGCTGGTCTCCGGTGCCGTCACGCCGATCTCGGCCATCATGTCCCAGCCTCGCGGGGTGATCCGGTATTCGAGGTCCTTGCCCCGGGAGGAGAGCTTGTCCTCTGTGGCGCGGTTCGGGTCGTGTCGGCCGTCCCCGCCGACCACTGCCTTGCGGTCGATCAGGGCGCGCATAACGCCGACGCCGAGGTGCCCGGCGAGGTGGTCGTAGCAGGAGCGGGCGATACGCAGCGCGCGGGCGCGGGTGCCGGAGCGTAGCGACTTAGGTTCGAAAGGCGGAGCCAGCCGGGCCAGGGACTCGATGGCTCGTGCGACTTCCGGAGAGGCCAGACTGTAATAGCGGTGCCGCCCTTGCGTCTGGACCCGGAGCATCCCACCGCCCACCAGCTGACTGAGATGACCGCTCATCGTGGACAGCGCCACGCCGGCCTCGGAGGCCAGCATGGACATAGGAAGCGAACGTTTGTCGAGCAACGCGAGAAGAATGCGAGCCCGGGTCTTGTCGCCAATCAATGATGCTGGATCGACAAAATTGGCGTCACCGGCGAGATCACGCATCGGCTTGACTTTCCCCCTCGTTCGTCAAGAAACCTGACGGTCCATGCATGACACAAGATCAACAGAGGGTCCGTGTAACTGTCAACCGCCGTGCAATCAAAGGCGAAAAAGGACGGTTTGCTGCGTGTGCCGCGATGTAAGTTTTCCCATGGCATGGGACGAGTAAATTCTTGGCGATGAAGGTAATGCGATTCTCTGCGGTTTCCGTCGCGGCACGCTTCGGCCGGGGCCGAAGGATTCCGGGGTTACGGTGATCGAGCCGATGGGGTGCTCGACACCGGACACCCCGTCAACACCGTGTATTTCCAAGGAGGTTGCAGTGGGTCGGCAGGTCATCACCAGGGGAAAGGTGCCTGGCTACAAGTACTCGCCGGGCGTCGTCGTCGGGGACACCGCGTATCTGGCTGGTCACTTCGGTGTCGACGATCAGGGAGAGCTGGTGTCGCAGGACGTCGCCGAGGAAGGCAGGCGGGCGCTGCGGAACATGGACGCCACTCTCGCGGCCGCCGGGATGAGCCTCGCTGATGTGGTCAGCATGCGGGTGTGGCTGGTCACCTACGACGACATGCCCGCCTTCGACAAGGTCTACGGGGAGTTCTTCCCGCAGGATCCGCCCGCGCGCACCGCGTTCATGGTCGGCCGTCTGCCGCTCGGCGCCAAGGTCGAACTCGATGCCGTCGCGGTACGTGGCTCGGCCGAGGTCGAAGCCCATCTGGCATGACGGACACGTCCGGACCCCCCGAGCCGGCCTCACCCGCCGTCGGCGAGCCGGACCTCGCCCGGCTCGCCGATCTCATCGGCGTCCCGTCCCGAGCCAGGATCCTGCTGGCGCTGGCCGACGGCCGGGCACTTCCGGCCAGCCTGCTGGCCCGGTCGGCGAAGGTCGCGCCGTCCACCGTGAGCGAGCAGTTGGCGAAGCTGGTCGACGGCGGCCTGCTGCGCGTCGAGGCCCACGGCCGCCACCGCTACTACCGGCTCGCCGGACCGGAGGTCGCGGAGGCTCTGGAGACCCTCGCGGCGCTCTCGGGGCACCGTGACGACCGCCCGGGCCAGCTCCGAACCCTCTCCTGGGCGCGTACTTGCTACGACCATCTCGCGGGGAAACTCGGGGTGGCACTCATGCGGGCGCTGCTCGATCTGGGCTGCCTCGCCGGCGGCAACGGTCTCTTCGACTCCCGGACTGCCGTGTGCGACCGGCTGTCCGCCCCCGGCAAGGACCTCACGTACGAGCTGACCGCCACGGGACGCAGGCTCCTCGTCGACGAGTTGGGTGTCGCGTTGCCCAACGGCCGCCGACCGCTTGTGCGGTACTGCGTGGACTGGAGCGAGCAGGCCCACCACCTGTCGGGGGCACTGGGCGCCGAGTTGCTGCGGCGCTTTGTGGAGCTGGGCTGGGTGCGCAGATACGCGGGGCGCCGAACGGTCAGCGTCACCCGGCTCGGAGAGCAGCAGCTGCCTGAGCGGCTCGGCATGCATCTCCCTGGCCAGGCCTGAGGCCCCCTTTACGACTGATCCACCACTCTCCGCGCCGGTCGCGCCGGTCACGCCCGCCGGCGCGAGTGCTCCCCGGTCCGCGCCGGAGCGGGAGCAAAGAAAGAAAGGTATGTCACGTGCCGGATGCACAAGTGCAGGAATCCGGATCCGCATCTGCCTCTCGGAAGGCGTCCGAACGCCCGTCACAACTGCCGCTGATCGCACTGTGCATGGGCTTCTTCATGGTCATGCTGGACGCCACGATCGTCACCGTGGCGCTTCCCCCCATCGGGAAGGAGTTCGGCTCCGGAGGAAACCTCACCGGCGTCCAGTGGGTGGCCGACGGGTACACCGTCGTCTTCGCCGGCCTGCTGCTGTCCGCCGGCTCCATCGGCGACAAGCTCGGCAGCCGCTCCGCGTTCCAGACCGGCCTCGGACTCTTCGTCATCACATCGGCCGGCTGCGGTTTCGCCCCGTCCCTGTGGTTCCTCGTCGTGATGCGACTGTTGCAGGGGCTCGCGGCGGCGCTCGTCGTACCGACCTCCCTGGCCCTGATCCACGCCTCGTACGAGGACAAGAAGGACCGCGCCAAGGCGATCGGGCTCTGGGGCGGGATCGGCGGCCTGGCCGCGGCATCGGGTCCTGTCCTCGGCGGCCTGCTGGTGGCGGCGTTCGGCTGGCGGGCGGTGTTCTACGTGAACCTGCCGTTCGGCATCCTCGGACTCATCCTGACAGCCCGTTACGTCACGGCCCCCAGGCCCGAGCGAGGGGCCGCGCTCGATCTGCCCGCACAGGTCCTGGGCATCCTGGCGCTGGGCGCGGTGGCGTTCGGCATCATCGAGGCGGGGCACTCCGGCTGGACGGACCCGGTCGTCCTCGGCTCGCTGGCCCTGTTCGTGCTGTGCGGTGCGGGCTTCCTGCTGGTGGAGAAGCGCACCACCGACCCGATGCTGCCCCTGGGCCTGTTCCGCAACGCCACCTTCTCCAGCGCCACGGCCGTCGGCCTCTTCCTGAACATCGGCTTCTACGGCCAGCTGTTCGTCGTCAGCTTCTACTTCCAGCAGTACCGCCACTACGCGGTGCTCTGGGCGGGCCTGGCGCTGCTGCCGCAGACGGCGATGGCGGCCGTCGCCTCCACCCTCGGTGGCCGGATGACCGCACGTACCGGACCGCGGCCGCCGATGCTGCTCGGCCTGGGGCTGGGAGCCGTGGGCTTCGTCGGGTTGCTGCTCGCGGGGCGTACGACGCCGTACCTGGAACTGGTCCTGCCGCTGGCCGCCATCGGCTTCGGCACGGCCTTCACGATGCCGGCCGCGGTCGCCGCGGTCGTCGAATCGGCCCCCGCGCACCGGGCGGGGGTAGCGTCGGGCGTGCTCAACGCCGCCCGCCAGGTCGGCAGCGCGGTGGGCGTCGCCCTGCTGGGCGCGCTGGTCACCCAGACCGCCGGCTTCATCGACGGCATGCGCATCGGCTCGGTGATCAGCGCGGCCTGCTTCGCCGCGGGAATCCTCCTTGCTCTCTTCGGAGTGGAGCGCGAGGGGCGGGCGCAGGAAGCCTAGAAGCAGTGGAAGGGACTGGGGGCGTTGCCCGGAAAGCTCTCCGGGCAACGCCCCCAGTCGTACCGCCCCGCTCGCACTGCGGCCAGTCCAGGGCGTCCAGTGCGTAGCCGTCGAAGAAGTGCTCGCAGTCCAGGAAGATCCGGCGGCCCTGCGCGCGGAGGTACGCGACGGTGTCGCGGATCATCGCCAGGTTCTCGTCGAGGGTGGTGCGCAGCGCCGGCTCCACGTGCCGGAAGGGCACCTCTTCCTGTACCCGCTGGAAGAATTCGGTGTCCCGGGGGTTGGCGCCGGGCCAGCCGCCTTCGATGAAGCCCACGCCGAAGTCGTCCAGGTGGCGCGCGATCGTCAGCACCCGATCGGTCATCACAGCACCGTTTCCGGTTGAAGAAGCCGTAAGAATCGAAAGCGGCGCAGGAAGAGGTGGGCACCCCGCTGTGCGGGGTGCCCACCTCAGGGGGCGGCGCGTGCGGTCAGGGCCGCCCGAGCAGTTCTGCCATCAATGCGGCGCGCAGGATCACGCTCCGTCGCACACTCTCGAAGTAGTGCGCGTTCGGGAGCGAGTCCGTTCCCGGAGGTAGTTCCGGGCCGCGGGGACCCGCATGGACCACCGGGACACCTGGCCACCGCGCCAATAGCTCACGGTCGAAGACGTAACGGGAATCGAGACGTTCGGAGCGGAAGTGATCCCGCACCGCCGGCTGATGGAAGTCCGACAGCTCGAACGGAATCACCGACACGGCGTCGGCCTCCTCCATGAGCCGGGCCGCATCATCCACTGTGCGCCAGGCCAGCCCGCCCTCTCCCATCGTCCGCACGATGTCGTCGGGGAAGGAGGCACCGGGCGGGGGCAGGAAGACCAGCTCTGCCGCGTTCACGGCAATGAGCGCGTGGACCAGCGAACGCGTCGCCCGGCACGCCGGATCCCCGGCATAACCGATGACTGCGCCGTCCAGCTTGCCGAGCTTCGAGCGGAGCACCCACAGATCCAGCAGCGTTTGGGTGGGATGCTCCCGATCACCACACCCGGCGCTGATGACCGGCACCGGCGACACGGCGGCCGCACGCTCCGCCGCGTCGTCCTCCGTGTGCCGTAGCACCAGGACATCGGCATACTCGCCGATCACCCGGACCGTGTCCTCCAGAGACTCCTGATAGAAGTCCCCCGCACGGGTCGTGGACACGTCCGAGAACCCGATCGACGCACCACCGATACGATGCGCGGCAGCCTCGAAGCTGATCCGGGTCCGGGTGCTGTTCTGGTAGAAGAGCGTGCCCAGCAGCGCTCCCGGCGCGATCTGCTCCAGTACGGCCCGGGGCTGTTTCAGCATCCGGTCCGCACGGTTCCACACCGCTTCGAAGTCGTCGCGGCGCCACGTACGCAGTGTGGCGGCCTGGCGAAGCGCTACGGGCTTCGCCTCGATCACTCCCACCACTTGCCCTCCACCGTCTTAGCGACCCACTTTTGCGTGTCGAGCATCGCGTAGCCGGGCGTCACCGGGAGCTGTACCGAGCCGGGGAGCTGGTCGAGACCAGTGATGGCCATGCCGATGCGGGAGGCGAGCATCCCTTGGGCCAGCGGCGGAGTGCCTGCGAAGATCGGGCACTCCTGGTTCTTGATGAACCACTCCTCCAGAATCTCCGGCCCCGGGTAGTCCGGCATCTCCGGAATGAACCGGCTGATCAGCTGACGGGCGTTCTTCTCATTCATCTCCTCACCCTCGGGCACCCCGAAGTACTCCTCGGCGGGCATGGAATCCCGGGTCCACTTGAAGAAGAACGTGCGGTGCCCGAACACCGGCGTGCACATCATGAACTGACACTGCGTAGAACGCCGGAAGGCCCTGTGCAGTGTGTAGCGGGCGGATATCTCATACAGCTCGATCTTGTCGAGGACGTAGTCACAGTCCTCGAAGAACTCGTCCACCGACTCCTCGGTGATGCCCTCGGGGAAGACCTCGATGTTGACGTCCCTCGTGGTCTCGTAGACCAGTTCGGCGACGGCCTCCGCCTTGTTGCGCCCGACGTTCCCGAAGGTGGCACCGAACTGCCGGTTGATGTTGGACTTCTCGAAGGTGTCAGGGTCGGCGACCTTCAGGTTCTGCACGCCCATGCGCACCAGCCGCTCAGCGGTGGCGCCACCGATGCCTCCTACGCCCGCGATGCCGATCTTGGCGTTGCGGAGCTTCAACTGGCGCTCGCGCTGTTCCTCTTCGGTGTTGCCGAGCCAGCCGAGGTTGCGCCGGACGCGCTCCCAGTAGTAGCTCTCGTCGGTCTCGGTCGCCGTGTAGCGCATACGGTCGCTCATGCTGATGTATTCCTGTCGTTCTTCGTTGATTGTCCAGGGGCGGCGCGGCTCGCGGCGCCCAGGTCAGTCGGTGGAACGGATGAGGGTTACGGGAGCGCCGGCCAGCTCGTAGCTGTCGCGGACGAAGTGCGTGGGAAGGTCCTCCTCGGCACAGCAGCGTTCGAGGTAGTCGATGATCTGCTTGCCTTCACCGTCGAGGGCCGAGACGGGGCGGGGGCTGTTGTCCGGTCCGAGTACGCAGGGCACGAAACCTGCTTCGATCGCCCCGCCGGAGGCCTCACCGAGCACGGCGAATCCGGTCAGCCGGCCATCCGGGTGGAATGGCAACAGGGGGTAGCCCTCACGCGGTCCGATGCGGTGTTCTCCGAATCGGCGCAGACTTTCTCGCTGGGTACGCGCGTCACCGCGCCCCAGGTACGCCGCTTTCTGCAGCCGTTCCTCCAGGTTTGGCAAGTCGAAGGCGAAGTGCCCCAGACCGTAGTAGATGGGCTTGCCGCGGTAGATTTCGATACCGCGCAGCAGATGGTGGTGGTGGCCCAGGACGGCGTCCGCTCCGGCGTCCACCACAGCCCGTGCCGTACGTATCTCGTGATCGGTCAGGACGTAGGGCCGTGTGAAGTCGCCCCAGTGGAAGCTGACGACTACCAGATCGGCCGTTGCCTTCGCCCGCTCGATGTCCTCATGAAGCGCGGCCAGATCCGCTTCGTCCGGACAGGTGGTGATCCGCGGCACCAGGCCCGGGTTCCACTCGTTCTGTTCCCACGGGGTGAAGTGGGTGTGGGCACGCATCGGCGCCAGCCCCGGTACCTGCGCCCGTGCTTCGTAGCCATGCGGGAACACCGATGCATAGGCGAGTACGGCGAGCCGGCCGCGACGCGTGTCGAGGAGTGCGGGCTCCCTCGCTGCCGCGAGGTTCTCACCGGCTCCTGCCGTGGCGACACCGCTGTCACGCATCAGCCGACGGGTGTCGAGAAGCGCCTGGTACCCGCCGTCCAGACTGTGATTGTTGGCGAGGGAGACGACCGTGAACGCGTCGGCCGTGACGCCGACGGCATTCTCGGGGGCGGCCACGACAGGAACACCCGCGCTGGGTGCCCGTTCCGTGGTCCTGCTGTAATTGCCCTCGAGATTCGCGAAAACTGCATCGCACTGCCCGAAGACTTCTCTGACGTGTTGCAGCGCTTGGCCGGGGGCGTCCCTGTGGACGAACACATCCCCTGCCGCGGCCATGAATACCGACCTGCTGGAAGACATGATTCCTCTCGTCGACGGGCTCTCGGAGAGCGGGCATTGGCGGACAACTACGGTGCAGGCGCGGGTCGTTGGGCCGCGCCATCGCTACCCAAGAAGCGGTGGCTTCCGGAGCTGCGACGACACTAGATCGATTTGACTTCGGCCCCGCCCGAAGCGTGCTCCGGCATGGGCCCCGCTCCGCCGGCCCGCCGATACGAAAAGGAAGGCAGAACGAAGCAGCAGGGGCCACTTCTGCCGGGGCACAGAAAGAGGACCCTCGTGGGCGAGGGCGTTCGGGGTGCCACCCCCGCGCGGTGCGGTGCGGTGCGGGGCGGGAACGGGTCAGGGCCGGGCGGCGGAGAGGGCGGCGGTGGCGGCCTGGCTGATCGCGGCGGCGGCCCGGGAGGGGGCGGTGAGTTCGAGGACGGTGGTGCCGGCAGGGGGTGGGGCGGAGGCGAAGCCAGAAGATGGCGCAGCCGGCGGCGTGGAGGGCGGCGATGCGGCTGGGCGGACGTGTTCCTGAAGGTGGACGCCGATCAGGCGCGCATCGACGTCGAGGTCGAGGCGATGGCCCGGGCGCCGGTCCCGACCCGCAGGTCCTGTGGCGCAAGCCGCCGGTGCTCGCGATCAGTGCGGTCCCGGGGACGGCGCTCGGCCGCCTCGGCGAGCCGTCGAGCGCGTCCCCGGCGGCGTGGGCCGCGGGGGGTACCACCCTCCGGAAGTTGCACGACGCGCCGTTGCCGCCCTGGCGCGGCCGGGCAGGCCGGAACCTCGAGGAATTGGTGGCGGATCTCAACGGCGAATGCGAGTGGCTCGTGACGAACGGCGTCCTGCCCTCCGACCTGGTCACCTGCAACCGCCAGGTCGCCGAGGCCGCGCTCCGGCCGTGGACTCCGGCGTTCACGCGCGGCGACCTACAGGTAACTCACGTGTTCGTCGACGGCGACGAGGTCACGGGCATCATCGACTGGTCCGAGGCGGGCCAGTGTTCGTCCTCCGGATTGCGCCAGCGAGCTGCACCCTCGACGTAGATCTCGTTCGCGGGCCTGAAGAAACGCATGACCGCGGGCCTGGACCGGTTCTCCGCCTCACTCGCGGACGGCAGCGCGGGCGGGGTGAAGGCACCACCCGCAAGGGCGAGCCTTGGATCACCGTTCCGGGGCTTCACCGAGGAGCTCTCCTCGGTGGCCGGGTACGAGCGGATCGAGCGTGACGTTCCCCAACGCCGCCTGCTGCTGGCCCTCTTCGTGCTGGGCACGAATATGGGCATCCGGGTGATCGTAGCGACCGGGGAGCACGGTGAGGGCGAGGCCGCGCTGCGGCACGTGTGCCGGCACGTCATCACCGTCGACAACCTACGGGCCGCCGTCACCAGGCTGGTGAACTCCACCTTCGCCGCCCGCGATGCCGCGTGGCGGGGCCGGGGCACCGCTTGCGCGTGGGACTCGAAGAAGTTCGGGTCCTGGTCCTCGAGCTTCATGACTGAGAACCACGCCAGCTACGGCGGCAACGGCGTGATCATCTACTGGCACGTTGAGCGGAAGGACGTCTGCATCCACTCCCAGCTCAAGAGCTGTTCGTCGGCCGATGTCGCCGCGATGATCGAGGGGGCTGCTGCGGCACTGCACCGACGCCGGGCGATGCCCTGTCCGGCTGGCCCGCGCTCGGCGCCTCGCTGGCGAGGCACGATCCGCTGGGAGCTGATCGAGCAGCAGGGCGACCAGATGGTGAAGTACGGGTGCTGTTGTGTCCTGCCGGGCCGGAGGTGCCGCCGTCACTCCGTCGCGGTGCGGCGGGCGTAGGCGCGGGCGGCGCGGGCGCGGTCGCCGCAGCGGGTGGAGCACCACTGGCGGCGGCCGTGCTTGAGCAGGAAGCGGTTGCAGGGCGGGGAGGCGCAGGCGGTCAGGCGGGCGGCGTCGGCGGAGGTGAGCAGGTCGGCGGCGTCGGTGGCGATGACTGCCAGGGCGTGGTCGACGATCGCGGTGGTGGGGTGGGGGGTGGCTCGGTAGGGGCCGGTCTTCTCGTCCCACAGCAGCAGGGATGCGGTGGGGACGCGGGTCATCGCATCGTTGATCGCCGCGACGGCGGCGGGTGGGGCGGGCCGGTCGGCGACGCGGGAGGCCAGCAGCGACCTGACCTGTTCACGCAGCGAGCGCAGCTGCGTCGCACATACCTCCGCAAGGCCGGTGCCGGCCGGGGCGAGGTCGCGCTGTGTCAGCCACTGCTCGGCCTGCGCCGGGGTGCCCAGGAGGTCGGCCGTGTGCCCGCCGGGCAGCGCCACGGCGCTGTTGGCCAGGGCGAGGGCGGGGTGCTCCGCCTCGCCCTGCGCCGACGGCAGGGCGACTTCTTCCCTCGCGACTTCTTCCCTCACGAACTCTTCCACGCTTCTCATGGTACGGGTTGCCATCATCCGTGAGACATGCGTACAGTCGACTCACGGTTACACGCAATCTATCCGTGAGGAACCCTTTCGTGTCTTCCCCGACCCTGCAGACCGCGCCGTTCCCCGTCCGTGTCTTCGGCGGCCCGACCGCCCTCTTCGAGTACGGCGGCCTGCGCTTTCTCACCGACCCGACCTTCGACGGCCCCGGCGACCACCAGGCACCGGCTGCCGTGCTGACCAAGACGGCGGGGCCTGACGGCAGCCCGGCCGATCTCGGTCGCGTCGACGTGGTCCTGCTCTCGCACGACGAGCACGCCGACAACCTCGACACCTCCGGCCGGGCCCTGCTCGCCGACGTTCCGCTGACGCTCACCACCCCCGGCGGCGGAGAGCGTCTGGGGGAGGCGGCCACCGGCCTCGCCGACTGGCAGTCGGTCGAGCTCGAGCGCCGGGATGGCGGGCCCGGCACGGTCACCGTGACCGGCGTGCCCGCCATCCACGGTCCCGGCCCGCGCGAAGAGGTCGAGCCGATCACCGGCCAGGTCGTCGGGTTCGTCCTGACCGGCGAGGGCCTGCCCACCGTCTATGTCAGCGGCGACAACGCCTCCCTCGACGCGGTCAAGGACATCGCCGAGCGCTTCGCCCCGGTCGACACCGCCCTCCTCTTCGCCGGCGCGCCCCGCTTCACCGAGGTCTTCGACGGCGAGGTGATCGTCTTGGACAGCGCCCAGGCCGCCCAGGCCGCGAAGATCCTCGACGCCGGCCGCGTGGTCCCCGTCCACTACGACAGCTGGGCCCACTTCACCGAGGGCCGCGACGAGCTCGTCGCCGCCTTCACCGCCGCCGGTCTCGCCGACCGCGTCGACTTCGGCGTCCGCGGCTGACCCCACGTACGTCAGCCACGTACGTCAGCCACGTACGTCGGGCACGTACGTCGGGCACGTACGTCAGCCACGTACGTCGGGCACGTACGTCAGTCACGTACGCCGGACACGGCCGGGCGCCGGCCGGCAGAGACCCGCCGCGACTGCCGGCCGGCGCCCGGCGCCCCACCTCCCCGCGCGCCCCACCTCCCCGCGCGCCCCACCTCCCCGCACGCCGCACACCTCGAAACCGAAGGACCGCACGACCATGACCGACCCGATCCGCGGCACCCGCCATGGCTCCGCCCCCGCCGCCCTGTCCGTACTGGACTCCGCCATGACCGGCACCGGCCAGACCGCCGCAGAGGCGCTGGCCGGCAGCATCGAACTCGCCCGGCTCGCCGACCGGCGCGGCTTCACCCGCTACTGGATGAACGAGCACCACGCCATGCCTGGCGTCTCCACCTCCAGCCCGCCCGTCCTGCTGGCCCGGCTCACCGCGGAGACCAGCAGGCTGCGGCTCGGCGCGGGCGGGATCATGCTGCCCAACCATCCGCCGCTGGTCGTCGCCGAACAGTTCGGCATGCTGGACGCCCTCGCCCCCGGCCGCATCGACCTGGGCCTGGGCCGCGCCCCGGGCACCGATCACGCCACGGCCGCCGCCCTGCGCCGCGGCGCGAGTGACGCCGAGGACTTCCCCCAGCAGGTCGCCGAGCTGCTGCACTTCCTCGGCGACGACTTCCCGGCCGAGCACCCCTACGCCGACCGCGTGTACGCCGTGCCGGGGCCCGCCCAGGACCGGCTCAACGGCGTCACCCCGCCCATCGGCCGCCTGCCGGTGTGGCTGCTCGGCTCGTCCGGCTACTCGGCGCAGCTCGCCGCCCGGCTCGGCCTGCCGTTCGCCTTCGCCGCGCACTTCAACCCGCGCGATGTCGTGGCCGCCCTGCGTCTGTACCGCGAGCGGTTCACTCCGTCCGAGGCCCTGGCCGAGCCGTACGCGCTGGTCAGCTTCACCGTCGCGGCATCCGACGACGAGCGTGAGGCTCGCCGCCAGGCCGGCACCCTCGCGCACGCCATGCTCCGCATGTTCCAGCGCAAGTCCTACCTGCTGCCGTCCCCCGAGGAAGTGGACGCCTACACCTACGACGCCCAGGAGCGCCAGGCCGTCGACAGCTGGCTGAACCACGTTCCGCACGGCACTCCCGAGCAGGTCACCGCCCACCTGAATCAGGTCCAGCGGGACTCCGGCGCCGACGAGCTCATGATCGGCAGCGTCGGCCACTCCGTCCAGGCCCGGCTGCGCTCCACCGAACTGATCGCCGACGCCTACGGCATGCCCGACAGCCCGCGCTGACGCGGGACGGGCGGGCCTCCGCCCTCCCAAGCCCGCCACCCTTCACCGCCAAGCCCCCCTGATTCTCCAGGAGTTACCAACGGCGCCCCCGTGGCCACCGTCCTCGCCCTGCCCGGCAGCTCGACTACGCCCTGCGCCCGGTCCTCACCGCGCTCGGCGCCCAGGTCTCCCACGGCCGGTTCGTCCTGGGCCGGCACATGGCGACCGCCCCGGACGGCGCGATGACCCTCGACCACGACGACGAGCGGCAACTGGCCGGCGTCACCGACCAGTTCGCCACGGCACTCCCGTCGAGCGCACACCTGTCCGCCGCCTGACAATCACCGGGCCACTCCGACCAGAGCCCCTCCACCCCGGCCTCCCGGCACACCGAAAGCACGGACCACATGACCCACCCGCATTCCACTCCCATCCGTACCCCGCCCACCACCGCCCCCGCCGCCGCCATATCCGCGGTACAGAAGCGCACCCTGACCGTGCTGCTCGTCTCCCAGGTCCTCAGCGGTGTCGGCCTCGCCGCCGGTGTCACCGTCGCCGGGCTGCTGGCCGCGCAGATGCTGCACAACACCTCGCTGTCCGGGCTGCCCATCGCCCTGCTCACCGCGGGCTCCGCCGTCGCCGCCGTCGTCATCGGACGCGTCTCCCAGCGCCTCGGCCGCCGCCCCGGACTGGCCGCCGGATATCTCACCGGCGCCCTCGGCGGTGCCGGTGTCGTCGTCGCGGCCGCGCTCGGCAGCCCCGCGCTGCTGTTCGTCTCCCTGTTCCTCTACGGCGCCGGCACCACGTCCAACCTCCAGGCCCGGTACGCAGGAGCCGACCTCGCCGCGCCCCATCAGCGCGCCCGTGCCACCTCCACCGTCATCGTCGCCACCACCGCCGGCGGCATCGCCGGACCTCTGCTCGCCACCCCCGCCGGCCACCTCGCGACCGCGCTCCACCTGCCCGAGCTGACCGGCCTGTTCCCTCCTCTCCACAGTCGCGTTCACGCTGGCCGCACTCACCCTCCTCGTATGGCTGCGCCCGGACCCGCTGGTGCTCGCCCGCACCCTGCCCGCGGCCTCGAACGAGGGCGCACCCGCGGATTCCCCCTCCCGGTCCGGCCCCGGCCTGCTCGTCGGCGTCGTGGTCCTCGTCCTCAGCCAGCTCGTCATGGTCGCCGTGATGACCATGACCCCCATCCACATGCACGCCCACGGCTTCGGCACCGCCGCGTCCGGCCTGGTCATCGCCCTGCACACGGGTTCCATGTACCTGCCGTCGCCGCTGGCCGGTCGCCTCGTCGACCGATTCGGCGCCACTGCAATGAGCGTCGTGACGGCCGGCACACTGCTCGCCGCGGGAGTAGTCACCGCCCTCGCGCCCGGCCACTCCTTCACCCTGATCACCCTCGCCCTCGTCCTGCTCGGCGTCGGCTGGAGTTTCGGCCTGGTCACCGGCACCGCGATCGTTACCAACAGCGCGCCCCTGGCCACCCGCGCCAAGGTCCAGGGCCTGGTCGACGTCGCCATCGCCGTCGCGGGCGCCGTCGGCGGCCTTGCCTCCGGCATCGTCGTCGCCACCACCAGCTACCCGTTCCTCGCCGCCCTGTGCGGCGCCCTCGCCTTCGTGGCCGCACCTGCGGCCATCGCCGCCGCCCGCAAGAGCTCCGCGCGCGCCTGACCGACGTAGCCGGGGTGGGACCGGAATACGAGCGAAACGTGCCACACCAGCGGCCGGGTAGGTCACAGGCGCGAATCGGTGGGGCACCCGGGCATCTGGACCCACTGAGCGCCTGACCACCTCCGCGCGCAACCTCAACCGCATACCGCGCTTCATCCCACCTCAGTGCGGTGGCGGTGGAGTGCGTGACTACCCCCGGTGTGGAGTCATTCCGTCAGCCCCGTACCGGTTACCCCGGACGGTTCCCGGTGACGGAACTGACCTCGTACCGACTAGCGCTGTACCGCTTCGTTCAGGCGGTCGCGTGGATGGCGGCGCGCATCTTCTGCTCGGTCTGTTCCTGCGCCTTGTCTCGGCAGTGCAGCGGCTCCGGCTTGCGAGGGCTGTGCGCGCGATGTGACACAGATGTTCCTCAGCGCCCGAGGTCGCTACAACTGCGCCGTGGTGCCAGGATTCCGCCGCTGCCGGCAGGAACTACCGCGACTCGACGAACCTGCAGGTCATCGGCGATACCAACAGGCGCCTGGTGGCGGCAGTCGAGGTTCCGGGCACGCCGTTCCGCAGGGGCGATCGACGCGGCGACGACTGACGCAGTGGGGGGAAGACAGCCGCGCCCACCCCCTGGACCAGACGTGCGCCGACCAGCACCCGGGAGCTGTGGTGCCACGGCACCGCCCAAGCAGCCGAGCAATTCCAATACGGCCCGGTGCGTATTAGTTATACGATACGCACCGGGCCGTATTGGAACTAGCGACGGCGCCCGCCCATGAGGCATGACCAACGCCGATGAGGCATGACCAACCAAGCGATCGGAGTCAGCATCGTGTCCGACACCTATTACGACCTCGGTGAATACCGCCGCCAGGTGACGACCTCGGCGCCGGAGGCTCAACTGTGGTTCGACCGCGGCCTGTTGTGGGCGTACTGCTTCAACTTCGACGAATCGGCTCGCTGTTTCGAGCGGGCCGCAAGCCTTGACCCCCACTGTGCCATGGCGCACTGGGGTGCCGCCTTCGCGAAGGGGCCCAACTACAACAAGGCATGGCGCCTGTTCGACTCCACCGACCTGGAGGCATCCATCACCTACGCGAACGCCGCACTGGAGCGGGCACGCGCCTCCTCCGACCGGTGTACACCGTTCGAGCAGGCGCTCATCGAGGCACTGACCGCACGGTTCCCCACCGACGGCCTCCCCGAGGGGCCGGAGGGCTTCGGCAAGCTCGACGTCGCGTACGCCGAGGCCATGCGCGCGGTCTACCGGGCGCACCCCGAAGACTTGGACGCGGCGGCGCTGTTCGCCGACGCGCTGATGTGCGTGAGCCCGCGCGCCCTGTGGGACCTGGACAGTGGGGAGCCGGTCGGGTACGGCACCGTCGAGGCCCGTGAGGTGATCGAGCAGGCCCTGGCCCGGCCCGGCGGGGACCGTCACCCGGTTCTCAACCACCTCTACATCCACCTGATGGAGATGTCGCCGTACCCGGAGATCGCGCTGCCGGCGGCCGACCGGCTGCGGAACCTGGCCCCCGACGGTTCGCACCTGGCACATATGGCCACGCACATCGACGCCGCGTGCGGGGACTGGCGCCGCGTGGTGGACTCCAACACCGCCGCGGCCGCGGCGGACGACAAGTACTTCGCGCAGGAGAACCCGCAGGGCTGGATCTGGCTCTACCGTGCGCACAATCTCTGCGTTCTGGCCTACGGCGCGATGATGTCCGGGAGGTCCCGCGACGCCCTGCGGGCCGCCCGGCGGCTGGACGAAATCCTCACGCCTGAACTGCTTCAGGTCACCAGCCCACCCATGGCCGACCTGGCCGAGAGCTACCGCACCACGCTGCCGCACGTACTGATCCGCTTCGGGCGCTGGGAGGAGATCCTCGAGCTCGAACCGCCGCAGGACCAGGAGCTGTTCTGCTCGACGACGGCGATGATCCACTACGCCCGCGGCATCGCTTACTCCGCACTCGGTCGCATCGCCGAGGCCGAGGCGGCCCGTGACGCCTTCGCTGCCGCCCGCGCCGCCGTCCCCGAGTCCCGGCTGAACTCCCTGCCGGCCAGGGAAGTCGACGTGCTCGCGGTTGCCGCGGGGATGCTCGACGGCGAACTGGAGTACCGCAAGGGCAACTTCGACGATGCCTTCGCCGCTCTGCGCCGCGCCATCGAACTCGAAGACGCGCTCCCGTACACCGACCCGCCGGCGTGGCTCCAGCCGGTGCGCCACGCCTATGGCGCTCTGCTGATGGAGCAGGGGCGGACCGAAGAAGCCGTCGCGGTGTACCGGGCGGACCTTTACCTTGACCGCGCCCTCGCGCGGCGCCGCACGCGTCCCAACAACGTATGGAGTCTGCACGGGCTCCACGAATGCCTCACCCGGCTGGGCAGGCACGATGAGGCAGAACAGATCGCACTCGCCCGCGACATCGCCGTCGCCACCGCCGACATCCCCGTCGCGGCCTCCTGCTTCTGCCGCCTGAGCGCCTTCACGGGGGACGCCCCCGGCTGCTGCGGAGCGGAAGGCGCGGAAGACGCGGCGGAAGAGTCGTGATCTGAAGTCGCTCCCGCTATGGACGGTGGATGCCCGGCGCGCAGCGCGCCAGGCATCTGCCGCGGCCCCTGACCGGCGGCGCACCGAGTTTCAATACGCAACGGTGCGGAACTGGCGTAAACTGGGCCTTGTGTATGGACGACCGCGAGACCCCGCCCTCGACGCAGCCATCCGCAAGGCCGCCCTCGAAATCGTCACGGAACACGGCTACGGCCGTATGACGATGGAAGGCGTTGCGGCGCGCAGCGGTGTCTCCAAGCAGGCCCTTTACCGCCGTTACGCCTCCAAGGGGGAGTTGCTGCTGGCCGCCGTGGACTCCTTCGCCCGCGAGGCCCTCCCCGCACCTGATACCGGGAACCTACGGGACGATCTGCTACCTCTGGTACAGACGGTCTTCGCCGTCCACCGCTCCAGCGACAGCGCGTTCAGCCAGGCCGTCGCCGCGGAGTCGGCGCAGGGCCCGGACTTCGCACGGCGGGCAGTCGAGTCGGTCATCAACCCCCGCCGGGAAATCTTCGGTGAGGTCTTCCGCCGTGCGCGGGAGCGCGGTGAAATCACCTGCCCCGACGACGACGTCCTCGTCGATCTCATTTACGGCCCCATGTGGTACGCCCTGCTTTTCGGCATCGAGCGCCTCACCGACGACTACGCAGAGTCGCTTACCGATGCGGTGATCGCGGCAGCCCGCCCTGCCTGAGGCGTTTCGGCCTCCCGGAGCAGCAATCCCTGGCCGCTGGAGATGGTTCAGCGTTGCCTGGCTGCGCCGCGGCCGCGTGGCCGCAGTATCCAGGGTTGCGTGCGCCTCACCAGGGCGAGGCGCAAGCGTTCCGTTGTTGTTCCGGCGGGAGTGCGAGGGAGTAAAGGCGTCCGATGCGGGGTGCACCGTCACGGATGCGTATATGGATGCGTATACGGATGCGAATGCGGATCACCGTCGACATAATCAGGTCATAAAGGCGATCATGGAGCATTTCGCCTGCAGTGGGCCCTACTCCCTGTAGGGTAATTGACCCTACAGGGAGTAGGGTTTGTAGGACTGGAGGTGTTCCCGTGACGCTGTTTCCGGCGGCCCTCCGGGCGGGTGCGAACACCCGGCAGCCGGTGCGGAGCACACCGCGTGGTGCGAAGGCCAGGACGGTGCACGGCGCGAAAGGCAGTACCGCGTGGTCGCCCTCGCGAGAGCGCATGGCGGTCGCCGCGGTCGCCGCGGCCTTCGTTCTTGTGCAGTTGCTGCTCGTGGTTCCGGGGCAGGGTCAGGGCCTGGGTTGGGACGAGACCGTCTACGTGAGCCAGGTCAACCCGCATGCCCCCGCCGCGTTCTTCAGCGCGCCACGGGCCCGTGGGGTCACCCTGCTGGTCGCCCCGGTGGCCACCTGGACCGACTCCACGACCGTGCTGCGCATCTATCTGGCGCTCGCCTCTGGCATCGCCCTCTATCTGGCCCTGCGCGTATGGCGGCGGCTGCAGCCGCCCGGTGTGCTCGCCCTCGCCGGACTGCTCTTCGGCGGCCTGTGGGTGACGCTCTTCTACGGATCGCAGGCCATGCCGAACCTCTGGGTCGCGCTGGCCGCACTGGCCGCCGCCGGCTGCTTCCTGCGGGCCGCCAGGGATCCGCACGACCGCGCCGCCCTGCTCGGCCTCGGCGGCAACGTCGCCGCCGTCACGCTCCTGCGCCCCATGGACGCGGTCTGGCTCGCGCTCCCGCTGCTGGCCGTCACGCCGTTCGCCCGGCGGGGCCGGTGGCGCGCGCTGCTCGGCGTGCTCGTGGCGGGCCTGGCACTGGGCGCCGCTGAGTGGGTCGTCGAGGCGTACGTCAGTTTCGGCGGGCTCGCGGCCCGCCTGACCCGTTCCAGCCAAATCCAGGACGGACTGGGCTGGAACATCGCCATCGTCGATCAGATCCGGTCGCTGGGTGGCCGTACGCTCTGCCGCCCCTGCACTGGGCCGTTGCCCGAGCCGCCCGTCTGGCTGTGGTGGGTCCTGACACCGGTACTGGCCGCGGTGGGCGTGCACGCGGCGGTACGCGCCCGGCACCCCGCCCGCGCCCTGCTGCCCGCCCTCTGCGCGCTCGCCATGGCCGTGCCGTACCTCTTCTTCATCGGCTACGCCGCGGCCCGCTTCCTGCTCCCCGCCTACGCGCTGATCGCCCTCCCCGCCGCGGCCGGCCTGCACCGGATCGGCGCCGCCGTCCGTCCCGGCCTGCGCCCCGCCGTGGCCACTCTGCTGGGCCTGGGGCTGGCCGGACACCTGACGGTCCAAGGCATCGTCCTCGTCCATACGGTGGACAACAGCCGGGCCACTCATGACCAGTACGCGCTCATCGCGGAGCGGCTGCGGGGGCTCGGCGTCCGGCCGCCCTGCCTCCTGACGGGCGAAGCCGCCATCCCCGTCGCGTACTACGCGGGCTGCCACTCCGCCGATACCGGCGGCAACAACGGCAACATGACCCCGGTCGGCGTCCTCGCCACCGCCGCCCGCGAGCCGGTCGCCGTCCTCTTCCCTGCCGACGGCCGCCTGCCCGACTACGCCCGCACCTGGCGGGTCGTCCCCCTCACAGGGTCGGGCCTGGAACCGGGGTACCGGGTGGTGCTTGCACCAGGTGTGCTTCGGTAGGCCAGGTGTGCATCGGTAGGGGTGGCAGACACACCAAGCCATCGCACCGCCTACCCGTACCTCTCACGCGGACTGATCACTGGGCCGGCGGGGAGGAGGAAGCGTCCGTCCGGTGCCGCATTGATGGCATCTTCCATGGGCCACCAGGTGAGCTTGAAGCCTTCTCTGCCGACGTGAGCTGTTGGCTTCGAAGAGGTGGACGCGGGCCGTCGAATCGAGGGTCATGGCGTAGGCGCCGAGTGGTCGCCACATTTCGGCGGTGCTGCCGGCTTCCTCGCGAAGCTCGCGGCGGGCTGCACGTGGAACCAGTTGCCGCCCGGCTTCGGCTTGTCAGGAGTGACAGCCTTCCGCCGGTTCACCGAATGGTCCGAAACCCGGGCGTGGGCCAAGCTCCACCGCCTGGTCCTCGACGAAGTCGGCTCCCGAGGGAAGCCCGAGGGGCGGAGTGGGATCGGCATCCGATCCTCGCCCGGAATCGCATCGAGTTGACCCGGAATCGTATTGCGCTGTGCAGGCGTGCACGGTTGGGGTACGTGGATGTGGTGAGTCACTGACTTCTGCGTCGATCGAAAGCGGTTGAGTATGGCGAAAGTACAGAGGACCGGCATCCCGACGGCGGCGGCAGGCAACGACGCATGTACGGGGGATTCCCCTGTGCGGGCTATGGACTGCGCATGATGTCGGAGCCATCGGCCACGGCTGCCGACGCCGCGGAACCCCTCGTTTCACCGGTCAATTCGCACAACGAATGGGACCCGCTGGAGGAGATCATCGTCGGTCGTCTCGACGGCGCGACGATCCCCTCCAGCCACCCGGTCGTGACGTGCAACATCCCGCCATGGGCGGCCCGGCTGCAACGGCCTGCGGCCGGTTTCAAGTATCCGCGAATGATGATCGAGCGGGCACAGCAGGAGCTCGATCAATTCATCGCGCTTCTCCAGTCCCTCGACGTCACGGTCAGGCGCCCGGATGCGGTGGACCACAGCCGACGCTTCAGTACCCCCGACTGGTTGTCGCGCGGATTCTGCAACACCTGTCCGCGCGACAGCATGCTCGTGATCGGGGACGAGATCATCGAAACCCCGATGGCATGGCCGTGCCGGTATTTCGAGACGCATTCCTACCGCGAGATCCTCAAGGACTACTTCCGGCGCGGCGCGCGCTGGACGGCGGCACCGAAGCCGCAGCTCACCGACGCGTTGTTCGAGACCGATTTCCGTGTCCCGAAGGTCGGCGAGCCCATGCGCTACATCCTCACCGAATTCGAGCCGGTGTTCGACGCGGCGGATTTCGTGCGTGCGGGACGCGACCTGTTCGTCACGCGGAGCAACGTCACCAATCAGATGGGCATCGACTGGCTACGCCGCCATCTCGGGCCCGGGTATCGCATTCACGAGATAGAGAGCCGCTGTCGCACGCCCATGCACATCGACACGACGTTCGTTGTGCTCGCGCCCGGCAAGGTACTGGTCAATCCCGAATACATCGACATCGACCGCCTGCCCGACGTACTGAGTTCGTGGGACATCCTGATCGCGCCCGAACCCGACCCGCTCGACGAACACCTGCTGAAGATCACCTCGATGTGCGGCAAGTGGCTCAGTATGAACGTTCTCATGGTCGACGAGAAACGAGTGATCGCGGAGCGGCACCACACCGGCATGCTGCGCGCACTGGAGAAATGGGGGTTTGAGCCGATCCCGTGCGACCTGCTGCACTACGCGCCGTTCGGCGGCTCTTTCCACTGCGCGACACTCGATGTCCGGCGCCGCGGCACGCTCGAATCGTATGTCGATTGATCGGGCCACTTGGAGGAGCTGACACAAGGTTCGGACGCGTCGGTAGGTGACCACGCAGCAGGCCAATTCGAGGAACACCTCGTGGACATCGCCCTGCCAGCTGCCAGCTGCCAGCTGCCAGCTGCCAGCTGTCAGCTGTCAGCTGTCAGGTGTCAGCGCAGGGCGACCGCTGCGCCCGTTCGTTCGGTGGCGATCCTGACGGCGAAGCCCGCCAGCGCGGTGCCCCTCACATAGCGGTGCAGGCGCTGCCAGAGCGGGTGCCGGGCGAAGAACCCGGCGACGGAGCCGGCCGTCACGATGAAGAACGCGTTTCCCGCTACCCCCACCGCGATCTGGGTCAGCCCCAACAGCAGGCCTTGCACGGCGACATGGCCGCGCTCGGGCTCGACGAACTGCGGCAGCAGCGAGATGTAGAGGATGGCCCCGGTCATAACGCCGGGATCTGCGACTGGATGCCGAAGGTGACCGACCCGGCCTTCGCGACATTCGCGCAGGCACCGACGAACGGAGCCTGCCTGTTCACGCTCGTCTGGCGCATCCGCGAAGGCCACTTCAGTGACGTCCGGCTGGACGGACTGGGCGTGGTGGCGCTGGGTGAGTTCGCCGGCGACATGTGGATCGACGACCCGGGACGCCACGATGAAGGTCATGTTCTGGTCGCTGCCGGAGCCCGGAGCGGGGTCGGACGGCTATGCCTCTTCCCCCCGGCCCTTGGCGTGTTGACCGCGGCGCGGCGAAGCAAACGCCCCCGGGGTGCTCCCGTCGATGCGGGAGCGCCCCAGGGGCGTGGCTGCTCGGTTTCAGTGGTAGGCGTGGACGACGGCGTGGCCCTTGCCGCGGCCGATCATCCACTTGTTCACGGGTGTGGTGATCACGAATGCCACGGCGAACCCGCCCAGGAGCGCCGACCAGAACAGCCCGTCCGACAGGTGGGCGTCCATCGCTCCCGGGACCAGGGCGATGATGCCGTTGTCGACCAGCTCCATCACGGCGATGGAAACGGTGTCAGCGGCCAGCGCCACCTTGATCGCGGCCTTGAAGTCCAGGCCCGCCCGGCGGACCGCGAACAGGGTGAACGAGTAGCCGAAGAGGAACGCGAGCGTGATCGCCAGGACCATGGTCGGGACGTTGCCCCACATCAGGGCGGTACCGATGACCATGCCGAGGATCTCGCCGATGGCGCACCCGGTCAGGCAGTGCAACGTCGCCTTCGCTGCCATTGGCCAGGAGGCTCCACCGTGCGCGTGCTCGCCGTGGTGGGTGGCGTGGCCGCCGTGCCTGTGGTGGTCTTCGTGAGAGGCGTGGTCATGCGCGGTGCCGGTGTGGTGAGCGCTGTGATCCATGACCTTCATCCCCATTCTCGTCCGGTACGGTCCGCTTCCGAGCCCGCACCATGACTATATACCCCCGGGGGGTATAGCGCCAGAGGTGTCGACGGGAGGCCCGTTCGTGCGCCGGCGCCACGTCCAGCTGCCGCCGGCTCAGCGTACGGACAGTGCCCGAACTGACGACGATCTGCGGCGAAGGCCGGGCAGGCAGGCAGTACACGGTCGGCACCGCGTGCTCGATGACCACCGCGCCCAGTGGCGCGGAGCGTCGCCCCACCAGCCGCAGCAGATCGGCGTGGCGCCTCCGGGCCCGCCGGGTCCTGCGGTGTTCCCTGGCCAGGGCCTGTACGGGCCAGAGCGCCGCCGCGGCCAGCGAGGCACCCAGCAGGAGATACAGCCGGCCGTTGGGCTGCGCCGCGTGGCCCTCCGCGGTCGTGCAGGCCACGATCAGGGCCAGCGCGTCGTGGGCCCCGGCGAGCGGCAGGAGGACGCCCAGCGGGCGCGGGCCAGGAGACCGGGCGCGAGCAGGGCACTGCCGAGGGCGATCCCCAGCGGCAGTACCAGGTGAGGGAACATCGGCTAGTCCGGCTGCCGAGTGGTGCGGAGCGCGGCGTTCAGCGCTTCGACGTCCTCCGGGGGCATGTACTCGACGAAGTGCAGCAGTGCCGTACGCCGGTCCTCGGTGTGCGCATGATGTCGTCCTTGTGGTTCTGGTAACCGGTCACTGGCGCCTCATCTCATCTGAACGTGCCGGATGGGTGGTAGTGCCGGGCATGGCGTCTGGAACGCGGGAGGGGCCGGAGGGGAAAGTCTCCGGCCCCTCTTCGGTCGGGCGTCAGGACTGGGGGGTGAAGCCGCGCAGGCGCAGGGAGTTGCCGACCACGAAGACCGAGGAGAAGGCCATGGCGGCCCCCGCGATCATCGGGTTGAGCAGGCCGGCGGCGGCGAGGGGCAGGGCGGCCACGTTGTAGGCGAAGGCCCAGAAGAGGTTCGAGCGAATGGTGCCGAGCGTCTTGCGGGAGAGCCGGATGGCGTCGGCCGCGGCGCGCAGGTCCCCGCGTACGAGGGTGAGGTCACCGGCCTCGATCGCCGCATCCGTACCCGTGCCCATGGCCAGCCCCAGGTCGGCCTGGGCCAGTGCGGCGGCGTCGTTGACGCCGTCACCCACCATGGCCACCGACTTGCCCTCCGCCTGGAGGCGCTTGACGACGTCCACCTTGTCCTCCGGCATGACCTCGGCGATCACCTCGTCGATGCCGACCTCCGCGGCGACCGACTTGGCCACGGCCTCGTTGTCGCCGGTGAGGAGGATGGGGGTGAGACCGAGGGCGCGCAGCCGCCGGATCGCCTCGGGGCTGGTGTCCTTCACTGCATCGGCCACCTCCAGTACCGCGCGTGCCTCGCCGTCCCAGGCCACCGCGATGGCGGTGCGACCGCGCGCCTCTGCTTCGTTCTTGGCGCGGTCGAGCTCGGCGGGCAGGTCGATGGCCCACTCGGCGAGCAGCTTCTCGCGGCCGACGAGGACGGCGTGGCCGTCGACGACGCCCTGGACGCCGAGGCCCGCGATGTTGGCGAAGTCCTCGGGGGTGGGCAGGGTGCCCACCTTGGCGCTCGCACCGGCGGCGACGGCCTGGGCGATGGGGTGCTCGGAGGCGTGCTCCAACGCGCCGGCCAGCCGCAGCACCTCTTCCTCGGTCGTCGTGGCGGCCGTGTGCGTGACCAGCAGCGTCATACGGCCCGTCGTCACGGTGCCGGTCTTGTCCAGGACGATGGTGTCGACCTTGCGGGTGGTCTCCAGTACTTCGGGGCCCTTGATGAGGATGCCGAGCTGGGCGCCGCGGCCGGTGCCGACCATGAGGGCGGTCGGGGTGGCCAGGCCGAGGGCGCAGGGGCAGGCGATGATCAGTACGGCGACGGCGGCGGTGAATGCGGCGGTCAGTCCGGCGCCGTTGCCGAGCCAGAAGCCGAGGGTGGCCAGCGCGAGCGCAATGACGATCGGTACGAAGACGGCGGAGATCTTGTCGGCGAGGCGCTGGGCGGCGGCCTTGCCGTTTTGCGCGTCCTCCACCAGCTTTGCCATCCGGGCGAGTTGGGTGTCGGCACCGACGCGGGTGGCTTCGACGACGAGCCGGCCGCCGGCGTTGAGGGTGGCGCCGGTGACGTTGTCGCCGACCGTGACCTCGACGGGGACGGATTCGCCGGTGAGCATCGAGGCGTCCACGGCGGAAGCGCCCTCGACGACGGTTCCGTCCGTGGCGATCTTCTCGCCGGGGCGGACCAGGAAGCGATCGCCGACCTGCAACTCAGCTGTAGGAACGGTCACTTCGCGTCCGTCGCGCAGTACGGTGACTTCCTTGGCGCCGAGTTCCAGCAGCGCCTTCAGGGCGGCGCCCGCCTTCCGCTTCGAGCGCGCTTCGAAGTAGCGCCCGGCCAGGATGAAGGCGGTGACGCCGGCCGCGGCCTCCAGGTAGATGTTTCCGGCGCCGTCGGTGCGGGCGATGGTCAGCTCGAAGGGGTGCGTCATGCCAGGGGTACCGGCGGTCCCGAAGAACAACGCCCACAGCGACCACAGGAATGCGGCCGTCGTGCCGACCGAGATCAGTGTGTCCATGGTGGCCGCGCCGTGCTTGGCGTTGGTCCAGGCGGCGCGGTGGAAGGGCCAGGCGGCGTACGTGACGACGGGCGCCGCCAGCATCAGCGAGAGCCACTGCCAGTACTCGATCTGCAGGGCCGGGACCATCGCCATGGCGATCACGGGGACGGCGAGCGCGGCGGCGGTGATCAGGCGCTGGCGCAGCGGCCGCAGCTCGTCGGGCTCGTCCGCGGCTCCCTCGGTTTCCGCCGCGCTCTCCGTACGGGGCGGAGCCGGCTCCTGCGCGGTGTAACCGGTTGCCTCGACAGTGGCGATCAGGTCGCCCACGGAGACGTCCGTGCCCCGGTAGCTGACCTTCGCCTTCTCCGTGGCGTAATTGACGGTGGCCTCGACCCCGTCCATGCGATTGAGCTTCTTCTCGATACGGGCCGCGCACGAGGCGCACGTCATGCCACCGATGGCGAGCTCGACCTCGTGGGATTCCGCGATGGTAGTCATCACTGCTCCTCGAATGCGTCAGGTCCTCGAAAGGTCAGGTCCTGGGGTGCGACAGGTCCTGGGATGCGCCAGGCCGCCGGGCCCGCGCGGTCGCGGGGCCCGGCGACGGCGGCGGGTCAGGCGGCCCGGCCGGTCAGTTCGTAGCCGGCCTCGTCGACGACCTCGGCGATCTTCGCGTCGTCGAGCTCCGCCGCGCTCACGACGCTCGCGGTGCCGGCCTCGACGTCGACCTCGACGCTCAGCACGCCGTCGACCTCACCGATCGCCTTGGTGAGCGTCGCCTTGCAGTGGCCGCAGGTCATTCCGGCGATCGCGTAGACCGTGGTCCGGCTGTCGGCGACGGCGGTCGTGGTGCTCTGCGCGCCGTCGGTCTGGCAGCTGCCGTCGGGCGTACAGCAGTTGGACATGGTTCCTCCTGGGGACTGGGAAGCGATCGGACTCTGGAGACGTACCGGACCCCGATACCCGAGGGGGGTATCGGCGGCGACCCCGCTATGTATACCCCCGCCCCGTATCTATGGCAAGCTTTCGATCGAGGCTTGCATATACCCCGTGGGGGTATAAGCTCCGTGGCTACGTACGGCTCAGCCGCTCGAACGCGGTGACCGACGATTCGACGATTCAAGGCTTCAAAGATTCAAGGATTCGAGGAGAACCCGATGAATACCCCAGCGAAGATCACCGCCTTCGTCGCCGCGCTCGCCGCCTCCTTCGGGGCCGCGTACGGCGTGGGCAACGCCGTCACCCCCATCGCGGCACCCGAGCCTGCCGCGCACGCCGGCAAGCACGGCAGTGACGCGTCGGGGGGCGGCGGTGATCACCAGGAGGGCGGTGATCACGAGGAGGGCGGCGGTCATGACACGCCGCCCGGTGGTCTGCAGATCTCCCAGAACGGCTACTCGCTCGACCTCAAGACCCCGCGGGTTGCCGCGGGGGAGGAGTCCACGATCCGCTTCGCCGTCCGCGACAAGACCGGTCGGCAGATCACCGCGTACCAACGCGAGCACGGCAAGGAACTGCACCTGATCCTCGCCTCGCGGGACCTGGGTACGTACCGGCACCTGCACCCCACCCGCGCGGCCGACGGCACCTGGAGCACGGACACCGAGCTCCCGAAGGCCGGCGGCTACCGCCTCTTCGCCGACTTCAAGCCCGCCGCCAAGGGCGCCGAGAACCTCACACTGGGTGCCGACCTGGCCGTCACCGGCAGTTACCGTCCCACCGCACTCCCTGCCCCCTCCCGGACGGCGAAGGTCGACGGCTACACCGTCACCCTCGACGGGCGCCTGCGCCCGGGCGCGGAGGACGAGCTGAAGCTGAAGGTCACCAAGGACGGCCGCCCGGTCACCGACCTCCAGCCCTACCTCGGCGCCTACGGCCACCTGGTCGTCCTGCGCGCCGGCGACCTGGCCTACCTCCACGTCCACCCCAACGGCGCCCCCGGCGACGGCAGGACGAAGCCCGGCCCGGAGATCTCCTTCACCGCCACGGCCCCGAGCCCCGGCGCCTACCGCCTCTTCCTCGACTTCCAGCACCAGGGCGAGGTCCGCACCGCGGCCTTCACGGTGCGCGCCAACGGCACGGCGGATGACACGACGGGTGACACGTCGGCCAAGGGGGACGGGAAGCAGGAGTCGAAGTCACACGGCGGCCACCAGCACTGACGCCAGGGCTTGCGACTCTGAAGCGCAGAGCCGGCGCCACACCAGTGCGGTGCCGGCCGCCGCGACTGCTCCTCGGGAGGGCGGGTCACAGCGACCGGAACATACGCTCCCGGGCCTCGTAGCGGAACACTCCGCTGGCCGTGGGGGAGCCCGGAGGGGAAGGCCACGACCGCCAATCGGTCGTGCGACGGAGACGATGAACTCACTGTCGCTCGGTGAAGCTCTCCCCTGCACTCTCTTGACACCGCCGTCCCGCAGCCCGCAGGATCGCTCCCGTGAACCTGTCAGACAGCCAGACAGCCGGAATGCCGCGACGCGTCAGCGCGATGGAAGCGGTGCTCGCCCACCTCCGTGGCGCCATCGAACGCGGCGACTACGCCATCGGTGACAAGCTCCCCTCCGAGGCGGAGCTGTGCCGCACCCTTGAGGTCTCCCGGCCCGTTCTGCGGGAGGCGCTGCGCGCTCTGCAGACCATGGGCCTGACCGTCTCCAAGACCGGCAGGGGCACCTTCGTGGTCGCGACCACCGTCGAGGACCCCACCTTCGGCGACTACGCGGCCAGTGACCTGCTGGAGGTGCGCCGGCATGTCGAGATCCCGGTCGCCGGGTACGCCGCACTGCGCCGCACCCCGGAAAACCTGGACCACCTCTCCCACCTCCTCGACCGGATGGAGCGGGAGACGGACACCACCGCGTGGGTCGCGATGGACACCCTCTTCCACCTCGCCGTGGCCGAGGCCGCCCAGAACCCGGTCTTCCGCCGGGTCATCGAGGAGATCCGCGACGCACTGGCGCGTCAGTCGGCGTTCCTCAACGAGCTGGGCGGCCGGCGCGAGCGGTCCAACCAGGAGCACCGGGCGATTGTCGAGGCGTTGATCGACGGTTCCGAGCACGACGCGGTGGCGGCCATGTCCCACCATCTCGACCGCGTCGACACCACCCTCACCGACATCGTGCGCCCCACACGTACGGACATACCTACGGAAGGCAGACCCGAGGCGTGAGCGAACAGCATCTCAAAGACGAGACGCGCCCCTCGTCCGGTCACATCGACGCCGGAGACGCGGGTTACAGCAAGTCCCTCAAGGCCCGGCACGTCAACATGATCGCCGTCGGCGGTGCCATCGGCACCGGCCTCTTTCTCGGCGCCGGCGGCCGTCTTGCCGACGCCGGCCCCTCTCTGTTCATCGCGTACGCCGTCTGTGGTGCCTTCGCCTTTCTCGTCGTGCGCGCACTCGGCGAACTCGTTCTGTACCGCCCGTCCTCCGGCGCCTTCGTGTCGTACGCCCGGGAGTTCCTGGGGGAGAAGGGCGCGTACACAGCGGGCTGGATGTACTTCCTCAACTGGGCGACCACCGGCATCGCCGACATCACCGCGGTAGCCACGTACACCCACTACTGGGGCATGTTCTCCGACATCCCGCAGTGGGTGATCGCCCTCATGGCCCTGGCCGTGGTCCTCACCGTGAACCTCATATCGGTGCGGATCTTCGGCGAACTGGAGTTCTGGTTCGCCATCGTCAAGGTCGGCGCGCTGGTGATCTTCATGTGCATCGGCATCTTCCTGCTGGTCACCCAGCACCCGATCGACGGCGCCACGCCCGGACCGTCCCTGATCACCGACAACGGTGGCCTCTTCCCCAGCGGCCTGCTGCCCATGCTGCTGATCGTCCAAGGCGTCGTCTTCGCCTATGCCTCCGTCGAACTGGTCGGCGTCGCGGCCGGGGAGACCGAGAACCCCGAGAGGATCCTGCCGAAGGCGATCAACTCGATCATGTGGCGCGTGGGCATCTTCTACGTCGGCTCGGTCGCACTGCTGTCGATGCTGCTGCCCTGGAACACGTACAGCGCCGGCGAGAGCCCCTTCGTGACCGTGCTGTCCCGCATCGGCGTCCCGGCGGCCGGCGGCGTGATGAACCTCGTTGTCCTCACCGCGGCCATGTCCTCGCTCAACTCCGGCCTGTACTCCACAGGTCGCATCCTGCGCTCCATGGCCGTCAACGGCTCCGCCCCGCGGTTCACCGCCCGCATGAGCCGCAGCCACGTCCCGTACGGCGGCATCCTGCTCACCGGCGGCATCTGCGTCCTCGGCGTCGGCCTCAACTTCGTGGTTCCCGCCGACGCCTTCGAGATCGTGCTCAACTTCGCGGCGATCGGCATCCTCGCCACCTGGGGCATGATCATGATCTGTCACCTGCGCTTCTGGCAGAAGACCGAGAAGGGCGAGCTGACCCGTCCCGGCTACCGACTGCCGGGTTCTCCCTGGACCGAACTCGTGACGCTGGCCTTCCTCGTCTCCGTCCTGGTCCTCATGTACGCCGACGGCGGCGCCGGACGCACCACCGTGCTGTGCGTGCCGCTGGTCGTCGGAGCGCTGGTCGCGGGCTGGTACAGCCTCCGCGGCCGCCTCGCGCGCACCTCCACCACGACCGACGCGTGACCCGCGTACCGGTCCACGACAACCCAGCAATGATCGAGACAGTGATGTACAGCAGTTCCCTCGCGGACGCACCCGCGATCCGCGAACCCCTCCACGCCCCCGTCGCCCATGTCGTCCGAGGTGGCGTGGTCGAGGGCATCCACTACGGCTCCGCCGCCGTCCTCGGCGCCGACGGCGAGGTCCGGTTCCAGCTCGGCGACATCGAGGCCGCCTGCTACCCGCGCTCGGCGCTCAAGCCCGTCCAGGCCGTCGCCATGGTGCGGGCGGGGCTCCCGCTCGACGGCGAACTGCTCTCCCTCGCCGCGGCCAGCCACTCCGGCGAGGAACGCCACCTCGCCGGTGCCCGACGGATCCTCGATCTGGCCGGCGTCGCCGAGGACGACCTGCGCAACGTCCCGGACCTGCCGTACGATCCGGCCGTCCGGGACACCTGGATCCGCGAGAACCGCTCGCCCTCCCGGCTCGCCCAGAACTGCTCCGGCAAGCACGCCGCGATGCTCTACACCTGCATGCTCAACGGCTGGCCGCTGGAGAGCTATCTGGACCCTGCCCACCCGCTCCAGACGGCGATCGCCGAGGCCGTCGAGGACCTCACCGGTCAACGCGTCGCGCAGGTGACCGTCGACGGCTGCGGCGCTCCGCTGTTCGCCGTTTCCCTGCACGGCCTCGCCCGCGCCGCCGCCCGCCTCACCACCGCCGCGCCCGGCACCGCCGAGGCACGCGTGGCGCATGCGATGCGCGAGCACGCCGAGATGGCTTCCGGTACCGGACGGGACGTGGCCGCGCTGATGCGTGCGGTTCCCGGGCTGCTCGCCAAGGACGGCTTCGAGGGCGTCCAGGTCGCCGCGCTGCCGTCCGGCAGCGCCATCGCCGTGAAGATCGCCGACGGTGCGAACCGGGCGCGCATCCCGGTCGCCGCGGCCGCCCTGGCCCGGGCGGGCGTCGATCCGGAGCTGCTCACCGGGTTCGCGGGGGAACCGATGCTCGGCGGTGGTCGGCCCGTCGGCAGCGTACGGCCCGTACCTGCGCTGGACCTCCCGGCCGTGGCCACCCCCGCGTGACCCGACGCACCTCCAGAACCTCACTCACCCACCCCAGGAAGAGGACCCGCACACCCATGACCGGCGCCACCCGCAGCGAACACGACCTGCTCGGAGACCGTGAGGTCCCCGCCGACGCGTACTGGGGCGTCCACACCCTGCGCGCCACGGAGAACTTCCCCATCACGGGCACCCCGATCTCCGCCTACCCGCACCTGATCGACGCCCTGGCCGCCGTCAAGGAGGCCGCCGCCCTCGCCAACGAGGAACTCGGCCTCCTGGAGTCCAGGAAGGCGGCAGCGATTGTCGCCGCCTGCCGCGAGATACGCGAAGGCAAGCTGCACGATCAGTTCGTCGTCGACGTCATCCAGGGCGGCGCCGGCACCTCGACCAACATGAACGCCAACGAGGTCATCGCCAACCGCGCGCTGGAGCTGCTGGGGTACGCCAAGGGGCAGTACCAGCACCTGCACCCCAACGAGGACGTCAACCTCGGCCAGTCCACCAACGACGTCTACCCGACCGCTGTCAAGATCGCGACCGTCTTCGCGGTGCGCGGCCTGCTCCAGGCGATGGCCGTCCTCCAGGACGCCTTCGCCGACAAGGCCGTCGAGTTCCGCGACGTGCTGAAGATGGGCCGTACTCAGCTCCAGGACGCGGTACCCATGACCCTCGGGCAGGAGTTCTCGGCGTACGCCGTCATGCTCGACGAGGACCGCAGCCGCCTCGCCGAGGCCGTCGAGCTGATCCATGAGATCAACCTCGGGGCCACCGCGATCGGCACGGGCCTCAACGCCCACGCGGCATACGCGGAGTCGGCCCGCCGCCACCTCGCCGACATCACCGGGTTGCCCCTGGTCACCGCCGCCAACCTGGTCGAAGCCACCCAGGACTGCGGTGCGTTCGTCCAGATGTCCGGCGTGCTCAAGCGCATCGCCGTCAAGCTCTCCAAGAGCTGCAACGACCTGCGCCTGCTGTCCTCCGGGCCGCGCGCGGGCCTCGGCGAGATCAACCTTCCGCCGGTGCAGGCCGGTTCGAGCATCATGCCCGGCAAGGTCAACCCGGTGATCCCCGAGGTCGTCAACCAGGTCGCCTTCGAGGTGATCGGCAACGACGTCACTATCACCATGGCCGCCGAGGCCGGGCAGCTCCAGCTCAACGCCTTCGAACCGGTCATCCTGCACTCCCTGTCGGAATCCGTCACGCACCTGCGCGCCGCCTGCCTCACCCTTGCCGAGCGCTGCGTGGCCGGTATCACCGCCAACACGGAGGCGCTGCGCGCGACTGTCGAGAACTCCATCGGCCTGGTGACCGCCCTCAACCCGCACATCGGGTACACGGCCGCCACCGACATCGCCCAGGAGGCCCTCGCCAGCGGCCGGGGCGTGGCCGAGCTCGTCCTGGAGAAGGGCCTGCTCCCGGCCGACAAGCTCGCCGCGCTACTGCGGCCCGAGGTCGTGGCCGGCAACGGCGCACCCCTGGCCTGACCTGCCGCGCCGGGCTGCGGGCGGGGCGCCAGGTACTTCAACCGGCGGGCTGCCGGGGGCAGCTGGTGGGAGGCGTCGGCCACCTGGGGCAGGACGACCGGGCGCGAGTCGCGGATTCGGCCTGCTCACCGCGCTCAACGCCCGGGAAACCTGGAGCGGGCTGCGTGGCCGGTCGCGGGCGGACGGACCGGGGGTACCGTCGCGGGGCGGACCCTCGACGGTGGAGCGATCACGGCTCGCCCAGGGAGCGCCAGAACCAGCAGGCCAAGCCGATGTGCGAAGAATGGCATCCCTCACCTTGGTGCGAGCGGGGGCACGAGCTGTTCGGCCGGCGCTTGCCGAAGCGATCGGAGGTCAGTCGAAATACTCACTGGGCGCCGCAAGCGCGTAGTGGACATAGCGGGGATGCCCATCGTGGGGGTCGAGTGGCGCTTCGCGGCTGGTTTCGCGAGAAAGCAGCAACGCGAGACCTGGGTAGACGGTCACCTCGTCGTCGCTGGTGTCTGCCTCGTGCCCGGCTTCGCTGATTCGCTGAATGAGGTCATGTGCAGGAGTGCGGAAGACATCCATTCCATCGAACTCCACCTGCACATCGGCTTCTTCGTTTTCGAAGCGCCAGGTCTCCACCCCCGTGAGGGTCTCCCCGTCATCCGCCAGGAGGACTACTTCGAAATCGGGATGCACGATCAGCACCTTGAACGCCGTGCTCCCTTGTGCGGGTTGACCCACCCTCACCTCGCCCCACGCGGAAGCAACCTCCGCGGCGTCGGCGATCGCCATGCCGAAGCACAATGGGCCGACGCCGGTGGGCGGGTTGAGGTTCAGCTGCATTGTCATCCCTCGCTTGAGCAGGTCGTAGTTAATACTCCAGCCGTTGCTGCTGCTGCCATTGTCGGGCCTCGGCGCCGTAACCGGTGCTGGTCACCAGCCTGTGGTCCGGTTCTCCATGCGGATGGCAGGACCCGGGTGCGGAGCGAGCTTTGGGTCGACGAGATGCTTGTAGGCCGACTTGGTCGGTATGTGGTTGATGCGGGGGCGAGGCCGAGCGGATCGGGGTTGAGGTAGCGGCCCGTGGCAGGGTTGTAGTAGCGGTGGACGTTGTAGTGGAGACCGGTCTTGCGGTCGTCGTACTGGCCAGGGAAGCGCAGTGGTGTGTAAGCGCTGGCGCTGCGGTTCCAGGCGGTGGTGCCCCGCAGTGCGGATCGGCTGCGCCGGTTGATCTCGCCTGTCTTGTCGCGCAGTTCGGTGGGGGTGCCAACGCTTTCGAGCCGCCGCACCTGACGGCCCGCTCCACCGGCAGGCGGTACCGCTACTTCCTCTACGTCCGCTACTTCCTCGGGGGCTTCGTCGGCGTCGTGACTGGGCGGTCGTGTTGGAGTTCGGTGAAGAGTCTGCGGGACTGCTTCTCGTCCCATGTGATGACGCTGCCCTTGCGGGTGGGGATGCCGATGCCGGAGACGGGGACGTTGATCTGCTTTCCCTTGCCGGTGGAGACGCTCTGGACCGCGCGGAACAGGTTCGTGAGGTCCTGCAGGTTCATCCCCTTGTCGACGATGAGGGTGTCCAGACCTGCTTTGACGGCCGGGTAGATTTCGGACGGGTCGAAGACGGTGCCGGGCTTGGCGGCCTGGTGGGCGAGGGACGAGAGGAACTTCTGCTGGTTCTGCGTGCGCCCCAGGTCGCCCTCGGCTTCCTGGTGTCGCTGGCGGACGAAGGCGAGTGCCTGCTTGCCGTTGAGGGTCTGGCACCCTTTCTTGAGGTCGGCGCCGGACTTCTTGTCCTTGATGCCCCGCTCCAGGCACATCCGGACGCCACCGACGGCGTTGACGATGTTCACGAAGCCCGCGAAGCCGATCTCCGCGTAGTGGTCGATCCGCAACCCGGTGTTGTACTCGATGGTGCGGGTGAGGAGTTGGGGGCCGCCGTAGGAGAACGCGGCGTTCAGCTTGTCCCCGGTGGGCCGCGAGGTCTTGCCCGTGGCCGGGTTGGTGTGGCCGGGCACGGTGACCCAGGAGTCGCGTGGAAGGCTGACCATGCTGGTGCCGTTGGCGCCGGTGTGCAGCACGATCATCGAGTCCGTGCGGCGGCCGCCGCCTCCGCCCGCGTGCAGGTCCTTCTGGTCGTCCTGGGAGAGCCCGTCGCGGCTGTCGGAGCCGACGATCAGGTAGTTGGTGCCCTTGCCGTGCGGGGGGCGGTTCCCGTACGAGTCGAGGTCGACGTCACGGTTGAGCTCGGTGTCGGCCCAGCCGTAGGTGCCGACGGCGCCCGCGATGACGGCGGCGAGAAGGCCGAGCGCGGCCCGCCGCAGCCGGTGTCGCTTCTTGGGGTGGCGGGCGTGGGCGCGGCGTGGCCCGTAGTGGGATGAGGGGCGACCTGCATAGTTCGCGGGGACGACGGACACGGGGTGGCCGCCATGCCGGGTGGGGAGCACTCCGTTGAGTGCGTAACTCGTCACGTCCTGCGCCACGTCCCGCGTCACGTCCCGCGTCACGTCCTCGTACGCGCTTTGCTGCCACGTCCTGTCGTCGGCGTACAGCGTCTCCGGGTCGACGTGGACGGTTTCTCCGGAGGCGGGGCGTGCGCTCCAAGTGGCGTGGGGCCGCTGGGCGGTGTTGCCGCCGGGCGGGCCTTGGCACGGGACTTCCTCGGCCCACAGGTCGTGCGGGTCGCTCATGGTCCGACTCCTCGCTCGCTCCACTGCTTCGGTTCGGTTCGTCGGTCACTTCGACAACAGGTCCCGGTTCGGAGAAAGGTCCCGGTCCGGGGATGGGTCCCGGTTCGGGGACTCATCCAGCAGGTAGGGGTCCGCGGTGCCGGCGCGGTCCATGCTGTGCCACTTCAGCCGGGTGCCGAGCAGCGCGGTGATCACCGACTGGATGACCACGAGGTACAGCAGCTGCCGGTAGACGAAGAGCTGGAGCGGCAGCGTCCACATCGCGCGCAGCTTCTCCCGGTCGAGCCTCAGCGCGTAGGCGGCGGTGATCATCTGCACGGCGAGGCAGCCGAGCCAGACGAGGATCGCCTGCGTCGGGTCCCGGAACAGCACGCCGTACAGCGCGAACACGTCCACGACGGGCGCGAACAGCGGCAGCAGGACCTGGAACAGGCAGAGGTAGGAGAGTGCCCGGCGGCCGAAGCGCCCGGACGGCCCCATCTCGAAGACCGAGCGCCGGTGTTTCCACATGGACTGGAGCGTGCCGTAGCACCACCGGTAGCGCTGCCGCCACAACTGGCCGAGCGAGCCGGGCACTTCCGTCCAGGCAACGGCCGACTGCTCGTAGACGACGCGCCAGCCGGCCCGCCACAGCGACATCGTGAGATCGGTGTCCTCGGCCAGCGTGTCATCGCTGACGCCGCCGATGCCCATCAGCGCGTCCCTGCGGAAGGCGCCGATGGCTCCGGGCACCGTCGGCATGCACTCCAGGACCTCGAACATCCGCCGGTCGAGGTTGAAGCCGATGACGTACTCCAGGTGCTGCCACCTGCCCAGCAGCCGACGGCGGTTGCCGACCTTGGTATTGCCGCTGACGGCGCCGACGGCGGGGTGGGCGAGCGGTTGGACGAGTCGGGTCAGCGCTTCCGGTTCGAAGACGGTGTCGGCATCGACCATCACGACGATGTCGTGCCGGGTGTGCACCAGGCCGGTGTTGAGGGCTCTGGGCTTGCCACCGTTGGGCTGCCGCACCACCCTCACGCGGGGGTCGTCGATGCTTTCGGCGATGGCCGCTGTGCTGTCCGTCGACCCGTCGTCGATGACGACGATCTGCAGCTGCGGATGGGTGGAGGCCAGCAGCGAGTGGACGGTGGAGGCGATGCCCGCTTCCTCGTTGTACGCGGGCACCAGCACCGTCACCGGCTCGGTCACGGGCCTCAGCCGGGGTGTGCCGGGTCCGAACCGGTGCAGCCGCCGTACGTGTGCGCGGGCGAAGACGACGAGCATGAGCAACCGCACCACGCTGAGCGCGCCCGCGACACCGAGGGCCCAGGCCATGACGGTGGTGAACATGTGTCCCAGATCCTGCGCCCACAACAGCCCTTTGCCCTCCAGTCGCTGGGTGAGGGAAGCCCGCGTGTTGGGGAAGGGACGGCCGAGCCCGGCGGAGACAGTGGTGAACCGATGTACGCTCCGGTCCCGCAGCAACGCCTCCGCCTCCCGGTAGCCGAGATCCGTCTGGCTGTACTGCCTCACCACCCCCTGCCACGGCTTCCGCGACTTGCGGTCGGAGGCCACCAACAAGTAGCCCTGCGAGGCGGCCCGTTCCGCAGCCGCCCATTCGGCGCCGCAGAGGGTGTCGGCCGCGGTGGTGTGCGGCAGCCGCAGCAGCCGGGTGTTGACGCCCGCCGTACCCGCCAGCGCGGTCTGCGTGAGGGACAGCTCCATGCGGGCTCGCAGAGGTGAGGCCGCGCCGAGATCGCCGCCGGTGTAGGTGTACGAGCCGACCTCGTGGCCCTCGTCGTGGATCCGCTTCATCAGCTCCGGGTGCCGGGCCGCGCGCGAGCCGTGGACGAAGAACGTGGCCTTCACGTGGTGCTTGCGCAGCAGGCCGAGCACGCGCGGCGTCCACTCGGGATCGGGCCCTCCGTCGAACGTGAGCGCCGCGGTGCCGGCCGGCATGCGCGCCGTCTCGATCCGGCCGTCGCTGAGCCGGAGCACCGGGCTCCCGTCGTCCGCCTCGCGCGGGATGGGCGTGCTGCACGGGCGCTTCGAGCGTGCCGAGTCGACTTCGTGCGTGGTCCACCCCTCGAAGGCGAGGGCGGTGATGACCACGGTGAGGACGAGCAGCAGCAGCGCCCAGTGCCCGCGCGGGGGCCGGCGCATCGCATGCCGACTCACTTCTCAGCGCCCCCGCGCGGGGCCCCGGCTTCGGCTTTGGCGGACGGTGGGGTCCGGCTGTGCCGGGTGCCAGGGTGTTCGGCGGAGCCCGGCACGCGGGGGGCGTCGATGCGCTGCGCCCCGCCGGGGCGCGGACTCGGCTCTCCGGCGATCGGCCGGTGGGGACCCGCGCCGGGCTTGCCGGCGACAGGCTGGTCGGGGCCGGCCCGCAGCGGACCTGTGGTGCTGGGCGGCTGCGACCCGATGGGCTGCCACAGCCCGCCGATCAGCATGCCGACGAGCATCAGGTACCCGATGCACGCGCATCCGACAGCGACCGCCAGCAAGCGCGAAAGCCTCCTGCGCCAGCCTGAATTGTCGATGAACACCGGGCGAGGCAACTGTTCCTCGCGTCGCGAGCGGTGTGTCATGGGAAGGTCCCACCGCGCAGGCGCGCCGTGCCCGGCCGCGTCCGCGTGAGAGGTATGAGGGAAGCCCTCGGCTTCCGGAATGTTTGGTATGTGGGGAGTGCCTCGCACTCAGTACTCCTGATCTGCGGCCACGCGCGGGCCAATATCGTGGGGGTATCGAGCTCACAAGCCCGGTTTGCACTGGAACGCGATGCTCCGGAATTCCGGACAAGGTCGAACTCCATGGAAAAAGTCCGTAATTCGGCATGCATGCGATAGTGGCCTCCCCGGTAGGCCGGGAAGGCCACGTCAGTACGCTCCTGGCGACGCGTCGGCGGCTACGTCCAGTGGCTATCCGTTGATGGGGCCTTTGGCACCGCGTCTGACGCGATGACACCCGGCGAAGGGCGCACGGACCGCGCTCCGGGCTCTGGTGATTGCCGCAGATATGGAGGTGTGGGGGGTGGTGCCTAGCACTGGGTTCTCCTCGTTCCCGGCCGTGTGGGGTACAGCCGTACGCGTGGGGGTCCCGGGCCGAACCGCACCCGGGTCGTACTGGAACGGGCATGCGCTTCATGGAACGTGAGCGCACACCTGCGCCAGACGGTGCCAGTAAAAGGCTTAATGGGGGAGGGGGATCGGCAGAGCGTTACCGCAGCTTTACTTCTCCTCATCCATGTTCTGCGTGCCACCCGCCTCTTTCCGCCGGGTAAGTCATGGCAGTTCGAGTTCGCCGGTTACCCGCATCTGCGTGGTGAATGGGGCAACTCATCCCTTGGACACGTCGACTCACGGAGCGCTGTACCAGCTGGTGCCAGCGGAGGTTCTTTGGCCGAGGAGGTCGCGCCGCAGGGGCCGCACTCAGCGTTGCCTGATCGATTCATGCGCGGCATCGGGCGTATTCAGGGCGTAGGCGATGCCGGTATCGGGATCGGTGTCGTATCCGGAGTGGAAGGCGGTTTTGTAGGCGTCGCCCCCGATGAGGCGGCGGGCCTCTGTCTCGCACGCCTGGCGGGCGGCGACGAGTTCGGGCATGCCCATCTGAGGGGTGCCGAGGGTGTGCCAGATCCGCTCGGCGATGCCGAGGAGACGGGCGGCCCGCTCGGCGTGCCCGGAGGCGGCAGTCGCGGAGGCGAGCAGGTCGATGGCCATGGCGATGCCGAGGCTGTCGTGCAGGCGGTGCTTGCCCTTGACGGCGGTACGGGCATGGGCCATGGCTTCCCCCGGCCGTCCCAACCCGAGCGCTGCGAGGGCGCGCATGTAGTCGCCCCACGCATGGGCCCAGGTTTCACCGCGGCGGGCGCACTCGGTGCGCAGGTCGTCGGCGACGGCCGCGGCGTCGGCGAACTGCCCGAGGTGGACGTGGACGAAGGCCCGGGCTGCCCGCACCAGGAACCACGCCGCGTCATAACGTCCACGGACCGGACGCCCGGACCGTGACGCATCGAGTACCTGCGCGGCCCGCTCCTGCTCACCACTGACCGTGAGGCTGCCGCCTTCCAGATAGGCGGCGGCGACCAGGGCGGTCTCGTCGGTCTCCGATTCCCCCGCGGCCGGTCGGAAGGCGCCGGCGAGGCGGAGCCCGGCCTCCGCCTCACCCTGAGCGATGGCGGCGACACCGCAGGCCCACAGGGCCTTTGCCCGGACCGGTCCCGGGGCCGGGTCCAGGGCCAGGGCCTGGTCCAGATAGTGCCGGCCGTCCCGGGCGAAGCCGCAGGCGAACCAGAAGAACCACAAGGCGCCGCCGATATCGAGCGCGGTGTGTCCGTCCCCTTCGGAGAGGCAGAAGTCGAGCGCGGCGCGGAGGTTGGCGTGCTCGGCGAGCACGTTCTCGTAGCAGGTGATCTGGTCGGGCCCCATCCACCTGGCATCCGCGTGGTGGGCCAGCGACTGGTAATACAGCAGGTGCCGATGGCGCAGTGTGTGCTCCTCGCCCAGATTGCGCAGCCAGCCGGCACCGTATTCGCGGATGGTGTCCAGCATCCGGTAGCGCAGTCGGAGGCCGTCCGCCGGTGTGGGGGTGAGAAGGGACTTGTCGGCCAGCGCGTCCAGCACACCCGGGATCTCGTGCCGCGGAAGGTGTGCGTCGGCACAGACCGCCCGGGCCGCCTCGGTGTCGAAACCGTCGGCGAAGACCGACAGCCGGGCCCAGGCCAACCGCTCAAGGGGGGTGCACAGTTCATGGCTCCAGCCGATCGCGGTGCGCAGCGCCTGGTGCCAGGGAGGCTCGGTCTCCGCCACCAGATCGTCGGTGTCACCCAGGGCGGCGAAACGGTCCTCCAGCCGCTCGGTCAGCTCGGCCACGGTCAGCTCCCGCAGGCGGGCGGCGGCGAGTTCGATCGCGAGTGGCAGGCCGTCCAGGCGGCGGCACAGGCGTACGAGGCCGGGGCGGTTGGCGTCGGTGACGGCGAAACCGGGCGCCGCCTCGGCGGCCCGGGCAGCGAGCAGGGCGACCGCGTCCGCCTTCCCGGCCGCCTCGTTCTCGTACTCGTTCTCGGGAACGGGCAGCGGCGCGACGGTCAGCAGCCGCTCCACGTACATACCAAGAGGCCGGCGACTGGTCACCAAGATCCGTAGCCCGGGCGCCGCCGCCAGCAGCGCCTCGGCCACCAACGCGCACTCGGCCACCAGGTGCTCACAGGTATCCAGCACCAACAGCAGCTCACGGCCCGCCAGATAGTCCGCCAGCACCTCGATCATCGGACGGGTGGACTGGTCCGCCAAGGGGAGCGCCTCGGCGATGGTGTGCGTCAGCAGGGCACCGTGCCGCAGCGGGGAGAGCTCCACCCACCACGCCCCGTCGCGGAGTTGCGGCTGCGCCTCGGTCGCCGTCCGCAGCGCCAGCCGGGTCTTGCCCACGCCTCCGACCCCGGTCAGCGTCACCAGCCGGGAGCCCCCGAGCAGCCGCCGCACCTGCGTCAGCTCCGCCCGGCGCCCGATCAGCTCGGTCGTCTCTGCAGGTAGATTCCCCACCCGCGGCCGCTTGGTCACGACCGCCCCCTCTTCCGCCCCGTACGGGCCTTGCGCTCCGTACGGGCCTTCAGCTCCGTACGGGAGCAGCCTGCCGACTCCTGCCACGCGGCGTAGCCGTTAGCAGAAAAGCGACTGCATGTGACGGCTGGAGATCACGATCGACCAGGACAAGCAAGAATGTGATTTCACCATGGAGGTCGTCTACGAGGACCGGAGCTCCGTCGCCCGGTAAAAACACAACGCGCGGCGCTATTCGAAATGCGTTGGCTCGCTGACAGACGCGAAGCAATTATCCGGGAGCGGCTGGCGTGAGCTGGGCCATATGAACCTATTGCCCGTTATGGGAGCGTGGTCTACTCCCATGTACACACCGTTGTGTCATTGGGTGCGCTCTGATCCCCGACCCCCAGGGAGCCCCATGCCCCGCCGCGTACGCTCCGTCCCGCCCGTCGTCCTGGCGGGCGGTGCGCTGACCCTTGGTGTCGGTGGTCTGTATGCCGCCGGGATGCTCACGGGCGGTGACATCGACGCGGGTACGTCCGTGCACGGAGTAGATATCGGGGGCCTGAGCCGGGCGGAGGCCGCTCAGAAGCTGGATACGAGCCTGTCGGCGGCCGGATCGAAGGCTCTGGTCGTGAAGATCGGCGACCGCGTCGGCAAGGTGGACCCGCGGCAGGCCGGGCTCTCCGTCGACGTACAGAAGAGCGTCGACCGGGCGGCGCACACCGGCGCCGATCCGGTCACCGTGATCGGCGGGCTCTTCCGCTCGGGCGGCGACATCGAGCCAGTGGTCCGTACGGACGAGGACAAGGCCCGTGCCGCCCTGGAGAAGCTGGCGAAGACCCACGACCAGAAGGTCCGCGACGGCGCCGTGACCTTCGACGACGGCGAGGCCAGGGAGGTCGCGCCGCGCAGCGGGTACGCCCTGGACGTGGGCGCGGCGGTCGGTGCCCTGCGTACCGCCTTCGCCGGCGGCGATACGGCCGGTGACAAGACCGCCACTGCGGGCAGCGCGGCCGGCTCCGCCACGGCCCTGCCCACCCGCGAGACCAAGCCGAAGATCACCGCCGAAGAGACGCGGCGGGCGGTGCGCGAGTTCGCGCGCCCGGCCATGTCGGCGCCGGTCACGCTCATCCTGGGTGGCAAGCGGCTCACGATCAGCCAGGGCACTCTGGGTGAGCACCTGAAGATGCGGCCGGACGACGCCGGCAAGCTGACCCCGAAGCTCGACGTCAAGGGCCTGCGCGCCGACCCCGCGGTGGCCCGCCCCCTGGCCAGGATCGCCGGTCCGGCCCGGGATGCCGAGCTGAACCTCGATGGAGACCGGGTCGTGGTGGGCGCCGACGCCAGGACCGGCCAGAAGTTCACGGACAAGGCGCTGGGCAAGGCCGTGATGCCGCTGCTCACCCGCTCGGGCGCGGCCGCCCGTACCGGCGAGGTGGATACGGAGAAGACCCGGCCGAAGGTGACCCGGGAGAACGCCGCACAGCTGGGCCTGAAGGAGAAGATGTCCTCCTTCACCGTGAATTTCGAACCGGCCCCTTACCGTACGAAGAACATCGGCCGTGCGGTGCAGCTCATCAACGGCTCGCTCGTCCGGCCCGGCGAGACCTGGAGCCTCAACAAGACCGTCGGCGAGCGCACCAAGGCCAATGGCTTCACCGACGGCACCATCATCCTCGACGGCCAGTACACCAAGGCGGCCGGCGGCGGTGTGTCGACCGTGGCCACCACCACGTACAACGCGTTGTTCTTCGCCGGGCTGAAGCCCGTGGAGCACGGCGCCCACTCCTTCTACATCGAGCGCTACCCCGAGGGCCGCGAGGCGACGGTCGCGTGGGGAAGCCTGGACCTGAAGTTCAACAACGACTCCGGCAAGGCCGTCTACATCCAGGCGAAGGCCACCGATACCTCCGTGACGGTCACCTTCCTCGGCACCAAGAAGTACGACGACGTGAAGGCGATCAAGGGGCCGCGCACCAATGTGCAGAAGCCGGGGGAGCGGCCGGGTGCCGAGAAGGACTGTGAGCCGCAGACCCCGCTCGAAGGCTTCGACGTCACCGTGCAGCGGGTCTTCTACCAACGCGGCGAGGAAGTGAAGCGCGAGCCGTTCCGTACCCACTACATCCCGCGGGACCGGGTGACCTGCGACTGATCGCACCTTCGGGCGCCCCGCTGCCACAGGGCGGGACACCGGCGTGATCGCACGTCCAGGCCGGCCGAACGAAGGCGGTGAGCAGGCTTGCTCACCTCCGCACCCCACGCTGGCCCCGCTGGTAGCCGTCACCAGCGGGGCCCGACGCCGCATCGCGCAGCGCGTCCAGTGCGGCCGCTACGAGGGGATGCTCGGCACTGCCACGCCGTATGGCGGTCAAGTACCGCCGCACAGGCACCGGTTCGCCCCGCAGCGGGACCCGCGTGACCGCATGCGCGGGAAGCGGCACGATCCTGGGCACGAGGCAGACGCCGAACCCCTCGGCGACGAGAGCTGAGACGGCGTACCACTCTTTGACCTCATGGGCGATGTGAGGGGTGAATCCGGCCGCCGCGCACGCCGCCGTCACCAGCGGGTAGGTGTCGTTGTTCCGTTCCTTGACGATCCAGAACTCTCCGGCGGCCTCGGCGAGTTCGACCCCCTCGGGCCGGGCGAGCCGGTGCCCCTCGGGGACAAGCAGGTCCTGACGGTCGGTCAGCAACGGTGCCTGCTCGAAACGGGCGTCGGTGACGGGCGGCGCGTCAGGGCCGGGCAGTACCAGGGCCACGTCCGCCTCGTCGGCGAGCAGGAGCCGGTAGCATTCCGCGCTCTCCTCCTCGAGGATCCGCGGCTCCACCTGCGGGTGTGTGCTCCGTAGCCGGGCGAGGGCCGGGGCGGCGAGCGCGGCCAGCGCGGAAGAGACCCCGCACAATCGCAGCGTGCCCCGGGGGGTCTCGCTCTGCTGCGCGAGCTCTGCCTGGGCGACCTCCCACTGCGCCTGCAACACGTCGGCGTGCCGAAGCAGGGTGAGCGCGGCCGGTGTCAGCCGTACGCGCCGGCCCTCCGGCCGCAACAGCTGCACCCCCAGATCGCGGCCCAGCAGGCGCAATTGCTGGGAGACGGCAGAGGGGGTGAGGTGCAGCGCGGCGGCCGTCGCGGTCACCGTGCCGTGCTCGGCGAGGGTACGCAGGACGTGCAGCCGGTGGTCGATCATGTAGGCCAGCCTAAACAAATACGTGCGAAAAGGTTTGCTGGACGTGCATGCTCGCGGTCACCGAGTCTGGGGCCATGACGAAGCCTCCCGCCCCCGCATTGATGCTCGGAAGCGTCCTGAGCATTCAGTTCGGGCAGGCGCTGGGCAAGCAGCTCTCCGGCTCGGTCGGCGCGCCGGGAGCCGTGGCGCTGCGCCTCGGCCTGGCCGCGGTGCTCCTGCTTCTCCTGTACCGGCCGCCGCTGCCGCGCAGCCGTACTGACCTGCTCCTCGTCCTCGGCTTCGGGACGGCCATCGCGGGGATGAACCTGATCTACCCCGCGCTGCTCTTCCTGCCCCTGGGCCTGGCGAGCGCCCTCCAGCTCCTCGGGCCGATCACGCTCGCACTGCTCACCTCACGCCGCCTCCGTGACGTGGGATGCGCCGCGTTGGCCGGATGCGGGGTCTGGCTGTTCCACGCCCCGGACGGCAGCGGCGTCCCGCTCGCCGGAGTGCTTCTCGCCCTGGCCGCGGGGGCCTCCATGGCCGCGTATCTCGTGCTGAGCAGGAAGGCGGGATCCCGAAGCGCCGGAGGCGGTCCGCTGGCACTGGCGGTGACCTGGGCGGCCGTGCTCACAGTGCCGCTGGGCATAGCAGACCGAGGGGCGGAGCTGCTCGCCCCTCGGGTGCTGGTGACCGGGGTCGCGGTGGCGGTGCTCTCGGCAGTGCTCCCGTACTCGCTGGAACTGGCAGCCCTGAGACGCCTGCCGACGCGCACGGTGGGCGTCCTGACCAGCCTGGAACCCGCGAGCGCGGGCCTCGCAGGAGTGCTGGTCCTGGACGAACACCTGAACCTTGCTCAGTGGTCGGCGCTGGCATGCGTAGGCGCAGCGAGCGCCGGGGCGGTGGTCCGCCGGGAGAAGAGCGACAGCGGGCCACGTCTCGGCACCAACGCGGTCTCGTGCCGCACTGGCCGTCGCTGACACGGACCGCCCAGTGGTCGCCACCGAGTAGCGATGCTTCCTCGATGAGGCGGACACCTCGCGGTCGCGCGTGGGCACAAGGGTGCCGTCGACGATTACCACCTGCTGCCGCTGATGACCGCACCGGCGACACGGCGGCCGCACGCTCCGCCGCGTCGTCCTCCGTGTGCCCCGCCCTCCGGGCATACCGTCACTCGCGGGTCTGCTCGCCGGGTGGTGGGTGGAGGTCGGGGGTTCGGGATGGGGCGAGGCTGGAGACCACCTCGGTGAGGACGGTGCAGGCCTGTTCGATTTTCTGGTACGTGTTCTCCCGCTCGGCTACGACGGCCGCCAACAGCAGGGTGGTCAGTGAGGCTGCGCCGTTGAGCGCCTGCAGGGTGACCATGTTCTCGACGATGCTCTGGTCCGCGAACGGCCCGCGGCGCTGGGCCATCGCCACCACGGTGAGTACGGACAGCAGCAGTACGCACGGCGCTGCGCCGACCAGGCGGGTGCGCAGCGCAGCCCAGATCAGCAGTGGGAAGACCAGGAACAGGAGATGAAGCGAGATGTTGGTTACGGCGGTGGTGACGGCCGCCGTGGCGGCCAGCAGTACCGCGGGTTCGGCCCACTCCCGCAGGTCCCCCTCCTTGAGCGGCCGGGCGGCGTGCAGGCTGAGCAGCACCGGTGTGACCACCAGTACGCCCATCGCATCCCCGGTCCACCACGCGGACCAAGCGCGCCAGAATTCGATCGCGGAAACCTCGCCGGTGAGCAGCAGCGTTCCGCTCCCTACCCCGGAGCTGATCAGCGTCCCGGCGAGGCCGCCGAAGACCAGTATCAGGCCGTCGCTCAACCGGTCGAGCCCGGTCCGGATGCCTGCGCGCCGCAGCAGCAGATAGGAGCAGAGCGGGCCCGCCGTGTTGCCGAAGGCGATCGCGAGGGCGGCGGGGGTCAGCGGCCCGAGGGTCGCCATGATCAGCAGCGCGCCCAGGGCGATCCCGGGCCAGACGCGGATGCCGGCGAGCAGCAGGCAGGCCAGGGCCACGCCGGTGGGCGGCCACAATGGCGTGACGCGTGCGCCCGCGATGACGACCTGTTCCAGCAGGCCGAGTTTCCCCGTCGCGGCGTACGCAACGGCGACGACGAGGATCATCAGCCCCGTCGCTGCCGGGCGTCGCAAGCCCTCGGATCGCACCACGTCGCCATGAGACAACGGTCCGTGCCCGCGGCGGGCCGTGACACGCGGGGCCGCGTCCCGGTCGCTCACCCGTCGTAGCGCAGGACCAGCACCGCCGCGTCGTCGGTGTGCCCGGTCAGGTCGGCCACAGTGAGGACCTCGGCCGCCAGTTCGTCCGGGGGACCGTCCGCGCCGGCCGTGACGATCCCCAGTACGTGTTCCAGCCCGGCCTCTATGGGGAAGGCCGGTCCCTCCAGTACTCCGTCCGTGACCAGGACGCACGCTCCCGGCGCGGACAGCGGGTGACGGGTGACCGGGAAGTTCTCACCGGGCGTGATGCCCAGGGGGATGCCTCCGTCGTCCGGGGTGATGCCTCCTTGCCCGTCGACTGTTGCCCACAGGGTGGGCACGTGGCCGGCTCGGGCGCCCGACAGTTCCCGGGTGGCCGGGTCGAAGCGGAGGAAGGTGCAGGTCGCGAAGAGGCTGCTGTCCAACGCCGAGAGCAGGTCGTTTGTACGGCTGAGCACCTCGCCCGGGTCGGTGGTGAACGCGGCCACCGCGCGCAGACCGATGCGTACCTGCCCCATGAAGGCCGCCGCCTCCACGTCGTGGCCCTGGACGTCGCCCACCGAGAACCCGAGCGATCCGTCCGGCAGCCGGAAGCCGTCGTACCAGTCGCCGCCGATGTCCAGGCCGTCCCGGGCGGGTGCGTAACGGGCGGCCGCCCGCAGCCCGGGCAGTTCGGGGAGGGAGTCCGGCAGCATCTCGCGCTGCAGGGCCTCGGCCAGCTCGATCCTGGCCCGCTGCAGCTCCGCCCGTTCCAGCGCCTGGGTCGTGAGCCGCCCGAGTTCCGCCAGCAGGTCGTCGGCGTTCGCGGGCCGATGGGAACGATGCCGGGACATTGACCCTCCGAGGTACCTCGGGCCATAGCCGCCACGCGAGACCGCACGACATGATGCGAGACCGCACGACATGATGCGAGACCGCACGGCACGATACGAGAACGCACGAGATCATGCGAGAACGCACGAGACCACGCGAAGTCACGCGAACGGCGGAACATCGCCTTTCTCCCGGGCTCGGGCGTCGTGTCCCTTTGCCGGTCAGGGGCCCCGCCCGGGGTGGAGAAGGCCCTGAGCAGCTCTCACGCTCGATCGTAATCAGGTTCCCCGCCGGGCGCCTGCCGGTGTGGCCTTGGGGTCGTTGCCGGCGGGCCTGGTACTGGCCGGTTACTGGCCGGTCCCGCGCCGCACAGGACTGTCACGACTGTCACTGTGTGTCGAAGTCCGTCCCACGGGAGACCTTCTCCCATGCGGCGAGTTCGGTGCGTACCGAGTCGAGGTGCCCGAGGAGGGAGTCCACCGCGTCGCCGCCGAGGGCGAGTCGCAGTGGGGTGTGCTCGGCGTCCAGGGCCAGCCGGATCGCCGCAGCGGCCTTTGCCGGGTCCCCGGGCTGGGTGCCGTCGCCGCCCTGCACCAGCTTCCGGGTGGCGCCGACCTTCTCCGCGTACGCCGGGTGCTCCTGGGAGAAGTAGGCCGCGCCCGTGCCGAACAGGTTGGTGCGGAACGCGCCGGGTTCCACGATCAGTACCTTGATGCCGAACGGCGCCACCTCGTCGGCCAGTCCCTCCGACAACTGCTCCAGCGCCGCCTTTGTCGCGCTGTACGCGGAGAAGCCGGCGAAGGACATCTGTCCGCCGAAACTGCTGATGTTCACGATCGAGCCGCTGCCCCGCTCCCGCATCTGCGGCAGCAACGCCCTCGTCAGTCGCGCCGGGCCGAATACGTGCAGCTCGAACAGGTCGCGCAGCTCCTGGTCCGTGGTTTCCTCGAACGCCCCGACCTGCGTGCGTCCGGCGTTGTTCACCAGTACGTCCACCCGGCCGTACCGGGCCAGGACGTCCGTGGCCACCTCGTCGATCCGCTCGCCGTCGGTGACGTCCAGGCCGATCGCCTCCACCCGGTCGGGGTGCGCGGCGACCAGGTCGGCCAGCGCCTCGGTGCGTCGAGCGGTGCCGATCACCGTGTCACCGGCGGCGACGGCGGCCTCGGCGATGGCTCGCCCGAAACCACTGCTCGCTCCGGTGACCAGCCAGACGTTGCCGTTGCCGTTGTCGCTACTGCTGCTGCTGTTGTCGTTGACCTTGTCCGTCATTGTTCGTCTCCCTCGTCAGCTGTCCTTCTGCCGTCCGGGGCCTCCCCACCGGCAGCACTGATCCTTCCCGCGCCTCGGGACCATGTCCAAGACCTGTTGTGATAGCCATGCGTTATGGATGTCCACGGGCGCGATCTGCGCTACTTCGTAGCCCTCGCCGAGGAGTTGAGCTTTACGCGGGCCGCCGAGCGGCTGTTCATCTCCCAGCCGGCGCTGAGCAAGCAGATACGGATGCTGGAGAAGCAGGTCGGCGCGGAACTGTTCCATCGGGACCGGCGGGTGGTGCGATTGACGGTGGTGGGGGAGGCCCTGCTGCCGCACGCCCGCACGATGCTGGCCGCCTGGCAGGCCGCCGAGGCGGCGGTGGAGGAGGTGCGGGACGCCGAGCGGCACGCCCTGGTGATCGGCATGTCCACCAGCCCGGGCCGCGGGCTGCTGCCCGCCTTGCGGACCCGGCTCCTCTCCCGGCACCCGGAGGCGAGGCCCGTTCTGCGGCAGGTCAACTGGGCTGATCCCAGCGCAGGGTTGGCGGACGGAACCAGCGATGTCGCCTTCGTCTGGCTGCCGTTGCCGGGCGGCGATCGCTACCGGTACGCAGTAGTGGCGCACGAGCCGCTCCTCGTGGCGCTGCCGTATGGACACCCTCTGGCGGCGCGGGCCGCAGCCGACAGCGAGGGGGCGGTGGACTTCACCGATCTCCTCGACGAGCCGTTCCTCGCCCTGCCTCCCGAGGCCGGCCCGCTGCGGGACTACTGGCTGGCCCTGGACGCCCGGGGCGGCCGCGCGCCGCGGATAGGCGCGGTGGTGGCCAGTGCGGAGGAGGCCCACGAGGCGGTCGCCAACGGGCAGGGCGTGGTGCTGCTGGCCAGTGGCAACGCCTCGCTGGTCGCCCGGGACGAGGTGATCGCGGTGCCTGTCCGGGGCGCGGCCCCATCACAACTGGCGGTGGCTGCCCGTCGGGACGACGAGCGGCCCTTGGTGGTGGCCTACCTGGCCGCGGCGGCGAAGCTGGGAGCCGGCGCGTTGTGAACCGGGCCGCCCGAGGGACCGGGCTGCCCCGAGGGACCGGGCTGCCCCGAGGGGCCGGGCCGCCCCGATGGCTCTCCACGCGGCCGAGGAAGCTCCGGCACCTCACCCGGACAGCGCGTCGGAGACCTCCGCCACCCACTCCCAAGGCGCTGCCGTGCCGCCCGGTTGTGCGTTGAAGTACTCCCAGCCGGCGACCCCGGCGAAGCCCGGGTGCCTGTCGACCAGCTTGCCGAGCGTGGACTTCAGGGTGGTGATGTCGACGTAGCCGCTGCCGCCGTTGGCGGGATCGGTGAGCGAGCCGGCCACCACCTTCTGCTCCGGCACGACGCCCCGGGCGATGATGTCGTCGAAACTGCGGGTGTCGGCCATGCTGCCCCAGCCGTTGTAGAACTGGGCGTTGAACCACGCGATGTCGTCACCGCGGTCCCGGTAGAGCTGCTCGTAGTCGAAGCCCGACAGATTGCCGCCGCCGCTGAGCGCGGTGCCCACCGGAGCGAGCGTGATGAGGAAACGCGGACCGAAGTCGGCACGCAGCGCGTCGATCACCCGCTCGATGCCGGCGAACGACATGTCCTCCTCGACATCGAGGTCCACGCCGTTCAGCCCGTACTCCTCGATGAAGTCCCGCAAGAGCGGGTAGTAGGTGTCGAATTCGGTGTCGAGACGGGTGTGACTGCCAGGTGCGGCACCGCCGACCATGGCCAGTACGTTGACACCTTGGCCCTGCATGGCCTTGAGGTCCCGCCACATCTGGTCGAACTTCGCCGCGCTCGGCGGGTCGTCGTTCAAGTGCACCGGCGCGTAGGGCCCGTTGACGTCATTGAGGTGCACGGCCGACACCAGTACGTCCGTCACGCCCGTCCGGTGCTCGGTCAGCGCCAGCGGCGAGACGTATGTCCCGTTGTTGTACTGCGTCTGGTAGTACACGACCACCCGCCGCCCCGCCTCGTCCTTGCGCCGCACCGCCCAGGCACCGCCGGTCGACGTTCCCACGGACACACCCACTGCCAACGCCCCGACAACAAAACTCCGCCTCTTTACACTCACGACTCGACTCCCACTCCTCGCACCACAATGGCCACACCCAAGTCGCCGCAATTCTGACGACAAGGCTCCGTGCACGGCTAGTGACGAGAGCCAACTAATGCGTATTTGTTGGCTGTTGCGGGCCACCGGGCAGAGAGAAGGAACGGCTAAACGCTCTGGCCGTCCCGCGCCCACGGCCGCAGTTTCTCCGGGTTGCGGGACCATCGTGCTCGGCATCGCACACGTCCCGTCGGTCCATCTCCCGCTGGGAGTCCTGATGTTCGGCATGAGCGTGCTGGCGCCGGCCCGGCGCTGAGGGGTGCGATCCGACACGATTCCTCGGCTCCCGAGACCGCTTCAGCCGTGCCGCGGTTCCAGGATTCCGGCGCGCTTGACGATGCTCCGGTTGCGGGCGCTCGTGGCGCCCATGGATTTCATGGCTTCAGTGAATTCGTTGAGGGCGGTGGCGAAAAGGTGACCACTGGCGCGGTCCAGGGCGCGGTCGCAGTTCGCGGCGCCGCGGGTGGCGTAGGTCTGGGCGCGGCGCCAGGAGGCCTGGGACCGCGGGTCGGGTACGGGAAAGTACCGGGCGGCGTCGTCGGCGAAGCGGCGGAACTTGGCGCACTGGGCGCGGGTGCGGGACTCGTCGATGGCGTGCGGGTCCTGGATGAGCGGGTCGAGCCCGCGGCTGATGGTGATCAAGCGGCGTTCCAGGCGGAGCCCGCCGTACGTCTCCCAGGCGTACACCTGCAGGGCATGGGTCCTGGGGGACGGGGCAGCGGCGGTCCGCTTCTGGCCGGGTGTGGCGGCGTGCGCTGTTGAGCGGCTCGCGACCGGGTTGAACAAGTCGGTCGCGGTGAGGGCCAGCGCCGCGGCGCACAGTATGCCCACGCACAGGCGGCGGGCCGGCAGGCGGTCCCGTACGGGATGTCGCCGCCCCGGAACGGAGGCCGCGGCCGTACGGGTCCGGCGGGCGGTGAGCACCTTGTGCAGGAGGCTCACCACGGCGGCCGCGACAGTGGCGGTGAGCGCAGCGAGTATGGGGGTGGGGCCCATGATGAGGCGGAAGCCGCGGCGTACGGCGGCGTCGGGGTGGAGCGAACAGGAGGACTGCAAGGCGTTCAGTGGCGTGATGCAGCCGTCCAGGGAGGCGAGCACGAACGCCCCGGCGAAACCGGCCAGCACCGTGGTCTGGGCGGCAATGAGGGCGCACAGCAGCCGGTAGCGGTCGGTCAGGGCCGCCGCGGCTGCCGCGGCGGCAGTCGCCGCAGCGACCAGGAGCATCAGCACCCAGGCCAGCTGGATCCACAGGTGCGGGCGGCCGCGCTCGGCGGGCGGCGGCTGCCAGGTGTGCATGTACGCCATCACCACCGCGACGGCGATGGTGGCCAGCGCCGCGCCCAGCAGGCTGGGCAGCAGTACCCGGCGCAGTGGCGGAAGTGCTGCCCGAAGCGGCGCAGTGCCGTGGTCCGCGGTGGAGCGGAGGACCCAAGCCGTCAACGGCAGCAGCCACAGGGCCGTGACCGCGGTCAGGGAAAGCGCCCAGTGGTTCAGGGCCGTCATCGCGGGCCACAGTGCGGCCATCCCGTCCAGGATGCCGTCCTGCTCCGCGATCTGCCCGGGCGACAGCCCGTGTACCAGCACGGCACGCATCGCCGCGGCCGAGGGCAACCCCGCGTGCGCGTAGGCCACACCGAACACCTGCCACCAGGCGAACCACGACGTCAACACCGTCGCACCGGCCACCGCCCCCACCAACAGCAGCGGCCGAATGCGCTCTGGCCGCGCCCCGGTCCACAATCGGGCGCACTGGGTGGTCCACCAGCCGAAGGCCGCACCTGCGGCGAGCGGGAACAGCAGCATCACGGGGTTGCCGGGCAGCCAGGTGTTGGTCCCGGACTGGTAGGCCACCAGCTCGCCGGCGGTCATGCCGACGCCCAGCCACAACCCGGCGCGTACACCGGTGGGTTCGCGTCGCATGGTAAGCACAGCGTGCGCGGCCGCCCGCCACAGGGCGACCCCGGCCACCCCGGCGACCAGCGCGGCAGTCACCACCCAGAATGCCTTCGTCAGCAGCGGGATGCTGTGCGCACCGGCGGCATAGAACCACACCTGGGCGTTGATCACCGGGACGGTCACCCCGGTGAGGAACATGGGCAGCGCCCGTACGCCGAACAACTCCGCGGGATCGGCCAGCGCGTCCCGGCGCAGGTCCCACCGTGGATGAGTGCGCAACAGCTCTGCGAAGGAGGCACGTAGCCGCCGCACCGCACCGCGTGGCGCAGCAGCCGCGCCGTGGCCGACCGCGTGCGCCGCCCAGTGGTGCGGCGCCGCGCCCCAGCGCACCGCGGTCAGGTCGGCGTGGATCTCCCGACTGCGCAGTACGTCCGCTCGCGCGAGGTGGACCAGCAGCACCAGTACGCCCGCAAGGCCGAGCAGCCGGGCCATGAGCGGCCAGGTGCTGTCGATTCCCACCATCTTCTCGGGCGACAGCGGCGCACGTAGCCCCAGAGCGAACAGTCCCATCCACACGCTCAGTCCGAGCATCAGCGCCACATACGGCAGCAGCACCACGCCGAGGAATGCCCGCCACAGTGCCACGGTGAGATAGGTGAGGGTGACATCGCCGTTACGGATATGCGCGAACTCGTGCAGCAGCACCGCACGGAAGCCCTCCGGATCGGTACGCGCGCGTACCAGCAGACCGCCGTGCAGACACAGCACCGGCCGCCTGTTGCTGCCGAACACCACCGCACCGGCCGAGGCCGCCGCCGGGTCGACGACCACCTGCGGCGCCCGCTCCAGGCCCGCCGTCGCGGCCAGTTCGGTCAGTGCGCCCCGTACCGAGCCGTCGCCGTCCACGGCCTCCAGCGGGACGACCCGCCCACGCCGCGCCTTCCAGGCCGGTATCGCCCACATCAGCACGGCGGCCACGATCACCATCAGAACCGGCCACACCTCGGACGGCCACCAGAGCGTGGTGTCCTTCGGGCCGTAGCGATCCATGCACTCCCGGTAGGCGCTGGTGTCCGCCTGCGGGGCCACCTCGCCGAGACGGGACGGGTCTCCTCCTGCGGCCAGTACGCAGCCGTCTTTGCTGCCCGTGCGCGGGGCCGAAGACCCCGGATCGGGTCCGGCGCCCAGGGTGAGGATCATCATCGAGGCGCTGCTGACCACGATCAGCACTACCAGCAGGACGAAGCGCAGCGCGGTGCCCGAGGGCATCGAGCGCTCGTCCACGCGCGGCGGGGTGAGGTGCCCGGTGGCCGCCACGGTCACGGCCTCTCCGGTGCGCTGCCCTCGCTGCCGCCGGGCGTGTCCGATGGCGGCCCGCCATCCGCGCTGCCGCCCGTACCGCTCTCGGCGCTCAGGCCTGTGCGGCTCTCTGCGCTCAGGCCGGTGCCACTGTCCGCGGCTCCGTGCGACTCGCCCTGTGACGCCGGCGGCACTTCTTCCGCCGGGCCCAGCGCCAGCCGGGCCACCACCGCGTCGGCGACCGTCTCGGCACGCTCCCGCTCCAAGCCGCGCCGGGCCGCCACCTCCAGTACCCGATGCCGCACCTCGGCAAGTTGCTCGGGGGTCAGCGGGGGCATCGTCGCCGGCTCCTCGGGTCTGCGGAGGGCCCTGCGCAGCAGGCCCCCCGCCCGACGGAGCGCACTGTCCGCCGCCCGTTCGCCCAGGTGCCGCACGGTCTGGTCCAGCGCCAGCCACACCACCCCCGTCACCAACGCGGCGATCTCACCCGCCCCGAAGCCCAATGGCTCCCGCCGCCGCCCACCCCGGTACTCCAATCTCCGCACGACCGTGGCATCACCGAACCGCGCCAGCCCCTCCACCACGGGCAGCTCTTCCCACGCAACTCCCGTGTGTACAAGCTAACTTGAACAAGGCCGTCAGCATCAGACCCCAACCGTCACGCCGCTCGCTCCGGTCGGGCCGACGCCGACCCGCCCCTGCCAGGGCGGACCTCCGTCGGGTGCTCGTTGTCCTGGGGGCTGGGCCTACTCCGTCAACCGCGCCCGGCTGAATTCGAGGAGTTCGTCGAGGCCGATTTCCGAGGGCTCGCCGGATTGTGTGGTCCAGTCGGCGATGTGCCAGCCGTCGTACCACATCACGCGCCAGACCTTGCCGTGCCGGTTCTCGAACTCGACGATGCTCTCGTAGCCGCCTTCGATGTCGCGAAGCTCCTGGAACAGCCGGCTGGGCTCCGCGAACCCACGGTCGGTTCCTTCGCTCCTGCCACGAGTCTTCGTATTGATGAAGCGCATCTTGAGGTACGGCTGCGGCTGCCTGTCGAAGTGGTTCAGCCGCACCATGCGATAACGCGTCTCCGCCTCTGCGAGATCTTCCTTGCCGGAGAACTCACAAGCATACGCCGGGAAAGCAAGGGTTACGTACGGGGTGAGGTCCGGCATCTCGAACCGGTAGTGATTGTGCACCTCGGGTCGCAGGGCCACGACCGTGTCGAACGAATAGCCGTCGGGAGCCGTGAATCCGCCGAGGGTGCCGAGGTAGGGGTTATCGGAGAAAAGCTCCTCCTCGTGCGACCGGGCGAACTGCAGGACCGCGGTTGCCAGACCCTCGTCATAATTGCGGGCGCTCAGCTGGAGCAGTCGCTTGCGATCAGCGGAGAGGGCACCGGCGAAGTCGAGGCCGGGAGCGGGAGACCAGTGCCAGGCATCCTCCAGCCCGGGGAGGGGAGTCGAATCGCGGAAGCTGCCAACTGTCTCTCGAATATCCATAGTGTCTCCGTGTTCGGCAGCCTCAGCTGCACGAATATCCGTTCCCGACTTGCTGGATGTACGTGGTATTCATGCGTGCACCACCACTGGAATTCTCGCTCCAGTGCATCGGTTCCATGTGTCGCACGTCGTTGTAGAAATCGTTCCTGGTGGCGCGGTCAGTGAACCTGCCGTTGTTGTTCCAGTGGTCCACCACGGGATCTCGGTGCTCGTAGGTGACGGTTCGGTGGAATGGCTTCGGGTTGTTGGCCTGCGGATTCCAGATCACCTCGTCCCGCCCGTTGTACCAGGTCAGCTGGTCCCGGGGGATGCGGTTCCCGTTGGCGTCCAGCGGTGCCCTTCCCTGGGCGCGGCCTTCGGCGGTGTAGTGCTGGGTCATGTGATCGTGAGTGGTCTGACGGTACCCGCCAGGGTACTGGTTCTCGCGTGTGTACTGGCGGGGGCCCGGCGGAAGGCTCGGATCCCGCCCGAAGCGCATGCCGTTGTTCGGATCCTGCCAGACCAGACCGAGGGGATCGATCCAGCTGTACGGGTTGGCGACATACGCGGAGTCGTTCGCGCTGGGCGCCAGGCCGAGTGGGTCCGGCGAGGTGTACTGCCCGGTCCCGGGGTCGTAATGGCGGTGGAAGTTGTAATGCCAGCCCGTTTCCGCATCCGCGTACTGGCCGGGGAAGCGGAGCGGGCAGTGGACTCCATCTGCTGCGGTGTTCTCCTGCAATGCCTCCGGCAGCGGGGCGCCCCAGAGCGTTGCACGATGCTTCCAGGCCACCTCGCCGGTAGCGGAAATGAGCTCCGAAGGCGTTCCCGACAGATCCGAGATGATGGCGTGGAATTCGGCGTCGAGGTCGGAATCGTTGCCATCGGTGACATTGCCACCGGTGTCATTGCCGCCGGAGCGGTGGTCGAGCTGTGTCAGCGGGAAGTGGCTTCCCGGCGAGTAGTCCCACGACGTGGTGCGGCCCGATCGCGTCGTCTGCTCGATGAGACGGGCTCCGTCCCAGACGAAGAGCACTTCGTCGCAGACACCGCCGTGCTCGTCGAGCCGCTGCTTCGCTATTCGGCGGCCGGCGGGATCGTACGCGTACCGCCATTGCGTGCCGTCCGGCGTGGTCGTGCCGACGAGCTGATTCTGACTGTTCCAGGTATAGGACCGGATTCGCTTCTGTCCGTTGAGCAGCCGGCGGACCGTGCGGATGATGCGGCCTTCGCCGTCGCGCTCGTACACGGTCCGGCCGGTGCGCTGGATCCGGGTGCCGGAGAAGGCGCGTTCCTGATCGCCGTCGTCCATGCCCGGGGCCTGGGCCCGGGTGATGTTGCCGATGCCGTCGTAGGTGTACCGCTCCGTCCACCTGCCGCCGTCAACGGCCGTCACCCGGCCGAGCGGGTCGAGCGTGAAGCGGCGGGTGCCGGTGGCGAGATCAGACACCGAGGTGGGGGTGCCGTCGGCCCGGTAGGAGTACGTGCGGTGCTGGAGCAGGGTGGCGGTCTCTCCGGCGCCCCGGCTGGCCCGTTGTTCGGTGAGGCGGTCCGCCCCGTCCCAGGCGTGAGTCAGGGTGACGTCGCCCGGGAGGCGGCGCGAGATCTCCCGGTGTGCGGCGTCGTAGGAGAAGGCGATGCGGTGGCCGGCCGTCTCCAGTGCGTCGGGCTGACCGGCAGGGTCGTACGACCAGGTGGACGCGATCCCCGTGGGCGTCACGCGGCTGATGCGGCGGCCGAGGGCGTCGTAGCGGTAACGCGTGACGCGTCCGTTGATGCTCTCGGCAAGGAGAAGGCCGAGCGGGCTGAACTCGCGCTCGACGGTGACTCCTTCGCCGTCCTCCCGGACGACGTTGTCGAGGGCGTCGTACGTGAAGTGCGCCGACTGCCCGTCGTGCGCCATCTCGACCGTGCGGCCGAGCTCGTCCCGCCGGAAGTGGATGGACTCACCCGCGCCATTGGTACGGGACACCAGCCCGCCCATGGCGTCCACCTCGAAGGTGAGAGTCCGGCCGGAGAAGTCGCGTTCCGAGGTCACCCGGTTCGCGGCGTCGTAGGTGTACTCCCAGCTCTGGCCGTGGGGGTCTGTCACCCGCAGCAGATTCAGCTCGGTGTCGTAGGTGGAGGCATACGCGGTGCCGTCCGGCTGGATGCGCTGCGCCACCTGCCCGAAAGGACCGACCAGGTACCGGTACACATTGCCGGCCGGATCCGTCTCCGCCGTCAGATTGCCTTCGGCATCCCAGTCCCAGGACTCCACGCGGCCGTCCGGATGCCGGCGCCACGCCATCTTGCCCTCGACGGTCCAGGCCAGCTCCGTCGACCGGCCTTGCGCGTCGGTGAACTTGGCGGCGCGGCCGAAGGCGTCGCGGACCAGCCGGCTGCCGGCTCCGTGCGCGTCGGTGAACTCCATCGGAAGACCGGCGGCGTTGCACCGGGCCCGGCTGGTGTTGCCGGCCGCGTCGGTCACGGCGACGAGGGCGCCGGTGGAGTCGTACTCGTACTGGACCGCCGTGCCCGAGGGGTCGACGGTGGCGGTGTGGTTGCCGCGGTCGTCGTAGGTGTGCTCCCAGACCTGGCCGCCGGGGGTGACGGCGTGCACGAGCTGGTGGAGGTCGTTGTAGGCGGCCTCGGCGGTGCTGCCGTCGGCACGGATGATCCGCGTGATGTTGCCGGCCGCGTCATAGGTGTAGCTGACCGTGTTGCCGAGGGCGTCGGTCTGGGACAGCAGCCGGTCGTTGTCGTCCCACTCGTTGGTCAGCGACGCACCGAGTGCGTTGGTACTGGAGACGAGCTGCAGCCGGTCGTTGTAGTGGTAGGTGAGGGTGTGGCCGAGGGAGTTCGTGTACCGGGTGACATTGTTGTCGGTGTCGAAGACGAGCGCGCAGCTCAGGATGCCGTTGATGCCCTCGCCGCGTATGCAGCGGTCTTCCGCGTCGTAGGTGAAGCGGTACCAGGAGCCGTTGCGGTCGGTCCAGGAGGTGATGCGCGCGTCGTCGTCGTAGGTGAGCTGGAACGGCCGGCCGGAGGAGTTGTAGATCCCGGTGAGGTTGCCGTTGCCGTCGTAGGCGTAGCGCAGGATCCGGGTGCCGTCGGGTCCCTCGTCCGTGCCGAGCAGGCGAAGGCCGGTGATGCGGTTGGCGGCGGTGTCGACGGCGATGTGGTAGCCGCCGGTGTGTCGGATCGCGGTCGGCAGGCCGGTGCCGTCGTACTCGAAGGTGACCTCGTTGCCGTTCCGGTCGGTGATGGAGTGGAGCGGCAGAACCAGCTGCTCGGAGGAGTGTTGCGGACTCGCCGCAGGCGGGGCGAAACGACGGGTGAGGCCGGAGCGCGGGTCGGAGATCGAGATCAGGCCGTTGGCGGTCCCGTCCCATTCCAGCGGCCACTGCGGGCCGGCCGCAGGCAGCACGGGCCGGCCGGGTTGGGGTACGGGGTAGGCCAGGAGCATCCCGTCCTCGTTGGCGAAGACGGCGCCCTCTCCGTCGAGTTCCAGGCGCTGGTCGAGTGTGGAGGCCCAGGATTCACCGAAGCAGCGGCCCCAGCGGTAGGTCGACAGGTGAGTGCGCTGCAGGACGAGCGGCAGTACGCCCGGCAGGACGACGTCGGTCTGCTCCATGAGCATTTCGCCGGAGACCATGTCGATCGGGTCGCCGTTCTTGCACCGGCCCTTGGCCGGCTTGGCCTTGCCGAGAAGCTCCTTGCCGCCCACGCGCACGGCATTGCGCAGCTCGCCGGAGCGCAGCCCCTTGGCCGCGGACTTGATGCCCTTGGCCGCTCCGGCGAGTGTGGTGAGCCCCTTGACGCCGGGGATGCAGTCGAGGGCGGCCAGCCCGACGTCGAAGAGACTGGCTTTCCCGTCCTTGAATTTCATGAGGGTGTCGGCGAGCACGACCACCGCCGCGACGACCACGATGGCGGCGAGGATCGGACCACCGACGATCATCGCGATGACACCGACGACGGCGACGATGACCTTGCAGACCGAGACGATCGCGTCCCAGCTGTCGGTGAAGAATTTGGCGACCTCTTCCCACCAGTGGCGGTTCTGGATGCCGGCGTCGGAGGCTTCGTCGAGTTTGTTCTGGCATTCCCGGGCGGCGTCCTCGCGCAGCTCCTTGGCCTCGGCAGCCATCGCCTTCGCGGCGTCCAGGGCGGATTGGGCGGAGTCGACCGATCCCTGGGCGTCGCTGCGGGCGGAGTTGGCCTGCTGGGCGTTGCGGGTCGCGGCGCGCACCTTGGACTCGTCCGGGGCCTCGGGGCCCTTGGCGTTGTCGTAGGCCTTGGTCCGGTCGGTGGCGGTCTTGACCCAGTCGGTGGCCGAGTCCAGCCGGCCCTGCGCGGCGGTCAGATCGGCGCGCGCTTCACGGCCCTTTCGCAACGCTCGGTCGGCCAGGGACTGGGCGCGCTCGAGCTTGGGCCAGTAGGCGGCGATGGCGTCGCCGGCCATGTCGTAGGAGGTCCGCAGCTTCCGGAGATTCCCCGGGACGCCGTCGAACTCCTCCTTGAACTTCTTCGCGGAGCGGCCGGACCACTTCAGGACCGCGTCCTCGGAGGCCATGCTGTTGACCTGCCGCAGTGCGGTCCCGACGTCCTCGGCGAACTCGTGTAATTCGCGGGCGAGTTCCCTTACCCGGTCCGGGTCGCCGGGGGTCGGGTCCTTCTCCAGGTCCAGCACGTGCCAGTCCGTCGGCCGGTGGCCCACGTCAACTCCCCCGTAACACACTCAACTGCAGTCCGCGCGATCTTGCAGACCACCCTAACTCTCGTCACTCACACGGGTGAAGGGAGGCTCGGCGAGGCCCGCGGGTTCGGGCTGGTCAGCGAGGTGCGGGACGGCCGCGGTGCTGCGGAGTCGTCAGACGGCTGCGGCGCTGCGGAAGTCGTCACACAAAGCGGAACGTGGAGGTGATGGCGTCGAACATGTCGAAGAAGGAGTCCGCCAGGTCCAGTACCTGGCTGCTGCCGGACACCAGCGCCACCGTGCCGTGCTGGTCGGGTACGGGAATGAAGGTCTGCATCAGCACCGCCCGCACGGTGCGCTCGTCGCCGGGGATGGTGATGTCCTCGATCCCGCGGGTCCGCGCCACGGGGCCCACCTGCGGGATCTCGACGGTGGTGACCTCGCGCCACGCATCGCCCTCGCGCTTCGCCTTCCGGGGGCTGATCTGCTGGGCGATGAGCTGGGGGTCGGTGGGCAGGATCTCGCCGTCGTCGGTTTGCGCGCCGATGACCGACACGGTCACCGAGGCGGTGACGGGGGCCGCGCCGCCGAAGGACTCCGCCATACAACCGCAGTACAGCGCGCCGGACTGCCAGGCATCGCGGGCGGCCTTCCGGAGAAACGAGGAGAAGGCGTCCCGGTGCTCGGCCAACTCCGGGCGCTGCCGCACGCGTTCGTTGACGAGCTGTCGGATGGTGTCGTCCCGCGATGCGGGGCGGATGTCGAACTCCCACCAGGACTTCGGCACCTTGATGTGGAATCCGCTGCGCTCGATGGTCTGCGCTTCGCTTCTACGGCTCATCGTTCTACTCCCCTCCCGCGGCCCGATCTTGTTGCCGGGGTCGCCGCCCACCTTACGGGCGGGCAGAACCGCGGTGGCGCGATGGTGGGTGCATGCGCCTACGCTGGCTGTTCGCGTGACCGTGTGAGGGCGTTACTACAGGGGAGGTGCCGGGTGAGCGGCGACGAGGGGCGACTGGCGATACCGCTGAGCGAGCTCGAAGGCTTCGGTGGCCGGCTGCGGTCCATCAAGAGCCGGATGAACGCCACCAAGAAGATGTTCGACTCCTACGCGGACGACATCGGCGACGACGGCGTCGTGGACAAGATGGAGAGCTTCGAGGCGAACTGGGAAGACGGCCGCGGCGACATCGACAAGCAGCTGTCCGGCCTGGCGGACATGGCCGACACGGTGTACCGCGAAGCGACGAAAGCCGACTTGGACCTTGCAAAGCAACTCGAGAAGGGGACCAAGAACTCCTGACGCGGGGCTGGTCGCGTATCTCGGGTTCCGACGGGCCGCCGGGATCGGAGCTGCGATCCCGGCGGCCCTTGCGCTGACGTACGGCCCAACGGCCTCGCGGACAGCTACCTCACGGGTTCACCACGATGCGGGACTCGCTGTTGGTGAGGTCCGGGTCGAAGGCGCGGACGGGCGGCTCGTAGGCGTCGTTCCAGATGGCCGCGGTGGCGCCGGCGCCGGGGAGCACCTCGTCGATGCGGAGGCCGAAGGTGAAGCGGTGGGTGGATTCCGTACCGGCCTCGGTCAGGTAGATGGGGGATGAGCAGCGGTAGCGCGGCGCGCCCAGTTGTTCGTCGCGGTAGCCGCCGGAGGCGGTACGGGGCTCGCAGTTGTCCGGCTTCGCAGTAACCGTGGTCCCTGCCGGGATGTTCACGTCGACCGTCGCGGCCGGGTCACCGGCCGACAGGGAGGCGACCCAGGCCGGTCCGTGGTTCCGCACCGTCACCGACGCCTGCACGGTCTCGCCCGCGGCGCCGGAGACCTGCGAGCCGGTCAGCCGGTAGTCGGCGGTGTTCTTCGCCCGCACGGAGAACATGCGGTACGGGTTGGTCTCCTCGTCCGTCGCGGGTGCCGGGGAGAGGTTCAGTTCGGTGCCGGCTCCGGGGGTGAAGACCTGCCCGCGGCGCTGCTCGGCCAGGGCCTGCTCGGACCAGGGCTGCACCGAGTAGTCGATGCGGTCGAAGAGCGCGTTGTCCTTGGCGCGGAAGCCCAGCGGAAGCGTGTGGTACGAGCCGGGCGCCGCCTTCTCGTCCAGGGTGCAGAGCAGGGTACGGCCGGTGGGAGCGTCGTTGTACTCGCAGTTGGACGGTACCGGGCCGCGCAGCTTCACCCCGCGGGAGGCGAACAGGGTGAGGAGGGTGCGGTCGGCGGTGCGGTTGCCGTTGTTGGCGAGCGTGACCGGGGCGTCGAAGGCCGTGCCAGGGGCCAGGCCGGTGACGGACGCGGCCTGGGTCAGGCCGAGTGCGGGGCCGTTGCCGACGGCGACCCGCGTCTCGCCCGGCCAGGACGTCATGCCGCCGGCCTCGGCGGTGTACCGCACGTACCCCTCACTCGCGTCCGGCGCGTCGGCTTTCGCGGTCAGCCCGATCGCGGCGGCCGGCGCGTAGCCGCCCCCGGGCAGCTCGGGGGTGTCGCAGACGGCGGTGGTGGCCGTCTCGGGCCGGCAGTTCGCCGGCCAGCTGACGTCGGCGAACGCGGCGATCCCGGAGACGTCCACGGAGAGCGTGCCGGCGGGCACGGTGGTGCTGGTGTTGTCATGGCTGACGATGATCGTCAGCGTCTGCGAGGGCGCCGCCGAGCCGTCCTCGTACGGCCCGAGCAGCGTCATCTCGTACGGGTCGGAGTAGACCCACAGCATGTCGGAGGCGGCCGCCGCGGGCAGCGCGCCGGGACCGAGCACCGCGGCGAAGGCGGCGGTGGACGCCAGCACGGGCGCGAGCAGGACGCGACGGGTGCGGCGGGAGGGGAACAATTTCTTCACGCGAACATGACATACATGCAGGCCGAAAGGTTGCACGGGTGATGCGGGAGATTGCCGCACGGTTCGGCGCGGGCGTGTGCGGGCGGTTCATGTGGCCCGGCGGTCGGAGGCGAGAGAGGCTCCGTTTGTGCGGGCCAGCTCGCCGAGCCAGTGGGCGCTGGGTTTCGGGGTACGGGCCTGGGTCGTGCGGTCGACGGCGATGAGGCCGAACTTCGGGCGGTAGCCGAATACCCACTCGTAGTTGTCGAACGCCGACCAGGCGTAGTAGCCGCGTACGTCGATACCGTCGGCGAGGCATGCGGCGACTCCGGCGAGCGCGGTACGGAGGTAGGCCAGCCGCTGCGAGTCGTCCTCGGTGGCGAGTCCGTTCTCGGTGACGACGACCGGGACACCGGCGATCTCCGCCGCCTCGCGGATCGTCGCCTCCAGCCCCTCCGGGTAGATCTCCTCGCCCATCTGGTTCGTCCGCGCGCCGGCCGGGGCCGGGGCGATGCCGTCGGGCCCGAAGACCGTGCGGCCGTACGTCTGGATCCCGACGAAGTCGTCCTCGCGGGAGGCCAGCAGGAAGCGCTCGTTGACCTCTCGCCGCACCGCTTCGGCGCGGTCCTCGCCGCCCGGAGCCGCCTGGATGTCCGAGTTCGCGAGGGTCCAGCCGACCATCAGATCCGGGCGGTGCGCCTTGATGGCTGCCGTTCCCCGGCGGTGCGCCGCGAGCTTCACCTCGAAACCGGCCTCGGAAGCGGTGAATTGGAAGGGGGCCACCCGTCGCGGTTCGATGCCGAGGTGTTCGGCGGCGGCCGCCCAGACGGGTACGTCCGCCCGCTGTTCGGGGGCCTCGCCGCCGATGCCCATGGCGGCGAGGAGCGGCGGGAGGTTCGGTTCGTTGAGTGTGCAGGCGATGTCGATGAGGTCGCCGAGATGGACGGTGACCGCGTCGCAGTAGCGTGCGAACCGCTCGGGCGTTCCCGGGTCCTCCCAGCCTCCGGCGGCGAGGAGCCAGCGGGGCGAGGTGAAGTGGTGGTAGGTGACGACCGTCTTGAGGCCGTGCTCCCGGCACGTTTCGAGAACGCGACGGTAGTGGTCCAGCGCCGCGGGTGAGAAGCGCCCCTCCTCGGGCTCGATGCGCGCCCATTCGAGGGAGAAGCGGTAGCTCGTGAGGCCGAGGGACGCGAGGAGTGCGATGTCCTCCCGGTACCGGTGGTAGTGGTCGATCGCATCACCCGAGGGCTCGGTGAAGAGCGTGTGGGGCAGGTGCTCCAGCAGCCAGGCGTCGCTGTTGACGTTGTTTCCCTCGACCTGGTGCGCGGCGGTGGCGGCGCCCCACAGGAAGCCGTCGGGGAAGGGAGCGGGGGAGGGAGTGGCGGAGGGAGTGGCGGAGGTGGTCATGGGTTCCTCTCTGCGCCCGCGTCGGCGGACGCGCTTGATGAAGTCAGCAACGCGCTGGATGAATCAGCGAACGCCTTTGATATGTCAGCGAACGTCCTTGATGTATCAGCGCACGCCTTTGACGAAGGTGACGGTGAAGCTGCCCAGCGCGCAGATCGCGGCGGCGCCGAACCACAGCAGCGGGTAGTTGTGTCCGCCGCCGGTCGCGAGGAGCGTCGGCGCGGCGGCGGGAACGATGATGTTCGGAATGCTGAGCGCGAGTGCGATGACCGCCACGTCCTTGCCCGTGTCGCGGACGTCGGGCAGAACGGCGGCGCAGAGCGCCATGTCAACGGTCAGATACATGGCCTGGCCCATGGAGAAGACGACCCATGCGGTGGTGAACTGCGCGAAGGTCGACGCGGTACCTCCGATGGCGAGTCCGGCCGCCATGAGCAGCGCGGCGGCGATGACGAACGGCTTGCGGCGGCCGATCTTGTCCGAGACCCACCCGGAGGCGGTGAAGAACAGCACGCTCACGGGGGCGGAGATGAGCGAGAGGGTGCCCGCCTTCTGCCCGGCCTCCCCGATCGACATGTGCAGGCCGTCCATCAGGAAGAAGACGAAGTACGAAAACATCGCCGTCATCGCGATGCCCGCGAGGAACCGTGACAACCAGGCCCAGCCGAAGTCCGGGTGCTTGCGCGGGTTGACGACGAACGTCCTCGCGATGCCCTTGAGGTCGAGCGGCGGAAGCTCGCTGCGGTCGCGCACGGGGTCCTTGTAAAGGAGCAGGAGCGGCAGGCTGAGGGCGAGGGCCAACAGGACGGGCGCCACCATCATGACCAGTGGTACGTCGACGAAGGCAGCGGCCAGATAGGAGCCGCCCGACATGGCGAAGGCGCCGAACATGCCCATGACCCCCATCACGCGGCCGCGCTTCGCGTCCGGGAGGCCCTCGACGGGGATCGTGCTGTACGCGTTGAAGGCGGCCTGTGCGGCGATGATCGCGACCACGTAGGCCATGACGATCACGGGGATCGACGAGACGGCGCCGATGACGGCGGTGCCCAGCAGCGCCGCGACGAGACAGCCGAGAATCCATGGGCGCCGCCGGCCGAACCTGCTGGTCGTCCGGTCCGAGAGGGCGCCGGCCAGCGGGACGGCGACGAGCAGCGCAAACGCACTGACCGAGACGGCGAGGCTGTAACTGCTCTCCTTCGCGTCCGGGTCGATGCTCGCCAGACGCAGCGACAGGGAGGTGCTCAGCGTGAGCACCATGATGTACATCCCTGCCGCCGCCACAAGGACGAGGGCGATCGTTCGGCGGGTGGCTCCTGCGGGTGCCGGAGCGTGTGCGGGACGCTTCACAACCAGACTCATGGATTACTCCTTCGGGTCAGAGCCGCCGTTGGCTCTGCAGGTCGCTGCCCATGTCCGCGTCCGGGGGACGAGGTGCCACGCGCCGCGTCGAGAACCGCTTCGCCGTCGGCGGCGTCCGTTCCGCGCCAGGCGATGTGCTGGTCCGGCCGGACCAGGAGCAGCGCGGCCCCGTACGAGGCGGCGTCGGGGAGGTGGGGGAGGTCCAGCACGGTGAGCGGGACGCCACGCTCGGCCGCTGCTCGTACGAACGGTGTGGTGTCGGCGGTACCGTCCAGGCGCAGCAGGGTGAAGCCGGGCCCGAGGTGGTCGTAGAGCGAGGTCCCGTCGGCCAGCCAGCGGTGCGGCAGCCGGGTGCCGGGGCGGGCCGAGCCGTGGTACGCCAGTGGCTCGTGCGCGGGCACGGCGGAACCGTCGTCCACGACGATGGGGGAGCCCGCATAGTGGTAGCCGAGCACCAACCCGAGGCTGTGGAACTCCCCGCGCTTGCAGTCCAGTTGACGTGTCACGGTGGCCCGGCCAGCGGCTCCGGCCGGGGTATCGGCGTCGAGGCCGTCATGAGCGAAGGCGTGGGCCAGCCGGGACTCCTGGGCCGCCGCGTCGGCGATGGTGCGCTCGGCGACCGGCCGCCGCTCCGGCTCGTAACTGTCCAGCAGTGCGGGCCCGGCCCAGCCCTGCACCACCGCGACCAGCTTCCACGCCAGGTTCACCGCGTCACCGATGCAGGTGTTGTAACCGTGCCCGCCCCAGGGCGGGTTGAGGTGAGCCGCGTCGCCGACCAGGAAGACGCGCTCGCCGCGATAGCGGTCGACCAGCAGCATACGGGCCGACCAGGGGTCGGTTGCGTGGACGTGTACCTCCAGGTCCGCACCGACCAACTCGCGTACCAGAGCGGCCGGATCGACGCTGCCGGTCGTCGCGTCCACACCGTGGGCGATGGCCCACCAGGTGCCGTCGAGGTCCATCCGGCCGACGATCCCGCCGACCTCCTTGCCCAGCACCCAGTAATGCACCGCGCGAGCGCACAGGTCCCGCTCGGTCAGCCCTGGAGCGGTGAACGTGATGTTGAGATTGGGCAGTTGTCCGCTGCGGCCCGCGTACCGCGCTCCGATCGCGGCACGGGTCACCCCGCTCGCGCCGTCGCATCCGACCAGGTAATCGGCGGTGAGAGTGCGGGTCCGGCCGTCGGGGCCGGTGACCTTCGCCCGTACTCCGTGTGGCCCGTCCTCGGCCGCCAACAGGCGGTACCCACCCAGAAATTCGACGGACGGAAGCTCGGCCACCGCCTCGCGCAGCACCGCTTCGACCGCGGGCTGCGGGATCTGCTGACCGCACTCGGCGAACTCGTCCCGCCGCTCCGCATGCAGTGCGAAGGCATTGCGGAACCGGGTGATCTCCCGGCCGGTGAGCCCGGTGCAGAACACCACGTCCTGGGCGTACGACACCGGCAGCGGTGCCGCCGCCCGCACCCGGTCCGCCAGGCCCCAGCGACGGAGCAGCTCCATCGTCCGCGCGCTGGTGGTCTTGGCCCGGGGGCGGTCCGTGGCCACGTCCTGCCGCGGCTCCAGGACGCAACACCGGACGCCCGCCCGCCCCAGCTCGATCGCCACGGCCAGCCCGCTCGGCCCGCCACCCGCGATGAGTACGGGGTAGTGGTCGGGCCGCCGCCCGGAGTACGGGACGGTCGTCTCGGAGTACGGGACGCTCATCGCTGCTCCGCTCCGACGACGGGGGTGCGCAGGGTGCCCAGCCGGTCGACCGTCACCTCGACCACGTCGCCGGGCGTCAGGAAGCGCGGCGGCGTGCGGGTGTAGCCGACACCCGAAGGTGTACCGGTGACCAGTACGTCCCCCGGCTGGAGCGTGAACGTGCGGCTGGCCAGCGACAGCACCTCACCGACCGGGAAGATCAGGTCGCGGGTGTTGCCCTCCTGGACGAGTTCGCCGTTCACCCGGGTGGTGAGCCGCAGCCCGTCGGACAGGCGGCCGGCCTCGTCGGCGGTGACGAGCGGCCCCATCGGACCGCTGCGGTCGGCGTTCTTGCCGAGCGTCCACTGCGCGGTGAGCTTCTGCGCCGTGCGCGCGGTGAGGTCGTTGAAGACGGCGTACCCGAGCACGGCCGACTCCGCCGTCACCGGGTCGACGTCCGCGAGCGGTGCGCCGACCACGGCGGCGACTTCGCCCTCCCAGTCCAGCCCGGGCTCGTTGGCGGGCACCGGTACGGGCACGTCGCCCACCGACAGCGAGGCCGTCCAGCGACCGAAGAGGGTCGGCTGGTCCGGCACGCCGTAGACGCCTTCCTCGGCGTGCGCGCGGTAGTTGAGGCCGAGGCACAGGACGCGGGCCGACGGCGGGATCGGCGGGACCTGTGTCACGTCGGCGAGTGGCCTCACGTCAGCGAGTGGGCTCACGTCGGCGAGTGGGCTCTCGCCCGATGACACCTCGGCCGCCCGGGTGACCCACGCCTCCAACTCCCCGTAGAACTCCCGTACTTCAGTCAGCGGCGCGACCCGCTCCCCGACCACGACCCCGACAACCGTGTCCCGGCCCTCCCGCAGCCCGATGAGCTTCACCGCGCCACCTCAGCCAACGCCACGAGCCGGACGTCGAACGCGAAGTCGAGGAAGGGTCCCTTCATCGACCACCGCTCGGCGGCAGCGGGTTCGTCGCACTCCACGGGAGCGACCACCAGTGCGTCCTTCACCGCGAAGGCGGCGTCGGAGTCGAGGTAAGGGTCACCGGCAACGAACACGTGCGTGGTGACCGGCCGGTGCCCCGCGGCCTCCACTCGCAGATGAATATGGGCCGGACGCATCGGATGCCGGCCCAGTGCCGTGAGCAATTCCCCGACGGGCCCGTCGGTGGGTACGGGGTAACTGCTCGGCAGCACACTGCGGAACCAGTACGAGCCGTCCTGGTCGGTGGTGAGCAACGCCCGTAGATTCCCCGGCGGTTGGTCCGGATCCTGGCTGTCGTAGTGTCCGGCGTCATCGGCCTGCCACACGTCCACGGTGGCCCCCGCGAGTGGTGTGCCCGCACAGTCCGTCACCCGGCCATGTACGACCATCGGGCGCCCTCGCTCGCGCTCCGGTCCTTCGGCGAGCCACGCGCCGAGCGGGCGCGGCGGCGCGGGGGAGTGGAAGGGGCCCTCGACCGATGACGGAGTGGCCTCCGGCGGTCCTGCGTGGTTCACCTCGTCGACCGCAGAGGTCAGCCCGAGCATGTCGGAGAGCAGAATGAATTCATTGCGGGTGTCCGTGCAGGTGTGTCCGGTACGGACGAGAAAGTCCAGACCGGCCAGCCACTCCTCCTCGGTGGGGCGGACCTCCCGCACGAAGGCGTGCAGATGGGTCACGGCGGCGCGGACGACTTCGGCGAGCCGCGGGTCCGCGGCCTGGATCCGGTCCAGTACGGCGGTACGCAAGCGGTCGAGCTCGGCTTCCTCCGCGGACGACAGAGACGGCAGAGAGGATGGAGAGGATGGAGAGGGCAGCGCCATGCTCACTCCTTGGGAGTAGGGGCGTGGTGGTGCCCCTCATCATGCGAAGGCAGATCCGCCGCGTCCGCAGGTGTTCCATTGGTTGGGGCGGTCGGTCACACTCATCCGATGGATCAAGGCAATGGCGCCTCCCGACGCGGCAAACGCCCCAAGAGCGGAGAGCCGGTCGTCGACCGCGCGCTCTCCCTGCTCGCGGCGTTCGGTTCCGAACACCGGGCGTTGGGACTCAACGAGCTGAGCCGCCGGGCCGGCCTGCCGCCCAGCACCGCCTCCCGGCTCACCGCGCGACTGCTCCGCTGGGGCGCGCTGGAACGCGATGACCAGGGGCGTTACGTCATCGGACTGCGGCTGTTCGAGGTGGCCTCACTCGCGCCGCGCAGCCACGGCCTGCGCGAGGCCGCCCTCCCGTATCTGGAGGATCTGCACGAGATCACCCGCCAGCATGTACTGCTGGCGGTGCGGGACGGCGACGAGGCCCTGCTCGTGGAGCGGCTCTCGGCCCACGGCGCGGTGGAGATCGCCTACCGGGTGGGAGGGCGGCTGCCGCTGCACGAGACCGGCGTCGGCCTGGTGCTGCTGGCCGCCGCCGATCCCGGTTTCCGCGCCGAGTGGATCGACCGGCTGGAGCCGTCCTCGGCCGCACTCCGGCTCCGCCGACGGCTGGCCGAGGTACACAACGCGGGCCTGGCCGTGTTCGAGCGGCAGCGCCCCGCGCCCGTCTGTTCCATCGCGGTACCGATCCGCGGCCGCGGCGAGCAGGTCGTCGCCGCGGTCTCCATCGTCGTCCCCGCCGGCGCCCGCACGGCGCGCGCCTACGAGCAGGTGGTCAGAGCCACCGCCATGGCCATCTCCCGCGGCTTGGGGGCACGTGGGACACGGTCACACACCTAACGGGGCAGAGGCTGGGCACTCATAGCGCCCGGCAGCCCGATCTCCAGTGCATGTTCGCGGACGTGATCCAGGGCCCGCCCCAGTGCGCCCACGGAGACGATCTCGTCGCCGAATTTCGAGGCGACGACCTCGGGGAGGGGCGGGTGTGCGTACTGCGACAGGTCGCGTTCGATGACTCGCAGGACCGGGGCGCAGGAGGGGGCGGGGGCGCCGGCGAGGATTACTCGTTCGGTGTCGAGGAGGGCGGCCAGGGCGCTGATGATGCGGGCGAAGCGGGTGCCGAGGCGGTCGACCACTTCGGTGGCGAGGGGGTCGGCGGCGGCTGCGGCCGTGAAGACGGCCTCGGCGTCGATGTCCTCGGGGGCGAGCTGGCGGAGGAACGATGAGGGGTGGGACTTGGGGTCGCGTACCGCTTCCCTGGCCCACTGCCGGGCCAGTTTGGCCAGGCCGTCCGCGCTGCCCACGCCTTCCAGCAGGTCGAGGAAGCGCATCTCGCCGGCGCCGCCGCGGGCGCCGCGCAGGAGGTGGCCCTCCTCCACGATGCCGGCGCCGATGCGCTCACCGGTGAGCACGGCGACGTAGTTCTTGAGGCCGTGGCCGGCGCCCTGCCAGCCCTCGGCCAGGGCTGCGAGGTTGGCGTCGTTGTCGACGAGCACGGTCCAGCCGTGACGTTGCGTCAGGTACTCGGCGATGTCCGGGTTCATCCGCTCCCAGAACTCGTTGACCGTGCCGACCGTGCGTCCTTCGGCGTCGACGGGGGCCGGGACGCCCACGGCCACGGCCAGTACCCGGTCGGGCGTGAGCGAGGCCGCCGTCAGCGCCTCGTCGATCGTCCGGCCGAGTACATCGAGACGTTCTTCGGGGGTGTGCTCGGGGCCGGAGAAGGCGCTGTCGTGCCGGGTGAGCGGGTGGCCGTGCAGGTCCGCGACCGTGACCCTGGCCATCCGCTGGCCGCAGTCGACGCCCACGAGCACACCGGCCATCGGCTGGAAGGAGTAGCGCCGCGCCGGGCGGCCCAGGCGGTAGCCGCCGTGCTCGCGTTGGTTCTCCACCTCGTGGATCCAGCCGCGGTGGGTCAGGTCCTCGCACACGTCGTGGACCGTGGCGCGGGTCAGGCCCGTGGAGGCGATCAGGTCGGAGCCCGTGACGGGCTCGGAGTCCCACATGCGGTGCAGTACGGCCCGGAGGTTCGCCTCCCGGATCTGCCGTGTCGACGTCCCTGCCGACGCCGACGACTTTGTGTCAACCAACCCCTTGACCCCCTCTGGATGCCCGCCTAGCTTACAGCCAGTTAATAAATCTAGTACCTAGATTTAATACCCATCGAAAGGGATTCGCGATGGTGGACACGGCTGCGGAGCGGCCCATGACGGACGCGGAGCAGTGGTGGCGGCAGGCGGTCGTCTACCAGATCTATCCGCGCAGCTTCGCCGACGCCAACGGCGACGGCATCGGCGACCTCCCCGGGATCACCTCTCGCGTGGACCACCTGCGCGACCTGGGCGTCGACGCGGTCTGGCTCAGCCCGTTCTATCCCTCGGCGCTCGCCGACGGCGGGTACGACGTCGACGACTACCGGGACGTCGACCCGCGTATCGGCACCCTCGCCCAGTTCGACGAGCTCGTCACCGCCCTGCACGACGTGGGCATCCGCGTCATCGTCGACATCGTCCCCAACCACACCTCCAACCGGCACCGGTGGTTCCGCGAGGCGCTCGCCGCCGGGCCCGGCTCCCCGGCCCGCGACCGCTACATCTTCCGTCGCGGCAACGGCCCGGACGGCGCGGAGCCGCCGACCGACTGGACCGCCGCCTTCGGCGGATCCGCCTGGGAGCCGGTGGGCGACGGCCACTGGTACCTGCACCTGTTCGCCCCCGAGCAGCCGGACCTCAACTGGGACAACGACGAGGTACGCGAGGACTTCCTGACGACCCTGCGCTTCTGGGCCGACCGCGGCGTCGACGGCTTCCGGGTCGATGTGGCCCATATGCTCGTCAAGGACCTCTCCGAGCCACTGCCCGGCCAGGACCAGCTCGACTCCGAAGACGTCCCCGACGGCGCCCACCGCCTGCGGGACCGCGACGAGGTGCACGAGATCTACCGCCAATGGCGCGCGGTGTTCAACGAGTACGACCCGCCGCGCACCGCCGTCGCCGAGGCCTGGGTGCCCACCCACCGCCGCCCGCGGTACGCCTCACCGGACGGGCTCGGCCAGTCCTTCAACTTCGACCTGCTGCGCTCGGAGTGGGACCCGGCCGCGTTCCGCCGGATCATCGAGCAGAACCTCGACCTCGTCCGGACGTCCGGCTCCTCGTCCACCTGGGTCTTCTCCAACCACGACGTCGTACGCCACGCCACCCGCTACGCCCTGCCGAACGGCACCGACCTGCGCGCCTGGCTGCTCAGCGGGGGCACGGACCCGCTGCCGGACCTGGCGCAGGGGCTGCGGCGCGCCCGCGCCGTCACCCTGCTCGCCCTCGCACTGCCCGGCTCGACCTACCTCTACCAGGGCGAGGAACTGGGGCTCTACGAGGTCGCCGACCTGCCGGCCGAGGCCCTGCAGGACCCCACCTGGAAGCGCTCGCAGGGCACCGAGAAAGGCCGGGACGGCTGCCGGGTGCCGCTGCCGTGGACGGCGGACGGACCGTCGTACGGATTCGGCGCCGGCGGCGCGCATCTGCCCCAGCCGGACGGCTTCGCCGAGCTCTCCGTCGAAACCCAACAGGCCGACCCCGACTCGACGTTGGCCTTCTATCAGCGCGCGCTCGCGGAGCGCCGGCGACTGCAGACCACCGAGTCGCTGACCTGGGTGGACGACAAGCCGGACGTCGTCCACTTCCGGCGCCCCGGCGGCTGGTCCTGTGTCACCAACTTCGGCACCTCGCCGGCACCCCTCCCGCCGGGCCGCACCGTCCTCGCCAGCGGACCGCTCGACGGGCCGCTGCTCCCGCCCGACACGACTGCCTGGCTGGTGCCGTCCGCCGGGGCGGAAACCCACTCGGACATCACCGACTGAGGAGAACGGCCATGCGCTCCAGAACAGCCATGCGCTCCACAACGGTGTCGCAGCACTCCCTTTCCCGCTCCCTTTCCCGCCGCGGCCTCCTGCGGCTCGGCGGCGCCCTCGCGGGTGCCGCCGCGGGCGGCGCACTGCTCGCCGGATATGCCTCGTCCGACGACCGCCGCACGACCATCCGCTTCCTCCAGAACAAGCCCGAGGCCATCCCGTACTTCGACAAGCTGATCGAGGAGTTCCACCGCGCGCAGTCCGAGGTGTACGTCGTGCACGACTCCACGCCCGCGGCGCTGACCCCGCAGTTCGCCCGGGGCACCCCGCCGGACCTGGGCTGCTACAACTACAACCTGGAGACCTCGAACTTCCTGGCCCGCGGCGAGCTGTCGGACCTAGGGAGGCTCCCGGAGGCCCGGCGGATCGATGCCCAGGTCCAGGACCTCGTAGGGCAGTACGCCCAGTACAAGTCCGAGACCAGCGTGCTGCCGTACTCCGTCACCGCGGCGGGCGTCATCTACAACAAGGACCTCTTCGAGAAGGCCGGCGTGGCGATTCCACGGACCTGGACCGAACTGCTGAAGGCGTGCAGGACGTTCAAGGCGCAGGGCATCGTTCCCGTACTCCAGACGTACAAGGAAACGTGGACTCTCTCCCAGGGCCTCTTCGACTACGTCTCCGGCAGTGCCCTCGATGTCGCCGGGTTCTTCACCCGGCTCAAGGAGCTCGGGCCGAAGGCCGGCCCCGGGGCCGAGGTGTCCTTCGGGAAGGACTTCAAGGACGCCGTCGAGAAGATGCTCGTCCTCGCCTCGTACACCAACGCCGATGCCCCGAGCCGTACTTACTACGACGGCAATGTCGCCTTCGCCCACGGCAAGGCGGCGATGTACCTCCAAGGACCGTGGGCCATCGGGGAGATCGAGAAGATCAACCCGAAAGCGCGGCTGGGCACCTTCGCGCTGCCGGCGACCGAGGACCCCGAGGACGTCAAGGTCAGAGTCAACCTCGACCTGGCCCTGTGGATCCCCGACGCCTCCGAGGAACGCAACGCGGCCACGGCGTTCCTGCGGTACCTGATGCGGCCCGAGGTGATGGACGCCTACAACGCGAAGCACCTCGCCTGGTCCCCGACCAGAAACGCACCCGCGATGCGCGACGGACGGGTGGCCGGCATCCAGTCCTATGTCGACGCGGGCCGCTTCTACCAGGGCGCCGGGACCTACTTCCCGGGCGCCATCCCCTTGGGCAACTACCTGCAGGAACTGCTGATCGGCGGGAACGCCGACGCGTTCCTGCGCAAGCTCGACGACGACTGGGCCCGCTACGCCCAGCGCAGCCTGTGAGTGGTGACCCGGAAGGAAACGGACGATGAGCGCACCGGCAGCGATAAAGACCCGCCCTGCCAGATCCACCGCACCACCGGGCCCGGCCACCGCGCGGCGCCGCAAGGCCGACCGGACCTACTACCTGATGCTCGTCCCCGCCGTCCTGCTGTTCACCGTGTTCATCTCGCTGACCGGCCTGGTGGGCATGTTCTACAGCCTGACCAACTACGCGGGCTTCGGTGACTGGAAATTCATCGGCCTGCGGAACTACACCTCGATGCTGGGTGACCCGCGCATCCTGGAGTCGTACGGGTTCACCATCTGGTTCGCGGTGGTCACCACGGTGGTGGTCAACGCCGTCGCCCTGCTGCTGGCCATCGGCCTCAACGGCCGTATCAAATGGAAGACGGGCCTGCGCGGGATCTACTTCATCCCGATGGTGATCTCCGGCATCGTCATCGCCTACGTCTTCAACTACCTCTTCTCCACCGCGGCCCCGGCACTCGCGACCCAACTGGGCTGGACGGCCGGACAGAGCAGCATCCTCGCCAACGAGAACTGGGCGTGGCTCGCGGTGGTCATCGTGACGGCCTGGCAGGCCACACCGAGCGCACTCATCATCTATCTGGCCGGCCTCATGGCCATCCCGAAGGAGGTGTACGAGGCGGCCGAGCTCGACGGCGCGGGCGGCTGGCGACGGTTCCGCAGTATCACCTTTCCGCTGCTCATCGGCTATGTAGTGATCAACACCATCCTGGGCTTCAAGGGCTTCCTCAACGCCTACGACATCATCGTCGGACTCACCAACGGCGGCCCCGGCACCGCCACGATGAGCGTCGCCATGACCATCTTCAGTGGTTTCGACGGCGGTGAGTACGCCTTCCAGATGGCCAACGCCGTGGTCTTCTTCGTCTTCACCCTCGCCGTCTCCCTGCTCCAGCTGCTGTTCGTGCGCAACCGCGAGGTGAACCTGTCATGACGACGATCGACCCCACGATCACCCCGCGCGCGGCCGAGCACATCAAGGCCCCGAAGGAAGAGCACCGGATCAACTGGGTGCAGACCGGGCTGCTGGTCCTGGGCACCCTGGCGGTGCTGGTCCCGATCTACTTCGCGATCACGATGTCGCTGAAGACCGGCCGGCAGGCGGCGTCGGGAACCGGGCTCGACTGGCCCTCGCCCTTCGAATTCGGCAACTTCGGGGCCGCCTGGGAACTCACCCACTTCCCCAGAGCCTTCGCCGTCTCGCTGACGATCAGCGCCCTGGCGGTGGCCGGCCAGCTCATCGTCTCCTCGCTCGCGGCCTACGCCATCGCGCGCAACTGGCACCGCAGGCTGTTCCGTTGGTCGTACTTCTACCTGCTGGCGGCGATGTTCATCCCGTTCCCCGTCGTGGCGCTGCCGCAGGTGAAGCTGACGTCCATGGTGGGCCTGGACAACCCACTGGGCGTTGCGGTGCTGCACATCCTGTTCGGCATCTCGTTCAACCTCCTCCTCTACACCGCGTTCCTGCGCTCGGTCCCGTACGAACTGGAGGAGAGCGCACGCATCGACGGCTGCACCACCTGGCAGACCTTCTGGAAGATCATCTTTCCGCTGCTGGCCCCGATGAACGCCACCGTCGGCATCTTCGCCTTCCTGATGTCGTGGAACGACTTCATGATGCCGTCACTGATCATCGGTGACCCCTCATTGCAGACCATCCCGGTGGTACAGAAGATCTTCCAGCTCAAGTTCTCCTCGGACTACAACGTGGCCTTCGCCTCGTACCTGATGGCCATGGCGCCGACACTTATCGCGTACCTCTTCGCACAGCGTTGGGTCATGTCGGGTGTCACCCGCGGTGCCATCAAGTAGCGCCCCGGTTCTGCCTCTTGCCCCTCGCCCCTCATCTCTCAGGAGTTCGGCATGCCCGATACGCCCACCGATGCCGCCGCCCGCGACTGGTGGAAGAACGCCGTCGTCTACCAGATCTATCCCCGCAGCTTCGCGGACACCGACGGGGACGGCATCGGGAACATCTCCGGTATCACCTCCCGCGTGCCGTACCTCGCGCAGCTGGGCATCGACGCCGTCTGGCTGAGCCCGTTCTACCCGTCCGCGCTGGCCGACGGCGGGTACGACGTCGACGACTACCGGGACGTCGACCCGCGCCTGGGCACGCTCGACGACTTCGACACCATGGTCGAGGCTCTGCACGGGGCAGGCATCAAGGTCATCGTCGACATCGTGCCCAACCACACCTCCGACCGGCACGAGTGGTTCCGCGCTGCCCTCGCGGCCGGGCCCGGCTCGCCCGAGCGACAGCGCTACATCTTCCGCGACGGCCTCGGGCCCGACGGCGAACTGCCGCCGAACGACTGGGAATCCGGCTTCGGCGGCCCCGCCTGGGAGCCGGCCGGCGACGGACAGTGGTACTTCCACCACTTCGCCAAGGAGCAGCCGGACCTCAACTGGGACAACGACGAGGTGCGCGAGGACTTCCTGAAGACGTTGCGCTTCTGGTCCGACCGGGGCGTCGACGGCTTCCGGGTCGATGTCGCTCACGGCCTGGTCAAGGACATGTCCGAGCCCTTCGCCCCCTGGACGGAGGTCGCGGCGGTGGACCAGCACACGGACGGCTCGCACCCCCTGTGGGACCGCGACGCGGTGCACGAGATCTACGCCGAATGGCGCCGGGTCTTCGACGAGTACGACCCACCGCGCTTCGCCGTCGCCGAGGCATGCGTCCATCCCTCCCGGCGGGCCCGCTACGCCTCGGCGAAGGGCCTCGGGCAGGCGTTCAACTTCGAGATGCAGGACGCGGGTTGGCGGTCCCCGGACTTCCGCAAGGCCATCGACTCGGGGCTGGCCCAGACCCGGGAGAGCGGTTCGACCACGACCTGGCTCCTGGGCTGCCACGACTCCCCGCGGGCGGCCACGCGGTACGGGCTGCCCGCGGACCCGCGGCGGACGGCCGTGCAGGTCGCCCATCAGTGGCTGCTGACGGACGGTACCGAGCCGGCCCTCGACCGCGCCCTCGGCGAGCGCCGCGCCAGAGCGGCGGTGCTGATCAGCCTGGCGCTGCCCGGCTCGACGTATGTCTACCAGGGCGACGAGCTGGGGCTGCACGAGGTCGGGGACCTGCCACTGGAGGTACTGGAGGACCCGATTGCCACCCGGTCCGGCGGGCGCGAGAAGGGCCGCGACGGGTGCCGGGTACCACTGCCGTGGACGGCCGACGGGCCGTCCTTCGGCTTCGGGCCCGGCCCTGCACGCCCGCCGCAGCCCGCGTGGTTCGCACGGCACGCCGCCGCGCTCCAGGCCGCCGACCCGGACTCCACCCTGGGCCTCTACCGCCGGGCCATCCACCTGCGGGCCACGCTGAACACCGGCGCGGACTTCACCTGGATCGAGACCGACTCGGCGGACGTCCTGCACTTCCGACGGGCCGACCAGTGGCACTGCATCGCCAACTTCGGCAGCGAGCCCGTTGCGTTGCCGGCAGGCGAGCTCGTGATCAGCAGTGCGCCCGTGGAAGGGGAGCTGCTTCCCGGAAACGCAACGGCGTGGCTGCGCGGCCGGTCCCGCTCATGACCGTTGACGTACTGAGCCGACCCGCGCGGGCCGAACGGCGGGCTCGCGCCGCGGTTGCCGTGCTGTTCTTCACCAACGGGGCGTTGTTCGCCAATCTCCTTCCGAGGTATCCGCAGATCAAGGCGGATCTCGGCATGGGCAATTCCGCTTACGGGCTGGCCGTCGCGGCTTTCCCGACGGGCGCCATCGCGGCCGGACTGGCGGCGGGGGTACTCATCCGCCGGCTGGGCTCGGCGCGGGTGGCGGTCGCCGGCACACTGCTCACCGGCGTGGGCATCCTGGCCGCGGGCCTGGCGAACTCGGCGGTGCTGTTCGCGGGAGTGTTGTTCCTGGCCGGAGCGATGGACGCGATCACTGATGTCGCGCAGAACGCCCATGGCCTTCGGGTACAGCGCCGCTACGGCCGCTCCATCATCAACTCCTTCCACGCTATTTGGTCCATCGGAGCCGTCACCGGCGGCACCATGGCCGCAGGCGCGATCGCACTCGGCCTCTCGCTGGGGCAGCACCTGTTGATTTCGGCAGTGGTGTTCGCCATCGCCGCGTGCGTCGCCCTGCGGTTCTGTCTGCCCGGCCCCGAGACCGAGCCGCCCGCGGAACCGGAGACGGAGTCGCCCGCGGAACCGGAGACCCAGTCGTCCGCGGGGCCGGAGACCGACCGCCGCGCACCGCAGCCGGCACAGCGCGCGCCAACGGGTCTGCGCACCGGTTACGTACTGGCCGCCCTCGTCCTCATCGCGACCGCCGGTGCGCTCGTCGAGGACGCGGGCAATTCCTGGGCGGCCCTCTACCTCTCCCACTCGCTGCACGCGTCGGCGGCCCTGGCGGCCTCCGGCTATATCGCCCTGGTGGGAGCCCAGTTCATCGGCCGTCTCATCGGTGACAGGCTCGTCGACCGGTTCGGCCAGCGTGCCGTGGCCCGCGGCGGCGGCCTCATCGCCGCGGCCGGCATGGCACTGGCGTTGGCCGTGCCCACGGTGCCCGGGACGATCCTCGGTTTCGCCACGGCCGGACTCGGGGTGGCCACCCTGGTCCCCGCAGCGATGCACGAAGCCGATGAACTGCCCGGCCTCAAGCCCGGCTCGGGGCTGACCATCGTCTCCTGGCTCATGCGCCTGGGCTTCCTGCTCTCCCCGCCGATCGTGGGACAGGTCGCCGATGCGACAAGCCTGCGGGCCGGCCTTCTCGTGGTGCCCTTCGCCGGACTTCTCGTACTCGCACTCGCCGGAGTGCTGCAGACCCGACGACGGTGACCCAGGGGGCGGCGAAACCGGCCAACCTCCGCTTCACTCACGAGCCGGCGGCCCGCCCGGTCCCCGCCCCCTTACCCCGCACCAACGGGGCCTGCGTAAATCCATGGACATTTTCCGGACAGCTGACGGACACACTGGACGACTTCTCGTAGCAGACTTATTCGGGATCTTTAGGGCGTCCGAATCCACCCGGTCCGGAGCTTTGCATTCTTGACGGGAATCAGTAAGGGCGGGTACCCAGTTAGGCGAGAAGAAGCAGAAAAGCCGAGAATCACAGGAGGCACCCCCCATGGCTGGTCCTTTTCGTGTCGCCCCGCAGGAAGTGCAGGCACACATTCCCACCTGGGCCTTCGGCAGGCAGACCAAGGTGATCGTCGACTGCAAGGCCGATGGAAACTTCGAGATGACGGCCGGCGGGTCCGCGACCGAGGTCAACGTGCTCAGGGTGGGGCGAAATGAGTTCCAGCGCTCCTTCGGTGGCGTCGAATTAGCAGTCAAGAACCTGACCCTCGAGGACATCACCGTCACGACGGAATAGGCGCGCCATGCCTTGGACGTTCGATAAGAGCCGGATGGATGTCGTCGGCCAGCTCACCAATTCCGAGCAGGACACGTTCGACATATTCCAGAACGCGATCCAGAGCGAGGGACTCCACCCTGCTCAGGCGGCCGCGCGGGCCGGAGACACGAACTACAAGAGGCTGCTGGGCGATCAGTTCCAGATCCGCCTGAGCCAGAGCTCACGCGCCACATTCCTGGTCCTGGACGACGGAGGAGGCAACGGAAGGGTGGAAATGCTCCAGCTCGCCGGCCACACGTAACAGGTCTTGAGAGCCAGGACGAGACCTCGCCCCTGCCCCGAGCCGGGCAGGGGCGCACTCGTACTCCGGGTCAGCTGTCGCCGCCCTCGTTGATGAGGCGTTGGACCTCGCGGGCGATGAGGCCGAGGCGGGCTTCGGCGACCAGGGGGACGGCGCGGCGCTGGCGGCGGGCCTCGGAGAGGTCGATGTCGACCGTGACCAGGGACGGCTCCCACTTCGGGGCCTGGGCCACGACCGTGCCGCGCGGATCCACGACGCGTGAGCCGCCCCAGAACGTGGCGCCGTTCTCGTTGCCGACGCGGTTGACGAAGACCACCCAGCACTGGAGCATCCGCGCCGTATAGGAGAGCAGTGTGTCCCAGTACGACGTGGTGTCCATGGCCTCCGGGTCCAGGCTCGCCGCGCTGTTCGTCGGTACGAAGAGGACCTCCGCGCCGTCCTGGACGGCGAGCCAGGGCAGCGCGGGCTGCCAGGCGTCATTGCAGATCAGCGTCGCGCCCCGGCCTCCGGTGGGCGACTTGGTGAGGTCGTATGCGCGCAGTGACTGGCCGGGGCTGACGTGCTTGCGCTCCTCCCAGGCCAGGTAGTTCGGGAGGTACAGCTTGCGGTGCGTGTGCGTGAGCGCGCCGTCGGCGAAGTGCGCGGCGGTGTTGTATGCGCGCAGGCTGGTGTGTTCGTGGAAGCCGACGAGGACGTCCGGGCCGGACATGCTCAGCTCCAGCAGCCGCGGATCACGCACCTCGATGGAGGTGTCCCGCTTCAGCGCGCCCAAGTGGTAACCGTTCAGGCTCAGTTCGGGGAAGACGACGAGGTCTGCTCCCTGTTCGGCGGCCAGTTCGGTCTGCTCGCGAGCCAGGGCGAGGTTCGCGTCCAGGTCACCCAGCACGCAGTCCGTCTGGGCCAGCGCCACCCTCATGCAGTCCGCTCCTCGCTTCGACTGGTAGCTGCGGTAGATGTGTCCAGTCTGGCGTGTGGCGAAGGGGCCTGCGAGGCGAACGGGGCAGGTGATCCAGTTGGACGGCTACGGAGCGTAGTGGGTGCCGGGTTCCACGGCCGCGACCAGCACACCTTTGGCCAGAAGACAACCCCTTGTTGGGCGGTTTCGTATTGGTATACAAAACGGGGACCGGCGGTCCGGCAGAACCTTGACTCCGTCGAGCGGTGGAACCTACGTTCTGCGGAACGAAAAATCACTTTCACTTCGCGGAACTTACGGACTCTCTGCCTCCCGTCCCCTTGACCCAGGAGCCCTCATGACTGCCCTGGATGACCGGTCGTCCGTGGAAACCGGCACTGCTGTCAGCGCCGGCCTCTACACGTACGACCTCGCCCCGACGAAGCGGGAAGGGCGCCGCTGGGGCGCCTACAACGTCTTCACGCTCTGGGCCAATGACGTGCACAGCCTCGGCAACTATGCCTTCGCCATCGGTCTCTTTGCCCTCGGGCTGAGCGTGTGGGGCATCCTCGCGGCCTTCGCCATCGCCTCTGTACTGCTGTTTCTCCTGCTGACCCTGTCCGGGTTCATGGGGCACAAGACGGGCGTCCCCTTCCCGGTCATGAGCCGCATCGCGTTCGGCATCAACGGGGCCAAGATCCCGGCCGCGGTGCGTGGCGCCGTCGCCATCGCCTGGTTCGGCATCCAGACCTACCTCGCGGCCATGGTCCTGAGCGCCCTTGTGGTGGCGATGTTCCCCGGGCTGCGCAGCCTGGACCACAACTCCCTGCTCGGTCAGTCGACGCTCGGCTGGATCACCTTCCTCGTGCTGTGGGCTCTGCAGGTGGTGATCGCGAGTTACGGGATGCAGATGATCCGCCGGTACATGGCGTTCGCCGCGCCCACGACGCTGATCACGATGTGTGCCCTCGCGGCTTGGATGTTCGTCCGCGCGGACGCCTCGATTTCCCTGTCGATCGACACACCGCTCACCGGCGGCGCGATGTGGCTGCAGGTGCTGCAGGCCGCCGCCCTGTGGGTGGTGATCTACGGGACGTTCGTACTGAACTTCTGCGACTTCACCAGGTCCGCCAGGAGCCGCACCTCCATCGTCCGCGGAAACGTGGTCGGCATCCCGGTGAACATGCTCTTCTTCGCCGTCATCGTGGCCGTCCTCAGCGGGGCCCAGTTCAAGCTCGACGGGCAGGTCATCACCAGCCCCACCGACATCGTCCGGACCATCCCGAACATGGCCCTGCTGGCGGCCGCGTCGCTCGCGCTCATCGCCCTGACGGTGGCGGTGAACCTGCTGGCCAACTTTGTCGCGCCCATCTACGCGCTGGTGGACCTCTTCCCGCAACGGCTGAACTTCCGGCGCGCCGCCGTCGTGAGCGCCGTCCTGGGCCTGGTCATCACGCCCTGGAACCTCTACAACAACCCGGTCGTGGTCAACTACTTCCTCGGCGGACTCGGTGCCCTGCTCGGACCGCTCTTCGGCGTGATCATGGCGGACTACTGGCTGCTGCGTAAGGCCCGGGTGAACGTGCCCGACCTGTACACCGCGGGCGCGCAGGGCGAGTACCACTACCGTCGCGGCTACAACCCGCGCGCCGTCGCCGCCTTCGTCCCCAGCGCCGCGATCGCCGTGGTCGTCGCCCTGGTGCCGGCGTTCCACGCCGTCGCGGGGTTCTCCTGGTTCATCGGGGCCATCCTCGCCGCTGTGCTGTACGCGGTCATCGCGGACCGTGCCACGCCGATCCGCGATGTCGACGGCGAAAGCCTCGCGGTCGACGCCGAGTAGACCCTTCGGGCCGAGGCCCACCCCGATACCCGGCAGAGCCGTGAGCGCAAAAATGGTATACCGTTTGCGTATGGCTTTGACGACGGTGACGAACGTGCGCTCCTGGGGAGGCGCCGCCGCGGACGTGATCATCGACGGGGCGCACCTCAAGGAGGTGCGCCCCGTCGTCCGCCGCGTCACAACGGCCGGTCACTGCGCCGTGGATACGCCCCCGCCGCGATGCGCATCCTGTAGGTACCGCCCGGTTTCCAGATGCCGCAGTACGAGTTCCTCGACCCCGGTGACATCGCGCTGCGCGACCGCGTCGTACAGGCGCTGATGCTCCTCGGCAACCCGCAGCAGGTCGTCGTGCTGGCCCAGGAGCCAGCGCATGCGGCTGCGCAGGGTGAGTTGCAACTCGTCGAGCAGCTGATTGCCCGCCAGCTCGATGACACACTCGTGGAAGTCGGCGGCGGCCCGGCGCGCGGCCACGGCGTCCCCGGCACGCGCCGCGTCGAACTCGGCGTTCAGCGTGGCGCGCAGCCGCGCCAGCCCCTCGCGGGTGTACCGCTGCGCCGCCAGCTTGAACGTGAGGACCTCCAACGCCGAGCGCACCTCGTTGAGATCGGCGATGTCGCACGGTGTGAACTCCCGTACCACGGCCCAGGTGCGGGGGCGCGGCGTGACCAGCCCCTCGGCGACGAGCGTCTTCAACGCGTCCCGCACCGGCACCCTGCTGACCCCGAGCTCGTTCGCGAGATCCCGCTCGACGAGCTTGCTCCCCGGGAGCCGGACCCCGTCGAGGATGTCGTCACGGATCAGCCGTGCGACCCGCACCGATTCCGACTCGCCACCATCTGCTCCTGCCATACGGAGATTCTCCCCCGAGGTGCGCCTGCCGGTCACACCCGGCCCGATAGGGCGGGAAGGCCGGCGGGAACAGTGTGTCGGCGTCCCGGCGCAGGATGTCGCGCTCGCCGTACGCCGCCCGCATCCGCTCGAAAAGGCGCTGTGCCCGCTCCTGGAGAGCGGTGAGGTCGATGCCGGGGACGATGCGGTCGACGAGGACGGGACGCCCCGCGACGACGGAGTTCGTGGCCTGCTGGGCGGTGCCGTTGAGGAAACTGGCGTACCGCGGAGGTGCCCCTCCAGGAGCGGGTGGCCGGCACCCTGGAGCGGATGATCGCCCGCGGCACCACCCGGGTGCGGTCGTACGCCCAGGTGGACGTGGACTGCAAGCTGGAGAAGTTCGACGCCGTGGTGGCCGCGAAGGAGAAGTTCGCCGGCCAGGCCGACGTCCAGATCATGACCTTCCCGCAGGCCGGCATCCTCCGCGAGAAGGGCACCATCGACTATCTGGAGGCATCCCTCAAGTCGGGCGCCGAGGTGATCGGTGGCATCGACCCCTGCTCCCTCGACCGGGACCCCAAGGGCCACCTGGACGTGGTGTTCGGACTGGCAGAGAAATACCAGGTGGAGGTGGATATCCACCTCCACGAGCCCGGCCACCTCGGCGTGTTCTCCACGGACTTGGTACTCGACCGCACCCGCGCCCTCGGTATGCAGGGCAAGGTCACCATGTCCCACGCCTACGAACTCGGCTCGATCTCCGAATCAATGAGCCGCCGCATCATCGACGACTTCGCCGAACTCGACATCGCGATGGCCACCGTGGCACCCCCGGACCGCGGACAACTGTCGCTGGTGGAACTGATGGAGGCAGGCGTACGGGTCGGCCTGGGCGAGGACGGCCAGCGTGACTACTGGAGCCCGTACGGCAACTGCGACATGCTCGACCGCACCTGGCAACTGGCCTTCACCAACAACTTCCGCCGCGACGACCTGATCGAGTTGTCGCTGGCCGTCGCAACCATCGGCGGCGCCTCGATCATGAGCCACGACGTAGCCCGCCCGTCCGGCGTCGCCGACCGCCCCGGCCTGGCGGTAGGCGACCGCGCCGACCTCCTCCTCCTCCTCCTCGTCGACGGCGAAACCCCGACCAGCGCCGTAATGGACCACAGCACGGACCGCACGGTCCTGCACGCCGGAGTGGTAGTCGCCGACCAATTGACGCTGGTGGGGCGCTGATCCTCGGCACCTGACGGTCCTGCGGACCTACAGGCAGGTCACCCCATGCTGCGCACCGTGTCGCGTAGGCGGCGGGCTTCGGCGATGCGCTTTTCGTAGGTGGCTCCGAGGAGCAGCAGGAGTAGGCCGGCGGTGGCCAGTGGTACCCAGCGGGGGAGGAGGCCGAGTACCTGGACCACGGTCGGGGCGAGTTCGTGCACGCCTACCAGTAGGAGTACGCCGCTGCCGACGATCAGTGGTGCTTGCAGGCGCGTGCGTACGCCGATGACGGTGGCGAGCAGGGCCGCCGTGCCGAGGAGCAGCGGGCGCAGCCAGTGCTCGTCGCTCCACATGGCGATGAGGCTGGGGAGCATGGTCGCGCTCAGCCCCGCACCGTAGGCGGTCCAGGAGCCCGTTCCCGGAGTGCTCGTGCGGCGGCGGTGGCCGATGACCAGTGCGGCTGCTGTGACTGGGAGTGTGTACGCCTCGGGGGAGGTGACGTCCGCCATGGCGAGACGCACCCAGGAGGAGGAGATGAGCAGGGCGGTACCCACGAGGGCGGCGCGGCGGCGGTCCGGGCGCAGGGCGATGGCCAGGCCCCCGACTCCGGTCGCGGCGAGGGCGAGGCTCAGTGCGCTGGGGTGAAATGCCGTCAGGGTGATGGCAGTTGCGGTTACGACATACCCGGCGACCTCGGCGGCTGTGGAGACCTGTTCGCGTCCCGGGATTCGGTGCCAGGCCGCTGCGGCGCCGGCGGCGATGGCGGCGACCGCGAGTACGACGAACGCGGTGATGTGCGCGGGCAGGTCGGCGGTTATCCCGGTCGCGATGGCCTCGACGCCCAGGGCGAGGACGGCCAGGGCGCCCGCGACGCGTGCCGTGGCGCGCTCGGCGGGCCGGGCGGTCGGTGCCGAGAGGACGTGGGCGAGTACAGCGGCTGACGCGGCGAAGGTTCCCCATGCTGCGAGGACGGCGACCCGGTCGGCCGAGGACCACAGCAGGGCGAGTGCGTCGGTGACAGCCAGCGCGGCGAGCCTCGGTACGAGTGCGGTTCCCGGCTTCCGGCGCACGAGGATGGCTGTGAGGGCCAGGGAGGCCACAGCCGCGGTCGCCAGCACCCACTCGTACGGCAGGCTCAGTGCCACCGGCAGCAGGAGCAGTGCGGGGACGGCGGCCAGTGCTGTGGTGTTGTACAGCACGTTCGCCAGTCGGTCCAGGTGCCGGTCCACGTGTCGGTCGCCGGTGCCGGCGCCGATGCCGGCGCCGGTGCCGACAGTACGGGTGCGCAGTACGGCCATGGTGGCCAGGACGGAGACGGCCAACCAGAGCACGACCAGCGGCGCGGGCGCGAGCTGCCAGCTCCAGGGATGCGGGGAGCCGTTGAACCAGAGCGTCACGCCGGGGACGACGGGCCGGGTGAGGGCGTACACGAGTGCCGGGAGTGCTACAACACCGGTCAGCAGCAGCATGGTTGAGGCGGCGACCAGCTCTCCCACCGCAGCCGCAGCCTCGCGCGGCGGTGTGAACGGGCCGCCACTCTCCGCAGGCTTCTCCCACCGGCCGCGGCGCGCACAACACACCGTCGCCCACACCGCGATGAGCGCAGCCGGTGCCGCGTACCCGGCCACGGCCCACCCCGAAGGCACAACGCACCCCAAGCCGGCTCCGACAGCCACGACCAACGCCACGACGGCCACACCCTCGCTGCCGGAGCGCAGCGCGAACGGCAGAGCACGGGAGTCGCGGAAGCCGCGGCACAGTGTCATACCGAGCAGCGCCAGCAGACCCAACGGTACCCAGGACCACATCACCTCGGCCGGCGACGAGGCGTCCGCCACCGCGTACCCCGCCGCGAGTGCCCCACCCAGCAGCGCCCAACCAACGCCCACCACCCGGACGCCCGTGACCAGGGCGGCGACAGTCCGCTCACCGCCCAGCCGGTCGCGGAACCCAGCGGACCCGGTGGTGGCATGTGCAGTGAACGCGTACAGCGCTGCGAAGTCCACCGCGGCCGTGGCGATCATCGCGGTCGCGTAGTCCTCGGCCCCTCCGCCCAAGGCCGCAGTGGCCAGGAGACCCGGCAGCCGTGCCAACAGGATTCCCACGGGCAGCGGGAGCCGGAGCCGCATCCACCAGCCGTAGACCGGCGCCCCCACCGCCATCAGCGCGGTGAGCGCCGCCCAGTAACTCGCCGTCCCGACGCGGTCCAGACCGCCGAGTCCGGCCTGCCGGGCGGCATAGGCATCCAGGAGTACCAGGGCGAGTCCCACCGCGGCCGCAGCCTCGGCGGTGGCTGTGAGCTTCCGGCGCCGCAGCGGCTGGGGCAGTGCGAGCGCGCACGCGGTCACCGCGAGCAGTACGGCGGCCCGCCCGCCGATGCCCAGCCGTCCCCAGCTCACCACGGTGAACACCAACGCGGCCACGACCACCAGCACGCCACCGACGATCAGCAGCGCGGTGCGGGCGGACGGCGCGGAGACCTCCCGCACGGAACCACCTGCTGCGCCACCGCCCGCGGGAACGGTCACCGGCATCCCCGCAGGCGCGTCCCGGCGTGCCCGCAACGCGGCCAGCAACTCACCGTGCCGCTGCACCAGCCACCGCCGGCGCGTGTCCAGCGCCTGCAACTCCCCTGTGACCTGCCACAACGCCAGAGCATCCGGCCCGGTCAGCGGCAGCCGGCAACGGCTGCACCAAGCGGGCGGAGGTGACCCCAGAGGCATTCCGCAGTCTGGACAACCGGGCGATTCCATGTGCATGGCCGCGAGTATGCGTGGGGCTGCCGGCCGGGGCATGAGTACCTGTACTCAGGGTCGGCCATGGAGTGCAGATCAACGTCCAGGGGCGCAGATCGATGTCCAGGGGTGCAGATCAATGTCCAAGGCGGCTTCAGGCCAGTGCGCGCAGTGCCTCGCCGAGTGCCGTCACCCCTTCGGCGATGACGCCGGGCGGAGTGGCCGCGTAGCCGAGGACGAGGCCGGGGCGGCCGGGCCGCTGCCGGTGCCACGACAGCGGCTGGCACTTCACACCTCGGGCGAGCAAGGCGGCGGCGAGCTCGGTGTCGGATACCTCCGGCGCAAACGTGACCGTCAGGTGCAGGCCGGCCGCCGCACCGTGCACGACCGCGCCCGGGAGGTGTTCGGTAATGGCGTCGATCATCGCGTCGCGGCGCCGCCGGTGACGGCTGCGCACCAGTTGCAAATGCCTTTCCAGGTCGCCGGACTCCATCAGCCGGGCGAGCACGAGCTGCGGCAGCACGGCGTTGCCCAGGTCGGTGAAGCGTTTGGCGTCGGTCAGCGCTTCTCGGTAGCGGGGTGGTGGTCCCGTACCCGGCGAACACAACGAAGGTGAGCACCATGAAGACGGCGCTGAGCCGGAGCATCACGCCGAGCGAGCCCGGCTCGCCGACAGGGACGAACTGCGGGAGGAACGCGACGAAGAACATCGTGAGCTTCGGGTTGAGCAGGTTGATCAGCACGCCTGAGGCGATCACGCGCGCCGCCGACCGTGGCTCGGCGTCCCCCTCGACGGCCAACGCCTCCTTGTCGCGCAGGGTCGCCCACGCCATGTACAGCAGATAGCCGACACCGAGGTACTTCACCACCTCGTAGGCGAGGGCGCTGATGTGCAGCAGCGCGGCGAGGCCGGTGATCGTCGCCACCAGGTGCGGCACGATGCCGAGGGTGCAGCCGAGCGCGGCGACCACGCTCGCCCGTCGGCCATGGGACAGCCCGGCGGCCAGGGTGTACACCACGCCGGTGCCAGGGGTGACCACCACGACCAGGGTGGTCAGCAGGAACGCCATGCTCAAGGGGACCTCCGTACGGTTCAAGGTCCTCCCACCCTGTCGCTGCTATGGTCCGGCAGACAGGGCCAAAGTGTGCCGGTTCGACTGGTCCATAAGGGCATCGAGCCCTTCGGGGCGGATGCGCATCAGTGGCAACGAGTCCCAGTGCGAAACTGGAGTCATGTCGTCGTCCAGTGCCACCGTCCACCCCGTACCCGACGCCCTCGCCTACCTCGCAGGTGCCTGGAGCGTGCAGCGTGAGCTGTACGACGGCGGGCGCACCGGCAGCTTCACCGGGCGGGCGGAGTTCCGCGTCGGGGACGGGGACGACGGATGGTTGCATCTGGAGAAAGGTGTTGTGGAGTGGGGCGGTGTGACGCGGGACGCCAGCAGGACCCTGCGGATGCTGGCGCTGCCGGACGGCACCGCTGAGGTGTTGTTCGGGGACGGGCGCCCGTTCCACGCGCTGGATCTGCGGCGCGGGCGCTGGACGGCCGTGCATCAGTGTGCCGCGGACCGGTACGAAGGCACGTTCACCGTGTTGTCACCGGATGAGTGGCATCTGCGTTGGGCCGTCTCCGGCCCCGCCAAGGACCAGCTTCTTTCCTCCGTCTATCGCCGGGTCCACGAGCCGGACGGCCGGTGTGGTCAGTCGCAGGAGGGGCGGTAGGAGAGGTGGGGGAAGAGGTCGCGCCATTGGGTTTTCGTGAGGTTTGAGGGGTGTAGGCGGCACAGGTCGGTGTAGGCGCGGCCGGGGTCGAGGGGGAGGACGAAGGTGCGGTCGTCGTCGCCCTCCGTGCCGTCGGGTACGACGGTGACGTAGGGGCGTTCGTCCGGGAAGAAGGCGGTGTCCTGGGCGAACGGCAGGGTGGTGAAGGCCGGGGTTTCCCAGCGGCCGCTGTTGCGGGCCTTCCAGAGGCGGTACGGGGTACTGCTCAGCACCCACGCACCGTCCGGGCTGCTGGTCAGCGCCTGGACGTCCTTCTCCAGGCGAAGGCTGTCCATGCGGCGGATGTGCTTCGGGTCCGACACGTCCCAGACCAGCACCTGACCGCTCGTCAGTACGGTGGCCAACTCGCCCTTGCGCAGCGGGAAATAGCCGTTGGGGGCGGCCGGCAGCAGCTCACCGCGGACCGGGTGGCGCATGTCGGTCAGGTCCCACAGTCGGAGGTTGGCTCCTGGCTCCTCGGTCAGCAGCATGCGTGCGGAGCGGAGGTAGACGGAGCCGCCGCCCTGGAGGGTGGCGTCGCGGAAGCGCGCGCCCTTCTTCGGCCGGGCGGGGTCGCTGACGTCCCACAGCCGCAGGTCGTCCTTCTCCTGTACGCCGATCGTCCGGTCGTCCAGCCACCACAGGAACCCGTTCAGGGCCACCAGCGGCACACGGAGGACGCCGCGCCGGTGCGGGTGCCGGATGTCGTCGATGTCCCAGAGTTCGACCGTGCCGCCGGTCCCGCCGAGGGCGAGCAGCCGGCCGTTCGGACTGGCGCTGGACAGTACATCGGCCTCGTTGAACCGGATCTCCTTCCCCGGTACCGGCGGAGCGTCCGGGCCGGAGGCGAACTCCCACAGGCGGTAGGCGTTGAAGTCGTCGCCGGCCCGGAAGCGGTGGGTGAGCAGGACGGGGCGCTGGCGCTTGTGGAGGAAGTACTGGGCTCCCCACCGCTCCGGGGGAGTGAACCGCCGCCGCGGCGCGTTCGGGTCGCTGAGGTCCCAGACCGTCGTCCGCGACTCGTACCCCTTCGTGCGCTCACGGGTGAGTACCAGCTTCCCGTCGTCGCTGAACGAAGGGCGTTCCGGCTCCCCGGGGACCTGTCTGCCCTGGAGTACGGGGGCGGGGAAGCGGTTGTGCCACAGTCGGATCTCGCCGCGGAAGTCCCCGGCGGCGAGCACCTTCCCGTCCGGGCTCCAGGCCACGGACTGCACCGGCTGGGCGGCCGGCAGCTTCCCGAGCGCCGCCGAGCTGTCGAACAGGTCGTTCATCGCGGTCCCGGTCTTCCGCTGCTCCACCGACCCGGACGCGGCGGTGTTGGCCGCCGCGAGGACCTTCCCGTCCGGCCGGAAGGCCAGGGACGGGGCCTCGGTGCCCCAAGTGGTGCCGTACAGACCGCGCTTGGCGGCCGCCAGCTTGCCGTCCCGGCCGACGGTCCATGCGTACAGTCCGTCGGCACCCGTGGCGGCGATCATGTTGCGTTGCGGATGGAAGGCGACCGCCATGATGGAGCGGGCGCCGGCGGTGTCCCGCAGTACCGGCCGCGCGGGATCACGGATGTCCCACAACCGCATCTGCGCCGACTTTTCCTCCCCCGCACTGTCCGGAGCCCCTTCCGGAATGCCGTTTCCCGCGGCGAGGTACCGGCTGTCATGGCTGAAGGCCACGGAGATCAGCTGCTGGTCCGCGGCCTCCTTTTCCCACCGCAGAGCGGGTGCCGACGGGTCGGTCATGTCCCACAGCGCGAGCCGTCCGTCGTCCCTGCCCGCTGCCAGGGTGCGTCCGTCGGGGCTGAACGCCAGGGAGAACGTGACACGGGATGAGGTCCGGCGCTCGGCCAGCCGCTCCGGGTGCCGCAGGTCCGAGACATCCCATACGGTGAGCCGGTCGGCAGTATGCACCGCGAGGACCGGCTTGCTCGGGTGGTAGGCCAGGACCGGGTTGCCTTCGCGGTAGCTGCTCATCGGCACGACGGCCGCCGGGCGCCGGGCGGCGGCACCGGACCCGAGTCGCCACAGCACCAGCTGCGCGGGCTTCTTCCGCTTGCCGTCCCGCTCCAGCCGCAGGGCCGCCGCGAGACTCCGCCCGTCGGGGGCGAACGCCAGCTTGAGCACAGGGCGGGAGGCCGCCTGGAGTACCTCGGGCGTACGGGTGACGTACGAGGAGTACAGGGCGGACCGGGTCTCCGGGGTGGGGGAGAGGCGGTAGGCCGCCAGGCTGAGCCGGAGCGCGGTGACCGGGTCCTGGTCGCGTATCTCGTCGGCGCGGGCGGCGATCTCCTGCGCGATCTCCACGGCCTCCTTGTGCGCCGCGTCCTTCGCGGCCCGGTCGCCCCGTACGACCGCGATGCCGAGCACCAGCGCCAGTACGACCAGCAACGAAACGCCCGCCCGTAACCGGAACGTGCTGCGGCGTTGTGCCGACCGTCCGGCGGCGAGGAAGTCCCGTTCCACTTGGCGCAGTTCGAGCACCTGGCCGCCGCCGTCGATCCGATGCTGAACGGCCGTCAGGTGCTTGCCGGTGTACAGACCGCTCGGGAGCCGTCCCGCCGCGTCCCAGGCGTCGGCCGCCTCCGCCAGACCCCGATGGGTCAGCAGGAATTCGAGGTTCTCGGTGATCCAGGTGCGCAGCGCGGGCCAGCCGTACAGCAGCGAGTCGTGGCACAGCTGGGCCCAGTTGTCGTCGACCACGACGAGCCGGGCCTCGACGAGACGGTCGAGCAGCGTCGTATTGCGCTGCCTGCCGCGCTCGTCGGAGGCCGCGACGAGGTCGTCGGTCCTGACCCGGCGGCGTACCGTCTTCCCGCCGTCGCCCACCAGATGCACCAGACGCAGCAACACCGTACGCAGCGCCTGCCGTTCGGCCGGTTCGAGTGCGGTGAGGAGGGTCTCGGCGGTCTGGGCGACCGAGCCGCGGATGCCGCCGGTGGCGTGGTACCCGGAGATGGTCAGCCGGCCGTCCCGGCGCCTGGCCCAGGTCTCCTGCAGCGCGTGGGCGAGGAACGGCAGGGCGATGGTGTCGCCGGTACCTCGGTGCTCCTCGCGGACCTCCCGCAGCAGCAGGTCCGCGAGACCGTCCTCCAGCCGCAGCCCGGCGTGCTCGGCGGGCCCGGTGACGGCCCGGCGCAACTCCTCGTCGCTCATCGGCGGAATGGTGAACTGCCCGGTCCGTACGGCCCGGGACAGCCGGGGATCCCGCAGGCAGTGCCCGTAGTAGTCGGCACGCAGGCCCAGTACGACGCGCGGGCCGGGTCCGGGCCCCGTACCGGCATCCGTGGTCACCGCACGGACGAAGAGCTCCCGTTCCTCCGCGTCCCGGCACTGCGTGAAGATCTCCTCCAGCTGGTCGACCACCAGCACGCCGGGGGCCCGGCGCCCGTCCGCCGGACCCGGGAACCGGCCCGCTCCCAGTGCGTCCGCCACCTCCCCGAACGGCCGGCCCACCGCCCCCGCCCAGCAGGTCACCAGCTCACGGAACGGCGTCGGCCCCGGCGCCGGCACCAGCAGCACCGGCCCCACGCCGTCCGCGGCGGCCAGCCCGGCCCGCAGCAGGGACGACTTGCCCGCACCCGACGGGCCCACCAGTACCACCGGGCCAGGCGCCGCGGCGTCGGTCACCCGCTCCAGCAGCGCCCGCGTCAGCTCGTCCCGGCCGAAGAACAGATGGCGCTCCTCGGGCAGAAAGGGCCGCATACCGGGATACGGGCAGGGCGTGCCGTCGTGCGCCGGCTCGGGCGGCGGGACGTCGGGCGCCGCGACGTACCGCGGGTTGGGCGCGAGGACGAGGTCGCCCATGCGCCCCACACTGTCGGCGTGCGGCCGGGCGGGACCGTGCTGGAAGTGCCGGTCGAGGTGCCGGTAGACGTCGGCGAGGGTGAAGCGGCTCGGGCCCGCCGCGTCCCCCTCGGTCAGCAGCCGCAGCAGCGCACCGCTGAACAGCGTGTGCCGCTGCCCCTCCGGGGCGAAGGACACGGCGTAGTGGGAGGCGGAGGTCAGCAGGAAGCTGCCGGCGGGCCGGGCCGATGCGTACGGGTCCCGCTGCTGCCCCCGCGAGGCGGCTTCGGCGAGCCCGGAGAAGCAGCAGTCGAGGATCACCACCGGGCGGACGGGGGACGCGCTCAGCAGGTTCCTGATCTCCGCGTACGGGACGGCGTGCACGGTACTGTCCGCCGACGTGCTCGCCGCGGTCGCCAGGTACAACTGGTCGCCGGGGCCGAGGAGGCCGTGCCCGACGAAGCAGAAGACGACGACGCCGTCCGCCGCCTCGTCGACCGCCCGCTCGACGGCGGCCAGTACCTCGGTCGGGCCCTCGGGGTCGGTGAGGAGCGTGATGTGTTCCTCGGCCATGCCGCACGCGGTGTGCAGTGCGGCGGCGAGGTCGGCCGCCGAGCGGCGCGCGCCGGGCAGCTCCGACAGCAGGGCGCCCTCCGGATGCCGCCCGGTGCCGACCACCACCGCACGGCAGCCGGCACCGGCCAGACCCAACGCTCCCGGCAGGTCCACGGCTCAGCCCTGTTCCGGCCGCGGACCGTTCCCGGCCGCCGGTTCCGGCTGCTGGCTCGCTCCGGGTTCCTGAAGTGCCGTTGCCGGGTCCTGGAGCGCGTCGGCGATCTGCCGTGCGAGGTCGCCCGAACCCTCCGCGGTCAGCCCGCGCACCCGCTCGGAGGTGACGGTGACCTGGGTGCCGTCGGGGCGGGTGATCGTGACGGTCTGGTTGCCGCGACGGTTCTGCAGCCAGGCCACGACGGCTGCCGCCAGGGCGGCGGTCAGCCCGCCGGGAGCGAGGAGTACGTTGATCAGCTCGCCCGCCGCGCCCATCGTCCCGGGCGGTGGTGCGGCTCCGGACGGGCCGGCCGTACGGCTGCGCAGTTCGGGATCGCGTAACAGCCAGCGCCGCAGATCACCACACGCGCCACTGTCACTGCCGACCGACAGGGTGACTCTCATGTGCCCCTCCCCGTGCCGAGCGCCCCCTGCGCCCCTCCCGGAGGCTAGCGCCTGGCGTGCGCCCCCACCAGATCGTCGGCCCCGACGGCGCCCCGAATATGGGCTGTTGACGGCGCGTCAGCGCGGATCGGAGGCGCCAGTAGCCGTGGGTACGTACGGATTCCGCCCGGCCGGTCCGCTGCTGCGCTCACGGACGAGAAACGGTTCGAGTATTACCAGTTGCTGGCGCCCACCAGCTTGCGGATGCCCGGCAGCGCCGCGTCCAGTACCGTCGGGAACCACGCCGAGAACGTTGCGTTCTTCCGCAGCGCCGCCAGCTCCTCCGCCGTCACGAACGCGGTCTCCCCGACCTCCTCGGCGTCAGGCCGCGGCGCCTGCGAGACCAGTCCCACGAACAGGTGGTTGTACTCCTGCTCCACCAGCCCGGACGCCGGGTCGGGGTGGTTGTAGCGCACCGTTCCCGCCTCCTGGAGCAGCGAGGGCCCAATGCCCAGCTCCTCTCCGGTGCGGCGGGCGGCCGCCACGAAGGGGGGCTCGCCCGGGTAGGGATGACCGCAGCACGTGTTCGACCACACGCCGGGGGAGTGGTACTTGCCCAGCGCCCTGCGCTGCAGCAGCATTCGCCCGTCGGCGTCGAAGAGAAACACCGAGAACGCCCGGTGCAGCTGCCCTGGAGCCTGGTGCGCCGACAGCTTCTCCGCGGTGCCGATCGTGGTGCCTTCCTCATCCACCAGCTCGAGCATGATGTCGGCCGTTGCTTCGGTCGGCGAGGAGTCGGACGGGCTGGTCGGCATGAACTTCCTTTGCATGTCGGGTCCTTGGGGCGGCCCGGCGGGTCTCCATGGCGACCCACCGGACACGCTCCAGCGGAATGGCTGACTGGCTGATGGCCGGACGGAATTACGCGGACTGCTCGTCCGGCGAATTCGCCAGGTGCATGGCGTTCACAATGGCGGGCTGCCAGTGGTAGAACGGCTCCAGCTTGTAGTAGTTACCGCGAGCCGACAGCGTGGTCGCGTAAATGCACTTGCGGTCGGCGCCGGCGAACGGAACTCCGGCCGCGAACTTCGTGATGGTCGGCCCCAGGTCGGTCGGCACGAGCTCGGGTTCCGGGACGAGCACGGGGAAGCACGCACGGTCGATCTTCGACGATTCCCAGGAGAAGGTGAAGTACACCGCGAAAGCCTTCGCGCACAGCTCCAGCTCGTACTCGCTCGGCTCGGGAATTCCGAGTTCGCGGGTCAGCTCGCGGACCCGCTCCGGCGCAAAGGTGCCGTCCGGCAGGCCGTCGAAGTAGATGTTGAGGGTGTGCGAGGTGTAGTCGACCGCGAACAGGCTGGCCGAGTGCAGCCCGTAGCGCGCCAGCAGGTCGAGATTGTCCGCCACCGCGCGCGGCATGGACTCCAGCTTCGACAGCTCATCGAGCGGCTGCGGCCGGCTGCTCGGGAAGAAGCACCAGATCTTCTGGAAGCCGGCGGCAATCTCGAAATCTCCGCCGGTGCCCTCGATCGGGAACCGCTCCTTGACGTCCTGGAAAAGCCGGTCCGCGGCATGGTCGCCGCGCGCCAGCAGCCCTTCGGACACAGCGGTCTCATAGGGGTCCAGGTCACCGGTGTACTTGATGTACCGGTAACCCATCAGCTTTTCGCGACGCGCGCCGGTGGCTATGCGGAGGGCCACCGAGGCATTGGTGAAGGCCGGCTCGAACGCGGCCAGCGCGCCCTTGACCTTGTCGGACTCCAGCGGCAGATCCAGCAGCTTGGCGGATTCCTCGATGGCGGAATAGACGTCGTTGATTTCTACGGTGTTCGTCACTGTGTCTTCTCCTGGGCTCAGCGGTCAGCGGCACCCGGCTGCGGGCGGTGGTGGCGCAGCGGGGTGAATTGCGTGATGTCGTAGTCGTGGCGCAGACGCTCGATCGCCTCGGGGTCCGGCGGGCCGGGCGCGGCGAAGATCTCCGCCAGCTTCTCGAAGTAGACCTCGTGCTGGGGTGACGGGCTCACGGTGAAGAGCACCCGCGCCGGTGCGTCGGTGCGATTCGCGAAACCGTGCGGGCAGCCCGTCGGGACGAAAGCGATGCTGCCCGCGGTGGCCCGCGCCGGGCGGTCTCCGGCGGCGGACTTCCAGTCCGTCCAGCCCTCCGCGGTGTAGCGCTCCGGCTCGAAGGCGAAGATGTCCAGTTCGCCTTCGAGTACGCAGAACATTTCCTGGGAGTGGTGGTGCTTGTGCGCGCCGACATCAAATCCCGGCGGCACGACGACCTCGAACACCGACGCACTCGAGCCGTCCGCGCCCGTCACCTTGAAGGTGATTTCCTGTGCCGGCGTGATGATTTTCCGCCCGCCGCCGGGCCCAACGACAATGCCATTCACTGGGTAACCTCATTCACTTCTGTGGTCTGGCCGGCCATTTCCGCTCCTGCCTAGACCCAGGTGCCCAAGGTCATCTCTGCGGTGATGCCCGGGCCGAAGCCGGCCATCAGCCCCTTGTGTCCGGGGATCGCGCTGTCTTCGTCGAACAGCCGGCGCAGCGCGTCGAGCACGACGGCGCTGGCGATGTTCCCGTACTCGGTCAGCGTCGCGGAGCTGTGCCGGAAGGCCGTGCGGTCGACGCCGAGGTACTTGGCGAGGTCGTCCAGGATGCGCGGGCCGCCGGCGTGGATGACGTAGAAGTCCAGGTCACCGGCGTCCCAGCCGTGGGTCTCGCCGAGCTCGCGCAGCACCGGGGCGAGCGGCTCCATCGTTCCCGGGACGCGGCGGTCGAGCTGGAAGTGGAAGCCGGTGTCGCGGACGGCGTAGGAGATCCAGTCCTCGGTGTTCGGAATGAGGTACGAGGCATTGCGCTCCAGCTGCACGCCGCGAACGCCGGTGGCGCCGCGGCCGCGCATCACGGCGGCCGCGACCGCGTCACCGAACAGCCCGTCGGACAGCAGCGAGCCGATGTCATCGGCGTCGGGCTGGTAGCACAGGGAGCACAGCTCGCAGGAGACGATCAGGACATTGCTGTCGGGGTGGGCCGCGCAGAAATCGTGGGCGCGGTTGATCGCCGCGCCGCCCGCCGCGCAGCCGAGCTGCGCGATCGGCAGCTGACGGGTGTCGTACCGGAATCCCATGTGGTTGATCAGCCATGCGGTCAGCGAGGGCATCATGAACCCGGTGCACGACACATAGATGATCGCGTCAATGTCCTCGGCAGTCAGCTGCGCGTTCGCCAGGGCCTCTTCGATGACTTCCGGGCAGCGCTTCTTCGATTCCATCTCGTAGATGCGGTTGCGCACCTCGAAGCCCGGGTGGTTGAGGGTTTCCTCGATGGGCTGGACCAGGTGCCGCTTCTGTACCCCGGTGTTCTGTATCAGTCGCAGCGCGAGCGGCAGCTGCGGCTTTCCCGCATGCGCCTCCCTGGCGAATTCCAGGGTCTGTTCCATGGTGATGACGTATTCCGGAACGGCGACGGCAGGTCGACACAAAATAGCCAATTCAATTCCCCCTTTGTCATGCCCCAACGACACCAGTGAGCCGATGCGCGGATGCGGGCTGCTCCTGAGTGGCAGCCGGCGGTGAGGCGTTCGGCGATGCGCTCGCCGAACGGTCGGCGAGGCGCCCGCTCATGCTGTCGATGCGCACGGCGTCGGGCGCGGCGACTCAAAGCATGTACGGGAGTGCATTGGGGCCGCAGCGCGTTGGCTCTGCCCTCAACTGGCCCGCTTACTATTCGACATCGGACGACCGGTGTCAACGGGATTGATCTTGAAAGCCGCGGCTGATGCGCCGGTCATGCGTGACATACCCGGACATAGGGGCGACCGAGCTCGCCGCTGTTGCGCCTGTAACAAGGGCTGCTCGGGCGCCCAGTACGAACTCGCGCGTGTGTGCCGGTTGTTGGATCGTCTAGCGATCGACAGACATCCCGTTGTCATTCGTCCGGACCGGGGTGTAGACGACCACATGCACGTCGGGGTGGTCGGCAGGCGCCAGTCGATGGTGCTCGAAGTGCTGCACCCCCGCGACCGGGTGGTCGAAGACACGCATCCGGGAGGTGAAGCCCTCGATGTGGTGGTCCTGCCAGGCCGCGCGGAAGCCCTCGTTGGTGCCGAGCAGGCGCTGGATGGCCGGGGAGCCGGCGAGATCGCCGAGCCGGGGGCCGGCCTCGGCCCGGAACTCGGCGAGGAACCGACGGCTCGTCACTTCCCAGTCCGGCAGCAGATCACGGATGTAGGGATCGGTGAACACCATCCACAGCAGGTTGCGTTCCTCCGGCGCGACGGTGGCCACGTTCGGATACAGGTCGAGATACGCGGCGTTCCAGCCGGTGACCGTCCAGTCGGGGGCGATGGCGTACGCGGGGAATCCGACGAGCGCGTCGAGTAACCGCTGCACGTGGGCGGGCGCGGTGTGGCCCCCCGGTGCGGCGGACTCGGTGAGCGGGGCGTATCCGGCCAGGGTCAGCACGTAGACGTGCTCGGCGGGGGTCAGGCGCAGCGTGCGGGCGAGGGCGTCCAGCACGTGTCGAGAGGGCTGGATGTCGCGGCCCTGCTCCAGCCAGGTGTACCAAGTGACGCTGACCTGGGAGAGCGTGGCAACTTCCTCGCGGCGCAGACCGCCACGGCGGCGCGGACCGGCCGGGGGCAGGCCGACTTCCGTCGGACTGAGCCGTGCACGCCTGGCGCGCAGGAAGTCGCCCAGCTCCTTCCGCCGATCTTCTGCTGTTCCCATGGACGCAGGATAAGTGCTGGTAGTGGGAGTAATAGCAGTCGGGGCGTCTTCTCGGTACGCCCGCGCGCCACGAAGATCGGCACATGCCAGAGTTGAGATCCCGCACCGTCACCCATGGCCGGAACATGGCCGGCGTGCGCGCCCTGGTGCGTGCCTCTGGCGTGTCCAGCGCGGACGACGGCATCGCCATGGGCCACTCGGGGATGCTGTACGCGACGCCGGCCCAGTCCGCCGGTACGGGCGCGGTGCGGGCCCTGCCCACCGACTGATGGGCGCGGTGCGGGCCCTGCCCACCGACTGACTTTCCCCGCCTGCCGTGCGCACGCCGCCATACTGCAGGGGCCGAGCTCAGCCCCGTACGCACGGATACCCGCAAGGAGACAACCCCACATGATCCTGGTCACCGGTGCCACCGGAAACGTCGGCCGCAACCTCGTGCGCGAACTGCTCGACGCAGGAGAGAAGGTACGGGCCCTCACCCGCGACCCCGCCACCTGCAACCTGCCCGACGGCGTCGAGACCGTCGCCGGAGACCTCACCCGCCCGGAAACCCTGGCCACCGCCCTGCAGGGCGTGGACCGCGCATTCCTGTTCCCCGTCCACGGCGCCCTCGATGCCTTCCTCGCCGGCGCGAAGGAGGCCGGTACGCAACACATCGTGCTGCTCTCCTCGGACTCCGTCACCTTCCCCGAGCCCGGCTGGATCGGTGAGCAGCACCTCGCCTGCGAACAGGCCGTCGCCGACTCCGGGATGTCCTGGACCTTCGTCCGCCCCACCGTCTTCATGGCCAATGACCTCGGCTGGGCCCACCAGCTCAGGAACGACGGAACGGTACGAGGCGCGTACGGCGGCGGCGCCATGGCCCCGGTCGACGAGCGCGACATCGCCGCGGTCGCCGCCCACGCCCTGCTCGCCCCGGACCCCGGCAAGACGTACGAACTCACCGGCCCGCAGGCCCTCAGCCAGATCGACCGGGTCCGCATCATCGGCGAAACCCTCGGCCTCCCTGCCCGCTTCGAAGAGGTCCCCCGCGAAGCCGTCCGCCAACGGCTGCTCAACCACATGCCGCCCCCGGCCGTCGACTTCCTCCTCGACCAACTCGCCGCCTCCCGGGCGACTCCCACCCCCGTACTCCCCACCATCGAACAGGTCACCGGCCGCCCGGCCCACACCTACGCCGAATGGGTCACCCACCACGCCGCGGACTTCAACGGCGGACAGCAGACCGGGCCGCGTGTGCATTCGGCCTGACCTGTGAGGCTTGCTGGTGCCGGAGTCGTCGGCAAGGTACCCGCTCCTGTGCTCGTGCTGGGTGGCGTGTGCGGGATTCAGTTCGGTGCGGCGTTCTCGCCCCAGGTGTACCCGCAGGTGGGCGCGCCGGGCGTGGTGTTCCTCCGGTTGCTGATCGCGGGGGTACTTCTCTGCCTGGTGTGGCGCCCACGGCGCCAGGCGTTGACCTCGGTGAAGGACGCGTGGGGAACGGTGATCGGCGCCGGGACCTTGCTGGCGGGACACCACCTCGCGTTCTACGAGGCGGTGAAACACATCCCCCTCGGGGCCGTGGCGACGATCGAATTCCTCGGCCCGTTCGCCATCGCCCTGGCCGGGTCGCGGCGGGTGGTCGACCTGCTGCCCGCATGTCTGGCGGCGGGCGGTGTTTTCCTGCTCAGCGGGGGCGGCGTTCCCCTGGAACCGGTCGGCCTTGCGCTGGCAGGGGTCGCGGCGTGCTGCTGGGCCGGCTACATCCTCGTCTCCTCCCGCATGGCACAACGCCTCAGCGGTGGCCAGGGCCTGGCACTGGCGGTGCTGTGGGCAGCACTGCTGAGTGCCCCGTACGGTGTCGCCCACGCGGGGAGTGCACTGCTGGACCCCCACGTGCTGTGGGTCACCGCAGTGGTGGCGGTAGCGGCCAGCGTGCTGCCGTACTCGTTCAACTTGGCGGCGCTGCGCCGGATTCCGCCTCGTGTGTTCGGTGTGCTGACGAGCCTTGAGCCCGCCGCCGGCGCCCTCTTCGGGTTGCTCATCCTCGGCCAGCGGCTCGCCTGGCCGCAGTGGCTCGGCATCGCCGCGGTCGCCTGCGCCTCCGTCGCCGCGACGCTCCTGGGGGCCGGGGAGCGACGGAGCGTACGAGTGGCTGGGCGTAGGTGTCAGCTCGTGCGGTAGAGCGAGGTGAGCAGTTCGATCACGGCCTGGGTGGCGGAGTGCGGGTCGTCGCGCCACCAGGCGATCCGCACCGCGATCGGCTCGGCGTCGCGCACGGGCCGGTAGACGACGCCGGGCCGTGGGTACTGGTTGGCGGTGGATTCCGCGGTCATTCCTACGCAGCGGCCCGTGGAAATCACATTGAGCCAGTCGTCGACGTCGCGGGTGTCCTCGGTGGCCGGGCGGGCGCCGGGTGGCCACAGCTCCGTCGTCGTGGTGCCGGTCCGCCGGTCGATCAGCAGCGTGCGCCCGCTGATGTCGGCGAGTCTGACCGACCGGCGCCGGGCCAGTGGGTCGTCGGACGCCATGACACACAGGCGCCGTTCCAGTCCCACGATGGCGGAGTCGAAACGAGTGTCGTTGAGCGGTATGCGTACTACGGAAAGGTCGCAGGCGCCGTCCGCCAGCCCGGCGGTGGCGGAGTTGACGCGTACGAGCTGCAGGTCCGTCTCGGGGTGAGTGGCACCCCAGCGGCGCTGAAAGGCCAGCGTGTGGCGGCCGACTGCCGACCACGCGTATCCGATCCGCAAGCGCGTGTGACCCGACGCGGCCTCCCGGACCAGATCCTCCACCTCCCCGAGCACCCGCCGGGCATGCGACACAACGCGCAGCCCGGTCCCCGTGGGAGTCACCTCGCGCGAGGTGCGCCGCAGCAATCGCGCCCCGAGGGCGCGTTCGAGCGAGGCCAACGTACGGGACACAGCGGCCTGAGAGACGCCGAGCGCAATGGCAGCATCGGTGAAACTGCCCTCATCGACGATCGCGACAAGACAACGCAACTGCCGCAGCTCCACATCCGTCATGACCCAACTGTATAGACGAACCGCAGATGCCTTTTGTGCAAGCGCAGCAGCGCAGCGCCCCCTGAGTTCGCGCGTCCCCAAAGTGCGCGCGGGATCAAGTGCGTGCGGCGATCCAGGACAGCACCTTGGTCTTGATGCCGGGGGCGTTGAGGATGGCGCCGCCGTGGGCGTTGCCGGGGATGGTTTCGACGGTGATGCCGTTCGTGGGCATGTCGTGGTCGACTTCTTCGGCGCGTTCGAGGTCGGTGGAGTGAGTGACGGGGATGAAGTCGTCTTCGGAGTGGAGGAGGTACATGCGGGCGTCGTTGGCGCCGGAGGCGCGGTTTTTGACGACGGTGTCTTTCCAGGTGTCCCAGCAGCTGGGGTGCATGGAGGTGGCGGTGTCGGTGGGATCCGGGTAGCAGCGCGTCAGGACGGTGGCGTTGTCGCGCACCTTGCGTTCGTTGGCGGTGCTGGTGTCGTGGTTGCCGTCGTTCCAGGCGCGGTAGGGGGAGTTGACGGGGGAGAGGCCGACGACGCCCTTTACCCGGTCGGCGCCGGAACCGTAGGTCGCCACTGCTGTGCCGATCTGGCCGCCTGCGGATGACCCGAGGATGACGATGCGGTTGGGGTCGAGGTCGAAGCGGGCGGCGTTGGATTTGATCCAGGTGAGGGCGGAGAGGGCGTCGTTGCGCTGGGCGGGCCAGGGGGCGTCGAAGTTGAGGCGGTAGTCCACGGAGAAGGTGGCGTAGCCGGCGTCGGCGAAGGTGCGGGACCAGGTGGCCCAGCCGGCGTCCTCGTACCAGTAACCACCGTGGAGGATGACGATGCCGGGCTGCGTGCCGCTGGTGGGATTCCAGTAGGCGTCCAGCTTCTGGCGGGTGTGCGAGCCATAGGCGTAAGTGGCTTCGCTGCGGGAGGCCGCGGATCCGGCGTCTGTCGTATGAGCCGCGGCACGGGCTCTGCTGGCGTTGGTGGCCTGGCTGCTGCCCGTATCGATGGTCAGGAGTGCCGCGACGAGTGCGGTACAGAAGGCTAAATACATCAGGTAACGACGCACGGAATGTTGCCCTTCACCACAGTTCAGCAGGCACCCGTGATTCTGGGCGCACGCTCGTGGAAGCGAGCAGCGCGAACAGAGCGTGGGGGGCGCTCGAACGCCTGCCTTATTCGAGCGAAGCGAGCGGAACTATAGCCAGGCGAAGAAGCGGTATGTCAACACCCACAGGGTGGAATGTACGACTTCTGGTCTCTTCTCCTGGAAGAGGGTGACTCAGGCCGTCTCTGCGGACGTCGTCCTCGTCAGCTCGTGCCCGGCAGAGCGTTTTCCAGGAGGATCTCTGCTGCTGCCCGCGCGTGTCGTCCGTAGTCCGCATCACTCAGCACCATGGCGCGGCTGGCGGCCCCGTCCGCCAGAGTGACGAGTTGTTCGGCGAGTGCGGCGGGCTCGCGGCAACCCAGTTCCGTTACCAGTGCAGTGACCAGCCGCACCATCAGCAGTTTCTGTTCGCGGGCGTAGGAGTGGACCGCGCTCTGCGGGTCGGGGAACTCCGCGGCGGCGTCGATGAACGGGCATCCGCGCACGGGAGCCGCGTCCGCGGCAGGCGGGGCGAACAGTGCGAGGATCCGTTCTCTCGCCGGGATGTCCTCGCGCGTCAGCGCGCTCTCCAGGGTGTGACCCGTCGAGGCGAGGTCTTGGAGATGGGCGATGACCAGGTCGCTCTTGGTCCGAAAGTGCGCGTAGAGGGTGCGCTTGGACACCGGTGCCTGCTCTGCGACCTGTTCCATGCCGGTCGCGTTGATCCCTTGGGTCGCGAACAGCTGGGCGGCGGCGGCCAGGATGCGTTCGCGCCCCCCGCGCCCCTGCCGTCGAGACGCCGTCGTCACCGTACTCATGAGGGAAGTATACGTTTCCGTTTACTTCGGAGGGGGTGGTTGGCTACAGTAGCGCCGCAGGTAAACGCAGGCGTTTACTTAAGCGCCCTTGAGTCGCGAGGAGAGTTCTATGAGCGAGCCGGTTTTCACCGAGCTGAGCGACTACGCGGAGAAGCTGATACGCGGTCGCCACGCGACACGCGCGTTCCGACCCGAGGTCGTGCCCGAGGACACCATGCGCGCGATCTTCTCTCTTGCCGGCGCAGCGCCGTCCAACTCCAACGCGCAACCGTGGCGGGTCGAGGTGGTCAGTGGCGCGAGCCGCCAACGCCTGGCGGACGCCTTGCAGGCGGCCCACGCCGAACAGCGCACCTCGGCCGACTTCCCGTACTCCGAGGGCATGTACGCCCCCGTCCACCAGGAGCGGCGGGCGGCGTTCGGCGCCGGTCTGTACGGAGCGCTGGGCATCGGCCCTGACGACTACGCGGCACGCGCGGCCTACGACGCGGAGAGCCTGCGCTTCTACGGGGCACCACATGCCGCGTTCCTGTTCGTTACCGGCGACGGCGGGGCGCGACTGGCCGCCGACGTCGGCGCCTACATGCAGACGCTGCTCCTGGCCATGGCCGCATACGGCGTGGACAGTTGCCCGCAGGGCCTGCTCAGCTTCTACGCCGACACCGTCCGGACCGAACTCGGCGTCACCGACGGTAAGTTGCTCGTGGGTATCTCTTTCGGCTACGCCGACGAGAGCGCGCCGGTGAACCGAGTCACGACCGAGCGGGCCGCCCTCGAAACAACCACCGCCTTCCACGTCTAACGAGCTGGTCCGGGCGTTCAGTGGATGTGTGATCCGCCGTTGATGTCGTACGTGACGCCCGTGAGGTAACCGGATGCGGGGCGGGCCAGGAAGGCGATGACGTCGGCGACGTCGGTGACGCTGCCGGCGCGGCGCATCGGGATGTCTTCGATCATGTCGGCTTTGCGTGCCGGATCGAGCTTGCCGGCGGTGATGTCGGTGTCGATCAGGCCGGGGGCCACCGAGTTGGCGGTGACGCCGGAGGGGCCGAGTTCGCGGGCCAGGGCGCGGGAGAAGCCGAGCAGGGCCGCCTTGGCGGCCGAGTACGCGACGCCGCCGAAGACCCCGCCGCCGCGTTCGGCCGAGACGGACGACAGGTGGATGATGCGGCCGAAGCCGCGCTGTGCCATGCCGGGGGCCACTCGTCGGGTGACGAGGAAGCTGCCGCGGACGTTGACATCGAAGATGCGGTCCCATTCCTCGGCCGAGACGTCGAGGAAACGGGTCGGTGAGGTGATGCCGGCGTTGTTGACCAGCGCGCCGATCGGGGGCAGGGCAGCCTCGACGGCTGCTATGGCGGCGTCCACCGCCTCGGGGTCGGTCACATCGGCGGCGAGGCCCAGCCCCTGCACGCCGTGGGCCTGGGCCACCTCCCGAGCAGTGTCCTCGGCGGCCTCCTTGTCCACATCCAGTACGGCGATGTGGTAACCGTCGGCGGCCAGGGCGTGCGCGGTGGCACGGCCGATGCCGCGAGGGGATCCGGCACCGGTGACGATGGCGGTGCGGGGGGTGGAGGAGGAGTCGGTAGTCATGTGTTTTTCCTCTGGCGGTAGTTGAGCTGGAGTTGTGCGAACGGGGCGGATGCAGGGAGCTGAGTGGTCGTCACAGCTCCTGCTGGACACGGGACTTGATGGCGGACACCGACAGCCCATAGCGATCGTGCAGCGTCGGCAGCGCCCCCGCCGCCAGGAACGCATCGGGCAGTCCGATCGGTACGATGCGTACTCCCGCCCCGGCGTATGCCAGGCACGAGGCCACGGACTCGGCCAGGCCGCCGATGACGGTGTGGTTCTCCAGGGTCACCACGAGCCGCCCCTTTGCCGTCTCGCGCAGGATCGTCTCGCTGTCCAGCGGCTTGATGGTCGGGACGTGCAGGACGGCGGCGTCGATGTGGTCGGCCGCCAGTTCCTTCGCCGCGGTCAGGGCCCGTGTGGTCATCAGGCCCGTGGAAATGAACAGCACGTCGCGGCCGGTGCGCAGCTCAGCGGCGCGCCCCAGTTCGAAGCGGTAGTCGTACTCGTCGAGCACGGTCGGCACGGCGCCGCGCAGCAGCCGCAGATACGTCGGTCCCGGAGCGGCGGCCAGGGCCGGGACGGCCTGTTCGATGTCCACGGAGTCGGCGGGATCGACAATGGTCAGGCCGGGCATGCCGCGCAGGATGGCCAGGTCCTCGGTGGCCTGATGGCTGGGGCCGTAACCGGTGGTGAGGCCGGGCAGCGCGCCGACGACATTGACATTGAGCCCGGGCTCGGCGATGTCCAGGCACAGGAAGTCGTAGGCGCGGCGGGTGGCGAAGACGGAGTACGTGGAGGCGAACGGTACAAGTCCGACCTCGGCGAGGCCGGCGGCGGCGCCCAGCATGGACTGTTCTGCCATGCCCATCTGGAAGAACCGGCCCGGATGGGCCTCTCGGAAGATGTGCATGTCGGTGTATTTTGCCAAGTCGGCGGAGAGCCCGACGATTTCCGGGCGCTCTTCGGCGATCCGGGCCAGCGCGTGACCGAAGGGTGCGCGGGCAGTGCGCTGCCCCTCCTCGGCGATCGAGGCGATCATGGCTGAGGTGGTGAGCTTGCGCGGTGCGTTTGTGCTCGTCACGGGGGCGTTCGTGTTGCTGGTGACGGGGGCGTTCATGCGTGGGATTCCTTCCGGTCGCGGTGGTTCTCTGCCAACTGGTCGCGTGCGAGCTGCCATTCGTGTTCCTCGACCCGCATGAAGTGCGCCTTCTCCCGGGTCTCCAGCAGTGGTACGCCGCGTCCGATCCGGGTGTCGCAGACCAGTACGGAGGGCGAGCCCCGGTGCGCGCGTACGGCGTCAAAGGAGGTCAGGAGCGCGCCGATGTCGTTGCCGTCCACCCTGACCGCGTGCCAGCCGAACGCCTCCCACTTGTCGGTGACGGGTTCGGTGCGCAGCACGCCCGTGGTGGGACCGTCCGCCTGGAGGGCGTTGACATCGACGAGGGCGGTGACGTTGTCCAGGCCGTGGTGGGCGCAGGCGAGAGCCGCTTCCCAGGTGGACCCCTCATCGAGCTCACCGTCGGAGAGCAGGTTGTACACGCGTGCCCGGCTGCCCTGGTGGCGCAGGCCGAGCGCCATGCCCGCCGCGACGCCGAGGCCGTGGCCGAGCGAACCGCCGGAGATCTCCATACCGGGCGTGTACGAGGCCATGCCCGACATGGGCAGCCGAGAGTCGTCGCTGCCGTACGTGGACAGCTCCTCGACGTCCAGGATTCCGGCCTCGGCCAGTGCGGCGTACAGGGCGATGGCGTAGTGGCCGATGGAGAGCAGGAAACGGTCGCGTTCCGCCCAATCCGGTTCTTCAGGACGGTAGTTCAGTACGTCCTTGTAGGCGACGGCGAGGATGTCCGCAACGCCGAGGGCCTGCCCGATGTACCCCTGGCCTTGCACCTCGCCCATGTCCAGGGCATGCCGCCGGATGCGGTACGCCGCATCGTGCAGCGCGCTGATCCGCTGTGCCGTGGGGCTGGGGGTGAGAGTGGAATCGGTAGAGCTGCTCACTCTTCAGTGCTCCTTGTCGGTGGAAGAGGACGGGCTCGGGACGAGCGTGCGTGGGGTTGGGTGGGTGTGCGGGCTGGTCGTGGGGGATGCCTGGTCCCGTACCTGCCAGGTTTCGCGGGTCAGCAGCGTTGCCAGGAGTCCGAGCAGGCCGTAGAGGCTGAACAGCGCGGCGGGGCCGGCCCAGCCGGTGGTGGAGTAGAGAGCGGTGGCGATCATGGGGGTGAAGCCGGAGACGACCGCGGAGAGCTGATAGGCGAGCGAGGTGCCGGCCGTGCGCGTCTTGGTGGCGAACAGCTCCGAGAACCAGGCGCCTTGTACTCCGGCCAGGGCGTTCTGGCAGACGCAGTAGCTGACGGCGAAGGTCACCAGGACCAGTACCGCGTTTTCGGTGCCGATGAGCAGGAACATCGGGACGCCCCACAGCAGTGTGACCGCGGAGCCCAGGAGATAGACCGGGCGCCGCCCGATCCGGTCGGAGAGGGCGCCCCACCCAACGGTCGCGATGATGCCGAGGGCGGCGGCCGTCACGAGGGCGGTGAGCGAGACGGTCCCCGACACGTCCGGCGCGGTGTCATCGTCCAGGTAGGACAGTACGAAGGTGATGGACACCGCATAGCCCGCGGTCTCCGCCGTCCGGAGGCAGAAGGCGCGCACCACGTTGCGCCAGTCGTCCCGGACCACCTCCAGCAGTGGGTTCCTGGCCACCTGCCCCGACTGCTTGAGCTCTTCGAACTCCGGTGACTCATCGATCTTCAGCCGGATGAGGATGCCCACGACGATCAGTACGGCACTCAGCAGGAAGGGGACCCGCCAGGCCCAGGAACCGTCCAGCGTGCGGGTGCTGAGCAGGAACGCGAGGTTGGAGAGCAGCAGTCCGACGGGGAAACCGGCCTGGGTGATGCCGGTGTACAGGCCGCGCTTGCGCCACGGCGCGTGCTCGAAGGTCATCAGGATGGCGCCGCCCCATTCGGCGCCGAAGGCGAGCCCCTGCACGATGCGGACGATGACGAGCAGGATCGGCGCCCATAGGCCGATCTGCTGGTACGTGGGCAGACAGCCGATGAGTACGGTGGCGACCCCCATGATCAGCAGGGAGCCGACGAGCACCGGCTTGCGGCCGATGCGGTCGCCCAGGTGGCCGGCGATGATGCCGCCCAGGGGGCGGGCGGCAAAGCCGATGCCCAGCGTGGCGAACGACAGCAGCAGCGCGGACATGGGGTCGGATCCGGGGAAGAACACGTCCCCGAAGTACAGGGCGGCCGCCGTGCCGAAACCGATGAAGTCGTACGTCTCGATGACCGCGCCGACGCCGCAGCCGACGGCGACCCTGCGGCGTTCCGGCGAACCTTCCGCCGCTGGGTGAGCCGGCGGTGGTGGTGGCGTGGAGCTGGTCATGCGGATCCTCCTTGATCGCGATGCGGACGCCTGCCGTGCAGTGTTGACTGTTAACACTCAACAGCGATTGTTGATGGTGGGTGCCGTGATGACGCTTGTCAATGGATCTGACGCGCCTACTTGCGGGATGGCGGGGAGGTCGGCCGTGGATGGTCGGCAGGTCGGCGGTGGACGGTCGGCAGGCGACCGTCAACAGTTGACAGTAGAATTCGCGAGCCACGCGCTGCCGTACAGCACTGAAGGGGGGAACGGCCGTGACCGTTCCGGCGTTGCCGAACCTTGATCGATCGACGTTGCGCGAACGTGCCCTGGTGGCCCTGCGCACCGCGATCACCACAGGTCAATACCGTCCCGGCGACCACCTGGGCGAGGTCGAGATCGCCTCCAGGATGTCGGTCAGCCGCGGCACCGTGCGCGAGGCGCTGCGGCATCTGCAGCAGGAGGGGCTGGTCGTGGCCGGCGCCCGTGGCATGTTGCGGGTGCGCGTCCTGTCGCCTCAGGAAGTGCGCGAGCTGTTCCAGGTACGTGAAGCCCTCGAAGGGCTGGCCGTGGCGCAGGTCATCGCATCCCCGGACCGTGCGGCTGCGGTCGCGGCGCTCCGGGAAGCGTTGCGTCGCCTGGATCAGGCTTTTGAGGTGACGGGCGACCTGGAGGGCCAGGTGGAGGCCGACCTCGCCTTCCATCTCCTGCTGTGCGAACTGTCGGGGAACTCAATGCTGGTGACGACGTGGCGCCATCTTGAGGGGCCGACACGCATCGTGGTGATGAGCGCCGCCGGCGAGCAACGAAAGCTCACCATGTCCGCGGCCCATCACGCGCCCATCGTCGATGCCATCGAGCGCGGGGACGCGGACGCGGCAGTGGCCATCCTGCACGAGCACATGAGCTCCGCCATGGCCAATCTGCAGGCTCGGCAGTGACTGGGTGCAGGTGTCCGGGGTGTGTCAGAGTTCGGTGTCACTCCATTGGTCCAGGAGGATGTCACCGGCGTCACCGTCAGGTTCGGCCGTGCCGTTGTGCAGGGACTGTTCGGTCCAGATGACCTTCCCGCGAGCCGTGTAGCGGGTGCCCCAGCGTTGGGTGAACCGGGCGACGAGCAACAGGCCGCGTCCGCCTTCGTCGGTTGTTTTGGCCCGGCGCAGATGCGGGGAAGTGCTGGAGCCGTCGGCGACCTCGCAGATCAGACTGTCGCGGTCGTGCAGCAGCCGGAGCCGGATCGGCTCGGCGCCGTACCGGATGGCGTTGGTGACCAGCTCGCTGATCACCAGCTCGGTGGCGTAGGCGATCCGGTCCAGGCCCCAGCTCTCCAACTGGCGGAGGGCGTCGGCACGGACGCGGGAGACGGCGGCGGGGTCGGAGGGCACGTCCCAGTCCGCGACCCGGTCCGGGCCCAGCAGCCGGGTGCGGGCCACCAGTAGGGCGACGTCGTCGCTGGGGTGGGCCGGCAGCACCGCATCGAGTACGGCCCGACAGGTTTCTTCCGGGGTACGGCCGGCGGCGCCGGCCAGGGCCGTGCGCAGCAGTTCCAGGCCGGTGTCGAGGTCGCGGTGACGGTCCTCGATGAGCCCGTCGGTGTACAGGACCAGCCGGGAGCCGGCGGGCAGATCCAGTTCAGCGGTCTCGAAGGGCAGGCCGCCGCCCAGGCCCAGCGGCGGGGAGACCGGTACCTCTGGATACTGCACACTGCCGTCCGGATACACCACGGCCGGCCCCGGATGCCCGGCCCGGGCAATCGCACAGCGCCCGGTGACCGGATCGTAGATCGCATACAGGCAGGTGGCGCCGGTGATGCGCTGCGCCTCGCCCTGGGCGGCCGCACTGCCGTCGACTTGCCGCGTCTCGTCCTGCGCGGCCTCGCCGTCGTCGATGCGCGTGACGAGTTCGTCCAGGCGGCCGAGGAGTTCGTCGGGAGACAGGTCCAGAGTGGAGAAGTTGTGCACCGCGGTACGCAGCCGGCCCATCGTGGCCGAGGCGTGCAGGCCATGGCCGACCACGTCGCCCACGACCAACGCCACTCGCGCGCCGGGCAGCGGAATGATGTCGTACCAGTCCCCGCCCACCCCGCCGACTCCGGCCCGGGCGGGCTGGTACCGGTGTGCCACCTCCAGCGCGGACTGCTCGGGCAGCACATGCGGCAGCAGGCTGCGCTGCAGTGTGACGGCCATGGTGTGCTCGCGGGTGTAGCGGCGGGCGTTGTCGATGGACACCGCCGCCCGGGCGGCCAGTTCCTCGGCGAAGGACAGGTCCTCCTGCTCGAACGGCTCGTTCTCCGAACGCCAGAAGTCGGCCGTCCCCAACACCACTCCCCGCGCCCGCAACGGTACGGAAATCAGGGAGTGGATGCCGTAGTCCAGGATTCTCTCGGCGGGCTCCGGGTTGTGTGCGCGCCAGCCGTCGGAGGCGGCCAGATCGGGGACGAGTACGGCGCGGCCGCCCGCCACACGGCCCGTCACGTCGCCCGGTCGACCACCGGTCACGGGACTGCCGGAGGCGATCCGGAACAGCTCACCCACCGGGAGGAGCGGTGGATCGTCGTGAATGCCCCGCAGGGCAGTGCGGCGCATCTCGGCGCTCGCGGCATCCGGCTCCTCCCCGCGTGGGACCGCCTCCAGCAGCTCGACGGTGACGAAGTCGGCGAACAACGGGACCGCCACCTCGGCCAGTTCCTCGGCCGTACGCACCACATCCAGCGTCGTACCGATCCGCACCCCGGCGTCGTAGAGCAACTGCAGCCGCTCCCGGGCGACCTCGGCCCGGCCGGCCAGCGCTCGCAACTCGGTGGTGTCGCGCAGTGTGGCCACGCTGCCCGCCGGGCCGCCGCCACGGCGATCCACGGGCCGTACGTTGACGGCCAGCAGCCGGTCACCGGCCAGATGGACTTCGTCGGTGACACGGCGGCCGGAGGCCAGCAGGTCGGCGGTGCCGGGTGCCAGACCGAGGTCGGTGACCTGCCGTTGCTCCGCGTCCGGCGGCAGGTCGAGGAGCCGCCGCGCCTCGTCGTTGGCCAGCAGCAGCCGCCCGTCGCCGACGATCAGTACGCCTTCCCGTACCGAATGCAGCACCGCGTCATGGTGCTCGTACATCCGGGTCATCTCGAGCGGGCCCAGTCCGCGGGTCTGGCGCCGCAACCGCCGGCTGACCAGCGCCGACCCGCCCGCTGCCAGGACGAGCGCGCCGCCCGCGGCACCGAAGAGCACCGGCAGCTGCCGCTCCACCTTCTCGTTCACGTCCGCGACCGTGACCGAGGGGGACACCATGCCGGCCACCGAGCCGTCCGGCCGGAAGATCGGTACCACTGACTGGACGACGTTCGCCTCTCCGCCGGGCCGGACGGGCCCCCGGGCGTTCTCGATGGTGACGCGGCCGGCCAGCGACGGTCCGATGGTGCCGATGAACTTCCGCCCGATCTGGTCCGGGTCGGGGTGGGTGTACCGGGTCCCGTCCGTGTTGATCACGACGAGGGTGTCGAGTCCCGACCGCTTCCGGATCTCCTGGGTGCGCGGCTGCAGCACCGCGGCCGGGTCGGGACTGTCCAGCGCCGCCACGATCCCCGGGGCATTCGCGAACGCCTCACCGGCGGTCAGTACCTCGGTGCGGGCCGCCTCCGTGGCCTGGCGCCTGGCCTGCACGACCAGCAGCGCCGCGGTGACGGCGACGAGCAGTACCACCACCGCCAGCTGCAGGAGAAACACCTGGCCGGCGACGCTCCGCGGGCTCAGCACGGACCACCCGCGCCGCTCCCGCGACCGGCGGGGCCGACGGGAAGGCGGTACCGCGAACCGGCGGAAGAAACCGTGCATACCCATGATTCCAGTCTTGCCGATCATGGAGGAGCCGAATAATGCGACCAATAGGCCACGAGGCCCAATGGCCACCGGGCCCGGGCGGCGGGACATGCCCGTCCGGACTTACCCGCCCAGGCCTGCCCGCCCGGGCTTACCCGCCCGAGGACGAGGCCAGGTCGACGGCGTCCTCGACCGCCTCGGTCTGTTGCCCGCCGCGGCGCGCGTCCCACGTGGCGAGGTCGACGACCCGGTCGTCCGGGAAGAGTGCGCAGGTCCGGCCGCCGGCCACGAACACACTGCGCGGCGCGGTATCCAACACTGACGCGGCGACGAACGTACCGACGATATGTGTGAAGTCGCAGACCGCGCCGATGCGGAAAAGCGACCGGGATTCCGTAGTGACCTCGTCGCCCCCGGCGCGCAGGACGATGCGCTGATCGGCGGCGATGGCGCGGGTGGTGACGGCGACGGCGATGTTCTCCAGTCCGTCCGAGGCGACCGCGGCCAGGGCCCGTGCCCGGTGTACGGAGAGACGTTCCAGCAGGAAGCGGTCGCCGCCGCGGCCGAGGATGACGGGAATGTCGCGGGCGCGGGCCAGCGGCAGGCAGGCGGCCTGGGGATTGCGTTCCACGGCGACCACCTTGACGCCGAGATCACGCAGCTGGGCGGACAGACGCAGGCCCACCTGGCCCAGGCCGACGACGATGACGTGGTCCCGGCGTGGGATGGAGCGGGCTCCCAGGATGCTGGTCATGCGGTGTCCGGCGAACCGGTCGACCACGCTCGCGGTGAAGACGGCGGCCAGGACCAGAACGCCGAGCATGGAGACGGCGGAGAAGATCTTGTACCAGCCCGGGCCGTGCTCCGCGTGCGGCGAGGAGCCGACCGTGGTGAGTGTGCGGGCGGCGTTCCAGGTGGCATCGGGCCAGGGCTCGTGCAGTACGAGGACGCCGAGTGTGACGTCCACGGCGAGCGCCAGGAGCAGCGCGGTAAAACTCGCGACGAGCACCTTGGCGGACGTACCGAGGGAGCGGAACCAGGACGTGAGGGTGGAGCGTGACCGGACGCCGGAACGGGGTCGGACGCCGGAGTGTGTCCGGTGGTCGGAGCGTGTCCGGTGGTCGGCTCCGGTGGTGAGGGACCGCCTGGGCAGATGCTCGATCGCGGTGGTGACACCTTCGCGGCGGACGCCGACGACCTCGCTGTCGAGGGGCTGGAGGATGGCGTACTGGGGCGCGAGGCAACTGGCCAGCAGGCTGGGCACGATGGCATCGGTCATGCTCAGCACGGTGCAGTTGGGAATGGTCCGGCTGACCTCGTCGGCAACGGTGCGGTCGAAGAGGGTCACCACCAGCCGGACGCCGGGCTCGAGGTGTTCGGCCAGCAGGGCGTAGCGCAGGGCGACGATGTCATCGCGGGAGACGACAGCGATCGCGTCGACGGGGTGCTGCAGTCGCCGGCGCAGGGTGTCGTCGTCGGGGCGGGGCAGCCGGTACGCGGTGCCGCCCCAGCGCTCGACGCATGCGGCGGCCGAGCGGCCCAGGGCTTCGTCGTCCTCGATGATCACAATGCGCTGCCCGGCGGTGGGGGCGTGCAGGCGCGCGTCAGTAGGGGATGCATGGGGTATCTGTGAGCTCAACCCGTCGGCCTTTCTGCAACGTCGGGGCCCGAGCTGCCCCTTACTTGGCTTGCGGGCCCGGCATTGCCTGGTCGAGGCGGGGGCGGGATGTGCCACGGCTCAGCTCGTCCGGTACGCCTGCCTCTCGTCCGGTACGCCTGCCTCGCCATCACGTGCCAGAGGGTGCGGCACGGCCGAGGTGCTGAGCTGAAGCGCTCCTTTTGTAACACGCCCCCACAGGCAGCCGACTCCGCCGCCTGTCACAAATCTCCCGATGGGATTGGTACATATGTCGAATGCGCCTGGGCCGGGAAGATGCGGGTGACGCCCGAGCCGCATCCCATAGGCGGCGCTTATACAGGGCATCGATTTTTGGTCGTGGACCTCGCGTTGTGTGACCCGGTTCACTGTGGCTGCCAGTATGCGTGGCGCTGATCGGGCTCGGCGTCACGTGGGTTACGGCCTCACGTGACGGGCGCGCCTTACGCGGTGCCGCCGCGCGGCGGGTTCGGGTAACACGCCAGGTCGGACCCTCTTCGTGCCTGGAGGAGGTTGCAATGACGCAGACCCCAGCACCTGCCGCGGTGGGCGACGGTACGCCGTCGAAACCGTGGTGGCGACAGCTCTACGTACAGGTGCTGCTGGCGATCGTCATCGGAATCTTCATGGGCTGGCGGTGGCCGGATCTCGCCACCTCGATGGAGCCGATCGGGACCACCTTCATCGCGGCGATGAAGATGCTGATCGGGCCCATTGTGTTCCTGACCATCATCGGTGGGATCGCCGGCGTCGCGGACCTGAAGAAGGTCGGCCTGACCGGCATCAAGGCCCTCACCTACTTCCAGGTGGGCACGATCGTCGCGCTGCTGACCGGCCTGGTCGCCATCAACATCTTCCGTCTCGGTGACGGGGTGCACGCCGACCCGGCCACGATCAGCACGTCGGGCGAGGCCGACGAGTACATCAAGAGCGGTGAGCACCAGCACTGGTGGGAGTTCCTGACCAATCTCGTGCCGCACAGCTTCTTCGGCGCGTTCGTCGAGGGCGACATCCTGCAGGTCATCTTTCTTGCTGTGATCTTCGGTATCGCGCTCAAGAGCGTGGGCAAGGTCGGTGAGCCGGTCATCGCGAGCGTGAACCGCCTGACCGAAGTGGTGTTCAAGGTGCTGGCCTTCATCATGAAGGCCGCCCCGCTGGGTGCGTTCGGTGCGATGTCCTACGCCATCGGTAAGTTCGGGATTTCCACCCTGACCAGCCTCGGCTCGCTGATCGCGCTGTTCTATGTCACCTCGATCCTGTTCGTCGTGGTGGTGCTGGGCGCGGTCCTGGCCGCCTTTGTGAAGCTGAACATCTTCCAGCTCTTCCGCTACTTCAAGGAGGAGTTCTTCCTGGTACTGGGCACCTCGACGGCCGAGCCCGCGCTGCCGGGCCTGATGCGCAAGCTGCAGTTCATGGGCGTGGAGAAGTCCACGGTCGGACTCGTCGTGCCGACCGGCTACAGCTTCAACCTCGACGGCGCGGCCATTTACCTGTCCCTGGCGACGCTCTACATCGCGCAGGCGACGGACACACCGTTGACGATAGGGCAGCAACTGGGCCTGCTCGCGGTGATGTTGCTGACGTCGAAGGGGGCCGCGGGCGTGGCAGGCGGTGGATTCATCGCACTGACCGCGACGCTGTCGACGGTGGGTCATGTCCCGGCCGCCGGCATCATGCTGATCTTCGGTATCGACAAGTTCATGTCGGAATGCCGGGCGCTGGTCAATTTCTATGGCAATGCGGTGGCCACGTTGTTCGTTGCCAAGTGGGAGAACAATCTCGACTTGGCGCGGGCCCGTGCGGTGCTGGCCGGCCATGAGGTACCCGATGCGGCCGTTTCTGCCGATTCCGCTGGTACATTCCGGTGGCGGAGGGGTCATGGACGCCAGGCAGCTTGAATACTTCCTCGCCATCGTCGAACACGGCGGCTTCAGCAAGGCCGCCGCCGCGTTGCATGTGGCCCAGCCGTCCCTCTCCCAGGCGATGGCCAATCTGGAGGCGGACCTCGGAGTCGCGCTCTTTCACCGGGTGGGCCGTGGGGTCGTCCTCAGCGAGGCGGGTGCCGAACTGCTCGCGCCCAGCCGTCGAGTACTGCGCGACATGGCGGCCGTGCGGGACACCGCCGCCTCGCTGTCCGGACTGCGCCGCGGCACGGTGGAGGTGGCGTCCATGCCGTCCCCGGGCATCGAACCGCTGAGCACCCTCATCCACCGTTTCGCCGAACTGCACCCGGGCGTGACGGTGAGTACGCAGGCCGCTTTCACTCCCGAGGAGGTCGTGTCCCTGGTACGCAGCGGTGCCTGCGAGCTCGGCCTCCTGGGATCGGCCGAACCCGTCACCACGGCCGGCGTGGAAGTCCTGCCCATCGAGGAGCAGCCGTTCGTCGTCGTTGCCGCACCGGGTGGGACGGTACGGGACGATGTGGCGATCCGGCAGGGCGACCTGGCCGGGCAGAAACTCATCGCCTCCCGTCCCGGCAGCCTGATGCGCAGCATCGTCGATGACGTCACCGCCGGCGGCACCGGCACCGAAATCGTCACGGTCGTCGACCACCGGACCTCCATCCTCCCCCTCGTACTGACCGGAGTCGGCGTCGCCGTGCTGCCCTCGTCGTGGACGCGGCTGGCACGGCGTTGTGGAGCAGTCGTCGCACCGATCGAGAACACCGCCTACCTCCACGTCGCCATGATCAGCCTGCCGGCCCACCTCACCCCCGGGGCGCGGTCGTTCCTGCAGCTCACGGACTCCTTCGCGCGTCGCCAAACGCGCACCACCGAGACCTGACCCCCTCCCTCCTAACTCATCGTCAGCTCCTATGGGCCATATCGGAAGCAGGTCTTGGACGGGCCCCCGCCCCCCTGTGTTGACTCATCAATCAGGAAGAACCGCCGGCTTCAGGAGGCCCCCATGACCCAGCCCCGCACTTTCCGCATTGCCGCCATCCCCGCCGACGGTGTGGGCGCCGAGGTCGTGGCCGCGGGCCGTACCGTCCTGGACGCCCTGGCCGAGGACTCCCACGGCGCCTTCTCCTTCGACTGGGAGGAGTTCCCCTGGGGCTGCGACTACTACGCCAAGACCGGCAAAATGATCGATGACGACGGCCTCGACCGGCTCAAGGACTTCGACGCCATCTACTTCGGCGCGGTCGGCTGGCCCAACGTGCCCGACCACATCAGCCTGTGGGGCCTGCGCCTGAAGATCTGCCAGTCCTTCGACCAGTGGGCCAACATCCGCCCGGTGCACTTCCTGCCCGGCGTCCAGAGCCCCCTGCGCAAGGCCGATGACACCGAACTCGACTGGGTCGTCGTACGCGAGAACAGCGAGGGGGAGTACGCGGGACTCGGCGGCCGGAACCTCTCCGGCCGCGGCCCCGGCGGCGAAGTCGCGGTCCAGTCCGCCCTGTTCACCGAGGTCGGCTGCGAGCGCATCATGCGCTTCGCGTTCGACCTCGCCCGCACGCGCGCCCGGCGCAAGGTCTCCAGCGTCACCAAGAGCAACGCGCAGCAGTACGGCATGGTCCTCTGGGACGATGTGTTCAAGCGCGTCGCGCAGGACTACCCGGACGTGGAGACCGAGAGCGTACTCGTCGACGCGATGTCGGCGAAGTTCGTCCTGAAGCCCGAAGACCTCTCCGTCGTCGTCGCCTCCAACCTCAACGCCGACATCCTCTCGGACCTCGGCAGCGCACTCGCCGGCAGCCTCGGCCTCGCGGCCAGCGCGAACCTGAACCCGGAGCGCCGCTTCCCCAGCATGTTCGAGCCCGTCCACGGCTCCGCCCCCGACATCGCAGGTCAGGGCCTCGCCAACCCCATCGGAGCCGTCGGCAGCGCCGCCCTCATGCTCGACCACTTCGGCCTGCCCGAGCAGGCCGCCCGCCTGCACAAGGCCATCCGGGCCACCACCGCCGCCGGCATCCTCACCCGCGACGTCGGCGGCACCGCCACCACCGAAGACGTCACCAAGGCCCTCATCGCCCACTTGGCCGACTAGCGGCCGTATCCCAACGAACAGCTTACGGAGGGTGACGTACTGCCGACGCGGCACTGCCAACACTGACGGCAAGCGGGCACGTGCGTATGGCGTCGATTTCCGCCCTAGTGGGTGAGATGTGTGATTAGCCGGTGAACTTTGGGGAACCAGGAGGCAGCAAAGGCAGACAATGTTCGGAGGCGGTATGAACGAGAAGCAGTCGTCGTCTTCAGGCAGGCTTCCGGGACCGCTTCGCGCGATCACGCCGGACCTGCGGCATGTGCCCGGCGTGGAACAGGTGTCGAAGGCGGCCGAGGGCGCGCTGAACGCGGTGGGCATTGTGTCACCGCACGGGCGACGCATCGCGGCGTACACCGGTGCGGGGTTGCTCGGCGTGGCCGGTGTCATCGAATGGCCGATCGCGGTGGCCGGCGCGGCTGCCGTATGGCTGACACAGCCCCGCCCCGAAGAGGACGGACACCGCGGGGCGCACGACGGTCAGGGGCAGCACACGCCGGCTGCCAAGGGCCAGACAAAGAGCCGGCCGAAGAGCCACGCGAAAACCACAACAAAGAGCACAACAAAGAGCACGGCAAAGAGCCCGGCAAAAAGCCAGACGAAGACCACGGCGAAGAGCCACTCCCCGAGCAAGGCCAAGTCCACTGCCAAGGCCACGGCCAAGCCCACTGCCAAGGCGACGGGGAAGGCGACGGGGAAGGCGACGACGAGCGGAGGACGCTCGCGTACCGCATCGGGTACGAAGGCAACGAAGCGGCCCGCAGCGCGGGCAACGGCTTCCTGACCGTGGGTCGGACGTTCGATGAGGGTGGGACATGGTTCTGGGGTTGCTGACCCGTTTGCCCGCGGTCGGATGGGGGGCGGCCCTGTCCGCGCCCGGTTACGTCGCCCGTGGACTGGAGGCGTGCGCCACGGTGGCCGGAGAGGCCATTGATATCGGCTGGCGTGCCGCGTCGGACGGCGCGGCGGCGGTGGCGGAGACCACGGTCCACGTGGCCCATGTGGCACGCAACGCAATGCCGGGCGGGATGGAGGAATGGCGGGCCGGTACCCGGGTGCACCTGGCGTTGCAACCGTCCTCCGACACCGACGACGCCCGGGTACGGCGTGCGGGCGGGGTGGAAGCGGTGGCCCAGAAGGTGGCCACCGCGCTCGCGGAACGTCCGGACGTGCTGCTCGCCTACTGGGACGGCGGCCTGGCGCGGCTGGTGGTCACCGCCTCGCAGGAAGCGGCCACCGACCGTGTCGTGAAGAAGGCCAATGACCTGGCCGAACGGTACGGGCTGAGCCATGCGCCGCTGCACGAGTTCGCGCACCCGGAGGGCACCACGGCGGTGCGGGTCGCCGCGACGGCGCTGGCGCTGGACGCCGTCGGCGTGGCGGCGGCGACGGCAGCGCGCGCGTGGCGCGTACCGCGCTCGTCCAGGGTGGTGACGGCGGGTGTGACGCTGCTGCGGGAGAACCCGCGGTTCCGGGCGTTGCTGAAGAACCGGTTCGGTGCGGCGGGAGCGGACCTGGCCCTCGCGGCGGCGAACGCCGCGGTGCATGGCGCGGGACAGTCGCCCAGCTCGTTGGTACTGGACGGCATGCTGCGCGCGGGACAGCTCGTGGAGAGCGTGGCACGGGCTGCCGTCTTCGACGCCGCCCACGACCGGGTGTGCGCCCCGGAACGCTGCAGCATGACCACGCGCGAGGTCGCGCGGCCGCCGTTGCGTCCGACCCCGGCGCAGGAGTACGCGGCCCACGCCGCCACCGGCAGCATGCTGGGCGCCGCCGCAACGCTGCTGCTCAGGCGGAATCTCAACGAGGCGGCGGAGGCCGTGCTGTCGGGCTCCCCGAAGGCCGCCCGGTACGGCCCGGTGGCCTTCTCCACGGCCCTGGGCAGCGCCCTCGCGCGCTCGGGAGTGCTGATCCGCGACCCCGAGCGGCTGAAACAACTGCAACTGGTCGACACCGTGGTGTTGCATCCCAGTGCGTTGCGTGGCAACAGGCGCACGCTCTGCGAGGTGCATCCCAGTGCGGAGGACTGGGACCGCGACCGGCTGTGGCGGGCCGCCGCTGCGGCCCTGGGCTCGGAAGGGAACGCTCTCCGCCCAGAAGGGAACGACGGCACGCCCGGGGTGGAGCTGCGTCCGGTACCGGGCCAGCCCTCGGCCGAGACGGGCATGATGATCGCCTCGGCCGCCGGGCGGGACGTCGGTACGGTGACGATCGGCTGGGAACTCGACCCGCTGACCGAAGCCGTACTGGACGCGGCCCGGCAGGCGGACCAGTACACCATCGTGGTGGACGACCCGGCGCTGGCCGACTTCGCGGCCCTGGCCGACGAGGTTGTCTCCGCCGAGTGCCCGCTGGTGGATCACGTACGGGGCCGCCAGGCCGACGGGCACGCGGTCCTGACCGTCGCGCGCGTACCGGCCCCGCACGACGCGACCGACGCGCAGACATACGCGGCGGACCACCCGGAGGACGAGGAACTGCTGGCCGGGCTGCTGGGTAGCGATGTGGCGGTGGCCCTCACCGACGACGACAGCGCCGTCGTGTGGGACGCGGACGTCATGGCCTTCGGCGGCCTGAAGGATGTGTGGCGGCTGCTGGTGGCCGTTCCCGCGGCACGGTCCGTGGGCCGGCAGTCGATGATCCTGGCCCGGGCGGGTGCGGCGCTGTCCGGTCTGCTGGTCGCCACCGGCGCCCAGCGACGCGGCCTGTCCTTCCTCACCGGTTCGCAGCACGCCCCGGTCAACGCCGCGGCCATGGGAGCACTCCTGGCGGGGTGGCGGGCGGCCGTCGGCGTGGCCGCCGCATCGGCCCCGCAGCCCCGGCCCCGCGTACCGTGGCACGCCCTGGAACCCGACGAGGCGGTGGCCCGGCTGGAGAGCAACCGCCCCGGCGCACCCACACCGCTGGCCGGTGCGATGACAACGACCCGGGATGTGGCCGCACGGGTGGCGGGCCATCCCGTCCTCGCGCCGGCCCGCTGGTCGGTACGGCTCGCCAACGCGGTACGAGCCGAACTGGACGACCCCCTCACCCCCGTCCTCGCCGTCGGCGCGGCAGCCTCCGCCATCGTGGGATCGGCCGTCGACGCGACCCTCGTCGTCGGCGCGATGGGCATGAACGCACTGGTCGGCGGTGTGCAGCGGCAACGCGCCGAACAGGCCCTGACCGCGCTGGCCAGGGGCCAGAAACAGAAGGCCCGCCGCGCCGGCAGCCGCGACGATGAGGCGCCGACCACGGTCGACGCCACACGGCTGATCCCGGGCGATGTGATCAAACTGGACGTGGGCGACGTCGTCCCCGCCGATGCGCGCCTGCTGGCGCTGACCGGCCTGGAGGTCGACGAGTCTTCACTCACCGGGGAGTCCCTCCCCACCACCAAACAACTCACCGCAACACCGCAGGCAGCCATCCCCGAACGCCATTGCATGGTCTTCGAGGGCACCACCGTGGTCGCAGGGCAGGCCACCGCCGTAGTGGTGGACACGGGAGAGCACACCGAAGCCGGCCGTGCCGTCACACTCGCCTCCCGCACCCCGCCCGCCGCCGGCGTCCAGGGACGCCTGCAGGAACTCACCCGCAAGGCACTCCCGCTCACCTTCGCGGGCGGAGCCGCGGTCGCCGGGCTGTCCCTGCTCCGGGGCCGCCCGATCCGCCAGGCCATCGGGGGCGGCGTGGCCGTCGCGGTCGCCGCCGTCCCCGAGGGACTTCCGCTGGTGGCCACGGTGGCGCAGCTTGCGGCCGCCCGCCGGCTGACCCGCCGCGGCATTCTGGTACGTACTCCCCGCGCCCTGGAGGCCCTGGGGCGGGTGGACACGGTGTGTTTCGACAAGACCGGCACACTCACCGAGAACCGGCTGCGCGCGGTCCGTGTCGCCACCGCCGACGGGACCGTCTGCCGGCCGCACGACGAGGAAGCCGTCGACGTCCTCCGGCTGGCGGGGCGCGCCTGCCCGCCGGAAACCGAGGACACCGCGGGAAAGCAGGCGCACGCCACCGACGAAGCCGTACTGGCCGCCGCCCCTGCCGACCCCGACTGGACCCCCACGGCCGGCCTGCCCTTCGAAGCCAGCCGCGGCTACACCGCCGCCACCGGCGAGACCCCCAACGGGGGCTGCCTGCTCGTGGTCAAGGGAGCGCCCGAAACCGTCCTGGACGCCTGCGTGGGACTCCCGGCGGAGGCGGCCGAGTGGGCCCAGTCCCTCGCGGGTGAGGGCCTGCGCGTACTCGCCGTCGCCACCCGTCCCTTCACCACTGCCCAGGACGCCGACGCACTCGTCAACGAACCTCTGGAGAAACTCGAGTTCAAGGGATTCGTGGCACTCGCCGACGCCCCGCGTCCGGGCTCGGCTCCCATGATCCAAGGGCTGCGGGAGGCCGGGGCGAGGCCGGTCATGCTGACCGGTGACCACCCCCATACCGCTCGCGCGGTGGCCGTGGCGCTGGGCTGGCCGGACGACATCAAGGTGGTCACCGGCGAGGAGCTCGCGGCCTCGGACCGGGCGGGCAGCGCCCGTCTCCTGCGGGACGCCGGGGTCGTCGCCCGCGTCGCTCCCGAGCAGAAGCTCCAGGTGGTCGAGGCGTTGCGGGCCGCGGGCAAGGTGGTGGCGATGGTCGGGGACGGCGCCAACGACGCCGCAGCCATCCGGGCTGCCCATGTCGGTGTCGGTCTCGCAGCGCGCGGCTCGGCGGCTGCCCGTAACGCCGCCGACCTGGTACTGACCGAACCGGACCTGTCCGTGCTGGTCGACGCCATCACGGAGGGACGGGCGCTGTGGCGCAGCGTCGCGGACGCCATCAGCATCCTGATCGGAGGCAACGCCGGCGAGGTCGGTTTCACCGTGCTCGGCACGCTGTTCTCCGGAGCGTCGCCGCTGTCCACGCGTCAGCTGCTGCTCGTCAACCTGCTGACGGACATGTTCCCCGCGATGGCAGTGGCCGTCACACCGTCGGATGTCCAGAACACGGAGGAGTCCGAGTCCGCCACGGCGGGAGCGGGCAGCGCATCGGCCGGTACCAGCGCATCGGCCGGTACCAGCGCACCGGTCGGTACGAGCGCGCTGGGCGCTCCGCTGTTGCGTCAGATCCGCCAGCGGGGTGTGGTGACCGCACTGGGTGCCACCGTCGCGTGGCTGATCGGCCGCTTCACACCCGGCACCGCGCGCCGTACCAGCACCATGGCTCTGTGCGGTGTCGTCGGCGCCCAGCTCACGCAGACCCTGACCGGGCGCCACCGCAGCCCACTGCTGTGGGCGACCACCGTCGGCTCCGCCGCCGCCCTGATGGCCGTCGTACAGACGCCCGGCCTCAGCCACTTCTTCGGCTGCACCCCACTGGGGCCCGTGGCCCTGGCGGGTGTGGCCGCCGCCATCGCGACCACCATCGCGGGCCCGCGCGCCATGCCGCCCCTCGAACGACTCCTCACCCGCGTCCAGAGCCAACTGCGCCCGACGACCCCCGCGCCGACGTAGCCCCTGTCGCACCTCGCTGCGCTCCGACACGGGTAGTCTCGACATCTTGTCGGTGACTCATGGTGTTCTTGATGCGGAGGGTATGCGTGCGAGTGTGGCGACGTTGTATGGACGCGGCTGAGGTGCGGGGGAGTGAAGCACGCGCCGACTATGTGAAGGTCGCGCAGTTCATGCAACGCAGGGAGCCGGCCGGGTACGCGGCGGTGCGGCTGCTGACGCCTGCGCACTTCCAGCCCCACGTGCTGGCCGGTTACGCGTTCGCGTCGTTCACCGACGACCTCTGCGACCAGGGCACGGTGCAGGAGCGGATACGGCGCTTCGACGCCTGGGCAGCCCAGATCCGGGCAGCGCTGGACTCCGGTACCGCCCGGCATCCACTCCTGCGCGCGTTTCTGTACACATCCGCACTGCGTGACCTGCCGCGCCACTGGATCGAGTCCTATCTGGAGGGAGCGCGGATCGACCTGGACTTCCCGGGGTTCGCCACGGAGGCCGACTACCAGACGTACGTGGACCGGCTCACCTGGCCCTTCCTCATGATCACCACGGGGCTGGCGCAGCAGGGCGGCGGCACCCCGGAATTCGCGCAGAGCTGCCGACTGGTCGCCGACGCGGGCCAGCGCACCGACATCCTGACGGACCTGGCCGAGGACCTGCGGGACGGCCGCCTCTACCTCCCCCTGGACGCACTCGCACACCACGGCGTCGACCGCGCCGACCTCGCCGCGGGACGAGACGCCCCCGGCATCCAAGCCCTCCTCTCCGAAGCCGCCAACAAGGCCCACGGCACCCTCCGCGAGGCGTCCCGGCTGCTGGACGAACTCCCTGACGAGTACGGGCCGTTGATACGTTTCGTACTGGATCTGCACCACCAGCGGCTGCAGACGGTGGTGGCCATGGGGTCCGCGGTCACCCGGCGGCCGGCCCGGGACAATCCACTGACCTGCCTGCGCCTACTGGCGAGGGCGCGGCGGCCGCGCGGGGGCCGGTGGTCTGCGCCGCGGGCGCAGTCGACGGGCAGCGCGACGGGTGAAGAACGCATCGCGGCCTGATCTCAGATCGCGGCATCGCTCCGTGCTGGGCCGCCGGCTGCGTAGTAACCGGCATCGACGGCACCCCGATCGGCCAGGCCGGCCGCGACATCCTCGCCCCCCGTCACCGGTCCGCGAACTCCTCGATCACCGCCTCGGCCCGTTCGATCTCCTCGCTCAGCGGGTGGTCCTCCGCCACGTACGGCAGTCGTTCGGCGGCCACGGCGAAGGCGTCGGTCACCGGAGCCGGTGGAAGGTCGGCACCGGACATCCGCAACGCCCGTACCGCGCCGATGAGTTCACAGGCCAGGACGGTCCGATAGGCCGACACCGCCGAGGCGGTGCTGCGGGCGGCCTGGGTGGAGAAGCTGGCGTGGTCCTCCAGGCCGCGCGAGATCACCGCGGTGCCGAGGGTGACCGGCGCCGCCGCGTGCCGGAGCTGGCCGAGCGCGTCGTGTGCCACGTACTCCAGGATCATGATGCCGGAGCTGCCCGCCGGGCCGGCCGCCAGGAACGGCGGCAGCCCGGTGAGGTCCGGCTCGACCAGGTCGCTCAGGCGTGCCGCCGACAGTTCCGCGGCGTGGTGCAGCGCCGCGCGCAGGCCGTCCAGGGCGAGGGCGAGGTACGCGGTGGAGAACTGGCCGTGGTGGTACACCTGCTCGCCGTTGATGTCGATCAGCGGGTTCTCGGCCGCGGCGTTGATGTCGATGGCAAGGATGCGTTCCAGCGCGTCGCCCGCGTCCAGTGCGGGCCCGTGCACCTGCGGGAAGGCCCGCAGCCCGAAGGGATCCTGCAGCCGCCGCCCGGCAGGCGGATCGTCATCGAGGCGGAGCAGGCGCCGCATCTCGGCGGCGCAGTGCAGCGACCCGTGGTGCGGCCGCGCGGCATGTACCACCTCGGAGAACGCCTCCGGTGAGCCGCCCAGCGCGCAGTAGGACAGCGCGGTGATCACATGGCTCGCCCGCAGCAGCCGCCGCAGCTCGTGCCAGGCCAGTACCGACTCCGCGAGCGTGACGGCATTGCTGGAGATGAACGCGAGGGCGTCGCCCGGGCTGACCGGCACCGGGTCCAGGCCCTTGCCGCTCCAGGGCCGCTCCCCGGCGAGCGTCAGGGCGATCTCGGCGAGTGCGGTGAGATCGCCGGTGCCGATGGCGCCGCGGGCGTGCACCGAGGGCAGTGCATCCTCGTGCAGTGCGGACTCCAGGGCGCGCAGCAGCCGCGGGTGCACGCCGCTGCCCGCCGCGGCCAGTTGGTTGAGGCGGATCACCAGAGCGCCGCGGACGACGTCGTCGGGGAGCGGAACGCCGCTGCCGCCCGCGTGACTGCGCAGCAGTCGCAGTCCGTGCTGGTCGACGGCGTCCGGGGTGACGACGGCGTGACGGTTGGCGCCGACGCCTGTGGTGCGCCCGTACACCGCGCGTTTCGCGCCGCTGTCCCGGGCGATCTCGTACGCCCGCCCGGCACGCTTGAGCGCCTCGTCGTCCAGGTCCACCGTCGCGCCTCGGCGGGCGGCGCGGACGACGTCGGCGCAGCGCAGGTTCGTGCCGGTGATGCGGATCGGAGTGCTATCGAGGCCGAGTGGAGTGTTGTTGGGGCGGCTCGGAGTGCTGCCAGTCATGAATCTCCCTCTTGACAGAGAACTATTCATCTCACAGGCTGCATGAAACCTTCCATTCTTCAACTTGGCAAGAGCAGTTGATGCAGGTGACGCCTAGTAGCCTGCGCCCTCCTCCCCGCCTGACACCGTCGACAGGCGCGGCATTCCCTTCCGATCGGAGAGCTTGTCGAGCTATGCCAGAAGACCGGACCCTTGCTTCTACTCCTGATGCCGCCACGGCCGGACGCCCGCCCGGCGACGCCCACCCCGACACCTTCGACGACGTACCGCTCAACCGCTTCCACCTCAAGATCACCGCACTGACCTTCGGGGCGAACTTCTCCGACGGCTACCAACTGGGCATCATCGGCATCGCGCTCACCGCGATCGCCCCGCAGATGCATCTCGACTCCTGGTGGCAGGGGCTGATGGGCGCCTCGGCGCTCGTCGGGGTCTTCGCCGGCAGCATTGTGATCGGCTGGGCCGCCGACCGGATCGGCCGGCAGCGGCTCTACATGCTCGACTTCCTGCTGATCGCCGTTGCGTCCGTCCTGCAGTTCTTCGTCAACGGCCCGGTCGAACTCCTCGTCCTGCGGCTCCTGATCGGGTTCGGCATCGGTGCCGACTACGCGCTCGGGCCCACCCTCGTCGCCGAATTCGTGCCCCGCCGGTACCGCGGTGGCTTGCTGGCCTCGCTGACCTGCCTGTGGACCGTCGGCTACATCGCCGCGTTCTTCTTCGGCACCTACCTGATCGGCCTCGGCGGCGACTCCTGGCGCTGGTTGCTCGCCAGCAGCGCACTGCCGGCGATCGCGGTCCTGCTGATGCGGATCGGTACGCCCGAATCACCGCGCTGGCTGCTCAGCAAGGGGCGGACCGCCGAAGCCCGGCAGGTGGTCGCCCGCTTCATCGGCAGCCACGTCGACTTCGACACCTTCGCGGCACAACAGCACGCCACTCGGCGCGCGGCGTCCTACCGAGAGCTGTTCGGCGCCGAGCACTGGCGTAACACCGCGTTCGGGATTCTCTTCTACAACTGCCAGGTCATCCCGTACTTCGCGATCTACACCTTCCTCCCGCTGGTACTGGTCAAGATCCAGCTGGGCGGCGGGCACTTTCTGAGCGAGGCCCTGCTCAATGCGTTCCTGCTGCTGGGCGGGATCGCCGGCCTGTGGTTCGTGGCCAAGCTGACCCGACGGCGGCTCACCATCGGCTCGTTCGTCGTACTCGCACTGTCCCTGGCGCCGATGGGCCTCTGGCCGGACGCCCCGGCCATGGTGCTGTTCCCGCTGTTCCTCGTCTTCACCTTCACCATGTCGGCAGCGACCAACCTCGACCAGGTGTACCCGCCCGAGCTGTTCCCCACCGAACTGCGCAGCTCCGGGGTCGGCCTGCTGAACGGCATGAGCCGCATCGGCTCCGCCGTCGGCACCTTCCTGCTGCCGGTCAGCCTCGGCTCCCTCGGCTTCGCCCCGACGATGGTGGCCCTCACCATCATCCTGGTGATCGGCGCGGCCGTCTCCGCCCTGTGGGCCCCGGAGACGAGCGGGGCAGCACTGGACTGACCGCCGATATCCTCTGCCGTGTGATCAACTCGTATGCGGGTCTTGACGATGCCGGGGTGTCGATAGCCGCGGCACGTGCCGGTGCGGACGTAGTGCGCACCCTGTACGGCCGGCAGCTCACCCGCATCGGCAAAGGCGCCGGGGACTTCGCCACCGCCGCCGACGTGGCGGCCGAGAAGGCGATCCTCGGCGTCATCCGTGCCGCCCGGCCCGCTGACGCTGTCCTCGGCGAAGAGGGCGGGCAGCAAGGTGCGACGGAGGCCGCACGCCAGTGGTTGGTGGACCCCTTGTGCGGCACGCTGAACTACGCCGTCGGCAACATGCTGGTGGCCGTCAACGTGGCACTGCGCGACGGTGCGGCGGCGGTGGCGGACCCGTTCAGCGGCGAGGTCTTCTTCTCCGACGGTAAGACCGCGTGGGTACGGAGCGACGGTGCCGACACCCCGCTGACGCCCACGCCCGCCACCCGGCTCGTGGACGTGAACCTGGACCCGCCGTTCCCCAGCGCGCCCGGCTTCCGGGCCGTGGACCTGCTGGCCCACCCCGGCTTCGTGGCACACTTCCGGCCCCGGGTCGTGTCCACGACGCTGGCGTTGGCCTGGGTCGCCGCCGGCAAGCGCGCCGCATACGTCACAGACGGCGGCGACCTGTCCGGGAGCGTGCATTTCGCCGCCGGCATCGCTCTGTGCCGCGCCGCCGGCTGCGTAGTCACCGGCATCGACGGCACTCCGATCGGCCAGGCAGGCGGCCGCGGACTCGTCGCGGCCGCCGACGGCGAAACCCACGATCTGCTGATGTCGTTCATCCACAGCTCAAGCTGGTCCTAGAGCTCTCTCGGCTCAGTACCAGCTCACTTGGTAAATGAAGTGGCCTTTGCAGGCGCCCTGTTGCTTGGATGCCTGGCGTGACTTCTGCCGATTTTGACGATCATCATGAGCGGGAACTGCTGGACCGGCTCGAGGAGTACTACGACGCGGTCCCGCGCCAAGGCGCCCGCGTTGAGGACCACGGGCCGCTTACCTTGTTCGTACGGGAAGGCCAGGGCTGGCCGTTCTACGCACGTCCCGCACGGGGGTCGTCCGCACGGCTGGACGCCACCGATGTACAGAAGGTCCGGGCCCGGCAACGGGAGTTGGGGATCCCGGAGAGCTTCGAATGGGTTGCCGAAACCACGCCCCGACTGCGAGCAGCAGTCGAGGAGTCGGGACTCGTCGTCCACGAACATCCGCTGATGGTGCTCGATCCCGGTACTTCCACCGATCCATCGGGGGAGTTGCCCGGCAGCGGAAACAGCAACGACGGCATATCGGTGCGGATCGTAGACGCGGACGACCCCGTGCTGCCCAGCGCCCTGGCCGTTCCTCACCTCGCTTTCGCCGAGCCGGGAACCCATGTCGGACTCGCGGGAACACCGCAATTGGCGGAGGCGGTCGACGCCTGCAATCGCGACGGGTCGGTGGAACGCGCGAGGCTGCGTATCCGCGCAGGTCTGACGGTGGTCGCCGCTGCCGTCGAGCAGGGATCGGCGCTCTCCGCCGGCCAGCATCAACCGCTTGGAGGAGTCTCCGAGATCGTCGGTGTCGGGACACTCCCCGCGGCTCGCCGCCGCGGACGGGGCCTCGCGGTTACCGCGACACTCATGGCCGACGCCCGATCGCGGGGCGCGGACACCATCTTCCTGTCGGCAGGCGACGACGCCGTCGCGCGGGTCTACGCCCGACTCGGCTTCCGCCGCATCGGCACGGCGCTCATCGCCGAACCCGCCGAATAGGGGCTGCCGAATAGGGGCTCAGGCAGTGTCAGACGCGGCGAGGCTCTGGCGGCGCTTCGCGCCGGCCCGCAGTTCCTGGCGCAGCCGGTCCGGGGTCCAGCCCTCGGCGACGGCCTGCCACAAGGTATCCGCCTGGGAGGGCGGGGCGAGACCGTCGACCGGCGGGTCGAGGTCAAGGTTGGTGGGAAAGGCGTAGCCCTCGGCGCTCGCGGCGATCACATTACGCAGCCACTCCTCGCCGACCCCCTCGGCCTGGCGGCGCAGCAGTACCGGGTAGAGGGCATTCACCATCGCCTCGCGGTCGACGGTCTCCATCGCGCGGCCGAAGGCGGAGGAGATCTGCAGCAGATTGGCCATGCGCTTGATGTCGGCGGAGCGGTTGTGCCCGGCGGCATGGAAGAGCGCGGGGTTGAAGAACACCGCGTCGCCCTTCCGCAGCGGCAGCTGTACGTGATGCTCCTCGAAGTACGCGTTGAACTCCGGCCGCCGCCAGGCCAGATAGCCCGGCTCGTACTTCTGGGAGTGCGGCAGGTAGAGCGTCGGCCCGGACTCCACCGGCATGTCGCAGTGGGCCACCGCGCCCTGCAGGGTCAGTACGGGGGAGAGGCGGTGGACGTGCGCCGGGTACGCGGCGGCCCGTTCCTGGGAGAGGAAACCGAGGTGGTAGTCGCGGTGCACCTGCTGGGCCGCGCCGCCCGGGTTTACCACGTTGATCTGAGAGGTGACCTGGTAGGCCGGGCCGAGCCAGGCCTCGGCGGTCAGGGCCAGCATGTCGTTGGCGTAGTAGTCGGCGAACGCCTCCGGTCGCCGTACTGCCATCTTGCCCAGCGCGTTCCAGACCCGGTCGTTGGCACCGGGCTTGGCGAAGTGGTCGCCGCGGGACGCGCCCGTTGCCCGCTCCTCCTCGATCAGTGCGGTGAAGGCGTCGGACACCCGATCGATCACGGCGAGGTCGGTGAAGGCCTGCTGGAGGACGACGATGCCGGGGCCGTCCAGCAGGGCCCGTACCAGCTCGCGCTGCACACTCCGGCGCCCCTCCGCGGTGCCGGCCGGTGCACGGAGCCGGTCACTGTCGTAGACGGGGACGTTCTGCTCGACCCGCTCGGCCGAGGGGTGGTCGCGGGGATCGGTGCGCTGCCCGACCAGCGACCGGAACTCATCGAGGGAGCAGTCGTCCTCCCCCAGCCACGCCCGTGACCCCGCATCGGTGAGAGACATCCCGCATCCTTCCGCCGTTCTTGTCGCCGCGCTCGCCTTTCTGTCAGTCTGACCAGCTCAGAACCGTCATTCAATCCGCAGCCGCCCATCAAAAACCCCTCATCAAAACCCCTCATCAACCCTGACGCCAACCCCTGTCACCGACCTCCGACATCCCCCCGACATCAACCCCTGCCATCACCCCCTGTCTAAATTCCTGGGAAGAGTCATGCGACACCGACACCCCTATCCGATCAAGGAGATCGCCCGTCAGGCCGGACTGAGCGAGGCCACCGTCGACCGGGTCCTCAACAGCCGGGGCGGCGTACGGGAGAGCACCGTCATGGAGGTGCACCAGGCGATCAAGGATCTGGACCGTCAGCGGACCCAGGTACGCATCGGCGGACGCACCTTCATGATGGACATCGTGATGCAGGCGCCGGAGCGGTTCTCCACAGCCGTACGCAACGCGCTGGAGGCCGAACTGCCCTCACTGCAACCCGCGGTGATGCGTTCGCGCTTCCACTTCCGCGAGACCGGCCCGGCGTCAGCACTGATCGCTACCCTGGACAAGATCGCCAAGCGTGGTTCACAGGGGGTGATTCTCAAGGCTCCGGACCTGCCGGAGGTCGGGGCCGCCGTCGGCCTCCTGGTCGCAGCCGGTATCCCCGTCGTCACCCTGGTCAGCGACCTTCCCAGCAGCGCACGCCTTGCGTACGTCGGCATCGACAACCGCGCCGCCGGTACCACCGCCGCGTATCTCATCGGTCAGTGGCTCGGCGACCGCCCCGGCAACGTGCTCACCACCATCAGCCGCGGCTTCTTCCGCGGTGAGGAGGAGCGCGAGATGGGCTTTCGCAGCGCCATCCGCAACACGGAGCCGCACCGCACCCTCGTCGAGGTCACCGACAGCGACGGCCTGGACGCCACCCAGTACGACCTCGTACTCGACGCGCTCCAACGGGACCCGTCCATCAACGCGGTCTACTCCATGGGCGGCGGCAACGCGGCAACCGTGGCGGCCTTCGACGACCTCGGACGGGACTGCGCGGTGTTCATCGCCCACGATCTGGACCACGACAACACCCAACTCCTGCGCCAACGACGCCTGTCCGCCGTTCTCCACCACGACCTGCGCCAGGACATGCGCCGCGCCTGCCAGACCATCATGCGCGCCCACAAGGCCCTGCCCGACGAAGGACCCGCACTGCCCTCGGCGATCCAGGTGGTCACGCCGTACAACATGCCGCCCGGCGCCTGAACGGCGTCCCGGGCACCGGCGAGCGGCGCCCGGGACATGCCCTCCTCAACTCCTCGTCGACTCCTCCTCAACACCTCGTCAGTCGAACTGGCCGACCTGGTAGTCGCCGGCGGGCTGCTGGGTGATCACGTTCCCGCGGTTGAAGGCGTTGATGATGGCGATGGTGCACACCAGGGCGGCGAGCTGGTCCTCGTCGTAGTACTTGGCGGCGTTCGCCCAGACCTCGTCCGGGACCCCACCGGCCGCGTCGGCGATGCGGGTGCCCTCCTCCGTCAGCTCCAGCGCGGCGCGCTCCGCATCGGTGAACACCGTGGCCTCCCGCCAGGCCGCGACCAGGTTGAGTCGCACCGCGGTCTCCCCGGCGGCAGTGGCGTCCTTGGTGTGCATGTCGATGCAGCCGGCACAGCCGTTGATCTGGCTGGCACGCAGCATCACCAGCTGCTGCGTCGCGGCCGGCAGCGACGATTCGGCGAGCGTCCTACCCGCGGCGATGAGGTGCTTCATGGCCTTGACCGCAACCGGGCTGGCCATAAGGTTCAACCGAGCATTCATCGTGCACTCCTGTGTCGTCGTTACTGCTTACCCCTTGGACGGCGCAGCTCGGCGAGATGTGACATGGGTGAATGTGGCGCGCATCACTCCATCGGGTCGCGGCGCGCGGCACCACGACGACGTGCCGCTCGGGGGCGCCGAGGTCGGTAGACGGTGGCCAGCAAGGAGACGGTGACCTGGTCGGGCAGGAGGTCGTCGTTGTACAGGTCCGCAGGATTCAGGTGGCGTGCGCTCGGCGTCATTCCCACCAGGTCGAGGGCCTGCGCTCCGGTCAACGACATGGCGTACGCGACCTGCTCGGTATCGGTGGCCTCGAAGAAGGGTGTCAGTGCTCGGTGCAGACGCTGTTCCTTGTCGGGGTCGATCGTGATCGCCCCCGGCACCTGGCCGCGCAGCTCAGCCAGGTGCCTCCCGGTCGGACGCACCACGATCAGCCGGCCGGTCGGGCGCAGCACCCGGTGGAACTCGCTCGGGTTGCGCGGGGCGAAGACGTTCAGCACGACATCGGCCACTCCGTCGGCCAGTGGGAAGGGGCGGAAGACGTCCCAGGCTGCCGCAGCGGCTCGCTCATGGACCCGGGCTGCCGAGCGCAGCGCGCGCACCGAGGTGTCCAGCCCCAGACCACGGGCGCCGGGCAACTGGTTCAGTACGCCGGCCAGGTAATAGCCCGTGCCGCACCCGACGTCCACGATCGTGCCCTGCTCGGGCACGGTGCCGGCCGTCAGGCGGGCCAGGGTCTCGCGGATGGGCGCGTATTTGCCGGTGGACAGGAACTGGTCCCGGGCCCGGATCATGGCCGCGTCGTCGCCGCTGGTGGCGCGGGTGCCCGTCAGGAGGCCGACGTAGCCGTGGCGGGCGATGTCGAAGGTGTGGCCTGCCGGGCAGCGCAGTGCGCCACGGTCGAGGTGAAGGCCGGCGCGGCACATTGGGCAGCGCAGAAGAGCGAGGAACGGTATGAGGGCAGGGGGAAGCGGTACAGGCACAAGGCACTCCTGGCAGGGGTGAAGGGAGGGGGCCGTGCCTGCACGGACTTGGTTCACGCGACAGGCACGCCAAGGAGGGCGACGCCGTCCGGCATCGCCCTCAAAGCCTCCCGATCACAGGAAGCAGCAGTGCGGAGTGCTCATGAATGCCATGCCTGGAGTTTACAGAGCCAGGAGATCGTGGTCTCCGCTGATCGAGACAGGTCAGGTCAGGTCAGCTCGAAGCCGTGGTAGTGCGCTACCGCCACCCCGTCACCGATCAGTTTGTAGGTGCCGACGCCGCCGGCGAAGGGCATGAAGACGCGTTGCTTTCCTGGGATGTTGGCGCCCATGTACCAGGACGCGGCCTGTGGCATTACGGTGAGGGCCGCGACGTCGTTGGTGGTGTTCACCCAGTTGTCCTCGGCGTCGAGCGCCGGCTCCATGCGGTTCAAGCCGTGGTCGCGGAGATACTCCAGTGCGCGGGTGATCCAGTCGACGTGGTACTCGATCGAGGTCATCATGTTGGACAGGACCGATGGGCTCTGCGGGCCGGTGACCATGAACAGGTTCGGGAAGCCGGCCGACATCAGGCCCAGGTACGTGCGCGGGCCGTGGGCCCACTTCTCCCGCAGAGGCCGGTCGTCGCCGTTGCGGATGTCCATGGCGTTCAGCGCGCCGGTCATTGCGTCGAAGCCCGTGGCGAGGATGATCACATCGAATTCGTGCTCGGTCCCGCCCGCGACGATCCCGCGCTCGGTGAGGCGCTGGATCGGCTGCTCATTGATGTCGACCAGCGACACGTTGTCCTGGTTGTAGACCTCGAAGTAGCCGGTGTCGACGCACATCCGCTTGCTGGCGATCGGGTACGTACGCGGCGACAGCTTCTCCGCGAGCTGCGGGTCCTTGACCTTTTCCCGGATCCGGCCGCGTACGTACTCGGCGGCGGCGTCATTGGCCTTCATGTCCTTGAGGATGTCCTTGAAGGCGCTGGAGAAGCACAGGCCGCCGTCGGCCCAGCGCGCGTCGAACTCGCGCTGTACTTCCTCGACTTCGGTTTCGATCAGGGGTCGGGTACCGCTGTGGCACTGGAATCCGGTGCGCGACATCCGGCTGTACTCGCGGATCTCGCGGTAGCGCGTCCTGGCGTCGGCCAGGCGCTCGTCGTTGGGGCCGTTGTGTGCCGGTACGGCGAAGCTCGGCGTGCGCTGGAAGACCGTGAGTGCGTCGACGACCGGCGCGATCTCGGTGATCGTCTGCAGGCCGGAGGAACCGGTGCCGATGACGGCGACGCGCTTGCCGGCCAGGTCAACGCCCTCGTGCGGCCAGCGGGACGTCCAGTACACCTCGCCCGCGAAGTCCTCCAGCCCTTCGAAATGCGGGCGGGACGGCACCGAGAGGCAGCCGGTCGCCGCGATCACGTACTGCGCTGTGTGAGAGATGCGAGAGGTGTGAGAGGTGCGAGACGTGCCGTCTTCGGTGGTCACCGTCCAGCGGTTCGCGTCGTCGTCCCAATTCAGCGACTCCACGCGGGTATTGAAGGTGATGTCCTTGCGCAGGTCGTACCGCTGCGCGACGTGCTGCGCGTAGGAGAGCAGTTCCGGTTGCGCGGCGTACCGCTCGCTCCAGTCCCACTCCTGCTCCAGCTCCGGATCGAAGGAGTACGAGTACTCGACCGACTCGATGTCACAACGCGCCCCGGGGTAGCGGTTCCAGTACCACGTGCCGCCGACGTCATCGCCGGCCTCGATGACGTGTGCGTCGAAACCGAGCCGGCGGAGGCGGTGCAGCTGGTACATGCCCGCGAAGCCCGCACCAATGATGATCACGTCGTGGTCAGACATGGATCACACCTCCCTTGGCTCCCTTGCCGTGCGACTCGTGCGACTCGTACGAGGCGATGAAGTCGTTGATGTGGTCCGCGACGAGTCCCATCCCTGCCGCCTGGCCGGGCAGGAGCTTCGCCATCTGGAAGTACGCGTGCATCTGGCCCTTGGCCTCTTCGAGTGTGACCGTTACCCCGGCGCCCTCCAGCGCCTTCGCATAGGCGACGCCTTCGTCGTGCAATGGGTCGTACTCGGCCACGTACACCAGGGCCGGGGGCAGCCCCGCGTGGCTGTCGGCGCGCAGCGGGGACGCGTCAGGGTTCTTGCGTGCTTCCTCGTCCGCGAGGTAGTGGCCCCAGAACCAGATCATGGTGTCCCGGCTGAGCAGGAGTTGGTTCTCGGGTGCCAGGCAGGAGGGCGTGTCGAGGTCGCAGTCGGTCACGGGATAGACCAGGACCTGGTAGTCGATTTTCGGGCCCGCCTTGTCGCGCGCCCACAGCGTCATCACCGCGCTGATGTTGCCCCCGGCGCTGTCACCGGCGACGATCAGCGGGACACCCTCGGGCGCCAGATCCGCGGCATGTTCCGCCACCCAGCACAGACCGGTGTAGCTGTCTTCGATCGCGGTCGGGAAGGGGTGTTCGGGGGCCTTGCGGTAATTGACGAGTGCGACGGTGGACTGTGTTGTGTTCGCCAGCTGACGACCCAGGTGGTCGTACTGCAAGTCGATGTCACCGAGCACCCAGCCGCCGCCGTGGTAGTACACGATGATCGCCTTCGGTTCGCCCGCGGGCTTGAGTATCCGGGTCCTGAACTGCCCGCCACGGCCCTGGAGTTTGAGGTTCCGGACCGATTCGACGTCCGGGCCCGGTCCGCTCAGGCCGGCGAGGATCGGCCCGCTCATCCGGGCGATGGCCGGTGTCGACTCGTGGGTCGCGGGGCCATCGGCCTCGGCCAGCTGGGCGAGCAGCGCCTGGGATGCGGGGTCTAGAGGCATACCGCCTTCTCTCTTGTGACGCCGGTTGCGATGCCGGTTGCGATGTCGACTTGTGGTGCCGGTTACGGTCCCTGGCGGTCCAAGGTAAGGACGGGTTCCGCTCACCGGCAGAGCACGGGGGGCCACAACTCGGCCGTTCCGGCCACAGAACCGGTACGGGCCGATTGACGCCGGTTCTCCCGTTGGCGAGACTGGCCAAAATGACCGAGAGATCCGCGACGGAGAGCCCCAGGACGGAGAAATCCGTGACCGAGGGATCCGCGGCTCACGCGTCACCCCGGACGTCATCCCAGACGACACCCCAGGCGTCACTCCAGACGACACCCCAGGCGACTTCCCAGGTCATCGCCACCATGCGGGACCCATGGGATCACCCGCGCACGATGGTCGGCGTCGCGATCCTCTGCGAGTGGGCTGCTCAGCGAGGAGTCGACGTCGGCGCACTGCTGCGGGGGTCCCGCATTACCCCACGGAGCCTCGCCGACCCCGACGAACTGCTGGAAGCACAGCAGGAGATCGCGGTGATCCGCAACCTGCTCGACGCCTTCGACAACCGCCCCGGACTGGGCATCGAGCTCGGACGGCTCTACCACCTCACGGCGTACGGCTACTTCGGCTATCTGCTCGCGGCGTGCTCGTCGGTGCGGGAGACGGTCCGGTACGGCCTGCGGTACGCGCTGCTCACCTTCGCCTTTTCGACGATGACGGCCCAGATCAGAGAGTCGGGACAGTACGTTCTCGCGATGGAGTCCCACGATGTGCCCGAGGACATCCGGCGCTTCGTCGTCGAGCGCGATGCCGCCGCCACCGTCCAGATCCAACGCGAAGTCTTCCCGGGCGCGAACCGGGTCCCGCTGCGCGAGGTCAGGCTGCCCTTCGAGATCGACGAGACCCGGCGGCCACCGGTTTACCAGGACCATTTCCAGGTTCCGGTGAGCTTCGGTCACCCCCGCGCCGAGCTGGTCTTCGACGTTGGGTACCTCGATCAAGTGCCGCCAATGGCGAACGCACACACCGCGCTGCTCATGATCGAGCAGTGTGAGCGGATCCGAACGGAACGGCTGCACTGCACCGGCGTCTCGGCCCGGGTCCGCGCCCATCTGCTCGACCGGGACTCGCTCGACATCAGCCTTGAGGACGTCGCCGAGCAGTTGCATTACGCACCGCGGACCCTGCGACGACGCCTGGCGAACGAGGGTACGACCTTCCGGGCGATCCTCGACGAGGTACGACGTGGTGTCGCCGAGAACCTGCTGCGCGACCCGTCGATCCCGCGGTACGAGATCGCCCAGCTGCTCGGCTACCAGGACTGGTCGAGCTTCCTCCGGGCACGGCGGCGGTGGCAGGGCGGGACAGGGAACCGGACTCCGGCGAAGTAGGCCGGGACGGACACTGCGTGACGGCGAACGCTCTCCGAAGTCATCGCAGACCCTTCACCAACTCTTCACATCACGTATAAGCTCCTGTCGCTCCATCAGACCGTGAACATGGGGGGAATTCCCTTGCGCAAGAGCCCTGTCATAGCCACCGCCACCGCCACCGCCACCGCCACGGCCATCGCCGCCGGCGCGCTGGCCGTGCTCGCCGCCGCTCCGGCCCAGGCCGCCGAGTACCACTCGGCGTTGAAGATCCGCGGAGTCCAGTACGACGCCCCCGGCCGGGACTCCAACAGCTGCTCCTCCGGCAACACCGACGAGGAGTACCTGACGATCAAGAACTACTCGGCCTCGGCGACCATCAACCTCAAGGGCTATGTCGTCAAGGACGCGGCGGGCAACCGCTTCAAGTTCGCTGCGAGCCACTACCTCCAGCCCGGCGATTATGTGAAGCTCCGCGGCGGCTACGGCACCGACTCCGATGCGCGCAACGTGGTCTACCGCGACAACTGCAACTTCCTGTGGAACAACGACCGCGACACGATCTACCTGTACAAGCCCTCCGGCAGCCGCTCGGACGTCCACGCCTACACCAAGAGCGGCTCCGACCGCGACGGCAACGGCTACATCGGCTTCCACAGCTGATCCGGACGCAGGCAGGTCCACCTCCCGGGTGGAGGTGGACCCACGCCCGCGTCAGATCCGCCCGCAGGCCATGTCCAGCAGTCGGTCGAGGACTGCCGGGTCTGCTCGTACGCCGTCGTGGGCGTGGGTGTTGGTGATCCAGGGGCGCAGGCCGCGTACCAGGTCGGCGGTGGCCAGGGACTGGTCGCGGTCGACGAACATGTCGTCGTAGTAGACGGCGGCGGTGACCGGGACGTTGTTGTGGGCGAGCTTGTCCAGGTCGTACAGAGCCGGCCAGTCGGTGCGCTGGGCGAGGAGGTCCGCGGTCTCGCGCAGTGGTACGAGGGCGGGGTCCTCCTCGAACTGCCAGGGGTAGATCATTTCGCCGGTGAAGCGGAGCGGGCTGTGCGGGTCCTGGCCGTCCGCGTCGAACTCCGGGAATTCCTTGCGGATGCGGTGGGCGGACCAGTCGGTGGGGCGGCCGCCCTGTGCGTAGATCGGTTCGTGGAGGACGGCGTAGAGGGGGCGCGGGGCGAAGGAGACGACGGCGTCGACGCCGCGCAGGAAGGTGTCCGACAGCTCGGGGCCGCGGGCGCCGTCGACGAAGGCGGATTCCAGCAGGTAGTGGAGGGTGTCGAAGCCGGAGGCGGTACCGAAGGTGATGCCCGTCGTCTGGAAGCGGCGGACGGTGAGGCGCTCGCCGGACGGCATCCGTACGTCGTGCGCGGCCAGGTGGGCGGCGACCGCGTCGGCGAGGGCCTGGTCGCCCGGGTAGCGGTCGAAGTAGCGCGTGTTGTGAGCGAGCGTGCGGCGGTACGCGGCGCGGTACACATCGTCCGCGTGGCCGGTGAGCGTGGGCAGGCCGCCGGTGATGAGTACGCGCTCCAGACCTTCCGGCGCGAGGCTCAGATAGGTCAGCGCGCTGAAGCCGCCGAAGCTCTGGCCGAGGACCGTCCAGGGCCGGTCTCCGCACAGCCGGCGGCGCAGCAGCTCGGCATCGCGCACGATCGCGTCGGCACGGAAGTGTCCGAGGTGCTCGGCGGCCGCGGCGGCGTCCGCGTGGACGGCGAGGGTGCGGCGGTCCGCGGGGGTGGAGCGGCCCGTGCCGCGTTGGTCCATGAGTACGACGCGGTAGTCCTTGAGGGCGCGGCGCAGCCAGGCGCCGGCCGCGTTGGGCCGCTCGGCGCGGCAGCCGGGGCCGCCCTGCAGCCACAGCAGCAGGGGCAGCTCGCGGTGTTCGTGTTCCGCGGCGACGACCTCGCGAGCGAAGAGGGTGATCGACGGGCCGCCCGGGCGCGCGTGGTCGAGGGGTACGGCGAGGCTGTGGTCGGTGCAGACCATGCCGTTGTGGCGGTACGTGGGCGTAGCGGGCGCAGTGGGCGTGGTGGGGGTCGTCGTCATGGGTGGCTCCAGTCGTCATTGGGGACTTCAATGATGCGATCACGGGCATGCGTGCGTACGTCTCCCGGGGGACATCGGCGTTTGCTGGACCATCACCGTGCGGCCCCGGCGTGGCCCGGGATGAAGGCGCCCACGATTGCGGGTGCAGCGGATGGGCAGCCGCCGTATCCGATCACCGGACGCTTCCGGGGACCGCGGCGGTGACGGTGACGTCGTCGTCGATGACGGTGACGTCGGCGGCGGCGGCGGGCGGGCGATCGGCCGAGTCCGGTGTCCCGCGACGAGGTGTTGGTTTCCCGCGAGGAGCTCGCCCAGCTCGCCGGCGTGAGCGCCGGCTACTACACCCGGCTGGAGCAAGGGCAGGCCGGTACCGCCTCCGCGCAGGTCCTCGACGCGCTCGCCCGGGTGCTCCAACTGGATCCGGCCGAGACCGCCCACCTGCACAACCTCGCCCGGCAGCCCGCCACCTCCCGACTGGTACGCCCCCGCCCCGAAAAACCGCACCCCCGCGTACTGGCCCTCCTGGCCTCCCTGGGGGAGACCATGCCGGCCGTCGTGCTCGGCCGCCGCGGCGACGTGCTGGCCTGGAACCGCACCGGTCATGCCCTCTTCGCGGAACACCTCGACTTCGACGCACCCCACGACCTCGCGCGACGGCCATCGGTCCCGCGGATGTTCTTCCTCGACCCCCTCACCCGCGACCTGCACCGAAACTGGTCCGAACTTGCCCGGACCCACGTCGCCTACCTGCGGCTCACCGCCGGCCGCTGTCCCACCGACGCCCGGCTGGCCGAACTGATCGGTGAACTCGCCATGCGCAGCGGCGACTTCGCCAAGCTGTGGGCCAAGGGAGACGTCGCGGACTGCACCGTGGGCACCATGAATCTGCAACATCCCACCGTCGGTGGGGTCAACGTCGACTACCAGGTGTGGCTCCAGCCCGACAGCCCCGACCACCGGCTCGAGGTCTACACACCCAACGACACTCCTTCGGCCGACGCGCTGCGCCTGTTGACGCAGTGGACCGCGGAGCCGGGGCCGGAGTCGGGGTCGGGGTCGGGGTCGGGGTCGGCGCAGGAGTCGGGGACTCGGCCGGTGGAAAGTCGGTGAGTTTTACGGCTCGCCCGGCCCGCGTGCATTCGCGACCGAGGGGAGTGTTTTCCCGGTACCGGTACCAGTACCAGTACCAGTATTGGTATCGGTACGCTCGCCGAGCACATCCCACGCGAGCAGCCCCGCCCCCAGGCAGCCGGCCTCGTCCCCCAGGGCGGCGGGCAGTACTTCCGGCATGACCTGGAACGTCAGCCGCTCGGCGAGCTGTTCGCGCAGGGGGTGGAACAGCAGGTCGCCGGACCGGCCGAGCCCGCCGCCCACGACGACGGCCGAAGGGTCGAAGAGCGTGACGCCGAGAGCGAGCGAATCGGCCAGCGCCGCCACGGTCTCCGCCTACACTTCGGCCGCGACGCGGTCGCCCTCGGTGGCCAGTCGGACCACAGTGGCGGCATCCGACGGGGCTCCGCCGTCCAGGCCGGCCAGCCGCCGGTACCGCTTGACCACCGCGGGTCCGCCCGCCACCGTGCTCAGGCAACCGCGCTGGCCGCAGCCGCACCGGTCGCCCCCTGGCCGCACCACCACATGCCCGAGCTCACCGGCCCGCCAGTGCCCGCCGGTGAACGGCCGCCCGCCGAGCATGACCGCCGCCCCGACACCCGTACCGACGGGCACGAAGAGGAACACCTCGTGCCCGCGGCCGGCGCCGAGCCGCGCCTCGGCAACGCCGCCGGCCCGTACATCGTGTCCCAGTACGACGGGCAGGCCGGTGCGCTCGGCCAGCAGCCTGCGCAGCGGCACGTCCTGCCAGCCGAAGGAAGCCGAGAAGACGGCGACGCCCGCCGACTCGTCGATCACCCCGCAGGCCGCGACGCCGAGGGCGCGGACCGCCACACCCTGCGCCACCGCCGCGTCGAGGAGGCCCGCGGCACGATCGAGCACCGCGCCGACGATCGTCTCCGGGTCGCGCCCGGCAGCCCGTACGGGGTGGTGGGCGACGGCGCTCAGCGCTCTGCCGTCCGGGGCGACGAGGGCCGACTTGATCGCCGTACCGCCGATGTCGAGCCCGAGCACGGCGCTCTCGCCGGGTGGGCGGCTCACGCGGTCCCGCTGAGGCGGCCGGTGCGGAACGGGATGGTGACGCGGTGGCTGACCTCGTCCCCGTGCACGGGGTGGCCATCGGGGTTCAGTACCGAGTACGACTCGATCCGCGCCCGGTGCAGCCGGTTGGGCGCGGCGTCCCGGAACTGCGCGGGCGGTTGGTACCGCTTCGCACGCGCCGCCGGGTCCGGGTAACGGCGGGCGTAGTACACCTCGCAGCCCTCGTCCAGCGCCTCACCGCGCAGCATCTCGGCCCGGCCGTGTGCGTAGAGCCCCTGGCCGCCCCCGTCGGTCGGATTGGAGTCGAAGACGACGATCGAGACCACCGGATTGTGCTCGATGTTCAGCGAATGCACGGCGTCCATTCCGGAAAACCAGTAGAAAGCATCCTCGTCGTCCCAGGCGTGCGCCAGCGGAGTCACCATCGGGACTCCTGCGGCCGAAGCGGTGCCCAGTGTCATATAACGAGTCGTGCGAAGGATCTCGCCTGCGGTCTCGCAGAGTTCTTCGATCGAGACGGACATGATGTCCTCCAGTCGCCCCGTTGCGGAACGCTGCCTGCCCGGCCGGACGCGTATACGGAACCTTCCGCGCGCTCAGTGTAAAGAGGCCCGACAGCAACGCCAAGAGTTCTTCAGCCGGATGGCGCGGCGAGGAGAGCTTGCGCTTGTTCGCGGGCATGGGGGATGGGGTCCGGGAAGATGTTCAGGCCGTGGGCGACGAGCGCTCCTTCATGCAGCAGCATGAGTGTCCGGGCCAGACGGTCGGCCTGGCCGGGGGTGATGTCCCCGGCGAGGCGGGTGAACAGGTCGAGCATCCACTGCTTCTGCCCGGTGATGATCGGGTGGGCCGGGTGGGACGGGTCGCTGATCTCGGCGTGGGCGTTGACCATGCTGCATCCCTTGGAGCTGTGTTCCGACGACCACGCGTGCGAGGCGTCGAAGACGGCCAGGACGCGCGCCGACGGCGCCGGGTCTGCGGCCGCCAAGTACTGGTCGAGGAAGGCCCGCCATCGCTCGTCGCGGTCCGCGAGGTACTCCACGACGATCTGTTCCTTGGAGCCGAACCGGTCGTAGAGGGTCTTCTTGGTCACCCCGGCCTCGGCGGCGATCAGATCCACGCCGACGGCATGGATACCGCGCTCGTAGAACAGCCTCGCAGCGGCCTCCAGCACGCGCAGCGCGGCAGGCGTCATCGTGATCCGTCGCGGTTTCTCCGTAGCACCCATGCTCAAGAGTATACCGATCTGTATAGTGGGCGGGAGATGAGTATACCGATCTGTTTAGTGGAGGGGTGAGGTGTGAACCTTCTGCTCTCGATCGCCTTCGTGTTGTGTTGGAGCTCCGGGTTCATCGGGGCCAAGCTCGGTGCGGGCAGCGCTCCCGCGGTCACGATCCTGATGTGGCGGTTTCTGCCGCTGACCGTCATCCTGATCGCCGTCGCCGCGACCGCCGCCAGAGCGTCGTGGCGGGGCCTCGCGGTACGGGACGTGGCCAGGCAGGCCGTGATCGGAGTGCTGTCGCAGAGCGGCTATCTGCTCACCGTCTACTACGCGATCCAACTCGGGGTCTCCAGCGGCACCACGGCTCTGATCGACGGCGTCCAGCCCCTGGTCGCCGGGGCGCTCGCCGGCCCGCTGTTGCGTCAGTACGTCTCGCGCAGGCAGTGGTTCGGTCTGGGTCTGGGCGTGAGCGGCGTCGCCATCGTCACCACGGCCGATGCCGCGGCCCGCGCCGACGTGGCCTGGTGGGCCTATCTCATCCCGTTTCTCGGGATGTTCTCGCTGGTCGCGGCCACGTTCCTCGAAGGCCGCTCCCGCACGCGGGTCGCTCCGGCGGTGTCGATGACCGTCCACTGCGCTACGAGTACCGTCATCTTCACGGCGCTCGCCGTGAGCACCGGAGCCGCGAAGCCCCCCGCCGAGCCCTCGTTCTGGGTCGCGATCGCCTGGCTGGTGGCCCTGTCCACCTTCGGCGGGTACGGGTTGTACTGGCTCATCCTGAAGCGCTCCGGAGTCACCAAGGTCAATACGCTCATGTTCCTCATGGCCCCGGTCACGGCAGTCTGGGGTGCCGTCATGTTCGGTGAGGCATTCGGCCTGCAGACCGCCCTTGGGCTGGCTGTCGGCCTCGCGGCAGTGGTCCTCGTCCATCGCGGTGACACGTCATCCACCAAAGTGTGTGTGCGTGACGCGGACACTGCCGGGGCGGGGGCTGGGGCCAGTACCTCCAGGCCGGTCGACTACGACGTTTGATGCGTTGCACGCGTCAGGGTGTGGTTATGCGGGCGGGGCGGTGGTGCTGCGTGTGATGAGGCGTGGGGGCAGGACGACCTGGCGGGGTTCGGTGCGGCCGCCGTCCAGTCGGTCGACCGCGGCCGCCACCGCGTGCCGGGCCTGTTCCTGGGCCTCCTGGCTCACCGTGGTGAGGTCCACGTGCGCGAGGCGGGCGAGTGGACTGTCGTCGTAGCCCGCGACGGACACCGTGCCGGGTACGGCGACGCCCTCGCGCGCGAAGACGTCCAACGCCCCTAGCGCACAACGGTCATTGGCGGCTACCAGGGCGGTCGGAAGGCGCTTCTCGTCGAGCAGGAGGCGGGCGGCGCGGGCGCCGGCCTCCTCGGTGTGGTCGCCGGAGACGATCCGCACCTGCTCATCGAGGCCGTGGCGCCGCATCGCCCGCCGGTAGCCGTTGCGGCGGTCCGTGGCGATGGCACCGCGGCCGCCGTCGATGTGGACGATGTCGCGGTGCCCCAGGGAGACGAGGTGGTCGACGACCTGACCCACCCCCTTGCCGTCCGCCGTCCGCACGACATCCAGCGTCGCGGAGGCGGCCCGCCGGCCGACCACGACGACGGGCAACTGCTCGCCGAGCGCGGTGAGACCGGCCAGGGGGGCGTCGGTGCCGAGGAGGAGCAGCGCCTCGCAGCGGAACTCCAGCAGCGTCTCGACGGCCCGCCGCTCGTCGTGGGTGGGGGTGAGCGCGCCGAGTACCACTTCGTACCCGAGGTCGTCGGCGGCCGCGTGGATGTGCTCGACCAGCTCCGCGTGGAACGGGCTGCGCACACTCATCGTGACGCCGAGCAGCCGCGTGCGCCGGCGGGCCAGCAGGCTGGCCGAGCGGTTGGCCCGATAACCCAGCTCCGCCGCGACCTCCAGCACCCGGGCCCGCGTCTGCTCGCTGAGACCGGGCGCGTTGCGGAAGACCAGGGAGACCGCCTGCTTGGACACCCCCACCCGGGCGGCGATGTCCGCCATGGTCGGGGGCCGGGCGGGACCGCTTCCCGCGTCGTCGACTTCGTGCTCCTTCATCGGTCTCCCATGTCGTTCAAGTCGTTCAGGTCGTTCAGGTCGTTCCTGGCTCAGGTCCTTCGGGGCCTTGACACGCTCATCGCGCGGTCCTCATAGTACTTCGCATTGACCGGTCAAGTTTACCGGTCAAGTAGGCCACTCGACCGAGACAGTACGTGGAGGACGACATGGACGCAGGCACGATCGGGGTGGCCGTCATCGGCGCCGGAATGGCCGGGCGCAGCCACGCCGCCGGCTATCGCCAGGTCAACACCGTCTTCGGCGCGGGCCTGCCCCCGGTACGGCTGGCAGCGATCGCCGACGCCAACCTCGAACTGGCCGAGGACGCCGCCCGCCGCTACGGGTACGAGAAGGCGCTCCCGAGCTGGGAGGCCGTGGCCCAGGACCCGACGATCGACGCCGTCAGCATCGTCGTCGGCAACGACCTGCACCGCCGGATCGCGGAGGCGCTGGTGGCCGCCGGCAAGCACGTACTGTGCGAGAAGCCACTGGCCGGCTCCATCGAGGATGCCCGCGCGATGGTCGAGCTGGAGCGCACCGCCGACGTGGTGACCTCCGTCGGCTACACCTTCCGCCGCTCCCCGGCCATCACGGCGATCCGCGACCATGTGCGACGCGGCGAGCTGGGCGACCTGTCGCTGTTCAGCGGCCGGTACTGGTGCGATTACGCGACCGACCCGAACGGGCCGCTGAGCTGGCGCTTCAAGGGCGGCCCCGGCTCCGGCGCGCTCGGTGACATCGGCGCGCACGTCATCGACGCCGCCGAGTACATCGCCGGGCCAGTCGTCGCGGTCTCCGGCGCGACGCTGTCGACCCAGATCACCAAGCGGCCCCTGCCACTGGGCGCGGTCGTCGGGCACAACGCTGCGCCCGTCTCCGGCGAGGTCGGCGCGGTCGAGAACGAGGACACCGCGTCCTTCACCGCGCGCTTCGCGTCCGGCCTGGTGGGCACCTTCTCGGTGTCACGCACCGCCTTCGGCCTGCCCAACGGGCTCGCCTTCGACGTCCTGGGGCTCGGCGGCCGGGCCGCGTTCGACCAGCACCGCCCCGCCGAGTACCTCTTCGACGACGCGCAGCCCGAGGCCCGTACCCGCGGCGCGCGCCAGATCATCGCCGGGCCGCAGCTGCCGTACTTCAAGGGCGGCTACCCGATGGAGGCGCCGGGGGTGGGCGGCGGCAACGCCGAGATGTTCACGTACCAGGCCCGGGCCTTCCTGGACCAGGTCGCGGGCGTCGCGGACCCGCTCCCCGCCTGCGCCACCTTCGCCGATGCCCTGCACACGATGGAGATCATCCAGGCCGTGGTGCGCTCCGCCGACGCCGCCGGCGCCTCCGTCGACATCCCCTGACCCGCCCCCCTGACCTGACCTCCCCAGCCCCGTCGCGCCCCGCCCCGAATGGAGAAACCCATGGCTCTCAAGCTCGGCGCCTACACCGCCTGTCTGCACGACCGCACCCTCGAAGAGGCCCTCGACGTACTGAAGACCAACGGCCTGACCTCCGTGGAGGTCAACACCGGCGGCTTCATCCCCTCGCCGCATTGCCCGGTGGATCTGCTGCTGTCCTCCGAGAAGGCCCGCGAGGAGTACCTCCGTACCTTCGCCGACCGCGGCATGGAGCTCACCGGCCTGAACTGCAACGGCAACCCGCTCAACCCGCTGCCGGGGGTCGGCCCGAAGCACGCCGACGACCTGCGCCGCACGATCCGGCTCGCCGGTCTGCTCGGTGTGAAGCACGTCGTCACCATGTCCGGCACCCCGGGCTCCGACCCCGACGCCAAGTACCCCTCCTGGGTGGTCAACCCCTGGGACGGCGTCTACATGGACGTCCTGGACTACCAGTGGGGCGTGGCCGCCGAGTTCTGGAAAGAGATCGACGCGCTCGCCCGCGAGCACGACGTCCGGGTCGCGATCGAGATGCACCCGCACAACCTCGTGTTCTCACCCGTCACACTCAAGCGGCTCGTCGAGCTGACCGGCGCGACCAACCTCGGTGCGGAGATGGACCCCTCGCACCTGATGTGGCAGGGCATGGACGTGGCGGCGTCGATCCGCTACCTCGGCCCGCTCGTGTTCCACGCCGCCGCCAAGGACGCGACGATCTGCCCCGGCGTCGACGTCCGTGGAGTGCTCGACACGTCCTTCACACGGGTGCCGGCCGACGACCCGGACAAGGTCCCCACCGGGTACGACTTCTGGTGCAACGCCTGGCCCGAGAACCCGGCCTGGAAGTTCGTCGCGGTCGGGGTCGGCCATGACGTCGCCTACTGGACCGAGTTCCTCGCGGCGCTCGCCGAGGTCGACCCGGACATGGCCGTCAACATCGAGCACGAGGACGCCGCGTACAGCCGTACCGAGGGACTCGCCCTGGCCGCGAAGACCCTGCGCACCGCGGCGGAAGCGCTGCCCGGCGGCTGATGCCGCGGCGGTACGGGGGCCCGGGCTCCTCCGAGTGGGAGCCCGGGCCCATGCCTCACTTCAGTGCGGCCGGGGGAGATGGCGCCGAGGCCGTGGGACGGACCGGTGAAGGGCGGCTCGCCGGCCGAGGTGCTGCTGAACGCCAGGTCGGCGAGCACCTTGTGCACCGAGACGCCCGGGTGCGGCCCCCCTGGACAGAGCGCACCACTTCTGGGGCTGCGGCGGCGTCAGCCACGCAGAGGACGGGCCCGTTCGGTGGTATCGGTCCGATGACCTGCGGATACACCGACGAAGCCGCGGCCGGCGAGTATCCCGCTTGCATGGTCATGCGGGATGTTGCATAATCTTGCCATGTCCAAGGTCCTCACCTCCCTCCCCACCGGCGAGCGCGTCGGCATTGCCTTCTCCGGCGGGCTCGACACCTCGGTCGCCGTCGCCTGGATGCGCGACAAGGGTGCCGTCCCGTGCACGTACACCGCCGACATCGGTCAGTACGACGAGCCCGACATCGCGTCCGTGCCCGGCCGCGCCACGGCGTACGGCGCCGAGATCACCCGGCTCGTCGACTGCCGTGCCGCGCTGGTCGAGGAAGGGCTGGCCGCGCTCGCGTGCGGCGCGTTCCACATCCGCTCGGGCGGCCGCCCGTACTTCAACACCACGCCGCTCGGCCGCGCCGTGACCGGCACGCTGCTGGTGCGCGCCATGCTCGAGGACGGCGTACAGATCTGGGGCGACGGCTCCACGTACAAGGGCAACGACATCGAGCGGTTCTACCGCTACGGGCTGCTCGCCAACCCGCACCTGCGGATCTACAAGCCCTGGCTGGACGCGGACTTCGTCACGGAGCTCGGCGGCCGCAAGGAGATGTCGGAGTGGCTGCTCGCGCACGGGCTGCCGTACCGGGACTCGACCGAGAAGGCGTACTCCACGGACGCCAACATCTGGGGCGCCACGCACGAGGCGAAGACCCTGGAGCACCTCGACACCGGCATCGAGACCGTCGACCCGATCATGGGCGTGCGGTTCTGGGACCCGTCGGTGGAGATCGACACCGAGGACGTGACGATCGGCTTCGACCAGGGACGCCCGGTCACGATCAACGGCAAGGAGTTCGCCTCCCCGGTCGACCTGGTCATGGAGGCCAACGCGATCGGCGGCCGGCACGGTCTGGGCATGTCCGACCAGATCGAGAACCGGATCATCGAGGCCAAGAGCCGCGGCATCTACGAGGCGCCGGGCATGGCGCTGCTGCACATCGCCTACGAGCGCCTGGTCAACGCGATCCACAACGAGGACACCCTGGCCGCGTACCACAACGAGGGCCGGCGGCTCGGCCGGCTGATGTACGAGGGCCGCTGGCTGGACCCGCAGGCGCTGATGATCCGCGAGTCGCTGCAGCGCTGGGTCGGCGCGGCCGTCACCGGCGAGGTGACACTGCGGCTGCGGCGCGGCGAGGACTACTCGATCCTCGACACCACGGGCCCGGCGTTCAGCTACCACCCGGACAAGCTCTCCATGGAGCGGACCGAGGACTCGGCGTTCGGTCCGGTGGACCGGATCGGCCAGCTCACCATGCGGAACCTGGACATCGCCGACTCCCGTGCACGCCTTGAGCAGTACGCGGGTCTGGGCCTGGTCGGCCGCAGCGTCCACCCGACGCCGATCGGTGCCGCGCAGGCGGCCTCGACCGGTCTGATCGGCGCCATGGACCAGGGCGGCGCCCAGGCGATCGCCTCGCGCGGCGAGGTCTCCGCGGAGGACGCGGCGCTGGACCGTGCCGCGATGGAGTCCGGCACGGACTGAGACCGGTCACCGGTTGTACGCAGGTACCTGGGCAGCGGGCCCCGGCGAGACATTCGCCGGGGCCCGCTGTCGCACGTTGTGGCCCGTCGCGGCGAGTCGTACTCATCACAGAACCCGGGCTTCCGGTCACGCAACGGCGTCAACTATAGTTTAGGCGGATCGAGAGGGAGCAGCCGTGGCCGTGATGGACGACAGTGCCGACGCCGGGACGCCGGGGGAGCACCCCGCAGTACCCGCGTCCGTACCCGTTCCGGGCCCGGGCGCTTCGTTCGCCGAGCGGCTGAACTTCCTCTTCGACCGGGTGCGCGCACCGGGGACCAAGGAGTTCAGCAACGCGCACGTGGCACGCACGATCTCCTCGTACGGCGACGACAGCTGCACCGGCGCCTACATCGGCATGTTGCGCAAGGGCGAACGGACCCCGACCATCACCCTCCTGCCGCTCCTCGCGCGCTTCTTCGGCGTGGAGGCCGGCTACTTCGTCGAGGACGAGATCACGCGCAAGGTCGCGGACCAGTTCGAGCTCCTGCGGAAGCTCAGCGAGGCCGGCGTGCGGGAGATCGCCCTCCGTGCGATGGGCCTGTCCGACACGAGCCAGCGCAAGGTCCTGGAGGCCATCGACGCGGTGCGGGAGATGGAAGGGCTGCCCGCCGACCCCGAGAGGGGCTCGCCATGACGGGCCCCAGGGCGTCGATCCTGAGAGGCAGCCGTATGCGGCGCAGCCGTCGTGATCGCGCGGCCGACGAGGTCGAGCGTCGCAGTCGGGCATTCGTGGCAGAGCTGGACCTGCCGCCCGTGGACAGCGTCCTCGACCTGGTGCCGTTCATGGAGAATCGATTCGGCCGCTCGATCCGGCTCATGCCGTTCACTCCGGACCCGGCCGACGCGGACTCCCTGGACGCCTCAGCGCCCTGCGGCATGTGGCTCGCCACGAAGACCACGGACTACGTCTTCTACGACACGGGCATCAGCCGCGCACACGCCGAGATCATCGTCGGCCACGAGTTCGCGCACATGCTCAAGCGGCACCGCGGCAGGACCCCGGCCGGTTCGGGCGACCTCGGCGGACTGATCACCGGTATCGATCCCAGCACCGTTCAGCTCGTCCTGGGCCGGACCCGCTACAACGAACCCGAGGAGTTCGAAGCCGAAATGCTCGGTTCCCTGCTGCAGGAGCACGTGAGCACCTCCCGTACCTCCCGCGCCCGCCGGGACTCCGACCCCATCGCCCGTACGCTGCTGCGCTGACCGAATCAGGCCCCGTGAAAGACATACTCCACCCCCTGTGTCTGGCGATCGCCGGCAGCGGATTCCTCTTCCTGCTGCGCGACCTCGCCAAGAGCCGCCGCGACCGCGCCCTGGTCGCGCTGGCCTTCACGTACGGCTTCTCCGCGATCAGTTACGCCGTCTCCCTCACCTGGGTGTGGGTGCGCATCGACGGCGTCTTCGGCATCACCAACATCTCCGTACCGCTCGCCCAGAGCTGCGTGATCCTCGTCTTCGCGCTCCAGGCCACCGTCCTCGCGTACTGGTCGAAGCCGGCCGCGGAAGCCCGCCGCCGCAGCCGCCTCCTGCTCATCGCGGCCGCCGTGGTCATCGCCGGCATGGCCGTACTGTTCGCCCTGCTCACCCCGGCGACGACCCGCCCCGCAGACTTCGCCACGTACTACGCCCACGACCCGTACTACCAGGCGTACGTGCTGCTGTACTTCGGCATGTACACCGTCGCCGAGCTCTACCTCGCACGGTCCTGCTGGAAGTACGCCCGCACCGCCAGCAACCCCTCGATCACCTGGGGCCTGCGGCTCATCACAGTCGGCGCGATCATCACCCTCGGATACAGCACCATCCGGATCGGCGCGGTCGTCGGGGCCGAGGCCGGCTTCGGCGTCGAGCACCTCGACCCGTTCGCCTGGGCCTGCGGCGACATCGGCGCCACCGCCACCCAGATCGGCTACTTCCTCCCCACGCTGGCCCGCCGCACCGCCGCAGCGCGCGACTGGACGACCGCACACCTCCGCTACCGGCAGCTGCGCCACCTGTGGGCCGCGCTGGACCGGGCGGACCCGGGCATCGCACTGCGCCGCCCGGCCCCGCACCACGATGACCTGCTGCGCGGCCGCAGCGCCCACTTCCCCCTGCTGCGCCGCCGTGTCGAGATCCGCCAGGGCCAGAAGCTGCTGCGCCGCTACCTCGACCCGGCCGCGCGGGGGGAGTCCGAGACCCGGCACCGGGCCGCAGGCCGCACCGGCGCCGACCTCGCCGCCGCCGTCACCGCCGACCAGATCCGCGCCGCCCTCCTCCGGCACCGCGCCAACGACCCCCTCGAAACCCCCGCCGAGTACGCCGACGCGGAGCTGCCCCTCACCACCACCGAAGACGAACTGACGCACCTTCAGCGCGTCGCCTCGTACTTCACCCCTCCCGCCGAGAGCCCCCACGCCGCCACCTCTCACAGCACCACAACTGGAGCCCGTTCGTGATTCTCCGACGCACCCTCCTCGTCGCTGCCACGGCCGTCGCCGCGGCAGCCTCCATGGCCGCACCCGCCGCCGCCCGCGCACGCGCCGGTGCCGCCAAGCCCCCCACGCCCCCCCACACCCCCGGCAAGGCGCTGCACCTGGCCCCCGCCCGCGAACAGCTCGCCGCGCTGCGCGCACGCAAGATCACCAGCCGTGCCCTGCTGGAGCAGTACCTCCAGCACATCGCCGGGACCGACGACCTCAACGCCGTCGTCACCCTCGACGCCGACGCCGCCCGCGCGGCCGCCGACGACGCGGACCGCCACCTGGCCGAGACCGGCAAGCCGCTCGGCCCGCTGCACGGCCTGCCCCTCACCGTGAAGGACGCCCTGGAAACGCGCGGGCTGCGCACCACCAGTGGCTCCCCGGACCTCGCCGACCACGTCCCGGACCAGGACGCCGACGCCGTCGCCCGCCTCCGCGCCGCCGGCGCCGTCCTCGTCGGCAAGACCAACGTCCCGACGATGTGCCAGGACATCCAGACGTCCAACCCCCTCTTCGGCACCACGAAGAACCCGCACGACGACACCAAGACCGCCGGCGGTTCCTCCGGCGGCCCGGCCGCCGCCGTCGCCGCCGGGCTCACCAGCCTCGAAGTCGGCTCGGACCTCGCCGGATCCCTCCGACTGCCGGCCGCATACTGCGGCGTGTATGCACTGCGCCCCAGCTTCGGCATCGTGCCGACCCGCGGCCACATCCCGCGCCCGCCCGGCTGGCTCACCAGCTCCGACATGCTCACCATCGGCCCGATCGCCCGCACGCCCGAGGACCTTGACGTCCTCCTGGACGTGCTCGCCGCACCGGCCCCGGCCGACGCCGCCGCCTGGAAGATCGACCTCCCGGCACCGCAGCACAAGCGCCTCGCCGACTACCGGATCGGCCTCTGGCAGGACGACCCGTACTGCCACGTCGACAAGGACACCCGCGAACTCCTGGACCGGGTCGCCGAGCTCGTACGGTCCGCCGGCGCCACGGTCGACGACTCGGCCCGGCCCATCGACCTCGCCGACAGCGACAAGCTGTTCCAGCGCCTCATGTACGCCACGGCGAGCGCGACCGCCCCCGACGAGGCGTTCGCCGCCGACATCGCGGCCGCCGACAAGACCGCCGCCGACGCCCCGGGCGGCCTCTTCCTGCAGTCGCGGACCATGCGGCACCGGGACTGGCTGCTCGCCAACGAGGAGCGCGAGAAGCTGCGCGGCCGCTGGGCCGACTACTTCGCCGACCACGACGTACTGATCACGCCCGCCGCGCCGACGGCGGCCGTCGACGACCAGACCGACACCCCGGTCCCCGGCCGGTCCATCACCGTCGACGGCGAGAAGCGGCCGTACTTCGACCAGACCGCCTGGCTGAACATGGCCGGCCACGTCAAGCTCCCCGCCGCCGTCATTCCCGCAGGAAAGACCGCCGACGGCCTGCCGCTGGCCATCCAGATCATCGGCCCCTACCTGGCCGACCGCACGGTCCTCGACGTGGCCAAGCACCTCGCCCGGCTGCTGCCCGAGCCCGTCCGCCCGCCCGCGTTCACCGAGTCCACGGCGTTCACCGCGTGAGCGAGCGCCACTGACCCGGGCTCGTCCGGCCTCCACGGGGGTGGGGCAGGACGAGCCCGTACGACAGAGGGCCCCAGGTTCTTGAACCTGGGGCCCTCTGTGCTGCCGCCGACCTCGTACGAGTACGGATACAAGTACCGGTACGGGTACGGGTACGGGTACGGCGCACGGAAGCGGCCCGGATACCGACGGGGGATGCGGCATCCGGGCCAATGATCAGCTTAGCCCCGCAGAGGCGACTTGGGCCAGCCGGGCGGCCGAACGCTCAGCCGCCGAGGGCCCCGGTGGCCGCGCCGACGAGCGGGGACAGCGTGTCGTCCAGCATTTGCCCGTGGACCTTCAGATTCCCGGACGGGTCGGTGAGCATGCTGGTCAGCTCCCACGACGGGTCGCTCAGGTGGTACATCTCGACGTGCTGCCACAGCGCGTCCACCGACTCGCCCACGGGGCTGGTGAGGCTGGACGCGGGCGCCTTCCCGTGGCCCGCGTGCGCGGTCGTCATCGTGGCCGCCGAAGCCGTACCGGCCCCGCCGATGCCCATGACCGCCACCGCGGCCACCAGCGTCCCGACGAAGCGCACCCGGGCTCGGTTATTACGGCGGTAAGCACTCATGAATTACCCCTTCTTCGCAGCGACTTGGGTTGCGAGAAGAACTCCAACACGATTCCGGCCAGGCGTGGTTTCCCGCCGGTTGCCGAGTCAAAAACGGTGACTCACCGTCAATTTCCCATCCGGAACAGGCTGATTTAACGGGCGAGTGACTCATGGGACATGGGTGGGCAATCGCGGAAGCGTCTGGTTTCGGTACCGGTTTCAGCAACCGTTCCATGCCCATGTGCCTGTTCTCAGGAGAGGGACGACGAACGATGACGATGTATCAGGAATCTGTTGCGGAATCCATTGAGGAAGCCGTTGAGGAATCCGTATCCGGCAACACACCCACCGCCTTCCCGATGGACTCCCGGCCCCGGCACGAGCCCACGCACCTCGCTGACCTGCTGCTCCGGGCTGCCGAGCAGCATCCGGGCAACGGGCTGCAATACTGCCTGACGGACGACCCGGCGGAGAGCCGGCTCCAGCCGTACCCCGCGCTGCTGGACGAGGCCCGGCTGATCCTGGCGGGACTGCGCGCCCGTGGCGCGGAGCCCGGCCGTAAGGTCGCGCTGCTGCTGGAGCGGCCGGACGACTTCCTGCCCGCCTTCTGGGCCTGTCTGCTCGGTGGCATGACCGCCTGCCCCCTCGTTCCCCTCCGCAACGACCAGGAGCGGTGGAGCGCCCAGCTCGCGCACGTCAACGCCCTGCTCGACGGTCCGCTGCTGGTCACCACGGCGCGACTGCGCGATGAGCTGCCGGAGGTCCCGGGCCTGGAGGTGGCGGTGCTCAAGGAGCTCACCGCTCACCTGGGTGCCGTCGGACCCGCGGATGTGGAGATGGCCGAGGCCCGGCCCACGGACGTCGCCCTGATGGTGCTCACCTCGGGATCCACCGGCAACTCCAAGGCCGTGCTGCTCACCCACGCCAACCTGCTGGCCTCCATGGCGGCCAAGGCCGACACGCAGGGCCTCACCTCGGCGGACATCACACTCAACTGGATCTCGTACGATCACGTCGCCGCCCTGCTGGAGGCGCACCTGCTGCCGCTGTCGGTCGGCGCGAACCAACTGCAGACCACCCCGGACACGATCCTCGGCGACCCGGTGCGCTTCCTCCGGCTCATCGACGCGCACCGCGTGACCATGACCTTCACGCCCAACTTCCTGCTCGGCCTGATCAACCAGGCGCTGGACCAGCAGCCGGACAGTGTGCCCGACGACCTGTCGCTGGACCTGTCCTCGCTGCACCACATCGTCTCCGGCGGCGAGGCCAACCTCGTCACCACCGGAGTGGCGTTCCTGGACAGGCTCGCCAAGTACGGCCTGGCCCGCGACGTGCTGTGGCCGGCCTTCGGCATGACCGAGACCTGCGCCGGCAGCATCTACAACCGTGAGTTCCCCGAGGGCGACCTGGGCGCGGAGTTCGCCGCGGTCGGCCGCCCGGTGACCGGGCTGACCATCCGGATCACCGCCGAGGACGACGCGGAACGCGTACTGGCCGACGGCGAGATCGGCGAAGTACAGCTGACCGGACCGATGATCACCGGCGGGTACTTCAACAACGCACCGGCCACCAAGGACGCATTCAGCGCCGACGGCTGGTTCCGCACCGGCGACCTGGGGCGCCTCGTCGACGGCAGACTCACCCTCGTCGGGCGCAGCAAGGACAGCATCATCGTCAACGGCGTGAACTACTTCAGCCACGAGCTGGAGGCGCTCCTGGAGGACCTCGACGGAGTACGGAAGTCGTACGTCGCGGCCTTCCCGACCCGCCCCGAGGGCAACGACACGGAGCAGCTCGTCGTGGCCTTCGCGACCACCCTCGCCCCGGACGACGAGGCCGGTCTGCACCGCCTGCTCATCGCGATGCGCAACAGCATCGTCATGGCCTGGGGCTTCCGCCCGGCACTGCTGTTGCCACTGCCCGCTGACGCCTTCCCCAAGACCAGCCTCGGCAAGATCCAGCGTTCCCTCATGCGAAAGCGCCTGGAGGCCGGCGACTACACCACGCAACGCGCTTCCGTCGACGACGTGGTCACCCGCCACCTCGGCGGATACACCGCCCCCGAGGGCGAGACCGAGCAGGCCCTGGCGGAGATCTACGCGGAACTGTTCGACCTGGCGCCCGACACCGTCAGCGCCACCGCGAGCTTCTTCGACCTGGGCGGCACCTCGCTGGACATCCTGCGCATGAAGCGGCTGCTGGGCAGCCGGCTCGGCGCCGTGGACCTGCCGGTCCTCGCCATCCTCACCGCACCGAGCGTCCGCGAGCTGGCCAAACGGCTCACGGTCCGCGAGAACGCCGACCCGGCCGCGTACGACCCGATCGTCCCGCTGCAGACCAGCGGCGACAAGACGCCACTGTTCTGCGTCCACCCGGGCGTCGGCGAGGTGCTCGTCTTCGTCAACCTGGCCAAGTACTTCGTACAGGAGCGCCCCTTCTACGCGCTGCGGGCGCGCGGCTTCAACCCCGGCGAGCGGCCCTTCGAGTCCTTCGACGAGATGGCCCGTACATACGCGGCCGCCATCCGCGAAAAACAGCCGCACGGCCCGTACGCGCTGGCCGGCTACTCCTTCGGCTCGGCGGTGGCCTTCGAGATCGCCAAGATCCTGGAGGCCGAGGGCGAACGGGTCGACTTCCTCGGCAGCTTCAACCTCCCGCCCCACATCAAGTACCGCATGGACGAGCTCGACTACATCGAGACCGCGGTCAACCTGGCGATGTTCCTGGAGCTGGTCTCCAAACAGCAGGCGGCCGAACTGCCCGCCCAGCTGCGGCCGTTCGGCAAGGACGAACAGCTCAAGCACCTGTTCGACATCGCCCCGCCGGAGCGGCTGGCCGAACTGGACCTGGACCTGGCACGGTTCACGGCCTGGGCGGACCTCGCCGACGGCCTGACCGGGCTCGGGCGGACGTACCGGCCCAGCGGGGACGTACGGCGGATGAGCGTCTTCTACGCGATCCCACTGCGCGGCACCAAGGAGGACTGGCTCAACAACGAACTGCGCCGCTGGGACGAGCACACCCGCGAGCAGAACCGCTACCTCGACGTCCCCGGCGAGCACTACACACTCATGGGCCCCCAACACGTCGCCGCTTTCCAGACCATCCTCCGGTCCGAACTCGACCGGTCTCTCGACGGCAAGTGAGCACAGGAGGCTGCTTTGACGCCTGACAATGTTGTGTCGCAAGGCAATGCTGTGTCGCAAGGCAGTGTTGTGTCGCAAGACAAGAAGATTCTGATCACCGGTGGTACCGGCCAGGCGGCCCGCCCGGTCGCCGAGGCCCTCGCCGCCGACAACGAGGTCTGGTGCCTCGGCCGCTTCACCACCCCCGGCGCCGAGGACGAGCTGCGCGCCCGCGGCATCACGACGTACCACTGGGACATGGGCGGCGAGGACACCCTCGACGCGCTGCCCGACGACTTCACCCACGTCATGCACTCCGCGGTGCACCGCGGCTACGACGGCGACTTCGACACCGCCATCGAAATCAACTCGGTCGCCGTCGGACGCCTCATGACCCACTGCCGCAAGGCTGAGGCATTCCTGCACGTGTCGACCGGCGCCTTCTACAAGCGCCAGACGCTCGACCACCAGTACAAGGAGACCGACCCGCTGGACGGCGTGGCCGACTGGCTGCCGACGTACCCCGTCAGCAAGCTCGCCGCGGAGGGCACAGCGCGCGCGTACGCCCGCACACTCGGCGTCCCCACCACCATCGCCCGCCTCAACATCTCCTACGGACCGGCCTCCTACGGCGGCGTGCCCATCATGTACTTCAAGAAGATGCTGGCCGGCGAGCCGATCCCCATCCCGCTCGAAGGCCAGAACTGGGCATCACTGATCCACACCGACGACCTCGTACACCAGGTCCCACTGCTGTGGTCCATCGCGAGCACACCGGCGACCATCGTCAACTGGGGCGGTGACGAGCCGGTCGGCATGACCGACTGCGCCGCGTACATGGCTGAACTCACCGGCGTCGAGGCGAAGTTCGAAGAGTCCGCCGTCACCCGTGAGACGTACGCCTTCGACAGCACCAAGCGGCGGTCCCTGATCGGCGACTGCACCGTCGAATGGCACGACGGCATCCGCCGCACACTGCGGGCACACTTCCCCGACATCGCCCTGAAGGACACAACGGGGGTCTCAACGGAGGTCTCAACGAGGGTCTTGACGTGAACGCCACCGACGCGGAGAACCGGATACACCTGGCAAGCGATGCGGAGAAACGCATCCGAACCGCCTACGACGCATTCCACCGCCGGGACATCGACGCCATCCTGTCCTGCTTCGACCCCGCGATCGTCTGGGTGCACCCCGACGGCATGCGGGAGGTGGGCCTGGGCGGACCCAAGTACGGGCACGACGGCATGCGGGATTTCCTCGCCCGAGTGCCCGCCGTACTGGGCGGAATGGTCCTCGACCCGCACGAATTCCTGGTCGACGGCGACCGGGTAATGGTGCTCGGGGACCGGGAGGTCACCTCCCGCGACGGCCGCAAGGCGACCCTGCGTTTCGTCCACTCCTGGACGCTCGGCGCGGACGGTCTGGCCGTGCACTTCGAGGACTACTTCGACACCGCCGAAATGCTCCGCCTGATCGACCCCGACATTTCTCTCACTATTTCTTTCACTCCACGAGGTGAAACGCTTTGAATTCCCTTATTTCTCCCCTCGCCGCTGACGCGCAGAATCTCCTCTTCAAGGAGGCCCACACCGCACACGCATTCACCGCCGATCCGGTGACCGACGAGCAGGTCACCGCCATCCACGAGCTCATCAAAAACGCCCCGACCTCGCTCAACAGCCAGCCGCTCCGCGCCGTCCTGATCCGCAGCGACGAGGCACGCGCACGACTCGTCGAGCGCATGGCACCCGGCAATCAGCCCAAGGTGCGTCAGGCGCCGCTCGTCGTCGTCCTCGCCGCCGACCTCGATTTCCACGAGACGCTGCCCAAGGTCGCACCGCACGTACCGAACGCCCGCGACCTGTTCGCCGACGAGACCCTGCGGCACGACACGGCCGTGGTCAACGCCGCCCTCCAGATCGCCTACTTCATCGTGGGAGTACGGGCTGCCGGCCTCGCCGTGGGCCCCATGGCGGGCTTCGACGCCAAGGCCGTCACCGAGGAGTTTTTCCCCGACGGCCAACACCGCGCCCTGGTCGTGGCGAACGTCGGCCGCCCGGCCCCGGACGCCTTCCGCCCCCGCGCACCTCGCCTGACGTACGACGAGGTGTTCAGGAGCGTCTGACAACTGCGGTTTCCCCGCCTGTTGTCACCGCTCCGATGTTGTCACCGTGTCTCCGCTCCGGTGTTGTCACCGTGTCACCGCTCCGACAAGCGGAAATCGAACGGTACAGCGCCCGGGTCGACGATGGTGGTTCCACCGTCCGCGGTGAGGGTGGTGCCGTTGACGTAGGAGGAGTGCGGGCCCAGAAGCCACAGCACAACGTCGGCGATTTCGTGGGGCTCGGCGGGACGGCGTTGCGGTACGAGGGCGGTGACCTCGGTGTACGACTCCTCGACGCCGAGCCCCAACGGCCCGCCGAACTCCCGCATCTCCTCGTCCGCCATCTCGGTACGGGTCCAGCCTGGGCACACGGTGTTGGCACGTACTCCACGCGGCCCGAACTCGGCCGCGAGGGTAGCGGTCAGCATGGCGGCACCGGCCTTCGAGGCGGCGTACGCGGACATCCCGCCCGAGGCACGCAACCCGGCTATCGAGCCGACCGTCACGAACGACCCCTTGGAGTCGATGAGATGGGGTAGCGCGGCGCGGGCGAGAAGGAAGACCGATGTCAGATTGGTGCGCAGGGTTGCGTCCCAGTCCTCGTCGGTCAGGTCGAGCACCCCGCCCGGACGCATCACACCCGCGTTGGCGACGACACCGTCGAGGCGGCCGTGATCCCGTACGACGGCGGCCACCAGCTCCTCGACCTGCGCCCGGTCGGTGACGTCCGCGACATACGCCGTGGCCCCACACCCGTCCGCGACCTTGCGCAGCATGTCGCCCCGCCGCCCGCAAACAGCAACACGCGCACCCGAAGCCGCCGCCTGCTCGGCCACGGCAGCCCCGATACCACTGCTGCCACCCGGCACCAGGTGAACGGGGGCGGGGGAGGGGGAGGAGGACGACGAGGGGGCGGGACGTTGCATCAGTGTGTACTCCCTTGCGTGGGCTTGTCTGGGTGGGCTCGGTCGGTGTCGCCTGCGTTCACTGGCTTCTGACGGCTAGTCACTGCCAGTGCGACCGTGGTACCTGGGCGCGTCGAGGGCAGTAGCAGCCGGGCGATGCCGTCCGCATACCGCACCGCGGCATCCGCATCCGGTATACCGTCGACGGTCACCCGGGCACCGTATGGGTACACCGTGGCAGGCAGAGTGATCTCCGTCCATGCCCGCCGCGTCGTCCGATTGGCAGTGAGGGTGAGGCGGTACTCGCCGGTCGTCGGGGTGTACGACTCGCGCCCGGGGACGCCTGCGACGGCGCGCGCGTAGGGGCCGAACACCGGTTCCTTGCCCGGCGCCCGGCGGCCATCGGCACCTCGTACGCAGTAGCCGCCCCCTTCGGGCGCGTCGCAGTCGTACCACATGGCCCACCCCGAAGCGAAGCCCGGCATCGACTCCAGCTGACGACGTATCAGCTCTGCGTTCCCGGGTGTGGTGGCCCGGGGCGGCCCCCACTCGCCGACCAGGACGGGCAGTCGGTGCGCGGCCGGGTAGGCGCCGATGGCCGCCTCGTACTGCTCGATGAACCTTCCATCCGGGTCCCAGTCCTGCCCGGATTCCACGGCCGTGTCGTAGTAGTGCGGGGCGTATCCGATACGGTCGGCGCCGGGGCGCGGGTCGTGGAAGCCGGGCAGGCTGGTCGGTACTCCCTGGCCGACCAGAACGGTCGGTTCCACGAACAGCCACGCGTTGCGGTCGACGGCTCGCACGGCGTCGATGAGGCGTCGGTACATCGCCGGCAGCCGGCCCTGTTCGAGCGCTACCGACGCGGCCAGCTGGTTGGCCGGGTCGGTCGGGTCGCCGGGAACCGGGCCGAAGGGCTCGTTGAACAGGTCGTAGCCCAGTAGCGAGCGGTGTCCGCGCAGCGTTGCGGCGACACGGGCGTAGGCGGCTGCCTGTGCGGCGCGCAGGTCCGGGTCGTCGTACAGGTGGGTGAAGGCGGCCTGGACGGCCGGCTGGAAGTAGTCGGAGAACCAGTCGTCGGGGCTCGGCTCGAAGGGCAGGCCGTCGGTGCGGGTGGCCCAGGCGGGAATGCCGTTGTGCCCGAAGGCCGGGCCGAACACGTCCTGGTGCCAGTCGATGAGTACCAGCACTCCGTACCGGTCGGCCCAGCCCAGCACCCGGTCGAGGTAGCGCAGGTAGGCAGTGTCGTAGCGGCCGCGCTTCGGCTCCACCTTCTCCCACTGGATGTTGAGCCGCATGAGCGTGAAGCCCTCGGCGGCCAGGCGCGCGACGCGGTGCTGCGTGACGGTGTCGGTCTTGCCGAGATTGAGGCCGCGCAGGGTGAGGACGCGGCCGTGCCGGTCGACGAGGCGGGTGCGGCCGTCCGGAGTGGTCACTGTGCCGGACGGCGGGGCGGTGGTGTTGGCTTTGGCATCTTCAGCGTTGGCCGACACCGAAGTCTTCGGCAAGGCCGATGCCGAGGCTCCCGCTGGTGGGACCGATGCCGAAGCCTCCGGTAGAAGGGCCGTGCCGAAGGCGAGGGAGAAGGACAGCAGGGCGAGGACGGCGCGGCTCAGACGCATATGGCCTCCGGTGGGGACGGTCGGCGCGTGGGCCAAGGGCCCGCCGCAACCCGCATCTTGACGTCCGGGAGCCCAGGCGGCAAGGGGACGGTGAGTCAGATGAGCCAGATGAGCTGAAATGGGGTGCGTGTGGGATAGCGCGGGGGTGTCGGCCGTGCCGGACTGTGCCGGGCCGTGCCGGCCAGTGCTGGGCGATGTGGCAGCTATCCAGTCCTGGGCGATGTGACAGCTATTCAGTCTTGGGCGATCCGAGAGTTATCCACAGGAGGCTCCCTCCGCAAAACGGCCAACTCAACTTCCCGCTACCGTCGGTGACATGCACGGAGGATTGCCGTTCATCGGCATCAGCACCATCGTCTACGGCGCGATCGGCCTCATCGCTCTCGCTGCCGCCGGATTCCGCAAACTCGGGGGAGTAGGACATGTACAGCGTCACAGCCATCGTCCCAGCTCATAACGAAGAAGCCGGTCTGCCCGCGACCCTCGCGGCGCTGCGGAGCCAGACCGCTCCACCGGACCGCGTCATCGTCATCGACGACGCCTCGACGGACCGTACGGCGGACGTCGCCGCATCACACGACGTAACTGTCCTGCGCCCGCCCCGCCAACTCGGCAGCAAGGCCAGAGCGCAGAATTACGCACTGCCGCACTGCGATACGGACCTGATCCTCGCGGTCGACGCCGACACGGTCCTCGCGCCGGACTACATCGAGCGCGTCATCCCAGCCTTCGCCGACCCCACGGTCGCCGTGGCCGCCGGCAACGTCCAGACCCGCCACACCCGCACCCTCTGGGAGCGCGGCCGCTCCACGGAATACCTCTTCGGCTTCCACTTCCACCGACCCATCCAGGCCCTCGCGGGCAGCCCCATGGTCTGTTCCGGATGCTGCTCGGTCTTCCGCCGCACCGACCTGATGGACTTCGGCGGCTTTCCCGAACGCACCATCGTCGAGGACATGGACTTCACCTGGTCCCAACAGATCCAGGGCAGACGGGCGCGCTACGTCCCCGACGCCCTGGCTTGGGCGGCCGACCCGGAGACCCTCACCTACCTCCGAAAACAGGTCTGGCGCTGGATGGCCGGCTTCTGCCAGAACGTCCGCCTCCATCTCGGCGCCCTCATCACCCGCAAGCCACTGCTCGCCGTCTGGGTGCTGCTCGCCCTCCTGGAGATCCTCACCGCTCCACTCTGGTGGGCCACGCCCTTCGTAGTGGCCGCGACGACCGATCAATCACTGGGCACATCTCTCGCATGGTGGGCCGGCGCCGAACTCCTCCTGACCACCCCGCCCTTGCTCTACGCCGTCCGCAGACGCCGCCTCCGCCTCGCCAGCGTCCTCATCAACCTCCCCTGCGTCTACGCCACCAAAATCGTCAACCTCATCTACGCCTGGAAGGCCCTCTTCGTAGAACTACTCCTGGTCCCCCTCGGATTCTCTTCAGGCCTGACCATCTACGAAAAGGGCCGCGCCGACACCCCACCCGGCCAGCCAACTCCCGTACTGCCGACCCGATCCGCCCCGAAGCCCTGGCCCGTCATCTGACCTCACCCGAGATACACTGCCCGGCTCCACCCTGACTGGAGGTCATCTGAGTGTTCCCCGCACGGGTGCTTGCCGGTGCTTCGTTGGCTCTGGCGATTCTCGCTCTATCCGGCTGCTCTTCCCCCTGGGGCTGCACCGACACGACGGCGGAGCGCGGTGAGGCCGGTGTCAGGGTGCAGGTCGAGGACACGTCCGGGCGGTCTCTCGGCGTTACCGCCGAGGTCGTTGACTGGCGCCTTGAGCCCCACCCGCAGGTGCCGTCCGAAGGTGACAAGGTCTACTTCCACTACCGCTTTGGCGGCGCCGACGAGATATCCGGCCCTGCAGTGGACGCCTGCGCGGTCGATAGGGAGCGCGTGGCGTTGGGGTGTAAGACGGTCTATTCGTCCGAGGCGTTCGGGCCGGACGGTGACCTCACGGGCGACGACTGGCTCACCGTCGAGCACCCTGAGCAGGTTGCTGGAGTGCTGTTGATCCCCAATGACCAGTCCTACGACAGACGAACCTGCGAGCAGGACAGCAAGGACGGTGGCGGGACGCATCCTCCGGAACCAGCCGGTGTGGGGGACCAACTGTAAGCCGTCATTTCAGTTGGTGAGCCGGCGGTGGCATATGAGGACCGCGGCGATGTCATGGCCCCTCGGCGGGTGGCTTCAGCCGGCCGTGGTGTCCAGGACCGCCCCCGCATCGCGCCTAGCCGGCGGGCGAATGCCGAGCTCTGCCGTCGGGACCTTGAAGGTCTCCCGCAGGCCCCAGGCGCAGAGCGACAGGACGAGTGCCGCTGCCGCGGAGTAGAGACCGACGCCGATCGGGTTGCCGTCGAAGGCGATGAAGAGAGCCGTAGCGGTGGTGGCCGCTGTGCCGCCGCCCAGTGCCGCACCGGTTTGGTACGTAGCGGAAATGGAGGAGTAGCGGGTGGCGCTCGCGAACTGTTCGCCCAGGAAAGCCGGGATGCAGCCCTGGGGAGCGGCCATGAGTACGTTCACCAGTATGTAGGCGACGGTCGCCAGGGCCAGGATGTGCCCGTCCACCATGGGGAAGTAGGCGAAGAAGAACGCACCGTAGACAAGGGTGCCGAGGATGACGACGGGCTTGCGGCCGATCTTGTCAGAGAGGAGGGCCATGACCGGAACGGCGAGGGTGAAGGCGACGGAACCTGCCACCTGCAACAGCAACGACTCGGTGTGGCTGTAGCCGAGTTCCTCGGCGTAGGTCACGGTGAAGATCGTGCCGATGTAGGCCAGGGTGTTGTAGCCGAAGGCCACGCCGATAGCGAGCAGCATCTGGCGCGGGTGCCGCTTGATGGACTCCAGGATCGGCACCCGGGGAGCGTGCTCGGTGCGGCGCTCCTCCCGGGGCATGCGACTGCGGGCCACGACACCCGCCAGGACCAGCAGGCCGCCCAGCCAGAACGGCACGCGCCAGGCCCAGTTCTGTAGCTGGTCCTCCGGCAGCAGGGTGATCAAGGTGAACACGCCAGTTCCGAGGAGGCTGCCGATGCCGATGCCGGCACTCGTGAAGCTGCCCCACAGGCCGCGGCGGTTCTCCGGAGCGTTCTCGATGCCGAAGAGGGAGGCACCGCCCCACTCGCCGCCGGCTGCGAAGCCCTGGACGAGGCGGAGGACGACGAGCATGACCGGCGCGGCGACGCCCACGGTGCGGTAGTCGGGTAGACAGCCGATGAGGAAGGTACTGGCACCCATGATCAGGAGTGTGAGCACGAGCATGGCCTTGCGCCCGATCCGGTCGCCGAAGTGGCCGATGACGATGCCACCGAGGGGGCGGGCGATAAAGCCACTACCGAAGGCGGCGAAGGCCACGAGAGTGCCCAGCGCGGGATCGAAGCTGGGGAAGAAGAGGCTCGGGAAGACAAGCGCGGCGGCGAGGCCATAAATGATGAAGTCGTAGAACTCCAGCGCTGTTCCGAACCCGGAGATGAAAAAGGTACGCGTGGCCGTGGCGACCTGAGCCTTCATGCTCGGTCTGACGGTCTCCGTCATGGCAGGTCCTTCCAGGGACGGGGGAGGGAGGGTGGTGAGGGG
>NZ_JOBH01000020.1 GCF_000717745.1 Streptomyces violens
CAACGCCGAGGACATGAAGAACGCCAAGCTCCCCTGGGGCGACCCGGTGGAGGAGCAGCACCACTGGTACGAGGTCGGCCACTGGGTGAAGTCCTTCGTGTGGGACGGCCTGATCGTCGATGGCGTCTGGGGCACCATCAAGGGCCTGGGGACGCTGGTGGGCTTCGGCGGCTGGGACGCGATGGGCCAGGCCTGGAAGGGCCTGGCGCAGCTGGCCACCGGCCTGGCGATCTCCTCCATCCCCGGCGTGGGGGCGGCCTTTTGGACGCTGCCGGAGGACAAGCTGCCCTCCTGGCTGCGCGATTCGCGCACCGCGATGAAGGAGACCGGCAAGGCGCTGGTGGCCTGGGACGAGTGGGGCAAGAACCCGGCGCGGGCCGCGGGTGCGGTGACGTTCAACGTCGTCACCACCGTCTTCACCGGCGGCGCGGGCGGTGCGGCGGCCGGCGCGGGCAAGGCCGGCGCGGTCGCCAAGGCGCTGTCCGTGGCCGGTAAGGCGGGCAAGGTCATCGACCCGATGACGTATGTCGCCAAGGGCGCGGGCGCCCACGAGACGATCCCCGGCACGTCCGGCCTCCCCAAATCCTGGACCATCGACCAGCCGGCAATGTCGGGCGCACACGCGAGCGACACGGCACCGATGGGCAGCCACAGCGAGACACCGATCACCCCCACCGGCCCAGCGAGCCACGCCCCCGGCACCCCAGCAAGCCACTTCCCGGGCGCCCCGGCCGGCCACGTACCGGGCGAGGCGAGCACCCACGTCCCGGCCCAGCCCGGCCCGCACACACCCACCGGCCCGCACGCGCCCGGTCACGACCTGCCGCCCACTCCCGGCCACGACGCGCCGCCCACCGGCAACCCGCACACGCCCGACGCCCCGCACGGCCCGGGCCACGACGGCCCCGGCGCGCACGGGCACGACGGCTCGCACGGGCACGACGGCTCGCACGGGCACGACGGATCACCCGGTGGGCACGGCGATGACGCGGCTGGACACGGTGACGACGCGACCGGGCATGGTGACGACGCGGCGCACGCCGGTGACCACGGCGGGCAGGTGGACCCGCACGGCCTGGGCGACGATGCTCTGCACGGTGTGGACGACGCGACGGCGACCGGCCACCACGGCGGTACGGATGTGCCGGGCACCGGAGGTACGGCGGACGGCTTCACGTACCAGCCGCACGTGACGCCGGAGGAGTGGGCCCGCCTCTCGACCGCCGAGAAGCACCGGATCGCGCTCGCGGAGGTCGCCGACGGCACGGTGCCCTTCGTCAACGACACCGACGCCGTCAAGTACGGGCAGGACTACTGGAACGACTACGCGGACAACATGTCGCCGGAGCGGCGGCAGGCGGTCTGGGACTACACGGACGAGCCGAACTACAACCAGCCCGCTCCGCACCCCGAGGGCTGGGCCACGTACAAGGAGATGAACGGGTTCCTGCGCAGCGGCGACGCCTCGAAGTGGACCTCGTACGTGCAGCACAACATCGACGAGGTCGACGCGGCCCTCGCCGGCCGCACAGTGCCGGAGGACGTCATGGTGGTCCGCGGTACCGGCCTCGGCCACCTCGACCTCGACGACCCGCTCGAAATGCTGGGCAACACGTACGGGGACAAGGGCTACATGTCCACCTCCCTCGGCAACCACCCGGTGGGTGCCTTCGCGGGAGAAGAGGCCATCCTGCATCTCCGGGTCCCCAAGGGGACGCCCGCCCTCTGGGTCGAGAACGTCGGCAAGTTCGGGCAGGGCGAGCGGGAGCTGCTGCTCGGGCGGGGTGTGCAGTACCGGGTGACCCGCGTGTTCAGCGAAAATGGTCAGGTGCAGGTCTACGGCGAAGTCCTGCCCAGGTAGCAGCAGAGAGAAGGCAGAGCGATGAGCCGGGAGCGGCACGTTCCCCCGCGGACGACCGAAGCACTTCCCTTCGAGAAGGTCGACGGTCCGGCGCGGTACGCGAGGACGACGGACAAGCCCGTCCAGTACGTGACCGTCGCGGATGCCCAGGGCACCGTCCTGGGCTACGTCTGGGCGAACGACGAGGACGACGCGGCCGGCTGGCAGGTGCGCCGGGCCGGCGGTGACGAGGCGTTCAACATGGGCGCCCTGTACGTGTCCAAGCTCCGCGACGCCAAGGCCCGCGGCGCCGCCCCGACGGCGGTGCTGGCCGAGCTGATCCGCGAGTCGGACCCCGCCGGCCCCAGCCACATCGCCTCCGGAACGCCCCAGCAGGCGCCGGGCCTGCAGGACGTAAAGGACCTTGCGGGCAAGTAACCGACCGCGGCCCTGTACCGGTCCGCCACCGACGAACCGGTCAGTCGCATCAAAGGGCTTCTTGCGCTGATGCGGTTTCGGAAGTACGACGGGCCGAGGTGCGGGAATTCCCGGGCCATGGAGCTGTTTCATGATCTTTCGGGGGCTCGCCCGGTCCTGACGCCTTGACCCTGGGGTGTACTGCTTACTCGCGCATGCCATATGTTCCAGGGACCAGCGCGACCCACAGGACCGACACAACGGACGACGAGACGTATGGCACGGGATTACGACAGCCAGCTTCTGGAGTCGGTGGCGGTGCGCCGGCGCAGGATGCGGGATGCGCTGCTGTTCGGCACGCAGCGGGCGCGGCGAACGGCGGACGAGCGGATCGGCAAGATGTTCGCCGGCATCGCCATCGCCGCCGTGCTCTGCGCGGGCTGCGTCGGATGGTCCTTCCTCCAGCACACGCTGGCGCAGCAGAAGGCCGAGCAGGAGAAACAGCAGCGGCAGGTACAGCAGTACGAACAGCCGGCGAAGCAGTAGGAAGTAGTAGGAAGCAGTAGAACGAATCGGGGGATCCGGGGAAAGCGGGATGAGTGGGGAGGTTGTCGGGGATTTCGCACCGATAACTCGGGGGGATAAAGGGGGAATTCGGCGCATGGGCGGCGGAATTCCACGCATAAGGGAATGGGCAGGGCACCAGTAACATGGGAACGCCGTACAGGCCCGAGTCCTCAACGTCGCGACGATAGGTTCCCGTAAGTGGTGAGCACAGCAACGACATCCCGGGCGCAACTCAGCCGGGTGACCTTGGTCGGCGAGCGACGCCGGGCCGACATCGTCCTGCCCTCCGACACCCCGATAGGGCAGCTGCTGCCGGACATCCTGCAGCTGCTGGACGACCGGGCCGCGTCGCGGCCGATGACCCGGCAGCTGATCACGTCGGACGGGTCCGCGCTGCCGCACGACAGCACGCTGTCGTCGGCGGAGATCGCGGACGGCGCCGTGCTCCGGCTCGTCCGGGCCCACTCCGCGCCGCCGGCCCCCGTCGTGCACGACGTCACCGACCTGGTCGCCGACGACCTGGACCTGCAGGCATGGCGCTGGCGGCCCGCCGCGCGCCGGGTCAGCGCCGGCGTGGCGACGGTCGCCTTCGCGCTGGTCGCCGCGCTGCTCGCGCGCCGTGAGTTCGCGCTCGACGCGCTCGTGGGCGTACTGGTCGCCGTCACGCTCGTGCTCCTCGCGGCCGGCGCGCTCGTCGCGAAGATCGGGCAGGGCAACCGCGGGCTCGCCACGGCGCTGCTGCTCGCCTCCGGCGGCCTCGGCATCCTCACCGCCTGGACCGCCGCCGACGCCTACGACTGGTCGGGGACCACGCGGCTGGCCGCGGTCGGCGGCGCGCTCGTCGTGACGCTGGCGCTCCTCGGGTACTTCTCGCCGCTCGGCCGCGGCGGGCTCATCGGCGCCGCGGCCACCGCCGGGATCGCCGTCGCGTGGGAGGCGGTCGCGGCCCTCCAGGACGACCCGGTGCGGCTCGGTGCCGTAATGGCCGTCTGCTCCGTGATCCTGCTCGGGCTGCTGCCGCGGCTCGCCCTGATGGCCTCCGGGCTCACCGCGCTCGACGACCGCCGCTCCGGCGGCTCGTCCGTCAGCCGCCACCAGGTGGGCAACGCGCTCGCGGCCACCCACCGCGGCCTCGCCCTCGCGACGATCGTCACCGCGGCCTCCGCCGTGGCGGGCGGCTGGCTGCTCACCACGGCCGCGACGCCGACCGTGTGGACCGTGACGCTGCCCGCGCTCGTGGCCCTCGTACTGCTCTCCAGGGCGCGCGCCTTCCCGCTGGTGGCCGAGGTCGTGGCGCTGTTCGCCGCGGCGGCGGTCCTCGTCGTGCGGCTGGTCGTGGTGTGGCTGGACCACGCCGGGAGCGCCGGACCGTTCGTCGTACTGTGCGCGGCCGCGGTGCTGCCGCTGCTCGTACTGGCGGTGCAGCCGCCCGAGCACGTACAGGTCCGGCTGCGGCGCGTGGCCGACCTGGTCGAATCCATCGGCGTGATCGGGCTCTTCCCGCTCGCGGTGGGGGCGTTCGGCGTGTACGGACAGCTGCTCAACAAGTTCTGATGCTCCACACGCTCAACACGCTCAATAAGTTCTGAGTTCGACGCGCAGGCGCTCCGGGCGGGGCAGCAGGGCGGAAAAGAAGGGCTGACATGCCGAACGGAGACAACTGGCAGGGCGATGTGCTGCGTGACCTGCGGGGCGGGTCCGCCCCGCAGGGCGGAGCCACGCCCCAGCAGAACGCGCCGCAGCAGGCCGCGCAACAGCAGAGCGCACCCCAGCCGGGCGCGCAGCCGCAGCCGCAGCCGCCCGCCGGCCCGCAGCCGTACCAGCAGACACCCCAGCCCCAGCAGGCACCTCAGTACGAACAGACCCAGCAGTACCAACAGGTACCCCAGTACCAGCAGGCGCCTCAGTACCAGCAGCAGGTCCCGGCCCAGGCCGGCTACGCGCCCGGCGCTCACCCCCACCGCACCCCCGACTCCCGCCCCGTAGTGGACAAGGGCCTCGCCCGGACCGAGCGCAAGCCGCGGCACGGCGAGTCCTTCGCTGCCCGCGCCACCCGCAATCTGCGCCGTACCGTCTCCTCCTCCGCCGCGCGCGAGGTCGCCGAGACGACCGCCACCGCCGAGGTGCTCCAGCAGCCCGTGACCACCGGCCGGCAGATCGCCGTGACCTCCATCCGGGGCGGCTCGGGCAAGTCGACGGTCGCGGCGCTGCTCGGCACGGCGTACGCGCACTACCGGCAGGATCCGGTGCTGTTCGTCGAGGCCGACCCGTCGCTCGGCTCGCTGCCGCTGCGGCTCGGCGCCGAGACGCTGCGCTGGACCACCGGCGACCTCGCGGGCATCGTCGAGCCGCAGATGTCGCTGCTGGACGTCACCGGGTACCTCGTCCAGCTCCCCAACAACGCCTGGCTGCTGCCCGGCAGCCAGGGGCAGATCGGCGCGATGCTGGAGACCAGGGCGTACGAGCGGGTGATGGTCTCGCTGCGCCGGTACTTCGGCGTCACGGTCGTGGACTGCGAGACGCTGCCCGCCGAGGTCGCCCGCGTGGCGCTCTCCGCCGCCCAGGCCCGCGTCCTGACCGCGCCCGCCACCCTGGAGGGCATCACGAGCACGTACTCGGTGCTCCAGTGGATGCAGGGGCTGCCGCCGCACGTGATCGCCGGCACGGTCGTCGTCCTCACCGAGCTCGTGCCGCACGGCGGCCTGGATCTCGAAGAGGCGGTCAAGAAGCTGCAGTCCACCGGAGCCACCGTCCGGACCCTGCCGTACGACCGGCACCTGGCGGCCGGCGGCGCGATCCGTACCGAACTCCTCGCGCACTCCACCAGGGAAGCCGCCACCCGCATCGCCGCGGACGCGTTCCGGCTCTCCCAGCAGCGCCACTGAACCCCATAGCGCCACTGATCCCCATGCCGAGCCCGACCGTGAGTGACGGACGCCGATGAGTACCCGACTGATCCACCGCCCGGCCAGGACCGCGCGGCCCCAGGCCGCACCCGAGGCACGCGTCATCGAGGCCCCGCCCAACCTCCCCGAGGGCAAGTCGGGCAACGTCGCGATGTCGCTGCTGCCCGTCGCGGGCGTCCTGTCGTCCGTCGTGATGATGACGGTCGTGCGCAACAGCCAGTTCGCCGGGCTCGGCGCGATCATCGTCGTCGTCACCCTCATCGGCACCCTCGGCCTCGCCTTCTCGCAGCGCGGCAAGGCCCAGCGCACCCGCCGCACCCAGCGCGAGGCGTACCTCGCCTACCTGGAGGATCTGCGCGAGGAGCTGTCCCGCGAGGAGCGCGAGCGGCGCGAGCAGGCCGATGTGCTGAACCCGCCGCCGGACGCGCTGTACGACATCGTGCGCGACCCGGCGCGGCTGTGGGAGCGCCGCCGGCTGGACGGGGACTTCCTGCGGGTGCGCGTCGGCACGGGTGAGATGCCGGTACGCGATCTGACGGTCGCCCAGCAGGGCTCGTCCGTCCTCACGCCGCCCGACCGCTTCATGCTCAACGAGGCGTCGGCGCTGATGGACCGCTTCCGCACCGGTACCGAACTCCCGCTCACCGTCCCGCTCGACCGGGTCGGCAACATCAGCGTCGTCGGCCCGCGCGAGGACTGCCTGCGCGTCGCCCGCGCCCTGCTCGTACAGACCGCGGCCACCCACGCGCCCGACGATGTGGCGATGGCGCTGGCGGTACCGGGCGACCGGCTCCCCGAGTGGGAGTGGGCCAAGTGGATGCCGCACCTGCTCGACACCGAGCAGTTCGACGGCCCGGTGGCGGCCCGCCGGATCGCCCCCTCGGCGCCCCAGCTCGCCCGGCAGATCGGCCCCGAGCTGCGCCGCCGCGCCTCGTACGCGGCCGAGGTGCGCCGCGGCCTGTCCAACCGGGACGCGCTCGCCATGACCTCCCGGCTGCTCGTGGTGTCCGACGGGCACGGCGAGGACGCCGTGGATCTGCCGCGCCCGGACGACGCGGTGGGCCTGCGCGACATGGGCGTCACCGTCCTGCACCTGCTGGAGCAGCGGGTCCAGGAGCCGGGGCAGGTCAGCGTGCGGATCACCGTGAACGGTGACCAGGTCGTCATCGAGGACCTGCGCGAGCAGGAGCCGATCAGCGCGCACGGCACGGTGGACGAGGTCAGCGTCCCGTTCGCCGAGGGCCTGGCGCGGATGCTCGCGCCGATGCGGCTGTCCGCCGAGTCGCTCGTGGACGCCCCGCTGTCCGGTCCCGTCGACTTCGCCGAGCTGCTCGGCATAGACGACGTGGCGCAGCTGGATCTGTCGCGGCTGTGGGCGCCGCGCGGCGAGCGTGCCTTCCTCCGTGTGCCGATCGGCATCAGCGACTCCCGCGAGCCGGTGCTGCTGGACCTCAAGGAATCCTCCGAGCTGGGCATGGGCCCGCACGGCCTGTGCGTCGGCGCGACCGGTTCCGGCAAGTCGGAGCTGCTGCGTACGCTCGTACTGGCGCTGGTCGCCACGCATCCGCCGGAGGATCTGGCGCTGGTACTGGTCGACTACAAGGGCGGTGCGACCTTCGCGCCGTTCGCGGACCTGCCGCACGTCGCCGGTGTCATCACCAACCTGGAGAACCAGGCGGGCCTGGTCGAGCGCGTGCACGCCTCGCTGGCCGGCGAGGTCAAGCGCCGCCAGCAGGTGCTCAAGGACGCGGGCAACGTCGCCGACATCGGTGACTACGCCACGCTGCGCGCCGAGAAGCGCCCCGACCTGGACCCGCTGCCGCACCTCTTCGTCGTCATCGACGAGTTCGGCGAACTGCTCACCGCCAAGCCGGACTTCATCGACCTGTTCCTGTCCATCGGCCGCATCGGCCGCTCCATCGGCGTACACCTGCTGCTCTCCAGCCAGCGCATCGAGGGCGGCAAGCTCAAGGGCCTGGACACCTACCTTTCGTACCGGCTCGGCCTGCGCACCTTCTCCGCCGACGAGTCCCGTACGGTCCTGGACACCACGGACGCCTTCCATCTCCCGCCGCTGCCCGGCTTCGGTTACCTGAAGGTCGACACCAGCCACTACGAGCGCTTCAAGGCGAGCTACGTCTCCGGCGCCTACCGCGGCCCCGTGCAGCGCGCCGAGGACGAGGACACCGGTCCGCTGGCCCTGGAGTACGAGGCGTACAACACCCTCGCCGAGCCGGACACCTCCGCCGAGCAGCAGCCGCAGATGCGCCGCCGCGAGACCGGCCCGACCGAGATGGGCGTCATGGTCGGCCAGCTGGAGGGCGCCGCCGACCCGGTACGCCGCATCTGGCTGCCGCCGCTGCCCGCCGCCATCGCCCTGGACAAGGCCGCGGGCCCGGTGGAGGTGGGCGCGCGCGGCATGCAACTGGCCGCCCGCCGCGGCCCATTGCAGATCCCGCTCGGCCTCCTCGACGACCCGACCAAGCAGTGGCAGGGCCAGTACGTCCTGGACCTCACGGTCGCCGGCGGCCACGCCGCGATCATCGGCGGCCCCGCCTCCGGCAAGACCACCCTGCTGCGCACCCTCGCCCTCTCGGTCGCGCTGACCCACACGCCCCAGGAAGTCGGCATCTACGGCCTGGACCTGGTCGGCGGCGGCCTCCAGGCGCTGTCGGGCCTGCCGCACGTGGGCGGTGTCGCGGGCCGCGCCGACCGCGAACGCGCGGGCCGCACGGTCGAAGAAGTACGCAACATGCTGGCCCTGCGCGAAGAACTCTTCCGCCAGCACGGCATCGACTCCGTCGACCAGCTCCGCACGCTGCACGCGGCGGGCCGCCTCCCGCAGCTCGCCTCCGCCGAGATCGTCCTCGTCATCGACGGCTTCGGCGCGCTGCGCGACGACTTCGAGGAGCTGGACGAGGCCGTCGTCGACATCCTCAAGCGGGGCAGCGGTTACGGCATCCACGTCGTCGCCGGCATGACCCGCTGGAACGACGTCCGCATCGCCACGCAGTCGCACTTCGGCACCCGCGTCGAGCTGCGGCTGAACGACCCCAGCGAGTCCAGCATCGACCGCAAGCTCGCCGAGACCCTCTCCCCCGACGAGCCCGGCCGCGTCCTGACCGACGGCAAGCTCTTCGCGCAGATCGCGCTGCCGCGCACGGACGGCATGACCGACACCTCGGAGCTGGGCGCGGTCCTGGAGCGTACGACCCGTACGGTCCGCGCCACGTGGAGCGGCGAGGTGGCCCAGCCGGTACGCGTCCTGCCGCGCGTCCTGGAGCCGCACCTGCTCCCGGGCCCGGCCACCGAGCCCCAGCGCGTACCGATCGGCCTGGACCAGACGGCCCTGGCCCCCGTCCTCCTCGATCTCTTCGAGCACGACCAGCACCTGCTGATCCTGGGCGACAGCGAGTGCGGCAAGACCAACCTCCTCAAGACCGTCTCCCAGGGCCTCATCGAGCGCTACGGCGAGGACGACCTGGTCTTCGCGGTCATGGACCCGCGGCGCGGGCTGCGCGGCGCGATCCCCGAGGAGTTCCGCGGCGGCTACGCATACAACCCCAAGATGTGCGCGGGCCTCGCCCACGGCGTCGCCTCGCAGCTCGAGAAGCGGCTGCCGGGCGACGGTACGGACGTCGAGGACCTGGAGCCCGGGAGCTGGGGCGGCGGCCCGCGGATCGTCGTCCTCGTCGACGACTACGACGTGCTGACGACGGCCGGCCAGTCCCCCCTCGAACCCTTCCTCCCGTACATCCCCTCCGCGGCGGACATCGGACTCCACTTCGTCCTCACCCGCCGCGTCGCGGGTGCCTCGCGCGGCATGTACGAGCCGCTGATGCTGAGCCTGCGCGAGTCGGGCGCCTCGGCGCTCCTGATGTCGGGCGACCGCAGCGAGGGCCAGCTCTTCCCCGGTACGTACGCCTCGCTGCAGCCGCCGGGGCGTGGGGTGTTCATGCAGCGGGGCCGGCCGAACCGGCTGATCCAGACGGTGTACACGGAGGGGTAACGCCCCTTCCCACGACCACCACTACGACTACGACGCCTACGACCAGGAACCGGACGGCCACATGACCAAGGACGTCATCGCCCTCACCCAGAAGATGCCGGACCCGCTGACCGTGCTCGCGGGCCTGCTCTCCGGCGGCCCCGACAAGCTGGTCGGGACGGCGGGCGAGGACGCCGTCGTGCAGCTCTGCGACGCCGAGGGCCGCCCCCTCGTCTCCGTCGAGGCCCCGGTCCTCGTACAGGTCGAGGGCGAGGCCGAGCGGCTGCTCGGGGCCACGCCGCCGCCCGTCCCCTTCTGGTGGACGGAGGCCCGCGCCACCACCGGCGTCGCGGAGGCCGAGCGGCTCGCGGGCACCTTCTCCGCGCGGCTGGCCTCCCTGTCCGGCGGCTCCGCCTGGCCGCCGGAGGCCGCGCGCTCGCTGGCCGTCGTGGAGACCGACGGAGTGAGCGTCGCGCCCACGCCCGCGGCCGCCCAGCCCGCCGTCGACGTGCTCACCGACAAGGTCGCCGTCATCATCCAGGACCGCCCGGTGGTCGCCATGACGGCCTGGCTCGCGGACGCGTTCCGGGCCGCCGCCAACGCCGAACTGGGCCTCCAGATCGTCACCAACCCGGGCGCCACTCTCTCCCCCGCCGTACGCAACAGCCTCCCCGGCTGGCCGTCCCGCTGGGTCGTGCAGGACGAACGGGACGGCTACTACGACGGGCTGTCCGGCGCCGTACTCCGCTTCCAGAACGGCCTGTTCGCCCCGATCGAGGGACCGGGCGCCACCCCGGCGGACGCCCGTACTCCCCTCGCCGCCACCTTCCAGGAGGTCACCGACACCGGCGAACGCCAGCTGGCCGTCTCCTTCCGTACCGTCCACCCCGCCGACGACCGCCTCGTGCTCGGCGGCGCCCTGGAATCGGTGTGGCGCGAGCTCACCGGCGAACCCCCGGCCGGCTGGGGCACCGCCGAACCCGCCAACCTCCCCTGGTCGCTGCGCGGCCTCACCGACCTGGCCCACGACCGCGCCCCCGACCCGACCTGGCTCGTGGTCGTCGGCAGCCCGGCCCGCCCCGGCCTGGCCACGGTCCGCATCAACCGCACCACGGCCGGCATCGAGGAGGACATCACCCTCGCCTTCGGCTACGGCCCCGACGAGGACCTGCCGCTGGACGCCCTCCCGCGCGCGGCAGAGGTACTGGCCACCCGCCACCACCTCCAGTCCATGCTGGTCCAGCTCCGCAAGGCCCGCCGCGACCTGGCCGTCCCGCCCCGCTTCGAGGGCCCCGGCGTCCCCCTGGCCTTCGTCCTCGGGGCCGAAGAGGTCCGCGAAATGCCCGGCGACCGAGCCCGCAACACCCCCCTCTCCGAGCCCCCCGTCCAGCTCGGCCCGAAGACCCGCCCGGCCCTCTACTACCCCCTCCCCGGCGACCCGTCCGACCTCTCGGGCTGGCAGGACTTCGAACGGCTGATGCGGCATCTGAAGGGCGTCACACCTTGATCGCCGCGAGCTTCTCCGGGTTGCGGACACAGTAGATGGCCGTCACGACACCACCGCGGATCTCGATCGAGGTCACCTGATCGAGTTTGCCGTCGATGAGCACCACGACCGATTGCATCCCGTTGTAGGCACCGACGCGCACGTCGAGTTCGCCCAGGCGGGCGCCCTTGGCCAGCAGCCCGAGCAGCAGCCTGGCCACCTTGTCGGGCCCGACCACCGGGCGCCGCACCGCGTTCACGACCCCGCCGCCGTCGGACAGGAACACCACATCGGGCGCGAGCAGGTCCATGAGGCCCTGTACGTCCCCGGTAGCGGCCGCCGCCAGGAACCGCTCGGCGATCGGCTGGGCCTCGGCGGGAGAGGCGACCGCGGTGTGCCGCCTCGCCCGCACGCTGCTGCGGGCCCGCTGATTCAACTGCCGCACCGCCGCCTCGGACTTGCCCACCGCCGCAGCGATCTCCGCGTACTCGAACCCGAACACCTCACGCAACACGAACACCGCACGCTGACTGGGCGTCAGCGCCTCCAGGACCAGCAGCATCGCGGTGGTCACGGCCTCACCGGTGAGTACATGGTCGATGCCGTCCGGTGCGTCGCCGACGGCGTCGGTCATCAGCGGCTCGGGCAGCCACGGCCCCACGTACTGCTCCCGGCGGCGTACGGCCGACCGCAGCACGCCGAGCGCCTGCCGGGTCACGATCTGCGCCAGATAGGCCCGCGCGTTCTCCACCGAGGCGCGGTCCACCGACCGCCACCGCAGGTAGCTGTCCTGCAACACGTCCTCGGCGTCGGCCACGGACCCGAGGATCTCGTAGGCGATGGAGAACAGCAGGGGCCGGTGCTTCGTGAACTCGTCCGCAGGGTCCGGCTGTTCGGTGGCCGCTTGATCCATCCGTTCGGTCACTTCGGGCCTCGCAGCCAGGCGTACGTGGCGGTCCGGGCGCCGTACTTCGCGTAGCGGCAGATCCGCTCCTTGACCACGCTCGCGGTACGCCCGGCGAGGTAGAACCGCCGTACGGTGTCGTCCCTGCGGCTGGCCTGCAGTACCCCATCGCGCCGGCCCAAGCTCAACGCCTGCCCGACGTACCCCATGGAGTAAGGCTCGGGCTCACGACCTTGCATCACCCGCGCCAGCGTATCCGCCGCGTGTGCACCCTGCGGCAGTGCCGTCGCGCAGGCCGCCCGAGCCCCGGGAACCGCCGCACAGTCACCGACAACGAAGATCCGCGGATCGCTCACACTCCGCAAATACTCATCGACCACCGCCCGCCCGTCCCCCTCCACCTCGAGCCCACTGCGAGCGGCCAGGTCGGGCACGCTCCCGATGACCGCCCACAGCGTGAGGTCGGAGGCAACCGACGACCCCGACCGCAGACGCACCTCCCCGGGATCGATCCGCTCGACGGAGTCCTCAACGACCTCCACGCCCAAGCGATCGAGGCCGGCGCGCACACGCTCCCGCGCCCCCGCCGACAGACTCGCGGCGATCGTCGGCCCCACGATCCGCACGCGGAGGTCGGGCCGGCCGTAGGCGATCTCGGCTGCGGTCTCGATCCCCGTCAGCCCGCCCCCGATGACGGTGACCACCTTCCCCCTGGCCAGCCCGGCCAGCGCGCCCCGAGCCTCCTCCGCCCCCTCCCAGGTCCCCACCGCGACGGTCCCCGGCAGCGGCGCGACCGTACTGCCCACCGCAAGCACCAGATGGTCGAAGTCGACACTCCCCCCGTCGTCGAGAGTGACCTGCCCGTCGCCGATCTTGTCGACGACGCCCACCCGCACGTCGACCCCTTCCCTCAGCATCGACGCCAACGGGGTCGCCGCGACCCCGGTCCCGGCAACCTGCTCATGCAGCCGCACCCGCTCCACAAACTCCGGCCGGGGATTGACCACCGTAATCTCCGCAGCCTTCACCTTCCCGGCCACCCGATTGGCCGCAAGCACCCCCGCGTACCCGGCCCCCACCACCACGACCCTCATGTGCACCTCCTGTTGCGGAATCAGTCCACACACGGGATGCGGCTCAGCTCGCGCTTGTGACGGGCATGCCGAGTGACCTGCATCACTCCCGACAGGTCACATGGAGGCCGTCCTCTCGGCCGGGTCGCCTTCCCCCGTTCGCCCTCGAGGGCCGCCGCGAGCGGCGTAGCTTGGGCAGTCCTGGCCGGCTGGTAGGGGCGGTCGCGAAACCCTGCGGGGCGATATGGCACAGGCTTTCAGCCGGCGTAGAGGTGAACTCCCTGCTGAGGTGACCGGCTTCGTCGGACGCGAGAATGAACTCGCCCGCGTACGGGAGATGTTGGTCGACGCACGGTTGGTGACGCTCACGGGCCCCGGTGGCGTGGGCAAGACGCGGATCGCGTTGCGCGCCGCGGCCGCCGCCGAGGGAGACTTCCCCGACGGTCTGTGCCTGGCCGAGCTGACCGCCCTGCGCGACCCGGAACTGCTCCCGCACACCCTCTGTACGCTCCTGGGTCTGCCGAGCCAGACGGCCGAAGCGCCACTGGACCTCATCATCGACCACCTCCAGAGCCGCCGCAGGCTGATCATTCTGGACACGTGCGAGCACCTGGTCGACGCCTGCGCGATGTTCGCGGACGTGGTGCTCGGCGAGGCGCCCGGCGTGACCGTGCTCGCCACCAGCCGGCAGCCGCTGGACGTGCCCGGCGAGCACACTTTCCCCGTACCGGCGCTCCCTCTCGACGCGGCCGTCGAGCTGTTCGTACAACGCGCCGCGGTCGTGGCGCCCGGCTTCGCCGTCACCGACGCCAACCGCTGCGAGATCGAGGCGCTGTGCCGGCGCCTGGACGGCATTCCCCTCGCGATCGAGCTGGCGACCGTACGGCTGCGCGCGCTCAGCCTGGGCCAGCTGGTCGCCCTGCTGGAGGACCGCTTCCGGGTGCTGACGGGTGGCCGGCGCTCCGCCCTGCCGCGCCACCAGACGCTCCGTACGGCCATCGACTGGAGCCACGACCTGTGTACATATGCCGAACGGCTCCTGTGGGCGCGGCTGTCGGTCTTCGCGGGCTCCTTCGACCTGCCCGCCGTGGAGCGGGTCTGCGCGGGCGGCGCGCTGCCCGCCGACTGTGTGGTCGAGACGCTGATCGGCCTGGTCGACAAGTCCGTGGTGGTCCGGATCGACGAGCCCGACCAGGAGGATCCCCGTTACCGGCTGCTCGACACGCTCCGCGAGTACGGCGCCGACCGGCTCCCGGAGCGGGGCGAGGAGGGCGCCTGCCGCAAGCGGCACCTGGACCACTACCGCGCACTGGCCGAGCGCCTGGAGGACTACTGGTGCACCAGTGACCAGGTCGAGCTGTTCCGGACGGTGGACCGCGAGCATGCCAACATACGGGCCGCGCTCGAATTCGCCTGCCTGCGGCCGGGAGCCGAACGGGAGGCGCTGGCCTTCGCGATCGCGCTCGGACACTACTGGTGCTTCGGATCGTATTTCAGCGAGGGGCGCCGTTTGCTGATCCGGTGCCTGGGGCAGGTGCCCGAGCCGGTGGCGGAACGGGCGGACGGGCTGAGCCTGCTGTGCTATTACGCCCTCCGCCAGGCCGACCCGGAAGCGGCGCTGGTCGCAATCCAGGAGTCCCGTGCCGTCGCCGAGCGGCTCGGCGACGAATGCCGGCTGGCCTGCGCCGCCCGGTACCTGGGATGGCACGGCCTGATCACGGGGGAAGTGGCCGGCGCCGTCGCCCATTACGAGGAGGCCCGCGAGCGGTACCAGCGCCTCGGCGACCGTCCTGGTCTGACGCAGGCCCTGACGGAGTACGGCATCCTGCACGCCATCGGCGGGGACCCCAAGAGGGCGCTGACGCTCGCCGACGAGACCCTGGACCTCCTCGCCGGGCAACCGGGCGAGTGCTGGCTCCGCGGCTATGCGTTCATCACTCAGGGCCTCGCGTACTGGCGCGGCGAGGACATCGCGGCGGCCTCTCCCGTCATGCGGGCGGCGGTCCGGCAGAAGTACCGGATGGGGGACAAGGACGGGGTGATCGCCTGCCTGGCCATCCTGACCTGGCTCGCCGCCGCTCAGGGGCGGCACGCCCGCGCGGCCTGGCTGACAGGGGCGGCCGAGGCAATGGGGGAGGATCTGGCGGCCTGCCTGATCCGGTCACCGAACCTGACCGGCGCCTACGACCAGGCGCGGGCCGAGGCCCACCAGGTGCTGGGCGCGGCCTGCTTCGAGCGGCTGCACCGCCGCGGCGCCGAGCTGCCCGTACGGGAGGCCGTCGACCTGGCCGAGACGGACGCCGACAGCCTGGACGCGCGGGCCCTCCGCGCTGCCGAGCCACGCCCGGCCGACGGACTGACCCGCCGCGAACGCGAGGTCGCGGACCTCGTGGGGAAGGGCCTGTCCAACCGGGAGATCGCCGAGCACCTAGTCATCTCCAAACGCACCGCCGACGCCCACCTGGAACACATCCTCGGCAAACTCGGCTGCTCCTCCCGAGCAGAAATCGCCCCGACACTCGCGAGCGACCACACCTAGAAGACCGATGAAGCTGCGGCGCTGCTCCGGCCTGGAACCAAAAGCTGCCTGCCCCGCTCCACCGCGGGTCGGACGGCCTTTTGCTCACGTGGATCAGACGTTGAAGCGGAACGTTTGGTGGCCGATCCCGACCTGCGGCGGAGGGCCGCCTGCGCTGCTGACCTGCACTTTCGTGGTTGACGTGCGACGGGGCGCGACGGCCGATTACGGACGTCTTGCGGACTGGTGCGGGGTGGTCCACGTGCTCGGCCAGCTAGTTGTGGCCGTCGCCGAGGGCTGGGGCGATCTCCGAGCGGGAGCTGCAGCCGAGCTTGCCCAGGATGTGTTCCAGGTGGGCGTCGACGGTGCGCTTGGAGATGACGAGCCGCTCGGCGATCTCGCGGTTGGACAGCCCCTCCCTCACGAGGGCCGCGACCTCGCGCTCCCGCCGCGTCAGCCCCTGGGCCGGGGGCGGGTCGGCATCGCAGAACGCCCCCGCGTCCGGGCGCTCGGCGTCCGCCTCTGCGAGGTCGACGGCCTCCCGTACGGACAGCTCGGCGCCGCGACGGCGCAGCCGCTCAAAGGATGCCTCGCCCAGCTCCTTGGCGGCCTCGGCCCGCGCGCGGTCGTAGGCGCTGGTCAGGCTCGGGATCCTGAGCAAGGTGGCAGGTACGTCCTCGCCCAGCTCTTCGGCCGTCCCCACCAGCCAGGCCGCGCGGTCGTACCGTCGCTGACCGGCGGCCAGCCAGGCCAGGGCGGCCAGGCAGGCGACCGTCCCGTCCTTGTCGGCCATCCGGTACTTGAGCCGGATCGCCTTCCGCATGACCGGCGAGGCCGCCGCGAGATCTCCGCCACGCCAGTACGCGATGCCCTGAGCGACGAACGCATAGCCGCGGAGCCAGCACTCGCCCGGATGCTCGGCGAGGAGGTCCAGGAGCTCGTCGGTGAGTTTCAGGCCCCGGTGGCGGTCCCCACCGATGGAGTGCATCATGCCGTGCTCCGCCAGGGCCTGCGTCAGGCCGGAGCGGTCGTCGACACGCCGGAACCGTTCGCGGCCCTCTTCGAAGTAGGCCATGGCAGCGGGCACGTCGCCGCTGATGAAGCGTTGGTATCCCAGGTAGTGGGCGGAGTAGGCCAGCAGGCGCTCGTCGGCGAGCCGCTCGGCGATGGAACGGGACTCCTGGGCGCCGGCCAGCGCCGGGCCCCGATCGGCCTGCCGAAGGGCGTCGTAGCACAGCAGGTTCAGCGCCTCCGCCCGCTCTGCCACCGGCTCGGGCACCCGCTCCAGACACCGCGTCAGCCAGCGGCGTCCCTCGCTGAAATACGATCCGCAGGCCCAGTAATGTCCGCACGCGATCGCGAAGGCCAACGCCTCCCGCTCGGCTTCCGGGCACAGGCAGGCGTATTCGAGGGCGGCCCGTAGGTTGGCGCGCTCGCGGTCCACCGACCGGAACAGCTCGACCTGTTCGCTGGTGCACCAGCGGTCCTCCAGGCGCTGGGCCAGCGCGCGGTAGTGGTTCAGGTGCCGCTCCCGGCAAGCGACCTCCTCGCCCAGCTCGGCGAGCCAGTCGGCGCCGTATTCGCGGATCGTGTCGAGCAGACGGTAGCGGGGATCCCGCTGGCCGGGGATGTCGATCCGGGTCACCACGGACTTGTCGACCAGGCCGATGAGGGTCTCGACCACTTCGTCGGCTGACAGCGTGCCGCCCGCACACACCTGCTCCACGGCGGGCAGGTCGAAGGAGCCGGCGAAGACCGACAGTCGCGCCCACAGCAGCCGTTCGATGTCCGTGCACAGCTCATGGCTCCAGCCGATGGTCGTGCGCAGCGTCTGGTGGCGTGGCAGTGCGGCGCGCCGCCCGCCGGTCAGCACCCGGAAATGGGCCTCCAGCCGGGTGATCAGCTGGCCCAGGCTGATCGCCCGCAGCCGTACGGTCGCCAGCTCGATCGCGAGCGGGATGCCGTCCAGGCGCCGGCACAGGGCCTCGATCTCGGGACGGTTGCCGTCGGTGAGGGTGAAGCCGGGGACCACGGCCATGGCGCGCTGCACAAACAGCTCGACGGCCGTATCCACGGGGAGCGCCGGTACGGGGAAGGTGTGCTCGCCGGGCACGTCCAGGGGCTGGCGGCTGGTGGCGAGCACGGTCACGCCGGGTGCCTCGCCGAGCACCACGTCCGCGAACATCGCGCAGGCGTCGACCAGGTGCTCGCAGGTGTCCAGGATCAGCAGCAACCGCTTGCCCTGGAGGTGGTCGATGAGGACGTCCAGCGGGGGGTCGGCCGTCTGGGTCGGCAGGCCCAGGAGCGTACACAGGGTGTGCGGCAGCAATTCCGGGTCGCGCAAGGCGGTCAGCTCGGCCAGGCACAGGCCGTCGGGGAAGTCCTCCCTGACGGCGGCCGCAGCGCGCAGCGCCAGCCGCGTCTTGCCGACGCCGCCAGGACCGGTGAGCGTGACCATCCGGGCGTCGTCCAGCATCCTTCCTACGTCGGCGAGTTCCTCGGTGCGACCGACGAATCCGGTCGTCTCGGCGGGGAGTTCGACTCCGCACCGACCGAAAACCCGTGCCATGTTGCCCCGCCCGGTCTCGTGGCCACCCAACCCGGCCTGCCAAGGCCACTCACGGTACGCCGGTCACCGCGGCCCGCGCGGGCGAAGAACGAACTCGACTGTGGGAACACCACAACCGGTCGCCTTGGATCTCGCCGCGGCGGCCGACACCTTCGACGCTGTGACCAGGCTTCGGAGGTTCGGAAGCAGGCAGTCAAGTACCAGGACAGGCGCGTCCGCGCCCACCACCACCCGAATTACTCAAGGTCGCTCAGCCGGTGCTCTTGGTGGCCTCGTCCAGCAGCAGGTACAACAGGCCCACCAGCGAGCCGGGGTTTCATCGAGTCGACCCGCCAGCCGGTCTCCTCCTCGACCTCTCGGGCGGCATCCTGTTCCGGGCTCTCGTCCGCCTCGATGAGGCCCATGGGAAACTCCCAGCCCCAGGCGGCCATCAGGCTGCTTCGTTGCTGCGACAGGAGGCCTCGGGCGGTACACGGACCACAAAGGCCGCCCGCCCCGCTCCACCGCAGGTCGGACGGCCTTTCGCTGGGCGGATCAGACGTTGAAGCGGAACTCCACCACGTCGCCGTCCTGCATGACGTAGTCCTTGCCTTCCATGCGGGCCTTGCCCGCCGAGCGGGCGTCGGCGACGGAGCCGCACTCGACCAGGTCTTCGAAGGAGATGACCTCGGCCTTGATAAAGCCCTTTTGGAAGTCGGTGTGGATGACGCCGGCGGCCTCGGGGGCGGTGGCGTTCTTCTTGATCGTCCAGGCGCGGGATTCCTTGGGGCCGGCCGTGAGGTAGGTCTGCAGGCCGAGGGTGCGGAAGCCGACGTGGGCGAGGGTCGCCAGGCCCGGCTCCTCCTGGCCGACGGACTGGAGGAGCTCCAGGGCCTCGTCCTCGTCCAGCTCGGCGAGGTCGGCCTCCAGCTTGGCGTTGAGGAAGATCGCCTCGGCGGGGGCGACGAGCGCGCGCTGCTCGTTCTTGAAGTCCTCGTCGGTCAGCTCGTCCTCGTCGACGTTGAAGACGTAGAGGAAGGGCTTGGTGGTGAGGAGGTGGAGGTCGTGGAGGAGCTCCTCGTTGCCCGAGCCCTGGACGATGCCGGCGGAGAAGAGGGTGCGGCCCTCCTCCAGGATGGCCTTGGCCTCTTCGACGGCCTTGACCTTGGGGGCCACGTCCTTCTTGATGCGCGATTCCTTCTGGAGGCGCGGGAGGACCTTTTCGATGGTCTGGAGGTCGGCGAGGATCAGCTCGGTGTTGATCGTCTCGATGTCGTCCTTGGGCGAGACCTTGCCGTCGACGTGTACGACGTTCTCGTCCTTGAAGGCGCGGATGACCTGGCAGATCGCGTCGGACTCACGGATGTTCGCGAGGAACTTGTTGCCCAGGCCCTCGCCCTCGGAGGCGCCGCGCACGATGCCGGCGATGTCGACGAAGTCGACGGTGGCCGGGAGGATCTTCTCGGACGAGAAGATCTCGGCGAGCTTGGCCAGGCGGGGGTCGGGGACGCCCACGACGCCGACGTTCGGCTCGATGGTGGCGAACGGGTAGTTGGCCGCCAGTACGTCGTTCTTGGTCAGGGCGTTGAACATGGTCGACTTGCCGACATTCGGCAGACCGACGATTCCGATCGTGAGCGACACGTTGGCGACTCGACTTCCGACGGGAGGTGGGGTGGGCGGGCAGCGGCCCGGGTGGGCCGATCCACCAGTCTACGGGGAGGGGCGGGCGGCCGGTGCGCTCCGGTCCGGGGGCTGCCGGGTGCCCCGTACGTACCCGTCTCCGTACCGCTTCCGTACCCCCGACCGGCGCCATCGTCGTGGAATCCGAGGTCATCGTCGGGGAAAGCGCGTGTCCTACGGGCTATTAATCCCACTTAGCGGCCTACCGTTGGCGAGTGGAGCAACACGAAGCGCGCGCACCTCAGCACAGTCCGCCCCGGTCCGGGCGGCCGCCCGCGGCCCGCGGCGGCCGGTCCGCCGCGCATGCCCCCGCGCCGGCCGCCGGTCCCGCCATCGCCGAGACCTCGACCGTCTACCGGGCGGGCGCCCGCCGCGTGCTGCCGGGCCCGCTCGCCGCGCTGGCCCGCAGGGTGCCGGCGCCGAAGCTGACCGGGCTGGGCTGTGCGCTGCTGACCACCCTCGCACTGCTGGTCCTGGCCTGCCTGGACCGGCTGCTGGCGGGCGGCTCGCCGGCCGTGTACGGCGTCGGCTTCGTGCTGGCGGGGGCCGCCGGAGCGCTGTGGGTACGCCCGTACGACCTGGTCGTCGCGCCCGTCACGCTGCCGATCGCGTACACCGTCGGCAGCCTGCCCGTCGCGCGCGGCGGGGACGGCGCGGGCAGCCTGCTGATGGGCGTCTTCACGCTGCTCGCGGTCAACGCGGGCTGGCTCTACCTCGGCACGGCCCTCAGCGTGCTGATCGTCGGCGTACGGAAGGGCCTGCTCATCCTCCGGCGGCGCGCGCAGCGTCACGAGGTCCACCGGGGCGGGGGTCGGCGGCCCCGAGACCGGCGTCCTGACCAGGGGCGGGAGCGGCAGCAGCCGGGTGGGAAGCCCGCCGGGCGGCCATTGCGGCCCCCACGATCCCCGCGTTGTTCTGAAGCTGCGCAGGCACGATCTCGGCCCTGACGCCCTCGATCAGCGGCAGGAACTTGTGGGCCTTGCGGCTCACCCCGCCGCCGATCACGAACAGCTCGGGCGTGAAGAGCATCTCGACGTGCCGGAGGTACTTCTGCAGCCGGGGCGCCCATTCGTGCCAGCTCAGGTCCTCCTCGTCCTTGACCCGGGTCGAGGCGCGGGTCTCGGCGTCGTGACCGTCCAGTTCGAGGTGGCCGAGCTCGGTGTTGGCGACGAGCTGCCCGTCGGTGAACACGGCGCTGCCGATGCCGGTGCCCAGGGTCAGCATGATGACCGTGCCCATCCGGCCGCGGGCCGCCCCGAAGTGCATCTCGGCGAGCCCGGCCGCGTCCGCGTCGTTCAGTACCGTGACCTCGCAGCCGCCGGCCTCGCCGCCGAGCCGGGAGGTCAGCAGGGAGACGGCGTCGGTGCCGATCCAGGACTTGTGGACATTGGCCGCCGAACGGGTCACCCCGCCCATGACCACCCCCGGGAACGTCGCCCCCACCGGCCCCGACCAGCCGAAGTGCTCGACGACCTGCCGGACGCCGTCGGCGACCGCTTCCGGGGTGGCCGGGTGCGGGGTGAGCACCTTGAAGCGCTCCTCCGCGAGCTCGCCGCGTTCCAGGTCCACAGGGGCGCCCTTGATGCCCGAACCGCCGATGTCCACGCCGAATACGTTCATGGGGAAAGGCTAGGCGGGGAGGGGCCGGTTCACCCCTCAAATGCACCCCTTCATCCCCCTCGAATGCCCCCTCAAAAGGCGAACCGGCCGGTCGTCCGCAGACGAACCGGCCGGTGTGCCTGTCGGGTCACTCCCCGGCGGACTCGCCGTCCGTCGCCGCCTTGGCCTCCGCGCGCAGGTCGCGGCGGAGCTCCTTGGGCAGCGAGAAGTGGATGGACTCGGTGGCGGCGGTGACGGTCTCCACGTCCTCGTAGCCGCGCTGCGCCAGCCACTCCAGTACGCCCTCGACCAGGACCTCCGGGACGGAGGCGCCGGAGGTGACGCCGACCGTGCCGACGCCTTCCAGCCAGGCCTCGTCGATCTCGTCGGCGCCGTCGACCAGGTGCGCGTCCTTGGCGCCGGCGCCCAGCGCGACCTCGACCAGGCGGACGGAGTTGGAGGAGTTCTTGGAGCCGACGACGATCACGAGGTCGGAGTCGGCGCCCATCTGTTTCACGGCCGTCTGGCGGTTCTGCGTGGCGTAGCAGATGTCGTCGCTGGGCGGGGAGAGGAGGTTGGGGTAGCGGCCCTTGAGGGCGTCGACCGTCTCCATGGTCTCGTCGACCGACAGGGTGGTCTGGGAGAGCCAGACGACCTTGTCCGGGTCGCGGACCTCGACGTTCTGCACGTCGTCCGGGCCGTCGACCAGGGTGATGTGGTCGGGGGCCTCGCCGCTGGTGCCGATGACCTCTTCATGGCCCTCGTGGCCGATCAGGAGGATGTCGTAGTCCTCCTTGGCGTAGCGGACGGCTTCCTTGTGGACCTTGGTGACCAGCGGGCAGGTGGCGTCGATAGTGGCGAGCTTGCCGCGCTTGGCCTCGTCGTGGACGACCGGCGCGACGCCGTGCGCGGAGAAGATGACGATGTTGCCCGGGGGCACTTCCTCCGTCTCTTCGACGAAGATCGCACCCTTCTTCTCCAGCGTCTTGACCACGTATTTGTTGTGGACGATCTCGTGACGTACGTAGACGGGCGCGCCGTACTGCTGCAGGGCCTGCTCGACGGCGATGACGGCTCGGTCCACGCCGGCGCAGTATCCACGGGGGGCGGCGAGGAGGACGCGGCGGGAAGTCGGGGTGGTCATGGTCCCCATCGTACGGGTCGGGCCGGCGGCGAACGGAAGGCATGGCCAGGGGTCGGAACACAGCGCATCCAGGGCGGATGCCGGTACGGACTCAGGGCGGATACCGGTACGGCAGGGCGGCTTGCCCGAAGCGGCGGTACGGCCGACGATCATGTGAGGCCGTCGATCGCCGGCGGCCCGTTCGTACTGCAGAGGTGTCCGCCATGTCCCCAACGGCCGAGCCGCAGCCCCCGTCCGGCGGCGCTCCCGACCCCGACGGCTCCCCGGGCACCGCCGGCGCCGCCGGCGCCACCCTGGCCGCCGGCGCCCGGCTGAAGCGGTCCCTGTCCTTCCGGGACCTGATCGTCTACGGCCTGCTCTTCATCGCCCCGATGGCGCCGGTCGGCATCTTCGGGACGCTGCAGGCCAAGTCGCACGGCGCGATCACCCTCGTGTACGTCGTCGCGACGATCGCGATGGCCTTCACGGCGTACTCGTACGCGCAGATGGTGCGGGTCGCGCCACAGGCCGGCTCGGTCTACACGTATGCCCGGGTCGGTCTGGGCGAGGGCGCGGGGTTCGTCGCCGGCTGGATGGCGGCGCTGGACTACCTGCTGATCCCGGCGGTGGCGTACCTCTTCTCCGGGATCGCGCTGCACTCCCTGGTGCCGTCGGTGCACCAGTGGATCTGGACGGCGGTCGCGGTCGTCGTGACCACGCTGCTGAACCTGTGGGGCGTACGGACCGCGGCCGTCGTCGGCTTCCTGGTGCTGGCGATGGAGATCGCGGTGCTGGTGGTCTTCGTCGTGGCGGCGGTGTGGGTGCTGGCGACGGACGGCGCGCAGCGCGGCTGGACGGTGCCGCTCACGGGTGAGGGCGGCTTCTCGATGACCGCGGTACTGGCGGCGGTGTCGGTGGCGGTGCTGTCGTACCTGGGCTTCGACGCGATCGCCGCGTTCGCCGAGGAGGCGTCCGGGGGCGGGCAGCGGGTGGCGCGGGCGGTGCTGACCTGCCTGGTGGTGGCGGGCGTGCTGTTCGCCCTGCAGACGTACCTGGCCGCGCTGCTCGCGCCGATGTCGGCGGCCGAGCTGGCGGCGAAGCCGGCCGAGCAGGGCGACGCCTTCTACGCGACGGCGAACGCGGCGGCCGGCGAGTGGCTGCAGAAGCTGGTCGCGGCGAGCAAGGCGATCGGCGCGGCGTTCGCGGCGCTGGCCGGGCAGGCGGCGGCCGGCCGGCTGCTCTTCGCGATGGCCCGGGACCGGCGGCTGCCGGGGGCGATGGCGAAGGTGGACGCGGGGAGCGGGGTACCGCGCCGGGCGCTGCTGGGCGCGGCGGTGGTCACGCTCGTCGCGGCCGTGTGGGCGGCGCGCCGGGACGACGGCCTGGACCATCTGTCCTCGATCGTGAACGTCGGCGCGCTGACCGCCTTCGGGCTGCTGCACGCCTCGGTGATCGGCTACTTCTGGCTCCGCAAGCGGGCCGCGGCACGGGGCGTACTGGCCCACGTGATCATCCCGCTGCTGGGCCTGGCGGTGGTCGTCGCGGTGATCGTCGAGGCGTCCCCGACGGCCCAGGTGGTGGGCGGGGCCTGGCTGGTGGTGGGGTTGGTGGTGCTGGCTGCGCAGTACGCGAGGCGCGGGAAGTCCGGCGGAAAAACCAGCCCGTCCGGCGCTTGAGGACCGGGGGTCCGGGGGCAGCGCCCCCGTGCGACGGCGCCGCACCCGGCACGCCCCCACTGTCGGACCCCGCCGATACCCTCGGCACATGGCTCTACAGACGTCCGCAGAGACCCCCATCCCGGTGGGCGAGGTATCCCGCCTGATCGGCGGGTGGATCGACCGGCTCGGCGCGGTGTGGGTCGAGGGGCAGATCACCCAGCTCTCGCGGCGGCCCGGCGCGGGCGTCGTCTTCATGACGCTGCGCGACCCGTCGCACGACATCTCGGTGAGCGTGACGTGTTACCGCCAGGTCTTCGACAAGGTCGCGGACGTGATCAGCGAGGGCGCCCGGGTCGTGGTGCACGCGAAGCCGGAGTGGTACGCGCCGCGCGGCCAGCTCTCGCTGCGGGCCGCCGAGATCAAGCCGGTCGGCGTCGGCGAGCTGCTGGCGCGGCTGGAGATGCTGAAGAAGGCGCTGGCCGCCGAGGGGCTGTTCGCGGCGGAGCGCAAGCGCCCGCTGCCGTTCCTGCCGCAGCTGATCGGGCTGGTCTGCGGCCGGGCGAGCGCGGCCGAGCGGGACGTTCTGGAGAACGCCCGGCACCGCTGGCCCGCCGTCCGCTTCGAGGTGCGGAACGTCGCGGTGCAGGGGGTGCATGCCGTACCGCAGGTCATCGAGGCGGTGCGGGAGCTGGACGCCCGGCCGGACGTGGACGTGATCATCGTGGCGCGGGGCGGCGGCAGCGTGGAGGACCTGCTGCCGTTCTCGGACGAGCAGCTCGTACGGACCGTGGGCCAGGCGCGTACGCCCGTCGTGTCGGCGATCGGGCACGAGCCGGACAGCCCGCTGCTGGACCTGGTCGCCGACCTGCGCGCCTCGACGCCGACGGACGCGGCGAAGAAGGTCGTACCGGACGTGGGCGAGGAGCTGGTCCGCATCCAGCACCTCCGGGAGCGCGCGCTGCGCTCGGTCACCGGCTTCCTGGACCGCGAGGAGCGCGGCCTCGCGGGCGCGCTGAACCGGCCGTGCATACGGGAGCCGCACCGCATGGTGGAGGCCCGCGAGGAGCAGGTCACCGCCCTGCTGGAGCGCGGCCGGCGCACGCTGGGCCATCTGCTGGACCGGGCCGACTCCGAGCTGTCGCACACCCTCGCGCGGGTGGTGGCGCTCTCCCCCAAGGCGACGCTGGAGCGCGGCTACGCGGTACTGCAGCGCTCCGACGGCAGCGCGGTCCGCGCGCCGGAGGAGGTCGGCGCGGACGAGGAGCTGCGCGCCCGGGTGGCCGAGGGCGATTTCACGGTCCGGCGCGTGGACGGCGCTGTCACACCCCCCGCTTAGGCTGGGGCGCATGGCCAAGGCGAAGACGGACACGGGCATGGACACGGACGGCGAAGCCGGTACGGAGGCGGCGGGCGCGCCGGACGTGACGTCCACGCTCGGGTACGAGCAGGCGCGGGACGAGCTGATCGAGGTCGTCCGCAGCCTGGAGGCGGGCGGCACGACGCTGGAGGAGTCGCTCGCGCTGTGGGAGCGCGGCGAGGAGCTGGCGAAGGTGTGCCGGCGCTGGCTGGACGGCGCCCGCGCCCGGCTGGACGCTGCGCTGGCGGAGGAGGAAGAGGCGGAGGAGTAACCGGGCCTCCGCCGGGGCGCGGCCGGGCCCGTCCGAGTACGGCAGGACCCGTCCCACCCACCGCGACCGCCCATGTGAATCCGCTCACAACCCCCGCGTTTTAGTTGAAGGTTAACCTATCGGCGTTAAAGTGGAGGGTGTACGACCGGACCGTTCCCGGCCCGGAACCACCACGAATCACCGAGGTGCCCTCCATGACTCTCGCCCTTGACGCCGCCGCTGCTGACCTCCTCTTCCGCGAGGCCCAGACCGCCAACACGTTCACGGACGAGCCGGTCACCGACGAGCAGGTTCAGGCCATCTACGACCTGGTGAAGTTCGCCCCGACCGCCTTCAACCAGTCGCCGCTGCGCCTGACGCTGGTCCGCTCCGAGGACGCCCGCAAGCGCCTCGTCGAGCACGCCATGGGCGCCAACGGCCCGAAGACGCTGTCGGCCCCGCTGACCGTCATCCTCTCCGTGGACCTGGACTTCCACGAGAAGCTGCCGGAGCTCTTCCCGCACGCCCCCGGCATCAAGGACACGTTCTTCTCCGAGGCCGCCGCGCGCGAGGTCGCCGGTACCCAGAACGCCACCCTGCAGGCCGGTTACTTCATCCTCGGCGTCCGCGCCGCGGGCCTGGCCGCCGGCCCGATGACCGGCTTCGACTTCACCGCCGTCGACAAGGAGTTCTTCGGCGACGGCAAGCAGAAGTCCTTCATGGTGATCAACATCGGCAAGCCGGGCCAGGACGCCTTCTTCCCGCGCTCGCCGCGCCTGTCCTTCGAGGACGCCGCGACCACGGTCTGAGCCCCTCGCGCACGACTCGCGCACGACAAGAGGCCGCCGCACCCGCTCCGGGTGCGGCGGCCTCTTGTTCGTACGTCGTGACGCCGCTACTTCGTCTTGAGCGCGCCCGCCAGCTCCGCGAGCCCGTCGTAGGACGCGGTGCCGGTGACGACCGTGGTGTGGCCGGACTCCTTGCGCACGAGGGCCTTGTACGTGTCGCCCTTGTACTCGTCCCAGCGGGCGCCGTCGACCTGCCGGCTGCCGCCGGCCGGGGTGGCGTTCAGCGTGACCTTCTTGATGTACTCGCGCGCCGGCGCGTCGCTCTGCTCGACCGCCGCGTACTGGTCCTTCGGGCTGAGGAAGCCCAGGTGCCAGGCGCCACCGCGGCCGTCGTCGCTCGCCTCGTACGAGACGGAGGTGGCGCGCCAGCCCTTGGGCAGCCCCTCGGGCGCCGCGACCGGATACGTCGCCGCGCGCCGGGCGGTCGAGAGCTCGACCCGATAGCCGACGGTCTTCACCGCGCTGTTCTGGGCGTCCTTGCTGTCGTCGTGCGGGATGAAGAAGTAAATCGCCGCGACGACCACGCCGATCACCGCCATCGACAGGACCATGTCCCGCACCGTCTGCTTGCCTCGCATACCAGCCACGCCCCCTATGGTCCCCCATGCCGGGAACGGCCCGGACAAGGCCCCCACCCACCGCGCCTCCGCCGTACCCCGGCCGGGAAGCGGCGCTCATCCGTGGACCCCTCTGCTCATTTTCTCGACATAGCGATAAGGTCAAGCGAACCCTCACCTAACCGGCCGTCGCCGTACAGAAAGGTGCGCTCCGATGACCGAGCATCATCTGCCGTCCCAGCTCGAGGTCAGCCCAGAGGCCCCCGATCGCAACCTCGCACTCGAACTGGTCCGGGTCACCGAGGCCGGTGCCATGGCCTCGGGCCGCTGGGTCGGCCGTGGCGACAAGAACGGCGCGGACGGCGCCGCGGTCAAGGCCATGCGTTCCTTGATTCACACCGTCTCCATGAACGGCGTGGTCGTCATCGGCGAAGGCGAGAAGGACCACGCGCCGATGCTGTACAACGGCGAGCGCGTGGGCGACGGGACCGGCCCCGAGTGCGACGTGGCCGTGGACCCCGTGGACGGTACGACGCTGACGGCCAAGGGCATGGCCAACGCCGTCTCCGTCATGGCCGTCGCCGACCGCGGCTCCATGTTCGACCCGTCCGCGGTCTTCTACATGGACAAGCTGGTCACGGGCCCGGACGCGGCCGACTACGTCGACATCAACGCGCCGGTCGGCGTGAACATCCGCCGTATCGCCAAGGCCAAGCGCTCCAGCCCCGAGGACGTCACCGTCGTCGTCCTGGACCGCCCCCGGCACGACGGCATCGTCAAGGAGATCCGCGAGGCGGGCGCCCGCATCCGGTTCATCGCCGACGGCGACGTGGCCGGCGCGATCATGGCCGTACGCGAAGGCACCGGCGTGGACCTGCTGCTGGGCATCGGCGGCACCCCCGAGGGCATCATCACGGCGTGCGCGATCAAGTGCCTGGGCGGCACGATCCAGGCCAAGCTGTGGCCCAAGGACGACGAGGAGCGGCAGCGGGCACTGGACGCGGGGCACGACCTGGACCGCGTACTGCACACCGATGACCTGGTCAGCGGCGAGAACGTGTTCTTCGTCGCCACCGGCATCACCGACGGCGAGCTGCTGCGCGGCGTCCGCTACCGCGCGGAGACCGCCACCACCCAGTCGCTGGTGATGCGCTCCAAGTCCGGCACGATCCGGCAGATCGACTCCGAGCACCGGCTCTCCAAGCTGCGAGCCTACAGCTCGATCGACTTCGAGCGGCCCAGCTGAGGCCCGCCCGGCAGACCGACGGCCCGGTGCCCCGCCGCTCTCGCGGTGGGGCACCGGGCCGTTGCTATGGGTCGTACGGACGTCAGCCCGCGGCCGGCATCCGGGCCGAGCGCTGCAGCTCGGCGTCGCGGCGCCGGCGGCGGGCCAGGACGACGCGGCGCTCGGCGGCGGTCAGGCCGCCCCAGACGCCGTACGGCTCGGGCTGGAGCAGGGCGTGCTCGCGGCACTCGATCATCACTGGGCAGCGGGCACAGACCCGCTTCGCGGCTTCCTCCCTGGCCAGCCGGGCGGCCGTCGGCTCCTTCGACGGCGCGAAAAAGAGTCCCGCCTCGTCCCGTCGGCACACCGCCTCGGAGTGCCAGGGCCCCGCCTCGTCCCTGGCGGGCACTCGCTGGGCGGGCACGACTGCGGCGTCCTGCAGGGGCTGATGCGGTAGCAGCACGGTCTACTCCTGACGACGGCTCGGCGATTTCAGTCACCACTTGCCCGTCTCGCTGCGCACGACGTTTCGCACACCCCGCAGCCGTACGAGAGACGATGCACCAGCCCTACCCGCTGTACGCGGCTCTATGCACACCGTGGCGTACGGGTTGAAAGCAGCGTCGGATGCGGCGCCCCTTACAGCTGTGCATTACATGTGCCCGCGCATCCGGGTTACATGTGCCCGTGCCGCCGCTCCCCGCGGTCCCGCGTCCGGCCGTGCAGCCGGCCGTGCATCCGGTCCTGCAGATCACGTACCCACTTGCCGCGCTTCGGCCTGGCCTCGACGCTGCCGAGCAGCGCGAAGCCGTTCACCGTGATCACCGGCGCCGCCGGGTCGTCCGACTCGTACGTCTCGGCCTCGAAGGAGCCGAGCACGCCGGAGCCGCCGCCGTGCAGCGTCACGTTCTCCGGTACCCGGATCTCCACGCTGCCGAGGACGGAGACGGCGTTGATGTGGAGGTGCTGGTGCGTGAAGAGCGCCTCGGTCAGGTCGATCTCCACGGAGCCGAGGACGGCCACCGCGGAGATCCGCGCGGGCGCCCGCCAGCGGCCCTTGCGGACCGCTGAGCTCAAGAGACCGACGAGGGTGGCGGCCCCGGAGCCGGCGGGCGGCTCCGGGGCGTACGCGGCCGCCGTCCGGTCCGCAACCGCCCGCTCCCGGCCGGCGGGCAGGTCGCCGATCAGCGGCTCCAGCTCGCCCATCGTCTTGGCGCGGTAGACGCCGTCGATGCGCTCGGCGTGCTCCTCGGCGTCCAGCCGGCCCTCCGCCAGGGCCTCGCGCAGGATCGCGGCGATGCGGTCCCGGTCGGCGTCCGACGCCCGGATCGCGGCCTCGGCGAGCGGGGCCTGTACGGGCTTGGTGAGGTCCACGGGTGCGGGGCGCTGTCCCCCGTTGTCAGATGCGTCCACATCCGTAGCGTAGCGAGACGCGATAGATCGCAACTAGGGCGCGCCGTCCCCGATCTCAGGGGGCGCCGGTCTCAGTCCTCCGGGCAGAACCGCTGCGGCCCGTCCAGCCCGCGGCCGGTGGCCTGGACGCAGCCGCCCGGCAGGCCGCGGTACGCCTTGCTGCCGAAGTTGGCGGTGATCTTCAGGCCGCTGCCGCCGCCGAAGGTGGTCCGCTGGACCTGGTGATCGGCGGTGAGCGTACGGAAGTCCGTCATCGCCTCCGTCCCCGCGGCCTTCTGGATGCCCGCGAAGAAGCGCTGCATGGCGGCGATCTCCTTGCCGTGCTCGTCCAGCACCTTGCCGTCGAGCGCCAGGTTGACCGGGGTGTTGTAGAGCATGGCGAGCAGCGCGCGCTCCTTCTTCTGCTCCGGCAGCTTGTAGAGGGAGAGCTCCCAGCGGTCGGTGCTGACCACCGAGTCGTGCAGCACCGTCTCGTACAGCGGCACCCGGTACTGGGGGTCGAACATGGCGCGGGCGACGGACCTGTCCAGCGTCGCGGGCTTGAAGAACATGCCGGGCCGCCCCTTGGGCCAGTAGCCGCCCCAGGTCTTCTTGTCGCGCTCGGCCTTCCACAGGCCGTCGTGGACCGGCGTGCTGGAGCCATGGCTGAAGTCGATCACCTGGTTCGCCCAGGAGCCGGCCGACTCCGAGCCGAGGACGTACGGGCGGCCGCCGGTGAGGGCGCCCCCGGACACCCCGCGCATCCGCTGCAGGCGGTTCTTGCGGTCCTGGCCTTGCGTCATCGGGTGGCCCGGCGTGTGGTCCCGGAAGAGCTCGCCGGTGGCGTCGACGTCGAGGAAGTAGCTGTTCACGCCGTTGGCGGTCATGTCCTTGGCGCGGTCGGCCAGATAGTGGTGCTGCGGCTCGGCGTCCGCGAGCGCCTGCGAGCTGAGGTAGCAGCCGCGGCCGCCGAAGCCGCCCTCCGGCTTGCCGTCCGCGTCGTGCACACAGCCGTCGGGCCACAGCCGGTCCGGCCACTTCGCCACGCTGGTGTCGGCGCTCTTCGGGTCCTGCGCGTTGTCCCAGCTGTCGTACGGGCCGACGAGGTAGCCCGCCTTCTTGGCGGCGGCGACGGCCTCCTTCGACATGGGGTCGCCGTCGGCGTCGTAACCGAGCCACATGCGGGAGATGCCGAGCTTCTTGAGCCGCTCGACGGTCTTCGCGCTGCGGCCGTCGCCCCATACGTAGGCGTGCGGGGCGCCGATCAACTTGGCGACCTCGGGGTTCTTGCGGATCTTCTGCTTCAGGCTGCCGAGCTGCCCCTTGGCGGCGAGGTACCGGCGGTAGTCCTTGGCCGCCGCGACCGGCGAGCCGTCGGTCAGCGAGAAGGCCACCGTGTAGTCGTCCGTACCGTCCGCGCGACTGAAGTCGTGGCTCGCGGCGGTCTGCAGCCGCCCGCCGGTGGAGCGGAACCGCAGCTGGGTGCCGAGGTCGGTGGGTACGAGGGTGCTCACGCCGTGGCCGCCCGCCGTGGTGCCCCAGAAGGGCATCGTCAGGTCCTTGAGGTCGATGCCCTCCTCGCCGGTGAGCCCGCCCTGCGCGGAGTTCCAGAACGGGTCGGCGACGGGGATGCGCAGGCCCTCGCCGCGCGGCAGCTCGATCGCGGCGCCCTTCGCGTCCGTGGTGGAGGCCGCGCCCGCCGACGGCCAGCCCAGGCTGCCGTCCTTCTTCGCGTGCAGGTCGACGACGAGCCGCCCGTCGCGGGCGGCCGCCGAAACGGTGAGCCCGCGGTCGGGGTAGGACCAGCTCGCCGAGGTGGCGCCGTGGCGGGAGACCGGGGTCGGGGTGCCCAGCGACTCCGCTGCCGCCGCGGAGAGCACGGACTCCGTACCGCTCGTCGTACGGGCGGTGATCCGCAGCGTACGGGGGTCGATGTGCGCCTCGCCGCCCTTGATGCGCAGCGCGACCGTGCCCCCGTCGGCACCGGAGTCCGCGGGCCCGGCGTACGCCTGCAGCGCGGTGAACGTGCTCGCGGTCAGCGCGGTACCGGCCAGCGCGGCGAGCGCGGCCCGCCGCTTGCGGGTACCGGTCGCGGCTTTCAGGAAACGTGTCATGCGACGGCACCCTGCACACGACTTCTAAGGGAGTTGTGAGAACGACGACTGAGACGGGGACCGAGACGGCGACTGAGCCTTACCTCACAGCGGCGGCCCGCTCATGGCGTTCTACGCTGTTGAGGCTGCCGTTGATGACAGCGAAGTCACCGTCGAGTGAGGATTGGCCGCAATGCCGGAATTCGCCTATACCGACCTTCTGCCCACGGGCGAGGACAAGACCCCGTACCGCCTGATCACCAAGGAGGGTGTCAGCACCTTCGAGGCGGACGGCCGGACGTTCCTCAAGGTCGAGCCGGAGGCGCTGCGCAAGCTGGCGGAAGCGGCGATCCACGACATCCAGCACTACCTGCGCCCCGAGCACCTCGGCCAGCTCCGCAAGATCATCGACGACCCCGAGGCGTCCGGCAACGACAAGTTCGTCGCCCTGGACCTGCTGAAGAACGCGAACATCGCGGCGGCGGGCGTGCTCCCGATGTGCCAGGACACCGGCACCGCGATCGTCATGGGCAAGCGCGGCCAGAACGTGCTGACCCAGGGCGGCGACGAGGAAGCCCTCTCGCGCGGCATCTACGACGCGTACACCAAGCTCAACCTGCGGTACTCGCAGATGGCCCCGCTGACCATGTGGGACGAGAAGAACACCGGCTCCAACCTGCCGGCGCAGATCGAGCTGTACGCGAACGACGGTGACGCGTACAAGTTCCTCTTCATGGCCAAGGGCGGCGGCTCGGCCAACAAGTCCTTCCTCTTCCAGGAGACCAAGGCGGTCCTCAACGAGGGCTCCATGATGAAGTTCCTGGAGCAGAAGATCCGCTCGCTCGGCACGGCCGCGTGCCCGCCGTACCACCTCGCGATCGTCGTCGGCGGTACGAGCGCCGAGTACGCGCTGAAGACCGCGAAGTACGCCTCCGCGCACTACCTCGACGAGCTGCCCACCGAGGGCTCCCCCACCGGCCACGGCTTCCGTGACACCGAGCTGGAGGAGAAGGTCTTCGAGCTGACGCAGAAGATCGGGATCGGCGCGCAGTTCGGCGGCAAGTACTTCTGCCACGACGTGCGCGTGGTGCGTCTCCCCCGGCACGGCGCTTCCTGCCCGGTCGCCATCGCGGTGTCCTGCTCCGCGGACCGCCAGGCCGTCGCGAAGATCACCGCCGAGGGCGTCTTCCTGGAGCAGCTGGAGACCGACCCGGCGCGCTTCCTCCCCGAGACCACGGACGAGGAGCTGACCGAGGGCGCGGGCCCGGACCTGGACGCCGTCAAGATCGACCTGAACCGTCCGATGGACGAGATGCTGGCCGAGCTGACCAAGCACCCGGTCAAGACCCGCCTCTCGCTCACCGGCACGCTCGTCGTCGCCCGTGACATCGCGCACGCGAAGATCAAGGAGCGCCTCGACGCCGGCGAGGAGATGCCGGAGTACCTGAAGAACCACCCGGTGTACTACGCGGGCCCGGCCAAGACGCCCGAGGGCTACGCCTCCGGTTCGTTCGGCCCGACGACGGCGGGCCGGATGGACGCGTACGTCGAGCAGTTCCAGGCGGCCGGCGGCTCGAAGATCATGCTGGCCAAGGGCAACCGCTCGCAGCAGGTCACCGAGGCCTGCCACGCGCACGGCGGCTTCTACCTGGGCTCCATCGGCGGCCCGGCGGCCCGGCTCGCCCAGGACTGCATCAAGAAGGTCGAGGTCCTGGAGTACGAGGAGCTCGGCATGGAGGCGGTCTGGAGGATCGAGGTCGAGGACTTCCCGGCGTTCATCGTGGTGGACGACAAGGGCAACGACTTCTTCCAGGACCCGGCTCCGGCGCCGACCTTCACCAGCATCCCGGTGCGCCAGGGCGCGTAACGCGGACCGGCCGTACTCCGCGGCTCCCAGATGTGGTGATCAGCGCTCCGGCGGCGCACTCTGAGAAGAGGGACCGCTGGAGGTGAGCCACCATGCAGACACACACGCTGGTCGGCTGGCACGTCGAAATGGAATTCACGGAGGACGGCAACCGCACCAAGGCCGCCGCCCTGCTGCGGCTCGGCGACGGCACGGAATGCCGAGGCCACGGCCGCGCCGACCGCCATCCCACCGACCCGGAACAGCTCCGGGTCGGTGAGGAGATCGCGGGCGCACGGGCGCTCATGGACATCGCCGGACAGCTGATGGACAAGGCGCACACGGAGATCGACGAGGTCGTGGGGCATCCGACGCACCCACTGCGGTGGGCGGCGCTGGACGACTCGCGCGCCGAGGCCCGCCGCTCCCGCGAGTGGTGACGCCACGGAGCGGCGCCGTCGGAAGGTGAAGCGCGCCGCATTCGCCGAATCGGATCAGTACCCGGGAACAGATGTCCGTCCCCGGGTACTGACATAGGCATGAGCGACAACGGCACATCCTTGAGCGCGTCGGGCGACTTCCGGATCGAGCACGACTCCATGGGCGAGGTACGGGTCCCCGCCGACGCCAAGTGGCGCGCGCAAACCCAGCGCGCGGTGGAGAACTTCCCCATCTCGGGACAGCGGCTGGAGCGGGCGCACATCGAGGCGCTGGCCCGGATCAAGGCCGCGGCGGCGAAGGTCAACGCCGAACTGGGCGTGGTGGACGCGGACGTCGCGCGGGCGATCCAGGAGGCCGCGGCGGAGGTCGCCGAGGGCCGCTGGGACGACCACTTCCCCGTCGACGTCTTCCAGACCGGCTCCGGCACGTCCTCCAACATGAACACCAACGAGGTACTGGCCACCCTCGCGACCGAGCGGCTGGGCCGGGACGTGCACCCCAACGACCACGTCAACGCCAGCCAGTCCTCCAACGACGTCTTCCCTTCCTCTATCCACATCGCGGCCACCGCGGCCGTTACCGCGGACCTGATGCCCGCGCTGGAGCATCTGGCGGCCGCGCTGGAGCGCAAGGCCGAGGAGTTCAAGGAGGTCGTGAAGTCGGGGCGGACGCATCTGATGGACGCCACGCCCGTGACGCTGGGCCAGGAGTTCGGCGGGTACGCGGCTCAGGTCCGGTACGGCGTGGAGCGGCTGACCGCCTCGCTGCCCCGGCTCGCCGAACTGCCCCTGGGCGGCACGGCGGTGGGCACCGGCATCAACACCCCGCCCGGCTTCGCCGCCGCGGTGATCGCGGAGGTGGCGCGGACCACCGGGCTGCCGCTGACCGAGGCCCGCAATCACTTCGAGGCGCAGGGCGCGCGGGACGGCATCGTGGAGACCAGCGGCCAGCTGCGCACCATCGCGACCGGCCTCACGAAGATCGCCAACGACCTGCGCTGGATGGCGTCCGGGCCGCGTACCGGACTCGCCGAGATCACGCTGCCGGACCTCCAGCCCGGCTCGTCGATCATGCCGGGGAAGGTCAATCCAGTCATTCCCGAGGCGGTCCTGATGGTGGCCGCACAGGTGACGGGGAACGACGCGACGGTCGCCGCGGCGGGCGCGGCGGGCAACTTCGAGCTGAACGTGATGCTGCCGGTGATCGCCAAGAACGTCCTGGAGTCGGTGCGACTTCTGGCCAATGTCGCGCGGCTGCTGGCGGACCGTACGGTCGACGGGATCACCGCCAACGTCGAACGGGCCCGGGAATACGCCGAGTCCTCCCCTTCCGTGGTCACGCCGCTCAACAAGTACATCGGGTACGAGGAAGCGGCGAAGGTGGCCAAGAAGTCGCTGGCCGAGCGGAAGACCATCCGCGAGGTGGTGATCGAGTCCGGATACGTCGAACGCGGTGCGCTGACCGAGGCCCAACTGGACGAGGCACTGGACGTGCTGCGCATGACGCATCCGTGACGTTCGCTGCGGCCCATGTCACGGCGGTGCGCCGGTTCCCCGCCTAAGATCTGCGCATGACAGCGGATACGGTGGAGACCAGGGACGGCCATACGTCCGGTACCGCGCGCTGGGCGCCGGGCGAACACATCCTGTGGCGCTATCGCGGCAACGCCACCGACCGCTTCCACATCTGCCGGCCCGTCACCGTCGTCCAGGACACCGACGAGCTGCTCGCCGTCTGGCTGGCGCCGGGCACCAACTGCGTGAAGCCCGTGCTCGCGGACGGCACGCTCGTCCACCGCGAGCCGCTGGCCAGCCGGTACACCAAGCCGCGGCGCGTGGTGCGGGACCGCTGGTTCGGCACCGGCGTGCTCAAGCTCGCCCGGCCCGGGGAGCCGTGGTCGGTGTGGCTCTTCTGGGAGCGCGGCTGGCGGTTCAAGAACTGGTACGTGAACTTGGAGGAGCCGCGCCGCCGCTGGTCCGGCGGCGTGGACTCCGAGGACCACTTCCTGGACATCGCGGTCTACCCGGACCGGCACTGGGAGTGGCGGGACGAGGACGAGTTCGCGCAGGCGCAGGCCGACGGGCTGATGCCGGCCGCGCAGGCCGAGGAGGTACGGGCCGCGGGCAGGGCCGCGGTCGAGCGGATCACCGCGTGGGACGCGCCGTTCACGGACGGCTGGGAGCACTGGCGGCCCGATCCGCAGTGGGGCCTGCCGGTGCTGCCGGACGACTGGGACCGGGCGCGGGACCCCTCCCCCTCATGACGCCACCGCGTGACCGCCCGTGTGACCGGCCGCCAAAAAGCGGCCGCTTGTGCGAAATCCGCACCCGCAAGAGTGGTGAGTCCGGCCCCGGAGGCGACAGAACCGCCCGAAATGCAGCGACTTCTGGGAACATGCGTTCCCATTGAAACGATGCTCAGGGGCGAGCCCCCTTGCTGCACACCACTGGTTCAAACGTAGGATCGTCCTCCGCAAGAGGGCGCAAGAAGGCACAGACGCAACTCCAGAACTGGAAACCGAACTTGACCGCGGTCGCAGGAGGGGCGGGGTCGTGAGCGACAGCTACGACGGGTACGAGGGCCTGAACCGGTTAGCACTGGACCGGGCCGGGCAGGCCGAGGCGTTCAACGCGATCGCCGGGGCCTACGACAGCGCGTTCCCCCACAAGGAGGGACAGCGCGCCGCCGGTGCCTGGCTCGCGGCTTCGCTGCCGGACGGCTCCCGTGTACTGGACGTCGGCTGCGGTACGGGCCTGCCCACCGCCGCTCAGCTGTTCGGCGCCGGCCACCGGGTCGTGGGCGTCGACCTCTCCGCCACCATGGTCAAGGCGGCGCGGGAGAACGTTCCGTCCGCCGAGTTCCACCACCTCGACCTCGCGGACCTGCGGGACGGCCGGCTCGGCGGTCCCGGTTCCTTCGACGGTGCCGCCGCCTTCTTCTCCCTGCTGATGCTGCCGCGCGCGGAAATCCCGTACGCGCTGCGGATGCTGCACTGCCTGCTGCGGCCGGACGGGCTGCTCGCCCTGTCGATGGTCGAGTCCGACGTGGACGACTACCCGATTCCGTTCCTGGGCCACACGATCCGGGTATCGGGTTACCTGCGGGACGACTTGCGCCATGTCGTGCGCGACGCGGGTTTCGAAGTCACCGGGGAGGACTCGTATGCGTATGCCCCGGCCAGTACGGACGTGCCACCCGAAATCCAGCTCTTCCTGCACCTGCGACGCGCTTGAGACGCAGCGCGCCAGGCGCGCAGCCCCGGACGGATGGAATCCCACGCGTGACGGAGCACCCCACCTCCCACGAGCCGCGACCGGCACCCTTGCCGGCCGCGCCCCCGGCCATGCCGCCGCGGGGGCTGCCGGAGACGACGGCGCACGGCGCCGCCGATCCGCGCGACGCCCTGCGACGGCCCGTCGGCCCCGCCCCCGCCGATCTCCCCGGCTCCGCCCTGCCCGGTTCCGGCCTGCCCGGCTCCGCGGCATCAGGACCGCCGGGGCGCCCCTCCGGTGGTCCCGGTGAACTGCCCGCGCCCCCGGGGCGCAGCGGGAGGAAGCGCCGGCGGCCCCGGGACCGGCGGATCGCCGACGCCGCCAACCGCAATGCCGCGCAGGGCGCCGGCGGCCACACCCAGGCCGGCGGCCCGGGCGGCGACGCCGCCGGCGGCCCCACCGGCGTCTCCGACAACGGCACGGCGCACGGCGCGGCCGGCCGGGCCCGGTCCCGTGCCGAGGAGCCGGACGACGGGCCCGGCCCGCACGAGGGCGGCGGCACGAGCGGCATCGGACGGCCGCGGGACGGCGAAGGCCGCGCCCGGCAGCGGCCCCAGGAGCCCGCGGTACCGCCTCCGGCGCCGCGCCGCGGCCGCGGCCAGGGCGGCGGCAACAGCCGGCGCCAGGCCCCGGAGCCGGCGCGCCCGGAGGCGCCGCCGGCCCGTTCGGCACATCCGGCCGAGGGGGGTGAGCCGATGCCGGCCCGGCAGCCCGGCGGCGACCGGCTGCGCTTCGTGGGCGCGGCCACCCGGCGGATCGCGCGCGGCATCGACCTGGACGAGATCGTGCTGGGTCTGTGCCGGGCGACGGTCCCGACGTTCGCCGACGCGATCCTGGTGTACCTGCGCGACCCGCTGCCCGTGGGCGACGAGCGGCCGGCCGGCCCCGTCGTGCTGCGGCTGCGGCGCACCGACCGGATCCCCGAGGAGGCCGACACCAACGGCGGCCGGCTGCCCACCCTGCCCGCACAGCCCGATCTGGGCCCGGCGATGGGCGGGATGGCGGCCGAGCTCGCCGAGGTCGTGCCCGGCGGGCCGCTGGCCGAGGTGCTGCGCGGGGTGCGTCCGCTCTTCGGCGAGGCACAGGCCGCGCAGGCGGCACTGCCCGAACTGCTCGGCACCGGCACGCGGATGCCGCAGGGCCAGCGCGTCATCCTGGCGCCGCTGCGCGGCCGCCGCCGGGTGATCGGCGCCGCGGTCTTCCTGCGCCGCCCGGACCGCCCGGCGTTCGAGCCGGACGACCTGCTGGTGGCGGCCCAGTTGGCGACCCACACGGCGCTCGGCGTGGACAAGGCGGTGCTGTACGGGCGCGAGGCGTACATCGCCGACGCGCTGCAGCGCACGATGCTGCCCGACTCCCTCCCGCAGCCCACGGGCGTGCGCCTCGCCAGCCGGTACCTCCCGGCCGCCGAGACCGCGCGGGTCGGCGGCGACTGGTACGACGCGATCCCGCTGCCGGGGTCCCGAGTGGCCCTGGTCGTCGGCGATGTGATGGGTCATTCGATGACCTCGGCGGCGATCATGGGGCAGCTGCGCACGACCGCGCAGACCCTCGCCGGGCTCGACCTGCCGCCGCAGGAGGTCCTGCACCACCTCGACGAGCAGGCGCAGCGGCTCGGCACGGACCGGATGGCGACCTGCCTGTACGCGGTCTACGACCCGGTCGCGCACCGCATCATCGTCGCCAACGCCGGTCATCCGCCGCCGGTCATGCTGCACCGCGGCGGCCGCGCCGAGGTCCTGCGCGTGCCGCCCGGCGCCCCGATCGGCGTCGGCGGCGTGGACTTCGAGGCGGTCGAGCTGGACGCGCCCGCCGGCGCGACGCTGGTCCTGTACACCGACGGCCTGGTGGAGTCCCGGATACGGGACGTGTGGACCGGCATAGAGCAGCTCCGCGAGCGGCTGACGGAGACGGCCCGGCTGACCGGTCCGAACCCGCCGCCGCTGGAGCCGCTCTGCGACGAGGTGCTGGACATGCTCGGCCCGGGCGACCGGGACGACGACATCGCGCTGCTCGCGGCCCGCTTCGACGGGATCGCGCCGAGCGACGTGGCGTACTGGTACCTCGACCCGAAGGCGCAGACCGCCGGACAGGCCCGCCGCCTCGCCCGCAGGGCGCTGCAGCGCTGGGACCTGGAAGAGCTGACGGACCAGGTCGAGCTGCTGGTCAGCGAGGTCGTCACCAACGCCGTGCGGTACGCGGAGCGGCCGATCACGCTGCGGCTGCTGCGCACGGACGTACTGCGCTGCGAGGTCGGCGACGACGTGCCGCAGCTGCCGCGGCTGCGCCAGGCCCGCCCGTCGGACGAGGGCGGCCGGGGCCTGTACCTGGTCAACCGCCTCGCGCGGCGCTGGGGCGCGACCCGGCTGAGCACCGGCAAGGTCGTGTGGTTCGAGATCTCGATGCCGCCGGTCGCACGGCGGCTGCCGGGCCGGGAGTAGCCAGGAGCAGACAGTAGGGAAACACGCGGCGGGCCCGGGGCTTCTCGCCCCGGGCCCGCCGTCGTTCACTCGTGCGCGCTCACTCGCCGAGCATCGGGCGCCTGCCCTGCCCGGTCTCCTTCTCCTCCTCGTCCCCGCCGTCCGGCAGCGGGATTTCCGAGGACTCGCTCGGCGACGGGGAGGCCGACTCCTCGGGCGGCTCGCTGGTCTCCGACTCGCTGGGCGAGGGGGACGGCGAGGGCGAGGCGGACTCGGAGCTCTCCGACGGGCTCGGCGACGGGGACTCCGACTCCTCGGTCGGGGTCGGCGTCGGGGTGGGGGTCGGCGCGACCCCGGCACCGAGGTCGGTGTCCAGGTCGAAGCGGGCCGACAGCTCGCCGCCCAGGGCGTTCTGGGTGTAGGCGGCCCAGATCTCCGCGGGGTAGCCACCGCCGTTGACCCGGCCGCCGCCGCCCGCGCCCTTGAGCGTGACCTGCGGGTGCGGCGGGTCCGCGTCCTCGCCGAACAGGCCGACGGCGGTGACCAGCCGGGGCGTGTAACCCACGAACCAGGCGGACTTGTTGTCGTCCGAGGTACCGGTCTTGCCGGCGATGTCGTAGTCGGTGTTGCGGACGGCGGTGCCCGTACCGTCCTGGACCACGCCGGTCAGTACGGAGGTCACGGTGTCCGCGGTCGTACGGCTGAGGACCTGCCCGCCGATCGGCTCCGGCAGGTCGACGGGCGCCTCCTCGCCGCGCTGCGCGGAGGTCACGAGCTGGGGGGTGACCTTCTTGCCGTGGTTGTCGAGGGTGGCGTAGACGCCGGCCATCTGGAGCGGGCTGGCGCCCATCGAGCCGAGCGTCATGGCCGGGCGCGCGGACATCTTCTCCGCGTCCATGCCGAGCTGCCCGGCGGTCCGCCGCACCTCCTCCAGCCCCACGTCCACGCCCATCTGCGCGAAGACGGAGTTGACGGAGTTGTTCATGGCCGTCTGGACGCTGATCGGGCCGTAGTCCTTCTCGTCCTCGTTGGGCGGCGCGAAGCCGATGGCGCTGCCCTTCACGGGGCGGCGGCTGGTGCCGTCGTAGACGGTGTCCGGGGTGATCGGGGTGCCGTCCTGGGTGGTGGAGTTCTTCTCCAGGGCGGTGGCGAGGATCAGCGGCTTGAAGGTGGAGGCGGGCTGGTAGTCCTCGCGGGTGGCGTTGTTGAGGTAGTGCTCCAGATAGCTCTTGCCGCCGTACAGCGCCACGACGTGCCCGGTCTCGGGGTCGACGGAGACCGCACCGGCCTGGGCGTCGGCGTCCACGTCACGGGTCTTGGGGTCGAGCTTGCTGGTCAGCTTCTCCTGGACGGCCGACTCCAGCGCGCTCTGCCGCTTCTTCTCGATGCCGAGCTCGATCGTCCAGCCGCCGCGTGCGAGGTCGTCCTCGGTGACGCCCTGCTTCTGCAGCTCCGCGTCGGCGAGCTTGACCAGATAGCCCTTCTGGCCCTTCAGGCCGGAGCTGGGCTTGGGCTTCTCCGGCACCGGGAACTTCAGGCCCTGCCGCTTCCCCGCGTCCAGCCACTTCATCTCGACCATGTTGTCGAGGGTGTAGTTCCAGCGCTCCTGGACCCGCTTCTTGCCGGCGTCGCTGGCGATGGCCCAGTCGTACTGGCTGGGCGCCTGGAGCAGCGAAGCGAGGTAGGCGCCCTGCTCGACAGTCAGGTCCCGGGTGTGCACGCCGTAGTACGCCTGCGCCGCGGCCTCGATGCCGTACGCGCCGCGGCCGTAGTAACTGGTGTTGATGTAGCCGGCCAGGATCTCGTTCTTGCCGAGCTTCTGGTCGACCTTCAGGGAGATCACGATCTCCTTGAGCTTGCGGCTGACCGTCTGTTCCTGCGTCAGGTAGTAGTTCTTCACAAACTGCTGGGTGATCGTCGAGCCGCCCTGCTTGCCCTGGCCGCGCAGGGTGTTGAGGATGCCGCGGGTGGTGCCCTTCAGGTCGACGCCGGAGTCCTGGTAGAACGTCTTGTTCTCGGCGGCGACGAAGGTGTGCTGGACGTCCTTGGGGATGTCGCTGATCGGCACGCTCTCGCGGTTGAAGCCCGTGCGGGCCAGCACGGAGCCGTCGGCGTACTTGTAGACGTTGCTCTGCGCGGTGGCCTGGCCGTTGGCGGAGGCCGGCACGTCGACGACGAGGTACAGGCCGATGAAGCCGAGGATGCCCAGCAGGCAGACGGTGAAGAACGCGCCGAGCAGCTTCTTGAAGGTGAAGAGGCGGACTGTGCCGCCGCCTCTTTTGCGTTTCGCCCGGCGGCTGCCCCTCTTCTGTGCCCGTCTCGCTTCGGCTCGTCCCATCGCTCGTGTCACTCCAGTCGTTCCGCCCCCAAATAACCCAGCCTCCGAAGCTAACCCCCCGGTGTCATCACATAGGCATCGATCAAGCCTTTTCCGGACGTGACAATCAGCACCTCGTTCCTGTGCAACCGTTCGAGGATTTCCGCATCCGCCCTTGCGCCGCCTCCTTCGTTCGACTTAAATAGCTATCACTTTGCTAGACCAGCGTAAGCACGCAAAGTACGGCCCGACCGCCGTACGGAACGGGGGAACCCCATGACCGACCACGCACCCACTCCGCCCGCCACCACCGAGCCCGACACCCCGACGCTGCCCGCACCGCAGGTCAGAGAGGTGACCGCGCACAGCATCCCGGGCGGTCTCGGCCTGCTGCTGACCGTGCTCGGCGTCTTCGCCGGCATCGCGCTGGCGATCCTCGGCGCCGCGTCCGCCTCGGACGGCAACAAGGCGCTGGGCGGCACGATGATCGGCGTCGGCATCCTGCTGCTGCTCGTCTCCCTCTTCTGCATGGGCGGCGTGAAGATGGTCGCGCCCGGTGAGGCCCGGGTCATCCAGCTCTTCGGCCGGTACGTCGGCACGATCCGCACCGACGGCCTGCGCTGGATCAACCCGCTCACCAGCGCCACCAAGATCTCCACCCGGGTCCGCAACCACGAGACCGCGGTCCTGAAGGTCAACGACGCCTACGGCAACCCCATCGAGCTGGCCTCGATCGTGGTCTGGAAGGTCGAGGACACCGCGCAGGCGCTGTTCGAGGTGGACGACTTCCTGGAGTTCGTCGCCACCCAGACCGAGGCAGCCGTCCGGCACATCGCGATCGAGTACCCCTACGACGCGCACGACGAGAACGCCCTCTCGCTGCGCGGCAACGCCGAGGAGATCACCGAGAAGCTCGCCGCCGAGCTGACCGCGCGGGTCGAGGCGGCCGGCGTCCGGATCATCGAGGCGCGCTTCAGCCACCTGGCGTACGCCCCCGAGATCGCCTCCGCGATGCTCCAGCGCCAGCAGGCCGGCGCGGTCGTCGCGGCCCGCCAGCAGATCGTCGAGGGCGCGGTCGGCATGGTCGAGTCGGCCCTGGACCGGATCAGCGAGCAGGGCATCGTCGAGCTGGACGAGGAGCGGAAGGCGGCCATGGTCTCGAACCTCATGGTGGTGCTGTGCGGTGACCGCGCCGCGCAGCCCGTCCTGAACACGGGCTCGCTCTACCAGTGAGCCCCCAGAGCGAGGAGCCCGGGACGCCGGGCCGGCGGCCGCAGCAGCGCAAGCAGATGCTGCTGCGGCTCGACCCGTCGGTGCACGACGCGCTGGTGCGCTGGGCCGGTGACGAACTGCGCAGCGCCAACGCGCAGATCGAGTTCCTGCTCCGCCGCGCGCTGGCGGAGGCGGGGCGGCTGCCCAAGGATGCCGGGGCGATGCGGCGCCGGGGGCGCCCGCCCAAGACCGACGGGCCGCCGCCCCCGGAAGACGAGTGACACCTATTCACCCGGCGTATACATGGCGTGGATAGCCCACGTAAGCTGGTCGCCATGTCTATCGGTCATACCCTGCTGGGCCTGCTGGAGTCCGGACCCCGCCACGGCTACGACCTCAAGCGGGCCTTCGACGAGCACTTCGGGCAGGACCGCCCGCTGCACTACGGCCAGGTCTACTCGACCATGTCCAGGCTCCTGAAGAACGGCCTGGTCGAGGTGGACGGCATCGAGGCCGGCGCCGGGCCCGAGCGCAAGCGGTACGCGATCACCGACGCGGGCGTGACCGATGTGGCGCAGTGGCTGCAGCGCCCGGAGAAGCCCGAGCCGTATCTGCACTCCACGCTCTACACCAAGGTGGTGCTCGCCCTGATGACCGGCCGGGACGCCGCCGAACTGCTGGACACCCAGCGCGCCGAACACCTCCGGCTGATGCGCGGGCTGACCGAGCGCAAGCGCCAGGGCGACCTCGCCGACCAGCTGATCTGCGACCACGCCCTGTTCCACCTCGAAGCGGACCTGCGCTGGCTGGAACTGACCGCCGCGCGCCTCGACAAGCTCGCCCGGGCGGTACGCGGATGACGCCGGACGGCTCGATACTCGCCGGCGAGGGGCTGTACAAGACGTACGGGCACACGTCCGCACTGGACGGCGCGGACTTCTCGGTGCACCCCGGTGAAGTCGTCGCCGTCATGGGCCCCTCCGGCTCCGGCAAGTCCACCCTGCTGCACTGCCTCGCGGGCATCGTCCGCCCCGACTCCGGCAGCGTCCGTTACGACGGCCGGGAGCTGACCACCCTGCCGGACGCGGAGCGCAGCGCCCTGCGGCGTACGGACTTCGGCTTCGTCTTCCAATTCGGCCAGCTCGTCCCCGAGTTGACCTGCCTGGAGAACGTCGCCCTGCCGCTGCGGCTCAACGGCACGAAGCGGAAGGCCGCCGAGGCGACCGCCCGCGAATGGCTCGCCCGCCTGGAGGTCGACGACATCCACGGCAAGCGTCCCGGCGAGGTCTCCGGCGGCCAGGGCCAGCGCGTGGCCGTCGCCCGCGCCCTCGCCGGCCGCCCGCGCGTCCTGTTCGCCGACGAACCGACCGGCGCCCTGGACTCCCTCAACGGCGAACGCGTCCTGACCCTGCTGACCGACGCCGCGCGCGACACCCGCGCCGCCGTCGTCCTGGTCACCCACGAACCCCGCGTCGCCGCCTACTCCGACCGCGAGATCACCGTCCGCGACGGACGGGTCAGGGAATCCCTGGCGGGCCTGTGACGACCCTGCTCGGCACCCGCCCCACCGGCTCCCGGTCCGGCCGCCCGCCGCACGGCCCGCCCGGCGGCCCCGCCGCCTGGCTGCGCGACCTCGCCATGGGCGCCCGGTTCGCGGTCACCGGCGGCCGCGAGGGCTGGTTCCGTACAGCGCTCAGCGCCATCGGCGTGGGCATCGGCGTCGCCGTCCTGCTGCTCGCCTGCTCCGCGCCGACGGTGCTCGACGCCTGGCACGGCCGCGAGAAGGCCCGCGAGAACCTCGGCCAGCTGCACGAGCCGCGCGCCTCGGACCGCACCGTGCGCTACGCCCAGGCCGACACCACCTTCCACGGCGAGCCCGTACGCGGCCGTCTGGTGCGGCCCGACGGCGCCCATCCGCCCGTACCGCCCGGCATCAAGCGCCTCCCCGGGCCCGGCGAGATGGTGGTCTCCCCCGCCCTGCGCGAACTGCTCGCCGAACCCGGCAGCGCGCAACTGCGCGCACGCCTGGACTACAAGGTCGTCGGCACCATCGGCGACAACGGGCTGCTCGGCCCGCGGGAGCTGACGTTCGTCGCGGGGCTGGACGACCGGTCGGCGGGCGAGGCGTACCGCATCAGCCGCTTCGGCAAGCTCTTCGACCCGCAGCCGCCGAGCGCCCGGCTCGTGCTGCTGACCGTCCTGGCCTGCGTGGTCCTGCTGATGCCGGTCGTGGTCTTCATCGGCACCGCCGTGCGCTTCGGCGGTGACCGCCGCGAGGCCCGGCTGGCCGCGCTGCGGCTGGTCGGCGCCGACATCCCCACCACCCGCCGGATCGCGGCCGGCGAGGCGGTGGTCGGCGCGGTGCTCGGCCTGGCGGCGGGGCTGCTGTTCTTCCTGACCGGGCGGCAGGCGGTCGGCGCCGTCACCCTGTGGGGCGTCAATGTCTTCCCCGCCGACGTGGTGCCGTCCCCGGGCCTCGCCGCGCTGGTCGCCGTCCTCGTCCCCGCGGCGTCCGTCCTGGTCACGCTGTTCGCGCAGCGTTCGGTGACCGCCGAGCCGCTGGGCGTGGTCCGCAACCGCCCGGTGGCGCGCCGCCGGCTCGGATGGCGGCTCGCGCTGCCCCTGACGGGCCTCACGCTGCTCCTCTCGCTGGCCTGGGACCCGCAGGCGGTCGTCGACGACTGGTTCCATGTCGTACGGCTCGCGCTCGGCGCAGCCCTGCTGCTCCTCGGTGTGACCGCGCTGCTGCCCTGGCTCGTCGAGGCGGTCGTGGCACGGCTGCGCGGCGGCCCTGTCCCCTGGCAACTGGCCGTACGACGGCTCCAGTTGAACAGCGGCGCCGCACAGCGCGCGGTCGGCGGCATCACCGTCGCGGTGGCCGGCGCCATCGCGATCCACATGGTCTTCACCACCTACCAGGCCGGTTACGCGCAGGCGTACGAGGAGTCGGCGCGCCGCCCGGTGATCCAGCTCAGCGGCGGCACCTCGGACGGGCAGGGGACCCGGGACGCACTGGCCACGCTGCGCCGCGCGCCCGGCGTGACCTGGGCGCACGGCACGGTCCGCGCGTCGGCGGCCCCTGCGGGCGACCGCGGCACCCGCGACCCCGACGGCTACCGCTCCGTCCGGACCGCCATGGTGACCGTCGGCGACTGCGCCGAGCTGCGGCGCAAGGCCCGGATCGGCTCCTGCCGGGACGGCGACGTCTTCGTGACGGAGAACCGGGGCGACCGCGCCACCGACCCCGCCTTCGTACGCCCCGGCGTGCGGCTGAACCTGAATCCGCCGGAGGGGTACGAGGTCACCGGCCCGCCGCGGCCGTGGACCGTGCCGGACTCCGCGCGCCGGGTGCAGGGCATCCGCCACCCCGGCGAGGACCTGCCCGGTGACGTCCTCGCCACCCCCGGCGCGCTCTCCCCGGCCCGGCTGCAGGACCCCACGATGGAGCTGGTCGTCGGCTACGACAAGGCGCGCGAGGCCGAGGCCGTGGAGCGCATCCGCACGGTGGCGTTCCGCGTGAACCCCGGACTGCGGGAGCTGTCCGCGATCGACAACCCGCACGACCGGCAGTACGACGGGGTGCGCACCGCGCTCTTCCTCGGCGCCGTGATCGTCCTGCTGCTCATCGGCGCCGGGCTGATCGTCTCCACCGTCGAGCAGCTGCGCGAGCGCCGGCGGCTGCTGTCCGTACTGGACGCGTTCGGCACCCGCCGCGCCACGGTGGGCTGGTCGCTGCTGTGGCAGACCGCGATCCCGGTGGCGCTGGGCCTCGCCCTCGCGGTGACCGCCGGCATCGGCCTCGGCACGGTACTGCTGACGCTGTCCGGCGCCGAAGTGCACCTGGACGGGGCCGTGATCGCGGGCATCGCGGGCAGCGCCGCCGGGGTGGTCCTGCTGGTCACCCTGCTGAGCCTGCCGCCACTGTGGCGCATGATGCGGCCGGACGGGCTGCGTACGGAGTGAGCCGGCGCGCGGCCCGGCGGTTCACCCCGCGATCCGTACCGGCAGCGGCCGCAGGGCCGTCCGCAGCGCCTGGGCGAACTCCTCGAACTCGCGCTGCCGGGCCGCGCCCGTGCGCATGGCCAGGGCGATCCGCCGGGAGGGCGCCGGATCGTCGAAGTATCCGGTGGTCAGCTCCTCGTTGCGGCCGGTCTCCACGCGCAGCGCGGTGCGCGGCAGCAGCGTGACGCCCATCCCGCCGGCCACGAGCTGGACCAGCGTGGAGAGCCCGGCCGCGCTGGTGGTCACCGCGGCCCCTTCGTCGCGCCCCGCCTCCCGGCAGATGTCCAGCGCCTGGTCGCGCAGGCAGTGCCCCTCGTCCAGGAGCAGCAGGTCCAGCTCCCGCAGCGCCTCGCGCGGTATGTCGCCGCGGCCGCCCAGCCAGTGCTCCTTGGGCGCGACGAGCACGAAGTCCTCGTCGAAGAGCGGCAGTTCGGTGACGCCCGCGACGCCGAGCGGGACAGCGAGCAGCAGCAGGTCCAGCCGCCCGTGCGCCAGGCCGTCCAGCAGCGAGGCGGTCTGCTCCTCGTGGACCTGGAGGTCGAGGTCCGGGTACGTGCCGTGCACGAGCTTCAGCACGGTCGGGAGCAGATAGGGCGCGACGGTCGGGATGACGCCGAGCCGCAGTACGCCGGTGAAGGGCGCGCGGGCCGCCTCGGCCTCCTCCATGAGGTCGCCGACCGCCTCCATCACTGTGCGTGCCCGGGCCGCCACCCGCTCCCCCGCAGGCGACAGCAGTACTTTGCGGGTCGTACGCTCCAGTAGCTGGACGCCGAGCGCGTCCTCCAGGGCCGAGACCGCACCGGAGAGCGCGGGCTGGCTCATGCCGATCTCGGCGGCCGCCTCGCGGAAATGCAGGTGCTCGGCCACCGCGGCGAACGCGCGGAGCTGCGAGAGCGAGGGCTGCCGGGGGCGTCCGGCGGCCGGGGTAGTGGGCTGGGCCACTGATAACCACCTCCGATCAACACCACCGAGTCTAGCTATTTCCCTGATCAATGCACCCTGTGGCACTGTGGTGAACGTCCAACCCCCAGGAAAGCCCCAAAAGGGATTTCCTACCTTGCAAGGAGTGCGTGTGCTCACTGTCGGTGACAAGTTCCCCGAGTTCGACCTGACTGCCTGTGTCTCGCTGGAGAAGGGCAAGGAGTTCGAGCAGATCAACCACAAGACCTACGAGGGCAAGTGGAAGATCGTCTTCGCGTGGCCCAAGGACTTCACCTTCGTGTGCCCCACGGAGATCGCGGCCTTCGGCAAGCTGAACGAGGAGTTCGCCGACCGTGACGCCCAGATCCTCGGCTTCTCCGGCGACAGCGAGTTCGTGCACCACGCCTGGCGCAAGGACCACCCGGACCTGACCGACCTGCCCTTCCCGATGCTGGCCGACTCCAAGCACGAGCTCATGCGTGACCTGGGCATCGAGGGCGAGGACGGCTTCGCGCAGCGCGCCGTGTTCATCGTGGACCAGAACAACGAGATCCAGTTCACCATGGTGACCGCCGGCTCCGTCGGCCGTAACCCCAAGGAGGTCCTGCGGGTCCTGGACGCCCTGCAGACCGACGAGCTCTGCCCCTGCAACTGGTCCAAGGGCGACGAGACCCTGGACCCGGTCGCGCTCCTCTCGGGCGAGTGATCGAACATGGCACTCGATGAGCTGAAGTCCGCCGTTCCGGACTACGCCAAGGACCTGAAGCTGAACCTCGGTTCGGTGATCGGCAACAGCGACCTGCCGCAGCAGCAGCTGTGGGGCACCGTTCTGGCCTGCGCCATCGCGTCGCGCTCGCCGAAGGTGCTGAGCGAGCTGGAGCCGGAGGCCAAGGCCAACCTCTCCCCCGAGGCGTACACCGCCGCCAAGTCGGCCGCCGCCATCATGGCGATGAACAACGTCTTCTACCGGACCCGGCACCTGCTGTCGGACCCCGAGTACGGGACGATGCGGGCCGGCCTGCGGATGAACGTCATCGGCAACCCCGGTGTCGACAAGGTCGACTTCGAGCTGTGGTCGCTGGCCGTCTCCGCCATCAACGGCTGCGGCATGTGCCTGGACTCGCACGAGCAGGTCCTGCGCAAGGCCGGTGTCGAGCGCGACACGATCCAGGAGGCCGTCAAGATCGCGGCCGTCCTGCAGGCGGTCGGCGCGACGCTGGACGCCGAAGCGACGCTGGCCGAGTAACACCGGCTCGCGCCCACGCATACCGAAGGGCCCCGCGGACGTCATGTCCGCGGGGCCCTTCGGCGTGCGCCCTGAAGGGGCGCGGGGAACTGCGCGAGCAACCACCGCGGCGCGAGAGCCGGGCGACAGGACCAGCCCCCACGGCGGCTACCCGTCGGCCTCCCGGGACGGCACAGGCGCCCGCCGGAGTGCCTGCTCCTGGGCGTACGACCGGAGGTAGGACACCACCGTATTCGTGACGGCCACCAGTGGCACGGCCACCACCGCACCGCCGATGTCCGCGATCAGCCCGCCCGCGGCGACCGAGAGGATCACGGCCAGCGGGTGCACCCGGACGGCCCGGCCCAGGATGAACGGCTGCAGGATGTGGCCCTCGATCTGCTGCACGGCCAGCACGACCACCAGCACCATCAGGGCCGTGAACACGCCCTGCGTCACCAGCGCGACCACGCACGCCAGCGCGCCCGAGACCACCGCGCCCACCAGCGGGATGAAGGCGAAGAGGAAGATGAACACCGCGAGCGGCACGGCGAGCGGCACGTTCAGGAAGTACAGCCCGATGCCGATGAAGATCGCGTCGATCAGCGCCACGATCACCGTGCCCCGCACATACGCGGTCAGCGTCCGCCAGGCCCGCGGCCCGGCCCCCGCCACGCCCTCGCGCGCCGCGCTCGGCACGAGCTTCAGCAGCCACTCCCAGATGCGCCGCCCGTCGAAGAGCAGGAAGAGCGTGGTGAACATCGCCAGCAGGATGCCGGTGAGCATCTCGATGACGACCGTGACGCCTTCCAGGCCCGCGCTGGTGATCTCCTCGGTGTTCGAGCCGATCGCGTCCTGGAGGTTCTTCGCGATGTCGTTGATCTGACCCTCGGTCACATGGAACGGGCTCCTCAGCAGCCAGTCCTTCAGCTCGCTGATGCCGTCCTGGACCCGGCTGGAGACCGAGTCGATGTTGTCCATGACCTGCCAGACCACGAACCAGCCGACCAGGCCCATGATGATGAAGCCGGTGATGAAGGTGATGGCCGTCGCCGGGCCTCTGGGCAGCCCGCGGTGCTTGAGCCAGGCCACGGTCGGCTGCAGCAGCGCGGTGATCAGCAGCGCCGCTACGAACGCCAGCACCACGAGCTGGATGCCGGTGATGGCCCGCGCGATGACGTACACGGCAGCGGCCAGGACGAGCAGCCGCCAGCCCGCCTCGGCGGCGACCCGTATCCCCCACGGCACCGCGTCCACGGGCTCGGGCCGGGACGGCACGGCGGGCGCGTACGCGGGCGGCGCGGGCACGGACGCCGGTACAGCGGCCCCGTCGGCCTCCTGAGGGGGCGTCGACGGCTTTGAGGGTACTGGGGCGACTGCAGCGGCTTCTGTGGCGTCAGAGGCGCCCGTGGCGCGCGTAGCGCCCCCGTCCTCCGAAGGGGTACCACCGGGCCGCGCGGCCTCCGTTGGGGTATCGCCGGGCACGACAGGCGGCTCCAGCGGCATGGGCGGCACCGCGTGGCCGCGCACCGCGCCGTTCCCCAGCCGGCCTTCGCCATCGGCCGCCGCGGCCTCCGTACGCCGGCGCCGTTCCTCCAGGCGCGCGGCGAGCCGCGTCAGGCCGGCCCCCGCGCCGCCGACCCACTGAGGCAGTCTGGACATGTCGCTTCCTCTTCCCCCCTCGGTCCCTCTCACTGTCGGGACGACGTTACCTGTGCCGAAAGCGCGAAACCCCCGACCCTTGTACGGTCGGGGGTTTCGCGTCGCTGTACGGCGAGCCGGTCTTAGTACCAGCTGTTGGCCTGCCAGAACGACCAGGCGCCGCAGGGGCTGCCGTAGCGGTCGTTCATGTAGCCCAGGCCCCACTTGATCTGGGTGGCCGGGTTGGTCTGCCAGTCGGAACCCGCGGAGGCCATCTTCGAGCCCGGGAGCGCCTGGACCAGACCGTAGGCGCCCGAGGAGGCGTTGACGGCCTTGTAGTTCCAGCCGGACTCGTGGTCCACGATGTTGCTGAAGCACTGGAACTGGTCGGCCGGCATCATCTGCCGGGCCATCGCCTGGGTCTCTGCGACCGTGTACGAAGCCTTGGTCGCGATGTCACCGAGAGCGCCGCGCTCGGCGGAGCGGCTGGCGGCCTGCTCCTTGGCCTCGGCACGCTCCTTGGCAGCCTGCTTCTCTGCCGCGAGCTGCCGCTCGGCCGCGTCCTTCTTGGCCTGTGCGCTCTCTGCTGCCGCCTTGCGGGCCGCCTCCTGGGCGGTCTTCAGGGCGGCGGCGTCCGCCTGGGTGGACTGGTCATCCGCCTGCTGCACGAGGGACGCCGTCTCCACCTGGGCCTGCTGGCCCATGGGGATGTCGGCGATCGTCGTGTCTGCGGCGGCGGCCTCGGTGTTGGCGACCGAGCCCGGCTCACTGCCCGACGCGACGCCGACGACGGCGCCGACTGTGGTGACCGCGGTGGCGGAGGCCACGGCGAATCCCCGGACCGAGATCCGGCTCACACGTTTTCCTTCCAGCGTCGTCCGCGTAGGTGACCATCGCGGACGCAATCGTGCCCCTGGCGCTGTCCTCCGTATTGCTCCGTCCCCGAAGTGCGGGTGGGGCCGGCTGGTCACAGGAGGCACTGGCCCGGTGCGTCCCCCTCGGGGGTCCGCGTGGTGCTCGGGCGGCATACGGCGAACGCTTTTCAGTTCTGTGGTTCTGCACCGCTGGGGGTGCCAAAGTGCCGTATGCGGGGCCTGACAGGTCCCAGACTCTGCCCGAAGCGGACGCGTGGAATCAATTCTCAGCCGGGTGTGAAAGCTCACACCTCGTTTACGCCATGGAGTTTCCGGATATCTCCGCGCGCGCCGACGCCGCCCGGCTAGGCTCTCTGGCTTCGCCGGACGGCGCAGGTCACACAACGGGTCGGAGCCGCGCTGACCTCCTCATTCGGGGCGCGGCCCCTATACAGGATCAGATACGCCCGTCCTCCAGCATTTCGGTCACCAGGGCCGCGATCGGCGACCGCTCCGAGCGGTTGAGCGTGATGTGCGCGAAGAGCGGATGACCCTTCAGCTTCTCCACGACGGCGACCACGCCGTCGTACCGCCCGACCCTCAGGTTGTCGCGCTGCGCGACGTCATGAGTGAGCACGACGCGCGAATTGGCGCCAATCCGGGACAGAACGGTCAACAGGACGTTCCGTTCCAGGGACTGCGCTTCGTCGACGATCACGAACGCGTCGTGCAGCGACCGGCCGCGGATGTGGGTGAGCGGCAGCACTTCCAGCATCCCGCGCCCCACCACCTCCTCGATGACATCGGACGATGTCACCGACGTGAGGGTGTCGAAGACGGCCTGCGCCCACGGGCCCATCTTCTCGGCCTCGGTGCCCGGGAGATACCCCAGATCCTGCCCGCCGACGGCGTACAGCGGCCGGAAGACCATCACCTTTCTGTGCTGTTGGCGCTCCAGTACGGCCTCCAGGCCCGCGCAGAGCGCCAGCGCCGACTTGCCCGTGCCGGCCCGGCCGCCCATCGAGACGATCCCGACCTCCTGGTCGAGCAGCAGGTCCAGCGCGATCCGCTGCTCGGCGCTGCGGCCGTGGATGCCGAACGCCTCCCGGTCGCCGCGCACCAGCCGCACCCGGCCGTCGGCCGTGACCCGGCCGAGCGCCTTGCCGCGCTCGGACTGGAGCACGAGCCCCGTGTGCACGGGCAGCTCGGCGGCCTCGGGAACGTACGCGCTCTCCACGGCGAAGAGGTCGTCGACCTCTTCAGCGGAGACCGTCAGCTCCTTCATGCCGGTCCAGCCGGAGTCCGTGATCGCCAGCTCGGCGCGGTACTCCTCCGCCAGCAGGCCGACCGAGGACGCCTTGATGCGCAGCGGCAGGTCCTTGGAGACGACCGTGACGTCGTACCCCTCGGCCTGGAGGTTGCGCGCGACGGCGAGGATGCGCGAGTCGTTGTCCCCCATCTGATAGCCGACGGGGAGGACCCCCGTATCGGAGTGGTTCAGTTCGACCCTCAGTGTGCCGCCGACCTCCCCGATCGGGATGGGGGCGTCCAGGCGACCGAACCGGACGCGGTACTCGTCCAGCAGGCGCAGTGCCTGCCGGGCGAAGTAACCGAGCTCGGGATGGTGCCGCTTGGCTTCCAGCTCCGTGACCACTACTACCGGCAGCACGACTTCGTGCTCCTCGAAGCGGGCCATGGCGCCTGGATCCGCCAGCAGGACGCTGGTGTCGAGGACGTAGGTGCGCCGGTCGGCCTCACGGCGCTGCTTGCTGTTCACCACGGGTGGACGAACCCCCTCGGATGAGGTCGGGGTGCGACGGCGTCGCGGGGGATGGAGCCGGGCTCGGGCCGCGATGCGCGGGCCGGGCACCGGCCCTCCGCGTCGGCCGTGCGGTCCGCACGATCGTCCGTGATGCGCAAAGGGCCTCCCGGGCGGACGGCGGCATGCCGCCCGCTGCAGAGCGGCACCCACTGGACCTGGCTTTTCGGGTGCCGTCCTGGAAGGGATATTCCCGCGAACACCTGCTGCCATGCCCCGGCATATGACGCACAGCCAGTGAATTCGTGGTTACCGGTGAACGGCAGGCCCCATGTGACGTGTCCGGCCCCGTCCCTGACAGGCCGTCGTCGTCCCCGTGGCTCGGGATCAGACCCCGTAGCGCCGGTGGCGGTAGGCGTAGTCCCGCAGGGCACGCAGGAAATCCACCTTGCGGAACGCGGGCCAGAAGACCTCGCAGAAGTAGTACTCCGAGTGGGCGCTCTGCCACAGCATGAAGCCGGACAGCCGCTGCTCGCCGCTCGTGCGGATCACCAGGTCCGGGTCGGGCTGGCCACGGGTGTACAGGTGCTCGGAGATCTTCTCGACGTCGACGGTCTCGGCGATGTCCTCGACCGAGGCGCCGCGCCCGGCCTCGTCCAGCAGCAGCGAGCGGACCGCGTCCGCGATCTCCTGCCGGCCGCCGTAGCCGACCGCGACATTGACGACGATGCCGCCGATGTGGTCCGTGGCCTCCTCGGCCTCCTTCAGCACCTGCTGCGTGCCGGCGGGGAGGAGATCGCGGTTGCCGACGTGGTGCACCCGCCAGCGGCCGTCGGCCGCGAGCCGCCGCACGGTGTTCTCGATGATGCCGAGGAGCGGCTTCAGCTCCTTCTCCGGCCGGTCGAGGTTGTCCGTGGAGAGCATCCACAGGGTGACGACCTGGACGTCGGTCTCCTCGCACCAGCCGAGCATCTCTTCGATCTTCGCCGCGCCCGCCTGGTGGCCCTGCTCGGTGGTCAGACCGTCGGCGCGGGCCCAGCGGCGGTTGCCGTCCAGGATGACGCCGATGTGCTTGGGCACCTGGGAGTGGTCCAGCCGGCGCTCCACCCGGCGCTCGTACAGCTTGTACACGAACTCCCGCACAACAGGGGGATACGGGATACCCATCCCGGAAGATCGCAGCATGTGTGGTCCAGCCCCTCCGTGCCTATTTGGCGGTCGCCCCCGTCGCCTCAAGTCCGCAACTTTACGTCTCGGGTGTCGCAATGACCCAATCAGGTGTGTCACAACTCCGTGATAAGGAGATGGTCATGACTGGCACCTCTGACTACCGCGCGGCAGATTCGCGCTACGACTCCATGGAGTACCGCCGTACGGGCCGCAGCGGCCTGAAACTCCCGGCGATCTCTCTCGGACTCTGGCACAACTTCGGCGACGACCGCACTCTGGAGTCGCAGCGCGCGATCCTGCGGCGCGCCTTCGACCTGGGCGTCACCCACTTCGACCTGGCGAACAACTACGGCCCGCCGCCCGGCTCGGCGGAGCTGAACTTCGGCAAGATCTTCGCGCAGGACTTCCGGTCCTACCGGGACGAAATGATCCTTTCCACGAAGGCCGGATATCTGATGCACCCCGGTCCGTACGGAGAATGGGGTTCCCGGAAATACCTGCTCTCGTCGCTGGACGCGTCGCTTCGGCGGATGGGTGTCGATTACGTCGACATCTTCTACTCGCACCGATTCGACCCGGACACTCCGCTCGAGGAGACGATGGGCGCACTGGCTTCCGCGGTGCAGCAGGGCAAGGCGCTGTATGTGGGCGTTTCCTCCTACAACTCCGCGCAGACCCGCGAGGCGGCCCGCATTCTGCGGGAAATGGGCGTACCGGCGCTGATCCACCAGCCCTCGTACAGCATGATCAACCGCTGGACCGAGGACGACGGGCTGCTGGACACCCTGGAGGCGGCGGGCATGGGCTGCATCTCCTTCGCGCCGCTGGCCCAGGGGATGCTCACCGACAAGTACCTGCACGGCATCCCCGAGGGCTCGCGCGCCTCCCAGGGCAAGTCGCTCGACCCGGGCCTGCTCTCCGAGGACGTCGTGCGGCGGCTGCGCGGCCTGAACGAGATCGCGCAGCGCCGCGGCCAGTCGCTGGCGCAGCTCGCGCTGTCGTGGGTGCTGCGGGACGAACGGATGACGTCGGCGCTGATCGGCGCGAGCAGCGTGGCGCAGCTGGAGGCGAATGTCGCGGCGCTCGGCGGCGACAAGCTGACCGACGCGGAGCTGGCCGAGATCGATGAATTCGCGACCTCGACGGAGGGCGTGAACATCTGGGCGCGGCGGTAGGCCGCACCGGAACGCCGCACCGGAACAAAAAAGCGGGCCGGTCCGTGGGGGGGATACGGACCGGCCCGAGGGGGGGTTTCCACCATAACCCCGGTTGGGGCGTGCTGCGCGCATCAGCGGCGGTCAGCCCGCGTGTCACGGAGTGGATCAAGGTGCGGCGAGGGCGCCGGAACGGTGCGCGAATTCCCTTAATGATCTTGAATTCGCGTACCGCCACCCGCTTCATGACGGGCCAGCGGCCTTAATGATCTTGTTCCGTACGGTGTCGGACCTGTCCCCCTCGGTCACATCATGAGCGTGACGGAGCTCTCGTCCCGCCGGTCACGGATACCCCGCAGGAGCGACACGGCTGCGATCGTCCGCTTGACGGACCCACGGCAGCCCCACGGAAAAGAGGGGGAAGCGCCCCGAGTGCGGCGCGGCGCACCCGGAGCGCGAGGCAATGACCGGACTTTTCCGGTCCTCGTATCGGACTTCACCGGTCGTCGTGCGATCGTTCCGTCTCGGTCCTCCGCGGCCCCCAATCCTCACGGCCCTCGGTCCCGGCCCTGCCGGGCAGCGGCGCGCCGCCGTGCCGCGCACCGGCTGGTGGCTCGTCGCCGCGGGTCCTGCCGTCCCCGGCGGCGGGGACGGGCGGCCCGGGTGATGCGCTTCCAGTCGATCGCCGCGGGCGGTGCGGAAACGACAATAGGGCACATACCGGTCAGGCGGTGGCGTATCCCCCGAGGAGCAGGCCGAGCAGCGCGCCGAGGGCCATGAACGGGCCGAAGGGCATCGCGGACTTCCGGTACGCGCGCCGCACGATCATCAGCCCGATCCCGTACACCGAGCCCAGCACGAAGCCCGCGAACGCGCCGAGGAACAGCACGGTCCAGCCGTACCAGCCCAGCGCGATCCCCAGCGTCAGCGCCAGCTTGACGTCGCCGAAGCCCAGCCCGTCGGGCCGGATCAGGAAGAGCACGAAGTACGCGGCGGCCAGCGCGAGTCCGCCCAGGAGCGCGCCGGTCCAGGACCCGCCGTGGCCGGGCAGCAGCGCGGCGGCCCCCAGGAGCGCGGCGGCGGCGCCGGCCGCCGGCAGGGTCAGCACGTCCGGCAGCCGGTGCACGGCCGCGTCGACCGTCGCCAGCAGCACCGCGACCGGCGCGAGCAGCAGCCAGACGGCCAGCTCGGGCCGGGCCCCGACGCCCGCGGCGAGCAGCGCGCAGGCCGCGGCGGTGACGAGGGGCGCGGTGGTGCGCGCGGGGCCGTAGGCCGGGCAGGGCGCGGGGGGTTCGGAGTCGGCGGAGTCGGGGGGTGCCGACGCGGGGACCATGACGAGTGCGGCGGGCTCCACGGCCGGGCAGCGCGCGCGGCCCAGCCAGCCGCGTGCCACGCCGGTGATCGGGTGGCCCTGCGGACACGCCGTGCGCCGGGCCTCCTCGGGCTCGACGGCCAGGCGGTAGGCGGCGCGCGGCACGAGCAGCCCGGCAGCGGCCCCGTACACGGCGGCAAGGGCGATCAGGAGCGGATGCACCCCTCGACGGTACGGGCGATCACCGCACCGGTCATGGGCCCTGGGGCCCAACCACCGGCCACGCGGCCCTCGTACGGGCCGCGGCGGCGGTAACATCCCGGCCCGGCGTACGGGAGGGGACACCATGGGCAAGTGGCGGGACGGCCGGGGGCGGCTGCGGATCGTGGACGGGGAACGGGGCGGGGACAGGGACGTTCCCGTGGAGATCGCGGCGTCCTATCGCGCCAGGACCCGCGGGCTGCTGGGCCGGGACGGCATCGAGGGGGCCGTCCTGCTGACGCCCGCGAGCAGCATCCACACCTTCCGGATGCGCTTCGCGATCGATGTCGCGTACCTGGACCGGCAGCTGACCGTCCGGGCCGTCCGCACCATGCGGCCGAACCGGCTCGGCCGCCCCCGGCTGCGCGCCCGCCACGTCCTGGAGGCCGAGGCGGGCGCGATGGCCGGCTGGGGCCTCCGGCCGGGCGCCCGCCTGACGATCGAGACCTGCTAGCCGGTCATCGCGTCACCGCAAAAAGAGGTTCACCACTTCGCGCGGTCCATCGGGCACGGCAGTTCCTCCAGCGCACCGGCCTTGCGGAGCAGCCCGTTGACCGCGAGCACATGGTCGGCGTCCGGCGCTGTGCCGTCCGGCCGGCCGAGGTCGATGACCAGGCCGCCGTGCTCGGTGTACGCCCGGCGCCCCGGTACGTCCTCCGGGACCAGTGCCCGGCGGCGGCTGGAGAGGTACACGGCCCGGCCGCAGCGCGGCGTGGAGTTGTCGAGCTCGTACTCCTTCTCCAGCGCGCCGAGGAGGTCGTCGTCGGCGATGTCGCCCCAGTCCGCGTCCCACTCCTCCGCGATCGCGGTGAGGACCTCGGGGAGCCGGGTGACCAGCGGCGCAGAATCGTTCAGGTCGGCGGAGCGGACCGTGATGACGGCGGTCTGCGGTGCGAACGCCGGGGTCCCGCCGGCCCCGACGCTCAGGGTGATGATCGGCCGGCCGGGCCGGGCCGCGACCAGCACGGCGGAGTACCCGATCGTGGCGGCGTCGTCCTGGGGGTTGACGCGCGAGAGGTACGAGGCGAACCACGCCGCGTCCACGTTCTCGGGGTTCTCGGGCAGCTGCTCCGCCTGTCCGACCGCCTCGGCCCGCCAGCCCGCGAAGTCCTCCGGCGCGATCCTCGCCAGCCGCCGCAGGAGTCGCAGCCAGCGCTCGGCGAGCTGGTCCGGGCTCTCCTGCCGCGGGCCCCAGACACCGCCGACCGTCAGATCCAGTGTCACGTCAGCTCCCACTCAGGTGTTCCGTATATTGCCTTTCGTCGCCGCACCTGCGGGCTGTTGCCGCGGGTACGCCGCCCGGCGCGTACGGCAGCCCTCAGGCCGGCGCCCGCCCGGTCCGGATGCACGCTGTCATCCGCCCCCGGGCCGCGTCGAGTCCGGCCTGGGCCTTCTTCACCACCTTCACGGGGATATGTGGTGTCTCTTCACATCGAGGCGCCCGTCACGGCCGCCGGGCGGTCACTCGGCCCGCGGGAAGGAGACCTCCACGCGGCGGTTCTTCTTGCGGCCTTCCTCGGTGTCGTTGCTGGCGACGGGCGCGTCCTCGCCGTAGCCGCGGATCTCGAAGGTGATGCCGCTGCCGTCGAGGTCCTCGTTCAGCTGCCGCTGGACGGCGTCCGCGCGCTGCTTGGACAGCTTGAGGCCGTGCGCGGACGAGCCGAGGTCGTCGGTGAAGCCGGCCACGGTCACGTTCGTGGCCTGCTGCTCCTCGATCTCGTCGGCGATCTGCCCGATGCGGTCGTTCGCCACGTCGGACAGCTTCGCGCTGTCCTTGCCGAACAGCACCTCGGCCTGGAGCTGGAACTTCACGTCGGAGTTGGAGTCCTCGCGCTGCTCCGTGCCGCGCTCGTCACCGACGACGGTCTTGATGTCCAGCACCTTGGGCGCGGCGAGGGTCTTGCCCTCGGGGAGTTTGAGGTCGGGGTCGTTCACGTCGACCTTGCCGCGGAAGACGGAGGGCGCGGCCGGTACGTCCTCGTCGGCGAGCGCGGCCGGCCCGCCGGCCAGTGTCAGGCCCGCCGCCAGCGCCGAGGACAGCAGCAGTACGGGCCCGCGCACGCGGTAGCGGTGAGGGGTCCTCATCGGATCACGCGTCCGTGAGCGTGAGGGAGACGGCCTGGAAGGTCGGGATCTGCAGGTCCACGTCGGTCGTGCTCTTGGGCGGCGCGGGGAACTGCATGAAGACCTTCTGCGCGGAGTTGGCCGCGACGATGCCGAGCCCCGTGGTGGCCAGCGGGCGGTTCTCCGTGTCGCGCAGCGTGTAGTACCGCTTCTTCTCGGCCTTGTCCACGAGGGTGGCGCCGCCGAGGGAGTCACCGGCGGCCCGCTTCATGGCCAGCTCGGGGCCGGTCCACTGGGCGGTGTCGGTGAAGTCCTCGTCCGAGGAGTTCTTCAGGTTGCCGTTGACGGTGACGAATCCGCTGGAGTCGCGCGTCGCCGACGTCACGTCCAGCGTGATGCCCTGCGGGCCGTGCAGCGTGGCGATCACCGTGTCCTCGGCCGGCTGCTCGGGCTGCCGCGCCCGCTCGCCGCCGCCCTGGTCACTGGTGTGCTGCTGGCTGGACGACGGTATCTGCGTCTCCGTCTTCGCCGGGTCGTCACCGCACGCGGACAGCGTTAAGGCGAGCGCCGCCGCGAGGGAAGCGGCGGCCACCGTCCGTCGCGCCGGGGTGATCTGCCACATACTCATGAACTCGTCCTCTACTCGTCTTCGCGCCGTCAGCCGTGAGAGGGCTTCAGTCGGCAAGCTTTACGGAGAACAGATCGGCCGCGCGCGGGAAGTCCGGGTGCGCGGGATCCGGTTCCTCGGGATCGATGGACCACTCCTGGCCGTCGCACATCAGATTCAGGTGCCCGGATTCGCGGTCCTTGTCCTTGTCGCCCGCACCGGGCTCCGGGTCGTCCGCACCGGGCTCCGGATCCGGGCTCTCGTCGCCGGAACCGCCCCCGCCCGGCTCCTCGTCCGGCCGCAGGGCGCACTTCGGCTCGATGACCGCGGTGGCCTCCGCCTCCGCCTGCTCGTTCTCGGTGCCCGGGATGACCGAGGCGCCCATGCCGCCGGTGGTCCGCACCCGGACGGTGAAGCCCTGCCGCTGATCGGCCAGTTGCCGGCAGCCGTCGCCCGCCATCGCGGCGTCGTTGCGCTGCGCGAAGCCGCCGGCCGCCAGACAGGCCCGGGCCGCGTCGTAGAGCTGTCCCTCAATGATCACGGGCCAGTCGGCGGGCTCCCGGAGTGAGCCGAGCAGGGCCTCGCGCAGTTGGTCGCGGGCGTCCTGGGCGGCCGCCAGCGCCGCCGCGTCGGCCGCGGACTGGGCGCCGTTGCGGGCGGCCGCCGCCTGCCCCACCGCGAAGTACGCGAACGCGAGAAAGAGCAGGCCCGCCACCACCGTGATGTAGATGGGGAGGGCCTGCCCTGAATCGCGGCACGTCCGCGGCCGCGCGCGGAAAATCCGCGGCGCGGGAAGGTTCAGCCGGTCTTCACGCTGTTGATCGCGGCCTTGATCTTGTTCTTGATCGTGTCGCCGATGTCCGTGAAGCCCGCGATCGCCGCCATGATCGCCACAACCACCACGATCATGCCGATGTACTCCACCGCGGTCTGCCCCTTGGAGCGCTCCCGCCCGTACATCCGCTCGATGCAGGCGTCCCGCCAGGTACCGATGTACACCTGGGTGGCGGTCGTGGCCTTGAGCATCCGCTGGTTCATGATGGTGGTGTTCCCCTCCGGGTCCGGCCGGCCGGGTGAGGGCCGGCACGCAGGCTTCCACGCCGTACGTGGCACCTGCTTCCCCCCGGCCGGTACCGCCGGCGACACCGGAAACGTACGCCGGAGCGCCCACGCCGGGCATGGGTCCCCGGGCCCAATCCCGGGCCCAAACCTCCCCGCGGGCCCAAATTCCGGTGCGGGCCGCGCCGGGCTCCCCTCGGACCGGGCGGCCCGTCCCCCCTTCAGCCATGGCTCTGCGTTCCCCTTCGGGCGGTACCGAGCCAGACCGCGATGGCCTGGCTCCGGCTGGTGGCGTGCAGCTTGGTGAAGATCCGGTTGATGTGGTTCTTGACGGTCTTCTCGCTGATGAAGCAGGTGGCGGCGATCTGCGCGTTGGTCATGCCTGCCGCGATCAGTTCCATCACCTCCGCCTCGCGATGGCTCAGCCCGAACCGGCCCGTGCCGTTTCCCTGCTGCGCCCACCGGGCACCGTCCCGCTGTGCGGGGACGGCAGCGGCCGCTCGGTGCGGCCCAGTCGCAGACTGTGCCATATCGACTTGCGGTTGCGAAGTAGTTTGCAGCGGACGCGATGAATTCGAGACCGAGTGCACCCCGCAATACTGCGAACTCGCAGCGGCAGCCGGGTCATTCTGACTGGAATTGCCATTTGCAGCAGCAGCGAGTTCGTCCGGTGCGCCCCCGCGATGGCCGGAAGGTGAAGCCCCGGCTCCTTGGCCGGTTCCGTACGGCGCGCCGCCCGCCGGCTCCGCCCCGTACGCCGCGCCGAGGCCCTCCGGGAGGGGTTGTTGGGGGACGCACGGCGCCGGCGGCGCCGAACGGACGTGGGCGAGCAGGGCGTTGCAGGCCGTGGCGGTGAAACGGGCACGGCCCGCCGTGATGTCGCGTACCGCGTCGGCCAGTTCGTCCGCGGTGAACTCACCGTGCACGAGATAGCCGCCCGCGCCCAGCCGCAGCGACTCCCGTACGAGCTCGCTCTCCCGGCTGTACGTGAGCATCATGACGGCCGCGAGGCGGGCGAGATGGGGCAGCGCCGAGATGCCGTCGACGCCGGGCATGCGGACGTCGAGCAGGACGACGTCGGGGCGGTGCTGCCGCGCCGCTTCATACGCCTGGCGGCCGTCGGCGGCCTCCGCGACGACCTGGATGTCCGGGCGCCCGGAGAGGAGGACGGTGAGCCCCGCACGGACGACGGGGTTGTCGTCCGCGACGAGGACCCGGAGGGGCGCGCCCCGCTCGGGGAGCGTGGCGTCCGGGAAGGCGGCCGGGGCCTCCCCGACAGGCGACGGGCCGCCCCCGAAGGCCGACGGCCCGTCCCCGAAGTCGAACGGGTCGTCCTCGAGGACGAACATCTCGTCGTCGAAGGGGAACATGTCGTCGAGGGGGAACGGGTCGGTGGCGGGCGCGCCGCCCGGATCACGGAACTCCGGCATGGTGCGGCCTCCTCTCACGGCCTGGCGGGGGGTCGGGACGGCGGTACGGGGAGCGGTGCGAACGGCGGCTTCGGCAGGACGGCCGCCAGTGGGAGTTCCACCCGGACCTCCGTCCCCTTCGTGGCGCGGCCGCGGCCGATGCGGATGCGGGCGCCGATGCCGGCCGCCCGCTCCACCATGCCTACCAGGCCGAAGTGGCCGGCCCTGCGCAGGCCGTCCAGGGTGGTGCCGGGCGGCAGGCCGCGGCCGTCGTCGCACACGCTGATGCGCAGGCTGCTCTCGACCACGCCCGCCGTGACGTCCAGGCGGCTGGGTGCCGCGTGCCGGCGGGCGTTGTCCATGGCCTCGGTGACGATGGTGAGCAGCTGGCGGGCGATGGCCTGCGGGACCGGGGGCGCGGGGGTGTCGCCCAGCGGGCGGTAGCAGGCCGTGAAGCCGGTACGGCGGGCGAAGTCGGCGACCCGCGCGCGGAGTTCACCGAACACGTCGACGCCGCCGTCCAGGCCGGTCTCGCGCCGCAGGTCGGAGAGGAGTTCGCGGGACTCGGCGGCGGCCCGGCGGGCTGCCCGGGAGACCAGCTCGGCCCGGCGCTTGACCGTCGTGGGGTCGGTGCGGTCGGCGGAGCCGGCCAGGCCGTCGGCGGCCAGCGCCAGGCCGTGCAGCGTCTTGGCGACCGAGTCGTGCATCTCGCGGGCGAGCCGGGCGCGTTCGGACTCGACGGCCTCGTTGACGGCGAGCCGGGAGCGGGTCTCGGTGAGCGCCTGGCTGGCCGCGCCGAACCGCAGCATCAGATTGCGCAGGGTGACGCCGACCGCGCCGGCCAGGACGCAGACGCCGGGCAGCAGGGTGGAGCCGGCGAGCGTGATGTCGAGGTCCGCGTCGCCGACGTACGCCAGCAGGACGATGCAGACGGTCAGCGAGGCGAAGACGCCCGCGCCGCGCCAGCCGTAGGCCAGCCCCGCCAGCAGCGGCGTGCACATCGTGACGTAGCTGAGCGGGCTGGCGGGCGAGGCCGTGAAGAGGAGGAGGGCGCCGAAGGCGGCGTCCAGGGCGAGCAGCCAGTGGTGGCGCAGCAGCAGCGGCCCGAAGCGCTCCCAGTCCCGGAAGAGCATGTAGGAGGCCATGAAGGTGAACAGCACCGCGGAGCAGACCAGGATGGTGGGCCAGCCGCGCTTGGTGCCGTAGATGGCGAACGGGGTGGCGAGGGCGATCATCGCCAGCCGGAAGCCGAAGACCTGCCGGCACAGCGCCTGGAGGGCGCTGAGCTGGAGGCGGAGGGTGGGCTCCGCGGTGGGCGCGGCCGGGTCCTCGGGGCCGTGCGGCGGCAGCGGGCCGCCCGCGGTGATGGGCGCGGCGGCGCGCCGCCGGAACGCACCGCCCCGCCGGTCCCGCCGGTCCGCCGCGCCGCGCTTCACCCCAGCAGCCCCGATCCCAGGAACATCCCCGCGCCGATCAGCAGGATCGTGGCCGGGACCATGACCATCGTGATCGTGGTGGTGGCCTTCGGGACGGCCCTGGCCGCCTTGCGGCGGGCGTTCTGGGCGTCCGTGCGCCGCATGTCGTTGGCGATCGCGATGAGCGTGTCGACGATCGGCGCGCCCAGCTCCTCGCCCTGCTGGAGCGCGGTGACGAACATCGCGACCTGCTCGGAGTCGTTGCGCCGGCGCAGCTCCTCGAACGCCTGGCGGCGGCTGACGCCCATGTCCATCTGGCGCAGGGTGATGCGCAGTTCGTCGGACCAGGGGCCCTCGTACTTCTCGGCGGTACGGTCCAGGGCCTGGCGGAAGCCGAGGCCGGCGGAGACCACGACGGCGAGCACGTCGAGGAAGTCGGGGAGGGTGCGCTCGATGGCTTCCTTGCGCTGCCGGACGGCGGACCAGAGGGCGACCTCGACCCAGAAGAGCCCGAACGCGACCATCAGGAGGGCCAGTACCGGCTGGCCGTTCGCCGCCATCGCGAGGGCGCCGAGCGCGCCGGTGACGCCGTAGACGAAGCGGCGGGCCGCGTAGCGGTCGACGGTGAGGCCGCCGGGGTTGCCCGCCATGTCGATGCGCTTGCGCAGCCGGTCGACGCGCTTGGGGCCCATCATGCGCAGCACCATCGGCGCGTACCGCATGCCGAGCCGGTCGATGGCCGAGCCCGCCGCGCTGGTGCGGGAGGAGCCGACCTCCAGCGCCACGACGAGGTCGCCGGGCAGCTTGGCCTCGGAGCGGTACAGCCGCCAGCCGTACACCGCGCCGAGGACGGCGAGGCCGAGGAGGAGGGCGTAGAGGAGTCCCATGGTGCGCCTCTCAGACGTCGATCTTGCCGAGCCGGCGGACGAGGAAGAAGCCCAGCGCGTACAGGGCGAGCGAGACGAGGATCGTGCCCTGGCCCAGTACGCTGCCGGTGATCTTGTCCAGCGCGCCGGGCCAGATGCCGTTCATGACGAGCAGCGCGCCCAGGCCCAGCAGCGGGACGACGTACCCGGTGGCGGTGACCTGCGAGAGCTGCGTACGGACCTCGCGGCGGGTCTCCTTGCGCTCCTCCAGCGTCTCGGTGAGGTTGCGCAGTGAGCTGACGACCGTGCCGCCCGCCCGGTTGGCGAGTACCAGCGTGGTGACCAGGACGACCAGCTCGCGGGAGGGCAGCCGTTCGGCGAGCGCGCCGAGCGCGTCGTCGATGGAGTGGCCGACGGCGAGCTGATCGGCGACCTTGCCCAGCTCCTCGCCGGCCGGGGCCTCCAACTCCTCGGCGGCCATGGCCAGCGCGGTACGGAGCGCCAGGCCCGCCTGGGTGGCGTTGGCGAGGACCCGGGAGAGCTCGGGGAGCTGGCTGATGAACCGCTCGGTGCGCTTCTGGCGCTGCCAGTTGAGGTACGCGAACGCCCCCCACAGGCCCGCGGCGCCGGCGATCGGCCCGAAGAACGGCGCGAGCAGCACACTGGCGAGGAGCCACAGGCCGAGCACCGCCGCGACCATGGCGGCGAAGAACGTACCGGGCGTGAGGTCCAGGCCGGTGGCGGCGAGCCGGATCTCCAGCCGCTTGCCGAACCGCGTCCCGCGCAGCCGGCGGTCCAGGCCGTCGAAGCCGCGGCGGCGGCCCGGCGCGCGGAACTGCCCGGTCCGGTCGAGCCGGTCGACCAGCGCGGCGTGCTGCGCGCGGCCCGAGGCGACGGCGTACACGCCGAGCACGGCGAGCACGCAGCCCAGCAGCGTGCTGCCGATCGTCAGGAGCGCGAGGTTGTCCATGGCGGCGGTGGTTTCCTCCGTGAGGGGGCGGGGTGGACGGGCGGAGGGTCAGGCGGGGTACTCGCCCTTGCGGACGACGAGCTGGCCGGCGTCGGAGGCGACGCCGAAGGCGGCCGGGAGCGGTTCGTTCTTCATGTAGAGGCGGTCGGCGACGCGGCGCGGCAGCGGGTAGTACTCGAAGGTGCCGTGCACCTGGCCGTCCGCGCCCATCGGCCGGGGCAGGAACTTGGCGACCGAGACGAGCCGGTAGTCCTCGCGACCGTAGGAGTCCACGATCGCGATCTCGCTGATCTTGCGGGTGCCGTCGGCGTGCCGGGTGAGCTGGACGAGGACGTCCAGCGCGCTGTTGATCTGGTCCTTGATCGCCACGAACGGGATCTCGACCTCGGACATCGACGCCAGGGTCTGCAGCCGCATCAGCGCGTCCTCCGCGCTGTTGGCGTGCACGGTGGCCAGCGAGCCGTCGTGGCCCGTGGACATCGCCTGCAGCATGTCCAGCGTCTCGCCGCCGCGCACCTCGCCGACGATGATCCGGTCCGGGCGCATGCGGAGGGAGTTGCGTACGAGGTCGCGGATGGTGATCCGGCCCTTGCCCTCGACGTTGGCGGGGCGGGCCTCCAGCGTGATGACGTGCGCCTGCTGGAGCTGGAGTTCGGCGGAGTCCTCGATGGTGATGATGCGCTCGCCTTCGGGGATCAGCCCGGAGAGCGCGTTGAGCAGCGTGGTCTTGCCGGAGCCGGTCGCGCCGGAGACGACGATGTTGAACTTCGCCCGCACCAGCCCCGAGAGCAGCATCAGCATGTGCTCGTCCAGCGAGCCGAGGCCGATCATCTCCTGGAGGGTGTAGGAGCGGGGGAAGCGGCGGATGGTGAGCGCGGCGCCGGACAGCGCCAGCGGCGGGATGATGACGTTGACCCGCTCGCCGGAGGGCAGCCGGGCGTCGACCATCGGATTGGTCTCGTCCACCCGGCGGTTGACCGTGGAGACGATGCGCTCGATGGTCTGCATGAGCTGCTCGTTGGAGGCGAACCGCAGCGGCAGCAGCTCGACCTTGCCGGCCCGCTCGACGAAGATCTGGTCGGGCCCGTTCACCATGATCTCGGTGACCGAGGCGTCCTCCAGGAGCGGTTCGAGGATGCCCAGGCCCAGCGCCTCGTCGACGACGCGCCGGATGAGCATGGCGCGCTCGTGCGTGGACAGCACCGGGCCCTCGCGGCTGATGATGTGGCCCAGTACGCGTTCCAGCCGGGCCCGCCGCTCGGCGGCGGCCAGCGAGGACATCTCCGCGAGGTCGATCTCCTCCAGCAGCTTGCCGCGGTAGACGGCGACGAGGTGGTTCTCCTCCTGCTGCCCGTTGGGGGCCTCAGGGGTGTTGATGCGCGCCCTCAGGCTCATGGTGCGGACTCCTCCGTACGCGGCATGGTGACGGTCTTCTCGGTGGCGCCGAGGTCGTCGACGAACGGGATGATCGAGGGGATGCGTACCGTGGCGGTCACCGTCACCGCACCCGGCCCGCCGGTGCCCGGCGAGAAGGTGGCCCCCTTGGCGAGCCAGCCGCTCATCGCCGCCCGCCCGGCGGCGTCCGGGGTGATCTCCGGCTCGTCCAGCCCCGCGGTACGGGCCGCGGCGCGCGCTCCCGTACCGGTCTGCTGGATCGCGTACGCGGCGATGCCGAACTGGACCAGCGCCAGCCCGACCAGGATCAGAATCGGCAGCATGCCGACGAACTCGACGGCAGTCTGCCCCCGGTCGGTCCGCCTCCGTGTGCTTGGCACCACCATGGCTCAGTCCTCCTTCACGGCGGCGGCCTCGCCGGTGACCCGGAAGGGGAAGGCGAGCGAGCCGGGGAAGAGGACGGGCACCTTGAGGGCGACCTCGGCCTTGACGAGGCCGGGCGCGGGCGTGCAGGAGACCGCGGCACCCGCGCGCCAGCTCCCGCCCAGGTCCTCCGTACCGCCGCGCTCGCAGGCCCCCGGGCCGCCCGAACTGCCCGCGCGGGCCGCCCGGTCCGCGGCGTTTCCGGCCAGCGTGTACGTGAAACCGACCAGCGCGCACTGCCACAGCAGCACCAGGGTGGTCACGATGAGCGGCAGCATGCCGAGGAACTCCACCGCGACCTGCCCCCGGTCCTCCCGCATCCGCCGCACGCGCCGCGCGACACGTACCCGCCAGGGGGTCATCGCTCAGCCCTCCCCGCCCGGTCTGTCCGCGGCGGCCGCGCCACCGCGGCCCTCACGGCGGCGCCGGAAGCCGATCGAACCCCGGTCGTTGCGGTACTTGCCGCGCCTGCTCCGGCCGTGCCCCACCGGGCCGTCCTCGGGCCCCCGGCCCAGGCCCAGTTCGCCGGCCAGTGCCCACATCGCCTGCTTGACCTGGCCCCGGTCGTCCAGGTCCTGCATCCGGCCCGCGTCGACCGCGGGCTGCAGCTCCTTGAAGCCCGCGGGCACGGACGTACGGGCCACGCGGGTGCCGACGATCCGCTCGACCAGCGGCGGCTGGATCTCGGTGATGCGGGTGTGCCGGTTGACCACCGCCAGGGTGTCCTCGGCCTTGCGCACCTGGAGCCGGTCCCACATCCGTACGGTGCGCTTGGCGGCCCGTACCGTGACCACGTCCGGGGTGACGACCAGCAGCGCGCCGTCGGCCATCTCCACCGCCGCGGCGTTCGCGCCGGTGAGCTGGGACCCGCAGTCGACGATCACCACGTGGTACCGGCTGCGCAGCGCGCCGATGACCTGCCGGGTGGTCCGCTCGTCCACCTCCTCGCCGCGCTCTCCCTCCTGCGGCGCGAGCAGCAGCCCGACGCCCGTCTCGTGGTGCAGCACGACGTCCTGAAGGACGCGCGGCGAGATGTCCTTGATGCCGGCCAGGTCGGCGATGGACCGGCGGAACTGCACGTCCAGGTAGGACGCGACATCGCCGCTCTGGAGGTCCATGTCGACCAGCGCCACGTGCCGGCCCACCGCCCGGGCCGCCAGCGCCAGCTGCACCGCGAGCGTGGTGGTCCCGACGCCGCCCTTGGCGCCGCTGACCGTGATGACCGTGCCGCCGGGCCCGGTCGGCAGCCCGGCGTCCGCGCTCAGGTGGCGGCGCACCCCGGCCGCCCAGCTCCCGGCGGCGTGCACGCGCGCCGACAGCTCGTCGTACGACAGGGGCAGGCCGACCACGCCGCGGGCGCCGGAGTCCATGGCGGCGGCGTACACCCCGGAACCGGTGTCGGCGGTTATCAGAATCACCCCGACCGCCGGGAAGCGGAGGGCGACCTCGCGGATCAGCTCCAGCGCCGGCACCGGGCCGACGCGCTCGTGGACGAGGACGACCTCCGGCAGGTCGGCGAGCGATTCCTCGGCGAGCTGCGCGAGGGTGTCGAGCAGCAGCGTCGAATTGCCGACGGGCGGCGCCGGCTCGGTGTCCGGCAGCTGGCTCAGCAGCGTCGTCACCGCGCGGGCCGCTTCGGCGTCGCCGACGGCCGGGAGGATTCGTGTGACCATCCGTTACCTCACTTGTCCCCGGCCAGGGTGTAGTCCCGCTGATCGTCCGGGATGGTGGCGTCGCTGCCCGGCGCGACCAGCGCCAGGCGTACGTGAGTGGCGAAGGACTCCGCGTACGCGACGCGCTGCGCGTCCAGCGTCTTGAGCGCGAACGTGATCGGCACCGCCTCGCCGCCGGCGTCGGCCGTCTCGCCCGGCCGGGGCTTGAGCGCGGTGAGCCGGCCGACGTCGATGACCTCGGCGTTGCTGACGATCACCTTGGAGCTGTCGGCTTCGCCGTCCTCCCCCGCGAAGGTGGCGTAGATGTTGACCGAGGCACCGGGGGTGATCTTGCCGGCCACGCCGGTCGACGCGTCGATCATGATCGCGATCTCCTGCTGGCCCGGCTTCAGGGCCGGCCGGTCGGCGACCATGTCGGTCTGCAGCAGCGAGCCCTTCCGCAGCGGATTGACCGCGATCTTGCCCACCACCTGGTCCAGGTCGCGCACCGCGGTGCTCGGCAGCCAGCGCTCGGGCACCTGGACCTTCTTGAACTGCTCCTCGCTCAGGGCCTTGTACGCGTCGACGTCGGTCCGCAGCTCGTACGCGGAGACCTCGGGTCCCACCTTGGACTGCACGTCGCTGATCACCGACAGGACGCCGGCGAAGGCGCCGAATGCGCACAGGACCGACAGGAGCAGCAGGACGATGCCGCGGCGCTGGCGTGAGTTCATGGTTGCGGACTACCTCGTTCAGGGCGATTACGGTGAGCGGGGCGGGGCATGACGCAGGGGTGGTGCGGGTGCGGTGGGGCCGTGACCGGCTCGTGTGCCGCCCCCGTCGCCGAGTAATCCGTCCATGTGCCCACTGTGGCCGCCGCACCGGATGGCCGCTACCGCGACCGGCCGGACGGTCCGGCTCCGCGGTCGGCGGCGGTGCCGGAGGGGCTGGAGTGCTCCGCGGGGAGCACCGGGGCAGCACAGAACGCACAGCGGTCGCCGATCAGTTCCAGACCGCACCAGGGGCAGGGGAAGCGGTGCACGGAGGCCACGAGCCGGGCGAGTACGGCGGTGTCCGCGATGCCCGCGGCGAACTCGGTCAGCCGGCCGGTCCCCCACCAGCGCGCCGACTCGGCGGGCAGTTCGGCCTGCTGCACGGCCTGGACGGACCACTGGCGGGCCAGGTCCCGCGGCCACTGGGAGACGAACTGTCCCTGTGCCACCGTCAGATGGGTGGGGAAGTCGGGACCGGGCAGCCGGGCGCCGTCGGGCCCGAGCATGACCAGCTCCGGGGCCGGGTGGGCCAGCACGGCGAACTGCGAGCCCGGCACCCAGGATCTGGCGTGCGCCTTGAGGCTGACGGGCACGGCGTCGAGGCGGGTCACGCTGTTCAGCAGCGCGCCCGCGTGGATGTAGTACGTGAGCAGCTTCGCGGCCGCGCCGAGCACGCCGGGGCCCACGTCGCACGCCGAGAGCTGGCGTAACTGACGGACCAGCAGGCCGACGCCGAGCGGCGGCAATGCGCTACTGATCAACGCGATCCGGTCACTTTCCAGGACGGCACGGAGGGTCTGCAGGCGGCGCACGTGCTCCTGCGGCGCCGCGTGGGAGTGGACCACCAGGACATGGCCGTGCTGCTCCAGGAGGAAGTACATCTGGGACAGCGCGTCGTCCAGCGACTGGCGTTCCGGAGGGCCGAGCACATGCGCGGGGGGCGTCACCCTGTCGGGCGGCGCCAGCACCAGATCAGGGCTGGTGACGGCTATCGCGGTCGGCATGTGTGTGTCCCCGTTTCACCACGTCACTCGCTCCACAACTTCCCTCGCTGCGGTGTCTTGTCCTGCGCAGACTTTAGCCGCGTCCCGGGCAACAGAAAACACTCCGACGCCTCCGGCGACCGCCACCACAACGCTCTCACGGTAGCCATTCCGGAGATCATTTACCGATCAACGGCGATCTATCCACAGCCATTACTGTTGAATACTGAAGTTTACAAGTCGGCAGGTGATCTGATCCGGACAAGGGGCGTGATCCAGCCGCAAGTGCGGGCATATGCCGGTCGGTTGCCCCGAACCAGGCCACAACGACCCGCCCACGGACCGCCATTCCGTACCGATCCGGGCAGCCCCGCGCCCTGTTCGCTCCCAGGGGAATTCCGCTCCCCACAGCAGACACCCGAACACCGCTCGCCCGCAGCGGAATTCGACCCCCTGTCCCGGAAATGGCGCTCCGAAACGTGATCTGCGCCAATTCCCGTTCCCGCCCGGACCCTTGACAGAATTATTGGTCTGGACCACGTTGTAGGGCAGCAACAGGGGCCCCTGAACGCGCACTCCGTAACACCCCCACACCCCCCACCGGAGGCTGTCGTGGTCCGCGCACGCCCACACACGTTCACGCTCACGAAGAGACTGCTCGGCGCCCTCGCCGCCGCCGCACTGACGACCGCCGGACTGACGGCGGCCGGCGCCGTCCAGCCCGCCCAGGCCGCCCCACCTGCGCATGCGGTCACCGGCTACTGGCAGAACTTCGACAACGGCGCCACCGTCCAGAAGCTCAGGGACGTCCCCGACGCCTACGACATCATCGCGGTCGCGTTCGCCGACGCCACCGGCACACCGGGGCAGGTCGGCTTCACCCTCGACCCGGCGCTCGGCTATGCCTCGACGGACGACTTCAAAGCGGACATCAAGGCCAAAAAGGCGGCCGGTAAATCCGTGATCATCTCGGTCGGCGGCGAGAAGGGCGCCGTCTCCGTCGCCGACGAGGCCTCCGCGAAGAACTTCGCCGATTCCGTCGGCCGGCTGATGGACGAATACGGCTTCGACGGCGTCGACATCGACCTGGAGAACGGCCTCAATTCCACGTATATGACGCAGGCGCTGAAGTCCCTGCACGCCGCGCACGGCGACCTCGTGGTCACGATGGCGCCGCAGACCGTCGACATGCAGTCGCCGGAGAACGAGTACTTCAAGACCGCGCTCGGCATCAAGGACTTCCTCACGGCCGTCAACATGCAGTACTACAACAGCGGCTCGATGAACGGCTGCGACGGCAAGGTCTACAGCCAGGGCTCGGTCGACTTCCTCACCGCACTGGCCTGTATCCAACTGGAGAACGGCTTGGACGCATCGCAGGTCGGCATCGGCGTGCCCGCGTCCCCGAAGGCCGCCGGCAGTGGATACGTCGCGCCGGACGTGGTCAACGCGGCCCTGGACTGTCTCACCAAGGGCACCGGCTGCGGCTCGTTCAAGCCGTCGAAGACCTACCCCGGGCTGCGCGGCGCGATGACCTGGTCGACCAACTGGGACGCGGCGAACGGCAACGCCTTCGCGAACGAGGTCGGCGGGCACGTCCACGACCTGCCGTAGGACCGCGAACGGGCCCGCCGCCGGCTCCCCCCGGCGGCGGGCCCCTTTCTGCTCGGTTTCTGCTCGGTTTCTGCTCAGTTCTGCTCAGTGCACGAAGGCCGTTACTCCCCGGCCGGCTTGGGCAGCGTGCACCCTTCCCGTCCCAGGTCGAGCTTGTTGCCCGTACCGAAGCACTTCGGGATGGTGTAGGTCTGCTGGGCGTAACCGATGCCCGGGTGGACGGTCACCTGGCCGCTCGCGTCCACCTCGCACGGGTTGTTCAGCGTGCAGCGCGCGCCGTCCTCGTTCAGGGTGTTGTTGACCGCCGTGACCTTGCCGGTGGCCGTGTCGATCACCGGCGAACCCGAGGTGCCGCCGATCGTGTTGCACGCGGAGGTGTAGCGGACCGAGTCCTTCCAGGTCCACTCCCCCTCCTTCAGCTCGTGCGCGAACCCGTCGATGCCGCACGAGTAGATCTTCTTCCAGTACCCGGAGACGATCTTGATACCGGCCCCCTGCACAGGGTGCTCGGTCGCCAGCTGCAACGCCTTGATGCCGTACTTCCGCTGGATGTCGGCGTAGGTGGAGGTCAGTTCGTACAGCGAGACGTCGGTGTCCGTCATCGTCGCGTACGCGATCTTGCTGGCCCGCACCGAGCCCTTGTTGCCGCCGGAGGAGCTGAGCACGGTGAAGCTGCGGCTGGACGGCTGGTCGACGACGACCTCACCGGCCCCCGGCATCCCCGACTCCACACAGTGCCCGTTGGACATGACCAGCGCCTTGTCGGTGTCCGCCGAGTCCGGCATCCGCACCACCGCACCGGAACAGTTGCTGAGCGCCACGGTCCCGGCGAAGTCCACGGCCTTGACCCGTGGCGCATCGGCCGCGGCGGGCGCGGCGCCCGCGCCTATGAGAGCGGCGCTTCCGAGTACGGCGCTGGCGAGAGCGCCGACGAGAGGTCTGTGCATGTGGGGTCCTCTCCGATATGCGAACCGGAGATTTCACTCTCCGGCGTTGTCATGCACATATTCGGGGTGCCGGGGCCCCAAGGCAATGGCCGTGCACAGCAATCACCGTGCACGGCCAGAACCACTTCAGACCACGAGGGGCACCGCTAGACCACGAGGCTCACCAGCGCCGCGACCACGAAGCCCGCGACGGAGAGCACGGACTCCAGGACCGTCCAGGTCTTGAGGGTGTCGCGTTCGGAGATACCGAAGTACTTCGCGACCATCCAGAACCCGCCGTCGTTCACATGCGAGGCGAAGATCGAGCCCGCCGATATGGCCATGATGACCAGGGCCAGGTGCGGCTGGGAGAGGTGCTGGGACTCGACCAGGGGGAGCACGATGCCGGCGGTGGTGACGATGGCGACCGTGGCGGAGCCCTGGGCGACGCGCAGGACGACGGAGAGCAGCCAGGCCAGCACGATGACCGGGAGGCCGACGTTCTGGAAGGTGTCGGAGAGGGCGTCGGCGACGCCGCTGCCCTTGAGGACCGCGCCGAAGATTCCGCCGGCGCCGACGACCAGCAGGATGTTGCCGACCGGCTTCAGGGACGCGGTGGAGACCGTCTCCAGGGACTTGCGGGACCAGCCGCGGCGGATGCCGAGCAGGTAGTACGCCAGGATCAGCGCGATGGTCAGCGCCGTGAAGGGGTGGCCGAAGAACTCGATGACCGAGCGGCCGGAGGACGGCTGCAGCGCGATGGAGGAGAACGTCGCGAGGAGGATGAGGATCAGCGGGGTGCCGATGATGGCGAGGACCGTGCCGAGCGGGACGGGCTTCTCGTCGGCGTCGGCGCCGGCCGCCGCCTTCTCCGCGGCGACCGCGGCCTTGGCCTCCTCGGCGGCCTCGACCATGTCGTGCGGGACCGGGACGAAGACCCGCTTGCCGATCCAGGCGGCGTAGCCCCAGGCGGCCAGCACGGCCGGGATGCCGCAGATCAGGCCCATCAGGATGACCCAGCCGAGGTCGACCTTGAAGAGGCCGGCGGCGGCGACCGGACCGGGGTGCGGCGGCAGGAAGGCGTGCGTCATCGACAGGCCGGCCAGCAGCGGCATGGCGTACAGGACGATCGACTTGCCGGAGCGCTTGGCCGCGGCGTACACGATCGGCGCGAGGACGAAGATGCCCACGTCGAAGAAGACCGGGATACCGAAGATCAGGCCGGTCAGGCCCATGGCGAGCGGCGCGCGCTTCTCACCGAAGAGGCGGAGCAGGCGGGCACTCAGTACCTCGGCGCCGCCGGAGACTTCGAGTATCGCGCCGAGCATCGTGCCCAGGCCGATGATGATCGCGACGTGGCCGAGGATGCCGCCCATGCCGCTCTCGATCATCGAGACGACGTCGGACTTCTGGACGGTGCCGAAGAGTTCGGTGACGGAGAGCCCGGCGGCCAGGCCGACCACGATGGAGACGGAGAGCAGCGCGACGAAGGGCTGCAGCCTGACCTTGATGATCAGGACGAGGAGGAGGGCGATGCCGAGGGCCGCGACGGTGAGCAGGCCGGCCGTGCCCGGGATCAGGGCGAGCAGGCCGCCGGTGTGGGGTGGAGCGGCCGGAGCGGGGGCGGCCGAGAGCGCCGCGAAGGGGGACGGGGACATCTTTGACCTCGTAAGTGCATGGGGCTTTCGGGGCAGGGGGGATCGCGGCGCGGCGCCTCGTACGGGAGAGGCGCCGCGCCGTGACGAAGTACGGCTTGCGGAGGAGAGCTCAGGGGGCGGGCGGCGTCAGCTCAGGACGGCGAGCGCGTCGATCTCGATGAGCAGGCCCTTGGGCAAACCGACGTACACCGTCGTACGGGCGGCCGGTGCCTCCTTGAGGCCCTGCTCCTCGAAGTACGCGTTGTAGATCTCGTTCATCTCGGCGAAGTGGTCGACGTCGGTGAGGTAGACGCGCATCATCATGACGTCGTCCCAGGTCGCGCCGCCCTCTTCGAGGATCGCCTTGACGTTGGCGAAGGTCTGCAGGGTCTGCTCGCGCAGGGTCGGGCCCGCGGGGGTGGGGGCCTTGCCCTCTTCCGCCGGGAGGAAGCCGACCTGGCCGGCGACCTGAAGGATGTTGCCCTTCTTGACGCCGTGGGAGAACTTCGCGGGCGGGGTGGTGTGGGTGGCCGGGGTGAGGGCGGTCTTCTCGGTCATGGTGGTTCTCAGGCTTCCTTGTGGTCCTGCGGGGGTCTTACCGGGGCGTTGCCGGAGTACTCCCGGCTGATGGTGTCCGCGGTACGGCGCACCAGCGGGAGCAGTTTGAGGAGGTCCTCGGCGGAGACGACGACGTTCGGCGCGGAGACCGACATCGCCGCGACCAGCCGGCCGTCCGCACCGCGGATGGGTGCCCCGATGCAGTTGATGGACTCCTCGTGGCCACCGAGGTCGGTGGCCCAGCCCTGTTCGCGCACCTTGGCCAGCTCGGCCAGGAAGGCCGTGGCGTCGGGGGTCGAACGGGCCGTGTACTGGGGGTAGTCGAGCCGCTCGGCGACGGCGCGGCGCTCGGGCTCGGGGAGGTCGGCGAGCAGCAGCTTGGCGACGGCGGCGACGGTGATCGCGACGGGCTTGCCGATGCGCGAGTACATCCGGACCGGATAGCGGCTCTCGACCTTGTCGATGTAGAGGACCTCGTTCTCCTCGTACACCGCGAGGTGGACGGTGTGTCCGACCTTCTCGTTGAGCTCGGCGAGGTGGGGGTGGGCGATGTCGCGGACGTCGAGGTTCTCGACGGCTTCCTGGGCGAGGGCGAAGAGCCGGGCGCCCAGGCGGTAGCGCTGGTCGGGCTGGCGGTACACCATGCCGTGCTCGTGGAGCGTGCGCAGCAGCCGCAGGGCGGTGGACTTGTGCACACCGAGCCGGTCGGCGACCTGCTCCAGGTTGGCCGGTCCCTGCGCGAGCAAAGGAAGGATGCTCAAAGCGCGGTCGACAGTCTGGCTCATGTCTGGGATACCTCCACCCGTACGTTCCCGGCCCCGTCGTCCGTCCAGCCGGGACCGAGTCGCAGTGTCTCCCAGGCGGCCGCGTCGAGCGCCACGAGGTGCTCGGTGAGCTCGCGGGCCGGCGGGGTGCCGAGGTCGCCGGGGACGGTGAGGGAGGCGGCGGCCATGAGGTGGCCGTGCCGGATGCGGTCGAAGACGGGCAGGCCGCGCAGGGTGGCGGAGAGGAAGCCGGCGGCGAAGGCGTCACCGGCGCCGACCGGGGCCGCCACCTCGACCTTGAGCGCGGGCGCGAAGGTCACGGTGTCGGTGCCGTCGGGCTGCCGTTCGTACACGGTCGCGCCCTCGCTGCCCTGCTTGACGACGAGGACGCCGGGCTCGGGGAGCGCCGCGCGCACGGCGGCGGGGCCGTGCACGTCCCAGGCGGCCGCGGCCTCGTCCTCGCCGACGAAGACCAGGTCGCAGCCGCGGGCGAGGCCGAGGAGGATGCCGGGCGCCTGCTCGGCGCGGTCCTGCCAGAGGCCGACACGGTAGTTGAGGTCGAAGGAGACGAGCGGGCGGCCGGGGCGGCGCTCCGTGATCGTCTTCAGGACGTCGAGGCAGCCGTCGGAGAGGGCGGCGGTGATGCCGGTGACGTGGACGACGCGGGCGTCCCAGAGGGCCCGGTCGTCGAGGAGGGCGGGGGTCATCGCGGAGGCGGCGGAGCCGGCGCGGTAGTAGACGACCTCGGCGAGGTCCTGCCCGTCCGCCGCCGACTCGGCGCCGGTGGCGCGCTCACCCGCGGTACGGAAGTAGATGCCGGTCGGACGCTTGGGGTCGCGCTGCACATGGGCGACGTCGACGCCGTGTGCGGCGATCGTCTCCAGGAGGTGGTCGCCGAAGCCGTCGGTGCCGACCCGGGAGATCCACCGCGCGGAGTGCCCGATGGCGGCCAGCGCGCAGGCGACGTTGGACTCGGCGCCGCCGATGCCGCGGTCGAAGGAGGGCACGTCGGCGAGTCTGCCGGGGCGTGCGGGCAGGAAGGTGACCATGGACTCGCCCAGGCAGACGACGTCGGCGGTGACGTGCGGTGGCGTGGTCGCTGTGGTCACGGTGTTTCCCTGCTCCTTGCGGTGGGTGGTGCGGGGCCTCGGTGGTGTGTTGGGGGCGTGTTCCGCTCCCTGTTTCCCACCATTGACCCGACGATGAATCGGATGCTAGACAGCATTCAGCGATATGCGCAATGGGCGTTGCAGATGATGCAACAGGAAATTTGAGGAGACATCCCATGGCCGCCGATCCCCAGTCCGACCACCCCATCGGACAGCTCGCGGACGAACGGGTGGACCACCGCTTCAAGGCCCTCCCCCCGGACGCGGAAGGACTCACGGTCGGCGCCCTGGCGGCCCAGCGCCGCAACCTCTTCACCGGCGGCTTCACCACCCCGGTCCTGGCCCTGTCCGCCGAGTCGGTCGAGCACAACCTCGCGCTCATGGAGGAGTACTCCACCCGGCACGGCCTCGCCTTCGCGCCGCACGGCAAGACCACGATGTCCCCGCAGCTCTTCGCCCGCCAGCTCGCGCACGGCGCGTGGGGCATCACCGCGGCCGTACCGCACCAGGCCCGGGTCTACCGCGCGTTCGGCATCCAGCGGATCTTCCTCGCCAACGAGATGGTGGACGCCGCCGCGCTGCGCTGGCTGGCGGGCGAGCTGGCCGCCGACCCTGACTTCCGTTTCATCTGTTACGTCGACTCGCTGCGCGGCATCGAGCTGATGGACGCCGCGCTGCGCGAGGCCGGCGCCGCCCGCCCCGTGGACGTCGTCATCGAGCTGGGCGCGGGCGACGCGGCCCGTACCGGCGTCCGCGACGAGGCCACCTGCCTGGACCTGGCCAACGCGATCGCCGCCGCCGACACCCTCCGCCTGGTCGGCATCGCCGGGTACGAGGGCGAGGTGCCGGACGCGAACGCCGAGCGGGTCGCCGCCTGGCTGCGCCGCCTCGTGGCGCTCCTCGTCGACTTCGACAAGGCGGGCCGCTTCGCCGACCTGGACGAGATCGTGCTGAGCGCGGGCGGCAGCGCGTGGTTCGACACGGTCGCCGAGGTCTTCGCCGAGGTACCGGAGCTCTCCAGCCCGGTACTGAAACTGCTGCGCTCCGGCGCGTACGTCTCGCACGACGACGGCCACTACCGTCACCTCACCCCCTTCAACCGCCACCCCGACGAGGGCGCCCTGCAGCCCGCCTTCCGGCTGTGGGCGCAGGTCGTCTCGCGCCCCAACGGCGCGCAGGCGTTCGCCAACGCGGGCAAGCGGGACGCGGCGTACGACCTGGACCTGCCCGAGGCGCAGGTCGTCCGGTCGGCCCGGGACGGCTCGGTCCGCCCCGCCGACGGCATCTCCGTGACCGGCCTCTCCGACCAGCACGCCTGGATCGGCACCGAGCCGGGCGCCGGGCTGGAGGTCGGCGACTGGATCGGGATGGGCCTGTCCCACCCGTGCACGTCCTTCGACAAGTGGCAGCTCATCCCGCTGGTCGAGGCCGACGGCACGGTCTCGGACTTCGTCCGTACGTTCTTCTGAGGAGCCCGGCCATGGATCTCGTCCTCCGCGACGTACGCGTCATCGACGGCACCGGCGGTGCCTCTTACCGGGCCGACGTGGCCCTGGACGGCGGCCGCATAGCCGCCATCGTGCGGGAGGGCTCGGGCGACCGCCCGACCGCCGCGCGCGTGGTCGACGCGCACGGTCTCGCCCTCTCCCCCGGTTTCATCGACATGCACGCCCACAGCGACCTCGCCCTCCTGCGCGACCCGTCGCACGAGGCCAAGGCCGCGCAGGGCGTCACCCTCGAAGTGATCGGCCAGGACGGACTGTCGTACGCGCCCGTCGACGACCGGACCCTCGCCGAGGTCCGCGCCCAGATCGCGGGCTGGAACGGTGACGGTTCGGACATCGACTTCAGCTGGCGCTCGGTCGGCGAGTACCTCGACCGGCTGGACCACGGCTTCGACGGACACGGCATCGCGGTCAACGCCGCGTACCTGATCCCGCAGGGCACGGTCCGGATGCTGGCGATGGGCTGGGACGACCGCCCGGCGACCGACGCCGAGCTGGCCCGCATGAAGCGGCTGGTCGCCGAGGGTCTGGAGCAGGGCGCCGTGGGCCTCTCCTCGGGCCTCACCTACACGCCCGGCATGTACGCCTCGGACTCCGAGCTCGCCGAGCTGTGCCGGGTGGTCGCCCGGTACGAGGGGTACTACTGCCCGCACCACCGCTCGTACGGCGCGGGCGCGCTCCAGGCGTACGAGGAGATGGTGGGCCTCACGCGCGAGGCGGGCTGTGCGCTGCACCTCGCGCACGCCACCATGAACTTCGGCGTGAACAAGGGCCGGGCCCCCGAGCTGCTGGCGCTGCTGGACGCGGCCCTGGACGACGGCGCGGACATCAGCCTGGACACCTACCCGTACACCCCCGGCTGCACGACGCTCGTCGCGATGCTGCCGAGCTGGGCGAGCGAGGGCGGCCCGGAGGCGATCCTGGCGCGGCTGCGGGACGACGCCGAGGCGGCCCGCATCCGGCAGGTCGTGGAGGTCGAGGGCGCGGACGGCTGCCACGGCGTCCCGATGGAGTGGGACACGATCGAGATCTCCGGCGTCTCGCACCCGGAGCTCGCGGAGTACGTCGGCAAGACGGTCGCGCAGAGCGCGGCCGAGCGCGGCGAGGAGCCGTGGGTGACGGCCCGCCGGCTGCTCATCGAGGACCGCCTCGGCTCGACGATCCTGCAGCACGTCGGGCACGAGGAGAACGTCCGGCAGATCATGCGGCACCGTGTGCACACGGGCGGCAGCGACGGCATCCTGCAGGGCGCCAAGCCGCACCCCCGCGCGTACGGCACGTTCCCCCAGTACCTGGGCAAGTACGTCCGTGAGCTGGGCATCCTCTCGCTGGAGGAGTGCGTCGCGCACCTCACCGGGCGGGCCGCCGCCCGGCTGCGGCTGCCGGACCGCGGGCTCGTACGTGAGGGATACCGCGCCGACCTGGTGCTGTTCGATCCGGAGACGGTGGCCGCGGGGTCGACCTTCGAGGTGCCGCGCACGCTCCCGACGGGCATCCCGCACGTGCTGATCGACGGGCGCTTCGTGATCGAGGACGGCAAGCGGACCGACGTCCTCGCGGGCCGGTCGGTGCGGCGCACCCCCGCGACGCGCGGCTGAGTCGAAGCTCACACCGCGTCCGGGCGTCGCATCGGGCGTCCTGCGGATTCCGTTGTCCGGCTTCGATGACGAAGCGCTCGATGGTGAGCACATGCGAAAAATCGGCCATGCGTCATCCGAGTCTTGGAATGTGCAGTGAGGCGGGTGGGAAGCCACCCGCCACCCGCATCTCAGCAGGTCCCGGCGTGGCCCATAACACCGGGCGGGCGTCCGCGCCCGCCCGTAAGGTGGCGGACATGCAGGTGATCCAGTCAACCAAGCTCGCCAATGTCTGCTACGAGATCCGTGGCCCGGTTCTTGAGGAGGCGATGCGGCTGGAGGCGGCAGGTCATCGCATACTCAAGCTCAACACCGGCAACCCCGCCGCATTCGGCTTCGAGTGCCCGCCGGAGATCCTGGAGGACATCCTCCGCAGCGTCGGCACGGCGCACGGCTACGGCGACGCCAAGGGCCTGCTCTCCGCCCGGCGCGCGGTGATGCAGCACTACCAGACCCGCGGCATCGAGCTGTCCGTCGAGGACATCTACCTCGGCAACGGCGTCTCCGAGCTGATCCAGATGTCGATGCAGGCGCTGCTCGACGACGGCGACGAGGTGCTGGTCCCGGCCCCGGACTACCCGCTGTGGACCGCTTCGGTCTCGCTCTCCGGCGGTACGGCCGTGCACTACCGCTGCGACGAGCAGGCGGACTGGATGCCGGACCTGGCCGACATCGAGCGGAAGGTCACCGACCGCACGAAGGCCATCGTCGTCATCAACCCGAACAACCCCACGGGCGCGGTGTACGACGAGGAGCTGCTGCGCGGCATCGCGGAGATCGCCCGTCGGCACAACCTGATCGTCTGCGCCGACGAGATCTACGACAAGATCCTCTACGACGGCGTCACGCACACGCCGTTCGCGTCCCTCGCTCCCGACCTGCTGACGCTGACGTTCAACGGCCTGTCGAAGGCGTACCGGGTGGCGGGCTACCGCAGCGGCTGGCTCGCGGTCTGCGGCCCGAAGGCGCACGCCACCTCGTACATCGAGGGGCTGACGATCCTCGCGAACATGCGGCTGTGCGCCAATATGCCGGCCCAGCACGCGGTGGCCACCGCGCTCGGCGGCCGCCAGTCGATCAACGACCTGGTCCTGCCGGGCGGCCGGCTGCTGGAGCAGCGGGACGCCGCGTTCGACCTGCTCTCGCAGATCCCGGGCGTCAGCTGCGTGAAGCCCAAGGGCGCGCTGTACGCGTTCCCGCGGCTGGACCCGAAGGTGTACAAGATCAAGGACGACCGGCAGATGGTGCTGGACCTGCTGCGCGCCGAGAAGATCATGATCGTGCACGGTACGGGCTTCAACTGGCCGGAGCCGGACCACTTCCGCCTGGTCACGCTGCCGAACAAGGACGATCTGACGGACGCTGTGACCCGGATCGGCAGCTTCCTGGACGGTTACGGTCAGTACTGAACGGATCCTTTTTCTGTACGCGGGACAACTTTAGACTCAGTCCAATGTAGGATGGTCTCCTGACGTTGCCAGGAGGCCATTCCATGTACGAGCCGATCCGCACCAAGTCGGTCCACACCATGGCCGAGCAGGATGACTTTCCGCACCGCTCGCGCGAGGAGGAACTGGACATCCGGCTCGCCGGGCATCTGACCGCACTGCTGACCACCCTCGACGAGCTGCGCGCGCTGACGCCCGACGGCTCGCTCGACGACGCCGCCGACCGGCTCGCCGAGCAGGTCGCCCGGCTCCGCGGCGGCGACTTCCCGCTGCGCGCCCGGCCGTCCGGCGGCGCCCCGGAGCGCATCCCCTCGCTCCACCGCCGCGTCCACACCCTCGCCGGGAACGCCCTGGTCGTGGCCAATTCCCGGTCCGACAAGGCGGCCGCGGAGCTCGCCGCCGAGCTGCTGCGGCGCCACGCCGACGCGGGGAAGCTGGCCACGGCCTGACCCCCGCCCCCATTCCTCCGGGGGCGGCCGTGGTGCTCATCCCGTCCGCCCCTGGAGCTCCACCACGAAAGGGCCCGTAACCTGCCGGTGACGGGCCCTTTCGTGAAGTCAGCCGTGACGGCTAGCCGAGGCGCTTGACCAGCGCGCGGTACTCGTCCCACATCTCCTTCGGCGTGTGGTCACCGAAGGTGTTGAGGTGCTCGGGGACCAGCGACGCCTCGTCGCGCCAGACGTCCTTGTCGACGCTGAGCAGGAAGTCGAGGTCCGCCTCCGGGAGGTCCAGGCCCTCGGTGTCCAGGGACTCCTTGGTCGGCAGGATGCCGATGGGGGTCTCGACGCCCTCGGCCTTGCCCTCCAGGCGCTCCACGATCCACTTCAGGACGCGGCTGTTCTCGCCGAAGCCGGGCCAGACGAACTTGCCCGCCTCGTTCTTCCGGAACCAGTTGACGTAGTAGATCTTGGGCAGCTTGGCCGCGTCGGCGGTCTTGCCGACCTTGACCCAGTGACCCATGTAGTCGCCCATGTTGTAACCGCAGAACGGCAGCATGGCGAACGGGTCGCGGCGCAGCTCACCGACCTTGCCCTCGGCGGCGGCGGTCTTCTCGGAGGCGACGTTCGCGCCGAGGAAGACGCCGTGCTGCCAGTCGAAGGACTCGGTGACCAGCGGTACCGCGCTGGCGCGGCGGCCGCCGAAGAGGATCGCCGAGATCGGCACGCCCTTGGGGTCCTCCCACTCGGGCGCGATGATCGGGCACTGGCCGGCCGGGGTGGTGAACCGGGCATTGGGGTGGGCCGCCGGCGTCTCCGACTCCGGGGTCCAGTCGTTGCCCTTCCAGTCGGTCAGGTGGGCGGGGGTCTCCTCCGTCATGCCCTCCCACCAGACGTCGCCGTCGTCGGTGAGCGCGACGTTGGTGAAGACGGAGTTGCCCCACAGGGTCTTCATGGCGTTGGCGTTGGTGTGCTCGCCGGTGCCGGGCGCGACGCCGAAGAAGCCGGCCTCGGGGTTGATCGCGTACAGCCGGCCGTCCTCGCCGAAGCGCATCCAGGCGATGTCGTCGCCGATCGTCTCGACCGTCCAGCCGGAGATCGTGGGCTCCAGCATCGCGAGGTTGGTCTTGCCGCAGGCGCTCGGGAACGCGGCGGCGACGTACTTCGACTCGCCCTGCGGCGGGGTGAGCTTGAGGATCAGCATGTGCTCGGCGAGCCAGCCCTCGTCACGCGCCATGACGGAGGCGATGCGCAGCGCGTAGCACTTCTTGCCGAGCAGGGCGTTGCCGCCGTAGCCCGAGCCGTAGGACCAGATCTCGCGGTCCTCGGGGAAGTGCGAGATGTACTTCGTGGAGTTGCACGGCCACGGCACGTCCTGCTCGCCCTCCGCGAGCGGGGCACCGAGGGTGTGCACGGCCTTGACGAAGAAGCCGTCGGAGCCGAGCTCGTCCAGGACCGGCTGGCCCATGCGGGTCATGGTGCGCATCGAAACGGCGACGTACGCCGAGTCGGTGATCTCCACGCCGAGCGCGGAGAGCGGCGAGCCCAGCGGACCCATGCAGAACGGGACGACGTACATCGTCCGGCCGCGCATCGCGCCCCGGAAGATGCCCTGCTCACCGGAGAAGATCTCCCGCATCTCCGCGGGGGCTTTCCAGTGGTTCGTCGGGCCCGCGTCCTCCTCCTTCTCGGAACAGATGAAGGTGCGGTCCTCCACACGGGCGACGTCCCTCGGGTCGGAGGCCGCGTAGTAGGAGTTGGGTCGCTTGATCGGGTCGAGCTTCTTGAACGTTCCCTTGGCGACCAGTTCCTCACACAGGCGGTCGTACTCCGCCTCCGAGCCGTCGCACCACACGATGCGGTCCGGCTGGGTGATCGACGCGATCTCATCGACCCAGGCGATGAGCTCCTGGTGGTCGGTCGGGTGCTTGAGGGAGGGAGCCGCGTTGTCGCGCGCCACGATCGCTCCTAGATGAGGGGTTTTTACGAACATCAGCACAATGTCCGCTTTTGGAGATGTTGGCCCCTTGGGGGCTGCGACCCGGATGCTTCGTGACCGCTCATCCGGTGCCGACCGCACTCATATGATCATCCGTCGCCGACCGGATTCTGTCCAGAGGGCCCCCTCGTGACCGTCACCACTCAGCGGACTGATCCGTAACTTACGGTGGCGTCGGTAGGCTGGCGGCCATGTCTTCCGCGCCCGAAGCCGCCGACAGCCGCACTGCCGAAAGCCCTGCTCAGGCCGTGACCGACGCGGTCTCCGCGCTGGCCGCCCCCTTCAAACCAAAGCTGCGGGGGTGGCTGCACGCCGGGATGTTCCCGGCGGTCCTCTTCTCGGGTGTCATGCTCACCGCATTGGCGGACAGCACCCGGGGCAGGGTGGCGTGCGGCGTCTACACGCTCACCGCCTGCCTGCTCTTCGGCGTCAGTGCGATATACCACCGGGGCAACTGGGGCCCACGGGTCCTCGGCATCCTGCGCCGGCTGGATCACGCCAATATTTTTCTGATCATCGCGGGCACCTACACGCCGCTGACGATCCTGCTGCTCCCGGACGGCCGCCGGGACCTCCTGCTGTGGGGCATCTGGGTGGCCGCCGCCCTGGGCATCGCCTTCCGCGTCTTCTGGGTCGGCGCGCCGCGATGGCTCTACACACCGTGCTACATCGCGATGGGCTGGGCGGCGGTCTTCTTCCTCCCGGACTTTCTGCAGAAGGGCGGCATCGCCGTCCTCGTGCTCGTGATCGTCGGCGGGCTGCTCTACAGCGCGGGCGGCGTGATCTACGGGATCAAGCGCCCGAACCCGTCACCTCGGTGGTTCGGCTTCCATGAGGTCTTCCACCTCTTCACCCTCGCGGCCTTCGTCGTGCACTACGTGGGCATCTCGCTGGTTGCCTATTCGCACGCCTGACCCCGCGGCCACCTGCCAGGTCACGGCGGTCACCCCGGCCAGTACCAGCGCGAGGACGACCGCCGTGCCGCCCACCAAGTAGCCGCCGACACACGCCGCGGCGGCCGCAACGACCGCTCCGTGCATGGCAGTACGCATCCGCAACACCCCCTCCAGCTCTCACTGAATGTGACTGCGCGCTCTTAGAGCGTTACACATCCCACTGACAACGGGGAGACCGCCGGAGGGGGCTGGGGTGGTTGGGCTGGCTGCGGGAGGCGACCGGGCTGCTTTTTGCAGGCTGCTTTACAGGTCCACGAGTACCGCGCCGAGGTGGCGGCCCTCGGTCAACTCGCGCAGTGCGCGCGGCGCTTGTTCGATGCCCTGGAAGCGGGTGTGCGGGAAGGTGAGCGTGCCGTCACGCAGCCCCCGGCCGAACTGCCGGTTCCATTCCGGGACGAGGTCCAGGTGGTCGAAGAGGGCCATGCCGCGCAGCGTGATGCCGCGCGAGAGGAGCGACAGCGTGTCGATCTCAGTCGTGGCGGGCTCGGCGGCGGACAGCTGGGCGGCCAGCGCGCCGACGATCGCTATCCGGGCGCCGCGGTTGGCGAGGGCGAGGGCGGCCTGCAGCTGCTCGCCGCCGACGTTGTCGAAGAGCGCGTCGACGCCGTCCGGCGCCGCCTTGCGCAGCTGGTCCAGGATCGGCCCCTCGCCCCGGATCACCACGGCGTCGTAACCGAGCCCGTCCATGAGCCGCTCGGCCTTGGCGCGGGAGCCCGTACTGCCGATGACGCGGGCGGCACCGCGCTGCTTGGCGAGCTGCCCGGCCAGCGAACCCACACCGCCGGCGGCCCCGGTGATGAACACGGTGTCCCCGGGACGCACTTCCGCGCCCCGCCCGATCCCCATCAGGGCAGTGGGTCCCTGCGAGAGGTAGGCACCGGGGTCGGGCAGCAGGTCCGGCTCCAGGCGCCGCGCCTGAGAGGCGTCCATGACGGCGAACTCCCGCCACCCGAGGCGGTGTTCCACCAGGTCACCGAGGGTGAAGTCGGTACCGGGCGCGGCCACCACCTCGCCCACGGCGGAGCCGTGCAACGGGGCGCCGACCTCGTAGGACGGCATCGGTACGGCGCTCTGCTCGTCCATGAGGGTGCGCATCACGGCGGCGACACCCATGGTGGTGGTGCGGACGAGGATCTGACCGGGCGCCGGTTCCGGTACGGGTACTTCGGCGATCTCGAAGAGGTCGTCGGTGACCGCGCCCGTGGGACGGGCGGCCAGCCGGACTTCGCGGTGGGTGGTGGGCACTTCACTGCGGATGGTCATGGAGTCGACGCTAGCGTCCCGTCTCCGTACGACGTTGAGATTCCGCACATCTGTACGAATTCTTACGGCGACGGAGACGGGCGCGCTCCCGGGGTCAGTGCTGCTTCAGGCGCTCCGCCAGTTCGCCCGGGTCGGCGGTGGGCCGCTCGCAGGTGAAGTCGCGGCATACGTAGGCGGCGGGGCGGCCGTCCAGCAGGGGACGGTCCTTCAGGAGCGGCACCTCCTCGCTCCCGGGCTCGCCGACCGCGACCACCGCGCCGGGCGCGGTGCCCAGCAGCGCGGCGCGGTGCAGTTCACGGGTGGCCTCGTCGTCGTACGAGCCGACCACCGCGACCTCGCGCGGGCCGTCCAGCAGCGCCTCGGCGGCCGCGAGCCCCCAGCCGATGAAGCGCGGGGCGCGGCCGCTGAGCGCCTTCACGATGCCGAGCGCACTCTCCGCGGCCTCCCGGTGCGGCGAGCTGCCCGTGAGCGCCGCGTACGAGAGCAGGGCGCCGGCCGCCGCGGTCCACCCCGAGGGCGTGGCGTTGTCGGTCGGGTCCTGGGGGCGGCGGATCAGCGCCTCGGCGTCGTCCGCGGTGTCGTACAGCGAGCCGTCCGGGCCCCGGAAGTGGACCAGCACGGTGTCCAGGAGCAGACCCGCGAAGTCCGCCCACACGCCCTCACCGGTGACTTGGGACAGCGCCAGGAACCCCTCGGAGACGTCCGCGTAGTCCTCCAGGACACCGGAGTTGGTGCCGGGGGTGCCGTCGCGCGAGGTGCGGTGCAGCCGCGCCCGGCCGTCCATGTGCACGCGGACCAGCAGGTCGGCGGCGTCGGTCGCGGCCTGGACGAGGTCCGGGCGGTCGAAGTACGCGCCGGTCTCCGCGAGCGCGGCGATGGCCAGGCCGTTCCAGGCGGCCACGACCTTGTCGTCCCGGCCGGGGCGGGGCCGTTCGTCGCGCGCGGCGCGCAGCCGCTCCTTGATGCCCGCGATCCGGTCGGCTTCCAGCAGCCCGTCGGTGTCCGGAAGCTGGAGCACGGAGGCGCCCTCCTCGAAGGTGCCCTCCTCGGTGACGCCGAAGTACTCGGCGGCCACCTGCGCGTCCTTCTCCCCCAGCACCTCGGTGAGCTGCTCGGGCGTCCATACGTAGTACGCGCCCTCGACGTGCCGCCCCGAGCCGTCGTCGCTGTCGGCGTCCAGCGCGGAGGCGAAGCCGAGCTGGTCGGTGCGGAGTTCGCGGACCATGAAGTCGGCGGTCTCCAGGGCGATACGGCGGGCGAGGCCGGAGCCCGTGGCGCGCCACAGGTGGGCGTACACCCGGCACAGCAGCGCATTGTCGTACAGCATCTTCTCGAAGTGCGGAACCACCCATTCCGCATCCACGGAATAGCGCGCGAAACCGCCGCCGAGCTGGTCGTAAATGCCGCCGCGCGCCATCGCCTCGCAGGTGGCCGTCACCATTTGCAGCGCGCCTTCGGAATCGGTCCTGGCGTGGTGGCGCAGCAGGAATTCCAGCACCATCGACGGCGGGAATTTCGGCGCGCCGCCGAATCCGCCGCGGTTCGCGTCGAAATCCCGGGTCAGCTGCATGAGGGCGGCGAGCAGGTCCTCGCGCTCCGGCGGCTGCACGCCGCCCGCGGTCAGCGAGCGGCCGGCGAGATCGCGCACGATCTTCCCCGCGACCTCGCCGACCTCCTCCCTGCGGTCCGCCCAGGCGCTCTTCACGCCCTCCAGGACCTGGGAGAACGAGGGCATGCCGTGGCGCGGCGCCGGCGGGAAGTAGGTACCGAAGTAGAACGGCTCGGCGTCCGGCGTGAGAAAGACCGTCATCGGCCAGCCGCCGTGCCCCGTGGCGGCCTGCACGGCCTCCATGTACACGGCGTCGACGTCCGGGCGCTCCTCGCGGTCCACCTTCACCGACACGAAGTTCTCGTTCAGCAGCGCGGCGGTGGCCTCGTCCTCGAAGGATTCGTGCGCCATGACGTGGCACCAGTGGCAACTGCTGTATCCGACGCTGAGCAGCACCGGGACGCCGCGCCGCCGCGCCTCCTCGAACGCCTCGGTGGACCACGGCCACCACTCGACCGGGTTTTCGGCGTGCTGGAGCAGATACGGGGAAGTCTCATGAGCCAGGCGGTTCGGCATGGGGCCATCCTCTCTCACGGGTGCGCCCGGAAGGTGCGTGGCGGATCCGCCGGGGGCCCGCAATACCCGGCACGGCGGACGTTTCACGGTCCGTGTGACACGTCCGGGCGGAGTTATCCACAGGGCTGCCGGATTCGGCGGGGAGACGGAACACTGGGCGTACAAAGCGATCATCGCTGGAGGGGGATCCAGATGACGGGCTCACCGGCTGTTCTGCGCGACGCCCATCGCGCGGACGCGGACGCGCTGTTGGCGCGCGCGGTCGAGGAAGAGGTGCGCCGCTCGGGCGGGCGCGTCGACGGGGGCGTCCTGCTCGGCAGGGCCCGCGACGCGCTGGACCAGCTCGCGGCCGGCGCCGCCGAGGAGTACGGCGCGTATGTGCGCGCGCTGGACGAGGCGGCGGCGGCGCGCCGGCCGCTGACGGAGCGGCTGACGCGCAAGGAGACGGGCACGCCCGCGGTGGTCACGCTGGTCGCGGCGGTCACCGCCGTCGCCGCCGACCTCGCGTACGGCACGGGCCCGGGGACCGCGCTGGGCACGGGCGCCGCGGTCGCGGTCGCGGGAGCCGCGGCGACGGTCCTGAAGCTGACGGCGGGGCACTGGCCGGCCGCGCACCAGCAGGCGGGGATGCGCGGCCAGCCGGGCGGCCCCGAGCAGCTGCGGCTCCAGTGGCTGACGGCCCTGGAGGTGCGCGGCATCCGCCCGTTCCTGGACCAGCAGCGGATGCTGTCTGCGGCGACGCGGAACAGCGGGGCGGGCAGCGGCAAGAGCGCCGGGACGGCCGGGCGCGGGCCGCAGCTCCGCGGCGGCGACCGCAGCGCGGCGGCCCGCCGGCGGTCGGTGCTGGCCGAGTCCTTCCACCATCTCCCGGACCCGCAGGGCCCGTTCGCCGGCCGCCGGTCCCAGTTGACGCAGATCACCCAGTGGGTGCACGCCGCCCGCGCCAGTACGGAGACCAAGCCGACGGTGGTGGTGCTGCACGGCGAGCCGGGCTCGGGGCGGACGGCGCTCGCGGTGCGGGCCGCGCGGCAGCTGCGCGACCAGTTCCGCGGGGCGTGCGTGGTGGACCTGCGCGGCGAGACCCCGGGCGAGACCCCGCTGCCCACCCGGGACGCGCTGCTGCACCTGCTGAACCGCCTCGGGGCGCCCCGCGAGCAGCTGCTGTTCCGCGAGCGGCCCTCGCCGGAGCAGCACGTGAAGCGGCTGACGGAGCTGTACCACCAGCATCTGACGAATCTCCCGGTGGTGGTCCTGCTCGACGACGCCACCGACCCGGAGCAGGTCCGCACGCTGGTGCCGGACCGTTCGGAGTCCCTCGTGCTGGTGACGGCGCGGGAGCCGCTGGAGCTGCCCGACGGGCTGCCGGCGTGGGTGCACCAGCTGCCGGTGGGCCCGCTGGACACCGCGGGCGTCGAGGAGCTGCTGCGCGGCACCGGGGTGGCGGGCGCGGCCGGGCCGTACGACCCGCAGGCCCTGGACCGGATCGGTGAGCTGTGCGCGGGGCTGCCGCTGCCGTTGCGGGTGGCGGGCTCCTCGCTGGACCGGCGCGACCCCGCCACGCTGGCGGCGGACCTCGCGGCGTACGGCCCGGTGACGGCCGTGGAGCGGGCCCTGTGGCTGCGGTACACGGACCAGTCCGACGCCGAGCGGCGGCTGCTGCGCCGGCTGGCGCTGGTCGGCCGGGCCAGCCTGGGCGCGGCAGCGGCGGCGGCGCTGCTGGGCGTCGAGGAGGAGGAAGCGGAGCGGCGGCTGGGCCGGCTGGCCGAGGCCGGGCTGGTCGAGCACGTCCGCGGCAGCCGGTACCGCCTCCACTCCCAAGTGCACCGCTTCGCGCACGCCCGGCTGCTGGACGAGGAGGACCCGGCCGAGCGGTCCACCGCCCAGGAGCGGCTGATGCGCAGCTACGCCGAGCTCGCGGACTCCGTCATCCGCCTGGTCGACGGCAACACCTCCACCCGCGCCGACCGCTTCGGCTCGCACGGCTTCACCTCGCTCGACGCGGCGCTGCAGTGGCTGGACGACGAGACCAGCTTCATCACGGCCGCGCTGCGCCACGCCGACCAGGACGTGGACCAGGCCACCCTCTCCCACCTCCTCGGCGCGCTCGCGGACTACTGCCTGCTCCGCGGCGACCTGTACCGCCTCGGCGAGCTGAACGAGCTGACGAAGGCCGCCGACAAGGGCCTGCTGGCCCGCTCGGTCCAGTGGCGCACCGGCGTCGCGGCCCGTCAGCTCGGCGAGCTGGACAGGGCCCGTACGACGCTGTCCTCGGTGGTCGATCTGTACTTCGAGGCGGAGCACCCGGCGGGCGCGGCGCGCGCCCTGCGCGACCTGGGCATCACCCTCCAGCAGCAGGGCAATCTCACCGAGGCGGCGGCGAAGCTGCGGGAGGCCCTGGCCATGCAGAGCGGGGACGCCATGCGCGGCGACCGCGCGTGGACGCTGCACGCGCTGGCGGCGGTGGAGCGGGACCGGGCGCAGCTGGCCGAGGCCTTCGCGCTGCTCGACGAGGCGCTGGAGCTGCACCGGGAGAGCGAGAGCCTGCACGGCCAGGCGTGGGCGCACTTCCAGCTCGGCCAGGCGTGTCTGCGCCAGGGCGATGTGCCGCGGGCCGAGCGCGAGCTCCAAGAGGCGCTGGAGCTGTACGGCCGCACGCAGGACGAGCGCGGCGAGGCGTGGGCGATGACCCAGCTCGCCCGGGCCCGGCTGGTGGACGGCGACCCGGGCCCCGCGGTGGACCAGCTGCGCCAGGCCCTCCCGCTGCACCGCCGGCACGAGGACGCCCGGGGCGAGGCGTGGACGCTGTACTACCTCGGCCAGGCCCTGGAGGAGAACGGCGACAAGGACGAGGGCGTGCGACAGCTGGACCGGGCGCGCACGATGTTCAGCCGGATGCACGACGCGTACGGCCTGGCGTGCGCCCGGCACCACTCCGGGCGGATCACCCGTGACGTGCGGGCCGCGCAGACCGGCTCGCTGCGCAACAGCGGCTTCGCGCGCCAGCTGCTGCAGGACGCCCGCCGGGACTTCCAGCGGATCGGGGTGCCGCACAGCGAGGCGTGGTCCTGCCTGGAGCTGGCGGTCATCGACGCGGGGAACGGCAGGAGCGCGCCGGCCCTGGCGCTGGCCGACGAGGCGGCGGAGATCTTCGCGGGCTACGGCGACCGGCGCGGCGAGGACTGGGCCCGCTTCCTGCGCTGCACGCTGCTGCCGCTGGCCTCGCCGGGCGGCTCGGTGGTGGGCACGGCTGTCGCCCAGGAGGAGCTGGCCGAGCTGCGGCGCTCCCCGCACCCGGCCCGCGACTCCAAGCTGGAGGACTGCGCCGAGGCGTTCGCCGTACTGCTGGGCCGCGGCGTCGAGCCGGAGGCCGGCTGGCAGGCCTGGCGCCTGGGCATGGTCCCGACCCGCCACGCCCGCGAGATCATGGGCGTCCCCCTGGAGGCGATAGGCAGGCGGGACCGGCCGCGGACGACGCCGGCGTAACGGCACCCGGGCAGCGCGAAGCCCGGCCGGGCGGCAATGCCGGGCCGGACGGGCGCCGTGCGGGACGGCGGCAGCCGGAGGCCGCCACCCGCCCCGCTCAGGTGGTCTTCGGAGCGCCCTTCGCCGGGGTGGCCGGCGCCGCGGTGCTCTTCGCCGACGGCTCCTGGCCGTCACCGCCGTCCGCGCCGTCTCCGGCGTCGCTCTTGGCGGTCGCCGCGTCCGGCTGCTGCTCGAAGTCGACCTTCCGCATGTGCTTGTTCATCGACTTCATCAGCAGCCAGACGGCGCCGCCGATGACCGCGAAGACGATGAAGCCAAGGACTCCGGGGGTCACCTTGTTCTCGTCCAGCTCCTTGGCAAGGGGGACGAGATGAGTCATGGCGAGGGTGCTGGTCGCGCTCATCATGAGGTCAATTGTTGCGGATGCCCGCGAAGAGGTCGTCCTCGGGGAGGGAGGTGTCCACCAGAGACTTGGCGAGCTCGTACTCCTCGGTGGGCCAGACCTCCTTCTGGATCTCCATCGGGACGCGGAACCACCCGCCGTCGGGGTCGATCTGCGTGGCGTGCGCGATCAGCGCCTTGTCCCGGATCTCGAAGTAGTCCGCGCACGGGATGTACGTGGTCAGCGTGCGCTCGGCCCGCTCGAAGGACTTCCAGCGCTCCAGCCACTCGCCGTACGGCGACTCCATGCCGCGCTCCAGCAGCGCCTCGTGGAGCGCGACCGTGCGCGGGCGGTTGAAGCCCTGGTTGTAGTAGAGCTTCAGCGGCTGGTAGGGCTCGCCCGCGTCCGGGTACTTCGAGGCGTCACCGGCCGCTTCGAAGGCCACCATCGAGATCTTGTGGGTCATGATGTGGTCGGGGTGCGGGTAGCCGCCGTTCTCGTCGTACGTCGTGATGACCTGCGGCTTGAACGAACGGATCAGTCTCACCAGCGGCTCGGCCGCGGCCTCGACGTCCTGCAGCGCGAAGCAGCCCTCGGGCAGCGGCGGCAGCGGGTCGCCCTCGGGCAGCCCGGAGTCCACGAAGCCCAGCCACTCCTGCTTGACGCCCAGGATCTCCCGGGCCTCGTCCATCTCCTTCTTGCGCACCTCGTGGATGTGCGCCTCGATGTACGGGTCGCCCTGGAGCTTGGGATTGAGGATGTCGCCGCGCTCTCCCCCGGTGCAGGTAGCGACCAGCACGTCCACCCCCTCGGACACGTACTTGGCCATGGTGGCCGCGCCCTTGCTCGACTCATCGTCGGGGTGGGCGTGCACCGCCATCATTCGCAGCTGCTCAGTCAAGACTCGATCCTCAGTCAAGGGTCATGGGACGCCGTTGAACGACGCCTTCTATAGTGACCGAAGCGAGGGGGCATTTAATTCCAGGTCCCCGTACCAGGAGGAAGATCATGGCCGCGGTGCGCGACGGACTGCCCGACGGACGGTACGGCCGTACCGCCGACGAGCGAGCCGACCGCAAGCTCAAGGTCATCGGCGCGGTGCTGGGCGCCGCGCTGGTCGCCATGGTCGCCTGGTTCGGCATCTCCTACATCACCGGACAGGACCTCAGCGGCCGCCTGGTCACGTACAAGGTCGTCTCCGACACCACGGTGCAGGCGCACCTGGAGGTCGTGAAGGACCCCGGCACCAAGGGCGTGTGCACGCTCCGCTCGCAGTCCGCCGACGGCGCCGAGGTCGGCCGCAAGGACGTCCCGGTGGATCAGGCGAAGAGCCAGGTCGACACGGTGATCACGATCCGGACCACGGCCCGGGCGACCAACGCCGAGCTGGTCGGCTGCACGACCTCGGACGCCCCGGGCGCAAGTACCTGAAAGCCGGCGCCCGGCGCCCGTTCCGGGACTCGCCCGGAATCGCCTCCCGGCCGCGCTGACCAGCGGTGACGTGTTTTTTGCGGTTTACCGCTCCCCCTTTTGTGCCGTAATTGTTAGGCTCGTGGTTTCGCCCACCCGAGAAGGCGCAAGCCTTCCTGGTAGGGCGTTTGATTTATCCCCAGTACCGACGAGGAGCACCTGTGACCCAGACCAGCGACAACGTCACCTGGCTGACCCAGGAGGCGTACGACCAGCTCAAGGCCGAGCTGGAGTACCTGTCTGGTCCCGCACGCGTCGAGATCACCGAAAAGATCGCGGCGGCCCGCGAGGAAGGTGACCTGAAGGAGAACGCCGGGTACCACGCGGCCAAGGAAGAGCAGGGCAAGCAGGACCTCCGCATGCGCCAGCTCAAGCAGCTGCTGGAAACCGCGAAGGTCGGCGAGGCGCCCGCCGCCGCCGGTGTCGTGGCCCCCGGCACGGTCGTCACCATCGCGTTCGACGGAGACCCGGACGACACGCTGACGTTCCTGCTGGCCTCGCGGGAGTACGCGAGCTCGGACATCGAGACCTACTCCCCGCAGTCCCCGCTGGGCACCGGGGTCAACGGGAAGAAGATCGGCGAGACCGCGGAGTACGAGCTGCCCAACGGCAAGAAGGCAGCCGTGAAGATCCTGGAGGCCAAGCCCTACACGGGCTGAGCCCCACGGCCACGGCCGCACGGCCGCGCCCGTGACGCGCGGCGGCCGCACAGCAGCACCGAAGGGCCCGGGTCGGCGACCCGGGCCCTTCGACGTGCCCGCACGCGCCGCGCGCCACGCCCGGACGTACCCGCAGACGGCGCGCGCCGCGCCCCCTCACGCCGTCGCCGACCGGTACTTCCGTACCGCCAGCGTGCGGAAGACCGCGATGATGGCGACCGACCACAGCACCGAGGCCAGGACCGGGTGCTGCATGGGCCAGGCGTCGGGCACCGGATAGCCGGGCGGCAGATTGCCGAAGAGTTCGCGCGTGGCCTGCACCGTGGCGCTGAAGGGGTTCCACTCGGCGAGGTGCCGCAGGAACGTCGGCATGGAGTCCGAGGGCACGAACGCGTTCGAGACGAAGGTCAGCGGGAACAGCCAGATCAGGCCGCCGGAGGTCGCCGCCTCCGGGGTCCGCACGGACAGCCCGATCAGCGCGCCGATCCACGAGAAGGCGTACCCCAGCAGGAGCAGCAGGCCGAATCCGGCCAGTACCTTGCCGAAGTTCTCGTGCGTGCGCCAGCCGATGATCAGCGCGACGCCCGCGATGACGACGAGGGTGAGCGCGGTCTGTACGAGGTCGGCGAGCGTGCGCCCGGTGAGGACCGCGCCGCGGGCCATCGGCAGCGACCGGAAGCGGTCGATCAGGCCCTTGTGCATGTCGTCCGCGATGCCCGCGCCCGCGCCCGCCGTGGCGAAGGTGACGGTCTGCGCGAAGATGCCCGCCATCAGGAAGGCGCGGTACTGCGCGGGGTCGATCGGCCCCTGCTGGCCCGGGAGCTGGATCGCGCCGCCGAAGACGTAGCTGAACAGCACGACGAACATGATCGGCTGCACCAGTCCGAAGATCACCACCTCCGGGATGCGCAGCATCCTGATGAGGTTGCGCTGGGCGACCACGAGCGAGTCCCGTACGGACCGTCCGATGCCGCCCGGCTGCGGTGCACCGGCCCGCCGGGAGGCCTCCGTGATGACGCTCATGCGTCCTCCTCCTCTTCGGTCGGCGTCTCGGCCGCGTGGCCGGTCAGCGAGATGAAGACGTCGTCCAGGGTCGGCCGGCGCAGCCCGATGTCGTCGATCTCGACGCCCCGGGTGTCCAGCTCGCGGATGACCTCGGCGAGCAGCTTCGCGCCGCCGCTGACCGGCACGGTGATTCTGCGGGTGTGCGGCTCGACCTTGGTCCCGCCCTTGCCGAAGCCGCGCAGCACCTCGTCGGCGGTGCCGAGCTGCTCGGGCGTGTGCACGACGACCTCGACGCGTTCGCCGCCGGTCTGCGCCTTGAGCTGGTCGGAGGTGCCGCGGGCGATGACCCGGCCGTGGTCGACCACGCAGATGTCGTGCGCGAGATGGTCGGCCTCTTCGAGGTACTGGGTGGTGAGCAGCAACGTCGTACCGCCCGCGACCAGCTCCTGGATGACGTCCCAGAGCTGCTGGCGGTTGCGCGGGTCCAGGCCGGTGGTCGGCTCGTCCATGAACATCACGGGCGGGCTGACGACCAGCGCCGCGGCCAGGTCGAGGCGGCGCCGCATGCCGCCGGAGTAGGTCTTCGCGGGCCGGTCGCCCGCGTCGGCGAGGTGGAAGCGGTCGAGCAGTTCGCCGGCCCGCGCCTTCGCCGCCTTCGCGCCCATCTGGTACAGCCGGCCGACCATGGTCAGGTTCTCGCGGCCGGTCAAGTACTCGTCCACGGCGGCGAACTGGCCGGACAGGCCGATCGCGCGCCGCACTTCGTTGGGGTGTTTCAGTACATCGATCCCGGCCACCTCCGCCGTGCCGCGGTCGGGCCGCAGCAGGGTCGTCAGGACCCGGACGGTAGTGGTCTTGCCGGCGCCGTTCGGGCCGAGCAGACCGAGGACGGTTCCTTCGGGGACGTCGAGGTCGACGCCGTCCAGAGCCCTGACTTCGCCGAAGGTCTTCACGAGACCCTCGGCGTGAATAGCGCCTGGCATGTAGGCACTCCCGGGGTTGGTTTCGAGGGAAATCTTACGTTTGCCGGACTTCGCCTGCTCAGCGGGCGGCCGGCGTCACAGGACGCCACGATTGCGCCACAGGAGGAGGCCGTTCCGGCACGCCTTTCAGCGACCGTTCCCCGGATGTTACCCGAAACGCGATACATCGCGATAGCCATACGGTTCCGTGCGGCTATGCGTACGCATGCCAACGGCCGATGCCCCGGAGGACATCGGCCGCAGCGATGTATGTCGTGTTCTGGCGTGCGCGCCCAGGTCAGGCGATCACCGTGTATCCCGCCTTCTGGAGGGCCGTGCCGACCTCCGTGCAGTGCTCCGGGCCCTGCGTCTCCAGGTGCAGTTCGACCTCGGCCTCCGTGATGCCGAGCCGCGGATCGGTCCGTACGTGGCTCACGTCGAGCACATTGGCGTCCGCCTCGGACAGCACGCCCAGCAGCGTCGCGAGCGCGCCCGGGCGGTCCGTCAGGCGCAGCCGCAGCGACAGGTAGCGGCCGGCCGCGGCCATGCCGTGCCGCAGGATGCGCTGGGTGAGCAGCGGGTCGACGTTGCCGCCGGAGAGCACCGCGACGACCGGCCCCTGGAAGGCCGTCGGCTCCGACAGGAGCGCGGCGACCGGGCTCGCGCCGGCCGGCTCCACGACCATCTTGGCCCGTTCCAGGCAGAGCAGCAGGGCGCTGGAGAGCGCGTCCTCGGAGACCGTACGGACCTCGTCGACCAGGTCGCCGATGATCCCGAACGGTACGTCGCCCGGCCGCCCGACCTTGATGCCGTCCGCCATCGTGGCCGGCGACTCGATCGAGACGGGGCGCCCGGCGGCGAGTGAGGGCGGGTACGCGGCGGCGCCCGCCGCCTGTACACCGATGATCCGTACGTCGGGCCGTACCGCCTTCACGGCGACCGCGACGCCCGCGGCGAGCCCGCCGCCCCCGATGCCGACCACGATCGTGCGGACCTCGGGGCACTGCTCCAGGATCTCCAGACCGACGGTGCCCTGCCCGGCGATGATGTCGCGGTGGTCGAAGGGGTGGATGAAGACCGCGCCCGTCTCACGGGCGTACTCCTGCGCGGCGGCCAGCGTCTCGTCGACGACCTGACCGTGCAGCCGCACCTCGGCGCCGTAGTCGCGGGTCGCGGCGACCTTGGGCAGCGGGGCCCCTTCCGGCATGAAGACGGTCGAGCGGACGCCCAGCAGGGAGGCGGCCAGCGCCACACCCTGCGCGTGGTTGCCGGCGCTCGCCGCCACCACTCCGCAGGAACGTTCCTCCGCAGAGAGCCCCGCGATCCGCACGTACGCCCCGCGGATCTTGAACGAGCCGGTGCGCTGGAGGTTCTCGCACTTGAAGTGCACCGGCGCGCCCACCAGCCCGGACAGGTAACGGCTGCCCTCCATGGCGGTGGACCGGCTCACCCCGGACAGCAGCTTCTGCGCTCCGAGGATGTCGTCAAGCGTGACGGCGGGAAGCACCCCTGCGTCTGCGGCGGCCCGCGGAACGGCGGTGGCCGCCGCGGGACCGGTGGCCCCGGATGCGGTGGAAGCGGGCGTCTGCGGCGTGTGATCGGCCATGGCGCCAGTCTTACAGCTCGCGCCGCTGCGGGCCCCCGCGGCCCGGAGAGCCGCCCCGCAGCCGTACATCTTTGGTCAGCGCCGGTACGGTCCCCGCGCGGGCCGCGTACTCTGTCCCCCAATCCGTACGCACCCCCATGAAGCGAGCAACCGGCCATGCCCACCTCTTCGGACATGACGACCCACACCGACCCCGCTCTTCTTGACGCGCTGCAACATCAAGTGGCCGTCTTCGCCCGACGCGCCGAGCAGAGCCGGCTCGGCGGGGTCGGGCAGGCGCGCAACTCCATGGACCGCGCCGCCTACCTGCTGCTCAACCGGCTCGACCAGGAGGGCGCGATGGGCGTCAAGGCCCTGGCCGCCGGCATGGGCATCGACTCCTCGACGGTCACCCGCCAGGTCGCGCCGCTGGTCGACGCCGGCCTGGTCACCCGCGCCTCGCACCCCGAGGACGGACGCGCGGTCGTCCTGCAGCTCTCCGAGCGCGGCCGCTCCCGCCTGGAGGAGGTACGCGCCTCGCGCCGCGAGCTGATGGCGCTGGTCACGGAGGAGTGGAGCGAGGAGGAGCGCAACGCCTTCACCACGCTCCTGACCCGCTTCAACACCTCGCTCTCGACGGTGACGGCGTCGCTGTCCCCGGGGACGCCCGCGTCCTGAGGCGGGTGCGGGCGCGGCTCCTCGGCGCGCACCGCCTGCCGCACGGCTCTTGACCTCCTGCCCGCGCTGCCGTGCCATGGAGCCATGGCCGGGCCGCCGGGCCCGCGAGCCGGGAGGCGCTGTGCGAGAGCGGCGGGCAGCACTGGAGCACCGCCGCGCCCAGGAATTCGAAGCCTTCGTGGCGGGCGCGGCGGGCCGGCTGCTGCACACGGCCACGCTGCTGACCGGAGAACCGTCCGGCGCCCCGGCCCCCGCCGCCGAAGCACTGCTGACCGCCGCGCTGTCCCGTACGTACGCGTCCTGGGACCGGCTGCGCGGCGAGGACCCCTACGACCGCACCCGCCAGGAGCTGGCCGGGCACTTCGCCCGTACGGCGTGGCGCCACCGGAGGCCGCGCGGCGGCCTGCTGGACCGGCTCACCCCGCAGGAACGGCTGGTTCTCGTCCTGCGGCTGTACGAGGGCGTCGCCGAGGAGCAGACCGCGGCCCTGCTGGGACTGCCCGCCGAGCGCGTGCACGCGCTGTGCCTGCACGCGATCGCGGAAATGCGCAGCACCGGGCACGGCGCCGGGCCGCGGGCGGTGGCGTCGTGAGTCCGCGCGCCGCGGCCGGGGCGGTGGCGTCGTGAGTCCGCCCGACCGCAAGGAGGCGGAGGTGCGGCGGATGCTCGACGGGCCGCACCCCCTCGTCCCGCCCGACCTCGCACTGCGAGCCGCCGCGCGCGGCCGCCGGCTGCTGCTGCGGCGGCGCCGGCTGGAACGGGCCGGCTGGCTGCTGCTCTTCCTGGCGGCCGTGGCGTTCACGTGCTGGGCCATCACCCAGCAGCCGTGGATGCCACCGCCGACACGGACGACGCCCCCACTGGAGGGGTGGTGACCCGAATCCGCCGCGCCCGGCCGGGCGCCCCCTATGCTTCCCCGCCATGCCCCGACAGACCTGGGACGAGCTCCCCGACGCCGTCCGTACCGCCGTACTCGAACACACCGGTCCCCTCACCGGTGTCGTGCCCGTGAGCGACAGCTTCAGCAGCCAGTTCACGGCCACGCTGGAGACCGCGAGCGGGCGGGTCTTCGTCAAGGGCGTGCGGCAGGAAGGCGAGCTGGCCTGGACGCACGGGCGCGAGGCGGCGATCAATCCGTACGTCGTACCGCTCAGCCCGAAGACGCTGTGGCGCGTCACCACGGACGGCTGGGACCTGCTCGGCTTCGAGCACGTCACCGGGCGCAGCGCCGATTACAGCCCGGGGTCCCCGGACATCCCCCTGGTCGTCGACATCCTGACCGAGCTCGGCGGGATCGCCTGCCCCGAGGGCGTGGAGGTGGAGCGGGCCGAGGAGCGATGGGCGAAGCACGCCGCGGACCCCGCCGATGCCACGCTCTTCAAGGGCGATGCGCTGCTGCACACCGACTGGTTCTACACCAACGTGTTCGTCACCGGCCCGGACCGCGCGCGCCTCATCGACTGGGCCTGGCCCACCCGAGGGGCCGCCTGGATCGACCCGGCGTGCTGGGTCGTCTGGATGGTCTTCTGCGGGCACACCCCGCAGCAGGCCGAGCAGTGGGCCGCCAAGGTCCCGTCCTGGTCCGCCGCGCCCGCCCGGTCGCTGGACCGCTTCGCACTCGCCCACACCGGCTACTGGCAGGCCATGGCCGACGAGTACCCCAACGACTGGACGTTCGGCCTCCGGGACGCCGCCGCGCGCTGGGCGGCGCACCGGAGCGCCGTTGCCGGTACCTCTGCGGGTACGCCGGCGGGTACCCCTGCCGGTACGTCCGCAGGTACCGCCTAGCCCAGCGCCTGCGTCAGGTCCGCGAGCAGGTCGTCGACGGACTCGATGCCGACCGAGAGGCGTACGAGGTCGGCCGGTACCTCCAGCGCGGAGCCCGCCGCCGAAGCGTGCGTCATCCGGCCCGGGTGCTCGATCAGCGACTCCACGCCGCCCAGCGACTCGCCCAGCGTGAACAGCTGCGCCCGGTCGCAGACGTCCACCGCGGCCTGCTCCCCGCCTGCGACCTGGAAGGACACCATGCCCCCGAAGGACCGCATCTGCTTGGCGGCGGTCTCGTGGCCGGGGTGGTCCGGCAGCCCCGGGTAGTACACCTTGGTGACCTTCGGGTGCGCGGCCAGCAGCTCGGCGATCCGCGCCGCGTTGGCGCTGTGCCGGTCCATCCGTACCGCGAGCGTCTTGATGCCACGCATCACCAGCCAGGCGTCGAACGGCCCGGCGATCGCGCCCATCGCGTTCTGGTGGAAGGCCAGCTCCTCACCCAGCGCGTCGTCGTCGACGACCAGCGCGCCGCCCACCACGTCCGAGTGGCCGCCCATGTACTTGGTCGTCGAGTACACGACCACATCGGCGCCGAGCGCGAGCGGCTGCTGGAGGTAGGGGCTGGCGAAGGTGTTGTCCACGACGAGCTTGGCGCCCGCGGTGCGCGCGACGTCGGCGAGGGCCGCGATGTCGGTGATGCCGAGCAGCGGGTTGCTGGGCGTCTCGACCCAGATCGCCTTCGTACGCGGCCGGACCGCCTCCCGTACGGCCCGCGGGTCGGAGGAGGAGGCGACCGACCATTCGACGCCCCAGCGCTCGGCGACCCTGGCGAAGAGGCGGAACGTGCCGCCGTACGCGTCGTCGGGAATGACGACGTGGTCACCGGGGACGAGCAGGGTGCGCAGCAGGCAGTCCTCGGCGGCGAGGCCGGAGGCGAAGGCGAGGCCGCGGCGGCCGCCGTCCAGGGCGGCGAGGTTCTCCTCCAGGGCCGTCCGGGTCGGGTTGGCGCTGCGGCTGTACTCGTAACCGCCGCGCAGCCCGCCCACGCCGTCCTGCTTGTACGTGGAAACCTGGTAGATGGGGACCGAAACCGCGCCGGTCGCCTGGTCGGCCTCCTGACCTGCGTGAATGGCGAGGGTTTCGAAGTGCTGATGGCGCTGTCCGCGCTGATCACTCATGGCTGACGAGGGTAGTCGTCCACAGGCTTGCACGCGGTCAGGAACTTTCTGCTTCGCTGGAGAGTGGAAAGAGAACAAGACACCGTGCCGCATCCGTCCGACGCGGCCGATCCGCCCCCACCGACCGAGCCCACCGACCCGACCCGACCTGGAAACGACTGACTGCTCATGGAAGCACTGCTCGTCCTTATCGCCCTCCTCGCGATCGCGGGGCTGATCGGCTATCCCCTGGCGCGGCGCCGGCGCGCGCTCCAGCAGGCCGGCCGGGGCCTGGCGTCGGTCGCCGACCCCATGGCCGGGTACGGCTTCGTCCCCGCCGAGCAGCTGGACGCGCGGCTGCCCGGACCCGACCCGGAGCTGACGGAGGCGCTGGAGGAGATCGCCCGCACACAGGACTGGCGGCCGGCGTCCCGGCTGCTGGCCGGTACCCCCGAGGGCGACGAGCGGCGCTGGCAGCGCGTGCAGTCGCTGGCGGGCGCCGCGGCGTTCGCGTCGGCGCACGCGGGGGACGGTGCGCCGGGCGCGCCCGGTGAGGCGCCGAGCGGCAGCCGGGGCGGCATCTGGCTGCGCACCTGGCGCTCCGAGAAGCCCAAGGACTCCGGCGCCGCCCAGACGCACGCGCAGTTCCTGGTGGTCCAGGCCATGCGCGACCCCGGCTCGCAGGACTTCCGCATGATCCTGGAAGAGGCCCGCACGGTCTGCCAGGAAGCGCGGCTGCTGGCCCCCGGCAGCCCGGTCCCGTACATCATCGAGCTGGCCGCGGCCCGCGGCCTCGGCGACCGCCGCCCCGACTACGAAGAGCTGTGGTCCAAGGTCGTCCAGCGCGCGCCGCAGCACATGGGCGCGCACCTCGCGGCGCTGCCGTACTGGTCGGAGAAGTGGCACGGCTCCAAGGAGGACGCCGACGCGTTCACCGAGCGCGCGGCCGCCGGCGCGGCCGCCGATTCGCTCCTCCCCGCCCTCCCGCTCTTCTCGGTGTACGACCACCTGCCCGAGGCCAACATGGTCCGCAGCCTCTTCCAGAGCGCGGTCGTGGAGCGCGCGATCGAGGGCGCGCATTACGCGCTGAGCAAGGCGCCCGCCGCCCATCCGGTGGCGCCGCACGTCCGCCACCTCCTCATCTGGTTCCTCGTCCAGGCGGAGCGGTATGCGGAGGCCATGGAGCAGCTGCGCCTGGTGGACGGCCATGTCGGCGCGGTGCCCTGGTCGTTCCACCCGCAGCCGGCCGCCGCATACGCCACGTACCGCGCCCTCGCCGTCGCCGGCTGGGAGTCCCAGGGCGGCACCCCGGCAACGCTCCCGCCGGACCGCCCCCCGTTCTGACCGGAATTCCCGACGCCCCCGGCACGTTCACCGGACACCGAGTCACCGCCCGCCCCCGTCCCTTCCTCTCCTCCCCGGAGCCTGATCACGATGCTGTTCTCCCGCTTCAAGAACCACCTCCCCTCCGCCGACGAGGCGCTGAAGGGCCGCCCCGAGCCGGAGTTCACGGTCCCCGACCGCCACACCGTCCTCGGCAACGCCCTGCTCGGCCCGTACCCGGAGGGCCTGGAGGTCGCCGACTTCGGGCTGGGCTGCTTCTGGGGCGCCGAGCGCAAGTTCTGGCAGACCGACGGCGTATGGACGACCCTCGTCGGCTACCAGGGCGGCCACACGCCGAACCCCACGTACGAAGAGGTCTGCAGCGGCCACACCGGCCACACGGAAGCAGTCCGCGTCGTCTTCGACCCGTCGAAGGTCTCCTACGCCGCCCTCCTCAAGGTCTTCTGGGAGTCCCACGACCCCACCCAGGGCTTCCGCCAGGGCAATGACGTCGGCACGCAGTACCGCTCCGCGATCTACACCCACTCCCCCGCCCAGCAGCAGACCGCCGAAGCCTCCCGCGACGCCTACCAGAAGGTCCTCGCCGCGTCCGGCTACGCCGACATCACCACCGAACTCCTCCCGGCCGCCCCCTTCTACCCGGCCGAGCCCTACCACCAGCAGTACCTCGACAAAAACCCCGCAGGCTACTGCGGCATCGGCGGCACGGGCGTCTCCTGCCCGGTGGGGGTGGCTCAGGCGGAGGACTGAGGAGGCCGGGGGGTCACAACTCCCGTAGGGCCGATCACCGCTTCGGGTGGGGTGTGGCGTTCGTGGAGGGTGTAGTAGGCCGCGCCGATTGTGTCCGCTGCGGTGGGGGACGTCGGTGGGGACGTCATCGTGATGGTGGCGGTGTGGATGCCGTGCGGGGTGAGTTCGGCGTGCAGGGTCTGGGCGTAGTTGCGGAGGGCGGCCATGGCCAGGCCGGCGTTGGCGAGGGACGGGGTGGGGACCGTGGCCGCGGCGCCGGTAGTGATCAGGAGCGTGCCGGAGCCGCGGGCGAGCATGTCCGGGAGGACCTGGCCCACGGCGGTGATCGCGCCGAGGACGTAGAGGTCGAACTGGGCGGAGGCCGCGGCGGCGGTGGTCTGCGCGGCGTGGGTGACCGGGCCGGACGGGCCGGGGGCGTAGTCCAGTACGTCGGCGGGGCCCAGTGTCTCGGTCGCCTGCGCGAGCGCGGCGGCCAGCGCGTCGCGGTCGCGGATGTCCGCGGGGAACGCGGCGGCGGGGATGTCCAGCCCGGCCAGTTCGGCGACCTGGGCGTCCAGCCGGTCCTTCGTACGGGCGACGAGCCCGACCCGGTAGCCGTGGCGCCCGAACGCGCGGGCCACCCCCATGCCCCGCCCCGGCCCGGCACCGACCATCACGAGCGTCTTGGCCACCGCTGCTCCTCTCCGCGCCGGCGGCGGGCCCGGAACTGCGGCGGCCGCGCCGGCTGATCACTTGATCACTTGTCGGGTGCGTTTCCTTGGTGTGCCCGCTCAACGCCCGGTGACACCAGACCGTCAACGTCCGGGGTCAAAGGAAGGGAGAGTGATGACACCGGCTCTCAGGGCTTCCGGGCCACCAGGGCGTACTGGGCTACCTGCGGGGGCTGGGTGGGGGTGCCGTCCGGGGCGGGGTCCGGGCGCCAGTGGGTGCAGGAGACCAGGCCGGGCGGGAGCAGCTCCAGGCCCGCGGCGAAGCGGGCGATCTCCGCGCCGGTGCGGGCGGTGATCGGCGGAGTGGCGTTCTCGTTCCAGAAGCGCATGGCCGCGGCGTTGCCCTCGCCGCCCAGTTCGAGGGTGGGGTGGGTGAGGACGAGGTGACTGCCGGACGGTACGGCGGCGAGCAGCCGGTCCACGGTCCGCTGCGCCCGCTCGGTGTCGAGGACGAAGTTGAGGATGCCGAGGAGCATGATCGCGACGGGCCGGTCGAGGTCTAGGGTCCGGGCGGCCGCGTGCAGGATCGCGTCCGGGTCGTGCGCGTCCGCGTCGATGTAGTCGGTGGCGCCGCCGGGCGCGCTGGTCAGCAGCGTGCGGGCGTGTGTGAGGACGATGGGGTCGTTGTCGACGTAGACCACGTGGGAGTCGGGCGCGACGCGCTGGGCGACCTCGTGGGTGTTGTCGGCGGTGGGCAGGCCGGTGCCGATGTCGAGGAACTGGCGGACGCCGGCCTCGCCCGCGAGATGGCGCACCGCGCGGCCGAGGAACGCCCGGTCGGCGCGTGCGACCTCGCCGATGCTCGGGTACAGGCCGGTGATGTGGTCGCCGACCTCGCGGTCGACGGCGTAGTTGTCCTTGCCGCCGAGCCAGTGGTTCCAGACCCGGGCGTTGTGCGCGACCTCGGTGTTGATCCGGGACATGTGCTCTGCGTGCCCGTCGCCGTCCGCCATACGGTGTGTCCGTTCCCCTCCGGGCCGGTACCGGGGCGTACCGGGCCACCGGTAAGTGACGTTACCAGTGGGGGAGTTGGGGCCTGCGGGGCGGCAGCCCCACGGCCAGCGAGGCGGCAGCCCAACGAGCCCTACGACCCGCCGTGGTCCAGCCGGGCGCGGTCCGCGGCCGCCGCGCCCTGGTGGAGGCCCTCCGCGTCCCGTACGCCCCGCATCCGTACCGCCGTGGTCTCGGGGAAGAGCGCGCCGGTCCGCTCCTGGACCGCGAGGTCGCGGGCGGCCAGTACCGGCAGCAGGTCCGGCGTCCCCTCGGCGGCCTCGGCGGTGACGTGGTCGGCGGCGTCGGTGAGGCGGTCGCGGATGCGGGAGGCGTAGCCGGCGAGGAAGGACTGGCGGAAGTCCTTGGTGCGGCGGGACTTGCCGCGGGCGTGGTGGGAGTCGGCGGCGCGGTTCATGGCGGTGGTGGCCTGGACGAGGAGCGAGGTGTAGAGCAGTTCGGCGGCGTCCAGGTCCGGTGCGAATCCGACGAGGGTGGTGAAGGCGGCGTCCGGGGACCAGACGGCCTGGCAGCGGTTGGCGACGGCCACGGCGTCCAGGAGCAGCGCCTTGGCGTTCTCGTAGGGGCCCTCGACGCCGATGCGCAGGGTCTCCGGGCCGCCGTCGGGGGCGGCGCCCGCGAGCAGCGCCTCGGAGACGCTGTGCCGGGCCATCAGTTCCTGGGCCTTCGCGGAGAGCGCCTCGGCCTCCTCGGGGAAGGCGGTGGACTCGGCCTTGGCGAGCAGGCCGCGGATGCGACCGAGGACGCGCGGCTCGTCGGCCGGGCGCGCCTCGGCGTGCGCCGTACCGGCCGTCCGCGCGCCCCGCGCCCCCGGCACCGGCCCCGTAGGCGTGACCCGGGGCAGCCGGCCGAGGACCCGCAGCACCTCCAGGACCGCGCAGAGCGCCTCGAAGCGGGTGGTGCGGCGGCGCCGGGCCAGCGTGTCCGGATAACCGCCGTCGTCGGGCCACCAGACCTCGGCGCCCGCCTCTCGGAGCTGTGCGGGCCAGCGCGGCGGGAGTTCCCCGGCGGGGTAGCGGCGGAGCTCGGCGGCGACGAGGTCGGCGGCCAGCTCGGGCGCCGCACCCGCGCGCCGTACGAGACGTACCAGGTCGGCGGGGTGCCAGCCGCCCTCCCAGCAGCCGCGCACGGTCGCCGCAGCGGCGGTCAGCAGGGCCCGGCCCACGGCCTCGGGGCCGGCCGGGTCCGCGCTCAGCGCCGAGGCGCCGGCCTCGACGGCGTCCTCGGCGGGCCTGCCGTCCGCGGCGTACCGGACCGCGCCCAGTACGCGTGCCACGGTCTCCTCGGCGCCGTGCGCGGCCCCGCTTTCCCGGCGCCCGCCGCGCCCCTCGCCCTTGTTGCCCACCGGATCACTGTACGGACGCGTACGGTGCGGCCGGAAACAGTGGCGGGCGGCACCCGGACCGGTGTCCGGAGTGCCGCCCGCGCACGGCTCGGGGAAGCCGTCAGGTCGGTGAGCTGTCGGTCGGGTCAGGTCGCCCGCGTCACTGCAGGGCGCTGCCCGCCGTCCACTGAGACCAGTCCATGTTCCAGCCGTTCAGGCCGTTGTCGGGCTGGATGGTCTTGTCCGGGGAGTTCTTCATGACCACGACGTCACCGAGCAGGGAGTGGTCGTAGAACCAGGCGCCGTCGGTCTTGTCGTCCTTGGCACCCTTCGCGTCCTCGAGGCCGATGCAGCCGTGGCTGGTGTTGGCCTTGCCGAAGATGCCCTTGCCCCAGTAGTTGCCGTGGATGAACGTGCCGGAGTCCGACAGCCGCATGGCGTGCGGGACATCGGGGATGTCGTACTCGCCCTTGCCGTTCTTCTTCTTGAAGCCGACCGTCGAGCCGTCCATGCGGGTCTGGAGGTACTTCTCGGAGATCACGAGCTGACCGTTGTAGGTCGGGTTCTCCTGGCCGCCGGCCGAGATCGGGATCTGCTTGACGGTCTTGCCGTCCCGCACCACGGTCATCTGGTGGGTCTTGGCGTCGACGGTGCTCACCTGGGAGCGGCCCACGTCGAAGCTGACGGTCTTGTCCTGGATGCCCTGCACGCCGGGCGACGCCTCCACGCCGTCCAGGTCGAGGTCCATGGTGACCTTGGAGCCGGCCTTCCAGTACTCCTGCGGGCGGAAGTCCAGGCGGGTGTCGCTGAACCAGTGGCCGACGACCTTCTGGTTGCTGCTCGCCGCGACCTTGATCTTCGACTCGACGGCGGCCTTGTTCTTGACCGGCTTGTCGAAGTTCAGCGACACCGGCATGCCCACGCCGACGGTCGAGCCGTCTTCAGGCGTGAAGTTGCCGATGAAGCTGTTGGTGGGCGAGACGGTGCTGAACGTCGAGTGCTCGACCGCCGTGCGGCTCTTGGAGTCCTCGGCGTGCGCGGTGATCCGGTACTTCGTGGAGCGCTTCAGCGGGGACTGCGGCTGCCAGGACTTGCCGTCGGGCGAGAGCGTGCCGGCCACCTGCTCCTTGGACTCCACGGAGGTCATCGTGACGTCGGTCAGCTTGCCGTCCGCGACGGTGACCTTGGTGTCGCTGTTGATGCCCGCGTCGTCCGTGCCGCTCTTCGGAGCGATCTTGATCTTGGCGTCCGAGGCGTCCTTGGCGGCCGCCCTGTCGACCTGTTCCTGTTTCTGGTGCTCCTGGGGAGGCCCCGAGCCGCCGCTGTCGCCGCTCGCCTTGTCGGCACCGCCGCCGCAGGCCGCGAGCGTCAGCGCCCCGCCCAGCAGAGCGGCGGTGGCTATGAAGCCCCTGCGGCGCTTGCTGTCCGTCATCAGTCACTACTCCATTGCTTACTGAACCTGAAGGTTCCCCGAGCCGGACTGGGCGCACTACGTCCCAGTCGCTCCCATGATGAACACCTGTTCCCCATTTCCCGTTCCATTCGCCCGGAAAGTGTGGGAAAGGACACCCGCCGGTACGGGCGTGCGGACGGCCGCCCGTACCGGCCCTTCAGGCCCTGGAGCCGCGGCTCAGACGAGCTCTTCGTCGTCCCCCGCGTCCCCGAGGTCCCACTCCTCGGCCTCGGGGTCGTACTCGGTCTCCTCGCTGGTCCAGGACGCCTGGGTCAGTTCGACGCCCGGTACGTCGTTGACGAGGTCGAAGGGGTCGACGAGGTGCGCGACGGCCTCGGCCGGCTCCGCCTGGACCGCTTGCCGCGCGTGGCTGCGCTCCTGATCGGAGAGATGGTCCTCGTCGCTGATCCCGTCGAGGGCCGCGCCGGTCAGCAGGTCGGGATCCGTGATCTCCATGACCAGGTCGACGCGCAGGCGGACAAAGCGTGATGTGTCACCGTTGCTCATGCCACGGAGGGTAAGCACGTCGGGCCCCTGGCTTCCCCACGACCCGCGGCTGTTACTAACATCTGGGTAACGGCCCAACCGCCGAGCCGTGAAGGGGGATCGTTCCGTGACCGCACGCCGACCACTGGTGACTGCCGCTGCGGCCGGTTCGGTGCTGATCGCGCTCTGTTTTGTACCGTCGGCGAACGCCACGGCCGAGCACGACGACGGAATGCGGCACTCCGCAGCCCCGGCCGTGGGCCAGGACGTACGGGCCGGTACGGATGCGGCCGCGGGGGCCGAAGAGGGCGCCGGTCAGCAGGGGCGGATCGCCCCCGGTACACAGGTCGCCGCCGGCACCGACGGCACGCAGGGCACCGGCGAGGTCCGGCTCGCCGACTCCGGCTCCCTCGACACCACCCCGTACGCCGTCGGCGGCACGGCCTTCCTCGGCATCGGGGCCGCTCTGGTCACCCTCGCCGTGCGCCGCTCGCGCGGCGAGACGGCCTGAGAGCCCGCGAGACCCCGCGGGGCTTCCAGGCCGTCCGCTCCACGCGTCAGTCCAGCTTGCCCGTGACCGACTCCACGGCCGCGACCAGCTTGCCGCCGCGCACGAACTCGTACGCCGCCGCCAGGTCGGGCGCGAGGAAACGATCCTCCCCGGGGCCCTGCACGCCCTCGGCCCGTACGGCGTCCAGCACCGCGCGGGTGGCGGGCGACGGGGCCAGTCCCTCGCGCATCTCCACCGCGCGGGTCGCCGCGTACATCTCGACGGCGACCACCCGGGTCAGGTTGTCGATCGCGGTTCGCAGCTTGCGCGCCGCCGACCAGCCCATCGAGACATGGTCCTCCTGCATGGCGGAGGACGGGATGGAGTCCACCGAGGCCGGGGCCGCGAGCCGCTTCATCTCGCTGACCAGCGCGGCCTGCGTGTACTGGGCGATCATCAGGCCGGAGTCCACGCCCGGGTCGCCGGCCAGGAAGGCGGGCAGGCCGTGGGAGCGGTTCTTGTCCAGCAGCCGGTCGGTGCGGCGCTCGGCGACCGAGCCGAGGTCGGCGGCGGCGATGGCGAGGAAGTCCAGGACATAGGCGACCGGGGCGCCGTGGAAGTTGCCGTTGGACTCCACCCGGCCGTCCTCCAGGACGACGGGGTTGTCCACGGCGGCGGCCAGCTCGCGCTCGGCGACGAGGCGGGCGTGCGCGAGGGTGTCCCGGCCCGCGCCCGCGACCTGCGGGGCGCAGCGCACGGAGTAGGCGTCCTGGACGCGCGGGGCGTCGTCCTGGTGGTGGCCGGTGAGCTCGGAGCCGGTCAGCACCTTCAGCATGTTGGCGGCCGAGGCGGCCTGGCCCGGGTGCGGGCGGATGGCGTGCAGCTCGGGCGCGAGGACCTTGTCCGTACCGAGCAGCGCCTCCAGGGAGAGCGCGGCGGTGATGTCGGCCGAGGTGAACAGGCGGGCGAGGTCGGCGCAGGCCATGACCAGCATGCCGAGCATGCCGTCGGTGCCGTTGAGGAGGGCCAGGCCCTCCTTCTCGCGCAGCTCGACGGGCTCGATGCCATGGGCCGCCAGCAGCTCGGCGGAGGGCCGTACGACGCCGTCGGGGCCCTCGGCCTCCCCCTCGCCCATCAGGGTCAGCGCGCAGTGCGAGAGCGGCGCGAGGTCGCCGGAGCAGCCGAGGGAGCCGTACTCGTGGACGACGGGGGTGATGCCCGCGTTCAGCAGCTCCGCCATCGTGTCGACGACCAGGGGGCGTACGCCCGTACGGCCCGAGGCCAGGGTCTTCAGGCGCAGGAACATCAGCGCGCGGACCACCTCGCGCTCCACGCGCGGGCCCATGCCGGCCGCGTGCGAGCGGACGATGTTGCGCTGCAGCTGGGCGCGGAGCTCCGGGCTGATGTGCCGGACGGCGAGCGCGCCGAAGCCGGTGGAGACGCCGTAGACCGGGTCCGGCTTGGCGGCGAGGTCGTCGATGAAGGCGCGGGAGGCGGCGACGGCCTCGCGGGCGTCGGCGGAAACCTCGATCCGGGCGGCGCCACGGGCCACGTCGATGACGTCCTGAGCGGTCGTGCCGGTCGTCCCCAGCACCACGGTGTGCATATCCATATTCAGGCACCCTAGAGAGTGAAAGCGCAGATGTCATCAGCGGGGTACGGCTGCACCCCTTACCTCGCGGGACGCACCGGTTCAGCGGCGGAACCGGCGGCGCTCCCCGTGCGGTGCCGCCGGGCCGCGGTCCGGCGCGTCGGCCATCCGGACCACCGGGTCGTCCTCGCCGCCGGCCCGGCCCGCCACCACCGGGCCCGGCGAACGCGCCTCCTTGGCGCGGTACTGCGCGGCGTCCGCGAGCCGGAAGAGGCGGCGCGCCGACCGCACCTCACCGACCGGGTCCCCGGTGGAGGCGACGCCCACCGCCACGCCCTCACCGAGGTCCAACGCACCCGCGCGGCGGCACAGTTCCGCCGCGACCCGCTCCACGTCCGCGGCCTGCGGCCCGACCGCGAGCAGACAGAACTCGTCGCCGCCGAGGCGGGCCGCGAGGGTGCCCGGCAGTATCGCGCCGCACAGCGACAGCACCGACCCGAACCGCTCCAGCAGCCGGTCGCCCGCCGCGTGCCCCCGGGTGTCGTTCACCCGCTTCAGCCCGTTGAGGTCGCAGATCATCAGGCTGACGACGGTGCCCTCGGCGCGGTGCCGCTCCAGCGCCTCGTCCAGCCGCATGTCGACCGCGCGCCGATTGGCCAGGCCGGTCAGCGCGTCGGTGAAGGCCAGCCTGCGGGCCTCGGCCAGCCGCTCGGTCTGGGCGATGCCGGCCGCCGCCACCGCGGCCAGGACCGTCGCGAAGTCCGCGTCGTCCCGGCCGAAGACCGGCGCGCCGCGCGGCCGGGCCACGTACAGCTCGCCCCAGGCCCGGCCGTGCAGCACGATCGGCGCGACCACGCAGCTGCCCCGGCCGCGGCGGCGCAGCGCGGCCACGCGCTGGTGACAGTACGAGCCCTCCTCGTGCGGCCCGTCGGCGGTCTCCACCCAGGCTTCGGGCTCGCCGCCGCCCGCCCACCGCTCGTGCAGGAAGCCGACGATCTCGGGGAACTCGTGCACCGGATAGGACTCGTCGTCCGGGTACTCCTGCTCGCCGTCGGCCAGGTCGCCGACGTTCACCAGGACCCGGAGCCGGCCGAGCTGACGCTCCCAGACGGAGACCGCCGCGAAAGAGCCGCCCAGCGCCCGGCACGCGCCCTGCGCCGCGGCACGCGCCGACTCCTCGGGGTGGTGGGCGGCGGCCATGGCCTGCGCGAGCGCCACGACGGCCCGCAGTCGGGCGTCGCACCCGTATTCGCCCCCGCCCACCGCTTCGCCCGTCACCGGCCCTCACAATCCGTCACCGTAGGCGCGCCTTGACCTTACAGAGTAGGAAGGTTTGCCACGGTCCGCCCCTTATGGGGTCACGGAGCGCTATCGGAGTACGGGCGCGAGTACGGCGGGGATCACTCCCCCGGCCAGTCCGGCGTCCGCTTCTCGTTGAACGCGGCCACGCCCTCGGCCCGGTCGCCGGAGAACGCGACGCTGCGCCAGGCGCCGTCCTCCAGGTCCAGGCCGGTCCGCAGGTCCAGGCCGTGCCCCAGGCGCATGGCGCGCTTGGCGGCGCGCAGCCCGACCGGGGAGTTGCGGGCGATGCGCGCGGCCAGCTCCAGCGCCTGCGTACGGTCCTCGCCCGCGTCCACGAGCTGGTCGATCAGGCCCAACTCGGCGGCCTCGGCGGCCTCGACGCGGCGCGCGGTGAAGACCAGCTCGGCCGCGCGGGCCGCGCCCACCCGGCGCGGCAGCAGCTGTGTACCGCCGCCGCCGGGGATCACGCCGACGGAGACCTCGGGGAGGCCGACGACGGCGGTGCGGTCGGCAACGATCAGGTCGCAGGAGAGCGCCAGCTCGAAGCCGCCGCCGAGCGCGAAGCCATGCACGGCCGCGATGGTGGGCATCGGCAGCTCCAGCACGCCGGTGTAGGCGGCGCGGGTGTAGGGGCGCTGGCGCATCAGGTCGGCGTCGGTGAAGGAGTTGCGCTCCTTGAGGTCGGCGCCGACGCAGAAGGCGCGGTCGTGGGTGGAGGTGAGCACGACGGTCCGTACGGAGCGGTCGGCGGCGAGGGCGTCGCAGGCGGCGGTGAGGGCGCGGGCCATGTCCGTGGACACGGCGTTCATCGCTTTGGGGCGGTCCATGGCGAGCTCGGCGACGTGGTCGCCGTGTCGCCTGACTACTACGTGCTCGCCGTACCGCTGTGCGTCCTGGTCGGCCATGGCCACCCCTCCCGGTTAACGATCGCTTACGCGCGATCGTAACCGGGCGGGCCGGCGGCACCGGGCGTCAGGGTCTCGGCGGACGCCGTGTCAGCAGCCACGGCTCGACGACGCCCAGGCCGCGGACCGGGCGCTGCCACATGGGCTGGAGGGCGAAGCGGTACGCGGGGACCGGGCCGTCGCCCTCCTTCTCCGCCGCTGCCGCCTCGGCCTCGGAGACCGGGGCCTCACCGGTCCGGCTCAGCTCCTCGGCGAACGCCTCGTCGACCAGGACGGTGTCCTTCGGCGCTATGGAGGTGAGCCGGCTGGCCAGATTCACCGTGGTGCCGAAGACATCGCCCATGCGGGTCGTGACCGTGCCGAAGGCGATGCCCACCCGCAGCTCGGGCATGGTCTCGTCATTGGCCATGGTCTCGATGAGGCGCAGCCCGATCTCGGCGGCGGTACCCGCGTCGTCCGCGGCGTACAGCACCTCGTCGCCCAGGGTCTTGATGAGCCGGCCGCCGTGCGCGGCGACCAGGTCGGCGGCCGTGGTCTCGAACGCCTCGACCAGCTCGCCCAGTTCCTCCTCCTCCAGGCGCCGGGTGAGGCGGGTGAAGCCGACCAGATCGGCGAAGCCGACGGCGAGCCGCCGGTCCACCATCTCGGCGTCGTCCTGGGCCTGCACCACGCGGCCGGTCGCGGCGGCGAGCTGCCGGCGCCAGACGTAGACCAGGAACTCCTCCAGCTCGGGCAGGAGCAGCTCGACCAGGGGATACGTGATCTCCGTACGGGTCAGGCCCGAGTCCTGCGGCTCGGTCAGGCCCTCCAGGAAGGAGTCGATCTGCCAGTCGGCGAGCCGCGCCGTGGTCTGCCCGGTCGAGCGGGCGACCTGTACGGCCATCGCCTCGCTCAGCAGTCCGGCCTCCACCAGACCGGAGAGCCGGCGCAGCGCCAGCACGTCGGCCTCGGTGAGCGCCTTGACCTGGCCGATGTCGGCGAAGCCCATGGCCCGCCAGAAACGGGAGGCCAGGTCCATGGAGACGCCGGCGCTGCGGGCCGCCTGGAACGGCGTGTAGCGCCGCTCGGAGCCGAGGATCAGCTGTTCCAGGCGGAGGGCGATGGTGTCGTCGCCGGACTCCCCGTCGGAGCCGTCGTCGGCGGTGTCGGCGGCACGCGGTACCGCTTCCGCTTCGCGCGGTGCTGCGCCCGAGTCGTCGAGGGTCACCGCGCCCTCCTCTTCCGATCCCTGCGCACTGCCCTTCCGATCACTGTTCGCCCGCGGCCCGCTGCCGGGCCGATCGCGTCAACGATACGGCAGGTGTGCTCTGGCTCACTCTCACATTCCACACATAACGCATCATTCGCAGGTGTCGAATGTCGTCAAGAACCACTTGCCGTCTCCCGTCACCCTGTTCCGCGGCGGCCCGCCCGGTCAGCCCCCGTCCGCGGCCGGCCGCAGGTGGACGATGTCGCCCGCCGCCACCGGCAGCTGCACGCCGTCGGCGGTGGCCAGAACCAGCCGCCCGTCGCCGTCCAGCGCCACCGCCTCGCCGCGGATCTCCCGGTCGCCGGGGAGCAGCGCGCGGACCGTGCGGCCGAGCGTCGCGCAGCCCGCCGCGTACGCCTCCTGCAGCCCACAGGCCGCCGGGTCGCCACCGGCCGCCTCCCAGTCGCCGTACCACTTCTCCAGCGAGCGCAGTACGGCACGGAGCAGCGGGTCGCGGTCGGTGCCCTTCGCTCCGGCCAGCGCGAGCGAGCCGGCGCCGGGCACCGGGAGCTCGTCGGCGCGCAGCGAGACGTTCAGGCCGATGCCGAGGACGACGCCGCCGGCGGCCGCCTCGGCGAGGATGCCGCCCCCCTTGCGCTCCTCGCCGTCCACGGTGAGGAGAAGGTCGTTGGGCCACTTCAGGGCGGTGTCCACGCCGGCCGCGCGGGAGAGCGCGGTGGCGGTGGCGACGCCGGCCAGCAGCGGCAGCCAGCCCCACCGGTCCGTGGGCACCTCGGGCTTGAGGTGGACGGAGAAGAAGAGCCCGGAGCGCGGCGGCGCCGACCACTTGCGGTCCAGCCGGCCGCGGGCCGCCGACTGCTCCTCCGCGACGAGCACGCTGCCCGCCGCCGCCTCGCCCTTGGCCGCGCGCTCCGCCAGGTCGGTGTTGGTGGAGCCGGTGACCTGGACCACGTCCAGGGAGGTCCACAGGGAGCCGGGGCGGACGAGGGCCTTGCGCAGCGCCGTCGCGTTCAGCGGGGGACGGTCGAGGTCGGCCCACCGGCCGCCACTGCCTTTGTCGGGGTTTACGGAGTTGTCGGGGTCGTCGGGGTTTACGGGTGGTTGAGGCGTCATGCTGCCCACCCTAAGAGGCTCCGGGGCGCCCGAGTGTGGCCAACGACGCAGTGCCGGTGAGCAGTGCCGCCGATACGCTACGAATCGGTAGCCAACCCCTGAGCGAAGCGCCCCCCGTACGAGCACCAGTCCAGGACGAGCAGGAGCCGCATCCCGATGTCCGAGCCGGAAGCACACATCCACACCACCGCGGGCAAGCTGGCGGATCTTCAGCGACGCATCGAAGAAGCCACCCATGCCGGTTCCGCGCGCGCCGTGGAAAAGCAGCACGCCAAGGGCAAGTTGACCGCCCGTGAGCGGATCGATCTGCTGCTGGACGAAGGATCCTTCGTCGAGCTGGACGAGTTCGCGCGGCACCGCTCCACCGACTTCGGCATGGCGGAGAACCGCCCCTACGGCGATGGCGTGGTCACTGGCTACGGCACCGTCGACGGCCGCCCGGTCGCCGTGTTCTCGCAGGACTTCACCGTCTTCGGCGGCGCGCTGGGCGGCGTGTTCGGCGAGAAGATCGTCAAGGTGATGGACTTCGCGCTGAAGAACGGCTGCCCGGTCATCGGCATCAACGACTCCGGTGGCGCGCGCATCCAGGAAGGCGTGGTCTCCCTCGGCGCGTACGGCGAGATCTTCCGCCGCAACACCCACGCGTCCGGCGTCATTCCGCAGATCTCGCTGATCGTCGGCCCCTGTGCGGGCGGTGCGGTCTACTCCCCGGCCATCACCGACTTCACGGTCATGGTCGACCAGACCTCGCACATGTTCATCACCGGCCCCGACGTCATCAAGACCGTCACCGGCGAGGACGTGGGCTTCGAGGAGCTGGGCGGCGCCCGCACCCACAACGCCACCTCCGGCGTCGCCCACCACATGGCGGGGGACGAGAAGGACGCCGTCGAGTACATCAAGGCGCTGCTGTCCTACCTGCCGTCCAACAACCTCTCCGAGCCGCCCTCCTTCCCGGAGGAGGCTGACCTGGAGACCAGCGACCACGACCGCGAGCTGGACACGCTGATCCCGGACTCGGCGAACCAGCCGTACGACATGCTCTCCGTGATCGAGCACGTGCTGGACGACGGGGAGTTCCTGGAGGTCCAGGCGCTGTACGCGCCGAACATGGTCACCGGTTACGGCCGCGTCGAGGGCCACTCGGTGGGCATCGTCGCCAACCAGCCGATGCAGTTCGCCGGGACCCTGGACATCAAGGCGTCCGAGAAGGCCGCGCGTTTCGTGCGGACCTGCGACGCCTACAACATCCCCGTCCTCACCTTCGTGGACGTGCCCGGCTTCCTGCCCGGCACCGACCAGGAGTGGGACGGCATCATCCGCCGCGGCGCCAAGCTGATCTACGCCTACGCCGAGGCCACCGTCCCGCTGATCACCGTCATCACGCGCAAGGCGTTCGGCGGCGCGTACGACGTCATGGGCTCCAAGCACCTGGGCGCCGACCTCAACCTGGCCTGGCCCACCGCCCAGATCGCCGTCATGGGCGCCCAGGGCGCGGTCAACATCCTGCACCGCCGCACCCTCGCCGCCATCGAGGACCCGGCCGCCCAGGAAGCCAAGCGCCAGGAGCTGATCGCCGAGTACGAGGAGGCCCTCCTCAACCCCTACGCGGCGGCCGAACGCGGCTACGTCGACGCGGTGATCATGCCGTCCGAGACCCGCCGGCACATCGTCCGCGGCCTGCGCACCCTGCGCAACAAGCGCGAACAGCTGCCCCCGAAGAAGCACGGCAACATCCCGCTGTAAAGACGCACAGGATCGACCGCTGTAAGGAGGCTGACGGTGATCAAGGTCGTACGGGGCAACCCGACACCGGAGGAGCTGGCCGCCGCAGTCGCGGTGGTGCAAGCCCGCGCGGCGGCCGCCGCTGCCGCCGCGCCCGGCGGCCGGGACCAGGGCGAGGAGTGGTCCGACCCGGCGTCCCTCGTGCCGCGACGGATTCCGCATCCGGGCCCGCGCGCCTGGCGTACCAGCTTCTGGCCGCGCTGACCGGTCAACGTCGTGGCGGCGCCTGAGTACGCGTACTCAGGCGCCGCCGCGGCGAGAGGCGCACGATCGGAAGCATGCTGTGGTCCGATCCGTCCGACGATCCCTCCGAGGAGCTGCGCAAAGCAGAGGCCATGCTCCGTCGGGCGGGCATCGTGCTGGCGGTCGCCGCGGTGCTCCTACTCCTGCTGCTCGGCCTGTCCGGCTGAGCCGGCTGCCCCGCGCGCCGGCTCGACGGTGCCGCTGACCTCCCCGAACCCGATCCGGACCCCGTCCCGGCCCGGCGCCGTGGCGCGCAGGGTGACGGTGTCGCCGTCGGCCAGGAAGGCGCGGGTGGAGCCGTCGGCGAGCTTGACCGGTTCCGTACCGTTCCAGCCCAGTTCGAGGAACGAGCCCCGCTGGTCCGGCTCCGGGCCCGAGACCGTGCCGGAGGCGTAGAAGTCGCCGGTGCGCAGGCTCGCGCCGTTGACCGTCATGTGCGCGAGCATCTGGGCGGCCGTCCAGTACATGGTGCGGAACGGCGGCCGGGAGACCACCTCGCCGTTGCACGCCACCTCGATCGCCAGATCCAGGCCCCACGGCTCGTCCGTCCGCAGGTACGGCAGCGGCTCCGGGTCCTGCGCCGGCGGCGCCACCCGCGCCGCCTCCAGCGCCTCCAGCGGCACCACCCACGGGGACACCGAGGTCGCGAAGGACTTGCCGAGGAACGGGCCGAGCGGCACGTACTCCCACGCCTGGATGTCCCGCGCGCTCCAGTCGTTGACCAGCACGACGCCGAAGACATGGTCGGCGAAGTCCGCCGCGGACACCGGGCTGCCCAGCTCGGACGGCGTGCCGACGACGAAGCCGACCTCGGCCTCGATGTCCAGCCGCACCGACGGACCGAAGCCGGGCACCTCGGCGTCGGGAGCCTTGCGCTGGCCGCAGGGCCGCACGACCGGGGTGCCGGAGACGACGACGGTGCCCGCGCGGCCGTGGTAACCGATGGGCAGATGCTTCCAGTTCGGGGTGAGCGGCGGCTGCGTGGGGCGGAACACCCGGCCGACGTTGGACGCGTGGTGCTCGGACGCGTAGAAGTCGACGTAGTCGGCGACCTCGAACGGCAGATGCAGGGTCACCTCGGCGCGCGGCACCAGGTGCGGCTCGACGGCCGCGCGGTGGGCCCCGTCCGTCAGCAGCTCGGTCAGCCGGGCCCGCACCGCACGCCACGCCTCCCGGCCGCGCGCCATGAAGGGGTTGAGCGTCGGCGCGGTGAAGTCCGCCGCGTACGGCAGCCCGGCGTCCGCGCCGAGCCGCGACAGGTCCAGGACGTACTCGCCGATCGCCACACCGGCCCGCGGCGGCTCCCCCGCACGGGAGAAGATCCCGTACGGCAGGTTCTGCACGGGGAAGTCGGAGTGCTCCGGTACGGGCACCCAGGATCGGGTCGTCATGCGTCCAGCTCCCTGTCGGTGGGGGTCTTCGGATGCGCGCGCGAGCCGGTCAGGCCCAGCGCCCGCAGATCTGCGAGCGGCTCGCTCGTACTGCACGAGCCGTACCCGGTGAACACCGCGCGGGTACGCGCGGCGAGGGCCGGGGTCACCGCGCGGGCCTCGGCGGCCAGCGCGACGGGATCGGTGGACCGCAGCACGGCCTCGACACCGTCGGGTGCCGCGCCGTCCGCCGCCCGGCAGACCGCCAGCAGCAGGTTGAGGAACCCGTGGTGGGTGAAGCCGGTGCGCGCGTCGCGGTACCGCACGGCGTGGTGCAGCCCTGCGGTGGCCTTGAAGGGCAGCCCGCGCCGCACGCACGCGGACACGAACACCGCCAGGTGCTCGGTCGCGGGGAACAGGTCGGCGCGGACGCCGCCGCAGCGGACCTTGGCGCCCAGCCCGGCCGTGGCCAGCTCGTCGAGGGCGGCCTCCCACCCGTCCGTGAGCGGGATCTCGACGTACTGGGGGAAGCCGGGCGGCGGCCCGTACGGCAGGTTCTTCAGGGCGTCGGCGGCCTGCCGGACGGCCGTCACGAGATCCGGCGCCTCCGGGACCGGGCCCTCCAGGGCGACCAGCCGCAGCCGGCCGTCGTCGGCGAGCAGGCGGTGCGCGTCCACCAGCGCACCCCACTCCAGCGGGCTGATCAGCCCCACCCGGAAGCGGTCCGCCTCGTCCAGCGCCGCCGACAGCTCCGGCAGCCGCGCCGCCGGGCACAGGAACCGATGGCTGAGCCGCGGATCACCGGCCGCCGCGTCGGCGCGGTGCCGGGCGACCGCCGCATCCATCTCCAGCTGCTCGGGCGGGAAGAGCCCGGCATCGTCCACGAGCCGTTCGTACAACGCGGATAGGGTCATCGCTCACGCCTCCAGAGGTCCGTGGCCACCGGCCCACGTCCAGGCATACCCCTGATCCTCGCAAGCGGTACCGCCCTCGCCGAGTCCGAGCGGGCGGAAGGTGTCGACCATGACGGCCAGTTCATCGAAGAATTCGACGCCAATGCTGCGTTCGTAGGCACCGGGCTGCGGTCCGTGCGCGTGCCCGCCCGGATGCAGCGAGACCGACCCCTGCCCGATCCCCGACCCCTTGCGCGCCTCGTAATCGCCGCCGCAGTAGAACATCACCTCGTCGGAGTCGACGTTGGAGTGGTAGTACGGCACGGGGATCGACAACGGGTGGTAATCGACCTTCCGCGGCACGAAGTTGCAGATCACGAAGTTGTGCCCCTCGAAGACCTGGTGGACGGGCGGCGGCTGGTGCACCCGCCCCGTCAGCGGCTCGAAGTCGTGGATGCTGAAGGCGTACGGGTACAGACAGCCGTCCCAGCCCACCACATCGAAGGGGTGGGTGGGGTAGGTCAGCACAGTTCCGGCCAGCCCGCCGGGGCCCGGGCCGCGGTGCTTGACGAGCACCTCCGCCGCCCCCTCCCCCTCGATGAGCAGCGGCCCTTCGGGCCCGCGCAGATCTCGCTCGCAGTACGGGGCGTGCTCCAGCAACTGCCCGTAGCGGGACAGATAGCGGCTCGGCGGGGCGACATGACTGTTCGCCTCGATGCAGTACGCGCGGAGCGGCGCGTCCCCGGTGGGCACCCAGCGGTGGGTGGTGGCGCGCGGGATGACGAGATAGTCGCCGGGGCGCGCGTCCAGCACGCCGAAGACGGTCTCCAGCCGGGCCGTACCGCTCTCGACGTACACGCACTCGTCGCCGACGCCGTTCCGGTACAGCGGCGAGGCCGCGCCCGCCACGACATAGCCGATCCGTACGTCCTCGTTGCCGAGCAGCAGGCGGCGCCCGGTGACGGCGTCCGTGGCGGCCGGGTCGGCGGTCTCGAAGAGGGCGGGCAGCTTCAGGTGGCGGGGTTTGAGGGGGTGGTTGGCGACGGTGGTGAGGTCGGGCAGCTCCCAGGGGCGGCTGCCGGTGATCGCCGAGGGGATCGCCCGGTGGTAGAGCAGCGAGGAGTCCGAGGAGAAGCCCTCCTCCCCCATCAGCTCCTCGTAGTACAGCCCGCCGTCGGGGCCGCGGTGCTGGGTGTGGCGCTTGGCCGGGACGTCGCCGGCACGGCGGTAGTACGGCATGGGGTCGCGTGCCTCCTCGCACCCTCATGCGGGCGCGGTGTTCAAATAACGGACATTGGTCACTGACATCCGAACGCGCCACTGCACTGTGACCGCAGGCCCCACGCCTGTCAATAGCGCGCGAAGCGGCCCTGACGCGGGAGTACGGGCTGCCGGGGCGGCCCGCCCGCCGCCTACGATGACCCGCATGACCGAACAGCCCCGCCGCCTCGTGCTCGCCTCCCAGTCCCCCGCCCGACTCGGCCTCCTGCGACAGGCCGGACTGGCCCCCGAGGTCATCGTCAGCGGCGTGGACGAGGACGCGATCACCGCCGACACCCCGGGCGAGCTGGCCCGCGTACTGGCCGAGGCCAAGGCCGACGCCGTGGCCCGACGCCCGGAGACCGCCGGGGCGTTGGTCATCGGCTGCGACTCCGTACTGGAGCTGGACGGGCGCGCGCTGGGCAAGCCGGACGACGCCGAGGACGCCACGGCGCGCTGGAAGTCGATGCGCGGCCGGTCGGGCGTGCTGCAGACCGGGCACTGCGTCATCGACACGGAGAGCGGCCGCCGGGTCTCGGCGACCGCCGCCACCACGGTCCGCTTCGGCGAGCCGTCCGACGCGGAGATCGCCGCCTACGTGGCGAGCGGCGAACCGCTGTACGTCGCGGGCGCCTTCACCCTCGACGGCCGCTCGGCCCCCTTCATCGACGGCATCGACGGCGACCCGGGCAACGTCATCGGCCTGTCCCTGCCGCTGCTCCGCCGTCTGCTGGCGGAACTGGGGATCCAGATCACGGAGTTGTGGGCGTAGCAGCCAGTTCGGGACCGCCGGCCGACTCGGGACCGGCGTACGCCCCGGCGGCCCCGGCCGCCGGGGCGTACGCCAGCAGGGTGAAGATGAGCAGGCCGAGGACGACCATCGCGCCGGCGAACGCGGACCAGCCGACCAGGCCGACCGTGAACGCGCCGACCACGCCGTGGATCACCGCGCAGCTGATGAGCACGATGCGCGCGAAGCCGCCGGGCGCGCGGTCCCGGACCGCGCAGCGCAGCGCGAGGTACGCGCAGAACAGCAGGTAGAGCCCGAAGACGAGGCCGCCGATCCAGGCCCCGGCCGACATCGCGTGGGTCTCCAGGCCCGCCATCGACATCTGCTGCTTGTCGACGAAGACGCTCAGGATCCAGTTGAGCAGCACGATCCCGGCCGCTTCCAGGACCAGTACCACCGCCGTCACCCCGGCCACCGGCCTGCGTGCCGCCACCGCACCCACCCACTTCCGCTGTTGTCCGGCACGTTTTCGCGCCTGTTACCGCCAGTACAGAAGACGGGTGCACGCTACTGCTGGGTAATAGAAGGAACAAGGGGTCTGCGACAGGCGGCGGTCCCGTGCGTCACACCCGACACCCACCCGGCAAAGTTTCGTTCCGCCATTCGTAGGGTCTCCACAAAGAAACTGCGTCGTAGGGAAGTCGGGCCCACCGAGACCTTGCCCACACCAGGTCTCCGTCGTACGCCCGGGATTCCGGGCATACCCTGGGGATGCAGGGGACTTCGGCGCGCGGCTCGCGCCGGACACAGGCGCCTTGTGGGGAAGCTCACCCTCAGGGTCGACTCGGCACGTGGTGTCGTCAGTCCCTAAACTCAGCTTGTTTCGAGGAGGGAGCCATCGTGCGCAAGGTGCTCATCGCCAACCGTGGCGAAATCGCTGTCCGCGTGGCCCGGGCATGCCGGGACGCCGGGATCGGGAGCGTAGCGGT
>NZ_JOBH01000021.1 GCF_000717745.1 Streptomyces violens
CACCACCCTCGTCGAACCGGGCGACCACATCGTGGCCGTCGTCCCCACCTACCAGCAGCACTACTCCATCCCGGACAGCTACGGCGCCCGCGTCGACCATCTGACGTTGCGTGAGGAGCACGGCTGGCTTCCCGATCTGGACGAACTCGACCGCCTGGTCACCCCGGAGACGAAGCTCATCGCCGTCAACAATCCCAACAACCCCACCGGCGCCCTCATCGACGCCACCGGGCTGACCCGCATCGCGAAGATCGCCGACCGTGTCGGGGCGTGGGTGCTGTGCGACGAGGTCTACCGGGGCGTGGACCAGGACGGCGACGGTTTCACCGCCTCGATCGCCGACCTGTACGAGCGCGGCATCTCCACCGGCAGCATGTCCAAGCCGTACTCCCTGGCCGGGCTGCGCCTGGGCTGGATCACCGGCGATCCTCGATGAGTGGGTCACCGGCCGCGACGACATCACCTATGTGAAGCCGGCCTCGGGCACCACCGCGCTCCTGCACTACAACGCCCCGATCGGTTCCTACGAGTTCTGCACCCGCCTCCTTCAGGAGACCGGCGTCATGTTCACCCCCGGCGCCGCCTTCGACATCGAGCACACCGTACGCATCGGCTTCGCCGACGACACCCGGACGCTGCGCACCGGCCTGGAACTGGTCGGCCAGTTCCTCGACCGCCTCGCCCAGGACTGACTCACCGGCAAGAGGGTCGGGGGAAGCGCCTGTAGGACGCTTCCCCCAACGCTCGCCCGCGTCTCTGCCCCCGCCACCGCCGGCTGCGCCCCCTGTTGACCGACGTCGCAGGCGAAAACGAGGGCTGTGTGTTCAAGCGGCAGCAGCAGCCGTACGTCCCAGGCGAGTGGGCGGGCGGGTGGCGGAAGTACCGCGTACGGGAGTCCACCGAGGCCATCGTCGGGGCCGTCACCGGCTCCCTGCACCGTCCCGGCACACTGCTGCTCGGCCGCCGCGATGCGGCCGGCCGCATCGCGGCGACCGCACCACGCAGCTGGCCGACGCCGCCCTGGACGGCGCCGGCCGCTGGCGGCACCACCTCCGGCCGCTCCGCCCTCGCAGTGACCTCGCCCCGGCCGACGTCCCGCGGTTCGGACAGGGCCTATGAGCGCCCGCATCATCATCCACCCGCCCACCGGCACCGGCTCAGCGACGGTACCCGGACAAAGAACGACCTCCTCCACAGCGACCGAGTGCCTGCCTTTGAGCCCTCGTCAGGCGCAGGCGGGGGCCCAAAGACAGGCTCTGAGCCCTACCCGCCGTTCAGGGTGCGCTCCAGCAGGGGCAGCAGCCGCTCCCAGTGCAGCTTCAGCCCGGCCGCGCTGAAGGTCTCGGTGTCGGCCATGGTGAACCCGTGGACGGTGCCGGGGTAGATCTCGGAGGTGTACGCGACCCCCGCGGCATCCAGCCCACGATTGAGCTCGCCCAGCGCATCGGGCGTCAAGTCACCCTCGGCGTGCCCGAGATGGACCTGCGCGGTGACGGTCTCGAAGAGCCTGGGTCCGTCGACGCCGACGGGCCCGTGGAACGCGGCGAGGGCGCCGACCCGCCCCGGATGGGCCGCGGCGGTGCGCACGGCGTACAGCCCGCCGATGCAGTACCCGGTCACCCCGAGGGGCCCGGCGGCGACCTCGGCCTGGGCGCTGAGAAACCCGAGGTAGCCCTCGGCATCGCGCAGAACACGCTCGAGGCTGTGCGCCTGGATCAAGGGCATCACCGCACCCATGACCCGCTCCCGGTCCTGCGCCCCGACGAACTCGGGAAGCTCGGCCACCGGCGCGGGCCCGTGCCGGTAGAAGACATTCGGCACGAGCACGTAGTACCCGTGTCCCGCCAACTCCTCGGCCATCTCCCGCAGTACGGGCCGAATTCCAAACCCGTCTGGGTACATCAGCACGCCCGGGTGCCGCCCACCGCCCCCGGGAAAGGCGGCGAATCCGTCGGCCACGCCGTCCACGGTCGGAATCTCCAGCGTCTTGACAGTCATGAACTCTCCCATCGTCGTTGCCAGTTGAACCTGCGATCAACACGACGAAGGCGGAGCTCGTGCAACGGGGCCCGCATCGGCCCGTACGGCGCTCAGCGGAGCACCGGGTCACCGATCCGTGCGTGGCGCGAAGCCGTCCCGGTAGTCATGGTCGTGGAGCCTAGCCCAGATGATCAGCCTGACGCTACGGCTTCCACGGGCGGGCTACGTGGCCAAGGCCCGCCAGCTCACCAGGGGGTTCAAAGACAGGCTCTGGCAGAGCGCGGCCACCTCACCACACGCCACTGACATCACTACCGATGAGCTCTCCACAACAAGTGGGTCAGAGCCTGAGTTGCGGTGTCGTTCGTCAGCGACTTCGGGCGCGTTACAGCCACCGGTTTTGTCTGGCCCTCTGCGGGCAGACGCGCGGCGTATGGGGACGCTGCAGTCCCGGCAGCGAAGGCTGGGGAGTTAGGAAGCAGCTGCCCAGTGCCGTGGCCAAGGGCCGGTGCCGGCCGGCGTGCCGACGGGCGGTGTCGAAGGGGCAGGGGAATCGTGGACCGGCAGGGCGCAGGGTGGAGTTTCCTCACCAACCACGCCCGCGTCTCCTGGCCGTCGCGCGGGACCCCACAACGCGCATCCGCGACATCGCAGCGGCCTGCCGTATCGCCGAGCGCACTGCCCAGGCCATCGTCTGCGACCTCGAAGCGGCCGGTTACCTCAGTCGGGAACGGATCGGGCGACGCACGCACTGCACCCTCAACCTGAACGGTTCCCTCCGCCATCCGGCAGAGGCCGGCCTGTCCATCCGGGCACTGCTGGACCTCTTCACCCTCACCGCGCGGGCCGTGAAGCCGCGGTGCGACCGCACCTCCAAAGGAGGGTGAGAAACCCGCTCGGACGGGTCAGGGCACGGTTCCGTCGCACCGAGGGCTCCCCTCGGTATCGGGCGGGAGGATGACGGTGCCGTCGATGACGTCGCGGGCCAGGTCGGCGATGCGCATCTGGTGGTGACGGGCGTGAGCCCGCAGGCGGTGGAAGGCGGTGTCGGGATCGGTGGCATGGAGGCGGGTGAGATAGCCCTTGGCCTGTTCGATGACGGTGCGGGTGTCCAGGGCTCCTTGAAGCTGTGCGCTGAGGGTGCGGTGGTGATCCAGGGTGGTCTGCTGGAACAGGGAGATGGCGGTGGCATCCGCCAGCGCCCGGGCGAGGCGGCAGTCGGCGTCGGACAGGGGGCCGGGAATGCGGCGGAAGAGGTTCAGCACGCCGATGGTCTCCTTCCGCAGCCGGATCGGAGAGGCATGCACGGAGACATAGCCGGCGCCGCGGGCGCGGACGCTGAAGCCCGGCCAGCACGAAGGGGCGTGCAGGTCGGTGTGGTCGACGGGGACGCCCTCAACGTAAGCGGTCAGGCAGGGGCCCTCCCGGGCGTCGAGCTCGAAGAGTTCCACCAGACGGACCCGCTCGGAGGTGGTCGCCACCAGACGCAGCGGACCGCCGGGGGTGGCCAGCATCACCCCGGCATCGCCGATGTCCAACAGGTCCATGCAGTGCTCGGCAACCCGGTACAGGAAATCGGCCGGGTCGAAATCGGCGACCAGGGTGTCGGCCAGATCGATCAGCGCGGCCGCCACCCGCATCTCACGCGAGGGCGGGGGCCTGTCCGGGGGGGGGCGGGCCTGCCGCGGGCAGAGGCGGTAGGGGCATGTCAGCCGCCGATCGGCGGTGTCAGCGACCGGACCGGAAGCATCATGCACAGGGACTGGGTGGAGAACACCCGGAAACAATCAGCACTGACCTGCCATCAGACTATGCCCTGGACCATGGTCTTTTCAGCACCAACCCAACGCCCGCGCCACTCGTCCACGAGGCACCTCGCGGAGGATCGCAAACAGGCACTAAAGGGGCCGCTACCCGGATATCTGAGTCGCGGCCCCTCGCTCACCTGCACGGACTAGTAGCACTTCGTCAAGTTTGTCGATCTCTGCTGTCCGGTGGATGGCGGCGGCCTGAGCCCCGGGGCGGCGGGTCGCGGTGCTCGCAGCGGCGTCCCGGGGCTGGCGCTCAGCCGGGTACGCCGTGCGGTACGGCTGGTGGGGTGTCCGGTGTGGTGAGGGCGTAGGTGATGCCGGTGTCGGGGTCGGTGTGGTAGCCGGCGTGGAAGGCGGTTTGGTAGGCGTCGTCTCCGAGGAGGCGGCGGGCCTGGGTCTCGCATGCGATGCGGGTAGCGAGGAGGTCGGGCGAGCCCATCTGGGGGATGCCGAGGGTCTGCCAGATCTGTTCGGCGATGCCCAGGAGCCGGGCGGCCCGCTCGGCGTGTCCGGACGCGATCGCCACGGAGGCGAGCACGTCGATGACCGTGGCGATGCCGAGGCTGTCGTGCAGGCGGCGCTTGCCGTCGAGGGCGGCGCGGGCATGGACCGCGGCCTCCTCCGGCTGTCCCAGTCCCAGCGCGGCAAGCGCGCACGTGTACTCGCCCCAGGCACGGGCCCAGATCTCACCGCGCCGGACACAGACCACGCGCAGTTCCTCGGCGACGGCAGCGGCCTCGATGTACTGCCCGAGGTGGGCGTGGACGAAGGCCTGAGCGCTCAGTGCCACGAGCCACCCCCCGAGATAACGCCCGTCGACAGGCCGGAGATGCAGCACCGCATCGAGCACCTCGGCCGCTTGCGTCAGCTGACCTCTCAGCGCGAGACTGCCGCCCTCCAGGTGGACGGCGACGATCGGTGGGGTCTCGTCGGTTCCATCGGCCATGGCCGCCCGGTAGACGCCGCCTAGGCGGAGACTGGTCTCCGTGTCGCCCTGGGCGATGGCGGCGAGGCCGCAGGCCCACAGGGCCCTAGCGCGGGCCGGACCGGGGGCCGGAGCCAGGGCGAGCGCCCGGTCCAGGTAGTGCCGGCCTTCCCTCGCGAAGCCGCAGGCGAACCAGTAGAACCACAGCGCACCGCCCATCTCCAGCGCGGCGTGCCCGTCCCCTTCGGTGAGGCAGAAGTCCAGGGCGGTGCGGAGGTTGGCGTGCTCGGCGACCGTCCGCTCGTACCAGGCGATCTGCTCCGGCCCGATCCAGCCGGCGTCCGCCCGGTAGGCCAGGGTCCGGTAGTAGTCCCGATGCCGGTGGCGCAGCGCTTCTTCCTCGCCCAGGCGGCGCAGCCAGCCGGTGCCGTATTCGCGGAGGGTGTCCAGCATGCGGTAGCGCTCTCCGCCGCCGGTGGGCTGCCAGGTCAGGATCGACTTGTCGACCAGTGTGGCCAGCAGGTCGGTGATGCGCTCGGTGGCCAGGAACGCGTCCGCGCACACCAGTCGGGCCGACTCGGCGTCGAAGGAACCGGCGAACACCGAAAGGCGGGCCCACAGCAGTCGTTCGGCCGGGCTGCAGAGCTGGTGGCTCCAGCCGATCGCGGTCCGCAGGGCCTGGTGCCAGGGCGGCTCGGCCCCCTCCACCACCGCGTCGGTCTCCCCCAGGACCGCGAACCGGTCGTCCAGCCGCACCGTCAACTCCCGCACCGACAGCTCGCCCAGGCGTGCCGCGGCCAGCTCGATGGCGAGCGGCAGGCCCTCCAGGCGCCGGCACAGGCCGACCAGCTCTGCCCGGCGGGCGTCGGTGGCCGCGAAGCCGGGGGCGTGCGCGGCGGCGCGCTCGGCCAGCAGCACTACCGCATCCGCCTGCGCCGCCGCGGGATCGTCGGTCTCCGGGACCGGCAGCGGCTCGACCGTGCACACCTCCTCGCCGGGGACGTTCAGGGTGCGGCGGCTGGTGGCCAGGATGCGCAGGCCCGGTGCGGCCCGCGCCAGCGCCTGTACGGTCAGCGCGCAGGCGTCGGTCAGATGCTCGCAGGTGTCCAGGACCAGCAGCAGCTCCCGGTCCGCCAGGTAGTCGGCCAGGACATCGATCACCGGGCGGGCGGTCTGGTCGGCCAGCGGCAGCACCTGGGCGATGGTGTGCGGCAATAGCCCGCCCTTGCGCAGCGGCGACAGCTCCACCCACCACACCCCGTCCCGGAAGCGGGATCGCAGCCCGGCCGCGGCCTCCAGCGCGAGCCGGGTCTTGCCCACGCCACCCACCCCGGTCACTGTCACCAGCCGCGCCCGCCGGCACAGCCGCGCCACCTGCGCCAGCTCCGTTTGTCGCCCGACCAGACGGTTCGTCTCCTCCGGCAGGTTCCCCAGCCGCCGCTCCTCTGCCGCCTCGTCCGTCATCTGGACGACCCCGATCCTGACTGTTGCCTTGTTCCTCTGCAGGTCCTGTTGGTAGCAGAACGCCGGGCCCGCTCGCACGTCTTCGGGCGCCTTGTTCACGGCACTCTCGCTCACCGTGCAAGAGTGCAGCACGCCTCTGAGTAGCTGTGTCAGAACCACTGGTCCGTGACGGCCCGTTACGCGTGGGCGAACCGGACCCGGTATCAATCCGGTTGCGGGGAGTCCGGCGGTCCCGGTGAGGTACCTCTATGAGCGGTGCCACGAAGCGAGAGCAACGGGTGGGGGCGGGCCAGGGCCGCGGGAGCACTCGACCGTCGGCTCCATGGCGCCGACGGGCGGTGCTCCTGGCTCTGATGCTGGCCGCCTTCACCTTCAACACCGCAGAGAACCTGCCGGTCGGCCTCCTAGAACTCATCTCCGAGGACATAGCGGTGTCCGTGTCCGCGGTCGGTCTCCTGGTCACCGGTTACGGCGTGACGGTGGCCGTGGCATCTCTGCCGCTCGCCCGCGTCACACAGTCGCTGCCCCGGCGTCATGTGCTCACCGGCCTGCTGGCCGCGCTCGCCGTGTCCAGTCTGATCGCGGCGCTGTCCCTCTCTTATCCGCTGCTTCTTGGGGCGCGGCTGTTGACCGCGCTGGCGCAGGCGCTGTTCTGGGCAGTGATGGGCCCGGTCGCGGTGGGACTGTTCGCACCCGAGGTCCGGGGGCGTGTGGTGGGGGCACTGTCCGTCGCCGGGTCGCTGGCCCTCGTGCTCGGTGTGCCCGCCGGGACCTGGCTGGGCCGGCAGAGCGCCTGGCAGGTACCGATCGCCATGCTGGCGGGCCTGGGGCTCGTCTCCCTCGTGACGATCGCCGCTCTCCTGCCGACCACACGCCCGGAAGAGGCACGCGCCGCCTTCGGGACCGCTCCCGACGCTCGCCGGTTCGCCACCGTGCTCGTGGTCGGCGCCCTGTCCGTCACCGGGGCATTCGCAGGATTCACCTACCTCGTGAAGTTCCTGGGCGACGTGAGCGGGTTCTCTCCGAACACGGTCAACGCCCTGCTCGTGGCTTTCGGAGTCGCCTGTCTGGCCGGAGTGACCCTCACCGGGGCACTGCTCGACCGCTTTCCGCACGCGACCCTGGCCGCGGCCGTGGCCACGCAGGCCGGGGGCCTGCTCGGCCTGTACGCGGCCGGTGCCGACCCGGTGGCAGCGGTGGTGTTCCTGGTGCTGATGGGCGGCGCACTCGGACCGGTGTTCATGGCCACCCAGAACGAGATGCTGCACTGTGCACCAGGCCGTACGGACATCGCCCTCGCGGCGAACTCCGCTTCCTACAACGCCGGTATCGCAGCCGGCGCCGCGCTCGGGGGACTGCTCCTGGCATCAGTCGGCGTGCGGGCCGCTTTCCTTGCCGGCGGGCTGCTGACCACAACGGCCTGCGCGGTGCTGCTCAGCGGGCGGCGTCGCCCGCCGACCGTGGCTTCGTGCCCAGTGACAGCTTGTGCATGGGTTCCGACGGCAGTTGGTGATCAGCCCGATCCGGATTGTTGACGAGATGAGGACGACGCTGTCGGCCGCTCCCCGCCCTGCGTCAACTATTCGGTATGGCGGGATGGGACTGTCCGTAGGGTTCATGCATGGCGGACGAGAGTGAGTGGGCCGTTCAGGCGGCTATTGCGGCGGAGATGCGGCTTCTCGACCCTGACGTGCGTGCTTCCTCAGTCCTGGTCTCGGAGCTTTTGGACCCGGAGTTCACCGAGATCGGAGCGTCTGGCAGGCGCTGGGACGCGACGTCGATTCTCACCGTGACGAGTGCTGGTTCAGTGGACGCGGAGTCTCCGGTCGAGGTCAGTGAGATGTCCGGGGTCGTACTCGCTCCGGGCATCATTCACCTGACGTACCTCGCCGACAGCAAAGGGCGCCGAGCATGGCGGAGCTCGCTATGGCGTATGACGGAAACCGACTGGCGCATGTACTTTCACCAGGGCACGTTGGCGAGCTGAGCGAATAATGGTCCGCCGCCCGTGAGGGCGGCGGACCATCAAGGGAAGTAACGGTAGGGCAGTCGACCCAGGCGGGCTCCGTGGCTCGGACTCGGGTGCTGGCGGCGAGGCGGTAAGAGTCGGTGACAGGCCGGAAAGCGGCTGGCCAAGCAACCCAACGTGCTCCTGAGTCACTTAATGGAACGCGCGGAGCTGCCCAACGCCCAGCTCGCGCAGAACATGACCGCGCGGGCACGGGCGGTGGGGCATCGGCACATCAACCCCGATGAAATTCGGGTGCGGCGCTGGCGACGCGGGGATTGCCCGAGGGCGCCCGGGCCGTAGCTGATCGCGGATATGCTCGGCACACATCTCGCCCTCCCCCTTATCCCTGCGGACGTGGGCTTACCAGGGCCGCAGCAGACCCGGCTACGGCGCTGACCTGCCCTGGCAGCACGCCGTCATCTTCCGCCAAAGCGATCCACAGGTAGATGGTGCACGAGATCCGGCAGACTTGTCGGCACCGCCCTGTGGTACGTACAGTCTGCTGACCTTCGGGGGAGGAGCAAACAGGGTGAGCGCCTGACGCGAATCCGACTGTGGGCCACGGTGGCGGCCCGCCCTCTGCGGAGTCATCGGTCTGAGCGACGGTCTTCCCGAGCTTGTGGACAACGGACTGGACGCCACCTCCCTCATGGCGTTCATCATTGCCCTGGCAGCCGAAGTCCTCCTGCTGCGCACCCGTCCGGAAGAGACGTGGTACCAGGGGCGTGCCGTGGCCGAGTCTTTGAAGTCCCTGGCCTGGAAGTACGCGACGCGGGCCCAGCCGTTTCACGGCGTCGGGGACGACGAGGCCGCGGCCCTCTTCCGCCGTAAGATCCGGTCGGTCCTCGACGTACTGCCCGAAGGCGTCGTACCGGCATCGGAGTTGCCGGCCCAGATCAGCACCAGGATGCGGGAACTGCGCCAAGCTCCGCTGTCCATACGAATCACCGCGTACAAGTGCGGACGCGTTGAAGATCAGCGCTTGTGGTACGCGCGAAAGGCCAGGTTCAACGCGGAGCGGTCGCAGCGCTGGCGACTGTCGCTACTGGGTCTTGAACTTGTCGGCGTATTCAGGGCCCTACTTCTCCTGCTGAACGTCACGACTTTCGATCTGGGTAGCCTGCTGGCCGTTCTGGTCGCGGCGGGCGGGGCTTGGCTGGAGGTGAAGCAGTACGACAACCTCGCCAGCGCCTATGCACTGACCTCCACGGAGCTGCTGCTCGTCGAGGGCGAGGGGGAGGGCGTCGTCAGCGAGGAGGATCTCGCCCAGTACGTGGTCTCCGCGGAGCAGCGCGAGTGACGGTACCGCGTTCGCCTCGGACGGCCAACGGCAGGTGGGGCACGCGATTACAGCAGCGCCGACAAGCCGAGGGCGATCACCGGGCCGCCCAGCGCGACAACGGCTACGGCGAGGCCCAGGGACATGCCCGGGACGAGCATCTGCCGGCTGGCTCGTCCGAAGGGAACAGGAATCTCCGTTCCCGGCCAACGAACGTCGTTGGCGCGGAACACCGGATACATCGCGTGGGCGATCTGGTTTCGATATCTTCGCGCGCTGAAGCGGGTCGCTATACGGCCGAGGTGCAGCTGGATCATCGGGTGGTCCGCGAATGCTGCGAAACGGGGCGTCCAGTCGTGGTCGAAGTAGATCAACGCATGGCCTATCTCTCCCCTGCGGTCGGGCTCGCGGGTGTCAGCGGGCAAGCCGCGACGGAAGCAGGCGCCGGTATGTTCCCGGAACAGGGCGTAACCCTCGCAGTCGAGCGGAACGATGACGACCAGCCGGTGCGGGGGCAGGCGTAACGCCGCCTGCCGGAATTCCCACAGCAGGCCCTCCCCAAGCCCTGCTGCGATCACCACGAGCGCCGAGTTGTCCATGAGCCTGAGCACTTCGGCCTGCCAGCGTTCGAGTTGCCCGCCGGATCCGTCGCGGCGGGGGTCCGGGGGGACGAAGAACTGGGCAGGGCCCAGGCCGGGCAGCGCCGCGCCCGGATTCCCGATCGCGACGGGCGGGCCGAAATTTCGGAGAGTGTGGTCGAGTTCCTCGATGTAGGAGGTGTGGGAGCCCAGAATCGCGGTCTTGATGTTCTGCCATGGCGCGGTTCGTTCGAGAGAAGCATCGTGGTGCGCGAACGACCGGAGATACAGCACGCTGGGGCGATGAGGGTACGGAGCGCCCGGGTGGTGGGAGTAGGAGACGCCGGCACCGGGGTCCTGCGTCACGCGGTGTGGATCACGCCTGCCCGCCGCTCGGTGTTTCCTGGCCAGAATCGCGCACCGGGCGCCGGCCCAGGCGAAGAGCAGCCAGAACACACCGACCCAGTGCACCCCGGTGAAGGTGAACACGGCACACGGGATCGCGAGCACCCCGCACACCGCGCCCAGGATTCGGTAGAGCAGACCGCGGCGTTGGTGTTCTTCAGGCGTCCGGCTGACGTTGTCGGGCAGCAACTCCCAGAACTGCAACGGGATGGGCTGCCCCCACCTGTCGTGGTACTCATCCCACCCCTTGAGGGCCACCCTCCCGGCAGGGGAGCCGACCCATCCGGGTTCGAGGCGCCACTCTTCAGCGCCATCGGGCACATCCAGCACGCCGCTCCCCGCGTCCCCGGTCTGGTCGGCCGACGGCTCCTGATCTCCCACCTGCTCAAGGCTCGTGGCCAGCGCTTCCCCCTGCCGCGACAGCGTCAGCGGCAAATACTGGCCGCACAGCACCACCAACACGCCGCACATCATCAGTTCGAGGAACAGCAGGCCACTGAACTTGTCCATCGGCAGCTCCCCCCACTGCACGACGACCGTGACCGACATGGCGATGAGAACCAGAGCACCGGAGAACCACCTGGCGAGCACAAACCTCCACCGGTGCGGCAGCATGATTCCCGAGGACACCAGCTTACGTTGCAGGTCAGCAGCGGTGGAGGTGTGACGGAAAGCCTCCACCAGTCGATGCCCGTTCGGATAGCCGGGGAGGAGGTCAAGCACCTGCGCCTGGACGGGGTCCTGATGCGGCCGGGCCAGCGGTTTCGGGCGGATTTCCGAGACGGCACCCGGGTGGAGGGTAACGGCCCCCGCATCGGCCAAGCCCGCAATCGCCGAGGCGACGACGCGCTCGAAGCCACCTGTCAGCATCGCCACGTCGTAACGGTTGAGGGAGCACGGCGCAGGAGCGGCGGCTCTCCACGGCCGCAATGCCACGTACACGATCGCGCGGACCAGGGCGGCGGCCAGGAGAAGAGCGGCGCACAGGGCCAGATAGCGCAAGTCCGCGGTTTCGAGGAGCGCAGCGTTGTCGTCTTCCACAACCCTCACCATATGAGCGGGGCCCCGGTAGCGCCGTCGTGCAAGGGGCACTTCCACAAGGAGTACCGGGCTGCTCCGAACCGGCAGTCGGTTGGGAACGGCGCGCACAGCCAAGCCGACGACCGGCCGTACCACGCCAGCGGTGGTTTCAAAGGCGCTGACGGGTTTCTCCATACCCATGGCCACTCGGCCCTACACCCACCGCATCCCCCACACATCCGGTTCTTCGAGTGGGAGGACACTCTCATGAGCTGACCGGTTGCGCCTGCCCACCGGGACGATGTACGCGGAGCCGGATGATCAGGACGGGCCCGGTTTCGTTGATGACGGCCTCACGCAGCCTCTTGCCGCCCGGTGCCTCGAAGGAGCACACCTCATCGTGCTCGGGCTGGGGTGTCTACGGGTCCGGAGTCTGCGATGACGGTGCACAGCGGCCCGCACATGGCCGTGAGGACTTCCACGGTGGGCAGGGTTCTCTTCGTGCGGATGGTCAGGGTTCGATCAGACCGGCCCGGATGGCATAACGGGTCAGGGCCAGCCGGTCGCGCAGGCCAAGTTTGTGCAGCAGGTTCGCGCGATGGCGTTGAACGGTTTTGACGCTGATGACCAGCGTCTCGGCGATCTCCTTGGACGAGTGGCCTTCGGCGACGAGTTTGAGGACCTCTTCCTCGCGAGCGGTGAGGATGCGGTCCGGGGCCTCTTCTCCGCCTCGCACGCGTTCGAGATAGTTGCGGATGAGGGCGGTGACCGCGCCGGGGTAGAGGAACGACTCGCCGCGCATCGCCGCTCTGCAGGCGTCTATCAGGTCGCGGTCGGCGACGGACTTCAGTACGTATCCGCAGGCGCCGGCCTTGAGGGCCTCGAAGAAGTACTGCTCGTTGTCGTACATCGTCAGCATGAGGATGCGCAGGCCAGGTTGGAGCGCGGACAGTTCCCGTGCTGCCTGCAGTCCGGTCATCCGCGGCATGGCGACGTCCAGCACGGCAAGGTCCACAGGATGGGTGCGGGCCATGGTGATGGCTTCGGCGCCGTCGCCGGCCTCGGCGACGACTTCGAGGCCGGGTTCGCCCTCAAGGATGAGCCGCACGCCGCGGCGTACCAGCGCGTGGTCATCGGCGAGCAGGATGCGGATTGCGGTGGTCCGGTCAGGCATGGGCGGTGTCCTGTTCTGCCATGACGGGCACGGACAGGGAGACCCGTGTGCCATTCCCGGTGTCGGGGGCGATGTCGAGTGTGGCGCCGACGAGAAGGGCACGTTCGCGCATCCCGCGGATGCCGGCTCCTTCGCGGACGATCCCGTTGCCGTGTCCGTCGTCGCTGATGCACAACAACACACAGACGGCGCTTCCTCGCAGGCTCAGCTCGACCCGTTCGGCTTCGGCGTGGCGGGCGATGTTGGTCAGCGCCTCCTGGGCGACGCGGTAGAGCACCAGTTCTGCTTTGGGGTCCAGCGGTGGAAGGTCTGCGTCGAAATGACGTTTCACCCGCAGTCCGGTGTGGGTGGCGAAGTCCGTGGTCAGCGCTGTCAGGGCGCTGATCAGGCCGAGGTCGTCCAGGACGCCGGGTCGCAGTCTGCGGGCGAGCCGGCGGACTTCATCCAGACTTTCGCGTGTGATCTCCTGCGCCTGTTGCAGCTCGGTGCGCAGTGGCTCAGGGGCGCGATCCGCGGTGCGCTTCAGGCCGAGCAGGACGGCGGTCATGCTCTGTCCGACTTCGTCGTGCAGTTCCTGGGCGATGCGTCGCCGTTCGGCTTCCTGGGCGGACAGGGCGCGGGCGTTGCTGGTGGCGCGTTCGGTTTCCAGTCGATCGAGCATGGCGTTGAAGGTACGGATCAGTTCGGCTACCCCACCGTGTCCGGTCACTGGTAGTCGCTGGCCCGGACGCAGCAGGTCCACCCTGGTCATCAGTCGGGTGAGCCGGTCCAGCGGGGCCAGTCCGATACGCAGCAGGACGGCGTTGGCGACCAGCATGACGGCCAGGCCGCCGACCAGGATCACGGCCTCGGTAAGCAGAACCGGCACCGAGACGGTCACCGGTGCCCACAAGAGCATGGCCGTGGCCGTGCCCAGTACCAGGGCGTTGAGTCCGAAAATCCGCCAGAACAGGGACACAGCGGGTTACGCCTCCTTCATTGCACTGTTCCCACCACTATCGGCTACCGCCGGCTCTGGTCTTGTCGCGGGCGTGCTCGCTGAGCAGCCTTGGGCCGCTGCTCTGCCCCGGCCAGCCTGTCTGCCGCACGGCATGTGCGTCGAGGGGGTGCCCCAACCATCTGGGACCTGCGGCCAACCTGAGGCCTTTTGCCGTATGCATCCTCAAGCCCCCCGCAAATGGGTATCGCGGCCGATGGTTCCTGCTGTCCCGATCGGCCAGGGTGGCGGTCATGAAGCGAGGCGGCCGCGACCATGGAGAGCTGTGGCTCCCGGCGCGGCAGCGTGAGCCCCGCTCGCGAGTGCGCCCTGCCGGGCCACCGCCGCCTGTGAAAGGACTGCCTTCCCATGCCGCTCGATACCGCCCGCTCGGAGTCCCGCCCCGAACGCCTCACCGCGCATGAGGCCCGCCAGCGTCTTGAGCACGAGCGCAACTCGCGGCTCCTGCAGCTCAGGGCGATCGAAGAGACCGAGCGGGATGCGAGCGATCACCTCATGGCCGCACAGCAGGAGTCCCTGCAGCGAGTGCTGAAAGAGGTCGAGAAGGCGTTCGAGCGGATACATGACGGCACCTACGGAACCTGTCAGGACTGCGGTCAGCCGATCCCCGTCGAGCGGTTGGAGATCCTGCCGTACGCGCGCTGCTGCGTCGGGTGTCAGCGCCGCACCGCTTGACAAAGACGTTCAGCGGCGTGTGGGCGCTGTCGTGTTGCGCTGTGTGGAGGCGTGAAGAAGTGAACAATCAGGTCATCGGCGTCGACCACGCGGGCTTGTGTCCTGCCGATCTCGCCGCGTTGCGCGAGAGCCTGCAGGAGCAGCGCCTCTTCCGCCAAGAGCAGCTGCAGCGGATCGCAGGGAGCTCAGCGTCTCGTGCGGGCCGGCTGCGGGAGCAGCAGGCGCGGAGCCAGGTCGAGGCCCGCATCGAGCTCGCCGCCTCCGCCCGCATGGTTCTGACCGATGTGGAAGCCGCTTTGGAGCGCATGGACCACGGCAGATACGGCAGGTGCCATCTGTGCACGCGGCCCATCGCCCTGGAGCGCCTGCAGATCGTGCCCCAAGCCCGGTACTGCAGCCGTTGCCAGCAGGTGAAGGAGGCAGGGCGGTGACCGCCATGCGCCCCGGTTTCCTCTTCCCCCGTCGCTCGGCAACAACGGCCTGGCCGGTGTGCCGGCTGTGCCCGGGCCTTGCCCTGGAGCTGGGCAGCGTCCGTACCCGGGCCTGGGAGCTGGGCCGCGGCATCATCTTCGACACCCCTACGGTGACCTTTCCCGGTATCGGGGGCTCCGCCCCTATCCAGCGGGGCAACATCGTCGACGTCGGGGGAGTCGCCCACATGTTGGAGCGTCTCCTGGCCCGTCGTGTCCTGCGCTCCGGCCGCCCCCTGATCGTCCTGACCACCCCGGTCCTGGGCGGCATCGCCTACCGCAAGGCAGCGCGCACCGCGCTGGAGGTACTGCAGCCCCGCACCGTCCTGACCCTCCCCAGCGCCACAGCCGTCGCGCTGGGCTCCGGCAAGGACATGAACCGCCCGCTCCTCATCGTGGACGTCGGCGCCCACCTCACCGAGGTCTTCCTGCTCACCGACGGCGCCGTCGTCGACGCCCACAGTCTCGTCCTGGGCACCGAGGATCTCAACAAGACGACCACCTACCGCGATGTCACCGAGGCGGTGACCGCGACGGTGACCGCCATGCTCAGGGCGGACCGCACTGCGCAGACGCTCGACGCCCTGCACAACGGGGTGTTCCTGGCCGGCGGCGGTGCTTTGCGCCCTGAATTCGCCCACCGGCTCACCGACGAACTCCGCGTGCCCGTGCGGCCGGTTCCCGCCCCTCACCAAGCGGCTCTGCGCGGCGCGGCGAAGATCCTTGAGTCGGCTCACCGCCACCCCTCCGTCACGGCTCTTGCCGATCACCTGCCGACAACCTCATAGCCGCCGGGTCGGTCAGCACCGCCCCGGCCAACTCGCTGTCTTCGGTGTGGGAGAGAGAAGCAACATGATTGAGGAGATACCACCGCGCGCCCAGCCGCCCCCGGCAGCGCACATCCCATGGCTGGTGCGGTTGCGACGCAGTCCCCTGCGCCGCCCCACAGACCTCCTGCAGGCCTGGGTCGGTCTGGCCCTGACCTTGGCCGTGTTGGCAGGGGTCCCGCTGGCCATGCTGCTGGTCGGCAACGCCGTTGACCACTCACTACAGCAAGCCGCAAAGGACCACACTCGAGCCAATCACCGCACTACGGCAGTCCTGCTTCATCCCGCACCCCACCACCTGGAACCCGGGTCGGACGAGGAGAAGGCAACCCGCTACCCGGTAGAGGTCCGTTTCACGGATACCAACGGCCGTACACGGACCGGGGAAACCAAAGTGCGGCCCGGGCTACCTGCCAAGAGCACCGTCCAGCTCTGGATCAACGGCAACGGCGAGCTTACTGACCCGCCCATGGCAGCTGGGGAGATCCGCAGCCGCGCCATGGGCTGGGCCGGCCTCGCCGGCGCAGGAGTGGCGCTCACCGGTGTTGCCGCCTACGCCACGGTCAACCGCGTACTGAACCGGCGACGCCTGGCCGACTGGGAACGGGCCTGGGCCGATACCGCGCCCCGCTGGTCCAGGTAACTGTGCGCCCCACGTGCCATTCGAGCGAGAGGGGTCAGTTGGGCGCATCGGCGCGGAAGGCAATCATGGCGGTGTCGTCGCGGTGGTCGGACAGGCCCAGCAGAAGGCGGAGGAGGTCGGGGAGGGGCTGGCTCCGGTGGTGCATGGCGGCTTGCAGGAGGCGTTGCTGGCCGTCGTCGAGGGAGGCGGTGGGGGTTTCGATGAGACCGTCGGTGTAGTGCAGGAGGGTGTCGCCGGGGGCGAGGGTGTGGGTGTGGGTGGTGCGGGGGATGTCGGGGGCGACGCACAGCGGGGGGTCTTCGTCGGTGCCGGCGAGGAAGTAGGGCTCTGCCTGGGCGGGAAGGAGGAGAGGGGGCGGGTGTCCGGCGTTGGCCCAGGTCATCCGCCAGGTGCCGTCGGGTTCCCGTCGCAGGTGGGTGTGGACGGCAGTGGTGAAGGAGGCGATGTCCAGCCCTTCGGCGGCGTCCTCGAGCATGGCCAGGACGGTCGCGGGCGTGCAGTCGGGGCCCTTGTTCCAGGCCAGGCCCCGGAGCATGCTGCGCATCTGGCCCATGGCGGTGGCTGCGGTGAGGTCGTGGCCGGCGACGTCCCCGATGTCGAGGACGAGGGTGCCGTCGGAGAACATCACGGCGTCGTACCAGTCGCCGCCGATCTCGTTGGCCGAGCTGGCCGGCTGGTAGCAGGCGGCCAGGCGCGCGCCGGGCACGGCCGGCGGGTGGGTGAGGTGGGCGCGCTGGAGGCGCAGGGCGGTGCGGCGGGCCTGCTGGAGATCGAGGGCCCTGCGGATGGGCCGTTGTGCAAGGTGGAAGACTCTGCGCAGCAGCTCGATGTCGGCGGGCCCGGGGACAGGGGTGTCACCGTTGGTGCTGGCGGCGGCGTAGCCGAGGACGATGTCGTCGACGACCAGCGGGATGAGCGTCAGGCTGGTGGCGTCCGCCGCGGTCAGCCACCGTTCGGTGACCGCCGGCACCAGGCCGGGCGGCGCCTGCCCGTCTCCCAGCAGGTGGAAGGTGCGCGGGGTGCGGCTCTGCAGCACCTCTCGCACGGTGTCGGTGACGATGACACTCTGGCCCAGCAGAGCGGGCCGGGCCGGCAGCCCCGGGCGGGTGGCGGAGGCGACCCGGCGGGCCGTGACGGTGGCGTTTTCCGGCAGCGGCCACTCCTCGTGGGACAGCAGCAGGATCACGCATGCGTCGGCGAGTTCGGGCACGATGATTTTCACCACTGCGGCGAAGGCCTCCTCCAGACTCCCGCCGGACACCTCCGCGACCTGCGCGAGAAGACGTTCACGCAGCGCGGCACCCCAGGTGTCCTCGACATCGGTCGTCGCGGCGACCCACTCCTCGGCACGGCCGTTGCGCAGGATGGGCACGCACCGGGTGGACATGTGCCGGTAGGAGTCGCCTGCGGCCCGGACCCGGAAGGTGTGCTCGAAGATCCCCGGAGGCTCCTGGGCGGCGGCCGAGCGCCAGGCCTGCCTGAGCCCCTCGCGGTCACGGGGATGGATGTAGGCATCCCAGCGCTCGTCCATCCAGCCGTGCCAGGGGGCTCCGGTCAGCTCCTGCCAACCGGGGACGATCTCCTGCGCGGAGCCGTCCGCACGCAGCACCCACACCATCTGCGACACCGCTGCGACCAGGGCCTCGTAACGCTCGAACGCCATGGTTTCGGCCGTGGTGTCCAGCGCGACGACCATGGCGCCGGGACCGTGAGGCGTGGTGACGGGCGTACAGGAGTAGACGAAGTACCGGGCCTGTTCCGAGGCGCCGGGGTCAGGCTCACGGGAGTCGGGGAGCTGGCGCGGCTGCCCCGTGGCCACAACGTCGTCCAGGACGGTCAAGAACTCCCCGGCGTCCGGTTCGGCGAAGGCCTCCCGCGCGGGCCTCCCCAAAGGCCGGGCACCGAGCATCCTGGAACACGCCGCGTTCTGGTAGATCAATCGGTGCTCGGGCCCCGCGAACAATGCGACCGCCGCCACGGTCTCATCGAACAGCTTCAGATCGAGAGCCCCCGCCGGACTCATCACCGGCCCCCCACGACCCGCACCCGCCCCGTATCCGGTCGGCCAGGACTGCGCCAGGCGAGCACCGTCACCTCATACCCCTTTCTGACTGCTGGCACCAACGACCTCTCCATCTTCCGGATGTACGCGCCGCACACACCGCGCCACGCTGACAGCCCGCGATGCGGTCGGCTTCCGAGTGATGGACAGCGGATGTCATGGGCCATCGCCCCAGGGCCTGCGAAAGATCGCCGACAGGCTCCGGCGTCGGCCGTTCGGGGCACGGGCAGGCCGGCTGGGTCAGGCGGCGGTCCCCAGCGTGATCGCCGCCCAGGTGATCAGGGACTCACTGTGCTGCGGCAGCCGTTCATAGTCCCGTACCAGGTGAGGGGTGTGCGTGGTCCAGCTGATGGAGCGCTATGCGCACTGCCCCTATGGGTGGTCGAAGGCCTCGTTCCCGCTGCGCGCAGCAGAGCAGGGCTCATTCGGCGACAGGTTCAGCGATCACCTCCGTCGTCAGTCCGGTGTTCTGCTGACTTCCGTCGATCAACGCACGGCTACCGGTCAGCGCTCCACGATGTCGCCACAAGGCCAACGTTGTACGGGGCGTAAAGGCTGTTCTGTAAGTGGTCAAGAGCCGTTCAGGTGGTGCGCAGCCGCTCGCCCGGTATCGGGGTGCCGGATGGGTTGTAGCCGTCGCGGTCCTTGGGGTCGTTTGCACGCCCATCACCGAGCAACTGGTCGGGGAGGAGCAGGACCCGGGCCGTGTCGGACAACAGGTCCGGATCGGTACTGGGGCCGAGCGTCATATCGCCGGGCACGCGGCCGGCGACCGCGGTATTGCTTGGCTCGGCGGCGGGGTGCGCAAAACGCTTGGTGAGTGCTCAAGCGGTACGAACTCAGCACCAGCTACACCAGCTCGGCACGGGATGTCGCCGGGGCCGGCTTCTGAAGGCGGTACATGGTGGCGGTACATGGTGGGCGAAGCTCGACGCGGTGATTGAGATGATTGAGCTGTCTTGCGCAGCGCGTGTTCGGCTCGCGGCCGTGCGGCACGTTACCGGCGAGGCCCGCGTGGGCAGTTAGCCTCTGCGTAACGTATGTAGACCGGCGGCAGCAGTGGGGGCGCTGAGCATGGCGGCTGACGATCGACCTGTTGCAAACACATCCGGCCAGGGCGGCGACCACGTGGACGGTGTACAGCCGCCTGTATCGCCGCCCCCGCCGCCGACGGACCCGCCGACGCCGGACGGCGGGCAGGGCGGTGGGGCGGGCGGAGGCTGGTTGAGCAGACATCAACAGGCAGCCTGGATCGCTGCCGGGGGGACGGTCCTCGCCGCCCTGATCACGGCCGTGGTGCCCATTCTCAGCTCCTCCGATGAGGACAAGACCGACGGTGCCCCGCCCATCGTGCCGACTTCACCGGCTGCCACCGCGGCGCCAGAATCCGCTCCCGCCTCCGCCTCGCCGTCGAAACAGACCTCGCCGTCAAAACAGACCGAGACGACCGGGCCGGATCACGGCTCTTCGCCCGCGGGAAGCGAACTCTGGCGAGGCTCACTGCTGCTCGACACCGAGCCCAAGGACCTGGACGCCCGACAGCCCGTCGCTGTCGGCTATGCCGACGAAGGTGATGTGTACATACTGCCCGGGAACGAGATCGAGGGCTGGAACGGCACCAAGGTCTCTCTCTGGTCAGGACGCACGACCGGTCTGCCGGGCTACGAGGAGTGCTCGAACACGGTCAACGCGGAAGGAACCAACAAGCAGCAACTCACCAAGAACGCGGTGCTGTGCGTACGTACCAGCGCCGGGAATATCGCCCGCCTTGAGCTCACTGAGCTCGATTCCGACGGCATCGGCAGCGACCACCGAAACATGTTCGACGCGATCATCTGGGACGCGGACTGATCCCACGGCACCGCCTGAGCGAGCAGCCGCACCCCACCGCCTGCGCTGGGCTGAACCGGGGAAGCCGTTCGCCCGCCGGCGGACAGCTGTGTTTCCCGGCTCCCGCGCCGGGGACTCCGTGCGGTGTCAAGGGCCGCCGTGAGTGTGACGAGGGAGTCGGAAATGTCTGTGACCGGGAAAATGCTGGACACCCACCCCACCGGCCTCGGCCGGGTCACCCGAGAGGCACTGGTGACCTGCATCGACCAGGTGCTGGAGTGCGCACAGGCGTGCACGCTCTGCGCCGACGCCTGCCTGGCCGAGGAGCACATGTCCGAGCTGCGCAGGTGCATCCGTACCGACCTGGACTGCGCGGACGTCTGCAACGCCACGGCGCGAGTCCTGTCGCGATACGGCGGCGACGACGCCGACGTCGTCCGGGACGTGCTGGAGACCTGCGCCACGGTATGCCTGGCCTGCGGTGCCGAGTGCGAGCGCCACGCGAAGACGCACGAGCACTGCGCGGTGTGTGCCGAGGCATGCCGACGCTGCGCGGAGGCGTGCCGGGCGCTCCTGGCGACGTTGGAGTGAAGGAGGGATGCGTAGGCGTAGTGGCGCGGGTCCCTAGCCATAAGTGACTGGCCGCCGCACCCACATCCGGACGAGCAGCGGCTCGACTTCGCTGCGCCCCCGGCGGGCCCGGCGACAATGCACCTGGCCATTCGAGACGAACAGCCGTACCGCGTCGGCCTCTTCAGCGGGGCCGCCCTCGGCCGGGAGTAGTGCCGCCGATTCACCGCGTGATCACGCCCCGGCCGGGCGGTGGTGCATGGTTCGTTCACGCTGTCGACATCCCGAAGTCCCAGGCTCGGCAGGGGATTTGACCAAACGACCATCCCCCACGCCGAGGAGAGCAACCGAATGCAGCGACGGCTGACCAACCGTCAGGGCCGGAGATCCATCGCCTTGTTACTGGGTACGGCCCTCGCCACGCTCGCAGCGGCCGTGCCCGCCGTGCCTGCCGAGGCCGGCGGTCGGAGCGCCGGTGCCCTGCCCGCGGTGAGTCCCCGGGCCGAGACGCCCGCGTTGTACGACGACGAGGCGGGCGGAGACGCCGACGCGGATGATCCGGCGATCTGGCGGAATGCCGCCGAGCCCGGCCGCAGCCTGGTGATCGCCACCGCCAAGCAGGGCGGACTGCGGGTCTACGACCTCGACGCCCGGCCCGTACAGTCCCTGCCGGCGCCGTCCGCGCCGGGGCCGGACGACGCACCGGGCCGTTTCAACAACGTGGACCTCGTACACGGCCTGCGCCTGTCGTCCGGCCGGGCCGACCTGGCCGTGGCCAGCGACCGCGGGCGCGACACACTGCGGATCTACCGCATCGACCGCGACCGGCCGGGTGGCCCCCTCGCCGACGTCACCGACCCCGGCGCGCCGCCGGTGTTCTCCGCCGACCAGGACGAGATCAACGAGCAGCAGACCGCCTACGGCCTTGCCACCTGGACCGACACTTCGACCGGACGGTCGTACGCGCTGGTCAGCCGGCGCAACCGCACCACCCTCGCCCTGCTCGAACTGACCGCAGAGCCCGGCGGCAAGGTCGGGTATCACAAGGTGCGCACGCTGGACCTGCCGTCCGCCTTCCGGCTCCCCAACGGCAGTTCCTGGACGCCGTGCGCCGAGCCCGGCGAGCTGCCCCAGGTCGAGGGCATGGTCGTCGACCCGGCCAACAGCACCCTGTACGCCGGCCAGGAAGACGTCGGCATCTGGCGGATGCGCGCCGATCTCACCGGCTCGCCGCAACTCGTCGACAAGGTGCGCGAGTACGGGGTTTCCGGTGAGTACGACGAAGGGACCGAGGAGTGCGTGCCGGGCGCCGACCCCGGCTACGGCGGCACCCGGCTCGCGGCCGACGTCGAGGGGCTGACGCTGCTCACGGAGGACGACGGGGACGGTTACCTGCTGGCCTCCAGCCAGGGTGACAACACCTTCGCCGCCTACGACCGCGAACCGGGCGACGACAACGAGTACGAGGGCGGATTCCGCGTCACCGCCGCCTCGGCGACCCTCGACGGCTCGGAGGAGTGCGACGGCGCCGCCGTACTCAACGCACCCCTGGGCACGAAGTACCCGCACGGCCTCCTCGTCGTCCAGGACGGCCACGACGCACCGGCGGACGACGACCGCAAGGCCACCGACTTCAAGTTCGTGGACCTTGCCGACGTCATGAAGACGATCGACGACTGACGGCTGCCGAGGCCGGCTTCGCCCGGGGCGCTCACTTCGTGGCGCCCTGGGCGAAGCCGTTGTAGATGTAGCGCTGCAGGAAGAGGAAGGCGATCAGGGTCGGCACGATGACGAGGATCGCGCCCGCGGAGATGTTCTCCCAGTGCGCGCCGAACGGGCCCTTGAAGCGGAAGAGGGCCGTGGAGATCGTGCCGTGTTCTTCCGAGGGCATGTAGAGGAAGGGAATGTAGAAGTCGTTGTAGACGGTGATTCCCTTGACGATGACCACGGTGGCGATGGCGGGCTTGAGCAGCGGGAAGATGATCCGCCAGAAGATCGTGAACGCGTTGGCGCCGTCCAGGCGGGCCGCCTCGTCCAGCGACGTCGGAATGCCCCTGATGAACTGCAGAAAGATGTAGATCGACACGATGTCGGTGCCCATGTAGAGCAGGATCGGCGCCCAACGGGTGTCGAACAGCCCGAAGCTGTTGACGACCTGGAAGGTGGCGACCTGGGTCGTCACGCCGGGCACGAGCGTGGCGATCAGGAACAGGGCGACGACGAGCTTCCTGGCCTTGAAGTCGAAGCGGTCGATGGCGTACGCGGTCATCGAGCCGATCACCACGGTGCCCGCGACCGAGAAGAGCAGGATGAACGCCGTGTTGCCGAACGCGGTGAGCATCTTGCCGTCGGAGAAGGCCGTGGCGTAGTTGCCGAGGTTCAGCCAGTCGTCCGGCAGGGACAGGGCGCCGCCGCCTGCGACCTCGCGCGAGGTCTTCAGCGAGGTCAGGAGGACGACGACGAGGGGGATGAGTACGACCGACGCGGCGACGATCAGGGACAGGTAGGTGAGTACCGGGCCGATCCCCGGGCGGCGGCGCCGGGGGGCCGGCAGCAGTGCGGTCATACGAGATCCACCCTTTCATCGGGCACGAGGCGGCGCTGGATCCAGGTGATCAGCAGGATGATCAGGAGCAGCACGACGGCGGCGGCCGACGCCAGGCCCGTCTTGTTGAACTGGAAGGCGAGCTTGACCGTCTGGATGACGAACGTCGAGGTGCCGGTCGCGCCGCCGGTCATGATGTAGGGGATCTCGAAGACGGCGAGGGAGCCGGAGACCGCCAGGATGACACTCAGGCTGAGTACGGGCTTGATGCTCGGCGCGATGATGTGCCGGAACTGCTGCCATCTGCTCGCGCCGTCCAACTGGGCCGCTTCGTAGAGCTCACCGGGGATCGACTGGATCGCGCCGAGGAAGAGCACGAAGTTCAGGCCGGTGAAGCGCCATACGGAGACCCCGGCGAGCGAGGTGTTCGCCGACTCGGGATCGCCCAGCCAGGCGTGGCCGGTGTCGGCCCCGAACCAGGACAGCACCGAGTCGAGGGTGCCGCCGTCCTGGAAGAAGTAGAGGAACACGAAGCCGATGGCGACCCCGTTGATCAGGTAGGGGAAGAACAGGATGCCCTTGAAGAAGTTCCTGAAGCGCAGGTCGAAGCTGAGCACCGTGGCGAAGTACAGCGCGATGGCGATCTGTACGACGGACGCCGCGAGGTAGTAGAAGCTCACGAAGAAGACCCGGAACAACTCCGGCCGGGTGAACAGCTGTTTGTAGTTGTCGACGCCCGTGAAGTTGCGGGTCGGACTCACCCCGTCCCAGTCCGTGAAGCTGTAGTAGAGCATGTTGCCCACCGGGACGTAGGTGAACGTGATCAGCAGGGCCAGGGGGACGACGAGGAACAGCCAAGGGGTGGCCCGCCGCAGGGGATGGCTCCGCCAGGAGCGTGGTGGCGAGGCGGGCGGTCCGCTGGGTATCGCCGTCCTGCCGGGCGGGGAGACGGCCGTCCCGGCGGAGTGCGCCGTGGCCCTGTTGGTCGTTTTGGTCATGTCGGCCTTTCGTCTGCCGCGGGTGCGGGGGAGTGCCGGGCCCGGGCCGGCGTCGCGCGGCCCGGGCCCGCCTCCGCCGTCCGTCAGGAGCCGGCGGTCTTGGCGGCTTCGTTCCACCGCTTGTCGAGGTCGGCGAAGAAGTCGTCGAGGCTGCCCTGTTGTGCGCCGCGGGCGGTGTCGATGAGCTTCTGCCGGTAGTCGTGCTTGGCGAGGCCGATCTCGGCGGCATCGTCGATGGCGTTGACCTGGGCGGTCTTCACCTCGGAACGCTCGATGAGCCTGACATCGTTGTCGGTGTACGGCTTCAGGGACTTCGGCAGTGCGGCGGTCCGCAGCGCGGACACCCCGCCCTCCTGCTGCGCGTAGCCCGACTTCTCGGTGAACCAGTCGATCCAGGCCCGGGCGGCGGGCTTGTGCTCGGAGTGGATGTTCACCGCCTGCTGGTAGTCGGAGGCCAGGGTGGCGCAGAACCGGCCGTCCCGCTGGGCGGGGAAGGGCATGAAACCGATGTCGTCCGGATCGGCGCCCGCCTTCTTCGCGGCGTCCTGGACCTGCGCGACCGCCCAGGAGCCCAGCAACATGCTGCTGACCTCGCCCTTGGCGAGCAGGTTCTTGGAGCTCTCCCAGTTGGTGGTCGTGGGGTCCTGCTCGGAGAGCTTGCGGTGCACGATGTCGTACAGCAGTGTGTCGATCGTGTTCAGGTCGCTGCCCTTGGCCCAGGGCGCGGCGGAAGTGGCAAGTTTGTCACCGGCCTTCGCGTCGCAGGTGACCGAGCCGATGCTGTTGGTCCAGGGGCTGCTCAGCGGCCAGCCGTCCTTGAAGTTGGTGTAGTACGGGATCGCGTCCGTCCGGGACTTGACCGCTTGCAGGTCCTTGAGGAACTGCTCCGGCGTGGTGGGCCAGTCGGTGATGCCGGCCTTCTTCCACACGGCCTTGTTGTACAGGAAGCCGTTCGCCGTGCCGAAGCTCGCGATGCCGTAGACCTTGCCGCCGACCTCCGTCTTGTCGCTGAAGCGGTACTTCTTGGACAGTTCGGCGGAGTCGCCCAACGGGGCGAAGAACTTGGGGTAGTTGTTCTTGGCGATGGCGGCCGGGATCATCAGGACGTCGCCGTAGTTCTCCGTGTTCATACGGATCTTGACTTCGCCCTCGTAGTCGGTGATGCCCTCGAACTTCACCTTGACCTTGGGGTATGTCTTGTTGAACTCGGCGGCGTACCGCTTCATCGTCCCGTTCTGCACGAGGTCGGTCCGGTGCGTCAGTACCGTGATCTCTCCCGAGGCGTCGCCCGGGTCGGCGGGGGCGGCCGCCGTCTCTCCCGTGGCGGCGCCTCCGCCGCCGCACCCCGCGACGGTCAGCATCGCGGCGGTGAGAAGCGCGCTCGCGAGCGTCTTCCTCCCCATGTGCCCCACTCCTTCCAGGGTTACGGCTCAGGTCTCCGTGGTTGTCGGCACTATGGCAGTCCTGGGTGAACCGGTAAAGCTTGAGTTTCCACCGTGATGCCCAATCGTTACCGGGCGGGCCTGTCGTGCACGTAGTAACGCCTGGCAGGCGGATGGTTGGGGAGCGGTGTACGAGATCAGTCTTTGCTTGACCGGTTTATAGACAGTCGAGTGAAGGGGAGCTAGGTTGTCCGGCGCCCCCACGGGGCGTGAGTCAGGCGATTGGAGCCCGCACCATGAAGGACGTCACCCAGCTCGGCGAGGGCTGGAACCTGCACCACGACGGGGCACTGCTGCCCGCCCGAGTACCGGGCTGCGTGCACACCGATCTGCTGGCCGCCCAGCGCATACCCGACCCGTACCTCGGCCTGAACGAGCACGACGTCGCCTGGGTCGGACAGCGTGAGTGGCACTACACCCGGCACCTCGCGTACGAGAGCGACCACGAGCGCACCGACCTGGTCTTCGACGGGCTCGACACCGCGGCGGAGGTCACCCTCGCCGGGCGGGCGCTGGGCCGTACGCGCAACATGCACCGCGGCTACCGGTTCGACGTCACGGGGCGCACCGGCGAGTTGGAAGTGCGGTTCGCCTCCGCCTATGACGAAGCCGCCGCCGTGCGCGCGGTCGCCGGGGAGCGTCCCAACGTCTATCCCGAGCCCTCGCAGTACCTCCGCAAGATGGCGTGCAGCTTCGGCTGGGACTGGGGCCCCACCCTCGTGACCGCCGGAATGTGGCGGCCGGTCCGGCTGGAACACTGGTCGACCGCCCGCATCGCCCGGGTCCGCCCGCTGGTCACGGTCGAGGGCACGACCGGCCGGGTGGCACTGCACATCGAGGTGGAACGCACCCAGCGGGGCGCCGGCCGCCCACTCACGGCGCGGGCGACCGTCGCGGGGACGGAGGCGCTGCTCACCTTCGAGGGGGACGAGGCGGCGCTGACCCTGGAGGTGGCGGGCCCGGAGCTGTGGTGGCCGCGGAGCCTGGGCGAACAGCCGCTGTACGAGCTTGAGTTGACGCTGACCGACGCTGCCGGAGGTGCACTCGACGCCTGGCACCGCCGCATCGGATTCCGCACCGTGGAGCTGGACTGCAGTTCCGACGCGCACGGCACCGGATTCACCTTCGTGGTCAACGGCGAGCGGATCTTCGCCCGCGGCGTGAACTGGATCCCCGACGACGCGCTGCCCTCCCGCATGACGCCCGAACGGTACCGGCACCGGCTGACCCAGGCGGCCGAGGCCAACGTCGATCTCGTCCGCGTATGGGGCGGCGGCATCTACGAGGACGACGCCTTCTACGACGCCTGCGACGAACTGGGGCTCATGGTCTGGCAGGACTTCCTCTTCGCCTGCAGTGCCTACCCCGAGGAGCAGCCGCTGCGCGGCGAGGTCGACGCCGAGGCCCGCGAGAACGTCGTCCGCCTGATGCCGCACCCGAGCCTCGTTCTGTGGAACGGCAACAACGAGAACCTCTGGGGATTCCGGGACTGGGACTGGGAGCCGGAGCTCGCCGGGAACTCCTGGGGCGAGGGCTACTACCTGGGCCTGCTGCCGCGCATCGTCGCCGAGCTGGACCCCACCCGCCCGTACACCGCGGGCAGCCCCTGGTCCGGCTCGTGGGACCACCATCCCAATGACCCCGCGCACGGCACGTACCACTCGTGGGAGGTGTGGAACCGCCAGGACTACGCCGAATACCGTGCCAACGTGCCGCGGTTCGTCGCCGAGTTCGGCTGGCAGGCGCCGCCCGCCCTCGCGACCCTGCGCCGGGCCCTGCCCGGTGAGGAACTGGCCCCGGACTCGCCCGGCATGCTCCACCACCAGAAGGCCGAGGACGGCAACGGCAAGCTGAACCGAGGTGTGGCCCGCCACTTCGCCCTGCCCGAGGGCGACTTCGACCGCTGGCACTACCTCACCCAGGTCGTCCAGGCCCGCGCCGTGGCCGCCGGTATCGAGCACTGGCGCGCGCACTGGCCGGTCTGCGCGGGCACCGTGGTCTGGCAGCTCAACGACTGCTGGCCGGTCAGCTCCTGGTCCGCCGTCGACGGCGACGGCCGGCTCAAGCCGCTCCACCACGAGCTGCGCCGGGTCTACGCCGACCGCCTTCTCACCCTCCAGCCCGGCGACGACACCCCCTACCTCGCCGTGATCAACCAGGCGGCCGACGCCTGGCGCACCACGGTCACACTGCGGCTCCTGGAGGCCGACGGCACGACGGTGCGCGAGACGTCCCTCGATGTCACCGCCGAGCCCCGGTCCGTACGGCGTGTTCCGGTACCGGCGGATCTCGCGCCGGCCGCCGGCTCCGCCAAGGAGTTCCTCGTGGCCGACGCGGACGGCCTGCGGTCGGTGTTCTTCACGGCCCCCGACCGGGACTTCGCGTACCCCCGCCCGCGATTCGACGTCGCCGTGGAGCCCGTGGCAGGGCAGGAGGATAAAGTTGACGTCGTGGTGACGGCACAGACGCTGGTACGAGATCTCCTGTTGCAGGCCGACCGGCTCGGCCCGCACGTCGGCGCGGACCGGGGCCTGATGACCCTGCTCCCCGGTGAGCGGGCGCGCATCCGCGTCAGCGGCCGTACCGACCTCGACGCGACGGATGCCCGGGCCGCGCTCTTCTGCGTGGAGACCCCGTGAGCGCTCCCGCGCGGCGGATCACCATCAAGGAGGTCGCCGCCCGGGCCGGGGTGTCCAAGGGAGCGGTCTCCCTGGCCTTCAACCACAAGCCGGGGGTCTCGGACGCCACCCGGGAGCGCATCTTCGAAGCGGCCCGCGAGCTGGGCTGGGCCCCGAACCTCACCGCCCGCAGCCTGTCCAACCAGCAGGTGGGCGCCGTCGGCCTGGCCATCTGCCGCCCCGCCCGGCTGCTCGGCCTGGAACCGTTCTACATGGAGTTCATCTCCGGCATCGAGAGCGTGCTGGCCGAGCGCTCCTGCTCGCTGCTCCTGCGCCTGGTGCGGGACCTGGAGGAGGAGATCGCGCTCCAGGAGAGCTGGTGGAAGGGGCGGCTGATCGGCGGCTCCATCCTCGTGGACTTCCACGAGAACGACCCGCGCGTGCCCGCACTGCAGCAGCTCGGCCTGCCGGCGGTGGCCGTCGGACACCCCTCGCTCACCGGGGGGCTGCCCTCGGTCTGGACGGACGACGCCACCGCGGCCGCCGAGGCGGTCCGCTACCTGGCAGCGCTCGGCCACCGGCGCATCGCCCGGGTCGGCGGGCCCACGGGGCTGGGCCACAGCGCGATCCGCGCCGCCGCGTTCGAGTCCACCATGCGTGACCTCGGGCTGGACGGCGGGCGGCAGGTCGCCACGGGGTTCGCGGGGGAGGAGGGGGCCCGTGCCACCCGCTCGCTGCTGCTCTCCGCCGACCGGCCGACCGCGATCCTCTACGACAACGACATCATGGCCGTCGCCGGTGCCGGGGTGGCGGCGGAGATGGGGCTCTCCGTCCCGGCGGACGTCTCCCTGCTGGCCTGGGACGACTCCCAGCTGTGCCGGCTCACCCACCCGACGCTGTCGGCGATGAGTCACGACGTGCACAACTTCGGCACGGAGGTGGCCCGTACCCTCTTCGACGTGATCAACGGACCGGTCCCGGCCTCCCACCAGGTGCCCACCCCCTCCCTCACCCCGCGCGGCTCCACCGCCCCGCCGCCGCGGACGGGATGACGGTACGAGGGGCGGGGCCGTGGCCACAAAGGCCCGGCCCCGCTCTCCGTACCGTCAGTGCCCCTCGCCCGGCGACAGCCCTTCGTCACGCAGCCAGCGCAGCTGCTCGGGGGGCGTCGAACCCTGCCCACCGCCGTGGTCGGCGTACGGCCAGACCTTCATGGCGGCCCTGCCCGCGTACCGGTTGAAGGCGGCGTACACCGTGGACGGCGGGCAGACGGGATCCATCAGGCCCACGCTGAACAGCGCAGGTGCCGAGGCCCGGGCGGCGAAGTGGAGGCCGTCGAAGTAGTCGAGCGTCCCGAAGGCCCGCTCCGGATCGTCACGCGTGTGCTGGCGCAGATACTGCACGAGCTCGGCATACGGGCCGTCCGTGGCGATCGCGGCGCCCCGGCGGAAGTGGCACAGGAAGGGCACGTCGGCCAGTACACCGGCGACGCGGTCCCCGGTGAGACCGGCGACCGCGAGCGCCAGCCCACCGCCCTGGCTGCCGCCCTGGACGACGATGCGTTGCGCGTCGACGTACGGCAGCGCGCGGGCCGCGTCGACGGCGCGCACACAGTCCGTGATGAGCCGACGGTAGTAATGGTGGCGGGGGTCCGCGATGCCGCGGGTCATGAAGCCGCCCACCCACTGCGGTGCGTCGCCCTCCTCCAGGTCGGGCGTGTCATGGCCCTGGCCGCGACTGTCGACGACCAGTTGGGCATAGCCGGCCGACGGGAAGAGCAGATGGTCGGTCGGCCGGCCGCGACCGCAGCCGTAGCCGAGGTACGTGATGACCGTGGGCAGCGGCCCGTCAGCGCCCGCCGGCCGGACCAGCCAGGCCGCGACCGGCTGTCCGCGCCAGCCCGGGAACGTTACGTCGGCCACTTCGATGGTGGTCAGCAGCGTGTCGCGGACCGGGGTGACCGTGGGTGCATCGGCCGACGCGTACGACAGCGCCAGTGACTCCTTCCAGAAGGCGTCGAAGTCGACGGGGGCGGTCACCTCCGCCTGGAAGGCGCGCAGTTGCTCGAGGGGGAGATCGGTGAACGGCAAGGAGGGGACTCCTTCGAGTGGGGGAGAGGCAGCACAGCGCCCGCGGTCCGGCCGGGCGGCGTGCGCCCGGCCGGACCGCGGACCACTTCGGTGGCGGGCTGTCAGCCGCTGAACACACTCGCCTCGCGGGAGGTCTGCTTGACGCCGTCGGCCCCGTTGAGGAACCGCTGGCCCCAGCCGGTCAGCCGGTTGGCGTCGAAGCCGGTGGCCATGTCGAGGTACTCGACACCGCTGCCGTTACCGCTCCAGGACCAGCCCATGTACCCCAGGCCGAGCTGCTGGGTACGGGACATGATCGCGTTTTCGTCCGGGTCGCCGTCCGAGTGCTTGTCACCGAACTCTCCGACCACCAGCGGCAGTCGGGCCTTGACGAACCGGTTGAGGTAGTCATCGACCTCGGCGGCCGTGTCGAAGACGCCGTACATATGGATCGAGAACACGGTGTTGCGCTGCGGGTCACTCGCGAAGACACCGGCAGCGTTGTCCCGCATGGTGAACGACCAGTCCTGACCCCAGTTCGGGGCGTCCGCCATCAGGGTGTGCCGGAACCCCGCGGCGCGCAGTCGCTTGACGGCGCCCGACGTGTCGGAAGCCCAACTGCCGTAACCGGTGTTCCCGAACGGCTCGTTGCCCACATTCAGGATGACGTACTTCTCCTGTCCCTTCACCGCGTTCTGGACGCTGATCCAGTAGTCCACCGCGCGGGACAGGGACACGGCGCCGCTCTGCTCCCCGTACCCCGTGGTGTCGTGTGCTTCCAGCACGCAGATCAGCCGGTTCTTCTTGCACTGGTCGACCACCGCGGTGACGTCCGCCGTGTCGTTCTTCGCCCAGCGGTCACCGGTGCCGAGTACGACGCGCACCGAGTTGGCGCCGAGCGCCTTGACGTCCGCCAGCGCCTTGTTCGTCCGGTCCGGATACCAGGCGTGTGCGTGGTTCACGCCCCGCAGGACGAACTCCTTCCCGTTGGCGTCCAGCAGCCGTCCGTCGCTGACGTGGAACCCCGGTGCGGGCGCTGCTCCGGCGGACGCCGGTACCGCGAACATCGAGGCGGCGACGGTGAGCAGTGCTCCCACCACAGCGGCCAGTCTCCTTGTCATCCCGTGCTCCCTACATGGTCGGGCGGTCCGGTACTTGGCGGAACACTCTGCACGGGCTTGACAACGATGTCTAGACGCAGCGTTTAGTTAAGTACATGTTTAGTGAATCGGAGGGCTCGGGCGAACAACCCTGCTCTTCAAAGGGACTTCACCGGTTGCTCGATTCAGAGTTGATGGGCCGCAGTGCCCCGGAGGCGGCCTCGGGTGTCCAGGAGGAGGGGGGAGTGGGCGGGGAGGTCGTCGACCGGGATGGTGTGGTGGTCCTGGAGGAGGATGGTGAGGTCGGCGGTGGTGGCGGCGGAGAGTGCGTCGGTGGTGGATTCCACCGGTGAGCCGTCCGGGGACCAGGCATCGATGAGCGGGTCGTGGTACTTCACGTGGGCGCCGGCCTCGCGCAGGAGGTGGAGGAGTGGGGCGGCCGGGGTGGCGCGAAGGTCCGGGCTGTTGGGTTTGTAGGTGATCCCGATGAGGAGGACCTCGGCGTTGCGCATGGGCTTTCCCGCGCGGCGCAGCAGGTCCTCGGCACGGCGGGCGACGTGGGCGGGCATCCCGGCGTTGACCTCTTGCGCCAGTTCGGCCAGGCGGAGCGGGGCTCCGGCGTCGCGGGCCCAGTGGGTGAGGTAGGCGGGGTCGACCGGGATGCAGTGGCCGCCCACGCCCGGGCCGGGGCGGAACGCCTGGAAGCCGAAGGGCTTGGTGCGGGCGCAGTCGATGGTGTCCCAGACATTGACGCCGAGCGCCCTGGCCGTGACCGCGAGCTCGTTGACCAGGGCGATGTTCACGCTGCGGTAGGTGTTTTCCAGCAGTTTCGCCAGCTCGGCCTCGCGTGCCGAGGCCGCCTCCACGACCTCGTCGCACAGCCGCCGGAAGAACTCGGCCGCGACCGCGGTGCACCGTTGGGTGTACCCGCCGACGACGCGCGGAGTGTTGCGTACCCCGAACGTGTCGTTGCCCGGGTCGATGCGTTCCGGTGAGAAGGCGAGGGAGAAATCCGTACCGGCGCTGAGCCCGGAAGCCTGCTCAACGGCTCTGCGGACCACATCGTCCGTGGTGCCGGGAAAGGACGTGGACTCCAGGACGAGCAGCGATCCCGGCTTGAGGTGGTCGCCCAGCGCGGTCGCGGCCCGGCGGACGTGGGACAGGTCGGGCCGCCCGGTCCCGTCCAGCGGTGTGGGTACGCAGATCACGGTCACCGAGGCCTCCGCCAGCAGGCTCACGTCGGTGGAGGCCCGGAACCCGGCCGCCAGCATGGCGGTGAGGTCGCCGTCGGTGACATCGGGGACGTGGGAGCGGCCGGACATCAGTGCGGCAGTCAGCGCCGGGTTCTCGTCGATTCCGACGACCTTCATTCCCGCGTGGCACGCCTCGCGCACGAGGGGCAGGCCGGTGTAGCCGAGCCCGATGACAGCAACGCTGTTCACAGTGTGCTCCTTACCGCTCTGCGTGCAGGGGGAGTGTGCCGAGGGGCTGCGGGGCGGGGGCGAAGAGTACGGCCGCCGCGACCTTGGGACTGAACAGCCGGGCCGGCGGGGCGGTGAGTCCGAGGACGTCGCGGAGCGCGTCGCCGATCAGGCGGTTGCCGTTGGCCCGCGCGAGGACCCGGCTGATGTACCACTGTTGGGGGAGGACGGTGATGCCGGGGCGTTCGCCGGTGGTTGCGGGATACTGCAGATCGGATCCCGTCGCCAGTTGCCAGGCGGGGCGGTAGGCGGTCGACAGCGCTCGCTGGAGAGTACGGGTGGTGGTCCGCCGGCCCGGCTGCCTGCGGGAGAGGGCGGCGCGCAAGGCGACGGCCTGCAGCGCGGCGACCGAAATGCCCTGCCCGTAGATGGGGTTGAAGGTGCAGCAGGCGTCGCCCACGGCGAGGAAGCCGGACGGTGCTGCGCCGGCACGCTCGTACAGGTACCTGCGATTGGCCGTGTTCCGGAAGCCGCGGGGCGGCGCGGCCGGTTCGTTGTGCCGTGCCCACTCGTGCAGTACCGGGTCCGCCAGACCTCCCAGAAAGTGCAGCACACCGGCCTGGTCGGTGGGCGGTTGGTGTCCGCGCATCCCGTAGGCGGTCAGTATCCAGCGGTCCGCTTCCACCGGGAGGAGCACGGCACCGCGCGGATGGTCCCGGTCGGGCTGGATGTGCACGCCCAGGAACGGGACGTCACTCCCCGGCGCTCCCTTGTACTGCACCGTCGTATAGGAGAGCCCAGGGTCCACGCATTCGGCGAGAGGGGTGGCGGGGCCGAGTGCGGCCAGCCACTTCGGTGCCGCCGAGGAGCGCCCGGTGGCATCGACGACCAGGGCCGCGTGCAGGTCGTACGGCTCTCGCGGACCGCTGGCGCGCGCCGACACCCGCACCCCGCTCACACGCGTCGCATCGCCCAGCAAGGCAAGGGCCGTGGTCCGCTCCATGAGGTGGATCCGCGGGTGCTTGCGCACGCGTTCGCGGACGACCCAGTCGAGCAGCGGGCGCGTGCAGGAAAGGAGATGCATGGTGGTCGGGAAGCGGCGGGCCCAGCTGCCGGCCGACCACAGCACCGCGTCCCGCGGGATCCCGATCCGGAAGGCTCCGAGCGCGCACAGTTCCTGGACCACCCCGGGCAACAGCTCGTCCAGTGCGCGCTGCCCGCCGGGCAGCACGACGTGGAGGTGGTGTGCCTGCGGTACGCCGGGGCGGTGCTCCGGGCCCGGTGGCAGCGCGTCGCGTTCCACCACGGTCACCGAGTCCGCGTACTCCGCCAGGACGTGTGCCGTCAGCAAGCCGGCCGTTCCCCCACCCAGCACGAGGACCCGCCGTTGCGTACCCGTGGTCATGCTGTCCTCCCGTTCACGTCCAGTGGCCCGTACCGAACGTCGGTGCGTCCGGAAGGAGTTGAGCGCGCAGCGCGAGGCGCCGGACCTTGCCGGTGCCGGTGCGGGGGATGTCCGCCCAGCTGCGGACCAGGGGGTCGGCGAGCGGTGGCAGGTACCGTACGGCCGCACGCCAGGCAGCGGCGTCGAGCCACCCGTCGGCCGTCACCACAACGGGCAGCAGGGTGCGTCCGGGAGCGCCCAGGACGGTGCATTCCAGCACGGCGGGCAGCCGGTCCTCGATCACGTCCTCCAGCTCGACGCAGCTCGTGCCGGGCACCGCGTCGACCTCCCGGTCCAGCAGCACCAGGCTGCCGGACCGGGTGAGGAAGCCGATGTCCCCGGTGTTCCACCACGGTCCGAGGGCCTTCCGGGACCAGCGGTCCTCCTCGCCCACGTATCCGGTGCAGCGGGCCTTCGTCCGGGCCAGGATGATGCCGGGCCTGCCACGCCCGACCGGCCGGAAGGTGTCCGGGTCGACCACGCGCAGTGCGGTGCGGCCGGGTACCGGCCGGCCGAGGTTGCGGGTCGTCGGGTGGCGCCCGCCGGTGGCGGCGAGCGCCCTGCGGGTGAGCAGGCGGAAGGTCAGCGGCCCGGTCTCCGTCTGGCCCCAGCCCTGCAGCCACACCGGATGCCGGCGCCGGGAGGCGTTGAGGTAGTTGCGCACCGTGGGCGGATGCACCGAGTCGAAGGTACTGATGTACAGGCGTACCGCACGGAAGGGATTGCCGGGCCCGGCCGCCAGCCCCTGCCACCGGACGTAGGTGGCGGGCGATGCCTCGACCGTTGTGGGCGGATGCGCGGTCAGGGTGCGTTGGGCGACGGCCGGATCGGTGTCGGCGAGGATGACCACCTTGCGCGGTGCGAGGTGGAACACGCTGATGGTCCACGGTACGGCCCGGCCATGGACGAACGGGTCGGCGCCGGCCACCGTGTCGTCGCGCCGGCTGGCCACGATCGGCGTGCGGTGGCACTCGAAGTGCGCCAGCCGGTGAACGATGGTGCGGGTGGTGTGCTCGACGAGCTTGGGCACACCGGTGGTCCCCGAGGTGTGGTGCACCACCAGGGTGTCATCGGGGTGGCGCCGCAGGACCGGCGGTGGTTGATAACCGCGTACGTCGTCGAGCCCCAGTGTTCCCGTTGTCCTCCTGTCCAGGGTGAGCGTCCGGGGTGCGAAGACCGCCGGATCGGTCCCCGCATTGCGTACCGCTTCGACCGTCCGGGAGTCCGTGACCAGGAGCGCCGGGTCCAGCCGCTCGAGCAGCGTCTGCAGTGCCGTTGCGGGCAGGTCGTCGGAGATCAGGGCGGGGACGGCGCCCATGCGTGCCGCCGCGCACGCCAGCAGCACCACGTCCCAGTGGTTGGCCTTGACCACGGCCACCCGGTCGCCCGGACGCGTCCCGGCGGCGGCGAGCCACCCGGCGGCCTCCTTGACGAGCTGGGCGAGGCGGCCGATGCCGAAGGTGACGCCGCCGTCGGGACAGATGTCGAAGGGACGGCTGAGGTGCACGGTGGTGGGGCTGCCGCGGTCGGCCAACAGGTCGAAGAGCGTGCCCAGTTCGGGCGGCCTGGCGGGATCGCGTAGTTCGGCGGCGCGGGTCCGGGTGGTCATGGGCGGCGGCTCCCCGCGGTTGCGGTGCTCTCACCCGCGTCCGTTGGGGGCCGGCGGCCGGTGACGGTGACCATGACCTGGGAGAGCCAGTGGTGAGCAGGATCCGCCATACTGTCGACCGCCTGCTGGATCCGGTCTTCGGTGACGGCACCGCGGGCGAGCATCGCGGTTCGCAGATGCTCGATCCACAGGATGTACCAGCGCGCTGCCTCGGACCCGCCCCGCACTACCGTGGAGCGGCCCTCGCCGCGTACGTCCACCAGACCGGCCCGGGTGGCCAGTTCGACGTTCAGCAGGCCGCAGCGCGGATGGTATCCGGCCGCACCCATCACCTCGTACGCAGCGCGCTTGACCTCCCGGAGAAAGCCCTCGCGTTCCGGGTGGCTGAACAGCGAAGCGATGTCCGTGTCCTCGAGGACCAGGCGTCCTCCCGGGCGAAGCGCCCGGTACAGCCGGTCGACGGCTTTCTGCCGGTCGGTGACGTGCTGCAGCACGAGCCGGGCGTGTATCAAGTCGAAGTAGGACGACGGCAGTTCGTCGCCAGGGTCACCGCTGACCAGGTCGAGCTGGCGCACCGTAATACCGTGGTCGGTCAGCCACTTCAGCCGGTCCACCCGCAGGTCGGTCGCGAGTACCTCGCCGGTCGGGCCGACCCGGCCGGCCAGCCAGCGGGCGACCGAGCCGCGCCCCGCACCGGCCTCCAGACAGCGCCAGCCCGGTGCCACGCCGACGGCCGCCAGCCGGTCGGTGGTGCCCGCGTCCCAGAGGGCCTCGCCGAGGGCGAGCCGTTCCTCCTCCTGCGCGAACCCGGTGTCGAAGGTGTCGAAGACGTACCGGTCTCCGCCGGGAGCGTTCGGCTGTTGTGGTTGCTCAGCCATGCGTCACCTCCGGTTGCGCGCCGGTGGCCGGGTGTCCCGAGTGGGCGAGGACGCGGGCCGCCGCCCACTCCGCCGACCGGAACGCCCCCTCGCTGCTGGGGCGTTGCATGAGCCAGTCCCCGGCGTACTCCACCGTGCGGGAGGGCCGGCGCAGGAAGTGCGTCCGCAGCCGCAGGGCCCGCGGGGTCGCCTCGGGCAGACCGTGCCGGAAGCGGTGCACCCGGGCCGTCCGCAACGCCTCTCCCAGACCGGGCAGGTAGTGCTCGCCCCGCTCCCGCAGTCGGCGTACGACCTGGTCATCGGGGGCGTCGAGCAGTTCCCGGGTGACCTCCGGTGTGGCGACCAGGGACACCAGCCCGGCGCCGGGAGGGACCCGGCCGGGGTGTTTGACGTGGTCGATGACGATCCCGTTGAGCACACTGTCATGGACTGCGGGAATCATCAGCGCGTACACGGGCCGACGGCTGCGCAGCCGCAGCGGCCGGTCGAGGGTGCAACTCACCTTCAGCATCGGGGTGTACGTCGAGGCGTGGAGGTAGTCGCGCTCGTCCTCGGGAGCGTCCGGGTACAGCCGGGCGGCGACCGGCGCCGGTACGCACAGCACCACCGAGCGCGCGGTGAGAGTGTTGTGCCCGCACTCCAGACGAGCTCCGTCGGGATGCCGGGTGACCTGATCGACCGGCAGCCCCGTCGTCACGTCCAGCCGTTCGGCGAGCCTGCGGGTGAGGGTGTCCATGCCGTCGCGGTAGGTACGCCAGGCGGCGGTGCTGCCGGTCGCCAGAAGGTGGGCGACGAACGGGCCTGCTGCCGACCGGTGGGTGTCCCAGCCGCAGAATCCGCTGGTCAGCGGCTGGAAAAGATAGTCGACGAGGTCATCCCCGTAGCGGTCGGCGAGCTGGGCGACGGTACTGGTGCCCAGGGGCGTGTGCTCGGGATGGTCCGGGGCGAACTCCTTCCGGCGGCGGGCGGTGTCCGCCTGGAACCGGAGGAGGTTCAGCCGGCCCCGTACGGACAGGCCGGCCCCGGTGAGCAGGCCGCGTGCGCGGCCGGTGTCGGGGCGGATCCGCCCGTCCCGCCAGGTGGCGATCGACTGTGGGACGCGCGGTACCTCGTCGGGCGTCAGTCCTGTCTCCCGGATCAGCTTCCAGGTCGCCCCGTAGCCGCGGGGCGCGAGCATCTCGGCGCCCGTGTCGATGAGATAGCCGTCCTGACGGAGCGTACGCATCCGCCCGCCCACCGCGTCGGACGACTCCAGCACCTGCACACGGCGTCCGGCCCTGCGCAGCGCGTGCGCCACGGCGAGGCCGGCGGCGCCGGCGCCGACCACTGCCACATCGAGATCAGTCGTCATGGGTTACCCCTTTCCGGGCCGGAGGGCCCGGCTGAGCCCCGTTCGCGTGTGCCGTCACGGTGTGCTGCCCGGCAGCAGTGGCAGTGCGACGTTCACCGCGCACAGCAGGACGACGGTGACCCGGTGGTTGCGGATCGCGGTCCGGCGGGCCAGCAGGATGTCGCGGCGCCGGAAGGCGATGTCCAGCTCGGTGCCGCGCAGGGCGATCATCGGCAGCATGGCCAGCGGGAACCACCACGGTGCCACGCCCGCGACCGCGGACCAGACGACGAGCCCGACCTGCGCGAGCGTCATGGCGGTGATGAAGAGCGCGTTGCCGCGCGGGGAGGTCAGCACGGCGACGGTGGGCCGCCCCACCCGGGCGTCGCCCTCGATGTCGTGGGTGTTGGAGTACAGCCCGAACAGCATGGGACCGGCGCCGAACAGCACCGCCTGGACGACCGCGAAACCACTGAGCGAGGCGGACAGCAGACCGTACGGCACGAGGACCATGCCCACGCCGAAGCCGCAGAGGAAGACCTCCTGCCAGCCGCGATAGCTGATTTTCAGGCCCCATGAGTACTGCACGGCGGTGACCAGGCAGGCAGCCGCGAGGACAAGGGTCCAGGCGGACCGGTGCGGTGCCACTGCCGCCGCGCCGGCCCACAGCAGAGCCCCGGCTACGGCCGCGGCCCAGCCGAAGCGAATGGCCTCCGTGGGCGTCAGCGTCCCGGCGAGCAGTGGTTTCCGGGCGAGGCGGCGGCGGGGGGCGTCGGGGCCGTAGTTGGCCGCGTCGCTGCCGTCGCGGTATCCCGTGACATCGTCGAAGGCGACCGAGGCGGCGATGACGCACAGCTCGCCGAGCCCGAACAGCACCAGTGTGAGCAGGGTGCCGGGTGACAGCCGCTGCCCGGTCGCGAGCAGCAGCGTCAGCGCGACGGGCAGCGCCAGGTAGTAGTCGATGATGTCGAGCTTGGCCAGGCGTACGTACGCACGGACCTTGGCTGTGGCCGGCGCGGGGCGCACCCCGGCCGGTAACTCCACCTCACTGCTCATCGGCCCCTCCTGCCGGCGGCGAACTCACAGACGGCGTCCGCAATGTGCTCCACCTCGGCGTCGGTGAGACGCGGGTGGACGGGGATCGCCAGTTGGCGCCGGGCCGCGCTCTCGGCGTGCGGCCAGCGGCGGCCGCCGGTCGCGAACCGGGCGAAGGCGGGCTGGTGCGGCAGAGGGAGCGGGTAGTGCACATGGCTCGCGACTCCCCGCGCGGCGAGGTGTTCCCGCAATGCCTCGCGCTCGTCGGCGAGCAGCGAATAGACGTAGTAACAACGCCCGTTGCGGCCCGGCGGCGGTGGTGTCACACCGCGGTCGCGCAAGGGAGTGAAGCGTTCGGTGTAATAGCCGGCGATACGGGCCCGGCGCTCCAGCCGCTCGGGGAAGCCGGGGAGCCGGTGCAGCTGGAAGGCCGCGAGGACCTCGTCGAACCGGCTGTTGTAGCCGGTGCGCCCGTAGATGAACCGTGCGTCCTGACCGTGGTTCCGCAACGACCGGACCGTCTGTCCGAGCCCGGGGTCCATGGTGACGACGGCCCCGCCCTCACCGGCGGTGCCGAAGGTCTTGACCTGGACGAACGAGAACACGCCGGCGTCGCCCCACGTGCCGGCGGGAATGCCGTCGAGGGTCCCGCCCTGTGCCACCGCCGAGTCCTCGACCAGCCGCACCCCACGGCGCCGCGAGATTTCCCGCATCCGGGGCATGTCCGCCATCACCGAGAACATATGGGCGGGCATGAGGGCCTTGGTCCGGTCGGTGACCGCCTGTTCCATCCGCTCGGGGTCGGCGACCATGGTCAGCGGATCGATGTCGGCGAACACCGGCGTCGCCCCGAGATTGGCCACGGTATTGGCCAGCGGGGCGCAGCCGTAGGCCGGTACCACCACCTCGTCGCCCGGTCCCACGTCCATCGCGTGCAGTACCAGTGTCAGTGCCGAGGTGCCGCTGGAGCAGGCCACGACGTCGGCCGCGCCCAACGAGGTACGCAGGGCCTCCTCGAAGCGGGCGGTGCGTTCCCCGAGGATGAACTTCTGCTCCGGCGCCGTGCCGATCTCGTGGACGAGATCGAGCAGTACCTCCCGGTCCGCGTCGAAGGCGTCCGTGGCGAAGAAGGGGATCGTCGTCACACCGGCCTCCCCGTGAAGAAGCGGCGGACGATCCCGCACACCGAGTCGATGTCATCGATGGTCAGGTCCGGGTGGAAGGGGAGGGCCAGGGTGCGTTCGCAGGCCGCCTCGGCGTGCGGGAAGTCGCCGCGCCGGTAGCCGAGTTCGGCGAAGCACGCCTGGAGGTGGAGCGGGACCGGGTAGTACGTCTCGGTGCCCACGCCGTGTTCGGCCAGGTACCCGGCCAGGTCGTCGCGGTGCTCGGCCTCGATGACGTAGACGTAGTGGACCGGGTTGGTGTCGGTGTCCCGGGGTACCAACGTGGGCAGTCGCAGGACGCCGGGTATCCCGGACAGCCGTTGGGTGTAGGCGGCGGCGAGCTCGGCCCGCCGGGCGATGTCCTGGTCCAGCCGGGTCAGCTTGGCGAGGAGGACGGCCGCCTGGATGTCGTCCATCTTGCTGTTGACGCCGTTGTCCACGGTCCGGTTCGAGATGCCGGGGAAGTGGGCCAGCGTCCGGCCGTACCGTCCGTGGTGGCGCAACGCGGAGATTCTTTCGGCCAGTTCGGGGTCGTCGGTCAGTACGGCACCGGCGTCGCCGATGGCGCCGAGTGTCTTGGTGGGGAAGAACGACAGCACCCCGCCGGCCCCCAGCAGGCCGGCGTGCACCCCGCCCCACCGCATCCCGATGGCCTCGGCGCTGTCCTCCACCACGGTCAGCCCGTGGCGGTGGGCGACGACCGACAGCCCGCTCATGTCGGCCATCTGGTGGAACAGATGGACGGGCATGATCATCCGCGTACGCGGTGTGACGGCGCGGGCCGCGGACCGCGGGTCGAGGCCGTAACCGACCGGGTCGATGTCGGCGAAGACCGGGCGGCCGCCGGCCAGTACTACGGCGGACGCCGACGCCACAAAGGTGAAGGCGGGCACGATTACCTCGTCACCGGGCTCCAGGCCGCATGCGCGCAACAGCAGTACCAGCGCATCGGTACCGCTGTTCACCCCCACCGCGTACCGCGCACCCGTCCACCGCGCCAGGGCCGCCTCGAACAGCGCGACCTGCCGGCCGTGCGAGTACTTGCCGTCGTCGACGACGTCGTTCAGCCGCGACCGGATGTCCGGCCATAACTCCTCAAAGGTCTTGGCCTGGCTGAAGAAGGGCACCGGCTGGAATGGCCGGACCGCTGTGCCACACCTCTGATCGGAAGATATATCGCGCATGTTTCCTCTCACGCGGTGGCCGAGGGTGCGGCAACCGTCGAACAGGGGGGAGAGAGAACCGACTTGGCCGATCGGGTGAGGTCCGCCGGCGTCCCGGGACGCCGACGGACCGTCCGCGGTCAGAAGAGCGAGACGTCCAGCTCGCCGGAGTGGAACTTGCGTACCGCTTCGATGAGTTCTTCCACCGACAGCTGACCGCTGTTGTCGGTGTCGATGCGCTGGAAAGCCTCGTCGGCCTTGGACTCCTCGCCGCCTGCGACCTTGATCCAGGTGCGGAACTCCTCGCGGCTCACCTGCCCGTCACCGTCGGTGTCGGCCAGGTCGAGGATCGCCTTGATCGTGGGGCGCAGCCCCTTGTCGAAGCCGGCCTTCCCCTGGTCGAGCATCTGCTTCGCAGCCGCGTTCTTGAACTGTTCAAAGTCCACCGAGTCGCCGGACTTGACCCCGGCCTGGCTGGCCATGTTGTCCCACATGCCCAGGTAGGCCGAGCGGAGGGCCTGACCCTTCGGGCTGTTGGCGGTCTCGTTGAACGCGCTCAGAAGGCGCTCCACTTCGCTTTCCCAGTCGCTGCGCTCGATCCGGCCGTCGTGGTCCCGGTCCCACAGTTCGAAACGACGACGCAGCCGCTGTTCCTGCACGTTGGTGGGCATGACTGTTCCTCTCTTCCTTGGTTGCTGAAAATGCCGTGGCGACAATTGGTAGAGAGAGAAAATTGGTAACGCGGTCGAGCCTTACTGAGTCAGGTTTTCCCGGCATGCGTCTCGAAAATAGAAATATTCGAGGCGTGGTCCGCGGGGCGTGCCCGGGGCATCAATCAGGAAATGTGCGATCAACGTACTTGTCGCCCTCGCGCTTCGTCAACGGCGGCCCGCCCACGGGATACCTCCAGTTGAACCTGACGAGTAAAAATCGCCAAGCCGTTCGGTCGCGCCCGGTCGCGCAATGGCGTACGTCGGGTGCGCACCAGGCCGCCAGGACCCCAGCCCACCTGGCTCGATTCATCAACATCAATGCGTTGTGCGAGTCATGGGGAAGCAGGAAATCCGGTCGGTGACACCGCACTTCCGGTCCGCACTCGGCATTTTTTGGTCACCATTACCTTTGGTCAATGATTTTTTCGCAGACTGTCCCAGGTTTTCCCGTGCGCCGAGGTGGGGCAGATGGAGAAGCGGTAATGAAAAAATGCTCATGTGTGCCGCTCCGGCCATTTTCCCGGGGGCCCGGGCATCGGAACCGAACCGAAGCCGAAGGAGGACGCGAACCATGTTGCGTACGCTGATCGTCGGCCTGGGGCGCGCGGGCCTGGGCCTGCACGTACCCGTACTGCTCAAGGCGCGGGCGCAGGCCCCCGGTACGTTCGCCGACCAGCCGGTGGTGGCGGTCGACACCGGGGCCGCGCCCCCCGGCCATCCGCAGCAGGACCTCGTGATAGCTGGCTCCTTGCGGCAGGCCCGGGAGCTGCTCGACCCGGCACACACGGTCGTGCATGTCTGCACCCCGCCGTCGGTGCGCGCCGAGGTGCTCCGCGACATCGCCCTGCTCGGCTTCTCCAAGGTGGTGGTGGAGAAGCCACTCGCCACTGACCGGGAGGCGCTCCGGCGTGTCCTGGCCGTGGCGCGGGACCATGGCCTGTCCCTGTCGGTGGTCGCGCCCTGGCTCCACAGCACGCTGACCGAACGGCTCGTCGCGGTGGTCGAGGGCGGCGGGCTGGGTACGGTGCGTACGGTCACCGTGGCACAGCACAAGCCCCGCTTCCGCCGGTCACTCGCCAACAGCGGCCACACCTCGGCCTTCGAGGTGGAGGTGCCGCACTCCCTGGGTGTCCTCCTCAGCCTCCTGGGCGACGCGGAGGTACGCGAGGCATCCTGCACCGACCTGTCCCTCGGGGAGAATGCGGTGCCCCGCATGGGCGGCGCCCGGCTGACACTGCAGCACCACGGGGGAGCCCGGAGCGAGATTGTCTCCGATCTGACCGCACCGGTGCGACAGCGGCAGATCACCCTCGACATGACCGGGGGAACCGTCGTCGGGCACTACCCGGTCGGCCAGGACGACGACTTCGCCCAGCTGGAGACGGTCCGCGCCGGACGGACGGTGCGCGAGGTCTTCGAGGACGACGCGCTCACGTCGTTCATGCTGCGCGCGTACCGGCGCTACGCGAGCGGATCGGGCGGCGACGATCTGCGGCTCCATGCGCGGACCGCCGAACTGCTCGACGACGCAAAGCAGTTGGCCGTGGACAGCGTCGGCCGTGAGGAGTCGCTCACTCATGTCAGCTGACGCACCTTCAGTAACGGACGGCCGGCTCCCCGGCATCCAGTACGCCGGGATCGGCGACGAGGCAGCGCCGGATCTGGCCGGGCAACTCGACGCCCTGCAGCGGCTGGGCTGGCGGACGATCGAGCTGCGCACGGTGGACGGCATCGCGATCGCGGACCTGGACGACCGCGCGTTCGCCCGGCTGTCCGGCGAGCTGGACGCCGCCGGGGCCGACGTCGTCTGCGTCGACTCCCGCATCGCCAACTGGGCCCGCCCGATCACCGGCCGCTTCGAGGACGACCTGAACGAACTGCGCATCCTCGCCCGGCGCTGCGCCACCCTGGGCACCCGGTACATCAGGGTCATGTCCTACCCCAACGCGGGCCTCAGCGATGCCGATTGGGGCCGACGGGCACTATGTCGAATGACCCACCTGGTCCAGGAGGCCGAGCAGCACGGCCTGGTCCTGCTGCACGAGAACTGCAGCGGCTGGGCCGGGATCCGCGCCGACCGGATGCTCGACCTCCTCCAGCACATCGACAGCCCCGCCCTGCGGCTGCTGTTCGACATCGGCAACGGAGTGCCGTACGGCTACGACGCCCGCGCAGTGCTCGATGCCGTCATCGGGCACGTCGCCCACGTACACGTCAAGGACGCCCGCACGAGGGCGGGGGGCCAGGTCGACTACACACTGCCCGGAGAAGGGGAGTCCGGGGTACGGGAGTGTCTGACGGCGCTGCTCCGCCATGGTTACACCGGTGTCTGGTCGATCGAACCGCACACCCATCTGCGCCCGCACGACGATCACAACGCCACCGACGATGACGGCATCGCGGCGTTCGTCCGCTACGGCCGCGCGCTGGAACGGCTCGTAGAGCTCGTACAGCGGGAGGTCACCGCCGGGCCGGTGGTCGCCGCCGACGACGGGGGTGCCCGTGCCTGAAAACGCCCGTCCCGCACGGCTGACCCGGACCGACCGCGAGCTGCTCCTTCACCTGCTCGACACCCCTACGGCCGGTCCGCTGGAAACCGGCGGCGACGGCCTCGCCGTACAGCTCTGGGAGGCGGGCCGGGCGTACGCGGCGGCCGCCGGAACGCTGGGTTTCACAGTGCTGCGCCACGCACCCGCCGACCCGGCGGTGCTGGACCGCGACGACGTCCCCGAGACCGTGCGGGAGGCCGCGGCCCGCGAGCCCGGATTCCTGGCGTGTCAGCCCAGCCTCGTACTGCGCCTGGGGCCCCAACTGCCGCAGTACGCAACGCTGATGCTCAACGTCCACCTCGACACTGTGGCCGGCTGGTGGCCGGCCCGCTTCGACGGCACCCGCTTCAGCGGCCGGGGCGCCATCGACGCCAAGGGCCCGGCGGTCGCCCTGCTGGCCGGTATCCGGGCCGCCCGCGCGGCGGAACCGGCCCTGGGCACACGGGTCGGCGTCCTCATCCAGGCGGTCGCCGGCGAGGAGGGCGGCGCCATGGGGACGTTCGGCACCCGGCCGTTGGTCGAGCAGGGCTTCATCGGCCGGCTGAACCTGTTCTGCGAGCCCACCGGCCACCGCTACCTGCCCCGTGCCACGGCGTCGATGACGGCCGGGGTGCGTGTCCGGGGCGAGGACGCGGTGGACGACCAGCCGGAGGCCGGTCACAACGCGACCGTACTGCTGGGACACCTCAGCAGCCATCTGGCCCGCACTCTGCCCCCGAGGATCGCCGACGGCCGGGTGTGCGTGGCAGGCCTGCACACCGGACAACGGCACAACCGCGTCTACGGCACCGGACAGTTGCTGCTCAACATCTCCTACGGCTCACCGGCCGCCGGCCGGGCCGCCGAGGCCGCGCTCCAGCAGTCGCTGCGCGAGGCCCTCGCCGACTTCACCACCCGGGCCGCCGGCACGCCCGACCTCGCCCGGACGGCGGCCGACGCCCAGGCGATCACCTCCCTGCAGTGGTACAAGCGCGGCCTGCCCGCCCTGGAGAACCCGGGCCGCACACCATGGGCCGAAGCGCTGCTGGCGGACCACGCGGGACTGACCCGCTGGCCGCCCGACGAACCGCCCTTCACCTGCGACGCGATCTGGATGAACGGCGTCCCCGATACATACACCGCCGTACTCGGCCCCGGACATCTGGGCGCCAACCGCGCACACGCCGACGGCGAGTACGCCGACGCCGCAGAGCTCGACAGGTACGCCGACGACATCGCCCGCGTGCTCATCGGCTTCACCCGCCAGGCCCTCCGGGGCACGGCCGGTCACGTCATCCAGGACACCGACGCCGAGGAGATCACCATCCCATGACCCACTCGAGCCACCCCACCACCGACGCCCTCCCGGACAACCCGACCGACGAGACCACCGTGCGGGTGCCGTACCAGGACCTCCTCGCCTTCGTGACCGACGTCTTCTGCACCAGGGGCCTGCCGGACGCCCGGGCACGTGCCGCGGCCGAGGCGTTGTGCCACGGCGATCTCACCGGCTTCACGAGCCATGGCATCACCAACCTCACCCGCCTCTACCTGCCCATGCTCGATTCAGGCCGGTGCGACCCGCGGGCGCGCCCCCGCGTGCTCGAGGACCGGGGCGCCTCGGTACTCCTCGACGCGCGGCGGGGCCTCGGCCTGTGGGCGGCCTCCGACGCCATGGACCTGGCGGTCGAGCGGGCCCGCCAGTACGGCGTCGGCATGGTCTCGGTCCGCGGCGCCACCCACTTCGGCTGCGCCGGGTACCACGCCCTGCGCGCCGTCCATCACCACATGGTGGGCCTGGTCACCGCCAACTGCGGCTGGCAGCAGCTCACTCGGCCCGTCGGCGGCCGCGCCCCGATGCTCGGTACGAACCCGCTCGCCCTCGCAGCCCCGGCCGGTGACCACCCGCCGTTCGTCCTGGACATGAGTACCACCGTGGTCCCCACCGGCAAGGTGCGCGAGGCGGCGCGCGCCGGGCGCGAGGTGCCGGCCGGCTGGCTGGCGGACGACCACGGCGCGCCGGTCACCGACCCGGCCGCCTTCGACCGCGGCGAGGCGCACCTGCGCTGGCTCGGCGGCGACCTTGACACCGGCGCGTACAAGGGCTTCGGGCTGGGGCTGTTGGTGGAGATACTCTCCGCGCTCGTTCCGGGAGCGGGCCTCGGCCCACACCCGGAGACCGGGGAGCAGCCGAACGGCCGTGACGACGACATCGGTTACCTGACACTGGCGATCGCGCCGGGCCGGCTCCGGCCCGAGGCGGATTTCCGCACCGAGGCCACCGGCATGTTCGGCGCCCTGCTGGACTGTCCGCCGATCCGCCCCGACGAGCCGGTGCGTTACCCCGGCTGGCCGGAGGACGCCCGCTCCCGCGAACGCCGTGCCAACGGTGTGCCCCTCGCGCGGACCCTGTACGAGGAGATGCTCGACCTGGCCCGGACCAGCCACCTCCGCTTCCCGGCACCGATGGCGACCGCCCACGCGGGAGGCGCGGCATGACCGTACCCCGTATCGGCCTGATCGGCCTCGGTGTCATCTCGCGCTTCTACCTGGCCGCACTGGCCCGCGAGGCGGGCGCTGAGCTGGCCGCGGTGTGCGACCCGGACGAGACCAGACTCGCCGCCGCACCGCCCGGTGTACCGCGCTACCGGAACCACCACGAGTTGTTGCACCACGCGGACGTGGACGCCGTGGTGGTCAACGTCCCCAACGATCTGCACTACCCCGTGTGCCGCGACGCGTTGGCGGCGGGCCGCGCGGTGTGCGTGGAGAAACCACTCACCACGAAGCCGAGCGACGCACGCCACCTCGCACGGCTCGCCCTCGACGCCGGCGTACCACTGTTCACCTCCTTCCACCGGCGCTACAACACCGAGGTGAACGCCCTCCTCGACCGGCTCCCCTCCCACCCACCGATCACCTCTCTGACGGTGCGTTATGAGGAGATGATCGAAGAACACGCCGGCCAGGACCGTTGGTACCTCGACCCCGACCGTTGCGGGGGCGGCTGCGTCGCCGACAACGGACCCAACGCCTTCGACCTGGTACGCCTGTTCCTCGGCGACACCCACGTCACCGAGGCCGCCGTACGCCGCGACGCACACGGCGTGGACCGGCAGGCGTCCGTACGGCTGGCCGCCGCGTCCGGCGCGGTGGCACGGGTCGAACTCGACTGGTCCTACCCGGGGGAGCGCAAGACGATCGAGGTGCGGCTGGCGGATGGCACCGTCGACAGCGCCGACATGCTCGCGGGCCACCCCGAATTCAAGGGCTCGCTGTGGCACGAGTACGTGGGCGTACTGCGCGACTTCACCGATGTACTGGCCGGGCGTCGCACCGCCGGTCATCCCCCTGGCCCGGACGGCCTCGCCGCCCTGGAGCTGGTGGCCGACACCTACGCACACGAACGCGCCGACCGCACCCGCTCAGGACAGGAGGCAGCCCGCCCATGACACCAGGAGAGGACGGGCCCAAGCGCGCGGTCCACGGGCAGCTGGTGAAGATCCTCACCCACCGGCGGGAGGACCGGGGCATGACCCTGGAGCCGTTCGCCGGCCGGTGCGTCCGCCGTGGCGAGGTGCATGAACTGGTGACCACCGATCACACCGAAACGGCCGCCGGGGCCCGCATCGACCGGGTCGGATTCCTGGGCTTCCTGGAGATCGGCTGCGCCGGCGTCATCGACCGCGGCGACGAGGTCTGGACGGAAGGCCGCCGCATCGGAACGGTCCTGGGCTTCGACGCCTGCCACTTCCCGAACCACTACAACATCCTGATCCACACCTCCGACCTCCGCACGGGCCCGCAACTGGGACTCGCACCGGAAATGGAGGTGCGCTTCACACAACAGGGCTGAGGGGGAGTGCGACCGGAAATGCCCGGGGCCCGGTGGATGACATCCACCGGGCCCCGGGAATCAGTAGCGGGGACAGGATTTGAACCTGCGACCTCTGGGTTATGAGCCCAGCGAGCTACCGAGCTGCTCCACCCCGCGTCGACAACCGCAACACTACGCGTCCCGAGCCCACACGCCTAATCGGCAGCCTCCCGCGCCTCGGCCCGATGCATAAAGCCCCGCCCTGCTTTGCGGACACGGCCTAGCCCGCCGGCAGCATCGCGGCCGCCACCACCGCGAGCAGTGCGATGTAGGACCACGCGTGGATGCGGTCCGGTATCCGCGGTGGGCGTCGGCGCAGTAGCGCGATCACCGGCAGGGCGCCCTGCAGCAGTGCGGCGGCGGCGCCGGGGTCGACGAGGCCCACCAGGTGTACCTGCGCGTCCGCGCCGGCCGGGAGCGCGTAGCCGCCCAGGGAGATCATGGCGGTTGGGAGTGCGATGGCGAGGGTGAGGGGGTTGGCCAGCGCGGTCGCCACATGCATCGTGTGCCCGGCCCGCCGCATCGCGGGGACGGTCAGGACGCTGCCGCCCACGCCGAGGAAGGCGGCGACCGCGCCGACGGGCGCGCCGAAGGCGGCCGGCAGCGGCCGCGGCGCGTCGGAGGGCGCCTCGATCCGTGTGCGTGGGCGGAGAAAGCCGGGGCGCAGAAGCAGATCGACGATGGTCAGAGTGACGTACGCGATGAATGCCCAGCGGGCCAGCGCGGGCGGGGCGACGCGCGTGGCGAGCGCACCGGCCGCGGCGCCGGCCGCCAGCAGGAGAAGGAGCGTGCCGCTGCCGCGCAGCGCGACGAGCACCCGCCGCGGCGTGACCGCGGTCGCGAATCCAGCGTTCACCACCATCACCAGGGCCGAGGTGGCCGTAGCGACCCGCATCGCGTCCGCGCCGAGCGCGGCATCCGCCCACACCACCACCGGGACCGCGACGAACCCGCCGCCGAACCCGAACAACACGGTCGTCACCCCGGTGAGGAGCCCGATCCCGATCAATGCCATAACGTCCACAGGATCCAGTCCACCAGCCCGGCCGGTCTTCCCGCATGCGAAAGTCGGCTCCCTTCTTTCGCGCCTCAGCCAGTGGGCCCGTACGGTGGCCGGGTGAAGAACGTGCCCTTGGATACCGTCGACCACGTCGACCGGGCCGTCCTGCCGATCGGCACCGACTACCCGTCCGGCCACGTACTGGACTGGCACGAGCACCGGCGCGCGCAGTTCCTCTACGGCGCCACCGGGGTCATGGTCGTCGACACCGACGCGGGAAGCTGGACCGTGCCGCCCGAGCGTGCCGTCCTGATTCCCGCCGCCACCCCGCACCGGGTCCGCATGCTGGGGGTGAGCACCCGCAGCCTGTACATCGAGCCGGACGCCGTCCCCTGGTGGCCCGCCACCTGTACCGTCGTGGACGTACCGCCGCTGCTGCGCGAACTCCTCCTGGCAGCCGTCGAGTTCGAGGCCGAGTACGGCCTCTCCGGGCGGGAGGGACACATCGCCGCGCTCCTCCTGCACGAGATCGCCGCGCGCACCCCCCTCCCGTTCCATGTCGGGATTCCCGCCTCGGCCGATCTCGCGGCGCTCTGCCGCGCGTATCTGGCCGCCCCGGACGCCGGTGTCACCAACGCCACGTGGGCCGCGCGGACGGCGATGAGCGAGCGGGCCTTCACCCGGCGCTTCCGCGCGGAGACCGGCGACAGCCCGGCCGTCTGGCGGGGCCGCGCCCGGCTGCTCGCGGCCGTACCGATGCTGCGCACCGCGCCGGTCACCGAGGTCGCCGGCCGGCTCGGCTACGCCTCGCCCGCCGCCTTCACCGCCGCCTTCACCCGCGCCTTCGGCACACCCCCGTCCCGCTTCACCACGAGCGTCCCTCCGCGGGCCTCCGATACCTGACCGATCCGGCCGCGCTCAGCCGACCGCAGCGCCGAACCACTTCGGCAGCCGGTCGAGCAGCTCCTGCTGATCGTCACCGACCCACGCCACATGGCCGTCCGGCCGCAGGAGTACCGCGGGCACGTCCAGCTCCTCGCCGACGCCGCTGTCATCGCTGTCATCGCTGACATCCCTGATACCGCTCTCGTCGATGACGTGGTCGACCCGGTCCGTCCAGCCCGCCACCGACAGCCGGCCGGTCCGGTCGAGTAGCAGCCCGCGGCCGCCGTGCATCAGCTCGTAGAGGCGGCCCCGCTTCAGCTCCACGTCCCGCATCCGCCGGCCGAGCAGTTCATGCCCCTCGCCGAAGTCGTAGCGGACCCCGATCGCGGTGATCTTCTCGATCAGGTACCGGTTCACGTCCTCGAAGTCCATCAGTTCCGCGATCAGCCGGCGTACTGCCTGGGGGCCCGGCTCGGTGGACATCAACTCGATCTGTGCGCGGGTGTTGTTGAGCACGTCGGCGGCCACCGGGTGCCGTTCGCGCTGGTAGCTGTCCAGCAGCCCTTCCGGTGCCCAGCCGGCCACCTCGGCGGCCAGCTTCCAGCCGAGGTTGAACGCGTCCTGGATGCCGAGGTTGAGGCCCTGCCCGCCGGTCGGCGGGTGGATGTGCGCCGCGTCGCCGGCCAGCAGCACCCGGCCGCTCCGGTAGCGCTCGGCCTGCCGGGTGGCGTCGCCGAAGCGGGAGAGCCAGCGCGGTGAGTGCGCGCCGAAGTCGGTGCCGGCAAGCTTCCGTACCTGCTGCCGCAGCTCGTCCAGGGTCGGCGGGACCGTACGGTCCTCGGCCACCCCCTCGGCGGGCGCGACGAGGCGGTACACCCCGTCCCCGAGGGGAACGGCGCCGAACCGCTTCTGTGTCTTGCGTACTTCGGCCACCACCGCGGCCAGCGTCTCCGGCTCCGCGGTCAACTCCACCTCGCCCAGCAGCGTTTCGACCCTGCTGGGCTCGCCGGGGAAGCCGATGCCGAGCAGCTTGCGCACCGTGCTGCGGCCACCGTCGCAGCCGACGAGGTAACGCGAGCGCAGTCGCGTGCGGTCGGCCAGCTCGACGGTCACCCCGTCGTCGTCCTGGCTCAGCCCGACCAGTTCGCAGCCGCGCCGGATCTCGACGCCGAGTTCGGTGGCGTGCTCGGTCAGCAGTCGCTCGGTGACTGTCTGCGGGATACCGAGTACATACGGATGGGTGGTGTTCAGCCCGTCCGGCCACGGCTTGTCGATGCCGGCGAAGAAACCGCCGACCTTGTACTGCTGGCCGAGCGCGAGGAACCGCTCCAGCAGACCGCGCTGGTCCATCACCTCCAGGCTGCGCACATGCAGGCCGAGCGCGCGGACCACCTTGGTCGGCTCCGCCTCCTTCTCCAGTACGCGCACATGCACGCCGTGCAGCCGCAGCTCGGCGGCCAGCATCATGCCGGTCGGTCCACCGCCGGCAATGATCACGTCAATCAACACAAACCCCGTTTTCCGCAGATTCTGGCTGTGAGCGGTGATTCTGCGGCATGACCGGGGCCTTGCGGCAAGCCCCCCACCGTGTTATACGTTGTATATGGCAAGGAGTGGGCAACCTCCTTGCCATTGTCTTTTGTAGACGGTGAACGCGCTGTTGTAGACGGTGAGTGCGCTCTCCCCGGTCAGCGGAAGCGGCCGGGCCGGAACGCCGCGAGCAGCGGGCTGCGTTCCCCGGTGGTGATCTCCTCGGCCAGCAGCTCGCCGGCGATCAGGGCGAGGGTCGCGCCGCTGTGGGTGAAGGCCACGAACAGCCCTGCCACCTCGTCGAGTTCACCGAGTACCGGCTCGCCGTCCCCCGGGATCGGCTTGCGGCCCACGCCGAAGGAATCCAGTTCCAGGGGCGGATGGCCGGCAAGGACGGCCGACGCCTCGCGCAGCAGCTTCTCCACCGTGGCGTCCTTGACCTCATAGCTGCCGTCCGCATGGGCGACCACCTCGCGCGCCGTGGCGTCGGAGTCCATCACCAGCGCACCGTCCGGAGTGGGCCGCAGCGCCACGCGCGGGGTGTTCAGCGTGGCGCGCAGGGCCGTGCCGAGGGGCTTGGTGCGTACGAGCAGCGCCTTTGACGTCGCGTCCGGGATCTCCACGCCGTACTGCCGTACCGTGCCCGGTACGTCGGCCCCCGTTGCCAGCACGACCGTGTCGACGTCGATGCGCTCACCGGCCCCCGTCCGTACGGCGGCCGCGCGGTCCCCCTCGATCACGACGGAGGCGGGTCCGGCGCCGGTGAGGATCCGGCCGCCGGCCGCGGTGAGGTCGTCGGCGAGCTGCCGGACGAGCGGGACGAGGTCCACCCATCCCTCACCCGGGTTGAAGATCGCGCCCTTGTCGGGGATCGCGTCCGGGTCCACCCCGGGCGTCCACCGGGCGACTTCGTCGCGGGTCAGCCACTCGGCGTCGTATCCGTTGTGCCGCATGTGCGCGAACGCCGCCCGGTGCGACTCGGCCGCGCCGGGCGCCGCCCAGGTCAGCCCGCCGTCGAACTTCAGGTAGTCGGAGGAGGGGACGCGGGTGGCGAACGTGCGGTACCGGTCCATGCCGAGCAGCCGGAGCCGGTGGTACGCCTCGGAGCGCTTGCCGCCGAAGGAGTTGAGCCAGGACAGCGAGCGGCCCGACGCCCCGTCGGCCAGTTCGCCCTCGGTGACCAGGACGACGTCCGCACCGCGGCGGGCGAGTTGCGCAGCGGTCGACACCCCGATGACACCACCGCCCAGAACGGCAACGCGGGGACGAGAAAAGGCGGGAGAGGGGCGCATAGAAGTACCTTTCGACAGTGAGAACGTTCCCACGCTCAGACTGTGGGAACGTTCTCACGACGCCTTGGGAGCGTCAAGACGCGACGGCCCGGCGGCCGCTCTCGAGGAGCGGGCCGCCGGGCCGCGCGGGTGGTGCCGGTCAGGTTTCGTCGCGGTCCGTCAGGGAGTCCTTGATCCCCCGGCTCTGGCCCTTGGCGTCGTCCATGGCGTTCTTCGCCTTGCCCTTGGCCTCGTCGGCGCGGCCCTCGCCCTTCGTCCGGCTGTCGCCGGTGGCCTTGCCGGCCATCCGCTTGGCCTTGCCCTTGAGCTTGTCCATGGCGCCCTTGTCACCCATGCCGGAACTCCTTCGTCTCGTTCGGCGGGACGGCAACCACGCTGCCCCACCCCTCGCCGGCCCGCACCCGGAGAGGGCCGGGCCGGTGCGGTCACCGGCGGCTGGACTCGTGCAACCCACCCCCATCTGGTCCTGTCCCGCCGGTCGTCCAGCGGGCAGCATGTCGGAAATTCCATACCGATCAGCAGGCGCCGGCCTGCGTCAGGTGGTGACCGCTCGATGCCCGAGGTACCCCGTACCGCCGATCCATTCACAGCCGCCGATCTGGTCCTGCTCAACGGCACGGTCCGCACGATGGACCGGGCCGGTACGACCCGTACCGCACTCGCCGCGCGCGGCGGACGGGTGCTCGCCGTCGACGACGACGCCGCGGTGCGCGGACTCATCGGGCCGCACACCCGAGTACTGGACCTCCAAGGCCGCTGCGCGGTGCCGGGGTTCATCGAGACCCACAACCACCCCACCTTCTTCGGGCTGACGCTTGCCGCGGACGTCGACGCGGGCAGCCCGCCCAACGCCACCATCGCCGACATCGTCGCCCGGGTGGAGCAGGCCGCCGCCGACGCCGAGCCGGGCACCTGGGTGCGCGGCTACCGGTACGACGACACGCTGCTCGCCGACGACCGGCACCCCACCCGCGCCGACCTCGACCCGGTGTCCAGGGACCGGCCGGTCTGCCTCCAGCACGTCTCCGGCCACTTCTGTGTACTGAATACAGCGGGGCTGCGGCTGCTCGGCATCGACCGGAACACCCCTGACCCGGTGGGCGGCGCGATCCACCGGGACGCGGCGGGTGAGCCGGACGGGGTGCTCGCGGAGACCGCCGCGTTCGCCGCCTACGCCGCCATGCCCAAGCCGGAGACCGCCGACCTCGCCGAGGCGATCGGGCTGGCCGGTGACGCCTATCTGGCGGCCGGCGTCACCACCGTCCACGACACCGGCCTCGGGCTGGTCGGCGGGCCTGCGGAACTCGACGCGTACCGGCTGGCGCGCCGCAAGGGACGGCTGCGCAACCGCGTCCGGGCGTACCTCGTGCAGGACCTCTTCCCCGGTCTGTCGCGCGGCGAGCTCAGCCCGGTGGAGGCGGGCGTCGCCGGGCTCGGCGACGACCTCTTCCGGGTGGCCGGCGTGAAGCTGTGGGCCGACGGCTCGCTGCAGGGGCTGACCGGCTGCGTCTCGGAGGGGTACGCCTGCGCGCCGGACAAGAACGGGCTGCTGATCTTCCCGCAGGACGATCTCAGCAGGCGGGTGGCCACGCTGCACGAGGCGGGCTGGCAGGTCGCGATCCACGGCAACGGGGACGGGGCGATCCAGGCGATCCTGGAGGCGTACGCGAAGCTCGGCCTCGACCCGCTGGAGGGCGACCGGCGGCACCGTATCGAGCACTGCCAGATGGTCAGCGAGCGGCAGCTGGACCAGATGGCCGCGGCGGGCATCCTCGCGTCCTTCTTCATCAAGCACGTCTACTACTGGGGCGACCGGCACCGGGACCGGTTCCTCGGCCCCGAGCGGGCGCGGCGCATCGACCCGCTCGCCTCCGCGGTCAAGCACGGGGTGACCTTCGGCCTGCACTCGGACACGCCGGTGGTCCCCGTGCCGCCGCTGGAGGGCATCTGGTGCGCGGTGCGCCGGACGACCCGCGACGGCCACGAACTGGGGCCCGAGCAGCGGGTGGACGTGGACACGGCGCTGCGCGGCTACACCAGCCAGGCCGCCCACCTCGGCTTCGAGGAGCGCGAGAAAGGCAGCCTGGAGCCGGGGAAGCTGGCGGACATCGCGGTGCTCTCCGCCGATCCGGGCGCCGTCGCGCCGGACGCGGTGCGGGCGCTCCAGGTGGACGCGACGGTCATCGGCGGCGAGGTCGTGCGGTGCGGCGCCGGGCTGGACGCCGGGCGTGCGGCCGAGGCCGGGGGAGGGGACGGCCGGTGAGCGGCGCGCGCAAGAGCGTCGGCATCGGGCTCGGGCTGCCGGTCCTGGCGATCCTCGTCGTCATGCCGCTGCTCGCGGACACGGACGTGTACATCCTCGGCATCCCGCTGCTGTGGGCATGGATGTTCGCCTGGTTCCCGCTCACCAGCCTGTGCCTGTGGGTGGCCTGGCGGATCGACGAACCGCGGTACCGGGACGACGACGAACGCAGCGACGAGGGAGTGGCGAGATGACCGCGGCGATCTTCTTCGGCGTCATGGCGCTCTCGGTCCTGGTCGCCTTCAGCGCCCGGCGCGGGATGAAGAACATGTCGATCGGGGAGTACCTCGTCGGCGGCCGCTCCTTCCCGCCCTGGCTGCTGTACTTCCTCGCGGTCGGCGAGATCTACAGCATCGGCACCATGATCGGCTTTCCGGCGGGCATCTACGCGGGCGGCGCGAGCTACGGCATCTGGTTCCTCGGCTACATCCTGCTGGCCTATCCGCTCGGGTACTACATCGCGCCGCTGATCTGGCGGGCCGGCGTGCGGTACGACGCGATGACCATCCCGGACGTCTTCGGGCGGCACTTCCGCAGCCGCAGCCTGGAGCTGGTCACCGCGGGCGCGCTGCTGCTCGCGCTGGTGCCGTGGGGGCAGTACCAGTTCATCGGCATGCAGGTCGTGCTGCAGGCGCTCGGGCTGCCGATCACCCCCGTGCAGTCGGTGATCCTGGCGGGCGTGATCGCCTTCCTCTACCTGGCCGTCTCCGGAGTACGCTCGCCCGCCTTCGTCGCGATCCTGAAGGACGTGCTGATGGTGCTGGGCATCGTCGTGGCCGGGGTGGTGGCGGTGACGGCGGGCGGCGGCCCGGCGGAGGTCTTCGGCCCGCATTCCGTGCCGCGCGCGCAGATGACGATGAGCGGGTCGCCGATGGTCTTCGCGCTCACCACCATCGTCTTCCAGAGCGTCACCTTCTACCTGGGCTTCTCCGCCGCGTACATCTTCACCGCCAAGTCCGAGCGGGCGATCAAGTCCTCGACGGTGTGGATGCCGGTCTACATGCTGATGTATCCGTTCCTGGTCGCCACCGCCTACTTCGCCTTCGCCGACCGGCCGGACGTCAAGGACCCCAACACGGTCTTCATGGCGATCGTCCAGGACCGACTGCCGGACTGGCTGGTGGGCGTGGTGGCCGCGGGCGCGGGCCTGTCGGGCGTCCTGGTACTGGCCGTCACCGCGCTGACCATCGGCGGCATCGTCTCCCGCAACCTCGCGCCGAACATCCGCCCCGAGGCCCAGCGCCGCACCACCACGGCGGTGGTCGCGGTTTTCCTGGTCGCCGCCGCGGTGCTCACCCTCACCGCCTCGACGCTGATGCTGACGGTGCTCAACCTGACGTACTACCTGCTCGGCCAGCTCGTACCGGGCTGGCTCGCGCTGATGTTCTGCCGACGGGTGCGGCCGTGGGCGGTCTCGGTGGGGATGCTCGGCGGCATCGCGGCATCCATCGTGCTGTACGTGACCGACCCCGGGCTCGGCGGCATCAACGCCGGTCTGGTGGCGGTGGCCTTCAACTGCGTACTGATGTTCGGGCTGAGCCTGCTGCGCCCCGGCCCGGCCACCGAGCCGGTGTCGGCGCATCCCCGGGTGACGTCCGGTCAGGGCATGCGCGCGGACCCCCCTTAGGCCGGGCGCGCGACCCTGCGGCAGGAGGAAGGCAGCAGTGTTAGAAATTGGTTATGGCGGGTCATCGTCGGATTCATCACCCTTTGCGGGCAGGGTCGCGTTCCCTGCTGAATCCGCGCAGCCTCGCCGGACAGGTCTTCGTCCTCCAAGTGGTCATCGTGGTGCTGCTGGTGGTGGCCGCCGTCACGGCCCTGGCCCTCCAGGCCACGCGGGACAGCAACGACGCGGCGGAGCACCGCTCGCTGTCCGTGGCGGAGACCTTCGCGGCCTCCGCCGGCGCGGCCAGGGCGATGGACGGCCCGAACCCCACGGCGGAGCTGCAGCCGCGCGCCGAAGCGGTGCGCAAACGGGCCGACGTGGACTACATCGTCGTCATGAACCTGGACGGCATCCGGGTGACCCACCCCGACCGGAAGCTGATCGGCAAGCATGTGGTCGGCGCCTTCGGCCCGGCCCTGGTGGCCGCCCGTAAGGGACAGTCGTACACGGAGATCATTCCCGGCGGCCCCCTGGGGGACGCCGTGGACACCACCGCACCCATCACCCGCGCCGACGGCTCCCTCGTGGGCCTGGTCTCGGCCGGCATCACCCTGGAGCGCGCGGGGAGCACCCTGGACCGCCAGATGCCGGTGCTGCTCAGCGCCGCCGCGCTGGGCCTGGGGCTGGCCGCCGGCGGTACGGCCCTGGTGACCCGGCGGCTCCGCCGCCAGACGCACGGCCTGGGCCAGGCCGAGATGACCCGGATGTACGAGCACCACGACGCGGTCCTGCACGCCGTGCGCGAAGGCGTGGTGATCCTCGGCGGTGACGGGCGGCTGCTGCTGGTCAATGACGAGGCGCGGCGCCTGCTGGAGCTGCCCGACGGCCTCGACGGGCGGGCCGTCGACGCGGTCGGACTGCCGGACCGGCTGGTGGAGCTGATGCGCTCCGGACGGTCGGCCACCGACGAGGTGCACCACGTGGGCCAGCGGCTGCTGGCCGTCAATGTACGGTCGACCGCCCGCGCGGGCGGACCGCGCGGCAGCGTCACCACCCTCCGCGACACCACCGAACTCGCCGCCCTGACCGGCCGCGCGGAGGTCGCCGGTGAGCGGCTGAAGCTGCTGTACGAGTCGGGGGTGCGGATCGGCACGACCCTGGACGTGGTGCGCACGGCGGAGGAGCTGGCGGAGGTGGCGGTGCCGCGGTTCGCCGACATCGTCACCGTCGACCTGCTGGACGCGGTGACGGAGGGGGACGAGCCGTCGGTGCACGCCGGATGGCGGATGCGGCGGACCGCGACCAAGGGCGGACCGGGCGAGCCCGGCCTGTACCCCCTCGGCGAGCTGATCCACTTTGTGTCGACCACCCCACAGGTACGGGCCCTGAACGAAGGCCGCGCGGCGCTCGTGGCGGACCTGACGCGCACGGACGAGTGGTCCGACCAGGACCGGACGCGGGGCGCCGCGTTGCTGCAGGCCGGTGTGCACTCCCTGGTGACGGTGCCGCTGCGGGCCCGCGGCGTGGTGCTGGGCATGGTCAATTTCTGGCGGTCGGAGGGGTCCGAGCCGTTCCAGGAGGAGGACCTCTCCTTCGCCGAGGAGGTCAGCGCACGGGCCGCGGTCTGCATCGACAACGCCCGGCGCTACGCGCGCGAGCACGCGATGGCCGTGACCCTCCAGCGCAGCCTGCTGCCCCGCGGCCTCCCGGAGCAGGATGCGCTGGACGTGGCCTGGCGGTATCTGCCGGCCCAGGCGGGGGTGGGCGGCGACTGGTTCGACGTCATCCCGCTGCCGGGCGCGCGGGTGGCGCTGGTGGTGGGCGACGTGGTGGGGCACGGGCTGCACGCCGCGGCGACGATGGGGCGGCTGCGGACCGCGGTGCACAACTTCTCCTCGCTGGACCTGCCGGTCGACGAACTGCTCGGCCATCTGGACGAGCTGGTCACCCGTATAGACAGCGAGGAGGACAGCGAGGGCGCCCGCGGCTGGGAGGGCGTGACGGGCGCGACCTGCCTGTATGCGATCTACGACTCGGTGAGTGGGGTATGCACCGTGGCCACGGCCGGCCACCCCGGTCCCGCCCTGATGGGCCCGGACGGCACGGTCACCTACCCGGACGTCGCGCCCTCCCCGCCGCTGGGGCTGGGCGGTCACCCCTTCGAGACCACCGAACTGCGGCTGACCGAGGGCTCGTCCCTGGTGCTGTTCACGGACGGCCTGGTCGAGGACCGCGGACGCGACATCGACGTCGGCCTGGACATGCTGGCCGGGGCGCTGGAGGGCGCCGCGGGCCGCAGCCCGGAGGAGATGTGCCAGGCCGCCGTCGACGCGATGGTGCCCGAACGCGCGTCCGACGACATCGCCCTGGTGGTCGCCCGTACCCGGCTGCTCGCGTCGGCGAAGGTGGCGGACTGGGAGGTGGCCCCGGACCCGGCGGAGGTGGGCCGGCTGCGCGCCGAGTGCGGGGCACAGCTCGCGGAGTGGGGCCTGTCGGACATCGGGTTCAGCACGGAACTGATCCTCAGCGAGCTGATCACGAACGCGATCCGGTACGGCGCGCCGCCGATGCGGCTGCGGCTGCTCCGCGACCGCTGCCTGATCTGCGAGGTGGCGGACAGCAGCAGCACGGCCCCGCACCTGCGCCGGGCGACGAGCACGGACGAGGGCGGCCGCGGACTGTTCCTCGTCGCGCATCTGTCGCAGCGGTGGGGGACCCGGTACACCCCCGGCGGCAAGGTCATCTGGACCGAACAGCAGCTCTCGGGGGCCAGCGCGGCGGCCATCGAGACACCGGCGGATGTGCTGCTGGATCAGTTCGACGACACGGGGTTCTGAGGCGGGGGATTTGTGGCGGGGCCCCGGTACCCCTACGGCAGGTGCAGCCGGTCGCCGCCCGCCAGGATCGCGGCCGCCAGCGCCTCGGCCGGGCGGCTCGCCGGGGCGTCCGGGCGGCCGTGCACCAGGACGAAGTCGACGCCCCCGAGGTCCGGCAGGCCCGCCCGGGCGCCCACCCGGACCAGCCCCGGCGGGATCATGCCGAGCGAGTGCGCCATCACGCCGAGCCCCGCGCGGGTCGCCGCGATCAGCCCGTTGAGGCTGCCGCTCGTACAGGCGATGCGCCACTCGCGGCCCTGCGCCTCCAGCGCCTGGAGCGCGCGGCCCCGGGTCAGCGCCGGCTGCGGGAACAGCACCAGCGGTACCGGCCGCTGCGGGTCCAGCCGCAGCCGCTCGCTGCCGATCCACACCAGCTTGTCCCGCCAGATCAGCCGCCCCTGCGGATCCTCCGGGCGCCGCTTGGCCAGTACGAGGTCCAGCCGCCCGGCCGCCAGCCGCTCGTGCAGCGTCCCCGACAGCTCGACCGTCAGCTCCAGATCGACCTCCGGATGGTCACGGCGGAACCCCTCCAGCACCTCCGGCAGCCGGGTCAGTACGAAGTCCTCGGACGCGCCGAACCGCAGCCGGCCGCGCAGCCGCGTCCCCGCGAAGAAGTCCGTGGCCCGCTCGTTGGCCTCCAGGATCGTGCGCGCGAAGCCGAGCATCGCCTCGCCGTCCTCGGTCAGCTCCACCCCGTGGGTGTCCCGCGCGAACAGTCGGCGCCCGGCCGCCGCCTCCAGCTTCCGCACGTGCTGGCTGACGGTCGACTGCTGCACACCGAGGCGCTGCGCGGCCTGCGTGAAGCTCAGGGTCTGCGCCACGGCCAGGAACGTCCGCAGCTGTACGGGATCGAACACGCTCCGACCCTACCCCCGCCCATCACGTTCCGGCATGACAGTGACTACGGTAAGCGGGCTTCCCGATTGCCATGAACTGGCGCACCCTGGAGTAGGCACCGTCCATGCCCCGGGGCATACGGCACACCGCATGCTGCACATCGCATACGGCATGCCGCTTGTCCCAGCCCGAGCCGCCGACCGATAGAGAGACCATGCGCCGCCCTCAGCTGAAGATCCCCTCCTGGCTCCCCGTGGACGGATACATCCTGGCGCTCATCGGCACGGTCGTGCTGGCCGCGCTGCTGCCCGCCAGAGGCCCCGTGGCCACCGGCGCCGAGGGCGCCTCGACCGGCGCCGTCGCCCTGCTCTTCTTCCTCTACGGCGCCCGGCTCTCCACCCGGGAGGCGATGGACGGCCTGCGCCACTGGCGCCTGCACCTCACGGTCCTGGCGTTCACCTTCGCCGTCTTCCCCCTGCTGGGCCTGGCGGCGCGCGGCCTCGTGCCGTACGTGCTGACGCCCCAGCTCTACACCGGACTGCTCTTCCTGTGCCTGGTGCCCTCCACGATCCAGTCCTCGATCGCCTTCACCTCCATCGCGCGCGGCAACGTCGCGGCGGCGATCTGCGCGGGCTCCTTCTCCAGCCTGGTCGGCATCGTCGTCACGCCGCTGCTGGCGGCCCTGCTGCTGGGCGGCGACGGCGGCGGCTTCTCCGCCGACTCGCTGCTCTCCATCGTCTTCCAGCTACTGGTGCCCTTCGTCGCCGGACAGCTGCTGCGCCGCTGGATCTCGGGCTTCCTCACCCGGTACAAGAAGGTGCTCGGCTACGTCGACCGCGGCTCGATCCTGCTCGTCGTCTACACCGCGTTCAGCGCCGGCATGGTCCAGGGCATCTGGGGCCGGGTCTCCTTCTGGCGGCTGGTGGAGCTGGTGGCCGTCGAGGCCGTACTGCTGGCCGTGATGCTGACCCTGACCACGTACGGCTCACGGAAGCTGGGCTTCCCGCGCGCCGACCGCGTCGCGATCACCTTCGCGGGCTCGAAGAAGAGCCTGGCGGCCGGGCTGCCGATGGCCAGCGTGCTGTTCGGCGCGCAGGCCAGCCTCGCGGTGCTGCCCCTGATGCTCTTCCACCAGATGCAGCTGATGGTCTGCGCGGTGCTCGCCAAGCGGTACGCGCGGCAGGCCGAGGCGGCGGAAGCGGCAGGGGTCGCCGAGCAGGCGGCGGACGGCGGGACCGGTGCCGTGTCGGCCGCCGGCCCGGTGGGGACGCGCCGCTAGGGTGCCTGCATGACGGGCCATCACGTCCTCACCTGGGACGTCACCGCGAGCAAGGGCATCGAGACCGCGTGGGTCGACCTCGGCGAGCGGACGCTGTCCGCGCACGGCCGGGCGGTGGGTACCGTACCGGAGGCGTACTGGATCACGTACGAGCTGGAGACCGGCGAGGACTTCGTGACGCGGCGGCTGCGGGTACGCGCCGAGAGCGCGGCCGGCAGCCGCGAGCTGGACCTGCGCCGCGACGACGAGGGCCGGTGGACCGCGGGCGGCGAGCCGCTGGCGGGTCTGGAGGACGCGCTCGACTGCGACCTCGGGCTGTGCCCGCTCACCAACACCATGCCGCTGCTGCGCCACGGTCTGCACCGCTCGCCGGGGGAACGGGAGTTCGTGATGGCGTGGGTGTCGGTGCCGGAGCTGGCCGTACAGCCCTCCCCGCAGCGTTACGAGCACCTCGCCCGCACGGAGGAAGGCGCCCGGGCGCGGTACACCTCGGGCACCTTCCAGCGCGACCTGGAGTGCGACGGGGACGGCTTGATCGTCGACTATCCGGACCTGGCGCACCGCACCCAGACCCGCTGACCGGCCGCCCCCGCCCCGCCTCCCCGTCAGTCCCCGCGTACCTGGTCCAGCGGCAGCCGGAGCACGGCCGGCGCCGCGGCCGGTGCGTTGTGCTCCCGTACCGCGGCCAGTTCACGGTCGCTCAGGGCGCGCCCGTAGACACGTACCTCGTCCAGCGCTCCCGTGAAGTGCGCGCGAGCATCCGGCTTCTGGCCGAGATGCACCCCGAACGTGTCGTTCCGGCTGACCGAACCGGGCACGTCGGCCACCGAGGCGGTGTGCATACCGTCCACAGTGAGCGACAGACGGTCGCCCGACCGGCGCAGCGCGACGTGGTGCCAGCGCCCGTCGTTGGCCGCGCCGGCCACGGCGGCCTGCGCGGATTTCGCGGGCCCGGCGCCCGCGAGCGCCGTGAGGTCCGCCGTGAGCCGGTTCTTCGCGGGGTCGGCGCGCAGCGCCACCTGCGGCGCCCTGCTGCCCACGCCGCCCATCCACAGCAACGGCTGCTCGCCGCTCTTCGCCTCGTACCGGAACCAGAGGCTGCATGTGAAGTCGCGCTCGCCCAGCGGCAGCGACGAGCGGAACGGCAGCCGTACCGCGTCGTCCTTGCCGTCGAACACCACGGCCCGCCCGAAACGGCCGTCGGCCGTACGGGCGCCGCCCAGCACGGCGGCCGGCCGGGCACCGGCCCCGCTGTCCGGCGTCGTCGGGTCCGGCCCGCGGCGCGGCCCGAGCCAGTCCTCGGTGAACCGCGCGAAGCGGATCTCGTCCCGCGCGTCCACCGCGCCGCCCTCGTAGAGCAGCCCGACCTCACCGGACTTGATGTTCGTCATGTCCGAGTAGCCGGACCAGTCGGTGGTGATCCGCGCGCCCCGGTCGGCACCCTCCCACGTGCGGCCCTCGTCGTAGGAGGAGCGGATCATCATGGTGCGCCGCCGGTCGGGGTCGGCGGGCGCGGCGAACAGCAGCCTGCTGTAGCCGTCGGCGGCCCGCGACCGCAGCCGCAGCACCGAGCCCTGGACCATGGGCGAGTACAGATCGGGGATGGCCCGGAACGGCTCGGCGAAGGACCGTCCGCCGTCCCGGCTGACCGCCGCCGTGCGGTGCCCCAGGTCCGTACCGTCCTGCTCCCGCCCGTTGACGTGGATCCCGCCGTCCGCACGCTCCACGAGCGTCATCTCGGACGGCTTCTGCCGGAACGTTCCGTCCGATGCGGTCCGCCAGGTGTCGATCGCGCCGGTGTGCCACTTGGTGCCGCCGTCGTCGCTGTACATGAGGGCGGCGTGGTTGGCCGTTATCCGGCCGCCCCCGTAGCTCTCGGCGTTGACGGTGTAGACCAGGCGTCCGGCATACCGTCCGTGGGTGAGCTGGATACCGTGTACAGGTCCGGTCGCGTACCAGGAGTTCCACGACGGCGGCCGGAGCGCGGACGTCATGTCCCGGGGCTTGGACCAGGTACGGCCGTCGTCGTCGCTGTACTGCAGGTGCGGCTTGCGGTCGCACGGTATATCGCAGTTGCGGCCGTCGTCGCGGCCCTTGTTGTAGGTCTCGGCGAGGACCACGCGGCCGGTCCGGCGGTCGACGACCGGCGCCGGATTGCCATGCGTGTCGCCGCCGCCCTCGTTGACGACCTGGAGCGGGCCCCAGGTGCGGCCACCGTCGGTGGACCGTTTCAGCACGAGGTCTATGTCGCCGGCGTCCCCGCAGTCGTTCACCCGGCCCTCGGCGAAGGCGAGGAGGGTGCCGCGCGGGGTCGTGACGATCGCGGGGATACGGAAGCAGGCGTACCCCTTTTCCTGGGCGGCCTTGAAGAGCACCTGCTGGGTGAGGCCGGCCGGGGCCGCCTCGGTGGGGGGTTGGGCGTGTGCGGGAGCCGGGGGGAGGAAGGCGAGCGTCGCCGTGGCCAGCGTGGCCCACCAGCGGCGTCGCCCGAGTCTCGGGCCGGGACTGCGGTGTTCGCTCGGATCTGACGTCATGGTCCGACCTGCCCTTCGAGGCATCGGCGAGGCATCGGCGTCGGCCGCGCGGCGGGCTCGGGAAGCTTGCCCGGGGGCCCGCCGGACGGATCATCTGGACATCCCACGTATGGACATCCCACGTCCCATGTTCGTGCGGAGGAAGGTACTTGTCCCGCAGGCGCCCCGGCAAGGACCGTGCGTCACCCGGATTGGCCGGGGGTGTCCTTCCGGCCCCGGCCGGGGCTCGCACATGGGGGAGAGGGGGCTCAGGGGACCAGGACGACCTTGCCGAGGTTGGTGCGCGCCTCGATGAGCGCGTGCGCGCGGGCCGCCTCCGCGAGCGGAATCTCCGCGTGCACCGCCGGGCGCAGCCGGCCCTCCCGCGCCAGCACCCACAGCTCGGCGCCGTGCCGCGCGTACAGCTCCGGATTCCGGGCGACGAAGTGACGCATCGTCATGCCGGTGATCGTCTTCGCGCCGGCCAGCAGCTCGTACGCCGGTACCGTGCCGCCGCCGGAGTTGAAGAAGATCAGCCGCCCGCCGGGCGCGCACGCCGCGAGTGCCCGCGGCAGCAGCCCGCCGCCGACCCCGTCCAGCACGATCTCGGCCGGCTCACCCCAGGATTCGTCCTCGTACGTCACGACCTCGTCGGCGCCCAGCCCGCGCAGGAACTCCGCCTTGGCCGGGCCGGCGGCGCCGCTCACGGCAGCGACCACCCGCCGCGCGCCACGGATCTTCGCGAGCTGCACCGCGAGGTGCCCGGTCGCGCTCGCCGCACCCGTGACCAGGACGGCAGCGCCCGCCACGGGCTGCGCGGCGTGGAGCGCGGCGAGCGCGACATGGCCGCCGCGCACCAGCGCCACCGCGTCCACCGCGCTCGCGCCGTCCGGTATCCGGCTCGCCGGCGCGACCGGCACGGTGACCAGTTCGGCGTACGAGCCGGTGAACGGCAGCCCGGTGACCCGATCGCCGACCGTATACGCCATCACGTCCGCACCGGTGCCGACGACCTCTCCGGCGACCTCGCCGCCGAGTGCGCCGGGCAACGGCGGGCCGCCGCCGTTGCCGTCGCCGCGCACCGCGCGTACGGACGGCAGCGTCACCCCGATCGCCTCCGTACGCACCAGCAGCTCACCGGGGCCGGGAACGGGCGCCTCGGCCTCCTCCCATCGCAGTACCTCGGGACCGCCGTACTCGTAGAACCGGACGCGCCGCATGCGTATCTCCAGGGGTGTGCCAAGACGTTGGGTGCCCCAACGATAGCGCGCATTTCATTGGCCGACCCAATGTTTTTTGCGTTCGCTCGATAGGCTGAGGGCATGGCCGAAACCCCCTATGTACCCACGCGCATTCGTGCCCTCCCCAGCTGGCTCCTCGGCCGTGCCGCGGCACGCGGCCACCGGCTCGTCGCCGACGCGCTGGCCCGTGAGGGTATGCGGATGATGCACCACGCCGTGCTGTCGGCCGTGGCCGAACTGGGTCCGGTGTCCCAGGCGGACCTGGGCCGCAGCCTGAGCATCGACCCCAAGGACATGGTCATGATCGTCAATGATCTGGTGGCCGAGGAACTGGTCACCCGCGCGCCCGACCCCCGCGACCGCCGCAAGAACGCCGTCACCATCTCGCCGGCCGGCACCCGCACGCTGCGCCGTACGCAGAAGCTCGGCGATGCGGCCAACGCGGAGTTGACCGCAGCCCTCAGCCCGGCCGAGCGCGACCAGCTCATCGACCTGCTCACCCGGATCGCCGCACCGGGACTGGATGATCGCTGCACTTGAGGGGCGCGGTCGGGCTGATGGGTCGTCAGCCCAGCAGCGCTGTCTGCTTGCCTCTGAAGATCGTCAGTCCGACCGTCGGTCCAGCGAGTCGAGGGCGATGCGGTGCTCGCCCGCGTACACGTTCATCGAGCTGCCGCGCAGGAAGCCGACCAGGGTGAGGCCGGTCTCGGCGGCCAGGTCGACGGCGAGTGAGGACGGCGCGGAGACCGCCGCCAGCATGGGGATACCCGCCATCACGGCCTTCTGGGCGAGCTCGAAGGAGGCGCGCCCGGAGACCATCAGGACGGTGTCGGACAGCGGCAGCCGGTCCTGCTGCAGCGCCCGCCCGATGATTTTGTCGACCGCATTGTGCCGACCGACGTCCTCCCGCAGTTCCAGCAGTTCACCGTCGACCGTGAACAGTCCGGCCGCATGCAGTCCGCCGGTACGGTCGAACACCCGCTGGGCGGCGCGCAGCCGGTCGGGGAGTACGGAGAGCGTGGCCGGCTCGACAGTCATCGCGTCGTCGTCCTTGAGCGCGAAGCGCGCCGTGGTCCGCACCGCGTCCAGGCTGGCCTTGCCGCACAGCCCGCACGAGGACGTCGTGTAGACGTTCCGTTCCAGGGTGATGTCGGGGACGGCGACACCGGGCGCGAGCTGCACATCGACGACGTTGTACGTATTGCTGCCGTCGTCCGTCGCCCCCGCGCAGTAGACAATATTCGCCAGCTCCGCCGCGCTGCCGAGCACGCCTTCGCTGACCAGGAAGCCCGCCGCGAGCGCGAAGTCGTCACCGGGCGTGCGCATCGTGATGGCGAGCGGCTTCCCGCCGAGCCGGATCTCCAGCGGCTCCTCGGCGACCAGGGTGTCCGGGCGGGTGCTCACGGCTCCGTCGCGGATCCGGATGACGCGCCGTCGCTCGGTGACCCTGCCCATACTGATCAGTCCCGGTTCTGTACGTGTTGATGACCGAAGCGGCCCTTGATGCAGAGGTTGTCATGGGTCGCCGGGTTGTCGCGCGGCGAGGTGACCTCGACGATCTCATTGTCCTGTACATGGTGGCTGCGTTCGCCGGAGCGCGGCGGCGGCCCGGCCGGAGTGTTCCGACCGGGCCGCCGTGTCCGGGTTCAGCGGGTGCGTCGCACGCGGATCAGACCTCGCCGCGCCAGGCGCCGGTCTCCGTGCCGCGCGACTCGATGAACTCCTTGAAGCGGCCGAGGTCGCCGGAGGCCTGACGGCGGACGAAGCCGAGTTTGTCGCCGACCGTGTCGGCGATGCCCTCCGGGTCGTGCTCCATCTGGAGCATCACCTTGGTGTGCTGGTCGTCGAGGCGGTGGAAGGTCACCACGCCGGCCTGGCGCGCCTCACCCTCCACGGTGGTCCACGCGACCCGCTCGTCGGGAATCTGCTCGGTGATCTCCGCGTCGAACTCGCGGGTCACCCCTCCGACCTTGGTGACCCAGTGGGTCAGTGTGGATGTGCGCTGCTCGATGCGTTCGACCCCGTCCATGAACCGGGGGAACTCCTCGAACTGTGTCCACTGGTTGTAGGCCACCGGTACCGGGACGGCCACCTCGACCGATTCCTCGATCTTCGACATGGTCCGGGCTCCTCCTCTCGTGAACGTGCAGGGCTCCCCGCGTACCCGCGAAGTCCGGTTCGACGCAGGGAAACCGAGGCCCGATCCGCTCGTTGAGGTGATACGGGTCACCGAAGCGCGCTGTGTGCGGTAGGTTGCGCTCGGTAGACTGTAGACGATAACCAATTGCCGTCCGGTGTCTCCGAGTCGCGGAGTCCCGCGGAGCCACGGAGTGCCGGCGTCCGAGTCGTAGAGGGGACGCGATGCTGTCCACTGGGCTGCCGCAAGGGGCCGTGCCGAAGCTCGAACGCCCCGGCCCGTTGCGCGAGCGTGTCTACGAAGCACTGCTCGAACTCATCACCACCCGCGCCCTCCAGCCCGGCCAGCATCTGGTCGAGAGCGAACTCGCCGGTCATCTCGGCGTCTCCCGGCAGCCGGTGCGCGAGGCGCTGCAGCGGCTGAACACCGACGGCTGGGTCGATCTGCGCCCCGCGCAGGGCGCGTTCGTGCACGAGCCGACCGAGGCGGAGGCCGACCAGCTGCTGAGCGTGCGGACCTTGCTGGAGGCGGAGGCGGCCAAGCTCGCCGCCTTCTCGATCGACCCCGGGGACGGCATCGAGAAGCTGCTGGAGCTGTGCGACCGGGGTGAGCAGGCGGTGCGCGACGACGCCGTGGACCTGGCCGTCGCCGCGAACGCGGAGTTCCACGCCAAGATCATGGAGATGGCCGGAAATGCCGTGCTCGCCGAGCTGGCCGAGCAGGTCGGCCGGCGGGTGCGCTGGTACTACACCCCGGTCGCCCGGCAGCGCGGCAAGCAGTCGTGGGCGGAGCACCGCGAGCTGATCGAGGTGATCGCCGAGGGGGATGGGTACCGCGCCGCGGAGATGATGCGCGCCCACACCGAGCACACCCGCCGCACGTACCGCGAGCAGGTGCGCGCCCAGGATGCCTGAAGTGCGGTAGTCCTGAACGACCGTGCCGGGTGCGGGGGTTCGTGTTCCCCGGCCCGTTACGGCCGGGCGGCGGCAGCCCCGGCGCTCCGGAACAGCGCCGTCCAGAGGAACGGTTCACCGAAGTGCGGGGACTCCGGCGGCTCGTTGTGCATACGGCGCAGCTCCACCTCCGTCAGATCGGAGAAGATCCAGCGCAGCGACTCGGCGGTGTAGGCGATCCCGCCGTGCAGGCCGGATTCGGACCGGCGGTAGAAGTCCTCGTCGGGCGCCTCGGAGCCCATCCCGCCGGCCGCGAAGCAGGTCAGCCCGAAGTGGCCGCCGGGAGCGAGCGCCCGGTCGAGGAGCGCGAGGTAACTGATGCGGCGGTGCGGCGGCAGATGGTGGAAGCAGCCGGAGTCGTAGATCAGGTCGTACGGACCGGCGAGTGCGCCGTCGGCGAGAGTGAAGGCGTCACCGCAGTGGAAGGTGACCTTGGCACCGGTCTCGGCCCCGGATCCGGACCCGAACCCGGCCTCTCGGGCGCGGTCCTCCGCCCAGGCGATGGCAGCCGGTGAAAGGTCGACGGCGTCCACTTCGAAGCCCAGTGAGGCGAGGTGGAGGGCGTTGCGACCGGGCCCGCAGCCCAGGTCCAGGGCGCGCCCCGGCGCGATCAGCCCGCGTTCGAGGTACGAGACCAGGCTCTCGTCCGGCTTCGCCACGAAGAACGGCACCTCTCGGGTGCGGTCCGCGTAGAAGTCGTCCCACCAGGAGGCCCCGCCCGTCGTCCAGCGGTCCGCCTCCGGCGCGAACAGGCCGTCCAGGAGCCTCAGTACATCGTCGACAGTACGTATGTGCCGGTCCATCCGGTCCCCCTTCCCTCGCCGGTGATCGTAGAGGCATCTCTTGACGGTGATCGTGGACATCGCAGCCCCGGCGTACCAGCGCGCAGGACTTTGTCCCGAGTCAGGAGAAAGTCGGTGCGGATTCTGTCCGTAGTACTTCCTCGTTCGGACAAGCGCTGCTACGTTCCCCTCGAAAGCCCGGTGGGACGGCCGAAAACGGCCCGTCCGCACACACCGGGCGCCGACCAGGACGCGACGGTGCCGAGTACGGCTGGAGGGCGGCGTGAGGCGCATGACGGCGAGGCCCGCGAACGCGCACCAGGCACGGCTCCTCCGCCTGCTGCGCGACCAGGGGCCCAACTCCCGTGCACAGCTCGGCGACCAGGTCGACCTGTCACGTTCCAAGCTCGCGGTGGAGGTCGACCGGCTACTGGATACCGGCCTTGTCGTCGCCGACGGGCTGGCCGCCTCCCGGGGCGGCCGCCGGTCCCACAACATCCGGCTCGCCCCCTCGCTGCGCTTCCTCGGCGTCGACATCGGCGCGACCTCGGTCGACGTGGCGGTCACCAACGCCGAGCTGGAGGTGCTCGGGCATCTCACCCAGCCGATGGACGTACGGGCCGGGCCGGTTGCCGTGTTCGAGCAAGTACTCGCGCTGGCAGCGAAGTTGAAGGACAGCGGACTCGCCGAGGGGTTCGACGGTGCGGGCATCGGCGTGCCGGGCCCGGTCCGCTTCCCCGAGGGCGTGCCCGTCGCGCCGCCGATCATGCCCGGCTGGGACGGCTTCCCCGTACGGGAAGCGCTCAGCCAGGAGCTGGGCTGCCCGGTCATGGTCGACAACGACGTGAACCTCATGGCGCTGGGGGAGCAGCACGCGGGCGTGGCCCGTACCTCGCAGGACTTCCTCTGCGTCAAGATCGGTACCGGTATCGGTTGCGGCATCGTCGTCGGCGGTGAGGTCTACCGCGGTACGACGGGCAGCGCCGGCGACATCGGCCACATCCAGGTCGAGCCCAACGGCCGCCGCTGCGCCTGCGGCAACGCGGGTTGCCTGGAGGCGTACTTCGGTGGCGCCGCGCTCGCCCGCGACGCGGAGGACGCGGCACGCGACGGCCGCTCGATCACGCTCGCCGACCGCCTTGAGGCGGCGGGCGCGCTCGCCGCGTCGGACGTGGCCGTGGCCGCCTCGGCCGGTGACGCCACCGCACTGGAACTGATCAAGGACGGCGGCACCCGCACCGGGCAGGTCATTGCCGGACTCGTCAGCTTTTTCAACCCGGGCCTCGTGGTGATCGGCGGCGGTGTGACCGGCCTCGGCCACACGCTGCTGGCCGCGATCCGTACGCAGGTCTACCACCAGTCGCTGCCGCTGGCGACCGGCAACCTCCCCATCGTCCTTGGTGAGTTGGGGCAGCTGGCCGGGGTGACCGGCGCGGCCCGGCTGATCAGCGACCACCTGTTCTCGCCTGCCTGAGTCATGCAGTCACACCCCTGAGCCCGCATGGCCGGGGGCTGAGGAACCGCGCGCCACAGCACCGCTGAAGCACTGCCGTACCACTGCTCAAGCACTGTCGTACCACTTGCCGTACCACTGCTCAAGCACTGCCGTACCGCCACTGAAGCACCGCCGTACCAACGCACCGCCGCCAAATGACGCATCGTCAGCTCGCGATGCCGCATGCCCGTACGCGCCCTGCCTTGATCCGCCCTGCCCTGTTCCGCCCTGCCCGCTCACCGGCGTACCGCCGAGGAGGCCCGCCATGGCACCAGCGCACCGCCCCGCACCACCACCGCCCGCGGCACACGAACCCGCCGGACCGCTGCTCACCATGGCCGGCATCACCAAGTCCTTCCCCGGCGTCCGCGCGCTGGACGGCGTCGACCTGGACGTCGTCGCGGGCGAGGTGCACTGCCTGCTCGGCCAGAACGGCGCCGGCAAGTCCACCCTGATCAAGGTGCTGGCCGGCGCCCACCAGCCCGACGGCGGCACCATCCGCTGGCGCGGGGAAACCGTCTCCCTCAAGTCCCCGATCGCCGCGATGCGGCTGGGCATTGCCACCATCTACCAGGAGCTGGACCTGGTGGAGCACATGTCCGTCGCGGAGAACGTCTTCCTCGGGCACGAGCGCGCCACAGGCGGCTTCATCCGTACCGGGGAGGCCCGCGAGCGGACCGCCGAACTGCTCGCCCGCCTCGGTCACCCCGAGATCGACCCCGGCACGCTGGTCGGCCGGCTCTCCGCCGCCGGACAGCAGATCGCGTCCATGGCCCGCGCCCTCTCGCACGACGTACGGCTGATCGTCATGGACGAGCCGTCCGCCGCGCTCGACCCCGACGAGGTCGACAATCTCTTCCGTATCGTCGCCGCGCTCACCGCCTCCGGCGTCGCCGTCGTCTACATCTCGCACCGGCTGGAGGAGATCCGGCGGATCGGCGACCGTGTGACGGTACTGAAGGACGGGCGGACGGCCGCCCGCGGCCTGGACGCGCATGCCACTCCCACCCGCGACATCGTCGCCCTGATGACCGGCCGGGACGTCGAGTACGTCTTTCCCGAACGGCGCGCGGCCACCGGCCACCCGTACCCGACGGGCACGGACCCGGACCGCCCCGCCCCCGTCCTCAGTGTCGAAGGGCTCGCGCGTGACGGCGAGTTCGGCCCGGTCGGCTTCCGACTGCATCCCGGCGAGATCCTCGGGCTCGCCGGACTCGTCGGGTCGGGCCGCTCGGAAATACTGGAGACCGTATACGGTGCACGGCGGCCCACCGCCGGACGGGTACTGGTCGACGGTCGACCGTTGCGCCCCGGCAGCGTCACCGCCGCCGTACGCGCCGGACTCGGCCTCGCCCCCGAAGAGCGCAAGTCCCAGGCGCTGCTGCTCCTGGAGTCCGTCAGCCGGAACGTTTCCCTCTCCTCGCTGCCGCACTTCGCGCGGGCCGGCTGGCTGAACCGGCCCGCCGAGCGGGCCGGCACCCTGGCCGCCACCCGCGGCCTCTCGCTCCGCCCCGACGACCCCGACCGCCCGGTCCGCACCCTCTCCGGCGGCAACCAGCAGAAGGCCGTACTGGCCCGCTGGCTGCTCCGCGGCTGCCGCGTACTGCTGCTGGACGAGCCGACCCGCGGCGTGGACGTCGGCGCCCGCGCCGAGCTGTACGCACTGATCAGGCGGCTCGCGGACGACGGCGTCACCGTGCTGCTGGTCTCCAGCGAGGTGCCCGAAGTGCTCGGGCTCGCCGACCGGGTGCTCGTCCTGCGCGAGGGCCAAGTCGTGCACGAGGGCGAGGCGGCGGCGCTGGACGAGCACCGGGTGCTGGACCTGGTGATGAGCGACGGCCCCGGCCCCGTACCAGTACCGGCCTCCGGACGCACAGCCACCGGAAAGGCGTCCGCCACCGGAAAGGCATCCGTCACCGAGAAGACGTCAGCCCCCGAGGACACGTCGGCCCCGACCCCGCGAGGAGACCGCCCGTGAACACCTCCGAAGGACACGCCCTCCCGGCCGAGGCGGGCAGCGCACCGCCGGGCCCCACCGTGCCGACTGCCAAGGACACCCGGCACGCGCGTACCCGCCACCGCCCCGACGTCCGCAACCTCTCGCTGCTCGGGGTGCTCGCCGCACTCGTACTGGTCGGCGCGCTCACCAAGCCCGAGCAGTTCCTGAGCGTGCAGAACCTCCAGCTCGTCCTCACCCAGGCGTCCGTGATCGGCGTGGTCACCGTCGGCGTCACCTTCGTCATCATCGGCGGCGGCATCGACCTGTCCGTCGGCGCGATGGTGGCGCTCGCCACGGTCTGGGCGACGACGGTGGCCACCCAGAGTTACGGTCTCGGCGGCATCCTGCTGTGTTCGCTGCTGGTGGCCCTGGGCTGCGGGCTGGTCAACGGGCTGCTGGTGTCGTTCGGCGGCATGGTCCCCTTCATCGCCACCCTCGCCATGCTCGCCTCGGCCCGCGGCCTCGCGCTGCAGATCAGCCAGGGCGGCACGCAGGTGGTGTCCGTCGAGCCGGTGCTCGCGCTGGGCCGCCGGGACGCGTACCTGTTCGGTATCCCGCCCATCGTGCTGGTCTTCGCCGTCGTCACGGCCGCCGGCTGGCTGCTGCTGAACCGTACGACCTTCGGCCGGCGCACCGTCGCGGTCGGCGGCAACCCGGAGGCGGCCCGGCTCGCCGGCATCGACGTACGCCGCCAGCGGCTGCTGCTGTACCTGCTGTCCGGGCTGTGCTGCGGGATCGCGGCCTTCCTGCTGATCGTGCTGACCGGCTCGGGCCAGAACACCAACGGGAACCTGTACGAACTCGACGCCATCGCCGCGGCCATCATCGGCGGCACCCTCCTCAGCGGCGGCCGCGGCACCATCACCGGCTCCGTCCTGGGCGTCCTCGTCTTCACCACGATCACCAACCTGTTCGCCCTGAACAACCTGGAGACCGCCGTCCAGCAGATCGCCAAGGGCGCCATCATCGTCGCCGCCGTACTGGTACAGAAGGGCCGCAAGTCATGACGCAGCGCATACCGTCTACACCGCAATCGTCGACAGCCCGATCGTCTACACCCCGATCGTCTACAGCACACACTCCGGAAGGCCCGGGAACCAGCCGCAGGAACATGCTCTTCGGCGCCGCGGCCGTCTCCGCCGGTGCCTTCCTCACCGCCTGCACCAGCAACGAGAACAACGCCTCGGCCGGCACCGGCAAGCAGCAGCAGGCCGGCGGGGTCGACGACAAGCCCGGCAAGAAGGTCACCATCGGCTTCGCCGGACCGCAGGCCGACCACGGCTGGCTGAACGCGATCAACCAGAACGCCAAGGAGCGCGCGAAGCAGTACGAGGACGTCACCCTGGAGATCACCGAGGGCTCGAACGACACCGCCCAGCAGATCGGGCAGATCGAGACCCTGATCAACAAGAAGGTCGACGTACTGGTCATCCTGCCCGCCGACGGCAAGGCGCTCACCCAGGTCGGCCTGAAGGCCATGCGGGCCGGCATCCCCGTCGTCAACCTCGACCGGGTCTTCGCGTCCCAGCAGGCGTACCGCTGCTGGGTCGGCGGCGACAACTACGGCATGGGCCTGAACGCCGGCCACTACATCGGCGAGCAGCTCAAGGGCAAGAAGAACGCCAAGGTCGTCGAGCTCGCCGGGATCGACAACCTGGAGCTGACCCGGCAGCGCACCAAGGGCTTCGACGACGCCCTGAAGAACTACCCCAACATCGAGAAGGTGGGCCGGCAGGCGGCCGAGTTCACCGTCGAGTCGGGCCAGTCCAAGATGGCCGGGCTGCTGCAGGCCCACCCCGACTTCGACGCCCTGTGGAACCACGACGACGACCAGGGCGTGGGCGCCGAGCGGGCCATCGAACAGGCGGGCCGAGACGGCTTCCTCATGGTCGGCGGCGCCGGTTCCCGCAAGGTCATGGACACCATCAAGGCGGACAACTCCGTACTGAAGGCCACCGTGCTCTACCCGCCGACGATGTCCGCCTCCGCGATCGACCTGGCCCGCGCACTGGGGCAGGGCAAGGGGGTCAGCGGCATGGCCGAGCTGGAGATCCCCGCCTCGATCACCCTGTACTCGGCTGTCGTCACCAAGGACAACGTCGACGACTACCTGCCGACCGGATTCAACTGACGCGCGGCGCGGCGCAGCCGTCGGCCCCGCGCGCCGCCCCGGCCGCCGCGCCACCGCTCTCCCTCACCTGACCACCACCGATGAGGTGATGCATGGACGACAACGCGAAGGACCCCACCCCCGACGGCCGCCCCGCACTGGGGATCGGCATGGTCGGCTACGCCTTCATGGGCGCCGCGCACTCCCAGGGCTGGCGTACCGCCGCCCGGGTCTTCGACCTGCCGCTGCGCCCCGCCATGAACGCCGTCTGCGGCCGGGACGCCGGTGCCGTACGCGCCGCCGCCGACCGCCTCGGCTGGGCCGCGGCCGAGACCGACTGGCGGGCGCTGATCGCCCGCGACGACGTCGACCTGGTCGACATCTGCACACCCGGCGACAGCCACGCCGAGATCGCCCTCGCGGCCCTCGAAGCGGGCAAGCACGTGCTGTGCGAGAAGCCGCTGGCCAACTCCGTCGCGGAGGCGGAGGCCATGGCGGCCGCCGCCGAGTCGGCGCGGGCCCGCGGCCGGATCGCCATGGTCGGCTTCAACTACCGACGTACGCCCGCGATGGCGCTCGCCCGGCGGTTCGTCGAGGAGGGCCGCATCGGTACGCTGCGCCAGCTCCGCGCCACGTACCTCCAGGACTGGCTGGTCGACCCGCTGGCCCCGATGACCTGGCGGCTGCGCAAGGAGACCGCGGGCTCCGGCGCGCTCGGCGACCTCGGCGCGCATATTGTCGACCTCGCACAGTATCTCGCAGGGGAGCTGCTGACGGGCGTCTCGGCGGTCACCGAGACCTTCGTACGGCAGCGGCCGCTGCCCTCGGGCGGCGGCACGGGCGAGGTGACGGTGGACGACGCGGCGCTGTTCACCGGCCGGTTCGCCTCGGGCGCGCTGGCGTCCTTCGAGGCCAGCCGGGTCGCGGCGGGCCGCAAGAACTCCCTCCGCATCGAGGTCAACGGCGACCGCGGATCGCTCTCCTTCGACCTGGAACGCCTCAACGAGCTGTCCTTCCACGACCACACCGAACCGGCCGAGGCAGCAGGCTTCCGCCGCATCCTGGTCACCGAGCCCGACCACCCGTACCTGGAGGGCTGGTGGCCGCCCGGCCACGGCCTCGGGTACGAGCACACCTTCGTCCACCAGGCCCGCGACCTGGTGCACGCCATCGCGGCGGGCACCGACCCCGCGCCGTCCTTCGCCGACGGCCTACGGGTGCAGCGCGTACTGGCCGCCGTCGAGGAGAGCGCCGCGAAGAACTGCGTTTACACCCCCGTATCGGCCTGAGGAGGTCCCGTACCGTGCCACGCCAGTTCACTCTCTTCACCGGCCAGTGGGCCGACCTTCCCCTGGAGGAGGTCTGCCGGCTGGCCCGCGACTTCGGTTACGACGGTCTCGAACTCGCCTGCTGGGGAGACCACTTCGAGGTCGACAAGGCGCTCGCCGACCCTGCCTACCTCGACTCGCGTCACGCGTTGCTCGACAAGTACGGCCTCAAGTGCTGGGCAATCTCCAACCACTTGGTGGGCCAGGCGGTCTGCGACGCCATTATTGACGAGCGACACGAGGCGATCCTGCCCGCCCGCATCTGGGGGGACGGCGAGGCCGAGGGCGTACGGCAGCGCGCCGCCGCCGAGATCAAGGACACGGCCCGCGCGGCCGCCGCGTTCGGCGTCGTTACCGTCATCGGTTTCACCGGCTCATCGATCTGGCATCTGGTCGCCATGTTCCCGCCGGCCCCCGAGTCGATGATCGAGCGCGGCTACGAGGACTTCGCCACGCGCTGGAACCCCATCCTCGACGTCTTCGACGCCGAAGGCGTCCGCTTCGCCCACGAGGTGCATCCGAGCGAGATCGCATACGACTACTGGACCACCCAGCAGGCCCTGGAGGCCGTCGGCCACCGGCCCGCCTTCGGGCTCAACTTCGACCCGTCCCACTTCGTCTGGCAGGACCTGGACCCGGTCGGCTTCCTCTGGGACTTCCGCGACCGGATTTACCACGTCGACTGCAAAGAGGCCAGGAAGCGCCTCGACGGCCGCAACGGACGACTCGGCTCCCACCTGCCCTGGGGCGACCCGCGACGCGGCTGGGACTTCGTCTCCGCAGGTCACGGCGATGTCCCGTGGGAGGACTGCTTCCGGATGCTGCGCTCGATCGGGTACGAGGGGCCGGTGTCGGTGGAGTGGGAGGACGCCGGCATGGACCGGCTGCAGGGCGCCCCCGAGGCGCTGTCCCGGCTCAAGGCGTACGACTACGAGCCGCCGACGGCGTCGTTCGACGCGGCGTTCGGCAGCGCGGACAGCTGACGGGGCATCCGTCTTTGTCCTCCTGAGGGCAGAAGTCCCCATCACCCACGTCAAAGGTCTATCCGTAGCGAGCAAACGCGACTACCTTCGCCCCTGGTGTCACGTACATGTACTTGAGGCTCGCACAGCGCACTGAACTCCCAGCACCGCCCACCGCACGGCACTTCAACCCGCCCGGGAGGCACCGCGTGCAAAGAAGACGTCTCAGAATCCGCTCCGCCCTGGCCCTTTGCACGGGCGGCCTGCTCGCCGCAGGCTCGCTCGCGCTCGGCGTCACCCCCACCTCCGCGGCGCCGGCCGCGCCGGCGGCCGCCGCCGAGGACTTCCAGCAGGTCACCCTCGCCAAGGGCGAGGCCGAGATGGGCGAGCCGATGACGCTCGCCGTCCTCCCCGACCGCTCGGTCCTGCACACGTCCCGCGACGGCACGCTCCGGCTGACCGACGCCACCGGCTACACCAAGGTCGCCGGCAAACTCCCCGTCTACACCCACGACGAGGAGGGCCTGCAGGGCGTCGGCGTCGACCCCGGCTTCAAGGACAACCGGTTCATCTACCTGTTTTACGCCCCGCCGCTGGACACCCCCGCCGGTGACGCGCCCGACAACGGCACCACCGCCGACTTCGCCAAGTTCGACGGGCTGAACCGGCTGTCCCGCTTCGTCCTCAAGGAGGACGGGACACTGGATACTGCCAGCGAGAAGAAGATCCTGGAGGTGCCCACCTCGCGCGGCACCTGCTGCCACGTCGGCGGCGACATCGACTTCGACGCGCAGGGCAATCTGTATCTCTCCACCGGCGACGACTCCAACCCGTTCGCCTCCGACGGCTACACGCCCATCGACGAGCGCGCCGACCGCAACCCCGCGTACGACGCCCAGCGCACCTCCGGCAACACCAACGACCTGCGCGGCAAGATCCTGCGCATCAAGGTCAACGCCGACGGCTCGTACGACATCCCCGAGGGCAACCTCTTCGCGCCCGGTACCGAGAAGACCCGGCCCGAGATCTACGCCATGGGCTTCCGCAACCCCTTCCGGATGAGCGTCGACAAGCCCACCGGCATCGTCTACGTCGGTGACTACGGCCCGGACGCCGGCGCCGCCAGCCCCACCCGCGGCCCGGCCGGCCAGGTCGAATTCGCCCGTGTCACCAAGGCCGGCAACTACGGCTGGCCGTACTGCACCGGCGACAACGATGCCTTTATCGACTACGACTTCGCCACGGGGAAGTCCGGCGAGGCTTTCGACTGCGCCGCGCCCAAGAACACCTCGGTGCACAACACCGGTCTGACCGACCTGCCCCCGGCCCAGGCCGCGTGGATCCCGTACGACAACGCCTCCGTACCGGAGTTCGGCAGCGGCTCCGAGTCCCCGATGGGCGGCCCGGTCTACCATTACGACGCCGACCTCGACTCCAAGGTGAAGTTCCCCGAGGCGTACGACGGAGACTACTTCGCCGGTGAGTTCGGCCGCCGCTGGATCAAGCGCATCGAGAAGGCCGACGACGGCACCGTCCAGTCCATCAACGCCTTCCCCTGGAACGGCACCCAGGTCATGGACATGGCCTTCGGCCCCGACGGCGCGCTGTACGTACTGGACTACGGCACGGGTTACTTCAACGGTGACGCGAACTCCGCGCTGTACCGCATCGAGAACGCCACCGACGGCCACTCGCCGGTCGTCGAGGCGAAGGTCGACCGCACCTCAGGCCAGGCGCCGCTGAAGGCGAAGTTCGGCGCGAGCGCGACCGACGCCGACGGCGACGCGATCACCTACAGCTGGGACTTCGGCGACGGCACCAAGTCCACCGCGCAGAACCCGTCCCACACGTACAAGAAGAACGGCACCTACACGGCGACCGTCACCGCGAAGGACCCCTCCGGCCGCACCGGTTCGGCCAGCGTGCACCTCACGGTCGGCAACACCGCCCCCAAGGTGACGCTCGAACTCCCGGGCAACGGCCAGCTCTTCACCTTCGGCGACAAGGTCCCCTTCAAGGTCAAGGTCACCGACCCGGAGGACGGCCAGATCGACTGCTCGAAGGTCACCGTCACCCACATCCTCGGCCACGACAGCCACGGCCACGCCGTCACCTCGGCCAAGGGCTGCGAGGGCACCATCCAGACCCTGGCCGATGGTGAACACGATGCCAACGCCAACATCTTCGGTGTCTTCGACGCCGAGTACACCGACAAGGGCGCCAACGGCCAGCCGGCGCTGACCACCCACGCCCAGAGCATCACCCAGCCGAAGCACCGCCAGGCCGAGCACTACAGCTCTTCCGAGGGCGTGTCGGCCGTGAACCACACCCCGGCCCACGGCGGGAAGACTGTAGGCAATATCCACAATGGCGACTGGATCGGCTTCACCCCGTACCGCGTCTCCGACGCCACGAAGCTCACCGCCCGGGTCGCTTCGGCGGGCACCGGCGGCACGCTGGAGATCCGTACGGGCAAGCCCGACGGCAGGCTGCTCGGCACGGCGAAGGTACCGGTGACCGGCGGCTGGGAGACGTACACCGACGTCAGCACGGCCATCGCCAAGCCGCCCGCCGGGACGACGACGCTCTACCTCGTCTTCAAGGGGAGTGGCACGGGCGCGCTGTACGACGTGGACGACTTCGAGATCACCACGAAGTGACACTGCCGCACTGACGGCCGGCACGGCGGGTGGGCCAGGTGGCCCGCCCGCCCCTCGCCCGCCCGCCCCTCGCCCGCCCGCCCCTCGCCCGGCCGCACTTGCTCCGAGGCCCCTTGCCCAGCCACCCCCCCCGCTGCTGGAGGAAGGACTCCGCACATGTCCCCGCACCGACCCACCGCAAGACGGCTTGCCGTACGGCGGCTCGGCATCACCGCCGCGGCGGCCGCCGCCCTGCTCGCGACCATGGCGCTGCCCGGCACGGCCGCGCCCCAGGACGGCGCGGGCGCGGCCGACGGCGCCCGGGTCCTGGTCTTCTCCAAGACCGCCGGCTTCCGCCACGACTCGATTCCGCAGGGCATCGCCACGGTCAAGGACCTCGGCGCGGAGCACGGCTTCGCCGTTGACGCGACGGAGGACGCCGGTGCCTTCACCGACGCCAACCTCGCCCGTTACGACGCCGTGGTCTTCCTCTCCACGACCGGTGACGTCCTCGACGCCGCCCAGCAGGCCGCCTTCGAGAAGTACATCGGAGCGGGCGGCGGCTACGTCGGGGTGCACGCTGCCGCCGACACCGAGTACGACTGGCCCTTCTACGGCGGCCTGGCCGGCGCGTACTTCCAGTCGCACCCGGCCATCCAGCCCGCCACCGTACGGGTCGAGGACCGGGCCCACCCCGCCACCGCCCACCTGGCGGCGGCCTGGGACCGCACCGACGAGTGGTACAACTACCGCACTAACCCGCGCGAGCGCGCCCACGTCCTCGCCGCCCTCGACGAGTCGACGTACACCGGCGGCACGATGAGCGGGGACCACCCGCTCGCCTGGTGCCAGGAGTACAGCGGCGGCCGCGCCTTCTACACAGGCGCCGGCCACACCAAGGAGTCCTACGCCGAGCCCGCCTTCCGCACTCACCTCCTCGGCGGTATCCAATATGCGACCGGCCAGGCTCAGGCCGACTGCCGACCGGAGACTGGATACACCGCCCTCTTCGACGGCACCGCGGCGAGCCTGAAAGGCTGGAAGCAGGCGGGCCCCGGATCTTTCACCCTGAACGAGGACGACGGCACGCTCACCTCCACGGGCGGCATGGGCATGCTCTGGTACGCGGCCAAGGAGCAGCACGCCTACTCCCTGAAGCTGGACTGGAAGATGGCCAGCGAGTCCGGTGACGACAACTCGGGCGTCTACGTGGGCTTCCCCGCCTCCGACGACCCCTGGTCAGCGGTGAACAACGGCTATGAGATCCAGATCGACGCCACCGACACCCCCGACCACACCACCGGCTCCGTCTACGGCTTCCAGGCCGCGGACATCAAGGCCCGGGACGCGGCCCTGAACCCGCCGGGGGAGTGGAACACCTACGAGATCCGCGTCCAGGGCGAACGCCTGAAGGTCTTCCTCAACGGCCGCAAGGTCAACGACTTCACGAATCACGACCCCGCCCGCTCCCTGCGCCAGGGCTACGTCGGCATCCAGAACCACGGCTCCGAGGACCAGGTGGCGTTCCGCGACATCCGGATCAAGGAGCTGAAGGAGCTGAAGGAGCTGAAGGGGTCGGAGAAGGGCGGTCGCGGGTGAGTGGGGACGGGGAGAGGAGAGCGCGTATGGGTACGGGCAGTGGTTCTGGTTCCGGTTCCGGTTCCGGTTCCGGTTCCGGTCGTACGGGGGTGTGGCTGATCGGCGCGCGCGGGTCGGTCGCGACGACCGTGGTCGCAGGGTGCGCCGCACTCGCCGCCGGGCTGCACGAGCCGACCGGCATGGTCACCGAGACCGCCGCGTTCGCCGACGTCCCACTGCCGCCGCTCGCCTCGCTGGTCTTCGGCGGCCATGACATCACGTCCTGCCCGCTGCCGAAGCGGGCCGAGCAGCTCGCCGCGGGCGGCGTCCTGCCACACGGCCTGCCGCGTTCGGTACATGCCGAACTCGCCGCCGCTGACGCCGAGATACGCCCGGGTGGGCCGCAGCCGGGCGACACCCGCGACGACGAAGCACTGGCTGCTGCCTTCGCCACGGACCTGCGCACTTTCCGCAAGGCGCATGGTCTGGAGCGGGTGGTCGTGATCAACGTGGCGTCCACGGAGCCGGCAGCGAGCAACGCGGAGGCCGAACGCCTTCCGGCCAGCTCCCTCTACGCGCTCGCCGCCCTCCGCGCCGGCTGCTCGTACGTCAACTTCACGCCTTCCAGCGGCCTCCACCATCCCCTCCTCCGCGACATGGCCCGCTGCAGCGGCCTCCCGTACGCGGGCCGGGACGGCAAGACCGGCCAGACGCTCCTCCGCGCCGCCCTCGCACCGATGCTGGCGCAGCGCGCGCTGAACGTACGCGCCTGGTCCGGTACGAACCTGCTCGGCGGGGGAGACGGCGCCGCACTCGCCGACCCGGCCGCCGCTGCCGCGAAGAACGCGGGCAAGGCCGCCGTACTCCGCGACACCCTCGGCGAACTCCCGCCCGGCGACCTCCACATCGACAACGTCCCGGCACTCGGCGACTGGAAGACGGCGTGGGACCACATCGCGGTCGACGGCTTCCTCGGCAGCCGGGTGATCCTCCAGACCATCTGGCAGGGCTGCGACTCGGCGCTCGCCGCCCCGCTCGTACTGGACCTGGCCCGCCTGGTGGCGGCCGCACACGCGGCCGGCCTCAGCGGCCCGCTCCCCGGCCTCGGTTTCTACTTCAAGGACCCGGACAACGGCCCGGCCGCCCTCTCGGACCAGTACACGGCCCTCACCACCACCTTCGCCACCCAACTCCGGGAGGCGCACAGATGATCCCTCTTCCACGGTTCCTCCGTACGGGCGGGGCGGCTTCGGCGTTGGCTTCGACACCCGCTTCGGTTTCGGCCTCAGCGTCCGCTTCGGTGCCGGCGGTGCCAGCGGTGCCTATGGCGTCGGCATCGGCAGCGTCCATGTCGCGCCGCCCGGGCGGCAAGGGCCGTCCCCGCCACTCGCTCCGCGCCTGGGCGGAGCTGCTGCGGATCTCCGCACCGGCCAGCGTCCCCGGCGACCTCCTCGCCGGGGCCGCGGCCGCAGGGCTGCGCCCCAACGCCCGTACCGCGCTGGCCGCCTGCTCCTCCCTCTGCCTGTACGAAGCCGGCATGGCCCTGAACGACTGGGCCGACCGCGACATCGACGCCCTCGAACGCCCGCACCGCCCCATCCCCTCCGGTCGCATCACCCCTGGCGCAGCCCTCGCCGCGGCCGGCGGGCTGACGGCGGCGGGCCTGGCGTGCGCGGCGGCGGCCGGCCGCCCGGCCCTGGCCACCGCCACGGCCCTGGCCGTCACCGTCTGGGCCTACGACCTGCACCTCAAGAACACTCCCTTCGGCCCCACCGCCATGGCCTGCGCCCGAGCCCTCGACCTCCTCCAGGGCGCGGTCGCAACAACGGGCAGGGGCAGCGGTGCGAGTACGGGCGCTGCTGTGGGCGCGGGCGCCGACGCTGCTGTCCCTCATCCGCACACAACCGCGGCTCTCCGCGCCCTCCCCTCCGCCGCCCTGCTCGGCGCGCACACCTTCACCGTCACCACCGTCTCTCGCCGCGAAGCCCAGGGATCCTCCTCGTCCCTCCCCCTCCTCGCCCTCGCAGCCGTAACCGCCCTCGCCAACGCGACAGGCGGCCGCTTGCCCTCCCACCTCACCCCGAGCGGCACGGCAGCCCCACCACCTGCCCAAGGCGGCAAAGTCACTGCCGGCCGACGACCGACACTCACCCCGGCAACACTCGCACCCCCACTCCTCGCCGCGGGCTACGCGGCCACCGCCGCTCGCCCCCTCCTCGTTGCCGCGCTCAACCCGTCACCCCATTTCCTCCAGCGGGCCGTAGGCGGCGGCATCCGCGCGATGATCCCGCTGCAGGCGGCCCTCGCCGCGCGAGCCGGTGCGCCGGCCACCGGCGCCGCCGTGCTCGCGCTCATCCCCGTCGCCCGGCGCCTGTCCCGAAAGGTCAGCCCGACATGACCTCGACGCCCCCGCCGGTGCCCTCGACGTCGCCCCCCTCGCCGGAAGCGCCGCCCCTCCGCCTCGCCTACGGAACCAACGGCCTCACCGACCTCCGCCTGACCGACGCCCTCACCCTCCTCTCCGACCTCGGCTACGACGGCGTCGCGCTCACCCTCGACCACATGCACCTCGACCCCCTCGCCCCGGGCCTGGCCGCCCGCACGGCACGGGTGGCCGACACCCTGCGCGACACGGGCCTCGCCGTAGCGATCGAGACCGGCGCCCGCTACGTACTCGACCCCCGCCGCAAACACCACCCCACTCTCATCGACCCCGACCCGGACGCCCGCGCCGCCCGCACCGACCTGCTGCGCACCGCCGTACGCGTCGGCGCCGACCTGGGCGCCACCGCCGTCCACTGCTTCAGCGGCGTACGCGACCCCGGCAGCACGGACGCCGACTCCTGGCAGCGCCTCGCCGCCGCCCTTGCCCCCGTCGCCGCGGCAGCCTCGGACACCGGCTTACCGCTCGCCGTAGAACCGGAACCCGGCCACCTCCTCTCCGACCTCGCCGGCTTCCACCACCTCCGTACGGTCATGGGCGCGCCCGACCCGGACGTACTCGGGCTGACCCTCGACATCGGCCACTGCCAGTGCCTGGAACCGGTCCCGCCCGCCGACTGCATCCGTGCCGCCGCGCCGTGGACCCGGCACGTCCAGCTGGAAGACATGTGCCGGGGCGTCCACGAACACTTGCCCTTCGGCGACGGCGAGATCGACTTCCCGCCGGTACTCGCCGCCCTCCGCGACACGGCCTACCGAGGCCTGGTCAGTGTCGAGCTGCCCCGCCACTCCCACGCCGGCCCCGAACTGGCACGCACCTCCCTCGACTTCCTCCGCTCCCACCTCCTCTCCTCGTCCCCTCAGGCCGCCGCCCTGGCCGGGCGCGTAGGAGGTGCCCCGTGTTGACCCCCGACCCGCCCCCCGACGACCCCTGGATCACCCGCCTCGACAAGGCACTCCGCGACCGCCTCGGCGACACCGCCCGCACCTGGCTCGACGAGGCGCTGACCGAGGCCTTGAACGAGGCCACCTCGCCGGCCCCGGCCGCTCCTCCCCGCTGGGAGGCCCGATTCGCCTCCGCCGGCCGGCACTGCGTGCGGAGAGAACCGCCGCATCATGCCGACCCGGAGGCCGCCGAGGCCGCGCGGGTGCTGATCCTGTGCGCCGCCCGCGCCGACGGCGCCACCGTCACCCGGCTGTACGAGCACGGCACGGCCGCCGAACGCCGGGCCGTACTCCTCGCACTGTCGCGGCTGCCGTTGAGTACGGACGGCCACGCCGGCCTCCCGCTCATCGAGGACGCCCTGCGGACCAATGACACGCGGCTGGTCGCCGCGGCCGTGGGCCCGTACGCCGCACGGCACCTCGATGCGCACGCTTGGCGGCACGCCGTACTCAAGTGCCTGTTCACCGGGGTATCGGTGGACGCCGTCGCCGGTCTCGCCGAACGCTCCCGCGGCGACGCCGAACTCGCCCGCATGCTCGGCGACTACGCCCGGGAACGCACCTCAGCCGGCCGTCCCGTACCCGACGATCTCCCTCGCGTTCTCACACTCACCCAGCTGTCCCCCCTGTCCGCCGACGCACCCGCCGGCCTGCCCAATGACGCCTCCGCCGGCCCGTCCGGCCACGCGTCCGCCGATCCGTCCCCCGAGGAGGCGTAACCCCGATGCGTATCTTCGATCCGCACATCCACATGACCTCCCGCACCACCGACGACTACGAGGCCATGTACGCGGCGGGCGTGCGTGCCCTCGTCGAGCCGGCCTTCTGGCTGGGGCAGCCGCGGACCTCACCGGCGAGCTTCTTCGACTATTTCGACTCCCTTCTAGGCTGGGAGCCCTTCCGGGCCGCCCAGCACGGCATCGCCCATCACTGCACCATCGCGCTCAACCCCAAAGAGGCGAACGACCCCCGCTGTACCCCCGTACTCGACGAACTGCCCCGCTACCTCGTAAAAGACTCGGTCGTCGCCGTCGGCGAGATCGGCTACGACTCGATGACCCCGGCCGAGGACACCGCCCTGGCCGCTCAGCTCCAACTGGCCGCGGACCACGGCCTCCCGGCCCTCGTCCACACCCCCCACCGCGACAAGGCCGCCGGGCTCAAACGCACCCTCGACGTCCTGCGCGAATCCGACCTTCCTCCCGATCGCGTCGTCCTGGACCATCTCAATGAAACAACCGTAGGGGATGCCACTGACAGTGGCTGCTGGCTGGGCTTTTCCATCTATCCGGACACCAAGATGGACCCGGAACGGATGGTGCGGATCCTCCGCGTGCACGGCACGGAGCGGGTGCTCGTCAACTCCGCCGCGGACTGGGGCCGCAGCGACCCGCTCAAGACCCGGCACGTCGGCGAGGCGATGCTCGCCGCCGGATTCTCCGACGACGACGTGGACCAGGTGCTGTGGCGCAACCCCGTCGCCTTCTACGGCCAGAGCGGCCGACTCTCCCTCGACATCACCGACCCCGGCGTCCTCCACGAGGGCAACTCCATCCTCCGCGGCGGGGAATGAGGAGGCGGCGGACCGATGCGCTTCCGGCACCCCGACGGCTCCACCGTCCACCTCGCGTACTGCACCAACGTCCACCCCGCCGAGACGCTCGACGGCGTACTCGCCCAGCTGCGCGACCACTGCGAGCCCGTACGCAAACGGCTGGGCCGGGACCGGCTCGGCATCGGGCTGTGGCTCGCCCGCGCGGCGGCCCGCGCGCTGACCTCCGACCCCGTCGCTCTCCGCCGGCTGCGCCGGGAGCTGGACACGCGCGGCCTCGAGGTCGTCACGCTCAACGGGTTCCCCTACGAAGGTTTCGGTGACAGCCACGTCAAGTACCGGGTCTACCGGCCCGACTGGACCGAACCGGCCCGGCTGGAGTACACGGCCGACCTCGCACGACTGCTGACCGTGCTGCTGCCGGACGATGCCGCCGAGGGCACCATCTCCACCCTTCCGCTCGCCTGGCGCACGGATTTCGATGAGCACCGGCGTGCGACCGCCCTGGCCGCGCTCCGCACCCTCGCCGCGCGCCTGGACGCGCTCCAGGACACCACCGGCCGCAGCATCCGCGTCGGCCTGGAGCCGGAGCCCGGCTGCACGATCGAGACCCTGGCCGATGCCCTCGGCGCGCTGACCGGCGCGGCGGACGTGCCCACCCACCGCATCGGCGTCTGCGTCGACACCTGTCACCTCGCCACCTCCTTCGAGGAACCGGGCCCGGCCCTCGACGCGCTGCACCGGGCGGGCATCCCGGTCGTCAAGACGCAGCTGTCCGCCGCGCTGCACGCCGAGCACCCCGAACAGGCCGACGTCCGCGCCGCGCTCGGCGCCTTCGCCGAACCGCGCTTCCTGCACCAGACCCGCACCCGCACCGAGCAGGGCGAACTCCTCGCGACCGACGACCTCGACGAGGCGCTCGGCGGGACACAGGGGCCCGCCGCCGTGCCTGGCCTTCCCGCTGCCGGGCCTGGCCTGCCGGCCGCCGAGCCAGGTCTGCCCACCACCACCCCCTGGCGCGCCCACTTCCACGTACCGCTGCACGCGTCGCCGCAGCCCCCGCTCACCTCGACCCTCCCCGTGCTCCAGGACACCCTCGCCCGCCTCGTCGGCCCGGCCGCGCCGCCGCGCACCCACCACCTGGAGGTCGAGACGTACACCTGGCAGGCCCTGCCGCCCGAGCTGCGGCCGCGCACCCGCGCCCGGCTCGCCGACGGCATCGCCGCCGAACTCGCCCTCGCTCGCGACCTGCTGACCGACCTCGGCCTCAAGGAGCTGCCATGACCGCGCACGAGAGCAGCCCCGCGGACGCCGCCGCGCCGCACGCCGACGCCGCGCCGCCGCAGCCCCTCCTCGTCCTCGACGTCGTCGGCCTCACCCCTCGGCTTCTCGACCACATGCCGCACCTCAAGGCGCTGGCCGCGGCCGGCTCGTACACCCCGCTGCGTACCGTCCTCCCGGCCGTCACCTGCACCGTCCAGTCGACCTTCCTCACCGGCGCGCCGCCCTCCCAGCACGGCATCGTCGGCAACGGCTGGTACTTCCGCGACGTCGGCGAGGTCCACCTCTGGCGGCAGCACAACGCGCTCGTCGGCGGCGACAAGCTCTGGGACGCCGCCCGCCGCGCCCACCCGGGCTACACCGTCGCCAACATCTGCTGGTGGTACGCCATGGGCGCGGACGTCGACTGGACCGTCACGCCCCGGCCCATCTACTACGCCGACGGCCGCAAGGAACCCGACTGCTACACCCGACCGCCCGCCCTCCATGACGAGCTGACCGAACTGCTCGGTCCCTTCCCGCTCTTCACCTACTGGGGGCCCACGGCCTCTCTCGCCTCCTCCCAGTGGATCACCGACGCCAGTCGTCACATCCTGCGCACCCGCCACCCCGACCTCACTCTCACCTACCTCCCGCACCTCGACTACGACCTCCAGCGCTACGGTCCCGACGACCCCCGCTCGCACGCGGCCGCGGCCGCACTCGACGCGGTCATCGCGCCCCTCCTCGACGACGCCCGCGCGGCCGGCGTCACGGTCGTCGCCCTCTCCGAGTACGGCATCACCCGCGCCCGCCGCCCCGTCGACATCAACCGCGCGCTGCGCCGGGCCGGGCTGCTGGAGGTGCACACCCAGGACGGGATGGAGTACCTCGACCCGACCGCGTCCCGTGCCTTCGCCGTCGCGGACCACCAAATCGCGCACGTCTACGTACGCCGCCCCGAAGACCTCGACGCGACCCGGGAAGCCCTCGCGGACCTGCCGGGGCTCGGCGAACTCCTCGACGACGCGGGCAAGAAGCAGCACGGGCTGGACCATCCACGCGCCGGCGAACTCGTCGCCGTCGCAGAACCCGACGCGTGGTTCACGTACTACTACTGGCTCGACGACGCCCGGGCGCCGGACTTCGCACGCCTCGTCGAGATCCACCGCAAGCCCGGCTACGACCCCGCCGAGCTCTTCATGGACCCGCGCGACCCCTACGTACGGCTACGCGCCGCCACCGCGCTCGCCCGCAAGAAGACCGGCATGCGCTACCGCATGGCCGTCGTCCCCCTCGATCCCGAGCCCGTGCGCGGCAGTCACGGGCGTATCCCGGACCACGAGGACGACGGACCCGTCCTGATCTGTTCCACCGCAGGCACGCTCACCACCCCCCTCGCTGCGACCGACGTGAAGTCCTTGCTCCTCAAGCTTGCCGCACGGCACTGACAATCGACCTTGGAGCCGTTATGACCAGCGACGTTCCCAACCCGCGCACGTCCCGCAACCCCGAGCTCGCGCACCGGCTCGCCCGCCGCGGGTTCCTCGGCGTGGCCGCCGGTGCCGCCGCGGCCGCCGTCCTCGGCGCGCAGTCGGCCCAGGCCGCCCAGTCCGGCGCGCGCCCTGGCCCCGCCACGACCGACGGCCACCGCCCCGTCGTCCCGCCCGGCCGTCTCGGCATCCAGCTCTACACACTCCGCGACAAGACCTCGACCCTGGGCTTCGCCAGAGTCTTCGAAGAACTCGCCCGCTATGGGTACGACGAGGTGGAGTTCGCCGGGTACACCCAGGGCTCGGCCGGTGCCATCACTCTGGCGCAGCTGAAGCGGCTCATGAAGGACAACGGCCTGCGTGGCATCGGAAGCCACGTCGGCTATTACTCGTCCGACCCCAAGGCGTACACCTTCGCGACCAACCTCACCAAGGTCCTCGACGACGCCCAGGCCCTCGGCCTGCCGTACGTGGGCACGGCCTCCGGGCCCGACCGCTACGGGAACACCGTCGACGGCTGGAAGCGCGCGGCCGCGGACTTCAATGCCTACGGAGCGGCGGCCAAGGCTCGCGGCATGCACTTCTACCAGCACAATCACGCGGAGGAGTTCGCCTTCGCCACGGACAACCCGAAGGTGCGGCTCTACGACGTCCTCCTTGCCGAGACCGACCCCAGCCTCGTGCGCCTCGAAATGGACATCTACTGGGCCTATGTCGCCCAGTACCGTTTCTCCAAGCGCCCGGACGGCACCCCGGCCCCCTTCGAACCGCTCGACTACGTGCTCGCCGACCCCGCCCGCTACCCGCTCTTCCACGTCAAGGACGGCGAGCACGACGAGGCGGCGCGCGACGGCTACCACATGGTGGACGTGGGCGACGGCGACATCGACTACCGGCACTTCCTCAGCCGCGTGGGCCGCCTGCCCAACCGCAAGTACCACAACTGGATTGTTGAACGAGACAACGCCGTGGACCCCGCCGCCAACCCCGCCGGCTCCCTCACCACGGCCCGCCGCTCGGCTTCCCACCTCCGCCACCTGCGGGGATAGCCGCGACTCCGCCGCCGGACGGCCGGTCGCCGCCTGAGGCAGCCACTCCGTGAGACGGGGTTCCGTCCCTTACGTGCTCCTCGTCCGGGCCGGGTAGTGTGCCCCACGATCACGCACTACCCGACCCAGATTGGCGACACCACATGAGCGAGTGGACGCCCGCCGCGCCGACCACGGCCGGCGGAGAACCGCGCTCCGACGCGGCCTCCGTATCGGACGAGGCGGCGCGGGAGCGGCTGCTGTACCTGCGCGGCAGCATCGACAACCTCGACGCCGCCCTGGTGCACCTGCTCGCCGAGCGCTTCAAGTGCACGCAGCAGGTCGGCGAACTCAAGGCGCGGCACAGCCTGCCGCCCGCCGACCCGGCACGTGAGGCCACGCAGATCGCCCGGCTGCGCCGGCTCGCCGAAGACGCCAAACTCGATCCGGCATTCGCCGAGAAGTTCCTCAACTTCATCATCGAAGAGGTCGTCCGACACCACAAAGCGATCGCGCAGAGTGCGGGAGCGGAAGAGAACGGCGTCTGACGCGGCTACCGGGCGCAGCGCTCACAGCTCCCGTACGAAGGACACCCGGTCCAGGCCCGGACCGTCGTAGTCCGTGCAGACACCCACGCCGTCCTCCGTGCGATCACCCGGCTCGATACGGAAGCCCATGCGGGTGTGGTACGCGATGGAGTTCCGGTTCGCCGGGCTGGTGATGGCACGGACGCGGGACCGGCCGTGGCCACGGGCCACATCGAAGAAGCGGCGGTAGAGCGCGCTGCCCAGACCGCCGCGCTGCTCCTCCGGGTGTACGGCCACGAAGTGGATGTACGCCGTCTCCGGGTCGCTCTGGGACAGGAAGCCGATGAGGAACGCCCGTAGCGCCGTGGCCCGCTCCACGTAGAAGCTCGTCTCCGAGAAGTGCTGGAGGAACAGTCGCGGCAACAGAAGGCGGCGCTGCTGCCCGCCCGCCTCGCCACCCTGACCGCCCCACCAGTCGGTCAGCGCCCCCTGGAGCACCGCGTGGTCCGAGGGGCGCGGATGCCGCACCGTGACGCCGGCCGGGAACGCCCCCGACGCTTCGAGATCACAAGATCCTATGCTCATGCGGCGAGCGTACGGGGATGAGGCTGTCACCCCCGCCCGTTCCACCGGCCGCTTCACGAAAAGCGACAGCCCGGCAGACGGCAGACGGCCTCGCGGGGCGTGAACTGGCTCGCTGCCGGCGGGTTTTTGCGCAGCGTTGCGCAGCGCCTGCGCCGTGCGCCCCCAGTTCTTCGGCGGTCCTTGGAGAACCACCGGCGCTCGCCGCGACCATCGGGAGCACCGCGCCACGGACACCACCACCACCTGATAGCTGCTCAGGTCCAGATAGGCGGTGAAGAGGAAGACGGACGAACGGCACGGAGTCGTACGCAAAACCGCCGTTGACCAGGCCCGTCTTACCGCCCTTGTGCTCCGGGCCCACTTGTACGCGACGACGACGTGCGGCACGTACGCCGGGGACAGGCAGCCCAGGAACGTCCCCAAGGCGCCAGCATCATGGCGTTACGGGCCGGCAGCCGCCGCTTTCGCGCAGCTTCTCCGCCGGAAACGCCACCGGCCGCCTGAAAGAACACCCACATGCCCAGCAACCAGAAGATGCGCCCGCTGCTCCACAGATGCGCGTCGGGCAGGGTGTCCTCGGCCGCAGTGAAGGCGTCGTCGCCACCCTGGACGCCCTCGCTGCCCACCATGAGCTGCCCGCGCTCCTCCTCATGTGGAAGATCGGCAACCCCTGGAAACTCGCCCAGGCGGACGTGGGCAATGCCTTGATCGGCAAGACCCCGACCGACGGCGGCGTGGCCTGCCTCACCCTGGCTTGTGCGCTGGTCCGCTGTGGGGGTGTGCCGCACTCCTTCGTCAGCGGGTCCAGCAGCGAGCTCTCGCCCGCCCTCACCCCTCTCCTTGCCAGGACCTTCGAGTACGCCAAGCAGCGCTGCACCGTCTACCCCCGCTTCGTAGTCCAGCGCTCCGCCTTCGCCCATTTCCTGGCCGCGTACCTCCCAGCCGTACGGGACGTCCGCTTCGGCCGCCCCTGGCGGTCGCCGACCCTGCCGACCCGCTCCCCGTCCTCGACTACGGTCCACTGATCAACGCCGCCGCCGCGCCCCCAGATCAGCGCCTTCAACCGGCCCCAACCGCACCGCTCCCGAGGCGACCGTGCAGAACTCTCTGGCGGCACCGGCACCGGTACCTCCTGGCGCGGCACCTTCGCAGACGGCCCCCTCCCGCTCCATTTCGTAACCGAAGGCTCACGCAGTGCAACCCCTCCCAGAGAATGTCCCCACCACTACCTCACACTGACAACCCCCTCACCTAGCCCCGCCCCGCACCCCACTCCCTCCCTCACAATCCGTACCTCCATCCACCACCCCTCGTGACCAGCCCAAACCTCCACTCGCCTCCCTCCGGCCGAGTTGGCGCCCCACTCATAACTCTCGCTTATGCCACCCCGCATCCGAGTGTGAAACCCACTCCGAAACCTTGGTATTGTTGTCCATGTCGCCGCGGGCAAGCCCCGCGCCGACAACACCTAGTCCGGGTGGCGGAATGGCAGACGCGCTAGCTTGAGGTGCTAGTGCCCTTTATCGGGCGTGGGGGTTCAAGTCCCCCCTCGGACACCAACTGGTAGCCCACGGGTGCCGTGAGAGTGCTGGTCGAGGTTGATCTCGGCCAGCACTTTTTGCTTTCCCGAGTGGTAGGTGAGGGTCAGTCCAAGCCGCTGGTTGCGTGATCCCGCCCGCCGTCATCGGCGGTGCTCGGAAAACACGCCGGACGCACTGAACGGGCACAGCAGCCCGCAGGTCCACGAGGGGGCCGTAGCTGCCGGGCACGAGGTGGCGAGGTCCTTTTACGGAGTCGTCAGCATGGTTACCAGCTCGTTCAGACTGTTCGACCGCCATGTGAAGGTGTCCGTGCTCCGAGGGGGGCCCCGGACGGCCGCTGGACGTAGGCGGTGCGCATGCCCAGTGCCTGGGCTCCGCGCAGGTCCCAGGCGTGAGCGGCGACCATCAGCACGCGCTCTGGCGGGCAGTCTGCCGCGTCGACCGCGAGCTGGTAGACCTGCGGTGCGGGCTTGTAGGAGCGGGCGTCTTCGGCGGACAGGACCTGGTGCCAGCGCAGCCCGGCGTATGTGTTGAGACGGAGCAGAGCCGCGCGACTGGCGTTGGAGAGCCCCAGTACGGGGAATCGCCGCGCGAGGCGTGCGAGTCCGGCGAGGGAGTCGTCCCAGGGCTTCAGGCGCCGACCCGCGGTGGCCAGTTGCTCGATGGCCGCCGGCTCGGTGAGCCCGGCACGGTCGGCCACGTGCTGGGCTGCCTCGCGGTCGATGATGTCGCTGTTGGCATACGTCCGGCTGTCGTTGTGGATGCGTTGCTGTTCGTGCCCCACATGGTGCTGCCACACGGTGAGCAGCTGGTCGGCGGTTGCACCGTCGGGCGCGGGCACCGCGTCGCGAATGGCCGCCCGGAGCCCGCTCGGCTCGTCGACCATCGTTCCGAGGATGTCGAAGACGACGACGTCGATGTCGCATGCCTCAGCCATCAGGTCTCCTCCCTGTGGTGGTCGGGCACGAGGCGGCCCGGAACTTCCCACGGCGCCGGCGGTGCCGGTGGACCGCGCCGGGCGCAGAGCGGGCGCGACCGCCCCCCCCGCAGCACATCCTGGCCCGGCTGAACGGCCCAAGGTCGGCATTACGCCACCAGTGGGCCTCTCGTACCGTTGGCACCGGTAGGACCCGGCCCGCCGGAGGCGCAACGGTCCCGAAGTGGCCGCGAAGTGGCCCCGAAGTGGCCCGAAGTACGCTGGTACTCCTTCGGATCGCCCAAGTCGGGTGCACACTCCGGGGGAAGGGGGAAGCTGCCGGTCAGCGCCCGGAGCGCGGCCTCGCGGGGTGCCGGCCGGTCCCGCTCGAGGGTGAATCGCCCGCGGCGGGAGCGCCGCGCCGACCGTGATGACCTGCCACATCAGGATCGTGACGGCACGGTTGGAGCCGGAGCTGCGCAGGGTCGCGAGCGGCGCCGGGATGACTGGTTCGCGGTGCACGGCGTTGCGAAATCAAGTGCACCGGTACGACAAAGCGCGTAACCATACCGCTGGGTGTACCGTCGAGGCGTGACTATGAATACTGAGACCACCGGACGGGGCGGCAAGCGGCGTGGCATGCAGCACCTGACGCCGGCCAGCGTGAAGATCCTTGAGACCGCTTCCCGGCTCTTCTACGAGCAGGGGATCCGCGCGGTCGGCGTGGAGGCGATCGCCGAGGAAGCAGGCGTCACCAAAAAGACCCTTTATGATCGTTTTGGCTCGAAAGAGGGTCTTATCGTTGCCTACTTGCGTGCTCGTGACGGACTTTGGCGTTCCACCCTGGTGAAGCACATCAATGGTCACGACGGCCCTCCGGCGCAGAAGCTGCTGGCCACGTTCGGCGCCTTGGGCGAATGGATGCGCGAGCGGAATCCGCGCGGCTGCGCCTTCGTCAACGCCTCCGTGGAACTGCCCCCGGACCACCCCGGCCGCGAGGTCGCCCGTGAGCAGAAGGCATGGTTCCTCGACTACATGGAAGACCTCGCGACGGAAGCCCGCGCCGAGGACCCCGAGGAACTGGCCGGTCAGCTGCTGATCCTTCATGAAGGGGCCTGCATCGCCGATTCCATGCACTCGGTGGAGGGGGCGGTCGACATCGCCGAGCGGATGGCCGCGGTTCTCATCGAGAGGTCACTCACCGGGCACCCTGCGACGACCTGACCCCGAGGTGACAGGCGATGTGCAAGGTCTCGTCCTCCGGTCACCGAGGGACGCGGCTGCGCGGGAGCCCGGTGTGTTGCCGAGCTCCCCGCAGCTTTGTCCGAAGAACTCACCGTAGGTAGAAGTCGGCCGCCCGGCGCATCGCCTCCGTACGTTCGGACTCGGCATCCAGGTGCTTCGTCAGGTCGGTCGCGTACGCGCGCAGCAACTCGTGCAAGCGGTAGTGGTGTTCGTCCTGGTGCCGGATCAGATGCGCGTCGGCGAGATTGCGCAGCAGCAGTGACGCCTCGTCCTGACCGACGTCCGCGGTCGCCGCAGCGGCGGCAGCGTTGATCGCATAGCGGGGGAGCAGGCCCAGCAGCCGGAACATGCGTGCCGTCGGCTCGTCGAGCGTTCGGTAGGAGGTGTCGAACGCATGACGGAGTACGACCTCGCCCGCGGCGAGCTCCATCCGGGCATGCTCGGGTTTCAGGTCGGCGGCAAGGCACCCGGCGCTGTGGTGCCGATGGCTCACGATGTGCTCGGCGGCCAGGACCAGCGCCAGCGGGAGATGTCCACAGCGTTCGGCCAGCACGGCGACGGCCGCGGTGTCGGCGTCGGCACGTTCGTCGCCGATGACCGAACGGATCAGCAGGGCCGCCTCACGCCGGGACAACTCCGGCAAGGTCAGCGTGACCGCGCCCGCCAGGGAGATCAGCCCGGGCAGCCGGGAGCGGCTGGTCACCACGACGGCGCAGCCCGGAGAGCCGGGCAACAGAGGGAGGATCTGCTGGGTGTCCGCGGCGTTGTCCAGTACCAGCAGTATCTCGCGGCCGTGCAGGACCGAACGGAAAGTGGCGGCCCTTTGGTCCAGATCCGCCGGGATGTGCTCGGCGGGGACGCCCAGTGCGCGGAGCAGGTCCTTCAGCACGTCGAACGGTTCGGCCGCGGCTCCCCGCCCAGGGCCCTGCAGGTTGACGAACAGCTGGCCGTCGGCGAAATAGCCCGCGTCGACGGCGCGTTGTGCCGACTGGACCACCAGCGCGGTCTTCCCCACGCCCGGTGGGCCGTTGACGACCGCGACGGGTACGGCAAGGGATTGCTCATCGCCGTGCAGCACCTTGCCGAGCAGGTTCATGTCATCTCGGTGTCCGACGAAGTTACGCTTCGCCGCGGGCAGTTGGGCGGGACGTACCCAGCCTTGCTGCTGACGTCCGGCCGCCTCCAGAGCCGTCGCGATGGTGGTGAAGGTGCTGCCGACGTTCAGCGCTTGGTCGCAAGCCTCCGCGAAGCTCACCGAGGGCGGTCGTTTGTCCGTCTCGACCTTGCTGACGTGACCCCGGTCGAAGTGCACCCGAGCGGCCAGCTGCGCGAGCGACAGGCCCAGCTGTAAGCGGCGTGCCCTGAGCAACTGCCCGAATGTCGCCGGAGTGCCGGCCATGGGGGTGCGGTCGGCGCCCCCGTGGGCAAGCTGGTGCACTTTCGAGCCCTGCGCCGGTTCTCGTACCACTGTCAATCCCTTCGAGCTGTAGAGATCGATCTTCTAAGTGGCCATCCCCAGAGCGGAGTTGGCTCGATGGTCTGTTAGTCGTCGATCGGGTTCCGGCACCCGTCATGCACAGGGGCAGGCGCATGTCGGCAGGCGCGGCGGATGCATCGGCAGCCGGCGCGCGGCCGGGCTCCCTGGCCGAGTCCGGCTTTCGGGCGCGCACCGGTGTGCACTGGGACGCGCCGGCCCTCGTGGCCGGAAGGAGCGGCCGGTTACCGGGGGCGGTGCCCGGGCACAGGGGACGGGCCGTCCTGGACGCGTGCCGTGGAGCTCGTGATGGCTTCGGCGTCCGGGACGACGGTGTCCGGGACGGCGGCGTGGCTCATGTCGTCACGAGCAGGTCGTCGAGGGTCGGGAAACGGGCGGAGATGCTGTCCGGCAAGAACCTGCAGACCCAGCCGTCCTCCTTCTGGAAGAAGCGGATCGCGGTGAAGTCCGGGCGTTCTCCCATGTCGAACCAGTGCACTGTCCGGCTGGGTACGGACAGCAGGTCCCCCGCCGTACACACCACGGCGTGGACGCGACCCGCGACATGGAGATAGAAACAGCCGGTCCCCGTGACGAAGAAGCGCACCACGTCGTCGTCGTGGAAGTGCTCCGCCAGGAACTTCTTTCGGGCCGCACGCGTCTTCCGGGGCCGGTCCGGGTGGGCCGGTGTGGGCCCCATGTGCACGATGTCGACGAACCCGTAGCCGCCCTCGGTACGGGTGTGGGCAATGTGGCTCCGGTAGGCCCTCATGATGGTGGAGTCGTCGGCACCGGCCGGCAGCCGGTGGGTGGCGTGCCACCGTTCGAAACGTACACCGATCCTGAGCAGTTTCTCGCGGATGACGTCCAGGTCCTCGGTGCGCAGCTGTACCGTCTCCGGCGCGTCTTCCGGCATGATCTGCAGCAGTGTCATCGGACGCATTCCTTCGCCGTGCCGGGGCCGAAGGCACCGGTCAGCAGGGTCAGGTGGCTGAGCTCCTCGATACACTCCAGCCGGTTGCGGGCCTCGTCGATGTCGCGGCCCCAGGTGGTTGCGCCGTGCCGGCCGATGAGCAGGACGGGCGGGGCCGCGGCCGCCGACTCGTCGAGATAGGCGGTCACATCGGCGGCGATGCGGGACGCGTCCGGCCAGTTCTCGAAGACCGGCACCCCGACCAGGCTGGGATCGGGCACGCCGAGGCCCTTCGCCAGTTCCAGTTCCTGGAAGACCGCCTGGCCGACGGAACCGGCGCTGCCGATGAGGGTGGCCAGGGCCGTGGAGTACGGCGCGTGTGCCTGGACGACCGCCCCGCAGTCGGGAAGCTGGCGGTAGATGGCGAGGTGTACCGGGGTTTCGGCCGGGGGCCACTCGGTCTCGCCGAGCAACGGAAGTCCTTCGAGGGGGTCGACCATCACCGTGTTGTGGTGGGTGATCGTGCCCCTGCGCTGGTCACCGGCTGTGATCACGACCGCTTCACCGGATCGTACCGAGACGTTGCCGGATGTTCCCGGCATCCAGCCGCGCTCGTGCAGGGCGCGGCAGGCGGCCGAGAGAAGTGCACGCTGCCGCTCGGCGTCCTCGTCGATGTATACGGGCTTCACGGGTTCTCTCCTCCTGCGCGAGCCTGCGGGACTGCCGTGACAGTCCGGAGTGCGCCGACGGGGGCCGGGGCCGGCCGGGCGGTGCGCTCCGCGTACGGCCGGCGATGCGATGCCGTCGAGAGGATCGCCGAAGGAATTAACGAGCTGTTCATCTGAGTTCTGCCGTGCGTCGGACGGCTGATTCTGGGCAAGACTGATCCCTGCGTAGGTGGGGGAGGGGTCAGCGAGAATTGAGGTACTCTCGCGACGAATCTTCAGGAATTCACCGGAACCGGTTCCTTACGGAAGGCCACACAATGTGATGCCGGGGATTCGACCCGCCTGCCGGGTCCGTCGACGGATCCCCCGAGTGCCCATTGCGTGTGCCACCCGGTCGAATCCGGCGGCGGGCAAGGGGAGTTCAGGGGCCCCGTTCGCAGCCTTTCCTGCAAGGCTGAGCGACATGCGTGCATCTCCTTGGGGAGAGGTCGTCCCCGGTGATGTATACCCACCGGTCTAGTTACATCCTAGAGATGTGTTCTTCCCGGCGTCAACAGTCCACTTCCGGGCGACCGGAAGCATCCTCTTGCGCTCGTCCGAAGCTCCTGGTACCTCGGGGCCCAGGAAAAACCGCACGTCATCGGCTTCGTGACGCCCTGTCGGCCCGCGGTCGTGCTGAAGAAGTCCGTGGGGGCCGCTGGGCCGACTCGCCCGCGCCGCGTCAATGCGCCCTCCTCCCAGGCGGGTTCGGCACCGGGAGCGCGTGATCGCCGTCCTTGGCCGGGCATCGGCGGGCGGCGACCGCACAACCGCCGGCCGCACCATGTGGCCTGCAACAACGCCCTGCGGATCGGGAGCTTTTCACGGTGTTGCGTCCTGTTGCCTTGCGGGAGACAACAGGGAGGCCCTTGTAGAACTTTGCAGGCGCCGACGATAGTGAAGTTACTTCCGCCGCAAAGGCATCACCCGTCACAAACAGGCGTCATTCTCCATGCCCGGATCGGCTGCGGGCGGGATGGGTTGCGGCGAGTTCGACCACGGTGCGGGCCGCTTTTTTCGGGGCCGCCGGTCGTTCTCCGGCGCGGATGGGCCGGGATTTCTTGTCGAGGTAGTGCTGTCACGTCGAGGGAGACACAGATGAGTACCCAAGTCGACCATGCCGCACTGGTCGTGTCGCCGACCGAGTTCTTCGAACTGAAGGAGACGGCGCGCATCCGCTCGTCCATCGGGCTGAAGCTGTCGGATCATTCGTATCTGCCCAAGGCGGACGACCCGCGCGCCGACTGGGTGGCGAGCGTGGCCGTGCCGGCGTTCAAGACGCTGGCACAGATGGGGGTGTCGGCGCCGCGGTTCTGCACGATCGGGACGGGGGCGGGGCTGGATGTGCTTGCTGCCGTGGAAATCCTGGGGGCGCGCACCGCCGGCTTCACCGACCTGCACGAGGATGTGGTCGCGCACGCCCGGGAGAACATTCAGAGCAACCTGGTGGACCAGGGCGTGGAGCTGATCGACGGGGCGGGAGATCTCCTGGCTCCCGTGGCCGGCGCGCTGTCCGATGTCGACGTCGTCTATGAAAACCTGCCCAACATCCCGATGGCCGAGAGCAGCGACCTCGATGACGGCCAGACGAGTTCGACCTTCATCGCGCAGCGCCGCGAGGAGATTCCGGACTTCGCCGAGAAGAACCTCATCACGCTGCACTACCTGGCCCTGCGCCAGGCCCGGCCGGTCCTGCGGGCCGGCGGCCGCGTCCTGTCCTCCATCGGCGGGCGCATTCCGCTGTCGGCCGTCCTGGCCCTGTCCGGGGCCGCCGGCTACAACGGCAGCATTCTCACCTACACGTGGAAGGTGCAGTCCGAGCCGCACGACGTGGTCGGGGGCTACGCCCGGTGGGAGCGGGAAGGGCTGGGGCCGTTCCACTTCTACCCGGTGAGCGTGTTGCGCGACACCTTCAAGGGCCTCTCCGTCGCGGAGGCCGGCGCACGGGCTCTGGAGATCGAAGAGTCGCTGTCGCGCCATGAGATATCGGCGGTGGACGCCCTGGCCCTGGTGGAGCAGGGCGAAAAGGTCGGCCACACCGTCGCGATCCTCGACTCCGTCCGGATCCCCGACACCGCCGCCTGACCCACCGCCCAGCCGCGTCCCCTCCGTCATCACCGGGCCTCCGGCGATGACGGAGGGGGCGCGAGGCGGCCGGCGAGCCGACCAGGAAAGCTCGGCCGCCGCCACCGGGTTCGCGACCCGTCCGCATTCCTTGGCGTCGTCCGTCACGCCTGGCCACATCCTCGCTCCGCAGCATTCAGTAAGGAACCGGCATGAAGATCCAATCGTTCATTGGCAGTACGCCCCTTGTCGAACTGACGACCTTCGATGTCCCGGTCGGCGTTCGGATATTCGCGAAGGTCGAGTTCATGAATCCGGGGGGCAGCATCAAGGACCGAATCGTCAGCTACATCCTCGATGATGCCGAGCGTCGCGGTGTTCTCAAGCCAGGGGCGACGATCGTCGAGAACACCTCCGGCAATACCGGGGCGTCGATCGCGGCGCTGGCGGCGACGCGTGGCTACCGGGCGATTCTGACGATGCCGGACAAGGTGAGCAAGGAGAAACAGGACGCGCTGCGCGCGATGGGGGCCGAGGTGATCATCTGCCCGACGTCGGCTCCGCCGGGTTCCGAAAAGCATTATGTGTCGTGCGCGAGGCGTATCCATGCCGAGACGCCGGGCTCATTCACGCTCAATCAGTATGACAATCCGCTCAATGGGGAGGCTCATTTCCATTCGACCGGCCCCGAGATCTGGGACGCACTCGGGCGGTCGGTGACGGCCTTCGTCGCGTCGGGAAGCACCGGTGGCACGATCTCCGGGACCTCGCGGTACCTCAAGATGAAGAACCCCTCCGTGACGTCGGTGCTGCTCGATCCGGTCGGGTCCATCTATCACCGATATTTCCACGAGGGCGTTGTCGATCCTTCACAGATTGCGCCCTATTTCGTCGAGGGCGCGGGCGAGGATCACCTGGCGAAATGCATGGACTTCTCGGTCGTCGACGACGTCATTCAGTTCTCGGACGCCGATGCCTTCGCCACGTGCCGGCACCTGGCGACACGCGAGGGGCTCATGTGCGGCGGCACCTCCGGAGCGAATGTATGGGGAGCCGTGCAAGTCGCCCGCACGTTGGCGGAGCCGGCAACGATCGTCACGGTCCTGCCGGACAGCGGAAACAAGTACATGTCAAAGATCTACAACCCGGACTGGCTGACGCAGAACGGCTTCGGCACCGGTGAGAATCGTGAATTGGAGCCGACTCGGTAATGGGAAGCACGCCGAAAAATGTGATCGCCGCGCTGACGGCTGCCCTGCTCTGGGCCTTCGCCTTCGTCGCCCCGGCCGCCGTGCAGCCCGCGAGCGAGCTGCTCCTGGTCACCGGTCGGTACTCCTTGTTCGGCCTGTGCGGCCTCTACGTGCTGTGCCGAGGCTGGAGCCAGCTCAAGCTGATGCCGATCCGGAGGACCCTCTTCGGCCTGTACATAGGCTTCGTGGGGTACTTCGTCTTCTACATCTGCGTTTCGTACTCCGCGACCATGGGCAGCGGATTCATCACCGCGGTCGTCGTGGGATCGTCGCCCATCACGATCGCCGTGGCCGGCAACTTCGCGGAAAAGCGCATGTCCTGGAGCGAACTCGTCGCGCCGGTCATCCTGATTCTCGTCGGCATCACTCTCCTCAGCGTCTCGGATTTCATCGAGGGGAAGAGTTCGGAGACCACGAGCGACTCGATCTTCGGGATCGGTCTGGCTATTATGGCCATGCTGACCTGGTCCTACTTCGTGGTCCGCAACGCCCAGTCGCAGCGAACCTGGGAGACGAAGCCGGACCCCAAGATCTGGGCGGCTCTGGTGGCAATGGGGGCGGGCGGTGCCTCCATGGTGCTGCTGCCGTTCGCCATTGCCTCCACGCCGGCTGAAACCTTCGAGCCGTACCCGCTCTTCAAGATTATCGCGTGGTGCATATTCCTCGGAGTCATCGGCTCTTGGTGGGGCACGTACATCTGGGTGAAGGCGGCGCAGGGCATCCCGGTCCCGCTGGTCGGGCCGCTGCTCGCCACGGAGACGATTTTCGGAGCGATCCTGAGCCTGCCGGTGGAACAGCGGGTGCCCACCTGGGTGGAGGTCGGCGGCGCCCTGTTCATTCTCGCCGGCATCTGCGTCTACATGGTGTTCGACGTGAGGAATTCACGGTCGAAGGACCGTAGCGGCGGCAGCGAGAAGGAAGGATTGGACGCACCGGAAGTGCCCGCGGTGACATAGCGGGACGGAAAAGAACAGTCATGATCGTTGGCTTGGCCCGACAGGGAGGAAAAACAATGAGCAACTCCTTCACGAACATCAAGCAGTCTCATGTGTTCTTCGACGACGCCTCCGGCCTGAAGAATTACTACGAGGACTGGGCAACGCGGTACGACGTGGACCTGGCGGATCAGAAGTGGGTGGCTCCGCGGGTCGCGGCCAATTTCGTGCACTTTCTCGCTTCCGCCTACGGGACGCGGGAAACCACCATCTTCGATGCCGGTTGCGGGACCGGCCTCGTAGGCACCTTCCTGCAGACGCTGGGAAACTATGTGATCGACGGTGTCGATCTGTCGGAAAACATGGCCGCCGAGGCGGTCAAGACCAACGCGTACCGGAAGGTCTACGGCGGCGTGGACCTCTCGGAGCCGGTGCGGGACGAGCGGCTGGACCAGTACGGCATCGTCGTCAGCAGCGGCGTCTTCACTCTGGGCCATGTGCGCCCGACGGCGCTGCGCACGCTGATCGAGTACGCCCGGCCCAATGGGCTGATCCTGGTGTCCACCCGCGGCAGCTACGCCACGGAGACGGGCTTCGAGGACTTCGCCCGGTCGCGCGAGATCGGTGAGCTGGCTTCGCTGGAATTCACGGTGAAGAACGCCAACTACATAGCGGAAGAGGGCGCCGACTACTGGGTCTTCCGGAAGCTCGGCAAGGCGCAGTGACAAGCGGCGCGAACCGCTGATCCCGCTCGGGGCGGCCCGAGCCGGGGCCCGGCAACGCGACGGCCGCGGTGCACGGAGCAACGCGGTGGGCCCCGCCGGGACCGGCTCGGTGTCACCAACCCGCGAAGCCCCTGGTGGCAACGGAGCGACGGCACGCCGGCTCCGCCCACCAGGGGCCGGCGCGGCGCACCCCGGCCGGTATCGCGCGCCGCCGAGCTTGGAAGAACACGAGACATTGCCACGAAGGGTTCACCGCGCACCACTTGTTGCCATGTGTCCACCCACCATGTCTGGAGTGTCATGTCCCGCCGTTTGTTCACCTCGGAGTCCGTGACCGAGGGGCATCCCGACAAGATCGCCGACCAGATCAGCGACACCGTCCTCGACGCGCTGCTGCGTCAGGACCCCGCCTCGCGTGTCGCGGTCGAAACCCTGATCACCACCGGTCAGGTGCACATCGCGGGCGAGGTGACGACCTCCGCCTACGCCGACGTCGCCACCCTGGTCCGGGAGAAGATCCTCGACATCGGCTACGACTCCTCGCTCAAGGGTTTCGACGGCGGCTCCTGCGGGGTGTCGGTGTCGATCGGCGCGCAGTCCCCGGACATCGCGCAGGGCGTCGATACGGCGTACGAGTCCCGGGTCGAGGGCGCCACCGCGGGTGGCGAAGCCGACGAGACGGCCCGTCAGGGTGCGGGCGACCAGGGCCTGATGTTCGGGTACGCGACCGACGAGACTCCCACCCTGATGCCGCTGCCGATCGAGCTGGCCCACCGCCTCTCGCGCCGCCTGACGGAGGTCCGTAAGGACGGCACCGTGCCCTACTTGCGTCCCGACGGCAAGACGCAGGTCACGATCGAGTACCTGGGCAGCCGGCCGCTCCGCCTGGACACGGTCGTGGTCTCCTCGCAGCACGCGGGCGACATCGACCTGGACGGGCTGCTCGCCCCCGATATTCGCGCGCACGTCGTCGAGCACGTCCTCACCCAGCTCGCCGACGACGGCATCAAGCTGGAGACCGACGATTACCGCCTCCTGGTCAACCCGACCGGCCGCTTCGAGATCGGCGGCCCCATGGGCGACGCCGGCCTGACCGGGCGGAAGATCATCATCGATACGTACGGCGGCATGGCGCGCCACGGCGGCGGCGCCTTCTCCGGCAAGGACCCCTCCAAGGTGGACCGTTCGGCGGCGTACGCGATGCGCTGGGTCGCCAAGAACGTCGTCGCGGCCGGCCTCGCCGCCCGCTGTGAGGTGCAGGTGGCGTACGCGATCGGCAAGGCCGATCCGGTGGGCCTGTTCGTCGAGACCTTCGGTACCAATACGGTCGCCGTCGAGAAGATCGAGGCAGCCATCGCCAAGGTGTTCGACCTGCGCCCGGCCGCGATCATCCGCGACCTCGACCTGCTCCGCCCGATCTACTCCCAGACCGCGGCCTACGGCCATTTCGGCCGCGAGCTGCCGGACTTCACCTGGGAGCGCACCGACCGCGCCGACGCCCTGCGCAAGGCAGCGGCAGCGGGCTGACGGCGGAGCGCCGCCGGAAACCCCCGGCGCGACAGCCGGCGGTGCGCGGTTCCCCCGGCCGCGCACCGCCTCCCCGCTTAGCACGCCCCTTCACCGCGTGGCGCCCGCCACCGGAGCCGATCCTTCGTCGACAGCGGCCCCAGGCTCAAGGAGTGCTTTCCGTGCGTATTGCCGTAACCGGATCGATAGCGACCGACCACCTGATGGTCTTTCCCGGACGTTTCGCCGAACAGCTCCTCAAGGAGCAGCTGGAACGGGTCTCCTTGTCGTTCCTCGCCGACCGGCTGGAGGTGCGCAGAGGCGGCGTCGCCGCCAACATCGCCTTCGGGCTCGGCCTGCTCCGGCTCGACCCGATCCTGGTGGGTGCGGCGGGCATCGACTTCGCCGAGTACGACACCTGGCTGCGGGCGAACGGCGTCGACACGTCCTCGGTACAGGTCAGCGACACTCTGCACACCGCACGCTTCGTATGCACCACCGACGAGGACCAGAACCAGATCGCCACCTTCTACGCCGGCGCCATGGCCGAGGCCCCCCGGATCGACCTGGCCACGATCGCCGAACGCACCGGCCGGCCCACGCTCGTCCTGGTCGGGGCCGACGATCCCGCGGCCATGCTGCGGCACACCGCCACGGCCCACCGCCTTGGCATCCCCGTCGCCGCGGACCCCTCCCAGCAGCTCGCCCGCCTCGACCGGGAGCAGGCCCGTCAACTGGTCGACCAGGCACAGTGGTTGTTCACCAATGAGTACGAGGCCGCCCTGCTGCTCGACCGCACCGGCTGGACGGAGCAGCAGCTTCTCGGCCGGGTCGGCACCTGGATCACCACACTGGGCGAGGCCGGCGTGTCGCTGGCCCGGTCCGGCGCCCCCGCCCTGCGGATACCCGCCGTACCCACGGACATGATCACCGACCCCACGGGGGCGGGCGACGCCTTCCGGTCCGGATTCCTCGCCGGTACGGCGTGGCAGTGGCCGCTGGAGCAGGCCGCGCGGCTCGGCTGCGCCCTGGCCACCACCGTGCTGGAGTCGGTCGGCACGCAGGAGTACAAACTGATCCCGCCGGACCTGATCGCTCGCATCGACCGGGCCTACGGCCATGATGTGGCCCGCGCCGTCGAACCGCGGCTTGCGGGACTGTCATGAGTGCGGCGGCACAGCGCGGGCGGGCCCCGGCTCTGCGTGCAGCGCCCGGCGCCGAGCCCGGCGAGAAGTCCCGGCTCTGCCCCGGGCTTCCCCGTGACGGCGGCCGCTTCGGCCCCGGAGGGCGGCAGTGAGGACGCTGCGTGACACCCTCGACCGGGAGAGCCTGTCCTTCTCCTTCGAGTTCTTCCCGCCGAAGACCGACGCCGGAGCCCGGTATCTGTGGCAGGCGATCCGCCGGATCGAGCGGTTGGCGCCGTCCTTCGTATCGGTCACGTACGGGGCCGGCGGCTCGTCCCGGGACCGTACCGTCGAGGTGACGCACCGGATCGCGGCCGACACGACCCTACGGCCCGTCGCCCATCTGACCGCGGTCGGCCACTCGGTGGCGGAGCTGCGCCGGATCATCGGCCAGTACGCCGATGCGGGCGTCCGGGATGTGCTCGTCCTGCGCGGTGATCCACCGGGCGACCCCAGAGGCGTCTGGCGGCCGCATCCCCACGGCCTGACGCACGCCAGCGAACTCGTCGAACTGGTCCGCTCGTTGGGCGATTTCACTATCGGCGTGGCGGCGTTCCCCGAGAAGCATCCGCGCTCGCCGGACTGGGAGAGCGACATCCGGCACTTCGTCGCCAAGTGCCGGGCGGGTGCCGACTACGCCATCACCCAGATGTTCTTCCATGTCGAGGACTATCTGCGGCTGCGCGACCGGGTGGCCGCTGCGGGCTGCGACACCCCGATCATCCCGGAGATCATGCCGGCCACCGACGTCCGCCAGATCGGACGCTTCGCCGAGCTCAGCGGCGCAGCCTTCCCCGAGGAACTGGCGCACCGCCTGGAGGCCGCGCGCGACAACCCTGCGGACGGCCACCGCATCGGCGTCGAATACGCCACCGCCATGGCCGAGCGCCTCCTCGCCGAAGGGGCCCCGGGACTGCACTACATCACGCTCAACCGCTCCACGGCGGCGCTGGATATCCACCGCAACGTACTGACCTCAAGGAGTGCACGGCATGTCCTCGCAGAACATCGCTGACTTCACGGATTTCAAGGTCGCCGACCTGTCCCTGGCCGCCTTCGGCCGTAAGGAGATTGCCCTCGCCGAGCATGAGATGCCCGGTCTGATGGCGATCCGTAAGGAGTACGCCGCGGCCCGGCCGCTGGCCGGCGCCCGGATCACCGGTTCGCTGCACATGACCGTGCAGACCGCCGTCCTCATCGAGACGCTGGTGGCGTTGGGTGCCGAGGTGCGCTGGGCGTCCTGCAATGTCTTCTCCACCCAGGACCACGCGGCCGCCGCGATCGCCGCCACGGGGATTCCGGTCTTCGCCTGGAAGGGCGAGACGCTGGAGGAGTACTGGTGGTGCACGGAGCAGGCGCTGACCTGGCCCGGGCATGCCGGCCCGAACATGATTCTGGACGACGGCGGTGATGCCACGCTGCTTGTCCACAAGGGCGTCGAGTACCAGAAGACGGGCGAGCTTCCCGCTGCGGACAACGACGAACTGGCAGTTGTACGCGCCCTGTTGGAGAACAGCTCCCTGGACTGGGCGAGGCTGGCCTCGGAGATCCGCGGTGTCACCGAGGAGACCACGACCGGTGTGCACCGTCTGTACGAGATGCACCGCGACGGCACCCTGCTCTTCCCGGCGATCAACGTGAACGACGCCGTGACGAAGTCGAAGTTCGACAAC
>NZ_JOBH01000022.1 GCF_000717745.1 Streptomyces violens
CATCAACGGCGAGGACCCCGGCCGCAACTTCCTGCCCGCGCCCGGCACCGTCACCAAGTTCGAGGCCCCCGCCGGCCCCGGCGTGCGCCTGGACGCCGGTGTGGAATCCGGCTCGGTCATCGGCCCGGCCTGGGACTCCCTGCTCGCCAAGCTCATCGTCACCGGCGCCACGCGTGAGCAGGCGCTGGAGCGGGCGCGGCGTGCGCTGGCGGAGTTCGTGGTCGACGGGATGGCCACCGCGATCCCGTTCCACCGTGCCGTGGTCGAGGACGAGGCGTTCACCGCGGACCCGTTCGCCGTGCACACCCGCTGGATCGAGACCGAGTTCAAGAACGAGATCGCCCCGTTCACCGCCCCGGCCGGGGAAGAGGCCGAGGCCGATGGCCGCGAGGCCGTGGTCGTCGAGGTCGGTGGCAAGCGCCTGGAGGTCTCGCTGCCCGCCTCGCTCGGGATGCCGCTGGCGCGGGCCGCGGTGGCCGGGGGTGCCAAGCCCAAGCGCAAGGCCGGCAAGAAGTCCGGCTCCGCCGCCTCCGGCGACGCGCTCGCCTCTCCCATGCAGGGCACCATCGTGAAGATCGCGGTGGAGGAGGGCCAGGAGGTCAAGGAAGGCGACCTGGTCGTCGTCCTGGAGGCCATGAAGATGGAGCAGCCGCTCAACGCGCACCGCTCCGGAAATCCGGAGCGAATTTCCACCGCCACGGGACCACCGTCACGAGACCACCGCCAACAGAGAGGGCAGTAAAAAATGCTGTGCCACCCGACCCTCCCGGACATACGCCACGCCGGGACCGCGGCGGTGTTCGTCAGCCACTGGTACGTGCCCGACCGCACCGCGGCCCTGAAGGACCTGGACGAGGTCACCGCCGAGTGGGAGACCACCGAGTGGCCGGCCGACATCCTCTCCTTCAGCAGCTACCTGAGCACCAGCGGCAACACCGTACTGACCTACGCCCAGTGCGCGTCCGGCGCCGCCTACCGCCCCTTCACCCGCGCCCTGGCCGGGCCCGCGTCCGCGGAGGCGGTGGAGTACCGGCTGCACCGCAGCTTCGTACCGGACGGCGCCACCACCGAGCCCCCCGGCTGCATGGTCGCCGCGACCTTCGACACCGACGGCCCGCTGTGCCAGCGCCATGTGATCGAGCAGATCATCGGCACCGTCGGGCGTGAAGGCCCCCGCGCGAAGGACGGGTTGCTCGCTACGCACTTCCACACCAGTGTGGACGGCACCCGGGTGCTCAACTACGCGGAGTGGACCACCGACGAGGCCCACGAGACCTTCCTGCGGGATGCCTGCTCCGGCCGGGCCCGCGCCTCCTACGAGGCCATCCCCGGCGTGCGGCCCATCGGCTACACCCGCTACCACCTCCACCACAGCGCGGTGCGGCCGTGACCATCGACGCCACTCCTGCCAACCGCTGCCAGTTCTATCTCAACTCCCTTCACTCGCTCCTCTACTTCACCCCCGACCTCGACGAGAACCTGGCGGCGCACGGCGTCGACGACCCGATGGCCGGGTACTTCGCCGCCCGCACCGCCGCTCTGGGCCCGGTCGGCCCCGGCGCCGTCACCGCCGTCACCAACGGCTTCCACCACCGGCTGATCGCCGGGCACTTCCCCGCCCTGTGGGACCGGGTGGCTCCCGCCAAGGTGCTCGCGGAACGGCTGCGCGCGGCCGACACGACGCTGCGCCGCTGCCTGGGCGAGGAGATCGCCGAGGCGCCCGAGACCGCCGAGGCCGCCGAGCTGGCGCTGCGCGCCGCGGAGGGCTGCGAACGGGCCGGCCGCCCGATGTACGCGGCCCACGCCGACCTCCCCGTACCGGACCAGCCGCATCTGGCGCTCTGGCACGCCGCGACCCTGCTGCGGGAGTACCGGGGCGACGGGCACTTCGCGGTACTGAGCCACGCGGGACTGGCCGGTCTGGACGGGCTCGTCTCGCACTCCGCAGGGCCCGGGGGCATGCCCCGTGCCTTCGTGATGACCAAGCGCGGCTGGACCGACGAGGACTGGTCCGCCGCCGAGGAACGGCTGCGCAACCGCGGCCTGTTGGACGCCGCGGGCGCGCTGACCGCCCGCGGCCTGGAACTGCGCGCACAGGTCGAGCGGGACACCGACCGCCTGGACGCCGCTCCGTACGCACACCTGGGCGCCGAAGGCGTCGCCCGGCTCACCACCCTGTGCCGCCGCCTGGTGACCACCGCCGCCGGCACCGGGGTCTTTCCCGCCCCGCTGCTGCCGGTCTTCGCCGACGCGTGACCGCGGCCCCCGACCGCCGGACCCCGGCGCGAACCGTCGCGCGCGACGGAACACCCCGCCCACCCAAGGAGAAAGAGGCAATGGACGCTGCAGTGATAGTTGTGGGGGCCGGCCCGGCCGGTCTCATGCTCGCGGGAGAGCTGCGGCTCGCCGGGGTCGACGTGATCGTCCTGGAGCGGCTGCCCGAGCGGACCGGTGAGTCCCGCGGGCTGGGCTTCACCGCGCGCACCATGGAGATCTTCGACCAGCGCGGGCTGCTGCCCCGCTTCGGTGACATCGAGACCAGCAACGTCGGCCACTTCGGCGGCCTGCCCGTCGACTTCGGTGTACTGGAGGGCGCGCACCAGGCCGCCAAGACCATCCCGCAGTCCCAGACCGAAGCGGTGCTGGAGGCGTGGGTGGGCGAGCTGGGCACCGACCTGCGCCGCGGCCACGAACTGGTCTCCTTCCTCGACAAGGGCGACGCGGTGGAGGTCACCGTCCGTACGCCCGGCGGGGACACGCAGACGCTGCGTACCGGCTACCTGGTCGGCTGCGACGGCGGCCGGAGCACCGTCCGCAAGGCGGCGGGGTTCGACTTCCCCGGCACCGCGTCGACGCTGGAGATGTTCCTCGCCGACGTCAAGGGCCTGGACCTGGACCCGCGCATGATCGGCGAGACGTTCGACGGCGGCATGGTGATGGTGGGGCCGCTGCCCGGCGGCATCACCCGCCTCATCCTCTGCGAGCGCGGCACCCCGCCGCAGCGCCGCAGCAGCGCCCCCTCGTACGAGGAGATCGTCGCCGGCTGGAAGCGCGTCACCGGTCAGGACATCTCGCACGGTGAACCGGTCTGGGTCAGCTCCTTCGGGGACGCCACCCGCCAGGTCACCGAGTACCGCCGCGGCCGCGTCGTCCTCGCCGGCGACGCAGCCCACATCCACCTGCCGGCCGGCGGCCAGGGCATGAACACCAGCATCCAGGACGCGGTCAACCTCGGCTGGAAGCTCGCCGCCGTCGTCCAGGGGCGCGCCCCCGAGGCGCTGCTGGACACGTACCACGAGGAGCGGCACGCGGTCGGCCGGCGGCTGCTGATGAACACCCGGGCCCAGGGCCTGCTGTTCCTCTCCGGCGCCGAGATCCAGCCGCTGCGCGACGTCCTGAACGAGCTGATCGGCTACGAGGACGTCAGCCGCCACCTGGCCGCGATGGTCAGCGGGCTGGAGATCCGGTACGAGACCAGTGGCGGCACCCACCCGCTGCTCGGCCGCCGGATGCCCGACCTGGAACTGACCCGCCCCGACGGCCGCACCACGGGCAGCACCGCGCTGCTCCACTCCGGCCGCGGCGTCCTGCTCGACCTGGCCGACAACCCCGTACTGCGGGGCCGCGCGGCCGGCTGGTCGGACCGCGTGGACGTGATCACCGCCACCGCCACCCCTGCCGAGGGCAGCGACCTGGCCGGCACCACCGCCGTACTGGTCCGCCCCGACGGCTACGTCGCCTGGGCCGCGCCCGGCAGCCACGACGACCTGCCCATGTCCCTGGAGCGGTGGTTCGGCCCCGCCCGCTGAGCCACGCCCACAGCGCCGGATTCCCTCCGGCCGACAAGGAGATCCCACCTATGCACAGCACCCTCATCGTCGCGCGGATGAACCCGCAGTCCGCCGAGGACGTCGCCCGCCTCTTCGGGGAGTTCGACGGCACCGAGATGCCCCACCGCATGGGCACCCGCCGCCGACAGCTCTTCTCGTACCGCGGCCTCTACTTCCACCTGCAGGACTTCGACACCGACAACGGCGGCGCGCTGATCGAGGAAGCGAAGACCGACCCCCGCTTCGTGCAGATCAGCGACGACCTCAAGCCCTTCATCGAGGCGTACGACCCGGCCACCTGGCGCTCGCCCTCCGACGCCATGGCGACCCGCTTCTACAACTGGGAGGCGTCCGCGTGAGCGCCCGACGCGTGGCCATCACCGGCATCGGGGTCCTCGCCCCGGGCGGTGTCGGCACCAAGAACTTCTGGAGCCTGCTGAGCGAGGGCCGCACCGCGACCCGCGCCATCACCTTCTTCGACGCCTCCTCCTTCCGCTCCCGGGTGGCGGCGGAGATCGACTTCGACCCCGAGCTGCACGGCCTGTCTCCCCAGGAAATCCGCCGGATGGACCGGGCCGCCCAGTTCGCCGTCGTCGCGGCCCGCGAGGCCCTCGGCGACAGCGGCCTGGAGTTCGCGGACCTCGACCCGTTCCGCACCGGTGTCACGGTCGGCAGCGCCGTCGGCGCCACCATGGGCCTGGACACCGAGTACCGCACCGTCAGCGACGGCGGCCGGCTGGACCTGGTCGACCACACCTACGCCGTACCGCACCTGTACGACTACCTCGTCCCCAGCTCGTTCGCTGCCGAGGTCGCCTGGGCGACCGGCGCGCAGGGCCCGGCCACCGTGGTCTCCACCGGCTGCACCTCCGGCATCGACTCGGTCGGCCACGCCGTCGAGCTGATCCGCGAGGGCAGCGCCGACGTCATGATCGCCGGCTCCTCGGACGCCCCGATCTCGCCCATCACGATGGCGTGCTTCGACGCGATCAAGGCGACCACGCCCCGCCAGGACAGCCCCGAGACGGCCTCCCGGCCCTTCGACAACACCCGCAACGGCTTCGTACTGGGCGAGGGTTCGGCCTTCTTCGTCCTGGAGGAGCTCGGCGCGGCCCAGGCGCGCGGCGCGCACATCTACGCCGAGATCGCCGGCTACGCGACCCGCTCCAACGCGTACCACATGACCGGTCTGCGCCCGGACGGCGCGGAGATGGCCGAGGCCATCCGCGTCGCCATGGCCGAGGCGCGGCTGAACGCCGAGGACATCGACTACATCAACGCGCACGGCTCGGGCACCAAGCAGAACGACCGCCACGAGACCGCCGCGTTCAAGAAGAGCCTGGGCGACCACGCCTACGCGACGCCGGTCAGCTCCATCAAGTCCATGGTCGGCCACTCGCTGGGCGCCATCGGCTCCATCGAGATCGCCGCCAGCGCGCTGGCCATGGAGCACCACGTCGTCCCGCCCACGGCCAACCTGCACACCCCCGACCCCGAATGCGACCTGGACTACGTCCCGGTCACCGCGCGCGAGCAGCGCACCGACGCCGTGCTGACCGTGGGCAGCGGCTTCGGCGGCTTCCAGTCCGCGATGGTGCTCGCCCGGCCCGAGAGGAGCGAGGCATGACCACCTCCGTGGCAGTGACCGGTCTGGGAGTCGCGTCTCCCAATGGCCTCGGCACCCAGGACTTCTGGGCGGCCACCCGGATCGGCAAGAGCGGCATCGGCCGCGTCAGCCGCTTCGACGCCTCGTCCTACCCGGCGACGCTGGCCGGCGAGGTGCCCGGCTTCGACGCCGCCGCCCACCTGCCCAGCCGGCTGATCCCGCAGACCGACCACATGACGCGCATGGCACTGGTGGCGGCGGACTGGGCGCTGGCCGACGCCGGCATCGTCCCCGGCGAGCAGCCCGAGTTCGACATGGGCGTGATCACCGCCAGCTCCTCCGGCGGCTTCGAGTTCGGCCAGAACGAGCTCCAGAAGCTGTGGAGCCAGGGCAGCCAGTACGTCAGCGCGTACCAGTCCTTCGCCTGGTTCTACGCCGTCAACAGCGGGCAGATCTCCATCCGCAACGGTATGAAGGGCCCCAGCGGCGTCCTCGTCAGCGACCAGGCCGGCGGGCTCGACGCGCTGGCCCAGGCCCGCCGCCAGATCCGCAAGGGCACCCCGCTGATCGTCTCCGGTGCCGTGGACGCCTCGATCTGCCCCTGGGGCTGGGCCGCCCAGCTCACCAGCGGGCGCCTGTCCACCAGCGACAACCCCGACCGCGCCTATGTGCCCTTCGACGCGGCCGCGAGCGGCCATGTGCCGGGCGAGGGCGGCGCCCTCCTCGTCATGGAGGACACCGAGGCGGCCCGCGCCCGCGGCGCCCGTATCTACGGCGAACTCGTCGGGTACGCCGCGACGTTCGACCCCAAGCCGGGCACCGGCGGGGAGCCGGGGCTGCGCCGCGCCATCGAGCTGGCCCTGAACGAGGCGGACTGCGCCCCGCAGGACGTGGACGTCGTCTTCGCGGACGCCGCCGGGACCGTCGAGCTGGACCGGGCCGAGGCGGACGCGCTGCGCGCCGTCTTCGGCACCCGGGGCGTACCGGTGACCGCGCCGAAGACCATGACCGGCCGGCTGTACTCGGGCGCCGCGCCGCTGGACGTGGCCGCCGCCCTGCTGGCCATGGACGAGGGCCTGATCCCGCCCACCGTGCACACCGACCCCGATCCCGCCTACGGCCTCGACCTGGTCGTCGGCCAGCCGCGCACCGCCGAGGTCCGCACCGCGCTGGTGCTGGCCCGCGGCCACGGCGGCTTCAACTCCGCCGTCGTGCTCCGCGCCGACGGCTGACCTCCCGCTGTGTCCCGCAACGGCGCGGGACACCCAAGATCCGAACCCGAAGGAACGCACATGTCTGCTGTATTCACCCTGGACGACCTCAAGCGCATCCTCCTGGAGGGCGCCGGCGCCGACGAGGGCGTCGACCTGGACGGCGACATCCTCGACACCGACTTCGAGGAGCTGGGCTACGAGTCCCTGGCCCTGCTGGAGACCGGCGGCCGCATCGAGCGCGAGTGGGGCATCACGCTGGACGACTCGGCGCTGACCGACGCCGCCACGCCGCGCGCGCTCATCGAGACGGTCAACGCCCACCTGGCCCTCTCCGCGGCCTGACCCGCACCCGGGGCGGCCGCGCCCGACCCGCGGCCGCCCCGGACCCCGGTACCTCTCTCCCCTCCCGGCACCGCCCGGGCCCTGACACAAGGAGTCCCTTCATGTCCCGTACCACCGGACGCCTCGCCCTCATCACCGGCGGCACCAGCGGCATCGGCCTGGCCGCAGCGCGCCTGCTGGGCGAGCAGGGTCACACCGTCTTCCTCGGCGCCCGCAACGCCGAGAACGTGGCGCGGACCGTCAAGCAGCTGCGCGAGGACGGCATCGAGGCCGACGGCGCCGAGCTGGACGTCCGCGACGACGCGAGCGTGCACGCCTTCGTGCAGGCCGCCGTCGACCGCCACGGCAGCGTCGACGTACTGGTCAACAACGCCGGCCGCAGCGGTGGCGGCGTCACCGCCGACATCGCCACCGAGCTGTGGCACGACGTCATCGACACCAACCTCAACAGCGTCTTCCGCATGACCCGCGAGGTGCTCAACACCGGCCGGATGCGCCACAAGAGCCGCGGCCGCATCATCAACATCGCCTCCACGGCGGGCAAGCAGGGCGTCGTCCTCGGCGCCCCGTACTCCGCCTCCAAGCACGGCGTCGTCGGCTTCACGAAGGCCCTCGGCAACGAGCTCGCGCCGACCGGTATCACCGTCAACGCCGTGTGCCCCGGCTACGTCGAGACCCCGATGGCCCAGCGCGTCCGCCAGGGCTACGCCGCGGCGTACAACGCCACCGAGGACGCCATCCTCGAGAAGTTCCAGTCCAAGATCCCGCTCGGCCGCTACTCCACCCCGGAGGAGGTCGCCGGACTGGTCGGCTACCTCGCCTCCGACACCGCCGCCTCCATCACCTCGCAGGCGCTCAACGTCTGCGGCGGCCTCGGCAACTTCTGATCCCCGCTTCCTCTTCCCAAGGCTTTCCAAGGCTTCCCCAAGGAGTTCAACATGACGGTCCGTGAGGTCGAGCACGAGATCACCGTGCAGGCCCCCGCCGCCGAGGTCTACCGCCTGCTCGCCGAGGTGGAGAACTGGCCCCGCATCTTCCCGCCGACCCTCTACGTCGACCACGTCGAGCAGGGCGCCAACGAGGAGCGCATCCGGATCTGGGCCACCGCCAACGGCGAGGCCAAGAACTGGACTTCCCGCCGCACCCTCGACCCCGAGGCCCTGCGGATCACCTTCCGCCAGGAGGTGTCGGCGCCGCCGGTCGCCGCCATGGGCGGCACCTGGATCATCGAGCCGCTCGGCGCGGACGAGTCCCGGATCCGGCTGCTGCACGACTACCGCGCGATCGACGACGACCCGGCCTCCCTGGAGTGGATCGACCAGGCCGTCGACCGCAACTCCCGCTCGGAGCTGGCCGCGCTGAAGACCAACGTCGAACTGGCCCACGCCTCGGCGGACCTGACCTTCTCCTTCGAGGACACGGTCCACATCGCCGGCTCCGCCAAGGACGCGTACGACTTCATCAACGAGGCCCACCTCTGGCAGGAGCGGCTCCCGCACGTGGCCTCGGTACGCCTGGAGGAGACCACCCCCGGGCTGCAGAGCCTGGAGATGGACACCCGCGCCAAGGACGGCTCCACGCACACCACGAAGTCGTACCGGGTCTGCTTCCCGCACCACAAGATCGCGTACAAGCAGGTCACGCTGCCGGCGCTGATGACCCTGCACACCGGCCGGTGGACGTTCGAGGAGACCGCGGACGGGGTGGCCGCGACCTCGCAGCACACGGTCGTCCTGAACACCGAGAACATCACCAAGATTCTCGGGCCCGAGGCCGGCGTCGCCGAGGCCACGGAGTACGTGCGCACCGCGCTCAGCACCAACAGCCGGGCCACGCTGGGCCACGCCAAGGACCACGCCGAGGCGCGACGCTGAGATGGCCGCACTGGACACCCAGGTCATCGTCGTCGGGGCGGGCCCCGTAGGGCTGATGCTCGCCGGGGAACTGCGGCTGGGCGGTGCGGAGGTCGTCGTGCTGGAAGCACGCACGGCCCCCACCACCGAGTCGCGGGCCTCCACCCTGCACGCCCGCACCATGGAGATCCTCGACTCCCGCGGGCTGCTGGAGGAGCTGGGCACCCCGCCCCGCGAGCCCCGCGGCCACTTCGGCGGCATCCCCCTGGACCTCACCCTCGACAGCAGCCACCCCGGCCAGTGGAAGGTCCTCCAGCACCGTACCGAGGAACTGCTGGAGGAGTGGGCCCGGTCGCTCGGCGCCGACGTACGCCGCGGGCACGAGGTCCGCGGCCTGTCGGTCCTCGACGACCGCGTCGAGGTCGAGTCGGTGAAGGCGGACGGATCCACCGTCACGCTCTCGGCGCTCTGCGTCGTCGGCTGCGACGGCGAGAACAGCACCGTGCGCCGGCTGGCCGGCGCCGCCTTCCCCGGCCGGGACGCCACCCGCGAGCTGCTGCGCGCGGACGTGGCGGGCCTGGACATCCCCAACCGGCGCTTCGAGAGGCTGGAGAAGGGGCTGGCCATCGCCGCCCGGCGGGACGACGGCGTCACCCGCGTCATGGTGCACGAGTTCGGCCGGCCGGCCGGCACGCGCACCGGCGACCCGGACTTCGCCGAGGTCGCGGCGGTCTGGGAGCGGGTCACGGGCGAGGACATCAGCGGCGGCACCCCGCTGTGGGTCAACGCCTTCGGCGACGCCGACCGACAGGCCACCGCCTACCGCGACGGGCGCGTCCTGCTGGCCGGTGACGCCGCGCACCAGCAGATGCCCATCGGCGGGCAGGCGTTGAACCTGGGGCTCCAGGACGCGGTCAACCTCGGCTGGAAACTCGCCATCCAGGTCCGCAGGCTCGGCAGCGAGGGCCTGCTGGACAGCTACCACGACGAACGGCACGCGGTCGGCGCCCGCGTGCGGTCCAACATCCAGGCGCAGGCCATGCTGCTGCTGGGCGGCCCCGAGGTGGAGGCGGTGCGCTCCGTACTGGCCGAGCTGATCGCCAAGGAGCCGGTACGCGCCCACCTGGCGGGGATGATCTCCGGCCTGGACGTCCGGTACGACGTCGGCACCGGCGGCCACCCGCTGCTGGGCGCCCGGCTCCCGCACACCCCGCTGCTCCGCGCCGACGGCAGCGCCACCACCGCGGCGGCCCTGCTGCGCACCGGCCGCGGCCTGCTGCTGGACCTGTCCGGCGAGCAGGACGGCGACGCGCCGCTGCACCGGGCGGCCGCGGGCCGCGAGGACCGGGTCACCGTGCTCTCCGCCCGCCTGGCCGGCGGCGCGGACGACCACCCCCTGGCCGGGGCAGGGGCCGTGCTGGTCCGGCCCGACGGCCACCTCGTGTGGACGGGCCGGACGACCGACGGCCTGGACGCCGCGCTGTACCGCTGGTTCGGCCTCACCGGGCCGGCCGCACCACTGACGAACCCGGCCGCGTCCGCGGCCGCGCAGGGAGGGAACACCATGGGCAGGCTCAACGGAAAGACGGCACTGGTCACCGGCTCCAGCCGCGGCATGGGGCGGGCCACCGCCGTGCGGCTGGCGCGCGAGGGCGCGCTGGTCGCCGTGCACTACACGAACAACAAGGAGGCCGCCGCCGAGACCGTCGCCCTCATCGAGACGGAGGGCGGCCGGGCCTTCACGGTCCGCGCCGAGCTGGGCGTGCCCGGCGATGTGCACGAGCTGTTCCTCGGCCTTGAGGCCGGCCTCAAGGAGCGGACCGGCACCACCGACCTGGACATCCTGGTCAACAACGCGGGCGAGATGGGCGGCGTCTCGGTCGAGGACACCACCCCGGAGAAGTTCGACCGGCTGGTCGCCGTCAACGCCAAGGCGCCGTTCTTCCTCATCCGGCGGGCGCTGAAGAACATGCCGGACGGCGGCCGGATCATCAACATCTCCTCCGGGCTGACCCACTTCGCCAACCCCGAGGAGATCGCGTACGCGATGACCAAGGGCGCGGTCGAGCAGCTCGCGCTGCACTTCGCCAAGCTCCTGGGGCCGCGCAACATCACCGTCAACAGCGTCGCGCCGGGCATCACCCGCAACGGCAACCCGGTGTTCGACATCCCCGAGGCGGTGGAGCAGATGGCGCAGCTCTCCGCGTTCAACCGGGTCGGTGAGCCCGAGGACGTCGCCGACGTCGTCACCTTCCTCGCCACCGACGACGCCCGGTGGGTCACCGGCGCCTTCCTCGACGCCAGCGGCGGCACCCTCCTGGGGTGAACCGGGCGGGCCGGCGCGGCCGCCCTCTTCGGCCGCGGGGTCCGGACACCCGGACGTCCGGACCCCGCGCCCCAGCACCAGCCACCCCTTCCACCGGGAAGACCACCATGACGTCTACGACTCCTTCCGTGTCCCGCCCCGCCGCGGCCGCCGCCGGTACCCGGCGGTGGGGCCTGCTGACCGTCCTCGCCGGCAATATGCTCATCGACGCCCTGGAGGTGTCCGTACTGGTCGTGGCGGCGCCCGCCATCGGCGCCGATCTGCATCTGGCACCGGCCGGCACGCAGTGGACCATGAGCGGTTTCGCCCTGGGCTTCGCGGGTCTGCTGCTGCTCGGACCGCAGCTGGCCGCCCGCTGGGGCAGGCGGCGCCTGTACCTGACCGCGCTGGCCGTCTTCGCCGTCGCCTCCCTCGTCGCGGGCCTCGCCACCGATCCGGTACTGCTGGTGGCCACCCGCTTCGTCAAGGGCGGCTGCGCCGCGCTGACGGCGCCGATGGGGCTGGCGATCATCATGTCCACCTTCCCCGACGGCCCGGCGCGGCGGCGCGCGATCTCCGTGTACACGCTCTTCGGAGCCAGCGGCTTCGCCACGGGCCTGCTGCTCTCCGGGCTGCTGACCGGCTGGGACTGGCGCTTCACCCTGGCCTTCCCCGCGCCGGTGGTGGCCGTGCTGTTCGTCGCGGGGCTGCGACTCATCCCCGCGCAGGAACCCGGGGCCGCGCGGCAGCCGCTGCCCCTGGTGCGGGTCCTGCTGCTGACCGCGGGCACCGCGGCCCTGGTCGGCGGGATCGCTCTCGTACCCACCGATGGCTGGACCGGCCCGCGCACGGCCGGACTGCTCCTGACGGCCGCGGTCCTCTATGTCCTGCTGGTGGTACGGGAACGCCGCGCGGCGGCCCCGCTGCTGCCCGCCTCCGTACGCACCAGCGCCGCGCTGCGCCGGTCCGCGCTGGGCGCCGCCTGCCTCAACGGGTCCTACCTGGGCATGCTGTTCATCGCCACGCTGCAGCTGCAGGACGAACTCGGCCGCAGCCCTCTGCAGACGGCGCTGGCCTTCCTGCCCGCGAGCCTGCCGCTGGCCCTGACCGCCCTGCACTCCGGGGCGATGGTCGCGCGCTTCGGGGCCCGGCCGCTCATCGCCCTCGGGTCCCTGGCCGCGTTCGCCGGGTACCTCCTGCTGCTGCGGGAGAGCACCTCGTACGTCACCGGGCTGCTGCCCAGCCTGCTCCTGGTGGGCGCCGGCTTCGTGCTGGCCTTCACCGCCCTGAACACCCAGGCCGTCTCCGAGGCGGCCGACAGCGACAAGGCCGTCGCGGGCGCGGCGTACCAGACGGCCGTCCAGGCCGGTGCCGCGCTCATGCCGGCGCTGGCCGCGGCGCTGCTGACGGCCGGCACCGGAACGCCGGACCACCGCGCCGCCCATCTGCTCGTCGCCGCCGTCGGCCTGCTCGGCGTGGTCACGGCACTGGCCGGCCTCGCCGCTCCCACCCCCGTCCGCCACTCACCGAAGGAATCCGGATGACCGTCCAAGACAGCCGTACGGCCTGGGACGTCGACGCCTGGGACCTCGACGCCTGGGACGTCGATGCCTGGGACGTCGACGGCTGGGAGTTCGACGACGACGCCGAGGACACGCTGCTCGGGCCGGAGGTCGCGGTGCCCGGCCGGTCCGTGATGGTGACGCTCTCCCTCGAAGAGCGCACCCGCATCATCGACGCCTACATCCGCCGGGAACTCGCCCGCGTTCTCCTCGTGCCCCCGCGTGACATCGACGTCTCCGGCCGCACGATGAACAGCCTCGGTGTCGGCTCCGTGGCAGGCCTCCAGCTGCAGAACCGCATCGAACGCGCGCTGGAGGTGGAGGTGAACCTCCAGATGCTGCTGCTGGCCAACAGCGCCCAGGAGCTCATCGACTGCCTCGCCGGCCAGCTGGGCCCCGAGGGCCACGGAAACGGCCACGGCACCGGTCACGGCCACCGCGTCAGGCAGCACGCATGAACGGTTTCCTCGACGCCTGGCTGCTCCGCCTGCCCCGCCCCGACCAGCTCGGACCGCTGCTCGAGCACTCGGAACTGGACGCACGCGAGGAGGCCCGCCGCCGCTCCTTCACCCGGCCCCACGACGGCGTGCTGTACGCCTCGGCGCACATCGCCCTGCGCCGGGTCCTCGGCCACTACCTCCAACTCGCGCCGGAACGCGTTCCGTTCGTCCGCGAACCGTGTCCCGGCTGCGGCGACCCCCACGGGCGCCCCGCCGTGGCCCACCCCGACCCGCCGCTGCACTTCTCGCTCTCGCACAGCAGCGGCATGGTGCTCGTCGCCGTCGCCTCCGAGACCGTCGGCGCCGACGTGGAGCGCCGGCCGCGCCCCGGCACCGTCGAGGTGTGCACCCCCTCGCTCCACCCGGCCGAACGCGCCGAGATCGAGGACGTGCCGCCGCCCGGCCACTGCGCCGCCTTCGGCCGCGTCTGGACGCGCAAGGAGGCGTACCTCAAGGCCCTGGGCACCGGGCTCAGCCGCTCGCCGGCCGCCGACTACCTCGGCGCCGACGTCCCGCGGCGCCCGCCGGGCTGGTCCGTCCTGGACCTCGACTGCGGCCCGCACCACGACGGTGCGATCGCCTACCGGGGCGTGGCCGAAGCGCCCCGCGCCGTGCACCGGCTGCCCGCCGCCGTACTGCTGCCCGGCGGTGCGTCCGTGCCGGCCGCCACCGGCACCCCGGCCCTGCAGCCCGCCGCCTGACCGGCGCGGCACACGGCCCGACGTACCCCACCGACCGCAAGAGGAGAGCTCAGTGACCGTCACCGATGTCACCCCCACCGTGCTGCCGCCCGAGGCCCACCTGGCGGAGCTGGAAACGCTCAAGGAGATGGCCCGCCAGGGACCGGATCCGGCCGCCACCGAGCGGCAGCACGCCCGGGGCAAACTCACCGCGCACGAACGCATCGAACTGCTCCTGGACGAGGGCTCGTTCACGGAGGTCGAGCCGCTGCGCCGGCACCGCGCGACCGGCTTCGGCCTGGAGGACAAGCGGCCCTACACCGACGGTGTGATCACCGGCTGGGGCACCGTCCACGGCCGTACCGTCTTCGTGTACGCACACGACTTCCGGATCTTCGGCGGCGCGCTGGGCGAGGCCCACGCGCAGAAGATCCACAAGATCATGGACATGGCCCTCCAGGCCGGCGCGCCCCTGGTGTCGCTGAACGACGGCGCCGGCGCCCGTATCCAGGAAGGCGTCTCCGCGCTCGCCGGATACGGCGGCATCTTCCAGCGCAACACCAAGGCGAGCGGCGTCATCCCGCAGATCAGCGTCATGCTGGGCCCCTGCGCCGGTGGCGCGGCCTACTCGCCCGCCCTCACCGACTTCGTCTTCATGGTCCGCGACACCTCGCAGATGTTCATCACCGGCCCGGACGTGGTCCGCGCGGTGACCGGCGAGGAGATCACCCAGAACGGGCTGGGCGGCGCGGACGTGCACGCCGAGACCTCCGGCGTGGCCCACTTCGCGTACGACGACGAGCGCACCTGCCTCGAAGAGGTCCGCTACCTCCTCTCGCTGCTGCCCTCCAACAACCGCGAACTGCCGCCCTCCGCACCGGCCACCGACCCCGTCGACCGGCCGTGCGAGGCGCTGCTGGACGTGGTCCCCGCCGAGCCGGGCCGCACGTACGACATCCGGCAGGTCATCGAGGAGATCGCCGACGACGGCGAGTACTTCGAGGTGCACCCGGGGTGGGCGGGCAACATCGTGTGCGCCCTGACCCGCTTCAACGGCGAGGTGGCCGGCATCGTCGCCAACCAGCCCGCCCACTTCGCCGGCGTCCTGGACATCGAGGCCAGCGAGAAGGCGGCGCGCTTCGTGCAGTTCTGCGACGCCTTCAACATCCCCCTCGTCACACTCGTGGACGTGCCCGGCTTCCTGCCCGGCGTCGACCAGGAGCACAACGGCATCATCCGGCGCGGCGCCAAGCTCCTGTACGCGTACTGCAACGCCACGGTCCCGCGGATCTCCCTGGTGCTGCGCAAGGCGTACGGCGGCGCGTACATCGTCATGGACTCCCGCTCGATCGGCACCGACCTCGCGCTGGCCTGGCCGAGCAACGAGATCGCCGTGATGGGCGCGGAGGGCGCGGCCAACGTCATCTTCCGCCGGGAGATCGCCGCCTCCGCCGACCCGGAGGAGACCCGCGCCCAGAAGATCCGCGAGTACCGCGAGGAGCTGATGCACCCCTACTACGCCGCCGAACGCGGCCTGGTGGACGACGTCATCGACCCGCGCAGCACGCGCCAGGTCATCGCCCGGTCGCTGGCGATGCTGCGCAGCAAGCACGCCGGCCTGCCCTCCCGCAAGCACGGCAACCCGCCCCAGTAAGGAGTACCGAGTGAGCGAAGCACGCGACGTGATCCGTGTGGAGAAGGGCTCGCCCACCCCCGAAGAGCTGGCGGCCGTCACCGCCGTCCTGCTTCGGGTCATGGCCGCCGCTCCCGAAGACCCCGCGCCGCTCCGGCCCGCCACCGCCCGCTGGCGCCGCCTGGAACGCGCCGACCGCGGCCCCGGCCCGCGCAGCTGGCAGGAACTGGCCGCGTAGCGCCGAGCCGTACGAGGAGGAAACACCGTGACCGTGACACAGGAAGCGCCCGGCACCGTCGAGGACACCGGCCCGCCACGGGCCGGGTGGCAGCTGCCGCCCCTCGAAGCCGAGGACGACTTCGACGCCGAACCGCACATCATCCGCGGTACGGACTGACCGGCCGCATCCCGGGCGGGCGCCGCTACCCCGGCGCCCGCCCGCGCACGTCCGCTGCCCCTTCTTCCCCCGCCACCACCGGGCACCCACCGACTTGGAGTACTTCCATGCCCCAGCTGCTGCCGCCCGAGGCACCGCCCACCCCGCCGGACGATCCGGTCCGTGCCGTCGAGGTCGAAGCGGGTCCGCTGCGCCTGTCCGGCCTGCTCGCCCTGCCGGCCGGCGCCCCGCCGCGTGCCGTGCTCGTCGCGCTGCACGGCGGCGGGATGCGGGCCGGCTACTTCCACGGCCGGGCCGACCCGGCCACCTCGATGCTCTCCCTCGCGGCCGCCTGCGGGTACGCGGCACTCGCGCTGGACCGGCCCGGGTACGGGAGTTCGGCGGCCGCGCTGCCCGACGGCCTGCCGCTGGCCGAGCAGGCCGGGTACGTCCTGGCGGCCCTGGAGAGCCATGCGCGCGAACACCCGGTGGGGGCCGGCTTCTTCCTGCTGGGGCACTCGATGGGCGGGAAGCTCGCCCTGATGACCGCGGCCCGGGACGGCGCCGGCGCGGGCGCGCAGCGGCTGCTCGGCGTCGACGTGTCCGGCATCAGCGACCGCTGGGCCGTCGGCTCCGACCGGCTGGCGGACCCCGTCGGCCGCCGCGGCCACCGGCTGCACTGGGGCCCGCTGGCCCTCTACCCGCCGGGCACCTTCCGGATGGCCGAGCCGCTGGTGGGCCCGATACCCCGCAACGAGCTGCGGGACGTGCCGTGCTGGCCGCGTACCTACCCGTCGGTGGCCCGTGACGTCCGGGTGCCGGTGCGCTTCACCTTCGCCGAGCACGAGAAGTGGTGGCGCTCCGACCGGTGGACGGTGGAGGCGATGACGGCCCGGCTGGCCTCGCCCCTCGTCCGCGTCGAGCGGCTGGCCTGCGCGGGCCACAACATCAGCCTGGGGCGGACGGCGCGCGGCTACCACCTGGGCGTCCTGGCGTTCCTGGAGGAGTGCGTGGCGCGTGCCGAAGCGGGCGCGCGATGAGCGGCGGCGCCGTACTGCGCGGCATGACCGCGTCGCTGCGGGTGCGCAACTTCCGGCTGTTCACGCTGGGTCAGCTCGCCTCGGTGACCGGCACCTGGATGATGTTCACCGCGCAGGACTGGCTCGTGCTGCGGCTGACCGGGGATTCGGCCGCCGCGCTCAGCGCCGTCACCGCGGCCCAGTTCGCCCCCGTCCTGCTGCTGACGCTGCTGGGCGGCCGGATGGCGGACCGGTACGACAAGCGCCGGCTGCTGCTGGCGGCCAATCTCGCCTCCGCGGTACTGGCCTGCCTGCTGGCGGCCGCGGCGCTCAGCGGCGAGCTGCGGCTGTGGCACATCATCGGCTGCGCGGCGGGCCTGGGCGTGGTCAACGCGGTGGAGATCCCTGCGCGGATGTCCTTCGTCAGCGAGATGGTCGGCGGTGAACTGCTGCCGAACGCCTCGGCGTTGAGCGCCGCGTACTTCAACACGGCCCGGGTGCTGGGGCCCGCCGCCGCGGGCGCGCTCATCAGCGTGTGGGGCGCCCCGGCGGTGATGCTGCTCAACACCGTCAGCTACCTGGGCACGGTGGTCGCGCTGGCGCGGATGCGCCCGCAGGAGCTGTACCGGGGCACCGCCCGGGCGGCCCGCGGCGGCGTCGTGGCCGGACTGCGGTACGTCGCCGCGCGGCGCGACCTGCTGCTGCCGCTCGCCCTGGTGGCCCTGCTGGCGCTGGTCGGGTTCAACTTCCAGGTCACGCTGCCGCTGCTGGCCAGAACGGTCTTCGGCACCGGGGCCGGCACCTTCGGACTGCTGACCGCGGCGATGGCGGCCGGTTCGCTGGTGGCGGCGCTGGTCACGACCGTGCGCCGGGGACGGCCGCGGCAGCGCGTCGTGCTGGCCGCGGCGGTGGCCTTCGGCGTCGCGGAGATCGCTTCCGGGCTGGCGCCCACCTTCCCCGTCGCGCTGCTGTCCCTGGCCCTGACCGGCTTCGCCATGATCGTGTTCTCGCAGGCGGCCAACCACCGCATACAGCTCGGCACCGAGTCCGCCTACCGCGGCCGCGTCATGGCGCTCTACACCGTCATCTACCAGGGCACCACCCCGGTCGGCGCCCTGCTGACCGGCTGGCTGGCGGGCGCCGCGGGCGCGCGCAGCGGTCTGTGGGTGGCGGGCGTGATCTGCCTGGCGGGGGCGCTGGGCGCCTGTGCCCTCGCCGCACCGCGCGGCCGGCGGTCCGGCGCCCGTCCCGTCCCGGTCCGCCCGGAAGCGGACGAACGGGCGTCCGCCTCATCCGGATAGGCGGCTTCACGGTCCGGTCCGCCGCGTGGCCGACCGCCCGCTGTGCCGCGTGGCCGGCGCCGTACCGCGCTCGTCAGGGGCGCAGGGGCGGCGCTCACGCATGCGTGGACGGGTGCCGCGGCGGGCCGGCGGCAACCGCGGCGGGCGGCGAGACCGGTACCGGTAGGGGTCATGCGGAGGTCCTCACTTCGCCGGGGAGGGGGAGTTCCAGGGCTGGCCGAGCCGGAAGCCGACACCGCGCACGGTGACGATCCAGTCGCCGGAACCGAGCTTGCGGCGCAGTCCGTTGACGTGGGTGTCCAGCGTGCGGCTGCGCGGGGTGTCGGTGTCCTGCCAGACCTGCTGGAGGATCTGCCGCCGGGTGACCACGGCGCCGGGCCGGGAGGCCAGGAGCAGCAGCAGGTCGAACTCCTTGCGGGTGAGCGGGACGGGCCGGCCGTGCAGCCGTACGGTGCGGGTGGTCTGCTCGACGACGAGCGGCCCCAGCTGCAGGACCGCGCCGGCCGTGGCCGCGGGGCGGGCCCGGCGCATCACCGCGCCCATTCTGGCCAGCAGTTCGCGGAATCCGTAGGGCTTGACCAGGTAGTCGTCGGCGCCGGCCTGGAGCCCGAGCACCCGGTCGACCTCGCTGTCCCGGGCGGTGACCGCGAGCAGCGGGGTGTCGCACACGGCGGTGATGGACCGGCAGATCTCCAGCCCGTCCACGTCGGGCAGTTCCAGGTCGATCAGGATCACATCGGCGTGGTGGTGCTCGCGCAGCGCCGCGGCGCCGGTCGCGGCGGTCCTGACCTGGTGGCCGTGGCGCTCCAGGCTGCGGGTGAGGGTCTGGGCGGTGCGGGCGTCGTTCTCGACGACGAGTACCCGCCACGGCCCGGCCGGCTGCGCGGTGAGCGGCGGGGGGCCGGGGCGGGCCGGTGACGCAGTGGACGGATGGGGGAGTGACCTGACCGTCTGTGACACGGGCTCCTCCTGGAGTTCGCGGGTGGACGCGGGCTGCGAGGAGGGTGCGGACGGCGGCCGCGGCGCTGCGGTACCGCCCGTGCGCATGACGGAGTACGGGCATGTTCCCCCGTCGATGCGCCCCTCGGGCGCTGCCCAGAGCACAGTGGCACGCGAGCGGCCGGGCGGAACGGTTGATAGCACCTAGGTTGAGCCCGCCCGTGGCTCGTTCCGTCCCTCAGGAGGCGGGGCCGTGCAGGGCGAGGAAGGCCGCGACGCCGGACTCGACCAGCGCTTCCGTCTCGTCCGCCGGCAGCGGCAGCGCACCGTGCAGGGAGCGCTCGTACACCTCCGAGGTGACCAGCTGGGTGAAGTGGACGGCCAGGGTCTCCGGAGTGGTGCTGTCGCGCAGCGCGCCGGCCTTCACCAGTCCGCCGAGCCGCTCGGCCAGCCGGGCGCGCACCCGGCCGGGGCCGGTGCCGCGCCAGCTCTCGATGACGTGCGGCGGCAGGTGCGGGGCCTCGGCGAAGATCACGCGGACCAGCGCGAAGTGGCTCTCGAAGTCGGTCTGCGGGACGGCCAGCGCGCGGCCGAGGGCGGTGAGCGCGGCGGTCAGGTCGGTGTCGGGGCTGCCCAGGTGGTGGTCGATGACCTCTTCCTGGTGTGCGGCGACGGCCTGGGAGCTCTGCTGCACGACCGCGAGGAAGAGGTGCTCCTTGTCCTGGTGGTGGTTGTAGATCGTGCGCTTGGAGACCCCGGCCTCGGCGGCGATGGCGTCGACGCTGGCCCGGCTGTAGCCCTCCCTCCCGAAGACGGTGCGGGCCGCGCAGTCGATGGCGGCGCGCTTTCCGGGGCGGCCGGTGGGCGCGGTTTCGGGGGTCGTACGGGGGGTGGCGGAAGGCGTCATGGCGGGCCGGGCTCCTCAAATTGCACTGGGCGGTTTACAAGGTGAACTGCACGGTGTAGTTTACTTCGTGTCGGAGCCGCCGGGAAACCCCGCGGAACCCCGCTTCCTGTCCCACCTCCTCTCCGCCGGCGGCCCCACGCCACCGGCCACTGGGACCCCACGAAAGGACACCACTATGTTCGGCAAGCTCACGGTCACGAAGCTCTTCTGTGACGACCTGGACGCCATGGTCGCCTTCTACCGCGACCGGCTGGGCCTGAAGGTCCTGCAGGAGTACCCGGGCACCACCTTCGTCTTCGACACCGGGCACGGCGGCGAGCTGATCGTCACCAACACCAAGGGCGACCAGCCCATCAGTATCGCCTTCACCGAGGTCGACATCCCCGCGGCCCACCAGGCGCTGGCCGACCTGGGCGCCACCGACATCGCGCCGCACAAGACCGGCGAGCGGTTCGAGATCACCGACCCGCAGGGCAACAACCTCATCTTCGTCAACGCCTGAACGCGCGCCGCCCGCCGCAGCGGGCGGCAGCGCGGACCTCCTCACCACGCCCAGGGAGAACGTCGTGCCCCACACCTCCGCCCCCACGCGCCCCGATGCCGACCCCACCCACCGCAGCCGGCTCTCGCGCTACGCGCTCTACCTCGTCGGCTGTGTCGTCTTCGCCGCCGGAGCCACGCTCTTCATCCACGCCGGGATGGGCGTGGACCCCCTCGACGTCCTCTCCCTCGGGCTCCTGGAGCATCTGCCCGGCACGATCGGACTGGCCCAGGCCGCCATCGCCGCCGTCTGCATCCTGGTGTGGTCCGTCTGGAACCGCCGCCGCCCGGTCCTGATGCCCTTCGTGACCTTCCTGCTCTGCGGCTCCCTGATCGACCTGTTCCGCCTGGCGGACCTGGGCTGGCTGGCCTCGGTGCCCGCGCTGGTCACCGCGGTCCTGCTGTGCGCCTACGGCTCGGCGCTGATCATCATGAGCGGCACCGGCATCCGCGCCATGGACCTGCTGGTCATCAGCCTCAACCAGCGCCTGCACGTACCGTTCTGGCTCGCCAAGGTCGGCATCGAGGGCGTCCTGCTCACCCTCGGCTGGCTGCTCGGCGGCCCGGTCGGCATCGGCACCCTCGCCTTCCTCATCTGCGTCGACGGCCTCATCCAGCCCCTGATGGCCTTCAACGCCCGCGTCCTGCGCCTGACCAACCACGGCCTGCCCACCCGCGCCCCCGTGCGCTCCCTCGCGATCGGAGTGGCCCGATGACCGCCGCCACCACCACGCCCCGCGCCGGCGTGTTCCCCCTCCTGCTGTTCGCCTCCACCCTGACCGTCATGGCCGGCTCGGTGCTCTCCCCGGTCATCGAGGTCCTCCGCGGTGACCTGGGCGTGAGCGGCACGGCGGCCGGGCTGGTCGTCACCGTCCACAGCCTCGGGATAGCCCTCGTCAGCCCGTTCGCCGGGCGTCTCCTGGACCGCTTCGGCACCCGCGTGCCGCTCGCCTTCGGCCTCCTGGTCTACGGCGTGGCCGGCGGCGCCGGAGCACTCATCGACAGCTACCCGGCGCTCATCGTCGCCCGCCTCGTCTTCGGCGCCGGTGCCTCCTTCGTCTTCGCCGGCACCACCGTCGCGCTGCTCTCCCTCTACCAGGGCCGCGCCAAGGACCGGGCCATGGGCTGGCGGTCCACCGCCACCAGCCTCGGCGGCGTCCTGTGGCCGCTGGCCGCCGGTGCCGTGGGCGGCATCTCCTGGCACCTGCCCTTCGCGATCTACCTGATCGCCGTGCCGCTCGGCATCGCCACCCTCTTCGTCCTGCCGAAGCACGTCGTGCCCGCCGGCGGCCCGGCCGGCGCGCCCATGGGCGCCCTGACCCTGCTGCGCCGCCACCGCATCCTGCTCGCCTGGTACGGCCTGCAGTTCCTCTCCTCGCTGCTGCTGTACGCGCTGATGGTCTTCCTGCCCCAGCAGCTCGCCGCCGCGGGCGTCACGAGCCCGATGCTGGTCTCCCTGTACACCGTGGCCATGTCCGCCGTGATGAGCCTGATCGGTCTGGGCTACGCCCCGCTGCGCGAACGGCTGGGCGAGCGCACCCTGCTGCACGTGGCCGTCGCCCTGTGGGTCGTGGCCTTCGCCCTCCTCGCGGTGACCAGCCAGCCGGTCCTGCTGTTCCTGGTCCCCGTCCTCTTCGGCATCGGTCAGGGCGTGTTCTTCCCGGTCGTGACCGTGCTGATCGGCGAGGGCGTCCCCGAGGCCGTCCGCGGCCAGGCCACCTCGCTGTCCGGAACCGCCACCTTCGCGGGGCAGTTCGTCTCGCCGCTGCTGGTCGGCCCGCTGCTGGCCGCCACCGGCTTCGAGGCAGGCTTCTTCCTGGTCGCCGGGGTGCCGGCCCTCGCCCTGGCCGCCCTCCTGTTCACCCGCAACGCCCGCCGCGGTACCCGCACCGCCCCGCCCGCCGGCGCCGATCCGGCTGCCGGCACCACCGAGGCTCCGGCCGCGTCTCACTCCGCGACCGTGCGCTGACCCGCGCCGCTCCTCACGAACCACGCCCCCGGAGGCCCCCGATGAAGATCACCATGGTCCTGGACGTCATCTGCGCCCACTCCTACCTCGCCTACCACCACCTGCAGCAGGCCCTGCAGACGCACCGCGCGGCCGGCGGCAGCGCCGAGGTGACCTTCCTCCCCTTCCAGCTCGACCCCGCGGCGCCGCCCGCCCCCGAACCGCTCAAGACCGTCCTGCAGCGCAAGTTCGGGCCCGCGGCGCTGGACTCCGCGGCCGCGATGGCGAAGAAGGCGGCGGGCGAGGGCCTCGTACTGGACTACGACCGCGCGGTGAACGCCAACACCCGCCCCGCGCACCTCCTCATCACCCACGCCGAGCGGCACGGCCGCGGCGAGGAGGTGGCCGAGCGCCTCTTCCGCGCCCACTTCACCGACGGCCTGGACATCGCCGACCCCGACACGCTCGGCCGGCTGGCCGCCGAAGCGGGCCTGCACAGCGCCCCCGACGCAACCGACGAGGCCGAACTGACGCGCCGTCTGGAGCAGACCCGGGCCCTGGCCGTACGCGCCGTACCGGTCTTCCTCGCCAACGGCACCGCCCCCCTCGTCGGCGACCAGAGCCGGGCGGCCTTCGAGCAGCTGCTGGCCGGCGCCGCGTAACCCCTTGCACCGTCAAGTGACTTGCCAAAGCCGCTGAGGGCGACGGCGCGAGCCGCCCGGGCGGGACATCCCGCCAGTAGCGTGGCCGGCAGACAGCGGCAGCACCGGGCCCCGCCCCGTGCACACCGGCCACGCGCCTGCCTTTCGCACCCACTCTGACCGCACACATTCTGAAACGTGGAGAACCCATGAGTACTGCACCCCTCAAGCTCGCCGTCGTGATCGGGAGCGTGCGCGAGAACCGCCTGGGCGCCAAGGTCGGCGACTGGTTCGTCCGCCAGGCCACCCAGCACCCCGACGTCGAGGTCGACGTCATCGACGTGATCGACCACCCGCTGCCGCTGGCCATCCCCGGCTTCGGCCAGGAGCTGGACGCCGCCACCCAGCAGATCAAGGACGGCATCACCCCGCGCATCGAGGCGGCCGACGCCTTCGTCGTGATCACCCCGGAGTACAACCACTCCTTCCCCGCCTCGCTGAAGAACGCCATCGACTGGCACCTGAGCGAGTGGGCCGCCAAGCCGGTCGGCCTCGTCTCGTACGGCGGCATGGGCGGCGGCCTGCGCGCTGCCGAGCACCTGCGCCAGGTGTTCGCCGAGGTCCACGCCATGACCATCCGCGAGATGATCAGCTTCCACAACCCCTGGGGCGCCTTCGAGGACGGTGCCGCGCCCGAGGGCGCCGACGGGGCCGCCAAGAAGCTCCTGGACCAGCTCTCGTGGTGGGGCCGCGCGCTGCGCACCGCCCGCGCCGAGACGCCCTACCAGGCGTAACCCGCGAACCCGCGAGCGGAAACCCACCCGTCCCGAACCCGACAGCACCCGGCCCGTGCCCCGCTGCCCCGGCAACGCCGTCAGCGGGGCGCGGCCGGCCGCCGCTTGGAGGCCCCGTGAACATCCCCCGGATAGGCATCACCCTCCCCTCGATCGGCGCGCCCGGCGATGTCCTCCCCGACGTGGCGCAGGCCGCCCGCCGGGCCGAGGAGGCCGGGCTGGACGGCGTCTGGGCGGGCGACCACCTCACGCTCGGCGAGGCGCCCGCGCTCGACTCCGGCCTCGTCCTCGCCACGGCGGCCGCCGCCACGCGGACCCTCGGGATCGGCTGGTCCGTCTACCTGCCCTCGCTGCGCAGCGTCTCCTGGGCGGGCCGCCAGATCGGCACGCTGCAGTACCTCGCCGGCGACGGCCGCCTCGACCTGGGGATCGGTGTGGGCGGCGGGGGAGCGGAGTGGCACGCGGCGGGTACCACCGACGCCGACCGGGGCCACCGTACGGACGCGTTCCTCCGCCTCCTCCCGAAGCTCCTGGGCGGCAGCCCGACCCCGCTCCCCGACGTCCCCGGCACCCCGGAATGCGTCCTGGCCCCCGCGGTGCCCGTCCCGCCGGTGTGGATCGGCGGCTTCGCCACCGCGGCGCTGCGCCGCACGGTGCGGTACGGCACCGGCTGGCTCGGCGCCCTGCGGACCCCGGACGCGTTCCGCGCCACGGGTGACCGGCTCCGGGAGCTGGCCGCCGAGGAGAAGCGCCCCGCGCCCCGGCTGGCCACCATGATCCACGGCGCGCTCGCCCCGCGCGGCGCCACGGACGGCCTGCGCGACCGCTACGCCACCACGCTCGCCGCGTCCTACGGCATGGACCACGGCACCGCCCGCACCCTGGCCGTCACCGGCGACCCCGAGCAGGTCGCCGAGCAGCTCACGGACTTCGTCCGGGCGGGCGCCGAGAGCCTGGTGTTCACCACCCCCGTGCCGGACTGGCACCGCTGCGCCGACCTGCTCGGCGAGGCCCGGCAGCTCGTCCTGCGCGAGATCTCCTGACCCTCCTCCCGCAGGCGTCCCCCAGCGCCTGCCGTGTTCCGCCGACGGCACCCCCGGCCGGGCGGGACGCGCCCCGGAAGGCAGGCCGGCGCCCCCGTCCGGCCTGCCTTCCGGCGCGTCCGCCCCCTACGGTGGGACTGTTCTGCACCACACCACTGTTCTCTGCACCACAGCGATGAGGGATTTACGTGAAGATCCTGCCTGAGGAGTAGGGACGTGGCTTTGCCAAGCCATTACCCTTGAGGCCAAGGCCGCGCAGGGCGGCCATGGAGGAGTGAGATGAGGAGCAGCAACCCGGTCTTCTCGCGACGGGGGTTCAGCCGAAACGGCTACGCCGGCTTCAATGCGCCGCCGCAGGCCGGGGCCGCCGCCAACCCTTACGCGGGGACGAACCCGTACGCCGGACAGGCCCCCTACGCGGACGCGAACCCGTACGCGGGTGGTAACCCGTACGCCCAGGGCCAGCAGGACGTCACCCAGGCCCCGCCGTACGTCCCGCAGACCCGCCCGATGACCATGGACGACGTCGTCGTCCGTACGGGCCTCACGCTCGGCACCGTCGTCGCCGGCGCCGCCGTGGCGTGGATCATGGACCTCTCCATGGGGCTGGCCATCGGCGCCGCGCTCGTCGCGATGGTGCTCGGCCTGGTCCAGGCGTTCAAGCGCAAGCCGTCGCCGCCGCTGATCCTGGCGTACGCCGCCTTCGAGGGCCTCTTCCTCGGCGCGATCAGCAACGCGATCAACCAGTGGGTGGCCCCCGGCGCACCCATGCAGGCGGTGCTGGGCACCATGGCGGTCTTCGTCGTGATGCTCGTCGCCTACAAGACCCGCATCGTCCGGGTGAACGCACGCTTCACCCGCTTCGTGATCATCGCCGCCATGGGCTTCCTGCTGCTGCAGGTGGTCAACCTGCTGTTCATGGCGTTCGGCGGCGGTGACGGCCTCGGCTTCCGCAGCGGCGGCCTGGGCATCGTCTTCGGCGTCGTCGGCGTGCTGCTCGGCGCCCTCTTCCTCGCCCTGGACTTCAAGCAGGTCGAGGACGGCATCGCCTACGGCGCGCCGCGCGAGGAGTCCTGGCTCGCGGCCTTCGGCCTCACCATGACCCTGGTGTGGATCTACCTGGAGATGCTGCGGCTGGTCGCCATCCTGAACGGCGACGATTAGTACGCCCGGGGCCGGTGCCGTGCGGTGCCGGACCCGGCGAAGGGCCCGCGGGAGGTTCGCCTCCCGCGGGCCCTTCGGGTTTCCGGCGCGGTCCGGTCACGGGACCGGGCCCCGCGCGGTAACCGTCCGCTAGAACTTCCGGGCCGCGCGCCGCAGGTCGTACTCGTGCACGATCGCCTTGGCATGGCCATAGGCGAGGTTGTGCTCGCCACGGAGCCAGCTGACCTTCTCCTCGAAGCGGAAGAGAGCGGGGCCTTCCTCGACGGTGCGAAGCCAGTCGGAGACTTCGCGGCCGGTGCAGTGGGGGATACGGGAGAGCAGGTTCCGGTGGGTCTCTTCGGAGAAGACTTGGGACATCGGCGCCTCCGGACGCGTTCGATGCTGGTCCTTCAGCACACCGTGCCTGAGCGTTCGGGCGTTGGCAACCACCCGGGAGTGGCGCATAGGCTCACGGCGTGCTTGACGTGATGCCTTTGCAGACCGCTGTTGACACCCTCGCCGACCGGCTCAGGGCGCTGCCGCAGAGCGCCCTTACGCGGGGCGCGGCGGCCGAAGGACTGGCTCTCGCCAGGGAGTTCGCGCTGCGCGCGCAGCGCCTGGAGGAGCCCGGAACGGAGCCGCGCGAGCTGCCGGACGCCGGGATGTTCGCGGTCGGCGACCAAGTGGCGGTGGCCGGTCATGACTTGGTGTACGCCCTGCGGGACGCGGAAACGGCCCGTGCCGAGGATGTGGCACAGGCCGTGGAAGAAGTACGGCGGACCGCCGCGCGCTGCTGAGCGGTCCTGGACCGGGCGGGTACTGGGCCCGGTCCGAAAGGAAGCCCCGAGGACTCGCGCCTCGGAGGAGGGCTCTCGCCTCGGCGTCGGCTCGCGTCTCAGAGAGAGGCGATGACCCGGTCGGCGAGGACGTAGACGCTGTCGTCGCGGCCCTCGCCCCAGGCGAAGGTCAGCGCGTACGCGCCGGCGACGCCCGAGCCGCCGAGCAGCACGGTGGTGTGGCCCTCGCGGAGCGCCTCGGCGACCCGCTCGGCCGTCTCGCGGTGGCCCGGCGTCATACAGACGGTCGTGCCGTCGGCGAAGACATAGACGTCGAGGGTGCCCAGCGGGCCCGGCCGGACGTCGGCCAGCGGCGTACGGTCCTCGGCCAGCTCCTCCAGGCGCGCCACGGTGCGCTCGTGGTCGCCGATGGCGGGGGAGGGCGAGAAGTCGGGGTGCGAGGGGTGGCGCCGGCGGGCGGCGGCCAGCTCGGCGGACTCGGTGTCCTCGATGGCCCCGTCGGTCGGGGCGTCCACCGGCTCGAGGTCCACCTCGTCCATGCCGAACAGCGGCTCGGAGCCCAGCACGTCCGGGTCCAGGCCCGCGAAGTCGGCCTGCCGCGGCAGGTAGAAGCGGTCGAAGCCGTCGCCGGGCGCGGTGTCGTCACCCGGCGCGGGGTGGCCCGGCAGCAGCGACGAGGGCGAGTCGGCGTCTCTGGCCTCCTGCGCGGCCCAGAAGGCACGCGCCTCGGCGAGCTCCCGCTCCCGCTCCTCGGCCAGCGCGTCGGCCACCGCGGCACGTATGTCGTCCAGCGGGGTCTCGGCGGCGGGTGCCGGGCGGGCGGCGGGAATGGCGGCGAGGGCCGCGGCACCGTCCTCACGGGCGGTGCTGAGTTCGGCCCGCAGCCCGGCGACCTCGCGGCGCAGGGTGCGAGCGGTGTGCAGGGAGGCTGCTCCCAGCGCCACGGCGATGGCCGCGGCCGGCAGCAGTGCATAAGCGATGGCGGTCACTGACGTACTCCCGGTAGCAGAATGTCCCCCGGAGAACTTCCTACATCAGCCTGCCGGAGGTCGGCGACCGTTTGCAGTGCACTATGTCCTGGATTGCAGGGGGCATTGGGCCTCATACGTTCGGGTGACCCCCGCGCGACCTGGGGAAATGCGACTCCCCCAGGGTGTTGGTCACAATCCTGGGGGAGTCGGTACAACGATCTTGTCACGCGGTGACGCGAGTCACCGGTTCTCGCTGTACGTAACGCAGTTGATACGCAGGGTCCCGAAAAAGCTCAGGTCAGCGTGGTCTTGACTCAGTTCAGCTCAGCCGCTCGTGCCTGTGGTCGCGCTGAGCTTCGCCTCCGCTGCGGGCAGGTGCCGCCCTCGTGCCTCGGGCGACCCCTACCCTCCGCTGCGGCTCAGCTCAGCCGCTCGATGACCATCGCCATGCCCTGGCCGCCGCCGACGCACATGGTCTCCAGGCCGAACTGCTTGTCGTGCCACTGCAGGGAGTTGATCAGCGTGCCGGTGATGCGGGCGCCGGTCATGCCGAAGGGGTGGCCGACCGCGATCGCGCCGCCGTTGACGTTCAGCTTGTCGAGGTCGATGCCCAGGTCCCGGTAGGACGGGATGACCTGCGCGGCGAACGCCTCGTTGATCTCGACCAGGTCGATGTCGCCGATCGACAGGCCCGCGCGCCGCAGCGCCTGCTTCGACGCCTCGACCGGGCCCAGGCCCATGATCTCGGGGGAGAGGCCGGAGACGCCGGTGGAGACGATCCGGGCCAGCGGGGTCAGGCCCAGCTCGCGCGCCTTGGTGTCGGACATGATCACGAGCGCGGCCGCGCCGTCGTTGAGCGGGCAGCAGTTGCCCGCGGTGACCAGGCCGTCAGGGCGGAAGACGGGCTTGAGGCCCTGCACGCCCTCCAGGGTGACGCCCGCGCGCGGGCCGTCGTCCTTCGAGACGACCGTGCCGTCGGGCAGGGTGACCGGGGTGATCTCCCGCTCCCAGAAGCCGTTCTTGATGGCCTGCTCGGCGAGGTTCTGCGACCGCACGCCGAACTCGTCCATGTCCTGGCGGGTGACGCCCTTGAGGCGCGCGAGGTTCTCCGCGGTCTGGCCCATGGCGATGTACGGGTCGGGGACCAGGCCGTCCTCGCGCGGGTCGTGCCAGGTCGAGCCCTCGGTCTGCGCGACCGCCTCGGTGCGGGCCTCGGCCTCCGCGAAGAGCGGGTTGCGGGTGTCGGGCAGGCTGTCGGAGTTGCCCTTGGCGAAGCGGGAGACGGTCTCCACGCCGGCCGAGATGAAGACGTCGCCCTCGCCCGCCTTGATGGCGTGCAGCGCCATCCGCGAGGTCTGCAGCGACGAGGAGCAGTACCGGGTGATCGTGCAGCCGGGGAGGTGGTCCATCCCCATCTGCACGGCCACGATGCGGCCCAGGTTGTTGCCCTGCTCGCCGCCGGGCAGGCCGCAGCCGAGCATCAGGTCGTCGATGTCCGTCGGGTCCAGCTCGGGGACCTTGGCCAGCGCGGCCTTGATGATCTCGGCGGTCAGGTCGTCCGGGCGCAGGTCCTTCAGCGAGCCCTTGAAGGCGCGGCCGATCGGGGAGCGGGCGGCAGAGACGATCACGGCTTCGGGCATCACGCGGCTCCAGACGAGAGAAGAACGAGGACTTTGAGGGAAGCTACCTGCACGTACAGCGAAGGTCACGGTCCCTGCGCTGTGATGCGGGCCTCTTTTCTAAGCGGCTGCTTACCTCTGTACTGAGCGGATGCTCACCCATCGGACGGGTGCCGCGCAAGGGGGCGGCACCCGGCCGATGAGCAGAGACAGGTCTCAGGGCGCCCGCTCCTCCTCGGTCTCCGTCGCCGGCTCTTCGGCCTGTACCGCGATCCGCTGCCGCCTGCGGTGCTTGAGCAGCGCCCACGGCGCCCGGCTGCCCGCGACCTCGGTGCCGCCCTCGGACGCCGCCTGGGCCGCCGCCTCCTCGACCGGCAGGAAGCCCTCGCGCCGCGCCGGCTCCGGGCGCTCCTCCTCTTCCGGCCAGAGGCCGAGCGCCGCGCACAGCGTGGGCAGTACGGCCATCGCCGCGGTCGCGTACCCCTCGGCGGAGGGGTGGTAGTTGTCCGAACTGAACAGCTCCCGTGGGTTCGCCTCGAACTCCGGGCCGAGCAGGTCGCCCAGCGACACCGTCCGCCCGCCGTTCTCCACGACCCCGATGGTCTGCGCCGCCGCGAGCTGCCGGCTCAGCCGCCGGGCCACCCAGCGCAGCGGCTGGTACACCGGCTCGATCGTGCCGAGGTCGGGGCAGGTGCCCACCACCACCTCGCAGCCCGCTTCGCGCAGCCGGGCCACCGCCTCCGACAGCATGCGGACGGAGGTGGCGAACGGCATCCGGTGCGTGACGTCGTTCGCGCCGATCATGATGACGCAGACGTCCGGCGCCGGGCCGTCCGCCAGCAGCAGCGTCACCTGGCGCTCCAGGTCGTCGGACTGGGCGCCGGGCAGCGCGACGTTGCGCAGGTCGACCGGGCGTTCGGCGATCGCGGCGAGACCGGAGGCCAGCAGTGCCCCGGGCGTCTGGCGGGCCCGCGTGACGCCCTGCCCGGCGGCCGTGGAGTCGCCGAGGAAGCCGAGCCGCAGCGGGGTCCGGTCGGTGCGGTACCAGAACGTGGCGCCGTACCGGCCGTCGGCGGGCGGCGGCAGCTCGGTGGAGCCGCCGACCGTACGGCGGGCGAGCCGCACCTCGGTCAGCAGGAGGCCCACCGCGGCGACGCCGAGCAGCCCGGCTCCGCCGCCGCCGACCGCCGCGGCCGTGGCGATCCGGCGTGCCACCCTCGCCCTGGACATGGTCATCGGCATCGGCCGGGCACCTCCCCGCAGTGCGTACACGGGGCGTGCGAAGGGAGTGAATCCCGGCGCGCGCTCCGCGGACTCGCGAAACTCGTGTCAAGAACGTCTTGCCCCGCAGGGCCTTCGCCGCAACGCGCCTGCCCTGTGGGGGTGAGCGCAATAGGCTGGCCGGACGGGCGCAGGACAGCGCGCCCCCTACCGCGGAGACCACCGTGCAGGTTTATGAATCCATGATTGAGCTGGTCGGCAACACCCCGCTCGTGCGGCTCAAAAGTGTGACCGAGGGAATCCGGGCCACCGTCCTGGCCAAGGTCGAGTACTTCAACCCGGGCGGGTCCGTGAAGGACCGGATCGCGGTGCGCATGATCGAGGCCGCCGAGCGGTCGGGCGCGCTGAAACCGGGCGGCACGATCGTGGAGCCGACCTCGGGGAACACCGGCGTCGGCCTGGCGATCGTGGCCCAGCAGAAGGGCTACAAGTGCATCTTCGTCTGCCCCGACAAGGTGTCGACGGACAAGATCAATGTGCTCCGGGCCTACGGCGCCGAGGTCGTGGTCTGCCCCACGGCCGTCGACCCCGACCACCCGCATTCGTACTACAACGTCTCCGACCGGCTGGTACGCGAGACGCCCGGCGCCTGGAAGCCGGACCAGTACAGCAACCCGGACAACCCGCGGTCGCACTACGAGTCCACGGGGCCCGAACTGTGGGAGCAGACCGACGGCCGAATCACGCATTTCGTGGCGGGCGTGGGCACCGGCGGCACCATCAGCGGGACCGGGCGGTACTTGAAGGACGTCAGTGACGGCAAGGTCAAGGTCATCGGCGCCGACCCGGAGGGCTCGGTCTACAGCGGCGGCTCCGGGCGCCCGTATCTGATCGAGGGCGTCGGCGAGGACTTCTGGCCCACCGCCTACGACAGCACCGTCGCCGACGAGATCATCGCGGTCTCCGACAAGGACGCCTTCCAGATGACCCGGCGGCTCGCCAAGGAGGAGGGCCTGCTGGTCGGCGGCTCCTGCGGGATGGCCGTGGTGGGCGCGCTGAAGGCCGCCGAGGGGCTCGGCGAGGACGACGTGGTGGTCGTCCTGCTGCCGGACAGCGGGCGTGGGTACCTGTCGAAGATCTTCAACGACGACTGGATGAACGACTACGGCTTCCTGGAGACCGGGGACACCGACCGGGTCGCCGACGTCATGCACAACAAGCACGGCGGCATCCCCGAACTGGTGCACATGCACCCCGAGGAGACCGTCGGCGAGGCCATCGAGGTGCTGCGCGAGTACGGCGTCTCCCAGATGCCGATCGTGAAGCCGGGCGCCGGGCACCCGGACGTGATGGCCGCCGAGGTCATCGGCTCGGTGGTGGAACGCGAGCTGCTGGACGCGCTGTTCACCCAGACCGCCTCGCTCGGCGATCCGCTGGAGAAGCACATGTCGGCGCCGCTGCCGCAGGTCGGCGCGGGCGAGCCGGTCGCCGACCTGATGGCCGTACTGGAGAACGCCGACGCCGCGATCGTGCTCGTCGAGGGCAAGCCGACCGGGGTCGTCAGCCGGCAGGACCTGCTGGCGTTCCTCGCCGCCGGCGCGCGGGGCGCGCAGTAGGACCGGGTCGGTCAACTCCCCGTCGACGCAAGGTGTACGTATGTGTCACGCGGAGGCAGCACGGACTTAACACGGGTCGGGCAGATTGGTCCGTGCGGCGACAAGGAACCTCCGGAGCGGCTCCCGGACCTCCAGTCGCCAGGACGCGTCCGACCGGCCCTGACCCGGTCCGCGTCCTTCGCGGGGACCGCCGTCGTCCCGCCCCTGGCGCTTGCGCGCCGGGGTGCGGCGGTCCCCGCGCCGTTTTACTTGCTGCCGGTGGGCTGGTGCGGCGCCGTTGTGGTTGCTCGCGCAGTTCCCCGCGCCCCTTCCCGGTCCCGGCTGATGAACCAGTACAGGGTTGCCGGGACCGCCAGGCCGATCAGCCAGGAGATGTCCGCGCCGCCCAGGGGGGCTACCAGGGGGCCTGTGTAGAAGTGGGTTACCAGGAAGGGGAGCTGGGTCAGGACGCCGATGGCGTAGACGGCGAGGGCCTTGGCGTTCCAGGCGCCGTAGCGGCCGGTGGGGTCGTGCAGGGCGTCGAGGTCGTAGCGTTCCTTGGAGATCAGGTAGTAGTCGACGAGGTTGATCGCGGACCAGGGCGTGAAGAACGTCAGCAGGAAGAGCAGGAAGTCCTTGAAGGCGGTCAGGAACGAGTCCTTGCCGAGGAGGGACACCGCCGTGCCGACGACCATGATCCCGGCGAAGTAGAGGCTGCGGCCGCGCGGCGAGAGCGTGCGCTGGCCGCGGAAGCCGCTGATGCTCGTCACCATCGACATGAAGCTGCCGTACGTGTTCAGGACGTTGATCGTCAGCTTGCCGAGGGCGATGACGAAGTAGAGCGCCGCGGCCATCAGGCCCGTGCCGCCCAGCCCGACGATGTACGAGACCTCGTGGCCGACGAAGGCCGCGGGCGCCGCGGCCGCGGCCAGCGCGCCGAAGGTCATCGACCACTGCGAGCCGAGCACCGAGCCGGAGAGCGTCCACCAGAAGGTCGCGCGCGCGGAGGTGTCGCGGGGCAGGTAGCGGGAGTAGTCCGCGACGTACGGGCCGAAGGCCAGCTGCCAGGACGCGGAGAGCGAGACGGCCAGCAGGAAGACCGGGAAGTCGAAGGCGCGGTCGTGCAGCAGGGCTGCCAGGTCGGTGCGCTCCAGCAGGCGCACGCCGAGGTAGACGAAGGCCACCGCGCAGACGAGGCCGGCGATCCGGCCGAGCGCGTGGATCAGGCGGTAGCCGACGGCCGCGGCGAAGGCGGTGATCGCGCCGAAGGCGATGATGCCGGTGGTGTCGCCGAGGTGGGTCAGATGGCCGACCGCCTGCCCGGCGAGCACGGTGCCGCTGGCGAAGAAGCCGATGTACATGATGATGACCAGGGCCAGCGGCACGACCGCGCCGCGCACCCCGAACTGGGCCCGCGAGGAGATCATCTGCGGCAGGCCGAGCCGCGGCCCCTGCGCCGAGTGCAGGGCCATCACCGCGCCGCCCAGCAGGTTGCCGAGCAGCAGTCCGATCAGCGACCAGAAGGCGTTCGCGCCGAACACGACGGCGAGCGCACCGGTGACCACCGCGGTGATCTGGAGGTTGGCGCCCAGCCAGAGCGTGAACTGGCTGAAGGCGGTGCCGTGCCGTTCGGAGTCCGGTACGACGTCGATCGAGCGTTGTTCCACCACGCCTGCCATGGGCCGTCCCTCTCTCGCTGAATGGACCCATGCAGCATCAAGTGCGAGTGAATGAAAATGCAATAGGCTGAGAGTAAATCCCTGGTTACGGCCAGGGCTCTGACCCAGGCTCTCGGGGCCCGGGCAGGTCACGCCGGGGATTACGTAGAGTCGGGCAGCACACGCCCGGGACCGGACCGAGAGGACACGATGAGCGGGGACAACGGGGGCGAAGGCGCCACCGAGGCGACCGCCGGTGCGGCGGCGCGGCTGCAGAAGCTCTTCGAAGGGCACCGGCTCACGCCGACCCAGCGCCGGATCGCGCACTGCATGGTGCGCCGGGCCGCCGACGCGCCCTTTCTCTCCAGCGTCGAGCTGGCCGAGCTGGCCGGCGTCAGCCAGCCCTCGGTGACCCGCTTCGCGGTCGCCCTCGGCTTCGACGGCTACCCGGCGCTCCGCCGCCACCTGCGGGACGTGGCCCCGGAGCGCGCCGCGGCGGCCCCCGACTCCCTCAACGAGTACCAGCAGGCCGTACAGGAGGAGATCGGCAACCTCCAGGAGCTGTCGGCGGCGCTCGCCGACCCCGCGCCGATAGAGGAGGCGGCCCGCCTCTTCGCGGCCTCCCCGGTGCTGCCGGTGCTCGGCCTGCGCGCCGCGATGGGCCAGGCCGCGGGCTTCGCGTACTTCGCGAGCAAGGTCCACCCGGACGTGCGGCTGCTGGACGAGGGCGGCTCGATGCTCGCCGACCGGATCGACGGGGCGGTGCGCGCGGGCGCGAGCGTCCTGCTCTGCTTCGCGCTGCCGCGCCACCCCCGCGAGGTGATCGAGGCGCTGGCGTACGCCCGCTCCGCCGGGCTGACCGTCGTCACCGTCGCCGACAGCGCCTTCGCCCCGGTCGCCCGCCACACCGACCTCATGCTGCCCGCGGCGGTCGGCACGGGGCTGGCCTTCGACACGGTCTGCGCCCCCATGCTCCTCGGCCGCGTCCTGCTGGAGGCCATGTGCGACGCGCTGCCCGACGCCCAGGCCAGCCTGGAGGCATTCGACGCGCGGGCGGCGGCCCGCGGCCTGTTCGCGGAGTGAGGCGGAGTGAGGGGCGCGCCCCGCGGACCCGCCCCCGGCCTCAGCCCTTCCCGGTCTCCGCGGGCTCCTCGCCGCGCGCCTTCATCACCAGTTTGTTGAGTCCCCACAGCGCCACGCCGATGGCCAGCAGGATGCCGGCCCGGATGTAGACCTCGGCCGGGCGGTCCGCCAGCGGGCTGGCGAGGATCACGGCCGTGATCGCGCCGAGTACCGGCAGGACCGTCGGCGTACGGAAGTGGGCGTGCGCCACGCGGTCCTTGCGCAGCACCAGTACCGCGATGTTGACCACCGCGAAGACGCACAGCAGCAGGAACGCCGTGGTGTCGCCGAGTCCTTCGATCTCGCCCGTGCAGACCAGGCCGATGGCCAGCAGCGAGACGAAGACGATGCCGGTGACGGGGGTGCGCCGCTTCGCGAGCACCCGGCCCATCGCCCTGGGCAGGATGCGCTCGTTGGCCATGCCGTAGCAGAGCCGTGAGGCCATCATGATGTTGATCAATGCCGAGTTGGTGACGGCGAACAGCGCGATCAGTGCGAAGAGCTTCGGCGGGAAGTCCAGGCCGCCGGCCTTGACCACCTCCAGCAGCGGCCCGCTGGACTTCTCCAGCGTGCGGTGGTCCACCAGCAGCGACGAGACGAGCGCGACCAGGACGTAGACGGTGCCCGTGACGCCCACACCGATGAAGATCGCGCGCGGGAACGTGCGCACCGGATCCCGGGTCTCCTCGGCCATGTTCACCGAGTCCTCGAAGCCGACGAACGCGAAGAAGCCCAGCGCGGTGGCGCCCAGTACGCCGGTGAGCAGGGCGTATCCACCGCTGCCCGACGCCTCGAACTCGGTCAGCCGCCCCGGCTCGCCGTCCCCGGTGAGGATCGCGTACGCCCCGATCGCCAGGATCACCAGCAGCCCGGTCACCTCGACCAGCGTCAGTACGACGTTCGCCTTCACCGACTCCGAGACGCCGCGCAGGTTGAGCGCCGCGAGCGCTAGGACGAAGAGGATCGCGACGAGGGTCGGCGGGACCGCGTCGGTGAACTCGGCGAGGTAGTCGCCGCCGAACGCGCGGGCCGCCGCGCTCGCCGAGGACAGCCCCGAGCACATCACCATGAAGGCGACGATGAAGGTCAGGAAGGGGACCTTGAACGCCTTCTGGGTGTACAGCGCGGCGCCGGCCGCCCTGGGGTACTTGCCGACCAGCTCCACGTACGAGGCCGCGGTCAGGATCGCCACGACGAAGCCGATCACGAACGGCAGCCAGAGCGCGCCGCCGACCTTGCCCGCGACCTTGCCGGTGGTGGCGTAGATCCCGGTGCCGAGGATGTCGCCGATCACGAAGAGGATCAGCAGTTTGGGGCCGATGGCGCGCTTGAGGCCGGTCTCCTCGGGCGGTGCGGTGGGGCCCGGATCGGTGGTGTCCGTCATCAGATACCTCCCCCGAGAGTTGATGTGGGGGAGGTAGTGCCCGCCCTCGCCGTCCCGAAGCGGAAGTTGAGCAAGTTCAGAGCTGGGCGAGTGCAGAGCTGAGCAGGTTCAGAGCTGGGCGAGGCCGTCCCGCTCCGCGCCGCCGCCGGCCTCCGCGACGATCTCCTCCAGCGTCTGGGCCCGGCGGACCGTGGCGAAGCCGACCGAGCCGTCCGCGCCCTCGGCGAAGCCGTGCACGGCCGGCCGGGCCAGGCTGTTGTAGGCGTAGTGGTGGGCGAAGTAGTACGCGCCGGTGTCCAGCACGGCCACGTAGTCGCCCTGCGCCAGCGGCGGCAGCGTGCGGTTCTCGGCGAGCAGATCGCCCGCGAAGCAGGCCGGGCCCGCCACGTCCTGCGCGAGCTCCCCGCCGCTCTTCGGCAGGCCCTTGGCGTCGAACGCGGCGATCCGCAGCGGCCAGGCGGCGGGCGCGTAGACGGTACGCGTGGCCACCTGCACGCCCGCGTGGGTGACCGCGATCGGCCGGCCGCCGGAGTTCTTGGCGTACTCCACCCGCGCCAGCACCGTGCCGTGCTTGGCCAGCAGCGACCGGCCGAACTCGGTGACCAGGCCGTACCGCCCGTCCAGCAGCCCCGGCACCTGCTCCTTGAGGGACCGCGCGTACGCCTCGTAGGTGGGGTCGTCGGCATCGGAGGCGAAGTTGACCGGCAGGCCGCCGCCGATGTCGATCGTGTCGATCTGCTGCCGGCCCACCGCCTCGTTGATCTCCTCGGCCAGCTCGTACACCGCCCGTATGCCCTGCGCCATCAGCTCCAGCGGCACGCCCTGCGAGCCGGAGTGGGTGTGCAGCCGGGTCAGCCAGGGGCGCGCGCGGTAGGCGTCGATCACCCACTGGCGGGCGCCTTCGTCACGCAGCGCGACGCCGAACTTCGACGTCGCGGTCGCCGTGGACAGCGCCTCGATGCTGCCCCCGCCGACCTGCGCGTTCACCCGCAGACCGAGGGGTGACCGGGTGGGCGCCGAGGAGACCAGCGCGTCGATGCGGGCCAGCTCCTGCGGGTTGTCGGCGTTGACCGCGATGCCCAGCGCGAGCGCCTCCCGCAGCTCGGCAGGGGTCTTGGCGGGCGAGTCCAGGACCGTGTGCGCGGCGTGCACCCCGGCCGCTCTGGCCAGCGCCAGCTCGCCGGGGCTCGCGACCTCGGCCCCGATGCCCGCCTCGTGCAGCAGCCGCAGGACGGGGACCAGCGGGGCCGCCTTGACCGCGAAGGCGTGCAGCACCGGCGCGTCGGTGACCGCGGCGAACGCGGCCCGCAGCGCCTCGGCGCCCGCCCGGATGCCTGCCACGTCCAGCAGCCCGATGATCGGGGTGTCGGGGCCGACCAGCCCCTGCGCCACCGCCGCGGCGACGGCGCGCTCCCGGCGTTCGGTCCGTTCGGTGAAGCCAGTGAAGGTCATGACTTCACTCCATCACCTGACGGGCGGCTCCGCCATGGCGCCATTGACTAGCCATATTCACTCAATACAAGATGTGAATATATCGATCCAGTGCCGTGGGGTGCTGGGCACCGCCGAGGCAGGAGGCAGCGCATGTCAGGACCGCGACCCGTGCGAGCATCGCGTGGTACGGAACTGAGCGCCCAGGGCTGGCAGCAGGAGGCCGCCCTGCGGATGCTCCAGAACAATCTGGACCCGGAGGTGGCCGAGCACCCGGACAAGCTGGTCGTTTACGGCGGTACCGGCAAGGCGGCCCGCGACTGGCGTTCGTTCGATGCGATGCAGCGCACGCTGCGCACGCTGAAGCAGGACGAGACGATGCTGGTGCAGTCGGGTCGTCCGGTGGGTGTCATGCAGACGCACGAGTGGGCTCCGCGGGTGCTGATCGCCAACTCCAATCTGGTGGGGGACTGGGCGAACTGGGAGGAGTTCCGGCGCCTGGAGCAGCTCGGCCTGACCATGTACGGGCAGATGACGGCCGGTTCGTGGATCTACATCGGCACCCAGGGCATCCTGCAGGGCACCTACGAGACCTTCGCCGCGGTGGCCGCGAAGAAGTTCAACGGCACCCTGGCCGGCACGATCACCCTCACCGCCGGCCTCGGTGGCATGGGCGGTGCCCAGCCGCTGGCGGTGACGATGAACGACGGTGTGGCGATCTGCATCGACTGCGACCCGCGGGCGATCGAGCGGCGCATCGAGCACCGGTACCTGGATGTCCGCGCCGACAATCTGGCGCATGCGCTGCAGCTGGCCACCGAGGCCCGCGACGCCCGTCGCCCGCTGTCCATCGGTCTGCTGGGCAATGCGGCGGAGCTGCTGCCGCAGATGCTGGCCGAGGGCGCGCCGATCGACATCGTGACTGACCAGACCTCGGCGCACGACCCGCTGTCCTACCTGCCGGTGGGGGTCGACTTCGACGACATGGCTTCGTACGCGGCCAAGGACCCGGCCGGGTTCACCACCCGCGCCCGGGAGTCGATGGCCCGCCACGTGGAGGCGATGGTCGGCTTCATGGACGCCGGGGCGGAGGTCTTCGACTACGGCAACTCCATCCGTGGCGAGGCCCAGCTCGCAGGCTTCGAGCGGGCCTTTGCCTTCCCCGGCTTCGTGCCCGCCTACATTCGCCCGCTGTTCTGTGAGGGCAAGGGCCCCTTCCGCTGGGCCGCGCTGTCCGGTGAGGCGTCGGACATCCACAAGACCGACAAGGCCATCCTCGATCTGTTCCCGGAGAACGAGTCGCTGCACCGCTGGATCAAGATGGCCGGCGAGCGGGTCCACTTCCAGGGCCTGCCCGCGCGGATCTGCTGGCTGGGTTACGGCGAGCGGGACAAGGCCGGTGAGCGCTTCAACGACATGGTGGCGTCCGGCGAGCTCCAGGCCCCCCTGGCCATCGGCCGCGACCACCTGGACTGCGGCTCCGTCGCGTCCCCCTACCGAGAGACCGAGGCCATGCTGGACGGCTCGGACGCGATCGCGGACTGGCCGCTGCTGAACGCCATGGTCAACGTCGCCTCGGGCGCGTCCTGGGTCTCCCTCCACCACGGTGGTGGCGTCGGCATGGGCCGCTCCATCCACGCCGGCCAGGTCTCCGTCGCCGACGGCACCAAGCTCGCGGGCGAGAAGATCCGCCGCGTGCTGACCAACGACCCCGGCATGGGCGTCATCCGGCACGTCGACGCCGGATACGACATCGCCGATTCCGTCGCGGCCGAGCGCGGCGTCCGCGTCCCGATGCGCGAAGGCGGCGACCAGTGAGTACTTCGTTCCTCGAGATGTGGCGGGACCTGCTCCCCATCGGCCAGGACGCCGACAGCCGGGGCTACCGCCGCTATGCCTGGACCGGCGCGGACGCCGACTGCCGGGCCTGGTTCCGGGGGCAGGCGGAGGCCCGCGGGCTGACGTACGAGGTGGACCGGAACGGCAACCAGTGGGCCTGGCTCGGCGACCCGGCCGCCGGGGACGCCGTCGTCACCGGGTCGCACCTGGACTCCGTACCGGACGGCGGTGCCTTCGACGGGCCGCTGGGCGTGGTGTCCTCCTTCGCGGCGCTGGACGAACTCCGCGGGAGGGGGGCGGAGTTCACCCGGCCGCTGGCGATCACCAACTTCGGTGACGAGGAGGGCGCCCGCTTCGGGCTGGCCTGCGTCGGGTCGCGGCTCGCCGCAGGTCAGCTGAGCGTGGAGAAGGCCCATCAGCTGACGGACGCCGACGGGATCAGCCTCCCGCAGGCCATGGAGCGGGCCGGATACGACCCGGAGGCGATCGGCGCCGACGACGAGCGTCTTGCCCGTATCGGCGCGTTCGTCGAGCTGCACGTCGAGCAGGGCCGGGCGCTGGACCTGTCCGGCGATCCGGTGGGCGTCGCGTCCGCGATCTGGCCGCACGGCCGCTGGCGGTTCGACTTCCGGGGCGAGGCCAACCACGCCGGTACGACGCGCCTCGAAGACCGCCGGGACCCGATGCTCACGTATGCGCAGACTGTGCTCGCCGCGCGCGAGTACGCGGCCCGGCACGGCGCGCTGGCCACCTTCGGGAAGGTCGGCGTCGAGCCCAACGGCGTCAACGCCATCCCGTCCCTGGTCCGCGGCTGGCTGGACTCGCGCGCCGCCGACCAGGAGACGCTGGACGCGGTGGTCGGCGGGATCGAGCGCGCCGCCGCCGAGCGGGGCCGGACCGACGGGGTGGACGTGAACGTCACCCGGGAGTCCTTCACGCCGGTCGTGGAGTTCGCGCACGACCTGCGGGACCGGCTCGCGAAGACACTCGGCGGCGTACCCGTGCTGCCGACGGGGGCGGGACACGACGCGGGTATTTTGTCCGCCACTGTCCCGACCGCCATGCTGTTCGTACGCAACCCCACCGGCGTCTCGCACTCGCCCGCCGAGCACGCGGCGGAGGACGACTGCGTCGCGGGGGTCCGCGCACTCGCCGATGTACTGGAGGGTTTGGCGTGCAACTGACGCCGACGACGTACTGGCTGGAGCACGCCTGGCTCGACACGCATGTCGAGCCGGGGGTGGTCGTGGAGACCGGCGACGGGCGGATCACCGCCGTCCGCACCGGCGTCGAGGCCCCGCCGCCGGGCGCCGAAATACTGCGCGGGCTGACGCTCCCGGGCCTCGCCAACGCGCACTCGCACGCCTTCCACCGCGCGCTGCGCGGCACCGTGCAGGTGGGCAGCGGCACGTTCTGGACCTGGCGCGAGGTCATGTACGCGACCGCCGCGCAGCTCACGCCGGACAGCTATCACGAGCTGGCCCGCGCCGTGTACGCGGAGATGGCGCTCGCCGGGATCACCTGCGTCGGCGAGTTCCACTACCTGCACCACGCGCCCGGCGGCGGCCGTTACGAGGACCCGAACGCGATGGGCGAGGCGCTGATCGCCGCGGCCGGCGAGGCGGGCATCCGCATCACGCTGCTGGACACCGCGTACCTCTCGTCCGGTTTCGGCGAGCCGCCCAACCGGCAGCAGCTGCGCTTCAGTGACGGCGACGCGCAGGGCTGGGCCGAGCGCGCCGGGCAGCTCAAGGAGGGCCGCGCGCACGCCCGTATCGGCGCCGCCGTGCACTCCGTACGCGCCGTGCCCGCGGATCAGCTCGGTACGGTCGCGCGGTGGGCACAGGACCGCGAGGCCCCGCTGCACGTCCATCTCTCCGAGCAGACCGCCGAGAACGACGCCTGTCAGGCCGCGCACGGCTGCACGCCGACCCGGCTGCTCGCCGACCACGGCGTGCTCGGGCCGCGCACGACGGCCGTGCACGCCACCCACCTCACCGGCGAGGACATCCAGCTCCTCGGCGGGAGCGGCACCGGCGTGTGCATGTGCCCCACCACCGAGCGGGACCTCGCCGACGGCATCGGACCGGCCACCACCGTGCAGGAGGCGGGCTCCCCGCTCTCGCTGGGCAGTGACAGCCACGCCGTCATCGACCTGTTCGAAGAGGCGCGGGGGATGGAGCTGAACGAGCGGCTGCGCACCCGTACGCGGGGCCACTGGACCGCCGCCGCGCTGCTGCGCGCCGCGTCCGCCGACGGCCACCGGGCGCTCGGCTGGGAGGACGCGGGCGCGCTGCGCACCGGCGCGCTCGCCGACTTCGTCACGATCGCCCTGGACAGCGTCCGTACGGCGGGGCCGCTGCCCCGGCTGGGCGCCGAGACGGCCGTGTTCGCGGCCAGCAACGCCGACGTGCGGCACACCGTCGTCGGCGGCCGCCAGGTCGTCCGGGACGGAGCGCACACCCTCGTCCCCGACGTCCCCGCCGCGCTGGCCGCCGCCATCGACGACCTGCGCGCCTGAACACCCGGGCCCCGTGTCCCTCCGGGGACGCGGGGCCCGCGTGCGTACAGGAGCACCCACCCCGAGAGGAACCGGAACCCAGCATGTCCACCGCCATCACGCACATCGGCAGCCTGGTCACCAACGACCCGGCGCTCGGCGCCGGCCCGATCGGCCTGATCGAGGACGCCGCCGTCGTCATCGAGGGCGACCGCGTCGCCTGGGTGGGGCCCAGCGGCCGCGCGCCGGCCGCCGACACCGTCCACGACGCGGGCGGCCGGGCCGCCATCCCCGGCTTCGTCGACTCCCACTCCCACCTGGTCTTCGGCGGCGACCGCACGCAGGAGTTCAACGCCCGGATGTCGGGGCGCGCTTACTCGGCCGGCGGCATCCGTACGACCGTCGCCGCGACCCGGGCCGCCACCGACGAGGAGCTCTCCGCCAACGTCGCCCAGTACATGGCGGAGGCGCTGCGCCAGGGCACCACCACCTTCGAGACCAAGTCCGGCTACGGCCTCACGGTCGAGGACGAGGCCCGCGCGCTGCGCATCGCCGCCTCGCACACCGACGAGGTCACCTACCTCGGCGCGCACATCGTCTCCCCGGACTACGCCGAGGACCCGGCCGGGTACGTGGACCTCGTCACCGGCCCGATGCTGGACGCCTGCGCCCCGCACGCCCGCTGGATCGACGTCTTCTGCGAGAAGGGCGCCTTCGACGGCGACCAGGCCCGCGCGATCCTCACCGCGGGCAAGGAGCGCGGCCTGTTGCCCCGCATCCACGCCAACCAGCTCTCCTACGGGCCCGGCGTGCAGCTCGGCGTCGAGCTGGACGCGGCCTCCGCCGACCACTGCACGCACCTCACGGACGCGGACGTGGACGCGCTGGCCCAGGGCAACACGGTGGCGACGCTGCTCCCCGGCGCGGAGTTCTCCACGCGTGCGGAGTGGCCCGATGCCCGCCGGCTGCTGGACGCGGGTGCCACGGTCGCCCTCTCCACGGACTGCAACCCCGGCTCGTCCTTCACGTCCTCGATGCCCTTCTGCATCGCGCTCGCCGTGCGGGACATGAAGATGACCCCCGACGAGGCGATCTGGTCGGCGACGGCGGGCGGCGCGCAGGCCCTGCGCCGTACCGACGTGGGCCGCATCACCCCCGGCGCCCGCGCCGACCTGGCCCTCCTGGACGCCCCGTCCCACGTCCACCTCGCGTACCGCCCGGGCGTGCCCCTCGTCACAGAGGTCTGGCGAGCGGGCGTACGCGCCGCCTGAGCAGCCCAGGAGCGGCGGCAGGCGGAAATCCCCCACGGGGGCGCTGTACACCCAGCAAAAGCGAGCTGAACGTCCCGGAAAAGCGAAAGGGGGCCCGCCCCGAGGTACTCGGGGCCGGCCCTCCTCCGCGCGGTCAGCCGTACAGGACGCCGTGACCGCGGCGGCTCACTCCTCGATCATCAGGCCCTTGCGGAGCCGGACCAAGGTGCGGGACAGCAGGCGGGAGACGTGCATCTGCGAGATGCCCAGCTCCTCGCCGATCTCCGACTGCGTCATGTTCGCGACGAAGCGGAGCGAGAGGATCTTGCGGTCGCGCGGCGGGAGCTCCGCGATCAGCGGCTTCAGGGACTCGACGTACTCGATGCCCTCGAGTCCGTGGTCCTCGTAGCCGATGCGGTCCGCCAGCGCACCTTCGGTGTCGTCCTCCTCCGGCTGGGCGTCCAGCGAGCTCGCGGTGTACGCGTTGCTCGCGGCCATCCCCTCGACGACCTCGTCCTTGCTGATGGACAGGCGTGCGGCCAGCTCGCTCACGGTGGGTGCGCGGTCGAGCTTCTGCGCCAGTTCGTCACCGGCCTTGGCCAGGTCCAGGCGCAGCTCCTGAAGGCGCCGCGGGACCCGTACCGACCAGCTGGTGTCACGGAAGAAACGCTTGATCTCGCCGACGATGGTCGGCATGGCGAAGGTGGGGAACTCTACGCCGCGGTCCAGTTCGAAGCGGTCGATCGCCTTGATCAGCCCTATGGTGCCGACCTGGACGATGTCCTCCATCGGCTCGCTGCGGGAGCGGAACCGGGAGGCCGCGAACTTCACCAGGGCGAGGTTGAGCTCTACCAGGGTGTTGCGGACGTATGCGTACTCGTGCGTGCCCTCTTCCAGGGTCTCCAGGCGCCCGAAGAGCGTCTTGGAGAGCGCCCGCGCGTCCACCGGTCCGACCTCGTCGTACGGCGGAATCTCGGGCAGGCCGTCGATCTCCGGCATCCCGGGAAATCCGGTTGCATCGATCGGCAGGTGCTGGGCAGGGATCTGTTCGGACAGGGATGTCGACGACGCGTTGTCCGTGGTCTGGTCGGTGCGCACTTCGTCGAGCCGGGGTGACATGGTGTCCTCCATCGTTCTCGGCATATGGCTGCCGATGCCTGTACGTGAAGCTGCGGTCTGCGGCGCCTCCAAAGCCGGCCGAGTCGAATGTGTTCCTTATACGCCTACCCGGGTTCACCTGAAGATGGCAAGTGCGTGTTGTCCGTATTTGTGTTAGTACGCGCATTGTTCGGGTGTCAGCCCGCCCCTCAAAGGCGTAGGCTTCGACGTGCGCAGTCGTAAGCAAATCCAGACGCCGAGACAGCAAGAGGGGTGCGCGCGCATGGACCGTGGGACGGTCGGCAGTGCAAGCCGGGGACGGCTCCACGTCGGGGTCCGCCATCACGGCGCCAGTGCGGTCGTCACCGCGGCGGGTGAGTTGGATCACCACACCGCGGAGTTGTTGCGCGAGTCACTCGACAGTTGTGCGGATGATGGCTATGTGCGACTGGTCGTGGACTGTTCGCAACTGGAGTTCATGGATTCCACGGGGTTGAACGTTCTGCTGGGGGCCAGGCTGAGGGTGGAGGCCGAAGGCGGCGGGGTGCACCTGGCGGCGATGCAGCCGGTGGTGGCCCGGGTCTTCGAGATCACCGGCGCCGAAGCGGTCTTCACCGTGCACGACACGGTTGACGCGGCGCTTGTCGCCGGCTGAGCCGGATGCGTGGGGGGCGGCAGTGGCGGACGGTTCCCGGAAGGACCGTTTCCGATCACGTTGGCTCCCTCACAACTTCCGTCCCCAAGAAGTGGGTGTTCTCACGGTCCGGCCGGGCAGGAGACATCTGAATCTTTTTGAACCCGTCAGGTATCCGTCATCCGTGAAAAGGCGAATCGGTGAGGTGAAGCGCTGATGAGCACCACCCGGCCGTACCCGCCGGGCGATCTGGGCCCGGACTCGGGGAACGCCGGCGCCGCCGCCGTCTCCCCGGCCACCGTCCCGGCCGGTCAGGTCCGCAGGCTGCGTCTCGCAGGCGCCCGTGGCGCTGTCGCCCGTGGTCGTGACTTCGCCCGGCAGGCGCTGCACGACTGGGGCTGGCTGCCGGCCGCGGGCGCCGATCAGCGCGCCGCCGCCGAGGACGTCCTGCTCGTCGTCTCCGAGCTGGTCACCAACGCCTGCCTGCATGCCGAGGGCCCGGAGGAGCTGCGGCTGCGCTGCAATGCCAAGGTGCTGCGCCTGGAGGTCACCGACCTGGGCACCGGCTCGCCGGCCCCGCGCACCCCGCACCGCGCCGGCCGCCCCGGCGGCCACGGCATGTTCATCGTGCAGCGGCTCTGCCTGGACTGGGGGGTCGTCCGCAACCCCGACGGCACGGGCAAGACCGTATGGGCGGAGCTGGCTGCTCCGTCGTAGGGAGTGGGCGGTGCCCCAGACCCGGCCGCCGCCTTCCCGTATCGCTCGAGCCGCCCCGCGGGGCGGCTTTCCTTGTGTGCTCTCTCTTCCTTCTCCGAGGCCCCCGGCGTACCTTGACGCCCAATCTGATGTGCCGTCAGTAACTTCCGGCGGTGCGCTCACCGGGAGAAGGGGAGATCGAGGTGGCCCGCTTCAACGCCCAGCGCAGCCGGCGCCGCACGGGCCCGGCAGGACCGGCGGCGGCCGTGCTGCTCACCGCCGCGGCGTCGGTGCTCTTCGCGGCCCCCGCCGCGCACGCCGAAGTCGTCGACGTCGACTACCAGTGCAAGACGCCGATCGGGAACAAGGGCGCCGTCTCGCCCATCGACATCAAGTCCACCGAGTCCGGCGACGGCTACAAGCTCGTGATGTCCTTCCAGAAAGGTGTCTCCTCCAGCCCCGTCGAGCTGGGCAAGGGCGCGATGAAGCCGAGCGCGCTGATCAAGCTCGGCGGCGCGGAGACCGGTGACGTACCGGTGAGCGGCCCGCCCAACGACAAGGCGATCCCCGCCAACACCCCGATCAAGATCAGCGATCTGAGCGGTACGTACACACCGAAGAAGAGCGGCAAGGTCACCTTCACGGCCTCCACGCTCACCATCAAGGCGCTGGGCACGACCACGACCTGCACACCCAGCAACGATCCGAAGCCGGCGCTCTCCCTGGACGTCAAGGGCACCGGCGGCGGGCCGGCCGCACCGGGCGGTGAGCTGCCGCAGACCGGGCCCGCCGACGACGCCGTCGCGCTGGGCACGCTCGGCGGCACGGTGCTGCTCGCCGGGGTCGCGGGGACGCTCTGGCTGACGCGGCGTCGGCAGCAGCGGGTCTGAGTGCCGGTGTCCCGCCGTATCCGTGCCGTGGCCGCGGGCGCTGCCGCGCTGGCCGTCGCCGTGCTGCTGTGCGCGCCACCGTCCGCAGCGGCGGCGGGCGGCTGGCGCGCGGCGCCCGCGGGCACGCACGAGCGGCCGTACTTCTACCTGGAGGGCGGCCCCGGCAGCGTCCTCACGGACCGGCTCGCACTCACCAACCCCACAGGCCGCGCGCGGACGTTCACGGTGACCGGGAACTCCGGGCCCGGAGCCGGCGCCTGGATCGTCACCGCGGCGAAGACCGTCGAGGTACCGGCCCGTACCCGCGCGGAGGTGCCGTTCACCGTCACCGTGCCGGCGGGCACGGCACCGGGCGACCACCCGGCCGCGCTCCGGGTGCGCGACCGGCGCGGGGCCGAGCGCGCCGTACGCATCCATCTGCGGGTCAGCGGTCCCACGCTGTCCGCGCTCACCGTGGAGAACGTGTCGGTGGGGGAGCGCGACGGCGCGGCCGTCATCCGGTACGACCTGGTCAACCGCGGCAATACGACGCTGGATCCGCGGGTCGCGGTGCGTGCCGACGGGCTGCTCGGGACCGCCCTGCGCCGCCCGGCGCACCGGCTGCCCGCCGAACTGCCGCCGGGCCGCCGGATCACCCGTACCGAGGTCTGGCCGGACCCGCCCGCGCTGGACTCCGTGGACGTGACCGTCATGGCCACCGCGGCGGGCGGCGCGCACGGCACGGGCCGCGCCACGTACACGGCGGTGCCGTGGGGCGCGGTCGGGCTGGTGTGCGCCGGGGGCGGCGCTGTGGTGGGCGGGTGGTTCCTGAGGCGACGGCGTCGGAGGGGTGCGGACGAGACACCTGACCAAGAGGGCGTCCCGGTACGGGAGTTGACGACGGGGGTGACGGCATGAGCGGAGTACGTACGGGCTTGGTGTCGGGTGGCCGGTGGCGAAGCGCCCCCTGGGCAGCCGCCGTTGCCGCGTTGCTCCTCGTCCTTCCTCCGGCCGGTACGGTCCGCGCCGCCGATGACGGCCGCCCCGCCGTCGAGCTCTCCCAGCGGCAGGCGGGCAAGGGCGGCTCGATCACGGTCACCGGCGCCGGATGGCGCCCCAAGGCGCTGCTCACCTTGCTGATCTGCGGGCAGAACATGATCGGCGGCACCAACGCCTGCGCCAACGGCGACGGCCGCGCCGTCACCACCGGCAAGGACGGCCGCTTCCGCATCAAGCTGCCGGTCGCCGAGCCGCCGAAGCCGTGTCCGTGCGTCGTACACGTCGCCACCGTGACCGGCCGGGCCGCGGCGGCGGACGCCCCGTTCACCGTCGCCGGGCACCCCGTGGCCCCGCTGCCCGAGCGGACCGGCGGCGGGCGGCTGGCCGTGCTGGCGCCCGCCCGGCTGCGCGGCAGTTCGGGCCTGCTGACCTGGTTCGGCGCGCCGCCGCAGCGCGAGCTGGTCCTCACGGTCGGCAACCTCGGCGCCGAGCCCGCGAAGAACCCGGTCTTCAAGGTCGGCGCCCGGCACGGCGTCCTCGCCCCGCAGTGGGCGGACCAGCAGTGGCGGGGCACCCTCCAGGCCGGTAGGAAAGCGCAGGTCACGCTGCCGGTCGAGCTGGCGGCCGGCGCGCACGGCGATTACACGGTCGCCGTGAAGTACGGCGGCAAGGTCCTGGCCGAGCAGCCCTGGCAGGTCGGCCGGCCGTGGGGCGTGACGCTCTTCTGGATCCTGCTCTGCGTCGTGGTGCCGGCCGCGGTCTTCCGCATCGGCATGGCGATCGTCGACAAGGTACGGCCGCGCGACCGCTCCGCCCAGGGCGGCGCGGGGGACGAAGCGCCGGCCGGCCTGCCCTGGTTCACCCCGGACACCGCACCGTCCGTCACCACACTCACCGAGCGACCGACGTCGAAAGGTTCCCTGTGATGAGGCAACGGAGGAGAGCGGCCGCGGCCGGGAGCGCGCTGATGCTCGCGGGCGCGGGCCTGGTGGCGGTGTCCGGCACCGCCGCGGCGGCCCCGGTACCCGGCCCGGCGGCTGCCGTGTCGTACCTGACGGAGTGCATCCCGCCGCCGATCTCCGGCCTGGACCCGGTGCAGGGCACCACCAAGGTCGAGATCACCGCGCCCGCCACGGCGAAGGTGGGCGACACGGTCGAGGTGGTGTGGAAGACGGTCGGCGCCGCGTCGAAGAACCCGGACGTACTGGACCTGGGCAAGGACACGGTGAAGCCGACCGGCGTGCTCAAGGCGGGCGGCGCGCAGACCGGCGACGTCCCGATGGAGGGCCCGCGGCAGAACCCGCCCATCCCGAAGAACAGCCCGATGCAGCTCCCCGACATGACGGGCAAGCTCAAGCTGGAGAAGCCGGGCGAGGTCACGCTGACCCCGGGCGCGTACACGATCAACGTCAACAAGCCCGTCTCGACGGACACCAAGTGCGCGCCCAAGGGCGAGGTGGAGCCCGCGCTCACGATCAAGGTGACGGACGGCAGCGGGTCGGACTCGGGCGGCACGTCCTCGTCGGGTGGCACCTCCTCGTCGGGCGGGTCGTCCTCGTCCGGGGGCGCCTCGGGCGGTGACTCCGGCGGTACGGGTGGCGGTACGGGCGGGAGTACGGGCGGCTCCGGAGGAGCGAGCGGCGGCGGCAACGGCGACCCCGACGGCACCGCGTACAAGGGCAAGGAAGTCCAGGTCCCCTACGCCTGCAAGACGCCCATCGGGGACAAGAAGGCCACCTCGCCGGTGCAGATCAACGGCACCAAGAAGGGCGGCGACTTCGACCTCACCGTCAAGTTCCGCAAGTCCGTGATGGACAGCCCGGCCGACATCCCCAAGGACTCGGTCAAGCCGTCGATGGAGGTGAAGCTGGGCGGCGTGGACAAGGGCACGGTGCACGTCGAGGGGCCCACCAACAAGGAGCCGATCAAGTCCGGCGAGCCCATCGAGATCCCCGACCTCAAGGGCACCTACAAGCCCGGCGCGAGCGGTAAGGCGACGCTCACGCCCGGTGTCCTGACGGTCAAGGCGATGGGGACCACCACCACCTGCACGCCCGAGAAGGACCCGGGCGTCTCCCTGGAGCTGGACACCAGCGCCCAGCCGGGCGGCGCGAGCGGCGGCACGTCCTCGGGCGGCGACTCGGGCGGCGCCGCGACGGGTGGTACCGGTGGTACGGGAGGCAGCGGCGGGGCCGCGGGCGCGGCGGGCGGCTCCGGCGGGCTCGCCGACACCGGAGCCGAGGATCACGGCGGCCTGCAGGCGCTCGGCCTGATCGCCGGCACGGTGATCCTGCTCGGCGGCGCCGTCTTCACCTTCATGCCGCGCCGCTACCTGCGGCGCTGACGGCCGGGCGGCCGGTGATCCGCGTAGGACGTACGGATCTCCGCTCCGTACGTGCTACGCGCGGTCCGCCGACCGCTCCACCCGCGCCATGAGCCAGGCCAGCACCCGGCGCTCGACCGCGGGCCGGGTGAGGGCCTTCATGCCGTGGCCCGTGCCCGGCAGGACCGAGACCGTGGCCTGCGGCTCGGCCTTCGCGAGGCCCCGGGAGTGCGCCACCGGGACGAAGTCGTGCGCGAAGTGCATCAGCAGCATCGGCATACCGGGCCCGCCGGGCCGCTCCGGGCCTCCGGGCGCCCAGGTCCGCGCTGCCATGTCGTCCCACACGGCGCGGCACGTGACTGCCTTCCTCGGATCGCACCCCGCCAGCTTCTGTGCCTCGCGCCGCAGCCGGCGCTGGGCGGCCGAGGCGCCGGAGCGCGCGCCGTCCCGCCAGGCCAGATACGGATCGGCCACCGGCGACAGCGCGATCACCCCCGCCGGCCGCTCGGCCGTGCCGGCGGTGTACTCCGCGGTGTTCGCCGCGATCTGTCCGCCCGCCGACGAGCCGAGCAGCACGATCCGCCGGGGATCGGCCCGGAAGCGGACGGCCTGCGCGCGGATCCAGCGCAGCGCGGCGAGCGCGTCGGTGCGCTGCGCGTGCCAGCGCGCGTCGGTGTTGAGCCGGTAGTCCACGTCGAAGACGACGAACCCGCGCGCCGCCAGCTTCCGGGCCCACCCGCTCCAGTCGGAGTCCCGCGCCCAGTACCCACCGTGCAGGATCATCACCACCGGCCGGACGTCCGTGCCGGCGGTCCGGTAGGCCCCGATGGTCTGCCGCTTCTGGGGACCGTAGGAGTACGTCCCCTTGAACGCGGCATCCGGCGCCCCGACCGCCCGACCCCCCTGCGGGACCGTCAGGCACACGGCGGCCAGGACCCCGCACACCCCGGCCCACACACTCCCTCGGCGCATACGCCGATCGTTACCGCGCCCTGGTCCGGCTCTCCCGGCCCGGCCGGGGCGCCACTCAAATGGCCGTGGCCAATGACGTGGACATGTAGATCATTCTTTATAGGGTGACTCACGTGCCCCCTGGGCACTGACCACAAGAAAAACTGGGGAACACGTGAACGTAGGTAAGAAGGTCGCCACCAGCGCTCTCGCGGCGATCATGATGACCACCGGGCTGACGCTGGCCTCGGCGGGTACCGCCGAGGCCGCGGGCGCGAAGTACAAGTGCAAGGTGGTCATCGGCCACCTCGACTGGGGCCGGCCGACCGGCCGGTCGCAGTGCAAGAAGTCCAAGTCGGGCAAGAAGGTGCACAAGCACCGCGTCGTGCTCACTTGCGACGTCATCCGCGGCGTGGGAGCAGGGCAGGAGCACGCCGTGCCCTGGGACTTCTACGGGCCGTGGGTGTCGCCGGGCAAGAAGTCGCACGTGAAGTGCAGCACCCGGAGCTTCCTGCGGAGCATGCGGGTCGTGACCAAGTAGCCGACAGACAGAGACGGCGGGCCGGCACGAAGCGATTCGTGCCGGCCCGCCGCCGTTGTTCCGTGGGTGAGGCGTCAGTGGATCTCGCCCATGAGCGTCCGGACCTTCTTGCGGTACATGTAGATCGCGAACGCCGCGAGAGCCGCGAGGATCGCCTCGATCAGGACCGCGCCCGAGCCGCTCATGTCGACGCCGCCGATGGACAGCAGGCTGGTGACGGAGTCGCCCGCGGTGTTCGCGAGGAACCAGATGCCCATCATCTGGCTGGCGTACTTCACCGGCGCCATCTTCGTGGTCAGCGAGAGACCCACCGGGGAGAGGCAGAGCTCACCGACGGTCTGGATCAGGTAGATGCCCAGCACCCACATCGGGCTGACGGCCGTACCACTGGCAGCCATGCCCATCGGGACCAGGAAGAAGAAGAACGAGACGCCGATGAGGAACAGACCGGCGACGAACTTCAGGATGGTGCTGGGCTCCTTGCCCTTCCGGTTCAGCCACAGCCAGAGCCAGGCGAAGACCGGGGCCAGCGCCATGACGAACACCGGGTTCAGCGACTGGTACCACGTGGAGGGGAACGAGAAGCCGAGCAGCGAGCCGGAGGCCTTGGTCTCGCCGAAGGCCTGGACGGTGGAACCGCCCTGGTCGTAGATCATCCAGAAAGCGGCCGCGGCGATGAAGAACCAGATGTACCCGGACATCTTGCTCTGCTCGCTCTGGGACAGCTCCTTGTCGCGCTTGATGCGGAGAAGGACACCGGCCGGGACGAGGATGCCGAGCACGCTCAGCGGGATCATCGCCCAGTTCAGGGTGAAGTGACCGGTGAAGACGACCACGCCGTAGAAGACAGCGGCAACGATGAGCCAGGTCAGGCCCTTGCGCAGCCAGGAGTTGCGCTCCTCGGCGGTGAGCGGGGTGGGGACCCTGTTGCTCTCCGGGCTCAGGTGCTTGGTGCCGAGCAGGAACTGGACCAGGCCCAGGCCCATGCCGATCGCGGCGATCGCAAAGCCGAGGTGCCAGTTCACGGTCTGGCCGACGGTGCCGATGATCAGCGGGGCGAGGAAGGCACCGACGTTGATCCCCATGTAGAAGATCGTGAAGGCGCCGTCACGACGGGGATCGTTCGGTCCGTCGTAGAGGTGGCCCACCATCGTGGAGATGTTGGCCTTCAGCAGGCCGGAGCCGAGGGCCACGAGGCAGAGGCCCGTGAAGAAGAAGCCCTCGCCGGGACCGGCCAGCGTGAGGTGGCCCAGCATGATGACGACCGCCGCGACGGCAACCGTCTTGCGGGGGCCCCAGAGCCGGTCGGCGAGCCAGCCGCCGGGCATGGTCAGCAGGTAGACCATGGCCATGTAGATGGAGTAGATGGCCGTCGTCGTGGCCAAGTCCATGGCCAGTCCGCCGCCGAGGCTGCCTTGCTTCGCATCGGGGCCACCGGAAAGCAAGTAGACGGTCAGCAGGGCCCGCATGCCGTAGAAGCTGAAGCGCTCCCACATCTCGGTCATGAACAGGGTGGCCAGTCCGCGGGGGTGGCCGAAGAAGGTCTTGCCGCCGGCAGGGGTTCCCTGCCCTGGGGAATCCTTCGTCAGGCTGGACGCCATGGTCGATCCTTGGGTGATCGGGACGCACAGGTGGGGCTGCGCGCCCGGGTCGGCTGACCGGCACCGGCGCAGTGCCGTCCGCCCGCCCACGCCCGGTAGGAGGGTGCGACACCACTGTGGAGAGAGGAATCGACAGGACGGCCGTACACCGGAATCCACGCCCCCGTTTTACGTGCGATGGACCCGGTCTAGGAGGTCATTTGCCCGCGGGTCCGGTCGTGCCGGCCCCGCACACAACAGGGACCGTGACGTCAAATGAGCGTCATGGTCCCGGGGTGTACAACGGACGTTCCTGCCACTGTACGACGCGCGTAGCTTAGGTAGGGCTCAGTGAGACAACGGTCACACCCGGCGCGGGGAACCGGGCGGTGCGCCCACCGCCGCAGCCCGGGACCCCCGGAGGGGCATCGGGGCCGTGACCTGTCGGACTACCATCGGGCCATGACCCGTGTACTGCTCGCCGAGGACGACGCGTCCATCTCGGAGCCGCTGGCCCGCGCACTCCGCCGTGAGGGTTACGAAGTCGAGGTGCGTGAGGACGGCCCCACGGCGCTCGACGCCGGTCTGCAGGGCAATATCGACCTGCTCGTACTCGACCTGGGCCTGCCCGGTATGGATGGCCTGGAGGTCGCCCGCCGGCTGCGCAACGAAGGCCACTCCTTCCCGATCCTGGTCCTCACGGCCCGCGCGGACGAGGTGGACACCGTGGTCGGCCTGGACGCCGGCGCCGACGACTACGTCACCAAGCCCTTCCGGCTGGCGGAACTGCTCGCGCGGGTCCGGGCCCTGCTCCGCCGCGGCACGACCGCCGAGCCCCAGCAGCCGCCGGCCACCCATGGCGTACGGATCGACGTGGAGTCCCACCGCGCCTGGATGGGCGAGGAGGAACTGCAGCTCACGGCGAAGGAGTTCGACCTGCTGCGGGTGCTGGTGCGGGACGCCGGCCGGGTGGTGACCCGCGATCAGCTGATGCGCGAGGTCTGGGACACCACCTGGTGGTCCTCGACGAAGACGCTCGACATGCACATCTCCTGGCTGCGGAAGAAGCTGGGCGACGACGCGGCCAACCCGCGGTACATCGCCACCGTGCGCGGGGTGGGCTTCCGCTTCGAGAAGAGCTGAAGCTCTCCCCCAGAACCACCACCCCGCCCGGGAGGGCACCGTGCGCCGCCGACTGATCAATTCCACCCTCGCCGTGGTGCTCGTCGTGATCGCCGTCTTCGGCGTCTCGCTCGTCATCGTGGAGACCCGCACCATCCAGGCGGGGGCCCAGGAGAGCGTGGGGGCGGAGGCCGTGCGCCTGGTGGGCATGGTCGAGAGCCGACTGAGCGGCGGCGAGAAGATCACCGCCGAGGTGCTGTCGGAACAGATCACCACAGACCGGTACGCGCTGATCGAGGTGCCGGGCCACGCCCCCGTACAGATCGGCAGCCGGCCCTCCGGCGACGTCATCGCCTCCACCGTCCACGGTGAGCAGGGCGAGACCGTCACCGTGCAGGAGCCCCGCTCCGCCGTCAGCGCCGAGATCGGCCGCACGCTGCTGATCATCCTGGCGGTCGCGGCGCTGGCCATCGTGGCGGCCGTGATCCTTGCCGTACGGCAGGCCCGCCGGCTGACCGCCCCGCTCACGGACCTCGCCGAGACCGCCGAGCGCCTCGGCTCCGGCGACCCCAGGCCCCGGCACCGCCGGTACGGCGTGCACGAGCTGGACCGGGTCGCCGACGTGCTGGACGCCTCCGCCGAGCGGATCGCGCGGATGCTGACCGCCGAGCGCCGGCTCGCCGCCGACGCCTCCCACCAGCTCCGTACGCCGCTGACCGCGCTGTCCATGCGGCTGGAGGAGATCACCCTCACCGATGACCCGGAGACGGTGAAGGAGGAGGCGACGATCGCGCTGGGGCAGGTCGACCGGCTCAGCGACGTCGTCCAGCGGCTGCTGACGAACTCCCGCGACCCGCGCTCAGGCTCCGCCGTCGCCTTCGACCTGGACGAGGTCGTCAAGCAGCAGATCGAGGAGTGGCGCCCGGCGTACCGCAGCGCGGGCCGGGCCATCGTCCGCTCGGGCAAGAAGCATCTGCGGGCCGTCGGGACGCCGGGCGCGGTGGCCCAGGTGCTCGCGACCCTGATCGAGAACGCGCTGATGCACGGTGACGGCACGGTGGCGCTGCGTACCCGGGTCACCGGGAACCAGGTCGTCGTCGAGGTCACGGATGCCGGCCCCGGTGTACCGCCCGACCTGGGCTCCCGGGTCTTCGAGCGGACGGTGAGCGGCCGGAACTCCACGGGCCTGGGGCTCGCGGTGGCCCGCGACCTGGCGGAGGCGGACGGCGGGCGGCTGGAGCTGCTCCAGCAGGAGCCGCCGGTCTTCGCGCTCTTCCTCAGCCGGGAGTCCGAGCATTACCGGCCGGCGTCGGCCGAGGGGGACGGGTCAGGACCGCGATGAGCCGCGCCGGGACGCCTCGGAGCGGCCCTTCTCCGTGAGGAAGGACTCGGCGGTCTCCACCGCCTCCTTGGCCGGCAGCGCCCGGAAGACCCAGGAGCGGTAGGACCAGAAGCGGAAGAGCGTGGCGATGCCGATGCCGAGGAACTTGAAGACGTTGTTCTGCAGCGGGGTGTTCCAGCCGCACCAGTACGTCGCGGCGTAGAGGATGCCGTTCTCGATCACCAGGCCGACCGCGCTGAAGAAGAGGAAGAGCGCCAGCTCCTTGGTGCGGCGGCTCTTGTCGCGGTCCCGGTAGGTGAAGTAGCGGAAGCCGACGTAGTTGAAGAGGATCGCGACGATCGTCGCGACGATCCCGGCCCGCACCACGGGCAGCTCCGTGGTGTGCCGCACGAGGTTGAAGACCACGAGGTTGACCAGCACACCGGCTCCGCCCACCGCGCCGAACTTCACGATTTCGCGGCCCAGCAGCTCCAGCCGCGAACGCAGCGGGCTCGGTCCAGACATATTGGCGGTTCAGCTCCCCGTGAGGCGTCGTGTCCGGCGGGCCGTGGTCGGCGGCCGGCCGCTCACTCATGCTAACCAGCGGACTTCCGGGCCGCCCGTGCCCCGCCGGTTCCCCCGGTGCGGAGGCGCGTCGGCCGGTCACGGAGGAGGCGCGTCAGTCGGTCACGGTGATGCGGAAGGCGAGCTGCTCGCCGCCGTCGCTCTCGGCGCGTTCGGTGCCGCACTGGAAGCAGTGGCGCAGCGCCAGCTCGGTCCGGCCGGCGCGGACGGCCTGGAACTCCAGGTAGCGGGTGCCGCCGGAGCCCGCGACCACCGGCTCGTTCGCCTCGTAGTGGCTGCCGGCCGGCTTGAGCACCTGCGGGTCGGGCGACGGGGACGAGACGGCCCAGCGGTAGCCGGTGCTCGGGTTGTCTTCCAGCTCTATCGAGAAGCGCTCGCCGGGGGCGACGGATATGACGGTGTCCTGCGGCCCGTACACCTGGGGTCCGGCGGTGAGCAGGGAGATCAGCGAGTACACCGTCACCAGCAGGGCCGCCACCGCGACCGCTATGCCGATCTTGCGGGACGGCGTCGATATGCCGTCGGTGGCGTCCATGCGTCCTCCCCCGGATCCGCGCGTCCGGACGAGCCTATCGCCCGATGGCAGCTCGCACAGAGGTGCGGAACGTCCGGATTCAGAGGATCGTCCAAGGGGTGGCCGGGAACGGTCGGTCGGAGCGGATACCCTGAAGGCGTGACGTTTCCGGTAGTCGGCATGGTCGGTGGCGGACAGCTCGCTCGTATGACCCACGAGGCAGGCATCCCCCTCGGCATCAGGTTCAAGCTCCTCAGTGACACCCCGCAGGACTCCGCGGCGCAGGTCGTCGGTGATGTCGTCATCGGCGACTACCGCGATCTGGCCACCCTGCGGGAGTTCGCGCGCGGCTGTGACGTGATCACTTTCGATCACGAGCACGTCCCCACCGAGCATCTCCGGGCATTGGAGGCGGACGGCATCCCCGTACGCCCCGGTCCGGACGCGCTGGTGCACGCCCAGGACAAGGGGGTGATGCGCGCGAAACTGACCGAGATCGGCGCCCCGTGCCCGCGCCACCGCATCGTTTCGGACCCCTCCGATGTCGAGGCTTTCGCCGCCGAGGGCGACGGCTTTCCGGTCATCCTGAAGACCGTCCGCGGCGGCTATGACGGCAAGGGCGTGTGGTTCGTACGATCCGCCAAGGACGCCGAGGAGCCGTTCCGCGCCGGCGTGCCCGTACTCGCCGAGGAGAAGGTCGACTTCACCCGCGAGCTGGCCGCCAACATCGTCCGCTCCCCGCACGGCCAGGCCGTCGCGTATCCGGTCGTGGAGTCCATCCAGGTCGACGGCGTCTGCGACACGGTCATCGCGCCCGCCCCCGGCCTCTCCGAGGAGCTGTCGGCGCAGGCCCAGGAGCTGGCCCTGCGGATCGCCAAGGAACTGGACGTCGTCGGCCACCTCGCCGTCGAGCTCTTCGAGGCCGTCGATTCCGAGGGAAACCGCCGCATCCTGGTCAACGAACTGGCGATGCGCCCGCACAACTCCGGGCACTGGACCCAGGACGGCGCGATCACCTCGCAGTTCGCCAACCACGTCCGCGCGGTACTGGACCTCCCGCTGGGCGACCCGCGCCCGCGCGCCGAGTGGACCGTGATGGCCAACGTGCTCGGCGGCGACTACCCGGACATGTACAGCGCGTACCTGCACTGCATGGCCCGGGACCCGCAGCTCAAGATCCACATGTACGGCAAGGACGTGAAGCCCGGCCGTAAGGTCGGGCACGTCAACACCTACGGCGACGACCTGGCCGACGTGCGCGAGCGCGCCGCGCACGCCGCCGGCTACCTGCGAGGAACGATCACCGAATGAGCCAGAGCAGCTCCCCTGTCATCGGCATCGTCATGGGCTCCGACTCCGACTGGCCCGTCATGGAGGCCGCGGCGCAGGCCCTCGACGAGTTCGAGATTCCCTACGAGGTCGACGTCGTCTCCGCGCACCGCATGCCGCGCGAGATGGTCGCGTACGGCGAGGAGGCCGCGGGCCGCGGTCTGAAGGCGATCATCGCGGGTGCCGGGGGAGCGGCCCATCTGCCGGGCATGCTGGCCTCGGTCACCCCGCTGCCGGTCATCGGCGTGCCGGTCCCGCTGAAGTACCTCGACGGCATGGACTCGCTGCTGTCCATCGTGCAGATGCCGGCCGGCGTGCCGGTCGCCACGGTCTCGGTCGGCGGCGCCCGCAACGCGGGTCTGCTCGCCGCCCGGATGCTCGCCGCGCACGACAGTGAGCTGCAGGAGCGGATGCGCGAGTTCCAGCAGGAGCTGAACGACCAGGCCACCGAGAAGGGCAAGCGGCTGCGGAACAAGGTCGGAGGCAACGAGGGCTTCGGCTTCGGGAGCGGCAAGTGAGCGAGGCGGCCCGGGACCTCCTCGCCCGCTGGCCCGTCGTCGACGGTCACAACGACCTGCCCTGGGCGCTGCGCGAGCAGGTCCGGTACGACCTGGCGCAGCGTGACATCGCCACCGACCAGTCCGCGCATCTGCACACCGACATCCCGCGGCTGCGGGCAGGCGGCGTCGGCGCGCAGTTCTGGTCGGTGTACGTACGTCCCGACTACGACGGCGACCGGGCGGTCAGCGCCACCCTGGAGCAGGTCGACTGCGTGGCGCAGCTGATCGACCGGTACCCGGGCGACCTGCGGCGCGCGCTCACCGCCGACGACATGGAGGCGGCCCGCGCCGAGGGGAAGATCGCGTCCCTCATGGGTGCCGAGGGCGGCCACTCGATCCACTGCTCGCTGGCCACCCTGCGCGCCCTGTACGCGCTCGGCGTCCGGTACATGACGCTGACGCACAACGACACCATCGCCTGGGCGGACTCGGCGACCGACGAGCCGCGCCACGGCGGCCTCACCGCCTTCGGCGAGGAGGTCGTGCGCGAGATGAACCGGCTCGGCATGCTCGTCGACCTCAGCCATGTCTCCGCCGACACGATGCGGGACGCGCTGCGGGTCACCGAGGCGCCGGTGGTCTTCTCGCACTCCTCGGCGCGCGCGGTCTGCGACCACCCGCGCAACGTCCCCGACGACGTACTGGCCCAGCTGCCCGCCAACGGTGGCGTCGCGATGGCCACGTTCGTACCGAAGTTCGTGCTGCCCGAGGCCGGGGAGTGGACGAAGCGCGCCGACGAGAACATGCGCGCGCACGGCCTGCACCACCTCGACACCACCGAGGCCGGCATGAAGGTGCAGCGCGCCTTCGAGGCCGCGCACCCCCGCCCGGTGGCCACCGCCGCCACCGTCGCCGACCACCTGGACCACATGCGCGAGGTCGCCGGCGTCGACCACATCGGCATCGGCGGCGATTACGACGGCACGGCCTTCACCCCGGACGGCCTCCGCGATGTCGCGGGCTATCCGAACCTGATCGCGGAGCTGCTGGACCGCAAGTGGTCCGAGGCCGACCTGGCCAAGCTCACCTGGCAGAACGCGGTGCGTACGCTGCGCGCGGCGGAGGACGCGGCGCGCAGCATTCAGAAGCGTCGCGGACCGTCGAACGCGACGATCGGTCAGCTGGACGGCTCAGCGCCGCAGTAGGGGTCATCCGCCGCGTGTCGCGCGGTGGATGACCCGTACGGATCATCCACCGCGAAGAAGTGGATCTCCCGTGTCACCGTGGCCCTACTGCCACCGATCCAGGAGTTCCGACCATGGCCGACCTCGCCCCCGATCTGGAAGCCGCAGACCTCACCGGTGCCGCCGGGGATCTCGGCGCCGCCGAGGACGCCCACTCCCCCTACGGATCAATCGGGCGCCCCGCCGACCCCCCGCTGCGCCGCGACCCGCTCTCCCGCGCGCAGGCGCTGCTCGCCGCGCACCCCGTCTTCGACGGCCACAACGCCCTGCCCTGGGCGCTGCGGCTGCACCACGGCGACGACCTGACGCCGGGTCACTACTACGACCTCGACTACGGCGAACCCGCCGTCAGTACCGACATCCCCCGGCTGCGGCAGGGCCGCGTCGGCGCACAGTTCTGGTCCGTGCAGGTGCCCACCGCGCTCAGCGGTGACCACGCCATCAGCGCCACGCTCGAACAGATCGACTTCGTGCACCAGCTGGTGCGCGCCTACCCCGAAGCGCTGCGCCTGGCGATGACCGCCGACGACGTCACCGAGTGCCGCAACCGCGGCCGCATCGCCTGCCTGCTCGGCTCGGCCGGCGGCCAGATCATCGACAGCTCGCTCGGCGCGCTGCGCGCCCTGCACACCCTGGGCGTGCGCTCGATGCTGCTCACGCCGGACCGCAATACTCCGTGGGCGGACGCGGCGGCCGACACCCCGTGCGCGGGCGGCCTCACCGCTTTCGGCGAGGAGGTGGTCCGGGAGATGAACCGCCTCGGGATGCTCATCGACCTCTCGTACGCCTCGGTCGACACGATGCGCCACACGCTGGCCATCACCAAGGCGCCGGTCTTCCTGAACCGTTCCGCCGCCCGGAACCTGACGAACCACCGGCACAACGTGCCCGACGACGTGCTCGCGCAGCTCCCCCGCAACGGCGGGATCTGCATGGTCACCTTCGCCCCGCAGCGGGTCACCGGGCCGGTGGGCGCGGCGACCGTGGAGGACGTCGCCGACCACCTCGATCACGTACGGAACGTGGCGGGGGCGCGGCACGTCGGCCTCGGCGGCGGTTTCGACACCGATCCGGCGGACGGGCGGCCGGAGGGCCTGGAGGATGTCTCCGGCTACCCGCGGCTGCTCGCCGAACTGATCACCCGCGGTTGGTCCTTCTCCGATCTGGCCGGGCTGACCTGGGGCAATGCCCTGCGCGCGATGCGCGGCGCGGAGTTCGCCGCGCGCGAGGCCCGGCACCGCCGCGGGCCGTCCACGGCGACCATCGACCGGCTGGACCGGGCGGACCGGCGGGACCGGATGACGCGGTTGCACTGGGCCTGGACCTGAGCCGCCGTACGGATGATCTCCTTACGGATGAGGGGCGGGCGGGAGACCCCGCCCGCCCCTTCCCCGCGCCCTTACTCGGTACTCAGTGCAGGCACAGACAGAACGGGTGCCCCTCCGGGTCGAGGTAGACCCGGAAGTCGCGCTTGCCCTCGTCGTGCTGGACCAGCTTCGCGCCGAGCTCCAGCGCCTCGCGCTCGGCCTCCTCGATCCGGTCCCGCGGCACCCGGAAGTCCAGGTGCAGCTGCTGGGACCGCTCACCGCTGGGCCAGTCCGGCGGCACCAGGTCGGGCGCCGTCTGGAACGCGAGCATCCGCCCCTGGGGCCCTGCCACCTCGATCCAGTCGCCCTCCAGCTCGCCCACCTGCCAGCCGAGCAGACCGGCGTAGAACTCGGCGAGGGCCTGCGGGTCGCGGGCGTCGAGCACGACGACGCCGTACTGAGCGATGGCCATGGTGTTACCTCCTGCGACGGTGTAGCGGTAACTTCGTTACTGAATAATGGCCCTCAACAGGTAACGTGGCAAGGGTGGCCGACCGTAGCGCGCCGCCTTCCCTGGCTCTGGTCCAGGAGCTGGCGAACACCCTGGACATCGAGAGCGGGCAGGACGCGCTGGCCGCGCCCGGCGGCCTCGCCGCCTTCCTGCGCGACCACGGGTTGCCGCCGGCTCCCGCCGGGAAACGTGAACTCTCCGCCGTTCAGTGGCTGCGCGAGGCGCTGCGCGCGGCCTGTCTGGCCCACACGGGGGCCGATCTCTCCGCCGACACCGAGCGCACGCTGCGCACGCTGCTCGCCGAGGCGCCACTCGTCCTCGCGATCGACGCGCAGGGCGACGCCGCGCTGCGCCCCGCGCCCGGACTCACCGGCGTCGCCGCACTGACCGCCCGTATCGCCGCCGGCATCGCGACGGCCGCAGCGGACGGCACCTGGCCCCGGCTCAAGGCATGCGAGGACCACGGCTGCCAGTGGGTGTTCTACGACCGCAGCCCGGCCGGCCGCAGCCGCTGGTGCTCCATGGCGGTCTGCGGCAGCCGGGCCAAGATGCGTACGTACAGAGCCCGAAAGGCTCAGGGCTAGGCGCGAGGGCGGCCCAGCGCTCGGTACGTCCAGCCGGCCTTGCGCCACAGCTCCGGGTCCAGCGCGTTGCGGCCGTCCAGGATGCGGCGGTGCGTCGCCACCTCGCCCAGCGTCGCCGGGTCCAGCTCGCGGAACTCCCGCCACTCGGTCAGGTGCAGCACGACGTCGGCGCCGCGCGCGGCGTCCAGCGCGGTCGGCGCGTACCCCAGCGTCGGGAAGACCCGGCGGGCGTTCTCCATGCCCTTGGGGTCGTACACGGTGACCTGGCCGCCCTGGAGGTGGATCTGGCCCGCGACGTTCAGCGCGGGGGAGTCCCGTACGTCGTCGGAGTCCGGCTTGAACGTCGCGCCGAGTACGGCGACCCGCTTGCCGAGGAAGCCGCCGCCGACCGCCTCGCGCGCCAGCTCCACCATGTGGCCGCGGCGGCGCATGTTGATCGAGTCGATCTCGCGGAGGAAGGTCAGCGCCTGGTCGGCGCCGAGCTCGCCGGCGCGGGCCATGAAGGCACGCAGGTCCTTCGGCAGGCAGCCGCCGCCGAAGCCGACCCCGGCGCGCAGGAACTTCTTGCCGATCCGCTCGTCGTGGCCGATGGCCTCGGCCAGCTTCACCACGTCACCGTCGGCGGCCTCGCAGATCTCCGCCATCGCGTTGATGAAGGAGATCTTGGTCGCCAGGAAGGAGTTGGCGGCCGTCTTGACCAGCTCGGCGGTCGGGTAGTCCATCACGACCCACGGCGAGCCCTCGGCCAGCGGCGTGGCGTACACCTCGCGCAGCAGCGACTCGGCGCGCTCGCTCGCGACACCCACCACGAGCCGGTCGGGGTGCAGGGTGTCCTGGACCGCGAAGCCCTCGCGCAGGAACTCCGGGTTCCAGGCCAGCTCCGCCTCCTCGCCGGCCGGCGCCAGCTCGGCGAGCCGCTTGGCGAGCCGGGCCGCGCTGCCCACCGGCACGGTGGACTTGCCGACGACCAGCGTGGGCCGCGTGAGGTGCGGCGCGAGCGACTCGAAGGCGCTGTCCACGTAGGACATGTCACAGGCGTACTCGCCGTGCTTCTGCGGGGTGTTCACGCACACGAAGTGCACGTCGCCGAAGGCGCCGGCCTCTTCCCAGGACGTGGTGAACCGCAGCCGCCCGCTGGAGCCCGGCAGGCCCGCGACGTGCTTGCGCAGCAGCTCCTCCAGGCCCGGCTCGTACAGCGGCACCTCGCCCCGGCCGAGCATCTCGATCTTCTCGGGCACGATGTCGAGCCCCAGCACCTCGAAGCCGAGCTCGGCCATGGCGGCGGCGTGCGTGGCGCCGAGATAGCCGGTGCCGATCACGGTGATCTTGAGGGGCATGGACGCTCCAGGTGCGAACGAAGTCTGTTGCGGGGCCGAGCATAGCTGGGACAAGGGGTGTGGCGATCCGGTCGTTGTCGGCAACCTCACGTACCCCACGGGGTGCTCCGGCTCTAGAATTCGGGGAAACGCGACAGGTTACTTAACGGTAGTTAGCACTCAGGGGAGATGAGAGACCTTGGCGGGAAACGCCGATTTCGATCTGTACCGGCCGGCTGAGGAGCACGACATGCTCCGTGAGTCGGTGCGTGCGCTCGCCGAGGCGAAGATCGCACCGTTCGCCACGCAGGTGGACGAGGAGGCCCGCTTCCCGCAGGAGGCGCTGGACGCCCTGGTCAGCAATGACCTGCACGCGGTGCACGTACCGGAGTCCTACGGCGGCGCCGGCGCGGACGCGCTCGCCACCGTCATCGTCATCGAGGAGGTGGCCCGCGTCTGCGCGTCCTCCTCCCTGATCCCCGCCGTGAACAAGCTGGGCTCGCTGCCGGTGATCCTCTCCGGCTCCGAGGAGCTGAAGAAGAAGTACCTGGCGCCGCTGGCCAAGGGCGACGCGATGTTCTCGTACTGCCTGAGCGAGCCGGACGCGGGCTCGGACGCGGCCGGCATGAAGACCAAGGCCGTCCGCGAGGGCGACACCTACGTCCTCAACGGCGTCAAGCGCTGGATCACCAACGCGGGCGAGTCCGAGTACTACACGGTGATGGCCGTCACCGACCCGGAGAAGCGCTCCAAGGGCATCTCCGCGTTCGTCGTGGAGAAGGGCGACGAGGGTGTCTCCTTCGGCGCCCCGGAGAAGAAGCTCGGTATCAAGGGCTCGCCGACCCGCGAGGTCTACCTCGACAACGTGCGCATCCCCGCCGACCGCATGATCGGCGCGGAGGGCACCGGCTTCGCGACCGCGATGAAGACCCTGGACCACACCCGCATCACCATCGCGGCCCAGGCCCTCGGCATCGCCCAGGGCGCGCTGGACTACGCCAAGGGGTACGTCCAGGAGCGCAAGCAGTTCGGCAAGCCGATCGGCGACTTCCAGGGCGTGCAGTTCATGCTCGCCGACATGGCCATGAAGCTGGAGGCGGCCCGCCAGCTCACCTACGCGGCCGCCGCCAAGTCCGAGCGGATCTCCGCCGGCGGCAAGGCCGAGGACCTCACCTTCTTCGGCGCCGCCGCCAAGTGCTACGCCTCGGATGCGGCCATGGAGATCACCACCGACGCCGTCCAGCTGCTCGGCGGCTACGGCTACACCCGTGACTACCCGCTGGAGCGCATGATGCGCGACGCGAAGATCACCCAGATCTACGAGGGCACCAACCAGGTCCAGCGCATCGTCATGGCCCGCAACCTGCCGTAACGGCACGGCACAGGGCACACGAGAAGGCCCCGGCTCCTGGGAGGGAGCCGGGGCCTTCTCATGGTCCGGGGCGGGTCACTGGTCCGCGGTGACCGTGACCGGGTCGTCGTTCTTCAGCTCGTTCACCAGCTGCTTGACCTTCGGCATGTCCCACTGGAGGTTGCCGCCGACGCTGCCGGAGGTCGGCATGTTCATCGACTTGCCCTCGCCGCCCTTGCCGGTGACGTCCTTCAGCGCGAAGAACATCTTGCCGAGCGAGTAGGGGCCCATGTCCTCGTCGACGATCAGGGTGTCCAGGCCCGCGCCCATGGCCGGGTAGAGCGCGAAGGGGTTCAGGATCGTGCCCGGCGAGGCCACCTGGTGGGCCAGCGTCGAGAGGAACTTCTGCTGGTTCTTCGTGCGGTCCAGGTCACTGCCGGAGAAGGCGTGCCGGGTACGGACGTACGCCAGGGCCTGCTGGCCGTTCAGGGTCTGCTCGCCGGCCTTGAAGTCGGCGCCGGACCACTTGTCCTTGAAGCCCTTGTCGAGCTTCATGTCGACGCCGCCGATGGCGTCCACGATGTTCGCGAAGCCGGCGAAGCCGATCTCGGCGTAGTGGTCGATGTGCAGCCCGGTGTTGTACTCCACGGTGCGCACCAGCAGCTGGGGGCCGTCGATGGAGTACGCGGCGTTGAGCTTGTTGGGGCCCATCGCGGGCTGCATCTTGCCGGACTCGGAGCCGCGGAACTCCGGGATCGTGATGTTGGAGTCGCGCGGCAGGGAGATCAGCGTCGGGCCGTTGGACCCGGTGTGCAGGATCATCATCGAGTCGGTGCGCTTGCCCTCCGCGCCACCGGTGTGCAGCCGCTTCTTGTCCTCGGCCGACATCCCCTCGCGGCTGTCGGAGCCGACGATCAGGTAGTTGGTGCCGTCGCCCTCCTCGGGGCGGTCGATCACCTTGCTGAGGTCGACCTCCTTGCGCATCTTGGAGTCGGCCCAGAAGTACGTGCCGACCGACACGACGAGCAGCACCACGACGAGCGTGACCAGGATCCGCTTGATGCGGCGGCCCCAGTGGGGGCGGGGACGGTAGCCGTCGTCGCCGTAACCGCCGCCGCCACCGTGGCCGCCGCCGTAGACCTGGCCGGTGTTGTACCCGTCGTCGTAGCGGCCGCCCCCGTGCCCGCCGTCGCGGCCCGGCTGCGGCGGCACGCCCTGGCGGCGCGGCGACATGCCGGGCGGCAGCGGCGGCTCGTTGTATCCGGCCGTGGGCTCCCGGCGCACCTGTCGCATGGCGCGCGCGCCCTCCGGCTGGGCGCTGCTGCTGCCGCGTCCGTACCGGTTCCTGTCGTCGTCACGGGGGAGCCCGTCGCGCCACTCGTTCATGGAGCAAAGTGTGCCTGCCGGTGCACCTCGCCATACAGGGCGGGGACGGGATCGGACCCCGGCTGTTGCAGAGCTGATGCAAAACGACGCGGCATAAAGGGGAGGGCGCGACGATTGGGCCGCGCGGGACGGGAAGCGAAGATTTGGGACGTGCGGGGCGCACGTTTGCCCGCGATTGCACTTGTAATGGGGCGAAAGGGGAGTAAAGCGGACCGGCTGGTCGGCCTCGTGACCGTCTCGGGCGGAAGGCGTCCGGCGGGGTGCATAGGGTGGACGTATGACCGATCTCGTCACCGACGGCTCGGAGGGCGACCTTCCGGGCAAGCCCACCTCCGTCTCGCGTACGACGCTCAGCCACATCATGGACGCGAGCCACACCAATCTGCTCGGCACCGTCCACGGCGGCGTGATCATGAAGCTGGTGGACGACGCGGCGGGCGCGGTGGCCGGCCGGCACTCCGGCGGCCCCGCCGTCACCGCCTCCATGGACGAGATGGCGTTCCTGGAGCCGGTCCGGGTCGGCGACCTCGTCCATGTGAAGGCGCAGGTCAACTGGACCGGCCGGTCCTCCATGGAGGTCGGCGTACGGGTACTGGCCGAGCGCTGGAACGAGTCCACCCCCGCCCAGCAGGTCGGCTCCGCCTATCTGGTCTTCGCCGCCGTCGACGAGAACGGCAAGCCGCGCCGGGTCCCGCCGGTGATCCCCGAGACCGAGCGCGACAAGCGGCGGTACCAGGAGGCGCAGATCCGCCGCACGCACCGGCTCGCCCGGCGCCGCGCCATCATGGAGCTGCGCGAGCGCCGCGTCGCCGACGGCGTCGACGAGGGCTGAGCCGCACGTCCTGAGCGCTACCGGCACTCCTCCTCGTCCCCCGTGACCGCCGGCACATCGCCGGAGTCGGGCGCGGGGACCTCGGCGCGCACCTTGTGGACGCCCTTGTGGTCGGGGCCGAGGGTGACCCGCAGGAGCGGGCCCTGGCCCGGTACCGCACGCAGCTTCGCGCCGGGCAGCGCGGCGGCCAGCGTCCGTACCGAGCGGTTCCAGCGCGGGTCGTAACTGATCACGGTGCGGTCGGCGGGGGCCGATGCGTTGCGGGGCGTGCCGGTGGTGTCGAAGCCGGTCGCGCGCAGCGCCTTGTCGGCCCGCGCCGCGTGGCCGCGGGTGCGGGTGCCGTTCTCGACCTGTACCCGGATCTCGTCCGGCGCCACGTCCACCACGGTCGCGCGCTCCTTGCGCTTCTTGTGCACGGCCAGCGGGCGGTCGGCGCGGACGGCCGCGAAGAGCTTCTCCGCGCGCTCCTCGTCCCACTTCACCGTCGAGCCGAGGCTCGGCACGGAGTAGCTGATGTCGCTGACGGGGACGGAGGCGAACTCCGAGGAGGCGGGCTTGAAGCCGCGCAGCGCCTGCCCGAGGGCGACCATCTCGCGCGTACCGAAGCCGGCGTCGGCACGCAGCGAGTCCAGCAGGGTCGAGGTGATCCGCTTGAACGTGACCGGGTTCACCAGCGCCCCCGAGTCGGTGATCTTGTGCAGCAGGGCGACCAGGAAGCGCTGCTGGCGCTGCATACGGCCCAGGTCGGAGCCGCCGTCGAGGTGCCGCGCGCGGACGTACTGCAGTGCCTCGCCGCCGTTCAGCTCGCTGGTCCCCTTGGGCAGGTCCAGCCCGGAGTAGCGGTCCCGCAGCGGCCGGGTGCTGCACACCTGCACTCCGCCGACCGCGTCCACGGTCTTCATGAAGCTGGTGAAGTCGACCTCCAGGTAGTGGTCGATGTGCACCCCGGTCATGTGCTCCACGGTGCGGACGGTGAGGTTGGGGCCGCCCTCCGCGTACGCCGCGTTCAGCTTGATCGGGTGGGCCGGCACCGTGCGTCCGGTCTTGTCGTCCTTGCGTTCGGGCGCCTCGACGAAGGAGTCGCGCGGCAGGCTGATCACGCTGGCCCGGTCCCGGGCCGCCGAGAGGTGGACGAGCATGACCGTGTCGGTGCAGTGGCAGGGCTCACCCCCGAGGTGGTACCGCTCCTTCTCCGCCGCCGACAGCCGGTCCCGGCCGTCGGTGCCCGCGACCAGGAAGTTCATCCCGTCCCCGGAGCCGGCCCGGGGCCGCTTGCCCATGTCCTTGAAGGCGTCCACCCGGGAGATGTTCTCGTTGACCCCGGTCACCATCGCGTGGCCGACGCCGCTCGCTGCCAGCAGGACGAGGGAGACGCCGGCGGTCGCCCGCACGATCCACCGCGCTCTCCGGCGCCGCCTGCCGGGCGCGGGGAGCGGGAGGGTGCGGGGCGGCTCGGGCATAGAGGGCACCTCCTCGTAGGCACGGGGAAAGATGACAGTACGTCCGTATGATCGGCTGACTGTCATCACACGCCGCACCGGTCCACCGCGCCACTCGGCTGCCGTGAGTCCCGTACGCCCGTTCGCGGTAACGTGAACTCTGATGAACGCGACCCACGCCACGCCGAGCCGGCACCCCGCAGTCTCCGTGATCATGCCGGTGCTCAATGAGGAACGTCATCTGCGCGACTCCGTGCGCCACATCCTGGAGCAGGAGTACGACGGCGAGATGGAGGTGGTGATCGCGCTCGGGCCGTCCACGGACCGCACCGACGAGATCGCCGCCGAGCTGGTACGGGAGGACCCGCGGGTCCACACCGTGCCCAACCCGACCGGGCGCACGCCCGCTGCGCTGAATGCCGCGATCGAGGCGTCCCGGCACCCCATCGTGGTGCGGGTGGACGGCCACGGCATGCTGTCGCCCAACTACATCGCGACGGCCGTGCGCCTCTTGGAGGAGACCGGCGCGCAGAACGTCGGCGGCATCATGCACGCCGAGGGCGAGAACGCCTGGGAGGAGGCCGTCGCGGCCGCCATGACCTCGAAGATCGGGGTGGGCAACGCGGCCTTCCACACCGGCGGCCAGGCGGGCCCCGCCGAGACCGTCTTCCTGGGGGTCTTCCGGCGCGAGGCGCTGGAGCAGCAGGGCGGGTACAACATCGAGTTCATCCGCGCGCAGGACTGGGAGCTGAACTTCCGTATCCGCGAGGCGGGCGGGCTGATCTGGTTCTCGCCCGAACTGAAGGTGCGGTACCGCCCGCGGCCCAGCGTCAGGGCGCTGGCCAAGCAGTACAAGGACTACGGCAAGTGGCGGCACGTCGTCGCGCGCTACCACTCCGGCTCGATCAACGCCCGTTACCTGGCGCCGCCGACCGCGGTCTGCGCGATCGCCGCGGGCATCGTGGTCGGCGCGGCCGTGACGCCGTGGGGCTTCGTCGTCCCGGGCGCCTACCTCGCGGCCATCGCGGCGGGCTCCGTCCCGGCCGGCAAGGGGCTGTCCCTGAAGGCCCGCGCCCAGATCCCCGTCGCGCTGGCGACCATGCACATGTCGTGGGGCTGGGGCTTCCTGACCAGCCCGCGCTCGCTGGCGAAGAAGGTCATCGCCAGCCGCCGCCCGGCGGTGACGAAGGCCCCGGCGGAGACCGCCTAGCGGTTCTTGCAGACAGCGCGGCGCCCGTGTCCCCCGGGGGACACGGGCGCCGCGCTGTCTGCCGGCGTGCTCACCAGGTGTAGTCCGGGTTCACCTTCATGCACGCCTTCTTGTCCTCGCCGTTGAGGGCGTCCGCGCTTTCCGGGGCCTTCTCCGCCTGCTGCTTCCCGCCGGCCGCCTCCGGATACGCGGTACCGGTACGCCAGTCGTTGCCGACGATCAGCCGGATGCCCTGCGCCGAACTGGACTCCTTCACCGCGCTCTTGGGCAGCCCGAGCGCCTTGGCGACGGCCAGCGCGTCGCCCTCGGCGTCCTGGCCCCCGTACGTGATCGTGGTGTCGGCCTGGGCGATGAGCGTGGCGTCGGTGCCCGCTGACGCATAGCCCAGCGTGGCGAGCTGCCCCTGGATGGCGCTCGCGCGGCCGACCACCGGGCCCTGGATCGCGCCGTTGGTGCCGTTCTGCACGGTGACCTGGAGCTGTTCCTTGGGCGTCGTGGGCTTCGGGTCGGCGGCGGGCTTCTTCTTTTTCTTGTCCTTGCCGTCCAGCGCGGTGTCGTTGCGCAGCATCGCGAAGACCTGCTCGGCTTCGCCCGGCTTCGGCATGACGTAGGACTCGCCGGGGCCGTAGGACCACGGCATGGTCGCCATCGTGATGCGCTTGACCGGTACCCGGTTGAGGTCGCCGCCGAGGTCGTACAGCTTCTTCACGCTGCCGAGGCCCTCGTCGACGGTCAGCGCCTTGGTGGCGGCCTCCGCCAGCGCCTGCAGCTTGCCCGGGTCGGTGAGCTTGGTGCCCGCCTTGAGCTGACGGATCATCGAGTTCATGTACATGTGCTGGGCCTTGGCCCGGCCGATGTCGGTGTTGTCCTCGAAGCCGTAGCGGGTGCGCAGCCACTGGAGCGCCTGGACGCCCTTGATGTTGTGCTCGCCCTTGGTCAGCTTCAGCCCGCTGCCGTGGCCCTTGCTGTCGTGCGAGTAGATGTTCCCGTCGACGCAGACGGGGACCCCGCCCACCGCGTCGGCCATCTGCACCACACCCGCGAAGTCGATCATCATGAAGTGATCGATGTAGATGCCGGTCAGCTCTTTCCAGGTGGCGACCGTGCAGCCCGGACCGCCGTGCTGGAGCGACTGGTTGATGGGCCCGGTGGTCTGCGGGTACTTCTCGCCGGACTTCGGGTCGGTGCACTCGGGGATGGTCACGCGGGTGTCGCGCGGTATCGAGAGCACCGACATGCTGGAGCGGTCGGCGGAGACGTGCAGCAGCATCTGCACGTCCGCCAGCGGCTTGCGGCCCACGTCCGCCTTCGCGCCGCCGAGCTTCACGTTCGCCTTGCTGTTCCGGCTGTCCGAGCCGAGCAGCAGGATGTTCATCGGGGTCTGGCCGAAGGCGTTGGGCTCGGGCTTCTTCAGCCCGCCGCCGCCGAGGTCCAGGATGCCCTTGCGGAGGTTGCCGTTGAGGTGCTCGTAGTACAGGTATCCGGCGCCCGCCGTGCCGAGGACGAGGAGCGCGGCGATGCCGGCGGTCCAGCGCAGGATCCGCCTGCCTCTTCGGCGCCTCCGCCGGCCGTGCCCGCCGGACTCCTCGGGGACGGCCGCACCGCCGTCCCCGCCCCGCCCGTCACTGCGGCCCTCGTACAGGCTGTCGTCCCAGCCCAACTCCTGGGCGTCGGGCTGGTGTCGGCGTGATCGGTCGCCACGCACACTGCTCTGCCGCATCGGCTGCCCCTCCCCGTTTTTCCTTCATCCGGTGGTGCGCTCGGCGGCCTGGCAGGGCGGCCGGTCGGTCTTCTGTTGGTACTGCTGGTCCCGCGCGGTCCTACTTGGCGCAGACGTTCTTGTCGTCGGCGTTGACGTTCTGGACCCCGTCGGGCGCCTTGTCGGGCGCCGCTATCGGCTCCCCGGCGCCGGTGAAGTCCTTGCCGAGGATGAGCTTCATCGGCACCTGGGGCCCGGCGTCGCCGTTCGTCTGCTTCATCGCGGACTTGGGCAGGCCCATCCATTCGGCCAGGGTGGCGGCCTGGCCGGCCTGGTTGGGCGCGTACTCCAGGCGCGTCGTGTCCAGCGTCGTGCCGGCGTTGCCGGCGTTCGTGGTCAGCGGCGCACCCTTGTCGTTCTGCAGCCAGTCGACGGTCTCCTGGGCGGCGCCCAGCGGGCCGCCACCGTTGGAGATGTCGACCCGGACCTCGGCGGCGGGCGCCTTGGTGACCGGCTTGGCCTTCTTCTTGCTCTTTTCCTTCTTCGTCTTGGTCAGAGAGTGATCGGCCTGGACCATCTTGAAGAGCGGAGCGGCCTTGGCCTTGTCCAATATGACGGTCGCGGGGTCGTCAGGGTTGTCCAGAACCGGCACGGTCGCGAAGGTGACGTTCTTGACGTCCACCCGGCTGAGGTCCTTGGCCAGGTCCATCAGCTTGCTCGCGCTGCCGATGCCGGTGTCGACGGTGAGCGCCTTGGTCGCCGCGTTGCTCAGGCTCCACAGCTTGCTGGGGTTGGAGAGCGTGCCGCTGGACTTCATCTTGCGGATCATCGAGCTGAGGAACTGCTGCTGCAGCTCGATCCGGCTCAGGTCACTGCCGAAGCCGACGGTGTGCCGGGTCCGTACGAAGGCCAGCGCCTGCTCGCCCTGGACGACGTGCCGGCCGGCCTTGAGCTTCAGGTGCGACTTGGGGTCGTTGATGTCCTTGCCGGCGCACACCTCGACGCCGCCCACCGCGGTGGACAGCTCCTTGACGGCGTTGAAGTCCGCCATCATGAAGTGATTGATCTTCAGCCCGGTCAGCTTCTCCACGGTCCGCCAGGTGCAGCCCGGGTCCCGGTCCTCCTGGCCGAGGCTGGTGTTGAAGCGCACACCCGTCTCGCCCGGGATCGTCTTCTTGGTCCCGTCCTTCATCGTGGTCGGGCAGTCCGGGATGTCGGTGACCATGTCGCGCGGGATGCTGAGCGCGGTGGCGTTGGTGCGGTCCTCGGAGACGTGCATGAGGATCGTGGTGTCGGCGTGGCCGACGCTGCCCATGTCGCCGTAGCCCTCGTTGCCCTTCCCCTCACGGGCGTCCGTCCCGATGATCAGGATGTTGACCGGGCCGTCGGTGACCGCGTCGTTGTTGATGCCGACGTCGACCTTGGAGATGTTGCCGTCGAGGTGCTGGTAGACGAAGTACGCGCCGGTGCAGCCGGCGACCAGCACGAAGCCCATCACGCCCGCGCCCCAGTACAGCGCCTTCTTCTTTTTCGACGTCTTCGGCTTGGGCTTGCGCCGGCCGGTGCTCGCCGCGGGCGCCGCCGCCGCTGCCGAGCGGTGCCCCGCGCGGCCTCCGGCCCGGCGGTTGCGCTGGGCGGGCAGCTCGCGGGTCGGGGTGTCACGGTCGGAGCCGGCCGTCCGGCCCCGCTCCTGGAGTCGCCGCTCGCGCCGGCTGCTCCCGGCGGCGGTTGCCGAGGGGGCGGCGGCTCTCCGGCCTGCCTGCCTGGGGGCTGACTTTGAGCCAGCGTCCAGTCGCAGTTCGTAGTTGCCGGTGTTCGGGTCGAACACCCACTGATCGGCGGGATCCATGTCCCCCGCCTGCCCACGGCCTTGCGCGTCCACGGTGCTGTGAGTCCTCCGTCGGTGCCACGCGGCGCCTGCCCCCTCAAGGCGCTCGGTCGGTCGGATTGCAGTGCGCGGTCAGCCAGTCGTGCGGACCGGATCGCTCACACTATCCGCCCAGTTCAGCGTCAAGCGACGCCCGTGACAAATTCCACGTCCCTACAACTGGGCAATCCACCCGATACTTTCGTGTCCTTGATCCACCCTTTGCGAGGGTTTTATTGGCAGATGCTCCGATCTGCTGTGGTTCCCCGGAAGGTGGTCGAGGGCCCCGGCGTGGCCGATTCATGATGGCCGGGCTTGTCAGCTTCGTCCCCGCTGTTCGAATGGCCCTTCCCGCGGGCGTCCGTCTGTCCGATGTGCGGGTCCTTGGCCGGGTCGTCGTATTCGGTGGTGTCCGTGTGTTCCGTCGGCGCCGGGCGGACCGCGACCGGCCGGTCGGCACGCAGCCGCGCGAAGAGCCGGCCGGCGTCCGGCTGCACCAGTTCGTCGCGGTTCACGTTGTACGCGTACGCCTGCCGGGGAACGGTCAGGAAGTGGATCTTTTCGGTGGGGATGTCGCGGACGCTGCGCACAAGATTGAACAGGTCCTTCAGGGACGCAAGCCCCTCGTCGGTGGTGAGGGAGCTCGTCGCGGCGTCCAGGAGCGGGTACAGGCGCGTGGGATTGAGCAGTACGCCGTTGCCCTGCACCTTCTTCACCAGCGCCGCCAGGAACTGCTGCTGCCGCTCGATCCGCTGAGTGTCGCTGCCGTTGCCCAGCGACTTGCGGGTCCGCACGTACCCCAGCGCCTGCTCGCCGCGGAGCAGATGACGGCCCGCCGCGAGGTTCAGATGCGCGTCCTGGTCGGCGACGGCCTGCGGCAGACAGACCTCCACGCCGTCCACCGCGTCCACCATCTTCTTGAAGCCGGTGAAGTCCAGGATCATGTGGTGATCGATGCGGATGTCGGTCATCCGCTCCACCGTGCGGATCGTGCAGGCCGGCCCCGCCGCCTCGAAGGCGTAGTTGAACTGGGTGAACAGCGGCTGCGTACGGCTGCCGTCCGGCTTCGTGCACTGCGGCACCTGCGCCATCAGGTCACGCGGAATGCTGACCGCCGTCGCGCTCTTCCGGTCCGCCGCCAGGTGCAGCAGGATCGTGGTGTCGGAGCGCTGGGTGCCGTCGTCGGCGCCGTACTTGCGGTTGCCGCCGCCGCGGTTGTCCGAGCCGATCAGCAGGATGTTCTGCACGTTCGTCGCCGAGGCGGGCGGCCGCTCCGCCTCGTACTCGCGCAGCTGGGCCGCGGTGTCGGAGTCGGCCGTGATGTTCCCGTTGAGCTTGTCGTACGCCAGCCAGCCGACGGCCGCCGTGCCCAGCACGGCGGCGCCGCCGCCCAGCGCGGTCCAGCGCAGCCACCGCCGCCGGGGCCGGTCGTGACCGTCCGCCGGTTCGTTGCAGCGCTGCAGTTCTTCGGGGATCTCCGGCCTGTCGTCCACGGCTGCGTCCACCCCTCGCGCGTCGGCCGCACGGGATGCGGCCGTCTCACTCGGTGCCGCGGTCCGGGTGACGTGCCCGGGCCCCGGTACTCAGGCAGACGGCCGAGTCCCGCGCAGGGTTGTACCTCCCCACGATCATCGACCGCACGGCACGGATCGGCCCCTGCAGAGGGCGCCGGCTGGGCCGGTCGGGCGACGGACGCGAACTGCCTGGCAGCGGACTCAGGCCGCGGCGGGCGCCAGGAGCGTGACCTGCTCGGCCTCCTTGCGCCTGGCCAGCCCGTCCTCGTCGAGCCGGTCGGCGTTGCGGCACAGGACGACCGAGCCGCCGGTCGCCAGTGGTGCGTACAGCCCGTACGCCAGCCCGTCCCACGTCCCGTACGGCAGGGTGGAGAGCACGCGCTGCCGCTCGGGCAGCTGCGCCAGCTCCACGGCCGCCGCGCCGATCTCCGCGCCGGTGAACTCGCGGCCGTCCACGGCGAGCGCGGGCGCGTGCGGATCGACCGGCACGTACGGCGCGAAGCGGTCGCCCTGGCCCGGCACCTCCGCGGCGTAGTCGGCGAAGCCGGCCGGCGGCTCGGGGAAGCGGCCGCCCAGCGGGCGCAGCGCGAGCGCCACCCGCTCCCCGGAGCAGGCGCGCGCCGCCTCCAGGGTGTCCGGGCCGCTGACGGCGATGTCCGCCGCCGCCGGGTCGCCGCCGACGTCGGCGATCACTCCGACGGACGAGCAGGCCACCAGCCAGACGGCGGTCTGCCAGTGCGCCGGCAGCAGCAGCGCGAGCCGGTCGCCCGGCTCGGCGGACAGCTCGTCCTGGAGGTAGTTGGCGGTCTTGGCCACCCAATTGGCGAAGGTGGCGACGGACAGTTCGACGCGCTCGCCGGTGGCGTCGTCGTAGAAGGTCACGAGCGGCCGCGCGGGGTCCGAGGACAGCGCGGATCCCAGCAGGTCGGCGGGGGTTCGGTCGGTGGCGTTCATCCCCGGAAGCCTACGCGGGCCGCCTGCCGCCGTACGGCCTGCCCGGAGCTCCCGCCGCGCCGATGAGGCGTCAGATGCCAAATGGCGGATTTGCCCTACTACGTACAGCATCGCAGTCATGCGTGCCTTTGTTGCCACTTCGCTCGGCGCCGCGACCTTCGCGGCCCTCGTCGTACCGCTCGCGCTGCCGGCCGGAGCGAACCCCGCCCCGGCCCCCGCAGCCGCCGCTCCCGGGGCCGCCGCGGCGGACGTTCCCGGCAGCACCCAGTCCCTGCCGCTCGTCCGGCTCGGCGACCGCGACCGGGTACTGCCCGGCGGGCACTCGGGCCGGGCCGGCAAGGCCGCGCCCCTGGGGATGCCCGTCAAGGTCGTACGGCCCTTCTCGCTCGTCGGCGTCGTCTGGAGCGACGCCGAGGCCGAGCTGCACGGCCAGCCGCAGGTCCGCACCCGCGCCACCGGCAGCCACCGGTGGGGTGCCTGGCAGGACGTGCAGACCCACTACGACGACGCACCCGACCTGGACGCCCCCGAACGCCGCGGCGACAAGCCGCGCGGCGGCACGGCCCCGCTGTGGGTGGGCGACTCCGACGCCGTACAGATGCGGATCGCCCCGGAGCAGGGCCGGCAGGCCGTGACCGAACTGCCCGACGGGATGCGCCTGGAGCTGGTCGACCCCGGCCGCCCCGCCAAGCCGCGCGATCCCGCGCCGAACGCCGCCGAGGGACAGGAGGCGGCGGACAGCGCGGAGGCCAACGCCGGACTCGCGCAGCCGGGTGCCGCCGCCATCCCGGCGGCGCCCGCGAACGCCCTGCAGGCCGACCTGGCGGCGGCCGGCGAGGAGCAGCGCGGCCAGGCTCCCCTGGCGCAACCGCAGATCGGGCCGCGGCCACAGATCATCACCCGGATCGGCTGGGGCGCCAACGAGCAGCTCCGGGAGCCGAAGTTCGGGTACACCAAGACCGTCAAGGCGGCCTTCGTGCACCACAGCGCCACCGGCAACGGCTACAGCTGCAACCAGTCCGGGGCCATCGTCCGCGGCATCTACCGGTACCACGTCAAGAGCAACCACTGGCGGGACCTCGGGTACAACTTCCTGATCGACAAGTGCGGCGCGATCTTCGAGGGGCGGGCCGGCGGCGTCGCCAGACCCGTCATCGGCGCCCACACCCTCGGCTTCAACAACGACACCACCGGCATCGCCGTCATCGGCACCTTCGACAAGGCCAAGCCACCGGCCCCCGCGCTCGACGCGCTCGGCAAGCTCACCGCCTGGAAGCTGGGGCTGCACGGCCGCGACCCGAACGGCAAAGCCACCCTGACCTCGGCAGGCAACAACCGTTACAAGAAGGGAACCAAAGTCCGGCTGAATGTCATCTCCGGACACAGGGACGGATATGTGACGAGCTGCCCAGGGGCCGCGCTGTACGGCACACTCGGCTCGGCGCGCACCGCCTCCGCCCGCTTCCAGGGACGCTGAGGGCCCGGGGTCAGCGCCCGTGACCTGCACGGGCGCCCAGGCCGGGCGGCGCCGGAACATCCCGCCTACTGGCGGGTAAGCCCGCTGGCAAAGCGGGCAAACCGTCTGCCTACACTGGTCCGCCGTCCGGCCGACCCCACCAGGAAGCAGAGAACAAAAGGTGACTGAAGCGATCCTTCTGGTCGGCGGCAAGGGCACCCGGCTGCGTCCGCTGACGGTGCACACGCCCAAGCCCATGGTCCCGGCCGCGGGCGTGCCGTTCCTGACACACCAGCTCGCCAGGGCCCGCGCGGCGGGCGTGGAGCACATCGTGCTCGCCACTTCCTACCTCGCCGAGGTTTTCGAGCCGTATTTCGGTGATGGGGCGGAATGGGGGCTTCATCTCGAATACGTCACCGAGGAGGAGCCGCTCGGCACCGGCGGCGCCATCCGCAACGTCGCCCACCGGCTGCACTCGGGCCCCGACGACCCGGTACTGATCTTCAACGGCGACATCCTCACCGGGCTGGACATCGCGGCCCTGGTGCGCACCCACCGCGAGACCTCCGCCGATGTCTCGCTGCACCTCACCCGGGTCGAGGACCCACGCGCGTACGGCCTCGTCCCCACCGACGGCACCGGCCGGGTCACCGCCTTCCTGGAGAAGCCGCAGACCCCCGAGGAGATCGTCACCGACCAGATCAACGCGGGCGCCTACGTCTTCAACCGCTCCGTGATCGACGCCATCCCGCAGGGCCGCCCGGTCTCCGTCGAGCGCGAGACCTTCCCGGGCCTGCTCGAGTCCGGCGCCCACCTCCAGGGCATGGTCGACTCCACGTACTGGCTCGACCTGGGCACCCCGCAGGCGTTCGTCCGCGGCTCCGCCGACCTGGTACTCGGCCACGCGCCCTCCCCGGCCGTCCCCGGCCGGCGCGGCGAACACCTCGTACTGGACGGCGCCGACGTCGCCGCGGACGCCAAGCTCAGCGGCGGCACGGTCGTCGGCGCCGGTGCCCGGGTCGGCGCGGGCGCGCGCATCGCGGGCAGCACCGTCCTGGCGGACGCGGTCGTCGAGCCCGGCGCCCAGATCCACGACTCGCTCATCGGGGCCGGGGCCCGCATCGGCGCCCGTACGGTCCTGCACGGCGCGGTCATCGGCGACGGGGCCACCGTCGGCGCGGACAACGAGCTGCGCGACGGCATCCGCGTGTGGTGCGGCGCGGACCTGCCGGCCGCGGCGGTGCGGTTCTCGTCGGACCAGTGACGACTGCCACCCGGTGACGGTCGCGGCCGGGCGGCCGACGTGCCGCCCGGCTCCCGTACGCTGAACGGATGCCCCGCACCCGCACCTGGGCCCCGCCCGGCCCGTACGACCTCCTGCGCACCCTCGGTGTGCTGGGCCGCGGACCGGGCGATCCCGCGTACCGGGTGGAGGCCGGCACCGTCTGGCGGGCCACCCGCACGCCCGACGGGCCGGTGACGCTCCGGATCGCGGCACGCGCCGCCGAAGCGTGCGTCGAGGCCGCGGCGTGGGGTCCGGGCGCGGACTGGATGCTGGACCAACTCCCGTCTCTCCTCGGGGAGTTGGACGACCCGTCGGCCTTCACGGCCCGGCACCGCATCGTCCACGAAGCACACCGCCGCAACCCGGGTCTGCGGCTCGCCCGCACCGGCCTCGTCCTCGAGTCGCTCATCCCCTCGATCCTGGAGCAGAAGGTCACCAGCGACGAGGCGTACCGCGCCTGGCGGCTGCTCCTGCAGCGGTTCGGCGAGCCCGCGCCCGGCCCGCACGAGCGGCTGCGCGTTCTGCCGGACGCGCGCGGCTGGGCCATGATCCCGTCCTGGGAGTGGCACCGCGCGGGCGTCGATTCCAAGCGCTCCGACACGATCGTGCGCGCCGCCCGGGTCGCCCGCCGCCTGGAGGAGGCGGCGGCCATGGACCTCCCGGACGCGCTGCACCGCCTCCAGCTCGTCCAGGGCATCGGCCCGTGGACCGCGGCGGAGGTCCTGCAGCGCTCCAACGGCGCGCCGGACGCCGTCACCCTCGGCGACCTGCACCTGCCACGCATCGCCGTCTACGCGCTGACGGGGCGCCGCGGCGGCACGGACGAAGAGATGCTGGAGCTACTGGCCCCCTACGAGGGCCAACGCCACCGCGCAACCCGCTACCTCCTCCTCGCGGGCCGAGTCCCACCCCGCCGAGCCCCCCGCTACTCGGTCCGAGACATCGCCCGCCTGTAGCCCCCGCCCGCGCCTACCGCACCACGACGAACCCTTCCGGCTCCCGCGGAGCCCGCGGCTTGGGCACACCCGCCGGCCGCCCGATGGCCACAGCCCCCATCGGATCCCAGTCACCCGGCAGGCCAAGCGCCTCGCGCACCACATCCCGACAGAACATCGTCGAGGACACCCAGGCCGACCCCAGCCGCTCCCCGGCCAGCGCCACGAGAAAGTTCTGCACCCCGGCCCCCGCCGCGACCACGAACATCTCCCGCTCGGCGGCGTTCCGCCGCGCGTCCGCCGCCGCGTCCGGCCCGTCGTACGTGTGCGCGCCCTCCATGACCAGACACGGCACCGCCAGATACGGCGCCTTCCGCAGCACGTCCCCGCGCCGCACCCGCTTCGCGACCGACTCCTCGGACTTCCCGTCACCGCGCAGGTCCGCGAGCCACGCGTCCCGCATCGCGTCCAGCAGCCGGGTCCGGGACTCCTCGGACTCCAGCAGGACGAACCGCCACGGAGTGGTGTGGTGCGGCGCGGGCGCGGTCACGGCCGCCGCGACCGCGCGCCGTACGGCGCCCCCGTCCACCGGGTCGTCCGTGAACTCCCGGACCGTCCGCCGCAGCGTCACCGCTTCCCGTACGGCCTCGGAGGTGCCGAGCCGGAACATGTCATCGGCGGGGGAGCGCACGAGCGCCCGCGCGCCGATGTCGTCCGCGCCCTCCGTACCTTCCTGAGGGCCCGTCAGGGCATGCGGCAGCCCGCGGACCACCGCGACCGGCAGCCCGCCCGCCTTGCCCTTGACCAGGTCGCCCGCGCTGGCCAGCTCATCGGCCGTGGCGACGACCGTGACGCCGAGCGGATTGCCGTGGCTGTCGGTGCTGCCGCGCAGGTCCTCCAGGACCCGCACGCCGGCCGCGCCGATGGCGACATCGGTCAGGCCGCTGCGCCAGGGCCGCCCGAAGGTGTCCGTGACGATCACGCCGACGTCCACGCCGAGCGTCTCGCGCAGCCCGGCCCGGATGGCCCGGGCCGAGGCGTCGGGGTCCTCGGGCAGCAGGAGCACCGTGCCCTGCGGCGTGTTCGAGGCGTCGACCCCGGCGGCGGCCATGACCAGGCCGTTGCGGTTCTCGACGATGCGCAGCGCGCCGCGCCGCGCCACGACCCGTACGGCCTCCCGGTCGATGGCGGCCTCGCGGCCCGCCGCCTCCACGATGCGGTCCTCGGCCTTGCTGACGATCTTCGAGGTGACCAGCAGCACGTCGCCGTCGGCCAGGCCCGGCATCCCGGACCCGGTGGCCGCGGCGGCGATCAGCTTGGCGAGGTCGTCGCCCGGGCGCACCTCGGGGATGCCGGGCAGTGCCCAGACGCGGTACGAGGGTGCCTCCTCGGCGGGTGCGTCGTACGGGGCGCGCGAGGTCGCGGACGCGTCCTGCGGTCCGGCGGTCACGCCCGTACCTCTTCGGCCAGCGTCAGCGCCTCGCGGGCCATCGCCGCCGTCGCCTCCAGGTCGGTCATCATCAGCGGCACCGCGCGGCAGCGGATGCCGGCGGCCTCCACCTCGGCGGCCTTCTCCGCGTCGACGGTGTCCACCAGCCAGCCGTCCAGCAGCCCCATCCCGTAGTGGGCGGCGACCGCCGAGGCCGTGGACTCCACGCCGACCGCGGCCAGCACCTTGTCGGCCATGCCGCGCACGGGCGCGTCGCCGACGATGGGGGAGAGGCCGACGACCGGCGCGCCGGCCTCCGCGATCGCCTCGCGGATGCCGGGGATCGCCAGGATCGTGCCGACGCTGACGACCGGGTTGGACGGCGGGAAGAGGATCACGTCGGCGGCGCCGATGGCCTCCAGCACGCCGGGCGCGGGCTTGGCCTGCTCGGCGCCGACCGGGACGACGGCGTGCGCCGGTACGGAGGCGCGCAGCCGGACCCAGTACTCCTGGAAGTGCACGGCCTTCTTCTCGCCGTCCTCCTCGATGGCGACGTGGGTCTCGACCCGGTCGTCGGTCATCGGGAGCAGCCGGACGCCGGGCTGCCAGCGGTCGCAGAGCGCTTCGGTCACCGCGCTGAGCGGGTAACCGGCGCCCATCATCTGCGTCCGGACGATGTGCGTGGCGAAGTCCCGGTCGCCGAGCCCGAACCACTCGGGTCCGACCCCGTAGGCGGCCAGCTCCTCCTTCACACGGAAGGTCTCGTCCGTACGCCCCCAGCCCTGTTCCTCGTTGATGCCGCCGCCGAGCGTGTACATCACGGTGTCCAGGTCGGGGCAGACCTTCAGCCCGAACAGATGGATGTCGTCACCGGTGTTGCCGATGACCGTGATGTCCGCGTCCGGAGCCGCTGTCTTCAGTCCCCGCAGAAAGCGGGCGCCGCCGATGCCGCCGGCGAGAACCACAATGCGCATGGCCCCAGGATGTCAGGAGGCGACGGCTTTCTGGGCACTGGGCGAGCACTGGGAAGCGTGCATCGGCATGTCCGTCAGGCCCGGGAAGTAGATGTGCAGGCTGACGGCGGGCGTGAGCGTGTCGTTGGTGACCTCGTGGACGTAGCCGGGCGCGAAGACCCGCTGCGCGCCGGGCGTCAGGCCGCGGCTGCCGCTCGGGCTGTGTTCGGTCAACTCGCCGTCCAGGACGGTCAGTACACCGGAGGACGGGCCGTGGTCGTGGCGGCCGCTGCCCTGGCCGGGCAGCCAGCTCAGCAGCCAGACCTCGTAGCCCGGCCCGGTGCGCAGACGGTGGTACCAGCGCGTGGTGGCGTCGTACTCGATCAGATGCGCCCACTGGGCGCGGTCGGCGGCGATCGAACGGGCGAGCCCGGCGAATTCGGCCACGGTCGCGGGGTGCTCGCGTGCGGGCTGGAGGAGATGGCTGACCTCGAAGATGTCGCCGGCGATCTGGAGGTCACTGTCGCTGTTCATGGACTTCTGGTTCCTCGGAAGAAGAAGAGCTCGAAAGGAGAGCGGGCTGCGCAGAGAAAGGGGTGCGGCGCGGCGCGTCGTACGGCGCCCGGCGGCACTCAGCAGTGGTGCGGGAGAAGAAAGCTGGAGCTCGTAAGCGTCAACAGCTGCAACAGCGACAGCGAGCCTGGGCAGCGCAGCGGGACCCGTAGGAACGGGTCAGGCGGGGCGCGGGCGTCACTGGCATGAAGTCAAGGAGAGCGGGTACTTGGCGGCCGTGTCAACCGGATGTCTGGTATGTGGTAAATGTTTCACCTCATCCGGTTAACTGCGACCGACGAAAGGTTTGTGCACCCGATGGCCGGGAGAGGTGGCCCATCAGTTGCGCCGCCAAACGCCGTTGCGGTTCCGTGATCTGAATGTGATCAAGCCCGCTTCTGGTGCTGGAGTGCAACGTGATCGCTGTCCGTTGAGTCCTTCAGAGGCGGAAGGGGGGAGCGGGGTGAGTGAGGCGAATGTTTGTCCTGGTTTTTGCCGATTTGAACACTTACCGCATACCCTTGGTTCCGCAGAGTGAATAAGGGGCCCAATAGCAGATCTCGGCTTGACTGGCCCGGATCGGCACACTTGTAATTTCACTCGTGTCGTTCAGCCGTCATCGGTAACGGCAACATCACGGGGACGCAATGACAGACGAGGGGCGCACATGACCGAGCTGTTCGAAGAATTGCTGGTCGAGGAGGCGGACGAGGAGCTCGGCTGGCAGGAGCGCGCGCTGTGCGCACAGACCGATCCCGAGTCCTTCTTCCCGGAAAAGGGCGGCTCCACCCGCGAGGCGAAGAAGGTCTGCCTCGCCTGTGAGGTCCGTTCCGAATGTCTTGAATATGCTCTTGCCAATGACGAACGCTTCGGTATCTGGGGCGGTCTGTCCGAGCGCGAGCGGCGCCGGCTGAAGAAGGCCGCGGTCTGAAGCCCGACCGCGACGGCCCGGGCGGCAGACGCCCGGCCCCGGTCGGCACAGCGCACGTACGCCGGTCGACGGACCGGCACCGCCACCGAGGAAGACGGCGAGCACCCACTCCGCCCCCGGCATCCATGCCGGGGGCGGAGTGCTGTTTCCGCAGCCAGGAGGGCACCGCGTACGGACCCGGCGGGCGCGCCCGCGAGAACCATTAGTGTGGGGCTCCGTCCGAGACGCACCAACACCCGCATGGTGAGCGCGCGTCCAGCGCAGTCCATCGCAGTCCATCGCAGTGTCTTCCGGGGGCCACACCCCGCAGCGGCCCGTCCGCCGCGGGAGACGGCAGCCCCGGGTCCGGAGGGCCCGTACCTCGATGTCCGTGCACAGCCAGTCGGCGGCCCAGGCCGCCTCATACGAAGCCGCCGCGCCACAGTTCCCGCGGCATGTCGTCACCGCCGTGATCGTCTCGCACGACGGCGCGCGCTGGCTGCCCGACGCGCTCGACGGCCTGCTCGGCCAGGAGCGCCCGGTGCAGAACGTCATCGGCGCCGACACCGGCAGCGCGGACGACTCCGCCCGGCTGCTGACCGAAGCCCTCGGGGACGAGCGGGTGCTGCACCTCGCCCGCCGCTCCGGCTTCGGCACCGCCGTCGACGAGGCGGTCCGCGCCGCGCCGGTGCTCACCCCCGACGACCTGCCGTACCTCAAGCGCCCCAGCGGCTGGGACCCGGTCACCAGGACCTGGCGCGACGAGGCGTACGACATGCCGGACCTGCCGCACGGCGAGCCCGTGCAGTGGCTCTGGCTGCTGCACGACGACTGCGCGCCGGCCCCCGACGCGCTCGCCGAACTGCTGCGCGTCGCCGACGCCAGCCCCTCCACCGTGATCGTCGGCCCCAAGCTGCGCAGCTGGTACGACCGCAGGCAGCTCCTCGAAGCCGGCGTCAGCATCGCCCGGTCCGGCCGCCGTTGGACCGGCCTGGACCGCCGCGAACAGGACCAGGGCCAGCACGACCAGGTGCGCTCGGTCCTCTCCGTCTCCACCGCCGGCATGCTCATCCGCCGCGACGTCTACGAACAGCTCGGCGGCTTCGACCGCCGGCTGCCGCTGATGCGCGACGACGTGGACCTGTGCTGGCGCGCCCAGGCCGCCGGACACCAGGTGCTCATCGCGCCGGACGCGGTGCTGCGGCACGCCGAGGCCGCCTCGCGCGAGCGGCGGCCGATCGACTGCGTCGGCCGCTCCGTGGCGGGCCCGCACCGCGTCGACAAGGCCGGTGCCGTCTACACCCTGCTGGCCAACACCCGCGGCGCGATACTGCCGTACGTCCTGCTCCGCCTCGTCCTCGGCACCTTCCTGCGCGTCCTCGCCTACCTCGTCGGCAAGGTGCCGGGCCAGGCGCTGGACGAACTCGCCGGGCTCTTCGGCACCCTGCTGCGGCCCGGCAAGATCATGGCGGCGCGGCGCAGACGCGGGAAGCCGGCGGTGGAGGCGAGCGAGCTGCGCCCGCTCTTCCCGCCGCCGGGCGCGACCGTACGGGCCACCGCCGAACAGGTCGCCAGCAACTTCGCCGGGCGTGCCGCGCCCGACGCCTCCGCCGGCGGCCGGCACGGCGCCGTGGAGTCCGGGCCCGGCGGCGACGACGCGGACTTCCTGGAGGTCGAGCAGTTCGCGCGGCTGAAGCGGATCGCCCGCCGGCCCGCGCCCGTCCTCTTCGTCGTCCTGCTCCTCGTTTCCCTGATCGCCTGCCGCGGCCTGCTCGGCGGCGGCGCGCTGACCGGCGGCGCCCTGCTGCCCGCGCCCGGCGAGGTCTCCGACCTGTGGGCGCGGTACTTCCACAGCTGGCACGACGTCGGCGTCGGCTCCACCGCCTCGGCGCCGCCCTACCTCGCGGTCGTCGCCCTCGTGGCGAGCGTCTTCTTCGGCAGCACCGGCTTCGCCGTCACCCTGCTGCTGGTCTGCTCCGTACCGCTGGCCGGCCTGACCGCGTACTTCGCCTCCCGGCCGCTGGTCACCTCGCGCCTGCTGCGGGCCTGGGCCGCCGTGGCGTACGCCTTCCTGCCCGCCGCCACCGGCGCGCTGGCCGGCGGCCGCATCGGCACCGCCGTCCTCGCCATCCTGCTGCCCCTGATGGCCCGCGCCGCGATCGCCGCGAGCGGGCTGCGGCTCGCGCCGGGCGTGCGGCCCAGCTTCCGCGCCGCCTGGGCGTACGCGCTGCTGCTGACCTTCACCACGGCCTTCACCCCGATCGTCTGGCCGATCGCCGTGCTCCTCGGCATCGGCCTGCTGGTCCTGCGCTTCCTGGACGGCAACCGCGACAGGATCGTGGCGTACGCGCTGCGCTTCCTCGCCGTCGTCGTCTCCCCGATGGTCGTGCTCGCGCCCTGGTCGCTGTCGCTGCTGACCGAGCCGTCCCGCTTCTTCCTGGAGGCCGGGCTCGCCAACAAGCCGGGTGCCGCGTCCTGGCTGGACCTGCTCGGGTTCAGTCCCGGCGGCCCCAAGGCGTACGGCAGCGTTCTGCTGCTCGGCGTCGTGCTCGCCGCCCTGGGCGCGCTGCTGCGCGACCAGCGGCAGCGCACTATCCGTACCGCCTGGGCCGTCGGCCTGGTCGGGCTGCTCTTCGCGGGCCTGGCCAACGGCTCCGGCTGGGCCGGACCGCCCGCACTGGTCTACGGGCTGGCGCTGCTGTGCGCCGCCGCGGTCGGCGCCGAGGGCATCCGTACCCGCATGATGGCCCTCGGCTTCGGCTGGAAGCAGCCGGTGGCTGTGCTGATCGCGCTGGCCGCCGCGCTGGCTCCGGTGTGGGCGGCGGTCGCCTGGATGCTCGGCGGCGCCGCGGGCCCCGTGGAGCGCCGCAACCCCGAGCAGGTCCCGGCGTTCGTCGCCGAGGATTCCCGCAGCGCCGACCGCCCCCGCACCCTCGTCCTGGACGGCGATGCGGGGCACGTCGCGTACTCCCTGGTGCGCGGCGCCGGCGCGCGCCTCGGTGACGCCGACATTGCCGCCGAGGCCGGCGAGGACAGCCGTCTGAACGACATCGTCGCCAACCTGGTCGCGGGCTCCGGCGCCGACCAGACCGACCAGCTCGGCGGCTACGCCGTGCGCTACGTCCTGGTCAAGGACGGTGCCCCGCGCGAGATGGGCCGCACCCTGGACGCCACGCCGGGCCTGACCCGGATGAGCCAGGAGGACGGCAGCGCCCTGTGGCAGGTGGACCGCCGGGTCTCCCGGGTCTCCATCGTCAGCGGTGCGAAGAGCGGCGCCCCGCAGGCCGGTACGGCCGCCGCGCCGGTCGCGGTCGCCGCCGACCCGGTCGACGCCCACACGAAGGTGCCCGCCGGGCCCGAGGGGCGGGTGCTGCGCCTCGCGGACGCCGCCGACGAGGGCTGGCAGGCCACGCTGGACGGCAAGCCGCTGAAGCCGGTCACGGTGGACGGCTGGGCGCAGGGCTTCGAGCTGCCCGCCACGGGGGGCCGCCTGGACCTCACCCACGAGAGCCCGCTCACCCACACCCTCTGGATGACCGCACAGGGCCTGCTCGCCGTCGTACTGGTGGTCATGGCCCTGCCGGGCCGCCGCCGGGACGTCGACGACGACCTGCCCGAGGAGGGCCTCGCGGCGGTGCCCGCGCAGCCCGTCGAGGGCGAGGGCCGCCGCGCCCGTAGGCTGCGCGCCGCGCAGGAGGCGGCGGCAGCGCAGAAGCCCGTCATGGAGGCGGCGGTACCCGGCGCCCGGGACGGTGCGGACCCGGTGGCGGATCCGTACGCCGCCGCCCAGGCCGACCCGTACGCCGCCGACCCGTATGCCGCGCACGGTGCCCCGTACGCCGCCGATCCGTACCCCGCCGACCCCTACGCGGCCGCTCAGGGCGCACCGCAGCAGGCGGTGCCCGAGATGCCGCAGCAGCCGCCGTACCAGGACTGGCAGGGCGGCCAGGGCGGTCAGCCGGCCGATCCGTACCAGGGTGCGCAGTACGGGCAGCCGTACCAGCCCGACCCGTATGCCCAGCAGGCATACGGAGCCGGCGCCTACGACCCGTACGGCTACGGGCAGCAGCAGCCCTACGGGGACGGCACGCCGTACGACGGCACCACGCACGACGGCTCGTACCGCGAGCCCCGCCGCGACGGGAGCGACCAGCAGTGAACCGCACCACCATGTCCCTGATCGGCGCGGTCGCCGCGCTCGCCGCCGTCACCGGTGTCGCCGCCGTCGCGGCGCCCGGGGACGGCGCGGACCCCGCCGCCTCGAAGGCCACCAGGCTGCCCGTACAGCGCTCCGCCCTGATGTGCCCGGCCCCGACCTCCTCCGAGGTCGGCGAGACGACGTACACCGCCTTCACGCCCAAGGGGCAGGGGGCCGGCAAGGGCAGCGCGAGCCTTGAGCCCGCGGCGGACGGCCTGGCGGACGACGCCGGCAAGAAGGACAAGAAGAAGGCGGCGGACGAGAAGCCCGTCGCGCCCCTGAAGGCTCCCGGCACGCCGGTCACCGCGACCACCGACAGTTCCGACGCGCCCGCCCTCATCGGCGCCGCCGACGGCGGCCTCGCGCCCGGCTGGAGCGTCCAGCAGACCACCGACGTCAGCGCGGGCATCGGCCGCGGCCTGCTCGGCACCTCCTGCACCGCGCCGGACACCGACTTCTGGTTCCCCGGCGCCAGCACCTCGCCGGACCGCCAGGACTACGTCCACCTCACCAACCCCGACTCCTCCGCCGCCGTCGTCGACCTGAAGCTGTACGGCAAGGACGGCCCCCTGAAGGCGGCGTCCGGCGAGGACATCCAGGTGCCGCCGCACTCCAGCGTCCCGGTACTGCTGTCCACGCTCTCCGACACCCGCGCCACCAATGTGGCGCTGCACGTCATCGCCCGTGAGGGGCGCGTCGGCGCGGCCGTGCAGGCCGCCGACGAGAAGGCCGGCGGCGACTGGCTGCCGGCCGCCGCCGACCCGGCCTCCGGCGCCTCCGGCCTGGTGCTCCCGGGCATCCCGGCCGACGCCACCTCGGTACGGCTGGTGGCCCTCGCCCCCGGTTCCGCCGACGCCGACCTGAAGGTGCAGCTCGCCACGCCCACCGGCTCGATCGTGCCGGCCGGGCTGGAGACGCTGCACCTGAAGAGCGGGATGACCACCGCGGTCGACCTGAAGGACCTCACCAAGGGGGAGGCGGGCTCGCTGCTCCTCACGCCGGCCGAGGGCTCCAAGGCGCCGGTCGCCGCCGCGCTGCGGGTCACCCGCGGCAAGGGCGCGGACCAGGAGATGGCGTTCATCCCCGCGACGAAGCCGGTCGGCGACCGTGCCACCGCGGCCGACAACCGCGCCAAGGGCAGCACGCTCTCGCTCGTCGCCCCGCAGAAGGGCAAGGACGTGCGGGTGAAGGTCACCGCGTCGGCGGGCAGCCAGGGCGGCAGCCCGGTCTCCAAGACGTACACGGTCAAGGGCGGCAGCACGCTCGCCGTCGAGCCGCCGCGTCCGAAGGGCCTCAAGGGCACCTACGCGCTCACTGTGGAGCCGGAGAAGGGCGGCGGGCCGGTCTATGCGGCGCGCACGCTCGCGCTGCCGCACGGCGGCGTCCAGAGCTTCACCGTCCAGCCCCTGCCGGACGACCGTGGCACGGTCGAGGTGCCGACGGCGGGCTGGAACATGTCAGTACTGAACGACTGACCGGCCGAACCGGCCCGGGCCTCTCGGGAGATGACTCCTGAGAGGCCCGTTTCAGTCCTGCCCGTACCGGGGGTCGACCGACTCCGGGGCCAGCCCCAGCAGCTCCGCGACCTGTTCGACGACGACCTCGTGCACGAGGAGCGCCCGCTCCTCACGGTTCTTCGTACGGATCTCCACCGGGCGCCGGTAGACCACGATCCGGTCCCGGCGGCCCGCTTCCGAGGGCAGCACCCTGCCCAGCGGCACCGTGTCCTCGTCCGCCGCGAACCCCTCGTCCCCGCCGGGCCCCAGCCGGGGCACCTCGCGCACCGAGAACTCCACCTCCGACAGCTGCGGCCAGCGCCGCTCCAGACGCTCCACGGAGTCGTGCACGAGGTCCACGAAGGCGTCGGCACGGCTCACCGAGAGCGGCACCTGGGGCGGCGCGATCGGGCCGCGCATCCCGCGGCCGTGGCGGTCGCGGCGGCGCGGACGCGGCTCCGTCGGGCTGGGGTTGCCCCCGGCACCGGCCGGGGGAGGTACGGGGCTGTCCATCAATCACGAGCGTAGCCGCCGCGGGCCGGGGACGGCCGAACTCTTGCCCCGTCCGCCTCATGTCGCTCACTGATCGGTCCGAGTTCTGTTCCGTTCGTTCATCCGAGCCGATGTGACCGCCGAACGCTCGCGTAACGCCCGCGAAATGACACGAATTGACTGGAGTGGGGAGGGGAATCATCGCCCCCACTCGGGCGGCAACGGGTTCTCGACGCAGGTCAGGCCGAGCGTGCGCAGGTCAGACAGGTCGGGCGAACCGGGACGACACGGCCGGGTGAGGTCGTGGAGAGTCGTCGCGGCCCGCTCAAGAGTGCGGTACCGTCCAACGTCGTGAGCCCTGTACGTCGCTGTTCGCGCACTGCGTGCGGCCGTCCCGCCGTCGCAACGCTGACGTACGTCTATGCGGATTCGACCGCTGTGCTCGGCCCGCTCGCCACCTACGCGGAACCCCACTGTTACGACCTGTGTGCCGAGCACTCCGAGCGCCTGACCGCGCCGCGCGGCTGGGAGGTCGTCCGGCTGGCCGCCGATCCCGGCGCGGTCCAGCCGAGCGGTGACGACCTCGAAGCACTCGCCAACGCGGTGCGGGAAGCGGCGCGTCCGCAGGAACGTACGGTCGGCGGTCCCGAGGCGGCAGGCCCCCGTGAGGCCGACCCCATGGAGGTGGCCCGCCGCGGTCACCTCCGTGTGCTCCGCTCCCCGGACTCCTGAGAGCCTGCGTTCCGGTCTCCTGGGCGCCCGCGTTGGAGCCGTAACGGCTCAACGACCGGCGGTTTTCGGCCTTTTCCGAGGAGCATTCCTTTCTGACGCGTGATCACCCCTGATCGGCGGTCAGTTCATGACGGACCGTTCAGTGAGTTCATGACGGCCCATTGACTCCGGCTTGGCGCGGACACGACCATTCCTCCACTCCTGCGAGATCGCCTTCCGCATGCCGGAAGGAAGGGGGAGTCGCCACGCCGCCGGGGAGGCCCGCATGTCCGGAGTGTTCGTCCAGCAGTTGCAGCCGATCGCCGATTCGCTCGCCCTGTCCGCCCTCGTCGCGGCCCTGCCGCTGATCACCGTCCTGGTCCTGCTCGGCGCCGTACGGATGCGCGCTCACCACGCGGGCCTCATCGGCCTCGCCGTCGCCCTGCTCACCGCCTGGTTCGGCTCCGGCATGCCCGTGACGCAGGCGCTGTCCAGCGCGGTGCAGGGTGCCGTCTTCGGGCTCTTCCCCATCATGTGGATCGTCGTCAACGCCCTCTGGGTGTACCGGATGACGGTCCGCACCCAGCACTTCGACGTCCTCCGCCGCTCCTTCTCCCGGCTCTCCGACGACCCCCGTATCCAGGCGCTCGTCATCGCCTTCTGCTTCGGCGCGCTCCTGGAAGCCCTCGCGGGCTTCGGTGCGCCGGTCGCCATCAGCGCCGTCATGCTGGTCGCCCTCGGCTTCGACCCCGTCAAGGCGGCGGTCGTCGCGCTCGTCGCCAACACCGCCCCCGTCGCGTTCGGCGCCATGGGCACCCCCGTCGTGACCCTCGCCCAGGTCACCGGCCTCCCGCTGGACTCCGTCGCGTCCGTGGTGGGACGACAGACTCCGCTCCTCGCCCTCATCGTCCCGCTCCTCCTCGTCGCCCTCGTGGACGGCCGCCGCGGCCTGCGCGAGACCTGGCTGCCCGCGCTCGCCTGCGGCATCGCCTTCGCCGCCACCCAGTTCGCCGCCGCCAACTACGTCTCGGCGCAGCTCGCCGACATCGGCGCGGCGCTGATCGGCGCCGCCGCGCTGGTCGCGGTGCCCGCCGCGCGCCGGCCCGCCTCCGCCGACGTACGCGCCGCCGTCCTGACCGGCGCCCGCAGCGAGGACCTCGACGTGCGCGACAGCCGCCGCGAGACGGTCCGCGCGTACGCCCCGTACGGCCTGATCATCGTGATCTTCTCGCTCGCGCAGATACCGCCGTTCAAGGACTGGGCCGCGGCCGCCACGCAGTCCTTCGACTGGCCGCTGCTGGACGTCGCGGGAGCCGACGGCAAGCCGGTCGGCGGCAATGTCCTGACGCTCCCGCTGGTCGCCACCGGCGGCACGCTCGTCCTCCTCGCGGGGGCGATCACCGCGGCCGTCCTGGGCGTACGGGCGCGCGCCGCCGCCAAGGAGTGGCTGGCCACGGTCCACGAACTGCGCTTCGCCATCCTGACCGTGACGTCCGTCCTCGCCCTGGCCTACGTCATGAACCTCTCGGGACAGGCCGCCACCATCGGCCACTTCGTCGCCGCGGCCGGCGCGGGCCTCGCCTTCCTCTCGCCCGTACTGGGCTGGTTCGGCGTCGCCGTCTCCGGCTCCGACACCTCCGCCAACGCCCTGTTCGGCGCCCTGCAGGTCACCGCGGCCCAGCAGTCCGGCCTGTCGCCCGAACTCCTCGCCGCGGCCAACAGTTCCGGCGGCGTCCTCGGAAAGATGATCTCCCCGCAGAACCTCACCATCGCCTGCGCCGCCGTCGGCCTCGCGGGCCGCGAGGGCGACCTGCTCCGCAAGGTCCTCCCCTGGAGCCTGCTGCTCCTCCTCGTGATGTGCCTGATCGTGCTGGGACAGAGCACGGCGGTACTGGGCTGGATGCTGCCCTGAGAGCCCGCGTCCGGGACCGCTCAGGGGCCCGGCGACCGGCTTTCGACCGTCGGTTTCGGGCCGGAAGCCGCCCTACGGGCCGTCGTTCACCGATGGTTCACGGCGGGTCCACAGATCTTCCCGGTAGCTTGGGGTTCCCGAAGAGAACCTCAGGAGGGTGGCTGTGGCTGATCTGTCGCAGATCGTGAAGGCGTACGACGTGCGCGGCGTGGTCCCCGACCAGTGGGACGAGACCTTGGCCGAGCTGTTCGGTGCGGCGTTCGCCCAGGTCACCGAGGCGGAAGCGATCGTCATCGGGCACGACATGCGGCCGTCCTCGCCGGGTCTGGTGCGTGCGTTCGCCCGTGGCGCTGCCGCGCGCGGCGCCGATGTCACCGAGATCGGGCTGTGCTCGACCGACGAGCTGTACTACGCGAGCGGTGCGCTCGGCCTGCCGGGCGCGATGTTCACCGCCTCGCACAATCCGGCCCAGTACAACGGCATCAAGATGTGCAAGGCGGGCGCGGCGCCGATCGGCCAGGACACCGGCCTCGCCGAGATCCGGGCGCTGGCCGAGGAGTGGCTGGAGAAGGGCGCTCCCGAGCCCGTCGCCGAGACCGGCTCCGTCACCCAGCGCGATGTACTGGGCGACTACGCGGCGCATCTGCGTTCCCTGGTCGATCTCTCCGGCATCCGCCCCCTGAAGGTCGTGGTGGACGCGGGCAACGGCATGGGCGGCCACACCGTCCCCACGGTCTTCGAGGGCCTGCCGATCGAGCTGGACCCGATGTACTTCGAGCTGGACGGCACGTTCCCCAACCACGAGGCCAACCCGCTGGATGCGAAGAACATCGTCGACCTCCAGGCCCGCGTCCGGGAGACCGGCGCGGACATCGGCCTGGCCTTCGACGGCGACGCCGACCGCTGCTTCGTCGTGGACGAGAACGGCGACCCGGTCTCCCCGTCCGCGATCACCGCGCTGGTCGCCTCCCGTGAACTGGCCAAGGAGCCCGGCTCCACGGTGATCCACAACTGCATCACCTCCTGGTCGGTCCCCGAGGTGGTCAAGGAGAGCGGCGGCAAGCCGGTCCGCACCCGGGTGGGCCACTCGTTCATCAAGGCCGAGATGGCCAGGACCGGCGCGATCTTCGGCGGCGAGCACTCCGCGCATTACTACTTCCGCGACTTCTGGAACGCCGACACCGGCATGCTCGCCGCCATGCACGTCCTGGCGGCCCTCGGCGGCCAGCAGGGTCCGCTGTCGGGCCTGGTCGCCCAGTACGACCGGTACGCGGCCTCCGGCGAGATCAACAGCACCGTCGACGACCAGGCCGGCCGGCTCGCCGCGATCAAGGCGGCCTACGAGGGCCGCGAGGGCGTGGAGCTGGACGAGCTGGACGGCCTCACGATCACCACGGCCGACTGGTGGTTCAACCTCCGCCCCTCCAACACCGAGCCGCTGCTGCGCCTGAACGTCGAGGCGCGGGACGCGACCACGCTCGAGCGGGTACGGGACGAGGTTCTGGCCATCGTCCGCGGATAGCCGCGCACGCACTGCGCCGAAGGGCGGCCGGCGGCGGCCACAGATCGCCGCCGGCCGCCCAAAAGCATCCCTCGCCGCCGCCCGGCGGTACGCTGACGAGGGGAAACACATCATCACCCTGAAGGGGTCGCCTCCATGCCGGTCGAAGCCAGCCTCCTTGAGATCCTCGCCTGCCCGGCGTGCCATGCCCCCCTGGCGGACAAGTCCTCGGACGACCCCGCCGAGCTGGTGTGCACCGGCAGCGACTGCGGCCTCGCCTACCCCGTACGCGACGGCATCCCCGTCCTCCTCGTGGACGAGGCCCGCCGACCGGCCTAGCGCCCGCGCCCCAGGCCGGCCCCGCCGCTCCGCCCAGCCAAGTCCGGCGACCGGAAGGCAGCACACCATGCTCGACGAGTCACTCCTCGACGCCCCCGAGGCCCTGGCCGAGGCGGACCGGTACGGCCTGCTGCGCGCCGTGGCCGAGTCCGGCGCCCGCGTGCGCACCGCCGCGCGGAACGCCGCCGAGGCGGGCATACCGGACCTCACGCCCGACGGCCGCCCCCGCACGGTCCTGGTCGCGGGCCCCGGCCCCGCCGCTCCCTGCGTCGCCGACCTCTTCGGCGCCCTCGGCGGCGGCAGCTGCCCGGTGTCGCTGATCCGGCCCACCGGCGTGGCCCCCGTCCCGGGCGCGCTGCGCTGGTCCCTGCCGGGCTGGACGGGCTCGCTGGACCTGCTGCTCGTCGCGGGCCCCGACGGCGCCGACGCGGGCCTGGCGGAGCTGATCGAGAACGCCTACCGCCGGGGCTGCTCCATCGTGGGCGTCACCCCGGCCGGCAGCCCGCTCGCCGACGCCATCACGCAGGCCCACGGCCTGGCCGTACCGCTCGCCACCACCCCGTACGACGGCGAGTTCGACGTCGAGGGCGCGCCGCCCGCCGCGCCCGGCACCCTCTGGTCGCTGCTCACCCCGCTGCTCGCGCTCGCCGACCGGATCGGCCTGCTCGACGCCCCGGCCGACGCGCTGTCCCGGCTCGCCGACCGGCTCGACCAGGTCGCCGAGCACTGCGGCCCGGCCATCGCCACGTACAGCAATCCGGCCAAGACCCTCGCCGCCGAGCTCGCCGACAGCCTCCCGCTGGTCTGGACCGAGGGCCCGGTCGCCGGGGCCGTCGGCCGGCACTTCGCCGCCGTACTGACCGGCCTCGCGGGCCGCCCCGCGCTCGCCGCCGAGCTCCCCGAAGCGCTCACCGCGCACGGCATGCTGCTCGCCGGCGCCCTCGCGGCCGGTGCCGATCCGGACGATTTCTTCCGCGACCGGGTCGAGCAGCCCGGGGCGCTGCACGCCCGCGCGCTGCTGCTCCGCGAGGGCGCGCCGGGCCCGCTGTCCGCCGCGCCCGCCGCCCGTGACCTGGCCCTGGAGCGGGACACCCCGGTCAGCGAGCTGGAAGCGGAGAGCGACGGCAGCCCCCTGGAGAACGCCGCACAGCTCCTGGCCACCACGGATTTCGCCGCCGTTTACCTGGCGCTGGCCGGAGCCGAGGGATCATGAGGCGGGGCGGTGCGCGGCGCCCCTGCGGACCGCCGCGGCGCCGCTCCGCCGTCGCCACTCCAAACCCCTACTGATCACTACAGGAGCCCGCCCGCCATGGACCGCCTCACCAACACCGTGCGCCCCTACGCCTGGGGTTCCACGACCGCGATCCCTTACCTCCTCGGCGTCGAGCCGACCGGTGAGCCGCAGGCGGAGATGTGGATGGGCGCCCACCCCGGCGCGCCGTCCCGCGTCGACCGGGGCCTCGGCCCCCAGTCCCTGGCCGAGATCATCGACGAGGACCCCGAGCACGAGCTCGGCGCCGACTCGGTACGCGCCTTCGGTCCCCGGCTGCCCTTCCTGCTGAAGCTGCTCGCGGCCGGCTCCCCGCTCTCCCTCCAGGTCCACCCCGACCTCGCGCAGGCCAAGGAGGGCTTCGCCGACGAGGAGCGGCGCGGCGTGCCGCTGAGCGCCGGCCACCGCAACTACAAGGACGCGAACCACAAGCCCGAGCTGATCTGCGCGCTCACCCCGTTCGACGGCCTGTGCGGCTTCCGGCACCCCGAGGAGGCCGCCGAGCTGCTCGACGGACTCGGCGTCGACAGCCTCAAGCCGTACGTCGACATCCTGCGCGCCGGGCCCGAGGAGGACGCGCTCCGCGAGGTCCTCACCGCCGTCCTCACCGCCGACCGGCACGCCATGGCCGAGACCGTCGGCGAGGCGGCGGCCCACGCCGAACGCCTGGGCAAGGCCGGCGGCCCGCACGCCGAGTCCTACGCCGCGTACGCCTCGATCGCCCACCACTACCCGGGCGACCCCGGCGTGATCGCCGCGATGCTGCTCAACTACGTGACGCTGCAGCCCGGCGAGGCCCTCTTCCTCGGTGCCGGCATCCCGCACGCCTACCTCAACGGCCTCGGCGTCGAGCTGATGGCCAACTCCGACAACGTGCTGCGCTGCGGCCTCACCCCGAAGCACGTGGACGTCCCCGAACTGCTGCGCATCGTCCGCTTCGAAGCGGGCGACGCGGGCGTGCTGCGCCCGGAGGCCGGCCCCTCGGGCGAGGAGGTCTACGAGACGCCCATCGACGAGTTCCGGCTCTCGCGCTACGTCCTGGCCCCCGGCTCGGCGGCGGTGCCCCTGGACGCGCGGACGCCGCAGGTCGTGCTGTGCACGGCGGGCTCGGTCGTCCTGCGGGACGCGCCCGGCGCGGCGTCCGCGGGGCGGGAACTGGCGCTCGCGCCCGGTGAGTCCGCGTTCGTCCCGGCCGGGGAGGAAATCACCGTCGAGGGCGAGGGCACGCTCTTCCGCGCGACAGTGGTGGCCTGATGCAGGCCCCTGGGGCGGGCTGCAACAATGACCTTCCCAAGTGGTTAAAGGGGCAGTAAAGCCCGGTCGACGGAAGGGACATGCGGCACTCATGAGTGCATCAGGTGGCACCAAGGCCATCGTCGCGGCGCTGGGCGCCAATCTGGCCATCGCCGTAGCGAAGTTCGTGGCGTTCGCCTTCAGCGGTTCGTCCTCCATGCTGGCCGAGGGCGTGCACTCGATCGCCGACTCGGGCAATCAGGGACTGCTGCTCCTGGGCGGCAAGAAGGCCAAGCGCGAGGCGACGGCCGAACACCCCTTCGGCTACGGCCGCGAGCGGTACATCTACGGCTTCCTCGTCTCCATCGTGCTGTTCACGATCGGCGGCGTCTTCGCGCTGTACGAGGGCTACGAGAAGATCCAGCACCCGCACGAGCTGGAGCACTGGTACTGGCCGGTGGGCGTCCTGGTCTTCGCGATCGTCGCCGAGAGCTTCTCCTTCAGCACGGCCATCAAGGAGTCGAACTCGCTGCGCGGCGAGCAGTCCTGGCCCCAGTTCGTCCGCCGCGCCAAGGCCCCCGAGCTGCCGGTCGTCCTCCTGGAGGACCTCGGCGCGCTCGTCGGCCTGATCCTCGCGCTGTTCGGCGTCTGCCTCACCCTCATCACGGGTGACGCGATCTGGGACGGCATCGGCACGATGTGCATCGGCGCCCTGCTCGTACTGATCGCCCTGGTACTGGCCGCCGAGACCAAGTCGCTCCTCCTGGGCGAGGCGGCCGGCGCCGACCAGGTCGCCAAGATCCGCGCGGCCATCGTCGACGGCGACACCGTCACCCGCGTCATCCACATGCGCACCCTCCACCTCGGCCCGGAGGAGCTGCTGGTCGCCGCGAAGATCGCGGTCCAGCACGACGACACGGCCACGGAGGTCGCCGAAGCGATCAACGCCGCGGAGGACCGCATCCGCGCCGCCGTACCGATCGCCCGGGTGATCTACCTGGAGCCGGACATCTACAGCGCGGAGGCCGCGGCCTCGGGCAGCCCGGTACCGGGCGCCTGACGCTCTTGTGAAGCGGGCCCCGCACTCGGTGATCCGAGTGCGGGGCCCGCTCTCTTGCTGCCGTTCGCTTACCGGATCCCGTTACTGGATCTCGGCGAGTACGGCCATGATCGCGTCGCTGTCCGGCGCCGCCTGCAGCCGCGCCCGGAAGTCCGCGTCCATCAGCTTCCGGGAGAGCAGGGCGAGGATGCGCAGGTGCTCGTCGCCTGCGGCGGCCTCCGGTACGGAGATCATGAAGACCAGCTTCGCGAGCGTGCCGTCCAGCGACTCCCAGTCGATGCCCTCGGCGGACCGCGCGAACCCGACGACCGGCGCGGTGACCGCGTCCGTCTTGGCGTGCGGAATCGCGATCTCCTCGCCGAGCCCGGTCGTGCCCTGCGCCTCCCGCGCCAGCGCCACCCGCACCAGCTCCGCCACGTCCGCGACCCGCCCGGTCCCGGCCGCCAGCTCGGCCATCTCCCGGATGGCCGCCTCCTTCTCGGTGGCGTCGAGCTGGACCTTGATGGTCGAGGGGGTGAGGTAGCCGGAGAGGACTTCCTGGGTCGTACCGCTTTCCGTACTGGTCTCCGTGCCGGTCTCCGCCTCGGTAGCGGTACCGGCATCGTTCGTGGTCGCGCCGACCGCCTCCGTACGGTCTTCCGTACCGTTACGCCGCTCCGCCATCGACATCAGCGTCACCGTGCACAGCGCGGTGACGGCCGTTCCCGCCGCGATCGCCACGAAGAACATCGCGACGCCGCCCACCGCGCCCAGTACGGCGACGATCGGCCCGCCGTGCGGCACATTGTCCGTCACCCCGGCCAGGCCGGCGATCGCGCCGGCCACCGCGCCACCGGCCATGTTCGACGGAATGATCCGCGCGGGCCGGGCCGCCGCGAACGGGATCGCGCCCTCCGTGATGCCGAAGCACCCCATGAACAGCGCCGCGAGCCCGGTCTCCCGCTCCTGGTCGTTGTAGAGCCGGCGGCGCAGCAGCGTCGCCAGGCCCTGCCCGAGCGGCGGCACCGGAATCGCGGCCGCGCACATGCCCATGATCTCGGGATTCTTGGAGACCAGCCCCGCGCCGAACAGGAACGCCGTCTTGTTGACCGGCCCGCCCATGTCGAACGCGATCATCAACCCGAGGATGACACCGAGCAGCGCCGCACTGGACCCCGTGAGCCCGCCCAGCCAGCTCGTCAGATGCTCGAAGACCCACGAGATCGGCTGCCCGATGACGTAGATGAAGAAGAGGCCCAGCGCCGTCGTGGCCACGATCGGGATCACGATGATCGGCATGATCGGCTGGACGAACTTCGGTACCCGGACCTTCTTGATCCACTGGACCAGATACCCGGCCAGGAAGCCGGTGACGATCGCCCCGATGAAGCCCGCACCCGACTTGGAGTCGTACAGCGCGCCCGTATTGGCGATCCAGCCGCCGATCATGCCCGGTACCAGCGCGGGCCGGTCCCCGATCGCGTACGCGATGTACCCGGACAGGATCGGCACCATCAGCGTGAAGCCGATCGTCCCGATGTCGTTGACGTGCTTCCAGAACGAGCCGTCGGGGATCACGAGCCCGCCGTCGGCCTGCGGATGCCCGCCCAGCGCCAGCGAGACGGCGATGAGCAGCCCGCCCACCACGACGAACGGGATCATGTAGCTGACGCCGTTCATCAGCGCCTTGTACGCGACGCTGCGCTCCTTGCCGCCGCCGGCCGCCCCGGCGGATGCCGGGTCCGTACCGGCCGCGCCGCCGCTCCCGGCACCCGCGTCCGCGCCCGCGCCGTACACGGGCGCGCTCCGCACCCGCTCGATCAGCTGCTCGGGGTGGTGGATGCCCTCGGCGACCCCGACCACGATGACGCGCTTACCGGCGAACCGGGCGCGGTCGACGTCCTTGTCCGCCGCGATGATGATCCCGTCCGCGTTCCTGACATCGTTGTCAGACAGTACGTTCTCGGCCCCGATGGACCCTTGCGTCTCCACCTTCATGTCGTGCCCGAGCGCCTCGGCGGCCTGCGCCAGCTTCTCGGCGGCCATGTACGTATGGGCGATACCCGTCGGGCAGGCGGTCACCGCGAGCAGCCGCAGCCGCTGCTCCTGCCCGCTCTTCCCGGTGCCCGTTTCGGTGCTCGCGACCCCTTCGGACGCTGCGCCCCGGGGGCCTGTGCTCTCCGGGCCCGGGGGCCCGGCGCCCTCGGGGGGCACCGCTGAACTGCTGGTCACGTCTCTCTCCTCACGATGTGCCGCGCAAGAGCGTGCAAGTGTTCCCGCGCACCCCGCATCCTGCAACAAGAACCCCACCCCTCCAACCCACCCACACAGCCCCCCACGCGTCACCACCACTCGGGGTCACTTTCTCCCTGCCGTGACTGCGCCGCCCCTCACGCGCTCCTCACCCGAGAAGGCCGCGCCGAAGCCGCCCGCGGCGCGCGTGTGTGACGCGCCGCACCGCCCGGGAGGGGCTGGGGTTCACTGGGCCGATCGGTGTAGATTCGTGCCCAGTGCCAGACGTCGCTGCTGATGGCGGTCGGGCGGCCCGTACCGCGGACCGGCCGAGGGAGAGAGGGCCTCCGACGGACTGCGTGCTGCGGCCAGGGGACAGGTATGTCCCGGTGGCGGACCCGTCCGAGCGACAGTCCGCCCCGGCGACGGTCATGTCCGGACGATCGGGTAACCGATCACAGGAATGTCCGGGGCCGGGCGTACCGCATCGCGTACACCCGCCCGTACACCCCGCCTGCCCGCGCCGCAGACTGCCGACCGCAACCACCCTCCGACCTCCGGGGAGCAGCCCGACATGACGACAGCAGCCACCGGTCAGGACTTCAAGGTCGCCGACCTGTCCCTGGCCGCCTTCGGCCGCAAGGAGATCACCCTCGCCGAGCACGAGATGCCCGGTCTGATGGCGATCCGCAAGGAGTACGCCGCCGCCCAGCCGCTGGCCGGCGCCCGCGTCACCGGCTCGCTGCACATGACCGTGCAGACCGCCGTCCTCATCGAGACCCTGGTCGCCCTCGGCGCCGAGGTCCGATGGGCGTCCTGCAACATCTTCTCCACCCAGGACCACGCCGCCGCGGCCATCGCCGTCGGCCCGAACGGCACCCCGGACGACCCCCAGGGCGTCCCGGTCTTCGCCTGGAAGGGCGAGACGCTGGAGGAGTACTGGTGGTGCACCGAGCAGGCCCTGACCTGGCCGAACTCGCCCACCGGCGGCCCGAACATGATCCTGGACGACGGCGGTGACGCCACCCTCCTCGTCCACAAGGGCGTCGAGTACGAGAAGGCCGGCAAGGCCCCCTCCGTCGACACCGCCGAGAGCGACGAGCACCGCGCCATCCTGGAGCTGCTCAACCGCACCCTCGCCGAGTCGCCGAAGAAGTGGACCGAGCTCTCCTCGGAGATCCGCGGTGTCACCGAGGAGACCACCACCGGTGTGCACCGTCTGTACGAGATGCACCGCGACGGCACCCTGCTCTTCCCGGCGATCAACGTGAACGACGCCGTGACGAAGTCGAAGTTCGACAAC
>NZ_JOBH01000023.1 GCF_000717745.1 Streptomyces violens
GGGGGGGGGGGGGGGGGGGGGGGGGGGGGGGGGGGGGGGGGGGGGTGGGCGGGCGGGGTGGGGGGGGGGGGGGGAGGCCCCCCGGGGAGAAGGGCGGAAGGAAGCTCCCCCGCTGGAAGCCCGGGACCGAAAGGCCGCCCGACGAACGCCGCACCCCACCCCCGCACCAACAACCCCGCACCCCAAAGCCGCAACTCAGAAGCGCGCAAAACCCCGTCGCGCGGCCTCGTCCGGCGTGCCCGCCACGTAGTCCAGCGCGCATTCGGTGACGTCCACGCCGATGGTGAGCAGGGTGCCCCACTGCTCGTGCAGTGGCTTTGCCGTGTCCGGCCGCATGCAGACGACGGCGTTCGGTCCGGCGTCGCCGCACAGCGCCTTCGCCCGCTCGGCGGGAGCGAGCCCCGGCAGTGTCGAGCGGACCTCGTTCAGGTGCGCGAAGCGTTCCGCCGTCGAAGACTCGGTCCGGGCTGTGTCCCCGGCGCTGAGCCCGGCGTCGAGGAAGTGGTTGGTGTGCAGCAGCCAGCCGTCCTCGCCGGCCGGTACCACTGCGAGCCCGGCCGGGGAGAGCTCGAGGCTCGCGGCGGAAGAGCTGCCTGTGACCACGGTGAGCGAGGTCGAGGCGCTCACCCGCGCTGTCGAGGCGAGTTCGATGGCCTGGTCGAGGGTGTCCGCTTCGTCGAGGATGCGACGGGCGATCGCGTGTACGGGGACTCCGCCGGCGTCGGAGTCGGAGGCGTGGAAAAGGATGTTGAAGTGCACGCCGAGGCCGGCGCTGTTGACGCCGATCTTGGCCGGAGCGCCGAACTCGGTGAAGAGCTTCACCGTGCGTCCCGCGCTCGGGGTGAGCTCGTGCAGCAGGGCCTCCGGTATGAGCGACTCGTGCCAGTCCCAGGTCTGCACCGTCTCCGGGGTGGCTCCCGCGGGCGCGAACACCGCTGTCGAGCACTCGCCCTCCTTGGCCGGCGGACAGGCGGCGAGGATTTCGGTGCGGGCCCCGACCGCGGCCACCGTCCAGCGCTCGATGCCGGCCGCGTCGGCGCAGGCGTCCGATTCCTCGGCCAGGGACGGCGCCCAGGCCCGTAGGGCCTCATGGCTGCGGTCGGCGATGTCGCGCGCCCGTTCCGCAGGGATGCCCAGTACGCCGAAGTGGTGCAAGTACAGCTCTGTGGCACGCCGGAGCTGGGCGCCGAAACGGGTGCCGAGCAGGCGCCCGCGTTCACGCGGATCCGTCGTCTCGGTCCTGAGGGTGTGCAGCTCCACGGGGATCCTTCCGGGCTCGGGGACTCGGGCGCCCAGTGACGTCACCTCGCTCGCGACGTCTGTGTGTCTGAGCGGCGCGGATCACGCTAGGAAGGTAAAACGTTTTATACAATCCCGAGCAGCCATTGTTTTTTGAACCCGCAATGGCCGGACGGACGACCGGGACCGGACCCCACGAAAACGTCAGGCCTCGGATCTCAGTCCCATTCCCCAGACCCCAGCTCTCAGACTCAGGCGGCGCCATGGCACGAACGCAGGGCATCACCATCAAGGACGTGGCTCGTCGGGCCGGCGTCTCCATCACCGCCGTGTCGCACGCCCTCAACGGCAAAGGCACGCTGAGCGCGGCCACACGTGAGCACATCCGCACCGTCGCCGACGAGATGGGTTACGAGGCCGATGCACTCGCCCGCGGCCTGCGGCGGTCCACCATGGGGGCGGTGGGGCTGGTACTCCGTTCCCTGGATGCCCTGGGCGACTACGCCCCGGCGGGGGTGGACGTCTTCGAGAGGTTCGTGGGTGTGGCGGCTTCGCAGGCGCTGGCCCGGGGGCTGAGTGTCATGCTGGTACCGGACTTGACGCGGACACCGGTACCGCCGCTGGCGTTCTCCATGGACGGGTACATCGTCACCGACCCGCACCTGGACGACCCGGTCGTCGCACTGTTGGAGAAGCGTGGCATTCCCTACGTCACCTATGGCCGTGTCCCCGGACGCCCGGATTTCCCGCACTGGGCCTCGGAGGACAATGTGGCCTCCGCGCGCCAGATCCTGGCCCACCTGGAGGCCGGCGGCGCGCGCAGCGTCGCCCTGGTGCGCGGCACTGACCCGAACGCCTGGAACCTCGAGCTCCAGGACACCTATCTGAGCTGGTGCGCCGAGCGGGGAACCGCACCGCGGCTCTACGAACTGGCCGAACGGGCGGGCGTCGAGGGCGGCGTGGAGCTGGCCGGCCGGATTACCGACGACGGTATACCGGATGCGGTTTTCTGTCTTACCGGGCGGCATGCGGCTGGTGTGCAGCAGGGGCTCATGGCGCGTGGTGTCGGGGTGCCCGAGCGGACCATGGTGGTGGCCGGCTCGGACTCCGAGCACGCGCGCAACAGCCGCCCGGCCATCTCAGCGGTGGAACTGAATCCGGTCGCGAGCGTGGGAGCCCTGCTGGACATACTCCAGGCTCTGGTCGCCGGTGAGGAAGCCCATTCGCCGCGGCTGACCAGGGCCCGTCTCCGGCTGAGGGGGTCGACGCGGCGGTGAGGGGGCGGCGCGGACCCGCTGTGCCGAAACAGCACCCCGTAAAGCACCCGCATTGCTGCAACAGGAACAGCGGGCCCGTAGCGGCTAGTTGACCGCCATCACGTTTTATCGGGCAGGCGCGATGTTCTGGTTAGTGTGGAAGAGGTTGTGCGGGGCGTAGGTGTGTTTTATCGCGGCGAGGCGGTCGTAGTGGTCGCGGTAGGTGGCCTTCACCCGGTGCTGGGGCTCGCCCGCGCCGATGAAGTTCACGTACGCGGCGCCCATGGAGTGCGGATGCAGCGCTTCCCAGTAGTCGACGGTCCACCGCTTGATGGTCTCGGCGTTGGCCGGTTCGGGGTCGATGCCGGCGATGACGCCGGACCAGACGGCGTCGCGGTAGCCCCACGCCGTGTCCTCGTGGTTCACGCGATGGGCGGTGCCGTCGACTGGATACAGGTGGAGGGTCGACAGATCGGTGGGGGTGGCCTCCGCGTACTTGGCGTGGACATCGATGGAGTCGTCTGTAATCCGGTCGAACAGGTCGCCGCGCCAGTACCACTGCAGACCGGTCGGGATCAGCTCGTCGAACATGGTCTGCAGCGCGGGATAAAGCATCGGTGTGGTGAAGTGGAAGGCCGGTGGGGCGGGCTCCTGTACCGGCGCGAACGTTTCCTCCAGGCGTTCCAGGTCTCCCGTCCAGCACCACACCACACCGCACATCTTGTGCCCGTGGATCTCTTCGGGGAACGGTGGCCCGGGCGGCACGACGAGCTCCGCGAAGAAGCCGTTCAGGTCTTCGGGAAGAAAAGATCCGGATGAGCCGAAGGCGTGCGCGGCGTGGTCGAGGTCGCCGAGCAGCGTGCCGCCGCCGACCTGGGCGGTCTTCGCGACGGGATCGACACGCACCCAGCGCATCGGTGACAGGTCGATGGTGACGCCGTCGTGCACCAGGGACAGTCCGGCGCCGCTGTGTCCGCCGCCCCGGATTGCCAGTTCGAGGTCGTGGTCGCGGATGAAGTCGACAGTATCCATGACGTCAGCGGCGTCCGTGCAGCGCACGAGGGCGGCCGGCCGCCGGTCGATCATTGCGTTGTATATCTTGCGGGACTCGTCGTACTCGGAGTCCTGCGGAGCGATGACCGGGCCGCGCAGTGCGGCCCGTCCCTTCCAGAGTGATGCCGTCCATGACGCTCTCCTGGCAGCGGCGGGGTACGGTCCGCGGGTCGACGGGATACAGTCCGCAATCCACCGGGTTTCCTCTGCTGGGGACGTCGGTGGCGAATGCGCGTACCGTCCCCGGCGCGCAAACGCCACTCCCGGCCGGGTAATCGTCACTGCAGTACGCGCGACCGCCACCGCCACCGCTGCACACGCCGTACGTGCCCTCGCCGCCGCTGTGCGCCACCGCTGTACGGCACCGGTCAGGACGCGCACCATGGAGACATGGACGGCCGCACCAGTGATTTCCATGCGGACCTCAGTGAGGACATCACTGCGGAGCTCAGCGCGCCGGGCCGCCTGGCAGCCCCCGCTGAAGGCATCAGCCCGGAGGAACTGGCGCTCGCTGCCCGCAATCACGGGCTGCCGCTGGAGGCCCTGCGCTACGACCTGACCCCGCCCGGGCTGCACTACGTACTCGTGCACTACGACATCCCCGCAACCGATGCCCGCACGTGGGAGCTGACCGTGCGCGGCCGCGTACGTAGCCCACTGACCCTGGACATGGCCACCCTGCGGTCCTTCCCGGCCGTCACCCAACGGGTGACGATGGAATGCGCCGGCAACGGCCGGGCCCGGCTCACGCCACGCCCCGTGAGCCAGCCCTGGCTGGTCGAGGCGGTCGGCACCGCCGAGTGGACCGGGGTACCGCTGCGCACCCTGCTCGACAGAGCGGGCGTGGAGCCGGACGCGGTCGAGGCCGTCTTCACCGGCGCCGATCACGGCATCGAGCGCGGCGTGGAACAGGACTATCAGCGGAGCCTGCCACTGGCGGACGCGACCGGCACCGATCCGGAAGTGCTGGTGGCGTACGAGATGAACGGCGCGCCGCTGCCGCCGCAGCACGGCTGTCCGCTGCGGCTGGTGGTACCCGGCTGGTACGGCATGGCGCACGTGAAGTGGCTGCGGAAGATCACCCTCGTCGACAGCCCGTTCACCGGATTCCAGCAGGAGGTGGCCTACCGCTACCGGCAGGAGGCCGAGGAACCCGGCGAGCCGGTCACCCGGATCGCTCCGCGGGCCCTGATGATCCCGCCCGGCTTCCCGGACTTCATGTCGCGCGCCCGTGTTGTACGCCCCGGCTCCGTGCGCCTGGAGGGCCGGGCCTGGTCCGGCCGCGCCCCGGTCACCAAGGTCGAGGTGAGCACGGACGACGGGCACTCCTGGTACGAATCCTCCCTCGCGCCGCCGGACGGGTACGGCTGGGCCTGGCGGTACTGGCAGGCGCCTTGGACGGCCGCGCCCGGCCATCATGTACTCAGTGTCCGTGCCACCGATGCTTCGGGACGCACTCAGCCCGTCACTCAGCCCTGGAATCGCGGCGGCTTCGGCAACAATCTCGTACAGCGGATTTCCGTGTGGTGCCTGGAGAACGGTCTCCGGGACGGTTGAGTTCCCCGTCAGTGACGACGGTCGGCGTTGAGTCGGGCGGCCTGGCGCGTCAGGTGGTTGCGCTCGGCGAGGTTGGGGGCCTTTTGGGCCGCCTCGGCGTACAGCCGTGCCGCCGTCGCCAGGTCGCCGTCGCGCTCGTGGAGGTATGCCGCCACCGCGGTGTGGCGGGGCAGGGAAGCGTCCAGCGTTGCGAGCGCAGCCAGGCCGGCGCGCGGTCCGTCGGCCTCGCCGACGGCCACCGCGCGGTTGAGCCGGACGACCGGGCTGTCGGTCAGGCGCGCGAGCTCGTCGTACCACTCGACGATCTGTACCCAGTCGGTCTCCTCGGCGGTGGGCGCGTCGGCGTGGAGCGCCGCGATGGCGGCCTGGGCCTGGAACTCGCCCAGCCGGTCGCGGGCGAGGGCCGCCTGCAGGACCTGCACGCCCTCGGCGATCAACTCGGTGTCCCACCGGCCGCGGTCCTGCTCGGCGAGCGGTACCAGGCTGCCGTCGGGCGCGGTCCGGGCGGCGCGCCGGGCGTGGTGGAGCAGCATGAGGGCGAGCAGCCCCGCCACCTCGGGGTGGTCGATGGCGGCCGCGAGCTGCCGGGTGAGCCGGATGGCCTCGGCGGCGAGGTCGACGTCGCCGGAGTAGCCCTCGTTGAAGACCAGGTACAGGACGCGCAGCACGGTGGCGACATCGCCGGGCTGGTCGAACCTTCCCCCAGCTCTCGGCTTCGCATGAGCAGGGGAGACCCCAACTCCGGAGACGGTGCGCTTGGCCCGGCTGATGCGTTGCGCCATGGTCGCCTCGGGCACCAGGTATGCCTGGGCGATCTGGCGGGTGGTGAGCCCGCCGACGGCGCGCAGTGTGAGCGCGACCGCGGACGACGGCGTCAGCGACGGGTGGGCGCACAGGAAGTAGAGCTGGAGCGTGTCGTCCACGGCGGGCGCGGGGCCGGGCGCCGGTTCCTCGTCGACCAGGTCCTCACGCCGACGGCGGGCGGCGTCCGCGCGGGTCGCGTCGAGGAACTTGCGCCAGGCAACGGTGACCAGCCAGCCCTTGGGGTCCCGCGGCTGCTCGGCCGGCCAGACGCGGACGGCCTCGACCAGTGCGTCCTGTACGGCGTCCTCGGCCGCCGCGAAGTCGGCTCCGCGGCGGACGAGGATCCCGAGCACGCTCGGCGTGAGGCTCCGGAGCAGCGCCTCGTTCATCGATGAGGTCACTTCTGAGAGCTCACTCCGTGATGGTGGGCGGCGCGGTCAGGAACGGGCGCAGTTCGAGCCACTCGTGGATCGGCTTCCCGCCCGCCCCGGGGGCGGCGGACAGCTCCCCGGCCAGCTCGACGGCGCGCTCGTAGCTGTCGACGTCGATCACCATCCAGCCGGCGATGAGGTCCTTGGTCTCGGCGAACGGGCCGTCGGTGACCGGCGGGCGCCCCTCGCCGTCGTACCGGACGAATGTCCCCTCGGGGGCGAGCGCCTGGCCGTCGACGAACTCGCCGGTCTTCTCGAGCCGGGCCGCGAAGTCGTTCATGTACTGCATGTGGGCCGAGATCTCTTCCGGCGTCCACTGGTCCATGGGCACGTCGTTGACCGCGGCCGGGGCGCCACGGTAGTGCTTGAGCAGCAGGTACTTGGCCATCGTGTTCTCCTCGATGCTGGGCGACCCATTGTGGTCGCGTTCACTGCGGGGACGGAGCCGAACACGGGTTCTCGACATCGACGGCCGAGTTTTTTTGGCTCTCATGGATGAGCCCCCTGTTGATCAAGTGAGTTGTGCGGGAACGAGGCGGTAGCCGGAGTCGTCGGGGCGTATCAGGCCGGCGGTGGGTGCCGGGAAGTGGCTGCCGAGTACCAGCGTGTCGGTGCCGGCGAGGGAGGCGAGCAGGTCGCGACGGGTGGCCACGGCACGGGCCGGGTCGATGTCGACGCAGCTGTTGAGGTCGGGTCGGCTGAGCTGAATGGGATGGTGGATGCAGTCGCCGGTGATCAGCGCAGACCGTCCCGCGTCGGTCAGCCGGACGGCGACCTGACCGGGGGTGTGCCCGGGAGTGGGTACAAGGGTCACGCCGGGGGCGATCTCCGCGCCCGTGGCCGGGACGTCGATGGTGTCGAGCAGGCCGTGCTCCTGCACCGGGTGGACGGAATCGCGGAACATCTGCTGCCGCGGGGCGTCCAGTTCGGCGGCTGACCAGTACGCCCATTCGTCGCGCGCCACCAGATAACGCGCGCGGGGGAAGGTGGGGACCCACGCGCCGCCCTGGTAACGGGTGTTCCAGCCGACGTGGTCGGTGTGCAGGTGGGTGAGGACGACCAGGTCGATGGACTCGGGCGGGAAGCCTGCCTGTTCGAGCCGGGCCAGATAGTCCGTACTGAGGTGATTCCAGGCGGGGTTGGCGCGGTCCTTGCCGTTGCCGATGCCGGTGTCGACGAGGATGCGCCGGCCACCCGCACGCACGGCGAAGGAGTGGCTGGCGAGGCGCAGGCCGTGGTCCGGGTGAGCAAAGTCCGGGCGCAGCCAGGGATTTGCGGCGACGACGTCCGGGGTGGCGTCGGGCAGCAGCCAGGGACCGGTCTCCGGCGGAAGTTCGGTTTCGTCGATGCGGTGGATGGTGATGTCGCCGATGGCCCAAGCGGCGGGAGTGGGGGAGGCGGCGGGAGCGGGAGTGGGGGCAGGCATGGGGGTCCTTGAGAGGAGTGGGGCGCGGGGCGGATGGATGAGTCCGGAAACTTAACGCGCAGATGTTGCGTTAAGAGTAGGGGAGCGGGACTATTAAAGCAAATATATTGCGTTAGTGGCTGTGGTGGCCTACCGTCGTAGTCACGGTCACTGCCGTAGTCCCGACCACTCACGAAAGACACGGACCAGCCATGTCCCTGACTCCCCTGACTCCTCTTCAGCCTCTGACACCCCTTCCTGGCCATACTCCGCAGAGCACCGCGGCGGCGGCCGAGCGGGCCGGGGTTCCGCTGCGCGGTGACCGGCATCCGGTCGTGGCCGCCACTGCGGATCACATCCTGACCGTGGTCAGCCGCCTCCGGGAGCTCGATCTGGCGGACACCCCGCCCGCCCCCTCCTACCGCGCCGACGAGCGGTGACGGCCGTGCAGCCCTACGAACTGTCCCTTGCCGAGGCGTCAGACGCGATCGGCGGCGGGCACCTGTCCCCGGTGGAACTGACCGAATCAGTCCTGGCGCGCATCGAGGCGACCGAGCCGCTCGTGAACGCCTACGCGACCGTCACGGCGGACGCGGCGCGCGAGCAGGCCGCCGCCGCGGAACGGGAGATCGCCGCCGGGCGGCGCCGCGGCCCGCTGCACGGCATTCCCATGGCGCTCAAAGACCTCATCGACACCGCAGGCGTGGTGACCGCGTCCGGTTCGGCCGTCCGCGCCGGCCGGATACCGGACCGGGACGCGGCCGTCGCCGCGCGATTGAAGCAGGCGGGTGCGGTGCTGCTTGGCAAGGCGCACACGCATGAGTTCGCCTATGGCCTGACGACGCCGCAGACCCGCAACCCATGGGCGCCGGACCGGGTGCCGGGAGGTTCCAGCGGCGGGTCGGCGGCCGCGGTGGTAGCCGGGTCGGCGACGTTCGCGCTGGGGACGGACACGGGGGGCTCGATCCGGGTGCCCGCCGCGTTGACCGGCAGCGTCGGTCTGAAACCGACATACGGATTGGTGCCGCGAGAGGGAGTGGCGGCACTGTCCTGGTCGCTGGACCACGTCGGCCCGATCACGCGCACGGTGCGGGACGCCGGGTTGGTACTGGAGGCCATCGCCGGGCGCGACGCGGACAGCCCCGGATCCGAGTACGGACAGGGAGACGGAGGAGGCGGATACGGAGGAGGTGGATACGGAGGCGGATTCGGGATACCGGGAGGCGGTGGGCTGGACGGCGTCCGGGTGGGGGTTCCCTCCGATTACTTCTTCGACCGCGTCGACCCGCAGGTGGAAGCCGCGGTGCGGGCCGCCCTGGACCGTATGGCCGACCTCGGGGCCCGCCTGGTGGACGTGCAGATACCGCTGCACCGGTACGTCCAGGCGGTCCAGTGGGGGCTGATGGTGCCCGAGGCGACCGCGTACCACGCCGCGCAGTTGGGCCAGGCACCCGAGCTGTACGGGGACGACGTACGGGTGCTGCTGGAGGCGGGCGCGCTGCTGCCTGCGGTCGACCACATACGTGCCCAGCGGGCCCGCACGCTGATGCGGCGGGAATGGGAAGGGCTGTTGGGGCAGGTGGACCTGATCGCGGCGCCGACCGTACCGGCGACCGCCGCGCTGGCCGGGCAGGAGGCGTTCACCTGGCCGGACGGGACGGTGGAGGCGGTGGCCGACGCTTATGTACGGCTCTGCGCGCCGGCGAACATCACCGGGTTGCCCGCGCTGTCGCTGCCAGTGGGGCTCGACCTGCACGGATTGCCGATCGGTATGCAGTTGATCGGGCGGCCGTACGGCGAGGCCGCACTGCTGGGCGCGGCGGGTGCGTACGAGCAGGAATGCGGGTCCGCGCCGCGGGCAGCGGTGGACGCCCGGCTTGTAGCAAAGAAATAGCGTTAACCTAGGGGGATGGGAGCAAAGCCGAGGAGCCGCCCGGGCGGGCGGAGCGCACGCGTTCAGGAGTCGGTGCACCGGGCCGTACGCGAGCTGGAAGCCGAGGTGGGGCGTGCGGCGCTGACGGTGCCGCTGATCGCGGCGCGTGCCGAGGTCACCCCCTCGACGATCTACCGGCGATGGGGGGACCTGCAGGAGCTGTTGTCCGATGTGGCGGTGGAGCGGCTGCGCCCGGAGGGACCGCCCGCCGACCGCGGCAGTCTGGCCACGGACTTGGAGACCTGGGCGGCGGAGTGGCTGGAGGAGATGTCCTCGGCGGCCGGCCGCGCGTACATCCAGGACGCGCTCGCCGGTGACCGGGAGGGCGGTAATGCGGGGCAGTGCTCGGCGTACGCCGTCGAGCAGGTCGCCGTGCTTCTCGACCGTGCCGCCGAGCGGGGTGAGCCGGCGCCCGACGTGGACACGGTCCTCGACCATCTGGTGGCGCCGATGATGTACCGCATCCTCTTCCGCCCGGGCTTGCTGGACGCCGCGTACGCCCGAGACCTCGCCCATACCGTGCTCACCCGATTCCCGGCCGTGGAAGCGGGCTGAGGCGGAGGAAGTGAACCCCGGGTCACGGCAGCAAGCGTTGTTCCTTTGCGACTGACACCGCGCCGGCTCGGGTGTCGACACCGAGTTTGGCGTAGATGCGGCCCAGGTGGGTTTTGACCGTTGCCTCGCTGATGAACAGGGCTTTGGCGATGTCGCGGTTGCCCAGGCCCTGGGCGAGCTGGGTGAGGATGTCGCGTTCGCGGTCGGTGAGGGTGGGGCGCGGTTTGCGCATGTTGGCCATGACGCGGCTGGCCACCGGGGGCGAGAGGGTCGTACGGCCCTGGGCCGCGGCGTGGATCGCGGCGAAGAGTTCCTCGGGGCGTTCGGCCTTCAGGAGGTAGCCGGTCGCGCCTGCCTCGATGGCGCGGGTGATGTCCGCGTCCGTGTCGTACGTGGTCAGGACCAGCACGTGGGGGGCTCGGTCCGTGGCGGTGAGGCGGCGGGTGGCTTCCACGCCGTCGATGCCGGCGCCGAGCTGGAGGTCCATGAGGACGACGTCCGGGTGGAGTTTCGCGGCGAGGGCGAGGACCTCCTCGCCGGTGCCCGCCTCCCCGACGACCTCGATGTCCGGGGCGCTGTCGAGCAGGGCCAGCAGGCCGGCCCGTACGACCACGTGGTCGTCGCAGAGCAGGATCCGTACGGACGGCTTCTCCGGGGCCGTGGGCGCGGTCGGAGTCGTGGGCGTGGTCACTGTGGCTGCTCCAGGGGAAGCGTGGGCCGTTCCAGAGGAATCGCGGCGGTCAGGACGGCCCCCTCGCCGGGGGCCGACTCGATGGTGAGGGTGCCGCCGAGCTGGCGGACCCGGGCGCGGATCGCCGGGATGCCGTGGCCGCGTACTCCGGTGGGCGCGTCCGGGAGCGTCACCGGGTCGAAGCCGCGGCCGTTGTCGGCGACGTCCAGGACGACCTGGTCGTCGAGGGTGGTGAGGGTGAGGGCGGCGGTGGTCGCGCCGGCGTGTTCGCGCACGTTGGCCAGGGCGCCCTGCGCGATCCGGAGCAGGGCCGACTGCACCAGGTCGGGCAGCGGGGCGCCGGTGGGATCGTCGATGTGGACGCGGACTGTGAGGCGATCGTCGCCCTCTCGGGCCGCGAGGGCGTGCAGCGCTTGGGGGAGGCCGCCTTCGGCGAGGTCGGCGGGGGCCAGGTCGTGGACGAAGCGGCGGGCCTCGGTGAGGTTGTGCTCGGCGATCGATGCGGCGGTACGGACATGGCCGCGGGCCTTGGCCGGGTCGGCGTCCCAGGTGCGTTCGGCGGCCTGGAGCAGCATCCGCTGGCTGGACAGGCCCTGGGCGAGCGAGTCGTGGATCTCCATGGACAGGCGCTGGCGTTCGGCGAGGGTGCCTTCGCGGCGCTCGGTGGCGACCAGTTCGCGGCGGGTGCGGACCAGGTCGTCGATCAGGGCGCGCTGCCGGGCCGCCTGGCGCTGCATGTACATGAAGATCGCGGTGGCGAAGGTGGCGACGGCGGCCGGGCCGACCACCAGGTCCAGGTCGAAGCGGCGGGCCAGGGTGAGCTGCGCGCTGATCACGAAGACGGTGAGGACGGCGACCAGGGCGTACGCGGCGAGCGGCGGCAGGGTGCGCAGCGCCGCGTAGAAGAGGGGGACCGCGACCCAGGCGAAGCTCGGGGCGAGGACCACCAGTACCGCCCACACCAGGACGACCGCCCCCAGCCACACCAGGCGGCGGGCCGGCGGCCGGGGCACTCGGGCACCGGGCGGCAGTTGCGGGATGGTCGGGGCGGCCCGGCCGGGCCCGGTCACGTACAGCCCCGCCACGTACAGCGCGGCCAGTACCACCGCCAGCGCGATCACCCAGGGCGCGTGCGCCTCGCCGCCGTGCCGCTGGACGAACCGGGCCATGGACGAGCCGAGCAGCACGAAGAAGGTCGCATGCATGACGGTCGCCAGCCGGCGGGTGTCCGCCTCGCCGTCGCGCGGCTGGGGCCGTGACTGCGGCCGTGGCTGTGACCGTGATTGCGGTGGGGATTGCGGCAGCGATTGCGGCTGCTCGCTTGCGTGCACTGTGTACCGTCCTTCCGGCCGCCCCGGGCCCGTACCCGTTCCGGACCTGCATCCGCCCCGGGACCGTGTCCGTCCGGGACCCGTGTCCGCCCCGGGCTCGTGTCCGCACCCTCTGAACTGGGCAAACACTCCCATTGTTCCCCGTCCGGGCAGGGCCGGGGTCATCCGATCGGTTGACCCCGTTGTCCACCGACCCGCGCGCCGTATGCAGCCGGTACACCGACGGGGAGCAGCGGGATACGGACCCAGGATGGATCTCAGAGCCGGACGGCACGAGCACCCTACGAACCGGCCCCGAGAATCCGAGAATCCCTGGAGTTGGCACCCATGAAGCACGTCAAGAAGGTTTCGAAGCGCGCCCGCGTCGTCAGCGGCGGTGCCCTCGCCGCCGCCCTCGTCCTCGGCGGCGTCGGCGCCTGGTCGGCGAGCGCGTCCTCCGCGGCCCCGGCCGCCCCGGCGGCCGTCAAGGCCGACGCGCAGAACGACGCCCTCATGCAGTCCACCCACCTGACCGTCGCGGCCGCCACCGACGCAGCCCAGGCCGTCCTGGACGCCGCGAAGAAGGAGAACCAGCGCGTCTCCGTCGCCGTCGTGGACCGCAACGGCAACACCATCGTCGAGCTGCGCGGCGACGGCGCCGGGCCGCAGTCCTACGAGTCGGCCGTGAAGAAGGCGTACACCGCCGTCTCCTGGAACGCCCCGACCTCCGAGCTGGTCAAGCGCCTGGAGAACGCCCCGACGCTGAAGGACATCCCTGGCACCCTGTTCCTCGCCGGCGGCGCCCCGGTCACCGCCAAGGGCGCGCCGATCGCCGGTATCGGTGTCGCCGGTGCCCCGTCCGGTGACCTGGACGAGAAGTTCGCCCGGGCCGGTGTCGCCGAGCTCGCGAAGCCCGGCGAGTAATCATCGACATGTCGACGGCACCGCGCGTTCGCGCTGCGCTGAGGGCGGGGATCGGCATCGCGGTGCGTACGAAGATGGCGACGACCACGTCCGTGCTGCGTGCACGCATCTGCGCACGCATCCCCTGGAACTCAAGGAGTACCACCATGAACGCGCTCGACCGCGAGCTGCTGGAAGCAGCGGCGAACGGTGCCGTCGACGCCGTGCACGCCGCCCTCGACGGCGGCGCCGCGGTGGACGTCCGCGACGAGCACCGGCGTACCCCCTTGCTGCTCGCCGCGCTCGGCGACCATGTGGCCGCGGCGGAAGTACTGGTCGCCGCCGGCGCCGACCCGAACGCGCAGGACGACCGCCGCGACAGTCCCTGGCTGGTCACCGGCGTCACCGGCAGCGTCGCCATGATGCGTACGATGCTCCCGGCGGGGCCCGACCTGAAGGTGACGAACCGATTCGGCGGTATCTCGCTCATCCCGGCGTGCGAACGCGGTCACGTGGACTACGTCCGGGCCGTGCTCCGCTCGACCGACATCGACGTGGATCACGTGAACCAGCTCGGCTGGACCGCCCTGCTGGAGGCCGTCATCCTCGGCGACGGCGGCCGCGCCCACCAGGAGATCGTCGACCTGCTGATCACCGCCGGAGCCAGCTCGCGGCTGCCGGACGGCGACGGCGTCACCGCGCTCGAACACGCCGAGCGACGCGGCTTCACCGAGATCGCCGGTCTGCTGAGGGCTGTACGGTGAGGCGTGCGGTGGGGCGGGGGGTGAGGCGTGGGGTGAGGCGGAACGCGCCGGCCGCGCTCGGCACGCCCCTCGCGCTCGGACTCGGCCTCGCCACGACCCTCGCACTCGTCGCCGGGTGCGCGCCTCAGGGGAGCGATAACAGCGACAACTCCCCGACCCCGAAGGCGAGTTCGCCAGCCACGCCCAAAGCGAAGAAGGCCCCCGCGCCCTCCGGCCGTACTCCTGACGGCACTCTCCTCGTCGCCGACTTCGGCGCCGACACCGTCACGTTCATCGACCCCGACCGGGGCGCGTTCGACTCCGTGCGGGTCGGCACCGCCCCGTACGGGCTCGTCGTCGGCGACGACGGCCGGGCCTGGATCGCCACGGCGGAGGGTGTCGCCGTCGTCGACACCGGCGAGCGCGAGCGGGTCGCCCGTATCCCGTATACGACGGACGGCATAGGGGATGCGACATACGGTGAGTACCGCGGCGGCGGTATGGGGATCGCCCTCGCCCCCGACGGCCGGCATGTGTACGTCGGCGTCAACCGGCCCGGTGGCAACGGCACCGTCGAAGCAATCGACACCCGCACCCTGAAGGTCGCGGGCGTAGCGGAGGTGGGCCGACGGCCGTTCGACGTGGACGTCTCGCGTGACGGGCGCGAGGTGTACGCCACGGACCATGACTCCTTCGACGTGACCGTCGTCGCGGCCGGCTCCCTCCGTACCCGGCGCATCGAGGTCGCCCCGTACGGCACCGAAGGTGGCCTCGGCTCCTGGCTCAAGCCGCACTACGCCGCCGTGCGCCCATCGGACGGAAAGCTGCTGCTGCCGTTCGAGGGCGAGCGGCTGGTCGTCCTCGACCCGAAGACGGGCCGGTCCCGCATCGAGAAGATGACCGCCAACACCCACCAGCACGGAGCCACGATCACGCCCGACGGCACACTGCTCGCCGTTGGCACGGGTCCGATCGACCCGGCACAGGACGAGGGTCCTTCGCTCACCGTGCGCGACCCCAAGGGCCGGGAGAAGGTGATCCCGCTGGACGGCCCCCACGAGGACGTCACGGTATCCCGTGATCTCCATACTGCATACGTCACGGGCGGCTTCACGCGCGACGGCTACTGGAACGGCATCACGGTGGTGGACCTCGACTCCGGAAAGACCCGCCGCCTCGCGGCGGGGGAACGGCCACTGGGTATCGCGGTCCTGCGACGGGCGGCCGGCCTCCGGGCGCCTTCAGCAGTGCCGGGGTGGCTGCCGCCCGGCCGGGAATTCCGTTGCCCCCTCACTCCGCGTCCTCCTCCCGGCGCCCGCGTGCGGCGCCCCGTCCCAGCGGATCCCAAGACCCGGAGACTCTCACTCATGCCGTACAACCAGCCGTACGACCAGCCGTACAACCAGCACTGCTCACGTGCATCCGAGCTGCCGACGACCACCGTCCAGCTCAACCACACCGCCGTCTACGCCAGCGACCGGCAGTTGTCCGCCGAGTTCCTCGCCGTGATCCTCGGGCTGGAGGTCGGCGCCCCGGTCGGGCCGTTCCTGCCCGTCGACCTCGGCAACGGCGTCACGCTCGACTACTACGAGAAGCGGGACGAGCCGATCCAGTCGCAGCACTACGCGTTCCTCGTGCCCGACGCGCAGTTCGACGCCATGATCGCCCGTCTGGAGGCGGTCGGGGTGACCTACTACGCCGACCCCGGCCACACCGAACCGGGCCGGACCAACGGTTTCTTCGGCGGTCGCGGCGCGTACTTCGACGACCCCGACGGTCACAACATGGAGATCCTGACCCGGCCGTACGTCCGCCCTTAGCGGGCCGGTCGGACCCGACTTCGGGTCGGCGTTCACCGAGCACGCCCGGGTCGGCGGCGGAGCTCGGGACCGAGCTCACCACCCCGCCCGATAAAAGCACTATCAGGGTGACACGGCGAATTACCGGCAAATGCGGCTTTTGTGTGGCCTAGGGTGAGTGCGCCGCCGTCACCGACAGCAGAGGCCAGGTCATGCGCCCACCTTCCGGCTCTGTTCCCACGAGGCCGCGCCGGCCCGGCTCGGGGCCGGTGGTCCTCGCGGCGGAGGTGGTCACGCCGCCGTACCGCTACCGGCAGGAGGAGATCACCTCGGCCTTCGCGGAGACGTGTCTGGCGGACGACCGGCCGGCGCGCCAGGTACTCGAGAAGATCTCCGCGAACGCGGGCGTCCGTACTCGGCACATGGCGCTGCCACTGGAGGAGTACCGGAAGCTGGACGGCTTCACCGCGGCGAACGAGGTCTGGCGGACCACCGCCCTCGACCTCGGTGAACGGGCGCTGCGAGAGGCCCTGGAGACCGCCGGCATCCTCCCCGAGGAAGTCGACGTGGTGGTCAGTACCACGGTGACCGGCCTCGCCGTTCCCTCTCTGGAGGCGCGGCTCGTGCAGCGGCTCGGGCTGCGCGCGGACGTCAAACGGATCCCGCTGTTCGGCCTGGGCTGCGCGGCCGGCGCGGCGGGCGTGGCCCGGATGCACGACTACTTGCGCGGCTTCCCGGACCAGGTGGCCGTGCTGCTCTCTGTGGAGCTGTGTTCCCTGACCGTGCAGCGGACCGACGCGTCGACGGCCAACCTGGTGGCGCTGAGCCTGTTCGGCGACGGGGCAGCGGCGGTGGTGGCGGTGGGGGAGCGGCGGGTCGAGGGACTGTCGACAAACGACAATATGCCGTGTCCCGAGATCGTGGCGACCCGCAGCCGTCTCTATCCGGACAGCGAGGACGTGATGGGCTGGCGCATCGGCGCGCACGGTTTTGGCATCGTGCTGTCGCCGGACGTGGCCACGGTCGCGGAGGAGCAACTGCCCAAGGACGTACACGGTTTCCTCGACGATCACGGGCTGACGCCCGAATCCCTCACGACCTGGATCTGCCATCCGGGCGGGCCGAAGGTCATCCAGGCGGTGGAGCGCGCGTTCGGCCTGCCGCCCGATGCGCTGGCGCACACCCGCGACTCGCTGGCCCACCGCGGCAACCTCTCCTCCGCCTCCGTACTCGACGTCCTGCGCCGCACGATGGCCGCGCCGCCGCCGGCCGGGAGCTGGGGCCTGCTCACCGCGATGGGCCCGGGATTCGCGAGTGAGCTGGTGCTGCTGCGCTGGTAACGACAACGCCGGGGGGGGCACGACGATCCGGCGGGCTCACGACAACACGCAGCGGCTCACGAACAAACACGCAGCAGGCTCACGACACACACGCAAAGGAGCTGTTCATGTCCTCCGTATCCGGTCCGGACCTGCACGAACGCCTGGTGGCCCACATCGCCGAGCAGACCGCGCTGCCGCCCGAGGAGCTGCTGCCCGAGCGGACCTTCCGGGAGCTGGACATCGATTCGCTCGCGTTGGTCGAGCTGATCGTCGCGATCGAGAACGACACCGGCCTCGACCTGCCGCCCGAGCTGCCCGGGGTGGACCGCGACACCACACTGGCCGAGGCGGCCCGCGTCCTCGAAACGCTCAGCGTGACGGCCGCCGAGGGCCCGGGCGAGGCCGACCCGGGTGTGCCCCATGCGCGCGGATGACGTCGCGGTAACCGGTCTGGGGCTGGTGACCGCCGCCGGAACGGGCGCCGGAGAGGTCTGGCGGACGCTGTGCGCCGGACGGTCGACGGCCCGGCCCGACCCCGCGCTCGCCGCCCTCCCGCACACGTTCTCCTGCCGGGCCGACCACTTCGAGCCCGAACGGGAGCTGGGCGGCCGGCTGAGCAGACGGCTGGACCGCTTCACCCAACTCGGCCTGTCCGCGGCACAGCAGGCGGTACTGGACGCCAAGCTCGACCCGGGCTCCTGGGCACCCGAGCGCGTGGGGGTGGTCCTCGGCGTGGGCAGCAACAGCCTGGAGCGTTACGCGCCGGAGTTCCACCGCCTGGCAGTGGGACGCCCCACGAAGATCTCTCCGTACGCCCTGCCCCGCAGCGTCCCCAACATGGCCGCGGGAGAGGTGGCGATCCACCTCGGCTGCCGCGGCCCCAACTTCGTCACCAGCAGCGCCTGCGCCTCGGGCGCCACCGCGATCGGCGTCGCACGCGATCTGGTGCGCTCGGGAACCTGCGACGTGGTGCTCACCGGAGGGACCGAGTCGGGACTCGCACCCATGGCCGTCGCCGGTTTCGGGCAGTTGGGGGTGCTGTCGCGTGGAGGTACAGCGAATGCTCCCCACGGTGAGCCGTCCTGCAGACCGTCCTGCAAGCCCTTCGACACCGCACGTGACGGCTTCGTACTGGGCGAAGGCGCCGCCGTCCTGGTACTGGAGTCCGGCGCGCACGCCCGTGCGCGGTGCGCCCCCGTCCGGGCACTCCTGCGCGGCTACGGCGCGTCCGCGGACGCCCATCACGCGACGGCCCCGCATCCGGAGGGGCGCGGAGCCGAACAGGCGGTACGCAGTGCGCTGGCCGACGCCGGCTGCGCCCCGGGCGACATCCACCACGTGAACGCGCACGGCACGGCGACCGTGGTGGGCGACGCAGTCGAGACGGCGGTACTGCGGCGGGTCTTCGGCGAGCCGCCGCCCGTCACCGCGGCCAAGAGCGTCACCGGCCACGTCCTGGGGGCCTCGGGAGCGATCGAAGCGGCGGCCACGGTGCTGTCCCTGCAGGAGCAGACCGTGCCGCCGACCGCGAACCTCGTACATCCCGATCCTGCCCTGGACCTGGACGTGGTCGCCGGACGGCCGCGCCCGGTGCCGATGGACGCCGCGCTGACCTCATCCTTCGGCTTTGGAGGGCAGAATGCCGTTCTTGTCTTCACCACTGCCTGATGCCCTCGCGACGCTCCCCGCCGTACCGGTGTGGTGCGCCGTGCTGCTCCTTGCCGTCGCCCTCGAACGGCTGGCGGAGCTGCTGGTGTCGGTACGCCATACCCGCTGGGCCCGGGAGCGGGGCGGCGTCGAGCACGGCAGCGGACACTATCCGGCGATGGTCGCCGTGCACACCGGACTGCTGATCGGAATGTGGGCAGAGGTCGCGCTCGCCCACCGCCCGTTCGTCCCGGCGGTCGGCTGGCCGGCGCTCGGCATCGTGGTGGCGACGCAGGTGGTGCGCTGGTGGTGTGTGCGCTCCCTCGGCCCGCGCTGGAACACCCGAGTGATCGTCGTACCCGGGCTGCCGCTGGTGGAACGCGGCCCGTACCGCCGGCTGCGGCACCCCAACTACCTCGTGGTGACGCTGGAGGGGGCCGCGCTGCCGCTCGTGCACACCGCCTGGCTCACCGCACTGCTGTTCACCGTCGCCAACGCCCTCGTACTCGCCGTCCGGCTGCGGGTGGAGAACGCGGCGCTGGAACCGGCCTCGTGAGCGTGCCCAGCACGGGACACGACAGTGTCCCGTATACCGGATACAACAGCGTTCCCGGTACCGGATACGACACCGACGTGCTCGTCGCCGGCGGCGGACCGGCCGGTCTGGCCAGCGCTGTGTACGCGGCGCGCGCCGGGTTCTCCGTACTCGTGTGTGAGCCCCGCACCGCCCCGGTGGACAAGGCCTGCGGCGAGGGCATCATGCCGGGCGGCGTGCGCGGGCTCGCGGAGTTGGGCGTACGCCCCGTCGGTATGGCGTTCTCCGGTATCGAGTACGTCGATCTCGCGGGGCGGCGCGCCAGGGCGACCTTCAGCGCCGGTTCCGGACTGGGCGTACGACGTACCGAACTGCACACCGCGTTGGTACGCGCCGCCAAGGAGGCCGGCGTCCAGTGGAGCCCCGCGCGCGTCACCCGTGTCGCGCAGGACGCCTCCGGCGTCACGGCCGCGGGCGTGCGGGCGCGGTGGCTGATCGCGGCCGACGGCCTGCACTCGCCCGTCCGCCGCCACCTGGGCATCCCCGTCCGGCGTGGCACCCCCGCGCGCTTCGGGCTGCGCCGTCACTGGCAGCTCGCCCCGTGGACCGACGCCGTGGAGGTGACCTGGGGGCAGCACGCGGAGGCGTACGTGACGCCCGTCGGCCCGGACCAGGTCGGCGTCGCCGTACTGTACCGGCGGGCACTGACACCGCCCGCGTACGCACCTCGGGCCCCCGACACCTACACGGCGCTGCTGCGCTCCTTCCCGGAGCTGGCCGAGCGGCTCGCCCCAGCACCGGCGGCTTCGGCGGTACGCGGCGCGGGGCCGCTGTGCCAACGCCCCCAACGGCGCGTGCAGGGCCGCGTCCTGTTGGTCGGCGACGCCGCGGGATACGAGGACGCGCTGACCGGCGAAGGTGTCAGCCTGGCCGTCGCCCAGGCGCGGGCCGCCGTCGATGCCCTGGTGGCGGGGGTGCCCGGCGGCTACGAGCAGCGCTGGCGCCGGCTCACCCGGCGGTACCGGCTGCTCACCCGGGGACTGGTCATGGCGACCGCCGTCGCCCCCGTGCGCGGACTGCTGCTGCCCTGCTGTACCGCCGCGCCCGGCGCCTTCAGCCGAACCGTCGATCAACTGGCCCGATAAGAGGGGTGTTTACCCGTGCGGATGACGGTCCGTGGCGACACGTTCCGGGAGCGTCTCGCGCTGCGCACACGCCTGGCCCCCGTGCCCGCCTTCGAGTCGCTGGCCGGCATGGCGTTGTCGGGCGCGCTCATCGCCGGCGTACGGCTGGGCCTGTTCGAAGAACTCGCCCGACGGCCCGCCACCGCCGAGGAACTGGCGTCCCGGCTCTCCCTGCGCCCCGACACCACCCGGCTCCTGCTGGACGGCATCGAGGCGCTCGGCTACCTGCGCAGGCGACGCGGCCGCTACGCACCGACCGGACGGGCCCGGCGCTGGCTCCTGCCGTCGTCCCGCAGGTCGGTCGCCCATTTCGTCGCCAGTCACCAGGACTACTGGCACTGGTGGGCGAGCCTGCCGGACGTGGCCCGCGGCGGCCCGGTCGTCGACCACCACACCGCGGCGGCGGACGACCCGTACTGGCGGGAGTACATCATGGGCCAGTACGAGCTGGCGCGGTTCAGCGCGCCGGAGCTGGCGGCGGCGCTCCCCGTGCCCGACGGCGCCCGCCGGGTACTGGATGTCGGCGGCGGGCACGGCTGGTTCGCGGCGCAGCTGTGCCGGCGGCACCCGGGGCTGCGTGCCACGGTGGTCGATCTCCCAGGCAGCGCGGCCGTCGGCAGGGAGATCATCCGCACGGCGGGCTACGGTCACCTCGTAGAGCACCGGGAAGGCGACGCCCGCAGCGCCGACTTCGGCGCCGACTACGACGTGGCGCTCTGCCTGAACCTCATCCACCATCTCCAGCCGCCCGAGATCACCGCCCTGTTCCGCCGGATCCACGCGGCGCTGCGGCCGGGCGGCGTCATCGCCGTACTCGACCTCTTCGGCGACTCCGACCGATCCCACCGCCCCGACGCCGCGGCGAGCTGCCTCGGCCTGCTCTTCCACCTCACCTCGGGCGCGGCCGTTTACAGCCCCGGACAGCTCACCGAGTGGCTCCGCGACGCCGGCTTCGCCCCACCGGACCGGACCCGGCTGCACCGCATCCCGGCGCAGTCCCTCTACGTGGCCACCGCCACCTGACAATGGCTCTCTCCGTTTCGCCCCCTCTTCCTCCTCTTTGTCTCCTCTTTGTCTCCTCCATCCATACGCTCAGCGTATGGATCAGAACGCTCATGCATTATGCGGAAGCAGGGGGCTCCCGCACGATCGGCGCATGCACGCAGCCCCTGCTACCTCTGTCAGCTCCGCTGCCCCCGCTCCGGACTCCCACCGCGGGCGGCTGGCCGGAGTGGTCACGATGGCCGCCAGCGGCCTGTCCAACCAGGTCGGTGCCGCGGTCGGTTCGCTCGCGTTCCCCGTACTGGGCCCGGTCGGCGTCGTCGCGGTACGCCAGTACGTTGCCGCGCTCGTCCTGTTGGCCGTCGGCCGGCCCCGGCTGCGCGCCTTCACCTGGCGGCAGTGGTGGCCGGTCCTGCTGCTGGCCGTGGTGTTCGGGACGATGAATCTGTCCCTGTACAGCGCCATCGACCGCATCGGCCTCGGGCTGGCCGTGACCCTGGAGTTCCTCGGGCCGGTGACCATAGCCCTGGCCGCCTCGCGACGCCGCGTGGACGCGTGCTGCGCGCTGGTCGCGGTGGCGGGCGTCGTCGTCCTGATGCGCCCGCGCCCGTCCGCCGACTATCTCGGGATGGGCCTCGGACTGCTGGCCGCCGCCTGCTGGGCGTCGTACATCCTGCTCAACCGTACGGTCGGCCGCCGCATCCCCGGTGCGCAGGGATCGGCGGCCGCGGCCGCACTCTCCGCCCTGATGTTCCTTCCGGTCGGACTCGTCATCGCGGTCCGGCAGCCGCCGACCACAGGGGCGATGGTCTACGCCGTCGTCGCCGGTGTCCTCTCCTCAGCCGTGCCGTATCTCGCGGACCTCCTCACCCTCCGCCGCGTACCGGCCCAGCTCTTCGGCCTCTTCATGAGCGTCAATCCCGTACTGGCCGCCGTGGTCGGCCTGCTCCTCCTCGACCAGCACCTGGGCTGGACGGAGGGAGCCGGCATCGGAGCCATCGTCGCCGCCAACGCGTGCGCCATCCTCACGCGGAACGGACGCCGCGCGGGGCGCGCCGGGGAGGAGGCCCTCCCGTGAGGCGCGGTCGGGAAGCCGGACGGCCATGACGACGGGTACGACGAATACCGCGAGCAGTACATGGAATACGGTCGGCAGTCCACTCGTATCGGCGAGCCAGCCGAAGGCGGGGGAGCAGAGGCCACCCGCCGCCATCGCCAGCCCCAAGGTCAGCCCGCTGGCCGTGCCGGGGCGGTGCGGCAGATAGTCCTGGGCGAGCGTGACGTGCGCGGCGAACGGCAGGAACATCGCCACGCCGAACACCGCGGTACTCAGCACCAGTACGGGGAATGCCGGAGCGAAGGCGATGCCCGCCAGGGCGGGGAGCGCCACGAGGTAGCCGGCCCGCAGCGAGGTCTTGCGGCCGTACCGGTCACCGACCCAGCCGCCCAGCAGCGTGCCGACCGCACCGGCCGCGGTGTATGTGGTGAGCACGGCGGCACCCGCCGCTGCCGACTGGTCCAAGTCCCGCTGGGCGTGCAGCGACACCATCGAGGTGACCGTGACGTACGGGATGGACCAGCCGACGATGACGGCCACCAGGCGGGCGAAGGAGCGCCAGTCGTCCGTCGACCGCGGACTGTCCGCCGTCGACCGCGCACCGCCCGTCCGCCGCGCACCGCCCGCCCCCGGCCCGGCCGTTGCGCCGGCGGCCGGCGAGGCCGCCGCAGCGTGCCCCCGCCACCGTGCCCAAGGGCCCCTGAGGACCCACAGTGCGGCCATGACCAGGGCAGGGACCGCCAGCAGGAAGCTCCCGGAGAAGCCCGCGGCGCCGATGACGAGGGTGACCAGTCCCGGAGCGAGGGCGCCGCCGATCGTCCCGCCCACGGAGAAGACGCTCATGGCCCGCTGCGACGATCCGCCGGCGGCCCGGGCCTGACTGGTCGCGGGCGGGTGGTAGGCCGCGATGCCGATCCCCGCCAGCGCCACGCACAGCCAGGTGAGCAGATAGCTCCCGGAGAGTCCCGCGGCGGCCACGCCCAGCGCGGCGGTGCTGAATCCGGCCGGCACCAGCCACGCCCGTGGTCTGCGGTCGGAGAGCACGCCGAACAGCGGTTGGAACAGGCTGGAGATACCGCTCGCCGCGAACGCCAGGCCGGAGACCGCGGCGTAGCTGTAGTGCCGTTGCGACATCAGGAAGGGCAGCATCGCGGGGATCGCGCCCTGGTAGAGGTCGTTGACCAGGTGCGTACTGGCCAGAAAGCCGAGTTGTCCCTTCTTCACCGGGAAACCCCCGCGGCGCGGTTGACGGCGGCCACGACGGCCTGCACCGAGGCGGTCAGCAGGGAGGTGTCCCAGCCGGCACCCCAGCAGGTGACGCCGTTCACGCGGCACTCGGCGTACGCGATGGCGTGGCTGCCCGGACCCGTCGTGGTGGCGTGTTCGGTGTACTGGATGATGTCGACCGTGAACCCGGCCGTGCCGAGCGCGTCGGTGAATGCCGACAGCGGACCGTTTCCGGTGCCCTGGCAGTGCCGCTCCTCGCCGTCGACGCGGAGCACGCAGGAGAAGCGGTGCTCACCGATGCCGGTTGCGGCTACGCCCTCGGCCGTGCTCCAAGAGACCAGCTCGACCGGGCCGCTCCGGCCCGGGGCGATATAGGTCGCCTGGAAGAGATCCCACAGATCCTTGTGCGACAGCTCCCGGCCGTCCGCGTCGGTGGTCCGCTGCACCGTGCGCGAGAAGTCCGGACGCATCGTCGCGGGCAGGTCCAGCCCGTGGTGGGTGTGCAGCAGATGGGCCACACCGCCCTTGCCGGACTGGGAGTTGATGCGGATGACCTCCTCGTACGTACGGCCGATGTCGCCCGGATCGATGGGCAGATACGGCACCGCCCACGGGGCCTCTTCCGCGGGCAGGCCCCACTCGGCCGCCTGCTTGGCGTGGTGGGCGAGGCCCTTGGCGATGGCGTCCTGGTGCGTACCGGAGAAGGCGGTGTGCACCAGCTCGCCGCCGTAGGGGTGGCGCGGGTGGACCGGCAGCCGGGTGCAGTGCTCCACCGTCTCGCGCACGGCGTCGATGTCGGAGAAGTCGACCATGGGATTCACGCCCTGCGCATACAGGTTCAGGGCCAGGGTGACGAGGTCGACGTTGCCGGTCCGCTCGCCGTTGCCGAACAGACAGCCCTCCACCCGCTGCGCGCCGGCCAGCACGGCGAGCTCCGCGCAGGCCACGCCGGTGCCGCGGTCGTTGTGCGGATGGACGGACAGGATCACCGCGTTACGCCGTGCCAGGTGGCGGTCCATGTACTCGATCTGGTCCGCGTACACGTTGGGGGTCGCCACCTCCACCGTCGCCGGCAGGTTGTGGATCACCGGCCGGTCCGGGCACGCGTCCCACAGCTCGGTCAGGCCGTTGCAGACCTCCAGGACGAAGTCCGGCTCCGTGAGGTTGAAGACCTCGGGGGAGAACTCGAACCGGATGTCGGCACCCGGCTGTTCCTCCGCGCGCCGCATCAGATGGGTGGCGGCGTCCCGGATCAGTGCGTGCACCTCGGCGCGGGACCGCCCCAGTACGACGTCGCGCCACGTGGGCGCGGTGGCCGTGTAGAGATGCACGACGGTGCGCGGGAGACCTTCGATCGAGGCGAGGGTCCGGTCGATGAGGTCGTGACGGGCCGCCGTGAAGACGGAGATGGTCACGTCCTCGGGCACGGCGTCACTGGTGGCCAGGTGGCGTACGAAGTCGAAGTCGGTCTGGCTCGCGGAGGGGTAGCCGACCTCGATCTCCTTGTATCCCATGGCGATCAGCAGGTCGAACAGCCGGCGCTTGCGCGCGGTGTCCATCGGCTCGGCGAGCGCCTGATTGCCGTCGCGCAGGTCGACCGGTACCCACAGCGGTGCTCGCTCGATACGGCGGGACGGCCAGGTGCGGTCCGTCAGCGGCAGCGCGACCCGGTCGTGCACGGGCTGATAGCGGTGCTGCGGCATCGCGCTCGGCCGCTGCGGATTCCACGCGGGCGCGTCGAGCGGGACAGCGCCGGACGGGGTGCGCAGCGTGGGGAACGGTGTCGTCTCCCGGGGAGCCATGTGGTGGTACTTCTCTCTCTCGGCCATCTCCGATGACCGGCGCAGCCTGGAACCCCGCTGCGGGGTGCCGGTCGGATCAGGCCCCGCAGCGGCGGCCGAGAAGAAGGAGCGCGCGCAGCGACATGCCGGGTACGGTAGCCGCAAACAACTCCTCAGACAACCTGAGGTATGCGCGGGGAGTCCGTACCGAACTGGTCAGGGGCCTGTGACGGCCGCCGAGTAAGCTGACCGGGAACTTCTGTCGGACAACCTGAGAGGTGGTGGCGGGTATGCCGCTCGGTGCCCTCCGCCGCAGCCCCCTGGTCGAACAGGCCGCCCAGCACTTGCGCGACCAGATCACCGAAGGACAGTGGCCGGTCGGCACGAAGCTGCCCGCCGAGACCGCCCTGGCCAAGACCCTCGGGGTGGGCCGCTCCACCGTGCGCGAAGCGCTGCGCGCGCTGGCCGGGGCCGGCCTGCTGGAGGCGCGGCAGGGGGCCGGTGTCTTCGTCATCGCCACGGAGCCGGACGAGGACTGGCCGACCCGGCTGCGCCGCGCCGCGGTGACCGATGTCTACGAGGTCCGCATGCTCGTCGAGGTACAGGCCGCGCGCCTGGCGGCGGAGCGCCGTACGGAAGCGGACCTCACCGCCCTGCGGGCGGCACTGGACGCCCGCCGTGCCGCGGCTGCCGGTGCGGACGCGGCCTTCGTCGACGCGGACATCGCCCTGCACGCCGCGGTCGTCGCCGGTGCCCACAACCCCGTACTCAACGACCTGTTCGCCGAATTCGTCCCCGCGCTGCGCAACGGGCTGATCGACCTGCTGGACATGCTCGGCCTGCGCGCGGACGAGCCGAACCACGGGGACGAGGCACACGCCGCCTTGGTACAGGCCGTCGAACGCGGCGACGGCGACGCCGCGGTCCACGCCCTCCAGGCCGAGCTGGAAGAGACCCTCGCGCGCCTCCACCGCCTCTGAACGTCACACCCTCCGAGTGTCTCAGGAGGCCAGTGCCTTGAGTACTTCGTTCAGCACCGTGGCGTTGTACGGCATGCTCGCGTGCGGGGTGTGGTCGTCGGGGGCGAGGTCCTGCAGGACGATGTTCTTGACGTAGTGGCCCTCGGTCTCCGCGAGCGCGCAGGAGGTGTACGGGGTGACCACGTCGTCGTACTTGGTGGCGATGACCGTGTAGCGGACGCCTGCCGAGGTCTCGCCGAGGTCGGCGAGCTCCTGCTGGAACGCGTGGTCCTTCTGGAGCTGCGGCCAGGCGGGAACGGTCACTTGGACGGCGCCCTGCTCGACCAGTTCCTTCGCGCCCGGGATCTGGCGGGCGAGATTCATCAGGCCCTGGGCCGTGATGCCGTGGTTGCTGGGGGCGATGCCGACGAAATTGTGCACCTTGGCCGCGCCGCCGAGCGCGTTCAGGTAATAGCGCGGCATCATGCCGCCCTGCGAGAAGCCGACCATGTCCACCTCTTGCGCACCTGTGCGCTGCAGTACCTCGTCGACGAATTTCCCGAGCTGCTTGGCGGATTCCTTGATGTCACCGAGCCCGAAGAGCACCGGGTTGAGGTGCCGGCCGTAATCCGGGCGGAAGATCCGGTAGCCGTTCTGCCGCAGCAGCGGGGCGGCCTTCGTCCAGGTGTAGCCGCGATTGCCGAAGGTGCCGTGGACGAGCACCACCGGGCGCGGGTGTTCCTCGGACAGCGGGAGATTCCAGTCGTCCTCGCCCGCTTTCACATCGACGGTGGCGATGAGCTGGCCCTCGCCGGCCTGCGCGAGTCCGCTCACGCGGTGGGGAGCCTCGGTGAGGTCCGTCGTGACGTCGTCCGTGTTGAGTCCGGGAATTTTCGGATTCGGGAAAGTCATGGCGCGTTCCTTCCCCGCAGGACGGCGCCTGCGGAATTCTGTGATGTCGGTGTCGGTGTCGGTGTCGGTGTCGGTGTCGGCGTCTGTGCCGAAGGTGTCGGTGTCGTTGCGTACCGTGCCGCTGCGGCGCGGAGCAGTCGTACGTAACAGCCCCACCTGACCGGGCGGGTCACACGGCCGGTGACCGCGCGCTCGGCGCAGTCCAGGCTGTTTTCGAAGGCCGCGTCGTGCAGCGGCCGGAAGAACAGCAGCCAGCCGAGCCAACGCATTCCGCGCGGCCGGAGCACCAGGGTGTTGCGCAGGACCGTGCGGTCGCGGCCGTGCGGCTCGACGGTGAATTCGTGGAAGCCGGGAAAGCCCTTCGGTCCGGTGAAGGCGAAACGCACCCACCGGCCCGGCACGTAATGGCTCACCACGTACCGGACCGGGCCGTGGCCACCGCGTACTCCGACCGCCAGCGGGCCGGCGAAACGTACGGGAGGCCAATCCGGCGGCCAGAGCCGATCGTTCTCGCTGCCGAGAGAGTCGAGCAGGGCGCCCACGGCCTCCGGCGGAGCGGGTAGCGAGCGTTCGTGGACATTCAGCACGGCGATCACGGTTCTCCCTTCGGCCGTTCCGCACGGTGAGGTCCGCCGGTGGAGTCTTTTACGGGGGATACGGCGCGGGAAAAGCGCGGCCCTGCCACGTTCACACCTATTGGGGATACGCCTCGGCGTGCCGAAAGGGTCGCCGGAACCCGGAGCGTAAGGACAGATGAGGCCGGCAACCGGCCCGGTGAACAGGCGAGGGGGACAGGGGCAATGGGGGTTCCGCAGGAGGTTTTCCCTGACACGTGGCGCCCGCTGCTCGCGCAGCCCGCCCTCGCGCGGCTGCGTGGGCAGCCCCTCGTGGACGAGGCGCTGATGGAGTTGCACCGGCGCCTGCCGCCCCGCGTCGCACTGCACTCGTTGCGGACGTTCCTGCTGGCCGACGCGTATGCGGCGGTGCGGGGAACCGGCTACGACCGCGCGGGGCTGCTCGCCGCCGCGGCGTTCCACGATGCCGGGCTGGCCGGGAGCGCTCCGCGGGTGCGTGGCGGATTCCCGTCCCGTTCGGCGGCGCTGCTCGACCGCTTTCTCGCCGAGCACGAGGTGACGGACGCGCGGCGCCGGGCCCTGACCGGGGCGGTGCGCGGGCACATGCGGCCGTTTCCCGTGCGAGGTGCTGGCCCCGAGGCGCAGTTGCTGCACTTCGGGGCCTGGCTGGACGTCACCGGGCGGGGCTGTCGCCGGCTGCCGGGAGAACGGCGGCGGCTGGCCGAGCTGGCGCCGACCCCGTGGTTCGCCGTCTCCTTCTCCGCCCGGATGGCCACCTGCGGGCTGCGCCGGGCACTGCCGAACGTCTCGGCCGCGGCCCGCTGAATGCCGGACGTATCACTCCCTTCCTTGTCGCGAAAGGACCGTGAAGATGCAGGAAGACCAGCGTGTATTCGATGTCGCCATTGTGGGGGGCGGCATCGGCGGGACGATGCTGGCGGCGATCCTCGCCCGCCACCGTGTCCGCGTACTGCTGCTGGAAGGAAGCGGCCACCCGCGGTTCGCCATCGGAGAGTCCACCGTCCCGGAGACCACATTCGGGCTGCGGGTCCTGGCGCGCCGCTATGACGTGCCGGAGATCGAACATCTGGCGACCAATGGCGCGCTGCGGCACCACGTGTCGTCGAACTGCGGCGTCAAGCGCAATTTCAGCTTCGTCTACCACCGCGAAGGCGAGCCCACCCGGCCCAAGGAATGCACGCAATACCCGACCTGGGGGCCGCCGCTCGGCCCCGACTCGCACTATTTCCGGCAGGACGTGGACGCCTACATGTTCCACGTCGCCGTTTCCTACGGCGCGACCGCCTACACCCACACCGTCGTCGACGACGTGAAGTTCGACGACGGCGGGGCCACCATCGTCACCCGGGAAAGGGGCGACTTCCAGGCGTCGTACGTGGTCGACGCGGGAGGAATGCGGGCCATTCTCCCCGAACGCCTCGGACTCCGGCAGGAACCGCCGTACCGTACCCAGTCGCGCACGATCTTCACGCACATGGTGAACGTGCGCCCCTTCGACACCGTGGCGCCCGCGCGGGAACAGCACGACATGCCCAGTCCCTTCAGTGAGGGCACGCTCCATCACCTCTTCGAGGGCGGCTGGATCTGGGTCATCCCCTTCGACAACCATGCGTCGAGCACGAGCGAACTGTGCAGTGTCGGCATCAATCTCGACCTGGACCGCTATCCGCGCCCGGACGGCCTGTCGGCGGAGGAGGAATTCTGGCGGCACGTCCGACGATTCCCCAGCGTGGCACGGCAGTTCGAGCACGCCCGCGCCGTGCGGCCCTACGTCTCCACCGACCGTACGCAATTCTCCTCGCAGCAGGTGGTCGGCGACCGCTGGTGCCTGCTGCCGCACGCCAGCGATTTCATCGACCCGCTTTTCTCCAGCGGGCTCGCGGTCACGGTGATGGCACTCAACGCACTGGGGCACCGGCTCATCGAGGCGGTGCGGCAGGACGACTTCGACACCGCCCGGTTCGGGTATCTCCAGGAGTGGACCAAGCGGATGTTCCGCTTCTACGACGACCTGGTGTCCTGCAGTTACGTGTCCTTCGACGACTTCGAACTGTGGAACGCCTGGAACCGCGTCTGGACCATCACCACGCTCTACGGGACGAACGCCCAGAACCAGACCGCCGTGGCCTTCGAGAAGACCCACGACCAAGGGGTGTTCGACGCACTGGAGAAGGCGCCCTACCGGGGACTCCAGGGCGTCGACAATCCATGGGTCGAGCAGCTCTTCCACCACTCGCGCGACGCCGTACTGGCCTACCGCGCGGGTGAGCTGTCGAAAGACGAGGCCATTGCGCGCATTTATGCGCTGCTGCGGGAAAGCGGGCTGTGTCCGTCCGTCTGGGGCACCCTCGATCCCGAAGACCGCTGCCCGGCCGGCGTGTTCACCCTCTGGCCCCTGATGAAAATCCTGCTGTGGGGCAAATTCCGCTCGTCGCAGCACGTACGGGGCAAGTACTTCACCGGCGGCGCGCGGCTCGTGGGCAAGGAGGCGGTCCAGAGCTACACCACCGAATTGCTGCGCAGTACCTCCCAAGTGCACCAGACCGTACGGGACATGTGGTTCAACTGGAACCGCGACTGGATGCGGCGGCCGGCCCCGCGCTCGGCGTCCGAGCCGCGCGACTAGCCCTTTCCTGCGAATACCGGAAGGGGATTTCATATGCCAAGCTGACAGTACCGCGACAGTGTCGCCCGAAAGGGCCTCCGCATGAGTGTCAGAAAATCGGACGGTGCATGAAAAATCATTCCTGCTCATGCGGAAGAGAGAAGTTCCGGTTTGTCGTCCCGGCGCCTCGGGTAGGAAATCCATACGGCCGAGAAAAGGAAATTCGACCGTGGTTTCCCCTGCTTGACCGAGAGGTAATGGGCCACGATTCCCATGGTGCAAAATACCGCCGGCCAATCACTCTCCGCGTGCTCCTGGGAAGAGCTTTTACAGCACCGGGACCGTCTCATGCGATTGGCTCGCCGCAGACTGCCGAGCGCCCAGGACGCCGAGGACTGCGTACAAGAAACCATGGTGCGCGCGGCTGCGCACTCCGCATTGGACAGAAATCGGCTGGGGCCGTTTCTGACATCCGTCGCGCTCCGTCTCTGCATCGACTTCTACCGCGACGTGGAGCGCCGCAGGCGCCTGCTGCAGCGTGCGGCGCTCCCGGACGAGCCCTGGACGACCGAGGAGGACGTCTGTGACGAGGACTTCGGCAGATGGCTGCTGGCGCAGGTTCGTCAGCTGCACGGCCGGGAGCAGGAGGTAATACTCGCGCGCGCCGCCGGCATCTCCACGGCGGAATTCGCCCGGCGGCACAACATCTCCATCAAGGCGGCCGAAGGCGCTTTCACCAGAGGGCGCGCGCGGCTGCGAATGGCCTGCGCGAAGGCCCTGGAAGGCCGGGCGACATGATTTTTCGCGATAACCCTGCGCTCCGGAAAGAAATCCCTTTGTGCGCGGTGGCGCAGCACCGCACACGATCACGCCGCACCACGAACGAAAGGAACTCCGCTCATGTCGAGCAACAAGAACATGCAGGACATCTTCAAGGACCTGGCGGGCGATATGGCCGACAGCGGAAAGCAGGCGTTCGACGACATCCTCAACCGGCCGGGAAAGAAATCCGGCTCCGACAACCCCGTACAGACGCTGGCCGGGCTGCCCGGGAACGCCCTGGGTGCCCTCTCCGGCGCCGCCAACCCGGCCGCCGCACTCGCCGGCGCGGTCAACCCGCTGGGGGCGGTGGCGGATGCGGCGGGCAACCCGCTGAAGGCGCTCACCGACGCAGCGGGCGGCGCGGCGGGCGCCGCCAACCCGCTCGCGGGCCTCGCCGGTGCCGCCGGTAATCCGCTGGCGGCACTCCAGGGCGCGGCCGGCAACCCGCTGGCCGCACTCGGGGGCGCCGGCAACCCGCTGGCCGCCCTCGGCGGAGCCGCCAACCCGCTCGCCGCGCTCGGCGGCGCGGCCGGCGCGCTCGGCGGCCTCGGACAACTGGCCGGCGGCGCCGGGCAGGCCGCCGGCGGCGTGGGCGACCTGCTCACGTCGCTCTCCACGCTGCCGAACCAGCTCACCCAGCTGCTCGACATCCTCCCGAAGCTGATGCAGGCGCTGCAGAGCCAGGCCGGCGGTGCGCTGCAGAGCCAGGGCGGCGGTCAGCAGGCCTCCCAGAGCTGACCCGCCCGCCCATCCGTCCCGCTCGGCCGGTCGTGTCGAGCACACACCGGCTGTCGGCCCTCGTACACAGAGCTCGACCGAGGAGGAACACACACGGTGGCGTCTGTAGTCGGTGACCGGTTGCGTCTCGTGGTCAAGGTCCTGGGAAACCTCGTCGCCGACGAGGTCGGACAGGCCACACGGAGACGCCGCCGGTCGAAACGGGACGAACGGTCCCCGGCGGAGGCCGACGCGGCCTCCGCCGGATCCGAGGAACGGCGCGCCAAGGCGGTGCGCCACGCACTGGAGAGCCTCGGCCCCTTCTACGTGAAACTCGGCCAGATCCTCTCGACACGGCCCGACATGGTGCCCGAGTCGATCAGGGACGAGCTGCAGAACCTGCACGACCAGGTCGACGTCCAGCCGTTCTCCGTCTTCGAACCCGTGCTGGCACAGGATCTCGGCCCGGACTGGAAACTGCGCTTCGACGACATCGACACCACCACCCCGCTCGGCGCGGCCTCGCTCGCCCAGGTGTACCGGGTCACGCTGCCCGGCGGCCGGCCGGCCGTGGTCAAGATCCAGCGGCCCGGCATCCGCGAGGGCGTCCTCGCGGACATGGCCCTGATGCGCCGCGCCTCCAAGATCGTGGCCCGCGTCGCACCCCGGTTCAACGAGGTCATCGACACCGAGGCGATGCTCGGCTCCGTCTTCGACGCGATGGAGCCCGAGCTGGACTTCACCGGCGAAGCGCGCAACATGGACGAGGCCCGGCAGTACATCCGGCGATTCCGCACCCTGGACGTGCCCAGGGTGATGCACGCGGGCCCCAGGGTCCTCGTCCAGTCGCTGGCCCCCGGCTCCTCGGTACGGCACATCGACCGCGCGCACTTCAGCGACGACGAGCGCATCGAGATCGGCAAGGACCTGCTGCGGTTCATGTACCACGGGTATTTCGTCCACCGTATGTTCCATGCGGACCCGCACGCGGGCAATGTCTTCGCCGTGCCCGGCGGGCCCGCGACGGTGATCGACTGGGGCATGGTCGGCCGCCTCGACCGGCGTACCAGCCTTCAACTCCTGCCGCTCTTCATGACGTTGGCGCAGAACGACGGTGTCGGGCTCGCGCACCACTGGGCGGAGATGGGCCGCATGACGGCGTGGTCCAACATGCCGGCCTTCACCGCCGACATGGCGGCGTTCGTCCCCAAGGTCTCCCACCTCTCGCTGGACGACCTGAACTTCGGCGTCTCGCTCACCACCGTGCTCGCGAAGGCCACCAAGCGGGGCATCGGCTCGCCGCCGGCCGTTTCGCTGCTCGGCAAGTCGTTCGCCAACCTCGACGGCTCGGTGCGGTGCCTCGCCCCCGAGATCACACTGCCGGAGGTGTTCAAGGGCGAGGTGCCCAAGATCCTGCTCGCGCTGGGCCGCGAGTTCCTCGGCGGCAGCCAGTTCGCCCGCAACTCCATGGAAATGCTGCTCGCCGCCGTCACCAGCCCCGAGCAGGTACGCGGCGTACTCGCCGACATCGCCAACCGCCAGTTCGCCTTCAACGTCCACGAGCCGCGCACCACCGCCGCCATGGGCGGCCAGCGCACGACCCGCGCGTCGGGCGGCCTGCTGGCGCTGGGTGCCCTGGCGCTCCTGCTCGGCCACCGCCGCGCCCGCTGACCCGGGCACGCGGCCGTCACCCACCACGACGGTGAATCGGCCGACAACGACTCACCACGACGACATGGAGGTTCACCGTGCCGGACACCACAGGATCGCAACGCACCTCGCCACCGGGCACCACGCTGCCGGACGGGCTGTCGCCGGTCGCACTCTGGACGGCGGCCGCGCACGCCGCGGAGTGCGAGCGGGCCGCGCCCTACGTCCGCGACCCACTGGCCGCCGAATACCTCGACGCGGCAGCCTTTCGCGGCGGACCGCCCGGCGAGGGCCTGCTGCAACGGCTGCTGCCCGACTGGGCGGTGGTGCGCACCCGCTTCTTCGACGACTGTCTGAACGCCGCGACCCGTTCGGGCTGCCGTCAGGTGGTACTGCTCGGAGCCGGCCTCGACGCGCGCGCCCACCGGCTCGACTGGCCGACCGGGGTGCACCTCTTCGAGGTCGAGCACCCCGCCGTACTGGACTTCAAAGAGCGCGTACTGGATGGCCGGCGGCCCTCCTGCGGTCGCCGCAGCGCCGTCGCCGCCGACCCGGCCGGGGCCTGGGGCGGGGAACTGGTCGCCGCCGGGTTCGACCCGCGGAAGCCCACCGCCTGGCTCGCCGAGACGCTGCTGTACCACCTGTCTCCGGAGACGGTGGAGTCGATCGTCGGCACGATGACGGAGTTCTCCGCGCCCGGCAGCACCTTCGCGGCCGAGTGCGTGAACGCGGAGGCCTCCTCGTCGTCCTTCGTGGCGCCCTTCCTCGACGCGCTCGCGAGCACCGGGCTCGGCTGGCGCTGGCAGCTGGGCGAGCCGGAACGCTGGTGGGCGGAGCACGGCTGGGACGCCCAGGTGGCCGACCTGTTCACGCTGCCGTACGTGATGCAGCGGCTCTCCCCGTACCTCCCGATCCTCACCGCGGGCGCCGCGAAGTGCGTCTTCCTGATGACCGGGACGCTGCGCGCAGAGCCGGACGACTGAACACGGCACACTGCATACGGACTGCAGGCGTACTGCATGCAGACGGACCGCATACGAGGAGCCCCGGACGCCGAGTCCGGGGCTCCTCGTATGCAGTGTGCCGTCGACTCACGTCACGGGGCCCGCTCCAGCTCCAGCAGCGCCGCGAGCCACAGATCCGGCAGTTCGTCGGCAGTCGCCAGGGCGTCGTCGTGCACCACGGTCAGGCAGGCGACGTCGTGCTGACTGGTGAGCGTCGTCAGGCACCGGATGCCGGCCGCCAGGTCGGCGAAGACGGCGGTACGCCGGGAGGCGGCGCCGCGGTGGACCAGGGCGCAGCCGAAGTTCACGCTGCTCGTGGGGGCGCCGATCACGTTGCCGTTCACCATCCGCATGCCGATCCGGGCGCCGATCGCACGCGGGGTGGCCGCCAACAGCAGGCGGACGGCGTCGCGCTGCCGGGTCCGGCGCAGCCGGCCGGTGTCCGCCATGACGCGGACGAGCGCTCGCCGCGGTGACGGTTCGTCACAGGGCAGCAGCAACCGGGCGGTCACCATCCGGTTGCCCGGGGCGTACTCCTCGCCCGGCGCCCGGACCGACATCGGCACCGCCACCGGCAGCGGCGGATGGAGTGAGCCGGTGTCCTTCATGTGCCAGGCGTGGACGGCGTGGGAGAGGGCGGCGAGGTACACATCGTTCACCGTGCCGCCGTGCGCCCGGCCGATGGCGCGCAGCCGCGCCAGCGGAGTGTCCGCGTGGCACACGCTGGTGCGGCCGCTGCCCGGCACGCTGAAGGCCGACCGGACGCCTGACGGGCGGAAGGCGGCGGCCACGTCGCCGAAGGCGCCGGCTAGTCCCTTGGCGGTGGGCCACGAGCGGCGCTGCGGGACCAGCCCGCCGCCCCCGGGATCGTCGTCGAGGAGGGCCCGTACGGTATGGGCGGCGCCCACCCCGTCCTGGAGCGTGTGGTCGGTGCGGTAACAGAGCGTGTAGCTGCCCGACGGCCCGTGGAGCAGCCAGACTTCCCAGGGCGGCCGGCCGCCCGCGCTCATCGGGCCGGACAGCATCAGCCGGCCGGCCAACGCCCCGTCGGGGTCATCGGGCAGCCATGCCTCGTGCACGTGCTGCTCCACGGAGATCCGGTTGACGCGCTGGAGCGTCTTGCGGTCACGGACGATGTGGTAGCGCAACGCCGGGATGTGGTCGGCGCGTTCGGCGACGCGCGCGCGGAGGGCGTCCAGCGTCGGCGGCCGCCCGCCGAAATCGAACATGAAGCTGAGCGGCAACGGCCGGCCGCCCATGGCTCGGTGATAGGCGGCATCCGCCGTCCCCATGGGCAGGGACGGCAGCAGGTCCCCGTCATTGCCGGGGTGTGGTCGCATCGTGGAACTCCCTGTCGGGTGTGGGGTGACAGTGACTCGGACATACGGGAGGGCCGGGCCCGGCGGCGGTCAGTACGCTCGTCGTGGGCCGGGCCCGGCACCGTGCAACGCGCTCAACAGGTCCGCCGCGCGGCCCGGCCGAGCGCGTCCACGTAGGCCCGCAGCACTGGGCGGCCGGCGCCGTGGACGGGCAGCCGCGGTGCGCGCGACCGGTGCCACGGCAGCGGTTCGCCGGGGTCCGGATCGCCGAGCAGGGCCCCGGCCACGTGCGCGCCGTGTGCCACGGACATCGCCAGGCCGTGCCCGCAGCAGCCGCCGATGTACCAGACGTCGGGGCAGCCGGGGACCCGGCCGACCACCGGCAGGCCGTCGCCGGTCATACCGATACGCCCGGACCAGCGGTGGGTGACCGGCACCCCGGACAGCTCCGGGTGCAGGGACCCCACCCACTGCTCCAGCCAGGCCCAGGCCCGCTCGCGGACGGCCTGGACCCGCCGCGCGCCGAGTCCGTCCGGGGCCAGCGCCGTGCCGCCGCCCGCCACCAGCCCGCCGTCCGGGAGCAGCCGGAAGTACGGCGCCATCGGTACCGCGTCGACCACGGAGCAGCCCGCACGGCCGCCCAGCGTTTCGTACGCCGTCGAGCTCAGGGGAGCGGTGGCGACGGCATACACCTCCAGCGGAAGGACCGTGCCGACCGGCAGGTCCAGCGCTCCCGCGGCGGAGTTGACGGCCAGCACCGCCTGCCCGGCCTGGACACTGCCGTGCGGGAAGCACAGCTCGGGGCCGATCAGCTCCCCGGCGCGCGCCGCCCGCAGCGGACTGTCCCCGTAGAACCGCACGCCCTTGGCGGCGCAGGCGCGGGCGAGGGCACGGGTGAGCGCGGCCGGGTCGAGCGTGGCCGCGGGGCGGTGGAGCAGTCCCGCGCTGTGGGGGAGGCCCACCCGGGCGCGGATCGCGCCCCGGGTGAGCACCGGCACGTCCAGGCCCAGCGCCCGGTACGCCTTGGCCTGCCGGGCGAGGGACACCAGGCCGGCCGGCGCGCGGGTCGCCACGAGCTGCTCACCGGGCCGCAGCCCGCACTGCACATCGAGCCGCGCGCACAGGTCGAGTACCTGGTCCACCGCTTCGACGCTCGCATGGTGTATACGGCGTGCGGTCGACCGGCCGAAGCGGCGCAGCGCCTGGTCGACCGGCGGGCCGGCGCGCGGGCCCAACAGGCCGGTGCCCCGGCCGCTGGCCCCGGCGGCGGGCCGCTCCGCGTCCACCACGACGACCGCGAGCCCGGGAGCCCGGTCCGCGAGGTGGTAGGCGCAGGCCAGCCCCGCGAGACCGGCCCCGACCACCGCCACGTCCGCCGTGACCACGCCCCGGAGCTGCGGCTGCGGTGGCAGCTCCGCGTCCGGCGCTCCGCGGTCCGCCGGTTCCCAGCAGGGTGTACCGGCCGGCGGCCGGCTCATCCGGCGCCGTCCGTCATGGGCGGCCCGGCGAGGGACCGGAACCCGCGGTCGTGCCACAGCAACGGCCGCCCGGCGCCCACGTGCACGGCCGCCACCCGCCCGACGACCAGGTGGTGGTCGCCGTACCGGCGCACGTCCTCCACCAGACACACCGACCAGGCCAGCGAGTCCGTGAACACCGGGACACCGAGTACGTCGCAGGTGTCCGTACCGGCGAACCGCTGCGCCGCGGGCGTCGTCGGGCTCGCGAACCGGGCCGCCAGGTCGCGCTGTTCCTCCCGCAGCAGGTGGACCGCGAAGACGCCGACGGCACGGACCGCGCCGAGCGTGCGGGAGCCGTCGCGCAGGCAGGCCAGGAGCAGCGGCGGCCGGGCCGACACCGAGGTGGCGGCGGAGACGGTCATGCCGAGCGGGCCGTCCTCACCACTGGCCGTCACGACGGTCACCCCGGAGGCCAGCTTGGCGTACAGGGCCAGGCAGCGTGCGGCACCGGGGCCCGGCTCGTCGCGCAGCGGGTCCCACCGCGCACCGGCCGGGTCATCGCCCGTCCAGGGCCGCGGCCCGCGCGCGGGAGCGGCGGCCGTCGTCCGCTCAGCCACGGGCCGCAGCCGCGCAGTCATCGAGCACCTCCGCGTCGACCAGGCCCGCGAGAATGCGGGCGATGTTGGTACGCAACGTGGACTCGGCCACCGGGTCGAGGATCTCCGCAAGCGTCGGGATGCCGAGGTCGAAGGAGGCGGTGAAGACGATCAGGGTGCCGTCGTCGGAGGGCGCGCAGCGCCAACTCCCTTGAAATGTCTGGAAGTCACCCTCGGTCTGCTCGAAGGTGAGGGAGAGCGTCTCGGGCGAGAACGAGTCCCGCTCCTGCCACCGCATCAGGCCGCCCCGGAAGGAGACGACCCAGTCCGAGACCACGGAGCCGTCGGGCAGCGGGGGCTGCACGGTGACCTCCCGTACGGTGTCGGTGAGTTCGGGGTACCGGCGGAAGTCGGTGATCCGCTGGTAGGTGTCGGCCGGTGCCAGGCCGCGGGCGATCGCGTGCAGGGATACGTGGCGCATGGGTGTGTCGCGTTCCTTTCCGTACGGGGGTCAGCCGGCCATCCGGGCCGCTGCGGCGTTCAGGGCCTCGGCGAGGGCGGTGAAGAACAGGTCGAGGGCGGCGCCGTCGACGAGCGCCGGCGGGGTCAGCCGCAGCACCCGGTTGGAGTTGAGCGAGTGGTTGACGAGCACGTCGTGCGCGATCAGTTCCAGCAGGAGTTCGCCGACCGCCCGCTCCTCGGCGAACTCGATACCGATCAGCAGCCCCTTGCCGCGTACGTCACGGACCAGGCCGCCCTGATGAGGAGCGCACGCGGCACGGACCCCGGCGAGGATGTGCTCGCCGAGCGTCGCGGCGCGCGCCACGATCTGTTCCCGCTCCATCGTCTCGACGGTGGCGAGCGCGGCGGCGCAGGCGATCGGGGAGGCGCCGAAGGTGGAGGTGTGCAGGAACGGGTCGCGGCCGAACGGGGCGTATGCCTCCTCGGTGGCGGTCATCGCGGCGACCGGCACCACCCCGCCGCTGAGCCCCTTACCGACCAGGAGCACGTCCGGGCGGACGTCCTCGGCGTCCACGCCCCACCACGTACCGAGCCGTCCCAGTCCCGTCTGGATTTCGTCGACGACGAACAGTGCACCGAATTCACGGCACAGCGCGGATACTTCGGTCAGGTATCCCGGCTCCGGGATGCGTACTCCGGCCTCGCCCTGGACCGGTTCCAGGATGACGCACGCCCGGTCGCGGCGGGCGGCGAGCGCCTGCTTGAGGTCCGCCGGGTCACCGTAGGTGACTTGTGTGGTGTCCGGGAGCAGTGGTTCGAACGGCGCCTGGTACTTGGGGTTGGCCGTGACGCTGAGCGCGCCGAGCGTCTTGCCGTGGAAGCCGTGCCGGGTGGTGATCACCGCGTTGCGCCCGTGCGCGCGGGCCAGCTTGAGGGCGGCCTCGGTCGCCTCGGCACCGGAGTTGACGAAGTGGACGTAGTCGAGCCCCGGCGGCGTGTGCGCGGCCAGGGCCTGGGCGGCGCGCGCCCCGACCGGTTCGAGGAAGACCCGGGTCGAGAGCGGGTGGGTGTCGATCTGGCGGTGCACGGCCTCGACGACGGCCGGGTGCCGGTGGCCGAGGATGAAGACGCCGTACCCGCCGAAGTCGAGGAACCGCCGACCGTCGTCCGCATACACCCAAGGGCCCTCGGAGCGTACTTCGCCCATGCCGCCCAGCACCCAGCCCATGACCGCCCGGCCGGAACCGACGTGCTTGCGGTACAGCTCGACGAGGTCCGAGCCGCGGGGCAGCGGTGCGGTGCCGGAGCCCTGCGGGGCCCGGGCCGCCGGTGCCGACGGGGTCACGACGCCACCTCCGCAACGGACGCCTCGACCGTCCGGGCGCGATGCCGGCGCAGTACTCCGGAGCGGCCCTCGGCCCAGCTCTCCAGGTTGCGGACGAGCGCGGTGCGGATGTCGGCATGGGAGGGGGGACTGCCGCAGTCGGGCCCGCCGAGGGAGGACGCGAAGGGCAGCTCGCGCTGGAAGACCAGCAGCAGCTCCGCGTAGTACTGGAAGCGCCGGCGCATCGACTCGGGCAGCGAGGTGCCCTCCAGCATCGGCAGCAGCAACCGGTGCACCGCCTCGACGGGGATGAGCCGCGGCCGGGCCGGCCGCGGCAGACCGTGCTGAACGGCGAACTCCCCGCAGGTGTCCGCGATCTCGCGCAGCAGCGGGGCCTCCGCACCGGCCGTCAGCCAGTACTCACCGCTGCCCACCCCGCCCCGGATCAGATCACCGATGGCCCGGGTCACGACGTCCTGCGGGACCATGTCGATCCGGGCGTCCGGGGCGCCGGGCAGCACCGGCACCTGCCCCAGCACCATCGAGCCGATCGCCTTGGTCAGCCCCTGCTGTCCGGCGATCCGCCCGGTGACGGAGTCGCCCATCACGACCGACGGGCGCACGATCGCGCCGGGCACACCGGAGGTGCGCACCATCTGCTCGGCCGTGATCTTGGAGTCGAGATAGGCGGCGGCGCCCGGGAAGCGCTGCCGGTCCTCCTCGGTCAGCGCGCTCGCCACGAAGGCGGTGCTCACCAGGTACAACGGTGCGTCGGCCCGGGCCGCCAGGTCGAGCATGGCCTCCGTGCCGAGGGTGTTGGTCCGCTCGATGTCCTTGGGCGGGGTGCGCCAGTTGGTCTCGGCGGCGGAGTGCAGCACCAGGTCCACTTCGAGGGCGAGCCGGTGGTACGCCATGGGGGACAGGCCCAGTGAGGGCGCGAGGAGGTCGCCCTGGATCTCGCGGACCCGGTGATCGTGCAGCGGCCGGTTGCGGCGCAGGCAGACCAGGTCGAAGCCGGGGGACAGCTCGTCGATCAGGGCGCGTCCGAGTACTCCGGAGCCCCCGGTGAGCAGCAGGGTGGGACGGTCGCCCGGCGCGGACCGGGATGCGGGCGGGACGGCGGGACGCAACGAGTACTGCGGCATGGTCGGATTCCTCCCGACAGGTATGTCGGCGGTCGTGGTGCGGTGGGTGGGTCAGGCGATGACGAGCGGCCGGTCGGCGAGGTAGTCGCAGAGCGGGCCGGTCATCCGGGAGCGGGAGGGCGGGTGCAGGGCCAGCCCGTTGGCGCAGGCGGCCAGCTGGCCGACCTCGTCGGAGCTCATGAAGTTGAGGCCGCCGAGCAGTTCGACCGCGCGCGGAACGATGCCGGCGATGGCATCCTGAATGCCGTATCGCGTATACAACGCCGCGGCCAGCGCTGACTCGCCGAGGTCGCCCTCGTCCACCCGGCGGGCGATGCCCTCCGCCGCGGCCATGGCGGCCTCCGACTCGACGAGCAGCCGCACGCGGTCGTGGTCGGGGACCCGGTCGTTGAGCAGTACCCGCTCCACCAGGGCACTGGCCACGCCCAGGTAACTGCCCGACATCAGGAGCTGGAACCAGACCAGCCCGGCCGTCTGGAGGTCGTCCAGCCGCGCCCCGGCGGGCGTCGCCGTCCGCAGCAGGAGCTCCGGCGGTACCAGGACGTCGGTGAGGGTGACCTGCTCGCTCTCCGCGCCGGCCAGGAAGGCGCTGGACCAGAAGCCGCTGACGCTCAGCCCTTCGCTCTCGGCGGGCACCAGCGCCACCGCGAGCTCGTCGCCCTGCCCGTCCTCGCGGGGCACGACGACACTCGCGGTCAGCATGTCCATGGAGCGGGCCAGGCTGCACGGGCGCTTGACCCCGTTGAGCCGTACACCGTCCTCGGTCACCGTGGCGGTCATCGACGGGTCGAGAATGCCGGCGCCGCGGCGCCCCTCGGCGAAGCCGGAGGCGATGATGCGGTTGGTCGATGCGGCGCCTTCGATGAGCATCCACTCCAGGCCGTCACCCAGGTCGCCGAGGCCGACCAGGGTCGCCATGGAGAAGTGGTGCATGGTGGTCGCCACGGCCAGCGACGGCGAGCGGCTGCCGATGGCCCGTTGCACCCGCACTGCGTCCAGGGCGGTGGCGCCCCGGCCGTGATGCGCCTCGGGGACCAGGAGCCCGGGGCCGCCGCTGTCCCTGAAGAGCCCGATGCCCGGACTGCCGGGCCGCTCCAGCTCCCGCAGCGGGATCTCCCGGAGGGCGGGGTCCAGGTCCGGCAACAGCTTGGCCAGCGTGGTGCGTTCACGCTCGAGAAATCTCATGGACGTGCAGTCCTCCAGGGTGCGGGGGGAATGAGCAGGACGGGCCCCGCAAGGGCCCTCCGTTCACAGGGCGTTGGCGGCGCGCATCAGCTGCCAGACGGCACCGATGCGGGGCTTGCCCTTGAAGGCGATGTACTCCGGGATGACCGCGTGCGGCGCCCACTTCTCCTTGTATTCGAGCTGTGAGGCCGCCGGGTAGATCGACTGCCCGTGCTCTGCCAGGAAGCGCGCGAACCGGGCGAACGTGCGGCTGGCGCCCGGTACTTCATGCTCCGCGGCGAGTCCGGTGAACGGCGTGAAACCGAAGTGCAGCCACCCGGCGCCCTCGGCCGTGAGACGTTCGATGACGGTGGCGTTGAGCGCCTCCATCACGCCGGGCGGCGCGTCGGGCAGCCGCCGGCTGAGGTCGTGCAGCCACCCGGGACGGCTGCCGAAGACCGGTGAGTAATTGATGTAGCCGACCGCGGTGCCCTCGATACGGCCGACGAAGAGCCGGCGGTGCCGTTGCAGGTCCCCGGTGCGCTGACCGACGAGGAACCGCAGCTCCTTGACGTGCCGGCCCTTGTCCCGCAGCCAGTCGCGGTCGATCCGGTCCAGCTCGGCGGGGTCGTCGCCGACCCGGACCTCGGCCACTTCGAGCCCTGCCCGCCGGGCCCGCGAGATCTTGTTCCGCAGCCGCACGAAGCGTGAGCCACGCAGTGTGAAACGGGCCAGGTCGACGGCGTACGAAGCGCCGAGCTGGTTGACCGTGAAGCCGTGCTGCTCATACAACTCGGCGTCTTGCCGCTGCAGTTGTACCGCGACGAGCCGGCGTCCCGCGTGCGCCACGAAGGAGTCGAGCAGCTGCGCCCGGTGCTCCGCCGCGGTGAACGGACCGCCGAATTGGAGGACGTACCGACCGGACCTCGTATAGGCGCAGGTGCCGGCGAACCGGTCGCCGTGGAAGTATTCGTTCCCGCTGTTCAGTGCGAGAAAAGCGCTGGGGTTGTCGCTGTATTCGGTGAGAGTGTCAAGTGCCGACGGCATTCGTGCCCTCCAGCGGGGGCCGTGCGCCGCCGACGGTCGTTTCCGAGTACTGCTTCTGGAATGCCCGGTAGGCCGGGTTGGTGTGCGGTTCGAAGGTGACGCCGAAGGGTTTCAGGGAATTCCCGAAAAGCGCCCGGTCGCCCATGAGATGGATGGGCAGGGCGAGCAGTGCCCATTCCGGCCCGTGGATCAGCGTCCACACGCCGGCCAGCACGCCCGCCGTGACCAGGCTGTGCATCACGTTGTAGGCGACGTAGTAGCCGCGCGGGATGCGCTTGTCCGCGCTGCGCCGGAAGGCGATGGCGCCGGGAATGTAACCGATGACGTCGATCGCCAGAAAAAAGCCGGCGAACACTCCCCAGCGGATCTCCGAAATATGCTGGTAGCCCAGCACGAGTGACACCGCCAGAAAGGCCAGCCATTCGAGCCTGGAGAGTGCGAAGGTGGTTTTCGTCTCGAATCTGTTCTTGGCGTCCACGGGCGCTCCAAGAAGTGGGAGGCCGTTGGGGCCCGCCAGCGGCCGGCCCCAACTGAATGCCTTTTCACTCCTGGTTACGCACCGGTGTGTGCAACCCCTCATAAATGGAGGGGCGATCCGGACCACCGGCCGGCCGCGTCCGGCGGCGCAGCCAGGTCAGGGCGGGGGAGGTGATCGCGGTGGTGATGAGCGCCATCAGGACGAGCATGGTGAACAGGTCGGGGCCGATCACATGGAGTTCGAGACCGATGTTGAGGATGACCAGCTCCGTCAGCCCGCGGCAGTTCATCAGCGCGCCCAGCGACAGGGCGCCCGGCCAGCTCTGCCCGCAGGCGCGGGCCGCGACGGCGCTGCCGCCCCACTTGCCGAGCACGGCGACGGCCAGTACGGCACCGGCCCACAGCCACTGCACCGGGTCGCCGACCAGCATGCCGATGTCTGTATGCAGTCCGGTGTGTACGAAGAACAGCGGCAGCAGCAGGGGCACGGCGACGGCGTGGAGCCGGGTGGCGCAGCGCTCGACCGCAAGGGAACCGCGGGGTGTCATCACACCGAAGACGAACGCGCCGAACAGCGCGTGCACCCCGATCCTGTCGGTGGCGAACGCGGACAGGCACAGCCCGGCGAAGAGCACGACGAGCACGAGGCTGTCCCGGCCGGCGGAACCGGGCCCGGAGGCCGCAGCGCCGGCGACGGGACGGGGCGTCGCGATCCGTGCCGCCCTCGCCGCCCACCGCGCCAGCACCGGCCGGACCACGTACAGCATGAAGGCGAAGAAGACCGCCGACAGCGCCGCCGTGGTGACCGCGTCCAGCGGCGAGCCGCTGCGGGTGACGGCCACGACGACCGCCAGCAGGCACCACGCGGTGACATCGTCGATGGCCGCCGAGGTCATCGCCAGGGCGCCCAGCCGCGTCCCGTACAACCCGCGATCGGTGAGGATGCGGGCGAGTACGGGGAAGGCCGTGATGCTCATGGCCACGGCGATGAACAGGATGAACGGCAGTCGGTGCGTGCCCTCGGGGGCGAGCGTGCCGTACATCCCGGCCGCCAGCGCCGCGCCCAGCAGCAGTGGCAGGGCGATGCTCACCTGGCTGACGACGACCGCCGTACGGCCATGCCCCCGCAGGCTCCCCAGGTCCAGCTCCAGACCGACCAGGAACATGAAGATCAGCAGCCCGAGCTGGCCGAGCGCCCCGGTGTACGGGCCGATGGCCGACGGGAAGAGCCACGCCTGCCCTTCGGGCCATAACCAGCCGAGCAGGGACGGGCCGAGCAGAATGCCGGTGGCGAGCTCGCCGACGACGGGTGGCTGCCCGAGGCGGCGGCACACTGCCGCCCCCGCACGACAGGCGACGATCACGACCGGAACGACGATCAGGAGGCCGGGCAGCGGGTCGGCGGCGGACGACACAGGCGACTCCTTCGGGTGGGGACGGGCGAGCCCGGCATGGCCGGACAGCCCCCGATGTCACTCTCTGCAACCTCCCAGCACCTGCCCGCCCAGCGCGCGGAGCCAAACGCCGGGCGCCCGCACGGCGGGGTCACGCACGCGCAGACGGCGCATCCACCGATCGCCGCCACGCCCCCCCCCGGACGGGCCGTGCCACTGGACGGCAAACAACACCTGATCCCGAAATAGCGGTTGAATACCCCTGTAAACGGTTGAACTCCCCTGTAATAAGGAATGAGTTGAGGTGTGGCAATTCCGTTGACAGCCTCAAAGGCCCTGCGCGCTTTGAGAGCAGAAGGTCTGACCGTGAAGCAGGTCGGTGACTGGCGCACGCACAACCGGAACCGCCAGGGACGCTGGGGACCGGTACGCGGAGTGATACTTCACCACACCGGCACCAGGGGGACCGAGCGGACCGTGGAGCTGTGCCGTGACGGCTATCCCGGACTGCCGGGGCCGGTCTGCCATGCCGTCATCGACAAGCGGGGCGTGGTGTGGCTGGTGGGCTGGGGCCGGACGAACCACGCCGGCCTGGGCGACCCGGACGTGCTCGGCGCGGTGATCCACGAGGAGCCGCTCCCGGCCGACGGCGAGGCGTCGGTGGACGGCAACCCCTGGTTCTACGGCTTCGAGTGCGTGAACCTCGGCGACGGTTACGACCCGTGGCCCGCCGTGCAGGTGGACGCGATGGTACGGGCGTCGGCAGCCCTCATCAAAGCGCACGGCTGGGGCCTCGACGGGGACACCTCGCTGATCGGGCACAAGGAGTGGCAGCCGGGCAAGCCCGACCCCCGGGGGCTGGACATGCGGGAACTCCGCCGACGAGTGGCGGCCATGGTCCGCGGCGCCTCCACACCCCCTGCCGCACCCGGGAGCGACGCCCCGCCGCCGTCCCCCTCCCCGCCCTCCCGTCCGGCCCCCGCCGACGTGGACTGGTGGGCAGATATCCCCATCAAGAGTGATAAACCACCATCACGCGACTACACATGGTGGTAGCCCGAGCACACTCAGGGCATGAATCCTCCGGTCAGCCGGCGTCAAGTCCTCGCCGCCACGGGAGCCTTGGCAGTCGCCGGCGGAGCCTCGGCCGCAGCCGGGCTCGCCAGTACCACGTCCGGTGCCGCACCCCACGGTGGCGGCGGGGGCACCGGCTCCGCCGTCCGGTCGGTGGCCCGTGACATCACCCGGACCACCGAAGACGGCACCGTCCTCACCCCCACCTACCTCCAACTGCTCACCGACGATGTGCACATCGAGCCGCGAGGGTCGCGCATCGCGATCGTCGGCGCCGGCATGGCGGGACTCGCCGCGGCATACATGCTGCAGAAGGCCGGACACCAGGTCCGGGTGATCGACGCCCACCCGGACCGGGTCGGCGGCCGCATCCACACCCTGCGCGACTGGCACCACCCCGCCGCCTACGCGGAAGCCGGTGCCCTGCGCATCCCCGGCACCCACACCCTCGTGACCGGCCTCGCCCGCCACCTCGGCGTGGGCCTGCGCCCGTTCGTCCGCACCGACGAGAGCCGGCTCCTCCACGTCAACGGCGCCATGGCCTCCCGCGCCCAGTACCAACGCCGCCCGCGCACCCTGAACAAGACCTTCGACGTCAAAGACGACCGCACCGGCCAGGCCATTTACGACGAGGCCCGCGAGCCCTTACGGGCCATGGTGAAGGACGGCACGGACGGCTGGGCGCGCTTCCTCGACCAGTACGACGCATGGTCGCTGCAACGCTTCCTCACCGACCGGGCGGGCCTGACGGCCGGGGAACTCGACCTGCTGGCCACCCTGGAGAGCCGCACCGCGCGGCTGCCGCTCTCCCTGACCCACGCCCTGCTCACCACCACGGCCCTCCCGCCGGACGCCCGCCAGTGGGAGGTCTCCGGCGGCATGGACCACCTGCCCAAGGCCCTGGCCGGCAAGCTCGAGGAGGGGACGCTGCGCCCGGGCTGGCGGCTGACCGGCGTCGACTCCCGGCCGGCCAAGCTCCGCCTCGCCGTCGAAAAGACCACCACGGGCCAGGCGGAGAACCTGGAGGCCGACCGCGTCATCATCACCGCACCGTTCCCCGCCCTCCGCCACGTCACGTTCACGCCCGACCTCACCTACGGAAAACGGCGCGCGATGCAAGAACTCCGGTACGGCGCCGCGACCAACGTCCTGCTGGAGTTCGATCAGCGCTGGTGGGGAGCGGACGGCGGCGCCGACATCTCCGACACCCCCCTGCGGCACACCGTCTACCCCTCCCACCCGTCCGGCGACGGCGGGGTGGTCCTCGCCTCCGCCACCTCGGCCGAGGACGCCGCCATGTGGGACAGCATGCCGGGCAAGGCCCGCGCCGGACAGGCCCTGAAACTGATGACCGAGCTGTACGGGGAGGACGTCGAGCGCTCGTACACAGGGCGCTGGGCGGCCCCGTCCTGGGCCCGCAACGAGTACGCCTGCGGCGAAGCCGTCCTCTACACGCCCGGCCAGGCCGTCGAGCTGGGCCCTCACACCCGCACCCCGGAAGCCGACGGCCGCCTCTGGTTCGCCGGCGACCAGACCAGCACCCACTACCGCGCCTGGATCGAGGGTGCCTTGGAATCGGCGTGCCGGGTGGCGTACGGAATGGGGGTACGGCCTGCTGGGGGCGGGCCCGGCAAATGAAGGCGCGTTCGCGTGACCGGCCGGGTGCCGTCGCGGCTCACCGTGGGTTCACACGTACTCGAACTTCATCTGGAAGCCGTCCACGGCGGGGTTGGTGATGTTGGGCGGGTCGGAGGGGTGCGGCTTGACGGACAGGCTGACGTTGTATGCGGTGCCGGGCTTCAGGGCGACGCCCACCGGATACTGGCAGCGGGAGGAGTCCGTGGTGTTCATCTGGTACCAGCCCCACGGCTCCTTCCCGTGCGCGTAGACGATCTGTTCGCCGGCCGCGTCCTTCAGCCACAGGTACACGTCGATGTGCGTCTGCCTGTCCGCGCGCCACTGCGCGACCATGTAGACCGTGTCGCCGTCGCGTCGCCAGCAGGGCCGGGCCTCGACGCCCGGCACGGTGTCGATGGCGCGCCAGCTCGTGCACTGGTCCGCGGCGGACCGGTTCTTCGCCGGTGAGGACGAGGCGGGTGCCGGGCCGGAGGCCGGCGGGGTGGTGGCGGGCTCGGCGGACGTACGGCTCGGCGAGGGGGAGGTCGGCGCGGAGCTGGAAGGTGGCGTGGTGGGCTGCGTCGGGTGGTGCTCGACGGCGTTCTCGTTGCCGCACACCGCACCTTCATTGCACTGGGTGGTCTGGCCCGCGCAGCCGGTCATGGCGGCGAGGAGGAGAACGACCCCTGAGGCGACGCGCGCGGTGTGGTGACACCAGGGGCGACGGGGCAAGGCAGGGTTTCCTTCCGTGTCCGTAACGGGTGCCGGGGCCATTGCCCTCACGGCTTCTTGTCACCGTCGTCCGACGTGGACACCTTGTTGTTGTTCCCGCACGTCGCCGAGTTGTTGCAGCGGTAGTCATTGCCGGAGTCGGCGCCCACGACCGTGATCGTGGCGGCGATGATCGCCCCTGCCGCGCCAATGCTGCCGACAGCGATCGCTACCTTCTGACCAGTGGTCAGCGCCATGCGGGTCTCCAGGAAGTGAGGGACGGGGCCGGCCCCGGCCGGCCGGCATGAAGAGTGCGAGCGCGCGGTCGAGCGGTGCCGGCTCAGCGCAAAAGAGGGCTGATCCGATCAGGCTCCGCCCCCAACTGGCCTACAGAATATGACCGTCGTTCCCCGTGTGCCACATCCAGCACGTGCGCACCATGCCGTCGGGCCGTCGCCGGACGGCGGGTGTCACCCGATCGGCTCTGGTGCCGGGCCATCGGGGTAGTCGGCGGTGCCGGGGGCGCGAGTTGCGGCGGTTCCTCCACGGCCGGACCGGCACGCTGCTCGACAATGCCCCTGGTACGCCTGAGTGCTCCTGGTACTCCGGCACCACAGACCGCGTCGACTCTGGAAAAGGTGACACCCGCTCATGGCCCGAACGGCCTCCGGACCACAGCCGTCCAGCACCAGCTCCGGCCACCACGGCAAGGCCGTCGGTATCTCCATCGCTGCCGCGGTCGGCGGTTTTCTCTTCGGCTTCGACTCCTCCGTCATCAATGGCGCGGTGGACTCCCTGAGCTCGCACTTCGAGCTCAATGCCTTCCTCTCCGGCTTCGTCGTCTCCATCGCGCTGCTGGGCAGCGCCGTCGGCGCCTGGTACGCGGGGCGGCTGGCCGACGGGTGGGGCCGGCGCAACGTGATGATCCTCGGCGCGGCGATGTTCTTCATCAGCTCGGCCGGCTCGGCCTTCGCCTTCTCCGTACCCGACCTGATGGTCTGGCGAGTGATCGGCGGGCTCGGCATCGGCATCGCGTCCGTGATCGCGCCCGCCTACATCTCGGAGGTGGCACCGGCGAGCGGGCGCGGCGCGCTGGGCTCGCTCCAGCAGCTGGCGATCACCATCGGGCAGCTGGTGGTACTCAGCTCCAACAAGGGCCTGGCCGGAGCCGCGGGCGGCGCGTCGAACGAGCTGTGGCTGAACATGCCGGCCTGGCGCTGGATGTTCCTGGTCGGCGTGATCCCGGCGATGATCTACGGCGTGCTGGCGCTGCTGATCCCGGAGTCCCCGCGCTATCTGGTGCTCAAGGGGCAGTACGACAAGGCCGCCGGCGTGCTGCAGCGGGTGACCGGCGTCGCCGACCCGCAGCGGAAAGTGCAGGAGATCCGGGAGACCCTGCACAAGGAGCACAAGAGCAGCTTCAAGGACATCCGCGGCCCCCGGATGGGGCTTGCGCCACTGGTCTGGGTCGGCATCGTGATGGCCGCGTTCCAGCAGCTGGTGGGCATCAACGCGATCTTCTACTACTCCACCACGCTGTGGAAGTCGGTCGGATTCAGTGAGTCCAGCTCGTTCACCACGTCGGTGATCACCGCGGGGATCAATGTGGTGATGACCGTGGTCGCCATGCTGTTCGTGGACCGGGTCGGGCGCCGCCGGCTGCTCTCCATCGGCTCCGCCGGCATGTTCGTGGCGCTGCTGCTCACCGCGATCGCCTTCTCGCAGCAGCGGGGCAGCGGCGCGGACGTGACGCTGCCCAGCCCGTACGGGCCGCTGGCGCTCATCGGCGCCAACGCCTTCGTGGTCTTCTTCGCGCTCTCCTGGGGCCCGATCATGTGGGTCATGCTCGCCGAGATGTTCCCCAACCGGATGCGGGCGATGGCGCTGGCGATCGGTACCGCCTCGAACTGGATCTTCAACTTCATCGTCACCTTCTCCTTCGAGCCGATGACCACCAAGGTCGGCCTCTCCTGGCTGTACGGCGCCTTCGCCTTCTTCGCCTTCGCCTCCTTCTTCTTCGTGCAGACGAAGGTGCCCGAGACCAAGCAGCGGGAACTGGAATCCATGACGGGCGAGACGTACCGGCGGGAATCCGCCGGGCGGAAGGGCGCCCCATAGCCTCCGGCAGCAACTTGCGCTGTCATGTAAGGGGCTCAGTACGTCGGTTGAGCGGTTCAGTACGTCGGTCGAGGGGCTCAGTACGTCAGGGCCTGTGTCAGGGGAGAGCATGGACGATTCCGGACGACGGCAGCACGGCACGCGAGTACCGGTCAGCGATCCCACGCTGGCCATTGAGATCACCGGGCGTGAGTGGCAGGGGCAGCCGCGGCATCGGCTGGTCGCCATCGGGGACTCGCTCACCCAGGGGTTCCAGAGCGGGTCGGTCTTCCACACCGACCTGTCCTTCCCCGCGATCATCGCCCATGAAATGGGGTGGAGCGCCTCATTCCGGTATCCCTCCTACAACGGGCACGGAGGGCTCCCGCTCAACATCGAACTGCTGCTGCGCGACCTGGAAGCGCGCTATGGCCGGGAGGTGGACTGGTGGGAGATGGCCCCCGCGCTCTTCCGGGCCCGCGGCTTCATGGACCGGGTGGAGGACTACTGGGAGCGCGGGCCCGGCACGGCGGTGCCGCGGACCCGGGCCGTCAACCACAACCTCGGGGCGTTCGGCTGGGACCTGCGGGACGCGCTGGAGAAGTCGGCCGACGTCTGCCGCGCGCGGATCTCCAAGCCCAAGGACGACCTGGTGTACCAGGTCGTGCAGGACGCCGGTGAGCGCGCCGCGCTGCGCGTACTGCCCACCGAACCCCCCGAGGCCGGAGCCCTGTCGCAGCTCGGCGCGGCCAAGGCGCTCGGCGAGGAGACCGGGGACACCGACGGCATGGACCCGGAACACGGCATCGAGACGCTGATCGTGTTCCTGGGATCCAACAACGCACTGCAGGCGGTGACGGACCTGCGCGTCGTCTGGAGCGAGGAGGGCTACGACGACCTGGGGCGCAAGGGCGCCTTCACCGTCTGGCGGCCCGAGCACTTCGCCGCCGAACTGCGGGAGGTCGTCCGCGAGGTCCGGGAGATCAAGGCGCGGCACGTCATCTGGTGCACCGTGCCGCATGTGACCGTCGCGCCGCTAGCGCGCGGCGTCGGCGGCAAGACCGAGCCGGGATCCGCCTACTTCCCGTACTACACCCGCCCCTGGATAAGCGACCGCGCCTTCGACCCGCGCAATGACCCGCACATCACCGGCGACCAGGCGCGCGCCGTCGACCATGCCATCGACCAGTACAACGACGCGATCACCGCGGAAGTGCGGCAGGCCCGGGAGACGGGCCGGGACTGGTACCTGCTGGACACCGCGGGCCTTCTCGACCGGCTCGCCGCCCGCCGTTACCTGGATGACCCGCTCGCCCGCCCGGACTGGTGGCAGCCGTACCCGCTGCCGCCGGAGCTGCAGGCCCTCAACCCGCCGCCCAACACCCACTTCCTCGCGAGCGACGGGGAACGGCGCACCGATGGCGGTCTGTTCTCGCTGGACGGCGTCCATCCGACCACCGTCGCGTACGGGATCGTCGCCCAGGAGACGATCAACGTCATGCGGCGGGCGGGCGTCGAGTTCCTGCACCCCGACGGGACCACGCCACGCGCCGACCCGGTCCTGGTGGACTTCGACCGGCTCATCCGCCGCGACACGCTGATCAACCGGCCGCCGGAGAATCTGACCCCGACGCTTAAGGTGATCGGCTGGGCGGACGAGGCGCTGGATCTCTTCCGGCGGGTGCTGCCGTTCGGTACCTGACCGCTCACTGCTGTCCGGTACCTGATGCTCACTGCGGGGCGGCGGTCGGGCCCGGCGCCCGCAAGGGCACGTGCCCGACCGCCCGCCCCTCCGCGTCCAGCAGCCGGCCCATCCGCTTGATCGTGTGCAGCGTCAGTTCCCGTTGCCCGACCCGGAGGTGGGGAAAGCGGCGCCGGATGCGGGTCTCCAGCGCATGGCACTCCGCGGTCGACCGTATCCAGGCGGAGAACAACAGATTGGCCGCGCCGGTCACCGCCACGCACAGCCGGGTCTCCCGGAAGGCGGCCAGCGCCAGGCCGGTGCTGTCCAGCAGGTCGGCCGGCACGTCCAGCCGGTATGTCGCGATGACCGGCCAGCCCGCCGCCCGCTGCGCCACATCGCAGCGGAAGTGCACCTCCGGGTGGTGCAGCAGCCGGGCCAGCCGCCGCCGCACGGTCGTCTCGCTCATCGCGCACTCCCGCGCCAGATCCGAGTAGGCCCGTCGGCCGTCCTCGCCCAGCGCCCGCAGCAGCCGGGTGTCGGCCTCGCCCAGCGCAGGCGCGCGCTGTGACCCCGGCCCGTCCCGCGGGCCGAGCGTCCGGCGCTGGTCGCTGTCCAGCGCGTGCAGCAGCCATCCGCTGCCCTCGCGGTACGTCCGCGCCTGAAGGCTCACCCGTACCGCCGAGATGCCGTCCAGCCGCCCCAGGAAACCGGTCACGAACGCGTCCATGCCCGCCAGGTCGCGGGTAATGACGTACAGCAGGAGCTGATGCGGCCCGGCCGTCCGCTCGATGCTGAAGACGTGCGGTGACGCGCTGAGCCGCGCGCTGACGGCGAGCAGCCGCTCCGGCCGGCAGGCGACGTCGATGTACGCGACGGGCATCCCCGGCAGCGAGGCGTACGCCGTCATCCAGGCCAGCCCGTGCCCGGTCAGCCAGTTCCAGCGCCGGGCCGCGGTCGTGGCGTCGACGCCGACGGCCGCCGCGATACGGGTCCACGGGGCCCGCGGCGCGACCTGCAGCGCCTCGACGAGCGCCAGGTCCGTCTCGCTCAGCGCGGCGGATTCCGGCGGACGGCGGGGCGCTGCGCCGGAAACCGGCGTGGGGACCACGGGAAACGCCATGGCGTGCATTGTGGCCGAACCCCCCGCCCACCCGGTAGAGCAGGAGGATCATGCCGTGCAGATGCACAGAACCACCCGGATCACGGTGGTACTGCTCTTCGCCGCCTGGACCGTCGACTACATCGACCGCCTCGTCATCAATCTCGCCCTGCCGTCGATAGGCGAGACGTTCGGCCTGTCACACGGCGCGCGCGGAATGATCGTCTCCGCGTTCTTCCTCACCTACGCGCTCTTCCAGATCCCCGGCGGCCTGCTGGCGGACCGTTTCGGCGGCGTACGGATGGCTTCCCTGGCGCTGGTCCTGTGGTCGCTCTTCACCGGACTGACCGCCCTGGCCTGGTCGTTCACCGCGCTGCTGGTCATCCGCTGCTTCTTCGGCGCAGCGCAGGGGCTGTTCCCGGGCGCGGCGCTGAACGCGCTGAGCCGGCGCAGCATCCCCGCCCAGCGCATGACGGCGACCGGCTGGCTGCAGAGCTCCAACGCGGTCGGCGGCCTGCTGGCCTCCGTCCTCGCGTCGGTGCTGCTGTCCCTGTGGGACTGGCGCGCCATGTTCCTGACCGTCTGCCTGCTGGGCGTACTGGTGCTCGTCGCCGTACGGCGCTGGATGCCGGCGCCGCTGCCCGAGGCCGACACCGGGGCCGACGCCCCGCGTACGAAGGGCGCGGCGCGGGCGGTGCTGCGCTCGCCGGCCATCTGGGGTTTCGCGCTGCTGTTCTTCGCCTACGACGTGGTGATCTGGGGCCTGAACTCCTGGAGCGGCTCGTACCTCATCGAGGAGCGCGGCCTGCACGTCGGCTCCGCCGGGCTGGTCACCCTCGGCCCGACCGTCCTGGCCGCGGCCGGCGCCGTCCTCGGCGGCAAGCTGTCGGACCGCTTCGAGGGCCGGCCGCGCCGCATCATCGTGCCCGCGATGCTGGCCGTCGCCGTACTGCTGTTCCTGCTGCCCCGCACCACGTCCATCACCCAGTTCGTCCTCTGCGGCACGCTGCTGAGCGGCGCGGCGGGCCTGTGCTACCTGCCCTGCTTCTCGGTACCGCTGCGCAGCCTGCCGCCCGGGCTGAGCGGGGTCGCCTCCGGGATCATCCTGTTCGGCGGCCAGCTCTCCGGGATCCTGACCCCCACCGTCTTCGGCACGGTCGTCGACCACTTCTCGTACGAAGCGGCCTTCACGATGCTCATCGCCGGGCCGGCGCTCGCGATCCTCGTGTCGCTGCGCGTGCCGCAGACGACGCCGCGCTTCCTGGCCGGGTTCGGCGGCGCGTACGCGGCCGGACGGCAGACCGCCGACCGCACGCCCGCCGACCCCGCACCCCACCCGAAGGGATGACCATGACCGCGCCCACCACCACTGCCGAGGAAACCCCCCTGGAACTCGGCCTGCCGGACCACCTCCCGCACTGGGAAGACGTCTACCGCGACCTCCACTCCCACCCCGAACTCGCCTTCGCCGAGCACCGCACGGCTGCCACCGTGGCCGCCGAGCTGCGCGCCGAGGGCGGCTGGGAGGTGACCGAAGGCGTGGGCGGTACCGGGGTGGTGGCCGTACTGCGCAACGGCGACGGCCCGGTCGTGCTGCTGCGCGCCGACATGGACGCACTGCCCGTACAGGAGGAGACCGGCCTCGCGTACGCGTCGGCCGAGCCGGGCCGCATGCACGCCTGCGGCCACGACATCCACGTCACCTGCCTGCTGGGCGCCTGCCGCCAGCTCGCCGCGCACCCGGGCGCCTGGCACGGCACGGTCGTGGCCGTCTTCCAGCCCGCCGAGGAGGTCGGACAGGGTGCGCGCGCCATGCTGCGGGACGGGCTGCTGGACCGCTTCCCGCGCCCCGACGTGTGCCTGGGCCAGCACGTCGGGCCGTTCCCCGCGGGCCTGGTGGTGACCCGGCCGGGCCCGCTGATGGCGGCCGCCGACAGCCTGCGGGTCACCCTGCACGGCGCGGGCGGGCACGCCTCGACCCCGCAGTACTGCGTCGACCCGCTCGTACTGGCCGCCACGGTCGTCCTCCGCCTGCAGACCTTCGCGGCCCGCCAGGCCCCGTACTCCCGGGCGACGATCCTGACCGCCGGCGCGCTGCACTCCGGGACGGTGGCCAACATCATCCCGCACACCGCCGAACTCCTGCTCAGCCTGCGGACGTTCAGCCCTGAGGCGCGCGAGGAGGCGTTCGAGGCGATCCGGCGCGTCATACGGACCGAGGCGGAGTCGTTCGACGTGCCGCGGCCGCCGGAGATCACCGCGTACGACCCCTTCCCGCTCACGGTCAACGAGGAGGACGCGACGCGCCGCGTGCTCACCGCGATCGAAACGACGGGCGCGCCCACACACGTCCTGCAGTCCCCCTTGGCCGCCAGCGAGGACTTCGGCGCCCTGGGGACCGCGGCAGGCTGCCCCTCGGTCTTCTGGCACTTCGGCGGCATCGCGCACGACCGCTTCTCCGAGGAGGGCATCGCCGCCCTGCACCGCGGCGCCCAGCCACCCGGCATCCCGGCGCCCCACTCCCCGCACTACGCCCCCGACCCGGCCCCCACCCTCCCGGTCGGCATCCGCAACCTCCTCGCGGTGACGACGGAGTGGCTGCGCCCCGGGAGCGAGTGAGGGACACACCACCGTTCGGAGCAGTCGCAGGTCGCCCGCCCCGACCGGACATGAGGGGATGGAAGCGGTGGCGGGCCCCCGTCACCGCGAACCTGGGAGGCACCATGGCCGAGGAACGTACGAACCGGGACCCGCACGAGGCGGACATGGCCCCGGCTCAGAAACGCGAGCCCGCCAAGGACGAGCGCGACCGCAGCGCCGAGGAGGTCAACGCGGACCGGCCGTCCGTACGAGGAGAGAAGCCCGGCCCGGCCCCGAAGCGTGCCTCGAAGCCGGGGGAGCGGCGCGCGCCGAAGCGGACTCAGTAGCGAGTACGGGGGCGATGCGGCTCTGGGGTACGGCCTCGCTCTTCCGGCGCACGGTCCTGCGCCGTGACCTCGTCGCGGCGCCACGGCGGCCGTCCCCGGGTGGCCGCGAGGACCGCGCCCGCCAGCAGGACCGCCGCGCCCGCCACCTGCACCGGACCGAAGGACTCGCCGAGGAACAGCGTGCCGCAGACGGTGTTCACGACCGGCACGGTGAACATCATCAGCGAGGCGGAGGCCGGACCCACCGCGCCCACCCCTCGGTAGTACAGGAGGTTGGCGACGGCCGCGGCGCCCAGCGCCAGGAAGCCCACGTTCAGCCAGAGGCCCGGCGGCAGTTCGCCCCAGCGCACGTCCGGTACGGCGGGCGCGGCGACCAGGCCCAGTAGGACGGCGCCCGCACAGGTGGCGTACGTCGTGGCGCGCAGCGGGTCGACACCGGCCAGTACCCGCGGCCCGGCGAGCGTGTACGCGGCCCAGCACGCCGCGCTGAGGAGGAACAGCGCGTCCCCGGCGAGCCGCGACGGGCTCCCCTGGGTGCTGCCGCCCGCACCCAGGAAGAAGATCACCGCTCCGGTGAGCCCGAGCGCCAGCCCCGCCAGCCGCGCCCACGAGGCCCGTTCGCGCTTCGTGACCAGCAGGAACAGGCTGGTGAGCACCGGGCTCAGCACGGGTATGAGAATCCCGGCGTCGAGCGAGGGCGCGAGCGAAAGCCCCCAGAAGAACGCACTGTTGTAGGCGAAGACCCCGAGGACGCCCGCCAGGGCCGCGCGCCGGCCCGCACCCCGCTGCGCCCGTGCCGCCTCCCGCCGGTCGCCCAAGAAGTACAGCGCCACCAGCAGGGCGAGCGCAGCCCCGCCGAAGCGCAGCAGCGCGGCGACCGAGTGCGGTACGTACGCCACCACCGACTTGGAACTGGCGAAGGCGCTGCCCCACAGCACCATCGTCACCGACAACATCAGATACGGGCTGTGCACGCCCTTCTTCGCTGGCATGCCCCGACTCTGGCGCCCGGCACCCGGCCCGGTCTTGAACGCTGGTGCGCGCCCGGCGGTGCCGCGGCCGGACGGCGCCCCCGCGCCGGTCACGGGCCATAATGCGGCCATGGGGACGGGCGCGGGCGGCAGCTGGGTGCGGTACTGGCGGGACGGCACCCGCCCCGTGGAGGCCATGCACGCGCGCTTCCGCGACCACGTCTATCCGCCGCACAGCCATGACACGTACTCCTTCGGCATCACCGACGCCGGTGCCCAGCGCTTCCGCTGTCGCGGCGCGGCGCACACCAGCGGCGCCGGGATGGTGATGGCGTTCAACCCGGACGAGGTGCACGACGGCCGGGCCGCGGCGGAGCTGGGCTACCACTACCGGATCGTGCACCTCGGCCCGTCCGTCGTGCGTGACGTACTCGCCGACGCCACCGACGGCCGGTCCGGCGCGCTCCCGCTGTTCGCGCACCCCGTACTGACCGACCCCGCCCTCGCGTACGCGCTCACCCGTCTGCACGCCGCGCTGGCCGGCACCACCGACCCGCTGGTCCGCGACGAACGCCTGACCGCGACGGTGACCGCGCTGGCCCGCCGCGCCGCGACCGCGCCGGCCTCCGCCGCGCTCGCCGCCCGTACACCCACCGACCGCGCCCGCCGCCAGGCCGCGCGCCGGGCGCGGGAACTGCTGGCGGAGACGTACATGGAGGCCGTGCCCGCCGAGCGGCTGGCGGCGGCCGCCGGGTGCAGCCGGTTCGCGCTCTACCGGGCTTTCCGCGCCGAGTACGGCCTCGCCCCCAGCGACTACCAGCGCCAACTGCGGCTGCGGCGGGCCCGTTCGCTGCTGCGTGCCGGTACGACGCCCGCCGACGCCGCGGCCGCCACCGGCTTCGCCGACCAGGCGCACTTCAGCCGCTGGTTCCAGCGCGTCTACGGCGTGACGCCCGGCGTGTTCCGGAACGCGCTTCTCAGCGCATCCCTGGACGTGCCTCTGAGCGCACCTCTGGACGGGTGAACGGGCGGCGGACACGCCCGGGGGGCGGGGCCGAGGTCCGGGGACTGAAGGCAGAGGACTCAGGCCGGGCGGGGGCCGTTTGCCCGCGGTCATGTGGGTACGCGGAGGCCCGTGGGACCTTACGGTACGGACGGCGCGCGCACTGGCAAACTGTGTCCAGTGGGGCAAACCGGCAATAGGATGACGAAAGCGTGCCAGTCGCGGCGGTCATCCGCGCTCCGGACGGCACCCGCCCACGCCACCCGACCCGACGACGAGTACGCGGAGCCATGAAACACGGGCAGAACGAACGATCCAGGCAAGCGCGCAAGGCCACGCAGTCCGCCGGGTACGGTTCGGGCAGCGTACGGACCGAGCGCATGGTGCGTACGCTGCTACGCCGACGCAAGCGCCCGGTGGCCCCCGAGGACGTCACGGTCGTCGACAAACCCCAGGTCAGACGGGCGGTTTCGGCCGCGGCCCTGGGCAACACGATGGAGTGGTTCGACTTCGGCGTCTACGCCTATGTCGCCCCCACCCTCGGCAAGGTCTTCTTCCCCTCCAGCTCGCCCGGCGCGCAGGTGATCTCCACCTTCGCCACGTTCGCCGCCGCGTTCCTCGTGCGCCCGCTCGGCGGCCTGGTCTTCGGGCCGCTGGGTGACCGCATCGGACGCCAGCGGGTGCTCGCCGCCACCATGATCATGATGGCGATCAGCACCTTCGCGGTCGGCTTCTTGCCGGGCTACGAATCCATCGGCCTGGCCGCGGCCATACTGCTGTTGCTGTGCCGACTGGTGCAGGGCTTCTCGACCGGCGGTGAGTACGCGGGTGCGACGACGTACATCGCGGAGTACTCACCGGACCGCAAACGCGGGTTCCTCGGGAGCTGGCTCGACTTCGGCACGTTCGTCGGCTACTCGCTCGGCTCCAGCCTCGTCACCGTGCTGACCGCCGTCCTCAGCGACGAGCAGATGCTCTCGTGGGGCTGGCGCATCCCCTTCTTTGTCGCCGGGCCGCTCGGCCTGATCGGCCTCTACATGCGGATGAAGCTGGAGGAGACCCCGGCCTTCCAGGAGGTCGAGGCCAAGCATCAGGAGGCACAGAAGGACGGCGCCCTGACGGAGGACCCGGTCGAGCAGGCCCGCATGTCCGGCAAGGGCCGCCTGAAGGAGCTGTTCACGCACCACTGGGAGGCCATCCTCATCTGCATGGGCCTGGTGCTGCTCTACAACGTGACCAACTACATGGTCACCTCCTACCTGCCCACCTACATGACCAGCACCCTCGGCGAACCCAGCCTGACCGCCCAACTGCTCGTCCTCGGCACGATGGTCCTGGTCGTCCTCACGATCACCACCGTCGGCCGCTCCTCGGACCGCTTCGGCCGCCGCCCCATGTTCCTCTGGGCGGGCGCGGCGATGGTGGTGCTCGCCATCCCCGCCTTCCTCCTCATCAAGCAGGGCGGCATCCTCTTCCCCGCCATGGGCTGCGTGATCCTCGGCCTGCTGCTCGTCTGCTTCGCGGGCACCAGCGCGTCCACCCTGCCCGCGCTCTTCCCCACCCACCTGCGCTACGGCGGCCTGTCCGTCGCCTTCAACGTCTCCGTCTCGATCTTCGGCGGCACGACACCGCTGGTCGCCTCGGCGCTGGTCGAATCCACGGGCGACAAGATGGTCCCCGCGTACTACCTGATGGCAGCCGGCATCATCGGCGTCATCTCGGCGATCTTCCTCCACGAAACAGCGGGCAAGCCGCTCCGCGGCTCCTCGCACATGGTCGAAGACGAACAACAGGCCCGCCAACTCGTCGCCCACAGCCGCACCCGCGCAGGCCGCCGAGCCCGCGACGTCTGGATCGGCCTCCGCCAGGGACGCTTGCCGCGCCACGACAAGGACAAGGAGTAGCTCTCAGTTCCCGCACACGCTTGCGATCAGGGCTAGGCCGGACTATGCCGAAGCCCTGGTTCCTGGGCAGGCGGTCCGGTCGACGGCCGCCTCCAGCAGCGCCTGCCCAGCAGCCGTGTCGTGGTCGGCTGTATACACATAGAGCACATACAACTGCCTCGCCCACGCCGCCGCGGCGTCCAGGTGCGGACCCGACATGGCTCTCCCGACCAACTCGCCGTTCCGCTCGGCGACGGCCACGCGATTCTCGTGATAGCGCTCGTCGGTCAACGCGACAGTCCAGAACCGCTCCCGAGCAGCCAGAAAGCCTGGAGCATCGAGGACTGCATCCGAGATGAGCCCTCGATAGGTCTCCTGCCGGCACCGGACGCTCACGCGCGCCATCTGCGTGGCATCCTCGACCCGGGCAGGGCGAACGGTCAGCGAGGAACTCACCGCCGAATCGTAGTGCGACAGTTTCTTGCCGCCAGCCACGCGCCGGAGCGCCGGTAACGACGGTGTGGGCGACGAGCCGCGCCCGGCGGCGAGCGCGCGCCGTTGCCGAGTAGGCGACGCTCGTGGTGACGGAGCCCAGGTCGGCGATGCGGTCCGTGGTGCGGCATGCGGCCGACCCGTTGACGACGCCGCTCGGGTCCGCTCACTGCGCTTGCTGGGGCCTGTCCGATGGGCCGGTGATCGGTAGCTGGTGCAGGCTCGATAGATTGGCGTCCCATGGAACTTTGGGGAGCACGCCTGTACGGGAACCCTTGCCGGGACTGTGGCTTCGACTGGTCGTTGACTCCGCGTGAAGCCATTGGCCAGGTCGAGGACCTGCCTACGCGGTACACGGCGCTGGTGAAGGGGCTCCGGGGAGACGAACGGCATCCGGAGCTGGCCTGGAATGTCGCGGCCTACGTCAGTCACGTCACCGACAATCTACGCAACTGGGCGGAGCGGCTGGCCGGGGCGAGGCTTTCCGGCGCATCCCAGGTTCCCGGTTATGACCAAGACCTTCTGGCGCGGGCCCGCTACTACAACGACGTTCCCCTGGCAGGCGCTTTGTGGTCGCTTCAGCGGGCGGCCGACGCCTGGGTGGACTCCGTGTCCGCCGCGCTGGAGGAGAACGTGATTCTTGAGCATGCCGATCGTGGCGTACAGCAGGCCGAGGATGTGGCGCGCAACAACGCCCACGATGCCGCCCATCACGCCTGGGACATCAAGCGGATCTTGGTTCACGCTGATCGGCCAACCAGGAGCTGAGACAGGGAGCTGCATTCAAGCCCTCGCGCGTGTGCGACAGGCGGCGATCGGCACGGTCGAGTGGATCCTCCGCTCGACCAGCCGTTGCGGGTGGTGTGCTTCAGTCGGCCTTCGCCGGCTTGTCGAAGAAGCTGACGATCCGGGACAGGGCTCGCCGCACTGATGCGTTGTGGTCGTAGTCGCCGACGTCGGTCAGCCGGTGTGGGGCGCCGTTTCTCGTCAACTGGTCGGCACAGTACGCCGCGTGGCTGAAGTCGACGTCCTTGTCGCCCCGGCCGTGGAAGATCTCCACCGGTACGTTCGGCCGCCAGTCGCAGGTGTTGTCCATCGGGCGCAGCTTGTCCTTCAGGACACCGTCGGGCTTGCGGATTCTGTTCAGGAAGTCCTCGGTGAACAGGTCCTTGGAGGCCGCCGGAAGTTCGCTGACGATCTGCCCGGTGGTGTGATGGCCGTCGAAGAGACCCTCCGCCTTGCTGTCGTAGGGGGAGCGGAAGGCCTCGCCGGGCGACGTGTAAAGGCCGTACATCCTGTTCCAGGCGGTGACGAAGTAGGCGAGATAGATGCCGGATTTGGCGGTCTTGTCATCGGCTGCGGCGGCCTCGAAGGCCGAGAGGTTGTAGGGGCCGCTGACCGGGGCGAGTGCCCCCAGCCGGAAGTAGCGGTCGGCACCCTTCTGCTGAAGCGCCCGGCCTACCAGCATGGTCGCGGGGCCGCCCTGCGAGAACCCGCTGACCTGAACCTTCCGCTTCAGCTCCCGGCCGTTCCGGTGGGCGAAGGTCCGGGCCGCGCGCAGGCCGTCCACCGAGGCCGCGACGGTGGCCCGAGGATCACCGTAGGGGTGGAAGCCTTCGCCCGAGCCGAGGCCCACGTAGTCGGGCGCCGAAACGGCCCGCCCGGTCGAGGCGAACAGCAGGGTGGCGATCCGGTCGTTCGACTTCGGATTCTCTGAGGCGACGTCCTTGCGGTAGACGGTGGTGCCGTGCAGCCAGGAGACGGTGGACATGTGGCGCGCCCCGTTCTTGGGCAGGACGACGAGCTGGCTCGCGGTCGTGGGGGCGTCCGTGCTGTCCCTGGTGCGGTAGGTGACCCGATAAGCGGTCACGCCGTAGCGGACCTGGGACGTGTCGATCTTTCCCCGGAGTTCCCCGGCCACTTCCTCCGCTGTGAGGTCGGCCGCCTGCTCGACGGAGACGACGGCCCCGCCTTGTGCCCGCTCGCTGGGGGAGCCATGCCCGTCGGCCGCGCCACTGGGCCATGGAGCGACTCCCCGGGTCGCAAAGGGGGGAAACCCCCTCGGGCCCCTGGGGGATGCCGGAAGACCCGAACGCGCGCGTCGGCGGTCAGGCGGCTGTGACTCTGAGTTTGGACTGGCCGTGGTTGCGGGTTTCCCAGTCGTCCATGAAGCGGGCCTGGAGGTTGTGCTTCGCGGCGAGGGCGATGAGGGTTTCGGTGCGGTAGTAGAAGTCCTCGCGGAGGACCTGGTGTTCGGTGCCGGTGGTGCGGTCGAAGGTGAAGTCGAAGAAGCCGCCGGGGGCCAGGACGCGGCCGACGTGGGCGAGGCATTCGTCGATGATCTCGATGGGGGAGTGCGAGAAGACGCTGTGGGCGTGCACGACGTCGAAGTGCGCGTCGGGGAGGAAGTCCAGGGTGAGGTCCTGGGTGATGGTCAGGTGCGGGAGCTTCGTCTGCAGCCCGTGGTCGGTCAGCGTCTGCTTTGCCGCGATGAGGATGTCGGGGGAGATGTCGATGCCGTAGTAGTTCCCGGCGTCGAGGTAGTTGATGAAGTGCCAGCCGGCGCGGAGGTTGCCGCAGCCGATGTCGAGCATGCGGGACTGCGGTGTGAGGCCGTGCTCGCGGAGGTAGTCGAACTGCATTTTCCCGAGCGCCAGCCAGCGGTCGTGGGTCCGGCTGCCGACGGCGGCCTCGGGGTTGCGGCGGGTGTCGGAGGCCATGACGGCGCGGTAGTAACCGACGTGGTCGGGGTGCTTGAAGGCCAGCCAGCGGTCCCGGGCCGCGCGCTTGACGTACGGGGCGATGCGGTGCGGGTGGCCCAGGGCGTACCGGACCTTGTGGGTGAGGGCGGCGCGGTTGGCGACCAGGTTCTTCTTCGTGGCCATGCGTAGTACTCCAAGTACTCCAAGCACCTCGATGTGAGGTGGGGTTCGCCTGCTCGTCCGGACTATACATGGCGTGTATACGTGCAGTGTATAGATGGGTGAGGTGAGGGGCGGAAGGGGGAGTGTGCGGGGCGGGGGCCCTGGGCGGGCCCCCGCCGGGGGTGTCAGAGCAGGCGGCTGATGGCGGGCATCAGGTCCTGGAAGGTGCGGCCCGTGGCCGGTTCGCCGAGGGCGGTCATCTGCCAGGTGGTGCCGGAACGGTAGACCTTGGCCATGATCTGGGCGGTGTGCGGGCCGCCGCCGGTGAGGGTGTAGCGGGCCAGTTCCTCGCCGGTGCTTTCATCGATCAGTCGGCAGTATGCGTTCTGCACTTCTTTGAAGGTCTGGCCGGTGAAGGAGTTCACCGTGAAGACGATCTGGTCGACGTTGGCGGGGACGCGCCGGAGGTCGACCGCGATGGATTCGTCGTCGCCCTGGCCCGTACCACCGACGAGATTGTCCCCGCTGTGCTGCACGGAACCGTCGTCGCTGGTCAGGCGCTGGAAGAAGACGACATCCACGCCCTGGCCGCCGGCGAAGAGCACTGCCGAGGCGTCCAGGTCGATCTCCCGGGCGCCCGCCAGCTTGGCGAGGAATCCTTTGCGCTGGGCGGCCTGCCAGCCCAGGCCCATGCGTACGACGCTGAGCGTGCCGCCGTCGGACTTGCTCAGGCTGATCTGCTGGCCCTTGTTCAGATTCACGGACATACGGAGAAGCCTCGCTCGTGTCGGGTCCCGGCGGTAGATGGAGCTGAAGCCAGGTGGGAATCTTCGGTATCTACAGCAGTGTAGAGATCCGGGGAGCGGTGCGGTGGGAGGGTCAGCGGACGAGGGGCGGGAGGGGCGGCAGGGGCGTTGCCGTGCGGTGGTGGCCGACGGCGCGGGCGATGTCGTCGTCCACCAGCTCCTGGTTGAGGGCGAAGGCCGTGGCCGCGCCCATGCCGGCCGCGGTGACCACCATCGCGCGCGGGTCGATGACATTGCCCACCGCCCACACACCGGGCACGCTCGTGCGGCCCGCGCGGTCGGTGGTGACCCAGCCGTTGTCGTCCTTCGCGCAGCCCAGGCCGGTGAGCAGGGCATCGCGAGGGACCATCGTCGGGACGACGAAGACCGCGTTGCGGGACACCGTGTGGCCCTCGGCCAGTTCGACACCGCGCAGCCGGTCGTCCTCCACCACGAGCCGCTTGACCGTGCCCTCGACGATGCGCACGCCGCGGGCGGTCAGCCGCTCGCGGTCCTCCTCACTCGGGCGCTGAGTGTGCGCGAAGTACACGATGTCGTCCGACCACTGGCGCAGCAGCAGCGTGTGACCGACCGCGCCCGGGTGCGTGCCCAGTACCCCGATCGGCTGGTCGCGGACCTCGTAGCCGTGGCAGTACGGGCAGAACAGTAGGTCACTGCCCCAGCGTTCGCGGACGCCCGGGATGTCGGGCAGGTCGTCGCGCAGTCCGGTGGCCACGATGACGTGGCGGGCGGTGAGTACGGGGCCGCCGGCCAGCCGTACCTCGAAATGAGGGGCTGCGTCGTCTATCCGGTCCACCTGACTCTTTATCAAGTCCACGCCGTACTCGGCCAGTTCGGCGCGGCCGGTTGCCAGTAGCTCCCTTGGTGCCATGCCGTCACGGGATAGGAAGCCGTGCATGTGCGCGGCCGGGGCGTTGCGTGGGTGTCCGGCGTCCACCACTGCCACCCGGCGGCGGGAACGGGCCAGTACCAGCGCGGAGTTGAGACCGCCGGCACCCGCACCGACCACCACGACGTCGTAGGTCGAATCGTTGGCTGTTGTGTTCGTCATGTTCGCAGGGTGCGGCCGTTGCCCAGTAGAGGCAATTTCTGTTGCCGTTTCCGGGACGGGGCGGTGCAATGAGTGGCGTGGAGCATTCACCTGCCATCGCGCAAGCCCTCACCGAAGTCGGCCCCCGTCTCAAGCGTCTGCGCACCCAGCGCGGTGTGACGCTGGCGGCGCTCTCCGAGGCGACCGGTATCTCGAAGAGCACGCTGTCCCGTCTGGAGGCCGGGCAGCGGCGGCCCAGCCTGGAGCTGCTGCTGCCGATCTCGCAGGCGCATCAAGTGCCGCTGGACGAGCTGGTCGTCGCCCCAGAGGTCGGCGATCCCCGCATCCGCCTCACGCCGCAGCGCGTGAACGGTAACACCGTGCTGCCGCTCACCCGGCAGCCCGGCCCACTGCAGACCTTCAAGATGATCCTCCCGGCCACCCGGTGCGAACCGGAGCCGTGCACGCACGAGGGGTACGAGTGGCTCTACGTGCTCTCCGGGCGGCTGCGGTTGATCCTGGCCGACCACGATCTGGTACTGGCCGCGGGTGAGGCGGCGGAGTTTGATACGCGGCTGCCGCACTGGTTCGGGAGTACCGGTGAGGGGCCGGTCGAGCTGCTGAGCCTCTTCGGCCGGCAGGGCGAGCGCATGCACGTACGCGCCAAGCCGAAGGCCCGGGAGGCCAAGGCCCGGGAGGGGCGGGCCGGTGGGTGATCACTTCATGAGGGCCGGGCTACCCTTCAGTGCCCACCCTTGGTAACCATCTTCAGTAACTGTAACCACGAGGAGTGTTCGTAGTGAGTCACCCCGGGCCGCCGCCGCAGACGCCGTACGGCTACCCGCCCCATGCCGGCTGGTTGCAGCGTGCGGGCGCGTTCGTGCTCGACGTTCTGATCAACTTCGGGCCGATGTGGCTGCTGGTGGGCATCAGCTCCGGCATCGAAGCGAGCTCGGGCGAAAGCGGCGAGGTCTTCGCGAACATCGTGGCCTGGATCGGGATCCTGGCGATGATCGTGGCCGTGGTCTTCCAGCTGCGGCGCGAGGGCCGGACCGGGCAGACCGTGGGCAAGAAGGTCCTCGGCATCCGAGCCGTCCGCGAGCGGGACGGCCAGATGCTCGGCGTCGGTCTGGCGCTCGGCCGCCGGCTGCTCCAGTTCCTCAACAACGTGGTGTTCGGGCTGGGTTGGTGGTGGGCCATTTGGGACACCAAGAGCCAGACGTTCGCTGACAAGATCACCAGTGTGGTCGTCGTCCGCGCCGACGCCGCGCCGATGCCTCAGCCGGTCGGCAACTGGCAGTAGACCGCGGACACTTGCCGGTCGACCGCCGACCCCTCGCTGTAGACCGCGGACAGCCGGCAGTCGACTGCAGACACCCGGCAGTGGACCGGCGACACTCGGCAGTGGACCGGCGGACGTGGACGCTCACCGTCCGCCGGTCCTGCCACGGCGGGCGCCGCAGCACTGGCGGATGAGGTCGGGTGTCAGCGGTCCGCCGTCCGGTGAGGTCACCACGGCCCGGAGCTCGGGGGACTCCGCCGCGGCGCGCAGCGGCTCGGGGAAGTGCTCGGAGCACCACAGGGGTTCGGCGATGCCCTCCACCGCTTCGGGGCAGGCGGCGAGATGGTCCGCGACGTTCGGCCAGCGGACGCAGAGCAGGCACCACAGGGCCAGCGCGTCCGGATCCACATGGATGTCCTCCAGAATCCGGATGGAACGCAGGATGCTGTACGTGTTGAGGAATTTCTTGACCGCCCGCGGATTGTCGCCGAGTACGGAAGCGAATTTCCGCAGGGTGTGCTCGGCGCGACGGCGCTCGGTGATGCTGTTCATCGCCTCCGACACCCATTCCGCACGGCCCACCTCGAACCGTCGCAGGCGGTCCAGGAAATCCCCGTCGGTCCGTGGCCGCGGCGACTCCGGGAGCGGTGCGTTCTCCGTCTCCGGGCGCGTATCCGTGACCCTGAGCATCTCGTCCAGATACGAGGACCGCGCCGCGGCGGAGAGCGCCGGCATCGGCAGCGAGAGCTGAAAGAGCTTGTCCAGGAAGAGATAGCCGAGCGGTCTGCCGGGCTCGGTGATGCAGTCGACGAACGACTCATGAGCGGATTCATAACTGCGTCTGAGCCACGCGCCGTCCGCCGCGACGACGAAATAGGCCCCGCGGCCCCCGGGTTCGTACCGTTGTTGCCGCCCCGTGAAGCACCCATGGTGCGCACCAGGGTCTGGATCATGTCCAGGAATTCCACTACGTACGCCTGGTCGCAGCGGTCGAGATCGTCGATGAAGAAGGCGACCGGTTTGTCGGCGCGCTGGAGGAGCCACTGAAAGTGGGCCGAGATGTCCGCCATCGGATTGGCCTGGGTCTGCTCGAACAATCTGGCGCCGCGTACCGAATCCCACAGGAAGAGGCGGGCGGCCACCAGTACCCCGGCGCCGAGCGTCCCCAAGGCGGCCACCAGCGCCGTGACCGCCTTGGCCTGCTCCTGCCAGTTGAGCAGGCTGGGATTCTTCGGCCAGATGAGATAGCCGATGAGGGCGGCGAGAACGGCCACGACGACAAAGGCCATGGCGTACGGCGCGCCGGTTCTACGGGCGCGGGCGGCCGTTTCCCTGATCCGGATGAAAGGGCGCCGCCACCAGGGCCGGCCGCGCGTGACCTCTTGGCGCAGGCAGGTGAGCAGGGACCACCAGGCGGGCGCGAGCCGTGACTGCTGCCAGGCGTCGAACCGTGCGACCCGGAAAGCGCCGTCGACGTGCTCCTCCAGCAAATTCAGCAGACTGCTCTTGCCGCTGCCCCACGGGCCGTCGAGATGGACGAGAAAGGAGGTGTCGGGCTGCGTCATATGGGTTTCCACCAGACGCAGGGCGAGCACCTTCGCCACCGGCGCGCGGTTCAGCAGGTCCACGGTGGCGGGCGCGTCATGGAACCATTCGACGTCCTCGACGTCTTCGACAGTCTCAATGTTGCCGAAGTGCCCGACATCTCCGACGCTCCCGAAATCCCCGGCGTTCCCGAAATCCCCGGCGTTCCCGAAATTCCCGGAACCGAAATCTCCGATTTCCTCGAGTTCCTCGACGTCCTGGGTGTCCTCGTCGGCCACCCCGGCGTACGCCCGGTCGTATGCCGGGTTACGGACCAGGCCCAGCTCGCCGGCGCTGTTGACGCTCTGTACCTGCGGTGGCGGATACCCCAATGCGCGCATGGTGTTCTGCAGCTCGCGCGCGATGGCCTGGAGGGTCAGCAGCTCGGCTGGTCCGGGAATGCCCTGCTTGAGCAGCCTGATCAGCTCTCCGGTGAAGGCCGTGAACGGTTCGCCGTGGCGGGCCATCGACAGTCTGGTGGCCGAGGACGACGTCAGGGTGAATGTTCCCGAGACTTCGCTCAGCGTGGCGAGGTTCGCGGGCAGGCTGCCGGCCATGCTCGTGAAGTTCAGGGCGCGGCCGCTGAAGCAGCAATCCAGGATCACGACCTTGATCCTTGCCGGGCTCCGCTCCAGGATGCGCCGTACGGTCGTGAAAGGCAGGGCCGAGGTGGAGAGTTCCTCCTGCGTGGTGTTCGACAGACCGAGATGCAATTCCCCGTCGTCGCCGACGAGGCCGTGGCCCGCGTAGTAGACGAGCAGGACATCGTCGGCCAGGTCTGCCAGCTGCCGGAGCCCAGAGCCGACCACTCCGATATGACTGGGTTCGGCGATGACCAGGGGCTGCCGGAATCCATCCGATTCTTCGAGAATTGCGCTCAGATCCACCAGGTTGTTCTGGATCGCGGGTATGTCGTCCAGCTCCGTATAGCGACTGCAGCCGATAAGAACGGCCTGTGAGCGTCGTGGATCGGGCAGCCGTGCCATTCGTCCCCCATGGTCCGTGCGCGGTTGTCCATTATGAGTTCTCTCACCCTCTCGGTCCCACCCCCGGCCAGATTCCGGGCTCCGGCGGAAGCCGTGGGATTCGGGGGCCCGGCGGGCTGGGATGATCGGGGTATGGCTGAACGTGTGATCGCCGCGTGTGACGGGGCGTCGAAGGGAAATCCCGGTCCGGCGGGCTGGGGCTGGGTCATCGCCGACGAGGCGGGTCTGCCCGCCCGCTGGGAGGCGGGACCGCTGGGTACGGCGACGAACAACGTCGCAGAACTCACCGCGCTGGAAAGGCTGTTGACCACGGTCGACGCCGACGTGCCGCTGGAGGTCCGAATGGACTCCCAGTACGCGATGAAGGCGGTCACGACCTGGCTGCCCGGCTGGAAGCGCAAGGGCTGGAAGACGTCCGCCGGCAAGCCGGTCGCCAACCAGGAGCTCGTCGTCCGCATCGACGCGCTGCTCCAGGGCCGCGACGTGGACTTCCAGTACGTACCCGCGCACCAGGTGGACGGCGACCCGCTCAACGACTTCGCCGACCGCGCCGCCAGCCAGGCCGCCACGGCCCAGGAGGCCGCGGGCAGCGAGTACGACTCCCCGGCCCCGCCGCCCTCGGCGGCCCCGGCCCGCGCCGGTACCGCCCGCCGAGCCTCGGGCGCCGCCAAGTCGTCCGCCATCAAGTCGTCCGGCGCGTCGAAGCGCCGCGGCTCGGGGTCCTCCGCCCGTACCCTCAAGGCCAAGTTCCCGGGCCGCTGCCGCTGCGGCCGCGCCTACACCGCCGGGGAGACCATCGCCAAGAATCCGCAGGGCTGGGGGCACCCGGCCTGCCGGGTGGGGGCGGGGGAGAGCGGGGAGTGACCCACCCGGCGCCCACCGCGACCGGGATCGCGGCGGCCGTACGGGCGGGCGAGGCCGGCGCCGTCGAGGTCGTCTCGGCCGCGCTGGCACGGATCGACGAGATCGATCCGGAGCTGCACGCGTTCAGTGAGATCTGGCCGGACGCCGCGCTGGAACGGGCGGCCGAGGTCGAGCGGCTGGTCGCCGCCGGCGCCGACCTGCCCCTCGCCGGCGTACCGCTGGCGGTCAAGGGGCCGCGCGGCGCGCGGTACGCCGCGGCGCGGGCCCTGGTGGCGGCCGGATGCGTGCCGGTCGGCGCGACGGCGGTACCGGGGCCGGGCACGCCGTGGCAGACCTGGGGGCTGGGGCGGGGCGGACGTACTCGTAACCCCTGGCGCGCGGACCGGACGCCCGGCGGCTCCTCGGCCGGGTCCGCCGCGGCGGTCGCGGCCGGTCTGGTACCGCTGGCCACGGGCAGCGACGGGGCGGGTTCGATACGGATTCCCGCTGCCTGGTGCGGAGTGTTCGGGCTGAAGGTCACCAACGGGGTGCTGCCGTCGCCCGACCGCACGGGCCTGGCCGCGCCCGGGGTGCTCGCACGGTGCGCGGAGGACGCGGTGGCGTATTGGGGCGCGGTGCGGGGAGCTGTGCGTACGCCGGCCGCGGTGCGTACGGAGTGCGCGGCGTCCGCCGATGAGAAGAGTGGCGGCGCCCTTGCAGGCGGCGCGCCCCTCCCGGTCCTCTGGTCCGCCGATCTCGGCTTCGCCGGGCCGGATGCCGAACAGGTGGAGATCGCCCGGCGGGCGGCCGGGCGGCTCGCCGAGGCGGGTGTCGTCCGGCTCGTGGCCGAGGAAACGGTACGCCTGGCCGACCCCGGTCCCGCCTGGCTCGCCCTGCGGACACCGGGAGCGGACCGGACCGCCGCCGAGCGGATACGGGCCGACAACGACCGACGGCTCGCCGCCCTCTTCGCCCGCGTCCCGCTCCTGCTGACGCCGGCCACGCCGAATCCGCCGCACGGTCACGAGGGCCCGGGCGACCGGTACAGTACCGCGCTCACCTGGGCGTTCAACCTCAGTGGGCATCCGGCGGCGAGCATTCCGGCCGGTTTTGGCGTGGACGGCTGCCCGGTGGGCCTGCAGCTCGTGGCGCCGCACGGCGGCGAAGCCCTGCTCCTCGCCGTCGCCGCGGCGGCGGAGCGGGCGGCCGGGCTGTCCGCGCGGGACCTCACGGCCAGCCGGGACCTCACGGCCAGCCGGGACCTCTCGGGCGGCCCGGAACCTTCGGGCAGCCCAGAACTCCCGGGCCTCACGCCGGAGCGGTGAGGAAGTCCAGGAGCGTGGCGAGGAGGGGAGCGGGCGCGTCCAGCGGTACCAAGTGGCCCGCATCGGAGATGAGTTGGAGCCGGGCGCCGGGGATGGCCGCCGCCAGTTCGTGGGCCTTGGCGACGGGGATCCAGGTGTCCTCCGTGCCCCAGCAGACGGTCACCGGGATGTCGATACCGGCGTACTTCCCCTGGATCTCGTCGGTGTAGCGCTGGTCCGCCTGCGCGATCTGCCGGTAGAACGCCGCCTGGCCGGCCTCGCCCGACCACGGCCGCACCAGCTCCTCGGCCACGTCCTCGCGCAGGCCCCGGTGGCTCGCGGAGCTTACGTACTCGCGTACCAGCGCGAGGTGCAGCGCGGGCGGCAACTGCTCGAAGACCGGGGCGTGTTCGCTGACCAGTCGGAAGAACGGCGAGCCCCACGGCGCGAGCGCCACCGGGTCGACCAGTGCCAGTCGACTGTATGCGGCCCCGTGCAGCAGGTGTGCCCGCAGGGCGACGGCCCCGCCGAAGTCATGGGCGACGACGGAGGGGCGCGTCAGCCCCCAGTGGGCGAGCAGCTCGGCGAAGACTCCGCCCTGGGCGGCGAGCGAGACGTCCTGGCCTTCGCGCTTCTCGGACGCGCCGTATCCGGGCATGTCCCAGACGTACACCTGGTACCGCTGGGCGAGCGCCCGGGCGATCTCCTGCCAGACGTACGAGGAGAAGGGCGTGCCGTGCAGGAGGACGACCGGGTCCGCGTCCTCGGGCCCGAAACGTTCAAAGCGGACCGTGCCCGCCGTGCTCGGAAAGGTCCTGCTCAACTGCCATGTGCGGGTGTCGGTCACGGGACTGGCGCCCTTCCTGCTCAGGAGTAAAACCTAGCTTTACCCCTTACCGTACAGCAGGCGGCGGCACATTTCGGCGCAGCGGCGGGTGGTCGCCGCGCACATGCGGCAGTGTGCGTGGTGGTCGGCGTGCCGGCTGCACAGTTCGTGGCTGCGTTCGCAGGCCACCAGGCACGCTTCCAGCTGGGTGTGGACCAGGGTGTCGTCCGGGCCGCTGCTCCGCGTCAGTACGCGGCGGGTCGTCCCCGCGACGTCGGCGCAGTCCAGGTCGCGGCTGATCGCGGGTGCCAGTTGTGCGGCGTCCGGCTCGGCCAGCATGCCCGTCGCGCAGGCCGCGACCACCTCTTCGCACTCCTGCAGGACATCGACGGCATCGGCGAGGACTGCGCTGTCGAACCCGCCCTTGGCGGTCATGGTGTCGAACAGTTCGCGGGTCTGGAGCATGGCCCCTCCTCGAAGTCCCGGTGGGGCGGCGGCCGTTGGCGCTGTGCGCCGCCGCCTCGTCTCCACGCTAGACCCGCCGCGCGGTACGGGAGTCCCCTTCGGGAGGTTTCCGCGACCGCCGACCGCCGACCGCCGATCGTCGACCGCAGACCGCAGACCGCCGGTTCTCAGGCCGGTGTCGCCCCCGACCGGTACTCGTACCCCGGCCCCGACGGATACCCCGACCCCGACCGGTACGCCCGTCCCGACGGACCGGACGGGTACGTCCCCGTCCCCTCCAAGGAGCCGGCCCTCGGCCACCCCGGCCGCTCCTCCCGTGGCAACGTAGCCAGTGCCTGCGCCACCGTCGGGTACGTGCACAGCAGCTCGCCCGAGCCGGTGAGGTGCAGTACGCGGGCGACGTTGTGTCGGATGCGGGCCAGCAGCAGCCGGCCCTGGCGCCGCTCCAGCAGCCATTGCAGGCTGAGCAGGCAGTTCAGGCCGCGGGAGTCGCAGAAGGTGAGAGCGGCGCAGTCCAGGACGACATGGCGGTGGCCGCGGTCCAGGAAAGTACCGATGGAGGCGCGGAAGAGCTGCTCGGTACAGTGATCGAGCTCGCCGCTGATGCGCAGCACCGCGCCGGCCTCACAGGAGGCGAGCGCGGACATCTCTAAGCCGTCGGGGAGCGGCATCTGGCAACCTCATCGTGCGGGGAGATGCGGGGGAGAGGTGAGTGACTCTCACGTCGCTGACAGTAGCGGGTCCCGTTCTTGGAAAGCGTGTGATTTCCTGCCAAGCATGCCAATGGCCGGAATGACCCCCCGGGCATGACAAGGGCAGCGGCGGGCACCCGGCGCGCATGGGACTGCTCACGCAAATGGAAGACGCGGTGGAGCACTGGGAACACACCCTGGTCAATCGGGTGTTCCGGAGCGATCCGGTCCGACTGGTCGACGCCCTGCGACGGGAGTGCGACGATCACGCCGTCGTGTGCAGCGAGCACCGGATACTCGTGCCCAACGCCTACGACATCGAACTCGCCCGCTACGTCCACCAGAAACTCGGCGAGCGGCACGGGCACGTGGGACGTGCACTGACGGACGCACTGGCCCGGCACGCCGCCGAGCAGGGTTACGAGTGGGCGGGGCCGCTCACCGTCCATGTCGCCGAGACCAGGCACCACCTCGCCAACGGGCGCTACAGGATTACCAGCCAAGCCCTGCCGCACATCGGACCGGACGCCTTCGACACCTCCGCATGAGGCACCATGTACGCGCGGGAAGCGACGCCCGGAGACGATGAGGAGAAGGCATGGCAGCGGAGACAGCGAAGACGGAATCCACGTCGGTGACGATCAGCACGCCGGACGGGACGTGTGACGCGTTCGTCGCGCATCCGGCAGGGGGTGGCAGCCACCCCGCCGTGCTGTTCTACATGGACGCCATCGGCCTGCGTCCGCGGCTGGAGAACATGGCCCGCGAGCTCGCCTCGCACGGCTACTACGTCCTGCTGCCGAACCTCTTCTACCGGCACGGGAAGGCGCCCGTCGTCGAACTCCCCGACCTCAGCAGGCAGGAGAGCCGGGAGGCGTTCTTCGCGCAGGTCATGCCGATGGTCCACGAGCTGACCCCGGAAGTCGGGATGCGCGACGCCGGCTGTTTCCTCGACTTCCTGGCCGGACAGGAAGAAGTGCGCGCGGGTGCCGTGGGTCTGACGGGCTACTGCATGGGCGGTGTGCTCTCGATGCGCACCGCGGCGCGGTACCCGGACCGGGTCGCCGCCGCGGCGAGCTTCCACGGCGGCAACCTCGTCACGGACGCGCCGGACAGCCCGCACCGGCTGGCCGGTGACGTCGAGGCGGAGCTGTACTTCGGGCACGCGTCCCAGGACGACAGCATGAACGCCGAGCACGTCGCCGAGCTGGAGGCGGCGCTGGAGGCCGCGGGCGCGACGTTCCGCTCCGAGGTGTACCCGGACACCATCCACGGCTTCACCATGTCCGACACCGCCGCCTACAGCGAGACGGGCGTGGCCCGGCACTGGGATGCGCTGCTGGACCTCTTCTCCCGCAGGCTGAAGCCGGCGTGAGCCGCGAAGGCGCCGAAGCCGGGCCGAGCCGGAAAAGGCCCTAACCCGCGCGCAGCACCCGCGCCACCACCGGCCCCGCCGCGTCCCCGCCGTGGCCGCCGGACTGGACCAGCGCCGCGGCCGCGAGGTCGTCGCTGTAGCCGGTGAACCAGCTGTTGGAGCGGTCCTGTCCGTCCTTCTCGGCGGAGCCGGTCTTCGCGCCCTTGTCCCCGCCGACGCCCGCCATCGCGGCGACCGCCGTCCCCTGGCCGACGGTCGCCGCGTGCATCATCTGCCGCAGTTGCCGGGCGACGGAGGGGGCCAGCGGGCGCGCGGTGGCCAGGGTCCGGCCGTCGAGCGACCGCGGTACGAGGACGGGCTGCCGGAAGCCGCCGTTGACCACGGTCGCGGTCACGGACGCCATGGCCAGCGGGCTCATCTGGACCTTGCCCTGGCCAATGTACGAGGCGGCGGTCTCCACCCCGGTCGACTCCGGGATACTGCCGTCGAAGGACGGTATACCGGTCTGCCAGTCGTCCCCGCCGAGCCCGAAGGAGTCCCGGGCCGTGGTCCCCAGCGCGGTGCCCGCGACGCCCTTGTCGTTCAGCGGCTTGACGGCCTTGATGAACGCGGTGTTGCAGGACCGGGCGAACGCGTCGGTCAGTGTGCCGTCCGCGATCGAGAAGTCGTCGAGGTTGTGGAAGGTGTAGCCCTCCCAGGACACGGTCGACGGGCAGTCGGCCTTCCCGGCCGCGTCGCCCACGCCGTTCTGCAGGATCATCGCGGCCGTGACGATCTTCATCGTGGAGCCCGGCGCCACTCTGCCCAGCATCGCCGCGTTGTAGCCGTCCGTACGGTTGTTGGCCACCGCCCGGATCTCGCCCGTGCTCGGCCGGACGGCCACGACCGACGACTCGTCGTACTCCTTCACCGCCCGTTCCGCCGCCGCCTGTACGTCCGCGTCCAGCGTCGTGTGCAGCGTCCCGGCCCGGCCCTTTTGGAGGGTGATCAGGGTGCGGGTGGTCTCGCCCGCCTCGTTCTCGATGCGCAGGCCGATGCCGCGGGTGCCGCCTGCCTTGCTGCCGTACTTCTCCCGCAGGTCGTCCAGGACGGGCCCGAGAGAGGGGTAGCGCTCCTCGGTCAGCGGCCGGCCGCGGTGGTCGACGGCGTTGATCTCCGGCGCCGCGCCCGCGTCCGTTACCAGGTACTCGCCCTCCTTGAGCCGCGGATGCAGCACCGAGGGCCGCCAGTCCACCAGCGGCTTGTGCGTGGTCCGGCCGCGGACGACCCGCAGCTCGGAGGCGTACGACAGCGGCGCGGTCCGCCCCTTGTACGACACCTTCGCCGTGACCTTGTACGGAACGGTCGTCCCGGTTCGCTCGCCGGGCGTGATCACCAGGTGCGTGAGGCGCGCCTGGTGGTGGAATCCGGTCAGTTCGGTCCGGGCGACCTCCTGGTTGTCGGTGAGCGCGGCGGCGGCCGCGCTGTCACCCTTCGCCCAGGCGGCGAGGAAGTCCTTCGCCGTCCGCGTCGTCTCCTCGGCGCTGGGCGGGCCGGTCCGTACCGTCTGTGGGGTGCCGCCCGCGTCGCCGTACCCGGCGATCCCGTTCACCAGGTTGTAGCCGCCGTACAGTACGGCCCCGCCCACTACGACGAACACCCCGCCGACTATGGCGGTCTTCACCCCGCTGCGCATGGTGCGTCCCCCCTCCCCAGGAGCCCCCTGAACAAGATCAAAGGGGCATTGAGAAGCACGGTACGGGGCGGACGTGGTGAAAGGGACGTTCGAACGGAAGTCCGTTATCAGATAGCGATCCCGGTATGCGGAGGCCGCTTCGGCGCGGTGCTGCCCGCGCGGCGGGCAGGCGTCTGCTCGGGGACGAGCGGGCCGCGGCCTCCGACGCGTCGTACGCCACAGAGCAGTCCACCTCGTGGTGGGCGCAGAGGACCTGGGCCAGCCGGACCAGCGCCGCGGCGTCGTCCGCCCGGCCCACCCGGTGCAGGTCGACGACGACATCGCCGCTGCCCGGGCGGATGACGGCGTTGAGAAGCCGTCCCAGGTGGGGTTCGGCGGCCGGGCGGATCGGGCGGTGCACCTCGATGACGGTGCGGTCGGCGTACCGGCGTACCGCGACCGGGGACGGTCCGATCCCGTCGTCAGCGGCGCCGACCGCCGCAGCGGTACCGGCAGTTCGCGCCGTTCGGGCTGTTCGTGCTGGTCGGGTCGTTCGGGAAGGCACCGTCAGGAGGGCCGGCCGGAGCCGGCTGAGGACAGAGGTCCACAACGGGTGCAGGGAAGGGGCGGTCCACGTCATCGCGGTCTCCCTCGGCATCAAGACCTGGTGGGACAAGCCGTCGCGGCCCGCCGTGCCGCGACGCGGGAGCGAGTGGGATTCTGCCACCCCTCGGCCCCCGGCGGGCAGGGCCGCTCGGCCTCGTACTGGGCCCGGCAGGCTCTGTTGGGCCCGGCGCCGGGGCGCGGTAGGGGCGCCTGCCGAACGGCGGGAACGGCCGGTGTCTTTCGGCCGATGCCGGGCCCCGAGGGGCACTCGTAGCTTTCATGGTCGAGCGGCGCACCCGCCGTTCCGGCGCGCGTGTCCGCCGGGCGTGCGTGCCGGCGCCGGCCGTCCCCAAGAAGGTCCCCAGGAAGGGAGATCGTTTCTCATGCTCTCGGTATCCACCGCTGACGCGGGCACCGGTTCGTACGTCACCTCCATCGCGGACACGACGGAGGAGATACGAGCCGCGCAGCGGCTGCGCCACCGGGTCTTCGGCGGGGAGCTGGGAGCCCGGCTGCGCACCCGGCCGGCCGGCCACGACGTCGACGGCTTCGACGCACCGGCCGACCACCTGATCGTGACGGACACCGCCAGTGGCGAGGTGGTCGGCACGTACCGCCTGCAGCCCCCGGGGCGCAGCGAACGCTCCTACTCCGAGGGCGAGTTCGACCTGCGGGCACTGCACGACGTGCGCGGACGGATGGTGGAGGCCGGGCGCGCGTGCGTGCACCCGGACCACCGGACCGGCGCGGTGATCAACCTGATGTGGGCCGCGCTCGCCCGGTACGTCCTGCTCTCCGGCCATCGTTACCTCGCGGGCTGCGCATCCGTGCCGCTGGCCGACGGCGGCCAGGCGGCCTCCCACGCCTGGCTGCTGGGGACGACCAAGCACTGCTCCCCGGCCGAGCTGCGGGTGCATCCGTACCGCCCGTGGACGCCGCCGGGCGTGATCGAGAACGAGCCGAGTTACGCGCTGCTGCCGCCGCTGCTCCGCGGCTACCTCCGGATCGGCGCCTGGATGTGCGGGGCACCGGCCCACGACCCGGAGTCCGACGTCGCGGACTTCTTTGTGCTGCTGGACATGGAGCGGATCGAAGACCGCTACCGGCGCTTCTTCCTGGGGGAGTAGGGATACCCCTGGCACGCACCTGGGCCGCGCTCCTCCGCCCGGCGGAACGGGACCCCTGACGAAGGTCAGGGGCCGCCTCAGACCTTCGGGCACTGCGGTGCGATTCACCCGGCTCCTACCGTCGGTCGGGAACGGTGACGGGGGCGTCGAGTACCCCGTCCCGCGCCGTGGACACCCAGCGAACGGAGACCCGACACCCATGACGACGACGCCCTCGGCCGCGACGGAAACCCGCACCTACGTCACCTCCATCGCGGACTCCACCGAGCAGATACGCGCCGCCCAGCGGCTCCGCCACAAGGTGTTCGGCGAGGAACTGGGCGCCACCCTCGACCCGGCACTGGCGGGCCACGACACGGACATCTTCGACGGCCTCGCCGACCACCTGATCGTGACCGAGACGGTGACCGGTGAAGTGGTCGGCACCTACCGGCTGCTGCCGCCGGGCCGCACCGAACGCTCCTACGCGGACGGCGAGTTCGACCTGAGCGCGCTGACCGCCATCCGGCCCTCGATGATCGAGGCCGGCCGCTCCTGCGTCCACCCCGACCACCGCTCCGGCGCGGTGATCAACCTGATGTGGGCCGCGCTCGCCCGGTACGTCCTGCTCTCCGGCCACCGGTACCTCGCGGGCTGCGCCTCCGTACCGCTGGCCGACGGCGGCCGGGCGGCGGCGAACGCCTGGGCCCTGTGCGCCGAGAAGCACACCCCGCCCGCCGGCCTGACGGTCCGCCCGCACCGCCCCTGGCGGCCCACGGGACAGGTGGCGGACGAGGCGCCCGGATACGCCGGGCTGCCCCCGCTGTTCCGGGGCTATCTGCGACTGGGCGCCTGGGTGTGCGGCGCGCCCGCGCACGACCCGGAGTTCGGCGTCGCCGACTTCTTCATCGTGCTGGACATGGAGCAGCTGAACGACCGCTACTACCGCTATTTCCTCGGAGAGTCCCGATGAGTCCCTGGGCCGTCACGTCCCCCTGCACACCCAGTTGCGCCGCGCACGCCGTGCCGCAGCTCACCGGCGCGGAGCGGGCCCGCCGGTACGCGGCGCTGGCCGGCGCCCTGGCCCGCGGCATGGCGGCCGGGCCGCGCCTCGCCGACCAGCAGGTGATGAGGGCCAGGGCGCGCGCGGTGATCCGCGCCCTCGGGCTGCGCCTGGAGAGCAGTACGCCGTCGCTGAGCGTGCCGCGCGGACCCGGCGGCCCGGGGACGCTCATCGTGGCGGACCACATCTCCTGGCTCGACGTCATCGCCCTGCTGGCGGTGGAGCCCTCGATGCCGCTGGCCAAGCGGGAGGTGGGCCAGTGGCCGGTGTTCGGGGCGCTGGCGCGGAAGGCCGGGGCGCAGTTCATCGACCGGGACGGGCTGCGCACGCTGCCGCGGGACGTGGCGCGGCTGACGGCCACGTTGCGCGGCGGCCGTTCGGTGCTGGTGTTCCCGCAGGGCACGACCTGGTGCACGGAGTCGGGCGGCGGGTTCCGGCGGGCGACGTTCCAGGCCGCGATCGACGCCGGGGCGCCGGTCCGGCCGGTAACGATCACCTACCTGCAGCACGGCAGACCCAGCACGGTGGCCGCGTTCCTCGGGGACGAGGACTTCGCGACCTCGCTGCACAGAGTGATCGGCGCGAGAGACCTCACGGTACGGGTCACGGCCCACCCGGAGCTGGACCCCGGGGAGCGGGACCGGCGGGCGCTCGCCGCCGAGGCGCACGCGGCGATCTGCGGCACCCGGCCGCCGGTCCATGTCTGAGCTGTTCGACCAGTTCGCCGAGCTGGTCAAGACGCAACTGGACTCGCCCTGGCTCTGGCTGATCGTGCTGCTGGTGGCCGCCCTGGACGCGCTGCTGCCGTTCATGCCGAGCGAGACGACGGTGGTGACGGTGGCCGTGCTGACCGGCGCCGACCTTCCGCAGCTCGCGCTGCTGGCCCTGGTGGCCGCGCTGGGCGCGCTGGGCGGCGACTGCCTCGGCCACGCCATCGGCCGCTGGGCGGGACCGCGGGCCATCGACCGGCTGCTGCGCGGCGAGAAGGGCCGGCAACGGTACGCGTGGGCGCGCGCCATGGTCGGGCGGCACGCCACGACGCTGGTGGTGGCGGGCCGCTTCCTGCCGGGCGGCCGGGTGGCGTCCGCACTGTCCACCGGCAGCCTGCGGTTCCCGCTCCGCCGCTTCGTCCTGCTGGACGCGGCCGGCGCCACGCTGTGGGCCGTCACCAGTACCGCCATCGGTTACGTCGGCGGCGCGGCCTTCGCCGAGGAACCGCTCAACGGACTGCTGCTGGCCTTCGCCCTGGCGCTGGTGATCGTGGCCGTACTGGAGGGCGCGCGCCGGCTGACGGCCCGTCGGGGGCGGGGAGAATCTCAGGCGGCCCGGCCCCACGCCTCCGCGTAAGCGCGCGCCGCCGTACGGGGGTCGGCGGCCGCGCAGATGCCCGAGACGACCGCGCCGCCCGCCGCGCCCGCGGCCCGCAGCGGCGCCATGTCCGCCACCGTCACGCCGCCGATCGCCACCGCCGGCAGCGGCGTGGGCGGCGCGAGCCGGGCGAAACCCTCGATGCCCAGCTCCGGCGGGGCGTCCGCCTTGGTACGCGTGGCGTGCAGCGCGCCGATGCCGACGTAGTCGACCCGGGCCGGTTCCTTGGCGGCGGCGCGCAGCTCGTTCTCCGTCGCGGCGCTCAGCCCGATCACCGCGGCCGGTCCGGTCAGCGCGCGGACGGCGGCCACCGGCAGGTCGGACTGGCCGATGTGCACGCCGGTCACCCGCGCGCCGGCCGCGCGCGCCGCCAGGTACACATCCACCCGGTCGTTGACGAACAGCGCGACGTGCTCGGGCAGTACCGCGGAGATGCGCAGCACGGTGTCGAGGAACTCCCGCGCCGCGCCGTCCTTCTCCCGCACCTGGACCGCGGTGACCCCGCCGGCCACCGCCTCGGCGACCGTGCCGGGCACGTCCCGGCCGCACGCGGCGGCCTGCGCCGCGTCGGTGACCAGGTACACGGAGAGGTCCGGCGGTGCGGGCAGATCCGGGTCCCGGTTCACGTCCACGAGATCGCCGCCCGCTTGTCGAGCGTGTCCTCGTCGAGGCCGTACAGCGCGTCCAGGAAGGCGGCCGCGAAGCTGCCGGGGCCGCTGCTGCGCTCGGCCGCGACCTCGGCGGCCACGGTGTAGACCGTCACGGCGGCGACCGCGGCGGCGAGCCGGTCACCGTCCGAGGCCGGGGACGGGGACGGGGACGGCGCGGCGGACGGGGCGAACGCCGCCAGTACCGCGCCCAGCGCGCAGCCGCCGCCGGTCACCCGTGTCAACAGCGGGTCCCCGTTGGCGACCCGTACCGTCCGCTCGCCGTCCGTGAGCAGGTCGACCGGTCCGGAGACCGCGACCACGGCGCCCGTCGCGCGGGCCAGCGTGCCCGCCGCTGCGGCCGCCGACTCGACCTCGTCCGTCGCGTCCACCCCGCGCCCGCCGCCCCCGGTCCCGGCCAGCGCGATGATCTCCGAGGCGTTGCCGCGCACGACGGCCGGGCCCTGCGCGGCCAGCCGGTGCGCCAGCGCGGTCCGTACCCGCAGCGAGCCGATCGCCACCGGGTCCAGCACCCATGGCGTTCCGGCCCGGGCCGCCGACGCCACCGCCTCGGTCATGGCCGCGCGCTGCTCCGCGTGCGGTGTGCCCACGTTGACCAGCACCCCGGAGGCGGCCTTGGCGAACGGGCCGGCCTCCTCGGGGATGTCCACCATGGCCGGGGCGGCGCCCAGCGCGAGCAGAACGTTGGCCGTGAAGTTCGAAACGACCTGGTTGGTGAGGCACTGCACCAGTGGTGTTTCATGGCGTACGCGGATGAGCGCTTGCCGGGCCGTGGCAAGCAGGTCGTCGGCCGGACGCGTCATAGGGGCATTCCTCTGTGACATCCCTTCGCTGGTGCGAACCAGATCAGGTTCGACGGGTGTGATCTCAGCCCTTGAGATGGGCACCCCGTGTCTCGTGTGCCCCACATGTTACCCGCACCCCGTTCCCGATCCGGAACCCCAACCCCTGGAAGACCCATGACCATCGAGCGTCCCGTGTTCGACGGGCGGATGCCCGCAGGCGCCGGCGATCTGTCCGTCGAACGGCACGGCATCGGCCCTGTGCCCGAGAGCAACCGCTACGGCCGCCCCGGCCGCCTGTTCACCGTGTGGTTCGCGCCCAACCTGACCATGACCGGCGTCTTCACCGGCACCGTCGGCATCGGCCTCGGGCTCGACTTCTGGACCGCGTTCGCCGCGATGGCGCTCGGCACGCTGCTCGGCGCCGCGCCGTCCGCCTACCTCGGTACGTGGGGGAGCCTCACCGGTACCGGTCAACTGCCGCTCGCCCGGCTCGCGTTCGGCCGCGGCGTCGTACTGCCCGGCGTCCTGCAGTGGCTCTCCTCCATAGCCTGGGACGCGCTGATCGGACTGTTCGGCGGTGACGCGCTGGCCCGGCTGCTCGGCTGGCCCTTCTGGCTGGGCGCGCTCACCGTGCTGCTCCTCCAGGGCGTCGTCGGCGTCCTCGGGTACGAGGCCATCCACCGCCTGCAGACCGTGATGACCTTCGTGCTGGGCGCGGCCTTCCTCGCCCTCAGCGTCAAGCTGCTCGCCGGTGTCCCGCTCCCGTCGGCCGCCACCGCACACGGCGCCGACCGGGCCGGTGCCTTCGTACTGACCACCACCGTCGCGCTGAGCCTCGCCATCTCCTGGGCGCCCTACGCCTCGGACTTCAGCCGGTACCTGCCGCGCTCGTCCTCCCGGCCGCGGATGTTCTGGTACACCCTGCTCGGCATGGCCGCCGCGTACCTCTGGGTGCAGACGCTCGGCCTGTGGGCGGCGGGGCTGTTCACCGACCAGACGGCGGCGGGCGTGCACGAGCTGCTCGGCGGCGGGGCGCTGGGCGCCTTCGGGCTGCTGGCCATCGCCGCGTCCGCGGTGTGCAGCAACGCCATGAACGACTACAGCGGTTCGCTGGCGCTCCAGACGGCGGGCGTCCGCATTCCCCGCCCGCTCGCCGCGGCCGTGGCCGCCGTGCTCGGCTTCCTGCTCGTGCTGTGGATGCACGCCGCCGACACCACGGCCCGCTTCCAGAACGTGCTGCTCTTCGTCGGCTACTGGATCCCCGGCTTCATCGGCGTCGTCGCGATCGACTGGTTCGCCCGCGCCAGGGAGCGGAGCGGCCGGCCGGTGGACGTGCACGAGGAGTTCGCCCGCCCGCAGCCGTGGTGGCCGGCGGCGCTGGCCTTCGTCGTCGCGTTCGCCGCCGCCGTGCCCTTCATGGACACCACGCTCTACGTCGGGCCGGTCGCCGAGGCGCTGCACGGCGCGGACCTGGCGTACTTCGTGGCCTTCGCCGTCTCGGTCGCGGTCTACGCACCGCTGCGGCTGCGCCGCGCTCGCGGAAAGTAAAAGACCTGCGGACACAGCAAAGCCCCGGTCGCATTGGCGGCCGGGGCGGGCTCCGCGTATATTGGGAGTTTCCATGCCGTGGAAAGAATCTGGGCATGGCGAAGCTTTCTGGAGTCATCTTAACCAGGCGGGAGCCGAATTGTCAATCCAGGTGCCGGGCGAAGAATCGGGCGTACGGCCGGACCGGTCCGCCGACGAGGAGATTTCCCGCGCGGAAATGCGCCGGGAGCAGGAATTCATCGACATGCTCTACGAGCGCCTCGGTGAGCTGCGCGCCGGGGCGGGTGCCGCGGTGGAGGGCGCCCTGGCGGCGGCCGACACCGGCACGCTGCAGGCGCGGCTGGAGCGGGACGTGACCGTCGCCGAGCAGGCCGGGCTGCTCGCCGCCTTCGACGCGGGCGAGCACGGTCTGTGCTTCGGCCGGCTCTCCTTCCGCGACGGCGCCGACCACCACATCGGGCGCATCGGCATCCGGCGCGACGACGCCGAGTGCACGCCCCTGGTCATCGACTGGCGCGCCGACGTCGCCCGCCCCTTCTACCTCGCCACCGGCCACACCCCGATGGGCCTGCGCCGCCGGCGCCACATCTCCACCGAGGGCCGCCGCGTCACCGCACTGCACGACGAGATCATGGATCTCGCCGACACGGTGCGCACCGGCCACGAGGGCACCGACGCCGACACCGTGCTGCTCGCCGCGCTGGACGCGGCCCGCACCGGCCGGATGCACGACATCGTGCAGACCATCCAGGCCGAGCAGGACCGCATCATCCGCGCCCCGCACCGCGGCGTCATGGTCGTCGAGGGCGGCCCCGGCACCGGCAAGACCGTCGTCGCCCTGCACCGCGCCGCGTACCTGCTGTACGCGCACCGCGAACTGCTCGCCCGCCGCGCCGTACTGATCGTCGGCCCCAACCCGGCGTTCCTCGGCTACATCGGCGAGGTGCTGCCCGCGCTCGGCGAGACCGGTGTGCTGCTTGCCTCGCCCGGCGAGCTCTTCCCGGGCATCACCGCGACCGGCACGGACACGCCCGAGGCCGCCGCGGTCAAGGGCGGCGCCGCGATGGCCGACGCGCTCGCCACGTTCGTACGGGACCGGCAGACCCTGCCCGATCCGGTCACCGTCATCCCGCACGAGGACGGCGACCTGCTGCTGGACGCGGACATCGTCCTGGAGGCCCGGCACCAGGCGCGCGAGACGAAGCTGCCGCACAACCTCGCCCGCCCGCACTTCGCCTTCCGCATCATCGACGCGCTCACCGCCCAGCTCGCCGACCGGCTCGGCGCCGACCCGTACGGCGGCCCCAACTTCCTCGGCCCCGACGACATCGCCCAGCTCGGCAAGGCCATCGCGGCCAGCGGTGAAGTGCACCGCGCCATCGGTGAACTGTGGCCCGTCCTCACCCCGCAGGAGCTGGTCGCCGACTTCCTCGCCGACCCCGTGCACCTCCCGGAGGCCGACGCGGCCGCGATCCGCCGCGAGGGCGGCGAGTGGACCGCGGCCGACATCCCGCTCCTGGACGAGGCGGCCGAGCTGCTCGGCGAGGACGACTCCGCCGCGCAGGCCGCCGCCGAGGCCGAGCGCCAGGAGCGCATCGCGTACGCGCAGGGCGTGCTGGACCTCTCGTACGGCTCCCGCACCCAGGAGTTCGAGGACAAGGACGACGAGGACTCGGAGGTGCTGGCCGCGCACGACCTGGTCGACGCCGAACGCCTCGCCGACCGGCACGAGGAGGCCGACCACCGCACCGCCGCCGAGCGCGCCGCCGCCGACCGCACCTGGGCCTTCGGCCACATCATCGTGGACGAGGCGCAGGAGCTGTCCGCGATGATGTGGCGGCTGCTGATGCGCCGCTGCCCGACCCGCTCGATGACGCTGGTCGGCGACCCGGCGCAGACCGCCGAGCCCGGTAGCTGCGGCACGTGGGAGTCGATCCTCGAGCCGTACGTCGGCGACCGCTGGGAGCACGTACGCCTCGGCGTCAACTACCGCACCCCCGCCGAGATCATGGAGGCCGCGGCAGGGGTGATCCGGGCCGCGTACGCCGGTACTCCGACGGCCGCGGCCTTCGAGCCGCCGCGCTCGGTCCGCTCCACCGGCGTACCGCCCTGGGCCCACCGCACCGACGACCTGCCGCGCGCGGTCGCCGACGCGGTCGCCGAGGAGGCCGACGCCGAGGGCCGCCTCGCGGTCATCGCCCAGAAGCACCACCACGAAGCCCTGCTGGCCGCCCTCCCCGCCGCGTCCGCCGGCCCGGCCCCCGACCTGACCAGCCCGGTCGTCCTCCTGGACCCGCGGCAGGCCAAGGGCCTGGAGTTCGACACGGTACTCGTGGCGGAACCGGCCGAGTTCGGCGTCAGCGACCTCTACGTCGCCCTCACCCGGGCCACGCAGCGCATGGGCGTGCTGCACACCGAGGCGCTCCCGGCGGGCCTGGAGGCGCTGGAAGCGCGGTGAGACCGGCGGTCGACGGTCTGCGGTCGACGGCCGGCAGTCGGCAGGCGGCGGTCGGCGGCCGGTATGTCCCGGCCGTCGACAGTCGAACCCTCATCCCCCTACCCTGTGTTCGTCATTCCGACCACCGACCGGAATGACGAACACCTGGCGACGGCGGCGGAGGGTGGGTGAACGGCATGGGGCGACTGGTCCCAGCGGTGACCCGGGCACTGGACATACTCGAACTGTTCCTGGAGGCGGACGGCCCGCAGTCGGCCCCCGACGTGGTGCGCAAGCTGCAACTGCCGCGCACCACCGTGCACGAACTGCTCACCACCCTGGCGGCCCGCTCCTATCTGGTCCCCGTCCCCGACCAGCCGGGCCGCTACCGCCTCGGCGTCCGCGCGTACCAGCTCGGCAGCCGGTACGCCGAACAGCTCGACCTGGCCGCCGAGGGCCAGCGGGTGGCCCGCGAGGTGGCCGCCACCTGCGACGAGACGGTGCACGTGGCGATCCTGGAGGACACCGACGTCATCTACATCGCCAAGGTCGACTCCACGCACGCCGTCCGCATGGTCTCGGCGGCCGGCCGCCGGCTGCCCGCCCACTGCACGGCCGTCGGCAAGATGCTGCTCGCGACGCTCCCGGAAGCGGAGCTGGCAGCCCGCATCGAGGGCCGCGAACTGGTCGCCCTGACCCCCGGCAGCATCACCGACCCGGACGCGCTCCGTACCGAACTCGCCGCCATCCGGGAGCGCGGCACCGCCACCGAGCACCGCGAATCCAACCCGGACGTCTCCTGCGTCGCGGCCCCGGTCCGCGACAGCTCGGGCCGCGTCGTCGCCGCCCTCTCCGTCTCCGTCCCGATGATCCGCTGGACCGACGCCGGCGAGACCGAACTCGCCGAACTGGCCACCAAGGGCGCGAACGACCTGTCGGTCAGCCTGGGTTACCGGCCGCGCACGCGCTGAGTCAGTGGGCAGCGTCGTCGGTGAGCAGTGAGTCGAGGATGCCTTCGACGGTCTCCTCGGTGAGGCCGGGGTGCAGGAAGGCGAGGCGTACGACGGTCTCGCCTTCCCAGACGGTCGGCGTGACGAAGGCCGTGCCGGCGGCGAGCAGCCGCTTGGACCAGGCGTAGTAGTCACGCGGCTGCCAGCCGGTGCGGCGGATCAGGACGACGGACAGCTCGGGTTCGCGGAGGAGTTCGAGGCCGTCGGTGCGCTCGGCGAGGCGGGCGGTGTACTGGGCGAGCCGGACGCCGCGCGCGACCGCGTCCCGGTACGCGTCCGTGCCGTGCACGGCGAGCGAGAACCACAGGGGCAGGCCGCGCGGGCGCCGGGTGAGGTGGTACGCGTAGTCGCTCGGGTTCCACTCCAGGTCGTCGGCGCCCGCGCCGTCCCCGTGGATCGCGTCGAGGTAGGAGGCGTCCTGGGTGTGGACGGCCTTGGCGAGGCGCGGGTCGCGGTAGAGCAGCGCGCCGCAGTCGAAGGGCGCGAACATCCACTTGTGCGGGTCGACGACGAGCGAGTCGGCGTGCTCGATACCGGCCATTCGCGCGCGGAGTTCGGGGACGAAGAGGCCGCCGCCCCCGTAGGCCGCGTCGACGTGGAACCACAGGTCGTGGGCGCGCGCCTGCGTGGCGACGCCCGCGAGGTCGTCGAGTATCCCGGCGTTGGTGGTGCCCGCGGTGGCGACGACGGCGACGACGGGCGCCCCGCCGTCGTGCTCGGCGGCCGCCAGGGCGGTGCGGACGGCTTCGCCGGTGAGCCGGTGGTCCTCGGTCGGGACGACGAGGGCGTCGATGCCGAGGATGCGCAGGGTGTTGCCGACGGAGGAGTGCACCTGGTCGCTGACGGCGATGCGGACGGGGGCGTGCCCGGTGAGCCCGAGCCGGCGCCGGCCGGTGTCGCGGGCGACGACGAGCGCGGAGAGATTGCCGGCCGAGCCGCCGCTGACGAAGCAGCCGCCGGCGCCCTCGGGGAGTCCCGCGAGCTCCGCGAACAGGCGCAGCACCTGGTTCTCGGCGGCGATCGCGCCGGATGCCTCCAGCCAGGAGACACCGTGCAGGGAAGCCCCCGAGACGACCATGTCGAAGAGGGCCGCGGCCTTGGTGGGCGCGCCGGGGATGAAGGCGAGGAAGGCGGGGTGGTCGCAGGAGATGACGGTCGGCTCGATGTCCTCGGCGTACGTACGCAGCACCTCGGCGGCCGGCCGCGGACCCGCGCCTATCGCCCCCTTGAGGGCGACGCCGAGCTCGGCGTGATCGCCGGGGCGGCCGAGCGGGGGCTCGGGCAGGGCGATGCGGTGGCGGAGGTGATCCATGACCTGACGGGTGAGTTCCTCGTCGTGGGTGTGCATGGGCCGGTACCTCCTGAGGGTTTCTCATTGGATCCGATCGGATCCAATTCGGAGAGTAAGGCGCTCCCCGGGCAAGGTCAAGCCGCGCCCGAAGCCGTACCAGACCCCTCAGCCGGACCGCCCGAAGCCGTCTCCGACCCTCAGCCGGACCGCCCTTCGAAGTGGTCCAGCAGGGTCAGGAACTGCCGGTACGAGTCCTGCAGGTGCTCCCGCATGCGGCGCTCCGCCGCCGCGCCGTCCCCGGCGAGCACGGCCAGCGCGATCGCCTCGTGCTCGTCACGGAAGACGCAGCCCAGCTCCGCCGCCGCGCCGTACACCACATGCCAGTCCGCGCGCAGCCACAGCGCGTTGCCGCCCGCGAACATCTCCGAGCGGGCCCTGGCCACCGCCTCGTGCAGCACCTCATTGCCGCCGGCCGCGGCGACGGCGAGGTGGAAGCGGCTGTCCACGCGGTGGTACGCGCCGATGTCGGGCAGCTCGCCGACCTCCGCGTCCAGCAGCTTCACCAGGTCCCGGCGGGCGCCGGTGGAGCCGCGCTCGGCGGCCAGCCGGGCCGCGAGCGGCTCGATGGCCTGCCGGTACTCCATGTAGTCGCGCAGCGTGGCCCGGATCTCGGCGGCCACCGCGGCCTGCGCTCCGGTACCGGCGGTGCCCACGGGGGCGGCCGAGGCCACCCGTGTGCCGCCGCTGCGCCCGAGTGTGGTCACCACCAGGCCCTCGTCGGCCAGCAGGCGCAGCGCCTGCCGAACGGTGTTGCGCCCGGCGCCGAACGCGGCCGCCAGCTCGCGCTCGCTGGGCAGCCGGTCGCCGGGCTCGAAGCCGCCGAGCGCGATGCGCTTGCGCAGCGCCTCGGCGACGACGTCGCGCGAGGCGGACCGCCGCCCGCTGTCCCGCTCCGCGTCCGTCCCGCTCATCCGTGACTCCCGTGAGTGAAGTGCTTCCCTCGGACCCTATTGACAGCCCTCTGGGGCGACCTTACCGTCCACTGAACCTTCATTCGGGTCTCTCTGGACCCATTCTCACTCAGGTGTGGCCGGACCCCCTTTCAGGAGGAGCACGGAATGACGAGCACAGACGCCCCGCCCCGCCGCGCCAACCCCTGGAAGGTCGCCGGCGCCTCGCTGATCGGTACCAGCGTGGAATGGTACGACTTCGGCATCTACGCGACCGCGTCCGCGCTGGTCTTTCCCGATCTCTTCTTCCCCGAGGCGGGCCCGGCGCTCGGCACCCTGCTCTCGTTCACCACCCTCTTCGTCGGCTCGCTCGGCCGCCCGCTCGGCGCGATCATCTTCGGGCACATCGGTGACCGGTACGGCCGCAAGAAGGCGCTGATCTGGTCGATGCTGCTCATGGGCGTGGCCACCGTCGCCATCGGCCTGCTGCCCGGTTACGCCACGCTCGGCGTCGCGGCGCCGGTCCTCCTCGTCCTGATACGGATGACGCAGTCGCTCGCCGTCGGCGGCGAATGGGGCGGCGCGGTGCTCTTCGCCGTCGAACACGCCCCGCCCCGCCGCCGCGCCTTCTTCGGCTCCTTCCCCCAAGTCGGCGACGGCGTCGGCTACTTCCTCTCCACCGGAGTCTTCTCGCTGATCGCTCTCCTCGGGCACGACGCCCTGGTGGACTGGGCCTGGCGCATCCCCTTCCTGCTCTCCGCCGTCCTCGTCCTGCTCGGCCTCGTCATCCGCTCCTCGATCGAGGAGTCACCCGAGTTCGAAGCGGCGCGCGCGGCGGAGAAGAGCGAGGCGAAGCAGGCGGCCCCGGTCGTCGGCGTGGTCCGCGACGCCTGGCGCACCTGGCTGCTGGCGACCGGCGCCTTCCTGATCACGGTCGGCGGGTACTACGTGATCGTCACCTTCATGTCGACGTACGCGGTCGGGCAGCTCGGCTTCTCCGAGTCCGAAGCCGCGGGCGCCGGCACCGCGGCCTCCGTCGTCGTCATCGTCTGCACCCCGCTGGCCGCGCTCGCCGCCGACCGCTTCGGGATGCGCAGACTGACCCTGGTCGGCATCCTCCTGCACCTCGTCGTCGCCTTCCCGATGTTCTGGCTCGCCGACACCCGTTCGCTGGGCGGCTTGTGGGCGGCGATGTGCCTCCCGATGCTCGCCAGCACGATCGCGTACGCATCGATCGGCACCCTGCTGTCCGGCTGGTTCGCACCCCGCGTCCGCTACACCGGCCTCTCGATGAGCTTCCAGCTCGCGGGCCTGATCGGCAGCGCGGCCCCGTCCGCCGCGACCTGGCTCTTCACCACGACGGGCAACTCCTGGACCCCGGTCGCCCTCGCCTTCGCCGCGATGGCGGCCCTCAGCGCGGTCTGCCTGATCCTCCACCGGCAGCCGGCACGCGAGACGGAACCCAAGACAGCACCCGAGACGGCATCCGAAACGGCCCCCGAGACGGCGCTCTGACGCGGCCGGCGCCGGTCATCGGGCGAGGGTGTCCGCCACCGTCCCGCACGCGAGCCGGGCCACGGAGCGCAGCTCCGAGTCCGGCGCGCCGGCCCGACTCAGTACGGCCAGCGACTGGGTGACGGCGACGACGAACAAGGCGGCCTCGTCGAGCGCCCGGTCGTCGGCCGCCGACCCGGCCAGCGCCGCCCGCACCCGCTCGCGCTGGGCGTCGAGCAGACCGCGCACCTTCGTGCTGTTCTCCTCCTGCATCGTCTCCGACTGCGCGGCGGACTGGGCGATGAGGCATCCGGCGGGGACCGACGGATCGGCGATGCGCTCCAGTACGACATCGAAAAATGCCTCCACCGCACGCACCGGCTCACCGGGATGAGCGGCGAGTGCTTGCTCGTACCGCGCGCCGTAGAGCGAGGAGTAGCGGTCGAGGCACTGCCGGAACAGGGCGTCCTTGTTGCCGAAGGCCCCGTAGAGGGAGCCGCGGCCGAGACCGGTGGCCGAAGCGAGGGCGTCGAGCGAGGCATCCGCGTATCCGCGCTGCCAGAAGACCCGCATTGCCTGATCCAGGGCCGCATCGACATCGAACTGCTTCCGGCCGGCCATGCCGCGCACCTCCAGGTTTCCGTATTTCCCCACGGACCTTACCTACGAACCATCATCTTTGACCGATCGTTCCAACATGGCTAGCGTAGCGCCCGATGCTCCTCGCGCTCGAAAGGTCACCCGATGATCGACGGCATGCCGCCGCACCTCCCGCCCGGCTTCACCGACACCTTCACCAGCCAGTACGTCGACACCGGTGAGCTGCGCCTGCACGCCGTCACCGGCGGTGAGGGCCCACCGCTGCTCCTCCTGGCCGGCTGGCCCCAGACCTGGTACGCCTGGCGCCTCCTGATGCCCGCGCTCGCCGAGAAGTTCCGGGTCGTCGCGGTCGATCCGCGCGGTGTCGGGCTCTCCGACAAGCCGCTGGACGGATATGACACCGGCACCCTCGCGGCCGACATGGCGGCACTCATGACCGCGCTCGGACACGAACGGTTCGCCATGGTCGGCCACGACGTCGGGATGTGGACCGGCTACGCCCTGGCCGCCGACCACCCGGACCGCCTCGACCGCCTGGCGCTCGCCGAGGCCGCCGTCCCCGGGCTGTCCCCGTCACCGCCCCTCTTCGGGAGCCGGGAAGCCAACGACCGCCTCTGGCACTTCGCCTTCAACCGCCTCGACGGCCTCAACGAGCAATTGATCAGCGGCCGCGAGCACCTCTACTTCGGCCATCAATTCGCCACGAAGGCCGCGAAGCCACTGCCCGACCACGCCGTCCAGTACTACGTCGACACTCTCGCCACCGACCCGGAAGCCCGCCGGGCGAGCTTCGAGTTCTACCGCGCGCTCGACGCCACCATCGCGCAGAACGAGCACCGCAAGAAGCGCCGCCTGACCCTCCCCGTCCTGACGATCGCGGGCGCGGAGAACCTGGGGGAGTCGGTCGGCGCAACGATGCGGCTCGCCGCGGACGACGTACAGAGCGTGGTCATCCCCGGCTGCGGCCACTACCCCGCCGAAGAAGCCCCCGAGGAGATGCTGGCCGCGCTGACCGCGTTCCTCACTTGAGGCCGTGCGCCCGTGACACCAGGGACTCGGAGAGCCGGCGGGAGATCAGGCGGCGGAGGGTGAAGACGAGTGGAGCCCGGCTGCCGACGGCGTACAGGGGCTTCGGGGTGGGGGCCTCGACGGCCTTGAGGACGGTCGCCGCCACGGTCGCGGCGCTGATGCCCGTCGCTTCGTTGCGGTCCAGGTGCGCGGAGACCGTACGGAACGCGTCGGTGTACGGGGAGCCGTCGGCGAGGTAGCGGGTGCGGCGCTCGCTGATGCCCGTGTTGATGGAGCCGGGCTCCACGGTGGTCAACCACACGCCGTACGGGGAGAGTTCGCGGCGGGCCGCCGTCGCGAACGCCTTGACGGCCGCCTTCGAGGCCACGTACGAGGAGCGGAAGGCCAGCGGGAAGCTGGCCAGCATGGAGCCGACCATGACGACCCGGCCGCCGCGGCGCTCCCGCATCCCCGGCAGCAGCAGTTGGGTCAGCCGCACCGCACCGAAGACATTGAGCTGGAACAGCCGCTCCAGCGCGTCCATCGGCAGCTCTTCGAGGGCGGCGAGCTGGCTCTCGCCCGCGTTGTTGACCAGGACGTCGACCGGGCCGGCCGCCGCCGCGCACGCCTCGATGCTCGCCGGGTCGGTGAGGTCGAGGGGGAGGTAGTCGGCGCCCGGCAGGCGCTCGGCCTCGGGGATCTTCTCGGGCGCGCGGCTGGTGGCGATCACGTGGTAATCGCGGTCCAGAAGGGCCCGGCAGACGGCCCGGCCGATGCCCGAGGAGGCGCCGGTGACCAGCGCCGTACGCCTCTCTGAAAGATTCGCCGGGGCGTTCCCCGTGCTGCCCGTCATGCCAGCCCCCCAGCCAACGCCCGCCCCGCCGCGCGGCCGGAGAAGATGCAGCCGCCGAGGAACGTGCCCTCCAGCGCGTTGTATCCGTGCACCCCGCCCCCTCCAAAGCCGGCCACCTCGCCCGCCGCGTACAGCCCCTCGAACGGCGTGCCGTCCGGCCGTACGACCTGCGAGTCCAGCGTGGTTTCCAGGCCGCCGAGCGTCTTACGGGTGAGCAGGTTCAGCCGTACGGCGATCAGCGGGCCGTGTGCCGGGTCCAGCAGCCGGTGCGGCTTGGCCACCCGTACGATCTTGTCCGCCAGGTAGGCACGCGCGTTGCGCACCGCCATCAGCTGCATGTCCTTGGAGTACGCCGAGCCCACCTCCCGGTCGCGGGCCACGACCTCGCGCCGTACCTGGTCGTAGTCCAGCTCGGGGCCGCTGCCCAGCGCGTTCATCCCGGTCACCAGGTCGCGCAGATTGTCGCGGACCACGAAGTCCGCGCCGTGCTCCATGAACGCGGCCACCGGACCGGTCGGGCCCTTCTTCGTCCGGCCGAGCGTCATCTTGAGGTCCTTGCCGGTGAAGTCCGGGTTCTGCTCGGAGCCGGAGAGCGCGAACTCCTTCTCGATGATCGACTGCGTGAGGATGAACCAGCTGTGCTCGTGGCCGCCGGCCCGGATGTGCCGGAGTGTGCCGAGCGTGTCGAAGCCGGGGAAGTACGGGGGCGGCAGCCGCTTGCCCGTGGCGTCCAGCCAGAGCGAGGACGGGCCGGGGATGATGCGGATGGCGTGGTCGGGCCAGACCGGGTCCCAGTTCTTGATGCCCTCGACGTAGTGCCACATGCGGTCGCGGTTGACGATGTTGCCGCCCGCGCTCTCGGTGATCTCCAGCATCCGCCCGTCGACGTGCGCGGGCACCCCGCAGATCATCCGCTCCGGCGCCGGGCCCAGCCGGTCCACCGGCCAGTTCTTGCGCACCAGGTCCGGGTTGCCGCCGATGCCGCCCGAGGTGACGACCACGGCCTGGGCGCGGAGTTCGAAGGAACCGGCGGATGTACGGGAGGACTGCACGCCCCTTGCCGCGTCGGACGGCTCCAGCACCGTGCCCCGGACACCGACCGCCGCGCCGTTCTCCACGATCAGCTCGTCGACCTGATGCCGGTGCTTGAACGTGACCAGCCCGCGGTGCTCGGCGGCCAGCACCGGATCGCGGAAGACCCGTACGACCTCCGGCCCCGTGCCCCACGTCAGATGGAAGCGCGGCACCGAATTGCCGTGCCCGGAGGCGAGCCCGGAACCCCGCTCGGCCCACCCGACGTTCGGCATCAGCCGCAGCCCCAGCTCGTGCAGGTAGGCGCGTTTCTCCCCGGCGGCGAACTGCACGTACGCCTGCGCCCACTGGCGCGGCCAGTGGTCCTCCCGCTCGCGGTCGAAGCCGGCCGAGCCCAGCCAGTCCTTCAGGGCCAGCTCGTAGGAGTCCTTGATGCCCATCCGGCGCTGCTCGGGGCTGTTCACGAGGAACAGCCCGCCGAGCGACCAGAATGCCTGACCGCCCAGGTTCGCCGCGCTCTCCTGGTCCACGAGCAGCACCTTGCGCCCGGCCCTGACCAGCTCGTACGTCGCGACGAGCCCGGCCAGCCCGGCCCCCACGACGATCACATCGGCCTGTTCGCGCTCACTCATCGAGAGCCCCTTCGCTCTGGGTGCTGTAGGCGGTGCTGTAGGCGGAGCTATAGGCGTTGACCACGTGCCGGAACAGTTCTTCGCGCCGCTGCCGCACGGCCTCGTCGTCCGGCTCCAGCAGGCACTGCACGGCGGTGCCGTCGTGCACGGCGACCAGCGCGTGGCCCAGCCCGGTACGGTCGGTGACCCGCCGGCCCGCGCGGACGAGCGCGGCCTCGACGAGCGGCAGCAGCGTGTCGTGAATGGCCTCCTCGCGGGCGGCCATCACCCGGCGCAGAGAAGGATTGCGCAGCGCGTGCGCCGTGAACTCCGCCGTGACGCGGTACCACGCGTCATCGATCGGTACGGCGTCCAGCACGGCCCGCAGCGCCTCGTCCGGCGAGACCGACTCCAGCGTGCCGAGCCGCTGCAGCGCTTCCCGCAGATCGTCCAGCATCGCCCCGGACCGCTGTTCCCACATCGCGAGGAACAGCTCGTCGAGCGAGGTGAAGTTGGAGTAGAAAGCGCCCCGGGTGTACCCGGCCCGCTCACACACCTGGTCCACCGTGGACCGCCCGAACCCCTCCTCGGCGAAGACCTCCAGCGCGGCGTCGAGCAGCCGCTGCCGGGTCTGCGCCCGGCGCCGGGTGACGCGCTTGGGCGCCGCCGTGTCCGAAGCTGTCATGACCGGCCCCGCTTCCCTCGTGCGCCGTTCGATACGCGAATGTATGGGATACATTCGCGTATCGACAAGGGGTCGGACGAGGTGGGTTGCTCAGACGGACGGGGGCACGTGGGGAGGCCGCCCGCGCCCTGCGGTGGCGCGGTAACCCGCGATCCCGGCGAGCGCAGCGAGCACCGCGCCGGCCGCGGTCCACAGCCAGCGAGCCGACCACCAGCCCGAGGACCAGCCGCCGTCCGGTTCGGGCCGCGCGGCCGACCCCTGGACCAGGGGCGCGGCCGGCGAACCGTCCACGTCCTGGGCACTGCCCGCGTCCGTGGTCGTGGCGGTCACCGCGGCCTCGACCGGCAGGCCGGCGTCGGCGGAGGCGGTGTGCAGGGTGGTGAGGCGGACGTAGTACGCGCCGGGCAGCGGGTCGTTCGACCAGGGCTCGGCGTCGGCACGGACCGTCCGCAGGGTGCAGGACAGCTCGACCGTGTCGGCGTCGGCAGCAGCGGTCCTCGTCTGCATGCCGTACCGGCACGCCTGCCGTCGACGCAGACCGTCGTACACATCCAACTGCCAGGTCGACTCGCCGTGCCGCGCGTCGGCGCCAGGCAGTTCGACGGTCGCGTCCACCGTGGCGCCCTGGCCCGCGTCGGCCGGGAACTGCCAGTAGAGGTAGTCACCGGTGGACGCCTGGGCGGTGGCCTGCTGCCCCGGCCGGATCACCGTGGCGGTACGGAAGGAGGTACCGGCTTCGGTGGGCGCGGGGGCGTCGGCGGTCGGGGTGGGAGTCTCAGCGGACGCTGCGGGAGCGGCCGCGGCTGTCCCGAAGAGCGCCGCGCCGGCGAGCAGAGCGGCCGACAAACAACGCCGCGCGGAAGTTGCGACAGCCATCAGTGGGTCCTCCAGACAGTGACGCGCCAGCGCGAGATCCAGCCCCACAACACCCCGGCGAGCAGGCCGATCAGGGTGAGTGCAATGAGGAACCACCAGCCGTGGCCGAGCCCCAGAAACGCAGCGTCGGCCCCCGCGTCCGGCCCGTCCACCACAGCGACGGACAGCTCGACAGGCAGCCCCGGCTCGGTCTTCACCGAAGCAGGCGCGGAGAAGGCGTTGCTGACGCGCAGACAGACGGTCTCCGGGACCGGCTCGCCGTCCGCGTCCTCCGCCACCCCGCCGTCGTCGGCCTTCGGATAGCGCAGACCGGTCGACAGGACATCCGTACGGCCGTCACCCGTGGCCTCGCCGCGCACGATCTCCCGGCCGCGCAACGTAGAAGCGCGCAGCTGCACACCGTAGTCATCGTTGACGGCACGGTCCGCGGCGATGCTCACCGAGGCGCGCAGCTCCTGGCCGGGCCGTACGTCCACCCGGTAGAAGCGGTGCTCACCGAAGGTCTCCCGGTCGGTGTAGAGCCCGGGCTTGAGCTGCGGCGCGCGCTCGCAGCTGTCCGTGCCCTTCGCCGGTACCGGCGTGACGGCCGGTTCGACCGTCCGGTGCACCAACTGCTTGACCCGGCCGGACAGCTCGTCCTTGTGCTGCACCGAGGTGTACGTACCGCCGGTGGCCTCCGCGATGCAGCTCAGCTGGGTACGCGTCTTGGCATCCGGCACCAGGCCGAGCGTGTCGACGGTGACGTGGATGCCCTTGGCGGCGATCTCGCGCGCCACCTCGCACGGGTCGAGCGGCTGACAGGTGTCCTCGCCGTCGCTGATCAGCACGATGCGGCGGGCCCCGTCGCCGCCCTCCAGGTCGTCCGCCGCCTTCAGCAGGGCCGGGCCGATCGGGGTCCAGCCGGTCGGTGTCAGGGTCGCGACGGCGGTCTTGGCCTCGGTGCGGTCCACCGGGCCGACCGGGTACAGCGCGCGGGTGTCCTTGCAGCCCACCTTGCGGTCGTCACCGCGGTACTCGGCACCGAGCGTACGGATGCCGAGCCGCACCTCTTGGGGCACCGCGTCCAGCACCTCGTTGAACGCCTGCTTCGCCGCGGACATCCGGGACTGCCCGTCGATGTCGCGGGCCCGCATCGAGCCGCTGACGTCGAGTACGAGGTCGACCTTGGGGGCGTCCTTGGACGTTTCCGCGGAGGTTCCTGCGGTGGCCGGTCCATCGGCCGAGGCGGTCGCCGGTGCGATGCCGCCCGTCAAAGTGACCAGCAGGCCGCACACCGCGGCCGCCAGTCGCCATCTTATGATCATCGCCGGATCATAATGATCTTGTGGACGAACTGCCCAACTCGCCCGGAGAAGCGCCTACAGGGGCGCTGACAGCAGCGCCTACAGGAGCGCTTACCGGGGTGGCCGCCGGGTGACGTACTCCTGGGGCGGCTCGGGCTCCGGGAGGGCCGGCGTCTCGATGCGCCAGGCGATGCGTTCCTTGTCCTGGACGACACGGCGGTACGCGTACAGCACGACGGACAGCAGCAGGATGCCGACCGCGATGAGGGTGTCCTTCGGGCCGCCGTGCGCGGCCAGTGAGGGATGCGTGACGCCTACCGCGACCACCACGACGTCGATGACCAGCACCGCCCAGGCGATCGGTATCCAGATACGGCCGCGGCGGATCGGGCGCGGCCAGTCCGGGCGGTCCTTGCGCAGCAGCAGGAAGGCGGAGACGGCCAGCACGATCGCCACCAGGTAGCCGAAGTTGCTGGCGATCAGGATGCTCAGCGGCTCCCCGAGGAGCAGCAGGATCGCGCTGTTCAGTACGGCGTCGAGGGTGAGCGCGCGGCCCGGTACGCCCCACCGGTTCAGATGGTCGAGCTGCCGGACGGTCATCCGCTCGCGGGCCAGTCCGTACAGCGCCCGGCCGCCGTCCGCCGTGGTGGAGACCATCCCGAGGAACATCGAGGAGACGAGGATGAGGACCCCGAGCGAGGAGAAGCCGCCGAGCGCCTGCTCGAAGGCGATGGCGAACGCGCCGACCGGGTCCTTCCGGATGGCGTCCTCACCGACCGACCCGACCATGGCGAGCGGCACGATGAAGAAGAGGACGAGGGAGAGGAGCGAGGTGGCGCGCAGCGCCTTGGCGGTGTCGCGGACCGTGTCCTTGTACTCGGGCGCGAACGAGGCGCAGATCTCGGTGCCGTACGTGGTCCATGCGGTGACGTAGAACCACACGATCAGCGTCGTCCAGCTGCCGCCGTGGTACCAGGTGAGGTTGGCCGCGTGCCAGGTGTGGCCGCTCATGAAGGGCGCCGCGACGACCACGACGAGGCCGCACAGCACGATGCCGCTGGTGATCTTCGAGGCGCGGGCGGTGAGCCGCGCGCCGAAGTAGTTGCAGGCCCAGGCGGCGAAGACGGCGGCGACGCCGATCAGTTCGGCCAGGCCGACCGAGTGGCCGGGGAGGAGGGGCACTTCGGGCGTGCCGGGGAACCAGTGCGCGGTGACGAGCGCGCCGATCGCGGCCGCGTTCACCGCGATGCTGAACGACCAGCCGATCCAGTAGCCGTACGCGGCGACGGCGCCGAGCGGCGCGAAGTACCGCTTCCAGCCCTCGGAGGCGTACCGGCTGACGCCGCCGGACTTGCCGGGGAACATCGCGGCGGTCTCGGCGAACAGCATGTTCTGCAGCAGGCCGATCAGCGCGCCGCCGACCCAGAGCGCGATCGCGGTCCAGGCGCCGATCGCGCCGATGCCGTAACCGACTGTCAGCAACAGGCCGTTGGGGATGACCAGGGCGATCGCGAATCCATCGCGCCAGGTGAGGGACTTGCGCAGGTTGTCCATGCTCTGCCGCCCGTCTCTTGAGAACTTCGGCCGGACGCACGTCCGTTGTTCAGGCGTGCCAAAAATGTGTTCGCGGTCACAATAATTGGGTATTATTGGAAGGCAAGAGGCTGGACGGAAAACGGTGAAGGGGTGGGCGGCATGGTGGCCGAGCGTGGGGTGCCGGAGCGGACGGGAGCGGTGCCGGCCGGAGCGGACGTCCAGCGCGAGCGGATACTGCGCGCCGCGGCCCTCGCCCTCGCGGAGCACGGCTTCGACGCCGCGCGGCTGCGCGACGTGGCCAACTCCGCGCAGGTCTCCATAGGTTCGATACAGCATCACTTCGAGACCCGTGACGCCCTCTTCCGGCACGCCTTCGAGTGGTCGATAAGCGAGCTGATCGGCCGGTGGCGGTGCACGGCCGTCGGCGAGCCGGACCCGTGGCGCCGGTTCGAGCTGCTCGTACGGGAGCTGACCGGCGACCCGGACCTGATACGGCGCTGCACGACCTGGACCGAGTTCTGCGCGAGCGCGGCCCGCCATGAGGAGCTGCGGGACGGGATACGGCGGGTCCACGACGAGTGGCGAGCCCTGGTCTCCGGCATCCTCACCGAGGGCGTGGCGACCGGCGCGTTCGCTCCCGCCATGTCCCAGGAGGCGGTGGTCGGCGCGGTGATGGCGGTGGTCGACGGCTGCGACATGACCATCGCGACGGACGGCGGCATGACGCCGGAGAGGTATGCGGAGCTGCTCCTGGGCACGGGGCGGGCGGTGTTCGGGGTGCGGGAGGGGGGCTGACGGGGGCTGACGGGGTGGTGCCTGTCGGG
>NZ_JOBH01000024.1 GCF_000717745.1 Streptomyces violens
CACCCTCGCGGGCTTTCCTCCGGGCGCTTCCCTTCGGTCTTGCGTTTCCGACTCTATCAGATCCTTGCGGCTCCGATTTTCGCCGGTGCGTTTCGGCCTATCGGCTTCTTCGCGGTTCCAACCTTACCAGATCCGATTTCGTTCCCGCTTCGAAGAAGCTGTGGTCCGAATTTGTATCCGGTGGCCTTTGGAGTGGCCTTGCCTTTCGGCTGATCCGACTTTATCAGATTTCTCTGTGCCGGATTTCCGCCCCCCTTTCGAGGAGCTCCGCCCCCCTTTCGAGGAGCGACGCCCGATGGTCTGCAGGACGCGTAGGCGTTCCCGGTTCCCCTCAGGCGGAGCCGTAAACGTACTGGAGCGGGGCTCCTGGATGCAAATCCGGGCGCCCCGCTCCACGCGTGCATCCGACGGACCGTCAAACGGCACGTCGGACCGGCCGTCAGACCTCCACGACGACCGGCAGGATCATCGGCCGGCGGCGGTAGTTGTCCGACACCCACTTGCCCACACAGCGGCGCACGAGCTGCTGCACCTGGTGCGGCTCCATGACGCCGTCCTGGGCCGACTTGGCCAGCGCCTCGTCGATCTTCGGCAGGACGCCGTTGAAGTCGGCGTCGTCGATGCCGGAGCCACGGGCCTGGATGTGCGGCCCGCCGGTGATCTTGCCCGTGGTGCTGTCGACCACGACGAAGACGGAGATGATGCCCTCGTCGCCGAGGATGCGGCGGTCCTTCAGGGCGCTCTCCGTGACATCGCCGACCGAGAGGCCGTCGACGTACACGTATCCCGCCTGGACCTTGCCGGTGATCCGCGCCGTGCCGTCGACCAGGTCGACGACCACGCCGTCCTCGGCGATGACGATGTGGTCCTTCGGCACGCCCGTGAGCGCGCCCAGTTCGGCGTTGGCCCGCAGGTGGCGCCATTCGCCGTGCACCGGCATCAGGTTCTTCGGCTTGCAGATGTTGTAGAAGTACAGCAGCTCGCCGGCCGAGGCGTGGCCCGAGACGTGCACCTTGGCGTTGCCCTTGTGGACAACGTTGGCGCCCCATCGGGTGAGCCCGTTGATCACGCGGTAGACCGCGTTCTCGTTGCCCGGGATGAGGGAGGACGCCAGGATCACCGTGTCGCCCGGGACGATGCGGATCTGGTGATCGCGGTTGGCCATCCGGGAGAGGGCCGCCATCGGCTCGCCCTGCGAGCCCGTGCAGACAAGCACGATCTCGTCGTCCGGGAGGTCGTCGAGGGTCTTGACGTCGACGACGAGGCCGGCGGGGACGTTCAGGTAACCCAGCTCACGGGCGATGCCCATGTTCCGGACCATCGAGCGGCCCACGAAGGCGACGCGGCGTCCGTACTCGTGCGCCGCGTCGCAGATCTGCTGGATGCGGTGCACATGGCTCGCGAAGCTCGCCACGATGATGCGCTTCTGGGCGGTCGCGAAGACCTGGCGCAGCACGTTGGAGATGTCGCGCTCGGGCGGGACGAACCCCGGTACCTCGGCGTTCGTGGAGTCCGAGAGGAGGAGGTCGATGCCCTCCTCGCCCAGTCGGGCGAACGCGGGGAGGTCGGTGAGCCGACGGTCCAGCGGGAGCTGGTCCATCTTGAAGTCACCGGTGTGGACGACCATGCCCGCGGGGGTGCGGATGGCGACCGCGAGGGCGTCCGGGATGGAGTGGTTGACGGCGACGAACTCGCAGTCGAAGGGGCCGAGGCGCTCGCGGTCGCCCTCGACGACCTCCAGCGTGTACGGCCGGATGCGGTGCTCCTGGAGCTTGGCCTCGATCAGGGCGAGGGTCAGCTTGGAGCCGATCAGGGGGATGTCCGGCTTCTCACGGAGCAGGAACGGGACCGCGCCGATGTGGTCCTCGTGGCCGTGCGTGAGCACGATGCCCTCGATGTCGTCGAGGCGGTCCCTGATCGATGAGAAGTCCGGCAGGATCAGGTCGATTCCGGGCTGCTCCTCCTCGGGGAAGAGCACTCCGCAGTCGACGATCAGCAGCCGGCCGTCGAATTCGAAGACGGTCATGTTGCGGCCGATCTCGCCCAGGCCGCCCAGGGGCGTGACGCGCAGGCCGCCCTCGGGGAGCTTCGGCGGCGCGCCGAGTTCGGGATGCGGATGACTCAAAAGACTCTCCTCACCACACGCGCCACGGGCCCTTGAGGCACGTGGCGCGCATGACATTCGTGCACTTGCTGTTGTGGCGGTGGTTTCTGTCTTCAGCTGTGACGACCGTCCGGTCGCGCGAGCCGTATTCAGTTGTGAAGTCTGGTGTTACAGGTGTACCCCGCCGGCGGCGAGATCGACCTTGAGCTGGTCCGTCTCCTCGGGCGAGAGGTCGACCAGGGGCAGTCGCAGCGGCCCGCCGGGCAGGCCCTGGAGGCTGAGCGCCGCCTTGGTCGTGATGACGCCCTGGGTGCGGAACATGCCGGTGAAGACCGGCAGCAGCTTCTGGTGGATCTCCTTCGCCTTCGTGACGTCGCCGGTCACGTGGGCTTCCAGGAGGGCGCGCAGCTCGGGGGTCACGACGTGGCCGACGACGGAGACGAAGCCGACGGCGCCGACGGAGAGCAGCGGGAGGTTCAGCATGTCGTCGCCGCTGTACCAGGCGAGGCCGGAGCGGGCGATGGCCCAGCTGGCACGGCCGAGGTCGCCCTTGGCGTCCTTGTTGGCGACGATGCGCGGGTGCTCGGCCAGCCGGACCATGGTCTCGGTGTTGATCGGCACGCCGCTGCGGCCGGGGATGTCGTAGAGCATGACCGGCAGGTCGGTGGCGTCGGCAATCGCGGAGAAGTGCCGGAAGAGACCTTCCTGCGGCGGCTTGCTGTAGTACGGCGTGACGGCGAGGAGGCCGTGTGCGCCGGCGGCCTGGGCGGCGCGGGCCAGCTCCAGGCTGTGGTGGGTGTCGTTCGTGCCGGCTCCGGCGACGACAAAGGCGCGATCCCCCACCGCTTCGACCACGGCCCTTACCAGCTGGGCTTTCTCCGCATCGCTGGTGGTCGGGGACTCTCCGGTGGTGCCGTTGACGACGAGGCCGTCATTGCCGGCGTCCACCAGGTGGGCGGCGAGCTGCTGCGCGCCGTCGAGGTCGAGAGCGCCATCCGCCGTGAAGGGCGTGACCATGGCGGTCAGTACCCGCCCGAAGGGGGTCTGCGGTGTGGAAGTCGGAGCCATGGGTCCCACGCTACTCGTAGCTCACCGCTGGTTGCTCCCCTGGGGAGGCCGGGATGTGGACCCGGCACTGCCTGCTCGGGGGTTCAGGCAGTGCCGGATCCGTGTGTTCAGCGTAGAGGAATTTCTCAAAACGCCGCAATACGGACACCTTCCGGCGTGACCCTCCGTCGGGCCGCGGAGATCGCCCTCGCGCGCCTTACGGAGCGACCCGTCCGTTCGCGTTGAAGGCGGCGTACGTGAGCGGCATGAGCTTGGCCCAGTGGGCCTCCATCTGCTCGCCGACCATCTCGATCTCGCGCTGCGGGAAGGACGGCACCTTCGCCTGCTCGTGCTGCGTGCGCAGGCCCAGGAAGTGCATCAGGGAGCGGGCGTTGCAGGTGGCGTACATGGAGGAGAAGAGGCCCACGGGCAGGACCGAACGGGCGACCTCGCGGGCGACACCGGCCGCCAGCATCTCCTGATACGCCGCGTACGCCTGGCGGTAGGAGTCCTCCATCGTGCGAGTGACCAGCTCGTGCTGCGCCTCGGTGCCCTCGACGAACTCGTACTTGCCCGGGCGGCCCTGCTGGACGAGCTTGCGGTCGGTCGCGGGGACGTAGAAGACCGGATCGAGCTGCTTGTACCGGCCGGACTCCTCGTTGTACGACCAGCCCACGCGGTGCCGCATGAACTCGCGGAACACGAAGATCGGGGCGCTGATGAAGAAGGTCATGCTGTTGTGCTCGAACGGGCTGCCGTGCCGGTCGCGCATCAGGTAGTTGATCAGGCCCTTGGAGCGCTCGGGGTCCTTCTGCAGCTCCTCCAGGGACTGCTCACCTGCGGTGGAGACCCGCGCGGCCCACAGGACGTCGCTGTCGCCGGCGGCGTGCTTGACCAGCTCGACCGTCACCTCGCTGCGGAATGCGGGGGATGCGCTCTCGGCGCTCTCGGCGGGGGTGTGGGACACCGGCGGTCCTTTCGTTCGTACATCGTGCTGCCGCGTGCACCCGTCCGTCTGCTGCGGCGCTCGCGCTGCTCATCGTTCGAGCGCGCCAAGCCTACGGCCCGCCACTGACAAGCCCGGAAATGCGCTGTCATGCGGCGCGATGCGACAAAAGGGACCCCCGGTGCACACTGCACCCGCAGCAGTTGATATTTTTCACAGAAGTCACGGAAAACGGGCACCTCTCAGGTGCCTGTGACGTTGCACCATGTGACACTGCCCACTTCGAGGTTCCTAGGAGAGCCCGCTCATGTTCCGCCGGCGAGAGCCCGTCCCGTTCGCCTTTGTCGCCGAGGCAGACCGGTTCCGCAGCAATGTCACGCCCCCGCCGCGCCAGCGCGCGAGCCGTTCGCAGATCTTCGGCCGCACGCTGCTGGGTCTCACCGTAGTCGCCGGTCTGACCGGCTCCCTGCTGTTCGGCGTGCCCGCCCTGCAGCAGGACACGGTCGGCGGGCCGAATACGACCCATCAGTCCGAGGTCGCGCACGGCCGCTGAGCCGGCTGTGCGTTGCGCCGTTCGGGCGGGCAGCCCGGCGGTCCGGCACAGGATTGGTTCCGGCCGTCCTGCTGCCGCTAGCCTCACCGGTCACAGCTTTCGACCGTGTGCCCGTGCGTAACACGGGCCGTGAGTGAGGATCTGCCGTGCCCCTGCCCTTCCTGACGGCCGACCGCGACCTCGACGGGGACGCCGGAGACCCGGCGCCCCTTCCGTACGACGAGCGTGACCACTGGCGCCGTCCCTACCGCCCAGGACCGTGGCGGGTGGGGGCGGCGGCGGTGTTTCTGCTGCTCGCCTCCTTCGTCCTGCTCTCCGCCCTGATCATCGGGCTGGCCGGGGCGCCGGTCGGTGCGGCGGTGTGCGTGGCAGTGGCCGTCGTGATCATCGCGTGCGCGCTGCGGCTGCTGCGGATCGGCGTCTGGGTGAGCGCGGCGGGGCTGCGCCAGGTGCACCTGGTACGGACGACGACGCTCCCGTGGAGCGCCGTCGGCTCGGTCCGTACGGTGCAGCAGCCGGTCCGCTGGCTGGGCCTGCCGCGGACGGTCCAGGGCCAGGCCCTGGTGATCGGCGGCCCGGGCGACGGCGAGCCGCGCACCCTCTTCACCGACCACAACGGCGACTTCCTGTCCCGCGCGGGGGCGTTCAACCGGGCGGCGGACAAGGTTGTGGCGTGGGCCGCGGAGTACCACGCCCCTTGACCTCAGGCGGCGCGCACCGGCTTACCGTCGTGCAGCGCGATAGCCCGCTGCATCGCCTTCCGGGCGCGCGGAGTGTCCCGCGCATCGTGATACGCGACCGCCAGCCGGAACCACGCCCGCCAGTCCTCCGGCGCCGCCTCGGCCTCGGCACGCCGCCGTTCGAAGACCTCGTCGGCGGCGTCCCGGTCGACGCGGCCGCTCGGCGTCCGCCGCAGCTCGTCGACGGGCAGCCCGCCCTCGGCCTCCAGCTCCTTCGCCAGCAGCCCGGCCTTCCGGGCGAACTGGGTCGTGTGCCAGAGGAACCACGCCCCGATCACCGGCAGCACCAGGACGGCGATCCCGAAGACGACCGTGACCGGGGTGCCCTGCTGGATGAGCAGGACACCGCGCTCGCCGACCAGGACGAAGTAGACGACCAGGACCGCCGCGAGGACGAAGTAAGTGATCTTTGCGCGCACTGTACGTACTGCCCTACTGCCGGCTGACCGTCAGGCCAGATCCAAGAAATTCTCCAGGCCCATGGTGAGCCCCGGAGTGTCCACCACACGCCGCGCGCCGAGCAGGATGCCCGGCATGAAGCTGGAGTGGTGCAGGGAGTCGTGCCGGATGGTGAGGGTCTCGCCCTCACCGCCGAGCAGTACCTCCTGGTGGGCGAGCAGGCCGCGCAGCCGTACGGAGTGCACGGGCACGCCCGCCACGTCCGCGCCGCGGGCGCCGTCCAGCGCGGTCGCCGTGGCGTCCGGCTGCGGCGCGCAGCCGGCCTTCTCCCGCGCGTCGGCGATGAGCTGAGCCGTACGCGCAGCCGTGCCCGAAGGCGCGTCGGCCTTGTTCGGGTGGTGCAGCTCGACGACCTCGACGGACTCGAAGAAGCGGGCCGCCTGCTGTGCGAACTGCATGGTCAGCACGGCACCGATCGAGAAGTTCGGCGCGATGAGCACGCCGACCTGCGGCGCGGCGTTCAGCCAGGTCCGCAGCTGCGCGAGGCGCTCGTCGGTCCAGCCGGTGGTGCCGACCACCCCGTGGATGCCGTGCCGTACGCAGAAGTCGAGGTTGCCCATGACGGCGCCGGGGTGGGTCAGCTCGACCGCGACCTGGGCGCCGGTCTCGACCAGCGTCTCCAGCTTGTCGCCGCGGCCCAGCGCCGCCACCAGCTCCATGTCCTCGGCGGCCTCGACCGCCTTGACGGCCTCGGAGCCGATCCGGCCCTTGGCGCCGATCACAGCCACGCGCAGCTTGCTCATCGTCCTTGCTTCCTTCACGGTTTGTGGCGCGGTCCGGGGACCGCCGGATGCGATCAGGCGACCGCTTCGTGCAGCCGGGCGGTCTGCCGGTCCTTCATCGGTCCGATGACGGACAGCGAAGGACGCCGCCCCAGCACATCGCGCGCGACCTCGCGGACGTCGTCCGGGGTCACGGCCGCCATCCGGGCGAGCATGTCGTCCACCGACATCTGGTCGCCCCAGCACAGCTCGCTCTTGCCGATGCGGTTCATCAGCGCGCCGGTGTCCTCCAGGCCGAGGACCGTGGAGCCGCGCAACTGCCCGATGGCCCGCTCGACCTCCTCGTCGGCCAGGCCGTGCGCGGCGACGTCCTCCAGCTGGTCCCGGCAGATCTTCAGTACGTCGTGCACCTGGCTCGGGCGGCAGCCCGCGTACACCCCGAAGAGCCCGCAGTCCGCGTAGCCCGAAGTGTAGGAGTACACGCTGTAGGCCAGCCCGCGCTTCTCCCGTACCTCCTGGAAGAGGCGGGAGCTCATGCCGCCGCCGAGCGCGGTGTTCAGTACGCCCATCGCCCAGCGCCGCTCGTCGGTGCGCGGCATCCCGGGCATGCCGAGGATGACGTGCGCCTGCTCGGTCCTGCGGCCCAGCACCTCCACCCGGCCCGCCGTGCGGATCTCCTTCGTACCGCCGCGCGGGTCGGTCGGCACCGCGTCCGTACGGTCCAGCGCGCCGGCCTGCTCGAAGGCGCGGCGGACCTGGCGGACGACCTTGGCGTGGTCGACGTTGCCGGCCGCGGTGACGACCAGGCGGGTCGGGTCGTAGTGCTTCTTGTAGAAGCGGCGTATCCGGCTCGAATTCAGGGCGTTGACGGTGTCGACCGTGCCCAGGACCGGACGGCCCAGCGGGCTGTCCCCGAGCATCGTGTGCGCGAAGAGGTCGTGCACACAGTCACCCGGATCGTCGTCCGTCATCGCGATCTCTTCGAGAATCGCGCCGCGCTCCACGTCCACGTCGTCCTCGCGGATCAGCGAGCCGGTGAGCATGTCGCAGACGACATCGATGGCCAGCGGCAGGTCGGCGTCGAGCACCCGTGCGTAGTAGCAGGTGTACTCCTTCGCGGTGAAGGCGTTCATCTCGCCGCCGACCGCGTCGATCGCGGCGGAGATGTCCAGCGCGCTGCGCCGCTCCGTGCCCTTGAAGAGCAGGTGCTCCAGGTAGTGCGTGGCGCCGTTGAGGGCCGGGGTCTCGTCACGGGAGCCGACGTTCGCCCAGATCCCGAAGGTCACCGACCGTACGGACGGCAGGGTCTCGGTGACGACGCGCAGGCCGCCGGGGAGGACGGTCCGGCGGACGGTGCCCGCGCCGCCCTCGCCCTTGAGAAGCGTTTGGGTACGGGCGACGGCCCGCCCCTCCGAAGAGGTGCGGGCCGTCGTCCGGGAAGTACGGGACGTCACTTGGCGGCGTCGTCCTTCTTCTCCTCGTCGCCTTCCTCGCCCTCGATCACGGGGATCAGGGAGAGCTTGCCGCGCTGGTCGATCTCGGCGATCTCGACCTGCACCTTGGAGCCGACCGCGAGCACGTCCTCGACGTTCTCCACGCGCTTGCCACCGGCGAGCTTGCGGATCTGCGAGATGTGCAGCAGGCCGTCCTTGCCCGGGAGCAGGGAGACGAACGCACCGAAGGTGGTGGTCTTGACGACCGTACCCAGGTAACGCTCGCCGACCTCCGGCATGGTCGGGTTGGCGATGCCGTTGATCGTGGTGCGGGCGGCCTCGGCGGCCGGGCCGTCGGCGGCACCGATGTAGATGGTGCCGTCGTCCTCGATCGTGATGTCGGCGCCGGTGTCCTCCTGGATCTGGTTGATCATCTTGCCCTTGGGGCCGATGACCTCACCGATCTTGTCCACCGGGATCTTGACGGTGATGATCCGCGGCGCGTTCGGGGACATCTCGTCCGGAACGTCGATCGCCTCGTTCATCACGTCCAGGATGTGCAGACGCGCGTCGCGGGCCTGCTTCAGGGCCGCGGCCAGCACGGACGCCGGGATGCCGTCCAGCTTGGTGTCGAGCTGCAGGGCGGTGACGAACTGCTTCGTACCGGCGACCTTGAAGTCCATGTCACCGAACGCGTCCTCCGCACCGAGGATGTCGGTGAGGGTGACGTAGTGCGTCTCGCCGTCGATCTCCTGCGAGATCAGACCCATGGCGATACCGGCGACCGGGGCCTTCAGCGGCACACCGGCGTTCAGCAGCGACATCGTCGAGGCGCAGACGGAGCCCATGGAGGTCGAACCGTTGGAGCCGAGGGCCTCGGACACCTGACGGATCGCGTAGGGGAACTCCTCGCGGGTCGGCAGCACGGGCACGAGCGCACGCTCGGCCAGCGCGCCGTGGCCGATCTCGCGGCGCTTCGGCGAGCCCACGCGGCCGGTCTCACCGGTCGAGTAGGGCGGGAAGTTGTAGTTGTGCATGTAGCGCTTGCGCGTCACCGGCGACAGCGTGTCGAGCTGCTGCTCCATGCGGAGCATGTTCAGCGTGGTGACACCCAGGATCTGGGTCTCGCCGCGCTCGAACAGCGCGGAGCCGTGCACGCGCGGGATGGCCTCGACCTCGGCGGCGAGCGTACGGATGTCGGTCACACCGCGACCGTCGATCCGCTTCTTCTCCTTGATGACGCGCTCGCGGACCAGGCTCTTGGTCAGCGAACGGTACGCGGCGGAGATCTCCTTCTCGCGGCCCTCGAACTGCGGGAGCAGCTTCTCGGCGGCCAGCGCCTTGACGCGGTCCAGCTCGGCCTCGCGCTCCTGCTTGCCACCGATGGTCAGCGCCTGGGCCAGCTCGCTCTTGACCGCGGCGGTCAGGGCCTCGAGGACGTCGTCCTGGTAGTCCAGGAAGATCGGGAACTCGCCGGTGGGCTTGGCGGCCTTGGCGGCGAGATCCGACTGGGCCTTGCACAGCACCTTGATGAAGGGCTTCGCGGCGTCCAGACCGGCGGCCACGACCTCCTCGGTCGGGGCCTCGGCGCCGCCCTTGACCAGCTGGATGGTCTTCTCGGTGGCCTCGGCCTCGACCATCATGATCGCGACGTCACCGTCGGGCAGCACGCGGCCCGCGACGACCATGTCGAAGACGGCGTCCTCGAGCTCGCTGTGGGTCGGGAAGGCGACCCACTGGCCGTTGATCAGGGCGACACGCGTACCACCGATCGGCCCGGAGAAGGGCAGACCGGCGAGCTGCGTCGAGCAGGAAGCGGCGTTGATGGCGACCACGTCGTACAGGTGGTCGGGGTTGAGCGCCATGATCGTCTCAACGATCTGGATCTCGTTGCGCAGGCCCTTCTTGAAGGAGGGGCGCAGCGGCCGGTCGATCAGGCGGCAGGTGAGGATCGCGTCCTCGGAGGGCCGGCCCTCACGGCGGAAGAAGGAACCGGGGATCTTCCCGGCCGCGTACATCCGCTCCTCGACGTCGACCGTCAGCGGGAAGAAGTCCAGCTGGTCCTTGGGGTTCTTCGAAGCGGTGGTGGCCGACAGCACCATGGTGTCGTCGTCCAGGTACGCCACGGCGGAGCCGGCGGCCTGCTTGGCCAGGCGGCCCGTCTCGAAGCGGATGGTACGGGTGCCGAAGGTGCCGTTGTCGATGACGGCCTCGGCGTAGTGGGTCTCGTTCTCCACCAGGAATATCTCCTCGTCTGCGTCCGCTGCCCGTATGGCGGCGGACCGTCTGCGACCCGCTGCCCGTGTGGCAGCGGATCATGGCTGGTGGAGCGCCTGGTGCGGGCCGGTCTTCGATCGAAGCACCCGGTGCGGTGGCCCGGAGGCCCTACGCGTCACCGGAGGCCACTACCGAGGACCGGCGGCTGAGGGGCGCCCCACCCTGTCGCTATTGCGTTGTGCGCTGTTGCTTTGTGCGCTATTGGGTTGTGTCCGCACGGCGCGCCGACTGTGAGCCCGGCGCGCGGCCGCGGCGCTCGTTATCGCGCCGTCGGTATGGCGTTCTGGGACCAGACTACAAAGCTTCTGTCCACCAGGGGGTGGTGAAGGCGTCCGGTGTGTGGCGTACGGGGTTTTCCCGCGTACGGATCTTCCTGCGCACGGGCTTTCCCGCGTACGGCAAAGGGAGCGGCTCCCGGCCCCGGGAACCGCTCCCCTCACGACGTCTTACTTGGCGCCCGCAGCACCGCGGCGGATGCCGAGGCGCTCGACCAGCGCACGGAAGCGCGTGATGTCCTTCTTCGCCAGGTACTGCAGCAGGCGGCGGCGCTGGCCGACCAGCAGCAGCAGACCACGGCGGGAGTGGTGGTCGTGCTTGTGGGTCTTGAGGTGCTCGGTCAGGTCCGAGATGCGGCGGGAGAGCAGCGCAACCTGAACCTCGGGGGAACCGGTGTCACCCTCCTTGGTGGCGAACTCGGCCATGATCGACTTCTTCGTAGCGGCGTCGAGCGACACGCGGTACTCCTTGAGTTTCCTCTGAGCCCCACCGAGCGCCTCTGGTCTGCTTCACAGAGGAGCTTCGATTACTCGGCTGGGCGTAGCCAGGGTAGCAGGGGGCGGGGGTCGGCCGTGACCGGGTGTAGTGGGGGGTGGGGCCAGGGCCACTGGGGCAGGGCGGCCGGCGGTCAGAAGACGGGCATGGCGGTGAGGGTGCCGGACTGGAGGAGGAAGACGCGGTTGGTGGCGGTGGTGAGGTGCCAGGGGCCTTGGGTGCCTGGGGCGTAGGTCCAGGCGAGCGAGCCGCCCCGGGTGTCGGCGGTCGACACGCCCTCCTCTCCCTGGCCACCGGCCGGAAGCCAGACGCTGTGGCCCGCCGCGGCGGGTGCCTCCGCCGACAGGCTCCCCACGTCCAAAGGAAGCGTCCATGCCTCCGACCCGTCCTTGGTCCGGCGGGTGGAGAGGTCCGTGATGCCGGGGACGTACAGGAGGTCCCCGCGCACAGCGGGCGCGCCGCAGCCGTCACCGCCGACCGGTCGCGACCACTTCTGCTCACCATTGGTGAGGGAGCGGGCCACCAGCTTGTCGCCGCCGGAGTAGACCGTGTCACCTGCGACGGCCGGCGTCAGGCCCCGCCCGCCCTGCTTTTCAGGCCCCATGCCTTCCGCCCCCCTGCCCGTCTCCAGGGCTGCCACCCGGCCGTCCGCACCGTGCAGGACGAGGCGCTCCCCGGCGACTGCGGCCCTCAGAGCCGGGGTGCCGTCGTCCTTCGGAACGGACCCGTCGGGTCGTGGCGGCAGGTGTTCTCCGACACTCACCGGAGCGGGCACCCGTCCAGCGGATCTTGTGCGCGACGAGGTCGACCGCGCGAATGCGGTTGTCGTGAGTGAGGACGTACACCGCGGTGTCGTCGACGGCCAGCAGCAACGCGGCTTCGGCGCTGCCGGCCAACCAGATCTGCTTGCCGTCCGCCGCGCCGATCGCGAAGACCGCGCCCTTCGCCCCAACGGTGAGCACGCTCCCATCGGGGGCTCGGAGGGCTCCTGCCGCGGTCGCCGCCGGGGGCGAGTCCCAGCGCCGCTTGCCGTCGGTCACGCGGTACGCGCGCAGCACACCGTCCGGAGCGGCGACGATCACGAGGTCCCCTGCGGGGAGCGGGGCAGGCGCCTTGGCGTGGGCGGCGTTCGGCTGCTGCCACAGCGGTTCGGGCGCGGTGCCCGGCGCGTACGAGGACAGCGGTTCGGCGTCCCACGGCTGCGGGCCGGTATCTGCGTCCTGGCCACGCAGCGCCCACCACAAGGCCGCACCGCCGCCCGCGGGAGCACGGCACCGCCGGCGGCGAAGCTCCCGAGGAGCCGACGGCGGGACATGCCTGCGGTTGCTCCGCCGGGCGAGGTGGCGGTCATCTCGGCGAGCCGCCGGGCCTCCCGCTCCCGGCGGGCGATCTCCTCCGCGAGCGGGCCGCCCTGCCAGGGGAGGGCGGCGCGGTGGGGCGGGGCCAGGCTGTGCGCGAGCCGTACGGGATCGGGGCGGGCCGCCGGGTTCTTGTCGAGGGCCTGTGCGACGAGTGCCTGCAAGACCGGCGGGACCGCGGCGAGGTCCGGCTCCCCGTGCACCACTTCGTACTGCAGTGCTGCGACGTGTGTTTCGTCGAACGCGCGCCGTTATTACTTGCTCGTCATTCCCCGTACCGCCATGTACACGTTCATGACCGCAAGGCACAGCGGGATCAGCGACAGCAGAACGAGATTTTCGGCGAGCTCGGCGAAGCGGGCCCAGAAGGGGGTGACGCCCTTGCGGGGGACGATCAGCGCGATGCCGGTCATCAGGGCAGCGGCGAGGGCGATCGCGGCGGTGAGCCAGACCGTGCGCAGGTCGGCCGCGAAGCCGCCGTCGCCGAGGACGGCCGGCGGGTGCAGGGCCAGACCGAGGCCGAGAAGGGCGAAGGCGGCGAGACCGGCGACCAGGGCGCAGGTGACCTGGGAGGTGTAGCGGAAGAGGCGGGCCCGCATCAGCATCGACAGACCGGCGGCGAAGGCGAGGAGGTGGCCCCAGAGGGAGTCGGAGAACCCCAGGACGCCGGCCGCGAGTGTGACCACCGCGGCGCAGCCGCCGACCAGGCCGACCAGCATTTCGTGACCGCGACGGGCCTGTGCGGCGATGCGCTCCGCCTCGACAGGGCCCTCGGACTCGGGCGCGGCATCCGGGTCGTCGTAGGTGGAGTTGGCGCGCGGCGGTGTATAGCCGATCGGGAGTCGGGCGAAGCGGGCGGAGAGACCGGGCAGGAAGGCGATCACGCCGACGGCGACGCAGACGCAGACGGCGGCGGTCTCCAGCGGGGCCAGCCCGGTGAGGATGGCCACGAAGGTGGCGAGGGTGCCGATCGTGGCGGTGAAGGCCGCGGCGACGAACGGACCGTCACCGCTCGGTGTGAGGGCGATCAGGATCGCGGAGGCGATCAGTACGGCCACGCAGCCGAGGAGGAACTGCAGGCGGCCGACGCCCTGGCCGTCCGTGAGGGGGAGCAGCCCCGATCCGGCGATCATGACGTGCGGCAGGCCGCCGAGGCCGAGGACGATCGCCGAGGCCCGGTCGTCGTACACCCGGGCCCGTACGGCCGCGAGCGCGACCAGCAGGACGCCGGCGACGGCGGCGAGGATGCCGGGCAGGCTGTGCATGTCGTGGCGCGCCGGGTCGGCGAACCACAGCACGAAGCCCATGAGCACCAGCAGCACCATGGAGCCGGTGAGTCCGGCGGTGCGCATCAGGTCGTCGTTCCACAGCGTGCGGTCGCGGGTGACGGCCGAGGCCACGGCGTCGGACACGTCGTCGTAGACGGCCGGCGGCAGTGACTCGGCGAACGGACGCAGGCTCAGCACCTCGCCGTCCAGAATGCGCTGGGCGGCGAAGGACCGCGCGCCGTCCAGGACGGTGCCGTCCCTGCGGACCAGGTGGTAGCCGACGGGCGCACCGTCGGCCGGGGACTGGCCGCTCAGCCGGAGGATCTCGGGGTAGATGTCGGCTACTGGAATGTCCTCGGGGAGCGCTACGTCAATACGGCTGTCCGGCGCGACAATTGTGACGCGGCAGAAGCCGGTCACCGCCCCCGTGGCTGCCATCGAAGCCGTCGCACTCACGGGCTGATCCCCCTCATTCCCGACATTCAAGGTCTTCATTGCAGCTGCGCAATTACCGTGCGCCACCCTAGCGCTCTTACGACAATTGACATCCCAGTAGGATCACCCGGCACGGGTGGGAGCCGTCGCCACGGGGGTGTCGGCAGCGAACAGTCCTCCCGTCAAGGGATTGGTGCGCTGGTGAGTCAGATCGTCGTGAAGCGTCCCCCGAGGGCTCTGCCTCCGGAGGTGCCCACGGACCCTCTGCAGCTGGAAGCTCCGCCGGAACTGCCCAAGGGGCAGCAAGAAGGCATGCTGATGCAGATCCTGCCGACCGTGGGTATGGGCGGCGGATCGATGGTGTACTTCTTCATGCCGCAGGCGAATCCGTTCATGCGCATCATGGGCATTCTCATGATCGCGTCGACACTGGCCATGATCGTGACGATGATCGTGCGTCATCGTCGCGGTACCCAGGGGGAGATGGCGGACACCCGCCGCGACTACCTCAAGTACCTTGCCCAGACCCGCCGTACGGTCCGCAGGACCGCACGCAAGCAGCGCGACGCGCAGTACTACCTGCACCCCTCCCCCGACCAGCTCTGGTCCCTGGTGGCCGAGGGCAGCCGGGTCTGGGAACGGCGCGTGGGCGACGAGGACTTCGGACAGGTACGCATCGGGCTCGGTGCCCAGCAGCTGGCCACGCCGCTGATCGCGCCGGACACCGCGCCGGTCGACGAACTCGAGCCGCTCACCGCGGGGGCGATGCACCAGTTCCTCACCGTGCACGGCACCTTGGACGGACTGCCGATGGCGGTCTCGCTGCGCGCCTTCTACCACATGGCGGTCTCCGGCGAGCCCGAGTCGGTGCTCGGTACCGCGCGGTCGCTGGTCGCCTCGCTCGCCGCTCTGCACTCCCCCGACGACCTGATCATCGCGATCGCGGCCGCGCCCGGTGAGGCCGCGGAGCGCTGGGAGTGGGCGAAGTGGCTTCCGCACGTCCAGGCCCAGGGCCCGGCGGACGGCGCGGGGACACCCCGGCTCATCACGACGGACGCCTGGGAGCTGGAACAGCTGCTGTCCGTGAAGCTGGAGGGCCGGCCGCGGTTCAACGCCGGCGGCCATCCGCTGCTGGACATGCCGCATCTGCTGGTGGTTCTGGACGGTACGAACGTGCCGCCGACCTCGCTGCTCGCCTCCGCCGAAGGTCTGCAGGGCGTCACCGTCCTCGACGTCGTACCGGGTGAACTCAGCACCCGTCGCGGTGACCTGTCGGTCCTCGTACGTCCCGGCACCCTGCAGCTCGAAGCCGGGCGCGGCATGGTCTACGACGGCGTACCGGACCACCTGTCCCTGGAGGCCGCCGAGGCGCTGGCACGCCAGCTCGCGCCGCTGCGCATGGGGGCGGGCGGGGACGACGACGAGCCGTTGCTCGCCAACCTGGAGTTCACCGACCTGCTCAACCTCGGTGACGCCGCCTCCGTCGACACCCAGCGGACCTGGCGTCCGCGCTCGCAGGCGGAACGGCTGCGGGTGCCGATCGGCGTCGGCGAGGACGGCCAGCCCGTCATGCTCGATCTCAAGGAGGCGGCACAGGACGGCATGGGACCGCACGGCCTGTGCGTCGGTGCGACCGGTTCCGGCAAGTCCGAGCTGCTGCGCACCCTCGTGCTCGGCCTGGCCGTCACCCATTCCTCCGAGACGCTCAACTTCGTCCTCGCGGACTTCAAGGGCGGCGCCACCTTCGCCGGCATGTCCCAGATGCCGCACGTCGCCGCGGTGATCACCAACCTGGCGGACGACCTCACGCTCGTCGACCGCATGGGCGACTCCATCCGCGGTGAGCTCAACCGCCGCCAGGAGATGCTGCGCGACGCCGGTAACTACGCCAACATCCACGACTACGAGAAGGCCCGGCTGGCCGGCGCCCCGCTGGAGCCGATTGCCTCCCTCGTCCTGGTCATCGACGAGTTCAGCGAGCTGCTGACCGCCAAGCCCGACTTCATCGACATGTTCATCCAGATCGGCCGCATCGGCCGGTCACTGGGTGTCCATCTGCTGCTCGCCTCGCAGCGCCTGGAGGAGGGCCGGCTGCGCGGCCTGGAGACCTACCTCTCCTACCGCGTCGGCCTGCGCACCTTCTCGGCCGCCGAGTCCCGCGCGGCCATCGGCGTCCCGGACGCGTACCACCTGCCGTCCGTGCCCGGCTCCGGCTACCTCAAGTTCGGCACCGACGAGATGACCCGCTTCAAGGCGGCGTACGTCTCCGGCGTGTACCGCGACGGCTCCAGCGCCGACCGCGCGGCCACCGGGCCGCTGCCGGTCGACCGCCGCCCGGTGCTCTTCACGGCCGCCCCGGTGCCGGTCCACTACACGGCGCCCGACCCGGCCACGGTGCAGGTACCCGAACCGCGTCCGGCCCAGGACGACGCCCTGGCCGACACCGTCCTGGACGTCATCGTCCGCCGGCTGGAAGGCCGTGGCACCCCCGCCCACCAGGTCTGGCTGCCGCCCCTGGACACCGCGGCCCCGCTGGACGAGCTGCTGCCGGGCCTCGCACCGGTGGAGGGCCGCGGCCTGACGATGCCGGACTACCCGTACCTCGGGCAGCTCATCGTGCCACTGGGCCTCGTCGACAAGCCCTTCGAGCAGCGGCGCGACCCCCTGTACCGCGACTTCTCCGGCGCGGCCGGCCACATGCTCATCGTCGGTGGCCCCCAGTCCGGCAAGTCCACGCTCCTGCGGACGCTCATCTCGTCCTTCGCGCTCACCCACACCCCGGCCGAGGTGCAGTTCTACGGGCTGGACTTCGGTGGTGGCGGTCTGTCCGCGGTGGCCGGGCTGCCGCACGTCGGCGGGGTCGCCTCGCGCCTGGACCCGGACCGGGTACGCCGTACCGTCGCCGAGGTCGCAGGCATCCTCGCCCGCCGCGAGGAGTACTTCCGCGCCAATGGCATCGATTCCATCGCCACCTACCGCCGGATGAGGGCCCGCGGCGAGGCCGCCGACCAGGCGTGGGGCGATGTCTTCCTCGTCATCGACGGCTGGGGCAACTTCCGCGCGGAGTACGAGATGGCGGAGGCCGTCGTCAACGACATCGCCGCGCGCGGCCTCGGCTACGGCATTCACGTCGTCGTCGCGGCCACCCGCAGCATGGAGGTGCGCGCCGCCCTCAAGGACCAGCTGATGAACCGGCTGGAGCTGCGGCTCGGCGACACCATGGACTCCGACTTCGACCGCAAGGTCGCTGCCAACGTCCCGGCCGGCGTGCCGGGCCGCGGCCAGACCCCGGAGAAGCTGCACTTCATGGGGGCGCTGCCGCGCATCGACGGCATCTCGCAGTCCGGCGACCTCTCGGACGCCACGACCGAGATGAACCGCGTGATCGCGAGCCACTGGCCGTACGCACCCGCGCCCGCGGTCCGCATGCTCCCCCGCGAAGTGCCCGCGCACCAGCTCCCGAAGGGCAGCGACCACCCCGAGCGTGGTGTGGCCTTCGCCCTCGACGAGAACAACCTCGAACCGGTCTTCGTCGACTTCGAGACCGACCCGTTCTTCCTGGTCTTCGGCGACAGCGAGTCCGGCAAGACGGGCGTGCTGCGACTGCTGGCCAAGCAGATCTCCGAGCGGTACCACCCGGACGAGGCGAAGATCGTCGTCGGCGACTACCGCCGCAGCCTGCTCAGCGCGATCCCCGAGTCGCACCTTCTGGAGTACGCGCCCATGGCCAACTCCATGGAGGCGCACATGCAGGCGCTGCACGGCCTGATGGAACGCCGGGCCCCGGCGCCCGACGTCACGCCGCAGCAGCTGCGCGACCGCAGCTGGTGGTCGGGGCCGAAGATCTTCATCATCGTCGACGACTACGAGCTGGTCTCCACCTCCAGCGGCAACCCACTGGCCATCCTCACCGACAACCTGCCGTTCGCCCGTGACATCGGCATCCGCTTCATCATCGCCCGCAGCGCGGCCGGTGCCTCGCGGTCGATGTACGAGTCCTTCATGCAGCGCATCAAGGAGCTGGGCGCCCAGGGTGTGGTCCTCTCGGGCGACCCGAACGAGGGCGACCTGCTCGGCAACGTCCGCCCCCGCCCGATGCCCCCGGGCCGCGGCTACTTCGTCTCCCGCAAGCGGGGGACGCCGCTGGTGCAGTTGGGGTGGCTGCCGGAATATTAGGACCCGCCACGCTTTCGGAGGCCACGGGAACCTGTCGGGACGGACACCCGTCCCGACAGCGAAGGCCGTCACCACATCAGCGCGCTGGCATGGCTTCAGTGCACTGACTGTGGTGACGGCCTTCGACCGTTCATGGCTGCTGCCAAGGGTGGGCACCTCCCGCGCATGCCCACCCTTGTTCCTGAGTGGTTACTCGAAGAACGAGGCGCCCCTCTTGTCCCCCGCCTGGTACCGGTCCCGGCCGTCGCTGACCGCGGCGGCAACTCCGCGCAGGGCTTCCTGGATCTCCTGGGTGTCCTTGGCCCACTTCTGCTGCGCCGCTACGAACGCGCCCTTGGCTTCGCCGTCCCAGATGTCGCTGACATTCTTGAGCGCCGAGTGAATCCACTGCAGGTCGTCGCTGAGACCCTTTGCTGCCTCCCTGACATCATTGGCAGCGGCATCAAGGCTCTTGTAATCGATGAGCATTTCGCCGTCGTGGCCCGCCATGGGAACCCTCACTTTCTTCTGCGTCTCAGGAGACGCTGGCTGATGATGTTCGGTCGGGCCGGACTCAGTACAGGTTCAGCTTGGAAGCGCCAGAACCGATGCCGCCCCCGGCGACCACGTTCTGCCCCTTCATGGCCCGTTCCACGTCGAGGTCGGTGTTCCCCGACCCCTTGCGGTGCGCCTCGATGGCCTCCACATACCTGGCCAACTGCTTGCCCATGGCGGCGAGCTTCTGGTTGAGCTCGGTCTGCGTCGCGTTGAATCCGGCGGCGCCGATACCCTTCCAACGGCCCTCAACGCTGTCGAGAGCACGGTTGAGCTTGTTGACGTGGCTCCGGATGGATTCGGCCTTTTCGTTCAGGCGCTGCTCGAGTTTGGCGAGTTCGGCATCGGAAAGCTTCTGCCCGGCCATGTCGTCGTTCCCTCTCTGTTGCTGTACATGGTGGTCAGGGACCCTACGGATGAGGTGTCATCCCCGGCGCGCCCGCATGAACGCGAACGCGCCGCCCCCGAGGACGATCACCGCGGCAGCGATACCGAGGCTCGTCCAGAGTGTGCTGTTGTCGTCGGAAGAGGACTTGGCCATCGCGTCGTCGGCGCCCGCGTCGCCCTTCCCGGAACCGGACTTCCCGTCGTCGGAACTGCCGCCCTTGGCTGGGGCGGCGGAGAACGCGGCTTTCGACGTGTCGAAATCACCGTTGTCCAGGAACGCGGGCTGCTTCGGGTTACCCGGCTCGCCCTTGCCTTCCAAAAGGTTGAGCCGAGGACGCACGGCGCCGTAGCCGACGTACTTACTGGGGTCCCGCTTCTCCATGACGCCGTCAGTCGTCCCGACGAGCACCCGGGCGACCTGGTTGGCATTCCACTCAGGGTGCTTGGACCAGATCAATGCGGCAGAGGCGGAGGCAATGGCGGTGGCGGCACTGGTTCCGCCGTCGCCGTCGCAGTACTTCTTGAGGTTCTTGTCGCACCAGCGGGGGATGTCGGAACCGGGTGCGACAACGGAGACGTGGTTGCCGTAACCGGAGAAGTTCGACACCTTGCCCTGCGCGTCCACAGAGCCCACTCCAATAACCTCGGGGTAGCCCGCCGGATAGAAGGGGCGATTCTTCCCCGCCCCATCGTTACCGGTACCGGCAATCAACAACTTGCCCTTGCTGACGGCATAATCGATCGCACTGTGCAGCTTCTGAGAGATGTACTCGCTGCCGAATGACATGTTGATGACCTGCGCGTCGCTGTTTGCCGCAGCACGAACAGCTTTGTCAGCCGTGGAACCCTCAGCACCTTCGAGATCAGAAAGGGCCGTACGGAATGGCACAACTTTCGCTCCAGGTGCCAGCCCCTTCAGTCCGCCGCCGTTGCCCGTGCCGGCGATCAGCTCGGCCATGGTGGTGCCATGCCCGTCGTAGTCGTCATGCGCACCTCCGTCCGCGCCAGTCAGATCCTTTCCTGGCAGAACTTGGCCTCGCAGGGAGGGAGTGGACGGGTCCACACCGCTGTCGACGACTGCGACCTTGATGCCCTTCCCCGTGCTCGCCTTCCACATGTCTTCGGCCTGCATGGAGTCCAGGTACCACTGCCTCGACTGGACGTCCTCCGCGACGGCGGCAGGAGCCGCGCCCATGAGGCACACCGCCCAAGCGCCCGTTGCCGCCAGGACCGGGAGCGCGCGGCGACGCAGCCTCCGCGTATTCCTCGGCATCGCCGTCCCGTTCTCTCCAGCCGTCATTCCTCGCCTCACCTGAGTCATTCGATGACCGGCGGGGCAGTGCTACGCCGCCGCCCTGAATTCCACGTCTCTTCGTCTTCGGTCGGCTGTCCCGGCCGACGGTCTTCCTTCCGCGACTCGCCTCGGGGCTGCGGTGTACCGGCAGCACCTCCGCGACGCGCACCCGCTGGATGATCTTCTCCCCCGGTGTTGCGGACCAACCCTGTGCCGCCCTGGGTGAAACCGCGCTGGCCGCTGCCCTGGGCACCGGCCTCCGAGCGCGGGGTTCCGACGACGCCACCCTGGTTGGCGGCGAGTCTGCGGGCCGATGCGGCTCTGTCCGCAGCCGACTCGGCCGGGGTCTTCGCACTCGATCCGATGACGCCACGGCCCGTGGTTGCACCGTGCTCACCGCCAGGCGTGACTGCTCGGGCGACCGGGGACGAGGTGGGCGTACGGCCAGGGGTGGCGGGAGTGCCGCCGACGATGCCGTTACGGCCGCCGCGCGGCATCGGGCCGGAGCCAGGGCGCGCCCCGCTGGCACCAGGGCCGATGCCGGTGGTGCCGGGGCGGCTGATGGCCCGGGGGCTCACACCGCTCGGCCGTCCGGTCGTACCCGACTGACCCATCGGCCCAGGGCGGCCGGTGGTGCCGGGCGGCCCAGGGGTGCCTGGACGCATAGTGGCCGGCCCCATGGGGTTCGGTCGGCCCGTACCACCTCCCGGCAGCGGACCGCCGGAGCGCGGCGGGCCGGAGAGACCCGGCAGCTTCCCTGCACCTCCGGAAATCGGACCGGTGCTGATGGGGCCAAGAGGGGGATTCCCTTGGTTCCCGGTAGGACTCGGACCATGCGGAGGTGCCGTCGGAACGTGCGTATGCGGGTCCACAGGTGCGCGCGGCGTGGTCACGCTGTCGATGTTCGTACCGACCTCGTGCTCCGGAGCCATGACCCTGTGGTGAGGGGTGTACTGCGACGCGCCACCGCTTCCTGCATCCGGTCCACGACCGCCCACGACCGGCGGCGCGGTGTGCCCGCCTGTACCGATCGGCGTACCGCCCCCTTCGTGGATCGGCGTCTCGGGCGGCGGCTCCGGCACCCCCACATCCGGCATGGGCTTGAACACCGGCTCCTCCTGCGTGGCCATCGTGTCGTGGGACACGATGTAGTAGGAGCTGAGCTTGTTCATCTGGGTGATGGCTTCCTGGCGGTCGCCCTCACGCTTCTTGGCCTTGGCATAGGCCGGGTTGGTGTCGACGCGGGCGGGGGCGGGGATGTCCTTGACGGCTTCGTCGAGGCCGCCGTCCTCGTTCCGCTTCGGCATGGACTTCTGGACCGTCGCCAAGCCCTCGCCGGCGTTCTTGAGCTGCTTTCCGGCGGTCTTGCTGTAAGTGGCGAGCTTCAGCGTGTTCTTGCTGAGGTGGTCCGTCCACTTGCGCATGGCCTCGCCGGACTCGCCGTCCCACTGGGCGTGTTCGGCGTACTTCTTCAGCTCCTCGCCGACTTCCTCGATCGCTGTGGCGGCCTCGATGAGGGCGTCCCCGGTGTGTTCCAGGTCGCTCGGCCTGGCCGACTCGATCATGTCGAGCATTTCGTCGAGCTCGTGGTTCTCGAAGTTCGTGCCGCCGAACCTGGTCAGGGCGGAGACGTTGATCGGCGCTGTCCCGGAGGCGGCGCGCAAGCCCTGCCGGGCCCAGGCCAGTGTGGCCGGATAGTCGACCCGGGTTTCGCGCGACATGGGTTCGTCACTCATCTGCTGTCCCCCTTCCGCATCAGAACTTGGTGTCCTTGCGCTCGTCCCGCTTCTCGCGCGGCTCCTGATGGACCTCGTCGTACCGCTCCCGCGTCCGCGTCTGGATCTCGTAGAAGCGGCGCCTGCGGTCCTCGTCGATCGTCTCGAAGCCGTTCTGCGTCCCCAGTACGGCGATCCCCATGGCCTCGATCTGGTCGCCGAGCGTCTGCGAGAGGTTCGTCAGGTGCATGTGCACCCGCTCGTACATCCGGCTGAGGTCGCTGGCCTCTGCGAAACCGCCCGAGCCGAACGAGGCGCTGGGGATGATCTCTTGGCGAAGTTTTTGCTTCGATCCCGCAGACGCCTCGAGCTTCTGCAGCGCGCCGTCCACCTTCTTCTTGAGGGAGCGCAGCTCACCCGGTCCGAGCCTGACGTGCGACCGCGCGTCCAGCCCCGCAGCAGACAACGGTTGAGGCGCACTCCCGAGCTCGGACTCCGGTACCCCCACGGTCCTCTCCCCCTTCCCCCGTTACGTTCTTCACGACGCGTGAGACGTCTGATGCAACATTAGTCAATTGGCTCAGCCGGCACAGCTGCGTATCACACGGTCCGACCGTCACACCCGTCGCAGTTCCCCACTGATGAACAGCATCTCATCTCCCACTGACATCACCTGTCGCGTCATGAACCGGCTATGTCACGACTTCGTGATCACCCGGCCGTACGCTTGCGTCTCCAGTCGCGGTAGACGAGCGAGGCGCCGGCGATGACCGCCACCAACAGGCCGCCACCGGCGACCGCGTAGGTACCCAGACGTTCGTCGCGCTGCTGGGCGGACTCACCGATTGGCAGATCCGGGACATCGGGAACCGCTCCCTTGCTGACCCCGCCTTGGGCGACGGGGTGGTCGGTCGGGCCGCCTTCCTCGTTGACGGCCCGGACCGGGTCCACGACGCCCCAGCCGATGTGGGTGTCACGTCCGGGGATGGAGCGCTCCGCGGTCTGCTCGATCTGGGTGACCACACGGCGCTGGGGCCAGTCGGGGTGCTCGGCCCGGATGAGAGCGGCCACGCCGGCCACGTACGGGGCGGAGAAGCTCGTGCCGTTGTCGACGCACAGGCCGCCCTTGGGCACCGTGGAAACCATGTCGACACCGGGTGCGGCGACGTCCACGAAGTCACCCGACTGGGAGAAGACCGCGCGTTCGTTGTTGCGGTCGGAGGCGGCCACCGCAAGGACCCCGGGGTAGGCGGCGGGGTAGGTCTCCTTGACGTTGCCGCCGAGGCCGTCGTTGCCCGCCGAGGCGACGACCACCACGTCGTGGTCCAAGGCGTTCCGGACGGCTCGCTCCAGGACGTTGTCGGCCTGCAGTGCCTTCTCGGTGTCCTGCGAGATGTTGATGACGGTGGCCTTCTCGGCCACGGCGTGGTTGATGGCCAGGGCGAGCGTCCTGGCAGTGCCACTGCCCTTGTCGTCGTTCTGCTTGATCGGGATGATCGTCGCTTCCGGGGCGATGCCGACGAACGCGTTGCCCTCGGTGGGGCGTGCGGCGATGATGCCCGCGACCTTTGTGCCGTGGCCGACGTAGTCAGAGGTGCCGTCCGCCTTGCCGCGCGGTGTCGCCTCCCCGTACTGGTCCTTGTTGGGCTTGGCGGGGATGAGGTTGCTGCCGCTCGCCGCGTCCACCGCACCCTTCAGTTGCTCATTGGTGTTGTCGACGCCGGTGTCGATGACGGCGACCCGCTGCCCCTTGCCCTTGGTGTCCTGCCACAGCTGCTCGAGCTGGACGCGCCGGAGCGACCAGGGAAGGCTCTTGATCGGCAGCTTGGAGGGGAAGGTGCACTGGGTGGTGTCCGCGGCGCTCGCCAATGGCGTGCCGACGGCGGTCGTGCCGGCAGCGGTCAGCGCCGTCGCCGCCAGTACGGTCAGGCAGCGCTTGGTCAGGTCCGTTACGGCCATGGGTTGGGTCTCCTCCGCCTCTCCGGCCTACGAACCCTGCGGCTGCTTGGCGCTGTTGGTGTCCAGGCGCGGGCCCGTCGGCAGGAACTTCGACCACGTCAGAGGGACCGGTACCGGCTTGATGCCGCCGTACCCGAGCCGCTTCTGCGCTTCCTGCGCCTCCTGCTGCTGCTCCTTCTTCGACTTCTTCTTGCCGTCCGTGCCGATCTCCGAAGCGGCACTGTCGCTGTCGGTGTTGCTCTGCACGCCGTACCGCAGACCGGAGTCGGTGGCCAGGAAGACCGGGCCGGTGCTGGTCTGCGAGCCCTGCACCTGCCGGAAGAGCAGTCCGGAACCGGGCGTCACGTAAGCGCTCGTCGTATCGTCGGCGATCCGCTGCGGGTAGTCGGTGCCCGCCCAGGTGCTGAGCGTGGTGTCGGCGTTGTCGGAGTCGACGCCGCGCAGCACGCTGCAGACCGTGTCACGGCCGTCCTTCGTGCCCGCCGGGTAGTTGACCCGGGTGGCCTTCGTGGTCGGCCAGCGGAGCCCGGGCCGGAACTCGGCGCCCGGGGTGAAGGACTGGCTGCCGACCCGCACGGGCTCGCCCGCCTGGTGGAGCGAGTCCAGGTCGGGGCTGGCGAGCAGCAGGTGCGCCATGAAGTCCGTGATCGGCGCGATGCGGTCCTTCAGGACGACGTAGCTCTGCATGCTGCCGCCCGAGGGCGCCTGCAGCACCATGCCGACCTTGTTGACGTTGTCCGGGAGCGTGTCACCGGGAATGTCGGCGGTGGTGCCGACGCCGGTGCCCACGGACTGGAAGTCGATGGGATCGCCGGGCTTCAGGGTGTCCAGCCAGTCGTTGCTGACCCGCTGCGGGTTCTCCGGTCCCATGAGCGGCCGGAGCAGCTTCTCGTTGTTCGCCAGCTCGTACTTGTGCCCCTGGTGATCCACCAGGTACAGCGTGCCGCCCTGCCCCCGTACGTACATGACGTCACCGCGGTGCAGGCGCTGCGCGCCGTCCATCCGGCCGGCTTCCCGGTCGTCGAACACGAAGGCGGCCTTCTGCACGTTGCGGCCGCCCTGGCCCTGCTGTTCGCACACCGCCCAGCGCTTGGGCTTCTTCGCCTCGTCCGCCGTGGGCAGCCGGTCGGGCGCGTACGGAATGCCCAGCGTCGGGCCGTGCGGGATCTTGCCGTTGTCGAGGATCTTCTCGTCGACGTTGACGACCTGGAAGTCGTCCGTCGTGAGGAGGAGTTTGGCGGAGGCGAGGTTGAGCACAGGGTGGAGCTGCCGGTGCTTCTTGGTCTCCAGGACGACGTAGCGGGTAGTGGATTCGCTGCCGATGATGACCTTCTCACCGGGAGTGGCCCAGCCCGGCGGTGCCGTGGGCTTGAACATGCCCCAGGCGCCGAAGGCGGCGACGAGTACCGCGGCCGCGATCACACCGGGGAGAACGCCCCGCAGCGGGCGCGGCGCTCCTTCTTCCGTACCGCTCGGTGACGGTTGCAGAAACGACGCGACCAGCCGCCTTTTCGCGAAGGTATAGGCGTTGAGCTCGTCCCGCCGTGATGCCATTTCCGACTGATTCTCCCCACTGCGCCTTACTGCCCCGTTTTTCCCGTATTCGATGCGACGCGCGACACCGAGGGGGTTCCACTATGCCGAATCACAGGGCACTCCCGCCTCTCGGGCCCCTTCCTGGCGCCCCGAGTTGACGCTCAAAGCACCCGATCCCTCAGCACGCTCACCGGCAACTCGCACCGCTGGGGCGGGGATGACGGATTGACGAGATGGCCTTGCAGTGCCGTTCAAGTAGTAGTGTGGTCGCCCTATTCATGGCCCTTTGTTGAAAGGGACGAACGCGGACAGTAGGGGGCTTGCGGGGGATGGGAACTGCAACTCGGGTTCGTTCCTCCGAGGATCGGCACGGACATCGTGGACGCCGGGACGCGAGAAGCGGCGGGGGCCGGCCGGCCACGGGCACGGGCCGCCCCACCGCCTCCGGCGCGCGCCCTGCGGCCCCCTCCTCGACGACGTTGCGCATCAAGCACCGGACGAACCGGATGGGCCCGCTCCAGCTCCAGCAATTGGTGCTGATCGAGCTCGCGTTGGCCGTGGTGCTGGCTGCCGCCGCCGTGAGCATGTTGTTGCTCGTGCCCGCGATCGTGGTGGGTGTGGGGCTCGTGCTGCTCGCCGTGTTGCGTCGGCGGCGGTTGTCGGTGCGGGACTGGCTGTCCACCGTGCTGGCGCTGCGGGCCCGGATGAGTGCCGCGCGGCCGCTCGACCAGCGGGTGGATCCGAGTCTCGCGCCGGCCGCCGAGGCGGTGCCCGGGCTGCGCACGTACGGGTATCTGGACCGGGACCGGCGGACGGTCGGGATGGTCGGGGACGGGACGTTCCTGACGGCCCTCGTGCGGGTCGAGGCCAAGGGCAGTGCGCTGCGGCCCCCGGGCGGGGCGCGGGCGCTGCCGCTCGCGCTGCTGCACGACGCGCTGGACGTGGACGGGATCAAGCTGGAGTCCGTCCAGGTGGTCCAGCACGTGCAGCCGGCCCCCGCGCCGCACCTGCCGGAGCATGCGGTGGCACGGCAGAGTTACGCGCCTCTGCAGCAGCAGACGGGGGCACCGGCGCTGCGGCTGATGTGGGTGGCGCTGAAGTTCGATCCCGAGCTGTGCCGGGAGGCGGTCGAGGCGCGCGGTGGCGGTCTGACGGGAGCGCAGCGCTGTCTGACGCGCGCGACCGACCACCTGGCGAGCCGCCTCACGGGGGCCGGCTTCCTGGCCACGGTCCTGGACGAGCAGGAATTGATAGCGGCCCTGGCGACCTCCGCCTGCGCCAATCCGGTCGCGACCGCGCGGGCCGGTCTGCCCGACGCCGCTCCGGCCCGCCGCACGCAGGAGACCTCCCGGGTGTGGAAGTGCGACGACCGACTGCACACGACGTACGGGGTCGGGCGCTGGCCGGAGTTGGGGCGCTCGGCGACGCCGTTGCCGCGCCTGGTGTCGGTACTGACGTCCGTACCGGCGCTGGCCTCGACGTTCAGCCTGACGGTGACGGCCGGCGACCGGAACGGCGCTGCCGGGGTGAGCGGGCACGTACGGCTGACCGGGCGTTCGGACGCCGAGCTCTCGCGGGCGCGGCAGCGGCTGGAGGCGGCGGCGCGCGAGATGAAGCTGGGCCTCGTACGGCTGGACCGGGAGCAGTTGCCCGGTGCGGTGGCGTCGCTGCCGCTGGGAGGTGCCCGCTGATGGCTTCGGCGACTTCGGCCCTGCGGGGCCTGTACGGACCTCGCCGGGAACGGCATGTGGTGCCGGTCGGCGACCTCGGGGCACTGACGCTGCCGCTCGGCGACGACGGCCTGACGGTGGGCCACGACGCGGAGAACCGCCCGGCGGTGCTGGGGCTCTACCACCCCGCGCCGTTCGACGTGCTGCTGATCGGCGGACTGTGGACGGCCCAGGCGCTGGCGCTGCGGGCGGCCGGTACGGGAGCGCGGGTGGCCGTCGAGACGGGCCGGCCCCAGCTGTGGACGAACCTGGCGCATGCGGCGGGCGCGGGTCAGGAGTGCATGACGCTGCACGATGTCGGGCGGGTGCCGCCGATGGGTGCGACCGTCGGCAGCCCTGTACTGGTCGTGCGTGACTGCGGGATGCGGCCGCCGCGCGGGCGGGTCTCCTCGGCGCCCTGGCAGTCGGTGCTGACGCTGCTGCCGTACATGAGCCCGGTGGCCCCGCGGCTGATGAACGCCGCCGGACTCGTCGGCCTGCAGCGGATATCTCCCGATGAGGCCGCGCACGCCGCACGCATTCTGGGGCTCTCGCAGACCGATGTCGCCGCGCTGCCGTCGCTCGGCGACGGAGTCACGCTCTGGTGCGGTGACAATCAGGCGCGGCAGTACGTCATGACCCAGCCGACGGAAGCGGAGACAGGGCTGCTGGGGAATCCCCGTCGGATGGACTGATCGGATGGACTGAGGCGGGCCGCCCGTCGCCCTTGGCGGGTCGGCCGCGCTTGAGGGGCCGGCCGCGCTTGACGGGCCGGTCGGATCGGTCGGGCCGGTCGTGGCGGCGGTCGGTCGCGGCGATCCGGTCAGTCGCGGCGATCCGGTCGGTGTCTGCGAGGGGCGGCGGCCGGAGTGATGGGGTTGGCCGGGCGATTGGGACGGGCGGGGCGATCAGGGGCAGTTCGGGCGGCCGTGTCTCATTGTTCAGCTTCGCGGCTACGCCGCGTGGGAGACGTGCGTAGCCTGAGGCAACAGACAGGTATCGGGCGAAGGCGGGCCTGCCGGGCTGTCGGCGATGGCGTTTAGGCTTGGGTCCAAGCGACAGGGGAACCCACGGGAACGCCCGGCGTGTCAGGGGGATCCGGCGATTAGGCGTACGTGTGTCAGCGATGCGCGTGAACGGTGTCGCGTCGCGGGATTCAGAGGTACCAGACCACAGCAGGAGGCGTAGTGAGCAGCGATCGGGACGAGATCCGCACGGGCGGCATCACCCCCGGCGAGGATCAGTCCGACGCGGATCCCGAAATGACGGGTGAGTTCACCATCGACTACACCCCGCCTGCTTGGTACACGCAGAACGCGGATTCGGGGGCGGGTGCCGGGACCGGTACAGGTGCAGGGGCCGGGGCCGGGGCCGGTGTGAGTGGTACTTTGCCGCCGCCTCCGCCGCCGTTGGGTGAGCCGCTGTTCCCTCCGGCGGCGACGCCGTCTGCGGCGCCGAGCGCCGGGGCGGGTGCCGGAGGCCCGGCTTCGACCGGTGGCGGGGCCGAGGGTCCGGCGAGCCCGGGCGGGGATCCGGCCGACGGGTCGGGCATGCGTTTCTCGTCCGCCGCGCTGCGCGCCGAGATCCAGGAACGGGCGGACACGGCGGACAAGACCGGTGAGGCTGCCGGTGCGGCGGCTTCGGAGGGTCCCGGGCAGAGCGTGGCGAACGAGTCCGGGGCCGCAGGCGCGGCCGAGGGCGGGCAGAACGCTGACCGGGATGCCGCTGGAGCCGGTTCGAGCAGTGGTGCCGGTCTCAGCGGTGACCAGGGCGCGCCGGGCGCCGCGGAGCCGGTGGTCGAGCAGCCCGAGCCGTTGAGTGAGGACGCCGCGCCCATGACGCCTCCGCACGGCCAGTCGGCCGCCGGCGCGTGGGCGCCCGCCCCGCCGCAGGCACCCGCGCCTTCGCTGCCGCCGCTGCCGCCGGAGTTCCGGCCCGCCGAGCCGCAGGGGCAGAACGCTCCCGCGGGCCCCGGCGTACCGCAGTCCGGTGCGTGGTCCCCGGCCGGGCAGGGGCCGACCGAGACGCCTGCCGCATCCCAGGGCGATTACAGCTTGCCGCCGGCAGCGAGTGCTGCGCCGGGGCAGCAGGGCGGGGCACAGCCCACGCCGGGCGGCGGGGCACCGTCCGCGCCGAGCAGCGGGACACCGTCCGTACCGAGCAGCGGGACACCGTCCGTACCGAATCAGGGCGCGCAGCAGGGTGGCTACGGCTACCCGGCGCCGGCCCAGGCGGCTCCGGCGCAGGTGCCCCCGCAGCAGGCGGCTCCGCAGCAGCCGCTGCCCGGGCAGGCCGTCCCCGGACAGGCCGCGCAGGCCTCCGGGCAGACACCCGGTCAGCCCCCCGTACAGGCCGCGCCCGGTGCTCAGCCGGAGGCGCAGCCCGAGGGACAGCCCACGCCCGCCACCGGGCAGCCCGTGCCGCCGAGTGCGCCGGCCCCCTCGCCGCAGGCCGGTCAGGGATGGCCGCCGGCCGCGGGTGCGCAGGGTGCGCCCGGGGTGCCCGGTCAGGCCGCGCAGCCGGGTCAGCCCGGCCCGCAGCCTGTACAGGGACAGCCCGTGCAGGGACAGCCCGGCCAGCCCGGTCAGCCGCAGCCCACGCCGCAGGGGCAGCCGGGTGCGCAGCCCGGCCCCGTACCCGGCGCGCCCGGGCCCCAGCCCGGTTACGGATATCCGCAGCAGTCCGGCTACGGCTACCCGCAGCAGCAGCCCGCAGGGCCCGGCCAGCCGGGTCAGCCGAACGCCCAGCAGGGCCACCCCGGCGCCCAGCCCCACCCCTACGGCCAGCCCGGCGGACACCCCGGTGCCCCCGGCCAGCCGCCGCACGGCCAGCAGGCTCAGCCCCAGCAGCCTCAGCCGCACGCCCAACAGCCCCAACAGCCCCAGCAGCCCGGCCCCCAGGGCTACCCCGGCGCGCAGAACGCCGACCCCGGGGCCGGTGCCTGGTCCGGGCAGGCCGCCGGGCAGCCCGGGCAGCCGCAGCAGGGCCCGGCCGGTGCGCCCCTCGGGTACACCGCTGCCGTCGAGCTGTCCTCGGAACGGCTGATCAAGGGCAAGCAGAAGGCACGGAGCAACCAGCAGGGCAACTCGCGCTTCAAGATCGGTGGCAAGAAGGAGGAGGCCGAGCGGGCGCGCAAGCTGGAGCTGATCCGTACGCCGGTGCTCTCCTGCTACCGCATCGCGGTGATCAGCCTCAAGGGCGGCGTGGGCAAGACCACGACGACCACCGCGCTCGGCGCGACGCTGGCGACGGAGCGGCAGGACAAGGTCATCGCGATCGACGCGAACCCGGACGCCGGCACCCTCGGGCGCCGCGTGCGCCGGGAGACCGGTGCGACCATTCGCGACCTGGTGACCGCGATTCCGTACCTCAACAACTACATGGACATCCGGCGGTTCACCTCGCAGGCGCCGTCCGGTCTGGAGATCCTCGCCAACGACGTCGACCCGGCCGTCTCGACGACGTTCAACGACGAGGACTACCGCCGCGTCATCGACATCCTGGGCCAGCAGTACCCGATCATCCTGACGGACTCCGGTACGGGCCTGCTGTACAGCGCCATGCGCGGCGTGCTGGACCTCGCGGACCAGCTCATCATCATCTCCACGCCGTCGGTGGACGGTGCGAGCAGCGCCAGTACGACGCTGGACTGGCTCTCGGCGCACGGCTACGCCGATCTCGTCTCGCGCAGCATCACGGTCATCTCCGGGGTGCGCGAGACCGGCAAGATGATCAAGGTCGAGGACATCGTGTCGCACTTCGAGACGCGCTGCCGCGGCGTGGTCGTCGTGCCGTTCGACGAGCACCTGTCGGCGGGCGCCGAGGTCGACCTCGACATGATGCGGCCGAAGACGCGCGAGGCGTACTTCAACCTCTCGGCGATGGTCGCGGAGGACTTCGCGCGGGCGCAGTCGGCGCAGGGGCTGTGGACGCAGCAGGAGAACGCCGGCCACCAGCCGCCGAACGCCGCGCCGCCGATGCCGGGCGGTTACCAGCAGGCGCCCGGACAGCAGGTTCCGGGCCAGCAGGTTCCGGGCCAGCCGCAGCCCGGCCAGTACCCCGGTCAGCCGGGGCAGCCCGGACAGCCGGGCCAGTACCCCGGCCAGCCCGGCCCGCAGCCCGGCTGGCAGCCCGGCTGGCAGCAGCAGCCTCCGCAGGGACAGCCCCCGCAGGGACAGCCGCCGCAGGGGTACCCGCAGCAGCAACAGCCGCAGCCCGGCGGTCAGTACGGCTACGGCTACCCGCAACAGCCCGCTCAGCCGGGGCAGCCCGGCCCGCAGCCGGGGTGGCAGCAGCCCCCGCAGCAGCAGTAGGAGCGGCGCAGTAGTGCGTACATGAGTGAACCCCCTTGCTCTGCAAGGGGGTTCACTCGTTCAGTTCACTTGTTCAGCAGCGCGCGGGCCTGCTTCACATCGATGGCCATCCGCTCCATCAGCGCGTCCAGGGTGTCGAACTTCTCCTGGCCGCGGATGTACGCGACGAAGTCGACGGCGACGTGCAGGCCGTACAGATCGAGCCCGACGCGGTCGATGGCGTACGCCTCGACGGTGCGGACCTTGCCGTCGAACTGCGGGTTCGTGCCGACCGAGATCGCGGCGGGCATCGCCTCGCCCTCGACGTGCAGATGGCCCGCGTACACGCCGTCGGCGGGGATGGCGGTGTGCGGCAGCGTCTCCACGTTGGCGGTGGGGAAGCCCAGTTCGCGGCCGCGCTGGGCGCCGCGTACGACGACGCCCTCGACACGGTGCGGACGGCCGAGCACCTCGGCGGCGCCGGCCATGTCACCGGCCGCGACCAGGCGGCGGGTGAGCGTGGAGGAGAACGGCTCGCCGTCGCCCGCCTCGCCGCGCTCGAAGAGGTCGACGACCTCGACGTCGTAGTCGTACGTCCGGCCGAGCTCGGCCAGCGTCTCGACGTTGCCCGCCGCCTTGTGCCCGAAGCGGAAGTTGGGGCCTTCCACGACGAGCCGGGCGTGCAACTTGTCCACCAGTACCTTCACGACGAAGTCGGCGGGTGCCAGCTTCGAGAACTCCTTGGTGAAGGGGAGGATCAGCACGGCGTCCACGCCCAGTTCGGCCATCAGCTCGGCCCGCCGGTGGTGCGGCGCGAGCAGCGGCGGGTGCGTGCCGGGCCGGACGACCTCGCTGGGGTGCGGGTCGAAGGTGACCGCCACGGCCGGTACGCCCAGCTCGCGGGCGCGCGCCACGGCCTTGCCGAGGATCAGCTGATGTCCGCGGTGTACGCCGTCGTAGGAGCCGATGGTGACGACGCTGCGCCCCCAGCCCTCGGGGATGTCCTCCAAGCCACGCCAGCGCTGCACTGTGCCCGCTCCTTGCCCGAACTCTTGTCTGTTCACTACACCGATACGGCATTGCGCAGGTCTAAGACTGCCATGCCGGACGGTGTGGTTCGCGCGAAGGGTGGGCTCACCTCGGTCGCCCGCGCGGGGAGCGGCCGATGAGCGCAGGCGGGGCCGGGTGCGTGGCGGGATGCCGACACGGGTCAGGCCGGGTGCGGGGCGCCCTGGGAGGGCGTGCGGACGGCGCCGTGCGCCATGGGGCGGCTGGGGGCGGGGAGGTTGGCGGGGGGCGCGGCCGGGGGGCGGGGGCCGAGCATGGCGCGGGCGCTGGGGCCGACGATCGCGGCCCATTCCGCGGGGGCCGCGGCCAGCCATGTCCGTACCATCGCGGCGAAGTCCGGCAGCAGACGGCCGAGCTCGACCAGCCGGCGGTCGAAGCGGGCCGCGCCTTCGAGGGTCCGGACGTGCAACAGGCCGGTGCGGTGCACGAGATCCCGGGTCTGCGCCTCGGGGCGGCGCGCTGCGCCCTGCGCGGCCGCGCACAGCAGCGCGTCCAGCACGGTGGCGTCGGGCGCGGCAGGCTTGCGCTCGCGCTCCAGCAGGACGTCCAGGAGTTCCTGGCGGAGCGGGCGGGAGGCGGTGCTGCCGGTCCCGGCCAGTACGGGCACGAGCGCGCACCGCACCGGCGCGGCGTGCGCGGTCAGCAGCCGGACGGCGAGCGGGTGGAGCACGGAGCGGGCGCCGGGCCCGGCCTCCAGACGGTGGTCGACGAAGTCCGCGACGTGGCGGGCGGCCGTCCAGGGGAAACGGATGGCGTACTCGTCCACGAGGGCGGCGGCGCGCCGGGCGAGCGCGGGGGTCGAGACGCCGGCGAGCGTACGGAGCACGGCTTCGGCGCCGGCGGGCTCGCCGCGGCCGTCCTCGGCGTCACTGGGCTCGCCACCGAGAGCGCCCTCGGGCGCCCCGCCACCCGTGGCCATGGATTTTCCGGCGCGCGCGGGCGTCCTGCGCAGCCGGGTCTGGAAGGCGGCGAGTACGGGCTCCGGGTGGCTGGTGAGCGCGGCGGTGAACGCGGCGGGCGGCAGCGCGGGGTCGCCCGCCATGAAGCCCGCCAGCGCCCGGTCCAGGTACCGGGAACGGGTGGCCCGGTCGCCGACGAGCAGGGCCAGCGCGGCTCCGTGGACGCCCGCGTCGCCCGGCCGGTCGAGGAGGGTACGGGCGGCCTGCCGCAGCAGTTCGCGGTCCGCGTCGGTGGCGGCGTGTGCGGCGACGACCAGCGCGTACGCGGCGGCGGCCGCCCGGCGCGCGGGCCGGTCGTCGCGCGCCCAGCGGTCCACGGCGCGGCAGAGCGCGGCGGGCTCGTCCTCGGCGAGCGCGGTGAGGAGCTCGTCGGCGCGGGGGTGCGCGGCGGCGGCGAGCGCCTCGGTGAGGCCGTCGGTGGCGCGCCGGCGGTGGGTGTGCAGCAGGGCCTGGGCGGCCGCCGCGACGGTGGGTTCCTGGGGCGGCCCGGCCTCGCCACCGGGCCGTACGGCACTCCGGCCGCGCTGCAACGGACGCTCGTCGTCGAACCAGCGGCACAGCAGCGGCTGTACCCGCCGGGGATCGGCACACAGCAGCGCCGCCGCGAGCCCGAGGAAGCGGGGGCCCGGGGCGGCGGCGCACTCGGCGGAGGCCGTCCCGCCTTCGTACGCCGTCCCGACCGCGTCCGCCGCCGCGTTCTCCGGCGGCGGGCCGTCGGCCGGCAGCAGGCGGCGGACGAGGTCGAGGCGGGTCGGCGGGTCCAGCGGCAGCCGCCGCCAGAACCACGGGCCGAACGCGTCGAGGCCCGTACGGTCGAAGCCGCCCGCCAGCGCCGAACGGTCCGTCACCCGGGCCGCGAGGAGATGCAGTACACGGGCGTACGGTGCGGCGTCGGGCAGCCGCAGCAGGACCTCGCCGAGCAGGTGCTCGGCCCACCACCGGGCGTCCCGCGCCGAGGCATCGGCCGCTCCCCCGCCGGGTCCCGTCCGCTCGCCGCGCTTCCCGGCCGGCGCCGTGACCACCTCCGCCAGCCCCTCCAGCCTGCGGCCCAGCGCTTCGGGGCCGGCGCGGCGGCCGAGGAGCAGCAGGGCCTGGACCACGGGGCCGATGCGGTGCCGCGGTACGGCGGGCGGAGCGGCGGCGACGGGCGGCCGGCCGGTGCCGCCCCGGGCCGGCCCGTGCACCAGCGCGTCCAGCGTCTCGTCCACGTCGAGGTGCGTGCCCTGCAGCCAGTCGGCGAACTCTTCGTGCGGGAAGCGGTAGCCGGCGCCGGCCGGCACCAGCAGCCCTTCGGCGAGTACCGCGGACGCCCAGCCCGTACGCCATGGGAACAGCTCGTCGAACGACGCGCGGTCCAGTTCGCCGCGGCCGGGGCCGAGGCAGCGGCGGGCCGCCTCGTGGGCGCGGCCGGCGACCCGCGCGGCCGACCGGCGCACGTCCGCGCCGCGCGCCCCGGGCGCCCGCCCGGCCCCTGACGCCCGGGCCGGCTCCGCCAGCCGTTGCGCGACGCGCAGGCACAGCAGGTCCAGGTAGCCGCCGAAGATCTCGTGCCGGTGGGGCGTGCCCATTCCGCGCGCGTCCTCGCCCGCGGCGACCAGGGACGTCCGTACCTCGGTCAGCAGCCGCAGGGCCAGCGGGTGGCCGGCGTCCGCGGTGGTCAGCGCGCCGGCCGGCAGGCCGTACCGGGCACGCGCCCGGGCCGCCTCGCGCGGCGCCAGGTCACCGAGGCGTACGCAGGGCGGCAGCGTGCCGGCCGGTGCGCCGGGCGGGGTCACCGCCGGGTGGCGCGGCCGGTGCAGGAAGGCGGCGGGGAAGAGGGCCCCGGCGGTCTCCCAGTACTCGGGGCGGCAGGCGACGATCAGCCGGGCACCGGCACCGTGCAGCCATTCCGCGGTGTCGCGGGTCCAGTCGGCGAGCCGCTCCGCGAGGTCCGGCGGCAGCTCCTCGGGGCCGTCGAGCAGGACCAGGAGGGGGCGCCCGGCCGCCCGCGCGAGCCCGGCCACCTCGTCGGGCGTGGCGGCCGCGGGGTCGCCCGGGGCCGGCCCCGAGGCGCTGAGCACCCGGCCCGCCGACCGCAGCGCCCGCCCCACCGCGTCCCGCAGCCCCCGGTCGGCGGCCCGCAGGTCGGCGCCGCGGAGCCGGAGGGTGGGCGCGGGCGCGGCGGCCCGCGCGCGGCGGGCGGCGAGCGCGGCCAGTTCCGTGCTGCGCCCGGTGCCGGGCTCGCCGACGAGGGCGAGGACCCGCGCCGCCGGGCCGCTCACCGGAGTACCCACCGCACCGGCACCCGGGGCGTCCACCGCACCGGCACCCGGCTCGCCCGCCGACGCACACACCCCGAACGCGGTGAACTCCTCCGCCACCTCGGGCCGTTCGACCGGCTCCCGCCACGGACCGGGGCCGCCCGCCGTCCCCATGGCGGTCGTGGTGAGGGCCAGCACACCGGCCAGGTTGAGGTCCGGGCCGTACGCGGGAACGGTCGCGGCGTTACGGGCCAGCAGCGCGGCGAGCGGCCCCCGCGGATCGGCCGCCGCCGCGGCGTGCAGCGGAATCGCGAACCCGCGCGGCACGGCCTCCCCCTGCACGTACGGCAGCAGTACCCCCGTACTCCCCGCCGGCCGCCCGCAGTGCAGTGCCGTGCCCACCACGGCCAGTACCGCCCCCGTTCCGGCGTCGGTCACCAGCCCGCCGACGGCCGGGCCGCCCAGCCGCAGTGCCTCGCCGGCCGGCCCGGGTACGGCCAGCTCGATCGCGTCGGGCAGGTGGTGGCGGCGGTCGGTCGCGGTGTAGACGACGGCAGCGCGCCCCACGACGCGCGCCACCGGCACGCCCGCCCGCTCCCCTGACGACCCGGCCCGCTCCGCCAGCACCCCCGCCCGGTCCCCCTGCGCACCGTCCCGGTCCCCGTCCACGTACAGCCGTACCTCCGTCCCCGGCCCCGGGCGCCCCGCGGCGACCGGGAGCGGCGGCAGGCCGAGGCCGGTGGTCCGGACGAGGGCGAGGCCGGACTCCGGGAGCGGGGTGACGGCGTCCGCGCCGACCGCGCAGGTCCGCCCGGCCGCGCCCTCCAGGACCAGGCGGGCCAGCCCGTCGACCGCTTCGTGGCTGGTCAGCAGGGTGCCGTCGGGGTCGGCGAGGAAGCCCGTGCCGCGCGGCCGCCCCGCCAGATCGCGGATGCGCACCAGCGCCTCCGCCGCGTCGGCCGCCTGCACCACCATCGCCGTACCTCCCGCCGTCGCCGAAGATCCGGGTCCGCGCGCCACTCACCTCGGGCGACGCGCGTACCGGGTCATTTCGACCGTAGGCAGCCGGTGATCGTCCTGGACAGGGCGCATGACCAACGCGCCCCCGTCCACGCCCGCGGTTCGCTCCGAGCGCCCGCCCGATGGGGTGAATACGCGGGCGCCCCGAAGACGACTGCGTCCCGTGAGCCCTCGGGCTCACGGGACGCGGACACGGCACATCACGGGGACGTCAGACGAAGACCGCCAGGCTCTTCGCCTTGCCGCCCTTGTTCTCCAGCAGCGCGAGGAACGTGCCGTCCGGCGCGAACGCGGCGACCGCGCCGTCCGTGTCGAAGAGCGGCATCGGGATGCGCGCGCCGTTGCCGAGCAGCTTGGCCTGCTGCGCGGTGACGTCCCAGCGCGGGAACGCCGCGGCCGCCGCCTCGCCGATCGGCATGATCGGCAGACCGCTGCCCTCGGGCTCGTCCACGGCCGCCTGGAGCTGCTCCAGCGTGCGCGCCTTGTCGAGCTTGTACGGGCCGACGCGGGTGCGGCGCAGCGCCGTGAGGTGCCCGCCGACGCCCAGGCCCGCACCGAGGTCACGGGCGAGCGCGCGGATGTACGTACCGGAGGAGCACTCCACGGAGACCAGCAGGTCGGTGACGGGGGTGCCGTCCTCGGCCTCGGTCTCGTGGACGGAGTGCAGCACGAAGGAGGAGACGGTGACCGGGCGGGCCGGAATCTCCACCTCTTCGCCGCCGCGCACCCGCGCGTAGGACCGCTTGCCGTCGATCTTGATGGCGCTGACCTTGGACGGCACCTGCATGATGGCGCCGCTCAGCTCCGCGATCCCGGCCTCGATGGCGGCCCGGTCCACGTCCTTCGCGCCCTTGGACTCGGTGATTTCGCCCTCGGCGTCGTCGGTGACGGTGGTCTGGCCGAGCCGGACCGTGCCGACGTACTCCTTCTCCGTCAGCGCGAGGTGGCCGAGCAGCTTCGTGGCGCGCTCGACACCGAGGACGAGCACGCCGGTCGCCATCGGGTCCAGCGTGCCGGCGTGCCCGATGCGGCGGGTGCGGGCCATGCCGCGCATCTTCGCCACGACGTCGTGCGAGGTGAAGCCGGCCGGCTTGTCGACGATGACAAGACCGTCCGGCGGGGTGACCTTCTGCTTCATTCGGCGGCGTTGTCCTCGTCGTCGTCCTCGCCCGGCTTGCGGTACGGGTCGGCCTCACCGGCGTAGTCGGCGCCCGAGGACACCTCGCGGACCTTGGCGTCGGAGGCCCGCGCCTTGTCCAGCAGGTCCTCGATGGTCCGGGCGTTCTCCGGGAGGGCGTCCGCCACGAACGTCAGGGTCGGCGTGAACTTGGTGCCCGCGGCACGCCCGACCTCGGAGCGCAGGATGCCCTTGGCGCTCTCCAGTCCGGCCGCGGCGCTGGCCCGGTCCTCGTCGTCGCCGTAGACCGTGTAGAAGACCGTCGCCTCCCGCAGGTCGCCGGTGACCCGGGTGTCCGTGATGGTCACGTGCGTGCCGAGCCGCGGGTCCTTGACACCGCGCTGCAGCTTCTGGGCGACCACCTCCCGGATGAGGTCCGCCAGCCTCTTCGCCCGCGCATTGTCGGCCACTGGTCGTCTCCTTCTAGTTTCTTTCCACCATGGTGCTTGCGGCGCCGACGGTCCGCACGGCCTGCCGGTCACCCGGCAGGCCGTCGCGTCACTCGTCGTGGTCGCCGTGGAACCGCCGCCGTACCGACAGCAGCTCCACTTCGGGACGTGCGGCGACCAGTCGCTCGCAGCGGTCCAGTACGTCTGTGAGGTGCCCCGCGTCGCCGGAGACCGCCGCCAGGCCGATCGTGACCCGGCGGTAGAGGTCCTGTTCGCCGACCTCCGCCACGCTGACCGCGTACTTGCGGTGCAGTTCGGCGACGATCGGGCGGACGACGGAGCGCTTCTCCTTCAGCGACCGTACGTCGCCGAGGAGGAGGTCGAAGGACAGCGTCCCTACGTACATGCAGTCCGGGTAAGCCACCCGTGGGGCCTGAGGTGTAGCGGTCACTGGCACCGTACACGCAACGGCCGGGGCCGATCGACGGAAATTCCTCCGCCGACCGGCCCCGGGTCGAGTGATGCAGATCAGCCGCGCGGCTTCTCGCGCATCTCGTACGTCGCGATGACGTCGTCGACCTTGATGTCGTTGAAGTTGCCGAGGTTGATACCGCCCTCGAACCCTTCGCGGATCTCGGTGACGTCGTCCTTGAAGCGGCGCAGACCCTCGATGTTGAGGTTCTCCGCGATGACCTTGCCGTCGCGGACCAGGCGCGCCTTGGTGTTGCGCTTGACCTCGCCGGACCGGATGAGGACACCGGCGATGTTGCCCAGCTTGGACGACTTGAAGACCTCGCGGATCTCCGCCGTGCCGAGCTCGACCTCCTCGTACTCCGGCTTCAGCATGCCCTTCAGGGCCGCCTCGATCTCCTCGATCGCCTGGTAGATGACCGAGTAGTACCGGACGTCGACGCCCTCGCGCTCGGCCATCTGCGTCGCGCGGCCTTCGGCGCGGACGTTGAAGCCGATGACGATCGCGTCGGAGCCGGACGCCAGGTTGATGTCGGACTCGGTGACCGCACCCACGCCGCGGTGCAGCACGCGGATGTCGACCTCCTCGCCCACGTCGAGCTGGAGCAGCGAGCTCTCCAGGGCCTCGACCGAACCGGACGCGTCGCCCTTGATGATGAGGTTGAGCTGCTGGACCTCGCCGGCCTTGAGCACCTTGTCCAGGTCCTCGAGGGACACCCGACGGGTGCGCTTGGCGAAGGCGGCGTTGCGCTCGCGCGCCGCGCGCTTCTCGGCGATCTGACGGGCGGTGCGGTCCTCGTCGACAACCAGGAAGTTGTCGCCGGCGCCCGGCACGTTGGTCAGACCCAGCACCAGGACGGGGGTCGAGGGACCCGCTTCCTGGACGTTGTTGCCCTTGTCGTCGAGCATCGCGCGGACTCGGCCGTACGCGTCGCCGACGACCATCGTCTCGCCGACCCGCAGGGTGCCGCGCTGGACCAGCACGGTGGCCACGGCGCCGCGGCCGCGGTCGAGGTGGGCCTCGATCGCAATACCCTGCGCGTCCTGCTCGGCGTTGGCCCGCAGGTCGAGCGAGGCGTCCGCGGTGAGGACCACGGCCTCCAGCAGGCTGTCGATGTTCTCGCCCTGCTTGGCGGAGATGTCGACGAACATGGTGTCGCCGCCGTACTCCTCGGCCACCAGACCGAACTCGGTGAGCTGGCCGCGCACCTTGGTCGGGTCGGCACCCTCGACGTCGATCTTGTTGACCGCGACCACGATCGGCACCTCGGCCGCCTTGGCGTGGTTCAGCGCCTCGATCGTCTGCGGCATCACACCGTCGTTGGCCGCCACCACGAGGATCGCGATGTCGGTCGACTTCGCACCACGGGCACGCATGGCGGTGAACGCCTCGTGACCCGGGGTGTCGATGAAGGTGAGGCGACGCTCTTCGTCGTTGACCTCGGTCGCGACCTGGTACGCACCGATGTGCTGCGTGATGCCGCCGGCCTCGCCCGCGATGACGTTCGTCTTGCGGATCGCGTCCAGCAGTCGGGTCTTACCGTGGTCGACGTGACCCATGACGGTCACGACCGGCGGACGGGAGACGAGCATTTCCTCGCCGCCCTCGTTCTCGCCGAACTCGATGTCGAAGGACTCGAGAAGCTCGCGGTCCTCCTCCTCCGGGCTGACGATCTCGACGACGTAGTTCATCTCGTCGGCGAGGAGCTGCAGCGTCTCGTCGGACACCGACTGGGTCGCGGTGACCATCTCACCCAGGTTCAGCATGACCTGGACGAGCGACGCCGGGTTGGCGTTGATCTTCTCCGCGAAGTCCGTCAGCGAGGCACCGCGCGACAGGCGAACCGTCGCACCGTTGCCGCGCGGCAGCATGATGCCGCCGACCGACGGGGCCTGCATGGCCTCGTACTCCTGACGCCTCTGCCGCTTCGACTTGCGACCGCGACGCGCGGGACCGCCGGGACGGCCGAAGGCGCCCTGCGTGCCACCACGGCCACCGGGGCCGCCGGGACGGCCACCGAAGCCGGGACGGCCGCCGAAGCCGCCGCCACCGGGACGGCCGGGAGCGCCGCCGCCACCACCGGGACGGCCGGCGAAGCCGCCGCCACCGCCACCGGGACGACCGGCGAAGCCGCCGCCGCCACCGGGACGACCGCCGCCACCCGGACGACCGCCGCCGCCGGGACCGCGGCCACCGCCGGGGCCACCGCCGGGACGCGGGCCGGCAGCCGGACGCTGCGGCATCATGCCCGGGTTCGGACGGGCGCCGCCGCCGGGACGGGGACCGCCCTGGCCTGCGCCGCCGCCCTGCGGACGGGGCATACCGCCCGGAGTCGGACGGTTACCACCGGGAGCCTGGGGACGGGGACCGCCCTGGCCGGCACCCTGCGGGCGCGGGGCACCGCCGGGGCCACCCTGACCGCCGGGGCGCGGCGCGCCACCGGGACGGGGAGCCTGCGGACGGGCCATGCCCGTGGAGCCGCCGGAGGTGAAGGGGTTGTTGCCCGGACGCGGGCCCTGGGGGCGGTTGCCGCCGGGGCGCGGAGCACCCTGACGGTCGCCACCGGGACGCGGGCCACGGTCGCCGCGGCCCTGACGCTCCTGACCGGGGCCCTGACGCTCCTGGCCGGGGCCGGGACGGCCCGGACGCGGGCCGGGGGTCGCACCGCCGGGCTTGGGAGCCTGGGGCGCGGCCGGCGGAGCCTGGAACTCGGGCTGCGCGGGCGCGGCCGGAGCGGGCTTGGGAGCCGGCTTCGGGCCGGGCGTGGGACGCGGGCCCGGAGCGGGCGCCGCGGGAGAGGAGGGGGTGCTGCTCTTCGGCGCCTCGGGGGCGGCCGGAGCCGCGGGGCCCGGCTTGGGGGCACCCGGCTTCGGAGCAGCAGGACGGGCCGCCTGCGCCGGAGAGGGCGCGGACGGCTTGGCGGGCGCAGACTTGCGCGGCGCCGAGGGCTTGCCAGAGGCACGGCCGTTGCCGTTGCCTGCCTGGAAAGCGTCGGTCAGCTTGCGAACAACCGGCGCCTCGATCGTCGAGGACGCCGAACGGACGAATTCACCAAGTTCTTGGAGCTTGGCCATGACGACCTTGCTCTCAACGCCGAACTCCTTGGCGAGTTCGTATACCCGGACCTTAGCCACTTCGCTCCTTCTAGGTCCGGGTTGTCCACCGGACCGTCGCTACTTCATGGGCGTACTCATCGCGTACTCATCGAGTGCTCATCGCAATCTCGACCTACTTCCGACTCGCGAGGTACCTGACCGCACGGTTTTCCGTGCGACGTGCTGTCTTACGGTGTTGCCTGCTCGACGTACTGGCGCAAGGCCGTGGTGTCGAGCGGTCCCGGTCCTCTGAAGGCCCTGGGGAACGCCCGGCGGCGGACCGCCAGGTCGAAACAGACCAGTGTGGGGTGCACGTAAGCACCCCGGCCGGGCAGCGTACCGCGAGGATCGGGGGTGCACTCACCATCGATCACCACGATGCGCAGCAAATCGCCCTTGGCCGCTCGCTCCCGGCATCCCACACAGGATCGCTCAGGGCATGCGCGGGCATGCGTCCGGCCAGACACTGCTTAAGTCTACCTCCCCGTAGCGGCCTCACCCCTATGGGGTAAGGACCGAACGGCTGCTCATATTCCTTCGTGGCTGACAATCGACGGTGGCCGACACCGGCCGTGGCCGGGAAGTGACGCCGGCGGCACCCGGCCGCCGGCGTCCGGGACGTCAGTCCCGCGGGTCCGGAGCCTCGGTGTCCGGGCGGATGTCGATGCGCCAGCCGGTGAGCCGGGCGGCGAGCCGGGCGTTCTGCCCTTCCTTGCCGATGGCCAGTGACAGCTGGTAATCGGGGACGGTGACCCGCGCGGAGCGCGCGGCCAGGTCCACGATCTCGACCTTGGAGACACGGGCCGGTGACAGCGCGTGCGCGACCAGGTCGGCCGGGTCGTCCGACCAGTCGACGATGTCGATCTTCTCGCCGTTCAGCTCGGCCATGACGTTGCGGACGCGGCCGCCCATCGGACCGATGCAGGCGCCCTTGGCGTTCAGCCCCGAGCGGGTCGAACGCACCGCGATCTTCGTACGGTGACCGGCCTCACGGGCGATGGCGGAGATCTCCACCGAGCCGTCCGCGATCTCCGGGACCTCCAGCGCGAAGAGCTTCTTCACCAGGTTCGGGTGGGTGCGCGAGAGGGTGACCGACGGGCCGCGGACGCCCTTGACGACCCGGACGACGTACGAGCGCAGCCGCGTGCCGTGCTTGTAGTCCTCGCCGGGGACCTGCTCCTGCACCGGCAGGATGGCCTCCAGCTTGCCGATGTCGACCAGGACGTTCTTGGGGTCCTTGCCCTGCTGGACCACGCCGGTGACGACGTCGCCCTCGCGCCCGGCGTACTCGCCGAAGGTCACGTCCTCCTCGGCGTCCCGCAGCCGCTGCAGGATGACCTGCTTGGCGGTGGTCGCCGCGATCCGGCCGAAACCCGACGGTGTGTCGTCGAACTCGCGGGCCTCCTGGCCCTCCTCGAGGTCGGCCGGGTCCTCCTTCGCCCACACGGTCACATGGCCCGTGTTGCGGTCCAGCTGCACGCGCGCGTGCCGGCGGCTGCCCTCGGTGCGGTGGTACGCGATGAGGAGGGCCGACTCGATGGCCTCCACCAGCAGGTCGAAGGAGATTTCCTTCTCCCGCACCAAACCCCGCAGGGCGCTCATGTCGATGTCCACGGCTACGCCTCCTCCTGGCTCTCGTCGTTGGTGTCGCCCGCGGCGGGAGCCGGAGCGGTCTTGCGGTTGAACTCGATCTCCACGCGCGCCTTGGCGATCTCGCTGAAGGCGACCCGGCGGGCGGTGGGCTTGCGCCCCTTCACGCCCGGCACTTCGAGGTCCAGGCCCTCGTCGTCGACGGCGATGATCCGGGCGACCAGCTCCCCGGCCCCCGCCTCGTCGGTCAGCTGGGCCTTGATCAGGCGGCCGGTGGCGCGGCGGTAGTGCCGCGGCTCGGTGAGCGGGCGGTCGGCACCGGGAGAGGTGACTTCCAGGGTGTACGCGACGTCACCCATGGCATCCGCGTCGTCCAGGGCCTGCGAGATCTCGCGGCTGAGTGCGGCGCACTCGTCCAGCTGGACGCCGTCGTCGGAGTCGACCACGATCCTCAGCACACGCCGCTTGCCTGCGGGGGTCACCTCGATCTCTTCCAGATCCAGGTCTCGCGCGGCGACCAGCGGTTCAAGCAGTCCGCGCAGCCTCTCGCTCTGGGTGGTGCTCATCCGGGTGACTCCTCGGCCGCGTGTGCTGTTGTGGGATGGTCGCGTGTCTGGCCAAAGCCTATCTGTTCCGGCGGGGTACTGACGATTCCGTGCGCGGCCGCGGTTACGCTCGCCTGCGGTGATCACCAGATCACCACCCGCAGACCCCGGGAAGAGGACCGTGCCGCAGCCGAGTACGCACCCGAGTACGCACCTGAGGAGAAGGACCCTGCTGGCAGGCGCCGCGCTCGGCAGCGCGGCACTGCTCACGGGCTGCTCCGAGCAGTCCGCCGCGTCCGACGACATGGACAGCGCGGCCGGACGGTCCCTGCTCGAAAAGGGCTCACAGGACAGCGGCGCGCTGCTGGCCCGGTACGACGCGACACTGACCGCCCACCCGGCACTTGAGAAGCGGGTGCGCCCCCTTCGGGACCAAGTCGCCGCGCACATCGCGGCGTTCGACGCGCCGGAGGCCACCGGCACCCCGTCCGGCACGCCCTCCGCGACCGCGTCGCCGTCCCGTACGCCGGCGAAGCAGCCGCGCGCCCCGAAGGTGCCGGGCAGCGCACTGCAGGCACTCGCCGCGCTGGCCGACGCCGAACGGGAGGTGGCCGACCGGCGCACCGCGGCCCTCGTCGGCGCCCCGCCGGAGGTCGCCCGGCTGCTCGCCTCGGTCGCCGCGGCCGGCGCCGCGCACGCCCACGTACTCGACTCGCACGGCAAGGACGGCGGGACGGACAACACGGACGGGAAGAACACCTGATGCCGGCGGAGAAGCAGGAGAACACGGACCGGGCGGCCGAACTGACGGCCCTGCAGAACGCGCTGGCCGCCGAGCACGCCGCGCTCTACGGCTACGGCGTGGTGGGCGCGCGCGTCGCCGACGGACGGCGCAAGGAAGCGCAGGAGGGCTACGACGCCCATCGTGCGCGCCGGGACGAGCTGAGCCGCCGGGTGCGCGCGCTCGGCGGCAAACCGAAGGCGGCGGCCGCGGCGTACGCACTGCCCTTTCCCGTGCCCGACGCGGCCGCCGCCGTGCGGCTCGCGGCCGAACTGGAGGACCGGGTGGCCGGGGCGTACGCCGACCTCGTACGCGCCTCCTCGGGTGCCCGGCGGCGCACGGCGGCCGGATCGCTCCGGGAGGCAGCGGTGCGTGCGGTGCGCTGGCGGGGCAGCGGCGTAGCCTTCCCTGGGCTCGCCGAACGGACCACGGCCGGCGGCCCGTCGCCCACCGCGACCGGATCCGCCGACGCGCTCTGAGCGCGCGGCGGCCACCGCCCGGAAGGCCGCAGGCCCCGCCGGCCACCCCGGCACCGCCGACGAAAGGGACAGCTCCAGCATGGCAACGGCACCCATCGAACCGCCGAGACGATTGGTGCGCGCGATCGGCGACGACCCCGCGAGCCCCGCGCGCGCCTGGCTGGACACACTGCCGGACCGCGTGGCGGAGCAGCTGGCGGCCTGGGAACTCACCCTGGAACGGGTGCACGAGCCTGGCGGCCGCGCCAGCCTCCTCGTCCTGGTCACCCAGGCGGACGGCACGCCGGCCGCGCTGAAGTTCCCGCTCCCCGGGCAGCCTGGCGCGGAGGCCGAGGCGGCGGCGCTGACGCGCTGGGACGGCTGGGGCGCGGTACGGCTGCTGCGCGCCGACCTGGACAGCGGCGCGCTCCTCCTGGAGCGCCTCCGCGGCGCGGTGTCACTGCGCTCGCTCCCCGAGGCGAAGGCGCTGCTGGAGGCGGCGGGAACGGTCCGCCGCCTCTGGGTCTCTCCCCCGGAGCAGCACCCCTTCGAGACGCTGGCCGCCCGCACGGAGGCCGACGTGGCGGCGCTGCGGGCCGGGGCCGCGGCGGCCCCGTCGGCCGCCCCGCTGATCGACGAGGCCACAGAACTGCGCCGCGCGCTGCCCGCCGACGCCCCCGAAGAAGTACTCCTGCACGGCGCGTTCCGCCAGGGCAAGGTACTGGCCGGCCACCGCACGCCGTGGCTCGCGGTCGGGCCCCGGCCGGTCGTCGGCGAACGCGCTTACGACCTGGTCGGGCTGGTCCTGGACCGCATGGAGGACCTGGCGGCCGGCACGGGGGCCGCGGCCGCGGCGCGGCGCCGGGTCGCCAAGCTGGCCGACTCCGTCGACGTCGACCGGGACCGCTTGCGCGGGTGGGTCCTGATCGGCGCGGTGGAGGGGGGCCTCCGAGCCGTGACGGCGGGCGACCGGGCCCGCGGAGAGCTGCTGCTGGAGTTCGGGACCTGGCTGTAGAGCCGAGGGGGCGATCCCGCACCTCACAGCGCGGGCCCGCCCCCTCGGAAAGTCGCGCTACGCGCTCAGCCGCGCCACGGCCTCTTCGACCGTGACCTCCTCGCGCTCACCCGTCCGCCGGTCCTTGACCTCGACGACGCCCTCCGCGGCACGGCGGCCGGCGACGACGATCGTCGGGACGCCGAGCAGCTCCGCGTCCGTGAACTTCACGCCCGGGGAGACCCCGGCCCGGTCGTCGACCAGCACGCGCAGCCCCGCCGCGCCCAGCTTCTCGCCGACCTCCAGCGCCAGCTCCGTCTGCTTGGCCTTGCCCGCCGCGACGACGTGCACGTCCGCCGGGGCGACCTCGCGGGGCCAGCACAGGCCGGACTCGTCGTGGGTCTGCTCGGCGAGCGCCGCCACCGCGCGGGAGACGCCGATGCCGTACGAGCCCATCGTGACCCGCACCGGCTTGCCGTTCTGGCCGAGCACGTCCAGCTCGAACGCGTCGGCGTACTTGCGGCCCAGCTGGAAGATGTGGCCGATTTCGATGGCCCGGTCGATGACCAGCCCGGCACCGCACTTGGGGCAGGGGTCGCCCGGCTCGACGACGACCACGTCGAGGTAGTCGTCCACCTCGAAGTCGCGGCCCGCGACGACGTTCCGCGCGTGCTTGCCGTCCTTGTTGGCGCCGGTGATCCAGGAGGTACCGGGCGCCACCCGCGGGTCGGCGATGTACTTGAACGCCTTGCCGGCCAGGCCCTGCGGGCCGATGTAGCCGCGCACCAGGTCCTCGCGGCCGACGAAGTCCTCGGCGGTGACGACCTCGACGACGGCCGGGGCGAGAGCCTCGCCCAGCTTGCCCAGGTCGACCTCGCGGTCCCCCGGGACGCCGACGGCCACGATCTCGCCGTCGACCTTCACGAGCAGGTTCTTGAGCGTCGCGGAGGCCGGCACGCCCAGGTACTCGGCCAGCGACTCGATGGTCGGGGTGTCAGGAGTGTCCAGCTCCTCGATCTCCCCGACGCCCGCCGCGTCCACCGGCGCGACCTTCACGGTCACGGCCTCGGTGTTCGCCGCGTAGTCGCACTGCGGGCAGTCGACGAAGGTGTCCTCACCGGCCGCCGCGGGGGCGAGGAACTCCTCGGACGCGGAGCCGCCCATCGCACCGGAGACGGCCGAGACGATGCGGTAGTCCAGGCCGAGGCGCTGGAAGATCTTCTGGTACGCCGCGCGGTGCAGCGCGTACGACTCGGCCAGGCCCTCGTCGGTGGTGTCGAAGCTGTACGAGTCCTTCATCTGGAACTCGCGGCCGCGCAGCACGCCGGAGCGGGGCCGCGCCTCGTCCCGGTACTTCGTCTGGATCTGGTACAGCATGACCGGCAGGTCCTTGTAGGACGTGCACTGGTCCTTGACCGTGAGGGTGAAGATCTCCTCGTGGGTGGGGCCGAGGAGGTAGTCGGCGCCCTTGCGGTCCTGCAGGCGGAAGAGCAGGTCGCCGTACTCCTCCCAGCGGTTGCTCGCCTCGTACGGCTCCTTGGGGAGCAGCGCGGGGAGCAGGACCTCCTGGGCGCCGATGGCGTCCATCTCCTCGCGCACCACGCGCGAGACGTTCTCCAGCACCTTCTTGCCCAGCGGCAGCCAGGTCCAGATGCCGGCGGAGGTGCGGCGGACGTACCCGGCGCGGACGAGCAGCTTGTGGCTGGCGGTCTCGGCGTCGGCCGGGTCGTCGCGCAGCGTCTTGATCATCAATCGGGACATGCGCTGGACCTGGGCCATGGTGATTCTCCTGCGTAAGAAAGGGTTCTGGAGCGAGGTTATCGGGCCGGGCATCGCGCACGGAAATGGATACCGGTCCCCCGGCGCCCCGGACCCCGTCAGCGCGCCAGCGGAAGCGGCGCGCCCATGACCGCGTACGGGGCCGGCGCGCTGGGGAACAGCACGCGGCGCGCGAGGTCCTGGTAGCCGAGCGAGCGGTACAGCGCGCGGGCCGGGCTCTCGGTGTCGATGGCCGAGAGGATGCTGCGCGGGTACGGCGCCTCGTCGGTGATGCGGGTGATCAGCGCCCGCCCGATGCCGCGCTTCTGGTACGCGGGGTGGACGTGCAGCTCGGTGATGACGAAGGAGTCGTCGAGCCAGAAGTCCAGGCCCACGCTGCGCAGGTACGGCTCGACGACGCTGGACCACCAGTGGGAGCGGTCGTTGGGCAGGCCGTACACGAAGCCGGCCAGCCGCCCCTCGGGCGTGGTGGCGCCCAGGGCGCGGGCCCCGGGGGTGGTGAGATGGCGCAGCACGATGTGGCGCCGTACGCCGATCTCGTCGTCGGTCAGGCCGAAGGCGAGCGCCTGTACGGCCAGCGCTTCGTCCACGCGGGCAGCGAGGTCGAGCGGGCCGACCACGACGTCATCCATGGTCGGGAGCGTACACAGCGCGGGCGGTGAACACGATCGGTCCGGACAGTGCGGCCGGGAGCCGGCCGACGGCCGGAACGTTACGGCGCCGTTGACCGGCGGCTCCCGGTCAGAACAGCACGCTCATGAACGCGCCGACCTCTTCGAAACCGACCCGGCGGTAGGCGGCGCGCGCCGCGGTGTTGAAGTCGTTCACGTACAGGCTCACGATGGGCGCGACGTCGGCGAGGGCGTAGCGCAGTACGGCCGCCATGCCGGTCTCGGACAGGCCCTTGCCGCGGTACTCGGGCGCGACCCAGACGCCCTGGATCTGGCAGGCGCGCAGGGTGGCGGCGCCGATCTCGGCCTTGAAGACGACCCGGCCGTTCTCCACCCGGGCGAACGAGCGGCCCGCGCCGACCAGCTCGGCGACCCGGGCCTGGTAGAGCAGCCCGCCGTCGCCGGCCAGCGGCGAGATGCCGACCTCCTCGGTGAACATGGCCACGCACGCGGGCATGATCAGGTCCATCTCGTCCTTGCGGATGCGCCGGACGTACGGGTCGGGGGTGACGTCCGCTGCGGGCCGCGTGGTGACCATCAGCGGCTGGTGCGCGCGGACCTCGCGGGCGGGGCCCCAGGCGGGCTCCAGCAGCGACCACAGCTCGGCGGTGGGGGCCGCGGGGCCGACGATGGAGGAGCAGCGGCGGCCCTGGCGGCGGGCGCGCTCGGCGAAGGCGCGGACGGCTTCGGGGGTGGCGCAGACGGGGACGAGGTTGGCTCCCGCGTAGCAGAGGGATTCGAGCCGGCCGTTCTCGTACCAGCCCCACATCTCGCCGCCGAGCCGCCAGGGGTCGAGCCCGGCGACCTGTACCCGGGCGGCGACGAAGGCGTTGGCGACCGGGTCGCGGTCGAGGACCGCGAGGGCGTCATCGAGCTCCCCCGGCTCGAGGACCTTGGTGGTGGTCGTCAGCACGTGTCGGATTGCCTCACCGTGACGGGGCCGGGGCCGTAAGAGAGCAGGTCCAGGCACGATACCTCGCGTTCACGCGATGCGCCCCCCGCCCGGCTCGGAGAGGGGGCAGGGGGCGCGTCGTCGCATGTGGCGCGGTTGTCCACAGGGGGCACGTCGCACGATCCGCGGTTGTCCACAGGGGGCGCGGAGGGGCGGGGGTGGGGGCTAGCTTCGGGGGTAGTGCGGTGGAGGTGGGGGAGGGGCCTCGCACCGGGTGGTGGGGAGAGGGAGGGGCCCTGCCACGTAACGAACGCGGAGCTCAGCCCGCAACCGCCACCGAAGGCTCCCCCGCCCCCACCCCGTCCTTCTCCATCTGCTCAGCGATCTTCATGGCTTCCTCGATGAGGGTCTCCACGATCTTCGACTCCGGCACGGTCTTGATGACCTCACCCTTCACGAAGATCTGCCCCTTACCGTTACCGGAGGCGACGCCGAGATCGGCCTCACGCGCCTCACCCGGCCCATTGACGACACAGCCCATCACCGCGACCCGAAGCGGCACCTCCATGCCGTCCAGCCCCGCGGTGACCTCCTCGGCCAGCTTGTACACATCCACCTGCGCCCGCCCGCACGACGGACACGAGACGATCTCCAGCCGGCGCTGCCGCAGGTTCAGCGACTCCAGGATGGAGATACCGACCTTGATCTCCTCCGCCGGCGGCGCCGACAGCGAGACGCGAATCGTGTCGCCGATGCCCTCGCTCAGCAGCGCACCGAAGGCCACGGCCGACTTGATCGTGCCCTGGAAGGCCGGGCCCGCCTCGGTCACGCCCAGGTGCAGCGGGTAGTCGCACTGCGCGGCCAGCTGCCGGTAGGCGTTGACCATCACGACCGGGTCGTTGTGCTTCACCGAGATCTTGATGTCGCGGAAGCCGTGCTCCTCGAAGAGCGACGCCTCCCACAGGGCCGACTCCACCAGCGCCTCGGGCGTGGCCTTGCCGTACTTCTGCAGCAGACGGCGGTCCAGCGAGCCCGCGTTCACGCCGATGCGGATCGGAGTGCCGGCGTCGTTGGCCGCCTTGGCGATCTCCTTGACCTTGTCGTCGAACTGCTTGATGTTGCCGGGGTTCACGCGGACCGCCGCACAGCCCGCGTCGATCGCCGCGAACACATACTTCGGCTGGAAGTGAATGTCCGCGATCACCGGGATCTGCGACTTCTTCGCGATCACCGGCAGCGCGTCCGCGTCGTCCTGCGTCGGGCAGGCCACGCGGACGATCTGGCAGCCGGACGCCGTCAGCTCCGCGATCTGCTGCAGCGTCGCCCCGATGTCGGCCGTACGCGTCGTCGTCATCGACTGTACGGAGACGGGCGCGTCCCCGCCCACGGCCACCGGCCCGACGTGGATCTTGCGGCTGACGCGGCGGTCGGCGAGCTTGGTCGGTACGTCCGGCATTCCCAGCGCAATGGCAGTCATCTGACGAGCAACCCCAAGGTGTGATTCAGGACCCGAGATCGGCGGGCTCCGGGGCCGAGGTTACGTCACAGGGGTTGCCGGAGGCACATCGCGCCGGTCTACACCGCCCGAAAGGACGGTTGCCGGACACCCGTACGCCTCCGTACGGGTGTCCGGCAATCCGGAACCGGTCGGCTAACCGGTCAGCCGTACCGGGTTGACCACGTCGGCGACCAGTACCAGCAGCGTGAAGCAGATGAAGATGCCGGCGACGACGTAGGCGACGGGCATGAGCTTCGCCACGTCGAAGGGGCCGGGGTCGGGGCGCCGGAAGACCTTGGCGAAGGCGCGGCGCAGCGACTCCCACAGGGCGCCCGCGATGTGCCCGCCGTCCAGCGGCAGCAGCGGCAGCATGTTGAACAGGAAGAGCGAGAGGTTGAACCCCGCGACCAGGAAGAGCATGGTCGCCACCCGCTGCGAGGGCGGGATGTCCAGGGCGAAGACCTCGCCGCCGACGCGGGCGGCGCCGACCACGCCCATCGGAGAGTCCTGCTTGCGCTCGCCGCCGTTGAATGCGGCGTTCCACAGGTCGGGGACCTTGCCGGGCAGTGCGATCAGCGAGTCGACGCCCTGCGTGACCATGTTGCCCATGCGGTCGACGGACTGGCCGAAGTCCTGCCGGACGATGCCGCTGGCGGGGGTGAAGCCGAGGAAGCCGGCGGTGACGTACTGGTCGGCGACGTAGCCGCCGTGGCCGTCGGTCCGGGCGACCTTGTTCTTGATCAGGTCGGCGTGCAGGACCTTCCGCGCGCCGTCCCGTTCCACGGTGATCGTCGCGGGCCCCGTGGTGTCGCGGATGGCCTGCTGGAGGGCGTTCCAGTCGGCCATCGGCCGCCCGTCGAAGGCGACGATCTTGTCGCCGGCGCGCAGCCCCGCCGCCTTGGCCGGGGAGTCCTTGGCGTCGGACGGGCACTTGTCGGTCTTGGCGGAGGCGGCGATGACGCAGTCCGAGACCGAGCCGACCTGGGTGGTCTGGGTGTTGATGCCGAAGCCCATCAGGACGCTCATGAAGATCACGACCGCGAGGATCAGGTTCATGAACGGCCCGGCGAACATCACGATGACGCGCTTCCAGGGCTTACGGGTGTAGAACAGCCGCTTCTCGTCCCCGGGCTGCAGTTCCTCGAAGGCGGCCGAGCGGGCGTCCTCGATCATGCCGCGCCAGGGCGAGGTGGAGCGGGCCGAGAGCTTGCCGTCGTCGCCGGGCGGGAACATCCCGATCATGCGGATGTAGCCGCCGGCCGGGATGGCCTTGATGCCGTACTCGGTGTCGCCCTTCTTGCGGGAGAAGAGCGTCGGTCCGAACCCGACCATGTACTGCGGCACGCGGATGCCGAACATCTTCGCGGTCGAGAGGTGCCCGAGCTCGTGCCAGGCGATCGAGAAGAGCAGGCCGACGACGAAGACGATGATGCCCAGAACGGTCATCCAGGTCGTCATGCGCGGGCCTCCGATGGTGTACGTGCCGCACGGGCGGCCAGTTCGCGGGCGCGGGCGCGCGCCCAGGTCTCCGCTTCCAGTACGTCCGAGAGGGTCAAAGACGTTCCCGGCGCGGGCGTGCCGTGCTCGGCGACGACTTCGGCGACCGTATCGACAATTCCTGTGAACGGCAGCCCGCCCTTCAAGAATGCGTCCACGCACTCCTCGTTGGCGGCGTTGAAGACGGCGGGGGCGGTGCCGCCGAGCGCGCCGACGTGGCAGGCGAGCGGTACGGAGGGGAAGGCGTCCTGGTCCAGGGGGAAGAACTCCCAGGTGTGGGCCTTGGTCCAGTCGATGCCGGGCGCGGCGTCCGGTACCCGGTCGGGCCAGCCGATCCCCAGCGCGATGGGCATGCGCATGTCGGGCGGGCTGGCCTGGGCGAGGGTGGAGCCGTCGGTGAACTCCACCATGGAGTGGATGTAGGACTGCGGGTGGACGACGACCTCGATGCGCTCGAAGGGCACGTCGTACAGCAGGTGTGCCTCGATGACCTCCAGGCCCTTGTTGACCAGGGTCGCGGAGTTGATCGTGATGACCGGGCCCATCGCCCAGGTGGGGTGTGCGAGCGCCTGCTCGGGGGTGACGGCGGCGAGCTCGGCCTTGCTGCGGCCGCGGAAGGGGCCGCCGGAGGCGGTGACGACGAGCTTGCGCACCTCGTCGCGGCGGCCGCCCGCCAGGCCCTGGAAGAGCGCGGAGTGTTCGGAGTCGACGGGGACGATCTGGCCGGGCTTCGCGAGGGCCTTGACCAGCGGGCCGCCGACGATCAGCGACTCCTTGTTGGCGAGCGCGAGGGAGGCGCCGCTCTTCAGGGCGGCGAGGGTGGGCGCGAGGCCGATGGAGCCGGTGATGCCGTTCAGTACGGTGTGGCACTTGCTGCCGGCGAGCTGGGTGGCGGCGTCGGGGCCGGCCAGGATCTCCGGCAGCGGCTCGCCCGGTCCGTACTGCGCCGACAGTGCCTCGCGCAGCGCGGGCACCACGTCCTCGCGGGCCACCGCGACCGTGCCGACGCGCAGCTGCCGCGCCTGCTCGGCGAGGAGCGCGACCCGGCCGCCGGCGGCGGACAGGCCGGTGACGCGGAAGCGGTCCGGGTTGCGCAGGACGAGATCGATCGCCTGGGTGCCGATGGAGCCGGTCGAGCCGAGGATCACGATGTCGCGTGGCTCGCCGGGTGCGGTGGCCGGCGGGTCGAAACGCAGGTGCGGATGGGCGAGGGATTCCGTCATGGGCACCATTGTGGCCGGTCACGTCCGGAGTACGGACACCAGCTCGCGGGATATCCGGTCGGCTGGGCGCGCCGGGCGGCGCATCGGCCGCGGGCGCGCCCAAGTACGGGCCGGTCCCCGCAACCGCGGGTACCGGCCCGTCCCCCGTCCGTCACCGGTGGCTCCGCCCGTCACCGGAGCCGTCGGTGCACGTTCCTCAGTTGTGGATCCGCCGGTGGACGTTCTCCCTCCGTGCGGGCCCGGGCGTCGCGTCGGCGATCCACGGGCCGTCGCCGCTGGGGTCGATGATGCCTTCCTCCAGCCAGGTGTACGTGCCGGTCAGGACCCCGGCTACGACCTTGCGGTCGAGGTCGTCGGTGTTGGTCCAGAGCCGTGCGAACAGTTCTTCGACGCGGACCCTGGCCTGCCGGCAGAACACCTCGGCGAGCTGGTGTGCCTCGCGGCCGTGTTCGCCGGTGGCCAGCAGGTGCTCGGCCCGTACGCACGCGGCGCTCATCGCGAAGAGCTCCGCGCCGATGTCCACGATCCGTCCGAGGAAGCCCTGCTTGGTCTCCATCCGGCCCTGCCAGCGCGACATCGCGTAGAACGTGGCGCGCGCGAGCTTGCGTGAGCTGCGTTCGACGTACCGCAGGTGCGTCGCGAGCTCGCCGAACTCCGCGTACGCGCCGGGTACCTGGCCGGGCCCGGCGACCAGCTTGGGCAGCCAGCGGGCGTAGAAGCCGCCCGCCCGCGCCGCGGCCTTCCCCTTGTCGCTGAGGGACTTGTCGGGGTCGATGAGGTCACCGGCGACGGAGAGATGGGCGTCCACCGCCTCGCGGGCGATGAGCAGGTGCATGATCTCCGTGGAGCCTTCGAAGATCCGGTTGATGCGCATGTCGCGCAGTACCTGTTCGGCGGGGACGGCCCGCTCCCCGCGTGCGGCGAGCGACTCCGCGGTCTCGAAGCCGCGGCCGCCGCGGATCTGGACCAGCTCGTCCGCCATCAGCCAGCCCATTTCCGAGCCGTACAGCTTGGCGAGGGCCGCTTCGATGCGGATGTCGTTGCGGTCCTCGTCGGCCATCTGCGAGGAGAGGTCGACGACGGCTTCCAGCGCGAAGGTGGTGGCGGCGATGAAGGAGATCTTGCCGCCGACCGCTTCGTGCTGGGCGACCGGCTTGCCCCACTGCTCGCGCGCGGCGGACCACTCGCGGGCGATCTTCAGGCACCACTTGCCGACGCCGACGCACATGGCGGGCAGCGACAGCCGTCCGGTGTTCAGCGTGGTCAGCGCGATCTTCAGGCCCGCACCCTCGGGTCCGATGCGGTTCGCGGCCGGCACCCGCACCTGGTGGAACCGGGTGACGCCGTTCTCTATGCCGCGCAGCCCCATGAAGGCGTTGCGGTTCTCCACCGTGATGCCGTCCGAGCCCGCCTCGACGACGAAGGCGGTGATGCCGCCCTTGTGCCCTTCGGACTTCGGTACGCGGGCCATCACGACGAGCAGGTCGGCGACGACGCCGTTGGTCGTCCACAGCTTGACGCCGTCGAGTACGTAGTCGTCCCCGTCCGGTACGGCCATGGTGGCCAGCCGGGCCGGGTCCGAACCTACGTCCGGTTCGGTGAGCAGGAACGCGGTGATGTCCGTACGGGCACAGCGCGGCAGGAACTGGTCCCGCTGCTCCTGTGTGCCGAACAGTTTCAGCGGCTGCGGTACGCCGATCGACTGGTGCGCGGAGAGCAGGGCGCCGACCGCCGGGCTGACGGAGCCGACCAGCGACAGGGCCTTGTTGTAGTACACCTGGGTGAGGCCCAGGCCGCCGTACTTGGTGTCGATCTTCATGCCGAGCGCGCCGATCTCCTTGAGACCGGCGATGGTCTCGTCGGGGATCTGCGCCTCGCGCTCGATGCGCGCACCGTCGATCTTCGTCTCGCAGAAGTCGCGGAGCTTGGCGAGGAATTCCTCACCACGCTGGACCGCGTCCGCGGCAGGGGTGGGATGCGGGTGTATGAGGTCGAGCCGAAAACGCCCCAGGAACAGCTCCTTGGCGAAGCTGGGCTTGCGCCAGTCCTGTTCACGGGCCGCCTCGGCGACCTGCCGGGCTTCGCGTTCGGAGACGTTGCGGGTGGATGGAGCGGTCATGAGGAGGGTCACCTCACCGCGGAGTCGGGTCATCCGTACCGGTCCGCCGGGTTGGCTACCGGTCAGTTCGCCTGCCCGGGTTGGCTACCGGTCAGTGCTACTTGTGAGTCTGTACCCGATCCGCACGACTTGCACCAGCCTTCGCGCACACGGACGCAGGGCTGTGACCCCGGACCCGGCGTCCGGTCCCCGCCGTCAGTCCCGCGGCGGGTCGATCAGCCCGCGCTGGTACGCCTTCACGAGACGGCGCGGCACGGTGTACGTGCTGCCGTCGATGGTGATCGGCACCAGGTCGGGCTGCACGGCCTTCCAGTTGGAGCGGCGGTGGCGGGTGTTGGAGCGGGACATCTTCCGCTTCGGGACGGCCATGGGGACCTCCATGTCGACAGGGTTCGGTACGGCCGCCAGCTTACCTGAAAATGATTCCCATGTTTACGGCGGCCTGCGGCTGTACCGGCGGCCTCCCGGCCCCGGAAAACCGGAGGGCCGGGGCGCACCCGAATATGCGCCCCGGCCCCTGCTGTCCAGTTCTCCGGCCCTTGGCCGGAAGCGTCAGAGTTCCAGCCCGGTCATCACCATCACTCGCTCGTAGGTGTAGTCGTCCATCGCGTAGCGGACGCCCTCGCGGCCCACACCGGACTGCTTGGCGCCGCCGTACGGCATCTGGTCGGCGCGGTACGACGGCACGTCGCCGATGATCACGCCGCCCACCTCCAGCACCTTGTGGGCGCGGAAGGCGGTCTGCAGGTCGTGGGTGAACACGCCTGCCTGGAGGCCGTACTTGGAGCTGTTGACGGCGGCGAAGGCCGCGGCCTCGCCGTCCACCTTCTGCACCGACAGGACCGGTCCGAAGACCTCCTCGCACGCGAGGGTGGTGCCCTCGGGGAGGTCGGCCAGCACGGTCGGCGCGTACGTGGCACCCTCGCGCTTGCCGCCGGCGAGCAGCTGGGCGCCGGCCTGCACGGCCTCGTCGACCCAGGACTCCACGCGCTTGGCGGCGTCCTCGCTGACCAGCGGGCCGACCTCGGTCGCGGGGTCGTTCGGGTCGCCGGTGACCTGCGCCTCGACGCGCTCGACGATCTTCGGCAGCAACCGGTCGTACACGGACGCGTCGGCGATCACGCGCTGCACGGAGATGCAGGACTGGCCGCCCTGGTAGTTGGAGAAGGTGGCGATGCGCTGCGCCGCCCAGTCCAGGTCCGCTTCGGAGGCGTAGTCGGCGAGGATCACGGCCGCGCCGTTGCCGCCGAGCTCCAGGGTGCAGTGCTTGCGGGGCACCGAGTCCATGATCGCGTAACCGACGGTCTCGGAACCGGTGAAGGAGATCACCGGCAGCCGCTCGTCCTGGACCAGCGCGGGCATCCGGTCGTTCGGCACCGGGAGGATGCTCCAGGAGCCGGCCGGCAGGTCGGTCTCGGCGAGCAGCTCGCCGAGGATCAGGCCGGAGAGCGGGGTGGCCGGGGCGGGCTTGAGGATGATCGGGACGCCGGCCGCGATGGCCGGGGCGACCTTGTGGGCGCTCAGGTTGAGCGGGAAGTTGAACGGCGCGATGCCGAGCACGGTGCCCTTCGGGACCCGGCGGATCAGCGCGAGGCGGCCGGCGCCGCCGCCGTCGGTGTCCAGGCGCATGGCCTCGCCGGCGTTGAAGCGGCGGGCCTCCTCGGCGGCGAACCGGAAGACCGACACGGCGCGGCCGACCTCGCCGCGCGCCCACTTGATCGGCTTGCCGTTCTCCGCGGAGATCAGCTGGGCGATCTCCTCCGTACGCTCGACCAGGCGCTTGGTGACGTGGTCCAGCGCGGCGGCGCGCACGTGCGCGGGGGTGGCGGCGAACTCGGCCTGGACCGCGACGGACGCGGCCACGGCCTCCTCGACCTGCTCCTCGGTGGGCACGCTCACGGTGCCGACGGTGCGGCCGTCCCAGGGCGAGGTGACCTCGAAGGTCTCCGCGCCGGTAGCGGCTCGGCCGGCGAGCCAGAAAGCCGTGGTGGCTGCGTCATTACGGATCGGCACAGTGGATACCGGCCCTTCTCGGTGGCGTGGTGAGTGGCGTGCCGGTCGGTGCGCGCGGCGGCTGCCTGCCGCGTCCGACCTCGGTCGCTCTTCCGGACGGGGTCCACGGTAGGGGGGCGCTCCCTGACCGGTGTTTGTCCGGGACGTACTACTACGGGAACGCGATCCGCCGGATTGGCGTGTGCGGGGGCCGTAAGGGCCCCGCCAGGGCGGGGCAGGGCCTGGTTACGGGGTGTCCGGGGAGAGCGTGGTGGCCTTCAGGGCCAGCCACAGTTCCATCCGTACGTCCGGGTCGTCCAGCGAGCGGCCGAGGATCTCCTCGACGCGGCGCATCCGGTAGCGCAGCGTGTGCCGGTGCACCCCGAGGTCGGCGGCGGCCGCGTCCCACTGGCCGTGCCGGGACAGCCACGCGCGCAGCGAGGCGACGAGGTCGCCGCGGCCGGTCGCGTCGTGGTCGTGCAGCGCCCGCAGCATCCCGTCGGCGAACGCGCGTACCGCGTCGTCGGCGAGCAGCGGCAGCACGGAGCCGGCCGCCACGTCCTCGTGCTCGACCAGGACCCGCGCCCGCCGCCTGGCCACCGACAGCGCCTGCTCGGCCTGGCGGTGCGCGGTCGCCGCCGCGGCCGGGCCGGACGGCGCGGAGAGGCCCACGGCCAGGCCCGGAGTGCGGCGGACCGCGTCGGTGCCGGCCGCGGCCTTGCGGGTGCCCGCGGCGGTACCGGAGCGGGCCTCCAGGGCGGCGGCGTGGCCGGCGCACGCCTCGATGGCGGCGCCGCCGTCCGCCGCGAGCACGGTCAGCCGGGTGCCGTCCGGGACCGCGAGGACCGCCTCGCCGCCGCGCGCCGCCGCCGACTCCATCGCGTCGGCCAGTGCGTCCAGCGTGCCCCGCGCGTCGTCGGCGGAGCGCTCCTCGGCGCCGCTCACCGGCTCGGCCACCAGCACCCGGAACGGCGCGTCCAGCAGCCCGCCGTACAGCCGTCCGGCCACCGCGCGCGCGTGGTCCGGCTCGCCGGCCAGCAGCATCCGCAGCACCGCGGCGCCGAGCCGCTGCTCGGCGTCCTGCAGCGCGCGGGACCGCTCGGTGGTCAGGGTCAGCAGGGCGACGGCGGAGTGCACGGCGTACCGCTCCGCCGTGCCCAGCGGGGCGCCCGTGCCGACCGCGAGGACGCCGCGCGCCCGGCGCCCCGTCCCCAGCGACTGCAGCTCCACCCGGTCGTCGCCCTCGGTGTCCGCGACCACCGAGCTGGCGGGGGCCGGCCGCTCCCGCAGCTTCGCGATGTCGTCGGTGAGGCGGGCCGCGCGACGGGCCGCCCAGTCGGGGGCCGCGGCGACGACCGCGCCGGAGGCGTCGTACAGCGCGGCCCAGCCCTTGAGGTGCGCGGCGAGCCGGGCGAGCAGCTCGGCCGGGCCCTCGGCGCTCAGCGCCGCCCGTGTCAGCTCCCGCTGCGCCTCGAAGCCCTCGGTCACCGCCCGGTACTGGTCGGCGGCGACGGCCGCCGAGACGGCCTTGCTGATCGCCACGAACGGGGTCCGGCGCGGCACCGCCAGCAGCGGGAAGTCCGCCTCGCGGGCCGCGGTGAGCAGCGCCTCGGGCACGTCCTCGTAGTTCACCCCGACCGCGAAGCCCAGGCCGACCACCCCGGCCCCGGCGACGCGGTGTACGTACCGCCGGGCGACCTCCGGGTCCTCCGCGTCCAGCTTGAGCGCGGTGATCAGCAGGAGCTCGCCGCCCTCCATGTACGGCACCGGGTCGATCAGCTCGCTCACGTGCGCCCAGCGGACCGGCCTGTCCAGCCGGTCCTCGCCCGCGAGCACGGTCAGCTTGAGCGCGGAGTGGTGGGCGAGGGAGGCGAGGGTGTGCGGCATGGGACCTTCGTTGCGCGTGAGACGTGTGGCGGGGGTTTTCTCCGTCCCGTATGAACGGCCCTCACCGATTCTGCCTCAGCGGAGGAATCGAGGCGCCGCTTCGGGGCCTCACCCCCGCAGCCTCACCCCCGCAGGTCCACCAGTACCGGCGGTGCCGACTCCCCCGTCACGGACGTCACCGACAGCACCGCGTGCCCGGCCGGTACGGCATTGGCCAGGTCCGATGCCGACCACCGCTCCCGTTCCACGGTCCGTACCGTCACGGCTTTCGCCGTCACGTCCTTCCCCGTCACCAGCCGCCTGATCGAGTGCATCAGCTTGGTGAACGGCTCGTCGGAGACGATCTGCCGGTCGGTGACGTCCCGCGTCTCCACCCACGCCTTGCCCCACACCTCGGCGAACCGCGCGCCGTCCCACGTCGTCACGCCCGCGAACGCCATCCGGCAGCCGACCGTCCCCAGCAGCGCCCCGCGCAGCGCCTCCGGCACGTCGTCCAGCGCCCGCAGGGTCAGTACGACCCCGGCGTTCGCCGACCGCAGCCGCTGCAGCCCCCGCAGCGCCTCCTGCGTCACGACGTGCGAGGCGTCGTCGAGCACCAGACACGCGAACACCGACCGATCCGACCGCGCCACCGCGCACTCCGTGAACTGCGCCAGCACCAGCCGCGCGAGAATCCGCGACGCGTCCGCGTGGCCGCGCTCGGGAAGATCGATCCGCACCCGCAGCGGGCGGTCCAGCGCCCGCAGCGACACCTGCCGCGACTGCCCCGACGGGTCGAAGAAGCCGGCGAACGCGGGCCGGTCCAGCAGCGCGATCCGGTCCGCGAGCAGCGCCCCGACATCGCCCGCACGCTGCGCCTGGCGCTCCCGCGCGTCCAGCTCGCGCAACGCGCCCTGCTCCCCCGCCGCCTCCAGCGCGCTCCGCAGCGCGGCCATCGCCTCCGGCGCCCCGTCCAGCAGCTCCCGCAGCTCCGCCACCCCGGGGAACCGCCCGTACGCCGTCCGGAACGGCCCCAGCAACTGCCCCAGCACCGTCCCCGCCCGCCGGCTCTCCCCACCCGGCACCCCGGCCGCCACATCCCCCACCAACGCCTCCGCCAACACGGCAGCGGCTTCGTCGGGGTCGGTGGTGCCGCCGTAGAGGTCGAGGTCGCAGGGGGATTCGCGGTGTCCGACGCGGACGACGGCGTCGAACGCGTCGTCCCCCGCCGGCCCGGCTCCGGCCGCCCCGACCGAGACCACCGCGGCCCGGCCGGCGAGCGCCTGCAGGCACATCGCCTCCAGGACGGGGCGCACCAGGTGGTTCGTCTTGCCCGCGCCGGGCGGCCCGACCGCCAGCAGCGAGGTCCCGAGCACGGCCGGGTCGAGTGCGCAGCCGACGCCTCGCCGCTCGTAGGGGTTGCGGATGTCCTCGGAGGCGGTGCCGATGCGTACCTGCCCGGTGAGCAGGTCGTGCCGGGCGGTCCGCACCGGCAGATCGCGGGCGCCGGAGGGGTGACCGCAGGCGCCGGAGCCGTACTGCTGGACGTTGTCGACGAACGCGGGGAAGCGGCCGGCCTGCACCCGTACGGACTCCCAGGCCCGGGTGATCCGCGCATGATCGACATCGTTCATCAGCCCGGCCCGCGCCTCATGAGCCAGCCGCTCCGCGGCAGCCCCTGCCCCTGCGGCACGCAGCTCGGCCCATTCGGCGTGGTCGACCTGGAGCACGGGGGCGGCGGACGCGTCCGCGTCGTCGGTCCGGCGCCGGTCCCCCGGGCCGTAGCGGCGCCATGCCTCGACCCAGCACCCGAAGGGGCTGAACACGGCCAGCAGGACCACGAGATCGATGACGGAGTAGCTCGCGGAGTAGTAGAAGTACGACGCCGCGTCGCCCGAGACGGGAGTCAGGTTCTCCAGCTGGAGCATGAGGAGCGACGAATCGCGCGACTCGTCGGTGCACCACTCCCAGAGCAGCCAGACGACGACCAGCGTCACCACGGCGCGCAGGATCAGCGCGCCGCCGGGAATGGCCCCCGGGTCCTTGGGGGCCAGCCACCCCGGCAGCCGCTTCCACACCCGCCGGCCCACGGGGGCGAGCAGGCGCCGGAAGAGCGTCGGCCACCGGCCCACCCGTCCGAAGAGGACGACGATCGCGCCGAGGATGATCGCCATGTAGACGAACGAGGAGATGACGCCCGTATTACCCGTCTTCCAGGCGTCGGGCAGCATCGCTTCCAGGGGCCACTTCCAGTAGGGCCCGAGATAGCCGTTCATCAGCAGCGACCACAGCAGCCACGCGCACAGGAACGAGATGACGGCCCCGGCGATCAGCTGCGGCACCGCGATCTCGTGCGGCTCCTCCTTCGGCCGCGGCCGGTGTTCGAAGGACCAGATGCCCGGGCCCGCCAGGACGCGTGGGGCGCGGAGCCAGGCCATGAAGGGGGATTCCGGTGTGCCGGGCGGCGTGGCGGGCATCGGCGGTATCGGCGCCGTTCCGGGCGGCCCACCTGCCGGCGCCCCGCCCGCGCCGGGCGGTGCCGCCGGATGCGGGATTCCGGCCGAGTGGGTGTTGCGTGCGTCGTGCGTGCCCTCGGTGTTCATCCGGTGTCCCTGGTCCCCCTGGTCAGCGGTGGCGGTGTGGCGAGCGGTGTGCCGCGGATCAATCTACTGGCCATGTGCCGTCCCCATACCCGGCCCGCGCGATGTCCGATGCGGGCATCGCTATGTCCGGTCCGGACAAGGCGGGGCCCGTACTTCTCCCGAACGGTGCATGCCGCTTCCGCCCCGCCGCCCCTAGCCTGCGAACGCAACCCCTTAGTACGTCACGTAGTACGCCGCCTCTGTGCGTCCGCGTCCTCGTTCCCTCCAGGAGACTCCCATGTCCGAACTGACCGGAGGCCCCGCCCTCCCCCAGGAGCGCCGCGTCGTCACCGCGATCCCCGGCCCCAAGTCCCAGGAGCTGTGGGAGCGCAAGCAGGCCACCGTGGCGGCCGGTGTCGGCGCGGTCCTGCCCGTCTTCATCAAGCGCGCCGGCGGCGGTGTGCTGGAGGACGTGGACGGCAATTCGCTGATCGACTTCGGTTCCGGGATCGCGGTGACCTCGGTGGGCAGCAGCGCCGAGGCCGTCGTGCGCCGCGCGACCGCGCAGCTCGCGGACTTCACCCACACCTGCGCCATGGTCACGCCGTACGAGCCGTACATCGAGGTCTGCGAGCAGCTCGCCGAGCTGACCCCGGGCGACCACGAGAAGAAGTCGGCGCTGTTCAACTCCGGCGCGGAGGCCGTGGAGAACGCGGTCAAGATCGCTCGTGCGTACACCAAGCGCCAGGCCGTGGTCGTGTTCGATCACGGCTACCACGGTCGGACCAACCTGACCATGGCGCTGACCGCCAAGAACATGCCGTACAAGCACGGCTTCGGGCCGTTCGCGCCCGAGGTCTACCGGGTGCCGCTGGCCTACCCGTACCGCTGGCTGACCGGCCCGGAGAACTGCGCGCAGGAGGCCGCCGACCAGGCCATCTCGCAGATCACCAAGCAGATCGGCGCCGAGAACGTCGCCGCGATCATCATCGAGCCGGTGCTCGGCGAGGGCGGCTTCATCGAGCCGGCGAAGGGCTTCCTGCCCGCGATCTCGAAGTTCGCGAAGGAGAACGGGATCGTCTTCGTCGCGGATGAGATCCAGTCCGGGTTCTGCCGGACCGGGCAGTGGTTCGCTTGTGAGGACGAGGGCATTGTGCCCGATCTGATCACGACCGCGAAGGGCATTGCCGGTGGTCTGCCGCTGGCGGCCGTGACCGGTCGCGCCGAGATGATGGACGCCGCCCACGCGGGCGGTCTGGGTGGCACCTACGGCGGTAACCCCGTCGCCTGCGCCGCCGCCGTCGGTGCGATCGAGACCATGCGCGAGCTGGACCTGAACGCCAAGGCCAAGCGCATCGAAGAGGTCATGAAGGCCCGCCTGCAGACCATGGCCGAGAAGTACGACATCATCGGCGAGGTCCGCGGCCGCGGCGCGATGATCGCGATCGAGCTGGTGCAGTCCGGCTCGAAGGACCCGAACCCGGAGGCGACCTCGGCGCTGGCCAAGGCGTGCCACCAGGAGGGCCTGCTGATCCTCACCACCGGTACGTACGGCAACGTCATCCGCTTCCTGCCGCCGCTGGTCATCGGCGAGGACCTGCTGAACGAGGGCCTGGACATCCTGGAGTCGGCCTTCGCCGCGCTCTGAGACACCTGGGTCAACAAGCACGGAGCGCCCGTACGTATGTTCGTACGGGCGCTCCGTGCTTTTCCGGGCGCGGGAGGGTTTCGGAGCGGCCACGGAAGGCGCCGACGGCCGCGGAATCCGGGCTACCGGCCCGAAGTGGCGGGACGGCGTGAAGAAGATGTGCGGGGGCCATGGCGGGTGGGTGATCCGCCTGTCGGAGGGCCGCCGCTCTGCCGTACGGTTTCTGCAGATGAGAGAAACACCCCGCTCGCAGGGGACTGCGAGCGATGCCCGGTCGGTGCTTCCCCGGCTTCGACCTGGCCGTGCCCTCGCGCACACCACCGGAGCCTCCGGCTCCGGGAATCCTCACCGATCGGATGGCCGCCCGCCCCAGACCCCCCGGGGCGCGCGGTTCACCGGTCAGCACGGCCGTCCCGGAACCACCCCCCCTGTTCCGGGGCGGCCGGCCCCTCTCCCCGGTCTTCCCCGCCTCGCGTGCACACTGGCCGCGACGCTCGCGCTCTTCGCGCTCCTCACCTGGCAGGTCGCCGTCCAGGGAGCCCTGATGCGGCTGGACGCCCGGCTGGATCAGGTACTTCTGCACCGTGCCCTCCCGGCCGTGCTCGCCGAACTCCTCGCCGATCTGGGCAATATGGCGGTGGCCCTGCCCGTGCTGCTGGCCGCCGCGGTGTACGCCGGGTGGCGCGGCCGGGCCGCCGGGCTCCCGCGCTGGTGGCTGCCGCCGCTCGCCGCGGCCGTCGCGATGGCCGCGGTACCGGCGCTCGTCGGGCCGCTGCAGGCCCTGCTCGCCCGGCCCGCGCCGCCGGGCCCGCTGGCCGGCGCGACCGGCTTCTACCCTTCGGGGCACGCCGCGACGGCCGCCGTCGCGTACGGGGCGGCCGCGCTGCTCCTGCTCCCGTACGCGGCCGCCCCGCTGTCCCGCCGCCTGCTGCTCACCATGGCGCTCGTCCTCGCCCTGGCGAACGGTCCCGGCCTGGTCGTCCGCGGCTACCACTGGCCGGTGGACGTCCTCGGATCGTGGGCACTGTCGGCGGCGCTGCTCCTCCTCGTATACGGACTCCTGTACGGAGCGGTCACCCGTCGTCGGCCCCCGCCACCCGGGCCGCCGCCTCATGCAGGGCGAGTTCGAGGATGCCGGGATCGGTGAGCGTGCCCTCGCCGTCCGGGGGGACGATCCAGCGGGTGCCGCCGGCGTACCGGCCCGGGTAGGGCACGACGATCCAGGTGCCCCGGCCGGCCCCGCGCACACCGGTACCGAGCCAGCGGGCCGTCGTGCCCGGCGGGACGAAGAAGCCCATGCGGCCGTCCCCGAAGTCGGCGAGGACCGGCCCGGGCCGGTCGAGACAGCTGGTCAGCACGTCCAGGGTGGGGTGGCCCAGGCCGCCGGGGACGATCAGTACGTCCCAGGCCAGCCCGGCCGGGAGGAGCGTCACCCCGAAAGGGTTGCGCTCCCATTCGAAGCGGCAGGCTTCCGGGTCCGGTGCCACCGATACGAGCCACTCCACGGCGCGCTTGTCCCGCGTCGGGTCCATAGCTGTCTCCCTCACTCGCTCGCCGGCCCGTCGGGGCCGCGTTCCGAGAGGGAGAGGGGCTGAGCGCCGCCTCCTTACACGGGTTGATCAAGAACTTGGGTGTCATGGGTCACACCCGGCCATCAGTGGTGCGCGGGCGCGCCCCGTGGGCCCGCCCGCGCCGGGGTCAGCTGTCGAAGCCCAGACCCACCTTGTCCATCGCCTTCAGCCAGAGGTTCCGCCGGCCGCCGCGCGCGTCGGCGCGGGACATCGACCACTGGGTGAGGCCGATGCCGGCCCAGCGCAGCGGCTCCGGCGGGAACGGCAGCGGCTTCGTGCGGACCATCTCCAGCTCCGTACGCTCCGTGCGGGCGCCGGAGAGCAGGTCGAGCATGACGTCGGCGCCGAAGCGGGTGGCACCCACGCCGAGGCCGGTGTAGCCCGCCGCGTACGCGACCCGGCCGGCGTGCGCGGTGCCGAAGAACGCCGAGAAGCGGGCACAGGTGTCGATCGCGCCGCCCCAGGCGTGGCTGAAGCGGACCCCCTCCAGCTGCGGGAAGTGCTGGAAGAAGTGGCGGGCGAGCTTCTCGTAGGTGGCGGGGTGGTGGTCGTACTCGGCGCGGACGTCGCCGCCGTAGCGGTAGACGATGTCGTAACCGCCCCACAGGATGCGGTTGTCGGCGGTGAGGCGGAAGTAGTGGAAGTGGTTGTTGCTGTCGGACAGCCCCTGGCGGTTCTGCCAGCCGATGGCGGCGAGCTGCTCCTCGGTGAGCGGCTCGGTCATCAGCGCGTGGTCGTAGACCGGGACGATGTACGGGCGGACCCGGCGGACCAGGTTGGGGAAGGCGTTGGTGCCGAGCGCCACGTGGCGGGCGAAGACGCGCCCGTAGGGCGTGCGGACCGCCATGCCCGTGCCGTCGGAGGCCAGGTCGGTGGCGCGGGTGTGCTCGTAGATCCGTACGCCCTGGTCCAGGCACGCCTGCTTCAGGCCCCAGGCGAGGCGGGCCGGGTTGAGCATGGCGACGCCGCCGCGGTTCCACAGGCCGGCCAGGAAGGCCGGCGAGTCGACCTCGGCGCGCACGGCGTCCTGGTCGAGGAAGTCGTACCCGGTGAGGCCGAGGCGGGCGGCGTCCTCGGCGGCCTCGCGGAGCTCGGTGATCTGGTGCGGCTCGGTGGCGAGGTCGATCTCGCCGGTGCGCTCGAAGTCGCAGTCGATGCCGTACCGCTCGACGGCCTTCCCGATGGCGTCGAGGTTGCGGGCGCCCAGCTCTTCGAGCTTCTTCAGCTCGCCGGGCCAGCGGGCCAGGCCGTTGCCGAGGCCGTGGGTGAGCGAGGCGGCGCAGAAGCCGCCGTTGCGGCCGGAGGCGGCCCAGCCGACCTGCTGGCCCTCGACGAGGACGACGTCGCGCTCCGGGTCGCGCTCCTTGGCGAGCAGCGCGGTCCACAGGCCGCTGTAGCCGCCGCCGACGACGAGCAGGTCGCAGCGTTCGTCGCCGACGAGGGCGGGCAGCGCGGCGGGGCGGTCGGGGTCGTCGAGCCAGAAGGGGGTGGGGGCCGCGTCCGCGAGCGCGTGCACGGCCGGCGCGGGGGTCCGGGTGGTCTGCCCGGTGGGGTTCATGGCAGCTCGTGCCATGGTTCTCAGCTCCTCTTGCGGCGTCCGGTGAACAATTGTCCGCCCAGTACGCAGAGCACGGCGATGAGGAACATCGCCGTTCCGATGACATTGATCTGAACGGGCGTGCCCCGTTGCGCCGATCCCCAGACGAACATGGGGAAGGTCACGGTGGAGCCCGCGTTGAAGTTGGTGATGATGAAATCGTCGAACGAGAGGGCGAAGGAGAGCAGCGCGCCCGCGGCGATGCCGGGTGCCGCGATCGGCAGCGTCACCTTCAGGAACGTCTGCACCGGGGTGGCGTAGAGGTCCTGCGCCGCCTGCTCCAGCCGCGGGTCCATGCTCATCACGCGCGCCTTGACCGCGGTGACCACGAAGCTCAGGCAGAACATGATGTGCGCGATCAGGATCGTCCAGAAGCCGAACTGGATGCCCATGTTGAGGAAGAGCGTGGCCAGCGAGGCGGCCATGACGACCTCGGGCATCGCCATCGGCAGGAAGATCAGCGTGTTGACGGAGGAGCGGGCGCGGAAGCGGTAGCGGGCCAGCGCGAAGGCGATCAGGGTGCCCAGTACGGTGGCGCCGATCGTGGCCCAGAGCGCGATCTGCAGGCTCAGCCCGAGGGAGCCGCACAGGTCGGCGACGCCGCAGGGGTCGGTCCAGGCGTCGGTGGAGAACCGCTGCCACTCGTAGTTGAAGCGCCCGTTCGGCTTGTTGAACGAGAAGACCATCACGATGACGTTGGGCAGGATCAGATACGCCAGCGTCAGCAGGCCCGCGATCACCACCGCATTGCGTCGAAGCCAGCGCATCAGACCAGGTCCTCCGTCCCCGACTTGCGGATGTAGATGGTGACCATGGCGAGGATGGCCGCCATGAGGATGAAGGAGAGGGCCGCCGCCGTCGGGTAGTCCAGGACCCGCAGGAACTGCGACTGGATGACGTTGCCGATCATCTTCTGGTCGGTGGAGCCCAGCAGTTCGGCGTTGATGTAGTCACCGGCGGCCGGGATGAAGGTGAGCAGCGTGCCGGCGACCACGCCGGGCATGGACAGCGGAAAGGTCACCCGGCGGAAGGTGGTGGCCGGCTTGGCGTACAGATCGCCCGCCGCCTCGTGGAGCCGCGGATCGATCCGCTCCAGGCAGGTGTAGAGCGGCAGGATCATGAACGGCAGGAAGTTGTACGTGAGTCCGCAGACCACCGCGAGCGGGGTGGCGAGCACACGGGTGCCTTCGGTGAGGCCGATCGCGCTGGTGACGTCCAGGATGTGCAGCGAGTTGAGGACGCCGACGACCGGGCCGCCGTCGGCGAGGATGGTCTTCCAGGCGAGCGTGCGGATCAGGAAGCTGGTGAAGAACGGCGCGATGACCAGGATCATCACGACATTGCGCCAGCGGCCCGCCTTGAAAGCGATCAGGTAGGCCAGCGGGTAGCCGAGCACGAGGCAGAGCAGCGTCGCGATGGCGGCGAAGGCCACCGAGCGGACGAACTGCGGCCAGTACTCCCCCAGCGCGTCCCAGTAGGTGGCGATGTGCCAGGTGACCTTGAAGCCCTCTTCGAGGGAGCCGGTCTGCAGGGACGTGGACGCCTGATAGACCAGCGGCGCGGCGAAGAAGACCAGCAGCCACAGGATGCCGGGCAGCAGCAGCCAGTACGGGACGAGCCGCTTGCGGGTGGGGGGCTTGCGCACTTCGAGGGCGGGCGCCGTGGGCTCCGGCGGCGCCTGGGTGGCGGCACTCACGCGGCCTCCTCGTCGGCGTCCGCACCGGCGGTGATGTCCTGGTCGGCGGAGAACCCGAAGGTGTGCGCGGGGTTCCAGTGCAGTACCACCTCGGCGCCCGGCACCAGCCGGCCGTCGCGCTCGATGTTCTGCTCGTAGGCGGCCAGTTCACCGGCCCCTCGGCTCTCGATCACGTACTGCGTGGAGACGCCGATGAAGCTCGCGTGCTTGATGCGGCCCGGCAGCCGGTTGGCGCCCTCCGGTATGGACCCCGCGTCGTCGGCGTGCGCGAGGGTGATCTTCTCGGGGCGGACGCCCGCCAGCACCTTCTCGCCCGTACGGACGCTGCTCGCGGAACATCGTGCGGCGGGCAGCCGCAGCTTGGTGTCCCCGGCCGTCAGCAGGAGCTGCTCGCCGCCTGCCTCGGCGATCTCCGCCGCGATGAGGTTGGAGGTGCCGAGGAAGTTGGCGACGAAGGTGGTGCCGGGGTTCTCGTACAGGTCGGCGGGGGCACCGAGCTGCTCGACGCGGCCGCCGTTCATCACCGCGACCGTGTCGGCCATCGTCATGGCCTCCTCCTGGTCGTGCGTGACGTGCACGAAGGTGATGCCGACCTCGGTCTGGATGCGTTTGAGTTCGAGCTGCATCTGGCGTCGCAGCTTGAGGTCGAGGGCACCGAGCGGCTCGTCGAGGAGGAGCACCTGCGGGTGGTTGATCAGGGCGCGGGCGACGGCCACGCGCTGCTGTTGGCCGCCGGAGAGCTGCTGCGGCTTCTTGCGGGCCTGCTCGCCGAGCTGCACCAGGTCGAGCATCTCGCCGACCTGCTTCTTCACGGACTTGATGCCGCGGCGGCGCAGCCCGAAGGCGACGTTCTCGTAGATGTCCAGGTGCGGGAAGAGCGCGTAGTTCTGGAAGACGGTGTTCACCGGGCGCTTGTAGGGCGGCAGCGCGGTGACGTCCTTGCCGGCGAGTTCGACGGTGCCGGTGGTGGGCTCCTCCAGGCCCGCGATCATGCGCAGGGTGGTGGTCTTGCCGCAGCCGGAGGCGCCGAGGAGGGCGAAGAAGGAGCCGGCGGGGACGGTCAGGTCGAGCGGCTGGACGGCGGTGAAGGAGCCGTAGGTCTTGCTGATGCCGGACAGCCGGACGTCGCCGCCGCTGCTGTCGGTCTTCGAGAGCTCTGTCATGTGTCGGGTCCCGGGTGTGAGGTGGGCGGAAGGGCGGTCAGGCACCGGTCAGGTCGGCGAACTTCTGCGCGTATTCCTTGCTTTCCTTGGCATTGAGTGCGCGGAAGTTGTGCGACTTGGACGCCATTTCCTCGTCGGGGAGGATGAGTTTGTTCTCCGCCAGCTTCTTGTCGATCTTCGCGAGTTCCTCGCGCACCCCGTCGACCGGGCACACGTAATTGATGTACGCGGCGATCTGCGCGGCCACCTTGGGCTCGTAGAAGTAGTCGATGAGGCGCTCGGCGTTCTCCTTGTGGCGCGCTTTGTTGGGCACCATGAGGTTGTCCGCCGCGGTCGTGTAGCCCTTCTCCGGGATGACGTACTCGATGTCGGAGTTGTCGTTCTGCAGCTGTACGACATCGCCCGCCCAGGCGAGACAGGCCGCCAGGTCGCCCTTGCTGAGGTCGTTGAGGTAGTCGTTGCCGGTGAAGCGGCGGATCTGCTTCTTGTCGACGCCCCGCTGGAGCCGGGCGACGGCCGCGTCGAAGGTGTCGGCGGTGACGTCCTCGGGCCGCTCGTCCATGTCGAGCAGGACCATGCCGATGGTGTCGCGCATCTCGGAGAGGAAGGCGACCTTCCCCTTGAGCTTGGGGTCGTCCAGCAGCTGCTCGACGGAGTCGACCTTGCGGCCGCCGGTGGCCTTCTTGTTGTACGCGATGACGGTCGGGACGCCCTGCCAGGTGTAGGAGTGGGCGCGCCCGGGGTCCCAGTCGGGGTTGCGGAACTGCTGCGAGAGATTGGTGTACGCGTGCGGCAGGTTGGCCGGGTCCAGCGGCTGGATCCAGCCCAGCGAGATCATCCGCGCGCACATCCAGTCGGTCAGGCAGATCAGGTCGCGCCCGGTGTCCTGACCGGCCGCGAGCTGGGCCTGCACTTTCCCGAAGAACTCGTCGTTGTCGTTGATGTCCTCGGTGTACTTGACCCGGATGCCGGTCCGCTTCGTGAAGGCCTCCAGCGTCGGGTGGTGCTTCTCGTCCTCGCTGACGTCGATGTACTCGGTCCAGTTGGAGAACGCGACCCGCTTCTCCTCGCGCGAGTGGTCGTCGGAGGAGCCCGCGTCCGTCCGGCCCGCGGGCGGGATCCCGCAGGCCGACAGGGTGCCGAGACCGCCGAGCGCCAGCACGCCGGCGCCGCTCGCGCGCATCAGGGACCGCCGGGTCAGGGCCATCCGGCCGTTGGTCATGCTGCGCCGCATGGCGGCCAGTTCCGCCGCGGAGAGCGGTTCGGGCTGCGCGGTGTGCTCCATACGGTGTGGCCTTTCGAGGTCGGCCGGTGGTCAGCCGGTGGAGTGACGGATGGTGCGGCGCCGGACAGCTCTCAGCCGCGGTCCCCGAAGACGGTGCGGTGCCAGTCCTTCCTGGCCACGCCCGTGATGTCGTACATGACGTGCTTGACCTGCGTGTATTCCTCGAAGGAGTACGCCGACATGTCCTTGCCGTATCCCGATGCCTTGTATCCGCCGTGCGGCATCTCGCTGATGATCGGGATGTGGTCGTTGACCCACACGCAGCCGGCCTTGATCTCGCGGACGGCGCGGCCCGTGCGGTAGACGTCGCGGCTCCAGGCGGAGGCGGCGAGCCCGTAGGGGGTGTCGTTGGCGAGCGCGATGCCCTCGTCGTCGGTGTCGAAGGGCAGCACGACCAGCACCGGGCCGAAGATCTCGGACTGCACGATCTCGCTGTCCTGCGCGGCGCCGGCGATGAGGGTGGGCAGGTAGTACGCGCCCTTGGCCAGCTCGCCCTGGGGCGCCTCGCCGCCGGTGACGACGGTGGCGTACTTCCGTGCGCGCTCGACGAAACCGGCCACCCGGTCGCGCTGGGCGTGCGAGATGAGCGGGCCGAGGTCGGTGGCCGGGTCGAAGGGGTCGCCGAGCCGTACGGTCGCCATGAGGTCGGCGACGCCGCTGACGAAGGCGTCGTACAGGGGGCGCTGTACGTAGGCGCGGGTGGCGGCCGTGCAGTCCTGGCCGGTGTTGATCAGGGCGCCGGCCACCGCACCGTGCACGGCCGCGTCCAGGTCGGCGTCGTCGAAGACCACGAAGGGTGCCTTGCCGCCGAGCTCCAGGTGGAGGCGCTTGACGGTGGCGGTGGCGATCTCGGCGACCCGCTTGCCGACCGCGGTGGAGCCGGTGAAGGAGGTCATCGCGACGTCCGGGTGGCCGACGAGGTGCTCGCCGGCGTCCCGTCCTGCGCCCGAGACGATGTTGATGACGCCGTCCGGAATGCCCGCCTCGCGCGCGGCCTGGGCGTACATCACCGAGGTCAGCGGGGTGATCTCGGCGGGCTTGAGGACGATGGTGTTGCCTGCCGCAATCGCCGGAAGGACCTTCCAACTGGCCATCTGCAACGGGTAGTTCCACGGCGCGATGGAGCCGACGACACCGATGGGCTCGCGGCGCACCGAGGAGGTGTGGTCGCCGCTGTACTCACCGGCCGCCTTGCCCTCCAGGTGGCGCGCGGCGCCCGCGAAGAACGCGGCGTTGTCCACCGATCCGGGGACGTCGAACTCCCGGCTCAGCTTGATCGGCTTGCCGCACTGCAGCGACTCGGCGTACGCGAACTCCTCGGTCCGCTCGTCCAGTACGGCGGCGAAGCGGTGCAGCGCCTCGGAACGCTCGCCGGGCGTGGCGCCCGCCCATTCGGGGAGCGCCTGCCGGGCCGCGCCGACGGCCGCGTCCACGTCCGCCGTCCCGGCCAGTTCGTACGTGTACACCTGCTCGCCGGTGGCCGGGTCGGTGACGGCCTGGGTGCGTCCCGAGGTCCCCGCGCGGAGCTCTCCTGCGATGAACTGAGCCCCCTGGGCGAATCGCTCGGTGACATCGAATCGCTGATCCATGGCGCTCTCCTCCACCGGCGGCCGGGCTTTCGCGGGGCCTGCCGGGCGTAGCTCTTTCCCGAATTGATGGCCGATCTTGACAGGGAAAGCGGGCCCCAACAAGTGATTCCGTTGTTGCCTTTTGGTTACGCGACGGATTCTGCGAAATCCGTCGTTCCGGCGCCCGACAGGTTGTCAGTGCCCGCTGGCAGAATCCCGGCATGGTGCAGGACCGGGGAAGAGTGGAACGGGGTAGAGGGGGGCTGCGGGGATGACGGAGCGGACGCGGGTGGCCGACGGGCCGCGATCGGTGGCGGAGCTGTGCGCGGCGCCGGCTTCGGGTGAGACATACAAGTACGTGTACTTCTGGGGGCATGCGCCGCGCCGGGACGGCAGTCTGGGGGCCAGCTGCTTCAGCCAGTGGTGGCCGGCGCCGTTCACGGTGGACGGCGTGCGGTACGCCACAGCGGAGCACTGGATGATGGCCGGCAAGGCGCGGCTGTTCGGCGACCGCCAGGCGTTACAGCGGGTGCTCAGAGCGGGCCATCCCAAGCAGGCGAAGGACGCGGGCCGTTCGGTGCGCGGCTTCGACGACGAGACCTGGCAGCGCGAGCGGTACGAGCTGGTGGTGCGGGGAAGTCTGCACAAGTTCGGGCAGGACGCGGCGCTGCGCGACTATCTGCTGGGCACGGGGCAGCGGGTGCTGGTCGAGGCGAGCCCGCTGGACCGGATATGGGGCATCGGGCTCGCCGCGGACGACGAGCGCGCCGCCGATCCGGCCCGCTGGCAGGGGCTGAATCTGCTGGGCTTCGCGCTGATGGAGGCGCGGCAGCGGCTGGCGGCGGAGGGGAGCTGAGCGGCCGGGGCCGGCGGAGCGGGGGCTGTGCGGGCCGGGGTCAGCGGCCGGGGGCGGCAGGGGCCGCGTTGTAGGTGTCGGAGTAGTCGTCGTAGGGGGTGGCGTCGCTTCCCGCGCTGACCCCGACGATGATCGCGACGATCAGCAGGACGCTCACGAGGAGACCGGCCACGCCGCAGAGGAGACCGGCCAGTGCCATGCCGCCGTTGGTCGCCTCGCCCCGCTTGGCCCTGGCCCGGCCGAGGGCGCCGAAGACGATCCCGAGGACGCCCGTGATCACACCGAACAGGAGGGTGAGGCTGGAGACGATGCTGAGGATGCCGAGGACGAGCGCGGCGACGCCCATGCCGTTGTTCGGCTGCCCGGGCCAGCCGGCCTGCGTACCGGGACCGCCGGGCAGGGGGCCGTAGGGGGCGGATATGTACGGGTGGGGCCCGTACGGCTGCTGGGGGTACGGCGTTCCGTACGCGCCCTGCGGTCCGACGGCGTGGCCGGGTGCGGGGCCCGAGGCGTGCCCGGGGGCCGGCGGCGGGGCGGGGACGGCGAAGCCCGCGCCCACGGTCTGCTGATCGTGCGCCGACGTGCCGTACGGCGGCAGGCCCCGCGCCCCCGTGTCCGGCCGGTGCGGCGGCACACCGTCCTCGGACGGCGCCGCCCACGGGTCGCGCGGCTCGGGCTGCTGACGGTCGGACATGGCTCTCCCCCACTTGGCTGCGCTCCATGCTAAGACCCGACCCCGCGCGTCGGCCGCGCTCCCCGACGGCCCGGGGGCCGCGCTCCCCGGTGGCCCGGCCGCCGTACGGCCCGGCATCCGGCCGCCCCCGGCGCCCCGGCCCGTGCCGCATACGATGACGACCGACCGACACCACGACCGACCGGCATCCGCCGACCAGGAGGCACCGTTGTCCGACCTCGACGCATTCATCGCGGGCCTGCCCAAGGCGGAGCTGCACGTCCACCACGTCGGCTCGGCCTCGCCGCGCATCGTCGCGGAGCTGGCCGCCCGGCACCCCGACTCCAAGGTGCCCACCGACCCCGAAGCCCTGGTGGACTACTTCACCTTCCGCGACTTCGCGCACTTCGTCGAGGTCTACCTCTCCGTCGTGGACCTCATCCGCGACGCGGAGGACGTGCGTCTGCTGACGTACGAGGTCGCCCGCGACATGGCGCGGCAGAACATCCGCTACGCCGAGCTGACCGTGACCCCGTTCAGCTCCACCCGGCGCGGCATCCCGGACGCCGCGTTCGTCGAGGCGATCGAGGACGCCCGGAAGTCCGCCGAGTCGGAGCTCGGCGTCACGCTGCGCTGGTGCTTCGACATCCCCGGCGAGGCGGGCCTGGAGGCCGCCGAGGAGACCGCGCGCATCGCCTGCGGCCTCAAGCCCGAGGGCCTGGTCTCCTTCGGCCTCGGCGGCCCCGAAATAGGCGTACCGCGCCCGCAGTTCAAGCCGTACTTCGACCGCGCCATCGCCGAGGGCCTGCACTCCGTGCCGCACGCCGGCGAGACCACGGGCCCCGAGACGGTGTGGGACGCGCTGACCGAGCTGCGCGCCGAGCGCATCGGTCACGGCACCAGCTCCGTACGGGACCCGAAGCTGCTGGCCCACCTCGCCGAGCACCGCATCCCGCTGGAGGTCTGCCCCACCTCGAACATCGCCACCCGCGCGGTCCGCACCCTCGACGAGCACCCGATCAAGGAGATGGTCGCGGCCGGCGTGCTGGTGACCATCAACAGCGACGACCCGCCGATGTTCGGCACGGACCTGAACACCGAGTACGGCGTGGCCGCGCGGCTGCTGGAGCTGGACGAGGCGGGCCTCGCCGCGCTGGCGAAGAACGCCGTCGAGGTGTCCTTCATGGACGCACCGGCCAAGGCCCGCCTCGCCGCGGAGATCGACGCGTACACCACCTCCTGGCCCCGCTGACCCACGGCCCCCTCCCGCCACAACGGCCGGATCTGCCCGGGTCATATCCAGCCGCACGCGCCTACCCTTCCGATGACGTGTACACGTACATGTGCATCGGGAGGTTGGCGTGGCCGGCGAAGACTCCTGGCTGAAGCGGCACGGCCCCGAGACGCTCGGCGGGGCCCTGATCCTGGCCGTGGTGACCACCGTCCTCACGGTGGGCATCCCGCTGCTGGCGGGCGGCGACGGGGAGCAGGCACCGGGCAGCGGCAACGGCCCGCCCGCACCCACCGCGGCGGTCAGGACCGAGTCCCCGACCTGCGCGATGAACGACTGCGCGGGCCTGGACCCCGAGAAGACCCGCTGCGCGCCGGGCGCGCGCACCCTGGCCGAGGACTCGGCCGGCGCCATGCGGGTGGCCATCCGCTACAGCCCCAGCTGCCGGACCGTGTGGGGCAAGCTCACCGGGGCGGTGGTGGGCGACACGATCGAGATCGCGACCTCGCCGACGAAGAAGGAGCGCGCGGCGGTGGTCTACGGCGAGACCAAGTACACGCCCATGCTCCCGGTCGGCCGGACCTTCTCCGCCGAGGCCGCCGGCACCAGCATCAAGGGCGACCCCGACCACGACATTCCGGCCGGTCACCGGCTCCCGGTCGGCGCCGACCAGAACGACATCCCCCCGACCTGACGCGTCTCACAGCCCCACGATCGCGTTCCACTCCTTGGCGAACTCCGGACGTTCCTTCGAGCCGATGTCCCGGGCGATGGCGAGCCGGCCGCGCATGCCGTCGTCCGGGAAGATCAGCGGGTCCTCGGCCAGCGCGGCGGTCTCCTTGTCCTTGGCGGAGGCCAGCACGTCGCGCGCGGCGGGGACCGGGCACACGTAGTTGACCCAGGTGGCGAGCTCGGCGGCGACCTCCGGCTCGTAGTAGTAGTCGACGAGCCGCTCCGCGTTGCGCTTGTGCGCGGCGAGGTCGGGGATCATCAGGCTCTCCGACCACAGCTCGGCGCCCTCTTCGGGGACCACGAATTCGATATCGGGGTTGTCGGCCTTGAGCTGGATGACGTCACCGGAGTACGCCTGCGCGGCCAGCACGTCCCCCGAGGAGAGGTCCTTGATGTAGTCGTTGCCGGTGAAGCGGCGGATGTGCTGCGCGCGGACGAGCGCCGCGACCCGGTCGGTCATCCGGTGGAAGTCGTCCGCCGTCCAGCGCGTGATGTCCACGCCCTCACCCTGCATGAGCAGCGCGAACGCCTCGTCCATGCCGGCCAGCAGGGTGACCCGCCCCTTCAGGTCGTCCGCCCACAGGTCGCTGGTGTGCCTGATCTCCCGGCCGAGCTTCTTCCGGTTGTACGCGATGCCGGTGATCCCGGACTGCCAGGGGACGGTGTGCTTGCGGCCCGGGTCGAACGCGGGCTTGAGCAGCAGCGGGTCGAGGTGCTTCGCCACGTTCGGCTGCCGGTCCCGGTCCATTTCCTGCACCCAGCCGAGCCGTACGAAGCGCGAGCACATCCAGTCGCTGATGACGATCAGGTCGCGCCCGGTGGTCTGGTGGTTCATCAGCGCGGGGCTGATCTTCCCGAAGAACTCGTCGTTGTCGTTGATCTCTTCGGTGTACGTCACCGAGATGCCGGTGCGCCGTTCGAAGGCGTCCAGCGTGGGACGGCGCTGCTTGTCGTGGTCGTCGACGTCGATGTACAGCGGCCAGTTGGCGAAGGTGAGGGACTTGTCGGCCGCCGAGCGGTCGGGGGCTGCGCGCTCGCCGGCCCGGACGTACGCGGGCGGTACGCCGCACCCCGCCACCGCCGCCAGGAATCCGACCGTACCGACACCTCTGAGCAGCGCACGCCGCGAAAGACGATCCATGTGAGGACTCTCACGCGCCGCGGGCCGGGGCGGCAACAGACGAAGCGTCTACTGCCGGGCCCCGGCCCACGACGGTGTGTCAGGTGCCCCGCACGGCACCCGACTTGTGGCCGACCGTTCAGTGGTCAGCCATCGCTGACCGCCCTGTCGGTCAGCCGTCCAGCGAGGTCATGACGTGCTTGATGCGGGTGTAGTCGTCGAAGCCGTAGGCGGAGAGGTCCTTGCCGTAGCCGGACTTCTTGAAGCCGCCGTGCGGCATCTCGGCGACGAGCGGGATGTGGGTGTTGATCCACACGCAGCCGAAGTCGAGCTTCTTGGACATCCGCATGGCGCGGGCGTGGTCCTTGGTCCACACCGAGGACGCGAGCGCGTACTCGACGCCGTTGGCCCACTCGGTGGCCTGGTCCTCGTCGGTGAAGGACTGGACCGTGATGACCGGGCCGAAGACCTCGTTCTGGACGATCTCGTCGTCCTGCTTGAGGCCGGAGACGACGGTCGGGGCGAAGAAGTAGCCCTTCTCGCCGACCTGCTGGCCGCCGGCCTCGATCTTCGCGTGCGCGGGGAGGCGCTCGATGAAGCCCTTGACCTGCTTGAGCTGGTTGGCGTTGTTCAGCGGGCCGTAGAGCACGTCCTCGTCGTCGACCGCGCCGGTCTTGGTCTCCGCGGCGGCCTTGGCGAGCGCGGTCACGAACTCGTCGTGGATGGACTCCTGGACGAGCACGCGGGTCGCCGCGGTGCAGTCCTGGCCGGCGTTGAAGTAACCGGCGACGGAGATGTCCTCGACGGCCTTGGCGATGTCGGTGTCCTCGAAGACCACGACCGGGGCCTTGCCGCCCAGCTCCAGGTGGACCCGCTTGAGGTCCTTGGAGGCGGACTCGGCGACCTGCATGCCGGCGCGCACGGAGCCGGTGATGGAGGCCATCGCGGGCACCTCGTGCTCGACCATCAGACGGCCGGTCTCGCGGTCACCGCACACGACGTTGAACACGCCGCGCGGGTGGCCCAGCTCGTCCAGCACACTGCCGATGATCTCGCCGATCAGGACCGTGGACGCCGGGGTGGTGTCCGAGGGCTTGATGACGACCGTGTTGCCCGCGGCCATGGCCGGCGCGAACTTCCACACGGCCATCATCATCGGGTAGTTCCAGGGCGCGACCTGGGCACAGACGCCGATCGGCTCGCGCCGGATGATGGAGGTCAGGCCCTCCATGTACTCGCCGGCCGAGCGGCCCTCCAGCATCCGCGCGGCACCCGCGAAGAAGCGGATCTGGTCCACCATCGGCGGGATTTCCTCGGAGCGTACGAGGGCGACCGGCTTGCCGCAGTTCTCGGACTCGGCGGCGATCAGCTCCTCGGCGCGCTCCTCGAAGCGGTCGGCGATCTTCAGGAGCACCTTCTGGCGCTCGGCGGGGATCAGGTCGCGCCACGCCGGGAAGGCCGCCTCGGCGGCGGCCATCGCGGCGTCGACATCGGCGGCCGCGGACAGCGGGGCGGTGGCGTACACCTCGCCCGTCGCCGGGTTGACCACGTCCGTGGTGCGGCCGTCGGCGGCGTCCCGGAACTCCCCGTCGATGTAGTTGCGCAGACGACGCAGTTCGGTGGTCACGTGCGACCCCTCCTGTCAGGTGTCCGGTGTCAGATGACCGGTGTCTGGTGTCCGGTGGATGAGATGCCCACCCTAACCATGCCGGCCCCGTTTTCGACATACCCACGCGCCAGTAACAACGAATTTCGTGGCGCGACTCTCGGTGAACAACTGATTTCGGCGAATCGGGCTTGCGTGACGGACGATGCTGGTGCACAGTGAGGGACGTGGCCACTCGTGACAGAAACGGCACTCCGTCGATCGACTCCGTCTCCCTGGCGATCATTGAGCAGCTCCAGGAGGACGGGCGCCGTCCGTACGCCGCGATCGGCAAGGCCGTGGGCCTGTCCGAGGCGGCCGTACGGCAACGCGTACAGAAGCTGCTCGACCAGGGTGTGATGCAGATCGTCGCCGTCACCGACCCCCTCACGGTCGGTTTCCGGCGGCAGGCAATGGTCGGAATCAACGTCGAGGGCGACGTCGATCCCGTGGCAGAGGCCCTCACGGGCATGTCCGAGGTCGAGTACTGCGTCGTCACCGCCGGCTCCTTCGACCTGCTGATCGAGGTCGTCTGCGAGGACGACGATCACCTCCTGGACGTGATCAACAAGCGCGTCCGCACGCTTCCCGGCGTGCGCTCCACCGAGAGCTTCGTCTACATGAAGCTGAAGAAGCAGACCTACACCTGGGGAACGCGATAACCATGAGCGCCGACCTTTCCAAGACGGCGTACGACCACCTGTGGATGCATTTCACCCGCATGTCGTCGTACGAGAACGCCCCCGTGCCCACGATCGTGCGCGGCGAGGGCACCAACATCTACGACGACAAGGGCAAGCGCTACATCGACGGCCTCGCGGGCCTCTTCGTGGTCAACGCGGGCCACGGCCGGGTCGAGCTGGCCGAGACCGCGTACAAGCAGGCCCAGGAGCTCGCCTTCTTCCCGGTGTGGTCCTACGCCCACCCCAAGGCCGTCGAGCTCTCCGAGCGCCTGGCCAACTACGCCCCGGGCGACCTGAACAAGGTCTTCTTCACCACCGGCGGCGGCGAGGCGGTCGAGACCGCCTGGAAGCTTGCCAAGCAGTACTTCAAGCTCACCGGCAAGCCGATGAAGCACAAGGTCATATCCCGCGCGGTGGCCTACCACGGCACCCCGCAGGGCGCCCTGTCCATCACCGGCCTGCCGGGCCTCAAGGCCCCCTTCGAGCCGCTGGTCCCCGGCGCGCACAAGGTGCCGAACACCAACATCTACCGCGCCCCGATCCACGGCGACGACCCCGAGGCCTTCGGCCGCTGGGCCGCCGACCAGATCGAGCAGCAGATCCTCTTCGAGGGCCCGGAGACCGTCGCCGCGGTCTTCCTGGAGCCGGTGCAGAACGCCGGTGGCTGCTTCCCGCCGCCGCCCGGGTACTTCCAGCGCGTCCGCGAGATCTGCGACCAGTACGACGTGCTGCTCGTCTCCGACGAGGTCATCTGCGCGTTCGGCCGCCTCGGCACGATGTTCGCATGTGACAAGTTCGGCTACGTCCCGGACATGATCACCTGCGCCAAGGGCATGACCTCGGGCTACTCCCCGATCGGCGCCTGCATCATCTCCGACCGCCTGGCGGAGCCGTTCTACAAGGGTGACAACACCTTCCTGCACGGCTACACCTTCGGTGGCCACCCGGTCTCCTCGGCCGTGGCGCTGGCGAACTTCGACATCTTCGAGCGCGAGGGCCTGAACAAGCACGTCCTCGAGAACGAGTCGAACTTCCTCTCCACGCTGCAGAAGCTGCACGACCTGCCGATCGTCGGCGACGTCCGCGGCAACGGCTTCTTCTACGGCATCGAGCTCGTCAAGGACAAGGTCACCAAGGAGTCGTTCAACGACGAGGAGACCGAGCGCGTTCTGTACGGCTTCCTCTCCAAGGCGCTGTACGACGCCGGCCTGTACTGCCGCGCCGACGACCGCGGCGACCCGGTCATCCAGCTGGCCCCGCCGCTGATCGCCGACCAGACCGTGTTCGACGAGATCGAGCAGATCCTGCGCGGCGTCCTCACGGAGGCCTGGGCCAAGCTCTGATCCGCGGTACCGAGCCGTCCCTCCGGCCCTCACCGGAGGGATTGGGCGGGGCGGGGCCACGGACCCCGCCCCGCCCGACACGCTCGGCGGGCCCCGACGGCTTCCGTACAGGGGCCCGAATAACGGAAGAAACGGCGGCCGAGGTCACTCATATCCAGCCATATGAGTGAACCTCGGCCGTCTTCCGTGCTGAGCGTTGATTGGCGGGACCCAGCAGTACCTACCGTGCTTGTGACGTATACCCTCCATGGTCGTTCACCCGGTCAGGGGAACGAAGGACGCGAGCGAGCACGAGGTGCGCAGATGGTGGCCCCGCCCGACAACGACGTTCTATGGGCTCGCGGACTGCACCACGCCCACGGTCAGAGCCCCGCACTCACCGGCATCTCCCTCGGTGTGCGCGAGGGCGAGATCCTTGCCGTCACCGGTCCGCGCGGCTGCGGCAAGACCACGCTCCTGAAATGCCTCTCCGGACAGCTCGTCGCGGACAGCGGCGAGGTCTGGTTCAACAGTCATCCGGTCCACACCCTCTCCGCGACCAGCCGCGAACGGCTCCGGCTGGACCGTTTCGGCTGGATCGGCACCGAGCCCCGGCTGGTCCCCGAGCTGACCGCCCGGGAGAACGCGGCCCTGCCCCTCCTCGTACGCGGCGAGGGCCACCGCGCGGCCAGGCAGGCCGCCACCGAGTGGCTGGAGCGGCTGGACGTGGCGGACTGCGCCAAGCGGCGGCCCGCAGCCCTGGACCGGGCGCAGCAGCAGCGCGTGGCCGTCGCCCGGGCGCTGGCCACCACCCCGCAGGTGCTCTTCGCCGACGAGCCGACCGCGCCGCTGCACCGCGCGGACGCCGCCCAGGTGCTCCGTACGATCATCAACGCGGCCCGCAGCCACGCCCTCAGCGTCGTACTGGCCACCCAGGAACCGGAGGCAGCCACGCTCGCCGACCGCACGATCGCCCTGCAGGACGGCCGGCGGGCCGGCGCCGCACAGGCCGAGGGCCCCGCCGAGACGGAAGGCAGGGAAGAGTGCTCGCTCTCCGTCTAGCCCGGGGCGCACGCCCGGCGGTGCAGCTGCGCCGCCTGCTGGTCGTCGCGGCGGCGGCCGGCACGGCCTTCCTGCTGCTGGCCACGCTCGGCCACGCCGTCGACGCGCCGCGTGGCGAGGCCGCCGGCTCGGCGCTGCGGCTGGCCTGGTGCCTGGTCCCGCTCGCCGCCACCGCACAGCTCGCCGTCGCCGTGGCCCGTACGGACCCGGCCGCCCGGCTGCGCGAGGGCATGTCAGCGGCCGGCCTCGGCCCGGTCCGGCTCACCCTGACCGCCGCCGCCTCGACCGTGCTCGCCTGCGCCCTGGGCAGCGTGCTCGGGCTGCTGGTCTTCCTGCGGTTGCGCGGCGGCCTAGGCGGTACGCCGATGGGTCCGGAGGAGCTGCTGGGCCGCGGCCCGCTCCCGTACGCGGCGGTGGGCGTGCTGCTCGCGGCCGTCCCCGTGGTGGCCGCCGTGGCGACCATCTGGGCGCTGCGTCCGGGGCGGAACGCGCCGGCCGAGCCGTGCGCCGACGCGCCGCCCCGTACTGCCGGCGCCACGCCGGCCGGGCTCCCCTGGGGCGTCGCGCTGGCCGCCGCCGGGCTCGCCCTGGAGGTCTACGCGGCGGGGCACACGGGCCCCGGCGCCCGGCTGCTGCCGCTGCCGGGACGGCTGGTCACCGGCGAGGCGGGCGTGCTGGTCGGCTGGCTGCTGTCGGCGGCCGGGCTGGTGCTGGCGGCGCCCGGGCTGGTCCACGCGAGCGGGCGGGTGCTGGGCGCGGGCCGGGCGGGCGCGGCACGGCTGCTGGCCGGGCGGGTCCTCCAGGAGGAGTCCCGCCGGGTGGGCCGCCCGCTGGGCATCCTGATGGCGGCCGCTTCGGGCGCCTACGCCGCGTACACGCTGTACGGCCACGGCTCCCCCGGCTCCCTCGGCCCGCTCTCCGCGCTCGGCGGCGGCCTGGTACTGGCCTGTACCGCGCTCAGCGTGCTGACCGCGGTCACGGAGTCCCGCACGGCCCGCGCCGCGACGACGGACGCCCTCCGCCGCCTCGGCACCCCGGCCGGGCTCCTGCACCGCGCCGCTGCGCTACGCGCGGGCGTCCTGGTCGTCGTCCTGACGGCGGTCACGGGCGGGGTGGCGCACTTGGCGGCGGGGCCGCTGGTGGGCTGAGGGGCCGGTGGCCCCCCTGCCTCTCGGAGGCGTACGCGCAGGTCGGCCGCGTGCGGGCGCGTCAGTCGTTTACCCGCAGGGTCAGTTGCCTGCGGGCAGGACCACCACGTCCTCCGCGACGAACGCCGCGCCGACCCTCTCGCCCACCTCCGGCGCGGCCGCGAGCGCGCAGGCCGCGTCCAGTTCGGGCCCGGCCGCCGGGCGCAGCCGGAGGGAGACGTGCGTACCGCGGAAGGTGCGGGCCGCGACCGTGCAGGGCAGGCCCTCGCGGGCCGGCACCAGGCGGACGCCGGCGGGGCGGACGAGCAGCCGGCAGGCGCCCTCCGCCGTACCGTCCGGGACCGGCACCTTGCCCCACGGGGTGTCCGCGGCCTCGCCGGTGACCGTGGCCGGCACGACGTTGTCGAAGCCGAGGAAGCGGGCGACGAACTCGTCGGCGGGGCGCTGCCAGACCTCCAGCGGCGTACCGGTCTGCGCGATCCGTCCGTCGCGCATGACGACGACCCGGTCGGCGAGCGCGAACGCCTCGCCCTGGTCGTGCGTCACCGCCAGTACGGTCGTCCCCAACTCTCCGAAGAGCCGCCGCAGTTCGACCACCAGGCGCTCGCGCAGCCCGCGGTCGAGCTGGCCGAGCGGCTCGTCCAGCATGAGCAGCCGGGGGCTGGGCGCCAGCGCCCTGGCCAGCGCGACGCGCTGCTGCTCGCCGCCGGAGAGCGAGCCGACGGCCCGGCGCTGGGCGCCCGGCAGGCCGACCAGGTCGAGCAGTTCGGCGACCTTGCGTTCCTGTTCGGCCCGTGCGGCGCCGCGCATCCGCAGCCCGAAGGCGACGTTGCCCGCCACGTCGCGCTGCGGGAAGAGCTGGTGGTCCTGGAACATCAGCCCGACGCCGCGCCGGTGGGTGGGCACGGTACGCAGGTTCCGGCCATCGAGTACGACCTCTCCCGCGTCGGCCTGCTGCAGCCCGGCGATCACCCGCAGCAGCGTGGACTTGCCGCTGCCGCTGGGCCCCAGGACGCAGACCGTCTCGTGCTCGGCGACGTCGAGGTCCACCGTGTCCAGCGCGGCGTGCGCCCCGAAGCGCACGGTGAGCCCGGCCAGGCGCAGGAGGGGGCCGTCAGTCCGGTCGTCGGTCACCTAGAACTCTCCCGTCCGGTCGGTGCGTACCCGCTCCAGGGCCAGCAGCGCTCCCGCGCACACCACCATCAGAATGGTCGACAGGGCCATCGCCTGCCCGTAGTTGAGCTCCCCCGCGCGGCCCAGCAGCCGTGCCACGGCCACCGGGAGCGTGGGCCGGTCCGGGCTCGCGATGAACACGGTCGCGCCGAACTCGCCGAGCGAGACGGCGAACGCGAAGCCGGCCGCGATCAGCAGCGCGCGCCGCACCAGCGGCAGGTCCACCTCGCGCCACACCTGCCAGGGCGTGGCCCCCAGTACCGCCGCGGCCTCCCGCAGCCGCCCGTCCACCGCGCGCAGCACCGGCAGCATGGTCCGTACGACGAACGGCACGCCCACCAGGGCCTGCGCGAGCGGTACGAGCCACCACGAGGCGCGCAGGTCCAGCGGCGGCTCGTCGAGGCTGATCAGGAAGCCGAAGCCGACGGTCACGGCGGAGACGCCGAGCGGCAGCATGAGCAGCGCGTCGAAGCCCCGTACGAGCCGGCCGCCGCGCCGGGTCAGCGCGGCCGCCGCCAGCCCGCCGACGACGACCGCGATGGCGGTGGCGGCCACCGCGTACGCGAGCGAGTTCCACAGGGCGGTCAGCGGCGGCACGGTGAACGTCGAGTCGGCGCCGGCCGCGGCCTGCAGCGCGCGGTAGAAGACCAGGCCGTGGCCGTCGGGCCCGGCGAAGGACCGCTCGACGAGTACGACGAGCGGCAGCACGAGGAGTACGGCGATCACCACGAGCGTGCTCGCCAGCAGCGCCCACTGCCCGGCGCCGCGCGGCCTGCGCGCCGTACGGGAGGCGTCGACCAGCTTCAGTGCGCTCTCGCGCCGCCGTACCGTCCAGGCGTGCAGCGCGAGCAGCCCGAGTACGGCGGCGAACTGCACGAGGGTGAGCACCGCCGCGGTCGGCAAGTCCAGGAAGTCGGCGGTCTGCCGGTAGATCTCCACTTCGAGGGTGGCGAAGCGCGGGCCCCCGAGGATCTGCACGATCCCGAAGGAGGTGAAGGTGAAGAGGAAGACCATCAGGGCGGCGGCGGCCACCGCGGGCGCCAGCGCGGGCAGCGTCACCCGCCGCCAGGCCGCGAACCGCCCGGCGCCGAGCACCCGCGCGGCCTCCTCCTGGCGCGGGTCCAGCGCGCTCCAGAGCCCGCCCACGGTGCGTACGACCACCGCGTAGTTGAAGAAGACGTGCGCGAGCAGGATCGCCCAGACCGACGTGTCCAGCCGTACGCCCCACAGGTCGTCCAGCAGGCCGCCGCGGCCGACGAGCGCCAGGAAGGCGGAGCCGACGACGACGGTGGGCAGCACGAACGGCACGGTGACGACCGCCCGCAACAACCCCTTTCCGGGGAACTCGAAGCGCGCGAAGACGTACGCGCCGGGGAGCGCGATCAGCAGCGTGAGTGCCGTGGAAGCCGCCGCCTGCCACCCGGTGAACCACAGCACGTGCAGCAGGTCCGGATCCGTGAGGACCTCGCCCACCTGCCCGAACTGCCAGCTCCCGCCCTCCCGCAGCCCCCGGCCGACGATCATGGCGACCGGGTAGGCGAAGAAGAGCACGAAGAAGACGAACGGCACGGCCATCAGCGCGAGCCGGGTGGCCGTGGCCCGCCCGGCCGGCCGGCGCGCGTCCGCCCCGCGCCCCGGCCGGAACCGTTCGCCGCCCCGGTCCGCTCCGGGGTCTACTTCACGACGAGCGAGGACCACTGCTTGATCCACTGTTCGCGGTTCTTGCTGATGTCCTCGGACGCCACGGTCTTCGGGTCGTCGATCTTCTGCCCGTACTTGGTGAACAGCTCGGGCACCTTCGCGCCCTCGACCACCGGGTTGACGAACATCTGCAGCGGCAGGTCCTCCTGGAACTTCTTGCTGATCAGGAAGTCCAGCAGCGCCTTGCCGCCCTTCTCGTTCGCCGCGCCCTTCAGCAGCCCGGCGAACTCGGTCTGCCGGAAGCAGGTCCCGGTGGCGACGCCGGTCGGCGCCTCCTTCGGCGCCGGCTTCTTGCCCATGACCTCGGCGGGCGGGCTGGAGGCGTAGGAGACGACCAGCGGCTTGTCGCCCTTGCTGCCGGCCGCGCCCGAGAACCGCTCGTAGTACGCCTGCTCCCAGCCGTCGACGACCTCGACGTCATTGGCCTTGAGCTTCTTCCAGTAGCCCTGCCAACCGCCCTTGCCGTACTCGGCGATGGTCCCGAGCTGGAAGGCCAGCCCCGGCGACGACGTGGCCGAGTTCTCGGTGACCAGCAGCCCCTTGTACACCGGCTTCACGAGGTCAGCGAACGTCTTCGGCGGCGCGATCCTGTGCTTGGCGAAGTACGCCTTGTCGTAGTTCACGCAGATGTCGCCGTAGTCGACGGGCGTGACACGGTGCTGCGCCTTGTCCAGCTGCAGCTTCTCCGGCACCTCGGCCAGGCCCTTGGCCTCGTACGGCGTGAAGAGCCCCTCGTCGAGCCCGCGCGACAGCAGCGTGTTGTCGATCCCGAAGAAGACGTCCCCCTGCGGGTTGTCCTTCGTCAGCACCGCCTGGTTGACGGCCTTGCCCGCGTCGCCGCCCTTGACGAGCTGGACCTTGTACCCGCTCTGCTTCTCGAACTCCTTCAGCACGGATTTCGAGGCCACGAACGAGTCGTGGGTGACGAGCTTGACGGTCTTGGTGTCCGCCGCCTCGTCACTGCCGGAGCCGCCGCAGGCGGCGAGCGTCATGGCGCCCAGCGTCACCGCGAGCCCGAGCGCTGCGGTTCTTCTTCTGCCGGTGGTCACCGTTGATCAGTCCTCCTGGCTGGCCAGGAAGAGACGCGGCCCTGCCCGCGGCGGCCGGCGGAACCGGCGCCGCGGGCAGGGCGCAACAGCATGAGTAAGACCGAACTTCCTACCCGGAATGACCCGGGCGAGGTTCAAGGGTCTGCGGCGGCGTCGTCACGACGGCCTGCCGCACTCTCAGCGCTGTGGCGCTCCCCTGTCGGATGATGTCTGTGTGGAGATGTTCGAACGCTACGGTATCAGCGCTCCGACGCCGCGAGCTGGCCGCAGGCGCCGTCGATCTCCTGGCCACGGGTGTCCCGCACGGTCACCGGCACGCCGTGCGCCGCGATCGCCTCGACGAACGCCTTCTCGTCCTCGGGCCGCGACGCGGTCCACTTCGAGCCGGGCGTGGGGTTCAGCGGAATCAGGTTCACATGCACCCGCTTCCCCTTGAGCAGCTTCCCGAGCAGGTCCCCGCGCCACGCCTGGTCGTTGATGTCCCTGATCAGGGCGTACTCGATCGAGATCCGCCGCCCGGACTTCTCGGCGTACGTCCACGCCGCGTCCAGCACCTCGCGCACCTTCCACCGCGTGTTCACCGGCACGAGCGTGTCCCGCAGCTCGTCGTCCGGCGCGTGCAGCGAGACGGCCAGCCGGCACTTGAAGCCCTCGTCGGCGAAGCGCAGCATCGCCGGCACCAGCCCCACCGTGGACACGGTGATCCCCCGCTGCGACAGCCCCAGCCCGTCCGGCTCGGGGTCGGTCAGCCGCCGGATGGCCCCCGTCACCCGGTTGTAGTTGGCGAGCGGCTCACCCATGCCCATGAACACGATGTTCGACAGCCGCGCCGGCCCACCAGGAATCTCCCCATCCCTGAGCGCCCGCATACCGTCAACAATCTGATGAACGATCTCGGCGGTCGAGAGGTTCCGGTCCAGCCCCGCCTGCCCCGTCGCGCAGAACGGGCAGTTCATCCCGCACCCGGCCTGCGAGGAGATGCACATGGTCACCCGGTCCGGGTACCGCATCAGCACCGACTCGACCAGCGTCCCGTCGAAGAGCTTCCACAGCGTCTTGCGTGTCTGGTCGTCGTCGCACGAGATGTGCCGCACCACGCTCATCAGCTCCGGCAGCATCTCGGCCGCCAGCTTCTCGCGCGCCGCGGCGGGAATGTCCGTCCACTGCTCCGGGTCGTGCGCGTACCGCGCGAAGTAGTGCTGCGAAAGCTGCTTGGCGCGGAACGGCTTCTCCCCGATCGCCGCCACGGCCTCCTTGCGCTCAGCAGGCGAAAGATCGGCAAGATGCCGCGGCGGCTTCTTGGCCCCGCGCGGCGCGACAAAAGTAAGTTCTCCAGGTGCAGGCATGGTCCGTCCAGTGTGGCAGATCATTCGGCCCACCCCTGGTGGGAAGCAGCGTGGAAGCCGTCACCCTCCGCCGTACCGCCGGCGCCTGCCGGCCGTGGCCTTCCCGGTCGCCGGTGCGGGCGTGCGGGCAGAGGATGGAGGTGACGGCGCTGGTACGCGGGCTCGGCGCGGTTCGGGGCCGGGACGCGTGAACCGGAAGGAGGCGCAGTGCCATGGCTCAGTTCATGGACGTCCACCACGGGATGAAGGACCTCACGGCCGACCAGCTGCGGCAGGCTCACCAGGCCGACCTCGCCATCGAGAAGGAAGAAGGCGTCCACTTCGAAAAGGCGTGGGCGGACCCGGGGTCCGGCACGGTCTACTGCCTCTCCGAGGCCCCCTCGGCCGACGCGGTCCAGCGCGTCCACGAACGCGCCGGTCACCGGGCCGATGAGATCCACCCGGTGCCCTTGACCGTGTGAGGCACCCGAAGAAGATCACAGGCCCCCGCGCAGCTCGCGCGGGGGCCTGTGGGGTGGAACGGTGGTGTCCGCGTCAGCCCGTGCCGACGAAGATGACCAGGAGGAGCCAGACCACCGGGGCCGTCGGCAGCAGGGAGTCCAGCCGGTCCATGATCCCGCCGTGGCCGGGCAGCAGCGTGCCCATGTCCTTGATGCCGAGGTCGCGCTTGATCATGGACTCGCCGAGGTCGCCGAGGGTGGCGCTGGCGGCGACGGCAAGGCCCAGGAGCAGGCCCTGCCACCACGCGCCGTTCTCGATGAGGAACTCCATGCACAGCGCGCCCGCCGCCATGGCGAAGGCCACCGCGCCGACGAGGCCCTCGCGGGTCTTGCCGGGGCTGATGCGGGGGGCGAGCTTGTGCTTGCCGAAGCGCCAGCCGACGGCGTACGCGCCGGTGTCGCTGACGACCGTGAGCAGCAGGAAGGTGAGGACCCGGTACGGGCCGTCGGCATCCGCCGCGAGCATCAGGGCGACGAACGTCGCGAGGAACGGTACGTAGAACGCCGCGAAGACGCCGGCCGTGACGTCCCGCAGGTAGTTCTCCGGTGCCTCGGTCATCCGCCAGACCAGGACGGCGAGCGCGGTGAGCGCCATCGCCACCCAGGCGCCCTCGGCCCCGCGTACGTACCCGGCGACGATCATCGCCGTACCGCCGACCGCGAGCGGTACGAGCGGTACGCGGATGTCCTTGCGCTCCGCGAGGCGGGAGGTCAGCTCCCACAGCCCGACGACCACGGCGACCGCGACGACGCCCACGAAGACGGGCTTGTAGACGAACAGCGAGAGCACGATGACCGCGCCGAGGCCGACGCCCACCCCTATGGCGGCCCGCAGATTGCGGCCCGCGCTCTTCTTCGCCGGCTTGTCCGAAGAGGGGCTGTCGTCCGGTGCCGGCGGGGTTGTGGGCATGGGTTCCTGGGGGTGGTCATCGCGGAAGAGGGGGCCACTCAGCCGAGCGGCCCCCCGATCGTCCCGGTGGTCGTCCTGGTCTCCGCCTGCGTCGGGCACGGTGGGCATGGGCCGAGTCTGCGCTGCCGCGGCCCGGTCGTGCACGGGACCCGCCGACGGGGCCGGTGGCCCCTCCCAGCCGTAGCCGGGGGTCGGTCCCGTGCCGGCCGCCCATGGGCCGGCGCCGGGTGGGGTCCCGCCCGCCGAGGGCGAGGGCCGGGCCCCCCAGGATGACTCGTTCATCACACCTCGAGCAGCTCGGATTCCTTGTGCTTGAGCAGCTCGTCCACCTGCGCGACGTACTTCGCGGTGGTGTCGTCGAGCTCCTTCTCGGCGCGGCGCACCTCGTCCTCGCCGGACTCCTTGTCCTTGACGAGCTTGTCGAGGGTCTCCTTGGCCTTGCGGCGGATGCTGCGGATCGAGATCTTCGCGTCCTCGGCCTTGTTCTTGGCGACCTTGATGAACTCCTTGCGGCGCTCTTCAGTGAGCTCCGGGAAGTTCACGCGAATGATGTTGCCGTCGTTGCTCGGGTTGACGCCGAGGTCGGAGTCGCGGATGGCCTGCTCGATGTTGCGCAGCGCGCTCTTGTCGAACGGGGTCACCACGGCCATCCGCGGCTCGGGCACCGAGAACGACGCCAGCTGGTTGATCGGCGTCAAGGCACCGTAGTAGTCCGCCACGATCTTGTTGAACATCGCCGGGTGCGCACGCCCGGTGCGGATCGCGGCGAAGTCCTCCTTGGCGACCACGACGGCCTTCTCCATCTTCTCCTCGGCCTCGAGGAGGGTCTCTTCGATCACCACTTGCTCCTGGTCTTAATCGTAAGAAGCAGAGCCTCGCCCCTGCGCGCGTCTTCTCCTGCACGGTGTCCGACCGGCAGGCGGTTGTCCATCCCCGTGCCGTGGTCTTCCCACGGCCGGGAGTTGCCGCGCGTACGGGGATGCCGTCCGTACGGCGCGTACGGACGTGCTCTTCCGTACGGCCGTACGAACACGTGCTGCCCGTACGGATCCGCGGCGGTGCGGGCCGTCAGGCCCGGGTGCCCTGATCGCTGACGAGCGTGCCGATCTTCTCACCCTTCACGGCGCGCGCGATATTGCCCTCTGCGAGCAGCTCGAAGACGAGGATCGGGAGCTTGTTGTCGCGGCACAGCGTGATGGCGGTGGCATCGGCGACCTTCAGGTCGCGGGTGATGACCTCGCCGTACTCGAGCGCGTCGAACTTCACCGCGTCGGGGTTCTTCTTGGGGTCGGAGTCGTAGACGCCGTCGACCCCGTTCTTGCCCATGAGCATGGCCTGGGCGTCGATCTCCAGGGCGCGCTGGGCGGCGGTGGTGTCGGTGGAGAAGTACGGCATGCCCATGCCCGCACCGAAGATGACGACGCGGTCCTTCTCCAGGTGGCGGATGGCGCGGAGCGGGATGTACGGCTCGGCGACCTGGCCCATGGTGATGGCGGTCTGCACGCGGCAGTCGATGCCCTCCTTCTCCAGGAAGTCCTGGAGGGCCAGGCAGTTCATGACCGTGCCGAGCATGCCCATGTAGTCGCTGCGGGCCCGGTCCATGCCACGCTGCTGCAGCTCGGCGCCGCGGAAGAAGTTGCCGCCACCGATCACGATGGCGATCTCGTAGCCGTCACGGACCACGGCGGCGATCTCACGGGCCATGGCGTGCACGACGTCGGGGTCGACACCCAGTCCCCCGCCGCCGGCGAACGCCTCCCCCGAAAGCTTCAGAAGGAAGCGCCCCTTGCCCTTTTTGTGGGTCTCGGGGGCTTTGTCAGCGTCGTCGGCACCGTGATTCATTGCGCTCTCCTCGTGCACATACGAAGAAGGCCATTGCCGGGGGTCTGGTCAGATCCCTGTACGGCAATGGCCTCCTCGTCACATCTGCGGTCGGCCGGTGAGCGGCCGACTGCGTACGACCCTAGCGGGGCCGCGGGTCATTCGCTGCCCTGCGACAGGCCCTCGGCCCCGAAGGCCGTGGCCCGACGGCAAGGCTTCCGCTCAGGTCAGATGCCGACCTTGATGCGCGCGAAGCGCTTCAGGGTGACACCGGCCTCCTGGAGGACCTTCTCGACGGACTTCTTGTTGTCGAGCGCGTACGGCTGGCCCAGCAGCGTCGCATCCTTGAAGAAGCCGTTGAGGCGACCCTCGACGATCTTCGGCAGGGCAGCCTCGGGCTTGCCCTCCGCGCGGGTGGTCTCCTCGGCGACGCGGCGCTCGGCCTCGACGACGTCCGCCGGGACGTCCTCGCGGGAGAGGTACTTCGGCGCGAAGGCGGCGATGTGCTGCGCGACGCCCTTGGCGACCTCGGCGTTCTCCTTGTCGAGCTCGACGAGGACGCCGATCTGCGGGGGCAGGTCGGGCATGGTGCGGTGCATGTACGCCAGCACGAAGCCGTCGGTGAACTGCGCGAAGCGGTCCAGGACGATCTTCTCGCCGAGGTTGGCGTTGGCCTCGTCCACGAACGCCTGGACGGTCTTGCCGGCCTCGATCTCGGAGGCGAGCAGCGCCTGGATGTCGGCGGGCTGCGTCTTGGCGACGTGCGCGGCGATCTCGTTGGCGACGGCCTGGAACTTGTCACCCTTGGCGACGAAGTCCGTCTCGCACTTGAGCTCGACGATGACGCCGGAGGTGTTGTCGTCGGCGATCAGGGAGACCACGGCGCCGTTCTCGGCGGAGCGGCCCTCGCGCTTGGCGACGCCCTTCTGGCCCTTGATGCGCAGCGCCTCGACGGCCTTGTCGACGTTGCCCTCGGCCTCGTCCAGCGCCTTCTTGCAGTCCATCATGCCGGCGCCGGTGAGCTCACGGAGCTTCTTGACGTCAGCGGCGGTGTAGTTCGCCATGATCTGTTGAGTCTCTTCTCGAAAGTCGAAAGATCTACGGGTGGACGGCGGGGGCGGTGCTTGTGGCACCGGCCCCCGCCGTCATCATCCGATGCTGAGGTGTCAGGCCTGCTCGGCCGGCTTCTCGGCCTCGGCCTCGGCGGCGGGGGCCTCGGCAGCGGCCTCGGCGGGCGCCTCGGCCGGCTTCTCCTCGGCCTTGGCCTCGTCGGCCTTGGGCTCCTCGGCCTTCTTCTCGCCCTCGAGCAGGTCACGCTCCCACTCGGCCAGCGGCTCGCCGGCGGCCTTCTCGCCCTTGGCCTCGGCGCCACCGGAGCGGGCGATGAGGCCCTCGGCGACGGCGTCGGCGATCACGCGGGTGAGCAGGGTGACGGAGCGGATCGCGTCGTCGTTGCCCGGGATCTTGTAGTCGACCTCGTCGGGGTCGCAGTTGGTGTCGAGGATGGCGACGACCGGGATGTTGAGCTTCCGGGCCTCACCGACCGCGATGTGCTCCTTCTTGGTGTCCACGATCCAGACGGCGCTGGGCACCTTCTGCATCTCGCGGATACCGCCGAGGGTCTTCTCCAGCTTGGCCTTCTCGCGCGAGAGCACGAGAAGCTCCTTCTTGGTGAGACCGGAGGCCGCGACGTCCTCGAAGTCGATCTGCTCGAGCTCCTTGAGGCGCTGCAGACGCTTGTAGACGGTCGAGAAGTTGGTCAGCATGCCGCCGAGCCAGCGCTGGTTCACGTAGGGCATGCCCACGCGAGTCGCCTGCTCCGCGATGGCCTCCTGGGCCTGCTTCTTGGTGCCGACGAACATGACGGAGCCGCCGTGGGCGACGGTCTCCTTGACGAACTCGTAGGCGCGGTCGATGTACGACAGCGACTGGAGCAGGTCGATGATGTAGATGCCGTTGCGCTCGGTGAAGATGAAGCGCTTCATCTTCGGGTTCCAGCGGCGGGTCTGGTGCCCGAAGTGGACGCCACTCTCCAGCAGCTCCCGCATCGTGACGACGGCCATGGCCGTTCTCCTCGTGTTTCTCGGTTCCACCGCGGCCGGGCGGCCGCTGTGCCTGACGCCCCTGCGCGCCTGCCTGCACGGGGGCTCCGGCATGTACCGGGACACCTGTTCAGGACCGAGGGACGCGGCCACCGTGTGCGCTGCGCCTCCACTGCGCTCCTTGCGAAGCACGGGGAGTCACGCGCCGGTGGCGGGGCGTGCGAAGTCGACCCGGTCACCCGGATCGCCACAAGAAGTGTACGGGACCGCCGAACCGCCTAGCGACATGCTGCGGGTGGGATGGGGTTCGGCGGTGAGGAGGGTCAGCTCGGGGTCGCTTCACTCACACGCGTGACGGCGTTGTCCACAACCGCGGAGCGGTCCACAGCTCCCGACCAAGATCCCCCGGATTTCCCCTGATCCGCCACGGTCGTGCCATGCGCCACTCACACCGTCTCCGGCTTCCCCGACTCCGGCTTCCGCGGTTCTCTGCTGGACCGCCGTCCTCGCCCTGTCGACCTCCAGGGCCTCTGCCGCCTGGCCCGCCTTGCCGGTGGCTGACAGGTCTCCTGCTCCCTCTCCCTGTCATGCGGTTACTCGCCCACCTCGCGTCCCGGCCTCCCGGCCGGCTCATCCCCCGCGCGAGGGCGCGCACCCCCCTGAACACGGCCGCCATCCTGAGCCTGTCCCTTTGCGCGCTCGGCTGCATGATCGGCTGCGTACTCCTGCTCGGCCCGGCGCTCTTCACTCCGCTCTCCCCCGAGCCGAACCACAACGCCCCGACCGCAACCGGCACCGCGCTCTCACCTCACCTCACACCGGCCGCACACGCCCGCCCCGTCACCGGAGTCGCGTCATCGGAGTACCGCCCGGACGCGAATTCCGGCCCCGGGCCGAGCCCACCGGAGGGGACTTCCGAAACCCGGACGTGGCCAGTGACAGGGCCGGCCGGCGCGCGTCCATCCATCGCACGCCCCTGGTTGCCCCCACCCACCCCCTGGGCAGCCGGCCACCGCGGCGTGGACCTCGTCTCGCGGGCCGGAGCGACCGTACGAGCCGCCGCCCCCGGCCGCGTCTCCTTCGCGGGCAAGGTCGCCGACCGAGGCGTCCTCTCCATCGAACTGCCCGGCTCCGGCCGACCACCGTTGCGCATCACGTACGAGCCGGTGCGCCCCACGGTCCGCAAAGGCGACCGCGTCAGAGCAGGCCAACCGGTCGCAGTCCTCCAGCCGGGCCCGTACCACTGCGACACCCCCTGTCTCCACTGGGGCCTACGCCGCGGCCGCACCTACCTGGACCCACTGTCCCTCCTCGTCCCGCCCTCCCCCCGCCTGCTCCCGGTCTTCCACATCCCCGAACCCACCCCGCCCCCAACTCCCAGAACTCCCAGTCCGGAGACCCCGCCCCTCTCCCCCACAGCGGCCGGCGCCCCCGCCCTGGCGACAGCCACAGCACTAGCAGCCATAGCCACCTGGTCCCACTCCCGCCTCCGACCCCAACGCTCCCGGCGACCTGCCCCCAGCCAGCAACACAACGAGAGGCCACTCCGCCATTGACCAGCCGACCAGAGCGATGGGCTGGCCGGGACAGCCAGCGTGCTGAAGTACTGGGTGTCTGAAGTAGCGGGCCGGCCCCCGGACTACCGGGGCGTCCTTGGAGATCCGGGTCGCCCTTGGAGATCCGGTGGCGAGAGCGCCGGGCCGCTAGGGCGCCCGATCCTGGTCGCCCGGATCGCTGGACGACCGATCACCGAATCACCGGGCCGTGGGGTCTCACGCGCCCGGATCACCGGCTCGCGAGATCCAGGACAGCCGAATCGCGGGATCGCGGGCCAGCCGGGTCGCGGGGGCCACGGCGCACGGGACGACTGGGGCACCGGATTGCCGGACGGCCGGGACGCCGGTCAGCCGGGGCGCGGCGTTGCTGGACGGCCGGACCACCCGGGCTCCGGACCGCCGGGACGCCCGGACGCGGGACCGCAGGCCAGTCGGGGCGCGGGGTTGCCGGGCGGCCGGGAGGCGGGATCGACGGACGGCCGGGGCGCGGGGCTGGGGCCGCCGCGTGGCGAGACCCCGGGCACGTGTGGGGGCAGGCAGGCGTGGCTGTTTTTGGAGGTGGTGGTGGAGGGTGGGCGGGGGGGGAGGGG
>NZ_JOBH01000025.1 GCF_000717745.1 Streptomyces violens
CACCACCCTCGTCGAACCGGGCGACCACATCGTGGCCGTCGTCCCCACCTACCAGCAGCACTACTCCATCCCGGACAGCTACGGCGCCCGCGTCGACCACCTGACGTTGCGTGAGGAGCACGGCTGGCTTCCCGACCTGGACGAACTCGACCGCCTGGTCACCCCGGAGACGAAGCTCATCGCCGTCAACAATCCCAACAACCCCACCGGCGCCCTCATCGACGCCGCCGGGCTGACCCGCATCGCGAAGATCGCCGATCGCGTCGGGGCGTGGGTGCTGTGCGACGAGGTCTACCGGGGCGTGGACCAGGACGGCGACGGCTTCACCGCCTCGATCGCCGACCTGTACGAGCGCGGCATCTCCACCGGCAGCATGTCCAAGCCGTACTCCCTGGCCGGGCTGCGCCTGGGCTGGATCACCACCGTACGCATCGGCTTCGCCGACGACACGGAGACCTTGCGCACCGGCCTGCAGTTGGTCGGCCGGTTCCTCGACCAGCTGGAGCCCGATCGGCCGTCCTCATAGGCGACTTCAGGGTTTCTTGGCGGTTTGCTCGTCGAAGTGGGAGCGGTTCCGGGAGATCTCGTCGTGGTGGGTGCCGGCCCAGTCGATCAGCGCGGTGACGGCGACGAGCAGGGTGGCGCCCAGGTCGGTCAGCGCGTACTCGACCCGCGGGGGCACCTCGGGGTAGGCGGTCCGGGTGACCAGACCGTCGCGTCGCAGTTGGCGCAGAGTGTGGGTGAGCATGCGCTGAGAGATGCCGGGGATGGAACGCTGCAGATCGGTGTAGCGAAGGGGGCCGCTTTCCAGGGTGCCGATCACGAGCACGGCCCACTTGTCGCCGGCCCGCTCGACGATCTGCCGGATGGTCTCGCCCTGCTCCGCCGGCCAGCGCGAGCACGGCCCGGCGGGAACAGCCGCCCGGCCGGCCTGCGACTCGGTTGCCATCCCGGCCTCCGTTCCGTTGCGCACACGGGTGTGCCTTTTGTATCGCCTTCCATTCTGACCCAACATTTGGTTACGCACTAAAGGTAAGAAACGACGTCGGAGGACGAATATGCGCATGCGCGCCGCGACAGTCTCCCGCTTCGGCGGGCCCGAGGCCGTCGAGATCACCGAGCTTCCCGTGCCCGTGGCGGGGCCGGGACAGGTACGGATCAAGGTGGCGGCAGCTGCCTTGAATCCAGTGGACGCTGCCATGCGTTCCGGCGTCTTCGGCGGCGGCGACGGTGCACGGATCGGTCTGGGCTGGGACGTCGCCGGCACCATCGACGCCGTCGGCGACGGGGCGGGTTGGGCGGTCGGTGACCGTGTCATCGGCCTGGCCACGGGCCATCGCACTCCGCTGGGCACCCACGCCGAGTACGCCGTGCTCGATGCGGATGCCATCGCGGCCGCTCCCGCCACTCTGAACGACATCCACGCCGCGGCCCTGCCCCTCAACGCACTGTCCGCGCTCCAGGCGCTGGAGATGCTGGCACTGCACCCGGGGCAGAACCTGCTGGTCACGGGAGCTGCCGGCGGGGTCGGGGGGCACGCGGTGGAACTCGCGCACCACCGAGGGCTGAAGATCACCGCACTCGCCTCCGCGAGCGACGAGGAGTTCGTCGTCTCCCGGGGCGCCGACCACTTTCTCTCCCGCGGCCGGACACCCACGCCCGCCGACTTCGATGGTGTACTCGACGCCGCGATGCTGGGGCGCGACGCGCTCGCCGCGGTCCGCGACGGCGGCACCTACATCGGCGTGTGGCCCGGCCAGGAGCCGCAGCCCGAGCGCGGCATCCGGATCGACGCCCTGGACGTACGGGCCGACAGTGCGCAGTTGGCCGTACTGGCCCGCCTCGCCGACACGGGTGCGCTGTTGCCCCGCGTCGCACAGACCCACCCGCTCGACGCCGCGGCCACGGCCCACGCCCGGCTGGCCGAAGGCGGCCTGCGCGGACGCATCGTCCTCGTGCCCTGAAGCCCCCTGAAGCCCCGAGGAGTGGGCAGCGGTTCAGGCCGCGCTGGAGCTTTCCAGTGAGGCGCCCAGCGTTTCCGGGGCGAGTGCTACCGAGACCAGCGTGCCGCCCAGGGACACGATGCCCGCGAGGAGCAGAGTCGCGCCCACGCCCCAGGACTCCAGGGCGATCGGGGTGAGGAAGGTGCCGGCGGCCGCGGCGACCCGGCTGAAGCCGGTGCCGATGCCCACGGCCGTGGCCCGGAACTCCGTGGGGAACAGCTCGTTCGGGTAGATCCACTGCAGGAGGGTCGGGCCGCCGATGGCGACGGCGTAGACCGCGAAGAGGATGCCACCCAGCACGACGGGCAGGTCCGGGAAAAGGCCGAGCACCATGAGCGGAAGGGTCGCGGCGGCGAAGGAGGCGATCAGCAGCGGACGGCGCCCGATCCGGCCGAGCAGTGGCAGGAACGCAACGCAGCCGACCAGGAAGACCAGGCTGATCACACCGGAGCCGAGATTGGAGCTGCCCTCCCCGGCCAGCCCCATCGCGGTCAGCAGCTGCGGCCCGAACGCGTAGATCGCGTAGATGGGCATCACCGAGCAGGCCCAGAAGACGGCGACGAAGACGGTGCGGCGGCCGTACACGCCGCGGAAGACGGCGGTGAGACGGGCGGGCTCCGTGGGGACCTCCAGCTCGTCAATGGTGGCGTCGGGGCCGAAGACCTTGCGCATCACGGCCTGCGCCTCTTCGGTACGGCCCTGGGAGAGCAGCCAGCGCGGCGACTCGGGCGTACCCATCCGCATCAGGACCAGGATCGCGGCGGGAATGGCGGGGCAGGCCAGCAGCCAGCGCCAGCCGTCCGGGCCGAGGCGGAGCAGCAGGTCACCGACGAGGTACGCGGCGGCGCTGCCGAGCGACCACATGACGGTGAGCAGGCCGAGCATCGCGCCGCGGTGCTTGCGCGGGGAGAACTCCGCGAGCAGCGAGGTCGCGATCGGGTAGTCCGCGCCGACCGCGACGCCGATGAGGAAGCGCAGGACCAGTAGCTGTTCCGGGCCGGTGACGAATGCCTGGGCCACCGAGAAGACCACGATCGCGGCCAGGTCGATGGTGTACATGATGTGCCGGCCGAAGCGGTCGGTGACGTACCCGAAGACGGTGCCGCCGACGAGCAGGCCCAGCAGTGCGGCCGCCGCGAGCAGGCCCTCATAGGCGCCGCCGAGGTGCCACTTCGGGCCGAGCTGGGTGAGGGCGACACCGATGACGCCGAGGATCAGCCCGTCGAGGAAGGGGCCGCCGGCCGAGTAGACGGTGAGCCGGCGGTGGAACGAACTGAGTTTGCTGTCCTCGAGAAGGTCGCGGCCACTGCCGGCGACGGGTTGCGATGCGGTGGTCGGCGGCATGGGCCACCTCCGGGTGCGGAGAGACGGGGGACGGCGCGCGCCACGGCGGCGTGACGGCTCGGCCAAGTGGCGGACAACGTAGAAATGGTTGAACGATCCTGTCAAGGCTTGACGATCAGCTCCCCAAAGAAAGCCTTATGGGCTGCTGGTCGGTAAGGGTTTCTGGACCCTCCAGGCCGTCCACCACGCAAGACGGTCTCCATTTTGATGAACAATCCTGATAGCGTGCCCGCCATGCCTGAGGAGATCCACGCCGACGCCCCCCAGGGCGACGTCGCCGCCGACACCGTGGCCGACCGGCTGCGCGAGCGCATCAGCCGCGGTGAGTTGGCGCCCGGCACGCCACTGCGCGATGCCGCGCTCGCGGGCGAGCTGGGCGTCTCGCGCAACACACTGCGCGAGGCGGTCCGACTGCTGGTCCACGAAGGCCTGGCCGTCCATCAGCTCTACAAGGGCGCGGCGGTCAAGCGCCTCGAGGTGGCGGACGTGCACGACATCTACGCCGCCCGGCGTTGCATCGAGCTGCGGGCCGTCGAGGAGAGCGTGTACTCCCCGGCCGAGGCGTTGGACGATCTCGACCGGAGGGTCACCGAGGCCGAGCGGGCCGCCGCGGCGGAGCGCTGGAACGAGGCGGGCACCTGCTCACTTGGCTTCCACCGCGCCGTGGTGCACCTGCTCGGCAGCGCCCGGCTGGACCGCTTCTTCGACACCACCGCGGCCCAACTCCGCCTGGCCTTCGCGGAGTTCCCGCAGGAGCAGGACTTCCAGGCGCAGTACGTACCGCGCGACCGCGTGGTCTGCGATCTGCTGCGCTCCGGCGGGCGGGCCGAGGCCGCGGCGGCCCTGCGGCAGTACCTGGACGACTCCGAGCGCGAGGTCGTCGACATGGTCCGGGCGGCCGCCGCGGCCCGGCAGAGCTGACCCGAGCCGATCCGAGCCGATCCGAGCCGACCCGACCCGATCCGAGCTGACCTGTACTTCTAGGAGGATCCCCATGGCCACCACCGCAGCCGCCTACCAGGCCACCAAGGGCGGCCCGCTCGATGTCGACAGAGCCTTCTACGACCGGGTGTCCGGTACCCCCGAGGGCCGCGAGCTGGTCGACAAGTTCGAGATACCGATCCGCTCCGGCCAGGCGTGGGAGGTGCCGGCCGGGCACCTGTGCCGGCTGGTCACCGTCGAGGGCCCGCAGGTCGGCGACCTCAACGTGTGGAACCGCAACGACCCGCGCGAGCGACTGTGGGCCTCCCGTACGCGGCAGCTCCAGCGCGCGCACGTGAGCACGTACGACCGGCTCTGGTCGAACCTGCCGTTCCTGCGCCCGCTGCTGACCATCACCGATGACACGCTGGCCGAGTACGGGCGCGACCCCGAGGGCGGCCGGGTGCACGACCTGCTCGGCACCCGCTGCGACCCGTACGTCAATCAGATGCTGACCGGCGAGGCATTCGACTTCCACTGCCACAGCAACCTGACGCGGGCCGTCCTCCCCTACGGCCTCACCGAGTTCGATGTGCACGACGTGCTGAACGTCTTCCAGTGCACCGGGCTGAATGAGGACGACCAGTATTTTATGAAGGACTGCCCGGCCCGCCCCGGCGACCACTTCGAGTTCTTCGCCGAGCTGGACCTGCTCTGCGCGCTCTCCACCTGCCCCGGCGGCGACCTGTCCGTCCCGATGTGGGGCCCGGACGCGCACGACCCGGTCGAGGTCTGCCACCCCATCGGCGTCGAGGTCTACAAGGTCGACCCCGAGCTGCTGGCGGGCTGGCAGCAGCCGGAGCGCGCCGCGTACCGCAACCTCCACGGCATCAACCTCCCGACCTGGCAGAGCTGAGCCGATCCCGCCACGAGCACGCGAGAGGAACCAGAGGAACCACATGACTGTCATCGACCTCAACAGCGACCTCGGCGAGGGCTTCGGCCAGTGGACGCTGGGCGACGACGACGCCCTGCTGTCCATCGTCAGCAGCGCCAATGTCGCCTGCGGCTACCACGCGGGCGACCCGACCGTGATGCGCCGCGTCTGCGAGCTGGCCGCCGAGCGCGGCGTCGCCATCGGCGCCCAGGTCGGCTACCGCGACCTGCCCGGCTTCGGCCGCCGCTTCATCGACGTCGACCCGCGCGAGCTGGTCAACGACGTGGTGTACCAGATAGCCGCGCTGGACGGCTTCGCCAGGCTGGCCGGTACGAAGGTCGCGTACGTCAAGCCGCACGGCGCGCTGTACAACGCGATCGTCCACCACGAGGCGCAGGCCGAGGCCGTCGCCGACGCGGTCAGCCGGTACGACGTGAGCCTCCCCGTGTTGGGTCTGCCCGGCAGCGCCTGGCTGCGCAAGGCCGCCGAGGCCGGGCTCACCCCGGTCCACGAGGCCTTCGCGGACCGCGCGTACACTCCCGAGGGCACGCTCGTCTCGCGCCGTGAGCCGGGCGCGGTGCTGCACGACCCGGACGTCATCGTGGCCCGCTGCCTGCGGATGGTCATCGAGGGCGTGGTCGAGGCGATCGACGGTACGGAGGTGCCGCTGACGGTGCGTTCGCTGTGTGTGCACGGCGACACCCAGGGCGCGGTGGAGATCGCCCGCCGGCTGCGCAAGGAGTTCGACGCGGCGGGGCTGTCCCCGACGCCGTTCGCCACGCCGTCCGCCGCGGTCGCCACGGGCGCCGCCGGGCAGCGCTGAGGCCCGTATGACGACCCCGCTGCGCGGCGTCCGCAGGGCCGGCAGTGCGGCACTGCTCGCCGAACTGGCCGACTTGGCCGACGTGCTGGCCCTGCGCGCCGCGTTGGAACGTGAACGACCGGAGGGCGTACGGGAGTTGGTCGCGGCCGCCCGTACACTGCTGGTCACCTACGATCCGGCGGTCACCGGGCAAGACCGACTCAGCCGTACGGTCGCCGAGCGGGCCGCGGCGCTGCCGGAGCAGGGCGGCCCGGCCACGCAGGAGACGGACTACGACACGCTCGTCGTCCCGGTCCGTTACGACGGGCCCGACCTCGCGGACGTCGCCGAGCTCACCGGCCGCACCGTCCGCGAGGTGATCGACCGGCACACCGCACCGCTCTACACGGTCGCCTTCGCCGGCTTCATGCCCGGCTTCGGCTATCTGGTCGGCACCGACCCCGTACTGCACCTCCCCCGCCGCAGCGAGCCGCGCACCGCCGTACCGGCCGGCTCGGTCGCCGTGGCGGGCGGCTTCACCGGTGTCTACCCGCGCTCCTCCCCCGGCGGCTGGCAGCTGCTGGGCAGCACCGATGTGCCGCTGTGGGACGAGGACCGCACTCCGCCGGCGCTGCTCGTCCCCGGCAGGACCGTACGTTTCGAGGAGACAACGTGACGCTGCAGGACATGGATACGGTGGCGCGCACTGTGGAAATCCTCACTCCCGGTCCGCTCGCCACCGTCCAGGACCTCGGCCGCCCCGGCTGGTCGCATCTGGGTGTCTCCCGGTCCGGCGCCGCCGACACCACGTCCCTCACCCTCGCGAACCGCCTGGTCGGCAACCCCGAGGACGCGGCCGGCCTGGAAATCACCTTCGGTGGGCTGCGGGCCCGGCTGCGCCTGCGCCGCCCCGACGGCACCCCCGCGACCGGCTATCTCGCCCTGACCGGCGCGCCCTGCCCGGCCACGGTCAACGGCCGCCCGGCCGCCCTGGACGCGCCCGTCCCCGTACGCGACGGTGACGTCCTGTCCCTCGGCATGCCGTCCTCCGGCCTCCGTACCTACCTCGCCGTCCGCGGCGGGCTGACTCCCCCGCCCGCACTCGGCTCCCGCGCCACCGACCTCCTCTCGGGAACGGGCCCCGCGCCGCTGCGCGCCGGAGACACCCTCCCCCTCGGCGACCCAACGCACCCCATGCCCGGCGTCGACCACGCCCCACGCAGCGCACCACCCACCGAATTCCTCCTACGCGTCTGGCCGGGCCCACGCGACGACTGGTTCGAAGAACCATCCCTCAAAACGTTCTTCACAACGCGCTGGGAAGCGACCAGCAAAAGCAACCGGATCGGCATCCGCCTCGCGGGCCCGGCACTGCGCCGCTGCCGTACGGGCGAACTGCCCGCCGAGGGCATGGTCCGCGGCGCCCTCCAGGTCCCACCGAACGGCCTCCCGGTCCTCTTCCTCACCGACCACCCGGTCACCGGCGGCTACCCGGTGATCGGCGTGGTCCACGAAGACGACCTCCCACTGGCGGGCCAGATCCCACCGGGTGCCGGCATACGATTCAGCGCCGCCCGCTGAGCCTCGGAATACACGCCGCCGAGGTTCCCAGGCCGGTGGGGAGGTCGAGGCGGCGTTGGGGGTGGGTGGGGAGGTCGCGGCGGAGGTCTTCCTCCTTGTAGCGGTGGCAGCGCTGGTGCCAGGTCAGGATGCCGGAGAGCCAGTTTTCGAGTTCGCGGACGTAGCCGTTCAGGGTGCGTCGGGCGTCCGGGGTGAGCTTGAAGTCCTCGTAGAGGATGGGGAGTTCGTGCTCCGCCACGTGCTGGAACTGCCGCATCCGGGAGGTCATCAGGTCGTGGATGATGGCGAGGGCGGTCGGGTAGTCGCAGTCGAAGAAGTTCTGGACGACCAGGATGCCGTTGTGCACCTCGCCCTCGTACTCGATCTCCTTCTGGTAGGAGAAGACGTCGTTGAGGAGGCACGCGTAGTCCGCGGCGGCGTTCTCCAGGGAGCGCATGGGGCCGCTGCGGTAGATCTCGGGCGGGATCTGCTGTCCGTGGCCCAGTCGGCACAGGCTCATGGTGAGATCGGAGCCGAAGGTCATCCGGCGCATCTCGATGTAGTCGACGGGGTCGGGGATGCGGTTCTGCGCCTGGTTGGCCAGCTCCCACAGCCAGCTGGACGTCATGTCCTCGATGGCGGTGCGGAAGGTGCGGCGGCCCTGCGGGTTCATCGGGCCGGCCGTACGGGCCCAGAGATCGGCCAGGCCGCGCTCCAACGCGTTGGCGGGCTCGGGCGTCGGGGAGCCGTCCACCGGCATGAAGGCCGAGAGCCGGGTGTTGGCCGCCTTCGCTCCTGCCAGGTCCCGGGTGCGGCCGAAGACGACGGGGAAGTAGTCGTCCCCGTACGTCCCCCAGGTCAACCACCCTGACGTCACGTCGAGTTGGTCGGGTGAGGCATCGGGGTGGATGCCGGCCGCGCACAGGGGGAAGTCGAAGCCGGCGAGCTTGCGTTCGTTCCAGATGTGCGAACCGGGGATGCCGGGCTGGGCTTCGAGCATGCCCATCCGGCGCCCCCACTCGACCACGTTGCGGCGCGCGCCGTCCAGGTGCGGGCTGAGCCGAGTGGTGAACGGCATGTGGAAGTCGGGCAGTTGAGACGGGCCCACTCGCTGGTGCGGGACGTGGGTGAAGCCGCGGAGCCGGCCGGCCTCGGCCCGGCGGGTGGTCGTCAGGCTCGTCAGCCCGAGACGCGCCGCCGAGGTACCCAGACCGCTCGGGAGAAGCGAGAATCCCGAGAGTCCCGATTGCTCTGAACTTCCTTCAGCCGCGCCTCCGTTCATGTAGCGGCTGGACCGCATGTGCCACTCATGGCCGCCCGACTGCCAGTCCTGCAGCCCCTTGACGTACGCGAGGACGTCCGCGCACTGGTCCGGGCCCAGGCCGGTCTCGGCGAAGAGCGGGGAGAGCTCGGTGAAGACGGTGTTCTCGAACTGCTGGAGGCGGGAGGTGAGCAGGTCGTTGACGGCGTCGGCGGCCTCCTGCGTACTGCAGCCGAGGAAGGTCTCCAGTACCAGCACACCGTTGCTGTTCTCCCCCTCCTCCTCGACCTCGCGCTGGTACGAGAAGAGGTCGTTCCGCAGGTGCACGGCGTCGGAGAAACTGTCCCGCAGCACCTTCATCGGGCGTGACGCCGCGATGGGCGCGGGCACCTCGGCCCCGATCGCGTACTCGATGAGACCCGCCGACCAAGGGGCGCCCCCGACCTTGCGGCGCATCTCGATGTACTCGACGGGGTTGGCGATGCGGTGGGCGTTGATGTTGGAGAGCTCCCACAACGACTCGTTGAGGAGGTTCTCCGTGCTCTCCGCGAACCGGGCCCGCCAGTCCGCCGACATGCTCGGCACGGTGCGGGCCCACAGGTCGGCGAGGCCCGCTTCGACCGGGTTCGTCGGCTCGGGGATGACCGCGGCCGGGTCGGTCGGCATGAAGAGCGGCAGGCGGTCGAGGTACGCCTTGCCGCCCTCCCGGTCCTTCGAGTACTTGAAGACCTCGAGGAAGTGGTCGTCGAAGAAGAAGACCCACACATACCAGTCGGTGACCAGGGAAAGGGCCGGGCCGGACGCATCGGGATGGGTGTACGCGCACAGCAGCGCGTAGTCGTGCGCGTCGAGGTCGCGCTCCTCCCAGACACCCGAGCCTTCGAGCATGCCCATGTCGCGGGCCCACCGCTTCGAGTGCCGCCGCGCCTCCTCCAGATGAGGATTCAGGCGCGCGGGATGCGGCATGTAGAAGTCCGGCAGTTCAAAAGGCTGTGTCGCTGGTGCCGTCACTGGTGCCCGGCCCTTTCCTGTTCCTGAAACGAGGTGTGCGTCGGCTAGTTGTCGTAGTGGCCGATCTCGACGTCTTCGAGGATGCCGAGCGCGTCCGGGACGAGTACCGCCGCGGAGTAGTAGGCGCTCACCAGGTAGGAGATGATGGCCTTGTCGTCGATGCCCATGAAACGCGCGTTGAGGCTGGGCTCGATCTCGTCGGGGATACCCGCCTGGTGGAGACCGACGACGCCCTGGTCCTCCTCGCCCGTGCGCATCGCAAGGATGGAGCTGGTACCGGCCGGGCTGACCGGGATCTTGTTGCAGGGCAGGATGGGGATACCGCGCCAGGCCGGCACCTGGTGGCCCTCCAGCTCCACGCCCTGCGGGTAGAGCCCGCGCTTGCTGCACTCCCGGCCGAAGGCCGCGATCGCCTTCGGGTGGGCCAGCAGGTACTGGGTCTTACGGCGCCGCGAGATCAGCTCGTCGAGGTCGTCCGGGGTGGGCGGGCCGCTGTGCGTACGGATGCGCTGCTTGAAGTCGGCGTTGTGGAGGAGCCCGAAGTCACGGCTGTTGACGAGCTCGTGCTCCTGCCGCTCGCGCAGCGCCTCGACGGTGAGCCGGAGCTGCTGCTCGACCTGGTTCATGGGCTCGTTGTAGAGGTCGGCGACGCGGCTGTGCACGCGGAGCACCGTCTGAGCGACACTCAGTTCGTACTCGCGGGGGCTGAGTTCGTAGTCGACGAAGGTACTGGGCAGTACCGGCTCCCCGGCGTGACCGGAAGCCAGGTCGATGGCGGCCTCGCCCCGCTTGTTCTGCGACAGCCGGGACGCGGACCGCACCTCCTCCAGGTGCGTACGCAGGCCCTCCGCCCGTCCCTGGACCTCCTCGAACGCGTCCCGCGACAGGGTCAGAACGGTGCAAGCGGTGACCGCCCGCACCGTGAACTCCCACTCGCCGCCCGAGCCTGTCAGGAGGCCCTCGCCGACGTAGTCACCGTCCGCGAGCACACCGAGCACCGTCGGGTCACCGTACTTACCGGTGCCCAGCTTGTTGCTCTTGCCGTGCGCGATGAGAACGACCTCATCGGCCGGGCGGCCGGCCTCCACGATCGCTTCCCCCGCGGCCACCTCGCGCTGCGCGAACCGCTCCGCCAGCGCACCCAGCACCGCCTCGTCCTCAAAGGCCCGCAGCGGCGGCAGCTCACGCAGCTCGGTCGGTATGACCCGCACGTCCGCGCCGGTGGCGACGAACTCGACGCGGCCGTCACCGAGGGTGTGGGTGAGCCGGCGGTTCACCCGGTACGCGCCTCCGGAGACCTGCACCCAGGGCAGCAGCCGCAGCAGCCACCGGGAGGAGATCCCCTGCATCTGCGGAACGGTCTTGGTCGTACTCGCCAGATTCCGCGCGGCCGCCGTGGACAGGCTCAGCTGCGGCTGCTGACCGTCCTGGTTGGCAGGAGTCGGGTTGAACGGCATAGAAGACATGAAGCGGCATCCATCGTTGAGAACGGGAGCAGAACGGGAGCAGAGTGGGAGGAGAGTGGGAAAAGTGGGGGCAGAGCGACAGCGATCGCCCGGAAGCGCTGTCGGGGTGAAGATCATTTACGCACCCGCGCCCACCGTAACAGGGCCTGTTGGCCCGTCAACAGTGGGTGATCTGCGCGTGGTTACCGGTGCCTCCCGGGTGCTCGCCGACTGCGGGCCGGGCATTACTTGGCCGTAGCGGTAGTCGTGTGATCGCATGTGGTGGTGATCTCGAACGGACCTCCCGCAGACTCCACGGCACGGATTCCGGCGGCCCGCGCTTCCCACGAGGGCGCGGACCGGGACGGTGAGTGCTCAGACACGGGCGATACGGCCGATACGGCCCCCGGGGGCCGGCGCACCGGCCGGCGCGCTGCCCGGAGGGTCGCGAAGACGGTCGTCGGCCTGGGCGTTGTACTCGCGTTTCTCGCCCTCGGCGACCGCTGGGCCGTGCTCTACGCCGAGAACCTGGCGGCGCAGAAGATGCAGGACGCGCTGAAGCTCCGTGCCGAGCCCGAGGTGCACATCGACAGCTTCCCGTTCGTCGCGCAGCTCGCCACGGGCCATCTCGACCATGTCGAGGTCAACGTCCCCGACGTGTCGGCCGGGCGGGTCTCCGTCGCGCAGGTGAACGGAACGGTGGACGACCTGCGGATCGTCGGCTCCCTCCCGGCCTCGGTCAAGGGCGCGGTCCTGAGCCGGGTGCGCGGTGAGGTGTTCCTCGACTTCGACGACCTGAACCGCGAGGTCGGGGCGTCCCAGGTCCGCCTGACTCCCGGCCCGCAGAAGAACACCGTACTGGCCCAGGGCGAGCTGCCGGTGGCCGGCAAGGAGGCGAGCATCCGGGCGCGGGCACACCTGCAGCGCACCGGCGACCACGGCCTGGCCATGACCGTGGCGGACACCCGGCTGGTGGTACCCGGTCTGCTCACGTACACGCCGGGCAAGGGCGGCGGCCTGCAGCTCACCACACCCACCGCCGACAAGATGGACGAGCGCGCCCTCCAGCAGGCGACCGGGCAGCAGCGGCTCCGCCCGGACCAGCTCATGAAGGGCCGCGCGCTGGACGCACTCGCCGAGCACCCGTCGCTGCTGAAGCCCACCGGTATCGATCCGTCGCTGATCCGGGGCCTGCAGAAGGTCCGGGAGCCGAAGGTCGCGGAGGACATGGAATTCTCGGCCCAGCTACCGGACAACCTGCCCGGTGACCTGCGGCTTCGCGGAATCTCCGTAACGAAGGACGGCGTACGGGCGGAACTGTCCGGCGCGGACGTACCGCTGGGCGGCGGAACGCCCTGACGGGACGGGGCCGCGCGGCCGGGGCCCGTCCCGACCGGCGGGCCCCGGCCGCGCCCGCCTCACCCGTCAGGCGCGTACGACCTTGTACGCGTCCGTCGGACCACCATTGCTCGTGAGCGTGGCGATCACGGACGGCTTGGCCTGCGGTGTGATGCTGGCTCGGAAGTGCAGGTCGAGCTTCGCAAGGCAGAGGTCGACGTGGGGCTGGCAGTCCCGCAGTGTGAAGGTGTTGTCGATCAGACGCCAACTGGGGCTGCTCTGGACCGTGTTACTGGCTTCACCCTCGACTCTCCACTCCCACACCGGCCCATAGGAATTCGTCCTCACCGGGGTGGTGAAGGCGGTGTTCTCCGTCAGGCTGCCGGTCTCATCGAAGCACCTCTTCGCCTGCGCATCCACCCAGGCGACCTCCGCACCGGTACTGCTGACCACCTTGTACCGGAAGACGTCCGTGGTGCAGGTCTCCGCTGCCTGCGCCTGCCCGATGGGCCCGAAGACCACGGCCACCATGGCGAGAACCACGGGAAGAACCGCCCCCCGCGCCATCCGGCCCCTCTTGCTGGTCGTTATCACTACTGAAGTCACCATCCCGTTGGTTGCTCATGGGCGGCCCCCATCGTCGACACGCGACGAGCCCCGCCTCTCCCGTGGAAAATCCTGTGGCCCTGCGACACACCAGTCCACCCTCGTTTGATTCGAGATCGGCGCCCCCTCATAGACGACTACGCATCAATGCAGGCCAGCCGTCCTCGGACTCCCCTCACTCCTCCCCGAACTGGGCATGATGACCCCATGGCCCACATCGCGCTCTTCCACTCCGTTCTCGGCCTGCGTCCCGCCGAACTGCTCGCCGCTGAGCGGTTGCGGCGCGGCGGGCATGAGGTCGTCACACCCGACCTCTTCGCCGGTCGGACCGCCGGCACCCTCGACGAGGGGTTCCGGTTGCTCGACCGGATCGGCTGGGAAGCGGCGGTCGAGCGGGCTCGGCAGGCACTGGTCGGCATGCCGGAGGAGACCGTGCTCGTTGGTGTCTCCATGGGGACAGGCGTTGTCGCCGATCTCTGGCCCGAGCGTCCCGCGACTGCGGGTGTTGTCCTCCTGCACGCCGTCGCCGACCTCCCCGCGTCCGTCCGCCCTGGCCTCCGGGTGCAGTTGCATGCCGCGGAGCCGGACGACTTCGCGCCGCCCGAGCGCGTGGCCGCCCTCCGCCACGCGGCACAGGAGTCCCATGTCGACCTGGAGGTCTTTCGTTACCCGGGCGCCGGCCACTTCTACATCGACCGCGAGCTTCCCGACCACGATCCGGCCGCGGCCGAGCTGACCTGGCGCCGGGTGCTGGAGTTCCTCGGCCAGGCCGACTCAGCCCCGGTGCTCCTGTGACGGCAGGGTCCCGTACCTGGCCTGGTAGGCGGCGGCGAAGCGGCCCAGGTGGGTGAAGCCCCAGCGCACCGCGGCCTCGGTGACCGAGTCGGTGGATCCGGGGCGGGTCAGGTCGCGGTGCGCGCGCTCCAGGCGCAGCGTGCGCAGATACGTCATCGGCGTGGTCTCCATGTGCTGCTGGAACCCGGCCTGCAGGGACCGCGGGGAGACGCCGGCGATCCTGGCAAGTTCGCGCGTGGTGAAGGGGTGCGCGGGATCGGCCTGCATGGCATCGATCGCCCGCTTGACCGGACGCGGGCAGGTGCGCGGCCCCGGCTCGGCGAGCTCCTCGTGGTACTGGTGCGGGGTGGCGTACAGCATCGTCGTGAGGAGGGCGTCGGCGAGCTTGGCGGCGACGATCTCGTGCCCCAACAGCCCAGTGGGCGAGCCCAGTTCGCGCTTCAGCACCTGCGCCAGCCCGGCCAGCGTCCGGCCCTCGCCGTCCGTGGGATCGAAGCCGCCGGGGAAGTGCAGCGGCCGGACAGGGTGGTCGAGGTACTCCTCCAGTGCGCTTTCCACCGCATGCCGGTCCCAGCCCAGTGCGAGCACCGCAGCGTCGTCGCTCATTTCCGTGGTGACCGCGCCCGTTGGTTCGAACACCGGGAGCCGTCCTCCCGCGGCGGTACAGACGAAGGTCTCCCCTCGGTGGGCCTCGATCGAGGTGCCGCTGGTGGTGAAGTTGATGTGGTACGCGACGCCGAGGCCGCTGCTTCTGCCGAGGCAGTGGGTGCCGTACGCCACCGTGTTGGCATTGATCGGGCCCAGTTGCATCCCGCGCATGTCCAGGGCGAAGCGGTCCGTCTCGGCCAGCGGATTCAACGTCACGGGATAGTGCATGACTTCGCTGATCCAGGTGCGGGCCCGGTCGACGTCACCGGTGCGGAACTGCAGCGTGCCGCCGCCCTGCCGGTCCGGTACGCGCGCCTGCGACTCCGGGCTCCCGCGCTCCACCGCCATCGCTGCCTCCAGGACCTGGGCCCTGCCCCTATCACACGGCGAACAACCGACTGCGCTTCGTGTCCAATGCTAGCCGGAAGGACCGTCAGCGGAGAGGCAGGTAGCGGATGGCCCCTCCCTGCGGCATCCTCAGCTCAGGCGGCAACCGTCAGCTCAGGCGGCGACCCTCTGTGCCACCGTGCGCACGGGTGCCGCGGGTGCCGTGGGACGACCCACGGATGTCATCGGGCGACGCACCGGTGCGGCAGCCGGGGTACGGGTGGGCCTGGCCGGCCTGGCAGCGGCGTGAGCGGGCTCGGCAGGGGTGTCGGCGGCCCATACGCGGTACGTCGTCTTGGCCGGATCCACCAAGGGATCACCGAACGTGATCCGGCCTGCCGACTCCAGCCGGTCGCATACCTCGGTGGGCAGAGCCATGTAGCAGCCGCCCTTGCCGGTGCGGGAGTCATACGGCCGCCAGTAGCCGTACCGGCGCCGGCCATTCGCATGCACGGTGATGAAGACCGGGGTACGGGAGTTGGCGATGGTCCGGAGAACCTCGGCGCCGGCGGCGTCGAGGGGGGCGGCCGCCCGGCGAGGCGTCGTCCTGATGCGAGCCGGCGGGCGGCGGAACTCCGTCGACACAGCGACGGGCGGGGCCTGGTCGAGGACGGACAGCATCAGGAATTGCCTTTCGGAGGACAGCGACTCAAGATCATCTCCCCCCATTCAATCAGGTGTAGATGGCAAAGTGCAGCTACGGATCAAGCCGAGGTACGAAGTTGTCGTCAGCGCGACAGGGGAGGCCCTAGTGTCCTCGCTTGTGACTGAACCTTCCTCGCACCTCTCCGCGACAGCGGATGCCTACGATGCCGTGGCCGTCCTCTACGCCGAACTCGCCCGCGACTCACTCGACGCTCTTCCGCTGGACCGCGCGGTGCTCGCCGCGTTCGCCGAGCTCGCGCGGGCCAACGGCGCCGGGCCCGTCGCCGAGCTGGGATGCGGCCCCGGGTATCTGACCGCGCACTTGCGGGACCTGGGACTGGACGTCTTCGGCATCGACCTGTCGCCGGTGATGATCGACCTCGCCCGCGAGACCTACCCCGACCTGCGGTTCGAGCTCGGTTCCATGGACGCACTGGACCTGCCCGACGGCAAGCTGAACGGCATCGTGTCGTGGTATTCGGTCATCCACGCCCCGCCGCAGGACGTGCCCTCGTACTTCGCCGAGTTCCGGCGGGTGCTCGCGCCCGGCGGCCACCTCTTGCTCGGTTTCTTCGAGTCGGAGGGTGAGCCGGTCACGGCGTTCGACCACAAAGTGGCGACGGCCTACCGGTGGCCGATCGACGACCTCGCGAAGCTGGCCGGCGAAGCCGGATTCATCGAAGTCGGCCGGATGCTGCGCGAGCCGGGCGAGGACGAGCGGTTCCGCCGGGGCCATCTGCTGATGCGCCTGGGCCAGTAACCCGGCCGCTTACTTCAGGGCGGAGCCCTGCGCGACAACGACCCCGTAGAGGTCGGCGATCGTGGCCAGCGCGCTCTGGTGGACCTGCTCGGCGGACAGTTCGACCCCGGCCCCCGTCAGGGGCCGGGTGGCGCACGCGTCCGCGACGATCGTGGGCGCGTAGCCGCGCAGGAACGCGCCTTCGGTGGTGAAGGTGACGCACATGTGGGTCATAAAACCGGCGATGATCACGTTCTTGCGGCCCGCGGCCTCGACCTTGTCTTCAAGGTCGGTGCCGTGGAAGGCGTTCGGCGCCTGCTTCTCGACGACCGGCTCGCCGTCGGCCGGGGCCACGCCGGGGTGGATGGAGCCGATCTCCGCGCGGATGTCGTACGGGGTGCCCTCGCCGCCGTCGTTGATGATGTGGATGACCGGCGTCCCCGCCTCCCGCGCCCGCGCCAGCAGCGCCGCGGCCGAGTCCAGGGCCGCCTGCCAGCCGGACAGCTCCATCACGCCCCGGGTGTAGGTGTTCTGGAAGTCGACCATGAGGAGCGTGGCGTCGGCGAGGCTCGCCGGGGTCTCATCGAAGCCGTTGAGCTGACGCAGCGTCGTTGTAGTCATGGAGAGAAGCCGTCCCGGGTGAGGTGTTGGTTTCGTCCGACGCCCTGGCGGCGCCGACGTGTTCGACGCTACGATCCCCCGTCGGTGTCTGCAATGACACCGAACTTGCAGATCCGGACATCACCTGGGGAGGGGACGCGTGTCCGCATCGGAACGGCTCGTCGTCATCGTCGTTTTCGATGGCGTCGACCTGCTGGACATCACCGGCCCACCGGAGGTGTTCGCCCTGTTGCAACGCGAGGTCGACGCCGAGAGCGGCACCGGCACCCACACCGGCTACCGCGTACTCCTGGCCGCCGAGACGCTGGATCCCGTTACCACCTCGGCGGGGGTACGCGTCCTGCCCGACGCCGTGTTCGACGCGGTGGAAGGCCGGCGCATTGACACCCTCCTGGTCCCCGGCTCCGTACGCTTCGACGCCGACCGGCGCGTGAGCGCCCTGGCGGACCCGGCTGTCACCGCCCGCGTCAAGCAGCTCGCCGGTGCGTCACGTCGTATCGCCTCTGTGTGCGTCGGCGCCCACATCCTGGCGGCCGCGGGTCTGCTCGACGGAAAGCGGGCCACCACGCACTGGTCGACCGCCCGCCAGCTCGCAGCCGAGCACCCCACCGTCACCGTGGACGCCGACCCGATCTTCATTCGTGACGGCGCCGTGTGGACCGGCGCGGGTATCAGCTCCTGCCTCGACCTGTCCCTGGCCCTGGTCGCCGAGGACTTCGGCGAAGCCGTCGCCCTGCGTGTGGCCCGCCAGCTCGTGATGTACCTCAAACGCCCGGGCGGACAGAGCCAGTTCTCCGTACCGCTCGAACCCGTCTCCACCACTCGCCGGACCGAGGACCTGCGGCACTACATCACCCGCAACCTGTCCCGGCCCATCGGCCTCGCCGACCTCGCCGCACACGCCCACGTTTCCGAACGGCAGCTCTCTCGCATCTTCAAGACCGAACTCGGGATGACGCCGGCCGCCTATATCGAATCCGCGCGCGTCGAACTCGCCCGTAATCAGCTGGAGTCGACCGATGCAACGCTTGAGCGCATCGCCGGCGACTGCGGGTTCGGTACCGTCGACACCCTCATCCGGGCCTTCCGCCGCCAACTGGCCACCACGCCGACCGAGTACCGCAACGGCTTCCGGTACCTCAGCAGGAGCGGGACATCATGAGGCCGCTCCCTTGGGGCAGGTCCTGACGAGTTGCAGGCCGGCGCTGCGCAGTGGTGCGAGGTCGGGTTTGCGGTCCTGGGCGAGCGCCGTGCGTACTTCGTCCGCCGCGTCTCCGACTGCCGTGGCGGCTTCCTGCACCTCCGCGCCGGACGAGCGCCGCGTGAGCTCGGCGACCGCCGCGTCGAGCGCATCGACCGCCGCGTCCGCCTCGCGGTCGAGGGCGGACTCCAGTACGGCATGTTCCAGGTCCCCTATGGCGTCGGACACCGCGAGGGCGAACCGCGCGCATCCGACGGCCCGGTCCTCGCCCTCCGCCATGTCGCATCCTGCGAGCAGTGCCACCGCCAGCACCACCGCTGCCGCGCGTGCTGTCCGCTGCATGTCGTCACGTCCCTCCGGTGAACCGTTCGGTGAGTCACTTCGGTGCGTCACGAGGAAAGCGGCCGCCGCTCGCCCGACACGGGGCAGCCTATGGACGGTGACTGCGCTCAGGGAGAGGGTTTCTCGCAGTTGGCGATGAAGGTGGGTACCGCGTCGCCATAAGGGACGAGTACCGGCCACCGCAGGGGCCCGTGACAAGATCCGCGGCATGAGCATGCAACAAGCGGATCGGCCCGTCGCCCTGGTCAGCGGGTCCACGTCGGGGATCGGGGAGGCCATCGCGCGGCGGCTGGCGGCGGACGGGATGCGGGTCGTTGTGCACTCGCGGCGCAGTACGAAGGCCGGGGAGGCGCTGGCGGCGGAGCTCGGCGGGGCGTACGTGCGGGCCGACCTGGCGGTGGAGGAGGAGGCCCGGGGGCTGGTCGAGGCGGCGCTCGGCCGGTACGGGCGGCTGGACGTGCTGGTGAACAACGCGGGCATCAGTTGGCCGATCCCGCACGACGATCTGGCCGCGGCGACACCGGCGGACTGGCGGCAGCTGCTGGAGGTCAATCTGATCGCGCCATGGGTGTTGTGCACGGCGGCACTTCCGGCGCTGCGCCGCTCCCCCGGCGGCGGCAGCATCGTGAACATCACCAGCCACGCCGGGGTACGCCCCAAGGGCTCGTCGGTGCCGTACGCGGCGAGCAAGGCCGCGCTGAATCACGTCACCCGGCTGCTCGCGGCCGCGCTCGGACCCGAGGTGCGGGTCAACGCGGTGGCCCCCGGGCTGGTGGACACCCCGATGACGAAGGACTGGGCGCAGGCGCACGAGCTGTGGCGGGACCGTGCGCCCATGCACCGCCCGGCCCAGCCCGCCGACGTGGCCGGGCTGGTCGCGTCGGTGATCGACAGTACCTATCTCACCGGTGAGGTGATCGTGCTCGACGGTGGGCTGAATCTGACCTGAGAAGCCGACTCGCGGGGGATGGCATACCGAACCCACGGAGGGGGTGGTGGGCAAACGCCCCATCGCACTCCATACATGGGCGGCCATCACCGGGAACCTTGCCTCGGACTGAGGTTTGGTATACCAATTTCCCTCAGTTGTACGTAGAGCACTGAGGAGCCCGTCATGTGTGTCGAGTCCGTCCCGCCCCCGCCCAGCCGGGTCACCCGCCGCGGTGTGCTCGCCGGTGCCGCGGCCCTGGCCGGCACGGCCGCCGCCCTCTCGGCGGCACCGGGCGCCGCTGCCGCCCCGGCGCGGGGAGCCGCCGCCGGTCCGGCGCGGAGCGCGCAGCGCGGCGGCGACCTGGTCGTCGAGGGCGGCACCCTGCTCGACCCGGCGACCGGTGACGTCATTGAGGACGCCGTTGTGGTGATCCGCGACGGTGTGGTGCACGCCGCCGGGTCCCGGGCGAAGGTCGATGTGCCGGCCGGCGCGCCGCGCCTCGACGCGCACGGCCGCTGGGTGCTGCCGGGTCTGGTCGACGCGCACATCCACCTCAACACGGCCACCGAGGCGCGCGACGCGGTCCGCAAGGGCGCCACGAGCGCGCGCAGCGGCTCCACGAACTTCTACCAGGACATCGCCGTACGGGAGTTGGCCCGCCAGGCACCCGAGCAGGCGCCCCGGCTGCGGGCCGCCGGTGTCTTCGTCACGCCCGACCTGGGCGACACCGTACTCGCGGACCCGGACCTCACGCCGCTCGCGCGGCTGAAGAACGGCGTGCGGTCGGCCGAGGCGCTGCGCCGGGTCGTCGAGGTCAACCTCGCCCGTGGCGCCGACGTGATCAAGACGCGGGTGAACGAGCGTGCCGGTCTGCCGGAGCAGGACCCGCTTACCCAGGTCTACTCGTACGAGCAGCTCTCCGAGATCGTCGCGACGGCGCGGCGCCGGGGCAAGGGCGTGCTGTGCCACAGCTACAGCGAGCGCGGCTGCGACGACGCGGTGCGGGCGGGGATCCGGTCGCTGGAACACGGTGTGTTCGTCGGCGAGCGCACCCTGCACGAGATGCGGCGCCGGGGGACGTACTTCACGCCGACGCTGACCGCCATCGCGGGGATGATCCACTCGCCCGACCCGGTGCTCGCCGAGCGCGGCCGCACGTATCTGCCGGTCCTCAAGGACGCGGTGCGTACCGCGCACGAGCTGGGCGTTCCGCTGGCGGCGGGCACCGACTCCTCCGGCGGGGCGGTCAAGCCCATCGGCCGGGAGGTGGAGCTGATGCGCGCGGCAGGTCTGCCGGCGCTCGACGCGATCCGCACCGCCACGACGGGCGCCGCCCGGCTGCTCGGTATGGAGCGGACGGCGGGACGGCTGGCGCCCGGCTTCGCGGGCGATGTGATCGTGCTGGACAGCGACCCGCTCGACGACGTCTCCGTACTCAAGAAGCCGCACCGCGTGGTGCGCGCGGGTCTGCCGCTGTAGACGCAACTCTTGGCCCGTGTGCTGCGCCGCCGCTTCCCCGGCGGCTGCGGGGCGCACGGGCCCGTACTGCCCGTCCCACCGCCGCTTCCCCACCCCGAAGGAGTTCCGATGACGCCTCCGCCCTCCCAGCCCTCCCGGCGCGGTGTTCTCGCGGGTGCCGCCTCGCTCGCGGGCGCCGGCACCGTACTGTCCGCGGCCGTGCCGCCGGCGCGGGCCGCGGCCCGTGAGCGGCCCGCGCGCCCGGTGGTCTTCCGTGATGTGCGGCCCTTCGGGGCGAAGCACGCGGTGGACCTCACCGTCGTCGACGGCCGCATCACGGACCGGCGGGCCCCGGAGGGTGCCGAGGTGATCGACGGCGGCGGCCGTATCGCCCTGCCGGCGCTGGTGGACGCGCACATCCACCCCGACAAGACGACGTGGGGCGGCAGTTGGGAGTCGCGCAAGCCGGCGAGCAGTATCGCGGACTACGCGGCCCAGGACGTGGAGCTGTTCCAGCGTCAGAGCCGGTCCGTCGCCGAGCGGGCGCACGGGCTGATGGCGCACGCCGTGACCCGTGGTACGCGGGCCATGCGCGCGCACGCCGACATCGCCCCCGCCTACGGCCTGACCTGCGTGGAAGGCGTCGCGGCCGCGCGCGAGCGGCTGCGGCACGCGCTCGATGTGCAGATCGTTGCGTTCCCGCAGCACGGTGTCATCCGCACGCCCGGTACGGCAGCACTGCTGCGGGAGGCGGCGCGCAGCGGGACCGTGGACTTCATCGGCGGGATCGATCCGATCGGCTTCGACCAGGCGCTGGACGAGCAGCTCGACCTGGTCTTCGACCTCGCCGACCAGTACGGCATCAGCGTGGACATCCATCTGCACGACCGGGGCGAGCAGGGCCTCACGGCGCTGCGCGGCATCATCGACCGCACTCGGGCGCTGTCGCTGCGGGGCAAGGTGACGGTCAGTCATGTGTTCTGCCTGCCGGGCCTGTCCGACGCCGAGCTGGCCTCGGTGGCGGCCGACCTCGGCGAGCTGGACATCGCGCTGACGACGGTGGCGCCGAGCCGGGAGCTGGTCCTGCCGATCGCCCGGCTCAAGGAACACGGTGTGCGGGTCGGGCTGGGCTCGGACGGGGTGCGCGACGCGTGGAGCCCCTTCGGCAAGGCCGACATGCTGCATCGCGCGCATCTGCTCGGCTGGGTCCGGGACAACCGTCTCGACACGGAGCTGACGGGGTGTTACGAGACGGGGTCGCACGGCGGCGCCGATGTGATGCAGCTGGACCGCGCCGACCTGTCCCCCGGCTCCCCCGCCGACTTCCTGCTCCTCCGCGGCGAGTGCGTACCGCAGATCGTGGTGGACATGCCGGCGCGGGACATGGTGGTGCACGGCGGCCGGGTCGTCGCCCGCGACGGCGAACTAGCCTAAAGCCAGGGCCAGTTGTTCAGGTGGTGGGAGCGCCTTCGACGTGGCGGTTGCCGCCGTTGCGCTCCTGCCACCGCCGGTACACGTCGACGGCGGCGTCCCGCGGCGCATGGCTCATGGGCAGCCGCCGCTCGGTGTAGTCCTTGGCGAACTCGTCGTAGAAGTTGGCGAGTTCGAAGTACTTGCGGTCGTCGACGTAGTGCGGCTCGTAGGCGTCGCGGGAGGTGAGGAAGACCACCTCGTCCGGGGAGCAGTAGTACAGCGCGCCCAGGCACATGGGGCAGGGGTGCGCGAGGACGTAGATGGTGGCGCCGACCAGGTGCTCGGTGCCGAGCTTGCGGCACGCCTCGCTGATGGCGAGGATCTCCGCGTGTGCGGTCGGGTCCGAGGTCTGGGCGACCTTGTTGGGGCTCTCCGCCAGGATCTCACCGTCCTTGACGATGACGGTGGCGAAGGGGCGGCCGCCCTCTTCGACGTTCTGCCGGGCGATGTCGATGGTGCGCTGGGCGAAGTCCATGAGCGTTCCTCCAGAGAAAGCGGTGGGGACAAAGGGGTCGGAAAGTGGCTGCCGGCCCACTGCGGGCCAGTCGGAACCACCAAGAACCACCGTGCACGACCAGGCCCTATAGCGTCCGCCGACGCTCTCGCAGCAGATCAAACAGCTGGAACGGGCCGTCGGCGCCCAGCTTCGCCGACCTCTCCCGGGGGCATCTGCGGCTGGCCATGACGCCCACGTTCACCGCCTACCTCCTCGGCCCACTCGTGCAGGCACTGCACCGTGACCACCCCGGGCTCACGCTGGAGGTGCGCGAGATGACGCAGGACCGTATCGAGGCGGGCCTGCTGGCCGACGAGCTGGATCTCGGCATCGCCTTCGAGGGCCCGCACCTGGCGGGCATCGCGGCCACCGGGCTCTTCGCCGAGAACCTCAGCCTGGTCGTCACCGCGGACCGCCCCGATGCAGCCGATCGAGCCGATGCCTCCGCTGCGTCCGGTGCCCGGGACCGGCGGTCGATGCCGGTGGCCCGCCTCGCCGGGCAGCCGCTCGCGCTGCTCAGCGAGGACTTCGCCACCCGGAGACACATCGACGCGCACTTCGCGCGGCACCGCATCAGCCCGCCGATCGCGGTGGAGGCCGACACCATCCAGGCGCTCACCGAAATCGTACGGCGCACTCCTGCACTGGCCACGGTGCTTCCCGATGCCATTACCGACGACCACCCGCATCTGGCGCCCGTCCGCCTCGACCCTCCGCTGCCCACCCGCCGGGCCGCGCTGCTGCGCCGCGACAACGCCTACCGGAGCGCCGCCGCCCGCGCCTTCACCCGGCTCACCGAGCAGGTCGTACGCGACCGCGGGTACGCACCGGCCTGAGCGGCCCGCGCCCCCCGTACGGTGCCGGGCGCGGTGCGGGCCGATGAGAGAATCAACGGCATGACAACAGGGTCTGAAGGGTTCGAGCCCGAGTCGGAGCGGGTCACCCGGCAGCTGCGCAACGAGATCATCGACGGTGTCCGCGAGCCGGGCAGCAAGCTGGTCGAACGGGAACTCGCCGCTGAGCTCGGGGTGAGCCGGCTGCCGATCCGGGACGCGCTGAAGGCACTGGTGAATGAGGGGCTGGTGACGCCCCGGCCGCGGACGTGGGCGGTGGTGCGGGAGTTCGCGCCGTCGGACATCGCCGACCTCGACGAGGTGCGGTCGGCGCTGGAGATGCTGGCGTTCCGGCTCGCCGCCCAGCGGCGTACCCGCGCCGGGCTGGCGAGGCTCCGCGCGGACCTCGACGCCGAGCTGGCGGCGGCGCGCGAGGGCGACGCGGTACGGGCCCGGCGGGCGGCGGCCGATTTCCACGAGACGGTCACCTCGCTGGCCGACAACGAGCTCCTGAACGAACTGGAGCGCACGTTGCGCAGCAGGATGCGCTGGCTGCTGGGGCAGCACGACGACCTCATGGCCATGGCGAAGGAGCACGAGGAGCTCTACGAGGCCCTCGCGGACCGGGACGTGGCACAGGTCGAGAAGCTGGTGACACGGCACCTCGCGACCGGCCGCGACGCGGCGGCCGCCCACCGGAACGCCACGCAGGACTGACGCCCAATTGCGCTTGTCCGCTACCTCGGCACCGCACTACCGTGCCGAGGTGGATCTCTTCTCACGCTCCTGGACGGCGTTGCGCACGGCGGTCGCCGGGCTCTCGGACGAGGACTTCGCGCGGCCGTCCGGCTGTACCGGCTGGCTCGTGCGGGACCTGGTGTGCCATCTGGTCATCGACGCGCAGGACGTCCTGATCACCCTGGTGACCCCCGCCGATACGGCACCGACCCACGACGCCGTGACGTACTGGAACGTCGCCGACACGCCGCCGACCGGCGACGGCCCCCTCGACGCGCTGACCGTCCGGCTGGCCGCCGCCTACGAGGACCCCGGGCTGCTCAAGTTCCACCTCGACGACGTCGGCTCCGCGGCCGGCCGTGCCGCCGCACTCGCCGACCCGGGTCTCCGGGTCAGTACCCAGGACATGGTCCTCACCGCGGGCGACTACCTCACCGCGTACGTACTGGAGTGGACGCTGCACCACCTCGACCTGATCGCGCACCTCCCGGACGCGCCGGAACCTCCTGCCGAGGGGCTCGCCCGGTCCCGCGAGATGCTGGAGCGGATCGCCGGGGCCGCGTTCCCCGCGTCGTTCTCGGACCGCGACGCGCTGCTGGTCGGTACCGGGCGGCGGGCCCCGAGCGACGCGGAGCAGGCCGCGCTGGGCGGCCTGGCCGCGAAACTCCCGCTGATCCTCGGATAACCCTCGGACTGCTCAGCTCTGTACCGCTGCGCGGCGCTCCCCCGCCGCGGTCGTGAGGACGAGGTCGACCTCGACCGGGCAGTCCTCGCCGGGGTGGACGGCCGACGAGGCGCTCGGGGCGTGTCCGGCGACCATAGCGGCCAGTACGTACGCGCCGCCGTCCGGGACCGCGACCGAGTAGCGGCCCTCGTGGTCGGTGAGCGCGGTACCGGCCCGGCGCCCGCGCGGGTCGATCAGCGCCACCCTGGCGCGGGCGACGGGTACACCGGCCGGGTCAAGGACGCGCCCGCGGAAACCGGCGCGGGGCCCCGGGCCCGCCGGTACCGCCCGGGTGTCCCGCTCCGGCTCGGCTGCCTCCTCGCTGGTGGCCACGAGCTGCGGCGTGGACATCGTCCGGCCGCGCGGCAGGAAGACCGCGAGCAGCAGGCCGAGGGCGACCGCCCCGGTGGCGATGAGGAACGAGATGCGGAAGCCCTGCATGGTGGGTACCGCCACCGACCCCGCGTGGTGGGCGGTGTTGGCGAGGACCATGCCGATGACGGCGCTCGACACCGACGTACCGATCGAGCGCATGAGGGTGTTGAGGCCGTTGGCCGCGCCCGTCTCGGAGGGGTCGACAGCGCCGTTGATCAGTGCCGGGAGGGAGGAGTAGGCGAGGCCGATACCGGCGCCGACGATCACCGAGATGACGATGGTCTGCCAGGCGGCGCTCATCAGGCCGAGCCCCGCGCCGTAACCGACCGCGATGATCAGCATGCCGAGCATGAGAGTGAGCTTCGGACCGTACCGGGCCGACAGCCGGGCGTAGACGGGAGCGGTGAACATCATCGTCAGGCCCAGCGGCGCCACGCACAGCCCCGCGACGACCATGGACTGGCCCAGGCCGTAGCCGGTGGCGGTCGGGAGCTGGAGGAGCTGCGGCAGGACGAGGGAGATCGCGTAGAACGCGACGCCGACGGTGATCGAGGCGAGGTTGGTGAGCAGTACCTCGCGGCGCGCGGTGGTCCGCAGGTCGACCAGCGGGGCCTTCATGCGCAGTTCCATCAGGCCCCACAGGACGAGCACGACCAGTGCGGCGGCGAAGAGGCCGAGCGTGGTGCCCGAACTCCAGCCCCAGTCACTGCCCTTGGTGATCGGCAGCAGGAACAGGACGAGACCGAGGGAGAGACCGAGCGCGCCGGCGAGGTCGAAGCGGCCCTCGGCACGGACGCCGCTCTCCGGCACGACGGCCAGGGTGAGCAGGATCGCCAGGACGCCCAGACCCGCGGCGCCGAAGAACAGCGCGTGCCAGTCCGCGTGCTGGGCGACCAGGGCGGCGAGCGGCAACGCGAGCCCGCCGCCCACGCCTATGGAAGAGCTCATCAGGGCCAGGGCCGAACCGAGCTTCTCGCGGGGCAGCTCGTCGCGCATCAGGCCGATGCCGAGCGGGATGGCGCCCATGGCGAAGCCCTGGAGCGCACGGCCGACGATCATCACGAGGAGGTCGCTGGTGAAACCGCAGACGAGCGATCCCCCGACCATCACCGCGAGGCTGGTGACCAGCATGCGGCGCTTGCCGAACAGGTCGCCGAGCCGGCCCATGATCGGGGTGGCGACGGCGCCTGCGAGCAGGGTGGCCGTCATGATCCAGGTGGCGTTCGTCGGCGCGGTGTTCAGCAGGGCGGGCAGGTCCTTGATGACCGGTACGAGCAGCGTCTGCATCACCGCGACCGTGATGCCGGCGAAGGCAAGGACGGGAACGATCCCGCCTGTGCGTCGATGGGCCATCGTCTGGGGCATTACCTGGGACCTCCGGAAGCGGGAAGAGTGGCGGGCTCGCCGAGCACGCATCGGTGAGTACGCCGATGAGCGTGTGCCGTACGTGCGGAGAGAACTTGCCCACTCGGGTGGGTATTCCGAAGGACATCGTACGACGGGAACTCTTCACCAATTCCTTACGTTGCCGGAGCCGAGGCTCCGCTGCCCCCGGGAGGCGGGTCCTGCGGCCGCGGCCGCAGCACGAAGTCCTGATGGGCGAGGCTCCCGTACTTGATGTACACCCGCTTGATGGACGGGATGCGACGCGGTCCGCCGGCGATGACGTTGATGAAGCCCTCCGGGAGCCCGGTCAGCTTGTACTCGCCGTGTTCGTCGGTCCGCGTGCGCGTCAGCTGCCGTCCGTCGGTGGTGGTCACGGTGATCAGTACACCGTGCAGCGGTTGCGACTGGGTGTCCCGGATGCGGCCGACCAGCAACGGCTCGGAGGCCCCGATGTAGTGCGTGGCGGCGCGTACCGGCATCGGCTGCGGCATCTCGAACGTCGGGTCCTGGACCGACTCCTCCAGGTCGGAGGCGGTGAGTTCGTCGTCCCCGCCGGAGCGCGCCACGTTCACCCGGTGCCGTTCCCAGAAGAACCCGATGCAGATGAGCACGATGCCGACGGCGATCCAGATGCTCAGCGCCAGCAGCGGGCGGAAGAGCTGCGCGCCGTCGAAGTACATCTCGTTGCGCAGCGCGTCGACCAGATTGCCCAGTGGCATGTACGGATGCAGCCAGCGGAAGAAGGACGGCACCATCGAGACCGGAATCGCCCCGTCGCTGGCCGGCATCGACAGCAGCACGAAGATGACGATGGCCACGCCGGGGAAGAACTGCCGCACGAACGGCACGAGCCCGTAGCAGGTCAGCGAGACCGCCAGGCTCAGCATGAACATGTAGAGCAGACAGATCGGCCGGTCCACGATGGCGTCCATCGCGAGCGCGATGTAGAAGGCGGCCACGGCCATCACGGCGCCGGAGACGACGAAGGTGACGACCTTCTTCCAGCGGCTGAGGCCGGTGGCCCGCAGCATCATCATCACCATGATGTACGAGGGGATGGTGAGCCCCAGGCAGAGGTAGAAGAGGCTGGTGCCCATCCCGTCCTTGGGCGCGGTGGGCGCGAGTTCGACCTGCTTGAGCCGGGCGCCGCCCCGCTCGGCGATCGGCGTGAACACCTGCTGCAGCACGGCCTCGATCTCGAAGCCGCCGGCCTTCGCGGTGTACAGGGCGGGGTGGGCCGGGTCCGGGAGGTAGCCGCCGGCGGCACGGCGTTCCTTCACCGCGCTGCGGAGGGCGGCGTCACCGCCGGATACGGGCTTCACCTCGAATCCGCCCGGGACGGCCTTGTCGAGCGTCTGCTGCACCTGGGTCGCCGCCTGGGCGGGCACGGCCACCCGGATGTCGTGCGGGGTGGGGTTGTGGAAGGCGAGCAGGTAGCAGAAGAGGAAGCCGAAGAAGAAGAGCGCCGGGAACCAGAGGCTGCTGACGAGCACCTTGGCCGTGTGCGTCCACCGATGGCGCGGTTCGCTGTCGGCCGGTGCCGCGTCCTCTTGCTGTGTTCCGGACATGCCGCACCCTTCCCGTACCGTGCCCTTCCCTGACCCCGCCCGTCCCTGCGCGGGTCACTGACGCTCCGCTGCTGGGAGATCTCCGCCGACACGGCCCGGCACACCTGCTTTGCTGCACTCGGCCCAGCATGTTGGCCCGCGCGTGGGAGGCGCTGGCGGTCAGTTGCGTCGGGAGGCGCGCAGCAGGTGGACGGCCGTGCCGGCGGCCAGGACGGCGACGCAGGTGGTGAAGGTCAGGCCCGCGGCGCGGAGGCCGAGGGCGACGGTGAGGGCACCGACGCCGACGACCGGGAGGGAGATTCCGGTGTAGGCGACGACGAAGAAGGTGGAGATCGTGCCGCCGCGGTGTTCGGCGGGGGCGGCGGCCGCGACGGACGTCAGGGCCGCGCGGAACGCGAGGCCCTGGCCGAGGCCGCCGCACAGGGCACCGACGACCAGTGCCGGCAGGGACTCGGCGGCGAGGGACGTCGCGACGAGGGCGAGGCCCACCACGAGGACGAGGCAGCCGACCGGGAGCGCCCTGCGCGCACCAAGTTTTTCGGTCAGCGACTGGCCGGCCGTCGAGCCGAGGAAGACGGAGAAGACAACGGCTCCCGAGACGGCCAGGTTGGCCACGCCGAGGGTCTGGGACACAAAGGCCGGCGCCACCGCGGTGAACAGGCCGAGGAGCGAGAAGCCGGCGAAGGCGGCGAGGGCAGAGGGTGCGAACACACCGCGTACTTCGGGGGGTACGACCACGCCCTGCGGCCGGAGCCCCGGCCACCGCTCAGGGTGCTCGACGGTCTCGGGCAGGAGGAGGACCAGTACACACGCCACCGCGATGAGTGCGAGGTGCGTCAGATAGGGCAGGGCGAGTGGCCAGGGTGCGTACTGGGCCAGGAGCCCGGCGAGCAGCGGGCCGCAGCCGAGGCCGCCCATGTTGGCGGCGGCCGCGGCGAAACCGGCGCGCGACTTGCGTTCGGGCGGCGCCAGTTCCAGTACCGCCGCCGTGGCAGCGCCGCTGAAGAGCCCGGCCGAGAAACCGGAGAGCAGCCGGCCCGCGAAGAGGAACAGCAGCCCGCCCCCGGACGTGAAACCGGACAGGAAGTCCGACACGAAGCAGACCGCGCTGAGTGCCGAGAAGGCCAGCGCCGCGAGGAGCACGGGGCGGCGGCCGACCCGGTCGGAGTAGTTGCCCGCGAGCAGCAGTACGGCGATGACGCCGAGTGCGTAGACGGCGAAGACCACCGTCACCATCAGCTCGGAGAAGCCCAGCTCTTCGCGGTAGAGGCCGTACAGCGGGGTGGGGAGCGTGGTGCCCGCCATGCCCACGGCGAACACCGCCGCTGCTGCCGGGTACCCCGGGCGCCGGCCCGTCCCATGACGAACGATCATGTCCCCACGGTACGAGCCGGCCCGGCCTCCTGCGGTCAGGCGGCCCCCAGCGGTCAGGCCGCCCCGGGCCTACGCGCCCGTCGCCGCCGCCGCGTCGTCCGCGAGCCGGGTCAGGTCCAGGAGCGCGTGGGAGCGGCGCTGGAGGGACTGGGCGCGGGCGCGGTAGCTGCGATCCTCCAGTACGGCGCGTACGGCCGCGGTCAGCGACGCGCGCGTGACGTCCTGGGCGTCGATCCGGCGGCCGGCGCCGATCTCCTGCAGCCGGGCCGCGTTGTACGACTGCTCGGCGAAGAGCGGTACGGCGACCACGGGGACGCCGGCCGCCAGCGCCTCCCGGGTGCCGTTGAAGCCGGCGTGGCTGAGGAACACATCGCTGGACTGCAGGAGCAGCTCCTGCTGGACGAACGAGGTGAGGTGGACGTTGTCGGCACGGGCGCCCTGCCACTCCCGGGGGTCGGTGCCCGCGCCGAGCGCGACGACACCGGTGACCGGCAGGTCCCCGAGCGTCTCGATGATGGTGTCGAGGAGGGGCAGAACGCCGCCGCCGGGGAAATGGGTGGCGTTCGAGCCCAGCGTGGCGAGGACGAGCGGGCGGTCGGCGGGGAGCCGGGCGATCTCGGGGTCGAGGGGGGCTCCGCCCGCGGGGGCCGGCAGGCGGTAGTAGTGGGCGCTCGGCAGGCGGCTCGCCTCGGGGTAGAACTCCTCCGGTACGACGCCGGCACGGAAGGCGCGGAAGACGTGCCAGGGGTCGGTGATCGGGTCCAGGCCCAGGTCGGCGCGGTGCTTGTTGAGCGCTTCGGTGACGGCGGGGTGGTCGTACGGCGCCATCGGGGCGATGTCCAGCGCGCCGTGCGGGATGCCGAGCCGTTCGCCCGCCAGGTAGCCGCCGAACTCGGTGGACTCGTGCAGGATCAGGTCGGGGCTCCAGTCCCGGGCCACGTCGATGAGGTCGTGCGCTGAGGGGCCGGCCAGCTTTCCGACGAAGGCGGTAGCGAAGAACTCCGGGTCCAACTCGATGGTGACGGAGCCCAATTGACTCATGGCCGCGGGCGGACGGACGTCGCCCCGCTGCAGTACCTCCGCCATCCCCTCGACGTTCGGCAGCCGCAGCGCGGTGAGCCCGCGCTTCTCGATGTGCTCCGCGACGGCGTTCCCGGTGGCGACGGCCACCTCGTGGCCCGCCTGCCGGGCGCTCTCGGCCGCCGGCAGCACCAGCGGTGCGAGGTGCGAGTAACTCGCCTGGGCGGTGAACAGGATGCGCATGGCGCTTCGCTCCCTCGGGTGCCGCGCGGCCGGCACAGGGGTACGCGCAGCTGGGACTCGGGAAAATCAACAACTGTTGAAACAGGCTATCCGCCTCGGTTCCGCACGCTCCGGGCGGGTCCGGTCGGGGCCCGGATCATCCACTCGGGGCGGGTCATCCGCTCGGAGCGGACGCGGAGGGACCGGGCGGTGGGCGCGGCGCTCGTGCGCCGGGCGTGCCCATGGAGCGTCCTGCGAACCCAGGAGTGCACTCGGGCACCGGAGGGCGCAGCACGATACCGCCGCAGTGACGGATGCGTCACCAAATTGCCGTGAAGCGTGTCCCCTTACGCAGGGGGCAGGCATCTTGGGCGTATGTCGCAGAACTTACCCAGGGCACGCAGCGTGCCCCTGCCGACGCGCGCCGGGACCGCGGCACGGAAAGTGTCACCGGGCGACCGGCTCGCCGCCACCGTACCTGACCAACCGTCAGCACCGGCCGCCCGTGCCAGTACACCCCGGCTGATCGGCATCGACCTCGCCCGTGGCCTCGCGGTACTGGGCATGTTCGCCGCCCACGTGGGCCCCGATCCGTCGGACGGCGGCCCCGTGGGCTTTCTCATGGAGCTCGCGCGCGGCCGGTCCTCCGCCCTCTTCGCGCTGCTCGCCGGCTTCTCGATCGTGCTCATCACCGGCCGCCCCGAGCCCCGTACCGGGCGCGCGGGACGGCAGGCGGTCGTGCGGGTACTGATTCGCGCCGTCATCCTGCTGGCGCTGGGCATGGCGCTGACCGCGCTGGACACCTCGATCGATGTGATCCTCGCCTACTACGCGCTGGCGTTCGTCGTGGCCCTCCCCTTGCACCGGCTCAAGGCCGGGGTCCTCACCTTCATCGCCGCGGCGACCGCGCTGGTACTCCCCCAGGACCTCTTCCTGGTCAAGGTCTGGCTCGACGAAAGCAGTTGGGGCGACACGGTGATCGCCCACGACCCGCTGTCCGGGCTCGGCGACACGGACGGCGTCATGGACCTGCTGTTCACCGGCGCCTATCCGGTACTCACCTGGATCCCGTTCCTGATCGCGGGCATGGCGGTGGCCCGGCTCGACCTCTCCCGGCCGGTGGTCCGCGCCCGGCTCGCCTTGACCGGTGCCGCGCTGACGGTGCTCGGTTACGGGGGCTCCTGGCTGGCCCTGCACCTCATCCCGAACGCGTACGCCGCCGTCGCCGCGGGGTCGGACGGCGACGCACCCGGGTCGGCCTGGTGGTCCGACACCGTCGGCGAGCCCACCTACCTCTTCCGGGAATGGCTGCTGGTGGCCGCGCCGCACAGCCAGACGACCCCGTCGATCCTGGGCAACACCGGCGTCGCCCTCCTCGTGGTGGCCGGGTGCACGATCGCGCTGGACCGGCTGCCGCGCTTCCGGCGGGCGGTCGCACCGGTCATCGCGGTCGGCGCGATGTCACTGTCCGCGTACGTGCTGCACATCGTGGCCATCTGGGCGCTGGGCACGGACGACATGTCCGACTCCAGCGAGCCGTTGGTACTGCTCGGCTTCGTCGTGGGCGTGCTGGCGCTGGCCTACGTATGGAAGCGGCTCTTCCGGCGCGGGCCACTGGAGTACCTGCTGTACAGGATCACCTGGCCGGCGCGCTTCATCCGGTGAGCGCCTCAGCGGCCGCTCATCCGGTGTGCGCCTCAGCGGCCGCGGTCCTCCGCGAGGAACTGCCGCAGCGCGGCCTCTTCCTCGCTGCTGAGCCCAGTGACGAACTGCTGCAGGGCCGCGATCGGGTCGGGCCCCTTGTCCAGGGCCTGGTGCATGACCTCAGCGGTCAGCTCGGCGGCGTTCTTGGCCGGCCGGTAGGCGCCACGCCGGCCCTCGGCGTCCCGTACGACCAGGTCCTTGTCGTGCAGCCGCTTCAGGATCGTGTGGATGGTGTTGTACGCGAGGTCGCCGCCGATCTCGGCGTGCACCTCGGCCGGGGTCAGCGGCGCCTCGGTCGCCCACAGGGCGGCCAGGACCTCGCTCTCCAGCGTGCCGGCGCTGCGTCGTTCCCCTCTGACACGAGGGTTTCTGCCTACCATGACCACACCCTACAGCCCGTAGGGCGCACGGGCACCCGCTGGTACCCCCGACCTCACGCGTGCTCCTTTTGCGAGATGAGGACCCTGAGGAGCGCCTCCCAGCGGGCGCGGACGCGGGCCGGGGTGTAGCGGCGGGCGGACTCGACGGCGTGTCCGCCGAGCTTCTTGCGCAGTGCGTCGTCCTCGACGAGGCGGGTGAGCGCCGCGGTCAGACCCGGGGTGTCCCCCAGCGGTACGAGCAGGCCGTCCTGGCCGTCGGCGATGATCTCGCGGGGGCCGTGCGGGCAGTCGAAGCTGACGGGCGGGACGCCGTGGCTCATCGCCTCGGCCAGCACCATGCCGAACCCTTCGCGCCGGGAGGCGAGGGCGAAGACGGCGGCCTTGGCCAGTTCCCGGTCGAACTCCTGCGTGGCGCCCATCAGGTAGACGTGGTTGTAGAGGTGCCGGTCGTGGATCAGCGTCCGCAGGCGGTCGCGCTCCGGCCCCGCGCCGTAGATGCGCAGCTGCCAGTCGGGGTGCGCGCGGGCGACCGGCTCGAACGCCTTGATGAGGGTCGCGAAGCCCTTGCCCTTGACGAGCCGGCCGGCGGAGACGACGAGCGGCCGGTCGAGGCCGGCGCGCTCGGGGGCCTCGTCGGAGAGCGGGTTGGGGATGCACTCGACGCGGACGCCGCTGTCACCGAGCCGCCGCAGGTAGGCGTCCTCGTCGGCCGCGGTCAGTACGGTCACCGCGTCCAGCCGCCGGTACCAGCGCCCGATCTCGCGGGCGAGTTCCGGCTTGTGGTGGGAGTAGTGCAGGTGTTCCTGGCCGACCCGGACGACGGAAGCGGGCGTGAAGCGGGCGGAGAGGAGGTTCAGGGCGGGCCGGGTGGTGATCAGTACGCCGTCGTGCAGCGAGCGCAGGTAGCGCACGACGCGCCGGTCGGTGAGGCGGCTGAACCGGTCGAAGCGGACCTCGGCCTCGGGGACGAGCCGGCTGGGGCGGTGCTGCCGCTGGTACGTCAGCGGGCGCGTCCAGCGGGACGGCGGACGGGTGTCGTCGACCAGGGCGCTCAACCGCACCTTCGGGTGCAGCGCGAAGCGGGGCTCGGCGCGGTGCCGGTGGACGCTCACGACCTCGACGTCGTGCCCGGCCTCGGCGAGGGCGTTCGCCTGGTTGACGACCGTGCGGACGGTGCCGCCGACCGCGTAGGCGTTGAGCAGCAGGAAGCGGATCTTCACCGGGATTCCTCCCGTTGGCGGGTGAGTCGTCGGCAGGTGATCGAGAGGTTGTCCTGGACGGTGTAGTACGGCTCGATCCGCAGGCCGCCGGCGCGCTGGGCCGGGTACGTGAAGATCTTCTTCTTACCGGGCACATCGTCCAGGTGCCGCCCCAGCCGGAGCGCGTCGTCACAGCCGTCCGGCACCAGATACAGGTCCCAGACCCGGTCGCCTTCCGGGGTGGCGGAGGCGAGCGCGTCCAGCGGGACGGAGACCTCGAAGCGGCTGCCCCGCCCCTTCGCCGCCAGCCGCAGCTCCGTACCGGCCGCGTCGCGCACCCTGGCGACCAGCGTGCCCGCGCCCGAGGCCGCGCCCACGACGTGCCCGAGGACCCGGATCCGGCCGTCGCGGGGCCAGATCTCGGCCACTTCGGCATGCGCGGGGGCGATGTGGTCGGGCTGGTCGTGCATGACGCGCTCCTCCGGCAGCAGATCCGACAACCTGTAGGGTCACAATCGAAACCCTACAGGATGTAGTACGGGTGGCGGGAAACGCGAGGTGACGAGGCGTGGAACGGTGTGGGGCGCGCAGGCTGCGCATCGGGGTGGGGCGCGCGGGCTCCGTGCGGCGCATACGATCCGCGTGGTCCGTGCGCTCCGCAGGGACCACCGGCGGCCGTACGGCCCGGCCCAGCGACGGAGGAATCACCCGCCATGCCCCACGCATCCGGCCCGCTCGACGAGTTGGACCGCAAGATCATCGCGGCGCTGACCGCGAACGCCAGGACCAGCTTCGCCGAGATCGGCTCGGCCATCGGCCTGTCGGCCACCGCGGTCAAGCGCCGGGTGGACCGGATGCGCGAGACCGGCGTGATCACCGGCTTCACCGCCACGGTCCGGCCGTCCGCGCTCGGCTGGCGCACCGAGGCGTACATCGAGGTGTACTGCGACGGCGCGGCCCCGCCCCGGCGCATCGCCGAGGTCGTCCGCCGGTACCCGGAGATCACCGCCGCGATGACGGTCTCCGGCGGCGCCGACGCGCTGCTGCACGTCCGCGCGACCGATGTGGAGCACTTCGAAGAGGTGCTGGAACGCATCCGCACCGAGTCCTTCATCCGCAAGACGATCAGTTACATGGTCCTCTCGCACCTGATCCCGGACAGCCCGGAGGCCGGCGCCGGCTCATCCGCGGTACAGGGCTACGGCCCCGACTCCTCCACGGACTCCGTCCGCCCCGCGGGGAACACCGGCACCATCTGATCCACCGACGCAGCAACCCTGCGCCGACCGGCCTCTTTACGCACGTTCACTGCGCCGGTGCGCAGCATTCCCACCTTGTCCGGCACAGCCGCGGCTTCCTACCGTTATGGGCATCCCTGCGTCACCTCCCAGTGACCCCGTGTCACTCGGGTGACGTCCCCTGCCCGTCCGCGGATCGGAGGACCCCGCCGTGCCCGAACCCGTGTCCGTACCCATGCCCGTACCGGTACGCGAGCCCGTGAGCGAGGCGGCGGTGCGCACGATCGTGCGTCCGCCCCGTGTGCCGCGCCCGCGGCGCTTCTTGCTCTGCGAGCCGCGGTACTTCGATGTGCAGTACGCCATCAACCCCTGGATGCGCGACGGCGCGCCGGTCGACACCGCCCTGGCCCAGCGGCAGTGGGCGGCCCTGGTCCAGGCGTACCGCGACCACGGCCACACGGTGGAGACGGTGCCGCCGGTGGCCGGACTGCCGGACATGGTGTTCGCGGCGAACTCGGCGCTCGTCCTGGGGGGACGCGTGTTCGGCTCGCGCTTCCATGCGCCGCAGCGCCGGCCGGAGTCCGACTCGTACGAGAAGTGGTTCCGGGCGGCCGGGTTCGACGTGCACGTGCCGGAGGCCGTGTGCGAGGGCGAGGGCGACCTCGTGCCGGTCGGCGGCCACCTCCTGGCCGGTACGGGCTTCCGCACGACGCGGGAGGCGCACCGGGAGGTGCAGGAGTTCCTCGGCGTGCCGACGATCAGCCTGCAGCTGGTGGATCCGTACTTCTACCACCTCGACACCGCCCTCTTCCCGCTCGACGACAGCAACATCGCGTACTACCCGGACGCGTTCTCGCCCGGCAGCCGTGAGGTGCTGCGGCGGCTGTTCCCGGACGCGGTGCTCGCCACCCGGGACGACGCGCTGGCGTTCGGCCTCAATTCCGTCTCCGACGGGTGTCATGTCTTCGTTGCCCCGCAGGCTGAGGGGATCGTTGAACAACTCGCCCGTCACGGCTACGTTCCTGTCCCCGTCGACCTCTCGGAGTTCCACAAGGCCGGCGGCGGCATCAAGTGCTGCACCCAGGAGGTCCGCTCATGACCGCGCCCACCCGCTTCTCCGCCGCCGCGGCCGGCCCCGCGCCGCAGCCCCCCGCACCGGACGCCCGCTCCTCGGCGGAGCTGATCCGCGCGGAAGGGCCCGTCCTCGCGCACAACTACCACCCGCTCCCGGTGGTCGTGGCGCGCGCCGAGGGCGTGTGGGTCGAGGACGTCGAGGGCCGCCGGTACCTCGACATGCTCGCCGGCTACTCGGCGCTGAACTTCGGCCACCGCCACCCGGCGCTCGTCGAGGCCGCGCACCGCCAGCTCGACCAGGTCACCCTCACCTCGCGCGCCTTCCACAACGACCGGCTCGCCGGCTTCGCCGAAGGCCTGGCCGCGCTCACCGGCATGGACATGGTCCTGCCGATGAACACGGGCGCCGAGGCCGTCGAGAGCGGCATCAAGGTCGCCCGCAAGTGGGCCTACGACGTCAAGGGCGTGGCCCCGGACCAGGCCACGATCGTCGTCGCCGCCGACAACTTCCACGGCCGCACCACCACGCTCGTCAGCTTCTCCACCGACCCCGTGGCGCGCGCCGGTTACGGCCCCTACACGCCGGGCTTCCGCATCGTCCCGTACAACGACCTCGCCGCCCTCGAAGCGGCCGTGGACGAGACCACGGCGGCCGTGCTCATCGAGCCCATCCAGGGCGAGGCCGGCGTCCTCATCCCGGACGACGGCTACCTCGCCGGCGTCCGCGAGCTGACCCGGCGGGCCGGATGCCTGTTCATCGCCGACGAGATCCAGTCCGGGCTCGGGCGCACGGGCCGCACGCTGGCCGTCGAACACGAGTCCGTCGTCCCGGACGTGCTGCTCCTCGGCAAGGCGCTCGGCGGCGGCATCGTCCCGGTCTCCGCCGTCGTGGCCCGCCGGGACGTGCTGGAGGTGCTGCACCCGGGCGAGCACGGCTCCACCTTCGGCGGCAACCCGCTGGCCGCCGCGGTCGGTTCGGCCGTCATCGACCTCCTGTCCACCGGCGAGTACCAGCGCCGGGCGGCAGAGCTGGGCGAGGTGCTGCGCGCCGGTCTCGCCGGTCTGACCGGCAAGGGCATCACCGGCTTCCGCGCCCGCGGCCTGTGGGCGGGCGTGGACGTCGACCCCGCACTGGGCACGGGCCGCGAGATCAGCGAGCGCCTCATGCGGGAGGGCGTCCTGGTCAAGGACACCCACGGCTCCACCGTCCGGCTGGCCCCGCCGCTGACCATCACGGAGGACGAACTGTCGTCGGCGATCGAGGCGCTGGGGCGGGTGCTGGGCGAGTAACGCATACGGGTTGGGACGCATGGCCATGCGGACCCGTTCAATAAAATAGCTGGACGCCTTGGAGCTCGCTCGCAACTATATTCCGCATGACACATATTGATGCACATTCAGTCGCGGGTGCGGGTGCGGGCGAGCTCATCTGGCCCGTGGGCTTCCGGGCGTACACCGGGAACGGGGGCCTGCGGGCGCACGGGGACGACATCTCGATCGTCGCGTCGGACCGGCCGTCGGTCAGCGCCGCGATGTTCACCCGCAGCCGCTTCGCGGGCCCCGCGGTGGTACTCAGCCGGGCGCACGCCGCCGGCGGGCGCCTGCGCGCCGTCACCACCCTGGCGCAGAACGCCAACGTGGCCACCGGCCGGCAGGGCGAGGAGAACGCGGCCGAGGTCGTCGGCCGGGTCGCCAAGATCTTGGGCGTCCCGGCCGACGCCGTGCTCATCGGGTCCACCGGGGTGATCGGACGGCCGCTCCCGATGGACGCCATCCGCGCGCACCTGGAGACGACGGCGGAGCGCGGCACGGGGGCCTTCGAGGCGGGCCCCCTCGATGTGGCGCGCGCGATGATGACCACGGACACCCGCCCGAAGACCAGCACGCGGCGCGTCGGCCGGGCCCGCATCGTCGGCGTCGCCAAGGGCGTCGGCATGCTGGAGCCGAATATGGCCACGATGCTGGCCTACGTGTTCACCGACGCGGAGCTCTCCCCTACCGCGCTGGACACCGCGCTGCGCGGCGCCGTGGACAAGACCTTCAACTGCCTGAGCGTGGACACCGACACCTCCACCTCCGACACCGTGGCCGCGCTCGCCAACGGGGCGGCGGGGCCGGTCGACCCGGCGGCGTTCTCGGCAGCGCTCGCCGCGGTGTGCCTGGACCTCACTCAGCAGCTCGCGAGCGACGGGGAGGGTGCGAGCAAGCTGCTGCGCGTCACGGTGGCGCAGGCCGCCCACTACGCGCAGGCCAAGCGGGTGGCCAAGAGCGTGGTGAACTCTCCGCTGGTCAAGACCGCCGTGCACGGCGCCGACCCGAACTGGGGCCGGGTCGTCATGGCCATCGGCAAGAACACCGAGGACACGGACATCGAGCCGGCGAAGGTGACCGTACGGTTCGGCGAGACCGAGGTGTACCCGGAGGAGCCCGCGGCCGGCACCCTCGAAAAGCTGGCCGAGACGATGCGGCGGGACGAGGTCGACATCATGATCGGCCTCGGCATCGGCGACGCCACGGCGACGGTCTACGGCTGCGACCTGACCGAGGGCTACATCCGCGTCAACGCGGACTACACGACCTGACGGACGACCTGCCGCATGGCCCGCCACGCCCTCTCTGACCTGGGCGGATGTCGCTTCCGAGGGCCGTTGTCAGTGGTCGGGTGCAGACTGACTCGTACCTGGAACAACGGCGTTCGGAGGTGCATTGACATGACGACCCACACGGCTGATGTCCTGCTCGCGGTAGGGACCCGGAAGGGCCTGTTCCTCGGCCGGCGACGACGGGGCAGGTGGGAGCTGAGCGAGCCCCACTTCCCGGCCCAGGCGGTCTACTCGATCGGCATCGACACCCGCCGCGCCACGCCGCGGCTGCTGGCCGGCGCGGACAGCGCGCACTGGGGCCCTTCGGTCTTCCACTCGGACGATCTCGGCGAAAGCTGGGTGGAGCCGTCCCGCCCGGCGGTCAAGTACCCGGATTACACGGAGAGTTCACTGGAGCGGGTGTGGCAGCTGCAGCCCGCGGGCCCGGCCGCGCCCGACGTAGTCTATGCCGGTACGGAGCCGGGCGCGCTGTTCCGGTCCGAGGACGGCGGCGAGTCGTTCGAGCTGGTGCGGCCGCTGTGGGAGCACCCCTCGCACGACGAGTGGGTGCCGGGCGGCGGCGGCCTCGCGGTGCACACGGTGATCACCGACCCGCGGACCGCCGACGCGGTGACGGTGGCCGTGTCCGCGGCCGGGGTGTTCCGCACCCTGGACGGCGGGGCGAGCTGGTCGCCGTCCAACGCGGGCGTGAAGGCGGTGTTCCTGCCCGACCCGGACCCGGAATTCGGCCAGTGTGTGCACAAGATCGCGCAGGACTCGGTCAACCGCGACCGCCTCTACCTGCAGAACCACTGGGGGGTGTACCGCAGCGACGACGCGGGCGCGCAGTGGACGGACATCGGGTCGGGGCTGCCGTCGGACTTCGGTTTCGCGGTCGCCGCGCACCCGCACCGCGGTGACGTGGCATACGTCTTCCCGATCACCGCGGACATGGACCGGGTGCCGGCCGAGCACCGCTGCCGGGTGTTCCGGACCTCCGACGCGGGCGCGAGCTGGGAGGCGCTGAGCGAGGGGCTGCCCCAGGAGGATCACTACGGCACGGTGCTGCGGGACGCGCTGTGCGTGGACGAAGGGGACCCGGCGGGCGTGTACTTCGGCAATCGCAACGGCGAGGTGTTCGCCAGCGCGGACGACGGCGACAGCTGGCAGCAGCTCGCCGCCCATCTGCCGGACGTGCTGTGCGTACGGGCGGCGGTGCTGGCGTGAAGCGGCGATCGTGAGCGGGGCGGCCGTGAGTGGGGCGACCGTGATCCGGGCGACTGTTGTCCGGACGACCGGGAGGTGACCGGTGATGGCGTGATCTGTGCGTGGTCGTGGTCGAAGCTGACCGGAGGGAGGCGAAGGTGACCGGGGGAAGGGGGCACGGGTTGATACGGACCACCGGACGGCCAGTAGGGTGACGCCGTGGCTGCACGACCTCTCCATGAAATCGTTGAACCGGGCTGGGCGAAGGCACTTGAGCCCGTTGCCGGACGGATCGCCGCGATGGGCGACTTCCTGCGGGCCGAGATCGCCGCGGGACGTACTTACCTCCCGGCCGGCAGCAACGTGCTGCGCGCCTTCCAACAGCCCTTCGACGACGTGCGGGTGCTCATCGTCGGGCAGGATCCCTACCCCACGCCGGGGCATGCCGTCGGGCTCAGCTTCTCGGTTGCGCCGGAGGTGCGCCCGCTCCCGGGCAGCCTGGAGAACATCTTCCGCGAGCTGCACTCCGACCTGGGGCTGGGGCGGCCGTCCAACGGTGACCTCACGCCGTGGACGAAGCAGGGCGTGCTGCTGCTCAACCGCGCCCTGACGACGGCGCCGCGCAAGCCCGCCGCACACCGCGGCAAGGGCTGGGAAGAGGTCACCGAGCAGGCCATCCGTGCGCTCGCCGCGCGCGAGCGGCCGCTGGTGGCCGTCCTGTGGGGGCGGGACGCGCGCAATTTGCGCCCGCTTCTCGGGCAGGTGCCGTCGGTGGAGTCGGCACATCCCTCGCCGATGTCCGCCGACCGGGGGTTCTTCGGCTCGCGGCCGTTCAGCCGGGTCAACGACCTGCTGGTCAGGCAGGGCGCGCAACCGGTGTCCTGGCAGCTCCCCTGACCGCGCGGCGGCGCCCCTGCCCGCGTGGCGGCGGCGGTGCGGCGGTCCGGTGGCTGGGCTGACGTGGTGGCCCGACGGCCGTGCTGAGCTGGAGGGATAGTGTGCAACGCATGACCACGAACTCGAACGTGCCGCCGGCGGGCTGGTACGCCGACCCGCAGGGCACGCCTGACCAACTGCGCTGGTGGGACGGCGCCCGGTGGACCGAACACACCCACCAGGGCAGCGGCCAGGGGCAGGCCACGGGCCAGACACAGCAGCAGGCCCCGGGCACGGGCCAGGACCAGAACCAGGCGCAGGGCCAAGGACAGGGCCAGCAGTACGGCCAGCCGCAGCAGCAGGCCTCCGGCCAGGCACAGCAACACGGCCAGCCGCAGCACCAGCAGGGCCAGCACCACCAGCACGCGCAGGCACCCGGCGCGCAGCCGATGCCGCAGGCCCAGCCGCAGCCCCAGCCGTACGGGCAGGGCGCGCCGCAGCAGCAGCCGTACGCTCAGCCGCAACCGCAGCCCCAGCCTCAGCCGGTCGGGCAGCCGCCGTACCCGGGCGGGCAGCCGCAGGCGTACGGCTACCCCCAGCAGCCCGGCGGCGCTCCCGCCGGCCCCGGTGGCGGTTCGCTGTTCAGCGAGCCGGTTCTGGTCGTGAACCAGAAGGCCAAGCTGATCGAGATGACGAACGAGTACAGCGTCTTCGACCAGAACGGCAACACCGTCGGCTCGGTCGTGCAGGTCGGCCAGAGCACGGCCAAGAAGGTGCTGCGACTGGTCTCCAGCCTCGACCAGTACATGACCCACAAGCTGGAGATCCGTGACGCGTACGGGCAGCCGCAGCTCGTGCTGACCCGCCCGGCCAAGTTCATCAAGTCCAAGGTGCTGGTGGAGCGCCCGGACGGGCAGCCGGTCGGCGAGATCGTGCAGCAGAACGCCATCGGGAAGATCAACTTCGCGCTGGTGGTCAACGGCCAGCAGATCGGCGCGATCAAGGCGGAGAACTGGCGCGCCTGGAACTTCGCCATCGTCGACCACGCCGACCAGGAGATCGCCCGGATCACCAAGACGTGGGAGGGCCTCGCCAAGACGATGTTCACCACGGCGGACAACTACGTCCTGCAGATCCACCAGCAGCTGCCCGACCCGCTGCTGAGCCTGGTGGTCGCCACGGCGCTGACCGTCGACACCGCCCTCAAGCAGGACGCCCGCGGCTTTGGGTGAGACCACACCGGCGCCGGGACCGGCACTGGTACTCGGCGTCGATTCGGGCGGCTCGGGCCTGCGGATCGCGGTCGCCCGCGCATACGGGATCGCGAACGCAGTCGGGAACGATGCCGCGGCCGAAGAGGCGTCGGCCCCAGCGCAGCGGCTGCGTACGGTCGTCTTCCGGGAGCCGGTGCGTACGGGACCGGACGGCATCGACCCGGACGATCTGCTCGGCCGGCTCCTGCCGGCGGCCGGCTCGCTGCTGCGCGAGGCCGGCGGCGACGGGCGGTGCGCCGCGGTGTGCGTGGGCGCGGCCGGGATGGCCACGCTCGGCGACGGTCTGCGCGCCGCGCTGCCGGCCGCGCTGTCCCGCGCGCTCGGCACGGACCGGCTGGCCCTCGCGGCCGACGCGGTCACCGCGTACGCGGGCGCGCTCGGCCAGCGCCCCGGGGCCGTGGTCGCGGCCGGTACGGGCATGGTCGCGATGGGTACGGACCTCACCGCGGCGACCGGCTGGCGCCGCGCCGACGGCTGGGGCCACCTGCTGGGCGACTGCGGCAGCGGCGCCTGGATCGGCCGGGCCGGGCTGGAGGCGGCGATGCGCGCGTACGACGGCAGGCCCGGCGGTTCGGCGGCGCTGCTGGCCCGCGCGGAAGCGGTGTTCGGGCCGGTCACGGGCCTGCCCGGCAAGCTGTATCCGCGCGCGGACCGGCCCGCCGTGCTGGCCTCCTTCGCGCCCGAGGTCGCGCGCTGCGCCGCCGAGGACAAGTTCGCCGCCGCGATCCTCGACGAGGCAGCCCATCACATCGCCGACGCCGCGGCCGCGGTCTGCCCGCCGGCGGCCGCGCCCACCGGCCTGGACGTCGCGTACACCGGCGGCCTCTTCAAGATGGGCGAACCGCTGCTGGAACCGTTGCGGGCGGCGCTCGCGGTGCGGCTGCCCGGCGTACGCCTCCGCGCGGCGGACGGCGATCCGCTGGACGGCGCGCTGTTGATCGCGTCGGCGGTGGCCCGGGACGCGCTGCGGCTGCCGACCGACGACCGGCTCCTGCACGTCGCCGGGTGAGCACGCGCGCGATCCCCTCCTCACCGTATTAACAGTCGCGAACACACCCACCACCTCCCTCCGTCTCCACCCAGCCCCGCCTTCCGACGGTCACCCGACCCCGCCACCGACCGCCCCAGCTCCCCGACGTCGGCGCCCCCGGCACCTCCCGGTGCCCGCTAAGCGGAATCCACCCAACCGCGCCTCCCCCGACCGCCCGCCTCGCAAGTCAGCGCAGATCACACGGCGTGTCGTGGGGCGCTCGCGCGAAGACGCGCGGGACGAATCGGTACACAAGTCACCCGACCGTGCCCTCCCTCGGCACGGGGTGCCGAAGAGGCGTTAGCATGCGGCGCCATGAGTTCCCCCACTGGGCCCGCACCCGGCCTGCCTGTACGAATGCCGCGTCCGCGCCAGCCCGGACGCCACCGCAAACCCGAGCCGGTCGCCGCTCCCGAGGGCGCGCCCGCCCTCGTCCTGGCCGTTCCCGGCGCACCCAACGCCGCGTCGCGCAGCCTGGCGGAGGAGGTGTCCAGCATCGCCCGCTCCGAGCTGCCGGGCCTCGACGCGCGGATCGGGTACGTCGACGGCGGTGACGAGGAGTTCCCGTCGCTGGAGGCCGTGCTCGCGCACGCCGCCGCCGAGCGCAGGGCCCGCATCGAGGGCGGTGCGCAGGAGCTGAAGGACAGCCCGGCCGCCGTGGTCGTGCCGCTGCTCGCGGGGCCCGACAACGCCCTGCTGCGCCGCATACGCCAGGCGATCATGAACAGTGGCTCCGCCGCCGAGCTCACCGACGTGCTCGGGCCGCACCCGCTGCTCGCCGAGGGCCTGCACGTACGGCTGTCCGAGGCCGGCCTGGCGCGCGCCGACCGCGCCCGCCTGTTCACGGTCGCAACGGCCGCTGACGGCATCATTCTCGCCACCGTCGGCGGCGAGGAGGCCGTGCAGGCCGCCGGCATCACCGGCATGCTGCTCTCCGCGCGTCTCGCGGTGCCGGTGCTGGCCGCCGCGCTGGACGAGGACGGCGCGATCTCGCGTACGGCCGAGCAGCTCCGGGCCTCGGGCTCGCAGCAGCTCGCGCTGGCCCCGTACCTGATCGGCCCGGAGATCGCCGACGGCCTGCTGGGGGCGGCCGCGGCCGAGGCGGGCTGCGCCTCCGCGGAGGCGCTGGGTGCGTACATGGCGGTGGGCCGCCTGGTCCTGTCCAACTACGCGGCGTCGCTCGGCATCACGCTGCAGTCGGCACAGGGCGCCGCGACCCGCTGAACCCCCACCGGCCGCCATCGGCAGCCGGCGACCCGGCCTGGTGAACAAGCCAGTGGGCGAAGCAGTGGGCACAGCAGTGGGCAATGCAGTGAACGAAACAGTGGACGACGTACCGGATGGGCCGCCCCGCAGCACGCGGGGCGGCCCATCGCCGTATCCGGGGGCGCTCCCCCGTACTCAGCCGCTCGTGCGCCCCACCAGCACCCGTACCCGTACCTCCTCCGCGTACGGGCCCTGCGGGAGTGCGGCCCGCAGGCCGGCGGCGAAGTGCGGGCGGTCGGCGGCGGTCGGCAGCCGGCCGGCCGGCACGGCGGAGCAGACGCCGCCGACCAGCTCCTCGAACGTCAGCTCCACGCGGTAGCGGTGGTCGATCTCGCGCACCCCGTCATAGCCCGCCGCGCGCAGCTCCCGGGCGTAGCGCTCCTGATCGTCGTCGGCCGTGCCGCAGGTGGCCTGCAGTACCGTGCCGAAGTACCGCTCCAGGTAGCCGCGCAGCGCGTCCGACCAGTAGCTCTCCTGCTGCCAGAGCGGTACGCCGTTCGCGATCACGGCGATGCCGCCGCCGGGCCGGAGCAGCGGGCGCAGCTCGCGGAAGAGCTGCTCGTGGTCCATCCAGTGCAGCGCCTGGCCGATGACGGTCATGGCCAGGGAGCCGCGGCCGAGCAGCGTGCCGAGCGCCGGGACGTCGGTGTCCGCGCCGAGCACCCAGGTGGCGTTGCGTACGCCTGCTTCCTCGGCGGCCCGGCGGGCCAGCCGCAGCATGTCCGGTTCGGGGTCCATGCCGAGTACGGAGCCGACCCGCTCGGCGAGCGGCACGGTCAACTGTCCCGTGCCGCAGCCCAGGTCGAGCGCGGTGTCGCCGGCGGTCAGGCCGAAGGCTTCCTGCAGGGCGTCCAGGAGCTCCGGGCGGTAGCCGCGCCGGAAGCGGGCGTAGTACTCGGCGACTTCACCACTGAATCCGACGGTCATGCCGTCAGACTGCCCGGTTCCTGGCCGCCGCGCCCGCCATTCGGACGATCTCGCCGCCGAGCGTCCGCTATCGGCTGAACATACTCAACGGTCGGCGCCGACCGGCAGGTTCCCGAAGACCACGCAGGAAGCCGACGGTACCGGGATCGAACCTGCCCGCTCCGGGACGCCCGTTTCCGGGGCGACCGTGAACCATGTGACGTCCCCGGAGCGCTCGTTGGCGGCGTAGAGGTGCCGCCCTCCGGGGTGCAGCGCCAGGTCGCGCGGCCAGGTGCCGCCGCACGGCACGGTCGTGACGAGCCGCGGCGACAGGCCGTCCTGCTCCAGCGCCAGTACGGCGATGCTGTCGTCCCCGCGGTTGGCGGCCCAGCCGAACCGTCCGTCGGCGGAGACCACGAACTCGGACGGCAGCGTCGGCGTCACGCCACCGTCAGGCAGTACGGACGTCTCCCCCACCGGCGTCAGCACCCCCTGTACGGCGTCCCAGCGGCAGGTGGTCACCGTCGGATCCAGTTCGTTGATGACGTACGCGAGCCAGCCGCCCGGGTGGAAGCGCAGATGGCGCGGGCCGCTGCCGGCGCGCAGCGCGATCTCGCGGCGCATGACCAGTCGCCCGCTCCCCGGGTCGATGTCGCAGACGCGTACGGAGTCGGTGCCGAGGTCCACGCTGAGCACCCAGCGTCCCGTGGGGTCGGCCACCACGGCGTGCGCGTGCGGGCCGGTCTGCCGCTCGGCGTTCGGGCCGCTGCCGTGGTGCTGGAGCACGGCGCCGGGGCCGGGCGCGGTGGGCGCGCCGTCGGCCCGCAGGGGCAGCGCACTCACGCTGCCGGAGCGGTAGTTGGCGGTCAGCAGGTGCCCGGCGTGCGGGGTGAGGTGGGTGGGCGCGGAGCCGTGCACGGGCACCGGCGGCGCGAGCGGTTCCGGCCGGTCGCCCGCGAGCGAGAACGCCGCGGCCGCGCCGTCGGGCGTCTCACTCACCGCGTACAGCAGCCGGCCGTCGCCGGACACCGCGAGGTAGGAGGGGTTGGTCACCGCGTCGGTGCGGTGCAGTTCCTTCAGGGCCCCGCTCTCCGGGTCGGCCTCCGCGGTCACCACGCCGGCCCCGCCGGCCGTCGACCCGATGTACGCCCGCCGCCCGGCACCGTTCCGGCCGTCACCGTTCACACCCGTACCCCGCTTCCCGTCCGCACGCCCCGCATCGGTCGGTCACCGACGCTAACAGCCGGGGCGGCGCGGAGCCCGCCTGTATCCGCCTGTATCCGTCCGTACTCCGTGCGTACAGCCCGTCCGTACCCGCCCGTGCGGTCGTCGTCAGGCGCTGATCAGCGGCGGGCGACCGGAATCGCGCAGAGGTACCGCGAGTTCGGCGAGCGCCCTTTCCAGGCCGTCGAGGTGGGCGAGGGCCGGTTCCGTCGCCGAAATGCGCGGCGCGGCGGCCACGGCCACCCACTGCTGACCGGCCACCCGCTCCCGCTGCTGACCGGCCGCCCGCTCCGCCGCGCGCTCCGGCGTCGTCAGCGCCGCCACCGCGGCCTCGACCCGTCGGCACGCCGCGGTGAGGCGGTCGTCGTGGGACGCCTCGGGGTCGGCCGCGACGGCGGCCAGCCCGCGGACCTCGCGGGCGCAGTCGTCGAGCAGGGCGACGACCTGACGCGCCCGCTCCTTGCGGGCACGCAGCGGGCTGAGCGGGTGGACCAGCGGGGCGATCGAGACCCGTACCTTGCCGAGCAGCAGCTCCAGCTCGGCGATCCGCGGCGCGGGGTCGGCGGCCGCGGAGCCGGCCAGCCGCGCGGCGGCCTCGGCCGTGCAGGCGTGCACGCAGCGCAGCGCGCGCTCGATCCAGGCGTCCGTCGTGGCGTGCGTGGTGACGGGCAGCACGAGCAGCACCGCCAGTACCGCGCCGAGCGCCCCGACGCCCGTCTCCGTGACCCGCAGCACGAGCAGCCCCGGGTCCAGCACGCCGAGGAGCCCGTACAGCAGCCCCGCCATCACCGTCACCGCGAACATCATCCAGGTGTACGAGACGGCGGCCGTGTAGAAGATCCCGAAGACACAGACCGCGACGAGCGCGGCGGTGGCCACCGGCGCGCCGTGCAGCGGTACGGCGACGCCCAGCCCGACGACGATCCCGAGCACCGTGCCGAGCACCCGCCGGAAGCTCCGTACCAGCGTCTCGCCGCTCGACGCCGTGTTCACGAAGACCCACCACGTCGCGCCCACGGCCCAGTACCAGCGGTCATGGGAGAGCACCTGCCCCGCCGCGAGTGCGAAGGCACCGCCGGCCATGGCCTGGACCGCCTGCCGCGTGGTCGGCCGGGCGAGCCCGGTGCCGACGTTCAGCGGCGGTACGACGGCGGGCGGCGGCAGCCGACGCTCGTAACACCACAGTCCGAAGCGCACGGCCGAGGAGGCCAGCAGCGACAGCAGCATCGCTTCGTAGAGCTCGGGCAGCTGGCCGGGCACCGTGTGCAGGAACTGCGACGCGAAGAAGGCCATGAAGCCGAGCACGCCGAGGGAGTGCCCCCGCGGCCCCCACCGGCGCGCGTACACCCCGGTGCCGACCACGGCGAGAAAGGCCGCGTCCCGGGCCAACGGGTAGTCGTGCAACATCGCGGCGAGGGCGAGTACGGGGAAACCCACCGCCGGGAACAGCGCGGTGGTGACCGCCTGTCCCCGAACCGTCGGGTCCGTCACCGTGAAGAGCGCCAGCAGGGCCGCGAGCCCACCGAAGATGACCGCGACCAGCGAATGGCCGGCCAGTCCGCACAGGACCACCGCCAGCCCGATGCCGAGCACCGCCCGCAGCGCACTGCGCAACCGCAGCCGCCCCGGATCCGGAGCAACGAACACCCTCTTCAGCACGGATCCCCGCCCCTTCTGCGTTCCAGCACGCATGGCATGAAAAAGGCGCCGCGGAATCCGCAGCGCCATCGACACGACCATCAGAACACCCGAGGGCACACTGGCTCAACAGGACGCGGAAACGCTGAGCCATTGGCACAGCAATACGCGCCCCCACGAGAACAAGAGCGTGCCAATGGACCACCTCGCCCGAGCGGAACGTGGAAGTAAGTGATCCGCTCCCAGCAGGCGGCGGCCTGTCGCGGTCAGGGTGGGGCGGGTTTGCACGGCTCTCAGGTATTCGGTGACATCGCGCCATGGTCCGGGGACGAGAGGGGACACTCTGCAGGGTGCGCTCCCTGCCGGTATCTCGTACGCGTCTGATCGGGCGCGCAGTCGAACTGACACGTGTGGAACGCCTTGTGTGCCGGCGGTCCCGGATGGTGACGCTGACCGGGGTCGCCGGCGTGGGGAAGACCCGTCTCGCGCAGGCGGCCGCACAGGCCGTGCAGGCGCAGTTCCGGGACGGGGTGTGGTTCGTCGAGCTGTCGCCGCTGCGGGACGGTGAGCTGGTCGCGCTGGTCATCGCCGAGGCGCTGCCGCTGGCCGACCAGACGACCCGGCCGATGATCGATGTGGTGGCGGAGTATCTGGCCGAGCGGGAGACGCTGCTGGTGCTGGACACCTGCGAGCACCTCGCCGAGGCCTGTGCCCTGACGGCGGAGGTGTTGCTGCAGGCCGCGCCGGGCCTGCGGATCCTGGCCACGAGTCGGCGCCCCCTGAATGTGGCCGGCGAGGAGGTGGTCGTGCTCGACCCGCTGCCCGTGCCCAAGGAGGGCGACCTGGCCACGGGCGCGGAGGACCCGGAGGACGCGGTGGCGCTGCTGGCCGAGCGGGCCACGCAGGCCGTGCCGGGCTTCACCGTTACCGACGCCAATCGGCCGGAGCTGGTACGGCTGTGCCGCCGCCTGGAGGGACTGCCGCTGGCGATCGAGCTGGCCGCGGCCCGGCTGCATGAGCTGAGCATGACCGAGCTGGCCGAGCGGCTGGACGACCGGTTGGGCGTGCTGGGCAACGACCGCGAGGTGGTGCCGGACGCCGATCCCCCGTGGCATCAGGCGCTGCGTACCGCGATCGGGTGGAGCAACGAACTGTGCACGCCGGAAGAGCGGCTGCTGTGGGCGCGGGTGTCGGTGTTCGCCGGCGATTTCGACGCCGAGGCGGCGCGTCGGGTGTGCGCCGACGACCTGATCCCCGGCGAGAAGATCCCGGCCCTCCTGCACGCGCTCGCCGATGCCTCGATCCTGTCCTGGACGCCCACCGGGGACGGGGACCGCTACCGGATGCTCGACACCATCCGCGAATACGGCGCCGGATGGCTGGCGGCCATCGGTGAGCGCGACGCCTGCCGCCGCCGCCACGTCGCCCACTACACCTCCCTGCTGCGCCACTTCGCCGACCGCTTCCTCACCTCCGAGCAGGTGCCGCTGTACTGGGGACTGGTCCCCGAGCGGGAGAACCTGCGCGCCGCGCTCGGTTACGCCCTCGACGGCGGTGGTGGCGACGCGGTGGCGCTGACGGCGGTGATGTGGCCGTACTGGACCTGTGCCGGGCAGCCCCGTGAGGCGGGCCACTGGATGGACCTGGCGCTCGCCCGTGCGCCCGAGCCGTCCGCCGACCGGTTCACGACCCTGGTGTGGAGCTGCACCTACGCGACGTACCGGGGCGAACACGCGGCGGCGCAGCAGTTCGCAAACGAGGCGCAGGAAGTCGCCGACCGGCTCGGCGACCTCCGACTGGCCGGATATGCCGCCATGAGCCGCGGGCAGTCGCTGGCCTACGCCGGCGCGCCCGACGCGGGCCTGGACCTGCTGCGCCGGGCGACCGAGATCTTCCGCGACCTCGGCGACACATCCGGCATGTGCCTGGCTGCGATCCGCAGCTGCGTCGCCCATACCATCGCCGGCGACGTCGACGCCACGCTCGCCGCCTTCGCCGAGGCGCGCGACCTGCTCGGCGAGGGCAATGAGGAGAGCTACTTCACGGCGTTCATCCTCATCTCCAGCGGCGTCGCCCAGGTGCTCTCCGGGGATACCACCGCCGCCGGCCAGGGCGGGCGCCGCGCCCTGGAGCTGCAGTCCGCGCGCGACGACCTGCTCGGCGTGGCGTCCTCCCTCAGCCTGCTGGCCTGGGTCGCCGCGCAGGAGGGGCGGCATTCCCGCGCGGCCTGTCTGTTCGGCGCGGCGAGCGCGGTGTTGGCGCTGGCGGGCGCGGCGCCGTTCGTCGGCAACCCGAAGCTGGGGGCCCTGCACGCCCGGTTCGACGCCACCGCCCGGGAGGCGCTCGGGGACCAGCGGTACGAGCTGCTGCACCGCCAGGGCGCGCAGTGGCCGCGATCGGCCGCCGTGGAATTCGCCGTGAGCGACCGCGACGCGCCTCCCACTGTCGGCGGCCAGTAGAAACGACTGGCGCCGCGCGCTCCGACCCCGGGCCGTCTCACGTGCTGAAATACTCGTCTCAGCGGCTTGATCCGCACAGGTCGGACGGCGCAGAATGCCAGGCATGACTGCTGCTGCCGACCTCCTCGTGGGACGCCTCCACGTCGATCTGTGTCGCCAGTCCAGCGCCAACTGTCGCGCCTGATGCGTTCTTCGGCCGCGTTCCCCGCTCTTCCCGGGCCCGCGCTGCCGCGCCTTTCTCCTGCTTTCCGAAGCTCTGCTGTCAGAAGCCCCGCTCTCCGAAGCACGGCTTTCTGAAGCTCCGCTTCCGCAGTTCCCCTTTCCGCACCTGGTGACGCACCGTCGTCGCCTCCTCCGCGGCGCACCGTCATGTCCCGCGCCGGGCCGTCGTGCCCTGCCCGGACGTGGCCCGCCGCCCTTCCCCGGAGTCCTCGATGTCTTCTGCCCTGACGTTCCATTGGTTCCTGCCCACGACCGGTGACAGCCGGCACATCGTCGGCGGCGGGCACGGCTCCCTGCCCGGCACCGCCGGCGGGGACCGGCCCGCCTCCGTCGAGTACCTCGGTCAGATCGCCCGCAGCGCCGAACAGCTCGGTTTCGTCGGGGCGTTGACGCCGACGGGCGCGTGGTGCGAGGACGCCTGGCTGACCACGGCGATGCTCACGCAGGTCACCGAGCGGCTGAAGTTCCTCGTCGCCTTCCGGCCCGGCCAGATCAGCCCGACCCTGTCGGCGCAGATGGCCGCGACGTACCAGCGGCAGTCGCACGGCCGGCTGCTGCTCAACGTCGTCACCGGCGGCGAGTCGGCGGAGCAGCGCGCGTACGGCGACTTCCTCGACAAGGACCAGCGGTACGCGCGCACCGGCGAGTTCCTGGACATCGTGCGGCGGCTGTGGGACGGCGAGACGGTCGACCACCACGGCGAGCATCTGCGGGTGGAAGGCGCCAAGTTGAACCGGCTGCCCGACCCGGTGCCGCGGGTTTACTTCGGCGGCTCCTCGCCCGCGGCCGGTGAGGTGGCGGCGCGGTACACCGATGTGTATCTGACCTGGGGCGAGCCGCCGCAGCAGGTGAAGCAGAAGATCGACTGGATCCAGTCGCTGGCCGCCGCGCAGGGCCGCGACGTACGGTTCGGTATCCGGCTGCACACCATCAGCCGGGACACCTCGGAGCAGGCGTGGGCCGAGGCGGAGCGGCTGTTGAAGGGGATGGACCCCGAGCGCATCAAGGCGGTGCAGCAGGGCCTGGCGACCAGCGAGTCCGAGGGCCAGCGCCGGATGCGCGAGCTGCACAACAGCGGGTCCAGCGACAACCTGGAGATCTACCCCAACCTGTGGGCGGGCGTCGGACTGGTACGCGGCGGCGCCGGCACGGCGCTGGTGGGCAGCCACGCCGAGGTCGCGAACCTCATCGAGGAGTACGCCCGGCTGGGCATCGAGGAGTTCGTGCTCTCCGGTGTGCCGCACCTGGAGGAGGCGTACTGGTTCGGCGAGGGCGTGCTGCCGCTGCTGGAGCGGCGCGGTCTGTGGCAGCACCCGGCCGGTCCGCGCACGGCCGAGGCGGGCATCGTCCCGTTCGCCGGCCGATGAGCCCGGCCCCCGCGCCCTCGCAGGCGCCACCGCACCCGGACGAACGGCAGGCGGGCGCCCCGCCGACCCGGCTGAAGACCGTGGTGCTCGCCAGCCTCCTGGGCACCACCGTCGAGTGGTACGACTTCTTCCTGTACTCGACGGCCGCCGGGCTGGTCTTCAACAAGCTGTTCTTCCCGACGGCGAACGGCACGGTCGGCACGATGCTGTCGTTCGCGACGTTCGCCGTGGGCTTCGTCGCCCGCCCGGTCGGCGGGCTGCTGTTCGGGCACATCGGCGACCGGATCGGCCGCAAGCGCACCCTCGCCTTCACGATGGGCCTGATGGGCGTCTCGACGGCGCTCATCGGCCTGTTGCCGACGTACCAGCAGGTCGGGCTGCTCGCCCCCGCACTGCTCCTGGTCCTGCGCGTCGCGCAGGGCGTGGCGCTGGGCGGCGAGTGGGCCGGAGCGGTATTGCTTGCGGTCGAGTACGGGCCCGACGGCCGCAAGGGCCGGTTCGGCAGCTATCCGCAGATCGGGCTGGCGCTCGGACTGGCGCTGGGCACCGGGGTGTTCGCATTGCTGAACGATGTGCTCAGCGATGCGGCGTTCCTCGGTTACGGGTGGCGGATCGCGTTCCTCGTCAGCCTGGTGCTGGTCGGGGTCGGCCTGACCGTACGGCTGAAGATCGACGAGACGCCGGCCTTCCGCGCGGTGCGCCGGCTGCAGGAGCTGCCGCGCTCCGCGCCCCTGGTGGAGCTGGTACGCGAGCCCGCGGCGCGTCGGCACGTCCTGCTCGGCATGCTGGCGCGGTGGGGTGAAGGGGCCGCCTTCAACACCTGGGGGGTCTTCGCGATCACCTACGCGACGGGGACGCTCGAGCTGGACCGTACGGCGGTGCTGCTCGCGGTGACGGCCGCCGCGCTGCTCATGGCCGTACTGATACCGATGTCGGGTGCGGCGGTCGACCGCCTGGGCGCGCGCCGCGTCTATCTCGTGGGCATGGGTGCCTTCGCCGTCTCGGTCTTCCCGGCGTTCTGGCTCTTCGGCACGGGCGGTACCTGGGCGTTCACCGCAGCGCTCCTCATCACCCTCGGGATCGTGCACGCGTCGTTCTACGGGGCCCAGGGCACGCTGTTCGCCGCGCTGTTCCGTACCCCCGTCCGGTACACGGGCATGTCGTTCGTCTACCAGATGTCCGGCATCTTCGCCTCGGGGATCACCCCGCTGGTCATGACGGCGCTGCTGGCCCTGGGATCGGGCACGCCATGGCTGGCCTGCGGCTATCTGGCCCTGACCGGCCTGGTGAGCATGGTGGCGACCGCCCGGCTCCGGGACTCGGACCTGCACGTCCCGACCGGCCGGTCCCGTCGCCTCACGCGGTAGCCATCGCCGCGTGCGTACGGTTCTTGCGTACGTACGCGGTGTACAGATCGATGACGAACCGGGTGAGGATCGCCTCGGCGATGACGAGCCCGGCCTTCGCCAGCGCCGCAACAAGGAATTCACCCACCGGAATCACGCTCCTGTCCCATTTTTACCGCTCGTGTCCGCGCGGCTTCCGGCGGGAGGCCGCGGCGGTCCCTCTGTATCCATCCATGCCCTGGTGAGGTGACGTGGGGGTGACTCGGGACCAATGCACGGTTACGCCATGGTGAATTGCCGGGCTGCAGGACACGGGCTCAGGGCATGTGGGGTCAGGGCATGCCCCGCAGGCCCAAACGGAGGTGTTCGGTGTGGTGCAGGGCCTCGTCGAGGAGCTGGGCGACATGGTCGTCGTACAGCCGGTAGACGATGCGCCGCCCTTCGCGGTGGCCGCTGACCAGGCCCAGTGTGCGCAGCAGGCGGAGCTGGTGGGAGACGGCGGACTGGGCCATGCCGATCTCCGCGGCGAGCTCGGAGACCGGGTGCGGGCGGTTCCGCAGCGCGGCGAGGATCAGCAGCCGGGAGGGGGCGGCCAGGGCCTGCAGGGTGGCCGCGACGACCGTCGCGGTCGCCGCGTCCAGGGCCACCCCCTCCTCCTCTGCACTGGTTTCCGCGTCAGCGGCGGGCACGGCCGCGCCTGCCTGCCGCCCGGCCCTGCTGCGCCGCACCCGGTGGCCGGATGAACTGGAGCTCCAGTGCGGGCGGCGGCGCGGCGATGCCGGGGCCGCCGTCGGCCGCCCACCGCAGGACGTCCTCGGTGGCGTCGTCGCTCATCGCGAAACCGATCCAGGCGGCCCGGCCGCCGTTCCGCCGCCCGGTGCCCGACGGCTGGACGACCAGCACGTTCGCCTGGTCGCAGGGGCCGAGGCAGTCGGTCGTACGGACCGCGAGGCGGCCTTCGGAGGCGCGGGCCGCCGCGCGCAGCCGGGCGAGCTGTCCGTCGTGGTCGAAGCCGCGGTGCTTGCGCGCGTTGCCGCAGCAGCAGCCCCGGCAGACGACCAGCGTGCACGGCCGGTCGCGCGCTGCACCGACCACCACCTGCGCCGCCGTGTCGGCGCGCGCGGCGAGTTCCTGCCGCCGCGCCGCGGCAGCGCGCCCGGCCGGGCGGCTCACAGCGTCACCCCCGGCGGCACCTCTACGGCCCGTACGGCACCGTCCCGGTACGCCACGACCAGCAGTTCGGAGCCGGCCCAGGCCAGCGCGGTGACCGCCGACCCGCCGGGCAGCGTGCGGGCCGGTGACAGCCTGGTCTGCGGGCGGCCCGACGTGGCGTGCCAGAGCGCGAGCGTGCCGTCGTCGCCGCCGGTGGCGAGGTGACCGGCGCCGCCGGGCCGCCAGGCCAGTGCGGTGACCTTACGGTGCGCGCTCAGCGAGCGCGGCGCCGTACCGGCGGGGCCCTTGCCGGAGAAGTCCCACACCGTGACGTCCGGCGCGCCGTCGGCTGCGAGCCAGAAACCGGTGTCGTCGAACGCGAGCCGGGAGACCTTCTCCCGGTAACCGGACATGGTCAGTTCGCTGCCGTCGCGGGTGCGCCAGATGTGGATCGAGGCGTCCTGGTTGCCGCTGCAGATCCAGCGGCCGGTGGGCGCCACGGCCAGCGCGAGGTGCGAGCCGACGTACGGATAGGTGACCACGGGCGCCGCGGTGTGCCGCTCGTGGCAGCGCACCGCTCCGTACGCCGCGACCGCCAGCCGCCGGCCGTCGCGCAGCCAAGCCAGGTCGGTGACGGTGCTGGGCGCCGGTTCGGTGGCCCAGAGCTGCTCGCCCTGCGCGTCCAGGACCAGCGCCTGCCGGCCGCGCGCCACGGCGACCCGCTGCCCGCCCGCCCAGACGGCGGTGGCCGACCAGGCACCCGTCTCGGTCAGCACCGTACGGCCGGTGTCCCTGTCCTGTACGCCGTAGCCGGTCGGCCCGGTGGCGACGAGGTGGCGGCCGTCGGGCGAGAGCGCGACGGACAGCGCGCCGCCGGGCAGTTCGAGCGCGGGCCGTACCGCGCCGGTGGCGGTGTCCACGGTCCAGACGCGGCCGTCGGCACCGGCCACCGCGGCGGTCCCGGCCCGCACGGAGAGCGCGACGGGCGCGTCCTCGACGGCGGCCTCCCAGGCGAGCGGCACACCAACGGCGGGGGCGGTCACGCGGCGGCTCCCGCGGTGCTCAGGCAGGCGGACAGGCCCTGCTCCAACTGGTCACGGTCCAGCCCGCGGCCGATGAAGACCAGCTTGCTCCGCCGCGTCTCGGCCGGCTGCCACTCCCGCCCGAACTGCCCATCCAGCAGCATGTGGACGCCCTGGAAGACGTACTGCTTCGGCGCTCCGGCGAGGGCGAGAATGCCCTTGGAGCGGAAGATGTCCGCGCCCTTCGTACGCAGCAGCGCGCCGAGCCAGCGGTTGAGCCGGGCCTCGTCCAGCTCGCCGGTCAGCTCGAAACCGACCGAGGTGACGCTGGTGTCATGCTGGTGCTCGGTCTCGGTCAGGAACTCCGGGTCGTCCTTGAGCACCCGCGCCAGGTCGAACGCGCCGACGTCCATGACCTCCTCGAGGTCCACCGCCGCGTGCCGGGCGGGGATGATCTGTACGGCGGCGTTGATCGCCCGGATACGGGAGACGACCTCCGCGACCGTCGTCTCGTCCACCAGGTCCGTCTTGTTGAGGACGATCCGGTCGGCGAAGGCGACCTGCTCCACGGCCTCGTTCTCCACGCCCTCGGGCTTCACCTCGTCGAGGTGCTGGATGGCGTGGGCCGCGTCGACGAGCGTGACGATGGCGTCCAGCCGAAGCTGGGCCGCGATCTCGTCGTCCATGAAGAAGGTCTGCGCGACGGGCGCGGGGTCGGCCAGCCCGGTGGTCTCGATCAGGATGTGGTCGAACTTCTCGCGGCGGCGCATCAGCGCGCCGAGGATGCGGATGAGATCGCCGCGCACGGTGCAGCAGATGCAGCCGTTGTTCATCTCGAAGATCTCTTCTTCGGCGTCGAGCACGAGCGCGTCGTCGATGCCGACCTCGCCGAACTCGTTCTCGATCACGGCGATCTTCATCCCGTGCTGCTCGGTGAGGATGCGGTTGAGCAGGGTGGTCTTGCCGGAACCGAGAAAGCCGGTCAGTACGGTGACGGGCACCCGCCCATCACGTGCGGCGGCGTCGGCAGCGTCGGTCATGGGGCGTCCTTCTGAGTAGGTGTCAGTGGGCGGTGGGCCGGCAGCGGCCGCAGACGCCGGTCAGTTCGACGGTGTGCTCGACATCGGTGAACCCGCTGGTCTCGCCGATGCGTTCGGCCCACCGCTCGACCACGCGCGAGTCGACCGGCCGGCTGTGGCCGCAGTCGCGGCACAGGAGGTAGTGCTGATGGCCGGCGGTGCTGCGTCTGCGGTACAGCCGTTCCCCCGTCCCGTCCCGCACGACGTCCACCTGGCCGCTGGCCTGGAGCTGGTGGAGCGCGCGGTAGACCGTCGTGAGGCCGACCGCGCAGTCCGCGGTGACCAGACGGGCGTGCAGCATCTGGGCCGAGACGAAGTCCTGGCAGTTACCGAGCGCACGCAGCACCGCGGCCCGCTGCGGGGTGTTCCGCGTCGGCGAAGGCTTGGCACCGGTCATGCTCGAGAGCCTAAATGAAAATGAATTCCATGTCCATGTGAGGGGCTGTTCATGTGTTACGGGCGCGCCCGCCCCGCTGTCGCAGGTCGCGGCGGCACACCGCAGACTGGAGGCGATCGACCGGAACCGCACCGCACCACCCGTAAGGAGGCCGTTCACCATGGCCGTGGACGCACTCGACGCCCGGATCCTCCGGCTGCTGCTGGAGCAGCCGCGGACGAGCGTGCGGGAGTACGCGCGCATCCTCGGCGTCGCGCGCGGCACGGTGCAGGCGCGCCTGGACCGGCTGGAGCGGGACGGTGTGATCACCGCGTACGGGCCGCGGCTCTCCCCCGCCGCGCTCGGGCACCCGGTCACCGCCTTCGCACACATCGAGGTCACGCAGGGACACCTGGAGGAGGTCGCGGCCCTGCTGGCCGAGGTGCCGCAGATCATCGAGGCGTTCTCGACCACGGGCGGCGGCGATCTGCTGGCCAAGGTGGTGGCGCGGGACGCGGCGCATCTGGAGGACGTGATCCAGCAGCTCATCAACATGCCGGGAGTGGTGCGGACGCGCACGGAGGTGGCGCTGCGCGAGCGTGTGCCGCACCGGCTGCTGCCGCTGGTGGAGGATGTCGGCGGGGCCGCGGCTCCACGCTGACCGCGGGCTTGGCATGCTGGGGGCATGAGCACCGAAGCCCCCTCCCGCACGCCCGTCATCTTCGACCTCGACGGCACCCTGGTCGACAGCGAGCCCAACTACTACGAGGCGGGGCGGCGGCTGCTCGCCCGGTACGGGGTCGAGGACTTCACCTGGGAGCACCACACGCGGTTCATCGGCATCGGGACGCGCGAGACGCTGGAGATCCTGAAGAAGGAGTACGGGATCCAGGCGCCCGTGAGCGAGCTGCTGGCCGGGAAGAACGCGATCTATCTGGAGCTGGCCGGGGCGCAGACCGAGGTGTTCCCGGAGATGCGGGCCTTCGTGGAGCAGCTGCACGCGGCGGGGCACCCGGTCGCGGTGGCGTCCGGCTCGTCCCGGGCCGCGATCGACGCCGTGCTGAAGGGCACCGACCTGGACGCGATGCTCAGCACGCGGGTATCGGCCGAGGAGGTGGGGCGCGGCAAGCCGGAGCCCGATGTCTTCCTGGAGGCGGCGAAGCGGCTGGGAGTGGCACCGGAGAGCTGCGTCGTGCTGGAGGACGCGCCGCCCGGAGCCGAGGCCGCGCGCCGCGCCGGGATGCGGTGCATCGCGATCCCGTACGTGGCGGAGACCGCGGGAGACCCGGCGTTCGAGGCCGCCGGGCTCCTCTTCAGGGGCGGTCAGCGGGAGTTCACGGCGCGGGCCGCGTACGCATGGCTCGCTCGGCCAGCTCCGTCTTCTTGATCTTTCCAGTGGCGGTGAGCGGCAGCTCCGCGGTCAACTCGATGGCGGGCAGCTTGTAGGGGGCCATGGCCGCGCCCGCCCACTCCGTCAGGGCCTCGGCGGTGAGCGTGCTGCCGGGGACGGTGCGGACGTAGGCGTACGGGCGCTGGCCGCGGCGCTCGTCCGGTACGGCCACCACCGCCGCGGCCAGCACGTCCGGGTGCCGTCCGAGCAGCGTCTCCACCTCCGTCGGGAAGACGCTCATGCCGTTCACCTTGATCATGTCCTTGTCGCGGCCGAGGTAGTGCAGACAGCCGTCCTCGTCGATGGAGCCGATGTCGCCGGTGTGCAGCCAGCCGTCGCGAAGGGCGGTCTCGGTGGCCTTGGGGGCGCGCCAGTACCGGGTGAGGACGGACGGGCCGCGGACGACGATCTCACCGCGCTCGCCGAGCGGCAGCGGCTCGCCGGTGGCGAAGTCCACGACCATGATGTCCGTGCCGGGGACGGGCAGCCCGCAGAACGTGGGCTCGCTGAGCAGGTCGGCGTCGCCGTCCTGGAAGCCGAGGGTGGAGGTGTCGCTGGTGTGCGTCTCGGTCATGCCGTACGACGCCTCGCGCAGCACGCTGTGGTCGCCGACGGCGCGGCGCCAGCGGTCGCGGACCTCCGGGGTGAGCTTGCGGATGAAGGAGACGGTGAGCGGCGAGGTGAAGGCGGAGAGATCACGGCCCGCGAGGTCCGGGCGGTCCAGGAGTTCGAGGTAGTTCTCGACCGTGCCCGCCATGGTGGCGACGCGGTACCGCTCCAGGCCTTCGATGACGGCGGCCGGGTCCCAGCGCGGCAGCAGCACGCTCGTGCCGCCGGAGACCAGCGGCGCGAGGATGCCCAGGTTCTCGCCCGCGATCCAGAAGATGGGCAGGTAGCAGAGGGAGACGATGCCCTCGGGAGCCAGGTCGGGGGCGCGGCCGGAGTCGATGGCGGTGGCCGTGTAGACCATGTGGCGCTGGGTGTGTTCGCAGCCCTTGGGCATGCCGGTGGTGCCGCCGGTGTAGTTCAGGGCGGCGAGCGCGTCGAGGTCGTCGGCGATCCGGCCGTGCGGGGCGTGCGCGAGCGCTGCGTCCCAGGCGTCGGTGTCGGCGAGGAGTACCTCGCGTACGGGCGTGTCCGCGCGTATCTCCTCGATGGCCGGGGCCAGTTCGGTACGGGAGATGACCAGGTGGGTGCCCGCGTCGGTCAGTTCGTGGCGGAGTTCGGCCGCCTTGAACATGGGATTGACCGGTACGTGGACCGCGCCGAGGCGTAGCACGGCGAGCATCGCGACGAGGAACTGCGGGCAGTTGGGCAGATGGACGCCGACCCGGTCGCCGGGCTGCACACCCTGCGCGGCCAGCCATCCGGCCAGCCGGTCGGACGCCTCGTCCAGCTCCCGGTAGGTCGTCTCGCGGCCGTCGAAGACGAGGGCCGGACGGTCGGGGGCCTCGGTGGCCCAGTGATGCACGTAACCGGGCACGGTCCGCTCGCCGGCCCGGAGCCGTATGGCGTCCGGCTGCCGGCCGCTGCGGGCCCGTTCCTGTCGGGTGCGGAGATCGGTCAGGTAGTGCTCGATACGCGTCGCGCGGCTCACTGCTACTCCTCCGGTATCGCCTGGTGTCCCTCGTCGTCCTGCGGCGGTGCTGTGCGGTGCTGCGGCGTCCCTAGGGGTTTTCTGACGGGACGCCGAGCAGGTGCAGGTACATGGCGGTGACGTCGCGTACGGCCGCCTCGTACGCGTCCGGGTCCTCCGCGACCAGCTGGGCGAACCGCACGCTCATTCCACCCACCGCGTGCGCCACCGCCAACGGGTCGGCGACCGGGGCCAGTTGACCGGTCTCGGTCAGGCGGCGGATGTAGCGGGCGGTGCGGCGGGTGGGCCGGCGGTTGATCTCCTCCCACAGCTCGCGCAGCCCGTCGTCCCCCTGCGCCTGCTGCTCGATCAGCCGGAGCAGCGGGAGGTGGGCGGCGTACGCGGCGAGGAAGGCGGCGGTGGAGTCGTGCGCGACGGCGCGGACGTCGTCGGGGTCGGTGTCCGGCACTTCCTGCGCGGCGAGGAAGGCGTCCCGTACGCGCACCGCGAGCACCTGGAAGATCTCTTCCTTGGACGCGAAGTAGACGTAGAACCCCGCGCGGGACAGCTCGGCCTCGGCGGCGATGTCGGCGATGGTGGCGGGCCCGTAGCCACGGCGCGCGAAGACCGCCTCGGCGGCGTCCAGCAGCCGGTGGCGCACGGGCGTGTCGCTGCGGTCGCGGGCGGTGCGGGTCGCCCAGGGCCGGTGTCCGCGGCCGGGCGGCTGCTGGGCGGCGGACTCGTCTGTGTTTGCCACGCCTTCTTTGTTTGCCACGCCTCGACCATATTGACGTTGACGCCAATGTCAATGACCATGACAGCGCCGTCTCAGCGTGGAGGTGCTTGCTCAATGGGGTCAGCCGTACTCGTCGCCAATCGCGGGGAGATCGCCGTCCGGGTGGTGCGTGCCGCGGCAGCGGCCGGACTGCGAAGCGTCGCGGTGTACGCGGAGGACGATGCGGCAGCCCCGCACGTCCGGCTCGCCGACGAGGCGCATCCGCTGCCCGGTTCCGGGCCCGCGGCCTACCTCGACGCGGCGGCCCTGCTGGCCGTCGCCCGGGAGGCCGACTGCGCGTACGTCCATCCCGGCTACGGCTTCCTCAGCGAGGACGCCGGCTTCGCGCGGGCCTGCGCCGAGGCGGGCACCGTCTTCGTCGGCCCCTCCCCCGAGGTGCTCGGGCTCTTCGGTGACAAGGCACGGGCCCGCGCGCTCGCGCAGTCCCTGGACGTACCGGTCCTGCCGGGCACCAGCGGCCCGACGACGCTGGAGGAGGCCCGCGCGTTCCTGACCGAAGGGCCCGGCGCGGGCGGCCCGGTGATGGTCAAGGCGCTCGGCGGGGGCGGCGGCCGCGGGATGCGCCGGGCGGCGGACACGGCCGAGCTGACCGAGGTGTGGGAGCGCTGCCGCTCGGAGGCGGTGCAGGGCTTCGGGCGCGGCGAGCTGTACGTCGAGCGGCTGCTGACCGGCGCGCGGCACATCGAGGTACAGGTCATCGGGGACGCGACCGGCGCGGTCACGCATGCCTGGGAGCGGGACTGCTCCGCGCAACGCCGCCACCAGAAGCTCATCGAGATCGCGCCGGCGCCCGCACTGGCCGCGTCCGTCCGGGACCGGCTGCTGGAGTGTGCGCTGCGGATGGCCCGCGAGGTCGGTTACACGGGCGTGGGCACCTTTGAATTCCTCGTGAGCGGCGAGGAGTACCACTTCATGGAGGCCAATCCGCGGCTCCAGGTGGAGCACACCGTCACCGAGGAAGTGACGGGCGTGGACCTGGTCGACGCGCAGCTGCGGCTGGCGGCCGGGGCGACGCTGGCCGATCTGGGGCTGGCCGACGGGCCGCCGGCGGCGCGCGGCTTCGCCGTACAGGCGCGGGTCAATGCGGAGGTGACGGCGGCGGACGGTACGGTACGCGGCTCCGCCGGCACGCTGACCCGCTTCGAGGTGCCGACCGGGCCCGGAGTGCGGGTGGACACCGGTGCGCGCGGCGGGCTGACCGTCGGCGCACGCTACGACCCGCTGCTGGCCAAGGTCGTCACACGCGTCCCCGTACCGGACTTCGCGGCGGCCTGTGAACGCTCCCGGCAGGCCCTCGCGGAGTTCGCCGTGGAGGGCGTACGGACCGGAATCCCGCTGCTGCGGGCCGTGTTGGGCCATCCGGAGTTCGCGGCGGGCGGCACGGACACGTCCTGGGTGGCGGAGCATCTGCCCGAACTCCTCACCGAACACGACGAGCCGGTGACCGCCGAGCCCGACGAGGACGGCGCGGTCGTCGCGCCCATGGCAGGCACCGTCGTCACCGTGACCGTGGCACCCGGCGACACCGTGCCGGCGGGTGCACAGCTCCTCGTCCTCGAAGCAATGAAGATGGAGCACGTGGTGACGGCGCCGACCGCCGGGATCGTGCGCTCCGTACGGGCAGGGGTCGGCGACACGGCTTCCGAGGGGCAGCCGCTGGTGGTCCTGGAGCCGGTCGCGGGCGACGCGGCGGACGAGGCGGCCGCCGCGGAGGCCGACCCGGACGCCATCCGTCCGGACCTCGCGGAGGCGCTGGCCCGGCACGCGGTCGGGCTGGACGCGCAGCGCCCGGAAGCGGTCGCCAAGCGGCACAAGCTCGGCCGCCGAACGGCACGCGAAAACATCAACGACCTGTGCGACGAGGGCAGTTTCACGGAGTTCGGCGCGCTGGCCATCGCCGCGCAGCGCCGTCGCCGCTCCCTGGACGACCTGATCGCCTCGACCCCGGCCGACGGCATGGTCACCGGTACAGGGACGGTCGACGGCGCGCCGTGCGTGGCGATGTCGTACGACTACACCGTGCTGGCCGGGACGCAGGGGCACAACAACCACCGCAAGACCGACCGCCTGCTGGGCGTGGCCGAGCAGCGGAAGCTGCCCGTCGTACTGTTCGCGGAGGGCGGCGGCGGCCGCCCCGGCGACACCGACACCTCCTCGATCGCCGGGCTGAATGTCATGACGTTCCATCAGATGGGGCGGTTGAGCGGTCTCGTGCCACTGGTCGGCATCGCGTCCGGGCGCTGTTTCGCGGGCAACGCGGCGCTGCTGGGCTGCTGCGACGTGGTGATCGCGACGCCCGAGGCGTCGATCGGGATGGGCGGCCCGGCGATGATCGAGGGCGGCGGGCTCGGCGTGTACGCGCCCGAGGACGTCGGCCCGCTGTCCGTGCAGGTCCCGAACGGCGTGGTGGACATACCCGTCGCGGACGAGGCCGAGGCGGTCCGCACGGCCAAGCGCTACCTCTCGTACTTCCGCGGCCCGGCCGAGGACTGGGAGGCACCCGATCCCCGGCTGCTGCGGCACGCCATCCCCGAGAACCGACGCCGCGCGTATCCCGTCCGCCGGGTGATCGACGGCCTCGCGGACACCGATTCGGTACTGGAACTGCGGGCGGGCTTCGGTACGGGCGTGGTGACGGCACTCGTACGGATCGCGGGCCGCCCGATGGGTCTGGTCGCCAACAACCCCGAACACCTCGGCGGCGCGATCGACCGCGACGCCGCCGACAAGGCCGCCCGCTTCCTCCAGCTCTGCGACGCGTTCGGCCTGCCGGTCCTCGCCCTCTGCGACACCCCCGGCTTCATGGTCGGCCCGGACGCCGAACAGGACGCGACCGTACGGCACTTCGCCCGCCTCTTCGTCACCGGCGCCAACCTCCGCGTCCCCGTCGTCGCCCTCATCCTCCGCAAGGCGTACGGACTCGGCGCGATGGCAATGATGGGCGGCTCGACCCACGCCCCACTGGCCACCGCCGCCTGGCCGACCGGCGAACTGGGCGGCATGGGCCTGGAGGGCGCGGTACGCCTGGGCTACCGCAAGGAGCTGGAGGCCATCACGGACCCGGACGAACGCCGGCACGCGTTCGAGACCCGGGTCGCCGAACTGTACGAACACGGCAAGGCGGTGAACGCGGCGGCCGCGCTGGAAATCGACGCGGTCATCGATCCGGCGGTCTCCCGGGACTGGATCGCGGCGGCGCTGGAGGGGTACCGGGCGGAGGAACTCCCGCTGAGTGGGCGGGGGTTCGTGGACACCTGGTGAGTCGTGTGAGCTAGTGAGCGGTGCGGGTGGGGCGTTGACCACCGTGGATCGGGAACCGAGCCCCCGTCAGTGGTACCCCCGTCCCCCCGTGCCGGGTGGCGATGATTTCTGCGGCGATGGAGAGGGCGGTTTCTTCGGGGGTGCGGGCGCCGAGGTCTAGGCCGATCGGGGAGTGGAGGCGGGCGAGGTCTTGGTCGGTGAGGCCGGCTTCGCGGAGGCGGCGGTTGCGGTCCTCGTGGGTGCGGCGGGAGCCCATCGCGCCGATGAACGCGGCCGGGCGCCGCAGGGCCGTCGTCAGCAGGGGGACGTCGAATTTGGCGTCGTGGGTGAGTACGCACAGGACCGTGCGGTCGTCGGTGCCGGTGCGTTCGAGGTAGCGGTGCGGCCAGTCGACCACGATGTCGTCGGCCTCGGGGAAGCGGGCCCGTGTGGCGAAGACGGCGCGGGCGTCGCACACGGTCACGTGGTAGCCGAGGAACTTGCCCGTGCGGACGAGTGCCGCGGCGAAGTCGATGGCGCCGAAGACGATCATGCGGGGCGGGGGGACGCTGGATTCAACGAAGAGCGTTACGCCGCCCGGGCAGTGCGATCCGTCCTCGGAGATGTCGAGTGTGCCGGTGCGGCCCACGTCGAGCATGGCGCGGGCCTCAGCGGCGGCCGTACGATCCAGAAGACCCTGCCCGCCGAGAGCACCCTCGTACGAGCCGTCCGGGTGGACCAGCAAGGCCCGCCCCAGTAGTTCCGGTGGGCCCGCGGCCACGCGGGCGAGGGCCGTTGGCTCGCCCCGGGCCGCGCCGGACAGGGCGGTCGCGAGGACCGCCCTGTCCGGCGCGTCGGCGGGTACCGGTGTGACCAGGACCTCGATGACTCCGCCGCAGGTCAGGCCGACGGCGAAGGCGTCCTCGTCGCTGTAGCCGAAGCGCTCGCGTACCGTCGTGCCGTCCTGGAGGGCCTGGACGCACAGGTCGTACACGGCGCCTTCCACGCAGCCGCCGGAGACCGAGCCGATCGCCGTGCCCTCGCTGTCGACGGCGAGGGCGGCGCCGGGCCGGCGCGGCGCGCTGCCGCCCACGGCCACGACGCTCGCCACGGCGAACTCGCGGTCCTCCCGCAGCCACCGGTCCAGCTCGGCGGCGATGTCAAGCATCCGGGCCCTCGGCACCGGCCCCCGCACCGGCCGGCACCGCGGCGCCCGCCAGCAGGACGCGGTCCGGGCGGATCGGCAGGTGGCGGTGGCGTACGCCGGTCGCGTGCCAGACCGCGTTGGCGATCGCCGCGGCGGCTCCCACGATGCCGATCTCGCCGACGCCCTTGATCCCGACCGGGTCGTCCGCGTCCGTGTCCTCGACCCAGTCCGCCTCGATGAGCGGCACATCGGCGTTGGCGGCGACGTGGTAGCCCGCGAGGTCGGCGCCGACATGGCCGCCCGAGGCCGCGTCCCGTACCGCCTCTTCGTGCAGCGCCATGGACAGGCCCCAGGTCATCCCGCCGATGAGCTGGCTGCGCGCCGTCAGCGGGTTCACGATCCGGCCCGCGGCGAAGATGCCGAGCATCCGGCGGACGCGGACCTCGCCGGTCGTGACGTCCACCGCGGTCTCGGCGAACTGCGCGCCGAAGGAGTACCGCTCCTTCTGGGCCAGCGCGGCGAGGGCCTCCGAGGTGTCCGACCGTACGGTGATGCCCTCGGGCGGGATCGTGCCGCCCAGCGCCAGCTGCTCGCGCAGGTCCTTCGCCGCGGCCGTGACCGCCCAGGCCCAGGAGCGGGTGCCCATGGAGCCGCCCGCGATCCACGCCGGGCCGAAGTCGCTGTCCGCGATCCGGGTGCGGACGCGGCCGGTCTCGACCTGCAGCGCGTCGGCGGCGATCTGGGTGAGCGCGGTGCGCGCACCGGTGCCGATGTCCGCCGCGTTGATCCGTACCGTGAAGGTGCCGTCCGCCTCCGCCGTGACGGCAGCGGTGGACGGGCCGGCGCCGGAGGGGAACGAGGCCGCCGCCACGCCCGTACCCAGCAGCCAGCGGCCTTCGCGGCGCACGCCGGGGCGCGGGTCGCGGTCGGCCCAGCCGAACCGGCGGGCGCCCTCCTCGAAGCAGGCGAGCAGGTTGCGGCTGCTGAACGGCAGGCCGGAGACGGGTCCCGCGTCCGGTTCGTTGCGGACCCGCAGCGCGATCGGGTCGACGCCGCACTTCTCGGCGAGCTCGTCGAGCGCGCACTCCATCGCGAAAGAGCCCGGCGCCTCGCCCGGCGCGCGCATGAAGGTCGGCGTCGGCACATCGAGGCGTACGACGCGGTTGACGGAGTGGTGCGCGTCGGAGGCGTACATCGAGCGCCCCACGTTGGCGCTCGGCTCGATGAATTCGTGCACGGTCGACGTGAGGTTCTGGGCCTCGTGGGCGAACGCGCGCAGCCGCCCGTCGGCGTCGGCACCGAGCCGGACGCGCTGCACCGTGGGGCTGCGGTAGCCGGTGAGCGAAAACATCTGACGGCGGGTCAGGACGACGCGTACCGGGCGCTGGAGCGCGGTCGCGGCCATCACCGCACACACCTGGTGCGCACGGATTCCCTTGGAACCGAAGCCGCCGCCGACATGTTCGGACCGCACCCGCACCGAGGCCGGGTCGAGGGAGAACAGCTTCGCGAGCTCGTCCGCCACCCACATGGTGCCCTGGTTGGAGTCGACGACCTCCAGCCGGCCGTCCTCCCAGCGCGCCATCGCCGCGTGCGGCTCCAGCATCGTGTGGTGCTCTTCGGGCGTGGTGTACTCCGCGTCCAGGACGACGGCGGACGCGGCGAGTTCGGCCTCGACGTCCCCCTTCTCCACGGCGGAGTTCTCCGGTGTGTACGTACCGTCCCGGCCGGCGGCGAACGCGACGTCGTGCGGCTCCTCGTCGTACTCCACCACCAGCGCCTCCGCGGCCTCCCTGGCCTGCTCGGAGGTCTCGGCGACGACCAGCGCCACCGGCCAGCCCAGGTACGGCACGCGGTCGTCCTGGAAGACCGCGAGGGTCGGGTCGGGCTTTCCGAGCAGCCCCACGTAGTCGGTGTCGAGGCGCGGCGCGTTGCCGTGGTGCAGGACGGACAGCACACCGGGCATGGCCAGTACGGCGTCGGCGCCGACGGAGCGGATGCGGCCGCGGGCGACGGTGGAGACCACGAGCCAGCCGTGGGCGAGTTCGGCGTAGGGGATCTCCCCCGCGTAACGCGCGGCGCCGGTGACCTTGGCGACGCCCTCGATGCGCGTGTGCGCGGTGCCGACGGCGCCCGTCACCGCCGGGGTTCCGGTCATGGTGGTCATCGGGCGGCCTCCTCGGTGAGCTCGGTCAGTACGGCTGTGACGAGGTTGCGCATCAGTGTCACCTTGTATGCGTTGTCGGGCAGCGGCTCGGCGGCCGCCAGCTCGGCGTCCGCGGCGGCGGCGAAGGCCTCGGCGGTCGCCGGACCACCGGTCAGCAGCCGCTCGGCCGTCAGCGCACGCCACGGCCGGGACGCCACCGCGCCGAAGGCGAGGCGTACGTCGCGTACGGTCCCGTCCTGGACGTCGAGGGCTGCGGCGACCGAGCCGATCGCGAAGGCGTAGGAAGCGCGCTCGCGCACCTTGCGGTACCGCGAGACGGTGGCGACCGGTGCCGGCGGCAGGGTGACGCCCGTGATGAGCGCGCCGGCCGGCAGGGCGGTCTCCAGATGCGGGGTGTCACCCACGGGGAGGTAGAACTCCGAGAGCGGCAACTCCCCCGGCCCGTCTGCCGTTTCGTACGTCACCACCGCGTCGAACGCGCTGAGCGCCACCCCCATGTCCGAGGGGTGGGTGGCCACGCAGTGCGCGGAGGCGCCGAGGATCGCGTGGTTGTGGTGCTCGCCCTCGATGGCGGGGCAACCGCTGCCGGGGACACGCTTGTTGCACGGCTTGGCAGTGTCGGTGAAGTAGCCGCAGCGGGTGCGCTGGAGCAGATTCCCGCCGACCGTCGCCATGTTGCGCAGCTGGCCCGAGGCGCCGGCCAGTACGGCCTGTGTCAACGCCGGGTAGCGGCCCCGTACTTCGGGGTGCGCGGCGAGGTCGCTGTTGGTCACGGTCGCACCGATGTGCAGACCGCCGTCCTCCGTCGCCTCGATCCGGTCGAGGGGCAGGTCCCGTACGTCGATGAGCAGTCCGGGCCGCTCCACGCCGGTCTTCATCAGGTCGACGAGGTTGGTGCCGCCACCGAGGTAGCGCGCGTCGGGCTCGGCGCCGAGCAGCGCGACCGCGCCGGGGACGTCGAGGACGCGCTGGTAACCGAATTCCTTCATACCGCGGCCTCCACTCCGGCCGCGCGCGCGACCGCCTGGACGATGGACACATACGCACCGCAGCGGCACAGGTTGCCGCTCATCCGTTCCCGGATCTCGTCGGCGGTGAGCGGCGGCGGCCCCGCTTCGGGCCGTACGTCGTCGGTCACGGCGCTCGGCCAGCCCGCCGCGTGCTCCTCGATCACCGCGAGGGCCGAACAGATCTGCCCGGGCGTGCAGTAGCCGCACTGGTAACCGTCGAGGTCGACGAACGCCTGCTGCACCGGGTGCAGTTGGTCGCCGTCGGCCACGCCTTCGATGGTGGTGATATCGCGCCCCTCGGCGGCCACGGCGAGCTGCAGACAGGACACGGCCCGCCGCCCGTCGATCAGCACCGTGCAGGCGCCGCACTGCCCCTGGTCGCACCCCTTCTTCGTACCTGTCAGATCGAGCCGCTCGCGCAGCGCGTCGAGCAGGGTGGTGCGGTGGTCGACGGGCAGCGTGTACTTCTCTCCGTTGACGTGCAAGGTGATGGCGCTGGACGTCGATGGGGCCATGAACAGCCTTCTTTCGCGTGTGTGGTGCGCGGTGGGTGTCGGTGGTCTCGGTGTGGGGTACGCGGTGGTCGACGAGGCGCGGGGCACGGATGGTGGGATCGGCCGGGCGGAGGGCCGTACAGTCCCGTCACGCAGGCTCTGAACCGATCTCGGTCACCACCGGCCGTCCACTCCCCCGTAATCTGCCGCTATGGTGAGTCTAAGCGGACAACTGTCCGTAACCACGGAACCTATCGGACAGCTGTCCGCTTAGCAAGGCCCGCCCGGCGGTGATTCCCGTGCGCGGTTCTCGGAAGGAGGACGAGTGCAGCAGCCGAACGACCCACCACTGCGCTCGGACGCGCAACGGAATCGCGAGCGCATCCTGGAAGTGGCGCTGGCCGAACTGACGCGCTCGGCGGACGCCCCGCTGAGCACGATCGCGAAGAAGGCGGGCGTCGGGCAGGGGACCTTCTACCGGAACTTCCCGAACCGCGAGGCGCTCGTCCTGGAGGTCTACCGCTACGAGATGCAGCAGGTCGCCGACGCGGCGGCCCAGCTGCTCGAAACCCGCCCGCCGGACCAGGCGCTGCGGGAGTGGATGAGCCGCCTCGCCCAGTACGCCATGGCCAAGGCCGGTCTGGCCGACGCGATGCGCAAGGCCACCTGCTCCCAGGGCAGCCTGGCCGGCCTGGGGCACGCCCCGCTGACCTCGGCCGTGACGCTCCTGCTGAGCGCGAACGAGGAGGCCGGCACCATCCGTCCGGGGGTCACCCCCGACGACTTCCTGCTCGCCATCGCCGGCCTCTGGCAGATCGGCGCCCAGGGGGACTGGGAGTCCCGCGCCACCCGCCTCCTGGACCTCGTCATGGCCGGGCTCCGCGCGGGCGCGCCAGGACGGTCAACCGGCTGACGGCAGTGGCGTGGCCTCGCGCGTACGCGTCGCGCGGTGGAAGGCGGCCTCGGGCAGGAGCGCCAGGGCGCAGACGGCCGCGGCGGGGAGGGCGATCCAGCGGCCGTCCAGCGGGGACAGCAACGACAGCAGCAGGCCGCCGGTCGCGCCGCCGAGCGCGGCTCCCACGTAGATCACCGAGCTGTTCATCGACACGGCGAGCGGCCCGGCGGGCCCGGCCAGCCGCAGCAGCCGGTGCTGCTGCGGCGCCGCGTACATCCAGCCGGTGACGCCCCACAGCACCATGGACGCCAGCGCTGTCGGGAAGGAGTCCACGGCCCAGGGCATGGCGAGGAAGTTGACGGCCATGCCGACGACCGAGATCAGGACGAGCCGGCGGCCGGCGGGCCGGTCCATGCAGGCCCCGGCGACGGCGTTGCCCGCCATGCCGCCGAGGCCGAAGGCGAGCAGCAGCACCGCGAGGCGGGTGCCGTCGCCACCGGTCGCGTCGGCGAACACCGCGCCCGCGTAGGTGAGGACGGAGTACTCGGCGATCACGGCGCAGACGGTGACGGCCAGTACGGCCCGGATGCCCGGTCCGCGCAGGGCGGCGAGCCGCTCGCGCGCGCCGACGGCAGGCCGTACCGTACCGATCCCCCGCAACCCCCTGACCAGGCACAGCCCGACCGCGGCCGTGCCCAGCGCGAGGACGACCAGGGTGGGGCGCCAGCCGAAGGCCGAGGCGGCCCACGTGCCGGCCGGGACGCCGAGCACGGAGCCCATCACCAGCCCGCTGTTGACCAGCGCCAGCGCCCTGCCCTGCCGGTCCTCGGGCACCAGTGCCGCCGCCAGCGCCGCCACCTGCGGGGTGAACTGGCAGGCCCCGGCGGCCACCAGCACCCGGCCGGCCATCGCGGCCAGGAGCGAGTCGGCGCCGGCGCAGACGAGATTGCCGAGCGCCGCCGCACAGAGCGCGGCGGTCAGGGTGGTGCGCGGCGCCCGGTTGCCGAGCGCACTGGACAGCAGCGGGCCGAGCACGGCGTAGGCGAGCGAGAAGGCCGTCATGAGCTGGCCGGCGGCGGCGAGCGTCGTACCGAGGGAGTGCCCGATCCCGGGCAGCATGCCGGCGATGACGAAGACGTCCGTGCCGAGGAAGAAGGTCCCGGCCGCGAGCAGGTAGAGCCGTTCCGGCATGGTGGATGCTGTCCTTTCGGGCCTGCGGGGCCGGGGGCCTGGGATGCGCGGGCCTGCGGGCTTGGGGGCTTGCGGGCTTGGGGCGTGCGGGGATTCAGGCCAGGAAGGTCGCCGCCTTGACGGCCGCGGTGATCTCCGGCGGGAAGCCGTCGAGGTAGAAGTGGCCGCCGGGGAACGTACGCAAGGAAAAGTCCGCCGTGGTCCGGGCGGCCCAGCCGGCTGCGGCGTCCGGGTCCACCAGCGCATCGTCCCGCCCCGTCAGCACGGTGATCGGGCAGGACAGGACTGCGTGCGTATCCGGTGCGTACGACGCGACCGCCCGCCAATCGCTGCGCAGCGCCGGAAGAACCAGGGCGCGCAGCTCCGGGTCCGCCAGCAGCGCCGGGTCGATACCGCGCAGCAGGCGGAGCTCCTCGACGATCTCGTCCTCGGTGCCGAGGCGGAGCGCCGGGCGGCGGTCCGGCGGGACCATGCCCGAGACGATGAGACCGGCGGGCGGCGCAGCGTACTTCTCCTCCAGGCGCCGGGCGGTCTCGAAAGCGAGCAACGCGCCCATGCTGTGGCCGAACAGGACCGGTCGGGCGCCTTCGATGTCCCCGGCGACCGCCTCGGCGATCCGGTCCGCGAGGACGCCGAGATCCTCGATGGCCGGTTCCGCTGCCCGGTCCTGGCGGCCGGGGTACTGCACGCCGAGCACCTGCACGGCGGGGCACAGCACGGCGGACAGCGGGAAGTAGTAGCTCGCCGAGCCGCCCGCGTACGGGAAGCAGAGCAGCCGGCGGGCCGGTGCGGCCGAGCGGTGGAAGGTGCGGATCCAGGTCGGCCTCATACCGGTCTCCGTTCGGTGACCAGGGCGGTCAGCGCGCCGATGGTCGGCTTCTCCAAGAACTCGTGGATGTCGATCCGCACCTGGAAGCGCGCGTGCAGGCGGGTGACGAGGAGGGCGGCCGAGAGCGACGTCCCGCCCAGTTCGCCGAACGGCCGGGACGCGTCGCGCGGGTCGACGGGCACGCCCAGTACCTCCGACCAGAGCTCGGCAACGGCCCCCTCGACGCCGCCCCGGTGGGAGGTGGAGAACGCGGCGGGTGCGGTGGAGGGCGTACGGGCCGGGGCGGTCACCGGGGGTGGCAGCCGTCTGCGGTCGATCTTGCCGTTCGGGGAGAGCGGCAGCGACGCGGCGGTACAAAGGTGCCGCGGGACCATGTGGTCGGGCAGCCGGGCGGCGAGGTGCCGGCGCAGGGTCTCCTGCCCGGCCTCGTGCCCCGGCTCGGCCACCACATGGGCGACCAGCTGCCGCTCGGCGCCGGGCGACGGCTCCCACGGCACCACGGCGCACTCCCGGACCGCGGGATGGCGGCCCAGTACGGCCTCGATCTCGGCGGGCTCGACACGGTAGCCCCGGATCTTCACCTGGTCATCGGCCCGGCCGCGGTACTCCAGGATGCCGTCCGGGCGGCGCGCGACCAGGTCGCCGGTGCGGTACATACGGACCCGCGCACCGCCCGGCTCCGCCTCGGCCACCGGGAAGCGCTCGGCGGTCAACTCCGGTTCGGACACGTACCCCAGGGCCAGGCCCGCTCCCGAAAGCCACAGCTCGCCGGCGCGTACATGCGCCGCGAAGCCGGGTACCGGCCGGCCGATGGGCGGGGCGTCGGGCCAGGACCGCGGCGGGCCGGTGAGGGTATGGGCGACCGCCACATGCGTCTCGGCGGGCCCGTAGTGGTTGTGCAGCCGGCAGCCGGGCAGCCGCTCGAAGAACGTGCGGATTCCCGGGGTGATGCGCAGCGCCTCGCCGGCCGCCGCGACCTCCCGCAGCCCGGTCGGGAAGCGGCCGAACGCGCAGGCCAGGTCGGCCAGTCGGCTCAACGCGACGGGCGGGACGAAGAGCCGCTCGATCTCCCACTCGACCAGGCGGTCCAGCACGCGCTGCAGGTCGGCGCGTTCGTCGTCGGCCGGGGTGTGGAGGGTGCCGCCGCTGCACCAGGCGGTGAAGACCTCCTGCACGAAGACGTCGAAGCCGAGGGGCGCGAACATCATGGTGCGCAGCGGCCGGCCGGACGTACTGGCCAGGGTCCAGGCGATGAGGTTGTCCAGGGCGCGGTGCGGCATGGCGATGGCCTTGGGGCCGCCCGTGGAGCCCGAGGTGAAGACGGTGTACGCCGGGTCCTCGGGGCGCGGCACCACCGGCTCGAACGCGTCGTCCGGAGTTCCGCTCCCGTCAGCGGTCCCGATCCCCGCCCCGGTCCCGTCAGTCCCTTCCGTACCGTCCATGACCAGTACGCGGAGACCGTCCGGCACCTGGGCCGGGGCCTGGTCCGGTGTCGTGAGGGCGATGCGTGCCCCGCTGCGCTGCCACATGTGGCGGGTGCGGTCCTCGGGGTAGCGGGGGTCCACGACGCAGAAGGCGCCGCCCGCGCGGAGCACGGCCAGCACTGCCACGCCGAGCCGCAGACCGCGCGGCGCCTGGACGAGCACCACGTCCCCCGGGCGCACGCCTTCGCGTACCAGGCGCCGGGCGACCGAGTTCGCGCGCCGGTCCAGTTCCGCGTAGCCGATCCGGCCGTCCGGGGCGATCAGGGCGGTGGCGTCGGGACGCCGCCGTACCTGTTCCCCGATCAACTCGCCCACGCGCATGGACACCAGCTCTCTCCTCCGCTCCGCCGGCCGGCGCCCGGCCGACCCGGCGACGATGCCACGAGCGCGGGCCGGCCCGGCAGAAGGCTTTCGTCCTGCGGAAGACTCGGCCGCGACCCGGCACAACGTCCCTAGGGTCCAGAGCGGGATCACCCGCACCGGTCCCTCCCCCTGAGACGCCCTGGGATGGTTGTCGTGCACTCGACCGCGCAGACCGAACAGACCGAAGACACCGCACAGCTGTATCTGGACCTGATGAAGAAGGTCCTGGCCAACACCATTTACGAGGACCCGCCCATCCCCGCGACCTGGGCGCCGGCCGAGCAGTACGACGAGCTCAACCGGCGGCTGGGCGTCGACTGGCCGAGCGTCGCGCACACCATGATCGGGATACGCCGGCTGGAGAACGTGGAGAGCTGCGTCAAGACCGTTCTGGCGGACGGCGTTCCCGGCGACTTCATCGAGACCGGGGTGTGGCGCGGCGGTACCTGCATCTTCCTGCGGGCGATTCTCAAGGCGTACGGCGTCACGGACCGCCGGGTATGGGTGGCCGACTCCTTCCAGGGAATGCCGCAGGCGGATGCCACGACGCACGATGGCGACCGCGAACTGGCGACAGACCAGTACAACGCGTTTCTCGCCACCGATCTGCCCACCGTGCGCGGGAATTTCGAGCGGTACGGGCTGCTGGACGAGCAGGTGTCCTTTCTGCCCGGCTGGTTCAAGGACACCCTGCCGACCGCGCCCATCGACCGGCTTTCCATTCTCCGGCTGGACAGCGACCTCTACGAATCCACGCGGGACACGCTCGTCCATCTCTATCCCAAGCTGTCTCCCGGCGGATTCGTCATCGTCGACGACTACCACATTCCGGTGTGCCGGGAAGCGGTCCACGACTGGCGTGACGAATACGGCGTAACGGAGCCGATCGAGGACATCGACGGTCTGGGCGCGTTCTGGCGACGCGGCGCGTGACGGGCGGCGGAGGAATGGAGAATCGCGAAGTGGCAAGCACTGCGGACGTACTGGCATTGGTCGCCCGGCAGTTGGGGCGTCCGGCGGAACAGCTCGACGGTGACCGGACGTTCGTGGCCTCCGGCGCGGATTCGCTGTCCCTGATGGCTCTGGCGAGAGAGGTACAGAAGGAATTCGGAGTGCGGGTCTCGGTCCGGGAGCTGTTCTCGGGGACCGATACCCCGCACAAGCTGGCGGGGGTGCTGGCGGAGCGGGGGGCGGTTTCGGCGACGGCCCCGGAGGTCGCCCCGGAGCCGGCCGCGGGGCCCGCCGTGGAGTCGGCCGCGGGGCCCACCGTGGAGCCGGCGGAAGAGTCGGCCGTGGAGTCGGCGGGAGAGTCGGCCGTCGCGGTCGTCAATGCCCAGCTCCGGCTCGCGGACCGGATGTTCACCAAGTTCTCTGAGCTGGCGGCCGAGCAGCTGCGGGTGCTCGGCGGGCTGCGGCCCGCAGACGCCCCACCGGCGGTGCGGCCCGCGGACGCCCCACCGGCGGTGCGGCCCGCGGACGCCCCGTCGGCGGTCCGCACCCCGGCCCCCGAGGCCACCCGACTGCCCTCGCCGGCGCCGGCGCCGGCCCCCTCCCCGCGCCCCGCCGCCACACCGGCCCCCACCGACCGCCCCGATTTCAGCCTCTACTTCTTCGGCGACTATCCGGACCAGAACGCCGCGGTCAGCTACGAACATTTGCTCAAGGCCGCGCGATTCGGCGACGAGCGCGGATTCCACACGCTCTGGATCCCCGAGCGGCATTTCCATTCCTTCGGCGCGCTCTTCCCCAATCCCTCGGTGCTCGCGGCGTCCCTGGCCACCGTCACCTCCCGCATCCGGCTGCACGCCGGTTCCGTCGTGCTCCCGCTGCACCATCCCGTCCGGGTCGCCGAGGAATGGTCCGTCGTGGACAATCTCTCCGGCGGCCGGGCGGGACTGAGTTTCGCCAGCGGCTGGAATTCCCGCGATTTCGCGCTGGCGCCGGAGAATTACGGCCGCCAGCGGGACGTGATGTACGAAGGACTGGAGACCGTACGGGAATTGTGGGCCGGGCGTACCGTGCCGGCCATGTCCGGCACCGGTGAGGCGGTGGAGATCGCCCTCCACCCCGCGCCCGTACAGGAATCGCCCCCGATGTTCGCCGCCGTGCTGTCGAACCCGGACAGTTATGCGCGGGCGGCGCGGGCCGGGCTCGGCATCGTCACCAATCTGATGTCGCAGAGCGTCGAGGACCTGCGGGAGAACATCGCGCTGTACCGGCGTACCCGCGCGGCCCACGGCCTGGATCCGGACGCGGGCCGGGTCGTCGTGCTCGTCCACACGTATCTCGGCGCGGACGCGGAACGGGCGCGACAGGAGGCCCGCCGGCCCTTCTGCGACTATCTGCGGTCCTCGCTCGGCCTCTTCGACTCCCTCGCCAACAGCCTCGGGATCGACGTCGACCTGGCGGCCACGGACCCGGAGGACCTGGACTTCGTCCTGGACCGGGCGTACGACCGGTACTGCGCGTCCCGGGCCCTGATCGGCAGCCGGGACAGCGTTCGCCCGGTACTGGATGCGCTGACGGCGGCGGGCGCCGACGAGATCGGCTGCTTCATCGACTTCGGTGTGCGGCCGGACCTGATGCTCGACGCGCTTCCCGAACTGGACGGACTCCGCGAGGAGTACACACGGCCCGCCCCACAGTCCGCCCCACGGCCCGAGGACAACCACGCTCCGCGACCCGAGGACCGGCACCCTCCGCGCACCGACGACCGGCGCGCCCCCGCCCCCAGGCGCGCCCCCGCCACCCCCCTCCAGCGCCGCATGTGGCTGCTCGACCGGATGCACCCGGGCCGGCACACCTACCACGAGCCCAAGGCGCTGCTCCTCGAAGGCCCGTTGGACACCGATGCGCTGCGGGTCGCCCTGCGGCGTACCGTCGACCGGCATCCGCAGCTGCGTACCGTCTTCCGGGAGAACGCCGAGGGCGTCCTGGAGCAGACCGTGCTGGACTCCGTCGCCGTCGACTGCCCGGTCGTCCCGCTGACCGGCCTCGACGACGACACCGCGCTGCTGCGTCTGCGGGACGACGCGGACGCCGAGGACTTCGATCTCGCGCGGGGGCCGCTGCTGCGCGCGCGGCTCGGCCGGCTCGCCGACGACTGCCATCTGCTGTACCTGGTCGCCCACCACATCGTCTTCGACGCCGCCTCCACCGAGGTCCTGTGCCAGGACCTGGCCGCGTTCTACCGCGCCTGGCCCGGCGAGCCGACGGATCTCGCCGAGGTGGGCACCGCCGCCGTGCCGCCCGCGGACGAGGACGCCCCGTCCGACGGTCACCTCACCGAGGGCCTGGAGTTCTGGCGCCGCGAGCTGTCCGGTGCGGCGCCCCTCGAACTGCCCACCGACCGGCCGCGGACCGCGGCCCCGGCGGCCGGCGCCAGCCTCGCGCACACCCTGGATGCCACGCTGTCCGAGCGCGTACGGGCGCTCGGCAAGGAGCAGGGCTGCACGCTGTTCATGACGCTCCTCGGCGCGGTCGGCGCCACCCTCGGCCGGTTCGCGGGACAGGACGACGTCGTGCTCGGAACGGCCGTCAGCAACCGGCCGAGCGACGCCGCGCACACGGTCGGCATGTTCGTCGAGACCCTCGCGCTGCGGCTCGATCTGTCGGGCGACCCGGCCTTCGGGGACCTCGTACGACGGGTCGGCGCCCGGACGGCCGAGGCCATGCAGTACCGGGACATCCCCTTCGACCAGGTCGTCGAGGCGGTCAACCCGGAGCGCGCCGCGGGCCGGAACCCGCTGTTCCAGGTGATGGTGGAGTTCGAGGCGCACAGCACGCCCGACTTCGGCGGCACCGGCCTGACCGCCGAGCTGCTCGACGTACCGCGCAACGAGACACCGGTCGACCTCACGCTCTACTTCGCCGACCGCCCGGACGGCATCCGCTGCACCGCCGAGTACGACACCGAAATGTTCGACGGGACCACGGTGCGCCGGATCGTCGAGTACGTGGCGGAGCTGCTGCGCCACGCGGTGGACTCCCCCGGCCTCCCGCTGTCCCGGCTGCCCGCCCTCACCGAAAGCGACCGGCGGGTCCTCGACCGTCTGCAGGGCGAGCGGGTCGACGCGGGCCCCACGGACCCGGCGACGCTCCACGGGCTCGTCGAGGCGCGGGCCGCGGAGACACCCGACGCGGTGGCCCTCGTGGGGGACGGCGAGCCGGTCGGCTACGGCGCGCTCGACGCCGCCGCGAACCGGCTCGCGCACGCCCTCGCGGCCCGGGGCCTGGACCGGGGTGACACGGCCGCGGTCTGTCTGCCGCGCGGTACGGCCCTGATCACCGCGATCCTCGCCATCCTGAAGTGCGGCGCCGCGTACGTACCCGTGGACCGCTCGCTGCCCGCCGAACGCCGCCGGTTCATGCTGACGGACAGCGGCGCCGCGCTGGTCGTCGCCGACCGCGAGGTGGACGGCGGGGACGCGGAGAGCTTCCCGTGCCCCGTCCAGTGGATCGACGACCTCGACGATGCCCTGCCGGACACACCTCTCGGGCGGACGGTGGACCCCGAGGACGCCGCGTATCTCATCTACACCTCCGGGTCGACCGGCCGGCCGAAGGCGGTGGCCGTACCGCACCGGGGCCCGGTCAACCTGATCCGCTGGCAGCTGCGGAGGTTGGGGGCGCTGCGTACGGTCCAGTGGACCTCGCCGGGCTTCGACGTGAGCGTGCAGGAGATCTTCTCGACCCTCGGCTCCGGCGCCACGCTGGTCCTCCTCGACGACGCGACGCGTCACGATCCCGCCGCGGTGGCCGACCGGCTGCGGGAGTACGAGGTGCAGCGCATGAGCGTGCCGTTCACGCCGCTCAAGAGCCTGGCGGGCGAGCTGGCGCGGGTGCCGTCGCTGCGGCAGCTCCTGATCGGCGGCGAGAAGCTCACCCTCACGCCCGAACTGCGCGCGCTCGCCGCCGCGTGCCCCGGGCTGACGCTGTACAACCAGTACGGGCCGACCGAGACGTCCGTGGTGGTGACCTCGCACCGGGTCGATCCGGCCGCCGGGCCGGTACCGCCCATCGGCCGGCCGGTCGACAACGTGACCGTCCGCATCGTCGACGGCCACGACCGGCCGGTGCCGGTCGGAGTGGTCGGTGAACTCCTCATCGGGGGCGTGCAGGTCGCGCACGGCTACGTCGGTGATCCCGAGAGCACGGAGCGCGGCTTCGGCACGGCCGCGCCGGATTCCGGCGCCGCGGAGCGGTACTACCGGACCGGCGATCTCGTCCGGCTGCGGTCGGACGGCGTCCTGGAGTACCACGGGCGCCGGGACACGCAGGTGAAGATCCGCGGCCATCGTGTGGAGCCCGAAGAGGCCCAGTGGGCGCTGAGCGGGCTGCCCGGCGTACGGGAGGCCGCGGTGCTGGCCCGGCCCGACGCGGCGGGCGAGACGGCGCTGGCGGCGTACGTCGTACCGGACGGCCCGAGCGCCGGCCACGGCGTGGAGGCAGCGCCCGGGGACGACTGGAGTACGCCGCTGCGCAGGCGGCTGGGCGCGGTACTGCCGCACTACCTGGTGCCGCAGCTCTGGCTCCGGCTGGACCGTATGCCCTACGGCCCCAACGGCAAGCTCGACCGCGCCCGGCTGCTGGCCATGGGCACCGCGACGCCCGCCGACGGCCAGGACGCCGAGGGCGGCCCCGGCGAGCCGGCCGATCTGCAGGAGCGGGTGGCCAAGCTGTGGGCGGTCGAGCTGGGCGGCGGCACCGTGCCGCCGGACCGGTCGTTCTTCGACGCGGGCGGGAACTCGCTGTCCGCTGTGCGGCTGCTGGAGCGGGTCCGCGCGGAGCTGGGCGTCAAGATCCCGGTGGCCGAGTTCTTCGCCGCGCCGACCGTCCGCGCCATGGCGGACCGGCTGGCGTCGGCGCGGAAGGAGCCCTGACATGGCCCACCGCACCGAACAGGAGCTGCTGCGGCACATCCGTACGGCCGTCGAGGACGTCCTGGGGCGGCCGGCGGACCCGGCCGCGCCGTTCTTCGAACTGGGGCTGACCTCGCTGGCGCTGGTCCGGGTGCGGCTGCGCCTGGAGCGTGACCTGGGGCGGCCGCTCACCGACACCGATCTCTTCGAGCACCCGAGCGCGGCCGCCCTCGCGGCCCATCTGGCGACCGGTGACGGCTCCGAGGATGCCGCGGCGCGGGAACGCGTCGGCGGGCCGCCGGACGGGGACGACCGGCGGATCGCGATCGTCGGCATGGCCGCGCGGCTCCCCGGCGCCGCCGATGTCGATCAGTACTGGGAGAATCTGCGGGCCGGGGTGTGCAGCGTGCGCACCTTCGCGCAGGATCCGGGAGCGCCGGCCGGGCCGGACCGGGTACCGGTGGCGGGCGTGCTGGACGACGCCGACCGCTTCGACGCCGGTTTCTTCGGGATGAGCGCGCGCGAGGCCGAACTGACCGACCCCGCGCACCGGTTGTTCCTGGAGTGCTGCCAGCGCGCGCTGGAGCACGGCGGGTACGCGGACGCCGGGTCCGACGGCGACGGTGGTCGCCGCATCGGCGTCTACGCGGGCGGCGGGATGAACCTCTACGGCCCGCGCCTGCCGTACTACGCCCGGAACGGCTCGGGCACCGGCGGCATCGCCGCGGAGATGCAGCGCCTGATCGGCGGCCAGTACGACTTCCTGGCCACCCGGGTCGCCTACCGGCTCGGCCTCACCGGCGCCGCGATCGGCGTCCAGACGGCCTGCTCGACCTCGCTGGTGGCCGTCCATCTGGCCGCCCAGTCCCTGCTGTCCGGCGAGAACGACCTGGCGCTGGCCGGAGCCGCGGCCGTGCATCTGCCGCAGGAGGCCGGGTACGCCTACCAGCCCGACTTCATCCTGTCGCCGAGCGGCGTCTGCCGGGCCTTCGACGCCGCCTCGGACGGCACGGTCGGCGGCAACGGAGTCGCCGTCGTACTGCTGAAGCGGCTGGACCGGGCGCTGTCGGACGGCGACGAGATCCATGCCGTGCTGCTCGGCTCGGCGGTGAACAACGACGGCGACGCCAAGGCGGGGTTCACCGCGCCGGGCGTGCGGGGCCACACCGAGGCGGTACGGCAGGCACTGGCCCGCGCCCGGGTCGCGCCCGAGTCGGTGGGGTACGTGGAGGCCCACGGCACCGGCACCGAACTGGGCGACCCGGTCGAGTTCGCCGCGCTGGCCCGCGCGTACGGGACGCCCGGGGACGGTGCCGGCCGGACCCGCCAGCACTGTGTGCTGGGCTCGGTGAAACCGAGCGTGGGGCATCTGGACACCTGCGCGGGGATGGCCGGGCTGATCAAGACGGTGCTCATGCTCCGGCACCGGACCCTCGTGCCGACGGTCAACGCGACCCGGCCCAGCCCCCGGCTGCCATGGGCCGAGAGCCCGTTCCGGCTCGCCACCGAGACCCGCGAGTGGGCCACCGAGGAGGGTGCGCCGCGGCGTGCGGGGGTCAGCGCGCTCGGGTTCGGCGGCACCAACGCCCATGTCGTCCTGGAGGAGCCACCCGTCCGGTCCGCGACACCGCAGCCCGCCGCGCCGGTACCGGTGCCGGTCAGCGCCCGCGACCCGGAGTCGCTGCGCGAGCTCGCGGCCGCGCTCCGCGACCACCTCACCCGGCATCCCGGCATCCCCGCCTGCGACGTGCTGTTCACCCTGGCGCGCGGCCGGACGCACCATGCGTACCGGACCGTGGTGCACGGCCGGACGGCGGCCGAACTGGCCACCTCCCTGGGGGACTTCCTGGCCGGCCCCGAGGGCGGGGACCGGCGCGCGGCCAGCCGCCCGGGACCGCCTGCCTTCGCCTTCTCCGGGCAGGGCACCTCCCCCGTCGGCGCGGCCCGCGGCCTCTACGCCGAACTCCCCGTCGTCCGCGAGGTACTGGACACCTGCGAGGAGATCCACCGGCGGACGGAGCGCGGCAGTCTGCTCGATGTGCTGCTGGCGGACGGGGCCGAGGCCGTACCCGCGCAGCCGGCGGTGGCCCAGCCCGCGCTGTTCGCCCTGCAGATGGCGCAGGCACGGTGGTGGCGGTCGGTGGGCGTCGAGCCGTCGTACGCCATCGGCCACAGCCTCGGCGAGATCGCCGCGCTCTGCGATGCCGGCGCGTTCTCGCTGGCGGACGGTCTCCGGTTCGTCATCGCCCGGGGGCGCGCCATGAGCTGCGGGGCGATGGCCGGCGGCATGCTCGCCGTGGCCGCCGACGAGGCTACCGTACGGCGCGTCGGCGACGCGGCGGGTCTCGATGTCGCCGCGGTCAACGGCCCCCGGTCCCATGTGCTCTCCGGGGCGCCGGAGCGGGTCGAGGCCGCGGAACGCCTGCTGGCCGCCGAGGACCTCACGTATCGGCGGCTGGCCGTCGACCGGGCCTTCCACTCCGCGCTGCTCGACCCGGTCGCGGACGAGCTGCGGGACGCCGCCGCGAAGGTGCGCTTCACGGCGCTGCGGATGCCGTGCGCCGACACCGCCGGGGGCACGGTGCTGGACGCGGGGACCGTACTGGACGCCGGCTTCCTGGTCCGCCAGGCCCGCCGCCCGGTGCTCTTCCACGGAGCCCTGACGGCCCTCCGTACGGCCGGCTGCGCGGACTTCCTGGAGACCGGGCCGGGGGACGTGCTCACCGGGATGGGCCGCGCCGCCCTGCCGGACAGCCGCTGGACGGCGAGCCGGGCCCGCGGCACGGCTCCTGACCTGGCGCTGTGGCCCGCGCTCGGCGCGCTGTACGAGCAGGGCACGGACGTGGACTGGGCGAGCATCGCGCCGCATGGACGGCGGATCCCGCTGCCGGGCCATCCGTTCCGCCGCGACCGGTACGAGATCCCTGCTCTGCCGGGGGCTGCAGCGGAACCGTCCGCGCCGCCGGAGACGGCCCCGGAATCCCGCACGGCGCGGCCCCGGCCCGGGACTCCGCAATCCGCCGTCCCCGGGACGCCGGAAGCCGGCGTGGCCGCCCGTCAACTCGCTCTCATGGGCCGCATGTTCGACGACATGGCGGACCTCATGACCGCACAACTCCGCTCGCTGGAGGAACAGCACTGATGGACCACCACGACGAGCCGCTGCTGCTCGTACTCGACTACCCCGGTTACCGCCCGGAGGCCCGGTTCGCCGATCTCCGCCTGGACGGGCACGGCGTACGGACCCACGACCTGCTGCGCCGTCCGCTGCCCCGGGTCACGAACGGCTCGGAGTACGCCGCGCGGTCGCTGCTCGCCAACCCGGCACCCGCCGGCCCGGTCACCGCCATCGCCGCCTACTGCGCCTCGGCCCCGCTGGCGTTCGAACTCGCCCGGGCGGTCACGCCCGAGGGCGGGGCCGTGCCCCGGCTCGTCCTCGTCGACGCCGAACCCGGAACGCTCACCCCGGTCCTGGACAGTTACCGCGACGCGCTCGCCCAGCTGGGTGTCCACCCGGCCGAGGAGGAGATCCGCGAGCGGGCGGACCCCGACCGCCTCGCCCACGACCCGCGGGGTTTCGTCGACGCGCTCGTGGACGATCTCGAACGGCGGGCCGCGGAGGCACTGCGCGCGCTGGGCAGCGGCCCGGCCGAGGCCATCGAGAGCGCGGCGCACATGGCGGGCGCGTACGCCGACTGGCTCAGCCATCTGGTGGCCGCGCACCGCTCCCGGGTCTCCCCCTGGGACGGCGAGGTCCTGCACATCGACTCCGCCGGCGGCTCCGGTCGCCATTTCGCGCACGGTGCCGCCGGCGTACGGGAGATACGGATCGACTGCGACCGCAAGGACCTGCTGCGCAGCGAGGAGACGCGCGAAGCGGTACTGTCCGCGCTGCGCTAACCGGGGACCCGCGCGGACTCCCGACCGGACCTCCGGCCGGACTCCGCGCGGGAACCGGCCTCCGTACCGTCGCCATCGCCCGCGCCCTTCGACGGCTCCTCCCGGGACAGCCGGGCGTACCACAGGGCGACCGCCATCAGCGCGCAGATCAGCGCGAACGACAATCCGTCGAAGCCGCCGTGGAAGGCGGTCTCGGCGAGATAGGTGACGCCGGGCAGCGTGGTCAGCAGCACCATCGCGACCATCGGGTCTGCGCCCTGGAGCCCGCGCTGCAGCAGGAACAGCGGCACGGTGACCGCCAGGACGCCGGTGACCAGCAGCGCCGGCCAGTCCGCCGACCGCACCGCACTGGTGCCGCCCACGACGAGCAGCAGCGCGCCGCCGCAGAGGAAGGTGAGGTGGAAGCGGTGCGCGGTGGCGTGCACGGGGTCGATACCCCGGCGCCCCAACTCCGCTGACACCAGGGCGAGTACGGACGCGCCGATGCCCGCGACGAGCACCAGCCCGATCCCCGCCGCCGCCCCGGCCGACCGCATCCCGCCGTCCCCCGTGAAGCTCCAGGCGATGGCCCCGCCGAGCACCACCAGCAGGCCCGCCGCCGCCCAGCCCGGAGCGGTGGCCCGCCGGCCGATCCCGGCGAGCCCGAGCAGGGCGAGTACGGCCGGGCCGATGGCGGTCTCGATGCCGGTGGCGAGCGCGGAGGGGATCCAGCTCAGCGCGGCGTAGAAGCTGAGGAAGGTGACGGCCGTGACCACGTTCATGGCCAGGAGCAGCCGGCCGGCCCCCGGCGGCGGTGCGACGGGCGCGCCGCCCCGCCCCGCACGGCGGCGCCGGACCAGCAGCACCGCGTTGAAGACCACGGCGGCGGCGCCGAATCCCGCGCAGGACAGCGCCAGGCTGTCCGTGGACCCGAGCCGGCCGGAGACGAATCCGTACACCCCGGACTGCAGCAGTACCGATGCCATGATGCAGAGGACGGGCACGGTCAGTCCCCGCTCTCCGCGGCCGGGGACGTGTCGCTCTCGTCCTCGATGCGGTACAGCTCGCCCGCGTCCTCGATCTCGTGCAGGACGTCGAGGCTGTGCTGGAGCAGTTCGGCGTCCTCGTGGACGAAGAAGGCGACGCCGCAGCCGCCGGTGGTCAGCTGCCCGTCCCGGACCGGCTCGCCGACCGCCGGGATCCGGGCCACGCTGTGGAATCCGGGGAGCCGGCGGACCCGGCGCAGACCGTCCAGCGCCCGCACCGTGCCGGCGCGGTGTGCCCGCAGATAGACCTTGGCGAGCGACCGTCCCGGCCCGTACGGCAGGTCGAAGCGGTTCGTGAACTCCTCGGGCCGCAACAGGCTTTCCGCCAGCAGATGGGGGCTGCTGTACCCGTACGCGACGTGGTAGGCGTCGGCGGACAGGTACGGTCCCATGAGCCGGGAGTTGACCTCCACCAGGCGCGGGCCGCCCGCGGTGAGGATCACTTCGGTGTGTGCGGCGCCCTCGCGGACGCCCAGCGCGTCCAGGCAGCGCATGACGTACGCGACGAGCTCGGTCTCGGCCTCGTCGAGCGTGCGGCGGGAAACGATGTGCCGCAGGACGGGCGCGCCCTGCTCGCGGTCGATGCGCTCGGCGTAGATCTCGGCGAGCAGGTGGCGGCCCGTCATGCTCACCGTGTTGACGATGTACTGGGGGCCTTCGAGGAACTGCTGGACCAGTACGCCGTCGTTGACCTCGCCCATGAGGTTGCGCCGGCCGCTGTTGGCGCGGAAGGCGTCGATGGCCTGGCCGGCGTCGGCGCAGATGTGGCAGCCGTCGCTGCCCGCGCTGTTGAACGGCTTGACGACCACGGGGAAGGTCCCCCAGCGGTCCAGCACGGTGCGCAGCTCGTCCTCGCTGCGCACGGCTTCGGTGCCGGCGTGCGGCACGCCGGCGTCGGCCAGCGCGCGGGCCATCCAGTACTTGTCCCGGCGGGCGGCGCGCAGCTCGTGGCGGTGATGCGGCACACCGAGGGCCTCGGCGAGCTCGTCGGCGAGGGTGACGCCGAACTCGCTGCCCGCGAGCACGGTGGTGACGCCCATCGCGCGCAGCCGCCCGGCGGTCGCGTCGAGGCCGGTGTGCACCACGGTCTTGACCGGCAGGCCGCCGGACGGTGCGGCGGGCGCCCGGTCCTCCGTGTAGACGTGCAGGAATTCGGCCCCTTCCTCCAGCAGCGCTTCGGTCAGTTGCGCTCCGCTGGAGACGGGGTTGACGAGGGCGATCACAGGGCCGTCCTTTCGGCGAGCGGCTCGGTTGTTCCGGGGCTGTACTGCCCGAGTTGGTCGGCGACGACGGCCGCGTGCTGGGCGGCGGCCCGCAGGTAGTTGACGATGGGGAAGCGCGCACCGGCGCCGGCGCCCAGCGCCCAGATGCGTTCGGCGGGGCCGTCGGGCCGCAGCCGTATCCGCAGGGTTTCGAGGATCTCCGGCCGCGGCCCGGCGTCGTCCGCCTCGACTGCGGCGCCGTCCGCTGCCCCGCCTCCGATGCGTACGCCGGTGGCGGTGGTCGTCAGCGGCGCGACCCGGTATCCAGAGGCGCACACGATGTGGTCGAAGGTCTCGGTGGTGCCGTCCGGCCAGCGCACCGACCATCCGGTCCCGCTCGGCTCCATCCGTTCCGGGTAGCGCGGGGCGACGCGGAGTCTGCCTTCGGTGAGCCAGCCGTCCAGCAGGGTGGCGTTGCGCAGCGGGAAGGCCGATATGTAACGGGTCATCAGGGCGCGGTAGCGGGGCAGCACACGGGCGCGCACGTCGGCGCGCCAGCGGGACACCTGGGCGTTGACGGTGTCGATGAGCTCCGCCATCACGTCCTCCCAGGGGATGCGGCCGGCCGCGGCGCGGTGCCGTTCCTCGCGCAGCAGGGTCGCGGGCCGCCCCGAGAGCCGGGGCCGGGCGACCCGGGCGCCCGGCGCTCCGGCACGGATGGCGGAGAGCAGTTCGCGGGCGACGGTGCGGTCCAGCGCCGTGTCGTCCGCGGGTCCTTCCGGGGTGCCGCTCGCGGCGAGGGCCGCCCATACGTCCTGGCGCAGCCGTGGGGCGGCCGGGCGGACGAGGCGGTTGCGGACGGCCGGCAGCATGCCCGAGGGCGAGGTCATGACCGTACGCCGGTTGCCGGTCCTGCACAGGGTCACCGCCGCGTCGATCGCGGACAGCTTGGTGCCCAGGACCAGGACGCGGGCGTCGGCGGGCAGCCGGCGCAGCTTGTGCGAGGGGTACGGAGTGGCCATCAGACGGGGGTGCCCGGCGTACGGGCGGAGCTCCGGCGGCAGGACCGGGTTGTCAGCGCCCGCGCAGAACAGGATGTCGGTGCCGGTGACCGATCCCCCGCCGGCGAGCGCCACTCGGTACGCCGTGGCGTCCGTGTCCGTGTCTGCGTCCGTGTGCCGGTCGATGGCCACCGCGCGGTCGCGGATGTGGGTGACGCGGGTGCCGGCCCGGCGGGCCGTGTCGGAGTACTGCCAGAAGCGCTCGCGGCAGTACTGGCCGACGAGGTAGCGGGGAGCGAAGTCGGCGCGGTGCGCCGGGTGGCCGCGGGACGCGAGGTAGTCGAGGAAGTCCGAGCGCCCGTCGGCCTTCAGGGCCGTCACGTCCACGGAGGTGTTGCACAGCAGGGCCGGGTCGGTGGTGCCGAAAGCGGTGCCCAGGCCGATGGGGCCGGGCGCCACGAAGGTGACGCGTTCCACCCCGGAGCTGCCCGCCAGATGCGCGAAGGCGCTCACGGCGGTGGCGCCGCCTCCGATGATGACAATTTGCTTGCTCACAGTGATGCCTCACCGGGGAGTAGTTCAGTTCAAGGGAACGCCCGTACGGGAAGGGGCGCCCGGCCGGGTGGTGCCGGGCGCCCCAGAGATCGCGGCCGGTCAGGCCGCGACGGCGTGGCGGCGCGGCAGCGCCCGCTGGACACCGGCCGTGGCGGCGATCAGCATCTCTCGCCAGTGCCCGATGGCGGAGCCCTCGGGCGTGGAAAGGCCGATCGCGGCCACGGCGACGCCCTCGTCGCAGACGGCCATGGCGACGGTCTGCCGGCCGGGGCGCCCGGTGTCGTTGAGCACCGCACAGCCGTGCCGGCGGATCAGTGGCAGGCGGCTGCGTACGGACGCGTCGGCCCGCAGCGCCTCATCGGTCCGCGGTGCTCCGCCGGCCCGTCCCGTTTCGCCGTCCGCGCCGCGATGGGCCAGCAGCGCCAGCCCGCAGGCGGACTCGGTCAGCGGCCTGCGCAGTCCTCTCAGGTCCGCCGAGCGGATGCCCTCACGGGGCCCGAGGTGTTCCACGCACACCGCGTCGTCGCCGTCCGCGACGACCAGCTGTACCTCTTCGCGGGACAGCTCGGAGAGGGACAGCAGGGCCGGCAGGGCCGCCTCACGCAGTCCCGTACGGCTGGGCGTCAGCGATCCGAGCTCCCAGATGCGCAGCCCGATCCGGTAACGCCCGTCCTGATCGCGGTCCAGCGCGCCCCAGGATTCGAGTTCACCGATGAGCCGGTGTGCCGTGGCCAGTGGAAGTCCGGTGCGCCTGGAGAGGTCGGAGAGCGACAGGCCGCTGTACACCCTGTCGAATGCTCCGAGAATCGCCAGCGCCCGGCTCGTCACCGATACGCCCACGGCTTTGGCATTGCCTGCCACAGTTCCCCCATCGTTCGGTAACGGTCCTCACACCAGCGGCGCGTAGAAGAACGTTTCCCGCCGGCCGAAACGACCGTCCGATTCGAGCGTGAAGAAGTCGGCGAATTCCACGGAGACCTGCCGGCCGTCCTTGAGTTCGCCGGAGAAACTTCCGGAGACCGCGACCCGAGGCAGCTGTTCGGTGATGGTGTGCACGGTGTGGCTGCCTTTCCGGATCACCCGCTCCCCCCGGTAGAACGCTTCCAGCTCGGCCCGGCCGTTCATCGCTTCATAGCCGGGCCGCCGGTAGACGGCTTCTTCGGAGAAGAGGCCCAGAAGGCCGTCCACATCGTCGGCGTCGACCCGTTCGTAGTAGCTGCGGACCAGTTCTTCCGCCTTGCTCGGCACCGGGCTCACCGGGCCTTCCGCGGCCAGTCGGCCAGCTCGCGGTCGAGGCGGTCGCGCACCACCGCAAGGTCCTCGCAGTCGCTGCCCGGACGCTCGGCGATATGCGTCTCGTAGAGCGCTTCCAACTGCTTGTCATCCACCTCGACGCCGATCTGGTCGAGCAGATGGCGCAGTACCGCACGGCCGGAGTGCCGGCCGATCAGAATCGTGGTCTCACGGCCGAACACGCCGGGCCGTACGTATTCGTACGTCTCGGGGTTGCGCAGCAGGCCCTGCTGGTGAATTCCGGCGGTGGTACCGAAGGCATAGGCCCCGACGATGGGCTTGTTGCGCGGCTCCTCCAGCTTGATGATCTCGCGGAGCCTGGTGTAGGCGTCGTGAATGCCCGCCAGGTCGATATCGCTGTGCACGCCGTAGTAATCGCTCTTGTAGGCCAGTACGGCGGCGAGCTGCTCCAGCGGGGTGTTGCCGGCCCGCTCACCGATTCCGCCGAGCGTCACCTGGATCTCGTCGGCACCCGCTTCCATACCGGCCAGCGCATTGCCCAGCGAAAGGCCGAAGTCGTCGTGGCAGTGGGTGGAAATGCGGACGCCGGGCACCCATTCGCGGAACTTGGCGATCAGCTCACCGTACTGCCCGGGGACCAGGGCACCGACGGTGTCGGGAACGACGATGCAGCTCGCGCCGGCCTCGACGACCGCTTCGGAGACGTTGCGAAGGTGCTCGTCCGCGCCGCGGGTGGCGTCCTCGATGGCCACCGCGACCTCTTCGACGCCGAAGGACTTGGCGAACTCGACGACGTCGACGATCTCCGCGACGGCTTCCTTGCGCGTGATGCCGCGCTTGTACTCGAGGTGGATGTCGCTGCCCACGGTCACCGTCTCCACCTGGTGGTTGGCGGTGCCGCCGGCCTCGACGGCCGCCTCCACGTCGCCGCGCACGGCACGGCAGAAGGTAACGAACTGAGCGTTCGTGACGCTCTTGGAGATGAGCCGGGTCGCTTCGAAGTCACGGGGCGACGCGGCCGGGAAGCCGGCCTCCACCCGGTCCACGCCCAGGGCCTCGATCCGCAGCGCGATATCGAGCTTCTCCTCGGGCGTCATGGCATTTCCGGGTGCCTGCTCCCCGTCCCGCAGAGTCGTATCGAAGACCGATATACGTCGCGTTCCCTTGTCAACTGACACAGAGCCCCCAGCGTTTGGTGAGTATCAACATGCGAGATGCGGAGCGCAGCCGAGAAGGCGAACCCCCACGACCCCAGAAGTTAACAATGGCGGGCGGTCCGAACCAGCGTTGCCGAATCTGTTCAGCACCGATGGCCATTCCGCCGTTCACTCATTCGCCCTGAGCGCGCGGTAGCACCGTCGCAGCGAACATAAGGGAGCGGGATCGCCGATCACGCCGCGCCGGGCCGAGAACGCAGTTGTCTCACCATGCGAGAATTCGCGGAGATTCAGCGATAGAGCGGAAGCTGTCCGGTGAGGGAATCGACGGCCGGCCGCGGGCCGTGCAGCATCACGCCCAGATACCGCATGTCCTCCGGCTTGGTGCCGCCAAGAGTCGCCAGATAGGCGTCGTAGGTACGCGACTTCTGCGCGACCTCGCTCATATCGGCGACCAGCACACCGTCCAGCGCCGCGGCGTCCGCGTACAGTTCCTTGAGGCGTTCGGCGGACGCCTTGAGCACCGGAACGGGGTGTGTACTCATCCCCAGATGCCGGTGCCCGGAGGCGTCCGGTCCGTCCGCACCCACCAGATCCGATGCCCGATTGCCGAGGCTGATCCCCAGCAGCGCAGCGGTATTGAGCGCGACGCCGACCGGAAGTTCTTCCGCGATGACGACAACGGCCTTGGTGGGCAGGGACATGGACTACCTCTTTGCTCTGCGTCGTGACATACCGCCTGGTTTGGGGCGGTCGCAGAACGAGGTTAATTCGCCCGGTCCGCGGGGCTGCGGCCCGGTGAATGTTGTTCGTTTTCCGTCAGCCGTTCACAGGGTCGGCGGACTTTGTGCGGATCGGGCTCGGACTACAGAACGACGTTCGGCTTGAAGGGCAGCCTGTTCGCTTCGTAGGCGGCGATGGAGTCTTCCTCCCGGAGGGTGAGGCTGATGTCGTCCAGGCCTTCCAGCAGTCGCCAACGGGCGTTCTCGTCCAGCTCGAATGCGGCCTTGATGCCCTGGGCGCGTACCTCGCGGTGCACCAGGTCGACGGTGACCTCGGCG
>NZ_JOBH01000026.1 GCF_000717745.1 Streptomyces violens
GGTGGGGGGAGGGGAGGGTGGGAGGACAGGCGGGAGGTGACCGCGCGGAGGCCGCCCCTCTCCCGCAGTTCCGCCAGTTCCGCCAGGTTCCAGACCGCGGTGCCGACCACGCTGAGGCTGCGGGGGCCGCGGCGTTGGACCGTGCCGCGTACCAGGAGCAGCCAGGAGTGGAAGACGGTGTGGGCGCAGGTCTCGTGGCTGTCGTCGAAGAAGGCGCAGTCGACCAGGCCCGTGCTGTCGTCGAGGGTGGTGAAGATGACCCGGCGGCCGGAGCGGATCGGCGGCGTCTGGGTGGCCGCCTTGGCGCCGGCGACCAGGACCGTGTCACCGTGCCGGGCCTCGCTCAGCCGCTTGGCCGGGAGTACTCCCAGTTCGTTCAGGAACTGGGCGTGGTCCCCCATCAGGTGCCGGGAGGCGTCCATGCCCAGTACGCCCAGCTCGGCGCTGAGCCGTTCGGCTTCGCTCAGGTCCGGCAGTCCGGCCGGTGCCGATGCCGCGGTGGTCAGCGGGAGTTGGGTGTCGGCCGGTGCGCCGCGGTGCTGGCGGTGCAGTTCGGCGATGTGCAGCAGCAGGTCGCGGCGGTTGGCGCCGAAGGCGTCCAACGCGCCGACCCTGGCGAGGCGTTCGAGTACGGGGCGGCCCGGGTGGGCGCGGCGCCACAGGTCCTGGAGCGAGGTGTAGGGGCGGCCGGCGGCGATCCGGCCGGCCTCGGCCTCGCTGATGCCGTGTACTTCGGAGAGCGCGAGCCGCAGCCCCCACGTTCCGGAGGACCCGGCTGTTCCGGTCATTCCTGACGCCCCGGACGCCCCGGGAACCCTGGAAGTCCCGGGAACCCCGAAAGCCCCGAGAAACCTGGGAGTTCCGGAAGCGCCGGACGCCTTGGAAGAGCCTGAAGAGCCTGAAGAGCCGGAAGCCCCAACAGCCCCCGAAGAGTCGACGGCTTTGCCCCCGTTCGCACCACTCTCCCCAGACACCAGTTCGATTCGATAAGCGACATCGGACCGGTTCACGTCCAGGGGAAGGATCGGGACGCCGCGGCGGCGGGCATCGGCGAGGAGGAGGCGTTTGGGGTACATGCCGGGGTCGTGGGTGAGGAGGCCGGCGTAGAAGGCGGCCGGGTGGTGGGCCTTGAGCCAGGCGGACTGGTAGGTCGGTACGGCGAAGGCCACCGCGTGCGCCTTGCAGAAGCCGTACGAACCGAACGATTCGATGATCTCCCAGGTGCGGGCGATGTCTTCGGAGGAGTAGCCGTGCCGCGCGGCCCGTTCCGCGAACCAGACGCGGATGCGGCCCTGCGACTCGGGGTCGGACAGCCCGCGCCGCACCCGGTCGGCCTCGTCCAGGCCGCAGCCGGTCATCCGGTCCAGGATGTGCATGACCTGTTCGTGGAAGACCACGACGCCGTATGTCTCGCGCAGGTGTTCCGCCAGGTCGGGGTGGGGGTAGTGGACGGGTTTGCGGCCGTGCCGGGATTCGATGAAGGGCCGCACCATGTCGGCCGCGACCGGACCCGGGCGGAAGAGCGAGATGTCCACGACCAGGTCGTGGAAGGTGGCGGGCTGGAGCCGGCCGATCAGGTCGCGCTGGCCCGGCGACTCGATCTGGAAGCAGCCGAGGGTCTCGGTGGAGCGGATCAGGTCGTACGTGGCGGGGTCGCCCGGCGGTACCTGCGCCGGGTCGTCGATGTCCGGCGCGGGCCGCCCGGTGGCGCGGCCGATCTCGGCGGTGGCGTGCGCCATCGCGGACTGCATTCGTACGCCGAGTACGTCGAGCTTGAGCAGGCCGAGGTCCTCGACGTCGTCCTTGTCGAACTGCGACATGGGGAAGCCCTCGCCGCCGGTGGGCACCACGGGGGTGCGCGCGGTGAGCGTGGCGTCGGAGAGCAGTACGCCGCAGGGGTGCATGGCGGTGCCGCGGGGCAGCGCGTCCAGCCCCTCCACCAGGTCCCAGAAGGGCGGGGGCGGCGGGTTGTCCCGCAGGGCGCGCAGTTCGGGCAGTTCTTCCAGTGCCGCGCGGGCGTCGCGGGCGCGGATGTGCGGGAAGGACTTGGCGATCCGGTCCACCTCGTCGGGGTCCATGCCGAGTGCGGCGCCGACGTCGCGCACGGCGTGCCGTACGCGGTAGGTCTCGGGCATGGCGACGGCGGCGACGCGTTCGGCGCCGAAGCGGTCGAAGATCGCGTGGTAGACCTCCAGGCGGCGCGCGGATTCCACGTCGATGTCGATGTCGGGGAGGACGGCGCGGCGCTTGGAGAGGAAGCGTTCCATCAGCAGGCCGTGTTCGACGGGGTCGGCGTGGGCGATGCCGAGCAGGTGGTTGACGAGGGAGCCGGCGCCGGAGCCGCGTGCGGTGACGCGGATGCCGAGGCGCCGGGTGTCCTCGACGACCTGGGCGACGGTGAGGAAGTACGACGCGAAGCCGTGGTGGTCGATGATGTCCAGCTCGCGGTGGAGGCGTTCCCAGTACGTGCGGGCGGCCGGGCCGCGGTCGTAGCCGCGGCGGACCATTCCGGCGGCACTGCGGGAGCGGAGTACGCGGGAGGCCGTACGGTGCTCCGCGCCGACGAGCCGGGGTTCGGGGAAGTGGACGGTGCCGAGTCCGATGTCGTCCTGGGCGTCGACGAGGCACTCCCCCGCCGTCTCCTCGGTCATGGCGAGCAGCCGGTGGGCGGTGTCGCGGCGGTGGCCGGCGGCCTCGGCGATGCGTTCGGCGGTACGGGCCATGGTGTCGGCGTCCTTGAGCCAGCGTTCGCCGCTGTCGCGGGCTTCGGGGCGGTGGGGGTCGATGGGGACGAGGCGGCGGGCGGCGTCGAGGACGTCGGTGACCGGGCCCTGGCCGGGGTCGGCGTAGCGGACGGCGTTGCTGAGGACGGCGCGGATGCCCTGGTCGACGGCGAAGCCGAGGGTGCGGGCTGCGAGCCGGAGGGAGCCGGGCCCGGTGCCGGTGCGGCCGTGGTGGACGGCTTCGAGGCGCAGCGCGTCGCCGTACAGCTCGCGCCAGGGGGCGAGGAGGCGGGCGGCGCGGTCGGGGCGGCCGGCGGCGAGTGCGCGGCCGACTTCGGAGTCGGGGCCGAGGAGGACGGTGATGCCGTCCGTCGCGGTGGCCAGGTCGTCCCAGGGAAGGAGGGGGCGTTCGCGGTCGGTGGCGTGGGCGGCGGAGACCAGCCGGCACAGGGTGGCCCAGCCGCGGGCGCCGTCGCGGGCGAGGAAGACGGCGCGGGGGGCCGATTCGTCGATGAAGGCGCCGCCTCGTACGGGGGTGCGGCGGCGGGTCGTGGGGGTGGGGTCCGGCTGTCGTTCGGCGATCGCCAGCTCGGTGCCGAACAGCGGGCGGATGCCGGCTTCGGCGGCGGCCTTGGCGAAGCGTACGGCGCCGGCGAGGGAGTCTCGGTCGGTGAGGGCGAGGGCGTCCATGCCGCGCTCGGCCGCCCGCTCGGCGAGCCGTTCCGGGTGGGATGCGCCGTACCGCACGGAGAATCCCGATGCGGTGTGCAGGTGCGTGAACCGGGACATTCGCACCTCCTACCGCTTGAGCACCCCCCGACTGACCTTGCATCCCCCGCCTCCCTCACACCATAACGCTTTCTTCGAACGTCCGTGCGAACACGTTCGTGCGACGCGCCGGGGCATGCCGCACGCCCCCTTATTTTTTCGCCCAAAACGGAAGATAAGGGTGGCATCGCTACAGATACGAGGAGCAGCACATGGCCACAGCGGACGGCGGCACCGGGTCCGAGGACGGCGGCGGCACCCGCACCACCTTCGCCGGAGAGCTGAAGGACGCGGTGTCGGCGCGGGCCGCGCTGCTGATCGTCGGGGTGCTGGCCCTGACGGTCGCGTTCATCGCCTCGTACGCGGGCGCCTTCCACTCCCCCAAGCCCCGGGACGTGGCGTTCGCGGTCGTCGCACCCCCGCAGGAGCGCGGGCAGCTCGTCGCGAAGCTGGACCGGCTGCGGGGGTCGCCGCTCGACGCGCGGCCTGCTGGGTCGCGGGCCGAGGCCGTACGGCAGCTGAAGGACCGGGAGATCGACGGCGCGCTGGTGGTCGACCCGCGCGGCAAGCAGGACGAGCTGCTGGTCGCCGGGGGCAGCGGCAGCGCGCTCTCCGACGCGCTGCAGAAGGTCCTCACCAAGGCGGAGCAGGCGCAGCAGCGGACGATCAGGACGACCGACGTGGCCCCGGCGGACCCGCAGGACGCCCGCGGACTGTCGTCGTTCTACCTGGTGGTGGGGTGGTGCGTGGGCGGTTACCTGTGTGCCGCGATCCTCGCGATCAGTTACGGGGCCCGCCCCACGAACGGCCGGCGGGCCGTCATCCGGCTCGGGACGCTGCTGGTGTACTCGGTACTGGCCGGGCTGGCCGGTGCGCTCGTCATCGGCCCGGCGCTCGGCGCGCTGCCGGGCAGTGTCGTGGCGCTGTGGGGGCTGGGCGCGCTCATCGTGTTCGCGGTGGGCGCGACCACGTTCGCCTTCCAGGGCATCGCCGGGATCCTCGGCATCGGGCTGACGATCCTGGTGGTGGTGATCGGCGGGAATCCCAGTGCGGGCGGCGCCTATCCGTATCCGCTGCTGCCGCCCTTCTGGCACGCCATCGGGCCCGCGCTGCCGCCGGGCGCGGGCACCTGGGCGGCCCGTTCGATCGCGTACTTCGACGGGCGGGCGATGACGGGGCCGCTGCTGGTGCTCGCCGCGTGGGCGGTGCTCGCGGCGGCGCTGACGCTGGTCTTCGCGGCCCTCTCCCTGGGGCGGGGCGCGGTCGAGCGGAGCGAGCCGCGGCAGTAGGAGCGCGCCGCTGCCCGCGCCCGCCCGAGTACGCCCCACGCGCGCCCGTACGACGCGTCCCCGTACACGTGCCTCCGCACGGCTCACATGTGCGTACCGCCGTCGATCCGGATCTCCGTGCCCGTGACGAAGGCGCCGTCCTCGGAGCCCAGCATCGCGATGACGCCCGCGACGGTCTCCGGGCCCGCGAAGCCCTCGCCCATGGCCGGTGCGAGCTTCACGAAGAGGCTCATGTCGGCGTCCTCGGGCAGGCCGGGCCCGCGGCCCGTCGTCATGCCGCTGGCGATGGAGCCCGGCGCGACGCACACCGCGCGCAGCCCCTGCTTGCTGTACTCGCTCGCGATCGCGTGGGTCATGGACTGGATGCCGCCCTTGCTCGCCGCGTACGCCGCCATGTACGGGTGCGCGAACGAGGCCGAGGTCGAGCTGAAGTTGACGATCACCGGCTGCTCGCCCGCCAGCAGGGCGGGCAGCGACTCGCGGATCATCAGGAACGTGCCGGTCAGGTTGGTCGTGACGACCTTGTTCCAGAAGTCCAGGGTGGTCTTGTGGGTGTGCTCGGACCGCAGGATGCCGGCCGCGTTGACCAGCACGTCCAGGCCGCCGAGCGCCTCCACGGCGGTGGCCGTGCCGGCGACGACCGCGGCCTCGTCGGAGATGTCCAGGACCGTGGTGGTGAGCCGGCCGGCCGTGCCGTCCGCGGCGGCGCGTTCGGCGGTGGCCTTCAGGCCCTCCTCGCTGACGTCCGCCGCCACGACCCGGCCGCCCTCGGCGAGGATCCGGTGGACGGTGGCCTGTCCGATGCCGGACCCGCCGCCGGTGATCAGTACGCGGCGGCCCTCGTAGCGGTTCATGGTGTTCTCCGTTCTCGTCGGTGCGCGGCTCTCCGTCGAGCACGTGCGACTCCGTCACCGTACGCCTCAATGGCACACTGTGCCACCTCTGCAATTTATGCCACCTAGGCGTACCGCGGCGTAGACTCCGGCCATGCCCACCGCACCTCCCTCCCGTCCGTCCTCCCTCACCGAGCGGCGCAAGGCCGCGACCGAGCTGGAGATCGCCCGTACCGCGGCGGCGCTGTTCGCCGAGCGCGGCGCCGCCGTCACCGCCGAGGACATCGCCCGCGCGGCGGGGGTCGCGCCGCGCACCTTCTACCGCTACTTCCGCACCAAGGAGGACGCGGTCGCACCGCTGCTGACGGGCGGCGTACGGGACTGGGCCGAGGGGCTGGCCGAGCTGGCCGCGCGCGAGCCGGAGCTGCCGCTGGGCGAGGTACTGGAGCGGGCGGCCCGCGAGGCGCTGACGCCCGCCGACGCGCGGGCCGAGGAGGCGCTGGAGTGGACCCGGGGCCTGCTGCACGCGATGCAGGACAATCCGGCGCTGCGCGCGGTCTGGCACCGTGCGCACCACGAGTCCGAGCTGGCGCTGATCGACGTACTGGCCCGGACGACGACGGCCGGGCCGCTGGAGGTACGGCTGACCGCGGCCGCGGCGGACGGCGCGCTGCGGGCGGCGGTCGAGGTGTGGGCGGCGGGGGAGAGCGATTCACCTCCGGCGGAGCTGGCGGCGCGTGCGCTGCGGACGCTGGCGGCGGGGCTGCCGTGGCTGACGGAACGGCGCACGTAGAGCGGCAGCGGAACGGCGTACGTAGAGCGGCAGCGGCCGGCTACGCCGTGTGTGCCACCTCCCCGCCCACCACCACGACCTCCGCCACCGTCCCCGGAATGTCCTCCGGGGCGGTGCGCAGGAGGTCGCGGGAGAGGACGACGAAGTCGGCGAGCTTGCCGACGGTGAGTGAACCTCGCTCGTTCTCAAGGAAGTTGGCGTATGCCGAGCCCATGGTGTAGCCGTGTACGGCGGTCTCGACGTCGATGGTTTCCTGCGGGCCCCACGGCTCGCCGCCGCCCAGTGGCCGGCGGGTGACGGCGGTGTAGATGCCGATCATCGGGTCCATCTCGGCGACGTTCCAGTCGCTGGAGAAGGCGAGCACGGCCCCGGCCTCCTTCAGGCTGCGCAGCGGCCACGCCTTGTGCCAGCGGTCGGCGCCGACGTTCTCCGCCCAGTCCTGGCCGGGTCCGGCGATCTCGGGGGCCGCGTGCCGGGGCTGCATGCAGGCGACCACGCCCAGTTCGGCGAAGCGCGGGGTGTCGGCGGGGTCCAGGCATTCGACGTGGACGACCTGGTGGCGGGCGTCGCGCGGCCCGTTGAACTCCCGGGCACGCTCGACCGCGTCCAGGACGGTACGGATGCCACGGTCACCCGTCGCGTGCACGAAGCACTGGAAGCCGAGGGAGTCCAGCTCGGTCAGCAGCTCGGCGAACTCCTCGGGCGGGTAGAAGGTCTCGCCCCGGTGGTGACGGCAGCCCGCGTACGGTGCGAGCAGCGCGGCGGTGCGCGGCTCGACCACGTCGTCGATGTAGAGCTTGAGCGGGCCGACGCTCAGCCGGTCGTCGTCGTACTTCTCGGCGGCCGCGGCGAATTCGGTGAGGTCCGAGCCCGTCGTACCCCTCGGGTGGAAGAGGGCGGCGACGATACGGGACCGCAGTCGGCCCTCCTCCCTGGCGCGCTCGAACAGCGCCAGGTCGTCCAGCGAGTTCTGCGGTTCGACGACCGTCGTGATGCCACAGCGGATCGCGTCGTCCAGGCTGCCGGCCAGCCGCCGGTACTGGCGCTCGGGCGACGCCCACGGCACGCCGAGCTCACGCAGCGCGCGGTGGCCGTCCCGGGAGAGCCCGCGGACCGCGAAGTCCTTGAGGAACCCGGTGGGTTCGCCGGTCTCCGGGTCGGTCTCGGCCCGCCCGTACGGCAGATCGGTGTGGTCCTTGGTGATGCCGAGACGGCGCAGGGCCGCGGTGTTGAGCCAGGCGGTGTGCACGTCGTAGCTCAGGACGAAGGCGGGGGTGTCGCCCGTGACCGGGTCGAGGTCGGCGGCGCGCGGCATCCGGCCGCCGGGCAGAGCCGAGTAGTCCAGCGCCTCGGCCTCGATCCACTCGGCGTCGGGGTGGGCGTCGCGCCAGGTACGGATGCGGTCGTGCACCTCGTCGAGCGTGCGGGCCCCGGCGAGCTGTACGCAGGCGTCGTCGGAGCCGAGCCGTACGTGGTTGTGCGCGTCGATGAAGCCGGGCAGCGCCAACTTGCCCTGGGCATCGAGCACTTGGGTACGTCCCGAGATCCACTCACCGACCTCGGCGTCCGGGCCGAGCCAGACGATCCGGCCGTCGCGCACGGCCAGCGCCTCGGCCTCGGGGAGCGCGGGGTCCACGGTGTGGATACGGGCGTTGCGGAGGACGAGGTCGGCGGGCGGACGAGACATACTGCGGCTCCCATGGACTCGTGGACTTTGAACGGTGTTCTAATTTCTTGAACGGCATTCAAAATGCTCCCGACGCCCCGCGCAGGTCAAGACCTTGTGGCGAATCCCCGGGATAAGGTCGGGACGGCAGGGGCGCGGACGATCACAAACCCCGACGTTCACGGAGGAAGGCAGGCCGGGCGGTGGCACGACGGCGGGACGGGCAGGTCGCGGCCGACCGGATCCTGGAGGAGGCGATGGAGGCCATCGCCGAGGGCGGCCTCGCGGCGCTCACCATGTCGGCGCTGGCCAAGCGGCTCGGCACGAGCGGCGGCCACATCCTGTACTACTTCGGCAGCAAGGACCGGCTGCTGCTGGAAGCACTGCGGTTCAGCGAGGCGAAGCTCGCCGAGGAACGCCGGGCGCTGCTCGCCCGCCGGCTCGGCGCCGTGCGGATGCTGGACGCCTTCGTCGGCCTGTACCTGCCGCGCGGGCCGCGCGACCCGCGCTGGATGCTGTGGATCGAGCTGTGGGCCCGTACGGTCGCCAACGAACCGCTGCGCGAGACGCAGGAGGAGCTCGACCGGGGCTGGCGCGACGATCTGGCCGCGCTGCTGGCGAAGGGGGTCGCGCAGGGCCGCTTCGCCGCCGGGGACTGCACGGGCCGCGCCTCCGAACTGCTCGCGCTGCTGGACGGGCTCAGTACGCGGGTGGTGCTGGGGCAGCACGGCGCGGACCGGGCCACGGCCCTGGCCACGGCGAAGTCGGCCGCGGCCCGGCTGGTGGAGCGCGTCTGAGCCGTCCGGAAAGCCGGCACCGCGCCCCGCCGCCCCGGTACCGCACCGCTCCGCCCGGCTCAGCTCACAGCCGAACCGCCTCCCGCCCCGCCCAACCCCTGCCACGCTCCCCCCATGACCGACACCGCCGCGGTAGCCGTGCTGTCCGACATCCACGGAGTCGCCCCCGCGCTGGAAGCCGTACTCGCCGAGCCCGACGTGCGCGCGGCGCGCACCGTCGTCCTCACCGGCGACCTGCTGTCCGGGCCGCTCCCCCGCGAGACCCTCGACCTGCTGCGCGGCCTCGGCGACCGCGCCGTGTGGCTGGCCGGCAACGGCGAACGGGAACTGATCGCGAGCCACCGCGACCACCGCGCCCCGGCCCCCGACGCGATCACGCCCTGGGCGGCCGGGCAGCTCTCCCCCGCCGACATCGAACACCTCGCCGCGCTCCCGGCGACCGTGACGCTGGACGTGCCGGGCCTCGGCCCGGTCCTCTTCTGCCACGCCACACCGCGCGACGACACGGAGGTGGTGCTCGCCGACTCCCGGCGGGAGCGCTTCGCCGAGGTACTGGCCGGGGTGGCGGACGGCGTACGGACGGTGGTCTGCGGCCACACCCACATGCCGTTCGTCCGGATCGCGCACGGGCGGCTGGTGGTCAACCCGGGGAGCGTCGGGATGCCGTACGGGCGGCCCGGCGCGCACTGGGCGCTGCTCGGGCCGGGCGACGGCGCGGTCACGCTGCGGCGCACGCCGTACGACCGGGAGGCGGCCTGCGCCCGGATCGCGGCGGAGTCCGGCTTCCCAGGAGCGGCCGAGTGGGCGGACGAGTACGTACGGCACACCCACACCGCCGAGGAAGCACTCGCCGCCTTCGGGCCACTGGACGGACGGTGACGGCAAGCGGCCCGGCCCCCGGAGTACGGGAGCCGGGCCGCCGGGCCTCTTGGGCCGGAGTGCGGACGTCAGCCGATTTGTGCCCCGTAAGCCTGCAGGGCCTCGGTGACCGGCTGGAAGAAGGTCTCGCCGCCCGAGGAGCAGTCGCCGCTGCCGCCCGAGGTCAGGCCGAGGGCCTTGTCGCCGGCGAACAGCGCGCCGCCGCTGTCGCCCGGCTCGGCGCAGACATCGGTCTGGATCAGCCCGTCGACCGTGCCTTCCTGGTAGTTGACGCTGGCGTTCAGGGCCTTGACGGTGCCGTCGTGGAGCTGGGTGGTGGAGCCGCTGCGCTGGACGCTCTGGCCGACGGTGGCCTCGGCGGCGCCGCTGATGTCCTGGCTGCTGCCGTTGTAGAGGTTGACCGCGCTGGGGTGGTCGGTCTCGGCGGTGTACTTCACCAGCGCGTAGTCGTTGCCCGGGAAGCTGGATTCCGCGGTGGCGCCGATCTCGCCGCCGCCCTGGGAGTCCGACCAGCTCTGTACCGAGTTGCCGCAGTGGCCGGCGGTGAGGAAGTACGGCTGGCCGTCCTTGACGACGTTGAAGCCGAGCGAGCAGCGCGAGCCGCCGCCCCAGATCGCGTCGCCGCCGGCGACGAAGGGCTTGAACTCCCCCTTGCTGTGGGTGAGCTGCACCTTGCTGCCGAGGCTGTCGACGACCTTGGTGAGCTTCGCGAGCTTCGCGCCCTTGACCGTGCGGTCGGCGGTGACGACGACCTTGTTGCTCTTGGGGTCGATGCCCCAGGAGGTGCCGGGGATGGTGGCCTTGGTCTTCAGGGTCTGCCGGGCGCCGTTGAGCTGGGCGAGGGTGTGCTGGACGATTCTGGGCTCGGCGCCCTTGGCGCGTACGGCGTCGGCCGCGGCCTCGTCCACGACGTTGACGACCAGCTTCTTGGCCTTGGTGTCGTAGTACGAACCGGCCGTGCCGTCGGTGAGCTGCGCGGCGAGCTTGCCGGCCGCGGTGGGCGTCAGCGCGAGCGGCTTCGAGGTGGGCGCGGGGCTGGCGTTGGCGCTGAGCGCGAAGCCGGCGGTGGCGGCGAGGGCGAGGGCGCCCGCTCCGGCCAGTGCGGCGCGTCGCTTGGGTATGCGTCGGTGCTTCAACTCAAGACCTCCCGTGGGGGGAAGGGCCCGCCGGATCGTGGGGGAAGCTGCGGGCCCTGGGGGTGAGGGTCCGCGTCCGAAGTTCCGGACACGGACGTGCACGGACCGAACGGTCGCGTCCATGCCAATGCGCGCCGTCGAGTATTCCCACCCGTCACAGGCGCGCACAAGACCGGGTTCCGGTCTTGCGTACGACGCTTCACCGTTCGTCCACGGGTTCTGCACACCGATATCCGTGCATGGCCCTCCCCTGTCCGGTATAGCGCACACACGGTGAGCAGCAGATGATCAGCGCGCGGTGACGCTGCCGCTCCCGCACTCCCCCACGCGTCACGCGGTCACCGCGTCACTTGGACGTGTCGTCCCGCGGCACCTCGTCCCGCGGCGCCCCCTCGGCCCCCGGCACCTCCACCTCCGGGATCTCGACGCCCGGGACCTCCACCCCCGGCAGCTCGATGCCGGGCAGCTCCTCCTCCGCCGCGTCCAGCGGGATCTCCTCGCGGCTCACGGCCTCCCGAGGCACATCTTCCCGGGTCATGCGCTCCTTGAGCCGCTCTTCCGGACGCGCGTCCGCGGGCTCCGGCGCCCGGTCGCCGTTCCCGCCCCGCGCCCGCTCGTACGCCTGCGTCTGCGCCTGGGCCTGGAGGCCGGAGCGCTCCAGGAAGCGGAGCAGTTCGACGGGGAAGGGCAGGACGAGGGTGGAGTTCTTCTCCGCCGCGACCGCGACGACGGTCTGCAGCAGTCGCAGTTGGAGCGCGGCGGGCTGGTCGGCCATCTGCTGGGCGGCCTCGGACAGCTTCTTGGACGCCTGCAGCTCGGCGTCGGCGTTGATCACCCGGGCGCGCCGGTCGCGGGCCGCCTCCGCCTGCCGGGCCATCGACCGTTTCATGGTCTCCGGCAGCGAGACGTCCTTGATCTCCACCCGGTCGATCTGTACGCCCCAGCCCAGCGCCGGGCTGTCGATCATGACTTCCAGGCCCTGGTTGAGCTTCTCCCGGTTGGAGAGCAGATCGTCCAGGTCGCTCTTGCCGATGATCGAGCGCAGCGAGGTCTGGGCGACCTGGGAGACGGCGAAGCGGTAGTCCTCGACGCGGATGATCGCGTCGGCGGCGTCCACGACCTTGAAGTAGACCACCGCGTCCACCCGGACCGTGACATTGTCGCGGGTGATGCCCTCCTGGGCCGGCACCGGCATCGTGACGATCTGCATGTTGACCTTGCGCAGCCGGTCGACGATCGGGACGATCATGGTGAATCCCGGTTCGCGCACGGATGAGGCCAGCCGCCCGAGCCTCAGCACCACACCGCGTTCGTACTGCTTGACCACGCGGGCCGCCGCCATGACGTACACCGCGCCCGCCGCGGCCAGCGCCACGCCGGTGGTGACCAGTTCCTCGACCATCACGGCCCCCTAGACAAAGGTGTCCAGCCGTCCGAGTCGCACGTAGTTACACGGTATGCCCGGTTGCCGGGGCGGTCGAGTGCCAGGAGGATGCCGCACGTCAAAGGGCCCCCGCTCGCCGCGGCGAGCGGGGGCCTACTGCTGCTGGCTGCAGTCCAGGGGCGCAGTATTCCTCAGTACGTGCGGAGTGCCGAGAACACTCATCCGGCCATGGGGAAGGGCCGGGGCGTGCGTGCTCAGTACACGCTGACGCCGTAGGCGCTCAGCGCCTCGGTGACCGGCTGGAAGAACGTGGTGCCGCCGGAGGAGCAGTTGCCGCTGCCGCCGGAGGTCAGGCCGAGCGCCTTGGTGCCGGAGTACAGCGGGCCGCCGCTGTCGCCGGGCTCGGCGCAGACCGTGGTCTGGATCATGCCGTAGACGACGTCGCCGCCGCCGTAGTTGACGGTCGCGTTCAGGGCGGTGACGCGGCCGCTGTGGGTGCCGGTGGTGGAGCCGCGGCGGGTGACGGTCTGGCCGACGGACGGGGTGCCGGCGCTGGTGATGTCCTGGCCGCCGACGGTGCCCTCGTGCGAGACGGAGCCGGTGTACTTGATGATGCCGTAGTCGTTGGTGGGGAAGCTGGAGCCGGCGGTCGGGCCGATCAGCGCGCCGCTGCCGGTGGTCCACGACGAGCCGCCCTCGGTGCAGTGGCCTGCGGTGAGGGCGTAGTAGGTACCGCTGCTGTTGCGGACGTTGAAGCCCAGCGAGCAGCGGGAGCCGGAGGTGTAGATCGCGTCGCCGCCCGATATGTACTTCTGGAACTTGCCGGTGGTGCGCTCGAAGCTGAGGGCGCCGGCGTTGACGCCCGCCGCCTTCTTGATCTTCGCTATCTCGGCCTGGGAGACGGTCTTGTCGACCGTGACGACGACCTTGTTCGTCGCCTTGTCGACCCGCCACGCGGTACCGGCGACATCCGCCGCGCGGACCGAGTCGTCGGCCGCGGAGAGCTGCGTGGCACTGAACGTGGTGGCCGGTCGTACATCGGCGCTGGCACTGGGTATGGCCACGGCGCCTGCGACGAGAAGGCCGGACGCCACGGCGATCAGCCGGGTGCGTCTGGTGACGCCGCTGCGGGGGGTGGTGCGCTCGTTCCTCACTTCTTCCTCCGAGGGGAATCGGGGGTCGCCGGTGGGCGGCCCGTGAGGCGCAGCCAGGCAGCACGGGTTCCGTTTTCCGCGTGCCCCTGACAAGCGCTGAGACGGGAGTCTGGAGTGTCCGGGCCCGGTGCGCAAGAGGCCGTTTCCGGCCCGGGGCATGGCGGATGGCCCCGGCAGCATCGGTAACTGCTGCCGGGGCCGTCGTTTTGACCCCCTCGGTCGGATCTTCGACGTGCGGCCCGCCGAACCGGTTCCTGCGCGGCGGGTCCGCGCGCCTCATCCGCCGCTGAGCTGCCGTTCTCCGGCGCGCAGCGCGAACGGGAGGGTGTTGCCCGGCGGCGGGAACGGGCAGATGAAGTGGTCCGCGAAGGCGCACGGCGGCAGCAGGGTGCGGTTGAGATCGACGGTGACGGTGCCGTCGGCGGCGGGCGCGGGCGGCCGCAGGAACCGGAAGCGGTAGCTCTCCGTGCCGCTGGTGGCGTCGGCGAGCACGGCCCACAGCGAGCCGTCGGCCTCCACCGCGGCCTGCAGGGTGTGCTCCTCGCCGTCGACGGTGAAGGCGAGTTCGCCGCCGAGGCCGAGGCCCCGCTCCCGGCCGTCGGCGTTCGGCACCTGGACCGTCCGCCCCTGCTCGTAGGGGCGGAACCGGCCGGTCAGCCGCCACCGCGCGTCGTACGGGAAGGCGTCGATCCCGGCGAAGGCGCGCAGCGCCTCGGAGTGCGGGTCGAAGACGCGCACGGCCCACAGGCCCTCGCGCCGCAGGACCACCAGCCGCCGGTCGCCGTGGGTGACGCGGGCCGCCTCCGGCCCGCCGTCCGCGCCGAGGCGCACCTCGCCGTCGAGCGGTACGCCGTCCACCCGCAGCCCGTCCTCGGCCCCGGCGGTCAGGAGTACCGCGTCACCGTCCTCGGCCCACCGTCCCGGTACGCCCTCGATGCGGCCGCCGGGCTGGTCGGCGAGCCAGTACGTGCCGGTCAGCGCCAGGGGGCCGGCCGGTCCGGAGACGGTCCGCTCGCGCTCGGCGTGCCAGGCCCGCCAGTCCTTCTCTGCATCCGTGCTCATGGTCATCAACCCTTCCATACCGGGCGCGCCGCGGGCTGCTCCAGTCCCAGGTGCGAGCGGAGCGTGCCGCCCTCGTACTCCGTACGGAACGCGCCGCGCTCCTGCAGCAGCGGTACGACCCGGTCCACGAACTCGTCCAGGCCGCCGGGGGTGAGATGCGGTACGAGGATGAAGCCGTCGGCCGCGCCGGCGGTGACGAAGGCGTCCATCTCGGCCGCGACGGTCTCCGGGGTGCCGATGAAGGACTGCCGGCCGGTCGCCTCGATGACGGTCTCGCGGAGGGACAGCCCCTTGGTCTCGGAGAGCGCCCGCCAGCGGCCGGCGATCTCCTGGGGGTCTCCGAGCCGGGTCCGCCCCTGGGTGAGCTTCGGTTCGGGCTCGGGGTCGAAGTCGGGGAGCGGGCCGTCGGGGTCGAGGTGGGAGAGGTCCACGCCCCAGATCTGTTCCGCGGTGAGCAGCGCGTTCTGCGGGGAGACCTGCTGGCGGCGGATGTGGTGGGCCTTCTCCTGGGCCTCGGCCGCGGTGTCGCCGAGCACGAAGGTGACGCCCGGCATGATCTTCAGCGAGTCGTGCGTCCGGCCGTGCGCGGCCAGCCGCCCCTTCACGTCGGCGGAGAAGGCGCGGCCCGCCTCCAGGGTGCCGTGCCGGGTGAAGATCACGTCGGCGGCGGAGGCGGCGAAGTCGCGGCCCGCCGGGGAGTCCCCGGCCTGGATGACGACGGGGTGCCCCTGCGGGCTGCGCGGCACGGTGAATTCGCCATGGATGTCGAAGTGCTGCCCGCTGTGCGCGAAGGGGCGGGGCGTCCCGTCCTCGGACCAGGAGTCCCACAACTCGCGTGCGGTGGCGACGAATTCGGCGGCCCGGGTGTAGCGGTCCGCGTGGTCCAGATAGCCGCCCCGCCGGAAATTCTCACCCGTGAACGCGTCGGAGGACGTGACCACGTTCCAGGCGGCCCGGCCGTCGCTGAGGTGGTCCAGCGTGGCCAGCCGCCGGGCGAGTTCGTACGGCTCGTTGAAGGTCGCGTTGACGGTGGCGGCGAGGCCCAGCCGTTCGGTGACCGCGGCCAGCGCGTTCAGTACGGTGAGCGACTCGGGCCTGCCCACCACGTCCAGGTCGTGGATGCGGCCCTTGTGCTCGCGCAGCCGCAGCCCCTCGGCGAGGAAGAAGAAGTCGAACAGGCCGCGTTCGGCGGTGCGGGCCAGGTGCACGAAGGAATCGAAGTCGATCTGGGACTGGGACCTGGGGTCCTGCCATACCGTTGTGTTGTTCACACCCGGGAAGTGGGCGGCCAGGTGCAGCTGTTTGCGCGCGGTGGTCATCAGGATGCCTCTCCGGTACGGACGGCGTAGCGGCTGGCCGGGCGCTCCAGGCCGAGGTGGTCGCGCAGGGTGGCGCCCGGGTAGGAGCGGCGCAGCAGGCCACGCCGGCGGAGTACGGGGACCGTGCCCTCGACGAGATGGGCGAGGTCGCGCTCGGGGTCGGCGGGCCGGAGGTGGAAGCCGTCCGCCGCTTCGGTGGTGTGCCAGTCGGTGAGCAGCTCGGCGAGCCCGGCCGCGTCCCCCGGCGCGGGCAGCTCGACCGGCAGCGAGGCCAGCACCCGCAGCCGGTCGGGATCCCGGTCCAACTCCTCGGCTCGGGCGCGCAGTTCGGCGCGGGCCGTCGCCGCGGTGTCGGGGTCCTCGGCGCGTACCAGCGCGATGTCGGCGCGGGCCGCCGCGGTCTCCCGGGCCGCGTCCTCGGTGGCGTCGACGACGATGACGGGCCGGCCCTGCGGGGGCCTGGGGACGATGGAGGGGCCGCGTACGGAGAAGGGCTCGCCGGTGGAGGAGGTACCGCGGAAGTCGACGTAGTGCAGCTTGCCGCGGTCGATGAACCGGCCGGTGGCGGCGTCCCGGATCTCCGCGTCGTCCTCCCAGCTGTCCCAGAGCCGCCCTGCCACGTCGGCCACGTCGGCGGCCTCCCGCCACAGCGCGTCGGCAGGCGCTGCCGGGCGGCGCCCGAAGAGCGCGGCCTCGGCCGGGGTGCGGGACACGTCGGCCTGCCAGCCGGCCCGGCCACGGCTCACCCAGTCCAGGGTCTGCACGGCGGTGGCGACATGGAACGGCTCGGTGTGGGTGGTGGTCACCGTCGGGACCAGCCCGATGTGGTCGGTGTGCGGCGCGACCCTGGCCAGTACGGCGAGGGCGTCCGGGCCCGGCCGGGCGAAGGTGTCGCCGAGCGTGACGAAGTCGAGGGCTCCGCGCTCGGCGAGCCGGGCGAGGCGTATGTAGTGCTGCGCGTCGAACGGGCCCGGCGCGTCAGGGGTGTCGAGGGCGACGGCGAGGTGCGGCAGCCGCGGGGGTACGGACATGGGGGTACTCCTTCTCTGCGTGCGCTCCGTGATCTGCGTGCTCTCCGCGCCGGTCACTCCGCGGTCCTGGGCAGTCCACGCGGATTGATCTCCGACTTCTCGACGGCCTCGCTGCGCAGGTTCCAGCGGGCGAGGACCTTCTCGTACGCGCCGTTGTCGATGACGTGCTGGAGGGCCGCCGCATACGCGTCGACCAGGCCGTTGTCCTTCTTCGTGGTGGCCGCGATCTTGCCCTGGACGGCCTTGCCGCCGCCGGAGAAGGTGCCGACGATCTCCGTCTGGCCCGAGGCGGCGACGTGGTAGGCGGCGGTCGGGTGCGGCCCGAAGTAGCCGTCGATGCGGCCGGACTGGAGGGCCAGGTAGTAGTCGGAGGGGTTCTGGTAGTACGCGATGTCGACGGGCTTGCGGCCGGCCTTCTCGTTCTCCCGGCTCCACTCCACGAGGATCTTCTCCTGGTTGGTGCCGGAGCTGACCGCGATGCGCTTGCCGGCCACGTCGGCGGCGCCGCGCACCTTCCAGTGGCTGTTCTTCCGGGCCTCCAGGCCCAGTTCGTCCAGCCGGTAGGTGGCGAAGTCGTACTTCTCCTTGCGTTCCTCGGTGACCGTGACGTTGGAGAAGACGCCGTCGAGCTTGCCGCTGTCCAGGCCGACGAAGAGGTTCTCCCAGGAGAGCGGTGTGAAGCGCGGCTTCAGGCCGAGGGTGTCGGCGACGAGGGTGGCGAGGTCGCGTTCGACGCCGATGAGGGTGCGGTCGTCGCTGGCGTAGAAGGCGAGCGGGGGCGTGCTGCCGGTGCTCAGCCCGAAGGTGAGCGTGCCCCGCTCCCGTATCCGGGCGGGCACCTTCGCGGCGATCGAGGAAACCTTCCCGACGTGGATGCGGTGCTGGTCGGGGCTGGTGTTGATCTGCTCCGCGCCGGTGCCGACCCGGTCGGTGCCGGCGTCCGCCGTCGAGGCCGCGCCGCTGCCGCAGGCCCCCAGCAGCAGGGACCCTGCGGTGGCGGCGAGGGCGGCGGTCAGGACGTGGCGGCGGTGCACGGACGGGCTCCTTCTGGTGAATGACATGTCACAGGACCTTGGAGAGGAAGGACTTGGTGCGCTCGTGGCGCGGCGCGTCGAGCACCTGGGAGGGCGGGCCCTGTTCGACGACGCGCCCTTCGTCCATGAAGACGACGGTGTCGGCGACCTCGCGGGCGAAGCCGATCTCGTGCGTGACGACGATCATCGTGGTGCCCTGGTGCGCGAGGTCCTTGATGACGTCGAGGACCTCGCCGACCAGCTCCGGGTCGAGCGCCGAGGTCGGCTCGTCGAAGAGGAGCAGCTTCGGTTCCAGGGCGAGGGCGCGGGCGATGGCCACGCGCTGCTGCTGGCCGCCGGAGAGCTGCTTGGGGTAGGCGTCGGCCTTGTCGGCGAGGCCGACCCGTTCGAGCAGCCGCCGGGCGGTGGCCTCGGCGTCCTTCCGGGACCTCTTCAGGGCCGAGACGGGCGCCTCGGTGATGTTCTCCAGCACGGTCAGATGCGGGAAGAGATGGAAGTTCTGGAAGACGAAGCCGATGTGCGTGCGCTGCTTGAGGATCTCGCGTTCGCGCAGCTCGTACAGCCTGTTGCCGGATCGCCGGTAACCGACGAGAGCACCGTCCACGCTCACCTGGCCGCTGTCCACCTTCTCCAAGTGGTTGATGGTGCGCAGCAGTGTGGACTTGCCGGAGCCGGACGGGCCGAGGACGACGGTGACCTCGCCGGTGCGGACGGTCAGGTCGATGCCGCGCAGCACCTCCACCGGGCCGAAGCTCTTGGTCACGGACCTGATGTCGACCATCGCGGTCATCGCGTGGCCCCCTTTGCGAAGTGTCGTTCGATGGCGTGCTGGACGAGGGAGAGGGCGCCGGTGAGCAGGACGTACCAGACGGTGGCGACCATCAGGAGCGGGACGACCCGGCCGTTGCGCCCGTAGATGACCTGGGCCTGGTAGAAGAGTTCGCCGATCGCCATGACGGAGACGATCGAGGTGCCCTTGAAGAGGGAGATGACCTCGTTGGCGGCGTTGGGCAGAATTCCGCGCATGGCCTGCGGCAGGACGATCCGGCGGAGCTGCCGCAGCCGGGGGATGCCGAGGGCCGCCGCGGCCTGCGTCTGGCCGCCGTCCACGGCCAGCACGCCGCCGCGCACGATCTCCGCGGCGTACGCGGCCTGGTGCAGCGCGAGCCCGAGGACGGCCGCGCTCATCGCGCCGACCAGCCCCGCCGTGTCGAAGGAGACGAAGCCGGGGCCGAAGGGGATGCCGATGTCGAGCCGCTTGTAGAGGTAGGCGAGGTTGAACCAGAACAGCAGCTGGACGATGAGCGGGACGGCGCGGAAGATCCAGATGTAGCCGACGGCCACCGCGCGCAGGAACGGGCTGTCCGACAGCCGCATGAAGGCGAGGACCAGGCCGAGGAGAAAGCCGAGGGCCGTGCCGTAGACGGTGAGCTGGAGGGTGGTGCCCACGGCGCGCAGGATGGTGCCCGCGGTGAAGTACTGCGCGAAGACCGGCCACTCCCAGCCGGGGTTGGTGAGCAGCCCGTGGGCGAACTGGGCGAGCAGGACGGCGGTGAGCGCGCAGGCGATCCAGCGTCCCGGGTGACGGACGGGGACGATCTCGAGGGCGGCCTCCGGCGCGTCCGTACGGGCGCGTCCGGGGGCCTCGCTCAGCGGCGGGTCACTGGTCAGCGGCATGGGAGTCCTTGGTGGTCCGTGCGAGGAAGGCGAGCAGGGTGCGCGCCGTGGCGTCGTTCTGGCGGAAGGAGGGGGCGTTGGTACCGGGGCGGGTGAAGGCACCGGAGGCGCGTGCGTCGGTGTGCGGGCCGAGCGCGAAGCGGCGCGGATGGGTCCGGCCGCTACGGTCCAGGACCCGGCCGTCCGCGGCGTCGACGCGCAGCAGCCCGCCGGGCGTGGCGGCGGCACCGTCGGCGTACAGGCCGCGCAGCAGCGCGTCCCGGCTGTGTACGACGGAGGGTTCGGGGAGCCGGGCCTCGACGAGCGCGCGGGCGGTGACCTCGGCGCCGGGCAGGCTCGCGCTGCGCGCCCGGAAGCGGCCGCTCTCCGCGTCGGCGGTGACCGAGACGTCGGCGCCGAGGAACTTCACGACGCCGGCCCGGGAGAGCGCGAGCAGCTGCCGCAGCCGGGGCCCGGGCGGCCCGGAGGCGAGGTAGCTGAAGAAGCCGTGCCACCAAGGGCCGCGGTCGCCGATCCGGGTGAGCTGCCCGTAGACGGACAGCAGCGCGAGGAAGACGGCCTGGTCGGGGCTGTACGCGGGGTCGTGGCGGCGGTCCAGGTCGGCCTGGATGTACGCACGCAGGCCGTCCTGGAGCGCCGCCTCGCTGCCGAAGCGCACGCCGTCCAGCGGGTGGTCGAGCGCTTCGAGGTCGAGGCGGTCGGCGGGGTCGGGCACGGAGGCGGCGACCAGGGCCTGGAGGGCGGCGCTGCCGAAGTCGGTGGCCGCGTACTTCTCCTCGAAGTCGGTCCAGTGGACGGCGGTGCGCTCCGGATGGGCGGTGAACAGCCGGTGGTAGTGGGCGAATCCCAGCTCCTTGGCGATCAGCGGCCACACGTCCCGGGTGAAGTCGGCGCCGCCGGGCCGGGCGAGCAGCGCGTCCACCTCCGCGGGACCGAAGAACCGCGGCAGCGGCGGCCGTTCGCCCGTCCAGCCGTAACCGATCTTGGAGTGGTACGGCACCCCGCGCCGCGACCCGACGTGCAGCACCGGCTCCTCGCCCGAGGGCAGATACGCGAGCTCCCCGTCGGGCCGGGTCAGGTAGCGGCCGCCGCGGCCCTCGGTGAGCAGGATCATCAGGTCGACGAAGGCCAGGCCCATGCCCCGCACCAGTACCGGTTCGCCCGCCCGCAGCCCGGACAGCTCGCTGTCGGCGGTGAAGTCCGGCGGCAGATACGTGAGTCCGTGCTCGGCGGCGAAGGCTGCCAACGCCCGCTGTTCGGGCGGCGGTTCGGCGGCCAGGTGGCCGAGGGTGAGGACGACGAGGTCGGCGACGAGCGGGGTGGGGCGGCCCGCCAGCCAGACCTGCTGGCTTCCGTCGCGCGGGCCCGCGACGCGGACGGCGCGCTGCCGGCGCTCGTGCACGGTGATGCCGGGCGGCAGCTCCGCGACCGTCCGCGCGTACACCCACTCCAGATAGCCGCTCTGCAGCCGGCGGCCGGCGAAGTCCCGCGGCCCGAGCGCACCGGCCGCCTCCGCCAGGCCGGGCGCCACGTCGACGGCACCGTCCCTGACCTGCTGCGCCCAGTCGGCGAGCGTGGGCCCCGGGCGGACCGGCCCGGCCATCTCCACCGAGTCGTCGGTGAACATCGTGACGTCCTCGGCGGTGGAGTTCATCCACAGCAGCGGGGACTGGTCGTGCCGCCAGATCCGGCCGCCGCCGGGCGGATGCGGGTCGACGAGGTGGACGTCCAGCTCCCGGTCGCCGTACAGCTCCGCGGCGTTGGCGGCGATCCGCTCCAGCAGCCCGGTCCCCCGCGGCCCGGCTCCCACGATCACCAGGGAGGACCTCATCGGGTGCGCTCCGCACCGCGTGCGTAATGCCGCTCCAGGTAGTGCTGGCCGACGCTGAGCAGCGAGGTGATCAGTACGTACCAGAGGGTGGCGACCAGCAGCAGCGGGATGACCTGGTAGGTGCGGTGGTAGACCAACTGGACGGAGTACAGCAGGTCCTGGACGGCGATGACGCTGACGATCGAGGTGCCCTTGAGGGTGCCGATCAGCATGTTCCCGGCGGGCGGCACGATCGAGCGCATCGCCTGCGGCAGCACGATCCGCAGCCCGCGGCGCCAGCGGCTCAGGCCGAGGGACTGCGCGGCCTCCAACTGGCCGCGGTCGACGGAGAGGATGCCGCCGCGGACCACCTCGGCGGCGTACGCGGCCTCGTGCAGGGTGAGGCCGATGAGCGCGACCGTGAGCGGTCCGAGGAGGTTCACGGTCTTGATGCCGAGGATGTGCGGGTACAGCGCTCCGATGTTGAACCAGAACAGCAGCTGCACCAGGATCGGCATGGACCGGAACAGCCAGACGTAGCCCCACGCGACGCTTCTGAGCACGGGGTTGGCGGACAGCCGCATCGCGGCGAGCAGCGTGCCGAGCGCGAAGCCGAGCACCATGACCAGCGCGGTGAGCCAGAGCGTGAGGCCGAGGCCGCGCAGCACGGCGGTGGTGAGGAAGTAGCCCGCGACCACGTCCCACTGGAACGCGTCGTTGCGGACGACGGAGGTGGCGGCGAGCGCGAGCAGCGCCAGGACGAGGGCGGCGGCGACCCATTGGCCGGTGCGGCGACGCGGGACGATGCGGGGCGCCTCGGTGGCGCCGGTTCTCACGGGCGGCGGCGCCGGAGCAGGTGTGTCGAGGGTGCCGGAGGCCGGCTGAACGGAAGGCATGCGAAGGCTCCGTGGATGCAGAGATCGAACACGGGGTGAAACGCCTTCACACAGGCGGAGAAACGGTCGCGCCCCTCAGCACGGCCGGTCCTTGAGGCTATGGCGGAGGTACCGCACCCTGTCAACCCTGTCCACACTCTGAGAATCGAATCTCAGGGACAGTTGACGCGGAAACGGATGCCTGCTCCACTTGGCCGCATGTACTCATGGCAGCGGCTGGTCACACGCGACCACATCGACTTCGGTCGAGTGTGGTCGTCGTCCTGTTGAGCTGACCCCCTGCCCCTGGGGCGCGTCTTGAGGCACGCCCTTGCCCGCCGCCTTCTCCGGCCGGGCCGTTTCGCGGTTCCGATCCGTCTTCCCTGATCCCGCCGCGCCTTCACACACCTTTTCCGCGCCTCCCCTCGGCGCACCTTTCCCACTCTCCCCCTGTCCCTTCGGCCTGCTCGAAGAAGGGCGCAACGCCATGCGCTTCGGCGCCACGACAATGACAGACACTGACCTGACGGTGCGTCACACCACGGTCTCCGACCCGCTGGCCCGCCCGCTCCTCGCGGAGCTGACGCACGAATACAGCACCCGCTACCAGAAACCCGTGGACCTGGACCGGGAGTACCCACCGGAGGAATTCGCCCCACCCGGCGGCGCGTTCCTGCTGCTCCTGCAGAGCGGCCGGCCGGTGGCCGGAGGCGCGTACCGGCAGTACGACGCCACCACCGCCGAACTCAAACGCATCTGGACCGACTCGGCGCACCGCCGCCGCGGCCTGGCCCGGCAGGTGCTGCGTGTGCTGGAGGCCGACGCGGCGAGCCGCGGATACGTCCGGCTGTACCTGACCACCGGGCCTCGGCAGCCGGAGGCCAAGGCCCTGTATCTGGCGGCCGGTTACCGCCCCCTCTTCGACCTGACGGCCGACCCGGAGTCGATCGGCCCGCTGCCGTTCGAGAAGGATCTGCCGGCCGCCCATCCCCTGGAGACCCCGAACCCATGAGCCCGAACGCCACCAGAGCCGCCGTACTGCTCGCCGCCTCGGCCCTCGCCCTGACCTCCTGCGCCGCGCCGAAGGAGACGGCGAACACGGCCGGCGCGTCCGACGCCAGGATTCCCACCACCGATGTGATCAAGGGCGTCAAGAAGGACCCGGCCGCCGCGGAGCTGCTGCCGGAGGCCGTACGCAAGCGCGGCACGCTCACCCTCGCGACCAGCGTCGGCTCGCCGCCGGGCGCGGCCTACCTGCCGGACGGAAAGACCGTGGCCGGCCAGGACATCGACTTCGCCGACGCCGCGGCGAAGGTCCTCGGGCTGCGCCTCAAGCGCGAGGTGGCGAGCTTTGAAGCGATCCTGCCCGCGCTCGGGAGCGGCAAGTACGACCTGGGAACCGGCAATTTCGGCGTCACGAAGGAGCGCCGGAAGACGGTCGACTTCGTCACGTACATCAACGACGGGCAGGGCTTCGCGGTCCGCGACGACAGCCCGCTGAAGAAGGTCACCGACCTGACACAGTTGTGCGGCCGGACGGTGGCGACCTCGGCGGGCACGACCTTCGAAGCGACGCTGGAGGCGAACCGCCCGAAGTGCGCGCAGGCAGGCAGGAAGCCGTACGAGGTCAAGACCTACGCCGACCAGGGCGCGCTGTGGATCTCCCTGCAGCAGGGCCGCAGCGATGTCGTCATGAGCACCATCAACGGGCTGCGCTACGCGGTGCGGCAGCAGCAGGGGCTGCGCTTCCTCAACGAGTACCAGCGTCTCGACGTGGGTTTCGCCTTCAAGAAGGGCAGCGACCTCACGCCTGCGTTCCGGGCCGCGGTGAACCGGCTGCGGAAGGACGGCACGTACGACCGCATCCTGAAGAAGTGGGGCACGAGCAGTTCGGCGATCGACGCCTCCCGGATCAACCCGCCGGCGAAGGGATGACGGACGCCGGCTGACCGGTCAACGCGCATATGCCCTGGTCCCCTCCTTACGGACCCATTCTTTCCGGTATGTTCCACTCTGTCCTGCCGGAGGGGGCCAAGGGAGCACGCACCCCGTGTGACACCCTTCGCACAGTCAGTTCGCGGTCGTCGCCTTGAAGCTGACGCTGTGCCATCCTCATTGCACCAGATGTGTCACGAACCCCCCATGCGGCGGCTATCCACTTGGCACATCATCCGCGTCATGGCCGACCATAGAGGGGCGGACAGCACACCGCGGGAGAGAGGAGGCGTCCATGGGATCGGTGCGCAAGGCGAGTGCGTGGCTTGGCCTCGTCGACGACAACGATGACGAGCGTTACTACGACGACGACTACGCCGAGGGGTCCGAGTCCGAACAGACGGGCGGCAACTCCTGGGTGACCGACCCCCGCGTGCGGGTGGCCGACCAGACCGCGCAGCAGCAGGGCACCCGGATCGCCACGATCACGCCGGACGGCTTCCGGGACGCCCGCGGGATCGGCGAGCTCTTCCGGTCCGGTGTGCCGGTCATCGTGAACCTCACGGCCATGGAGTCCACCGACGCCAAGCGCGTCGTCGACTTCGCCGCGGGGCTGACCTTCGGGCTGCGCGGCTCCATCGAGCGCGTGGCGACCCGCGTTTTCCTTCTCACCCCGCCCGACTACCGGATCGTGAGCGGCGGCGAGGCCACGGGCCGCGGCCGCCAGGGCGGGTTCTTCAACCAGAGCTGAGTGTTCTCTTGCGGATCGGCGAAGGCCGGTCCGCAAGAGAACACCGGCCGGTCAGCCCCGGAAGGCGTCGAGTCCCGTCAGCGCCTTGCCCAGCACCAGCTGGTGCATTTCCACGGTGCCCTCGTAGGTGAGCACCGATTCCAGGTTCGTCGCGTGCCGCATGACGGGGTACTCCAGCGAGATCCCGTTCGCGCCCAGGATCGTGCGCGACGTACGGCAGATCTCGATCGCCTCCCGCACGTTGTTGAGCTTGCCGAAGCTGACCTGCTCCGGGCGGAGCTTCCCCGCGTCCAGCCGGCGCCCCAGGTGGTGCGCGAGCAGGACGCCCTTGTGCAGCTCCACGGCCATGTCGGCGAGCTTGCCCTGGGTGAGCTGGAAGCCGCCGATCGGCTTGCCGAACTGCTCGCGGGTCTTCGCGTACTCCAGCGCCGCGTCGAAGCTGGCGCGGGCCGCGCCCATCGCGCCCCAGACGATGCCGTACCGGGCGTGGCTGAGGCAGCTCAGCGGGCCGCGCAGCCCGGTGACCTCGGGAAGCACCGCGTCGGCGGGCAGCCGTACGTCGTCCAGGACCAGCTCGCTGGTGACCGAGGCGCGCAGCGACCACTTGTGCTTGATCTCGGGGGCCGAGAAGCCGGGGGCGTCGGTGGGCACGACGAAGCCGCGCACGCCGTCCTCCGTCTGCGCCCAGACCACCGCGACGCCGGCCACCGAGCCGTTGGTGATCCACATCTTGCGGCCGTTGAGGACCCAGTCGGAGCCGTCGCGCTTGGCGTGGGTACGCATGTTCGCGGGGTCGGAGCCGTGGTCGGGCTCGGTCAGGCCGAAGCAGCCGATGATCTCGCCGGCCGCCATCTTCGGGAGCCACTGCTGCTTCTGCTCCTCGGAGCCGAAGCGCCAGATCGCGTACATGGCGAGCGAGCCCTGCACGGAGACCAGCGAGCGGATGCCGGAGTCGGCGGCCTCCAGCTCCAGGCAGGCCAGGCCGTACTGGACGGCGGAGGCGCCGGCGCAGCCGTAGCCGGTGAGCGACATGCCGAGCGCGCCGATGGAGCCGAGCTCGCGGGCCAGCTCGCGGATGCCGGGCAGCTCGCCGTCCTCGTACCACTGGGCGATGTGCGGCAGCACGCGGTCGGCGGCCCACTGGCGGACCGTGTCGCGTACGGCGAGGTCCTCGTCGGTGAGCAGGTCGTCGATGCCCAGCGGGTCGGCCGGGTCGAAGGGCGGCAGGGTGGATGCGGACATGAGGATGTGCCTCCTGCGGCTGCGCGAAAAACTAGCAGTGGTAGTTATTGCTCACGGCAGACGTTACGACGCGCGCGGGCGCGCCACAAGAGGGCCCGCGACCGGGCCCGCACAGGAAGGAGGCGGCGCTCAGCGCCCGGAGGCGGCGCTCAGCGCCCGGAGGCCGCAGGGGCCGGCTCGGCATCGTGGCCCGGGCCCGGCGCTTCCCCGTCGGCGCGCTCCGCCGCGTCGGCGGCCCGCCGCGGCAGCCGCAGTGCTATCGCCGCGCCGATGAGCAGCAGTACCGCGCTGGCCACGAGGGTGACGTGCAGACCGTGCACGAAGGAGGCGCGGGCCGCCTCGCGCAGCGCGTGCCGCGCGTGCGCCCCGAGGCCGCCGGCGACCTGGTACGCCTCGCCGAGCGAGTGCCCGGCCGCACGGCTCGCGCGGTGCGGCACCCCGGCGACGCGGTGCAGGCCGGGCGCGTAGACGGCGTTCATGACGCTGCCGAGCACGGCCACGCCGATGCCCGCGCCGAGCTGGTAGGAGGTCTCGCCGATGGCCGCCGCTCCCCCGGACGCCTCGGCGGGCGCCTCGCTGAGCATCGACTCGTACGCGCCGAAGAGCGTGGACTGGAAGCCGAAGCCGAGCAGGACGAAGCCGGCGGAGAGCTGCCAGGGGTGGTCCTGCGTGCCCAGCGCGGTCAGGCACAGCACCGCGACGGCGGTGAGCACGAAGCCCGCCGAGACCATCACGCGCGGGCCGAGCGCCTGCAGCATCCGCGAGCCGGTGAGCCCGGCCGCCATCGCCGCGAAGACCAGCGGCAGCATCCGCAGCCCGGTCTCCAGGGGGGTCATGCCGAGCACGAGCTGGAGGTACTGCACGGCTATGAGCTGCAGTCCGACCAGGGCCAGCATCGCCAGCACGATGCAGCCGACGGACGTGCCGAAGGCCGGGCGGGCGAAGAGCCGCATGTCGATCAGGGGGTGCTCACGGCGTCGCTGCCGGTGCACGAAGAGGGCCAGCAGCAGCGCCCCGACCAGCATCGGACAGAGCGTCGTCCAGCCGACGACATGCTCCCCGCTGCCGATCTGCTTCACGCCGAATACCAGGCCGAGCACGCCGAGCGCCGCGATGACCGCGCCGAGGACGTCCCAGGGGCCGTTCCGCTCGCCCCGGGACTCCGGCAGCAGCCAGCGGCCGACCAGCAGCATCACGGCCATCATCGGGATGTTGATGAGGAAGACCGAGCCCCACCAGAAGTTCTCGACGAGGAAGCCGCCGAGCACCGGGCCGACGGCCGCGCCGACCGCGGCGACCGCGCTCCACACGCCGATGGCCACGGCCCGCTCGCGCCGGTCGGGGAAGACCTGGCGCAGGATCGACAGCGTCGCGGGCATGATCATCGCGCCGCCGACGCCGAGCAGCGCCCTGGCCACGATGAGGATCTGTGGATTGGGGGCCAGCGCGGCGGCGGCCGAGGCGATCGCGAAGAGTCCGTAACCGAAGAGCAGTATCCGGCGTCTGCCGACTCTGTCGCCGAGCGTCCCGAAGAGGATCAGCAGGGACGCCGCGATGAGCGGATAGACGTCGACGACCCAGAGCAGTTCGACCGGGCCCGGTCGCAGGTCCTCGGTGACGGCCGGCACGGCGACGTAGAGGATCGTCGTGTCGAGGGCGACGAACAGCAGGCTGACGCAGAGCACGATCAGCACGGTCCAGCGGTTCGCGCCGCCGCCGCGATGCCGGGTGACACCAGTCGTCCGCTTCTTGCCGGACGTGGTCGTCCCGGACATGTACGCACCTCCTGTCGAGCACTCGCAGCCGCGCACGACGGCACGACGAACACCCCGGGGGAACCGGCGGCACGGGCGAGTTGTGGAGAAAGCCTACGCGAGTCGCCGGGCGGGACACATGGCTCACCTCACGATGAGATGCTCATCGCAAGGGCCGGGTGTTCTCATACCCACTGGACAGGGCACTGGCTACCATTCGCCGCCGACTCCTTCGGGGGACCTTCGCACCCCCTGCAAGGGAGCGGGACGACCCCCGCTGTCACGCACCGGCGCACTCCCGGCGCCCGCCCCCGATCCGGCCATCGTGCCGCCAGGACCCCCGGCCACCTGGATAATCGGATTGATGACCGATCTCGCTTTCTCCGCCACCGCGGATCCGGCCGCGGCAGGCAGAGGCGCCGGGGCCGCGCTGCGCCGTGCCGCGCCCGCCCTGGCGGCGTACGCGGCGATCCGCCTGCTGGGCCTCGTGGTCCTCGCCGTCTGGTCGGCGGCGGCCGGCAAGGACTGGCAGACGCTCCTCTCCGCCCGCTGGGACTCGCTCTGGTACACCCGCGTCGCCGAGCAGGGCTACGGCTACGCCGTCCAGCTGCCCGGCGGCGAGGTGCACTCCAATCTCGCCTTCTTCCCGCTGCTGCCGTGGCTGGAGCGCGGCCTCTCGGCGCTGCTGCCGCTGTCGGCGGCCGGCGCCGGGCTGCTGGTCAGCGCGGCCGCCTCGGTGGCCGCCGCGTGGGCGCTGTACGCCACGGGCGAGCGGCTGAACGGCCCGCGGGCCGGGGTGGCGCTGGCCGCGCTGTGGGCGGCGGTCCCGATAGGCATCGTGCAGTCGATGGCGTACTCGGAGGCGCTCTTCACCGCGCTCGCGGCCTGGGCGCTGTACGCCGTACTGACCGGCCGCTGGGTGTGGGCGGGCGTGCTGACGTCGCTGGCCGGGCTGACCCGGCCGGTGGGCGCCGCGGTCGTCGCGGCCGTGTGGGCCGCCGCGGCGCTCCACCTGTGGCGCGAGCGGTCCCGCGAGGGCCGGGTGGCCTGGCGGCAGCACGGCCGGCTGCTCGCAGGGGTGGTGCTCGCCCCGCTCGGCTGGTGCGGCTTCTTCCTGTGGGTGGCCGCCCGCGAGGGCAGCCTCACCGGCTACCTCGACGTCCAGGCGGGCTGGAACAACGGCTTCGACGGCGGCCTCGCCTTCGCCGCCTTCACCTGGCGGCTGCTGACGGGCCCGGCGTGGCCCGCCGCGCTCGCGCTGATCGTGGGCGTCGCCGCGGTGCTCTGGCTGTACGCGCTCGGCGTCCGGCAGGGGCGGCCGGTGCCGCTGCTGGTCTACGGCGGCCTGGTCCTGGGGCTGGCCCTGACCGCCAAGGGCTACTTCGGGTCCAAGCCGCGGCTGATGCTGCCGGCGTACCCGCTGCTGCTGCCGCCCGCCGCCGCGCTGGCCCGGTGGCGCCCCCGGTACGCCGCCGCGGCCCTCGGCGTCCTCGCGGCGGGCTCGGCGGTGTACGGCGCGATCTGGCTGAACGGCTCGGGCCCGCCGTGACCCCGTGCTGAACGGCTCTCGCCCAGCGTGACCGCGGGCGGTCCGGTGAACACATCGTGCCGCCCCGGGAAATGCGCGATAAACACGGCCGGGGAAATGCATTCAGTCTCTTGGACGCGCGGCCACACGGATGCCCTGCGGCCGAAAGAGCGATTTAGTGAATTCTCTTGGCAGGGCCCTGGCGAATGGCTTGTTTGAGACGCATTCCACATCACATCGTCATTACAAAGCGGACGGTTTGACCAAGCGCCTACATCACACGCGGTAACGTCGATTGAGTGCGTACCGATGAGAAGCCCGACCAGAGGGAAGGGCACCCGAGCGAGCGCGCCCGGCCGTATATGACGCGAACACGCCACTGGCTGTTCGGCGGCACCGTGGCGGTCTATGCGGCGATCGTGCTCGGCGTGCTGACGACTTCCTGGCTGGTCACCCTCGACTGGCAGGTCATGCTGTTCAGGCCGTACAAGCAATGGCCCGACATCCACGCCTTCCTCGACTACTTCGTGGTGCTGGGCCAGCGCGGCCCCACCGCGGTCGCGGTCGGCGCGTGGCTGGTCTGGCGCTGCTGGCGGCAGAAGAACCTCCACCCGATGCTGGTGCTGGGCGTCGCCCTGCTGATGCTCAATGTCACCGTGGGTGCCGCGAAGATCGGCATGGGTCGGCTCGGTCCGCACTACGCGACCGCCATCGGCACCAATGAGATGTGGCTCGGCGGCGATATATTTCCGTCCGGACACACCGCGAACGCCGTGGTCACCTGGGGCGTGCTGGCCTATCTGGCGACCACCCCGCTGCGCCGCAGGATCCTTTCGGTGATCGCCGCGCTCGGCGCGCTCGGCGTCGGCATGACGACTGTGTACCTCGGTACCCACTGGGTCAGCGATGTGCTGCTGGGCTGGGCCGCCGGCCTCCTGGTCATGCTCGCGCTCCCCTGGTGCGAGCCGGGCATGGCCTGGGCCGAGGCCCGGCTGATGGCGGCCCTGTGGGGGCTGCGGGACCGGCTGGGCGGCGCGGCACGGCCGCTCCCGGTACCGGCGAGCCCGGCGGGCGTCACCGCCGGCGTCTCCCGTCAGCGTGCGGTCGCCGAGGACGGTGTCCTGGTCCGCGAGCCGGCGGTGGCCGGCGGACGGCAGGGCCGGTCCCCGGACACCTGGCCGCACCACCCCGCCCGCCCGCACACCACCCGCTCGGAGCGCACTCCCGTCACCCCCACGGGCAGCCGAAGACCGCCGCACGCGGACCGCGCCCCGCGCACCGCACCGGTCACCACGACCGTCCGCGGCCGCTCGCAGGGCAGCTGACACGGCAGACGTGTGGGGACGGTACGCACACCCCCGCACAGCACGGCCCCGGCGGCTCCACTCAGGAGCCGGCCGGGGCCGTCGTCGTACGGGAAGTACCGGGGGGAGAAGCGCGGGCCGCTCAGCCCTTCCAGGACTTACTCACGGTGCCGTCCTGCACCTCGAAGTTCAGCCGGCCCGCCAGGTACTCCATGGTGATGATCGCGCCGGGCGGCAGCGACCTGACGGTGCTCCAGCCGCGCGCGCGGGCCTGTTCCTCGGCCTGCTGCTGCTCCAGACCGACATAGGTCTCGAGGTCGTCGTCCGGGTCTTTCGGAAGGTTCGGTACTGGCGCCATGGCGCCACCGTATGCCTCTCCCGCGGTGCACGGAAGGGCCTTCCTGACACACCGGAGTGTTCCCGGGGTCCGGCATTGGTCACACTTCTGTCACAGCCCGTCGCGGCCGGTTTAGCGCCACTTCCGTCACCCGAACGAGCCGCCCCGGTATCACTTCGGCAACGGAAAAAACCGGCCCGATTTCCCCTCATCGGTTTCTGCGAACCGACCCGCGCAACTCCCGTCACACCCCGGAAATCAATCGCCCGACGGCCTCGCATTCCCCTTACCCGATACGCAATATCGGGCGTCCCGTAATCCGCCGACGACGCACACTCCGCTCACATTTCCCGCACATCCCGCGGCGGCGGGGAGCGGCCGACGCCCCCTCGCGCGAAGGCCGTTGGGGCGCGCATCATGAGGCGAGCTCCAGTACGTCCTGCCGTCGGGGCGCGCCCTCGGTCACGCCCTGGTACGCCCTGTCGACGAACGAGGTGGCGCGGATGGGAACAGTGGCACAGGAGGCGAGCACCGGACCCGTCGCGGTCCGCCGCCCTGGCAAGGCCGTGGTCGACTGGCTGACGACGACGGACCACAAGAAGATCGGCCATCTCTACCTGGTCACGGCGTTCGGCTTCTTCCTCTTCGGCGGGGTGCTGGCGCTGGTGATGCGCGCCGAGCTGGCCCGGCCCGGGATGCAGCTCGTCACGAACGAGGAGTTCAACCAGGCGTTCACGCTGCACGGCACGATCATGCTGCTGCTCTTCGCCACCCCGGCCTTCGCGGGCTTCGCCAACGAGATCATGCCGCTGCAGATCGGGGCGCCCGACGTGGCGTTCCCCCGGCTGAACATGCTCTCGTACTGGTTCTTCCTCTTCGGCGGACTCATCGTGATCGGTTCGCTGCTCACCCCGACCGGCGGGGCCGCCTTCGGCTGGACCGCCTACGCGCCGCTGAACTCCATGGTCCGCTCCCCCGGCATCGGACACGACCTGTGGATCATGGGCCTGGCGCTGTCCGGCTTCGGCACGATCCTGGGCGCGGTGAACTTCCTGACCACGATCATCGGGATGCGGGCGCCGGGCATGACGATGTTCCGGATGCCGATCTTCACCTGGAACGTGCTCTTCACCTCGATCCTCGTCCTGCTCGCCTTCCCCGTACTCGCCGCGTCGCTGCTGGTGCTGGAGGCGGACCGGCGGTTCGGCTCGGTGGTCTTCGACTCGGAGTGGGGCGGAGCGCTGCTGTGGCAGCACCTCTTCTGGTTCTTCGGCCATCCCGAGGTCTACATCATTGCGCTGCCGTTCTTCGGCATCGTCACCGAGATCATCCCGGTCTTCTCCCGGAAACCGATCTTCGGGTACACCATGCTGGTCGCCGCGACGATGGTGATCACCGCCCTGTCGCTGATGGTCTGGGCGCACCACATGTTCGCCACCGGGGCCGTGCTGCTGCCGTTCTTCTCGTTCATGTCGTTCCTGATCGCGGTGCCGACGGGCGTGAAGTTCTTCAACTGGATCGGCACGATGTGGCACGGCTCGCTGTCCTTCGAGACGCCGATGCTGTGGTCGGTCGGCTTCCTGGTGAGCTTCCTGTTCGGCGGGCTGACCGGGGTGATCCTGGCGTCGCCGCCGCTGGACTTCCACGTGACCGACACCTACTTCGTGGTGGCCCACTTCCACTACGTCGTCTTCGGCACAGTGGTGTTCGCGACGTTCGCGGGCTTCTATTTCTGGTGGCCCAAGTTCACCGGCAAGCTGCTCGACGAGCGGCTGGGGAAGATCCACTTCTGGACGCTCTTCGTCGGCTTCCACACCACCTTCCTCGTCCAGCACTGGCTGGGCGTGGAGGGGATGCCGCGCCGGTACGCCGACTACCTCGCGGCCGACGGCTTCACGGCGCTCAACACCGTCTCCTCCATCGGCGCGTTCCTGCTGGGCGCCTCCACCCTGCCGTTCCTCTACAACGTCTGGAAGACGGCCAAGTACGCGCCGAAGGTGGGCGTGGACGATCCGTGGGGCTACGGCCGCTCCCTGGAGTGGGCCACCTCCTCGCCCCCGCCGCGGCACAACTTCCTCACCATGCCGAAGATCCGCTCCGAGTCCCCGGCCTTCGACCTGCACCACCCGGCGACGGCGCGCAGCGAACTGACCGAGGAGGACGCGCGGCTCAGGCCGACGCCCGGGACAACCGGTCCCTGATCTCCCGTATCCGCTCCAGGAGTTCGGGCGGCTCGCGGACCTCGAAGTCGAAGCCGGTCATCATCAGGAACACGACCAGCGCGTCCGGGTTCGCCGCGCCGACCCGCAGCAGGCAGGTACGGCCGTCCACCGCCTCCAGCGTCCCGGCCGTGGGCGAGATGCGCTGCGCTGCCTCCTCCAGCGGCGCGTGCAGCAGGACGGTCGCGGACACCGCGTACACGGCTCTGGAGACGCCTTCGGACACATAGGCGGCCAGGTCCTCGGCGGGCGGGGTACGGGGCGCCACGCGCGGTCCGTGCGGCGGGGTGGGGGTGATCCGGTCGGCGCGGAAGGTGCGCCAGTCCTCGCGTCCGGTGTCCCAGGCGACGAGGTACCAGCGGCGCTGGGCGCTGACCAGACGGTGCGGCTCGACGGTGCGGCGGCTGACCGTGCCGTCGTGCGACGCGTACTCGAAGCGCAGCTGCTGACTGTCCCGGCAGGCGGCGGCCAGTTCGGTGAGCACGGCGGCGTCCACGCGCGGCCCCGCGCCGCTCACCAGGGGGACGGTGAAGGTGTTCAGGGTGGAGACGCGGCGCCGCAGCCGGGCCGGGAGCACCTGCTCCAGCTTGGCGAGCGCGCGGACGGAGGTCTCCTCGATGCCCGCGACGCCGCCGGCCGCCGCGGTGCGCAGCCCGATCGCGACCGCCACGGCCTCCTCGTCGTCCAGCAGCAGCGGCGGGAGCTCGGCACCCGCACCCAGCTGATAGCCCCCGGCGGTGCCGGGGGCCGAGTGCACGGGATAACCGAGCTCCCGCAGCCTTTCGATGTCACGCCGTACCGTGCGGGGCGTCACGCCCAGCCGGTCGGCGAGGTCGGCGCCGGACCATTCGCGGTGTGCCTGCAGCAGTGAGAGCAGGCGGAGCAGGCGTGCCGAGGTCTCCAACATGCGCCAGATTCTGGTAGCAGTTGCGGACAGCCACGGTCCGGAACGGCGGCTCCGCCCGCGCCGCCGTCAACGGTTCACGCGCGCCGCTACCAGCGGTACCAGCGCGCCCGGCCGCCTCCTGCGCCGGTCGAACGGAACAGGAAGCCCAGCAGCCATACGACGAGCACTGCCACCGCGATCCACCACAGTGCCTTGAGTGCGAAACCGGCGCCGAAGAGGATCAACGCGAGCAGCAGGACCAACAGAACAGGAACCATGATGTGCACCTCCGCCATCCGGGTGCCCCATTTGTCATGGGTCAATCCGGGAGGTGTGAGGCCGGGGGACGCGGGGCGTCCCTCGGTGGTTCAGGAATGCTCCTGCGGCCCCACGACCTTGACCGACAGGTCGTTGTCGACCGTGAAGTACGGGCCGACGCGGACCTGTGCGCCGGGCGCCGCGATCGGCATCGCCGGGTAGGTGAAGATCTGCTTCTTGTCCGGTACGTCGTCCAGGATGCGGGAGATCCGCACCGGCTCGGCGACCTCGCCGGTCCGCACCCACAGGTCCCACCGCTCGGTGCCGGCCCGCCACTGCTCGGCCAGCGGGCCGTGCGGCAGGACGAAGGCGAAGTCCGGCCCGTCGCCGCGCAGCGGGATCGTGACCGTGTGCCCGTCCCGCCGGGCGCGCGCCTCGGCGGCCGCGCCGGGCTCCAGCGCGGCGCCGTAGAGCCGCCCCTGGACGGTGATGCCGTCGGGCGCCACGGTGATCTCGCCGGACTCCGCGTGCGGGCCGCGCAGCCAGCTGCGCAGCGCGAGATTGCCGTACTTGGTGGCGTACGGGATCCGGACGCCGAGCCGGCCGATGGCGGCCAGCGGGCGCCGGTCGACCAGCGACCGCAGGTCGTTCAGGCCGGGCAGCAGGCGCTGCGGGTCCCCGGCGTCGCCGAGGTCGGCATAGACGTTCCAGCGGCCCTCGGCCAGCGCGACCGTGCTGGGCAGCACGGCCCGCAGCCGGCCCGCGCCGTTCGGCCCGAGCGGCAGCCGGATCTCGTCGGCCGGGGGCTCGCCGCCGCGCAGCCGGAGCACGAGTGCCGCGCCCCAGACCGTGCCGGCGTCCTCGCCGGCCGCGCCGGGAACGGCGATGTCGAAGGTCAGGCCGCCCGCGGAGTCCGCGATGCAGTCGGCGCGCAGGGCGATTCGCTGCGGCGGCCGGGTGCCGGTGCCGGTGGCGGGCAGTTGCGTCGACGCGCTCATACCGTCCGCACTCCTCTCACTGCGGCGCGCGCCGCGTCCTTGGTGGCGTAGGCGCCGCTCAGCAAAGCTCCTCTGGTGCGGTGGACCGTTGCGCGCAGTCCGCCCCGCCCACCGCCGGTGGTGGTCAGGTCGCCGAAGAGCGCTTCGTACCGTCCCGCGATCCGTCCGGGATCGAAGCGGGCGGAGGACACCAGGGCGGCCCGACCCATGCGCTGCCGCCGCTCGTCGTCGTTGATCAGCTCCAGCAGCGCGCTCGCGATGGCGTCCTTCTTTCCGACCGGTACCAGCCGGCCGTCCACGCCGTCGTCGATGATCTCGCCGGGACCGAGCGGGCAGTTGGTGGAGACCACCGGCAGCCCGCACCGCATCGCCTCCACAATCGTCATCCCGAAGGACTCCAGCCGGGAAGTGACGACCGCGATGGAGCCCTTGGCCCACTCCGGGTCGAGCGGGCTCGCCGGGCCCATCAGATAGATGTGGTTGTACAGGCCAAGCTCGTCGATCAGGGCGCGCAGCGCGGCCTTCTCGGCACCGCCGCCGTAGATCCGCAGCCGCCAGTCCGGGCGCTGCTCGACGACCGTGGCGAAGGCCCGGATCAGCAGGTCGTACCGTTTCACCTTGTCCAGCCGACCGGCCGCGACGACCCATTTGCCGGTGCCGTCGGCGGGCCTGATGCCGGGCTCGGGCACGCTGTTGGGCACCGCTTCGATGCGTACGCCGGGCAGCCGCAGCCGCTTGCGGTAGGAGCGGGCGTCCGCCTCGGTCACCGTGGTCACCGCGTCCAGCCGTGGGTAGACCGCGCGCAGCCGCCGGACGAGCGCCCTGCCGTGCGAATCGAGAGTGAGGTGCTCCTGTCCCACGCGTGCCACGCCACGGCGGGCCTGCCGGGCGATGTGGACGTTCAGCCCGGGCCGGGTCCCCACCACGACGTCGGCCTCCAGCGACCGCAGATGAGCCGCGATCCGCCGGTCGGTGAGCGCGCTGTACTGCCGGAAGCGGCCCTCGGCCCGCGGGAAGATCCGGGCCTCGTGCAGGAAGGCGGGGTCCTCCCCGTCGTAGTCGGGGCTGTCCTTGCGGAGGTCCACCAGATGCCGCAGCCTGACTCGCGCCCCGGGCTCGAACACCGGCGCGTCACGGTGCCGGAAGACGGACACGATCTCGACGTCGTGCTGCTCCGACAGCGTGTCGGCGAGGTTGTACGTCGTCCGGATCGTGCCGCCGATGCCGTATGCGTTGTGAATCAGGAATGAGATATGCATCCGTCCCCGTATCCCATGGTTTTCGCGCGAACGTGGCCTGCCGTCCGCCTACCAAACGGTTAGACCGCCGTTGGAGGTTTCGGGTTGGGTGCTTTCGCTATTTTGTTCCGGAAACGTGAGCAAATCGGTAGCCACGATCGGGAACCTCGGGCCACCGATCCGCATCAGGGATGAGTACGGGGGCCCGGTTCGCCCGTCGCGGGTACCCCGGCCCGCAGCCCGTAACGCCGCGCGCAGGCCGGCCAGGCGCCCCAGCCCTGCTGGTCCACCACCCGCTCGGCGACCTTGATCTGCTCCTCCCGGGTGGCCAGGTCCGGCCGCGGCGCGAAGGACAGCCCGCCGGCCGCCTCCCACGTCGACTGCGTGAACTGCAGCCCGCCGTACAGGCCGTTGCCGGTACGGGCATTCCAGTCACCGCCGCTCTCGCACTGGGCCATGCAGCCCCACGGCCAGTCGTCGCGGGAGCAGTCCGCCGCGCCGAGCACGGTCCGCGTCACCGTGCCCAGCGCCCCCGTCAGCCCGCCGGCGGACCGGGGCTCCCGGGGGCCGTCGGCGGCCGCGCCCACCCCCGCGCTCCCCGCCAGCAGGGCCGCCAGTACCGCGAGCGTGAGCGCGGGCCTGCGGGCGGTACGGACAACGGTGCGCGCGCGGCGCTCCGTACGGGGCGGCCGCGGACGGGCCGCCGCACCAAGGCGCGGGAAGAACTCCGACAGTTCGAGCACCGCCGCAGGCTAGCGGCGGTCCGCCGGACCGGCCGCGCGGCACGCGCCCGAAGGCCCGTGCCCCACCCGGTCGGGTGACCGGGCGGGGCACGCCGCCACCGTGGAGCCGCGGGAACGGGGGACGCGCGGACCCTGGCGGCCGGGGATCAGACCGTGAGGTGCTGGCCTGGCTTGATCATGTGCGGATCGCCGCCGATGACGGACTTGTTGGCGGCGTACAGCGTCCGCCAGGAGACACCCTTGGCCGCGGCGATGGAGCCGAGCGTGTCGCCGCTGCGCACGGTGTACTTGCCGCCCTTGCCGCCCCGGGCGCTGCCGCGGTCGGCGTGGCTGCCGCGCACCGCGCGGTTCTCGGCCTTACGGGATGCCGAGACCTCGCCGCCGCCGACCGCCGGCGCGCCGCCGGAGGCGTTCGCCTTGACCGAGCAGACCGGCCAGGCACCCCACCCCTGGGTCTGCTGCACCTTGGTCGCGACCGCGATCTGCGCGTCGCGGCCCGCCTGGTGCGCGCTCGGCGCGTACTTGTGGCCGCCGAACGCCCGCCAGGTGGAGGCGGAGAACTGCAGTCCGCCGTAGTAGCCGTTGCCGGTGCTGATGTGCCAGTTCCCACCGCTCTCGCAGGCGGCGATGCGGTCCCAGACCCCGCCGTCCGCGGCGCGCGCCTCGGAGGCGGTGGCGGCCAGCAGTGCGAGCGGGGCGACCAGCGCCGCCCCGGCCAGGGCAGCGGTTTCACGACGCATGAAGCCCTTCGGAAAAGGCATGGATTTCCCTCTCGGAGAACCCGGGTCCTCCCCCGGGCGGCGCGCCGCCGGGCGGGTGTCCCGCCCGTTCGCCGCTCCGCCCCGCCCGCCGCGGGTCCTGCGCCGCGCCGCTCCGCGCGTCTCGTGGGGCGCGGCGCTGCGCTGGTACGTACTGCCGTGCTGCGGTACTGCCGGTCATGGACGGCGGGCGTCCCCGGGCGGTGCTCGGTGCACACGGCCGCTGAATGTAGGAACCCCGGGGGCCCGGCCACAACCAATCCACTGTCGCGGCAGGCCAGTCGTGCGTTACTAAAGGTACCGACGAGTTCCGGTCACCCCCTACATTCCGCGATATCGGTATTTGTCGGCCCGACGATCTCCTGGCCTGTGAGCCACCTCACCCGAATCCGAAACGTGGCTCGCACACGCGGTGGCGTGGAGTGACGGCTTCCGGGTCGGCGTTCACGGTGTGCGCCGATCGGTTCGATTCCGTTCGCGCCCGCGCGTGACTCCTGCCACAGATCGCCCGTTGTCTTGTTACACGCCGGGATCCGCCCGGCAGCCGCACACAGATCGAGGAGTCAGCCGTGCCCCGCATGCTCGACGTCAGTGCCGACGTCCGCGCCGAGATCGGCGACGAGGAGGCCGACCGCCTGCTGGCCGGCGACAACGCCCCCGGCGCTTACGACTGCACCTCCTGCCGCACCCCGGGCGACAGCGAACAGGAGCCCACCAGCACCGTCCTGTTCATCGGCGAGGAGACCGCCGTCCTGGCGTTCGCCCACGCCACCTGCATCCCCTCCCAGGTCGTCACGGTGGCCGAGGAGCAGCTCAAGGGCGCCGTCCGCTCCATCACCGGCGAGGCCCCCGCCGACGCCCCGGCGGGCCCGCCCGCGCCGCGCTCCGCCGGCGGGCCGACGCCGGCCCCGCGCCAGGCGACCCTCGGCGTGACCTGCGGCCTGGTCCTGGTCGAGGGCGATCTGCGGCCCGCGCTCGTGGTGGAGCCGAGCGGTCCGATCACCCGCCCCGGCTCGGTCGGTCTCGACGACGATTTCCTGCCGCTGCTGCAGGAGCAGGGCTTCCACACGGTCGCGGACGTGGCCGTGCTGCCGGGCGGCGGGACGGGCTGGTCCGTGCTGCTCGCCATGGGCCAGCTGCACGCCGTGCTGCAGGACAGCGGCGAGAGCGGCGGTCAGAACGCCTGGTGGAAGGCGCACCAGCCGCTCCCGGTCTCGGACGGCTGGCGCGCCGCGGTCAACAAGTCCCGGACGGTGGTGGTGTACGCGGCGCCGCACGGCTCGATCGGCCAGCAGCCGCGCGAGGACCTGATGCGCGAGGCGCTGGAGAAGGCCGCGGCACAGGGAAAGCTGGTCGCCATGAGCATGCCGCTGGCCGGCACCTGAACCGCCGTCCGGCGGGCCCACGGGCGGCCGTTCCCCATGGGGGGCGGCCGCCCGTCCGCGTACGGATGTCCGAGGCGTCACCGCGCAGACGGCGCGGACCCCACGGCTGCGGGCTTCCGGGCCCCGCAGAAGTGCGCGTATGCCCGCGATCAACCGATTCGCCACCAAAGGCCGCATCCCGCGGGGCTTCGGGTCGTTGGCACAGACGTGCACCCATACGACCCGTCCCCCCGCGCCCCGTTCCACTCCATCCCCGGCATGCGCCCGTCGTACGAGCCCGCCGCGCACCACACCGAGCGTGGTTCGGCCACGCCGATCTACGACGCGCTCTACGCCGAGTACCGCCGCTCCTTCCGGGCCCTGCCCGGGGACCGTACGGGCGAGGACGAGCTGAGCCCGGAGGTGCTGCGGCGGATCTGGCGGCGCAGCACGCCCGCGGCGGCCGGCCGCCGCGAGGTGCCGCTGCCCCCGCAGCACTCCCGGGGCCACGCCCCGGCCGCGCTGCCTCCGGCGTCGCGCGACAACCGCCCGTACCACCACTGAGTACGCAACGGGCCCGCCCGCACCGCATCCGGTGCGAGCGGGCCCGTCCCGCTGTTACTGCTGCTTACTTCTTCCGGCCGCGCTTCTCGCGGACCCGCACCGAGATGTGGATCGGGGTCCCGTCGAAGCCGAACTCCTCGCGCAGCCGGCGCTCGACGAAGCGGCGGTAGCCGGCCTCCAGGAAGCCGGAGGCGAAGAGCACGAAGCGGGGCGGCTTGGTGCCGGCCTGCGTGCCGAAGAGGATGCGCGGCTGCTTGCCGCCGCGGACCGGGTGCGGGTGGGAGGCCACGATCTCGCCGAGGAAGGCGTTCAGGCGGCCGGTCGGCACCCGGGTCTCCCAGCCGGCGAGCGCGGTCTCGATGGCCGGCACGAGCTTCTCCATGTGCCGTCCGGTACGCGCCGAGACGTTGACCCGCATCGCCCACGGGATCTGCACGAGGTCGCGCTCGATCTCCCGCTCCAGATAGAAGCGGCGCTCCTCGTCGAGCTGGTCCCACTTGTTGTACGCGATGACCAGCGCGCGGCCCGCCTCGACGGCCATGGTGATGATCCGCTGGTCCTGCACGCTGATCGACTCGCTCGCGTCGATGAGAACGACCGCGACCTCGGCCTTCTCCACGGCGGCCGCCGTGCGCAGCGAGGCGTAGTAGTCGGCGCCCTCCTGGAGGTGGACGCGCTTGCGGATGCCCGCGGTGTCCACGAACTTCCAGGTCTTGCCGCCGAGCTCGATCAGCTCGTCGACCGGGTCGCGGGTGGTGCCGGCCATCTCGTTGACGACCACCCGCTCCTCGCCGGCGACCTTGTTCAGCAGGGAGGACTTGCCGACGTTGGGGCGGCCGATGAGCGCGATGCGGCGCGGGCCGCCCATGGCTGCGCCGAAGGTCTGCTGCGGCGCCTCGGGCAGCGCGTCCAGCGCGGCGTCCAGCAGATCGCCGGTGCCGCGGCCGTGCAGGGCCGAGACCGGGTACGGCTCGCCGAGGCCGAGCGACCACAGCATGGCCGCGTCCGCCTCGCCGGAGGGGCCGTCGACCTTGTTGGCGCACAGCACGACCGGCTTGCCGGCCCGGCGCAGCAGCTTCACGACGGCCTCGTCGGTGTCGGTCGCGCCGACCTTGGCGTCCACGACGAAGACCACCGCGTCGGCGGCCTCGATCGCGAACTCCGCCTGCGCGGCGACGGACGCGTCGATGCCGAGCACGTCCTGCTCCCAGCCGCCGGTGTCGACGACCTTGAAGCGGCGGCCGTTCCAGTCCGCCTCGTAGGTGACGCGGTCGCGGGTGACGCCCGGCTTGTCCTCGACCACGGCCTCGCGGCGGCCGATGAAGCGGTTCACGAGAGTCGACTTGCCGACATTCGGGCGGCCGACGACGGCGAGGACGGGCAGCGGGCCGTGGCCGGCCGCCGCGATGTCGCCCTCGACCTCGGCCAGGTCGAAGCCCTCCTGCGCGGCGAGCTCCATGAACTCCGCGTACTCGGCGTCGCCCAGCGCGCCGTGCTCGACGTGCTCGTCGCCGGTGGGGATCTGGTCGTTCATGAAGTCCGTTCCTCGTTCTGCGTGGTCGATGGGCCGTGTCGGCCGCGGCACCGGCCTTCGTACGGCCGGTGGGTGCGGCGTCAGCGGCCGGTGAAGCGCCTGGCCTCGGCCAGGTGGGCGGTCAGCCGCTCCTGGATGCGTACGGTCGCCTCGTCCAGCGCCTTCCGCGTCCGCCGCCCGCTGCCGTCGCCCGCCTGGAAAGCATCGCCGAAGACGACGTCGACACGGCCGCGCAGCGGCGGCAGTGCCGGTATCGCCCGGCCCGCCCGCTCCGCGCTGCCGAGCACCGCGACCGGCACGATCGGCGCCCCCGAGCGTACGGCGAAATACGCCAGCCCGGCGCGGAGCGACGCGAAGTCGCCCTCGCCGCGGGTGCCCTCCGGGAAGATCCCGAGGACGCCACCGCGCTCCAGGACGCCCAGCGCGTCGGTGATCGCGGTCCGGTCGGTGCCCGTCCGGTCGACCTTCAGCTGCCCGATGCCGCGCAGGAAGGGGTCCAGCGGCCCGGCGAAGGCTTCCTTCTTGACCAGGAAATGCACCGGCCGGGGCGCGGTGCCCATGATCATGGGGCCGTCGATGTTGTGGGCGTGGTTGCCCGCGAGGATCACCGGGCCCGCCGCCGGCACCCGCCAGGAGCCCAGCACCCGCGGCCGCCACAGCCCGTACATCAGGCCGATGCCGATCCGCCGCCCGATCGCGGCACCGCCGGCGCTCGGCAGCCGGTCGGAGTCGGTCACGCGGCGCTCTTCTCCGCGATCTTCGCCTCGATGAGGGTGACCACGCACTCGATGACCTGCTCCAGGGTCAGGTCTGTGGTGTCCACCTCGACCGCGTCGTCGGCCTTGGCCAGCGGCGAGGTCTTGCGGGAGGAGTCGGCGGCGTCGCGCTTGATCAGCGCCTCGCGGGTGGCGGCCAGGTCGGTGGCCTCCTTGCCCTTGAGCTCACCGCTGCGCCGGGCGGCACGCGCCTCGGGCGAGGCGGTGAGGAAGATCTTCAGGTCGGCGTCGGGCAGGACGGTGGTACCGATGTCCCGGCCCTCGACGACGATGCCGCGCTCGGCGGAGCCGGCGATGGTCCGCTGCAGGTCCGTGATCAGGCTGCGCACCTCGGGGACGGCGCTGACGGCGCTGACCGCGGAGGTGACCTCCTTCGTACGGATCGGGCCCGCGGCGTCCTGGCCGTCGACCGTGATCGTCGGCGCCGACGGGTCGGTGCCGGAGACGATCGCGGGCTTGGCGGCGGCCGTGGCGATGGCGGTCGGGTCCTGGATGTCGACGCCGTTGGACAGCATCCACCAGGTGATCGCGCGGTACTGGGCACCGGTGTCCAGGTAGCTCAGCGCCAGCTTGGCGGCGACCGCCTTGGACGTGCTGGACTTGCCCGTGCCGGAGGGGCCGTCGATGGCGACAATCACTGCTGCCGGGGCGGTCCGGGCGGCGGTTTCCACGGTGACGAACACCTTTCCTTGTGCACGGGGCGGGGATCCTGCGGCCGAATGTGGCCTCGGACAAGGTTACCGGGTACACGCAGACACGTTTTCCCCCCAGGGGCGTGGGGGGTTTGTGACTCTTCCCGCGGCGCGTCCATGGCTCTTCCCGCGGCGCCTACTGGCGGATGGACCAGCCGCGCTCGCGGAGCGCCGCGGTCAGCACCGGCACCGCTGACGGCTCGACCGTGAGCTGGATGAAGCCCGCCTGCTGGCCGGTCGCGTGCTCGATGCGGACGTCCTCGATGTTGACGCCCGCCTGCCCGGCGTCCGCGAAGATCCGCGCCAGCTCGCCCGGCTGGTCACCGATGTGCACGGCCACGATCTCGTACGCGGCGGGAGCGGCGCCGTGCTTGCCCGGCACCCGCTCGCGGCCCGCGTTGCCGCGCCGCAGCACGTCCTCGATGCCGCCGGCGCCTGCGCCGCGCTTGGCCTCGTCGGCGGACTGCAGCCCGCGCAGCGCCTGCACCGTCTCGTCCAGGTCCGCCGCGATCTCGGACAGCACGTCCGCGACCGGCCCCGGATTCGCCGAGAGGATGTCGATCCACATGGCGGGGTCCGAGGCGGCGATCCGGGTCACATCGCGGATGCCCTGGCCACAGAGCCGTACGGCGGTCTCGTCGGCGCCCCGCAGCCGCGCCGCGACCATGCTGGAGACCAGCTGGGGCGTGTGGCTGACCAGGGCGACCGCGCGGTCGTGCGCGTCGGCGTCCATGACGACCGGGACGGCCCGGCACAGCGCGACGAGCTCCAGCGCGAGGTTGAGCACCTCGGTGTCGCCGTCGCGGGTCGGCGTGAGCACCCACGGCCGGCCCTCGAAGAGGTCGGCGGTCGCGGCCAGCGGCCCGGAGCGCTCCTTGCCCGCCATGGGGTGCGTACCGATGTACGGGGTGAGGTCCAGGCCGAGCGCCTCCAGCTCGCGCCGCGGACCGGCCTTGACGCTGGCCACGTCCAGATACGCACGGGCCACGCCGCGCCGCATCGCGTCCGCCAGCGCCGCCGCGACGTGCGCGGGCGGCACCGCCACGATCGCGAGGTCGACCGGGCCCTCGGGCTCCTCCACGGTCCCCGCGCCGAGCGCCGCCGCCGTACGGGCCTGCGCCGCGTCGTGGTCGGCGAGGTGCACCCGCACGCCGCGGGCGCTCAGGGCCAGCGCTGCGGAGGTGCCGATCAGACCCGTGCCGATGACGATCGCGGTCCTCACTGGGCGATGTCCTTCCGCAGCGCGCCCGCAGCGCCGAGGTAGACGTGCGCGATCTCGGCCTTGCTGAGGTCGCTCTCCACGTGCGCCAGGATCCGCACCACGCGGGGCATGGCCCCGGCGATCTCCAGCTCCTGCGCGCAGATCAGCGGGACGTCGGTGATGCCCAGCTTGCGGGCCGCCACGGCGGGGAAGTCGCTGTGCAGATCGGGCGTGGCCGTGAACCACACGCTGATCAGGTCGTCCGGCACGAGGCTGTTGCGCTCCAGGATGGCGGTCAGCAGCTCGGACACCTGCTCATGCATGTGCTCCGCTTCGTCCCGCTCCAGCTGAACGGCCCCTCGGACCGCACGTACCGCCACGTTCTGCTCCTCGTACTCGTACAACCACCGACCTGATCAGCGTATCGAGACCCACTGACAGTCGCTGCGCGCGCCCGCCCTGCGAGACGGCCGTCTCAGTCCCAGAGCCGGCCGAAGGCGAGCAGTTCGTCGCGGTGCTCGATGCGGTCCACCCAGGCCGCGGGCCAGGCGTCGGCGCCGAGGTGGGCACCGGCGAAGGCGCCCGCCAGGCAGGCGATGGAGTCGGAGTCGCCGGCGGTGACGGCGCCGCGGCGCAGGGCCGTGACGGGCTCCTCGGGGAAGAGGAGGAAGCAGAGCAGGGCGGTGGCCAGGGCCTCCTCGGCGATCCAGCCCTCGCCGGTGGCCAGGCAGGGGTCGGCCTCCGGGTCGGGGTTGCGCAGGGCCGCGTCGAGGCGGTCGAGGACCCCGAGGCAGTCGTCCCAGCCGCGCGCGATGAAGGATTCGGGTGACGGGTCCTGAGCGTGCTTCCACAGGTCGCCGAGCCAGTCGCTGCGGTAGACCGTGCGCTGGTCCTGGGCGTACGTGCGCAGGAGGGCGGGGAGGTCGGCGGGGCGGGCGCCCTGGGCCAGGGCGTGGATCGCGTACGCCGTGAGGTCGCTGGCCGCGAGGCCGGTGGGGTGGCCGTGGGTGAGGGCGGACTGGAGCTGGGCGGCGCCGGCGCGCTGGTCCACGGTGAGGCCGGGGGCGAGGCCGATGGGGGCCACGCGCATGTTCGCGCCGCAGCCCTTGGAGCCGACCTGGCTCGCCTCCGTCCAGGGGAGGCCAGGCTCGCTCAGCAGGCGGCAGGCGGTCAGGCAGGTGTTGCCGGGGGCGCGGTTGTTGTCCGGGGAGCGCCACCAGGTGACGTACTCGCCGCGTACGGGCGGTTCGAGGGTCGCGGCGTCGAGGGGGCCGCGCTCCATGGCCGTACGGAGGCCGCGGGCGAGCGCGAGCGTCATCTGGGTGTCGTCGGTGATGTACGCGGGCGTGGGCAGGTCGAGCCCGCGCCACGGGCCGTACGCGGCCTCGATCGCCGGCACGCTCTTGAACTCGGTCGGATAGCCGAGCGCGTCACCGAGTGCGAGGCCGATGAGCGAGCCGGTCGCGGCCGTGGACACCACGGATGCCATAGAAGAACCACCCCTTAATCGTCATGGTGACATTAAGGGGTGGCTCGTCACTCTTGCAAGCTCGCGGTCCCGCTTACAGATCGACCTCGCGCATCAGCATGCCGACCTCGGTGTTGGTGAGGCGACGCAGCCAGCCGGACTTCTGGTCGCCGAGCGAGATCGGCCCGAAGGAGGTCCGGACGAGCTTCTCGACCGGGAAGCCGGCCTCGGCGAGCATCCGGCGCACGATGTGCTTGCGGCCCTCGTGCAGCGTGACCTCGACGAGGTAGTTCTTGCCGGTCTGCTGCACGACCCGGAAGTGGTCGGCGCGCGCGTACCCGTCCTCCAGCTGGATGCCGTCCTTGAGCATCTTGCCGATCTCGCGCGGCAGCGGGCCCTGGATGGCGGCGAGGTAGGTCTTCTGCACGCCGTACCGCGGGTGGGTCAGGCGGTGCGCCAGCTCACCGTGGTTGGTGAGCAGGATGATGCCCTCGGTCTCCGTGTCGAGACGGCCCACGTGGAAGAGCCGGGTCTCGCGGTTGGTGACGTAGTCGCCCAGGCACTGGCGGCCGTCGGGGTCCTCCATGGTGGAGACGACGCCGGCCGGCTTGTTCAGCGCGAAGAAGAGGTAGGACTGGGTGGCGACGGTCAGGCCGTCCACCTTGATCTCGTCCTTCTCCGGGTCGACGCGGACGCCCTGCTCGGTGACGATCTTGCCGTTCACCTCGACGCGGGCGTCGTCGATCAGCTCCTCACAGGCACGCCGCGAGCCCATGCCCGCGCGGGCCAGCACCTTCTGGAGCCGCTCGCCCTCCTGGTCCCCGAAGGTCTTGGGGGTCTTGATCTGAGGCTTGTCGTACCGGGCGCGGTTGCGCTCCTCGATCTTCGCGTCCAGCTCGCGGGGGCGGGCCGGCGCGGAGCCACGGCCGCGGGAGCCCTTGGCGCCCTTGCCCTCCTGGCTCCGGGGGCTGGCCTTCGGGCCGCCCTTGGCGCCGCCGCGGGCCGCCGCGCCGCGTCCCTTGCGGGGCCCGTCACCGGGGCCGCCCGAGCCGGAGCCGGAACCGCCCACGTCGTAGCGGCGCTCCTCGGGACGCGGCTTCCCCGCGCGCTTCTGCTTGTCGTCGCGCTGATTGCCCGCGCCCCGGTAGTTGCCCCTACCGCCGCCGCTGCTGTTCCTGCCGCTGCTTCGCATCAATGATCCGTCTAGTTCGTCTGACCCGTGTGGGAGTCGCCGTTGTCGTCTACGTCGAACGACGGCACACCTTCCCGGGAGTCGCCCTCGACCGCGTCCGCCTCGGGGAGGAACGGGGCGAGCTCGGGGAGCTCGTCCAGGCCCCGCAGGCCCATCCGCTCCAGAAAGTAGTTCGTCGTCCTGTACAGGATCGCACCTGTTTCGCCTTCCGTGCCCGCCTCCTCGACCAGACCGCGCTGCAGGAGGGTGCGCATCACGCCGTCGCAGTTGACACCGCGCACGGCCGAGACCCGGGACCGGCTGACCGGTTGACGGTACGCGACCACGGCCAGAGTCTCCAATGCGGCCTGCGTCAGCCGGGCCTGCTGGCCGTCCAGGACGAAGCTCTCGACGGCGTCCGCGTACTCCGGGCGGGTGTAGAACCGCCAGCCGCCGGCGACGAGGCGCAGGTCGAAGCCGCGGCCCTGGCGGGTGTAGTCGTCCGACAGTTCGCGCAGCGCGATCGCCACGTCGCGGCGGCGGCGCTGCAGCACCTTGGCGAGGTGCTCCTCGGTGGCGGGCTCGTCGACGACCATGAGGACGGCCTCGAGTGCGGGCTTCAGGTCCAGCGCCGCGACCCCGAGGGCGCCGGCCGGCCCTTCGGGGGGCTCGGGGGCCTGCGCCTCAGGGAGGTCGTACGTCTCTTCGGCGGTGCCGGGCTCGGTCACGCTGTCTCCTTCTCGGTCTTCCCCTCGGCCGGCGGCTCCGGCGGCCGGTCGAACTCGTCCGTGACCACCGGCTCCGCGCCGTCCTCCGTACCCGCCCAGCGGACGGTCAGCTCCCCCAGCGCCTCGGGCTGGTCGAGGGCGACCGCGCGCTCCCGGTACAGCTCCAGCAGCGCCAGGAAGCGCGCGACGACCGTGAGCGTGTCCGGCGCGTCCTCGGTCAGCTCCTGGAAGGACGCCTCGCCCGCCGCGCGCAGCCGCGCCACCATCACCTCGGCCTGTTCCCGGACGCTGACCAGCGGTGCGTGGATGTGGTCGACGTACACCTGGGGCTTGGCCTTGGGCTGCATCGCCTTCACGGCGAGCCTGGCGAAGCCCTCGGCGCCGATGCTGATGACGACCTCGGGCAGCAGCTCGGCGTGGTGCGGTTCGAGCCCGACGGTACGCGGGTACCGGCGCGCCTCGTCCGCCAGGCGGCGGCTGAAGATGTCGGCGACCTCCTTGTACGCGCGGTACTGGAGCAGCCGCGCGAAGAGCAGGTCGCGCGCCTCCAGGAGCGCGAGGTCCGCCTCGTCCTCGACCTCGGCGGCGGGCAGCAGCCGCGCGGCCTTCAGGTCCAGCAGGGTCGCCGCGACGACCAGGAACTCCGTCGTCTGGTCCAGGTCCCAGTCCGGCCCCATGGCCCGGATGTGCGCCATGAACTCGTCGGTGACCTGCGAGAGCGCGATCTCGGTGACGTCCAGCTTGTGCTTGGAGATCAGCTGCAGGAGGAGGTCGAAGGGGCCCTCGAAGTTCTCCAGGTGGAGGGTGAACTTTCCGTCACCGGTGACGGTGGCGTCCGCGGGCTCGGCGGGCCCGGGCACCTCGGGGGCCGCCTCGGGCTCCGGTACGGCTTCCGGTGCCGGCTCCGGTACGGCCGCGTCCGGCTCCGGAGGCGGCGCGGCGGCCTCCGGCTCGGGTTCCGGGTCCGTGCCCGGGCCATGGCCCAAGGTGCGGCGCGAGGCGCGCGGGGCGGGGTCGTCGTGGGTCGTCGGCATCGTGGTCCATACGCTGCGGTCCCGTGCCGCGCGCGGCGCCGGGCTGGTCACCGGCGGGCGGCGCCCACCGGTGCCGGAAGGCTAACCCGCCGGGGCCCGCCCGGCGCGGACCCGGCCGCCCGGGCGGCCGGAGTTCCGCAGCATGGACCCAAGAAGGCGCTCAGCGCCCCCTCAGACGCCTCACGAGGATGCTGGCGTCCCCCCGGGACTCCAGGTCCGCCAGGACGACGGCGACGGCCTCACGGACGATCCGGCCGCGGTCCACCGCGAGGCCGTGTTCGCCGCGCAGGACCAGGCGCGCGTGCTCCAGGTCCATCAGCTCCTCGGCGGAGACGTACACGGTGATCTTCTCGTCGTGCCGCTCGCGGCCGCTGGGGCGGCGGTTCGCGCCCCGGCCGCGCCGCCGCGCGGAGCCCCCGGTGGCCTGCGCCCCGGGACCCGCGGCGGCCGCGGGCTCCTGCCGGCGGCGCCCCTTGCCGGCCTCCTCGGCCGTGTCGCGTCCGCTGTGCTCCGCGGGCGCCACCGCCCCGGACGCCGCCGGGGCGGACTCGCCCTCGGGCCGGCGCTGCGCGGCGTTGCCCTGCTGCGGCGCGGCGGGGTCGGCCTCGCCGCCCGGCGCGGGCACCCGGGGTGCCTCGCCGTTCGCGGGAGTGCCGTTCGCCGGCTTGCGGGGCGAGGAGGACTGCAGCGCCGTCCCCCCGGTGGTGCGGAACAGTTCGTCGGCGCCGGGCAGACTCACTCGGCGTGACACCGGGCGAGCACCTCCCTGGCGAGCTGTCGGTAGGCGGCGGCACCCACGGAGTTGGAGGCGTACGTGGTGATCGGCTCGCCCGCGACCGTGGTCTCGGGGAAGCGGACCGTACGGCCGATCACGGTGTGGTAGACGTGATCGTCGAACGCCTCGACGACGCGCGCGAGGACCTCACGGCTGTGCACGGTGCGCGAGTCGTACATCGTGGCGAGGATGCCGTCCAGCTCCAGGTCGGGGTTGAGCCGCTCCTGGACCTTCTCGATCGTCTCGGTCAGCAGCGCCACACCGCGCAGCGCGAAGAACTCGCACTCCAGCGGGACGATGACCTTGTGAGCCGCCGTCAGGGCGTTGACCGTGAGCAGACCGAGCGAGGGCTGACAGTCGATCACGATGAAGTCGTAGTCGTTCATCAGCGGCTTCAGGGCGCGCTGCAGGGTCGACTCGCGGGCGACCTCGCTGACGAGCTGCACCTCGGCTGCTGACAAATCGATATTGCTGGGCAGCAGGTCCATGTTCGGGACCGCCGTCTTCAGCAGGACCTCGTCGGCCGACATCCCCCGCTCCATGAGCAGGTTGTAGACCGTCAGGTCGAGCTCCATCGGATTGACTCCGAGGCCGACCGAGAGGGCGCCCTGCGGGTCGAAGTCGACCAGCAGCACCCGGCGGCCGTACTCGGCGAGCGCGGCACCCAGGTTGATGGTCGAGGTCGTCTTGCCGACCCCGCCCTTCTGGTTGCACATCGCGATGATCTTCGCCGGGCCGTGCTCGGAGAGCGGCCCGGGGATCGGGAAGTAGGGAAGGGGGCGACCGGTCGGGCCGATGCGCTCGCGGCGCTGGCGCGCGGCGTCCGGCGCGAGCGTCGCCGCGTACTCCGGATCCGGCTCGTACTCCGCGTCCGGATCGTAGAAGTGCCCCTCGGGCAGGTCGTCGTAGTCGGCGAAGCGGGCCTGGTCTGTGCCGCCCTGGTCGCCGGCCGTGGCGTTCACTTGATGGCCGTCCATGCTCTGGTGGGCTGTCGTCGTCATGCTCTTCTGGGCTGCGAAGGTGTGGACAGCGACGGAGCCGACAGCCTCGTGCCCCGAGGGACCCTGGCCCCGTGCAACCGCTCCTGGTCGACCACCTCCGGGAGTAAATGTCGACTCATTCACAAGTCGTCTTACCTCCTTGGATGTGACCAGGAAACTTATCGATAGGTCAGCGTGACACCATGCCGACGGTTGGCGACTCTATGGCGTGTCGGGCGTCCGCAGCAACACAATCCACCGGACCCGGCACGATGTGTCGGCAATGGAACACCCCGATGTCAAGGGCGCGCGGCGCACATCCGTGAGGTTTCGGGGGTGTGCGAAAGGGGCGAAGGACGACGTTCGTTACGAGTTGCTGAGGGCTCGGCGGAGGCCGGTCACGGACGGCCGCGGAAAACTGTCGCAAACGCGACCGGCCGGGCCTGAAGGTCTCAAGGCCCGGCCGTGCGCGCGGTGTTGACGCGCCGTGTTGACGAATCAGCCCAGCAGGGTGCTCAGCTCGACGGACTCCAGGCCGTGCGCCTCGGCGACCTCGGCGTAGACGACCTTGCCGTCATGGGTGTTGAGGCCCTTGGCCAGCGCGGCGTCGCGGCGCAGCGCCTCGACCCAGCCGTTGTTGGCCAGCGAGATGATGTAGGGCAGCGTCGCGTTGGTCAGCGCGTAGGTGGAGGTGTTCGGCACCGCGCCCGGCATGTTGGCGACGCAGTAGAAGACCGAGTTGTGGACCTGGAAGGTCGGCTCGGCGTGGGTGGTCGGCTTCGAGTCCTCGAAGCAGCCGCCCTGGTCGATCGCGATGTCGACAAGGACACTTCCGGGCTTCATCTTGGCGACGAGCTCGTTGGTGACCAGCTTCGGGGCCTTGGCGCCCGGGATGAGGACCGCGCCGACGACGAGGTCGGCCTCGACGACGGCCTTCTCCAGCTCGAAGGCGTTGGAGACGACGGTCTGCACCTTGGTGCCGAAGATCTTGTCGGCCTCGCGCAGCTTGTTGATGTCCTTGTCGAGCAGCGTGACGTGGAAGCCCAGGCCCACGGCGATCTGCACGGCGTTCCAGCCGGAGACGCCGCCGCCGATGACGACGGCCTTGCCCGCGTGGACGCCGGGGACGCCACCGGGCAGCACGCCGCGGCCGCCGGCCTGGCGCATCAGGTGGTAAGCGCCGACCTGCGGGGCGATGCGGCCCGCGACCTCGGACATCGGGGCGAGCAGCGGGAGCTGGCGGTTCGCGGTCTCGACGGTCTCGTACGCGATCGCGGTGGTGCCGGACTCGATCAGCGCGTCGGTGCACTCGCGGGAGGCGGCGAGGTGCAGGTACGTGAAGAGCGTCTGGTCCTTGCGGAGGCGGTGGTACTCCTCGGCGATGGGCTCCTTGACCTTCAGCAGCAGGTCGGCGGTGGCCCACACCTCGTCGGCGGTGTCGAGGATGTTGGCGCCGGCGCCGACGTACTCCTCGTTCGTGATGGAGGAGCCGAGACCGGCGTCCTTCTCGATGAAGACCTGGTGGCCGTTGCGGACGAGCTCGTGGACACCGGCGGGCGTGATCGCCACCCGGAACTCGTTGTTCTTGACCTCGCGGGGGATGCCGACCTTCACGTCGATCACGGTCCTTGAATGAGTGCTTGCAGAGAAATATCCGCTCATACAGACGCATGACGGATGTGACCGCGAGAACCGCGGCTCTGCCAGTCTATTGAAGGAGCTCTTGTTGTCTAGCCTTGCAAAGCAATTACTTTCGCGGGGACCGCCACCGATTTCGTAGGTCAGGCCGGGTGATCTGCCAGAAGTCGCTCCCCCAGGCCCCGGTGCAGCCTTGCTGCCGCAGGGTCGCCGAGCCGTTCGAAGGTGTCCGCAATCCGCAGCTGGAGCGCCGCCTCCAGCCGCCCGTCGGCCGCCTTCCTGGCCAGCTCCAGGGCCTCGAAGCAGGTACGCAGCGCCTGCTCGGGCCGTCCCGCGTACTCCTGGACCCGCGCCGTCTCCCCCATCGCCCGCGCCAGCCCGACCGCGTCGTCGGCCCTGCGGTACGCGCCGTACGCGGCCCGCCACTCCCGCAGCGCCTCGGCCCAGCGCCCCGCATACGTGTGCACCGCGCCCAGCCGCCCGTGCAGCCGGGCCGCCTCGGCCGTGTCGCCGCGCGAGAGCCGCAGCTCCAGCGCCCGTCCGTACCAGTCGGCGGCCCGCTGCCAGTCACCCAGCTCGGCGTATGTGCCACCCAGCGACTCCAGCGCCCGCCCGGTCGCGACCGGGTCCTTGACCGCGCGCGCCGACTCCAGCGCGCCCCGGTACCGGGCCAGCGCCTTCTCGGCCCGGCCCGCCTCGGCGTCCAGATCGCCGAGGTTCAGCAGCGCGGCGGCCCGCTCGCGGGCCAGCCCGCGCCGCTCGGCGACCTCCAGGACCAGCCCGTGCAGCCCGTACAGGTCGGGCGCCGCCTTCTCGGGCGCCTCATGGGCGAGCAGCGCCCGCACCAGTGCGGCCATCAGCCGCCGGTCCAGGGTGTCCAGCTCGCCGTCCGCGACGGCGATCCGGGCGGAGTCCAGCAGGGCCGGGCGGCGGCTGCGCAGCCAGGCCGCGGCCTCGGGCACGGACCCGAAGCGCAGCGACCGCGGCAGCCCCGAGGTCCGCTCGCGGGCCGGGGACCCGGCTGGCTCCCCCATCGCCCGGCAGGACTGGAGCTGCCGTACGGTCCGCTCCAGCATCCGGGCCCGGGAGAGCTGGATCTCCTGCGGGCGCTCATGGGCCCGGACCTGCTCGCGCAGCAGCGGGGCCAGGCAGTTCGGTACGCGGTACTGCGCCGGCAGCCCGGCCATCGCGTCGGGACCTCCGGACACCGGCCCCTCCGCCGGCTGCACCGGCCGCAGCAGCCCCCTGGCGCCGAAGTCGCGCAGGGTGGCTTCGGCGTCCACCACCGAGCAGCCGGCCAGCGCGGACGCGGTGTGCGCGTCGACGAGGCCGGCCGGGGCGAGCGAGAGGAGCCGCAGTATCCGGGCGGCGGGCGGCGGCAGCGATTCGTACGCCAGCCGGAAGGCGCGGGCCAGCGGGCGCGGGACGGGCGCGGCCTCCTCCTCGCCGGGCGGCAGCAGGAACAGCGTCCGCCGCAGGTCGGTGAGGGAGGACTTGGGGTGCGCGGCGAGCCAGCCGCCGGCCAGCACCAGGGCGGCGGGCTGGCCGCCGCAGTCCTGGACGACCTGGTCGGCGGTGCGCGGGTCGACGGTGATGCGGGTGGGGCCCGCGTACCGGGTCAGAATCTCCACCCCGGCCGCGGTGTCCAGGCCGCCGAGCGTGCAGGGCCGGACGTCCGTGATGCCGGTGAGCGGCCCCGCGGAAACGGCGAGGACCAGGCAGTCCGGAGCGTCCGGGAGCAGCGGCTCGACCTGCTCGGGGCCGGTCGCGTCGTCCAGCAGGAGGAGGGCGCGCCGGTCGGCCAGCGCGGCGCGCAGCGCCTCGGTCAGCTCGTCCTCGTCCGCGCCGGCCGGCACCCGCTCGCCGAGCCGGGTGAGCAGGTCACGGGCGACGTCGGCGGTGGGCACGGGCCGGCCGTCGGCGGTGCTCAGCCAGGACCGCAGGACGCCGTCCGGGTAGTCGCCGGCCAGCTGCCGGGCCAGTTCGGCGGCGAGCGCGCTGCGGCCCGAGCCGGGCCGCCCGGCGATCAGCAGCACCCGGCTGCGGGCGCCCTTGCGGCCGGAGAGGGTGTCCAGCCCCGCGCGTTCGATGTCGCTGCGCAGGGCGGCCAGTTCGCGGCGGCGGCCGGCGAAGGCGGCGGGGGCCGGCGGGGCGGCCGCCGCCGGTACGCCGGCCCGGCCCGCTCCTCTTCGTCCGGCCCCCGACGCCGTCACCGACCGGCCGGTGTCCACCGCCTGCTCCGCCACGGGCCACGCTCCCGTTCACTTGCGCGTACGAGCCGGCCGCCGCTGCGGCCGGGATGCGACGAGCGTAGTTCACGAGTGCCGTGGATCACGGCGGACATACCGCGTAAATCAGACAAAAATGGAAGCAGTAATTCCGGAAGTGGTCCGGTCCCGCCGCGCAAGAGGGCCGGTCAGCCGTCTTACGCCTCGAACGGCCGGGCCGGCCACGGCGCCTCGGCCGGACGCAGCGCCTCCAGCCCGTCACCCGACTGCGCGGCCAGCAGCGACAGCACACCGACGACCAGGCAGTTGTTGTGCAGCTCGCCGGCCAGCACGCCGCGCGCGAGATCGGCGACCGGCACCCGCGCCAGCTCCATGTCGGCCTCTTCCTCCTCGACCTCGAAGCGCTCGCCCTCCGCCTCGGACAGATCGCGGGCCAGGAAGATCCGTACGGCCTCGTCGCAGCCGCCGGGGGTGGTGTAGACGTCGGTCAGCACCCGCCAGTCCTCGGCCTTGACGTGCGCCTCCTCGTACAGCTCGCGCTGGGCGGCGTGGAGGGGGTTCTCGCCGGGCACGTCCAGCAGCCCGGCGGGGATCTCCCAGAGCTTGTGGCGCACCGGGTGGCGGTACTGGCGCAGCACCAGTACCCGGCCCTCGTCGTCCAGGGCCAGTACGGCCACCGAGCCGGGGTGGACCTGGTAGTCCCGCTTCACGGTGGCGCCGTCGGGCATGACGACCTCGTCCGTGCGGACGCTGGTCTTGTTACCCGTGAACGGAGTCGCCGTCGCGGTGATCCGCCACTCCTCGGGGGTGTCCTTGATGGCCATGCGCGTCCTCCCAAACAAGCAGAAACCGGGGTACGGACCGCAAAGCCCGCACCCCGGTAACCGTATCCCCGGCCGGTGAATTACTTACCGGCGGCCTTGCCGGTCTTGCGCTCGACAGCCGCCTTCACCAGGCCCGCGAAGAGCGGGTGCGGGCGGGTCGGGCGGGAGCGCAGCTCCGGGTGCGCCTGGGTGGCGACCAGGTAGGGGTGCACCTCGCGCGGGTACTCGACGTACTCCACCAGCTTGTTGTCCGGGGAGGTGCCGGAGAACTGCAGGCCGGCCTTCTTCTCCAGCTCGGCGCGGTAGGAGTTGTTGACCTCGTAGCGGTGGCGGTGGCGCTCCTCGACGTACTCCTTGCCGCCGTAGACCTCGCGGACGATGGAGCCCTCGGCGAGCTTCGCCGGGTACATGCCGAGCCGCATCGTGCCGCCCATGTCGCCCTCACCGGCGACGATGTCCAGCTGCTCGGCCATGGTGGAGATGACCGGGTCGGCGGCCGCCGGGTCGAACTCGGTGGAGTTCGCGCCCGCCACGCCGGCCAGGCTGCGGGCCGCCTCGATGACGACGCACTGCAGGCCCAGGCAGATGCCCAGCAGCGGGATCTTGTTCTCGCGGGCGTAGGTGATCGCCTCGAGCTTGCCCTCCACGCCGCGCTCGCCGAAGCCGCCCGGGATGAGGATGGCGTCGCAGTCGCCGAGCTGCTTCTTGGCGCCGGCCGCGGTGCGGCAGTCGTCGGAGGTGACCCACTTGATCTTCACGCGGGCGCGGTTGGCGAAGCCGCCGGCGCGCATCGCCTCGGAGACCGAGAGGTAGGCGTCGGGCAGGTCGATGTACTTGCCGACCAGCGCGACCTTGACCTCGTGGTCGGGGTTGTGGACGCGGTCCAGCAGGTCCTCCCACTGGGTCCAGTCCACGTCCCGGAACGGCAGGTCGAGCTTGCGCACGACGTAGGCGTCCAGGCCCTCGGTGTGCAGCACCTTGGGGATGTCGTAGATCGACGGAGCGTCGATCGCGGCGACCACCGCGGCGTCGTCCACGTCGCACATCAGCGAGATCTTGCGCTTGATGGCGGTCGGGACCTCGCGGTCGGCGCGCAGCACGATCGCGTCGGGCTGGATACCGATGTTGCGCAGCGCGGCGACGGAGTGCTGGGTCGGCTTGGTCTTCAGCTCGCCGGAGGGGCCGATGTACGGGAGCAGCGAGATGTGCACGACGAAGACGTTGTCCCGGCCGACCTCGTGGCGGACCTGACGGACGGTCTCCAGGAACGGCAGCGACTCGATGTCGCCGACCGTGCCGCCGACCTCGGTGATGACGACGTCCACGTCGTCGGTCGCCATGCGGCGGATGCGGTGCTTGATCTCGTTGGTGATGTGCGGGATGACCTGCACGGTGTCGCCGAGGTACTCGCCGCGCCGCTCCTTGGCGATCACGGTGGAGTAGACCTGGCCGGTGGTGACGTTCGCGGAGCCGTCGAGGTCGACGTCCAGGAAGCGCTCGTAGTGGCCGATGTCCAGGTCGGTCTCGGCGCCGTCGTTGGTGACGAACACCTCGCCGTGCTGGAAGGGGTTCATCGTGCCGGGGTCGACGTTGAGGTACGGGTCCAGCTTCTGCATCGTGACCCGCAGGCCCCGGGCCTTGAGCAGCGCACCCAGGCTGGAGGCGGTGAGCCCCTTGCCGAGCGAGGACGCAACGCCCCCGGTGACGAAGATGTGCTTGGTCGTCGAGGATTTGGGCGGCATGGCCAAGACGGAACTCCCGTGGTCGCGTAGTGAAGGTGCGGAGCGGCGCGAGCCCGGATTTCCAGGGGTGCCGTCGCTGCGGTCGGGGGTGCCGGGGCCTAGGCCCGTTCCCACCGGTCCACGGGGTACCAGGCTATCAGCGACAGAGCGTGGTCGCTCCCGCCCGCGCGGGGCGGAATGCATCGCTCCCCGTGTACGGCCCCCGACGTGACGCAGGCCACCCGTTCGGCCCAGCCCCGGAAAGCGGAGCGTCGCGCGGATGTCACATGGGCGTCGTATCCTGCTCGGGCACTCGCATCGGGCCATCCGGAACGGCATCACCCCCAACCGAATACCGGACCAGCAGCTCGGCGGGGTTTTCAATGGGCAGGACGGAAGATCTACACGTCCCACGGGGGGCGTCACCCCAGTTCGAACGGGAGATGTACGTGGCCGGGCGCATCGAGGACTACGCACTCATCGGCGACATGCAGACCGCCGCACTCGTCTGCCGGGACGGCACGGTCGACTGGCTGTGCCTGCCCCGGTTCGACTCGCCCGCGGTCTTCGCCGGCCTCCTCGGCACCGAGGAGCACGGCTTCTGGCGGCTGGGCCCGGCCGCGGAAGCGGAAGGTGAAGCGGAGGCGGCATCGCCCGCCTCCGACCGGCGGCGCTACCGCGGCGACTCGCTGATCCTGGAATCGGAGTGGGACACTCCCGACGGCACGGTCCGGGTGATCGACTTCATGCCGCCGCGCGACGGCGCGCCGCAGCTGATCCGCATCGTGGAAGGCGTCAGAGGCAAGGTCGCCATGCGCTCCTCGCTGCGGATGCGGTTCTCGTACGGCTGGGTGGTGCCGTGGGTGCACCAGGTCGACGGGCGTACGGCCGCGGTAGCGGGCCCGGACTCGGTGTGGTTCGACACCACGGCCGAGACCCACGGCGAGGACCTGACCACGTACTCGGACTTCACCGTCGAGGAGGGGCAGCGCATCGCGTTCACGATGAGCTGGCAGCCCTCGCACCACGAACAGCCCCCGCTCCCCGAGCCGGAGAACTCCCTCACGGCCACCGAGGACTTCTGGCGCGAGTGGGTCGAGCAGTGCACGTACCACGGTCCCTACCGTGACGCGGTGGTCCGCTCGCTGATCACCCTGAAGGCGCTGACGTACGCGCCGACCGGCGGCATCGTCGCGGCCCCGACCACCTCCCTCCCCGAGGACATCGGCGGCTCCCGCAACTGGGACTACCGCTTCACCTGGCTCCGGGACGCCGCGATCACCCTCTCCTCCCTCCTGCGTACGGGCTACCGCGAGGAGGCCCGCGCCTGGCGCGAGTGGCTGCTGCGCGCGGTGGCCGGGGACCCGGAGAACCTGCAGATCATGTACGGCATCGCGGGCGAGCGCGAGCTCGGCGAGAACGAGCTGACCTGGCTGCCGGGATACGAGAACTCCAAGCCGGTCCGGGTCGGCAACGGCGCCGCCGATCAGCTCCAGCTCGACGTGTACGGCGAGGTCATCGAGGCGCTGCACCTCGCCCACATGACCGGCCTGGCCCGCAACGACTACGCCTCCCTCCTCCAGATCAAGCTGATCCGCTGGGTGGAGAAGCACTGGGACGAGCCGGACGAGGGCATCTGGGAGGTGCGCGGGCCGCGCCGGCACTTCGTCCACTCCAAGGTCATGACCTGGGTGGCGGTGGACCGCACCATCAAGCTGATGGAGTCCGGGGACGTCGAGGGGCCGCTGGAGGAGTGGAAGGAGCTGCGCGACACGATCCACCGGGACGTGTGCGAGAAGGGCTACGACCCGGAGCGCAACACCTTCACCCAGTCCTACGGCTCCAAGGAGCTGGACGCCTCGCTGCTGCTCATCCCGCAGATGGGCTTCCTGCCGCCGGACGACAAGCGCGTCATCGGCACGATCGAGGCGATCCAGCGCGAGCTGGCCACGCCCGACGGCTTCATCCTGCGCTATCCCACCTCCGCCGATGCCGGCGAGGAGAACCTGGACGGCCTGGAGGGCGACGAGGGCGCGTTCCTGGCCTGCTCGTTCTGGCTCGCGGACGACCTGGCGATGATCGGCCGCGTCGAGGAGGCCCGCAAGCTCTTCGAGAAGCTGCTGTCGCTCCGTAACGACCTGGGTCTGCTGGCCGAGGAGTGGGACTCCAAGGCCGGCCGCCAGGTCGGCAACTTCCCCCAGGCGTTCAGCCACGTCCCGCTGATCGACACGGCCCTGCGGCTGACGGCGAGCGGGGCGTACGGGGGGTAGCCCGTCGCCCCGCGCCACCGGCCTTGAGCCTGTGCTCAGAACGGCGTCAGCGTCAGCCTGATCCGGCTGGGGGCGCCGTCCTCGATGTACGAGGCGAAGCCGGCGACGTCGTCGAAGGCGAAGCCGTACGCCTTGCCGTCCTGGGCCGCGTCGTGCATCACCTTGGCGTAGTGGTTGGCGAGCCGCTGCTGGTAGAAGGCGGCGGGGTCGGTGGTGGGCTGCTCGGCGTGCGAGGTGAGGGTGGCGCGGTTCAGCGCGGCGCCCAGGATCGCGGCGACCGGGCCCGTCGTGCCGTCGTTGGGCGCGGCGAGGGTGCCGTCGCAGAAGAGCACGTCGCGGGTGCTGGGCTTGCTGAAGGAGACGCTCGCCGGGCCGGTGAAGGAGAGCTTGTCCCCGGCGACCCGGCCGGTGAAGGTGCCCGCGTTGGTGGTGACCTTCAGGTCCTTGGCCGCGTACGCCGACCACGCCTCGTCGATGGCCGGGGCGAGGTAGTCCTCGGCGAACCGGCCGCTGTCCAGGCCGTGCCCGGGGGCGATGACCCGCTTGTCGTCGACGACCAGGTCACCGAAGCCCTCGATGCCGGCCAGGTCCGAGAAGATCTTCGCCCGGGCGCCGTCCTTGAGCAGCCCCGCCGTCTGGTCCTTCGCCCCGGTCAGCCGGATCGCCAGCGGCACGCTGAACATGTCGACCATCGTGGTGTTGCAGTACATCCCGCCGTCGTTGTACGTGAACTCCGCGCAGTCGTGCAGCACTCCGAAGTTGGGGTCGGAGTCCACCCAGCCGGCCGGGTAGGCCAGCGCCGCCTTGCCGTTGCCGTCCTCGACGGCCTTGAACTTCAGCTTGCCGCCGAGCGCGGTGTAGATCCGCCCGGACATCTTCGGCAGCGTCAGGGTGGTGGTGCCGCTCGCGGCGAGCGGGATGGCGTAGTCCGTGAAGCCGTCGGAGCCGTTGTCGGACACGGCCACGGGCTTCAGTTCTCCTTCGGGGGTGACGCGGACCTGCTGGGTGCCGTCGTTGCCGACGATGTAGACCCAGACCGAGGAATTGCCGAACTCCCCGGAGTTGTTGGCGATTTCCAGGGGAAGCCCTGCGGCCTTCGTACGGCCAGGAGTGCCGCTCGCGTGTCCGGCGAGGGCGAATCCGGAAGCGGCGGCGCCCGCGGCGAGGCCGCCGAGCAGGGTGCGACGAGTGATCACGAGATGGCTCCTTGTGGGGGGTGGGTGAGAGCGCTCTCAAATGAAGTAGGGTCACCCTGCCCACTTCCGGCGGTACCGTCAACCCACCGCGGAGGAAAAGGAGTTCGACATGTCCGTGCCCGGCGGCTCCCGGCCGACCCTGGAGGCGGTGGCCGCGCTGGCCGGCGTCTCCCGCGCCACCGTCTCCCGCGTCGTCAACGGCGGCACCGGCGTCCGCACCGAGATCCGCGAGCGGGTCCAGCAGGCGGTCACCGAGCTCGGGTACATCCCCAACATCGCCGCCCGCTCGCTCGTCACCCGCCGCACCGGTGCCGTCGCCGTGGTCATCGCCGAGCCCGAGACCCGGGTCTTCTCCGACCCCTTCTTCGCCCAGCAGCTGCGCGGCATCGGCCGTGAACTGGGCGCCGCTGACACGCAGTTGCTGCTGATGATGGTGGAGAGCGACCGCGATCACGCGCGCATCGGCCGCTATCTGTCGGGCGGGCACGTCGACGGCGCGCTGATGTTCTCGCTGCACCGCGCCGATCCGCTGCCCGCGATGGCCGCGGCCTCGGGGCTGCCCACGGTCTTCGGCGGGCGCCCGGACTGGTCGGACGAGAGCCACGCCGGGGAGCACCCGCTGTACGTGGACACCGACAACCGCGACGGCGCCCGGCAGGCCGTACGCCACCTCCTGGCCCGCGGGCGCCGCCGGATCGCCGTGATCACCGGGCCGCTGGACCAGACCTCGGCCCAGGACCGGCTGGACGGTTACCGCGAGGCGCTGGCGCCCTCCTCGGCCGATCCGCTGCTGATCGCCGACGGCTCCTTCACGGCCGAGGGCGGTGAGCGGGCCATGGCCGCGCTGCTCGATGCCGTACCGGACCTCGACGCCGTCTTCGCCTGCTCGGACCTGATGGCCACGGGCGCGCTGCGTACGCTGCGGGCGCGCGGCCGGCGGGTGCCGGAGGACGTCGCGGTGGTCGGCTACGACGACCTCGCCCCGGCGGCCTGGGCGGACCCGCCGCTGACCACGGTCCGCCAGGACGTGCAGGAGATGGGCCGCCTGATGGCCCGCCTGCTCCTGGACCGGCTGGCGGCGGACGGCGGCGGCGCGCGCCTCTCCCCCGTCGTCACGCCCGCCACCCTCATCGTCCGCGACTCCAGCTAGCGGTACGTCACGTCACGTCGGCGATCACCTCACGGGCCGCCCGCTCGCCCTCCGTGGCCCCGCCGTTCATGAACCCCTGGAAGTCGTACGAGGTGTGCTCGCCGCCGAGGTGCACGTTGCCCTGGCGGACGCCCTCGTACCCCGCGTACCTGTGCAGATAGCCCACCGGCCAGTACGAGTAGGCGCCCAGGGCGTACGGATTGCGGTGCCAGGCGGAGAGCTGCGCCCGGCCGGTCCAGGCGGCCTTGGTGCCGGGGAAGAAGCGCTCGATGTCCGTCAGCCGGCGCTGCGCCAGATCCCGTACGTACGGGTCGGCCTCCGTGGAGAACGGCCCGGCCGGGGTCAGCGCGCGGGCGAGGCTGCCGCCGCCGTACTGGATGAGGATGCCGCCGGTGCCGGGCTGGGCCTTGGTGGTGTCCCAGGTCTGCTGTGCGTCCAGGTCGGTGAAGCAGTCGCCGGCGCTGACGCCCGGCCAGGGCCCGGTGCCGCGCCAGGGCCGGGCGCTGAACTGCATGTTGAGCTTGGTGCAGTACCCCATCCGCGCGTCCCGCAGCAGGTTCGTCATCCGGGTGTCGAAGCCGGCCTTGGTGAGGTCCAGTTGCTGAAGGACGGGCAGCGGGACGGTCAGGACGGTGTGGTCGGCGGTGACGGTGCGGGTGGTGCCGCGGTCGCTGAAGGTGAGGGTCTGGGTGCCGTCGGAGTTCCGCGCGACGGCCGTCAGCGCCCAGCCCATCCGCAGCGTCCCGGCGGGCAGGGCGGCCGCGATGGCCTTCGGGAGCCGGTCGTTGCCGCCGGTGATGTGGTACCGCTCGTCGGACAGCCCCCAGACGTTGAAGCGGCCGGGGTTGGGCTGGTAGCCCATGAGCAGGACGAGGGCGAGCGCGGACTGGTCGGTGGTGTCGGCGCCGTACTCGACGTTGTAGGCCACGTCGATGAACTGCCCCAGCGGCGAGGCGTAGCCGCCGGGCACCCGGGAGTCGATCCATTCCCGTATCGACATGTTGTCCAGGGCGGTGCCTTCAGGGGTGGTCTGGTTCCACTTCACCTCCCCCGCCTTCTGGAGGTCGGTGCGCAGCGCCTGGTACACCCCCTTGAAGTCCTCGTCCGCCTGCGCGCGCGGGTAGTACGTCCCGTCGAACCAGAGGACTTCCTCGGCGCCGTTGGGGCCCGCGCCGAGGAAGTCCTCCAGGGGGAGGCCGAAGCGGCGGCAGAGTTCCTGCATCTTCTTGTGCTCGGTGTCGATCAGCTCGCCGCCGATCTCGGAGCTCTGGCCGTACGCCCAGTGGTCGGCTTGCGTGTACATCCGGCCGCCGACCCGGTCGGGGTCGGCCTCGTACAGCGTGCAGGGCAGTCCGGCGTCCTGGAGGGTGAGGGCCGCGGTCAGCCCCGCGATGCCCGCCCCGACGACGGCGATACGAGGTGTGGCGGCGGACCGCGGCGGGCGCACGGGCCCGGCGGCCGCGGCCGTGGCCGGGGCGGCGAGCGCGACGCCGAGCCCCAGCGCGCCCGCGCGCGCCAGCAGTTCGCGCCGGTCCAGGCCTCGTACGTCGGCGGTGGGCATCCGGAGTCTTCGTGCCGCCGCGTGCTCGGCGGCGAGTCTGCGCAGAGCGTGCATGGCGTGGGTACGGGCCATGGTCGGCCTCCTCAGAGTGTGGGTTTCTCCTCGTCGCGCTCGGCCGCGTCCTCCAGGACGATCCGGCCGATGATCTCGTACCGTGCGGGCTTGCGTGCTTTGAGATGGAGCGCCAGGCCGAGGCCCCCGAAGAAGACCAGGCCGACGATCCAGGGGATGAGCCGGAAGAAGAGCGAGTCGGCCGCGTCGCCGGCCGCGGTCCGCATGTTGACCAGCAGCAGGACGACCACGGCGGTCATCCCGACGCCGCCGAGCAGCGGCGCGGTGAACGTGCGGAACCAGTGCCGGTCCTCGGGGTGGTTCTTCCGGAAGTAGCCGATGACGGCGAAGGAGCAGAGGGTCTGGACGATCAGGATCGCCATCGTGCCGAGGATCGCGAGCAGCGTGTAGAGGTGGATGTAGGGATCCTGGCCGGTCAGCCAGAAGGCGGCGACGAGCGCGGTGGCGAGCGCCGTCTGCACGTACGAGGCGAAGTACGGGGAGCCGTGCCGGGGGTGCGTACGGCCCAGGCCGCGGTGGAGGAACCCCTCGCGCCCGATGGCGTACAGATAGCGCGCGGCGCACTGGTGGAAGGCCATGCCGCAGGCGAACGAGCCGGTGAGCAGCAGCCATTGGAAGGCGTCCACGGCCCAGCCGCCGAGGAAGGTGCGGGTGGGCGCGAAGAAGAGGTCCAGCGGGGTGCCGGAGGACGCGATCCGCACCGACTCGGCCAGGCCGTTCCCGGAGATCGTCATCCAGGACACGAAGATGTAGAACAGGCCGACGCCGATGACGGAGACGAGGGTGGCGCGCGGGATGACGCGCTTGGGGTCGCGGGACTCCTCGCCGTACATCGCGGTGGACTCGAAGCCGACCCAGGACCAGAAGGCGAAGAAGAGGCCGAGCCCGGCGGAGGTCCCGGTGAAGGCGTTGGCGGGGTTGACGGGCGCCGCGGGGATGCCGTCCGGGCCGCCGCCGGCCAGCAGCACGGCGACCGAGACGGCGAAGAGCACGGCGATCTCGGCGACGAGCATGACGCCCAGCGCCTTGGCGGTGAGGTGGATGTCGAAGTGCGCGAGGACGGCGGTGACCGCGAGCATCGCGCCCGCGTACAGCGGCCAGGGCAGGTCGGCGCCGAGCTGGTCGGCGACGGTGGTCCTGGCGAAGTACGCGAAGACGCCGACGATCGACGCCTCGAAGACGATGTACGCGAGGACGGCGAGCATCCCGGAGGCCATGCCGGCGACCCGGCCCAGGCCGTGCGAGATGAAGCCGTAGAAGGCGCCGGCGGCGGTGATCCGGCGGGCCATGGCGACATAGCCGACGGAGAAGACGGTCAGGACGGCGGTGGCGAAGAGATAGCCGGCGGGGGCGCCGATGCCGTTGCCGGCGCCGACCGCGATCGGGAGGTTGCCGGTCATCGCGGTGATGGGCGCGGCGGTCGCGACCGCCATGAAGACGACGCCGACCAGGCCGACGGAGCCGGCCTTGAGCCGGTCGACGCCGTGGTCCCGGCCGTCCTGCGCCGGTGCCGGTATTTCTGTACTGGACATGACACCCCTTGTTCCGGCCGGTACCCCGTGCACGCGGTCTGTGGAGGCGTCAGCCTGGCGGACTGTGACCGGCGCCACAACCGACAACGGCGCCGGTTTTTCCTGCGGATGATCGACGGGGTGTCGGGGCGGGTGGCGACGGATTCCGTGGCGGCCGGCGGCGGACGCGGCGCGGCCGGCCCGCTGACCAGGCTCCCGTGGCGGCGGACCGCCGTTCCTGCGGGTAGCGTTCGACGCCATGGGGTCGGAAGCGATGATCGAGGCCGAGATCACGGTACGCAGGGCGCTGGAGCTGCCCGCGCTGCGGCGCGGGCTGCCGGAAGTGATCACCGGCGAGGACGGGCTGGACCGCCCGGTCCGCTGGGTGCACGCCGGCGAGGTGCCGAACATCGCCTCACTGCTCAAGGGCGGCGAGCTGCTGCTGACCACGGGACTGGGCCTGGGCGCCCGCCCCTCCGAGCAGCGCGCCTTCGTCCGCAAGCTCGCCGAGCGCGGGATCGCCGCGCTCGTCGTGGAGCTGGGCGCCCGCTTCGAAACGCTGCCCACCGCCCTGGTCGACAGCGCCCGCGCCTCCGGCCTGCCACTGATCCAGCTGCACCGCGAGGTCCCGTACGTCTCGGTCACCGAGGAGATCCACACCGAGATCGTCAACAGCCACTACACGCTGATGCGCCGCGCCGACGAGGTCCTGCGCCGCTGTACGGACGTCCTGCTGCGCGGCGGCGGCGCCCCCGAAGTGCTGCGCCTGCTCGCCGCGTTCACCGGCAATCCGCTCTGTCTGGAGGCCCCGGACGGCAGCCCGCTGTACGCCGCGGGCCCCGACGACGGTGCCGCCGCCGACGCCGATCCGCTCCAGGCGTGGGAGGGTCTGCGCGAGAAGGGGCTGCGGGTGGACGTGCCCGGCGGCGGCCACGGCCCCGACGCCGTACGGGCCCGGCTCGTCCTGCTGCCCGTCAACGGCGCCGTCGCGCCCGTCCACCGCATCGCCGCCGAACGCGCCGCCGACCTCCTCGCCGTCGTCATGCTGCAGTCCCGGCAGGAGGAGGGGCTGGCGGCGCGCGGCCGCGGTGACTTCCTCGCCGACCTCGCCGAGGGCCGGATCTCCGCCGCCGAAGCGCCGGGCCAGGCCCGGCTGCTGGGCTTCCGGCCCGGTACGGCGGCGCTCCTCCCGGTGGTCATGCGGCTGCCGTCCGGACTGCCCACGGCGGCCGGCTGGGCGCTCCTCGCCCAGGCGCTGCGCGAGGAACTGGCCGCGCTGGGGGCGCCCGTACTGCTCGGCGTGCGCCCGGTGGAGGGCCGCGTACCGCTGCTCTTCGGCCTGCGCGAGGGACTAGAACGGGAGGGCGCGGCCGACCGGATCGCGGAGGCGCTGCGGGCCGGCGTCGCACGGGCCGGGCTGGACCGCCCGGCGGCACAGCGCCCGGTGGTCGTGGTCGGCGCGGCGGGTGACTGGGCGGCGACCGGGCCCGGGCTGCGGCACGCCGCCGAGGCGGCCGCGGCGGCGCAGGGGCTGGAGCCCCGCCTCTGGTACGACGCCCGCCGCCTGGACATCGAACTCCTCCTGTGGCGGATGCGCGAGCACGGCGAGGAGGGCATGCTCACCGACTTCGTCGACCGCGCGATCGGCCCGCTGCTGGCCCACGACCGCACCGCGCGCCAGCCGCTGCTGCCCACCCTGGAGGCGTACCTCGCCAGCGCCGGCCGCAAGGCCGAGACCTCCCGCGACCTGAACGTCAACCGCCAGACCCTGTACGACCGCCTCGCCCGCATCTCCCAACTGCTCGGCACGGACCTGGACGACCCGGGGACCGTACTGGGGCTGCGACTGGCACTGCACGCGCGACGGCATACGGAACGCGGCTAGCGGTACGGGGGCGGCGGGCGGGGCTGAGTATCCGTACTCAGGCGGGCGGGTGCCCGCGGGGCGACACTGCCGCCATGGTCCCCGACTCCTCCCCGGCACCCGGCCGCCCGCGAGTCCACTGGTTCGCCGACCTCTTCCTGGCGCTGCTCGTGCTCGTCGTGGAAGCGGCGGCGGTGGTCGTTGTCTGGTTCGCGGCGGGGTTCTACGCCTGGACGCACCACGGCGGGGACACCACCGTCCCGGACCCTGAAGGACCGGATCCGACGGATGTGCTGCTGATCGCCCTCGGGGTGGTCGCACTGCTTGCCGCGCTGATCAGCTTCCGCCGCTTCCGCGCCCGGTCGCCGGTCACCGCCGTCACCCAGGGCGTGGCGGCGGCGGTGCTGGCGCTCGGCGCGCTGACCGGAACCGCACTGGAGTACCGCGCGACGCACCCTGAGCCCGTGCCCACATCCGACCGCTCCGGGCCGGTCGGCTGCCGCAGCGGCGGCGACAGCGAGGAGTGCCGCGACACCGGCGGCTGACAGCCGGTGTCCGGTGGCCCCGGCGATGCCTCAGCCCTGCCGCTGCGCCAGCTCGTCGTACACGCTCAGCACCTGGGCGACCGTGTCGTCCTCGGTGGGCCAGTCGGCGGCCTGGGCGCGTCCGGCGTCGGCGAGGGCGGCCCGCCGCGCCGGATCGTCGAGCAATTCCACGACCGTGCGGGCGAGGGCCGGGGCATCTCCGTACGGGACCAGTTCGGCGGCCCGGCCGACCAGTTCGCGGGTGCCGCCGGTGTCCGTGGCGACCAGCGGGACGCCGCCGCGCAGCGCCTCCTGGGCGAGTACCGAGCGGGCCTCCCAGCGCCCCGCCACGAGCACCAGGTCGGCGGCGGCGAGCAGCCCGGGGACGTCCTCGCGCCGGCCGAGCAGCCGCACCGGCAGCCCTTCCGCGTCGATCCGCTGCTGCAGCGCGGTCCGCAGCGGCCCCTCCCCCGCGACGACGAGCAGCGGCTGCGGGTCCAGGCCGCACCAGCCGTGCGCGGCGTCCAGCAGCACATCGTGCCCCTGGTGCGCGTCCAGCCGGCCGACGGCGAGCAGCAACGGGCGCCCGAGCGCCCCCAGTTCGGCCCGCCGCTTCTCGCGCCGCCCGAGCTCACGCGCGTACTCCTCCTCGCCGCGTGGGCGCGGCCCTGCCGGGGGCGCCAGACGCGCGTCGCGGGCGCCCCGCTCACGGGCCCTGCGCACCAGTTCGGCGCACGAGCCCAGTACGACCGCCGAGGCGCGCGCCACTCGGCGCTCCAGTAGCCGCGTCACCTGCGCCCGCGCGCCCTCGCTGTGCACCTTGGTGTGCCAGGTGACGACGAGGGGGACGCGCCTGCCGCGCAGCGCGAGGGAGGCCCTCAGCCCGGCGTGCAGACCGTGCGCATGGACGAGGTCGGCGTCCGCGCAGGCGGTACGGAGCGCGGCGATGCTCCCGGGGTCCGTGCGTGGCGGGATCCGTTCGAACCCGGCGCCCACATCCGTGAAGCCGTACGTGTCCTCGGCGTCGGGCGCCGCGCAGACCGTCACCCGTACCCCGCGCGCGACGAGCCCCGCCGACAGCGCGTGCACATGGGCCGCGCTGCCTGCGCTGCCGCGGCCCAGCACCTGGACCGTGCGCAGCGGCGACGGTGCGGTCGGCGGGGTGGGTGTGCTGCTCACGAGTACGTCGGGCTCCTGGGTCGGCGTGGTCCGGTGGGGCGGGCGGGATGCGCCCAGCATGCCAGCCCGCGCCGTCCGTACGGCACCGATGACAAGCCGTTGTGCTGCGGCTGCGCGGCCGGGGGCCGCCGGGACCACTCACACGGGTGATCATGCCCGTGTCCGTACGGGCGCTCCCGCTAACCGGTGAGGACGCCTCCCGCGGCAGCGCGGGCCACACCGTCCCCCGAGGCCGCGGCGGCCGTCAGCGCGGCGGCGTGGGCCAGCAGCCCGGCCCGGCCGTTGGCCGCGACGATCGCGAGGCCGAGCGCCGCGCCCAGGGCGTGCGCGCCCGTGTCACCGAGCATGGTGCGCTCGCCGAGGTCGTCCGCGAGCAGTGCCGCCGCCGCGCCCACCGGAGCGGCCGCGAGCACCGCGCCCGGACCGCTGCGCAGCAGTCCGGGGGCGCCGAGGGCGAGGACCGCGGCGGCCGCCCGGCCGGGGCGCACGTCCACCAGGTTCACCAGGTGGGCCGAGCCCGCGATCACCACGCCCGCCAGGACCTTGTCGGCCGGGCGGTCCTTCAGGAACGCGCCCGCCGCGAGCCCGGCCGCGCCGATACCGAAGAGCTTGACCGCGCCGCTGGTGACCTCGCCCCGCCGCAGTGCGGACAGGTGCGCGCGGAAGCCGCGCCGGTGGTCGCCCGCGCCCGCCACGTCGTCGTACGCGCCGCAGCCGCCCGCCGCCAGCACGGCCAGCGTGCCCGCGGTACGGGCCCGTACGGGCAGCCCGGGCGCGCAGGCCACGGCGGCCGCGGCGCCCACCGCTGCCGCCGGCCCGCCGAACAGGTCGACGCTGCGGCCCGCGAAGTTCTTGCGCTGCCACGGCTCGATGCCGCCCGGCGGCCGCCGCCGCAGCCCCTCGTACGCGGCCCGGGCCGCCCCGGCCGCCGTCAGCAGCCCCGTGAGCCGCGTCCGCAGCGCGCCGCTCACCGGCCCGACCTCGCCGTCTCCAGCAGCTCCTCCGCGTGCGCACGGGCCGTCTCGGAGTCCTCCTGGCCCGCGAGCATGCGGGAGAGTTCGCGGATGCGGTCCTCGCCCTCCAGGACCGTGACGCCGCTGCGGGTGACCGAGCCGTCGTTGGTCTTCTCGACCAGCAGCTGGCGGTCGGCGAACGCGGCGACCTGCGGGAGGTGGGTGACCACCACGACCTGCGCGGAGCGGGCCAGCCGGGCGAGGCGGCGGCCGACCTCGACCGCGGCCTTGCCGCCGACGCCTGCGTCCACCTCGTCGAAGAGGTAGGTCGGTACGGGATCGGAGCCCGCGAAGACCACCTCGATGCCGAGCATCACGCGGGAGAGCTCGCCGCCGGAGGCGCCCTTGGCGATCGGACGGGGCTGCGCGCCGGGGTGCGGGGCGAGGAGCAGTTCGACCTCGTCGGCGCCGGCCGGCCCGTAGGCCACGTTCCGGCCGCCGACGTGCACGCCGTCCGCGTCCTCGGGGACCTCGGTCTGTCGGATCTCCACGCTCACCCGGGCGTGCGGCATGGCCAGTTCGGCGAGCTCGGTGGTGACGGCGGCGGCGAACCGCTCGGCCGACGCCGTGCGCGCGTCGGTCAGCGCCTGCGCCAGCTCGCCCAGTTCGGCGCGGAGCGCGTCGCGTTCGGCGGTCAGCTCGCCGATCCGGTCGTCGTCGCCCTCCAGCTCGGCGAGGCGCGTGGCGCTCTCCTCGGCCCAGGCGAGCACGGCCGCGATGTCCTCGCCGTACTTGCGGGTGAGCCCGGTCAGCGCGGCCCGGCGCTCCTCGACGGCCGCCAGCCGCAGCGGATCGGCGTCCAGCCCGTCCGCGTAACTGGCCAGCTCGCCCGCCACGTCGGACATCAGGATGCCGATCTCGCCGAGCCGGTCGGTGAGCCCGGCCAGCGCCGCGTCGTGGCTGCGTACCGCCTCCAGCGCGCGATGCGCCCCGGCGACCAGGGTCGTCGCGTCGACGCCCTCGGGGTCCTCCGGGTCGCCCGCGAGCGCCCCGTGCGCGACGCTCGCCGCGGAGGCCAGCGCCTCGGCGTGGCCGAGCCGCTCGGCCTCGGCGGCCAGCTCGGTGTCCTCACCGGCCTGCGGCTCGACGGCGGAGATCTCCTCCAGGCCGAAGCGGAGCAGGTCCGCCTCCTGGGCGCGCTCGCGCGCCTTGGTGGTCAGCTCCTCCAGCTCGGTGGCCACGTCGCGGAGTCTGCGGTACGCGGCGGTGTACTTCTCCAGGGGGACGGAGACGGCGTCCCCGGCGTAGCGGTCCAGGGCCTGGCGCTGCCGGGCGGGCCGCAGCAGGCCCTGCTGGTCGGTCTGGCCGTGCACGGCGACCAGGTCGTCCGCCAACTCCCCCAGCAGCCCGACCGGTACGGACCGTCCCCCGACGTGCGCGCGGGAGCGGCCCTCGGCGGAGACGGTACGGCTGATCAGCAGCGCCCCGTCGTCCAGCTCGGCCCCGGCCTCCTCGGCCCGGACCGCCGCCGGCGCGTCGGGGCCGACCGTGATGCGGCCCTCCACGACGGCCGCCTTGGCGCCGATCCGTACCAGTGCGGGGTCGGCGCGCCCGCCGAGCAGCAGGCCGAGACTGGTCACGACCATGGTCTTGCCCGCGCCCGTCTCGCCCGTCACCGCCGTGAAACCGGGGGACAGCTCGACGACGGCATCATCGATGACGCCCAGGGACCGGATCCGCATCTCCTCCAACACGGATACGACCATACGAGGTCCGAGGGCCGCGCCGCGACGGCCGCCCCCGCGTCATCCCTGCGCACGGCCCCGGAACCGGTACGGAACCGCCGGGAAAGTCCTACCTTGGGACGCGCGCGGCGCCCCGAGAGGAGCAGGCATACGGGGCACATGCGTACGACCACTGCCCCGTATGCGTCGAGGAGTGCGGCTAGTGCGGGGCTCCCCGCCACCCCGCGACCGGCAGGGCGAACTTCGCGACCAGGCGGTCCGTGAAGGAGGCGTGGTGGAGGCGGGCCAGGCGGACCGGGATCGCGCCGCGGCGGACCTCGACGCGGGCGCCCGCGGGGAGTTCGACCGAGCGGCTGCCGTCGCACCACAGGACGCCGTGCGGCGTCTTGGGCTGCACCTCCACCGCGAGCACCGACTCCGGGGAGGTGACCAGCGGCTTGGCGAAGAGCGCGTGGGCGCTGATCGGGACCATCAGCAGGGCCTCGACCTCGGGCCAGACCACCGGGCCGCCGGCCGAGAAGGCGTACGCGGTCGAGCCGGTCGGGGTCGCGCAGACCACGCCGTCGGCGCCGAAGCGGGACACCGGGCGGCCGTCGACCTCGGTGACGACCTCCAGCATCCGTTCCCGCGCGGCCTTCTCCACCGACGCCTCGTTCAGCGCCCAGTCGGTGTGCACCACGGTGCCGTTGTTGCGGACCAGGACGTCGAGAGTCATCCGCTCCTCGACCTCGTAGGCGCGGGTCACCACCCGGTCCACGACCTTGTCCAGATCGTCCCGCTCGGCCTCGGCGAGGAAGCCGACCCGGCCGAGGTTGACGCCCAGCATCGGCACTCCGGACGTCCGCGCGAAGTCCGCGCCGCGCAGCAGGGTGCCGTCACCGCCCAGTACCACCAGCAGCTCGCAGCCCTCGGCCGCGCCCTGTTCGGTCGCCACCTGCTCGACGGAGTCGGGCAGCGGCAGGTCGGCGGCCTCGGCCGCCAGCACCCGTACGCCGATACCGCTGCGCAGCAGCCCCTGGACGACCAGTTCGGCGCTGCGGACGGCCGCGGGGCGGCCGGTGTGGGCGAGCAGGAAGACCGTGCGGCCCTTGCCGGCGAGCGGCACGGGTGCGGGTGCGGACACCGCCTTGACCTGCGGTCCCTGCTGTTCCTGCGGTGCTTCGGACGTTCCAGAAGTGGTCAACGCGGCCCCTCCGCCACTGCACGCTCGACATCCGCCGGGTCCAGGGCAGGCGCACCGGCGCGGAGCCACAGAAAGTACTCGACGTTGCCCGACGGGCCGGGCAGGGGGCTCGCGGTGACCCCCAGCACGCCGAGTCCCAGCTCCGCGGCGCGCTCCCCGACCATCCGCACCGCCTCGGCCCGCAGCTGCGCGCTGCGCACCACACCGCCGCTGCCCAGCCGCTCCTTGCCCACCTCGAACTGCGGCTTGACCATCAGGACGAGGTCCGCGTCCGGCGCCGAGCAGCGGACCAGCGCGGGCAGGACGAGGCCGAGCGGGATGAAGGACAGATCGCCCACGACGATGTCGGCGGGGACCCCGTCGATCTGCTCCAGGGTGAGCTCGCGGACGTTGGTGCGGTCCTTCACCGTCACCCGGTCGTCGCTCTGCAGCGACCAGGCGAGCTGTCCGTACCCGACGTCCACGGCGACGACGTGGCCGGCTCCCGCGCGCAGCAGGACGTCGGTGAAGCCGCCGGTGGAGGCGCCGGCGTCCAGCGCCCGGCGGCCCTCGACCTTCAGCCCCTTCGGTACGAAGGCGGCCAGCGCGCCGGCGAGCTTGTGGCCGCCGCGCGAGACGTAGTCCGGGTCGTTCTCGTCCTCGCGGACGACCAGCGCGGCGCTGGTCTCCACCTGGGTGGCGGCCTTGGTCGCCGGCTGGCCGCCGACCGTCACCCGGCCCGCGGCGATCAGCTGGCTCGCGTGCTCGCGGGAGCGGGCCATCTTGCGGCGCACCAGCTCCGCGTCGAGTCGGCGTCGTGCCACACCTGCCACCGGGGTTCAGCTCCTGTTGTCGTTCTGTGCGCCGGGGCGGGGCCCCGGCTGCTGGTCCAAGGAGGCCAGCGTGGTGCGGAGCCCCCGGTGGACATCCTCGTACACCGCGAGATGGCCGCCGACGGCGAGGTGGTCGGCATCGCCGAGCCGGGCCAGCCGGCCGTCCACTTCGGGGTGCCCGGTCGGGGTGACCGCTACGCCGAGCGGCCGCGGCCCCGCGGGCTCCTCGGGGGGCACGTCAGGGCCGTCGGAAGGTGGCTCGTCGGGCGCCGCGACAGCTTCGGGGTCCGGTTCCGGCCACTCGGCACCGGGGTTCGGCTCGTCCATGCCCCGACGCTACCGCGAACCGGTGGCGCTCCGGCGGACGAGTCACGCCTGAGCTGGGTATCGTCCTAGCGATGGCTTCCCTAGAACAGTGCCGAGCGGCCCTGGACCGGCTGGCACAGAATCTCTCGACCTCGGCGGACGGCACCGTGCGCGGCGCCGCCGCCGTGGACCGCTCGCTGAGCTGCCGCATCACCGACCTGGACGTCACGTTCGTGGGGCGGCTGGTGGACGGCACCCTCACGGATGTCACGGCCGTACCGGGCCCGCCCCCGGACAGAGCACAGATCCGGCTCGCCATGACCGGCGACGACCTGGTCGCGATGGTCGACGGCGAGCTGCACTTCGCGCGCGCGTGGGGCAGCGGCCGGGTGAAGCTGGAGGCCGGCTTCCGCGACCTCCTGCGGCTGCGGACGCTGCTGTGACGCCGCCCGTCCCGCGGATCAGGCCGCGGCGGATCAGGCCGCCGCGGCCTTACGAGGCGTGCGCGCCGCCGGGATGATCAGCGGCGTACCGGTCTCCGGGTCGTCGATGATCTGGCACTTCAGCTTGAAGACCCGCTCGATCAGGTCGGCGGTGACCACGTCGGCCGGGGCGCCCTCCGCGACGACCTCGCCACCGCGCATGGCGATGATGTGGCTGGCGTAGCGCGCGGCGTGGTTGAGGTCGTGCAGTACCGCGACGAGCGTGCGCCCCTGCTCCTCGTGGAGCTGGGCGCAGAGGTCCAGGACCTCGATCTGGTGCTGGATGTCGAGGTAGGTGGTCGGCTCGTCCAGGAGCAGCAGCGGGGTCTGCTGGGCGAGGGCCATCGCGATCCACACCCGCTGCCGCTGGCCGCCGGAGAGCTCGTCGACGTACCGCTCCCCCAGCTCGCCCACGCCGGTGGCGTCCATCGACTCCTGGACGATCCGTTCGTCCTCGTCGGACCACTGGCGCAGCAGGCCCTGGTGCGGGTAGCGGCCGCGGGAGACCAGGTCGGCGACGGTGATGCCGTCGGGGGCTATGGAGGACTGCGGGAGCAGGCCGAGGGTACGGGCGACCTTCTTGGCGGGCTGCGAGGAGATCGAGGAGCCATCCAGCAGGACCGAGCCGGCCTGCGGCTTGAGCATCCGGGACAGCGCGCGCAGCAGGGTGGACTTGCCGCAGGCGTTGGGGCCGACGATGACCGTGAAGGAATTGTCCGGGATGTCGACCGAGAGCTGCTCGGCGATGACCCGCTGGTCGTAGGCGAGGGTGACGTTCTGCGCCGCGAGACGGCTCACTTCGGCTCTCCTGGAGGTGGTACGGCCGGTCGGTTGCGGGGTGGTGGCGGTCGGTCCGCCCTGGGGCGGGGCGCTCATACCCGGCCCGCCTTGCGCTCATTGGCCAGCAGCCACAGCAGATAGCCGCCGCCCAGTACGCCGGTGACCACGCCGACCGGGATCTGGTCGGCGCCGAAGACCCGCTGCGAGCCGAGGTCGGCGAGGACCAGCAGGACCGCGCCCATCAGGGCCGAGGGCAGCAGGTTGGGGCCGGTGGCGCGGGTGAGGCGGCGGGCGAGCTGCGGCGCGGTGAGCGCGACGAAGGAGATGGGCCCGGCGGCGGCGGTGGCGGACGCGGTCAGGATGACGGCGGCCAGCAGCGCGACGATGCGGACGCGGCCCGTACGGACGCCGAGCGCGGCGGCCGAGTCGTCGCCCATCTCCAGCATGGCCAGCGGCCGGGCGCAGAGCAGGATCACCGGGACCAGAACGACGCAGACCGCGGCCAGCGGCCAGACCTGGTCCCAGTCACGGCCGCTGAGGGAGCCGGTCATCCAGGTGGTGGCGCGGGTGGCCTCGACGATGTTCGCCTTGGTCATCAGGTACAGGACGACGGCGTAGAGCATGGCGGCGGCGCCGATGCCGACGAGGACGAAGCGGTAGCCGTGCACGCCGCGCTGCCAGGCGAGCAGGAAGATCGCGACGCCGGTGAGGACGCCGCCGGCCACCGCGCCCATCGCGATGGCGACGGTGGAGCCCTGGAGGTACACGATGACGATCAGGGCGCCGACGGAGGAACCCTGCGCGAAGCCGAGCACGTCGGGGCTGCCGAGCGGGTTGCGGGTGACGGTCTGGAAGACCGCGCCGGCCAGCCCGAAGCAGACGCCGACCAGCAGCGCGACCAGGACCCTGGGCAGCCGCAGATCGTTGACGATCAGTTCCTGGCCCGGGTTGCCGCCGCCGCTGAGGGTGGTGAGGACGTCGCCGAAGGACATCGGGAAGTCGCCGGTGCCGATGAGCAGGACGCCGGACGCGAGCGCCACGAGGAGCAGCAGCAGGCCCGCCAGTACGGCCCTGGGGTGCAGCCGTACGGACAGTCCGCCGGCGGTGCGCAGGGCCTTCACGGCCGGGCGCGCGGGGGTCTTGGTGGGAGTGCTCACAGCTGTGCCATCTTCCGTCGCCGTACGAGATGGATGAAGACCGGGCCGCCGATGACGGCCGTGACGATGCCGACCTGGAGCTCGCCGGGGCGGGCCGCGATCCGGCCGATGATGTCGGCGCCGAGCAGCAGCACCGGCGAGAGGACCGCGGAGTACGGCAGGATCCAGCGCATGTCGGGGCCGGTGATGGCGCGTACGGCGTGCGGGACCATCAGGCCGACGTAGACGATCGGGCCGCAGGCGGCGGTGGCGGCGCCGCACAGCAGGGTCACGGCGGCCATGGCGGCGACGCGGGTGCGGGTGAGCTTGGTGCCGAGGGCGCGGGCCTGGTCGTCGCCGAGCGCGACGGCGTTCAGCGGCCGGGCGACGAGCAGCGCGACCAGCGTGCCGGCCACGATGAAGGGCGCGACCTTCTCGACGGTGGGCATGGTGGCCGAGGCGAGCGAACCGACCGTCCAGAAGCGCATCTTGTCCAGCGACGCGGTGTTCATGAGGTTGACCGCGTTGAGGTAGCCGGTGAGGGCCGCGGTGAGGGCGGTACCGGCGAGCGCGAGCCGGACGGGGGTCGCGTTGCGGGTGCCGCCGAGGATGTACACGGCGGCGGAGACGACGGCGGCACCGGCGAAGGCGAACCACACGTACGACGTGAGGGAGGTGACGCCGAAGAAGGTGATGCCGGTGACGACGGCCGCGGAGGCACCCGCGTTGATGCCGAGGACGCCGGGGTCGGCCAGGGGGTTGCGGGTGAGTGCCTGCATGACGGCGCCGGCGAGGCCCAGGGCCGCGCCGGCGAGCAGGCCGAGCAGGGTGCGGGGCAGCCGGACGTCACGGACGATCACGTCGGTGTCGGTACCGGAGTAGTGCATGACGCCGTGCCAGACGTCCGCCACCGGTATCTGTTTCGAGCCGACGGCGATTCCGAGGACGGTGATGACCGCGAGGATGCCGAGGGCGGCGAGGAGTCCCGCGGAGCGGGTGGCCTGCCGTCGCCGGGGCACCACGGGCGCGGCGGCTGCTTCAGGGGGGCTGTCGACCAACACGCCGTTTAGGTTAGCCTAACCTCACGTTGCCCACTCAGGCCCTCCCCAGAGAGAAGTGCGTCCCTATGAGCATGTCCCCCAGACCTTCCCTGTCCCGACGCGGCCTGCTGGCGGCCGGCGGGGCCGTCGGCGTCGGCGCCCTGCTCGCCGCGTGCGGCAGCGAGAAGGCCTCGGGACCGGCCGACAGTGAAGGCAAGGGCGGACCCTGGAGCTTCACCGACGACCGCAAGAAGAAGGTCTCCCTGAAGACTGTGCCACAGCGCATCGTCGCCTTCACCGGTACCGCCGCCGCGCTGCACGACTTCGGCATCGAGGACCAGATCGTCGGCGTCTTCGGTCCCACCAAGCTCAAGAACGGCAAGCCCGACCCGCAGGCCGGTGACCTGGACATCTCCAAGGTCACCATCATCGGCAACGCCTACGGGCAGTTCAACGTCGAGAAGTACGCCGGGCTCGCCCCGGACCTCCTCGTGACCAACATGTACGAGCCGGGCGCCCTGTGGTTCGTGCCCGAGGAGAGCAAGGACAAGATCACCAAGCTCGCCGAGAGCGTCGCGATCACCTCCTCCCGCACCCCGATGGTCAAGATCATCGAGCGGTACGCCGAACTCGCGGAGTCCCTCGGTGCCGACCTGAAGGCCAAGAAGGTCACCGACGCCAAGGCCCGCTTCGAGAAGGCCGCGGCCCGGCTGCGCAAGGCCGCCAAGTCCAACCCGGTCAAGGTGCTCGCCTGCTCCGGCAGCCCGGACCTCTTCTACGCCTCCAACCCGGGCATCAACGCCGACCTGATGTACTTCAAGTCCCTCGGCGTGGACCTGATCGTCCCGGACAAGCTCGACAAGGGCGGCTACTTCGAGTCGCTGAGCTGGGAGAACGCCGACAAGTACAAGGCGGACGTGCTCCTGCTCGACAACCGCACCGCCACCCTCCAGCCCAAGGACCTGGCCGCCAAGCCCGCTTGGGCGAAGCTGCCCGCCGTCAAGGCGGACCAGATCGCCCCCTGGTCCAGCGAGCCCCGCTTCTCCTACGCGGGCGCAGCCCCGCTCGTCGAGGGCCTCGCCAAGGCCATCGAGGATGCCAAGAAGGTCAACTGACGCGCCGGGGGCCGGCCGCGCACCCCTCGGCCGGCCCCCCGCAACTCCACCCAAGGGAGGTCTTCCCCCGCATGACCACGACCGCCGCCCCCGCCACCGCCCCGTTCCGCTTCTTCGACCTGCACGTCGTGCGCACCCGCCGGCTCGGCCCCTCGATGGTCCGGATCACCTTCGGCGGCGCGCGCCTGCCGGAGCTGCTGACCGGCGGCCGCGACCAGCGGGTGAAACTCTTCTTCCCGCGGGAGCACCAGAGCGTCCCTGTCTTCGACGACCAGGGCGACGGCTGGTACGCGGCCTGGCGGGTGCAGGACCCGGCCGAGCGCAGCATCATGCGGACGTACACGGTCCGCGCGCAGCGCCAGGTCCCGGCGCCGGAACTGGACGTGGACTTCGCGCTGCACGGCGCGGAGGAGGGGACCTCGGGACCGGCCGGCCGGTGGGCGGCGAACGCCGTGCCCGGCGACCGGATCAGCATCCTGGGCCCGGTGGTCGAGGACAACGGCGGCGTGGACTTCCGCCCGCCGCAGGGCACCGACTGGATCCTGCTCAGCGGCGACGAGACGGCCCTGCCGGCCATCGCCAACATCCTGGCCTGGCTGACGCCCGGCACCAAGGCCAAGGTGTGGATCGAGGTGGGCCACGCGGCGGACCGCCAGGAGCTGCCCACCTTCGCCGACGCCGACATCACCTGGCTGGTGCGCGAGGAGTCGGACGCCGACCGTACGATTGGGGTCTCCCCTGCTCGAGCGGAGTCGAGAGCTTGGGGAAGGATGCTCTCTGCAGTACGTGCCGCCGAGCTGCCCGAGGGCACGCCGTACGCCTGGATCGCGGGCGAGTCCGGCACCGTCAAGGCGCTCCGCCGGCACCTGGTCAAGGAGCGCGGCTTCGACCGCAGGGCCGTGAAATTCACCGGTTACTGGCGGCGCGGCGCGAGCGAGGAACAGCTCCTGGCCGAGCTGACGGCCGCCGCGCAGAAGTGAACGCAAGGGCCCGCCTGCACTGCGCAGGCGGGCCCTTCGTCTGCCGTCCAGAAGCCTGTTACAGCCCGAGGCGGGCCAGCGCCTTCTCCGCCCCGGCCGTGCACGAGCCGTCCCCGGCCGCCGTCCAGGCCGCCGCGCACAGTGCCCGCAGTCCGTCCAGAGGGGAGCCCTCGCCATCGAGTACGAGCACGTCCTCGGCCACCGAGGCGACCCAACCGCCGCACCCGAAGCCGCCGTCGGCGTCCGTCACCGCCGGCTGCGGCCCGAGGATGCCGCGCAGGTCCGCGTCCACGTACGTGGGGCGGTGCTGCGGCGGCGCGGCCAGCAGCTCGGCCGCCGTGGTGACACCGGTGAGCACCAGCAGCGAGTCCACGCCGCCGTTGAACGCGCCCTCGATGTCGGTGTCCAGCCGGTCCCCCACCACCAGCGGCCGCCGCGCCCCCGTGCGCAGCACGGTCTCGCGGTGCATCGGCGGCTGCGGCTTGCCCGCGACCTGCGGCGTGCCGCCGGTGGCGATCCGTACGACCTCCACCAGCGCGCCGTTGCCCGGTGCGATGCCGCGCTCCTTCGGGATCGTCAGGTCGGTGTTGGCGGCGAACCACGGCACGCCGCGGCCGACCGCGTAGGCCGCCTCCGCGAGCTGCTCCCAGTTCTGCTTGGGGTCGTAGCCCTGCACCACGGCGGCGGGGTCGTCCTCCGCCGAGTCCACCGGCACCAGGCCCCGCTCGCGCAGCGCGACCTTCAGGCCCTCGCCGCCGATCGCCAGTACCCTCGCGCCCTCGGGCACCTGACCGGCGATCAGCCGGGCGACCGCCTGCGCGGAGGTGACGACGTCGCCCGCCTCGGTCGGCAGGCCGTACCCGGACAGCTGCGCGGCCACGGCGTCCGGGGTGCGCGCCGCGTTGTTCGTGACGTACGCCAGGTGCATCCCGCCGTCGCGCGCGGCGGTCAGCGACTCCACCGCGTGCGGCACGGCGGACCCGCCCGCGTACACGACGCCGTCCAGGTCCAGCAGCGCCGTGTCGTACGCCTCGCTCAGCGTCCGGGCGCTGCCCTCCGGCCGCGTCCGCACCCGCTCGTCCATGCCGTCCAGCTCCTTAACCATCCATACCGCGCGCAAACGGCCATTTCCCGCCGCATTGCGCTTCTCCCCCGATCATCCCTCACCGTCCCGACCGGCATAGCATTTGCCAATGACCAGCACCGACGGCCTGCGCCTGGACACCTTTCGCGGACTGCGCTACGCACCCCACCGGGTGAGCAGTCTCACCGCGGTCACCTCGCCCCCGTACGACGTGGTGGTCCGGCCGGACGGCGTCCGGCACCTGGAGACCGCCGATCCTTACAACATCGTCCGGCTGATCCTGCCGCACGCCGCGGACCCGGCGACCCGGCACCGCAAGGCCGCCGACACGCTCGCCCGCTGGCGTGCCGAGGGCGTCCTCGCGCCCGATCCGCAGCCTGCGCTGTATGTGTACGAGCAGCGCAGGGGCGATGTGCTGCAGCGCGGCATCATCGGGGCGCTGGGGCTGGACGGGCCGGTGCTGCCGCACGAGGACGTGATCGCCGAGGTGGTCGAGGACCGGGCCGCGCTGATGCGTACCGCGGCCGCAAACTTCGAGCCGCTTTTGCTGTCGTACCGGGGCGAGGGGACGGCGAGCGGCGCCACCGCGGTGATCGAACGGACCACGCAGCTCCCGCCGCTGCTGGCCACCACGACCGAGGACGGCTTCGCGCACCGGCTGTGGGCGGTGACCGATCCGGCCGAACTGGCGGCGGTGGACGCGGATCTCTCGGCCCGGCAGGCGCTGATCGCGGACGGGCATCACCGCTGGGCGACGTACCAGCGGCTCGCGGAGGAGCAGCGGGCCGGGGCCGGCTCGCCCTGGTCGCGCGGCCTGGTGCTGCTGGTCGACACCGCCCGATACCCCTTGCGGGTGCGGGCCATTCACCGTGTGCTGCCGCATCTGCCGCTGGAGCGGGCGCTGGCGGAGCTGGACGGTGCCTTCCGGGTGCGCGAGGTGCCCGGGCCGCTGCCCGCGGCGCTGGAGGCGCTGGAGGCGGCGCAGGGCAGCGCCTTCCTGCTCGCCTCGGGACCGGACTCCTTCCGGCTGCTGGACAGCCCCGATCCGGAGCTGTTGGCGCGGGCGATCCGTACGGACCGGCCGGAGGCGTGGCGGCGGCTGGATGCCACCGTTCTGCACTCCGTTCTGCTGGACGAGGTGTGGCGGATTCCGGACCACCCGGACGGCATCCGCTACATCCACGACACGGACGCGGCGCTCGAGTGGGCCGCGAAGCACGGTGGTACGGCGGTCCTGATGCGGGCCGTCGACGAGGAGACGGTCCGTCAACTGGCCGCGCAGGGCGTGACGATGCCGCGCAAGTCCACCTCGTTCGGCCCGAAGCCGGCGACGGGACTGGTGCTGCGCACGCTCGACACGGACAGCTGAGACACCGCTCCACCCCCTTCGGAACATCCTCCCCGTCCCTCCCTGGACACCCCCTGCCCACATCGACACGAGGTTAGGTTAGGCTTACCTCACCAAGTCGACGGGCTGGGGGCTCTCCCCACCCGTCCCGCGCGGGCCGCGATGCCCGTACCAGGGAGGACACGTTCATGACTTTCCTCGCGCCGACCGGCGAGGACCCGTCCCAGGCTCCTGCCCCCGCTTTCACCGGCAGCAAGGACCACCTGCTCAACGACACTACTGTCCAGTACTACCGCAACGCGGTACGGGACGGGGTCGACCGGGTGGCCGCCAAACTCGCGGCGACGGACCGTCCCTTCACCGGCATGACCGCGGACCGGCTCACCCCCGCGGTGCGCGGGATCGACCTGGAGGCGCCGCTGGGGGACGCGGCTGCCGCCCTGGACGAGCTGGAGGACATCTACCTCCGCGACGCCGTCTACTTCCACCACCCGCGCTACCTCGCCCACCTCAACTGCCCGGTGGTCATCCCCGCCGTGGTCGCCGAGGCCGTGCTCTCCGCCGTCAACTCCTCCCTGGACACCTGGGACCAGAGCGCCGGCGGCACCCTCATCGAGCAGCGCCTCATCGAGTGGACCGCGGGCCGCATCGGTTTCGGCGACGACGCCGACGGCGTCTTCACCAGCGGCGGCACCCAGTCCAACCTCCAGGCCATGCTGCTCGCCCGTGACGAGGCCCGCCGCCTCGCCCGCGAAGCCCACCCGCACCTGGACGACACCGAGGTCCGCACCCGCCTGCGCATCCTCACCTCCCAGGTCAGCCACTTCAGCATCGAAAAAGCCGCCACCCTCCTCGGCCTCACCCCCGAGGCCGTCATCGCGATCCCCGTCGACGACGAGAAGCGGCTGCGCACCGACGCCCTGGAGAAGGAGCTCACCCGCTGCGCCGAGGAGGGCCTCATACCGATGGCCGTCGTCGCCACCGCCGGCACCACCGACTTCGGCTCCATCGACCCGCTCCCCGACATCGCCGCGCTCTGCGCCCGCGAAGGCGTCTGGATGCACGTCGACGCCGCGTACGGCTGCGGCCTGCTGGTATCGAAGCGCCGCGGCTACCTCGACGGCATCGAGAACGCCGACTCGGTCACCGTGGACTACCACAAGTCCTTCTTCCAGCCCGTCAGTTCCAGCGCCGTCATCGTCCGCGACCGCACCACCCTGCGGCACGTCACGTACCACGCCGACTACCTCAACCCGGAGCGGATGGCGAAGAAGCGCATCCCCAACCAGGTCGACAAGTCGCTCCAGACCACCCGCCGCTTCGACGCGCTCAAGCTCTGGATGACCCTGCGCATCATGGGCGCCGATCAGATCGGCGAGCTCTTCGACGACGTCGTGGACCGCGCCGCCGACGGCTGGCGCCTCCTGGACACGGACGACCGCTACGAGGTCGTCACCCGCCCCACGCTCTCCACCCTGGTCTTCCGCTACGTACCGGACCGGGACGCGGACCCCGAGCTCGTCGACCGGATCAACCTCTACGCCCGCGAAGCGCTCGCCGCCTCCGGCGAGGCCGTCATCGCCTCCACCGTCGTCGACGGCCGCCACTACCTCAAGTTCACCCTGCTCAACCCCGAGACCACCCTCGGCGACATCGCCGCGGTCCTCGATCTGATCGCCGAGCATGCAGGCGGACGCCTCGCCGAAGAGGCCACGCCGGAACTCACCAGCGCTCACTGACCGCCCTCACCGGAGACCTCGTGACTGCCAACCCCCCGCACGCCACGCCCGAACACGACTTCATCGCCATCGGCCTCGGACCGTTCAACCTCGGCCTGGCCTGCCTGACCGAACCCCTCGCCGAGCTCGACGGCCTCTTCCTGGAGTCCAAGCCCGACTTCGAGTGGCACTCCGGGATGTTCCTCGAAGGCGCCCACCTCCAGACGCCGTTCATGGCCGACCTGGTCACCCTCGCCGACCCCACCTCCGAGTACTCCTTCCTGAACTACCTGAAGGAATCGGGCCGGCTGTACTCCTTCTACATCCGCGAGAACTTCTATCCGCTGCGCGAGGAGTACAACGACTACTGCCGCTGGGCCGCCGCCAAACTGAGCAGCGTCCGCTTCGGCCACCGGGTCGACTCCGTCGAGTACGACGAGCAGGCCGAGCTGTACCTCGTCCACGGCACCGACCTGGCCACCGGCGAGCGGCGCACCCACCGCGGCCGCCGCCTCGTGCTCGGCACCGGCACCCCGCCCTACCTCCCCGACTCCTGCCGGGACCTGGGCGGCGACCTGATCCACAACTCGCGCTACCTGCCGAACAAGGAAGCGCTCCAGGCCAAGGACTCCATCACCCTGGTCGGCAGCGGCCAGAGCGCCGCGGAGATCTACTACGACCTGCTCTCCGAGATCGACGTCCACGGCTACAAGCTCAACTGGGTCACCCGCTCCCCGCGCTTCTTCCCGCTGGAGTACACCAAGCTCACGCTGGAGATGACCTCCCCCGAGTACGTGGACTACTTCCACGCGCTCCCCGAGGCCACCCGCTACCGCCTGGAGTCCCAGCAGAAGGGCCTCTTCAAGGGCATCGACGGCGAACTCATCGACGCGATCTTCGACCTGCTCTACCAGAAGAACCTCAAGGGCCCGGTCCAGACCCGGCTCTTCACCAACACCGCGCTGAACGACGCGTCGTACGACGAGGCCACCGGCACCTACACGCTGGACCTGCGCCACGAGGAGCAGGAGAAGGACTTCGCCCTGGAGACCCAGGGCCTGATCCTCGCCACCGGCTACCGCTACACCACCCCGGACTTCCTCGCGCCGGTCGCCGACCGCATCCGCCTGGACGGCCAGGGCCGCTTCGACGTCGCCCGCAACTACAGCGTCGACCACAGCGGCCAGGGCGTCTTCCTGCAGAACGCCGGCGTGCACACGCACAGCATCACCTCGCCCGACCTGGGCATGGGTCCCTACCGCAACGCGTACATCATCGCGGAAATGCTGGGCCGACAGCCCTACGCCGTGGAGAAGACCATCGCGTTCCAGGAATTCGGAGCACCGGAAGGCATCGTCCGATGAGCGACAAGAACAGCGCACCCGAGATTCTCTTCAGCCGTACCGACCCCGCACTCGGCGAATTCGCCGTCCGCGCGCTCGACCCCCTCAAGGACACCGAGCTGCTGCACAGCTGGGTCACCCACCCCAAGGCGTCCTTCTGGATGATGCAGGACGCCACGCTCCCCGACGTGGAGCGCGAGTACATGGGCATCGCCGCCGCCGAGCACCACGACGCCTTCATCGGACTGCACAACGGCCGCCCCGCCTTCCTCATGGAGCGGTATGACCCGGCCCACGTCGAGCTGGTCGGCCTCTACGACCCCCAGCCGGGCGACGTCGGCATGCACTTCCTGACCGCGCCCAGCGACACCCCCGTACACGGCTTCACCCGAGCCGTCATCACCACCGTCATGGCGATGCTCTTCGAGGACCCGGCCACCGCCCGCGTCGTCGTCGAGCCCGATGTCAACAACAAGGCCGTCCACGCCCTCAACGAAGCCGTCGGCTTCGAGATCGTCCGGCAGATCGCCAAGCCGGAGAAGGACGCCTACCTCAGCACCTGCACCCGCGAGCAGTACCTTGCGGCGATAGGAGTGACCACCCGATGAACGCCGCCACCACCCCCAGCGACGCCGTGGCCCACCTCACCCCCGAACTCTGGGACCGGGCCGGCCGCCTCCTCATCCGCAAAGCCCTCGCGGAGTTCACCCACGAGCGGCTGCTGACGCCCCGCCCGATGCTGGACGGCCGCTACTCCGTCCGCAGCGACGACGGCACCGTGGAGTACCGCTTCACCGCCCAGGTCCTCACCCTCGACCACTGGCAGATCGACGCCGACTCGATCACCCGCCACCGCGAGGACACCGACCTCCCCCTCGACGCCGTCGAGTTCTTCATCGAACTGCGCGACGCCCTCGGCCTCAGCGACGAGATCCTCCCGGTCTACCTGGAAGAGATCAGCTCCACCCTCTCCGGCACGGCCTACAAACTGACCAAGGAGCACGTCCCGGCCGACGAGCTCGCGAAGTCCGGCTTCCAGGACATCGAGACCGGCATGACCGAGGGCCACCCCTGCTTCGTGGCCAACAACGGCCGCCTCGGCTTCGGCATCCACGAGTACCGCGCGTACGCCCCCGAGGCCGCGGCCCCGATCCAGCTCATCTGGCTCGCCGCCCGCCGCGACCGCGCCACCTTCACCGCCGGCGCGGGCCTGGACTACGAGGCGCTGATGCACGCGGAGCTCGGCGAGGAGACGCTCTCCCGCTTCGCGGCGACCATGGCCGACCAGGGCCTGGACCTGGCCGATTATTTGCTGCTGCCCGTCCACCCCTGGCAGTGGTGGAACAAGCTCTCCGTCACCTTCGCCGCCGAGGTCGCCCAGCAGCGCCTGGTATGCCTCGGCCCCGGCGACGACGAGTACCTCGCGCAGCAGTCCATCCGGACCTTCTTCAACACCAGCAACCCCGAGCGCCACTACGTCAAAACGGCCCTCTCGGTCCTCAACATGGGCTTCATGCGCGGCCTCTCCGCCGCGTACATGGAGGCCACCCCGGCCATCAACGACTGGCTGGCCGGCCTCATCGACAGCGACCCGGTCCTGCGGCGGACCGGCCTGACGATCATCCGCGAGCGCGCCGCCATCGGCTACCACCACCGCCAGTACGAAGAGGCCACCACCAAGGGCTCCCCGTACCGCAAGATGCTCGCCGCGCTCTGGCGCGAGTCCCCGGTACCGTCCCTGGCCCCCGGCCAGCGCCTCGCCACCATGGCCTCGCTGCTGCACACCGACCGCGACGGCGCCTCCTTCGCGGGCGCCCTGATGCGCGAGTCCGGCCTGAGCGCCGTGGAGTGGCTCCGCCGCTACCTCAAGGCGTACTTCACCCCGCTCCTGCACAGCTTCTACGCCTACGACCTGGTCTTCATGCCGCACGGCGAGAACGTCATCCTCGTCATCGAGAACGGCGTCGTGCAGCGCGCGATCTACAAGGACATCGCCGAGGAGATCGCGGTCATGGACCCCGACGCGGTCCTCCCCCCGGCCGTCGAGCGCATCCGCGCCGACGTCCCCGAAGACAAGAAACTCCTCTCCATCTTCACCGACGTCTTCGACTGCTTCTTCCGCTTCCTCAACGGCATCCTCGTCACCGAAGGCCTGGTGGACGAGGAGACCTTCTGGCGCACGGTCGCCGAATGCGTCACCGAGTACCAGGCGTCCGCGCCCGAACTGGCGGACAAGTTCGCCCAGTACGACATGTTCGCCGAGGAGTTCGCGCTCTCCTGCCTGAACCGCCTCCAGCTGCGCAACAACAAGGAGATGGTCAACCTCCAGGACCCGGCCGGCGCCCTCCAGCTGATCGGCAACCTGCAGAACCCGATCGCCCGCTTCGCCCCGGGCACGGCCACGGAAACGGCCGCGGTGGCGTGACCCCGCGGTAACGGCCGGCCGCCCCGACGGTCCGGGACGGCCGGCCGAAAACGCAAGAGGGCGGGATCCCATCGGGGATCCCGCCCTCTTCGCTGTGCGGTCTTACTTACTTGTCCGCGCCCGGCTCGGCGGCCTCGTCCTTGGCCTGGTCCTTGTCCTCGTCCTTATCGGAGAAGGTGGGGACGACGGGCTCGGCGGCCTCGACCGGCTCGGTCACCGTCGTGGAGTCAGCCGCAGCTTCGTCCGCGGCCGCATCCGCGCCCTCGTCCTCCTGCTCGTCCGTCTCGTCCTCGTCCTCCGCCAGCGCGTCCGTGAACTCCACGCCGTCCAGCTCCGCCAGCCGGTCCGAGGCGTCCGTCGTACCGCCCTGGTCGGCCTCCAGCGCCTTGGCGAACCAATCGCGGGCCTCGTCCTCGCGGCCGACCTCCAGCAGCGCGTCGGCGTACGCGTAGCGCAGCCGCGCCGTCCACGGGTGCACCGCGTTGGACGCCAGCTCGGGGCTCTGCAGCGTCACCACGGCGGCGTCCGCCTGGCCCATGTCGCGCCGGGCACCCGCCGCGACCAGCCGCATCTCGACCTGCCCGGCCTTGTCCAGCCGCTGCACCTCGGGCTCGCCGGCCATGGCGAGGGCCTTCTCGGGCCGGCCCATGCCGCGCTCGCAGTCGGCCATCACCGGCCACAGCTCCGCGCTGCCCGTCATCCGGCGCGACGCCCGGAACTCCGCCAGCGCCTCGCTGTACTTGCCGAAGCCGTACGCCGCGAAGCCGGCCGCCTCGCGGACTGCGGCGACGCGGGACGCGAGCCGCAGCGCGATACGCGAGTACTCGTACGCCCGCTCGGGGTCCTCGTCCAGCAGCTTCGCCACCATCACGAGGTTGCGCGCGACGTCCTCGGCGAGCGTCTTCGGCAGGCTCAGCAGCTCCTGCCGCACGTCCTTGTCGATCTCGTCACCGGTGACGTCGTCCGGAATCGGCAGCCGCTTGATCGGCTCCCGGTCCCGCCGGTCATCCCGACGATCGTCCCGCCGGTCATCACGGCCCCGCCCCTGCCCATACGGCCGACGCCCACCCCGGTCGTCGTCCCGCCGGAACCCACCACGGTCGTCCCGCCGGTCACCACCGCGGTCGTCACGACGGAACCCACCACGGTCGCCACCGCGGTCGTCCCGACGGAAGCCCCCGCGATCGCCACCACGGTCATCACGGCGGTCATCGCGCCGGAAGCCACCACGGTCACCGCCGCGGTCACCACCGCGGTCATCGCGACGGAAGCCGCCACGATCGCCACCACGGTCGTCCCGGCGGAAGCCACCACGGTCACCGCCACGATCGCCACCACGGTCATCGCGACGGTCATCGCGACGGAAGCCACCACGGTCACCGCCACGGTCGTCACGCCGGTCATCACGGCGGAACCCACCGCGCTCGCCACCACGGTCATCGCGGCGGAAGCCACCGCGGTCGCCGCCACGGTCGTCCTCACGACGCGGGCCACGGGGCCGGTCGTCGCGGCGGTCCGCACCGCGGTCATCGCGACGGAAGCCGCCCCGATCGCCACCGCGGTCATCGCGGCGGTCGTCGCGACGGAACCCGCCACGGTCGTCCTCACGACGGGGACCACGGGGCCGGTCGTCCCGACGGAAGCCCCCACGGTCGCCACCGCGCTCGTCACGCCGGTCATCGCGACGGAACCCACCGCGGTCTCCGCCACGGTCCGCACCGCGATCGTCGCGACGGAAGCCGCCACGCTCGCCACCACGGTCATCGCGACGGAATCCCCCGCGCTCGCCACCACGGTCGTCACGCCGGAAGCCACCGCGCTCGCCGCCACGGTCGTCCTCACGACGGGGACCACGCGGCCGGTCGTCGCGGCGGTCCGCACCGCGGTCATCACGCCGGAAGCCGCCACGCTCGCCACCGCGATCCGCGCCGCGGTCGTCACGACGGAACCCACCACGGTCGCCACCGCGATCGTCACGCCGGTCATCGCGGCGGAACCCACCGCGGTCGCTGCCACGGTCGTCCTCGCGGCGCGGCCCACGCGGCCGGTCGTCCCGACGGAAGTCCCCGCGACCCGCACCACGGTCGTCCCGGCGGGGACCCCCACCGCGTTCGCCGCCACGGTCATCGCGGCGGAAGCCACCACGGTCGCCGCCCCGCTCGCCGCCACGGTCGTCACGCCGGTCATCGCGGCGGAAGCCGCCACGGTCGGGCCGGTCACCACCATCGCGCCAGCGCGGCCGGCGCTCCGATCGGTCGTCGGGAGAGTTGGTGGACATCGACGTGACTCCTGTCTTCGGTACTGCTGGTCATTCTCACGCACCGACCAGTTCGGCGCGCTTCGGCAAAACAAAAAGGACCCTTGGTCCCAGCATGAACGCTGGGACCAAGGGTCCTGAAAGATTGTTCGGCGGCGTCCTACTCTCCCACAGGGTCCCCCCTGCAGTACCATCGGCGCGGAAAGGCTTAGCTTCCGGGTTCGGAATGTAACCGGGCGTTTCCCTAACGCTATGACCACCGAAACCCTATCGGGTTCGAGCGAACAAGCACACTCTTCAGTTAAGTAATGAAGCATGAAACTTGGTTCAACCGGTGCGACTGTTCGCAACCCGGGAACCACACAGTGGACGCGAGCAACTGAGGACAAGCCCTCGGCCTATTAGTACCAGTCAACTCCACCCGTTACCGGGCTTCCATATCTGGCCTATCAACCCAGT
>NZ_JOBH01000027.1 GCF_000717745.1 Streptomyces violens
CGCCGAGGTCACCGTCGACCTGGTGCACCGCGAGGTACGCGCCCAGGGCATCAAGGCCGCATTCGAGCTGGACGAGAACGCCCGTTGGCGACTGCTGGAGGGCCTGGACGACATCAGCCTCACCCTCCGGGAGGAAGACTCCATCGCCGCCTACGAAGCGAACAGGCCGTCCTTCAAGCCGCGTACAGTAGTGGCCTGACCTCGGGGTTTTCTGGCTGAAAGACATCTTGCATACGATGCGCTCCTTGCCACTTGGCAAGGGGCGCATCGTCTTGTTGAGTGGCGTGTTGAGGCCCCGTGAAGCGACAACTCACCGCAGATGGCACAATTAGCGCATGGAACGCGACGGCCAACTGGAGCTCTACGGTCTCGTCGCCGACCGTCTCAAGGCCGCACACACACGAGTGCGGACACTGCAAGTCCCGGAGGGCGTACGGATGGCGCTGACCCGGAAGCTGCTCGTCATCACGGCTGCGGCAAAACACGATCTCGCCGGCGCGGCGCGGCGTCTGGAGCGCTTCATGAACGACCTCGACGAAGGGCGTTATCCCGAAGACGTGGATGCCGACGGAACTCCGTGACGGTCGAGTTCGTTGCGGCACAAGGGTGATTAGCCCGTTTCGTGTTTGATTTGCGGTATATATCTGCCTAACGTGCGAAAAAGCTTGAACACATACGTTCCAGCAATGTCTCCGAAGGGGAAGACGTGAACAAGGCGCAGCTCGTAGAAGCCATTGCCGACAAGCTCGGCGGACGTCAGAACGCCGCGGACGCGGTCGACGCGGTCCTGGACGCCATCGTCCGTGCCGTGGTCGGCGGCGACCGCGTTTCGGTCACCGGATTCGGCTCGTTCGAGAAGGTCGACCGCCCGGCCCGTTACGCCCGTAACCCGCAGACGGGTGAGCGGGTGCGGGTGAAGAAGACCTCCGTGCCGCGTTTCCGCGCCGGACAGGGCTTCAAGGACCTGGTCAGCGGCTCGAAGAAGCTCCCGAAGAACGACGTGGCCGTCAAGAAGGCCCCGAAGGGCAGCCTTTCGGGCGGCGCTTCCACCCGTACGACCGCCAAGGCCGCGGCCAAGAAGGCCACCGCCAAGAAGTCGGCGGCGAAGAAGACCACGGCCGCCAAGAAGACCACCACCGCCAAGAAGGCGACGCCGGCGAAGAAGACGACCGCCGCCAAGAAGGCCACCACGGCCAAGAAGGCGACGCCGGCGAAGAAGACCGCCACGGCCAAGAAGGCCACGCCGGCCAAGAAGGCCACCACGGCGAAGAAGACCACGGCCAAGAAGACCGCCCCCGCCAAGAAGACCACGGCGAAGAAGGCCCCGGCCAAGAAGGCCACCGCCCGCAAGACCACCGCCAAGAAGACCACCGCCCGCAAGCGCTGACCGTCCGGCGGCGAACCTCGCGACGGGCCGGGCTCCCCTGGGGAGCCCGGCCCGCGGTGCGTTGCCCGGCCCCCTCCCGATTAGGCTCTGACCATGCAGGCCACCGCATACACCTACGACGCCGACAGCCGCACGGGCAGCGTGCTGCTCGACGACGGCACCCCGCTGCCCTTCGACACCGCCGCCTTCGACGCGGGCGGCCTGCGGCTGCTCCGGCCCGGCCAGCGGGTCCGCATCGACGTGACCGGCGAGGGCGGCGACCGCCGCATCACCCTCATCACCCTCCAGACGTTCTGAGAGGCGCTCCGGGCCCCCTCAGGCCCCCGGAGCACCCAGCGCCGCGATTCCCGCCGAGATGGCCGCCGTATGGCGGGCCGTCCGCGCCCCCACGCCCAATTCCAGCGCCACCCGCAGATCCTCCGGAGTGTCCACGTCCTGCCGCACGGACCGCACGTCGGACAAAGTGATCTCCTGAGCGCCGGAAGCCGCGTGCCGGGCCCGTGAGGCGCCGCCGAAAGCCGGGGACAATTCCGCCCCCGGCGCCGCGGTCAGCAGCGTCGTCCCTATTTCCGCCGCATCCGCGAGAAATGCACGCGGAAATTGCGCGGCCGCGGCGAGCACCCGTTCCAGTTCCGCCGGACGCAGCGCCGGGAGATCCGCATTGAGCGCCGCCACCGCCGCACCGGGACGGTACGCCCGTACGGTGTGCGCCCCGTACGCGATTGCGGGATTCAGCCCCGCCGCCGGTACATCGGCCACGATGCGCGCCCCGAGGCCCGCGAGCGCCTCACCGGCCTGCGGATCATCCGTGACAACCACCACATCGCGCACCACCGGACATTCCAGCGCCGCGGCCACCGTGTCCAGGGCGAACGCCAGTGCCAGCCGGGGCCGGAAGCGCGCGTCCGCCGCGGCGGACAGCCTGCTCTTGGCCCGCACCAGCGGTTTCAGAGGCACCACCAGGCTCCACACCGCATCCGCTCCTTCTTCTCGCATCGGCAGCATTGTCACCCGCTGCCGCCGCCCGCAGCAGGGCGCGGGGATACGGTGTCCTCGACAGACCGGGTACCGGGGGCGACACTTGTGCGGCTGCCGGGTCGCCGCAGCTCAGCAGGTCCCATTAGGAGGGTGTCCGAGTGTCCCGCCACAGAATCGGCTTCTGGTACCGCCTCGCAGCGGTCATCGCAAAACCGCCGCTCGTGGTGCTGTTCAAGCGGGACTGGCAGGGAATGGAGCACATTCCCGCCGAGGGCGGATTCATTACCGCGGTCAACCACAACTCGTATCTCGACCCGCTCTCCTACGCGCACTATCAGTACAACAGCGGACGCGTCCCGCGATTCCTCGCCAAGAGCGGCCTCTTCAAGGGCGGCTTCGTCGGCGCCATCATGCGCGGCACGGGACAGATCCCGGTCTACCGCGAATCCACCGACGCGGCCACCGCGTTCCGCGCCGCCGTGGACGCCATCAACCGCGGCGAATGCGTCGCCTTCTACCCCGAAGGCACCCTCACCCGGGACCCCGACATGTGGCCCATGCAGGGCAAGACCGGCGCCGCCCGCGTCGCACTGCTCACCAAGGCGCCCGTCATCCCGGTCGCCCAGTGGGGCGCCAACGAAGCGATGCCGCCGTACGCCAAGGAGAAGAAGCTCCGCCTCTTCCCGCGCAAGACGCTGCGCGTGAAGGCGGGCCCGCCGGTCGACCTGGCCGAGTTCTACGGCCAGGAGCCCACCGCCGAGGTGCTGCGCGCCGTCACCGACCGCATCATGGCCTCGGTGACCGCCATCCTGGCCGAGGTCCGCGACGAACCCGCGCCGGCCGAGCCGTACGACCACCGCAAGGCCCGCGCCGAACAGCGCCGGAAGAACCAGCAGATGCGGCGGCGGGACAAGACGCCCGGCGCCACTCAGGAGGATGAAGGCAAGTGACGCGCTGCGCCGTCTACGGCACGGGGTCGTGGGGCACCGCATTCGCGATGGTGCTGGCCGACGCGGGCTGCGAGGTGACCCTGTGGGGCCGCCGCGCCGAGCTCGCCGAGGCCATCAACACCGGCCGCACCAACCCCGACTACCTCCCGGGCGTGGAGCTGCCGCAGACCGTACGGGCCACCACCGATCCCGCCGAGGCCGCCGCCGGCGCGGAGTTCACCGTCCTCGCCGTACCGTCCCAGACGCTGCGCACCAACCTCGCGGACTGGGCGCCGCTGCTGCCCTCCGACACCGTCCTGGTGTCCCTGATGAAGGGCATCGAGCTCGGTACGGCCAAGCGGATGAGCGAGGTCATCGAAGAGGTCGCCAAGGTGCCCGCCGAGCGGGTGGCCGTGCTGACCGGCCCGAACCTCGCCAAGGAGATCGCCGCCCGGCAGCCCGCCGCCGCCGTCGTCGCCTGCACCGACGAGGCCGTCGCCACCCGCCTGCAGGCCGCCTGCCACACCCCGTACTTCCGCCCGTACACCACCACCGACGTGGTGGGCGCGGAGCTGGGCGGCGCGGTGAAGAACGTCATCGGCCTCGCGGTGGGCATCGCGGGCGGCATGGGCCTCGGCGACAACGCCAAGGCATCCCTCATCACCCGCGGCCTCGCGGAAACCATGCGGCTGGGGCTCGCGCTGGGGGCCGACCCGGCCACGTTCGCGGGGCTGGCGGGCATGGGCGACCTGGTCGCCACCTGCTCCTCGCCGCTCTCCCGGAACAACACCTTCGGCCAGAACCTCGGCCGCGGCATGAGCCTCGAAGAGACCATCGCCGTCACCAAGCAGACCGCCGAGGGCGTGAAGTCCTGCGAATCGGTGCTGGACCTGGCCCGCCGGCACGGCGTCGAGATGCCCATCACGGAGACGGTCGTGAGCATCGTCCACGACGCGAAGCCGCCGCTGGTGGCCCTGAAGGAACTGATGTCGCGGTCGGCGAAGCCGGAGCGGCACTGAACGGGCGGTTGTCCACAGGCTCCCGACGGCCGCAAGCCGTGAACCGCCCGTTGTCCACAGGCCCCGACGGCGATGAGCCGTAGGCGTTACCTTCGCGGCATGCCGCTTCTGGGCGGCATGTGTGGTGGAGGTGGGGGAGGGGCCTTGGCCACGGTACGGAAGTTCCCCGAAGTTCTCCCGCTGGTCTGGGGAGAGGGAGGGGCCCTGCCCAGGAACGCGGGGGCGTGGCCCATTGAAGCGCCCCACACCCCCCAAGACATTCGCATCCGCCGTACCAACAGGTAGTCTCGGTCCGATATGAGCAGCGAGACCTCCTCCCAGAAGCCCCGCGTCGCCGTCGTGTTCGGCGGGCGCAGCTCCGAGCACGCCATCTCCGTGGTCACCGCGGGCGCCGTCCTGAGCGCCATCGACCGTGAGAAGTACGACGTGCTGCCGATCGGCATCACGACGGACGGCCGCTGGGCGCTGACCGCCGACGAGCCGGAGCGGATGGCCATCACGGACCGGAAGCTGCCGAGCGTGGCGGAGCTGGCCGAGTCCGCCGACGGCGCCGTGGTCCTGCCGGTCGACCCCACCAGCCGTGAGGTCGTCTACAGCGAGCCCGGCCAGGTACCGAAGGCGCTCGGCGACGTCGACGTGGTCTTCCCCGTCCTGCACGGCCCGTACGGCGAGGACGGCACCCTCCAGGGCCTCCTGGAGCTGTCCGGCGTGCCCTACGTGGGCTCCGGCGTGCTCTCCTCGGCCGTCGGCCAGGACAAGGACTACATGAAGCGGGTGTTCGCCTCCTTCGGGCTGCCGGTCGGCCCGTACGAGGTCATCCGCCCGCGCGAGTGGGAGCAGACCGGTCCGAATGGAGAAAAGGGCGCGGCGGCGCGCAAGAAGATCGTGGACTTCGCCGGTGAGCACGGCTGGCCGCTGTTCGTGAAGCCCGCCCGCGCCGGCTCCTCCATGGGCATCTCCAAGGTGGACGACCTCGCCGGGCTGGACGAGGCCATCGAGGAGGCCCGCCGCCACGACCCGAAGATCCTGGTCGAGTCGCTGCTGAGCGGCCGGGAGATCGAGTGCGGCGTGCTGGAGTTCGAGGACGGCCCGCGGGCCAGCGTCCCGGCCGAGATCCCGCCGGTCACCGCGCACGACTTCTACGACTTCGAGGCCAAGTACATCGACTCCGCCACCGGACTGGTGCCCGCGCCGCTCACCGAGGAGCAGACCGCGCGCGTCCAGGAGCTGGCCGTCGAGGCGTTCGAGGCGGCGTCCTGCGAGGGCCTGGTGCGCGCCGACTTCTTCCTGCAGGACAACGGCGAGTTCGTCATCAACGAGATCAACACGCTGCCGGGCTTCACGCCCATTTCGATGTACCCGCGGATGTGGCAGGAGTCCGGGGTGAGCTACGCCGAGCTGGTGGACCGGCTCATCCAGGCGGCGCTGCGGCGCTCCACGGGCCTGCGCTGAGCCCGGCCGGGCGGACGGTCGGGGCGTGTCCTACACGACCCCGACCGGGACGGTCTTCTTCACCGCCGACGCCAGGTCGGTGAGTACATCGACCTCGGGCGCGTACTTCCCCGGTACGGTCACCTCGACGTGCGCGCGGCGCAGCACGGTCGTGAAGCGGTAGCCGTCGTCCTGTTTCTCGAAGAGCCACTCGACGCCGTTGATTTCCGCGGCGTCCTGCAGCGGGTTGTAATGTTCATTACCAGGCTTCAGTACGTCGGGCTCCGGCACGCCGCAGCGCAGCTGTACGGCGGGCTCGCCCCACACGGCGGTGAAGTCGGAGACGGGATCGGCGGTCCGCCGCTTCAGACCGTCCACGGCGTCGGGCAGTTTCCCGTGCAGCGCCCGGCAGAGCCGGGCCTGCTCCCCCTTCGGGGCGGGAACCGCCACGCTCGCCGAATCGTCGGACGGGGCACAGCCCGCCACTGCGATCAGTACGGCGAGCAGCGGCGGAGCGAGCGACCGGCCTGGCGAGGATTTCACCCGGCCGAGCATACGGGGGACTAGATATGAACCACCGGGCAGGTCAGCGTGCGCGTGATGCCGTCCACTTGCTGGACTTTGGCGACCACCATGCGGCCCAGATCATCGACCGTGTCAGCCTGGGCACGCACGATCACGTCGTAGGGACCGGTCACGTCCTCGGCCTGGATCACACCGGGCAGTTTGGCGATCACTTCGGCGACCGCGGACGCCTTGCCGACCTCGGTCTGGATCAGGATGTACGCCTGTACCACGGGACCTCCAGGGCGGCTTCGAGGATCATGTGGGAAGAAGGGACGCCACGGTACCGCGTCGCCGAGCGGAGCGGGGAGACCCGCGCGGCGGACGCGGTGAACAGTTCGCGGCCGCCGGCGCGGAACGCGTCACCCGGAGCGCGGCCGTCCGGGAAGGCGGCGCAGGCCGTGCGCGACGCGTCAGTGGAGTACGGAAGGTCCGTACGCATGGGAAGGGCAACAGCATGAAGGGCACCGTCGGCGAGTTGGGGGAGTTCGGCCTCATCAGAGAGCTGACCTCGCGGCTCACCTCCACCCCGGCCGTACGCATCGGACCGGGCGACGACGCCGCCGTGGTCACCGCGCCGGACCGCCGGGTCGTGGCCAGTACGGACGTACTCCTCGAAGGGCGGCACTTCCGCCGCGACTGGTCCACCGCCTACGACGTCGGCCGCAAGGCCGCGGCCCAGAACCTCGCCGACATCGCCGCCATGGGCGCGGTCCCCACCGCCATCCTGCTCGGCCTCGTGGTGCCCGCCGAACTCCCCGCCACGTGGGCGACGGAACTGATGGACGGGCTGCGGGACGAGTGCCAGGTGGCGGGCGCCGCAGTGGTCGGCGGCGACGTCGTACGCGGCGAGATCATCACCGTCGCCATCACCGCCCTCGGCGACCTGCGCAACGCCGAGCCGGTCACCCGGGGCGGCGCCCAGCCCGGCGACGTCGTCGCGGTCACCGGCTGGCTCGGCTGGTCGGCGGCGGGCCACGCCGTCCTCACCCGCGGCTTCCGCTCCCCGCGCGCCTTCGTGGAGGCGCACCGCAGGCCGGAGCCGCCGTACCACGCGGGCCCCGCGGCCGCCGGGCTCGGCGCGACCGCCATGACGGACGTCAGCGACGGCCTGGTCGCCGACCTCGGGCACATCGCCGAGGCCAGCAAGGTCCGTATCGACCTGCAGTCCCAGAAGATCGACGTGCCCTCGCAGATGGCCGACATCGGTACGGCGTGCGGCGTGGACCCGCTGCAGTGGGTGCTCTCCGGCGGCGAGGACCACGCGATCGTCGCGACCTTCCCGCCGGACGTGAAGCTCCCCGCCCGCTGGAAGGTCATCGGCGAGGTCCTCAACCCCTCCGCGCTGCCCCAGGTCACGGTGGACGGCGCGCCCTGGACCAAGGGCGGCTGGGACCACTTCGGCGACGACGACGTGGTCGGCTAGCCCGGGGCCGACATGGCCGGCCGGATTCGGCGGTCGATTAGATTCGGGGCATGCACACACCACCCCGCGTCCTGACCGTCGCAGGCTCCGACTCCGGTGGCGGCGCCGGCATCCAGGCCGACCTGAAGACGATGCTGGCGCTCGGCACGCACGGCATGAGCGTGCTGACCGCCGTCACCGCGCAGAACTCCCTGGGCGTCCAGGGCGCCTGGGAGCTGCCCGTCGAGGCGGTGACGGCGCAGTTCCGCAGTGTCGTGGACGACATCGGCGTCCAGGCGGTCAAGACGGGGATGCTCTCCTCGCCCGAGCTCGTCGAGACGGTGGCCGGGCTGCTCGCGGACCTGGACGCCCCTGTGGTCATCGACCCGGTCGGCGTTTCCAAGCACGGCGACTCGCTGCTCGCCGCCACGGCCCTGGACGCGGTCCGTACGAAGCTGCTGCCGACCGCGACCGTCGCGACCCCCAACCTGGACGAGGTGGCCCGGCTCACGGGCGTACAGGTCCGGGAAGAGGCCGATATGCGGGGGGCGGCCGCGGCGATCCTGGCCCACGGCCCGCGCTGGGCGCTGATCAAGGGCGGCCATCTGGCGTCCTCGGAGGAGGCGGTGGATCTCCTCACCGACGGTGATCAGGAGTACTGGCTGCGCGCCCCGCGCCACGACAACCGGCACACGCACGGCACGGGCTGCACGCTCGCCAGCGCGATCGCCGCCCGGCTCGCGCACGGCGACACCGTCCCGGAGGCCGTGGCGGCGGCGAAGGAGTACGTCACGGGCGCGATCGCGGCCGGCTTCCGGCTGGGCGGCGGCATCGGTCCCGTCGATCACGGGTGGCGGCTGCGCTGAGTACTGCCGCGGGGGCGGCCCCTCGTGGGTACGCCCCCGCCCGTGCGGCCCCCGGGCACCGAAAAGAACGACAGAAAAGCCGGCCCACCCTGAGGTGGACCGGCTTCAAGGCAACCGGCAGAGGCTGCGCCACGACGTAACGTCAGCGCGCGACCTTGCCGGCCTTGATGCACGAGGTGCAGACGTTGAGCCGCTTCGGCGTGCGCCCGATCACAGCGCGCACCGTCTGGATGTTGGGGTTCCAACGACGGTTGGTGCGGCGGTGCGAGTGAGAAACGCTCTTGCCGAAGCCCGGCCCCTTGCCGCAGACGTCGCAGTTGGCAGCCACGGGTCACTCCAAAGACTTCAGATGCACTTACGGTAATTCCCAGCGCGCCGAGTGCATTGAACGACAAGCGGTGCCGGGAGGGGAAAAACCCGATTCGCATCGGGCAACCGGAGCAGCATACAACGACCGCTCCCGCCCTACGAAACTACCATGACCGCCCGGGGGGCCCGGCCCGAGCACCCGTCCCGTCCGCCGCTACCCTGCGGTGCACTGCCTGCCCCGACCGGGGAGGACAGGACATACGGCGACCGAGGAGGACGCACGGTGCCCCGAGGACGCACGGTGCCGCACACGCTCGACGCTGCCGCGGTCCGCGCATGGTGCGAGCTGTCCCTGGAGGCACTCGGCCGGGACCGCGAGCGGATCGACGCGATCAACGTCTACCCCGTCGCGGACGGTGACACCGGCACCAACCTCTACCTGACCGTGGAGTCCGCCGCCCGCGCGGTCGACGCCGCCTTCGACGGGCACGCCGCCTCCGGTACCGCGCCGCCCGGCCTCGCCGACGCCATCGGGGCGATGGCGCACGGCGCGCTCATCGGGGCGCGCGGCAACTCCGGCACCATCCTGGCGCAGCTGCTGCGCGGCATGACGGAGGTGCTGGCGCCGGACCCGGGGCCGGACCCGGGGGACGGTACGGCGGAGCGTGACGGAGGGCACGGTCCGGCCGCGGTACTGGCGCGAGCGCTGCGGCGGGCCGCGGCGTCCACGTACGAGGCGGTGGCGCACCCCGTGGAGGGCACGGTCCTCACCGTGGCGACGGCGGCCGCCGAGGCCGCCGAGGGCGCCGTGCCGGGCGGTGACGTGGTGGCGGTGGCCCGCGCGGCCCACGAGGGCGCCAGGAAGGCGCTGGAGGCCACCCCGGGGCAGCTCGCGGTCCTCGGCAGGGCCGGCGTGGTCGACGCGGGCGGCTGGGGCCTGGTCGCCGTCCTGGGCGCGCTCGCGGACGCGCTGTCCGGGGAGCGCACGGCAGCGGCCGGAGGCGTACGGATCGCCGTGGGCGCCCCCGCCTCCCGGGGCGGCACGGAGCCCGCCACGGTCGTCACCGAGGCCGGCGGCTGCGGCCCCGACGAGCACGCGGCGGCCGACGGCCCCGCCTTCGAGGTGATCTACCTCCTGGAGGCCGGCGACGAGGCCGTGGCCCGGCTGCGCGCCCGGCTCGACGGGCTCGGCGACTCCCTGGTGGTGGTCGGCGGGGGCGGCCTGTGGAACGTCCATGTGCACGTGGACGACGCGGGCGCGGCCGTCGAGGCGGGCATCGAGGCGGGCCGCCCGTACCGGATCCGCATCACGCACTTCGCGGGCGCCGGGGCCGCCCGGGGCGCGGCCCCGGAGCGCGCGGAACGGGCCGTGGTCGCGGTGGTACCGGGAGACGGGCTGGCCGGGCTGTGCGCCGCGGCCGGCGCGACCGTGGTCTCCGTACGCGCCGGGGAGCCGCCCGCCAGCGGCGAGCTGGTCCAGGCGATCCGGCAGGCGCACGCCCGCGAGGTGGTGCTGCTGCCGAACGACGCCGACCTGCGGCACACGGCCGCCGCCGCGGCGGGGCAGGCCCGTACCGAAGGCGTGCGCGTCGCCGTGATCCCCACCCGGGCCGCGGTCCAGGGCATCGCGGCGCTGGCCGTCCATGAGTCCGGCCGTACGTTCGACGAGGATGTGGTGGCGATGACCTCGGCGGCGGGCGCCACCCGGTACGGCGAGCTGACGGTCGCCGAGCGGCAGTCCTGGACCATGGCCGGGGTCTGCCAGGCCGGGGACGTGCTGGGGCTGGTGGAGGGCGACGTCGCGGTGATCGGTACGGACCCGGCGGCCACCGCCCTCGACGTACTGGACCGGATGCTCTCGGCGGGCGGCGAGATGGTCACCCTCGTGCGCGGCGAGGGCTTCCCCGAGACCCTGGCCGACCGCCTCGAACGCCACGTACGCGAGCGCTATCTGGCCGTGGACACGGTGGTGTACGCCGGGGGCCAGCAGTCGTCGCTGCTGCTGATCGGCGTGGAGTAGCCGCCGGGGGAGGCCCGTTCGCCGGTCCTCCCGCCGGTTGTCAGTGGCGTGGTGTGCAATGGACCCGTGCTGGATGAACCACTGAAGAAGATCCTCGGCGGCACCACCGCGAAGGTGCTGGCCGAGCACCTCGGCCTGCACACGGTCGGCGATCTGCTGCACCACTACCCCCGCCGGTACGCCGAGCGCGGCGAGCTGACCACCCTCGCCGACCTCCCGCTCGACGAGCACGTCACGGTCGTCGCCCGGGTCGCCGACGCCCGGGTGCACACCTTCAACCACGGCCGTGGCCAGCGCCTGGAGGTCACGCTCACCGACGGCAGCGGCCGGCTCCAGCTCGTCTTCTTCGGCAAGGGCATCCACAAGCCGCGGCACGACCTCCTCCCCGGCCGCCGCGCGATGTTCGCGGGCAAGGTCTCGGTCTTCAACCGCAAGCTCCAGCTCGCCCACCCCGAGTACGAACTCCTCGCGGGCGAGGGCGGCGACGACGCCGTGGACGCCTTCGCGGGCCGGCTCCTGCCGATCTACCCGGCGGCCCAGAAGATGCCGTCCTGGAAGATCGCCAAGGCGGTGGACGCCGTACTGCCCAGCGCCCGGGAGGCGGTCGACCCGCTGCCGCCCACGCTCCGCGAGGGCCGCGGCCTGGTCCCGCTCCCCGAGGCCCTCCTCAAGATCCACCGGCCCGCCACCAAGGCCGACATCGCCGACGCCCGGGCCCGCCTCAAGTGGGACGAGGCGTTCGTCCTCCAGGTCGCCCTCGCCCGCCGCCGCTTCGCCGAGACCCAGCTCCCGGCCGTCCCCCGCCCGCTCACCGAGGACGGCCTCCTGGACGCCTTCGACGCCCGCCTCCCCTTCACCCTCACCGACGGCCAGCAGAAGGTCAGCCGCGAAATCTTCGACGACCTGGCCACGGACCACCCGATGCACCGGCTGCTGCAGGGGGAAGTTGGTTCGGGCAAGACGATGGTCGCGTTGCGGGCCATGCTTGCCGTGGTGGACACCGGTGGGCAGGCGGCGATGCTGGCGCCGACCGAGGTGTTGGCGCAGCAGCATCATCGGTCGATCACCGAGATGATGGGGGAGCTGGCCGAGGGCGGGATGCTCGGTGGGGCGGAGCGCGGTACGAAGGTTGTGCTGCTGACCGGGTCCATGGGGACCGCCGCGCGGAAGCAGGCACTGCTGGATCTCGTGACGGGCGAGGCCGGGCTGGTGATCGGCACGCATGCGCTGATCGAGGACAAGGTGCAGTTCCACGACCTGGGGCTGGTCGTGGTGGACGAGCAGCACCGGTTCGGCGTGGAGCAGCGGGACGCACTGCGCTCCAAGGGCAAGCAGCCGCCGCATCTGCTCGTGATGACTGCGACGCCCATTCCCCGGACGGTCGCGATGACGGTCTTCGGTGATCTGGAGACGTCCGTACTGGACCAGTTGCCGGCCGGGCGGTCGCCGATCGCCAGCCATGTGGTGCCGGCCAAGGACAAGCCGCACTTCCTGGCGCGTGCGTGGGAGCGGGTGCGGGAGGAGGTCGAGGGCGGGCATCAGGCGTACGTGGTGTGCCCGCGGATCGGTGACGAGGAGGAGCCGAAGGGCGCGAACGGCGCGAAGAAGAAGGCGCAGGGGGACGGGGAAGAGGCCGCGGAGGAGGCCGAGAAGCGGCCGCCGCTGGCCGTGCTGGACGTCGCCGAGCAGCTGGCCAAGGGGCCGCTCGCGGGGCTGCGCGTGGAGGTGCTGCACGGGCGGATGCAGCCGGACGACAAGGACGACGTGATGCGCCGGTTCGCCGCCGGTGAGGTGGATGTGCTGGTGGCGACGACCGTCATCGAGGTGGGCGTGAACGTACCGAACGCCACGGCGATGGTGATCATGGATGCCGACCGGTTCGGGGTCTCGCAGCTGCACCAGTTGCGCGGGCGGGTGGGCCGCGGCTCGGCGCCCGGCCTGTGCCTGCTGGTGACGGAGATGTCCGAGGCGAGCCCGGCGCGGGCCCGGCTGGGCGCCGTGGCGAGCACGCTGGACGGCTTCGAGCTGTCCCGGATCGACCTGGAGCAGCGGCGCGAGGGCGACGTCCTGGGGCAGGCGCAGTCCGGAGTGCGCTCCAGCCTCCGGATGCTCGCGGTCATCGAGGACGAGGACGTGATCGAGGCGGCCCGCGAGGAGGCGACGGCGACCGTGGCGAACGACCCGGAGCTGGCCGGACTGCCCGAGCTGCGGGTCGCGTTGGACGCCCTGCTGGACACCGACCGGGAGAGCTACCTGGACAAGGGGTGAGGGCGGGGCACGGGCGCTCCCGTGCGGGGGCCGATTGTCAGACCCCGCTGGGAGGATGGACACAGTCCGGGCCGATCCGGGAGTGGTTGGCCGCAGTTGGACCATTGGGGGGCTGTGTCATGGCATTCCGGCATCTGAACGAACTCCCGCTCGGCGACAAGATCTTCCGCATCGAGCTCGCCAGCGACGACGACGCGACCGTCACGCTCACTCTCACGGGCTGGCACGAGGACGCCCCCGAGACCCTCCTCGCCTCCGGCGCCCTCACCCTGCCCCTGACCGAGGTCCCGGCCCTGCGGATCGCGCTGAACCGCGCCCTGCGCGCCCTCGCGCTGGTCGCCGACGTGGCCGAGCCGATACCGGACCGCGATGTGCTGCGCGAGCTGTTCCCCGGGCACGGCGCGCCCTGGGTGCCGCAGCACGAGGAGGACCTGACGCGCCGGTTCCACGCGGGCGAGACCATCGCGCGGATCGCCGCCCGCTTCGGCCGCACGCCCGATTCGGTACGGACGAAGCTGCGCGAGCTCGGCCACGACCCGCGCCGCCCCGAGTACTGCCCGCCGGACGGCTGCCTGTCCTGGTCGCGGTACGCCTCGCCCGCTCTGGTGGGCGCGGTCGAGGACGCCGAGCGCGGCTGACCGGCGGGGGACGCCATATCGTGGTGGTACGGAGCCGGACTCGGCCCCGCACCACCACCGAACCGCACAGCTGAGGACGAGAATCGTATGACCCGCGTGATCGCCGGCGTGGCCGGCGGCCGGCGCCTGGCCGTGCCGCCCGGTACGGGCACTCGCCCGACCTCCGACCGGGCGCGCGAGGGCCTGTTCTCCACCTGGGAGGCGCTGGACGGCCCGCTGACCGGCGCCCGGGTGCTGGATCTGTACGGCGGCTCGGGCGCGGTCGGCCTGGAGGCGCTCTCCCGGGGCGCCGCGGCCGTACTGCTCGCCGAGGCCGACCCGAAGGCCGCCCGCACGATCCGCGAGAACATCCGCAGCCTCGGCCTCCCGGGCGCCGAATTCCGCGCCGCGAAGGCCGAACAGGTCGTCGCGGGGCCGGTCTCCGGCGAGCCGTACGACCTCGTCTTCCTGGACCCGCCGTACGCCGTCACCGACGACGATCTTCGCGAGATCCTCCTCACACTCCGCTCCCAGGGCTGGATCACGGGCGACGCGCTCGCCACCGTGGAGCGCAGCACCAGGGGCGGAGAATTCCGCTGGCCCGACGGATTCACGGGCCTGCGCTCCCGCCGCTACGGCGAGGCCACGCTTTGGTACGGTCGCGCCGCTTCGACGTGCGAGGACGCCGGTGGGGACGCCGGCGACCGCCCTGACGGGAACGCCACGTCGGCAAGCGAGTCATGACCGGATCGGAGAGCGAGGAACCTCAAGTGCGCCGTGCCGTCTGTCCGGGGTCGTTCGACCCCATCACCAACGGGCATCTGGACATCATCGCCCGGGCCTCCAAGCTCTACGACGTGGTCCACGTCGCCGTGATGATCAACAAGTCCAAGCAGGGCCTGTTCACGGTCGAGGAGCGGATCGAGCTGATCCGCCGGGCGACCGCCGAGTACGGCAACGTCGAGGTCGAGGCGTTCCACGGCCTCCTCGTCGACTTCTGCAAGCAGCGTGACATTCCGGCCATCGTGAAGGGCCTGCGCGCGGTCAGCGACTTCGACTACGAGCTGCAGATGGCCCAGATGAACAACGGCCTCTCGGGCGTGGAGACCCTCTTCGTCCCGACCAACCCGACCTACAGCTTCCTCTCGTCCAGCCTGGTCAAGGAGGTCGCGGCCTGGGGCGGCGACGTCTCCCACCTGGTACCGGACTTCGTCTTCGAAGCCCTCACGGAGCGCCTCGGGGAGAAGTGACGCGGGAAGCGGTGGAGGGCCGTCCGGCTGACGGTACGTCAGTGGGTGTCGGCGCCCGGGCGGGTGGCCGTACAGTCGGTCCCGTTCCGTCGTTTCATCCCCCAGAGAGTGGCGAGCCCCAGTGGACGTGCAGAAGAAGCTCGACGAGATCGTCGAGACCGTCGGCCATGCCCGGTCCATGCCCATGTCGGCCTCCTGCGTGATCAACCGCGCGGAGCTGCTGGCGATGCTCGAAGAGGTGCGGGCCGCGCTCCCGGGGTCCCTCGCGCAGGCGCAGGAGCTGCTCGGCGGGCGCGAGCAGATGGTCGAGGACGCCCGCGCCGAGGCGGAGCGGATCATCGAGAGCGCGCACGCCCAGCGCGGCTCGCTGCTCTCCGAGACCGAGCTCGCCCGGCAGTCCCAGGAGGAGGCCGACCGCATCCTCGCGGAGGCCCGCCGGGAGGCCGAGGAGATCCGCGCCGAGGCCGACGACTACGTCGACAGCAAGCTCGCCAACTTCGAGGTCGTACTGACCAAGACCATCGGGTCCGTGGACCGGGGCCGCGAGAAACTGCTCGGCCGCGGCCCGGGCCTGGACGAGGCGGGCTACGCGGACACCGAGGCGCCCGAGCGCAGCGCCGACCCGGAGACACTGCGGCAGCGCGCTGACGCGTACGTGGACGCCAAGTTCGGCGCCTTCGAGGCCGTGCTGACCAAGACCCTGGAGGCGGTCGGGCGCGGCCGCCAGAAGCTCCTCGGAGCGCAGCCCAGCGACGAGCTCGCCGCGGCCTTCGCCGCGCACACGGACCCCGCGACGGGCCTGCCGCAGTCCGGCGACGCCGAGTACCTCGCCGACCTCGCCGCCGCCCAGGCGCCTGCCGCGCCCCAGGCACCGCAGGCACCCGCGGCGCGGCCCGGCGACCAGACGGCGGGACAGCCGACGGGACAGCCCTTCGTGCAGCCCGGCCCGGAGCCCGCGGCGCCGCAGCAGCAGGACTACTACGCCACGGCGGGCTACGGCCAGGACGCGTACGGCTACCAGCAGCCCCAGCAGTACGCCCAGCAGCAGGACCCCTACGGCTACGGCTGGCAGCAGCAGGCCCCGCAGCAGGGCTACGACCCCGCCGCGTACGTCCCGCAGCAGGCCCAGCAGTTCCCGCAGGGCGAGCAGCCCCAGCACCACGGGCAGCCCCAGCATCAGGGACAGCAGCCCGCCGCCCTGGACGAGACCAGCCTCTTCGACACCAGCATGATCGACCTCGACCAGCTCCGGCAGTACGAGCAGGGGCACTGACGCGCGCGAGGTCAGCGGTGCCGGGGGCACCGGGCGCGGATTGGGTCAATCGCGACCCGTCCAGTATCCTGGCTGTTCGGTCGCGCATACGTCCGCGATCTGTGCTGCCCGACGACCGCCCCGTGCGGCGCCGGCGGCCGTACCGCCGTAGAAAGCAGGAAGCCATCAACGCCCGCCTAGACCACCGTTCCCCGCTCGTGTTCGATACACGCGAGCTGGGCCGGCGTCCCGGTGCGATGAAGAAGGTGTCCCGCTCCGTCGAGGCCCCCTCGGACCTCGGCAACGAGGTCATCGGAGTGCCCCAGGGCGCGCCGGTGGAGCTCGACCTCCGCCTGGAGTCGGTCATGGACGGGGTGCTTGTCACAGGCACCGCCCGTGCATCCGTGACAGGGGAGTGCGTAAGGTGTCTGGAGCCGCTCGAGCGTGAGCTCGACGCGGACTTCCAGGAGATGTTCTCCTACCCCGACGCCGATGCCCGGGTCCGCGAAGCGGACGCAGGCGACGACGCCGAGGACGAGGAGGACACCCTCTTCCTCGAGGACGACCTGTTCGACCTCGAACCCGTGCTGCGCGATGCGGTGGTGCTCGCACTGCCGATGCAGCCGGTGTGCCAGGACGACTGTCCGGGCCTGTGCTCCGACTGCGGAGCCCGGCTCGCAGACGACCCGGACCACCACCACGATGCCGTCGACATCCGTTGGGCGGCACTGCAGGGACTCGCCGGATCCATCCAGGACGGCGAGAAGGACAACATGGGCGGCGCCGATGCGGGCGTCGACGAGAAGCAGGAGAAGTAGCCGTGGCTGTTCCGAAGCGGAAGATGTCGCGCAGCAACACGCGCCACCGCCGGTCGCAGTGGAAGGCTGCGGTCCCCACCCTGGTGGCATGCAGCAGCTGCCACGAGCCGAAGCAGCAGCACATCGCGTGCCCCGCTTGCGGCACCTACAACAAGCGCCAGGTCCTCGAGGTCTGAGCGGCTGGTGACGGGCTCTATGTCAGACGCTGATTCGTCGAAGAACTCCTCGAAGACTCCGTCTGCGGACACGGCCTCGTCCCACACGCTTCTGGAAGGGCGGCTCGGGTACAAGCTCGAGTCCGCCCTTCTGGTGCGTGCGCTGACGCACCGCAGTTACGCATACGAGAACGGCGGGCTGCCCACCAACGAACGGCTGGAGTTCCTCGGGGACTCCGTCCTGGGCCTGGTGGTCACCGACACGCTGTACCGCATCCACCCCGACCTGCCCGAAGGCCAGCTGGCCAAGCTGCGGGCCGCGGTGGTCAACTCGCGTGCGCTCGCCGAGGTGGGCCGCGGCCTGGACCTCGGTGCCTTCATCCGGCTCGGCCGGGGTGAAGAAGGTACCGGCGGCCGGGACAAGGCATCCATCCTCGCCGACACACTCGAAGCGGTCATCGGCGCGGTCTATCTGGACCAGGGCCTCGACGCGGCCTCCGAACTGGTACACCGCCTGTTCGACCCGCTGATCGAGAAGTCCTCCAGCCTCGGCGCCGGCCTGGACTGGAAGACCAGCCTCCAGGAACTGACCGCAACCGAAGGACTCGGGGTCCCGGAATACCTGGTCACGGAGACCGGCCCGGACCACGAGAAGACCTTCACTGCTGCCGCCCGCGTCGGTGGTGTCTCGTACGGCACCGGCACCGGCCGCAGCAAGAAGGAAGCCGAGCAGCAGGCGGCGGAGTCCGCCTGGCGGGAGATCCGCGCGGCGGCGGACGAGACGGCCAAGGCCGCCACGGAAGCCACTACGGAATCCGCCACGGAAGCCGCCACCGGCGGTCCCGCGAGCTGAATGCGCGCCGCGTGCCTCGCGCACGCGGGTCCCCGCCCGACCACCCCTTCACAGGGGCAGGACGGGCGGGGTTTCCTTTTCCCGGCGCCTGGAACCCGCTCGGTCACAGCGCCCCCACCGGACACACCGCCCTCCCGAGGAGATCCCTTGCCCGAGCTGCCCGAGGTCGAGGTCGTACGGCGCGGTCTGGAGCGCTGGGTCAGCGGCCGCACGATCGACACGGTGGAGGTCCTGCACCCGCGGGCGGTGCGCCGCCACACGGCGGGCGGCGCGGACTTCGCCGCACAGCTGGCCGGCCACCGCGTGGGCGAGGCCCGCCGCCGCGGCAAGTACCTGTGGCTGCCGCTCGCCGGCGACCTCTCGGTACTGGCCCACCTCGGCATGAGCGGCCAGCTCCTGGTCCAGCCGCAGGACGCGCCCGACGAGAAGCACCTCCGCGTCCGGATCCGCTTCACGGACGCGGCGAACGTACCGGACGCGTCCCCCGCGGCACCCGGTGTCGCACCGGCCGACGACCTGCCGTCGGACACGATCGACACCGAACTCCGCTTCGTCGACCAGCGCACCTTCGGCGGTCTCTCCCTCCACCCCACCGTCCCCGGCGACCCCGACGGCCTCCCCGACGTGATCGCCCACATCGCGCGCGACCCCCTCGACGCGGCCTTCGACGACGCCGCCTTCCACGACGCGCTGCGCCGCCGCCGTACGACGATCAAGCGCGCGCTCCTGGACCAGTCCCTGATCAGCGGCGTCGGCAACATCTACGCCGACGAGGCCCTCTGGCGCGCCAAGCTCCACTACGACCGCCCCACGGCCACCCTCACCCGCCCCCGCACCACCGAACTCCTCGGCCACATCCGCGACGTCATGACCGCGGCCCTCGCCGTGGGCGGCACCAGCTTCGACAGCCTCTACGTCAACGTCAACGGCGAATCCGGTTACTTCGAACGCTCCCTGGACGCCTACGGCCGCGAAGACGAACCCTGCCGCCGCTGCACCACCCCGATCCGCAGACGGCCGTGGATGAACCGGTCGAGCTATTACTGCCCTCGGTGCCAGAGGGTGCCGCGGGCGCGCTAGCCGCTCCGCTGGGCCTCGAAAGCCGGGCAAACGGCCCGGTGGGCGGGGCGGACCAGCTCACCGGGGAGAGGGGCGAGGCCGCCGAGCCGCACGGCCACGGGGTCGGCGTAACCCGGGACGGTCACCAGCCGCCAGCGGTGCTGCGAGAGCACCTCTTTCGCAGGGCGGTCTTCCGTGTCCAGGTAGACCCATCGGTCGTAGTTGGTCGGAAGATGCGCGAGTGCGGCTCGGCAGTCGGGACAGCTCGGTGGCTCCCACCACTCGAAGCTGTCCGGGCCGAGGTCGGCCCGGGGCGGGGCAGTGGCGCCATCGGCCTTGGCGAGCGCGTTGGCGCAGACGTTCCAGCACTCCTCGCAGAGGACCGCCATGAGCTTGATGCGACCGCGTTCGTGCACGGTTGGACCGGCTCTGTGGCAGGTCTGACAGGTCTTTTCCCCCATGAACCGGAGAGTGAACGCCGACGTTCACAGGGCGGCAGGGCGCAAGCGGGGGCGCGTGGGTGCGCAGTGCCTGGCGTTCAGAAGCCGAAGTCCTGGGTCCACCAAGGGCCGGTCGGGGACTGGGTGAGGCCTACGCCGAGGGTTCGGTAGGTGCAGTTGAGGATGTTGGCGCGGTGGCCGGGGCTGTTCATCCAGGAGTCCATGACGGCCTGGGGAGTGGCCTGGCCTCGGGCGATGTTCTCGCCGCCGAGGCCGGTGATGCCGGCGGTCTTCGCGCGGTCCCAGGGGGTGGCGCCGTCCGGGTCGGTGTGGGCGAAGAAGTCGCGGCGGGCCATGTCCTCGCTGAAGGTCTGCGCCAGGTCGGTGAGGCCCGGGTCCGGGGTGAGCGGGGCGCAGCCCGCCTTGTCGCGTTCCTTGTTGACGAGGGAGAGGACCTGGGAGGTGGCCGAGGAGGGGGCGGGGGGTGAGGCCGTCGCGCGGGGCTTGGAGGGGGTGGTGTCGTCGGTGCCGGGGCGGGTGGTCTCGGGGCGGTCGCCGTCCTTGCCGGACGTACCGGCGCGGGGGGTGCCGGACCCGGACGTGCCGTCGGGTGAGGTGCCGTTGCCGGGCGCGCCGGCCGTCGGGCCGGATGACGTGCCCGCGGAAGGTGATGCGCTGGGGGCTGTGCCGCCGGGTGCGTCCGGGCGGGGGGCGCCGCGGTCGGCCGGGAGCGGGGAGCGGGCGCCCTGGGTGGTGGTCACGTCCGGCAGTGCGCCGGTGCTGATGCGGCCACCGGGGCCCTCCGCGCTCCCCGGGTCGTACGGGCCGCTCCCCGGCAGCAGACCCGCCGACACGGCCACGGCCCCCATCGCCAGCGCAGCCGACACGCCCAGCAGGCCGGTCCGTACGGGAGTGGTGCGGAGGATGCCACCGGGGCGGAAGGGGCTGGTGGGACGAAAGGGGCCAGAGGGAACAGGGGCAGGGGGGCCGGGCACCCGGGCGGAGTGCTGGGCGCCGCCCGAAGAAGGGCCCGCGGAGCTCAGCGGAGCCGCCGGGCGGTGGGCGCGGTGGCGGCCCGTGGCGGGTTCGGCGGCCGGCGCTCCGGGTACGGGAGCGGTGCGTCGGTGGCGGCCCATCCCGTGACTTCCTTCCGTTCACGAATGTCGTATGTGAATCACCCGTACGAGTGACCGGTGATGCCGAGTGACAGTACGGCACGACGTATGGGGCCGAAGTGCTTGCTGAGCAATTGGCCGGTTAGCGTGCACACATGAACGAAGATGTCCGTCTGACGGCCTGGGTGCGCGGCCGTGTGCAAGGTGTCGGCTTCCGATGGTTCACCCGGGCCAACGCGCTGCGCATCGGGGGGCTCGTCGGCTTCGCAATCAACCGGGAGGACGGCCGCGTCCAGGTCGTCGCCGAGGGCCCCCGGGAGCGGTGCGAGGAGTTGCTGGAGTGGCTGCGGACCGGGGACACGCCCGGCCGGGTCGACGGTGTGAGTGAGATTTGGGACACGCCGCGAGGCGGGTACGACGGCTTCGCGATCCGCTGACGGAGGGCGCCGACCCGTCGCCCGGGCCGCCCGCGACCCGTTCCATGACGTGCGGCAGGAACCTGCTGGAGGCAGAAACCGCCTGGTGGTTGCCAATTCCGCCGACCCGTGGAAAGCTGCGGCAGTAAGGATGATCTCCACGCCCCGGGGCCGTTTCCGGAGCGCCGCCGCGAGTCTTCAGCAGGCGTGTGCGCTCACGAGCCCTTGGATACGGGCTGTGATCGTGTTGACCGTCAATCCATTTGGTGAGACTCTGGAATCCCCGCGCACCTTAGCTGTTTGGCATTGCGTAGACCAAAGAATGCCAGACACCGCGGGTGCGATTCCCTCACGACCCACCACCGCTTCGGTCGGTCACTCAGTGTGGAGGACCATCCATCATGGCAAAGGCGCTTCTCGGTTACGTCGGCGGCTCCGACCCCCGAGTCCTCGCCGAGATGCGACGGCTTCAGCAGCGCGTTCAGGATCTGGAATCCGAGCTTGTCAGGATCCAGGCGGAGAACGACGCGCTGTCCGCTGCCGCACGTCACGGCGACCGGCTGCTCGACAGCATCGACGTACCCCAGGCGGAGCCGGCGCTCACCTGACCCTCGCCCCAAGGGACGGTCGGGCTGAAACGACAGCCACTTGAGGCACCGCTCTATGAAGATTCAAGGGACGCTTCGGCGTCCCTTCGTCGTTCACGCCCCCGCTTCCCGGTGGCCTCTTACCGCTTACCGTCTGATGTGCCCTGCACGTTCCGTGGCGAAACCGAAAAGGGCCGGGCACAGCCGGAGGCGCCGTCCGTGGACCGCTCGTACGAGCGCTCTCGGCGCGGCGCGCCAGGACCGGTCGGGACGACCACGGTCATAGGCGCGCGAAAGGTAGAGTCCAACGGCGTGCACCTCAAGAGCCTGACCCTGCGAGGATTCAAGTCCTTCGCGTCCGCCACCACGCTGCGCTTCGAGCCCGGCATCACCTGCGTCGTGGGCCCCAACGGGTCCGGCAAGTCGAACGTGGTGGACGCGCTCTCCTGGGTCATGGGCGAGCAGGGCGCGAAGTCGCTGCGCGGCGGCAAGATGGAGGACGTCATCTTCGCCGGCACCACGGGCCGCCCGCCCCTGGGCCGCGCCGAGGTCTCCCTCACGATCGACAACTCCGACGGCGCGCTGCCCATCGACTACGCCGAGGTCACGATCACGCGGATCATGTTCCGCAACGGCGGCAGCGAGTACCAGCTCAACGGTGACACCTGCCGGCTGCTGGACATCCAGGAGCTGCTGTCGGACTCCGGTATCGGCCGCGAGATGCACGTCATCGTCGGGCAGGGCCAGCTCGACGGCGTACTGCACGCCGACCCGATGGGCCGCCGCGCCTTCATCGAGGAGGCGGCGGGCGTACTGAAGCACCGGAAGCGCAAGGAGAAGGCGCTGCGGAAGCTGGACGCGATGCAGGCGAACCTCGCGCGTGTCCAGGACCTCACCGACGAGCTGCGCCGCCAGCTCAAGCCGCTCGGCCGGCAGGCCGCCGTCGCCCGCCGCGCCGCCGTCATCCAGGCCGACCTGCGCGACGCCCGGCTGCGGCTGCTCGCCGACGACCTGGTCACGCTGCGCGAGGCGCTCCGTGCGGAGATCGCCGACGAGGCCGCGCTCAAGCAGCGCCGGGAGGCCACCGAGGCCGAGCTGAAGGAGGCGTTGCGGCGCGAGGCGGCCCTGGAGGAAGAGGTACGGACGCTGACGCCGCGGCTGCAGCGCGCCCAGCAGACCTGGTACGAGCTGTCGCAGCTCGCGGAGCGGGTACGCGGCACGATCTCGCTCGCCGACGCGCGGGTGAAGAGCGCGCAGACCGCGCCCCCCGAAGAGCGGCGCGGCCGCGACCCGGAGGAGATGGAGCGCGAGGCGGCCCGCATCCGGGAGCAGGAGGCGGAGCTGGAGGCCGCGCTGGAGGCGGCGACCCGGGCGCTGGACGACATGGTCGAGCACCGCGCCGAGCTGGAACGGCAGCTCCAGGACGAGGAGCGCCGGCTGCGGGACGCCGCGCGGGCCATCGCCGACCGGCGCGAGGGCCTGGCGCGGCTGCACGGCCAGGCCACCGCGGCCCGCGGCCGGGCCGCCTCGGCCCAGGCGGAGATCGACCGGCTGGCCGAGTCGCGGGACGCGGCGCAGGCCCGCGCGGAGGCGGCGCAGCAGGAGTACGAGCAGCTCAAGGCCGAGGTCGACGGGCTGGACGCGGGCGACGAGGAGCTGGCGGGGCAGCACGAGCGGGCCAAGGAGGAGCTGGCGGAGGCGGAGCGCGTACTGACCGCGGCCCGCGAGGCGCTGACCTCGGTGGAGCGCAAGCGCGCCGCGACGGCGGCGCGGCACGACGCGCTGGCGCTGGGGCTGCGCCGCAAGGACGGTACGGGTGCGCTGCTGGCCGCCGCCGACCGGCTGGGCGGGCTGCTGGGCCCGGCGGCCGAGCTGCTGACCGTACAGCAGGGGTACGAGATCCCGGTCGCGGCGGCGCTCGGCGCGGCGGCCGACGCGATCGCCGTCGCCGACCCGGCGACCGCGGCGGAGGCCATCCGGCTGCTGCGCAAGCAGGACGCGGGACGCGCGGTCCTCCTCCCGGCGACGGCGGCGGACCGCCCGCTGACCGGGACGGCGGGGGAGCGGTCCATGGTGGGGACGCTGGGCGATACGTCTCTGCATGACGGGGCGACAGGGGCAGCTGTACCGGGTGGAGCTGACGGTACGTCGGACAGTGAGCGGACCGCCGGGAGGCCCGAGGGCACCCCGTACAACGAAGCGCACACCGACAGCGAGAACCCCGCGATTCCGGGTGCGCGTACCGGTCCGGACGCCGGTCCCGAAGTACCCCATGACGACAGCCCCGTCGTTTCCGTACCGGCCGCGCGCACCCCCGACGGGCCGCCCGCTGCCGCTGAACTGGTCGACGGGCCCGCCGAGTTGCTGCCCGCCGTGCGGCGGCTGCTGCGCGATGTCGTCGTGGTGAGCACGTTGGAGGACGCCGAGGACCTGGTCGCCGCGCGGCCCGGCGTGATCGCCGTGACCGCCGAAGGCGACCTGCTCGGGGCGCACTTCGCGCAGGGCGGGTCGGCCGGGGCGCCGAGCCTGCTGGAGGTGCAGGCGTCCGTCGACGAGGCGGCGGCGGAGCTGGCGGAGCTGGCCGCGCGCTGCGAGGAGCTGGCGGAGGAGCAGCGGCTGGCCACCGAGCGGCGGGCCGAACGGGCCGCGCTGGTCGAGGAGCTGGCGGAGCGTCGGCGGGTGGCCGACCGCGAGAAGTCGCAGGTCGCCCAGGCACTGGGGCGGCTCGGCGGGCAGGCCAGAGGTGCCGCGGGCGAGGCCGAGCGGTCGGCGGCCGCGGTCGCCAAGGCCGAGGAGGCGCTGGCCCGGGCCACCGAGGAGGCCGAGGAGCTGGCGGAACGTCTCGCCGTGGCCGAGGAGGACCCGGGGGAGGAGGAGCCGGACACCGCCGTACGGGACCGGCTCGCCGCCGACGGGGCCAACGCCCGGCAGACCGAGATGGAGGCGCGCCTCCAGGTCCGTACGCACGAGGAGCGCGTGAAGGGGCTCGCGGGACGGGCGGACGGGCTGGACCGGGCGGCGCGCGCCGAACGCGACGCGCGGGCGCGGGCCGAGCAGCGGCGCGCCCGGCTGCGCCACGAGGCGCGGGTCGCCTCGGCGGTCGCCGACGGCGCGCGGCAGCTGCTCGCGCATGTCGAGGTCTCGCTCGTGCGGGCCGAGGAGGAGCGGGCCGCGGCCGAGCGGGCGAAGGCCGAGCGCGAGCAGGCGCTGGTCGCCGAGCGCAACCAGGGCCGCGAGCTGAAGGACGCGCTGGACAAGCTCACCGACTCGGTGCACCGAGGCGAGGTGCTGGGCGCCGAGAAGCGCATGAAGATCGAGCAGCTGGAGACCAAGGCACTGGAGGAGCTGGGCGTCGAGCCGGCCGGGCTGGTCGCCGAGTACGGCCCCGACCAGCTCGTACCGCCGTCACCTGCCGCCGAGGGCGAGGAACTGCCGGAGGACCCGGAGCATCCGCGGAACCAGCCGGTGCCGTTCGTGCGGGCCGAGCAGGAGAAGCGGCTGAAGGCCGCCGAGCGCGCGTACCAGCAGCTCGGCAAGGTGAATCCGCTGGCGCTGGAGGAGTTCGCGGCGCTGGAGGAGCGTCACAAGTTCCTCAGCGAGCAGCTGGAGGACCTGAAGAAGACCCGCGCGGACCTGCTGCAGGTCGTCAAGGAGGTCGACGAGCGGGTCGAGCAAGTGTTCACGGAGGCGTACTGGGACACCGCCCGCGAGTTCGAGGGCGTCTTCGCGCGGCTGTTCCCGGGCGGCGAGGGCCGGCTCGTCCTGACCGACCCGGACAACATGCTGACCACCGGCGTGGACGTGGAGGCGCGGCCGCCGGGCAAGAAGGTCAAGCGGCTCTCGCTGCTCTCGGGCGGCGAGCGGTCGCTGACCGCGGTGGCGCTGCTGGTGTCGATCTTCAAGGCGCGGCCGAGCCCGTTCTACGTGATGGACGAGGTCGAGGCGGCGCTGGACGACACCAACCTGCAGCGGCTGATCCGGATCATGGAGGAGCTGCAGGAGAGCTCCCAGCTGATCGTGATCACGCACCAGAAGCGGACCATGGAGGTCGCGGACGCGCTCTATGGCGTGTCCATGCAGGGCGACGGTGTATCGAAGGTCATCAGTCAGCGGCTGCACTGAGGCGCTGTGCATGGGTGGGGACACGGGTGGGAACACGCGTGTGGGCCGCCGACCTGCAGCGTTCGCGGCAGTGTTCACAACATGAACTCAACATGAAGCTGCTTGCCGACAGTGACGGGTTAAATCAATTCCGTACCCCCTATTGACTTAGAAACTTGAAGGCATAGTCTCTGCAACGTTGCTTTTACCTTCAAGTGGTGCGTGCCGCGTTCGCAGCCGCCCCTGGAGGGCCAGCCCCCGACGCCCGGCAGCGCAGCCGGGCCACTGGAGTACACGTTGACCAGCACCGCGCAGCCGACGATGGCGGAAGGCCGCAAGGCCAAGCCCGACCACCTCGGCCATGTCATCTTCATCACCGCGGCTGCCGCGATGGGCGGCTTCCTGTTCGGTTACGACAGCTCCGTGATCAACGGTGCCGTCGAGGCGATCCGGCACCGCTACGACGTCGGTTCCGCCGGGCTCGCCCAGGTGATCGCCATTGCCCTGATCGGCTGCGCCATCGGTGCCGCCGTCGCCGGCCGCATCGCCGACCGCATCGGCCGCATCCGCGTCATGCAGATCGCGGCCCTGCTCTTCACGGTCAGCGCCGTCGGTTCCGCGCTGCCCTTCGCGATCTGGGACCTGGCCCTCTGGCGGGTCATCGGCGGCTTCGGCATCGGCATGGCTTCGGTCATCGGCCCCGCCTACATCGCCGAGGTCGCGCCGCCCGCGTACCGCGGCCGGCTCGGCTCCTTCCAGCAGGCCGCGATCGTCATCGGCATCGCCGTCTCCCAGCTGGTCAACTGGGGCATCCTGAACCTCGCCGACGGCGACCAGCGCGGTGAGATCGCCGGCCTGGAAGCCTGGCAGTGGATGCTCGGCGTCATGGTCGTCCCGGCCGTGCTCTACGGCCTGCTCTCCTTCGCGATCCCCGAGTCGCCCCGCTTCCTGATCAGCGTCGGCCGGCACGACAAGGCCAAGGAGGTCCTCTCCGAGGTCGAGGGCCAGGCCGTCGACCTGGACCTCCGGGTGAACGAGATCGAGCTGGCGATGCGCAGCGAGCACAAGTCCACCTTCAAGGACCTGCTCGGCGGCAAGGCGGGCTTCCTGCCGATCGTCTGGATCGGCATCGGCCTCTCGGTCTTCCAGCAGCTGGTCGGCATCAACGTCGCGTTCTACTACTCCTCGACGCTGTGGCAGTCCGTCGGCATCGACCCGAGCAGCTCGTTCTTCTACAGCTTCACCACCTCGATCATCAACATCCTGGGCACCGTGATCGCGATGCTCTTCGTCGACCGGATCGGCCGCCGCCCGCTGGCGCTGATCGGTTCGGCCGGTATGGCGATCGCCCTCGCGCTGGAGGCATGGGCCTTCGCCGCGAAGACCGCCGGCGGCACGCTGCCGGCCACCGAGGGCACGGTGGCCCTGATCGCGGCCCACTTCTTCGTGCTCTTCTTCGCCCTCTCCTGGGGCGTGGTGGTCTGGGTCTTCCTCGGCGAGATGTTCCCCAACAAGATCCGTGCCGCGGCCCTGGGCGTCGCCGCGGCGGCCCAGTGGATCGCCAACTGGGCGATCACGGCGACCTTCCCGAGCCTGTCGGAGTGGAACCTCTCCGGTACGTACGTGATCTACATGATCTTCGCCCTGCTCTCGATCCCCTTCGTGCTCAAGTTCGTGAAGGAGACGAAGGGCAAGGCGTTGGAGGAGATGGGCTAACCCCCCCGCCAGCCTTTCTCCTCACCACGGATCTGCCCCGGCTCCCCGATGGAGCCGGGGCAGCCGCATGTCCGGCGCCGGGCGTACCGTTTCACCCCACCCTTCCCCCATGGGGGAATGCAGGCCCCCTGCTCAGCACAGTACTGGGGGCCACTGACAATGCGGCCGGACCCGATGCGCGTCCTCAGCCCAGCTGTGGCAGCACCCGCTCAGCAAAGAGGTGCAGTGACCGCCAGCCCTCGTCGACGGGCATACCGCCGCACAACGGATGCAGGATCAGCGAGTCCGACGCCTCCGCCTTGCCCGCGTACGCCACGCACTCCTCGGGCGCCAGCACCCGGTACACGCCCTCCCGGCGCAGCGTCGCCACGTCCGTTGCCGCCGACCGCACGGCCGAGCGGATGCCGGCGACCTGCCAGCCCGCGTACGTCCGCGCCTCGTACAGGAAGTGCTCCCCGTAGCGCGCCCAGGCCCGGTCCGGGTCCTCCGCGACGTGCAGCAGCGCCGTACTGGCCGGCGGCTCCATCACCCAGCCCTCGTGGCCGTGCTCGGCGCACTGCTGGTGGTAGTACGCGGTGAGCTCGGGCAGGTGCGCGCTGGGGAAGAACGGCAGTCCGAGGCGGGCCGCGCGCCGCGCCGCGGGGCGCGAGCCGCCGCCGACCAGAAGGAGCGGGTGCGGTTTCGTGGCCGGGCGCGGGGTGATGCGGACCGTGCGCCCCCGGTACGTGAACGGCTCGCCCGTCCAGGCGCGCAGCAGCGTCTCCAGCACCTCGTCCTGGAGCGCGCCGCGCCGCCGCCAGTCCACGCCGTGCGCCGCGTACTCCTCGGGCCGGTAGCCCAGGCCCGCGACGGTCACCAGCCGGCCGCCGCCCAGGAGGTCCAGTACGGCCAGGTCCTCGGCCAGCCGCAGCGGGTCGTGCAGCGGGGTGATCAGCGCGGAGACCGTGACGGCGATCCGGCGGGTGGCGCCGAGCACGGCGCCGGCGAAGGTCAGCGGCGAGGGCATCCAGCCGTTGTCGGTGGCGTGGTGCTCCTCGGTCTGCACCGTCGTGATGCCCAGGTCGTCGGCGTACTTCGCCATCGCGACGGCCGCCTGATAGCGCGCCGCCAGGCCCTCCGGGGTGGGGGCCGGGTCGACCAGATTGAAGCGCAGGACAGTGACGGGCATGACAACGTCCCCTTCGCCGCTGAGGTGGCGAAGGGGACGTTAGCTGATGCTGTGTCAGTTGTGGAGAGGGTGGACGCGGCGGGCGCCCGGGCGGTTACCGCCCGGCCGGTACCGGCTCCGGCTTCGCGTCACCTTCCGCGGGGACGTTCTCGCGCGGCGCGGGGAGCACCGCGAAGACCACGGCCGCGACGGCGATCGTGACGGCCCAGCCCAGGCCGTGCGTGCCGAGCCAGGTGCCGGCCAGCGGGCCGGTGAACCAGTCGACCTTGGTCAGGCACAGGCCGAGCGCCAGCGCGACCGTCCACGCGGTCATCGCCTGCCAGCAGAAGCCCGCCTTGTACCAGTACCGGCTGGTGCGGGAGATGTCCATGAGCGCCTCGGCGTCGTACTTCACCGTGCGCTTGGCGCGGCGCACCATGTCGATCGCGTACACGCCGATCCAGGCCGAGAAGGAGACGCCGAGCAGCGTCAGGAAGGCGATGAACTGGCTGATGAAGCTGGTCGCGACCAGCATCATGAAGCCGCCGCCGACCAGGCTGATGATCGCGTTGACGCTGACCGCGAGCGGCCGGGGCAGCTTGACGCCCATGGTCTGCGCCGTGAAGCCGGCGGAGTACATCGACAGGCTGTTGATCAGCAGCATGCCGATCACGGCGGTGAGCAGGTACGGGACGGCCAGCCAGGTCGGCAGGATGTCACCGAGGAACGCGACCGGGTCGCTGGCCTTGGCCAGGTCCGGGGTCTTGGACGTCATCACCGCGCCCATGAGGACCATCGGGACCATGACCAGGCCCGCGCCGGAGACGGTGGCGCCGACGATCTTCTTGCCCGAGGCCGAGCCGGGGAGGTAGCGGGTGAAGTCCGGGCCCGAGGGGACCCAGCTCAGGCCGCCGGCCGCGATGGTGCCGACGCCCGCGATCATCATCGCCGTCGTGCCGGCCTTCTGCGCGAAGACCTCGTGCCAGTCCATCTTCGCGATCAGGTAGACGAGCACCAGCACGCTGAAGACGCCGAAGAGGTACGTCGACCACTTGTTGCAGATGTTGAGGACCTTGCGGCCCATGCCGCTCACCAGGAACGTGACCGCGACGAAGACGAGCAGCGTGACGAGGGTGAGGACCTTGTTGGCCTCGACGCCGAGGAGCAGCTTGAGGATCGTCAGCAGGGCGAACGCGCCGGTCACGGCGTTGATCGTCTCCCAGCCGAAGCGGGCGACCCAGAGGATCATGCCGGGGAAGTAGTTGCCGCGGACGCCGAAGGTGGCGCGCGAGAGCATCAGGCCGGGCGCGCCGCCCCACTTGCCGGAGACCGACAGCAGACCGGTGAGGCCGAAGGAGACCGCCGCGGCGATCACCGCGACGACCAGCACCTGCCAGAAGTTGAGGCGGTTGAAGACCACGAGGGCGGCGCCCATGGTCAGCAGCAGCACGCTGATGTTGGCGGCGACGTAGGTCGGGAAGAGTTCCCGGACCCGTCCCTGGCGTTCGCTGTCGGGAACGGGCTCGATTCCGCGGGTCTCTACGGTTCCTTGGGTCTCGGGGGAGGCCGTGGTGTCCATGGTGCAGGTGTCTCTCGTGCGCTGGGGCAGGGGCACCCCCACAGGGGGCAGTCGGCAGCGGCGGTGATGCCTGGCTGCGGGGCGCGGTGGCCGTCGAGGACTCTACGCGCGTTGCGCGGCCATTCCCATCGTACTTTGCACCAACTTCCTCCCGTAAGGTCCGTTGGACCCTCCGACGAGTCACTCGCGTCACACTCTTCGTCGGAGAGCCCAGGACCTGGAAGGACGCACTGGTCAGGCGGTGGGCTCCGGCATCGGCCGGCGCTGGCCCACGCGGTAGTCGGCCCGGCGGAGGATCTCCTCGGCGTCGTCGACCGGCGGGTAGATCCAGCTCTCGTTGATGGCGCGTTTGCGCGCCTTGGCGTACGCGACCGGCACCTCGCGCAGCGCCCGGTCCCAGCCGCTGGTCAGCACGGCGCCCGCGCCGCCCAGATCGAGGCAGGTGCTATAAGGATCGGTGGTGAACGGCGCCCGGTCCAGCCCCAGCAGATCGGCCGCGGCATTGTGCCCCGCAAACTTTCCCTGCGGCGTCGCGTGCTGGCAGCTCTGCGTGACGGTGTGACCGTCCTCGGCGGGCGCGGCCGCGGTGTCCCCGGCGGCGTACACCTCCGGCACCCCGCGCACCCGCAGCCACTCGTCCACCGCCAGCCGCCCCAGGCCGTCGCGCTCGGCGGGGAGCTGCGCGGTGAGGCCGCTGGCCCGTACACCGGCCGTCCACACGGCGGTACGGGACGGGATCGCGCTGCCGTCGGAGAGGTGGACGGCCCGCTCGTCGACGCGCTCGATCGTGACGCCGAGCCGGCACACCACACCCAGCTCGTCCAGCGCCCGCTCGATCACCGGCCGGGCCGCCTCGCCGAGCCCGCGCCCGACGACCGTGTCCCGCTCCACCAGCACGACCTCGACCTCGTTCGCCATTCCGTGCGGCGCGGCGACCGCCCGCAGCCGGCCGGTCAGCTCGGCCGCGGCCTCCACGCCCGTGAACCCGGCGCCGGCCACCACCACGGTGAACCGGCCGGGGCCCGCGGGCGCGTCCGGCAGCGCCTGAAGGTGCTTCTCCAGGGCGACGGCCGCGTCCATCGTGTCGATGTCGTGCAGCAGCCGGGCGCCGGGGAAGCGCGGGCGGACCAGCGCGCTGCCGGTGGCCAGCACCAGCCGCCGGTACGGGAGCTCGGCGGGCCCCTCGGGGCCGTCGGCGGTGACCACCCGGCGGGCGGCGTCGATGGCGGTCGCGGTCGCGGCGATGCGCTGTACGCCGATGGGGCCCAGGACGCGGTCGAGCGGGACCCGGTACGCGGCCGGGTCCGCCTCGTACAGCCGGGGGCGGATCGTGAGGTCGGGGTCCGGGGTGAGCAGCGCGACCGTGGGGGAGGCGTCGTGGCTGCGCAGCAGGCGGGCGGCGCCCGCGGCGGCCCACATCCCGGCGAAGCCGCCGCCCACAATCAGGATGTCCGGCATCCGGATTCTCCTTCCAGTGCCCCGCGGCTCGGTTCCGCGGGGAGTGAATCCGGATAGTACACATCCAGATTAATCCTGGACAGTGGACAACCGCATTCGCCGAATCTGTGGCGTGCGGCCCCGGGGGCGGTGCGTGCCCGATACTGAGGGAGTTATGGAAATCGTCATCCTTGCTGTAGTCATCGCTGTGGTCGCGCTCGGCGCGATCAGCGGGCTCGTCGTCAGCAGCCGTCGGAAGAAGCAGCTGCCGCCGCCCCCGCCGACCACCCCGTCCGTCACCGCGCCCCCTGCGGAACCGCAGGTCGGTGAGGACGCCGAGACCCCCCGCGACGAGGAACGTCGCACCATCGAAGAAGTGGGCCTGCCGGACTCCGGCGCCACGCTCGTCGAGGAAGCGCCGGTCGCCGAGCCGGAGGCGCCCGCCGCGCCCCCGGTCGAGGTGCCGGAGCCGACCGCCGGCCGGCTCGTCCGGCTGCGCGCCCGGCTCTCCCGCTCGCAGAACACCCTGGGCAAGGGCCTGCTCACGCTGCTCTCCCGCGAGCACCTCGACGAGGACACCTGGGAGGAGATCGAGGACACGCTGCTCACCGCGGATGTCGGTGTGCAGCCCACGCAGGAGCTGGTCGAGCGGCTGCGCGAGCGCGTTAAGGTGCTCGGCACCCGCACCCCCGACGAGCTGCGCGCCCTGCTCCGCGAGGAGCTGCTCACCCTCATCGGCACCGAGGCCGACCGCTCCGTGCACACGGCGAACGGCATCGGCCCGAACGGCGAGGAGATCCCCGGCGTCGTCATGGTCGTCGGCGTCAACGGCACCGGCAAGACCACCACGACCGGCAAGCTCGCCCGCGTCCTGGTCGCCGACGGCAAGTCCGTCGTACTGGGCGCGGCCGACACCTTCCGCGCCGCCGCTGTCGACCAGCTGCAGACCTGGGGCGACCGGGTCGGCGCCCGCACCGTGCGCGGCCCCGAGGAGGGCGACCCGGCATCGGTCGCCTTCGACTCGGTGAAGGAAGGTATCTCCGAGGGCGCGGACGTCGTACTGATCGACACCGCCGGCCGGCTGCACACCAAGACCGGCCTGATGGACGAGCTGGGCAAGGTCAAGCGGGTCGTGGAGAAGCACGGCCCGGTCGGCGAGGTACTGCTCGTCCTGGACGCCACGACCGGTCAGAACGGCCTGGTGCAGGCCCGGGTCTTCGCCGAGGTCGTGGACATCACCGGCGTCGTGCTGACCAAGCTGGACGGCACGGCCAAGGGCGGCATCATCGTCGCCGTCCAGCGCGAGCTGGGCGTGCCGGTGAAGCTGGTGGGCCTCGGCGAGGGCGCGGACGACCTCGCGCCGTTCGAGCCCGAGGCGTTCGTCGACGCGCTGATCGGCGACTGATCGGAGCGTGGACGGGTTAGCAGCCCGCGTCCGGGTCCCGCGCAGGGTCCCGGCACCGATACGGAGACACCGAGCCCCGCCGCACACGGAGTGCGACGGGGCTCGGTGCTTGCGTCCGGCGGTACGGCACGGGGATGACGCGCCCCTCGACCGGACGCGGGGCGGTGGTTTTCGGGCGGGTGCGGTGCGCGAGGGGGAGGGCGGGCGGCTGGATCGGAGCGGGGGCGGGTGGATGGATGCGGCGCGGCTGACGTGTTGTCTTCCCCTCGCGGACCGCAACCATCAATTGAGCAACCCCTACGGCGACCAGCCACGTCCGCGAGAGCGGCGCCGGTTTAGGCGCAAGGCGCTCGCCGGTTCAGGCGCAAAGGCGGTGGCAGACGTACGCCAAGGTGCCCAGCAGCAGCTTCGCCTCCGGAGGATGGCCCACGCCGTCCAGCGTCGGCGGCCGCAGCCAGCGCATCGGGCCCAGCCCCGCGAGGTCGCACGGCGGCGCGACGATGTGGTCGCCCGGGCCCAGCGGCCGCAGGTCCAGCGAGGCGTCGTCCCAGCCCATGCGGTACAGCAGCGTCGGCATCCCGGCGGCGGCGCCCGGCGCGACGAAGAACAGCGCCCGTCCGGTCGGGGTGGTGGCCACCGGCCCCAGGGGAAGCCCCATCCGTTCGAGGCGCACCAGGGCCGTGCGCCCCGCGGCGGCCGGTACGTCCAGGATGTCGAAGCTGCGGCCGACCGGCAGCAGTACCGAGGCGCCCGGCGTCTCCGCCCAGACCGCCGCCGCCTTCTCCAGCGTCGCGCCGGCGGGCAGTACGTCGGCGAAGGGCAGTGGGTGGGCGCCGGGACTGGCGCAGCGCGCCGCCCCGCACGAGCAGGCGGCCCGTCCGTCGCCGCGCCGCACCGCGCGGGCGCCGGGCACGACGTCCCAGCCCCACAGCCCGGTGTACTCCGCCACCGCCGTGGTCTCGGCTGAGCGGACCCGCCGCCTGGCGCCGTGGCGAATGTCGCGAAACTCCCGGATGCCGCCGATCGTGAAGCCCATGCCCCCTCCAACGGGTCCCGCAGGTCAGTGGTTACGTGCCGGAGTGTTGCCGTGACGCTCCGTTGCCAGTCGCGGTCGTTGACGGGGTGACGGAGCGCTGTGGGTTGTGCGGCGTGACACGCGCGCCCTTGAGTGCTCCTCTCCGCCCAACCCTTCTCGACCTGTGTCAAGTCAATCGCGCGGAGCCGCGGAGGAGTTCATTCGAAGGGGTGGCGAATGGTGGCGTTTCCTGGATCGGCCTCGCGGGAGGCGTGATCGTAGGATTACTTTCGGTGCACGAACCGGGAGGGGTATCCGCCACATGGGTATGCCAAAGGCAAGCAGAGTGACCGCTTGGCGGCTTTCCGGCGGCCGGAATCCGTGGTCGGCTGGGGTCACTCCAGGACAGGCGTCGCGAAAGAGCGGCATCCTGTCGGAGGTTCGTGACAGGACGACAGATCCGGATGGGGGCGTTCGAGTTGGGCGGCAACGGCGGCACGTGCGCTGACAAGCGCCCGAACGAGCAGTTGGGTTCGTGGTTCGTGCGCAGCGGCTGGTCCAAGGGCGAGCTCGCCCGCCAGGTCAACCGCCGCGCCCGGCAGCTGGGCGCACACCACATCAGTACCGACACCTCGCGGGTCCGCCGCTGGCTGGACGGCGAGCAGCCCCGGGAGCCGATCCCGCGCATCCTGTCGGAGCTGTTCTCCGAGCGCTTCGGCTGCGTCGTGTCCATCGAGGACCTCGGCCTGCGCACGGCACACCAGTCCCCGTCGGTCTCCGGCGTGGACCTCCCCTGGGCCGGGCCCCAGACGGTCTCCCTCATCAGCGAGTTCTCGCGCAGCGACCTCATGCTCGCGCGGCGCGGCTTCCTCGGGACCTCGCTGGCGCTGTCCGCCGGGCCCGCCCTCATCGAGCCGATGCAGCGCTGGCTGGTGCCCACGCCCGCCGGGACCGCGGACGAGGCCGGGCCCGAGACCGGGCGCCGCCGCGGCGGCCGGCTCTCGCAGCCCGAGCTGGAGCTGCTGGAGTCCACGACCATGATGTTCCGGCAGTGGGACGCCCAGTGCGGCGGCGGACTGCGCCGCAAGGCCGTCGTCGGGCAGCTCCACGAAGTCACCGACCTGCTCCAGGAGTCGCACTCCGAAGCGGTCTCCAAGCGACTCTTCAAGGTCGCCGCCGAGCTCGCCGAGCTGGCGGGCTGGATGAGTTACGACATCGGCCTGCAGCCCACGGCGCAGAAGTACTTCGTCCTCGCGCTGCACGCGTCCAAGGAGGCCGGCGACAAGCCGCTCGGCTCGTACATCCTCTCCAGCATGAGCCGCCAGATGATCCACCTCGGGCGCCCCGACGACGCCCTGGAGCTGATCCATCTCGCCCAGTACGGCAGCCGCGAAATGGCCACGCCGCGCACGCAGGCCATGCTGTATGCGATGGAGGCCCGCGCGTACGCCGGCATGGGCCAGCCCAGCAAGGTCAAGCGGGCCGTCCGGATGGCGGAGGACACCTTCGCCGACGTGGAGCCCGGCGCGCGGCTGGAGCCGGACTGGATCCGCTTCTTCTCCGAGGCCGAGCTGAACGCCGAGAACGCCCACTCGTACCGTGACCTCGCCTACGTCGCCGGTCGCAGCCCCACGTACGCCTCGCTGGCGCACCCGGTCATGGAGCGTGCCGTCGAGCTCTTCGGCAAGGACCCCGAGCACCAGCGCTCGTACGCCCTCAATCTCATCGGCATGGCCACCGTCCACCTGCTGCAGCGCGAGCCCGAGCAGTGCGCGGACCTCGCCCACCAGGCCATACCGTTCGCGAAGCAGGTGCGCTCGGAGCGGGTCAACACCCGACTGCGCAAGACCGTGGACACCGCGGCCCGGGAGTACTCCGAGGTCGCCGAGGTGATCCAGCTGACCGAAGAACTGCAGCACCACCTGCCGGAGACCGCCGCGGAGGCGGTCTAGCGGGCAGGCCCCCGAAAACCCCGGCCGCGATCACGCCCCGTACAGCCCGACTCGGCTCCCCCATCGCCAGGTCTGAGGACGTGATCGCGGTCGGCTCCGGGTTTCGGTGGCCCCCACAGGCGTTCATCCGGGCGTAACACCGCTGTCGCCTTCGTCACTACCGCGAAACACCGGGGCGCTTCTCCGGAAACGGCGCTGCGCCAACCTCGTGGCGAAAGCCGGCCCATCAGCACCACACCCGCACGGGCCGCATCGACGACGAGGAGACGCCGATGCCCCCAGGCATCCTGACGAACGCAGTGAGCCTCTCGGCAGAAAAAGTCGAGCTGAGCCCGGCCAACACCGGATTCATGCTGATCGCCACCGCCCTGGTGATGGTGATGACCCCCGCGCTCGCGTTCTTCTACGGCGGCATGGTCCGCGTGAAGAGCGTCCTGAACATGCTGATGATGAGTTTCATCAGCCTCGGCCTGGTGACCGTCCTGTGGGTGCTGTACGGCTTCAGCCTCGCCTTCGGCACCGACCACGGCTCGCTCATCGGCTGGTCCGGTGACTACCTCGGCCTCAGCGGCATCGGCCTCACCGAGCTCTGGGACGGCTACAGCATCCCGGTCTACGTCTTCGCGGCCTTCCAGCTGATGTTCGCGATTCTCACCCCCGCGCTGATCAGCGGCGCCCTCGCGGACCGCGTGAAGTTCTCCGCCTGGGCCCTCTTCATCGTGCTGTGGGTGACGGTCGTGTACTTCCCCGTCGCCCACTGGGTGTGGGGCGCCGGCGGCTGGCTCTTCGAGCTCGGCGTGATCGACTTCGCGGGCGGTACGGCCGTCCACATCAACGCCGGTGCGGCAGCCCTGGGCGTTCTCTTCGTCGTCGGCAAGCGGATCGGCTTCAAGAAGGACCCGATGCGGCCGCACAGCCTGCCGCTGGTCATGCTCGGCGCGGGCCTGCTGTGGTTCGGCTGGTTCGGCTTCAACGCCGGCTCCTGGCTCGGCAACGACGACGGCGTGGGCGCGGTCGCCTTCCTGAACACCCAGGTCGCCACGGGTGCGGCGATGCTCGGCTGGCTCGCGTACGAGAAGCTGCGGCACGGTTCGTTCACGACGCTCGGCGCCGCGTCCGGTGCGGTGGCCGGTCTGGTCGCGATCACCCCGGCCTGCGGCTCGGTCAGCCCCCTCGGCTCCATCGCGATCGGCATCATCGCCGGCGTCCTGTGCGCCATGGCCGTCGGCCTCAAGTACAAGTTCAACTACGACGACTCCCTCGACGTCGTCGGCGTCCACCTCGTCGGCGGTGTCGTCGGCTCCCTGCTCATCGGCTTCTTCGCCACCGGCGGCGTGCAGAGCGACGCCAAGGGCCTCTTCTACGGCGGCGGCCTGGCCCAGCTCGGCAAGCAGTCCGTCGGCGTGGTCTGCGTCCTGCTCTACTCCCTCGTGATCAGCTTCATCCTTGCCAAGGTCGTCGACCTGGTGATGGGCTTCCGGGTCAGCGAGGACGAGGAGCTGGCGGGCGTGGACCAGGCCGCCCACGCGGAGACGGCGTACGACTACGGCGGCACCGGCGGCGGCACGTCCCTGACCCGTACGGCGGCGCCGGCCGCGGGCTCCGGCTCCGGTGACACTTCGGCTCAGGAAGCCCAGGGAGACACGGCTCCGGCCTCGCAGGCAGGAACATCGGATCGGGCCCAGGGCGGGACTCCGGGCAAGGCGAAGAAGGTGGACGCGTGAAGCTCATCACGGCAGTAATCAAGCCGCACCGGCTGGACGAGGTGAAGGAGGCCCTGCAGGCATTCGGCGTGCACGGCCTGACGGTCACCGAGGCCAGCGGATACGGCCGGCAGCGCGGCCACACGGAGGTGTACCGCGGCGCCGAGTACACCGTGGACCTCGTCCCCAAAATTCGCATCGAGGTGCTGGTCGAGGACGCCGACGCCGAACAGCTCGTCGAGGTCGTCGTGAAGGCGGCCCGCACCGGCAAGATCGGCGACGGCAAGGTCTGGAGCGTCCCGGTCGACGAGGCGGTCCGCGTCCGCACGGGGGAGCGGGGACCGGACGCGCTCTGAGCGCGAGGCGCGTACCGGCCGGTTGTATGGATGCGCCCGGCCGGTTCGTTCCGCGGGAGATGGTGCCCCCCTCGCCCTGCCCTGCTGGGCGAGGGGGAAGCGTTCGGTTTGGCGGGTGCGGTCTTGTGGGGCCCGGCGGGCCGGCTCCGGTACTGCCGGGGCGCCCGGGGGACGCGCCGGTCCACTCGGGTTGTACGTCGGCTTGTACGGAGTCGGCTTGTACGGAGGGGACCAACGGGCTCCGGGGACCCGGCCCGTCTTCGGTCCGTCCTGTCGGCGGTTGGGCTCTGGGGACCCAGCCGCCGACGGCCTTCAGAGGCCCGGCCCCACCCGGCGTCACCCCAGCCCGTCCGGCGTTTGAGGACACCTTTGCGGGGTCCGGGGCCGCTGCCCCGGTTTCGGGAAGGGGTGGGTCCGGGGCACAGAACTCCACGGCAGCGGCGACCACCGGCCACCAACGGCACCGGCCGTCCCCACAACGGCCCGCCGTAACACCCGGCAGCCGACGCCACACCAGAACGAACAAGGAGCGCGCGAGGTGACCGACAGCGTCGAGGAGACAACAGGCGTCGGCCGGACGGCCGGCACCGGCCCGGACACGCCCGCAGCAGGGACCCCGGCCGGTCCCGGCGGGGACCGCCCCGGCTCGGCCCGCGCCGGCGCAGCCGGCCCAGGCGGCGCGGACCACCCCACCGCCGACCGGCGCACCGCCGCCCCGGACTACCCCGCCGCCCGTCTGCACCTCCTCCAGGACGAGACCACGACCGGCCCCGAGCGCCGCGCCGCCCTCGCCCGCCTCACCGACCACTGGCTGGCCGGACTCTTCGAGCGCGCCGCGGCCCAGAGCGGCGTGACCGGCGCCGCCCTGGTCGCCGTCGGCGGCTACGGCCGCGGCGAGCTCTCCCCCCGCAGCGACCTCGACCTGCTCCTCCTCCACGACGGCAAGGCATCACCCCAAGAGGTCGCGGCCCTCGCCGACCACCTCTGGTATCCGCTCTGGGACCTGGGCCTCGACCTGGACCACTCCGTCCGCACGCTCGCCGAGGCCCGCCGCACCGCCCGTGACGACCTCAAGGCCCAGCTCGGCCTGCTCGACGCCCGCCACCTCGCCGGCAGCCCCGACCTCACCACGGCCCTGCGCACCGCGAGCTTCGCCGACTGGCGCGAAGCCGCCCCCAAGCGCCTCCCCGAGCTCCACGCGCTCTGCCTGGACCGCGCCGACCGGCAGGGCGAGCTCCAGTACCTCCTCGAGCCCGACCTGAAGGAGGCCAGAGGCGGCCTGCGCGACGTCACCGCCCTGCGCGCGGTGGCCGCCTCCTGGCTCGCCGACGCCCCCCGGGCCGGCCTGGAGGCCGCCCGCGGCTGCCTGCTGGACGTACGCGACGCCCTCCACCTGGTCACCGGCCGGGCCACCGACCGGCTCGCGCTCCAGGAGCAGGACCAGGTCGCGGCGGCCCTCGGTCTGCTCGACGCGGACACCCTGCTGCGTCAGGTGTACGAGTCGGCGCGCACGATCTCGTACGCGGGCGACGTCACCTGGCGCGAGGTCGGCCGCGTGCTGCGCGCCCGCTCCGTACGGCCCTCGCTGCGCGGGCTGATGAGCGGCAGGAGCGGGCGGACCGCGGGCAAGGGCGAGCGGTCGCCGCTGGCCGAGGGCGTCGTGGAGCACGACGGCGAGGTCGTACTGGCCCGCACGGCCCGCCCCGAACGCGACGCCGTGCTGCCCCTGCGCGCCGCGGCCGCAGCCGCCCAGGCGGGCCTGTCGCTGTCCCCGCACGCCGTCCGCCGGCTGGCCGCCGCAGCCCGCCCGCTGCCGGTGCCGTGGCCCGCCGAGGCCCGCGAGGAGCTGCTCACGCTGCTGGGCGCGGGCGCGCACACCGTGCCCGTATGGGAGGCGCTGGAGGCAGAGGGGATCATCACGCGGCTGCTGCCCGACTGGGAGCGCGTGCGTTGCCGCCCGCAGCGCAACGCCGTGCACCGCTGGACCGTCGACCGGCATCTCGTCGAGACGGCCGTACGCGCCTCCGCACTGACCCGCCGCGTCCACCGCCCCGACCTGCTGCTCATGGCGGCCCTCCTGCACGACATCGGCAAGGGCTGGCCCGGCGACCACTCGGTGTCCGGCGAGACCATCGCCCGCGACGTGGCCGCCCGGCTCGGCTTCGACGCCAAGGACACGGACGTCATCGCCACCCTCGTACGCCATCACCTCCTCCTCATCGAGACCGCCACCCGCCGTGACCTGGACGACCCGGCCACGGTCGCGGCGGTCGCTCAGGTGGTCCGCTCGGCCGGCACGCTGGAGCTGCTGCACGCCCTCACGGAGGCCGACGCGCTGGCCACCGGGCCCGCGGCCTGGAGCCGCTGGCGCGAGGGGCTGGTCGCCGACCTGGTCCGTCGGGTCGGCGGACTGCTGGCCGGCGAACCCGACGCGACCACGCCCACCCCGTGGGAGCCCACAGCGGAACAGGAACGCCTCGCCATCGAGGCGTGGCGCACGGGCGAACCGGTACTGGCCCTCCACACTCGGGTCGAGCCGCCGCCCATGGAGGCGCCGGAGCCACCGCCGAGCGGCGCCGCACCCCGGTCGGCCGGCGGAGACGCGCCGACCCGCACACCGGGCCCCGCAGGCCGCCCGGATCCGGTTGAGCACCCGGAACCCGCCGGGCCCCAGGAGTCCGGCGGGTCGCAGGAACCGGTCGGCGTCGAACTCCTCATCGCCGTGCCGGACCGCCCGGGGATCCTCCCCGCCACCGCCGGCGTACTCGCCGTGCACCGCCTCACCGTCCGCGCCGCCGACCTCCGCGTCATGCCCCTGCCGGACGAGCTGTCCGGAGCGGCCGAGCAGGGGAGGGACGGCAGGGCGGCCCCGCGCGCCGAAGCCGAGCCCCGGCCCGTAACGGGCACGGGCTCCGCGGCCGCCCGCCGCCCGATGCTGCTCCTCAGCTGGCGGGTGGCGGCCGAGTACGGATCGCTGCCGCAGGCGGTCCGGCTCCGCGCCGACCTCGTACGGGCCCTGGACGGCACGCTCGACATCCCGGCCCGCCTCGCCGAGCGCGAACGCGCCTACGCACGGCGCTCGCGCCGGCTCCAGGCGCCGCCGCCCCGGGTGACGGTGGCGCCCGGCGGTTCCCGCTCCGCCACCGTCATCGAGGTACGGGCCCAGGACGCCCAGGGACTGCTGTACCGGATCGGCCGCGCACTGGAGGACGCGGGCGTCACGGTCCGCAGCGCCCACGTCAGCACCCTCGGCGCCAACGCGGTGGACGCCTTCTACGTCACGGACCCCGACGGCTCCCCGCTCCCGCCCGACACCGCGACGGAGGTGGCCCAGGCGGTGGAGCGAGCGCTGAAGTGACCCACGGCACCGCCGCCACCACGCAGGACCACTGCGCACTCCCGGCGCTTCCGGGCGGCCGGGAGGAGCGTCGTGCTGCGCCCGGCGCACGCGGTGAGCCCGTCCCTCTACGTCTCTTCGGGTAGGCCCGGACGTTCTGTACCGTGGGGCGGATACTCTAGAAGCCGATTGACTCCACCCCCGACCCCGAGGATCGACGACCGCCGTGTTCGATACGCTTTCCGACCGCCTGGCGAGTACTTTCAAAAATCTCCGGGGCAAGGGGCGCCTCTCCGAGGCGGACATCGACGCCACCGCGCGCGAGATCCGGATCGCCCTGCTCGAAGCGGACGTCGCGCTGCCCGTCGTCCGGGCCTTCATCAAGCAGGTCAAGGAGCGCGCGCTCGGCTCCGAGGTCTCCCAGGCGCTGAACCCCGCCCAGCAGGTCATCAAGATCGTCAACGAGGAGCTCATCGGCATCCTCGGCGGCGAGACCCGTCGCCTCCGCTTCGCCAAGCAGCCGCCGACGGTCATCATGCTCGCCGGCCTCCAGGGCGCCGGTAAGACCACCCTGGCCGGCAAGCTGGGCCGCTGGCTCAAGGCGCAGGGCCACACCCCGATGCTGGTCGCCTGCGACCTCCAGCGCCCGAACGCCGTGAACCAGCTCTCCGTCGTCGCCGAGCGCGCCGACGTGGCGATCTTCGCCCCCGAGCCGGGCAACGGCGTCGGTGACCCGGTCAAGGTCGCCCAGGACTCCCTCGAGTACGCCCGCGACAAGCAGCACGACGTCGTGATCGTCGACACCGCCGGCCGCCTGGGCATCGACCAGGAGCTGATGCAGCAGGCCGCGGACATCCGTGACGCGGTCAAGCCGGACGAGGTCCTCTTCGTCGTCGACGCCATGATCGGCCAGGACGCGGTCAACACCGCCGAGGCGTTCCGCGACGGCGTCGGCTTCGACGGCGTGGTGCTCTCCAAGCTCGACGGCGACGCCCGCGGTGGTGCCGCGCTCTCCATCGCGCACGTCACCGGCAAGCAGATCATGTTCGCCTCCAACGGCGAGAAGCTGGACGACTTCGACGCGTTCCACCCGGACCGCATGGCGTCCCGCATCCTGGGCATGGGCGACATGCTGTCGCTCATCGAGAAGGCCGAGCAGACCTTCAGCCAGGCCGAGGCCGAGAAGATGGCGGCCAAGCTGCAGAAGGGCCCGAAGGAGTTCACGCTCGACGACTTCCTGGCCCAGATGGAGCAGGTCCGCAAGATGGGCTCCATCTCCAAGCTGCTCGGCATGCTGCCCGGCATGGCGCAGATGAAGGACCAGATCAACAACCTCGACGAGCGGGACGTGGACCGCACGGCCGCGATCATCAAGTCGATGACTCCGGGCGAGCGCCATGACCCGACGATCATCAACGGCTCGCGCCGCGCCCGTATCGCGCGCGGTTCGGGTGTCGACGTCAGCGCAGTGAAGAGCCTGGTCGAGCGCTTCTTCGACGCCCGCAAGATGATGTCGAAGATGGCCCAGGGCGGCGGCATGCCGGGGATGCCGGGCATGCCCGGGATGCCGGGAATGGGCGGCGGCGCCAAGAAGAAGCAGCAGAAGAAGGCCAAGGGCAAGCAGCGCAGCGGCAATCCCATGAAGCGCAAGGCCGAGGAGGAGGCCGCCGCGGCCCGCCGCGAGGCGGCCCAGAACGGCAATCCGCTCGGCCTCCCGCAGGGCGGCCAGGACGCCCCGCAGAACTTCGAACTCCCCGAGGAGTTCAAGAAGTTCATGGGCTGACACGCGACCGCCAGTCGCCTTCCGCCCCTACAGCCCCGCCCGGACCCTTCCGGCCGGGGCCGTACGCGTACGGGGACTCCTGTACGTGTCCGGCTCCTGCCCCCGTCAGTGCGTGCGGCTCTCGGGGCCCGCAGCCTCCGTGGCACAGGCCAGGCGCGAGGGGTGTGCGGGCTCTGCGCTGCGTATAGGACACTCCAGGGGCAGTGGAGTGCCGCTGGCGAGGCCGGCCGGGCTCAGGCCCAGCGCGATGGCCGCGGTGACGCCCACATCCGCCAGCGACGCGGCGTCCGGCAGCCGCTCGGCGGCCGCAGCGCCGGGACGGTGGATCAGCACCGGCACGAACTCCCTGGTGTGGAAGGCGTGCCCGATCGTCGGGTCGTTGCCGTGATCACCGGTGATGATCAGACGGTCCCCGGGCGCGGTGAGCAGCGGCAACAACGCCGCGATTCCCGCGTCCACCCGCCGCAGCACGGCCGCGTACCGTTCCGGATCCTGCTCGTGTCCGGCCAGATCGGTCTCCTGCACATTGCTGACCACCAGCACCGCCCCTTCCGGCCCCGCGCCCTGGCCCCGCCCGGCCGTCCGCACCGCGTCCAGCGTGTGCCCCAGCACCTCCCCGGTGTCGACCGCCGGCCGTCGCACCGCCCCATCGCAGGCCAGGATGTCGGCGGCCTTGCCGACGAGCGTGACGGCCACGCCCGCCCGGGCCGCGGCCTCGGGCAACTGCCGGGTGTGGTCCAGCGGCGCGCCCAGATGCTGCACCTCCAGCCCGCCGTTGCGGTAGAAGCCGCTGGCCGGGGTGTCCAGCCCGACCGTGCCGCCCTCCCCGTGACGTACGAACCCGGGCAGCGGCCCGTCGGCGTGGCCGCCCACCGCGATCACCCGGGCGACCGGCGCGACCGACCTGACCACCCGCGCCACGGCCAGCACCTGCACGAACGGTGTCTCACCCAGCCGCGCCGAGGCGTTCCAGTTGATACCCGGATCGGCCTCCAGGTTGTCGTGCACCAGCACCCGCCCGTCGACCACCACCAGCGGCTTGCCGTCGAGCAGTTCCGTACGGTGCCCGGCCGCCCGCAGCGCCGCGGTCACCTCCTGGAGGTGCTCGGCGAGCCGGGCCACCGTCACCCGGCTGAAGTCGGCGCCCATCATCGTCTGATGCCCCGCGTACGTGTCCGCGCCCGGATAGCCCAGCGCCGCCCGGCCGGCCGCGACCGGCAGCGAAGGGCGCGGCGCGAGATCCGGATGAGGATGCACGGAACCCAGCCCGAGCGCGCCGAGCGCGGGCAGCTCCAGGGGGCGGTCGGTCGTCGCACGGTGGTGGTCGAGGAGGTGGCCGAGGGTGTCGGCCCGCACGTCGCCGGGGCGCAGCGCGCCGGCATCGGGCATCGCGCCGATGCCGAAGCCGTCGACGACGAGGATGACGATCTTGCTCATGGCGGTTCCTGGCGTCCGAGTCGGATGAAGCAGGTACGGATTACGGAGGGAACGACGGGGGAGCGGGGCCGCCTGCCGGGCGGCGATGGCTGGTCAGTAGGGCCTTCCGAGCGGGTCGTAGAGGCCGCTGAGCTTCGGCGCGCCCGAGGACAGCCCGGCGACGACGGCCACGCTGCTGCGGGTGACGAAGATCTGGGTGCGGAAGGCCAGCACGGCGGTATCACCCACCCGCGCGTCCCCGGGAGCGAGCAGCCGGTAGTAATCGATGTTCGCGGCGGGGGCGTCCTCGACCCGCAGCCGCGCCCCGGTACGCGGGATCAGCGCCTCCCTGGCACCACCCCTGGCGTAGAACCCGCCGCCGTACAACGCGGGCCGGCCGTCGGCGAGCATATGGGCGACCTCGCTCACGTACACGTATGCGGGCTGCTCCGGCTGCGCGTGGTCCACCGCGTGCAGCGGGGTGGTGCCGGTGAGGGCGTGGCCGGGCTCCCCGTGCGTCGCGCCCAGCCGCGCCAGCAGCGGCAGGGTGGCCATCGATGTGGCGCTCGGCGCGCTCAGCTTGAGGTCCGTGTAACCACGGGCGGCGAGCCGCTCCACGGCGGCACGCGCCAACGCGAAGTTGGGCGTGGGCCGAGGCTCGCCCGTATCCGGATCACACAGCACACACGGGAACGCCGTGACACCGGCCACCCGGATCCCCGACAGCCGCTCGGCCTCTGTGATGAACGCGTCCAGGCCGTCCGGGCCGCCCGCACGTCCCGGGGCTTCCGAGCCGTCGGTAGCCCCACCGAGCCGTACTCCGCCCTCCTGCCCCGGGTAGACCGCACCGGCCGCGCCCTCCAGCCGGATCAGAACGTCCTGGACGAATCCGAGCCGGGTGGCGGCGTCCGAGACGGCCCGGGCGTTCGCCAGGTCGTAGACGGTGACGGTCTCCGGACGCCAGGCGAGCATCTCGGGCAGTGCGCGGGAAGGGATCTGGACGAGGTGGCCGAGGTTTCCGGCCTGGGCGCCCGCGGCGTGCAGGACGCGGGCCTCGGGCGGATCGATGGCCGTGAACCGCGGGATGTGCCGCGCGATGGCCGCGATCAGCTCCGGATTACGGCCGATCTGCTTGACCACGAACCACAGCGACAGACCGAGCCGGTCCGCCTCCCGGGCCAGCAGCTCGGCATTGGACTCGATGGCGTCCAGGTCCATGACGTACGTGTCCGGCGGAATGGCCCCGGAGTCGTGCAACTCCGCCGCGAACGTGACCAGTTCCGGATTGCGGTGGAGGACGGCGTCGAGGAACACGGTCAGCCCCCTGTCTCACGAAGGTCGCGCAGCGCTCGGCGCAAGATGTCGAGCACGAGATCCGCGCCGGCGCGCATGGGATTGATCCGCACGGTCCACTCCGCGAGCTCCGGCGCGTCCTCCAGGGACGAGCTCGACATGCGGTAGAACAACGGGGCGATCTCATAACGGGAATTGGAACCGACGGGATAGGGCGCAGCGCCGTACCGCGCCGCCACGGTGGGCAGTTCGCGAGCCACCGGCCGGTCCAGCCGCACCAGCAGACAGCGGTCCTGGGCATTGGCGATACGGACCTCGGCGACGCCCGGCACCTCACCCGCCGCCAGCCGCTCCGCCACCTCCGAGCCCACCGCTGACTGGAGCGACCACATCACCGGTACGTGGGTCAGCGCGCGCAACGCGTCGAGCGCTTGGTGCCCCTGGACCTGACCGCCTCCCGAGTAGTTGTCCGCGTGCACGCGCGACACCAGGTCGGCCGAGCCCACCACGGCCCCGACGCCCTCCGGACCGTGCAGCTTGAAGAGCGAGAAACAGGAGGCGTCGGCGCCCAGTTCGACCCCGCTCTCCGGGACCCGCATGACCGCGTAGTTGTCGTCGACGACCGTGCGCACCCCGGCCGCTCGGCACGCCGCCAGCACCTCACCGGGATCGTAGGAGTCGGCGAGCCGCTGCCGGGTGTGCTGCACGTACGCCCAGGTGAACCGGCCGCTGCCCAGCGCCTCCGCCAGTGCCGATCGGTCGTTGAAGTCCACCTCCGTCACCGCCACGCCCAGGCCGCGCAGGGTCACGGCGGTGGTTCGGTAGACCGGTGCGCGGTGGATGAGGAGAGGATCATCCGCGCCGAGCACCGCGGAGAGCGCGGCGCGGATCGCTCCGGTACCCGCTCCCTGGACGAGAGCGGCGTCCTCGGCCCCGAAGAAGTCGGCGAGTACGGCCTCCACTCGGGCGGTCGTACGCGGCCGGCCGAGCCCGGGGACGACTCCGGCGTCCGCCTCGAAGAGCTGCTCTCCTTCGAAGTGCCGCGCAACGTACTCCAGCAGTCGGTGCTGCCGCGCGACGGCGTCCGCCAGCGGCACGGTCGGCAAGGGAAAGGTCATCGGCAACGAGGTCACTCCGGAGCCGAGCCCGGCCCCCGGCCGCTGCCCGGCGGGCCGTTCCTGTACGGGCATCTCAGGCCACCTCCTCTGGGCGCGCTCCGGTGAGGAAGCGGATCGGATTGCGGCGGGTCATCAGGTCGATCAGGCCGTCGTCCACCCCTGCCGCCCGCAGCCGCGGCAGGAAGGACCGGAACAGATGGCCGTACCCCTGTCCGCCCTCGTCCCGCAGATAGCCGTGCCGGGAGATGTCGCCACTCAGCAGCACTCGGTCCGCATGCCCGGCCGCCACCAGCTCCAGCAGCAGCCGCAGTCGGGTCGCGTCGCTCTGGTAACTCTCCTTGCCGACCGTGTCGAAGGCGACGTACGCCCCCTGCTCCGCCAGCTCCCGGTGCACACCCGAGTCGTCCAACAGGTCCTGATGGCCGATGCAGATCCGCTGTGGCGGCAGCCCCTCGGCGGTGAGCAGCGCCAGCTGCGCGGGGCCGCCCCGGCCGAGCTGGGCGTGGGTGGCCACGGAGAGACCGGTGGCCACAGCGGCCCGCGCGGCGGCCTTCAGCGCACGGACCTCCGGCTCGCTGGGGCGGTCACCGTGGCTGCCGACCTCTCCGATGACGCCGGGGAGTATGCCCTCCGGACCGATGCCTTCGGTGATCTCCCGCACCAGCATGTCGGTCAGCTCCTCGACGCCGGCGTCGCCGACCTCGGAGGGGTGGAACGGCTCGTAGTACCAGCCGGTGGCCGCGACGACCGGGACACCGGAGTCCTTGGAGATGCGGACCAGTGCGGTCACGTCGCGGCCCATGCCCCGGCAGCTCAACTCGATGACCAGCGACAGCCCGGACTCCTCGCGCAGCACGGCGAGTTCGCTGGTGACCGCGCCGGCGTGCCGACCGTCGAGCACCGCTGCCCGGTCGGTGCCCCGGCGCAGATCGAGCGCCAGGTGCTCGTGTGCGAGTACGGGGCCCCGCAAGGCGTCGGGGGCGAGGGGACCGGTGACGGTCCGGATGTCGTGCATGGTGCTGCCTTGCCTTCTTCCTGCCGGAGGGCCGGTCCTGCTGGAGGTCGGTGGCTCGCCCCGTTCCCGTACGCCGCCGGTCGGGCCTGCGTACGGACCGCGTCAGCCCTTGACGGGGGTGAACAGGTCCAGCCAGTACAGGAGGTTGAGGATGACGCCGCCGACGATCACGGCGGCGGGCGCCGCGGCCATGCGGACCACGACCCGGCCCATCGCCTCGTTCAGCAGGTAGAGCCCGCCGACGAGGAGGATGCCGAGGCCGCCGCCCATGGCGTTGGCCGCCATCAGGGAGCCGAAGAGGATGGCCAGTTGCAGCGAGTCGCTGATCGCGCTGCGCAGGTGCTCGGAGGAGTCACGCACCGACGGCAGCCGCCCGAGTATCCGGCCGATCCACGAGAGCGCCAGCACTTCGACGGCGAAGACCAGGGCTCCGCATATCAGTGCCAGCCAGGGGTTCGGCAGGAGATAGCCGATCGGGTAGACCAGCGTGAAGCCGGCGATGCCGTAGGCGCCCGAGGCCAGCGCCGTGGTGGCGATCAGCGGGATGAAGCCGAAGGCGCGATAGAAGTCCACCTGGGCCGCGCCGCTGTAGTCGCCCTTGGCGACCAGGAAGCTGGTCGCCTCGCCACCGCCGAAGATGTGCATCTGGGCCAGCAGGCAGACCCCCGCACCCAGCACCATGAACAGTGGCAGATGCTTGCGCAGCCGGGTCGCGCTCGCACTGAACAACGAGGCCATCGGGTCGTCGCCGCCCGACGCGTCCTCCGCCGGTCCGTCGGCTCTTCCGTCCTGCTCGGCCCGCTCCGCCCTGCGCTGCCGCAGATCCTTGATCACGGCGAACGCGATCAGCATCAGCACGCCCACTGCCATGGCGACGGCTCCGGGGAAGACGTCCGGCCACAGCTTCATCGTGGCGACGACCAACGCCAGCTCCACCACGCCCGCGATACCGCCGCGCAGCTTGCCGAACTGCTTGCTGATCGCCAGTACCGGAAAGAGCGTGAAGAGGAAGAGAATCGGCGTCGCCATCTGCTGCATCGCCGTCAGGAAGTCGACCGGCAGATCGTGCGCGATGCTGTTGGCGCCGTTCAGGCCGAAGACGACGACCGCGCCCCACGCGGCACCGAGGATCGGCGCCAGCCACTTCTTCGGCGAGAGGATGCCGAGGACGTCGGTGGGCAGGAAGAGCAGCCAGGGGTTCAGCACCCCCGTGGACAGCGCCATCGGCGCGCCCAGTCCGAAGATGAAGCCCGCGGAGAGACCGAAGGACACGGCCGTGGTGGCGCTGCGGGTCGTGCGCCCCTGGATGAAGTCCAGCATGAAGGGGCGTACGCCGTCATTGAAGACGGCCAGGGCCAGATGCGAGATGAAGGCCGTCAGGGCGCAGAGGGCGATGACAGTCAGCTGCTGTGTCACCGACAGGCTGAGGTCTGTGCTGCCGGCGGCTGCGGCGACGATGTTCCCACTCACGGCTCACTCCTCACTGCCTCGACCGGGTCAGGCGTTGCGGGCCGCGATGACGCGGGCGATGACTGGGGCGACAGCGTCGATCTTGTCCATGCCGAAGCCGAAGACCTTCTTGCCGTCGCCGATGAGGGCACTCACCTCGTCCTCGGTGGGGACGGAGCGGCCGAAGGTGTGGCAGGCGGCGCTGCCCATGAGGCCCAGCAGGACACCGAGCGAGGCGCCGGCGCCGGTGTGGCAGGTGCCCAGGTAGTAGTCGGCCTGTCCGGCGCGCAGCTTCATCGCCGCGTCCATGTCGCTGGAGACAGCGACGTCGACGCCGTCCAGGGACAGCTTCTTCACTGTCTCGGCGACCTCGAGCTTGCCGACGCCGCCGGTGAGGATCTTCGTCATGGCACGTCCCTTCTGAGCGCGTTCTTGCGGAGTACGGCGAGATGCATCGCCAGGAAATTGATCTCGGAGTCGGGCAGCGCGGCGCCCAGTTCCTCCTCGGCGCGCAGGGATATGGCGCGGGCCCGCTCGACGGCCCCGGGATGGTCGGCGAGCTCCGCCGCGACGTTCTCGTCGGTGAGGAACTGCTCGATGGGTTCGCCGTTCAGCAGCCGGGCGAGGGCCATCACGAGGTGACTGGTCAGCAGGCCGGCGGTGTCCTCGGTGACGGGATGGCCTTCGGCCGCCAGGACGGTCAGCTCGTCCTCGACGAATCGCGTCACCTGCGGCGGCGCCTGCCCGCTGTCCCGGAAGAGCTGGAGGCGGAGGGCGAGTCGGTCCTCCATGGGTCGTCCTTTCCTCGCGATGCCTGCGGTGTGACAGATATCGACAGTAACCAGGATTCTGGATATTGACGAGAGTCGTGGGCACTCTTTTTCGAATGAGTGAAGGCGTTTCTGCGGTTGACGATCGTTTCGGACATGGCGAAGCCGACGCGCGCGGCCGCTGGGGCGGGTTGCGGGCGAGTTCCGTGATCGGTTTCCCGGCGAGGGGGATCGGCGGCGTCTAGGTTTCTCCGGGGTGCTGCCGCTCCCAAGGTCAGTACGAGGGCATGCGCTCGCCGCGCAGTACCTCCCCCTGCAGATCGGTGACGACGGACAGGTCCAGTCCGTCTCGTACCGCAGTCAGGGCAGCGGCGCCCTGCGCCCGTCCTATGAGCGCGGCGCTGGAGTTGCGCAGAGACAGATCGCGGGTGATTTCGTCGCCCAGCGGCAGTACGTCGACGTCCGGCCCGAGGTGGTCCTGGACCTCGTCGAGATTCCATACCGTGGCGTCCACCTCGCCGCGGGCGAACAGGTCCCGCAGTTGCATGTACGACGCCTCCACCCACTGGATGTCGTCGCGTCCGGCGAACACCCGACCGGCCAGCATTCGCAGGTCCTCGGACGCGGAGTCGATGGCTACTCGAAGCCCGGACGTTTCCGGATCCACGCCGTGCCGCAACAGCAGGCCGTGCGCGCCGACGTACGTGGCCGGGCCGAGATCGGCGACCAGCTCCAAGGGGAGCTCGTCGAGGAACCGGTCGGCGGCGAAGCGGGAGAGCACGACCAGGTCGACCTTGCTCTCCAGCAGGGCCTCGACGCGGGTGGCTGCGCCCCGCATGAACGTGATCGCGAACGGGGCGCCGGCGCCCTCGAAGGCCGTACGCAGGCCGGTGGCCAGCCCTTCGTACCGCCGTGAATAGGGGAGAGGCATGGCGGCGAGCAGCGTGCCGAGCCCCGACAGGCGCCACAGTATGGTCCGGTCGGCCCGCACGAGGAACGTCCCGAGATGACCGCGGGCGACCGTCTCGATCGCACCGGCCTCCTCCAGCAGCTGAAGGGCGGCCTGGACCGTGCCGTTGCCCACGCCGAGCTCCTCGGCGAAGTCGCGGACGCGCGGGAGGCGGGTGTCCTCGTCATGATTGAGCAACAGGGCCGCGAGCTGCCGGGCAGCCAGTCCGTTGCGAGTGAGGAGCCGCTCGTCCACGCTGTTCATGCAAATGACAATAACCAGGATTCTGGATTTTGCCAAGGGATTTTCACGGACGAGCGAATGCGCGAGTGCACGAGGCGGAGGCGCGTGGAGGTGCAGAGCTCACGGACGCGGACGTCAACGAATGACGTCCGCGTCGGCGCCCGAAGGCTGAGGACTGCCGCTGAGTGCGCTCAGCGCGTCCGGGCGATCAGGTAGCGGAAGACATTCGGCATCCAGACCGTGCCGTCCGCGCGCTGGTACGGATGCAGTGCCTCCGACAGCTCCTTCTCCACCTGCGCCGGATCGGCGACCTGCAGCGCCGCGTCGAACAGCCCCGTCGACAGCAGCCCGCGCATCGCACTCGGAAGATCGGCGTACCCGAACGGGCAGGCCACCCGGCCCGAACCGTCCGGCCGCAGCCCCGCACGCTCCGCGAGCTCCTCCAGGTCGTCCCGGCTGCTGGGCCGCCAGCCGGCCGCCGCGGGCGACGTCGTCCGGTCGAGCGGGAGGGACGGATCCGCGAGCCGTTGCGCCACTCGGAGCACGCCTGCCGTGGCGCATCGCTCGACCGGGCCCCAGCCGCCCAGTACCACCGGGCTGCCCCGCTCGGCGAGGGTCGTCGCCGTCTGCAAGGAGGACGCCAGCCCGTCCACGGTGCTGACACAGCCCACCGGGTGGAACGCCGTCACCAGATTGAAGCGGTGCCGTTGGGGAGAATCCATGCACTCCGGTCCGCCGTGCGCCAGGCACGCGGCCGATTCCCCGGAGCTCCCGCCCGCTTCGGGCCCCTGCTCCGGCGCCAGCCGCTCCCGGGCCAGCCGCAGCCGCGGTTCGTCCATGTCCACCCCGCTGACCTGCGCCCCACGGGCCGAGGCCATCAGCAGGGCGAGGCCGGAGCCGCAACCCAGTGCCAGCAGTCGGGTGTGCGGGCCGACATCCAGCCGTTGATAAACGGCCTCATACAGCGGCACCAGCATCCGTTCCTGGATTTCGGCCCAGTCGCGGGCGCGCGCCCCCGAACCGGAGCCGTCCGGTGCAGGGTGACCGGAAGGGCCGGAACGCTGGAGGCCGTGCTGTACGAGCGTGGGTGTCATGGAAAGCGCCCCTATCCGCCGAGAGCCCGAGCTTAGGAAAATGGTCTTCCGCCCCCGATTTGTTGCGCTGTACCCCCCGGTCCAGACAACCCCCCATCCATCCCAGAGTCCAGGGGTTGCGCCCGGTTGTCTACCGCGCGCCCCCGTTTGCGCCGTCCGGGCGCCGGCCGGCCGTCGGCGGACCCGGAGGCGCCACGGTCCGGCGCCCTTCACAGGCTTCGAGGCACCCCTCACCCGGGTGGCGTACAGCGCTTCGCACCCCTGGCCGTAGGGCGTCCGCAATACGTGGACGGGGCGGCTTCGGGCGGTGGCGGCCTCGCCGGTACGATCACCATGATCGCGCGGCCTGCTCTGAGGCCGCGCCGTTCCTTCGGGGCCCGCGGGACACGATGTACGCAGGCGCTGCGCAGCGTCCGCCCTTCAGGTGCGCCGGACGTACGCGTCGATACATACCGGCTCGGCACCCGGTGCGCGTCTCGTCCACAGAAAGACGCACCTGCCCTCCACGGGCCGCATGAGGCGAAACTGACTGGTACGTGCAAATTATTTGGGATGCCCCGGAATCGGAACACTGAGCGGTACCGGCTCGTTGTCACGACGTGAGCACGACACCTGTTCTCGCCGCCGAGCTGGCGCTCGCTTGGGCCGACATTCAACGGCACCATCCCGAGCTGCCGGATTTGGCCGCGCCCGAATCCCTGATCGGAGAGTCCTCGTCCGCCTGCGGCGCCGAACTCTCCTTCGAACGGCTGCTTCATGAGGCAGTGCACGGCATCGCCGCGTCCCGCGGCGTCCGCGACACCTCACGCGCCGGTCGCTACCACAACCGCCGATTCCTGGCGATCGCCGAGGAGCTGGGCCTGGACCACGCCGACGAGCCGCACCCCAGCAGCGGCTTCTCCCTGGTCACGCTCAACCCCGAAGCCAGAAGGCGGTACCGCCCCACCATCGAGCGGCTCGGCAGAGCTCTCAAGGCGCACACCGTCGCCACCGCGGCCGACAGCAGCCGCAGCTTCCGTGGCCCGGCCGCGCGGCACGGCTCCTCCGGTGGCGGCGTAAGGGTCAAGGCTGTCTGCGACTGCGGGCGCAACGTCCGGGTCGTCCCCTCCGTGCTCGCCCAGGCCCCCATCATGTGCGGCGGCTGCGGCAAGCCGTTCCGCATCCCCGAGGTGGCCGCGGTCGGCTGACCGGGGCGCAGGGCCGGCCGCCCGTCCGGTCGCGGCCGGCCGTACGCCGGGCGGCGGGAGACGGTCTGCCCTCCTGGTCAGCGGTCGGACGCCCGAGGTCGGCCGCCCCGTGCTCGTATGGCACAATGGCTAGCTGTACTCGACAGTCGCATAGGACCCCTCTCTCCTCCGGCTGACGCGTCCATCGGGCACTCGGGTACCGCAACCCCACGTGGCATCTCGTTGTGCCCAACCACGTCAACACCAGGAGACACCACTCCCGTGGCAGTCAAGATCAAGCTGAAGCGTCTGGGCAAGATCCGTTCGCCTCACTACCGCATCGTCGTTGCCGACTCCCGTACCCGCCGTGACGGCCGGGCCATCGAGGAGATCGGCCTGTACCACCCGGTGCAGAACCCCTCGCGCATCGAGGTCGACTCCGAGCGTGTCCAGTACTGGCTGGGTGTCGGCGCGCAGCCGACCGAGCCCGTCGCGGCCATCCTCAAGGTCACCGGTGACTGGCAGAAGTTCAAGGGTCTGCCCGCCCCGGCCCCGATGAAGGTTGCCGAGCCCAAGGCCGACAAGCGCGCCCTCTTCGAGGCCGCCGCCAAGGACGCCGGTGACGAGCCGAAGGGTGAGGCCATCACCCCCAAGGCCAAGAAGGCTGACAAGAAGGCGGACGAGGCCGAGGCCGAGACGGCCAAGTCCGAGTCGACCGAGGCCTGAGCATGCTCGAGGAGGCTCTTGAGCACCTCGTCAAAGGCATCGTCGACAATCCCGACGACGTGCAGGTAGCCTCGCGCAACCTGCGTCGCGGACGCGTCCTGGAGGTCCGGGTCCACCCGGACGACCTCGGCAAGGTGATCGGCCGTAACGGCCGCACCGCACGCGCTCTGCGTACTGTTGTGGGTGCCCTCGGCGGCCGCGGTATCCGCGTCGATCTCGTCGACGTGGACCAGGTCCGCTGAGCATCGGAACACCGGCACGGGCCGGGGAGGGCTCCAAGCCTTCCCCGGCCCGTGTTGTTCGTCTGTGACCACGGCCGGACGATGGATCCAGGCGGCGAATCCCGGACCGTAACCACAAGCCGCCCACTTATGACCCCCACCATCAATTGAGAAACCACAACGGTGAGCAACCCCGTCCGCGAGAGCGGCGGTGGTTCAGCCGCAAAGAGGTGCATTTTGCAGTTGGTTGTCGCGCGGATCGGGCGCGCCCATGGGATCAAGGGCGAGGTCACGGTGGAGGTGCGCACGGACGAGCCGGAGCTGCGGCTCGCCCCGGGCGCGGTCCTGACCACCGACCCCGCGTCCACCGGCCCGCTGACCATCGAGACCGGTCGCGTGCACAGCGGCCGTCTGCTGCTGCGCTTCGAGGGCGTGAAGGACCGCACGGCCGCCGAAGCGCTCCGCAACACTCTTCTGATCGCCGAGGTCGACCCCGAGGAACTTCCCGAGGACCCCGAGGAGTTCTACGACCACCAGCTCATCGATCTCGACGTGGTGACCGAGGGCGGCGTCGAGGTCGGCCGCATCATCGAGATCTCCCACCTGCCGTACCACGACCTGCTGATCGTGGAGCGCCCCGACGGGAGCCAGGTCATGATCCCGTTCGTTGCGGAGATCGTGCCGGAGATCGACCTCGAGGAGCAGCGAGCGGTGATCACCCCGCCGCCGGGGCTGCTGGACGACACTCAGGCGGAGGTCGCCTCCAGTCGGGACGCGGAGGCCGATGCAGCGCGCGGTGAGGGTGCCTGATCATGCGTCTCGACGTCGTCACGATCTTCCCCGAGTACCTCGAACCGCTGAACGTCTCGCTGGTCGGCAAGGCACGCGCCCGGGGGCAGCTGGACGTCCGCATCCACGACCTGCGTGAGTTCACCCACGACAAGCACAACACCGTGGACGACACTCCGTACGGCGGCGGCCCCGGCATGGTCATGAAGCCCGAGCCGTGGGGCGAGGCCCTGGACTCGGTCATTGCGTCGGGCGAGGGGGAGGAGCAGCCGGTCATCGTCGTTCCGACGCCCAGCGGCCGGCCCTTCACCCAGCAGCTCGCCGTCGAGCTCTCCGAGAAGCCGTGGCTGGTGTTCACGCCGGCCCGCTACGAAGGCATCGACCGCCGCGTCATCGAGGAGTACGGCGACCGGCTGGACGTCCGCGAGGTCTCCATCGGCGACTACGTGCTGGCCGGCGGCGAGGCGCCCGTCCTGGTCATGGTCGAGGCCATCGCCCGTCTCCTCCCAGGAGTGCTCGGCAACGCCGCGTCCCACCAGGACGACTCCTTCGCGCCCGGGGCGATGGCCGACCTCCTGGAGGGGCCGGTCTACACCAAGCCCCCGGAGTGGCGTGGCCGCGGCATTCCCGAGGTGCTGCTCAGCGGCCACCACGGGAAGATCGCCCGCTGGCGCCGCGACGAGGCTTTCCGCCGTACGGATCAGAACCGCCCGGACCTGATCGAACGCGCCGACCCCGCCGCCTTCGACAAGAAGGACCGCGAAACCCTCTCCATCCTGGGGTGGGCCCCGGGGGCGGACGGGCGATTTGGGCGGACGACCGAGGCCGTGGAAGAATAGGCCGCTGCTGTGCGTCCGGCGCGCGCCCCTGCCACAGGGGGAACGACGCCCGCCCGACGGACCGGCACCCGGACTCCTCGTCCGGACTTCCGAACCATCATCACGAATTCCGCTGATGACCTGTGGCATCAGCGAAGAAAGCAGTAGGTCATGCACCTTCTCGACTCCGTCGACGCCGGGTCGCTGCGCAGCGACGTCCCCGCCTTCCGCCCGGGTGACACCGTCAACGTCCACGTCCGCGTCATCGAGGGCAACCGCTCCCGTGTGCAGCAGTTCAAGGGCGTCGTCATCCGCCGTCAGGGCGCCGGCGTGCGCGAGACCTTCACGGTCCGCAAGGTCAGCTTCTCCGTCGGCGTCGAGCGCACCTTCCCGGTGCACACCCCGATCGTCGAGAAGATCGAGGTCGTGACCCGCGGTGACGTCCGTCGCGCCAAGCTGTACTACCTCCGTGAGCTGCGCGGCAAGGCCGCCAAGATCAAGGAGAAGCGCGAGAGCTGAGCAGCCGTACGGTGTCCTTAACCCCGGGCCGGATAGGCTCTGGGCTCGATGGACACCGACGCACAGCCTTCGACGCTCCCGGAGCGCGACTCCTCTCCAGCCCCTGACCAAGGGGCGGAGCAGGGGTCGCGCTTCGGGTGTTTTTCTTGGCGTCGGCAGCGGTCCGCGAGCGGTTCCGGCGAGGAGCCGGCGGCGGAGCCCGGCGAGAGCCGCGAGGAAGGCCGCGAGGAGGCCGCTGCGCGCCCGCTGCTGCGGCGGGGCCCGGTTCTGCTGGTGCTGGCCTGTCTGGCGTTCATGGGGCTGCTCAGCGCCTTCGTCGTCCAGCCCTTCCTGATCCCCAGCTCGTCGATGGAGAACACGCTCCAGGTCGGCGACCGGGTACTGGTGAACAAGCTGCCGTACCGGTTCGGCGGCGAACCGCGCCGGGGGGACGCCGTGGTGTTCGACGGCACCGGGTCGTTCGTACAGGAGGCACCGGCTGGCAACCCGGTGACGGAGCTGCTGCGGGGCGCCGGAGCCGCGGTGGGCCTGGCGCCGGCCGCGGAGACGGACTACATCAAGCGCGTGATCGGCGTCGGCGGGGACCGGGTGACCTGCTGCGACAAACGGGGACGGATCAAGGTGAACGGCGAACCGGTGGACGAGCCCTATCTCCACCCCGGAGACAGCCCGTCGGACGTGCCCTTCGACGTGGTCGTGCCCGAAGGGAAGCTGTGGGTCATGGGCGACCACCGCGCCAGGTCGAGCGACTCCCGCGACCACCTGGGCGATCCCGGTGGCGGCACCGTTCCGCTGGACAAGGTGATCGGCCGCGCCGACTGGATCGGCTGGCCGGTCGGCCGCTGGACTTCGTTGGAGCGGCCCCACGCGTTCGACGGCATACCGGCTGCGGCAGGGCCCCATGGGTAACAGGGGGCGCCCGCGCCACGGGCACCACCGCACAGGCGCACCATCGGAGGGCCACGCTACGGAGACACGCGGCGCCGTACAGGACGGCGCGCACGGCTCTCGTATGCCCGGCGCTGACTCCTACGGTGCTGACTCCTATGGAGCGGACCCTTATGGCGTGGACCTCGGAGCGGGCGGCACCGCGACCCGTACGACCCTGCCGGCGACCGGCGGGCGGGCCGACAGGCGGCGCCAGGCCAAGCGCATCAAGAGGCGCAGGCAGCGTTCGTACCTGAAGGAGATACCGATCCTGATCGGGGTGGCGCTGGCCATCGCGCTGGTCCTGAAGACGTTCCTCGTACAGGCATTCGTGATCCCGTCGGGCTCCATGGAGCAGACGATTCAGATCGGCGACCGGGTGCTCGTCGACAAGCTGACCCCGTGGTTCGGCGCCGAGCCGCACCGGGGGGACGTGGTCGTCTTCAAGGACCCGAACCACTGGCTCGCGGGCGAGCGCACCACCGTGGCCGACGACCCGGTGGGCGTCAAGCAGGTCAAGGAAGTGCTCACCTTCATCGGGCTGCTGCCGTCGGCGGACGAGCAGGACCTGATCAAGCGGGTCGTCGCCGTCGGCGGCGACACCGTCAAGTGCTGCGACAAGAGCGGCCGGGTCACCGTCAACGGGACGCCGCTGAACGAGCCGTACGTCCACCCGGGCAACCCGCCCTCGCGGTTGAAGTTTGAGGTCAACGTGCCGACCGGGCGGCTCTTCGTCATGGGGGACCACCGGTCCAACTCCGCCGACTCCCGGTACCACCTGGACGAGCCGTACCGGGGGACGGTCGCGGTGAGCAGTGTCGTGGGCCGTGCCGTGGTGATCGCGTGGCCGTTCGACCACTGGCAGCGCCTGGAAGAGCCCGGTACGTACGCTTCTGTGCGCGACGCGCCGGGCGCACCGGCGACGGCGGCCGCAGCGCCGCATACTGTGTCACTCGAAGGTTTGACCGTCCTCCCGACCCCTGCGGAACTCCCGCTCGTTATGGGAGTGGTGGGCCTGCACCGTTTGACGAGCAGGCGGCGGCTTGGAGTAAGGAGTGAATGTGGGGGACGTGGCGGTCGGCGCACGGTCCGGTACCGAAGAGCCCGAAGAACCAGAGGGGCGTGATAGGTCCCCCGTAGCGGACGTGGCGCAACAGGAGCAGCAGCCGCAGGACGCGCGACAGGAGAGGGAAGAGGAGAACGGCGGCGTGACGAAGGACAAGAAGCCGCCGCGTTCCTTCTGGAAGGAGCTGCCGCTCCTGATCCTCATCGCCCTGGCCCTGGCGCTGGTCATCAAGACCTTCCTGGTGCAGGCGTTCTCGATCCCGTCCGACTCGATGCAGAACACCCTGCAGCGCGGCGACCGGGTGCTGGTGGACAAGCTGACCCCGTGGTTCGGCGCGAAGCCGGAGCGCGGCGAGGTCGTCGTGTTCCACGACCCGGGCGGCTGGCTGAATGAAGTGCCCACCCCGACGCCGAATCCGGTCCAGAAGGTCCTCAGCTGGATCGGCCTGATGCCGTCCGCGGAGGAGAAGGACCTGATCAAGCGGGTCATCGCGGTCGGTGGCGACACGGTCGAGTGCAAGGGCACCGGACCGGTGAAGGTCAACGGCAGGGCGCTTCAGGAGGATTCGTACCTCTTCGCCGGGAACACCCCGTGCGGTGACAAGCCCTTCGGCCCGATCAAGGTGCCCGAGGGCCGGATCTGGGTGATGGGCGACCACCGCCAGGACTCCCTGGACTCGCGCTACCACCAGGACCTGAAGGGCAATGGCACGGTCTCGGAGGAGGAGGTCGTGGGCCGCGCGTTCACGATCGCCTGGCCGATCAACCGGTGGTCGCTGCTGCCGGTGCCGGACACCTTCGACCAGCCGGGGCTGAGCCAGGCGATGGCCGCGGCGCCGGCGGCGCTGGGTGTGGCCGGTGCGGTGCCGATCGTGCTGTGGCGGCGTCGGCGGGTGCTCGCCAAGCTGCCCGCCAATGTGGCGGTGGGAGCGACCGGCAAGGAGCCCCGCGACAGCTGACCGCACCGCCCGTAGGTGAGGGACCTGTGTGCGTCCGGCGGACGTGTCGTCGATACGCCGCGTACGTCGGGAAACGGCGCCCGAAGGCTCTCATCGGACCGTCGGCCGGAGGCTGACTGGGCAAAGTAACCCCAGGTAAGGTGCCGTCCCGGATCTTCGACGCGGGGCGGCCCGCGGGGTGGGAGCGCGGGATGAGCAGGAGCGAGGGGCGTACGAGCGGCGGCCACGGCCGGACCGCGGGCAGCGTGCTGTCCGGTCTGGCGGTGGCCGTCGGCTGTGTGCTGTTCCTGGGCGGATTCATATGGGGCGCGGTGCTCTACCGGCCGTACACGGTCCCGACCGATTCCATGGCGCCCACCATCGCGGCCGGCGCCCGAGTCCTGGCGCAGCACGTGGACGGCTCCGAGGTGCGCCGCGGCGACGTCGTGGTCTTCAGGGACTCCGTATGGGGCGACATGCCCATGGTGAAGCGGGTCGTCGGGGTGGGCGGCGACAAGGTCGCCTGCTGCAATGCCGACGGCAAGCTCACCGTCAACGGCAAGCCCATCGAAGAACCGTATCTCCAGGGCAATGGCCCGGCCTCTCCCGTCGGCTTCAAGGCCGAGGTCCCCAAGGGGCAGCTCTTCCTGCTCGGTGATCACCGCAGTGACTCCATGGACTCGCGGGTGCACCTCACGGACCGCGATCACGGTGCCGTGCCGCGCGATGCGGTCGACGCCCGAGTGGACGCCACGGCGTGGCCGGTCGCGAGCTTCGGCACGCTGCAGCGGCCCACGGCCTTCGCGTCCCTGCCGGGCGGCACGTCCCAGCCCGGTCCGGTGCGGCCCATCGTGGTGGCGATCGTGGCCGGCGCGGTGCTGATATTGGGGGGAGCGGCGTACGGGCCGATCGCGAACCGTAGGAGGCGTACGCGTGTCTGAAGCGGATACCGGTACACAGGAACAGATCGGCATACCGGCGGGCACCGCGCTGCGGCGCGTCTCCCGGGTGATCCTGCTCGACCCCGAGGACCGGGTTCTGCTGATGCACGGCTTCGAACCGGACGAACCGTCGAGGACCTGGTGGTTCACGCCGGGCGGCGGACTGGAGGGCACCGAGAGCCGGGAAGAGGCGGCCCTCCGGGAGCTCGCGGAGGAAACCGGGATCACGGACGCGGAGCTCGGCCCCGTGCTGTGGCAGCGGCACTGCTCGTTCCCGTTCGACGGGCGGCGCTGGGACCAGGACGAGTGGTACTACCTGGCGCGTACACGCAACACCGTGACCCGGCTGAGCGGCCTGACGGAGCTGGAACGGCGCAGTGTGGCGGGGCTGAGATGGTGGACGGTGACGGAACTCTCCGCATCGCATGAGACGGTGTATCCGACCAGACTTGCCGAGCTGTTGCGCACGCTGCTCGACGAAGGACCCCCTAGTGCGCCAGTGGTCCTGGAGACCGAGAGTGTCTGACGCACAATAGGGGGACGCACGGCTGAAGGGGATCTGCCATGAGCGCCGAGGACCTCGAGAAGTACGAGACCGAGATGGAGCTGAAGCTCTACCGGGAGTACCGCGATGTCGTCGGGCTGTTCAAATACGTGATCGAGACCGAGCGCCGGTTCTATCTCACCAACGACTACGAGATGCAGGTGCACTCCGTTCAGGGTGAGGTCTTTTTCGAAGTCTCCATGGCGGATGCCTGGGTGTGGGACATGTACCGCCCGGCCAGGTTCGTGAAGCAGGTCCGCGTGCTGACATTCAAGGACGTGAACATCGAGGAGCTGAACAAGAGCGACCTCGAGCTGCCGAGCGGCTGAGTGACCGTTTCCTCGTGATCGGCCGGGCGGATCTGTTGCTGCCACGCACGGCGAGGTCATTTCACCCCTACGGGTGACGGCATTATGCACAGCCGCCGAGTTGTCCACCAAGATCCAATACTCGGCGGCAGAAGCGTCACAGTCGGTGCCGGAGGTGGTGCCGGATGAACGCCACAGCAGAAAACGCCGCGATCGGCAGCGGTGCAGCAGAGCCCGTACGAGCCCGGTCAGGCTCCAGTCCGCCGCGGGCGGACGACTCGGCAAAGACACGACGCAAGCGCCCGCGGGGCCGGGGCAGCCCCGGCGGCCGCGCCCGTGGCGGCTGCCGCCGCTCCGGACTGGGGCGGTACGGCGAAGACCTCGCCGCGCGCTGGCTGACCGCCCACGGCATGCGCATCCTCGACCGGAACTGGCGCTGCCGCTTCGGCGAGATCGACATCGTCGCCGCCGAGGCCGACGCGTTCGTCGTGTGCGAGGTCAAGACCCGACGCGCAGGCCTGTACGAACACCCCATGGCGGCTGTCACGCCCACGAAGGCGCGCCGTCTGGCGCTCCTCGCCGAGCACTGGACCGCGGCGCACGGAGGTCCGCCGCCGGGCGGTGTCCGCATCGATGTGATCGGTATCCAGCTCCCCGCCCGCGGCGCGCCCGTCGTGTCCCACGTACGGGGGGTGACCTGATGGGATTCGCCCGTACGTGCTCGGTCGCGCTGGTCGGCGTCGAAGGCGTGGTCGTCGAGGTGCAGGCCGACCTCGAACCAGGTGTCGCGGCCTTCACCCTCGTCGGCCTCCCCGACAAGAGCCTCATCGAGTCGCGCGACCGGGTGCGTGCCGCCGTGGTCAACTCCGGCTCCGAGTGGCCGCAGAAGAAGCTGACCGTCGGCCTCAGCCCGGCCTCCGTCCCCAAGGGCGGCAGCGGCTTCGACCTGGCCGTCGCCTGCGCCGTCCTGGGCGCCGCCGAGCTCATCGACCCACGCGAGCTCACCGACCTCGTCATGATCGGCGAGCTGGGGCTGGACGGCCGGGTACGACCGGTGCGCGGCGTGCTGCCGGCGGTCCTGGCGGCCGCCGACGCGGGATACCGCCAGGTGGTCGTTCCGGAGCGGACCGCTGCCGAGGCATCGCTCGTCCCGGGCGTCTCCGTCCTGGGGGTCCGCAGCCTGCGCCAGCTCATCGCCGTGCTCACCGACGGGCCGGTTCCCGAGGAGGAGGACGAGGGTGACGAGCCGGGCCGCCCGGACCCGCTGCTCGCCGGACTGGTCGTACCGGGCGCGGGATCCTGCGCCGGGTTGCCTCCCGACGCCCGCCCGCCGGACATGGCCGAGGTCGCGGGCCAGCACGGCGCCCGCCGCGCGCTGGAGGTGGCTGCCGCCGGACGGCACCACATCTTCCTGAAGGGGCCGCCGGGGGCCGGCAAGACCATGCTCGCCGAACGGCTGCCCGGCCTGCTGCCGCCCCTGTCCTCCAAGGAATCACTGGAGGTCACCGCGGTGCACTCGGTGGCGGGCATGCTCCCGCCCGGTCAGCCTCTGGTGAGCCGCCCGCCGTATTGCGCACCGCACCACTCCGCCACGATGGCCTCACTCGTCGGCGGTGGCAGCGGACTGCCCCGGCCCGGCGCGGTGTCCCTCGCCCATCGGGGCGTCCTGTTCATCGACGAAGCCGCCGAGTGCAACGCCAAGGTGCTCGACTCCTTGCGTCAGCCCCTGGAGTCCGGGTACGTAGTGGTCGCCCGCGCCGCCGGAATGATGCGGCTCCCGGCGTCCTTCCTGCTGGTACTGGCCGCCAATCCCTGTCCTTGTGGACGCCACGGCACTGCCACCGGCGGTTGCGAGTGCCGCCCGTCCTCGATCGCCCGCTACCGCTCCCGGCTCTCCGGGCCGCTCATGGACCGGGTCGACCTGCGGATCGCCGTGGAACCGGTCGCCCGCAGCGAACTGGTCGCAGGGGCCCGTGGCGAATCCACCGCCGATACCGCCGACCGGATCCGCGCCGCCAGGGAACGCGCCGCTCACCGCTTCGCCGGCAGCCCCTGGCAGACGAACAACGAAGTCCCCGGCCATGAGCTGCGCACCCGGTGGACCGTGGCCCCCGGCGCACTCGTCCAGGCCGAGCGCGATTTGGAGAACGGCCTGCTCACGGCCCGCGGCCTGGATCGCGTCCTGCGTGTCGCCTGGACCGCGGCAGACCTCGCGGGCCGCGACCGCCCGACGGCCGAGGACGTCGACTGGGCCCTGGAGCTGCGTACCGGTGTCCGCCGCGGCATTCCGCTGGCGGTGAGCCGGTCATGACCTCTCTTGAAGACGCGTCCGGCTACTTGCCCAGCGGGGGCTCCCCCGAGGGAGGGGAAACAGGCCCCGCCCCGGAAGCCGATCGGCTGGCCCGAGCAGCCCTCACTCGTGTCCTCGAACCGGGCGACGAAGTGGCCAGCGCATGGCTGCGGCGGATGGGCCCGGTGGCGCTCTGGCGCGCCCTCCTCGGAGACGGCGACCCACCCGAGGGAGCCGGCGAGGCGAAGCTCGCGGGCCTGCGGTTACGTGCCGAGGCGGCCGCACCCGAGGCCGACCTCGCCGCCGCCACCGCGCTCGACGCCCGCTTCGTCTGCCCCGGCGACGAGGAATGGCCCCAGCAGCTGGACGACCTGGGAGACGCCCGCCCGGTCGGCCTGTGGGTGCGCGGCAGGGCGAACCTGCGCCTGTGGGCCCTGCGCTCCGTCGCCCTCGTGGGCGCCCGTGCTTGTACGGAGTACGGTGCGCATGTGGCCGGGACCTTGGGCGCGGGTCTCGCCGAACGCGGCTGGTCGGTGGTGTCCGGCGCGGCGTACGGCGTGGACGGCGCTGCGCACCGGGGCACCTTGGCAGCAGGCGGTCCGACCGTGGCCGTACTCGCCTCCGGCGTCGACCACATCTACCCCAGTGGACACACCGAGCTGATCGGGCGCATCGCCGAACAGGGCTTGATCATCGCGGAGTTGCCGCCTGGTGCTCATCCGACCCCGAGCCGGTTCATCCAGCGCAACCGTGTGATCGCCGCCCTCACCCGGGGCACGGTTGTCGTCGAGGCCGCGTTGCGCAGCGGATCGCTGGCCACTGCCCGCCGCGCCGCCGAGCTGGGGCGGTTCACGATGGGTGTTCCCGGCCCGGTCACCAGCGGTTTGTCGGCCGGTGTTCACCAACTGCTGAGGGGCGAGGCCGTACTGGTGGCCAACGCGGCCGAGGTGGTCGAACTGGTGGGCAGCATCGGTGATCTTGCGCCCGTCCCCCGCGGCCCGGTCCTGGCCCGCGATCTGCTGGATCCGGTGGCCACCCGCCTGCTCGAAGCCCTGCCGCTGAGGGGCGCGACCGACGCCTCGAAGATCGCCCGTGACTCGGGTACGGCCCTGGAAACGACCCAAGCGAAGCTCTTCGAACTACAGGCGCTCGGATTCGTTCAAAGATGCGGTACTCGCTGGGAGTTGCTTCCTGCGACCCATTCGACAGGAGGTTACCGGCGAGGCGGTCCTTGACCTGGGGCGAACGGGTGAAAAGGTGAAGGGAATGACCGCAGGATGCATCTTTGCGAGTTTCGTGCGGACGGCCGCGCAGGCTCCCGCCGTCATCCGAGGGTGCGGACTACCGGACGAATCTGCGCACGCACGAACACGCCGTGATCGCACACTGCGACACCGCAGTCACGCTACGCTCGCAAGGCATCCGCCCTCCACGGACCACACGACCCTCACGCACCTCTTCACCAGCGTCTCGGCAGAACGGCTCAAGGCGACGAATGCCCCAGCACACTTCCGGGTCTGACCGCGCGGCGGCACCCCCCGCCGCCCGCGGCAGCGTGCGCCCGGCAGCGCCCACCTCGCTAGAGGAGCTCTGGCGCTCCTACAAGGCGACGGGTGACGAACGCCTGCGGGAGCAGCTGATCCTGCACTACTCGCCGCTGGTCAAATACGTCGCGGGGCGCGTCAGCGTCGGCCTGCCGCCCAACGTCGAACAGGCGGACTTCGTCTCCTCCGGCGTGTTCGGGCTGATCGACGCCATCGAGAAGTTCGAGCCGGAACGGTCCATCAAGTTCGAGACGTACGCGATCACCCGCATCCGCGGCGCGATGATCGACGAACTGCGGGCTCTGGACTGGATCCCCCGCTCGGTCCGCCAGAAGGCGAGAGCGGTCGAGCGCGCGTACGCCACGCTCGAAGCCCAGCTGCGCCGTACCCCTTCCGAGGCCGAGGTGGCCGCGGAGATGGGCATCGCGCTCGAGGAACTGCACACCGTCTTCAGTCAGTTGTCCCTGGCCAACGTCGTCGCCCTGGAAGAGCTGCTGCACGCCGGCGGCGAGGGCGGCGACCGGCTGAGCCTGATGGACACGCTCGAGGACACCGCGGCCGAGAACCCGGTCGAGATCGCCGAGGACCGCGAACTGCGGCGGCTGCTCGCCCGCGCAATCAACACGCTCCCCGATCGCGAGAAGACCGTCGTCACGCTCTACTACTACGAAGGACTCACCCTCGCCGAGATCGGCAACGTCCTCGGCGTCACCGAGAGCCGGGTCAGCCAGATCCACACCAAGTCCGTCCTGCAGCTGCGCGCCAAGCTGGCCGATGTGGGCCGCTGAGCTCCACTGACGGCGTTACGCCGTGCCGCGGAGTGCCGCCGCCCGGACCGCATCCGTACAGTGGTGGCGTGCCCAGGATTCGAGCGGCCTCTGTGGCCGAGCACCGGACCATGCAGCGCGACGCCCTGTTGGACGCTGCTCGTACTCTGCTGTCCGAAGGCGGGACGGAGGCGCTGTCCTTCCCCGCCCTCGCCGAGCGCACGGGCCTCGCGCGGTCCTCCGTGTACGAGTACTTCCGCTCCCGCGCCGCCGTCGTCGAGGAGCTGTGCGCGGTCGACTTCCCGGTGTGGGCCGCGGAGGTCGAGGCCGCGATGGAGCGCGTCGAGACGCCCGAGGACAAGATCGAGGCGTACGTACGGCAGCAGCTCGCCCTCGTCGGCGACCGCCGGCACCGTGCGGTCGTCGCGATCTCGGCGGGCGAGCTGGACGCAGGCGCCCGCGAGAAGATCCGCGCCGCACACGGCGGGCTGATCGCCATGATCGTCGAGGCCCTGGGCGCCCTGGGCCACAAGCAGCCGAGGCTCGCCGCGATGCTCCTCCAGGGCGTCGTCGACGCCGCGGTCCGCCGCATCGAACTGGGCGCGGCGGAGGATCCTACGGAGATCACGGAGGCGGCGGTCGCGATGACCCTCCACGGCGTCCGCGGCTGATCTTCTTCCCCTCCCCCCCCGCCCACCCTCCACCACCA
>NZ_JOBH01000028.1 GCF_000717745.1 Streptomyces violens
GGCCCTGACGGGCCGTTGGACGGGCCTGACGGCCCGTCAGGGGTACTGTCGTCGTGCCTGACGGCACGACAGTATGTCGAGTTCGGGTGTTGGCCCTGGCGGGCCAACTCCTCTGGTTTCCTTGGGGATTGGCAGGCCTGGCGGCCTGCGCTGGCTAAGGGGTGTGTCCTCCTGCCTGGCGGCAGGAGGGGGCCTGACGGCCCGTCAGGGGTGCTGTCGTCGCGCCTGACGGCACGACAGGTAGTTGGGCCTCTCCCCTCCCCCTAGCGGGTTCCTGGTGCCGGCGCCTATCGGCGCCGGTGATGTCAAAACCGTGGTGTTACGCAAAGTTTCGGGTTCGCTCCCCTGTCGGGGGAACTCTCCTGGTGCAAAGCGGGGGAAGGTTTTCCTGCACGCGGCTGTCACGCGGCAGAGCCTCTGATGTCCTCGGTGGTGTCAAGCCCCTTCGTTGAATGGGCAGTTACTGTCTAGTGTCGGGAGGAAAGATCGGAAAGTTTGCGGTGGAGGCCAGGACAGGTGAGCGGGGGCAGCACGGCGGGCAGGCAGCGGAGGTAACTCTCAGCGCAGACACGCTTGGAGGCGTGGGTGCGGAGCGGGGGCCGGTGTGTGCTGTGCAATGCGTATCTGCTTGAGGGCCCGATGTCGGCGCGGACGTTGCACCTGGGCGAGTTGGCGCACATCGTCGGGCAGGGTGTCGGTGCACGGTCGCCTCGGGGTGGGTATCCGCTGGATCCCGGTCTGCGGGACGAGGCCGACAACCTCATGCTGCTCTGTGCCAATCAGCACGGTGAGATCGATGCTCAGGGGGCTTTGGACGTCTTTACCGTGGAGCGGCTGCGTCGGTTGAAGCAGGAGCACGAGGATCGGATCCGGCATCTGACAGGGACAGCACCGGTTCCCACTGTTCTTGGAGTCGTATGCGCGGCATGGCGTGGAGATCGATCTGCGGCAGATTCCCGGGGGGGCCTCCTGTGCCATCCCGAGGACGCGATGCGTGCTGCGGGCCAGGAGTCGGGCGCACTACGAGCAGGCTGTACGGATCATTGACGACGTGCTTGAGCATCGGTTGCGCACGGGGGTGGAGCAGGATGCTGTGCAGCATGACAGCTCGGCCCGACCTGACTGGGATTGCGATCACACATCGGGGTGGAGCGTCTGTTCCTCGTCCAGTCCTTTGGTGAGGTACCAGTCGCTGTCGGCCAGAGCGAAGTGCAGGGCCGTCTCCCAGGCGTTGGGGTTGCTCTGCATCCAGCTTTCGGCATCTTCGCGCAGCGTCTCACGCAACAGTTCCGCACCCATGTCGAGCAGTTGTCTGTGCCGGTGGCGTCTGCCGGCAAGGTGCACAGCGGCCTTCAGCCCATACCGCCTGTCCAGGTCGTACTCGATGAAGTGGTGTTTCACGCGGACTGCCAACTCGTCGGACCACTCCGGGAGCGCCTGGACGCTGAAGCGCACTGCGACGGGGGTCGTGGGCAGGATCTCGGCGACGAGCCAGCGTCCCTGGCCGAGCTGGTCGAAGTAGGGATGCAGCGGCTGGGTGTCGGGCGAGCCGGGAACGGCCGGCCCCTTGTCGTGGTTGCAGTGCATGCACGCCGGGACGAGGTTGATCGGCATGATGGAACACAGCGGGAAGTGGGCCTTGGGCAGGTAGTGGTCGAGCGTGTCGACCTCGCCTATGCCACACAGCGGGCAATTACCGTACAGCGCCCGCGCCTTGATGCGATCGTAGAGGGCACGGCCTTCCTTGCGGGTGACCATCCCCAGATCGTAGATGCGCAACAGAGCTTGCTTGTCGGGATCCGGGTTGTCGTTGGTGTGTCTGCGCAGGCCCGGCTCGGTCAGCAGCCCGTGCAGGTCTCCGTCCTCGGCTCGGCGCTGATAGCTGGCCTCCGCGGTCTGCATGTCCACCAGCCGGTCGCGCAGGCGCGTTTCTTCCGCGTCGTCGCGCATACCAGTGCAGCAGACGTCCAGGGCCTGCGTGACAGTCGTCTCGGGGCGTCGGGGCCAGTGCATCAGGCCTGCCGTTCACGGCTGCGCATGACCGTCATGGCGCGCAGCACCGCCCGGGCTTCGGAGCCCAGTCCAGTGAACTCGGCAACGATCTCCTCGTAGGACAGGTCCTGTTCAACGAGCTCGGTGAGAGTGGCGTGGTAGCCGGTGGCGGTCGCTTCCAGACCGAAGGCCTCGTGGGTCAGCTCGCCGACGTTTTCGCCGTAGGTCTCGCGCTCGGGGCGCTCGGCGGTCAGAACGTTGCCGTAACGGCGCAGCTTGTACACGCAGGAAGCGGGGATCTCCTGCAGGACCACGGGCGAGTGAGTGGCCATGACAGCCATGCCGTTGCGATCGGTGAGTAGATCAGTAAGCGTGCGAATGAGGGCACTGAGCAGGGGCGGATGGAGGTGAATCTCGGGTTCGTCGATGAGGACGAGGGTCTTCTCGGTGACGGTCTCGATCAGCCGAGTCACGATCAGCAAGGCGATCCGGTGGCCGGAGCTCAGCGAGAAGAAGATATCGAGGAGTGTCTCGGTCACATGTACCTGGTCGGCCGAGCGGATCAGGGAATCGATGCGGTCGCGGTGCTCGTCGAGGAAGCCGGAGGCGGAGTAGCTGAGCGTTGCGATGGCTTGCTGCCATCGCTGCCCGCGCGCGCCGATGCGGCAGACGAAGAAGCTGCGGACGAACTCCATGGCCAGTTCGTCCTCGGTCTTCAGACGAACCTGCCCGGCGGGGGCGTCCTCGGAATCCGGTGAGGGGTCGTCCAGGACCTGCAGCCCGATATAGGTGAAAGGCAGGGCGGTAGGGCTGGCCGGCTGCTGGGCGTAGAGCTTGTCGAACGGGCTGAAGGAGACAGCCACGCAGTTCGTGAGGTCACCGGTGTCGGCTGACCGACTCACTTCGATCTCCCCCGCAGCGACGCGGTGGGCCAGGTCGCGCAGCAGACTGGACTTGCCGACACCGTTGCGGCCGATCAGGGCGTGCAGGTTGGTCGACGGCCGGGAGCCGGGCTCCGCCCGGAACTCCAATGTGGGCGGCGCCGAGTCCGGGTCGGTGGCGGGTGCCGTGTAGGACCACTCGTAGGGCAGGATGCGCTGGCGTCCGCCGGCAATCTCGCAAAGCCTCTCCAGCTCGGTCCGGCCGGTGCCCCTCGTCAGGGACTGCCGGAACACCCTCAGGTTCTCCACTTCCGGGATCAGTTCGGGCTGGTAGGCAATGTCCCGCAGGCCCGTCAGTACGTCACGGCGTGCGGACTCCGGCAGCGTGTTGAGCACCTCGTAGTAGGTGTCCTGGTGGGCAAGGCTGAAGTAGCCCTCCGGCAGCGTCTCGAACCGTGAGGGCATCCGGCTGGCCGTGGCGCGGAAGTCCGGATCGGTCTCCATGTCGGTGTGCGCGATCCGCACGAACCCGACCTGGAGCAGGCGCCCGTCATCCCTGCGGACGTACAGCTCGAACGTGGTCACATGGCTGTAGTCGTCCCAGCTGTCCTTGATCAGGAATGCGCCGTCCTGGTTCGGCGTCGGATGCTCCCGGAACTCCAGGACGGTGAACAGCACGGTGCCCTCATTCTCCAGCGGTCTCGGGACCGAAACGATTCTGCTTTGCGTCTCAGCTTAGACACCCGGCAATGGATGCCTCCGCGGGCGGGCGCCTGGGTTCACGCACAAGCGCGCTCGGGCTGCTCTGGGCCGGCCTGTCTCCTGCGCGGGACACAGATTTCACAGGCCCAGCTCGGCCAGGGCGGCTTGACGCTGCTCGCTGAGATTGGAGCGGCGCCGTTTGATGTTGCTGAGCCACTGCCCGAGGCGCACCGTCTCGCCGTTGATCTCCTCGACATGCCGCTGCGGCACCTTGAGATGGCCTTCGCGCTCGCGGAAGGCCCGCGCGGCGGCCAGGCCGCGTTGGAAGGTGTGTTCCCGGTGTGATGCGGCGTTGGCGGCGGGACGGGAGTCCGGTAGGTCGAGGCCCAGGTCCTTGAGAAGGCGGTGCTGGGAGGGGTGGAGACGATTGGTGCGGATCTGCTGGGCGGCGAGCCAGCTCGTGTTCGTGGTGGCGCTGTTGTCGTCCATATGCTGTCGGGCGGCGTGGTAGGCGCGTTGCCAGGTGATCGGCCAGGGCGGGTTCCACCACGGGTCCAGGGCGGTGAGGGCAGCGGCGCGGTCGGGGCCGGGGGTGCGGGCGCGTTGGTCGGCGAGCCAGCGGCCGAGGGGAAAGCCGTCGTGGATGGTGTCGACCGGTGCGGCTAGGTGGCCGTGGGCGGCGGCGTAGGCGGTGGCGTGGGCGAGGCCGCGGTCGAAGGCCTGCTGGCGGGGGTTCCAGATGATGTCCAGGCGGTTGAGGGCGCGGGTGCGGGCCGGGTCGAGGGTTCCGGTGGTGTGGAGGTGGCGTTGCCAGGCGAGCCAGCGTCCCAGGGGGTAGCCGTGGGGGTCTTCGTAATCGGTGGGGACGTCGAGGTGGTGGTGGGTGCGGTGGTAGCGGCGGGCGGCGGTCAGCCCGCGGCGCCATTCGGCGCTCTTGGGGGCGAGCACTCGCAGGGAGAGGGCGAGGGCGACTTCTTCTGTCTGGGTGGGGCGGTCGAAGCGGAGCCAGGCTTCGGGGTCCTCGGGGGGTGCGGTGGGGCGGTGGGTGCGGGGGTCGGCGAGGCGGGCTTCGAGGCGGTCGTCGTGGGCGCGCAGGGCCTGGATGGTGTGCCACAGGGGGGTGTAGGCGTCGGCGCCGAGGAGGTCGTCGGGGTCTTCGTCGGGGGTGAGGTAGACGGGGACGACGAGGGTGGCCTTCTTGCCGGCGCCGGGTTGTTGGCGCAGGGCGCGGCCGACGGCCTGGACGGTGTCGACGGGGCTGTTCTTGGGGTCGGCGAAGACGACGGCGTCGATGGCGGGGACGTCGATGCCTTCGCCCAGGACGCGGGCGTTGGACAGGACGGCCGGGGTGTCGGCGGTGTGGGAGGCGAATTCGAGGAGGAGGCGGCGGCGTACTTGAGGTGGGTGGGTGCCGCTGATCCAGTCGGCCCACAGGTGGGTGGGGCGCAGGCTGGTGGGGAGGGTGGCGGCGGTGGTGGTGAGGGTGGTGGCGAAGGCGCGGGCGTCGGCGACGCGGTGGTGGAAGGTCAGTACGCGGCGCAGGTGGTGGTCATGGATGGCGCGCAGGGCGGCGACCTGGCGGCCGGCCAGGCGTAGTCCGTCGATGCCGGCGCCGGGGGCGGTGGCGAGCCAGTCGCGCAGGTCGGTGTCGGTGATGACGGGGACGAGGATCTGGTAGTCGGCGAGCAGGCCGAGGTCGATGGCGTCGGAGAGGGTGAGGCGGTAGGCGACGGGTCCGAAGAGGGTTTCGTCGTCCATGGAGGCGGCCCCCTCTCCCCCGCCGTTCCCGTTGCTGCTGGTGTCGGTGGTGTCGTCCCAGATGCGGGGCGTGGCGGTGAGGTAGAGGCGGCGGGCAGCGGGGAGCTGATCGTCGTGGTGGACGGCGGCCCAGGCCTTGCCGAGGCGTCCGGCGGTGCGGTGGGCCTCGTCGACGACCGTCAGGTCCCAGGCGGGCATCTGGTTGTCGCGGTGGGCGGCGACGACGGCGGGCAGGGAGGCGTAGGTGGCGTAGACGGTGAGCGGTCCGGGGCCAGCTTGTGCGGTGAGGGCGGCCAGTTCGTCGGGGTTCGTGGTGAGAGGGACGTCGGCGCCGAGGGGGTGGTGGTCGAGGACCTGGCGGGCGGAACAGACCGCGATGGCGGAGCCTTTGCGGCCGGCCTGGCGCCAGGAGCGGACGGTCTGGGAGAGCAGGTCCAGGGTAGGCAGGAGGACCAGGACGCGGCCGCGGGGCGCGACGCGGGCGGCGGTGCGCGCGGCGATGAGCGTCTTGCCGGTGCCGCAGGCGGCGATGACGCTGGCCCGCGGGCGGGTGCGCAGGGCGCGGGTGACGGCCGCGACGGCGTCCTTCTGGTGCGGGCGCAGTTGGAGCTCGGCGGGGGCCATGGGTGTGGTCGCGTCCTCTTTGGTGTGGCGGCGCTATCGACGAGTGCGGTGGGTGTGCAGCGTGGGGAGTGTAGGCGCGGTTACGGGTGTCTGGCGGGGGTGTTTGTGGCTCGCCAGGCGTCCGTGTCTGGCGCCGGTCGGGAGTGCGCGGGTGGGAGGGGGGCTTTCATAGGTCGTCGCGCCATGAGTGGTCCTTTTGCAGGAGTGTCGTTCCGGTAGCTTCTTGGGCCAGCCGGTTCCCGGCGGTGAGGATGTTGGTCGCTCGGTGGCGCAGGGGTTCGGGCAGCCATGCGGCACGTCGTTCGGCGGCCAGGGGGTCGGCTCGTGTCGGGGCCGGGCCTCGGATGTCTTGTTGGAATAGGAGCTGGTAGAGGCCCAGGGCTGGGCGGATGGGTGGGAGTCCCGCTGCTGTGCCTGATGCGTTGGCTCGCTGTGGGATGGTGAGTCCGTCATCGTCGAGGTCGCCGTAGTAGGCGATGTCTGTGACGTCTTTGAGGTTTGCGATGCGGGTGACGGACGCTTCGAAGGCGTGGCCTCCGCCGAATGCCACGTAGCCGACGTGTCCCGGGTTCTCGGCGAGGAGTGTGCTGATGGTTGCGTAGGTGTCGCTGTTCTCGATCACGAGGATGATTCCGCCGTCACCGGTGCGTTCGTAGGCCAGGGGTGGTGGGACCCTCTTGGCGAACAGGGTGGGCAGGGTGAGGCGTTCCGGGGCGAAGAGCGTGGTGGTGATCAGTGCGTCGAGGCGCTTTTCGTCGCCGAAGATTTCCAGGGAACGTTCGCGCATGGGGATGGTGGTCCGCTGGGTGTTCTCGTCGGTGTCGCGGAGCCAGCGGTTGACCGTCTTGAGGGTTTCGATTTGGGCGGTGGTGAGTTTGGTGGTATTCGCCCAGGCCAGCTCCCGGCGCCACATGAGAGGTGCTGCGCGGACGGGCCTGGGTTCTGTGGCTTTGGGGGGTGTGGGCAGGCGGAGCCAGCGTGGCAGGGGTGGCTGGGCGTGGTCCCATCCGTCGCGGGTGCGTGGGAGTTCGATCAGATGGTGGTCTGCGAGTTCGTCGAGCAGGGCGGACAGGGCGGGCCGGCCTTGGGTGGTGCCGGCTGTCTCGGGGCAGGCATGTGTGAAGGCCTCGAGGATCGTGGCCTGCTCGATGCGGTGTTCCGTTCTTGAGGTCAGGGTGGTGGCCAGGCAGGCTGCTGGTGGTGACAGCGGGTGCTGGTCGGTGTCCGCGCTGGTCTGGTTGTCGCTCATTGGTCGCTGGCCATCTGGTCGTGGTGGTTTTCCTGCTGCGTGGTGCGGGTGTCCTTGAATGGTGTGTTGGGGGTGCGGGGTTTCACCAGCAGGCGTGCGGCAAGGAGTTGGCCGGTGGCGCTGTTGTCGTCGGCCGGTGTGTCGCGGGCGAGGTGGTCGGTCACGTGCAGGTGGCGTGTCCCGCTGCGTTGGTCGGTGTCGTTGCGTAGGCGGATGCACAGGGGGAAGGTGGCCAGTACGCGGTCTTCCATGTTGCCTGTGGTGTAGATCAGTTGGACGCCGAGGGCGGCGGCCATGTTCATTTGCAGGCTCAGCAGGTAGCTGGCGTTCGCCTTGCCGATCGGGTTGTCGAGGACCAGCATTCCTCCCAGGCGGCTGGCGCTGCGGGCTCCGGTCCGGGTGCTGCCGCGTAGTGCGGCGAGTGTGCAGTACAGCATGATCGCGCCGGTGAGTTCCTGGCCGCCGGAGAACACTTTGCTCATGTCGCTGATGGAGGCGTACTCGGCGCGGCCTGTGGCGTCGGGCTTGAGGATCTCTACCTTGAAGTCGCGTGGGACCGCTGCTCTCACGCACCGCAGGACCAGGTCGCGGCCGGGTAGGTGGGGCTGGGTGCGGGCGTTCTCGTCGAGGCTCTCGGCGATCCGTACGGCCAGGACCTGTGGTTCGGGAGCGCTGAAGCCGATCTTCAGAATTCTCTGTTTGGCCCATACTCCCGCGCCTTCGGGCAGGCGCGAGAGCCGCTCGGCCTTTTCCAGTAGGGCCAGCGCCTGGCCGGTGTGGTGTTTGAGCTGGTCGATCAGCAGGTTGCGGTGGCGTTCGGAGTCTTCCAGGTCGGTGGTCAAACTGGCAGCCCGACCGCCGAGCTCGGCTGTCCACCGGTCGGCGCGTTCGATCAGGGACGTGGTGTCGATCTCCGTGAGCTGCTGGTAGATCGGCGCCTTGAGCTTGGTGAATCGGCCCTGGTTGGCCGTTTCGCGGAATTCCAGGACGGCCTCGTTGACGCCCTGATTCGCTTCGTGCAGTAGGTCGGTTGCGGTGCTGTGGGCGTGGATGGCTTCGTCGGCAGCCTGCTGTGCTGCGTCGGCGGTTCCGGTGAACGGGCTGGCGGAGGCGGGCAGTTTCAGTCTGCGGGTCGCGGTGGCAAGGCTACGGTTGACGACGCCCATCTCACGTGCGGCAGCTTCGTTGGCGCGGACTTTGCGCTCGGTGGACCGCTGTGTCTCCATCGCTGTGGTGAGCAGGGCTTCTGCTTCTCTCAGAGCGGAAGCTGCCCGTTCGGTGAGAAGCGTGCCTTCGGCCGGGGTTGGAGGCACCCAGTCCTCGTTGAGGCTGGTCCACGGTTTTCCGTTGCGCTGGCTGGCAGCTGCTGCTTCCGCTTCCAGCTGGCCGCTGCGCTTGTCCAGGTTGCGGAACTGGGTCTCCAGGTCTCTTACGTTGCGGCCGAGGCGCCGCTTGGTGGCCTCGATGGTTTCGGTGCTGCCTGCCTGTGCGGAGGCGGCCAATGCTTCGGCTCGGGCCACTGTCTGGGCCGAAGCGCCGCGCAGTTCGGCTTCGCAGTCCGTGGTTTCCTTCTGTGCCCTCTCGACTCGGCGGCGTAGGTCCTCGCCGACTTCCACGGCGCGGAAGCCCTCGGCAGCTTCCTGGTAGGAGATCTCCAGCGTGGCCAGGTCGTACTCGCCGGGATCGGGGGTGAGGGGTTGGTCTCCGTGGACGACCTGGGCCAGCCGGGCTTCATAGGCTGTGGCATCGCGGCGCAGCGACTCTGCCTGCACGGCGTATTCCGTGGCGCGGTCGCGGAGTCGGTCAGCTTGCTCGCACAGCTCCGCAGCTGCTGTGCGGTGTTGTTCGGCCTCGGCATTCAGTGTTCGGATCTTTGTGCGGTTTGTGTCGGCCTCGGCGGCGTCGTCGGCGAGGTGACGGATGGATTCGGCGTCGCGGGCGGTGTCCCCAGCGATCTGTTCGGCGTCCGCGATGGTGGGGGCTAGTTCCGCCAGGGTGCTGGCGGCGTGCCGGTAGGTTTCGCGGGCGGTGTCGAGTGCGGACGTGGCGTTGGTGGCCTCGGCCTCTCGGGCGGTCGCGACGGAGCGCAGTTGCCCGATGTGTCCTGCCGGGTGGTCGCGCAGCCAGGTGGTGAGCCGGCCTTCTAGTTGAAAGGCGGCTGTTTGTCGTTCGGTGTATGTGTGCTGGGCGCGGCGGCGGTCTTCGATGCGGGTTTCGGCTTGTTCTCGCAGCTCGGCGGCAGCTTGGACGTCATGGAGGGCGGGGGTCGGTTCGACGACGAATCCGCTGCTGGGCTGGGGAAGTTCTGTCTCCAGTGGTTCGGGGGTGGAGACGAGCACGGCTGCGTCCGGCAGCTGCGGCATCTGTGCGAGGAGGGTCCGTGCCTTGTCGAGTGTTTCGTGGTCGGGCACTACGATGCCGTCGGCGACTGCGGGGTGGGCTTGGATCGTTGCCGCATGCCGGTGAGGGTTGACCAGCTGCTGCAGTGCGTTCCAGCCCGCGGTGGCGGTGATCTGGTGCTCGTCCAGCAGCTTGAGGAGGTCTTCGACCTGTGGGCGCGGCGGCATCAGTGCTTCGCCCTCGACGCTGAGAGCGGCGAGGAGTCGCTGGTCTGCCTGTTCTTCGGCCCGCAGCACATCCAGGTGACGTGTGGCCGATGCTTGTGCTGCGGCGGCCAGGTTGCGCAGTGTGGGGGCGTTCTCTTCCAGCCACTGTGCGGGGTCGCTGCCGGGTACGTCCTCGTCACCGTCGAGTTCGGCGAGTTCACGCAGCAGGGGTCGGGCGACGAGTTCCGCTGCGTCCTTGTGGGTGTCTTCGACCGCTTGTTGCGCGGTCTGCGCTGCTTGGCGGGCTTTGACTTCGGGCTCGATCAGCTTGTTCGCGGCCGCGTCGAGCTGGCGGGTCTCCTGCTCAAGCTGCTGGTAGTGCTCGCGTTGCTGCGTTGCTGCGTTCTCGCTTTCGGTGGCCTTGGCCTGCAGGCGGACATCGGCTTCGGCGACGGTTTCGTCTTGGGCCAAAAGGCCGGTCTGACGGGCTTCTTCGAGGCGCGCGTCCACCTGCTCGATGTGTTGGCCGAGCAGTTCGGCTCGGACGGTGCACGCGGTGGCCTGTCCCTGCCGCTCGGCCGCATCGCCTTGTGCCGTGGCTGCTTCGTTCTTGCAGGTCGAGACCTCGTCGTCCATGTGGTCGGCCTGCTCCACGCACTGCTGCCTGCTGCTGTGCAGGGCTCCGGCGAACAGGGCGCCGGCCTGGTCACGGTGGAGCCGGGCAGTTCCAGCAGCCTGTTCGGCATCGTCCAGGAGTTCGCTGGCGACCCGGTACTTCTCGCGTGCGGCGGCTGCTTTCAGGACCTTGGGAACGACCGCCCAGGCAGCCAGCTCGTCGCGTTCGGCAGTCAGCTGTTCCTCCGTCCGGGACAACTCGGAGCTGGCCGCGTCGAGGCGCAGCACCCGGGTCTGGCGGCGCACTTCCTTGTGGAGCAGTTCGGCCTCGTTGCGGGCCTGCTGCTGTTGCTCGGCGTCCGACTTCGCTGCTGCGTATTCCTTGCGGAGCGTGGCCAATTCCGTGTCCGCGTGCTGGACGCAGGCACCCACTTGTACTGCGAGCTGTCCCAATGTCGTCGCGGCGTGTTGGGCGGCCGCCGCCTGTGTTTTCTGCTCGGTGCGCCGGCGGGCCAGATAGTCGGCGGCTGTGGCCATGGCGGTGGAGAAGTCGCGGTCCAGCAAGAGTTGCTCGCGACGGCCGATGTTTTTGGCGTAGGCAGCGAAGGCGTCGCCCAGCTCGGTGAAGTTCTCGGCGTCCATCGCCTTGCTCAGCAGCCAGTGAACGAACTGCCGGCCGGTGGTGGTCTTGAATGCTTCGGCCGCGTCCCCCTCGTCGACGTTCATGGCCTGCTGGACCGCGAACAGGTCTGGTTCCAGGCCGAGCCGCCGCAGGTGCTTCTCCCACTCCCCCTGCCGCTTTTCAACCTCCAGGCGGAGCGTCTTGTCATCGGCGTCCAGCCGCCGAAGCGCGTCCTGGTAGGCGTTCATCCGCAGCCTGCGCCCGGCCTCGGCGAACGGCAGCGTGACCAAGGTCGTTTCGGCGTTGGGGTTGAGCGAGTAGAACGTCCGCTCCACCGTGCCGTCTGCGGCCGGGGTCAACACCTGTCCGGTCACCAGCGTTTCGCCGGTGCGGACATGGACCCATTCCAGGGCCACGTGCGAGGGGGCTGCCGCGGACACCACATAGGCGCGCAGCGCCTCGCGGCCTTTGCGGGACTGCCGCTCGGGCAGCACGGTGGACAGCAGCATCCGGATCAGCACGGACTTCCCGCCTCCGTTCTCCAGCACGAGCAGGGTTGCCGGTGCGGGACGCTGGAGCAGTTGGCCTGCTGTGGGGATCAAGGTGGTGACGGGGATCGGCGAGCCGCCCTCGGACAGGTCCAGCAGGACATCGTTGTAGCGGGCCGCGCTCGGGCCGATGTTGTACAGGCGGATGCGGTTCAGCTCGTACATGTCGGGTCACTCTCCTCGCTCGGCTGAGGGCGGCGGCGTTGTGAGGGCGGTGGTGATTTCGGGGCTACTGAAAGCGGGGGACCCGTCGGGGCCCACGGTGATGCCGAGCTCGGCCAGCTGGCCGAGCATCTGTTGCCCGGCCAGCTCCCGTACCTGGATCTGGTAGCGGGCCGTGGTGGTGTAGGTTCCGCCGTTCTCCTTGCCGGCGCGGCGCAGCATCCCGTTGTCCGCGAGGTATTCGGCGACCCGCTTGATGAGGGCGTGCCTGCTCTTGGAGTGGGCGCGGTCGTCCCCGGTGGAGGAGACGGGATTGCGCCGCTGGTAGTAGCGCCATAGCTGCATCAGGTCCGGGTGGTCGGCCGGGACTCCGTCGTCGGTGTCGGCCTCGGCGGCTTGGCGTTCCAGTTCCTTGGTGGCCCGCTCGACCATCTCGTCGACGTGGCGGACCGTGATGCGGCCGACATGGGAGGGGTCGTCCAGGTCTTCGGGGCGGTAGTAGGCGAGCGCGGCGATGGCCAGGTGGGCCAGTGCCGCGATCGGCCGGTCGGCGGGTCTGGTGATGTGGTCGGTGACGCTGACCGCGAACTGGGTTTCGGCGGTCGCCCCGAGCACCAGTCCAGCCCGGGGGTCGACGGCGATCACTGTGAGGTCGAAGCCGCGTGCGGCGGCGTGCAGCAGCCGCGCAAAGTCTTGGTCGGTGCGGCAGCGGTCTACGAGCGTGGCGTACTCGGCGTTGCGGCGGGGTGTCAGCCCCGGTTGGAAGCCGAAGGCGAGCAGCCGGTTGACGGCTGCGGTGTCGTCGGGGTTGTTCATGCAGCGCCCTCCTGGAGGCTGTTGTCGGTCGGCGGGATAGCGGTGGCTGGGCCGTGGACGACGAGCAGGTCGTGGCCGGCGAACCGGGCGTCGTCCAGTTCGTGGTCGTCGGCGAGGGCTGCCAGGACGGTGCCGTGCTCGGGGTCGTGGTGCGGGGCGCCGAACAGGCCGAGTACGTGCAGGGCCAGCAGGTGGTCGAGGTTGCCCTGCCCGGTGGGAATGCCGTGCCGGCGGGCTGCGTCCAGGAGTTCGGACAGGCGGGTGCCGTCGGTGTCGGTGTGCTGAAGCAGTGCTGTGACGGCCGTGTACTGCTCGTCGGAGAAGGCGGAGTCGTCTGGTGCCTCGCCGAATTCGGGCTCGATGATCAGGCCGTCATCGCCGTCGGGTTCGGTCGGCGGTGTCATCAGGCCGGTGATCAGGTCGGGGAGGTAGATGATCGCCGGTCGGTGTGGTGGGGTCGCTGCGGTGGCGAACGTGTCAAGGAGCGGGTACGCCTGCCGTACCGGCAGTTGCAGGGCCGGTTCGAGGAGTTGGCGTTCGAGGGCGACGTGGGCTCGGCTGGGGGGCGGCACGAAGCTCTGGCGTTCTTGTTCGGCACGGAACCGTTCGCCGACTTCCTGCAGGTTGGCCTGGAGTGAGGCGTGTCTGCGCAGGCACTCCTCCAGGATTGCGATCAGCTCGGCGGCCTGGGCCGGGGTGGTGTCTTCGGTGCTGTTCTCCATCATGCGGACGAGGTTGTCCTTGATGGTGTTTTCGGCGTTGATGCGGTCCTCGATGTGCTCGAGTGCTTCGGTCTGCATGCTCTGCACGTCACGGACCCAGTCCACCGAGCGGATGTCCCGGCGCATGCCTTCCAGGCGGGAGCGGATGTGTTCGGTGTATTGCACGGTGCGGCGCAGCGCCATTTCCGCGGCACGGTGGGCGTCGGTCAGCCGTCCTCGGCGTACCAGGGCCTCCAGTTTGGCGTCGGCGGCGACCTGTTCGGAGGCGATGTCGAGGTCGACGGCTCCGACGAGGACAGAGATCGCTTCGTTGGAGGCGCGCAGTCGTGGCCGCCCGTCGGGTCCGGGGACTTCGCGCAGCAGCTTGAAGGGAAAGGTCTGCGTGGTGTAGCTGCCGTGGAGGACGATGCCGTAGTCATGGCTGAAGTCTCGGTCGACGGTGCCGACGTTCAGCAGGCTGTCGAGGACCCAGCGGGCCACGGCAGTGTGTTCGTCGCGGTCGCGCTGCGGCATCTGCAGCCCTGCGACGCGTGCCATGGCGGCCACGATGTCCTCGTGGCGTGCACCGTCGTCGAAGTCCATCTTCAGGGTGACGGTGTCGATGGCGGTGAGCGCCAGTTCCTCCATCTGGTAGCCGGTCCACTCGCGCGAGGCGAGCAGGGACTTACGGCGTTCCAGGTCGAGGACCGGGTCGGCGACCGCAAGTGCCTTCACACGGGTTGCCAGTCCCAGCGTGTCGCGCCCGTGAGGTCCCGCTTCAGACATCCAGTTTCCTTCCCGCCCCATGAACTGCCGTCACGCGATCAAGATGAGGGTGGCCCCTCAGGAGGCCTGCGGACCAGGGGGCCTTGCGCCGTTCCCACACCACCCACCCCACTGGCACCGCTACTGCGCCAGGGTCTGCAGGCCGTTGGCCAGATCCGCCTGCACCAGATCGTCGCGCTCGGCCGGAGTCAGCCAGCGGGCACTGGACCCGGCGGTGGTCCGTTCCACCCACAGCACCTCGTCGACGGCCTCGGCGACGGCGTGCAGATGGCTGATCACCATGACGAGGCGGTCGCTGCCGGCCCGCGCGCGCAGCACCTCCAGAGCCGCGTCCAGCGCGGCCGCATCGAGTGCTGCGAATCCTTCGTCGAGGAACAGGGAGCCCAGGCTCGATCCACTGCGGGAGTGCAGTTCGGCCAGGGCCAGCGCCAGAGCGAGCGAGGCCTGGAACTTTTCCCCGCCGGACAGCCGGTTCGGGGGGTGGACGACCCCTGAGGTTCGGCTGATGATCTCGAAGCTGTCGGCGAAGCCAAATCGTCCGTCGGACATCTGGCCGAGCAGCTCACTGGCGACGTCGCGCAGCGCGCGGGTGCGCAGCACCGTGAGGTGGCCCAGAAATTTGGCGTCGACCAGTTCGCGGCGCAGCACGTCCAGCGCCTCGGAGCGGGCGCGGCCGGCGGTGATGGCGAAGTCCAGGTCGGCGGCCGGCTTGATCATGTCCTGTGCGCTGTGTTGCTTCTGACGCTGTTCCTTGGCCTCCGATTCCGCCTGCGCCGCGGCCTTGACGAGGGGGTGCAGGGCGTCTGCGGCCGCCAGGGCGGCGGCGGGGTCGAACCCTTCGACGTCGAGGAGCTGGGCCGTCTGGTCACGCAACCTCTCCGTCGCAGCCACTGCGCGCTGGGCAGCGGTGTCGACTCGCGCGGCGAGCAGGCTGTGCAACTCCTCGGTGGCCGTGGCCAGTTCGGCGGCGAACTGGCGGAGAGCAGCAATATCCGACGCGGCAGGGGTTTGGGGCGCGGGGCGCGCGGTGGCAGCCTCGAGATGTGTGACCGCGTCGGTGACGGCTTGTGCCCAGGCATCCAGATGGCCGCGCAGTTCGCTCAGCGGGCGCTCCACACGGGTGCGGGCTTCCTCGTCGAGGCCGCGCTGCTGGCCGAGCACGGCAGACTGTTTCTGCCGTGCCGTTTCCCGCTGGTCGAGCAGGTCCTGGAGTGCGGCCTGCCGGGCGGCCACGGCGGCGAGTGCAGCGGATGCCGCGTCCCCGGTCACATCGATCGCATCTTCGGGCAGCGTGGCCCGTACCTGCGGGGGCAGCGCGGCCACGGCGCGGGTGGTCTTGCCCAGGGCGCGGGTGTGTGCGACAAGAGCGGCCTGCTGGTCGACGGTGGCGCGTTGGTGGGAGTTCTTGCGTTCTGCGAGCGTCGCGCGGTCCGTTTCGATCCGGGACCTGCGCCGGTGCACATCGGCCTGTAGCTGCTCGGCATGAGCCTCGGCTGCCTGCTCACATGCAGTGATCGCGTCGGTGACCGGTGCGGCGTCCCGCTCGAGGCAGTCCTCGCCGTGGTCGGCTCCGTGGGCGGTGGTGGTGATGGCGGTCAGTGTCGCCGACGCCGCCTCGTCATCGAAGCCGTAACCGGCGGCCGTGGTCGCGAGGTCGCCGAAGGCTCGCTCCGCTTTGGCCGCAGCTTCGCGCACGGCCTGCTGTGCCTCGCGGTGGTCCGCCTCCCGTTCGCTGATGGCTGTTTCGGCCGCCGTCAGGTTGGTGCGGGCCTGGACAAGCTGGGCGGTGGCGGTCCTCTCAGCGCTGTTCGCCTCGGTGAGTTGGATTCTTGCCTCGGTCAGCTCGGCGGCGTCGGCCCCGGATACCGGCTCGAAGCCGTCCGGGAGTTGCCGGCAGCAGACGGGACAGTCGTCGCCTTCATGCAGCTCGGCGGCGAGCGCGGCGGCCTGGTCACGTTGTTGCAACATGTCCATGCGCACCCGGGCGGCGTCAAGCCTCTCTTCTGCTGCGGCGTGTGCCTCTTCCATGACGCCACAGCCGTCTCGAGCAGCCTGGTACCGGCTCGTCGCGTCAGCCTGCTCACGGACGGCGCTGGCGACGCGACCGACCGATGCGAGGGCCGCGGTCAGCTCGGTGCGGGCGATGGCGGCCTTCTGGCGCACGTCCTTGGCCGCTTGTGTGGCGGCATGCGCCTGCTGTACCAACAGGTCCACCTGCGCGGCGCGTTCAGTCAGCTCCGCGTCGGTACGGGCGATGGTCTCGCCTTCACCGGCGAGCAGTTCTCTCTGCTGGGCAAGCCGGCCGCGTTCGCCTCGGAGTTCTTCGGCGTCCGCCGCGAGGGCTTCAAGAACCACCACGGCTTTGCTGAGGGCGTCTTGACCTTCCCCCTCCGCGTCCGCCCGCTCGATCGCGTCTTTTAGGCTGCGCTCCTGCTCTGCGGCCTGGGCGGCCTCAAGGGTCAGGGCCTCGCCTCGCGCGGTGATGTCGGCGGCGACCGGTTCGAGCGCCTCGAGAGCGGCGCCCGCGTCGGCCACGGCACGCTCGGAGAGCGTGCGCGCGGCAGCCGTGGCACCCTCGGTCGCCGCCTGGGCCGTGGCTGCTTCCTTCCGCAGCTGGGTGATGCGGTCGATGGCCTCTTTCAGGCGTTCGGCGCGGGCTTCAGCCTGCCCAGCGGCCGCACCGGCTTCTTCGGCGGCCTGCTCGGGGTCGTCCGGCATGGACGAGCGCTTGGCCTCAGCGCGCGCCAGCAGGCCGTTGAGGGACTCACGCTGGCGGGCCGCCGTGCGCTGGATGGACTCCAGCGACTCCGCCCCGAACAGTTCGCGCAGCAGTCTGCCGCGTTCTTTGGGGGCCGCGACGAGGAGCTGGTCGAACTTGCCCTGCGGGAGCAGCCCCACGCGCAGGAACGTCTCGTAGCTCATCTGCAGCACCGCTTTGAGGCGGTCGTCGACGTGACCTGCGTTGTCTATCTCCTCGCCGGTGTCGAGGTTCTTCAGGTGGTGACGGCCGGCGTTCGCGTTGGTGACATGCATGGTGCGGTGGACGTGCCAGCGCTGTCCCTCGTGCAGAAACGTGAGGTCGACGCTCATGGCCTTTGCTCCGTCGGCGATGAGCTGCCCCGGACTGCTGGCGTTCCAGGAGCTCTTACGGAACAGGGCATAGGTGATGCCGTCGAGCAGGCTGCTCTTGCCAGCCCCGGTGTCGCCGAGGACGCCGATCAGGCCCCGACCGGTGAAGTCGAGGGTGACTTCGCCGGGGTAGCTGCGGAATCCGTTGAGGGTGAGCGTCAGGGGTTTCATCGCGTCGTCTCCGCTGCGGTGGTGTCGGTGCCGGACAGCAGGCCTGAGCGGTCGAGGCCATCGAGGGGGCGGCTCTCGATGGCCGCGGTCAGCAGGTTCTCCTCGCAGCACGGTGCCGGGTCGTCCAGGTCGGGTTCGGCCTGCAGATGCGCGAGAGCGGTCATGGCGTGATCCAGGGCCAGGCCAGTGGTTCCTCGGCCGGGCAGGTAGTCGCGCAGCAGCTCTTCGATGCCGGGCAGTTCGGTGGGGGCCTCGCGCTGCTCTGGCACGCTCCCGGTGGCCCCGGCACGGCGCTCGTCGATGGCGACGAGCGTCGCCCGCGGCAGCAGCTTGGCGAGGGTGTCCGGCAGGAACGGGTCGGGGACCTCGACGTCCACCACCGCCTTCACCCAGGCGTCGTGGATGCGGCCGGCACGCTGGGCGATTTCTTCCAGGGTGCCCTCCAGGCGGACCAGGCGGCGCCCGGAGGTCAGGGGCACGAGTTCGATGCAGGGCGTGCCGGTCGGGCCGACCTCGGCCAGGACCACGCTCTTGGTGTCGCCGCTCTCGCCGAAGTCCATCTGCAGAGGGCTGCCGGCGTAGTGGGCCGGGTATCCGGCGCGCTGGACACGTTGTGGTTTGTGGATGTGGCCGAGCGCGCCGTAGGCGACGGCGGGCAGGTCGGCGGCGGCCGTCGCGTAGTCGTCGGCGATGGAGAGCTTGCGTTCCGAATAAGAGGGGATGGCTCCCTCGACGAACAGGTGGGCGGCGAAGACCAGAACGTCGCGGGCGCCGCGTCCTGCGGCGAGGCGGCGGTAGACGTCGGTCTGGACGGTACGCAACCGTTCGGCGTAGGCCGCGGTCGTCAGCGCGGGGTCGGTGAAGTCGTAGGCGAACCGGTTGGGGTGCAGGTAGGGCAGTGCGCCGATGCGCAGTGTCAGCTCCCCGTCCCGGGTCGGATAGTCGGCGACCAGGAGGCCCTCGGGGCGGGCGTCGGTGGCGAAGCGGACCCGGGCTTGTTCGCCTGTGTCGATGTCCGTGCCGTTCAGGATGAATTCCAGGAAGGCCAGGACGTTGCGGGTGTCGTGGTTGCCGGCGACAACGACCACAGGGGCGATCTCGCCGAGGCGGCGCAGCGCCTGCGCGGCGCGGCGCAGGTCGTCCAGGCCGGGTCGAGAGGCGTCGAACAGGTCGCCGCTGTGCACGATCAGGTCGGGGGCGAAGTCGTCGGCGATGTCGATGATTTCGTCCAGGACGGCGTCTACTTCGGTGTCGCGTCGGTGGCGGCCGAGCTGGCGGCCCAGGTGCCAGTCGGAGGTGTGGAAGATGCGTCCTGTCACGGGTGCCTCCAGGAGGGCCGGGGTTCGATGGCGCCGACTGTACACGCATTCGCAGGAAGAAGTCTGGAAACTCTGGAAGTCTGGTAACGTCTAAGTCATGAGTGATCCTCTGGACGCCCTGGAGCACAGCATCAGCACCCTGCGCCGCGCGATCCGCGACGCCTCCGCCGCAGGCGACAGCGAGCGCGCCGGCGAGCTGCGGGCGCAGCTACGCCGCGCCGAGCGCGCCTGGGACGCCCTGATCGACACCGGCGAGCCGGCCCCCGCGCCGCCGCCCCGCACCGTGCCGGACACACCGCCGGCCGCCTTCGGCTCACAGCTTCCGGCACGCGAGCACGTTCACCGTGCGCTGATGCTGCTCGGTACTCCGGCCGCTCCCAAGCTGATCGTGGGGGTGCATGAGGCGTTCTTCCCCGGCGAGCTGTCCGCGTCCAAGCTGTCCAGCCTGCGCCGGGACGAGGCGCGGTCCTATCAGTCCAGCCCTGGGGCCCGGCCCTACTACCTCTGCTCGGCACTGGCCCACGACCTGCTGACTCCGGTGCGGGCGCTACTCACCATCAGCACCTGGCCGCTGGAACAGCGCATCATCGGCCCGTTGTCCCCTCGCGTCGACTTCCTCACCGGAGCCATCCGCATCGCGGAGGCTGTCCACGCCGCCGAGACGTCGGCTGGAGGCGAGCCCAGTGCTGCGGCCCTGCGCCTGCTGTGGCGTTTTGCCGCGAACATTCCCGAGGCGATGCCCTCGCGTACCCCGGAGCGGGAGAGTGTGCTGGATACGCAGCAGGTGATCGACGCTGCCCGGGCCGAGCTGGCCGTACACCTCGATGCCGACCATGCAGTCCGCTCCGAAGCCTCACGACGGGCCCGCGCGTTGGACGAAGCCCAACAACTGTTCGGTGCACCCCCGCAGAACGTAACGCCTCTGCGGGCCCGGGCCTGACCCCCGTCCCCTCCCCCGCAAGGATCTCCACCACCGTGAAACCACCCGTCGACGGCCGCTTGGACGCACTGCGTGGATCTTCGCCGCGGCTGTCCTACAACGCCCGGTCGCTGGCCGCTCTGGAGAACAACCCGCGCTGCACGCTGCGGGCCCTGCTGGACGCCTCCGGATCCGACAAGGCCGCAATCGCCGCGCACATCGGCTACCCGTCTCCCTTCGGCCAGTCCTCCTTCGCCTTCGCCCGCGGCAACGCCTTCGAGGCAATGGTGAAGGACAACGGATGCGCCGAACTCCTGCGCGTTCTGCGCGAGACCCTCAAGCTGACGCTTCCCGAGGTGGCCTACCTGGACCTGAACGAGGTCGGCGGCGCCGGCGACAACGACGCCCGCCACCGTCGCACCACCGAAGTCCTGCTGGAGGCGGCCCGGGGAAACGGCGAGGGCACCCTGTTCGACCACCCGCTGCTGCACCTACAGGTCGGCGGCGAGGGCGCATTCCTGGAACCGGACCTGGTCGCCTTCCGCATCGACGGCCGCTTCTACATTGTTGAGATCAAGAGCTTCCCGATCATCGACGGGCAGGCCGACCCGGCCCAGGTGCGGGCAGCCACGACCCAGGCATCTGCCTACATCATCGCGTTGCGCGCCCTCCTCGCGCATCACGGGATGGACACGGGGGCCGTGTCCGACACCATCGTGTTGGTCGCGCCGAAGGACTTCACCAACCGGCCGACCGCGGCGTTCGTGGACGCCCGCAAGCAGGTTGCTGCCCTGACCCGCCAGTTGTCCCGTATCGAGCGCGTCAGCGACCTCGTGGACCTGCTACCCGAAGACCTGACCTTCGACCTCGACCTCGACCTCACCCTCCCTAAGAAGGAACAACGGCCCCGCCGCCCGGCCGAAGAACTGGCCGCGGCGGTGGCACGGGTGCCCGCGACGTACCGCCCGGACTGCCTGAACCACTGCGAGATGGCCTTTCACTGCCGCGCCCATGCCCGGGCGGAGGCCTCGCTGGACGTGCTCGGCCCGGCGGTGCGCGAGCAGCTCGGCGGTATCGATACCGCCACCATGGCCCTGGGGCTGGCCCGTGGCCAGCTGACACCGACAGGGGATCAGAGCGACATGGCCGCCGCACTGCGGCACGCTGCCCGGCTGCGCGACGAGTTGACCGAAGCCTACGGAGGTGCCGCATGAGCATGCTGTCCGCGCTGGCACATGTGGAGGCGATGCAGAACATGACAGCGGTCCGCCTGACCGCGTTCCGCCACCACCGCCTGTCGGACCGTCCCCTGGTCATCATTCCGCTGACGATGGCCGGAGAAGCCGGAGCTCCACTGGCGGTCATGGCCGGCACCGCTAGGAGGGACATGACCCTGCTGGTCGTGCCCCAGCCCCGCAACCGGGACCAGCGTTTCGCGTTCGCGGCGGATCTGGGCCGGGTCGTGATGGACTACATCGACTCCTACCGGCAGGACCGCCGCGGGGAAGGCGAACGCTCGCAGTACACCGACGTGCCGCAGATCATCGTCCCCAACCAGGGAGGCGTCAACGCGCTGGCCGACCTCGGGCGCATGTGCCGCTTCCGCTCGACGACCGGGCCCTATGCCGTTCCGGAGGTCGTTCCCGAGTTCGGCATGTGGTTGACCTTCCTGGTCGACACGGCTGAGATGGCCGGCACCTCCATGTTGCTGCCCCTCACCGCGCTGCTCACCGAGCACTGGGCCACCGGCCAAAGCACGCTGGAGGACCAGAACTTGGCCTCGCTCATGGCCTGGATCGCTCCCCCGCGCGGTGTGAGCATCGCTCAGGCGCTGGAAGAGGCGGAGAACCCGGACGTGTGCCCGCCGGCAGGACCGTCGACGTCCCCGGAGTTCGACAATCGTGACCTGGCGCCGGCGATCAAGCGGTTCGACACCGCCCATGCGCTCGGTGACCCGCACACACTGGCCGCGGCCCAGACCGAGCTGACGGAACTGATCGCCGGGCAAGTCAAGCCCACCTGGCGCCTGATGTGGGCGGCCATCTCGATACTGCGTTCTATCCCCAAAGCACCGCAGACCGCGCGGCGCCTCGACCGAGACTGCCGACTCTTCACCAACCACTCCGACTACCGGGACGCCGGGGGCCTCCCCCAGCGCAAGCGTGACACCGCTATCAGTGCCGCACGGCGCCTGAGTCAACTCGAGCGGGCACTGGCCGACTTCGAGGCCGCCATGGCCTTTGACGACCCGTTCGTCCTGGCCGACCGGCGCAGCGGCGGAGAGGCGTTCACCGGAACGGTCGTGGAGAGCCAGCCCAACCGGACGGCGATCACGGCCAAGAACACGACAGTGCCACGTCCGCGGGTCACCGTCCGCACCAGCGATCCCCTGCGCCTGGCCGCCGGCACCAAATTGATCAGCCCGACCATGCCGAAGGGCCACAAGGCCGTCATCGTCTCCGTCCTGCCCGACGGCGACACGACCCTCGTCACAGTGGAGGTCACCGCCGGCATGGGACGCGGCCGCACCCCCAAGGCGGGCTCCGTACCGGACCTGGACAAGGACATCGACTACCTTCCCGATCCAGGGTGGCGTCCGAACCCGACCTTCCCGGACTCCGACCACACCCCGTGGACACACAGTGCCGACCCCGACGGGCCGGACGACTCAGCCGTACCCGAGAACGCCGCCGCCGAGGAGTGGGGCCATGACAACTGACAACGACACCCCCGGCGCCGCCGCGAACGCTGCCACCGCAGCGATCCTGTCCGACCTCGCCGACACCCGCCACAGAGCCGTCGTCGTCGACTCCCCTCCCGGCGCCGGCAAGAGCACCCTCGTGGTCCGCGCCGCCCAGGAGCTCACCGCAGGCGGCGAACGCCCGATCATCGTCGCCCAGACCAACAACCAGGTCGACGACCTGATCGAACGCCTCGCCAACACCCACCCCGACATCCCCCTCGGCCGCCTGAGCTCCGGCGACTACAGCCCACCACCGGCCCTGAGCACACTGGCGAACACCACCATCGGACGCACCCTGGCAGACCTGACCGGCTGCCAGATCATCGTCGGCACCGCCGCCAAGTGGGCCACCGTCCCCGACACCACGTTCGGCTGGGCAATCCTGGACGAGGCCTACCAGATGCGCTCGGACATGCTGCTGCAGATCGTCGAGCGCTTCGACCGCGGCCTATTCGTCGGCGACCCCGGCCAGCTGGACCCGTTCACGATCGTCGGCACCGAACGCTGGATCGGACTGCCGCACGACCCGACACAAAACGGCGTCAGCGTCATGCTGGAACACAATCCCCACATCCCCGTGCACCGGCTGCCGGTGTCCTGGCGCCTGCCGGCCTCCGCCGCCCCCACCATCTCTCAGGCCTTCTACCCCTTCACCGACTTCACCGCCGGAACCGGTACAGGCACCCGGTCACTGGATTTCAGCACCACAAGATTCGGCAGCACACGCCTCGACGAAACCCTCGCCAAGGCATTCAGCACCGGTTGGGCCCTGCACGAACTGCCCCGCCGCCACGTCCCGCGCACCGACACCGAAACGGTCCAGACCGCCGCGGACCTCGCCGAACGGCTGCTGACCCGAGGTGCGGTCGCCACCTGCGAACACAACCCCGACGGCCACGCCCTGTCCGCAGCAGACATCGCCATCGGTGTTGCCCACCGCGACCAGGCCGACCTGGTCCGCGCCGCCCTCGCCCGCACCGGTCACCCCAGCGCGCCGGGCGTGGCGGTCGACACCGCGAACCGGCTGCAGGGCCGCGAGTTCGAAGTCGTCATCGTCGTCCACCCGTTGTCCGGCCGCCGCGACGCCACCGCATTCCACCTCGAGGCCGGAAGACTGTGCGTGCTGGCCTCCCGCCACCGGCAGGCCTGCATCGTCGTCGCCCGTGAAGGTATCGCCGACCTCCTCGACACCCATCCCTCGACCGACCCCGTACACCTGTCCGTGCCGGCCAAATTCCCCGACGGATGGGAAGCCAACCACGTCATGCTGGCGAAACTCGCCCAGCACCGCGTCGCCGCCTAGACGAACACGGAGGGGAAAGCCGGGCCCGCAGGCGCTGGCTCCGGCCACCAGGCAGGGCCAGCCCCTTGGTCAGCCAGCGGTCCGCCTGGCCCGACGCCGTTCGGCGAGGCCCGGGGTGGCGATCTCCTTGACCCGCTGCTCGCCCCAGCCGGTGAGATGGGCGGCACGGCCGATCCTGCCGTGCACGGGACGACCGGGCACCGGTGGTGCCTACGACATCGAGCGGATGGCCGCCGCGGTCGAGCCGGCCATCGAAGCCCTCACGGCACAGAGCGCCCTTTACGACACCAACCGTCTAGCAACGGCTGTTCTCCCGACTCTCGAAGTCTTCGCCGCAGACCCGGACGTCCGCAACGCCCCCCGTCGCGCTGTCCGCAGGCGTCCAGGCGCTCGCGAATGCCCTCGCCCTCATGTTCCAGTCGGCCAGCCGGGAAGCACACCGCAACGGCACTACCCCACCCGGCCTCGTCATCACCACCAACACCCTGTCCCACGGCGTCGACCTCTCCCCGCGCGCTCCCGGCCACGACGATGACTGGGGCCACGACCCCGACTTCGGCGACTACTACGGCATCGACGGCATAGCGCTCACGACAGACGGCCCATCACAGTGGCTTCCTACTCGCAGAGTTGTTCACACTCGGCCGAGGGACGTGGCAGATCAACTTGTCAGCCAAACCTGCTTCAGCCTCGTCTTCGGCAATGCCGACATACGGTTCGATGTCGTAGGTGCCCGCGAGGGACGTCGTCCCTCTGCATACCTGAAGCACACGACACCACGTGAGAGCCCTCCAAACGACGCCGAGGAGACTTGACGGACTCCGTGAACGAAAGGCGCCTCCCCCCTGCGGGCAGCAGTTGCCGGCGGACAAACTGCTGGGCTTGCCGAAGCACCACGCCGGCCGCAAGGCTTCATACGTGGTGGTTGGAGAAGGACGCCGGTTCTTCTAGCGGGCTTCCCGGGGTGAGCTCACAAGCGGCGACGCCTCCTGAGGCTGAGACAGCCGAACTCACCCTGCCTCCCCACCAACTGTGCTGCGCAGAACACATGCTGTCTGAGCACCTCGAGGAAGTGCTGAAGACACTGGTCTCATCGAGGCAGTGGGCTGGCCGCCTCCGGCGAGGCTCTCCTGGTCGCCCACAAACAACGGCCGCCCGGATCCCCATCGCCGCCTCCTCTGGCAGCCTCGGAACGCTGCTGGCAGCGGCTGAACTAATCACCAACTCGCCCCTGTTGGATTTGGGGATCGTTCTTCCTTCGCTGTCCCCAGCCGCAGCGCATGCGCATCGTGTGAACCTGCTCACAGAGGACGAGTGCCTCCGCCTCTTGCCGCTTCGGCCGTCCGGTGAGTGGGTGGGTTGAGTGGTGGAGGCAGGGCGAGTACCGCTTGGCCGCAGTGCATGCTGGGCTGCGCGAGTGGCGTTCCGCGTGGTGATTGACCAAGGCCAGTTACCAGGTCGAGCGGTTGGCCTTCCAGGCAGGCCAGCGGCTCCTGCATGTCGTGGTGTGCGAGACAGCTGTGTTTGCGGGCCGCTTCTGATCAGAAGCAGGCTTTCGCTCCTTTGTGCCGACGCTTGCCCAGCTTTAGCAGCTCGGTGGTGCAGTGGCCGGCTCCATGTCGTCAGTGGGTGCGGTGCCGGGCAACGTTCGGCAGCCGGTTGTGAATGTGAGCGTGGTGGAGGAGCGGGTCGAAGATCTCCCAGCCGGGCAGGGCGACGTCGGCGGCACCGAGGGCGACCACATGAGCGGGACAGCGCTGGCTGCGCCAGCGCAGCTGCTCGGCGTAGGGCAGGTGGCTGAGGTTGTAGACAGCCATCAGCTGTTGAGGAAGAGCGAGCTGGCCACGTACGGGGCCAGTGGGCACCAGGACCCAGATGCCGGGCAGGGCGCCGAGGACGGAGTGGGGACAACGGTGACGGTGGCGGGTCTGGGCCACGCAACGCAGCTTTTCCAGGGGCTGGGGAGCGAGGTAGCGGGTGTAGAGGATCTGCACGACCGGGCGGGCCGGCCGGCAGGGTTGTAGGGGCTGTTGGGAGCGGGGGGATGCGGGAGGTGGCGGGGTGAAGGTGCCGGCATCCAGGCGACGGCGGGTGCGAATGGCGAGCTGGCGACGTGCCGCTTGCAAGGCGGCGCTCAACACAGCGGGGGCGGGGTGGTGGGGGCACAGGAGGCGGTGCGGGATGCGGCACCAGGCGCTGCCGTCGTCGCCCACGTAGGCGGTGCCGCAGCTCAGGTGCCAGCGGGAGGAGGCGGGGACGAGCGCGACGGGGACTTCGGCAGGGTGCAGGGCAATCGGCTCCTCGGTGCTGGTGTGGAACCATTCCAGGCCATGACTGCAGTGCTGGCAGTTGCCGCCCTGGCCGGCGCGCAGCAGGCGGCTGGGGCTGTCGGCAGCGACGCGCAGGGGTCGGCGGGGGTGGAGGTGGCGGGGGCTGCCGTCCCAGTGACGGTTCCCGGTCGCGCGGGTGGAGTGCATGGCGGTGACCGTGCCAGCCACCGCGCCGGGAGGACGGAGTGGCGCCCGAGCGGTTCGCACGGGCGGCTCAATGCGCCGGGATATTCGAGCGAAGGCCGATCGCATACTCGATATCGAGTCGCTGGTTGGTGTGATGCTCACGCGGCGTGGACGCGGGGCGGCTGACGCTCCGACGGAGACAGCGAGGCGGGCAGGCAGACGGCAAGAGGGGCGGAGGCCTGGGCCTCGGGCGGGGAGTGCCTTCTCATGACGGGTCCGGTGACGCGATCGGCGTTGGCTGGGAGGCGGAACAGGCCACTGCGCGCGGGGCTTTCTTCTCTGCGAGGGGGCATGGGTCTGCACTACGGTGCGGCCGACCTCCGCCCCCGGCCGACTCGGGGCGGGGCGTGATCAACCGGTGCGAATCGAGCAGGAGGACAGCGGGCCCAATGAGGCTCTCCCCCACCCATGCCGCGGTGCGGCGCGTCTGGACCGTGGAACTCAGCCCCCAGCCGGGCGGGCCGGTGCTGGCCTGCTCCCGGTGCCCGCGCCGCCCGTACCCGGTGGCGGCCGGATCGGCGCGGACGGCCGCCCTGGCCCATCTGGCCCGGCACGTCCGCGAGGACGCCGTGCCCGAGCACGTGCGCACCTGCGAGTGCCAGGCCCGTGGCTGCCCCTGGCACCCCCGCCACCGCGGCTGCAGCGGGTCCGTTCTGCTAGTTTTGGCTCGTGACCGCGGCGGGCGGCGGTGGCGGCTGGCCGATGCCTGCGCCGCCTGCGCGGCCGCCACCGACCAGGCCGCCGTCGTCCCCGCCACCTTGCTCACCGCGCCCCCGGCGTGCTGCAGCCGCAGCCGGATGTCTCGCGCACCTGGCCCTGGGGAACGGGCCCGGGTGCGGGAGATGCTCACCTACCTCGCTGCCGCGCTTCCCCGCTTCTCCTCCGCCGCCGCCCGCCTGCTCGCCCTGCAGTGCGCGCTGCGTGCCGACTGCGGTGGCCGGGTGCGTCTGCCCGGCGGCCTGCTGCGCGGCATGCGCCTGGCCGGGTATGCGGCTCCCTGGCACGAACTGGTGCACGCCGGCTGGCTGCGCTGCTCCTTCTCCGGCGTCCAGGGGGCACACGGCGGCGTGGCGGCGCAGCTGCTGGACGTCGGCGTCCTTGCCCAGTCCCCCGCCCGCGGCGACCGGGCCCAGGCCGCCCACTGGGCACTGCACCCGGCCCCGCTAGGCGCCACGCGGGAGGCGCCGCCCGCACTGCAGCTCACCGCGCTGGTGCTGGCCACGCACACCGCGGGACAGTCAGGCAGCGCCGAGGCGGACCTGCTCACCCGCCTGTGCGGGCTCTCCCTCGCGCAGGTCGAGGACCTCCTCGACCGCCTCCTGCACGCGACCGTGTTGGCGGGCTGGCATCGCGCAGCAGAGGCCGGCGAACTGCGCTGGCAACTCCCCGGGAACGGGCTGGAGACCGAGTGACGGTCTCCAGCCCGGGCGCGAGGACACGTTGTGGGCCGGCAGGCGAAGGAGCCGGGCACCCGTCACGTCGCGCACACCTCGCGTCTCTCGCCACATATGCGGCATCGCAACACCGGCCCAAATCGTCCGCATGGCTTCCATCACACCTGAACGCCATGCGGTGGAGAAGAACGAGCCGGTGATCATGCCCAAGGTTGCACCCGAACGGGCCGACCAGACCCCGTGCTTCCGTCTGGCCGAGCCGCAAGGAAGCCCCGTACCGTCAGGAAACACTTCCGCCAAGGCGCTCCGGCGATCTTGAATCTGACGGAGATGGACGACACTGATGTAAGGCAACATGTCGACTTTGCCGCGGGGTTGGTCTTCGCCCTTCGCGGGGGCACTGAGCGGGTGACGCAGAAGGTGTTCCTGTTGTCTGCTGCTAACGTCGAATCACGGAGAACGACGGCTCTTCCCTTGCCGGGAGCGTGAGTTCGCTGGGGATCCCACTGCCACTGCATGGGGTTCTCAGGGGGCTCATGAAACCCCGGAGAGGAGAGAGACGATGCCCGGCCCCGACCAGCACGACAGCAGTCCGGTCGACCGGGAACCCCGTAGCAGGCTCGGTCCGGTCGGTCAGTTTCTGGCGCTGGTGACAGCGCTGGTGATCGACCTGACGATCAGGCACCTGTTCGGCGCCTGAGAACAAGCACGGCCCCGGCGGTAGGACGCCAGGGCCGTGAGGCCGCGGGGTTTCTCCCGAGCGGGTTGGCCCTGTCTGTCGTTGTCGCGTCGGCAGGGCCTTCCTGTGCACCAGCCTAAGCCCCGACGCCGCGCCGGCCGATACCGCGACGCTGCTCCCGCCTCCCCCATGCGCCCGAATCCCGTGGGTGCCCCCCCCGCCGCACAGTGCAGGGACGACCGTGACCAGCCTTTTGACGCAGCCGGCGTTGCCCCGTGACTGTGAGCGGGATCTCCGTCCCCGTTTGGCGACCTGTCTGGCTCGGAGGCCTCCGAGCGCAGACTGATGCGGCCCACGGCGGTCTCGCCCGGTGCCCCGAACCGAACTCTCAGACCCGACATGCTCGGTCGCTCGCTCCCACGCCCGCCGCACTGCGGGATGAGCGGCTCTCCCGCCGTCCTCAGCGCCGTGCGGGAGAACGGCCCGCAGGCATCATCGCCATGGAGCGGATGCACCCCGACGTGCCTATGCCTGCCACCCGGCGCCGAGCTCTTCGTGCTCACCCGGTCTGAACTGCGGTTCAGCCACCTGGAGGGCCAACGTGGGATGGTCACTTAGGGGGGAAAGAAAAAACGGGAGGTTCGGCGTGTCCGGCTGGGGAGCCCAGGTGAGCGGTATCCCGCTGAGGGGGTCGCCCCCGGCGTACACACGCCAAGTGCACACCTCTGAGGAAACCTCCGCCCAAGCTGGAGAGAAGCCGTGGTTCCCGGCGACCACGGACATCGCGGTGCTGAGCGGAGAGGCCAGCATCGAGACGGTCGCGCTGCTGACGTCCCTGATCGGTTACGGTCTTCGATGGGCCACCTTCGCTCAACCAGGCGGCGGGCCGCCGTGACCGCAAACGGCCGGGGGGGACGGGGAGGACGGGGACGGTCTGGCCGGGGTACCCGCCCGCGTCTAGCCGGCGCTATCTGCACTCCACCGGGCAGCGTGCTCTGCCCGCGCCTCCGGCGCTTGGCCAGGAAGATTCTCCGCAGGCCCAGCGGGAGAGACCCACGCGTCCAGTCCAACCCGGGTGTCCGCACGGCTGGTGGCCGGCGCTCACTCGCTCTCTTCGTCGCCCTTCTTAGCCAAGGCCACCAGGACCCCCAGTCCCGCCGCGCCTGCCACGCTCGCTGCGGCGAGCGCTTTGGGCACCGCCTCCGCGGCCGCGGTCTTCAATTGCCGCGGGTCCCGGGCAGCGTCCCACCATCGTGTCGCCTCCAGTGAACGTCGCCCGCACTCGATTCCCAGCGGCCTATGGAAGTCATCGACGGCGCTCCCGACACGGTTGATCGAGCCCACAACAGCCCGGGACGTGGTCGAGTGCAGCAGCACCTTGGAGTTGGCCGTGCCGGCAGCCGCATCCAGGCGGGCCATCAGGTGCTCGGTCTCCCGTGAGATGCGCTCCCGCCGGTCCTGCCGGACAGCATTCAGCGCGAGGCGATGGCCGTCCAGTTCGTCCGGAGACGCGTCCAGCACCCGGTCCAGTCGCAGCACGTCGAGCGCGTCCTGCAGTTCGAAGCAACGAGCCAGCACGGCGAGCAGCTCCCGGGCCTGAGACTCTGCCGCCTCGGCCACCTTGGCGAGATCACCGATAGTGGTCGTGTTCTCCATCCGCTCTGCCAGTGCGCCCAGTCGAAGCAACGCCCACCCCAGGGCATCTGTGATCGTGTGGGTCCTGCCCTGCACCGTCGACCACGTGTGCTCGTCGACCCGCCCCGTCCGCTTTCGAACGATCATGGCGGACTGGATGTCGAGGCCTGTTCCGATCACTCTCGCCAACTCGGCGTCGCTCTGGCGGTGGATCACGTCGTCGATCTTCTCGTCGATCGTGGCGAGGTAGCTCTTGATCTCGTTCATTTCGTGCTGTCGCGCGAGCTGCGCCATGATTCCTGCGGCACCGGCAAGCATCGCCGGGTTGGTCAGCAGCGCTCCGGGCCCCTTCACGAATTCGACGTATCCCCCGATCTGGCCCTTGTTCCCCTTGATCACTCCGGTGCTGAGCCCCGTCTTCGAGCTTTCCCTCAACCCGAACTTTTTGATGGCCCCTGCGGACTCCTCGGTCAGCTTCACCCAGCGACCTGAGTTGGCAGCCATCTCAGAACCTGCCCGTGCGACTGCGGCCCCAGTTCGGAGGGCGGGCCCGAGCCGGGGCGGTCCGAGATCCTCCGACAACGACAGCAGTCTGTTTGAGGCGAGGAAGCCCTCGACATCCCTCGGATTCCCGATGACCGCAAGTCCGTCGCCGTCGCTGATCAGCTGAATCTCGTTATCCATTGCCCGCTCCTGTAGTGACTCCTACGGCGACGGTCTGGCCGGAGTGTCCGCGGCGCGTCCAGCGGTCGCTGCGTCTCACGCTGTTCCCCGGCCCGGCAGAAGGCAGCGGCCTCGCTGCCGGACATTCCCTCGCCCAGGAAGTGTGTGTAGTCGGTCAGAGTTTTCGGCGCCGAGATCTGGAGCGCGGCATTCCGCGGAGGGCCGCTGCTGCCCCGGTCCGGGCAGCAGCCGGCGGCGGTCAGCCGGCGGCGTCGATGTCCGGCTCCCACCAGCCCGGGTCCCAGACATGGACCGGCGGGCTGGTGATGGGGTGGAAACGCAGGCCGCGCGGTCCGCCCGCACCGCCTTCGGGCATGTCGATCAGCCAGCGCAGCACCTCGTCCGAGAGCAGATCGGGGCGGGCCAGGTCGCGCACCAGCGCCTCGGGGCCCTGGTAGTTGTAGGGCTGCGGCAATGTGATCTGGCCGTGGAGGGCGTCGTCGACGATGCGTCGGCAGATCGTCTGCCAGCGGCCCTGGCCCCACCAGCTGTGGGTGTAGTCGGTGGAGCCGCCGATCGTCAGCAGGGCCAGGGTGGTCTCGGGGCCGAGCAGCTCGTCCTCCACGCGCCGCCACTTGGCCAGTTGCGCCACGACGGTGCTACGGACGTGCGGCCAGGAGGTGCCGAACAGGGAGGCGATGGTGCTGCCATCGGGCAGGGCCCATTGCGGATCGGTGAGGGCCTGCTCGATACCGTCCCAGTCGATGCCCTCAACGGGGTTGATGTGCGGCTGGATCGCCCGGGTGACGGCGATGTTGACCCGGGCCATCAGGACGTCGGTAGCCAGGTGGTGTTCTTCCACCGCGGTGTCGTTGCGCCAGCACCAGGCCGCCACCCCCACAGCGGCGGCGTCGGGGACCACATCGGGCTGCACGTCCCAGCCGGCGCGGCCGACCACCCAGTTCAGGTAGGCACTCAACCGCGGGTGCTGAGCGACCTCTTTAAGGACCTCGCCCAGCGGGAGCTGCCGGTAGTCGGCGGCCGGCTGGAACAGCCGGCCCAGGCGGCGGAGGGCGAAGCACTCCTGAGCGTCCTCGGGGGCGGTCTCGGCCGGGCGCACCCGGGTGGCATCCAGCAGGCCCAGTTCCCCCGCCCGCTCCGCAAGGCGAACCTGTGCGGCCTCCGGGGTATCGGCGGTCTGGAGGGAGACCGTCTCTTCCAGCACGGTGAAGGCCTCGGGGAAGTCGCCGGTGACGTCCTCCCACGGCTGCAGCTCCAGCACCTGCTCACCGGGCCGGTACTCCACGTTGACGGCGGCATCGCCGCGCCAGACGGTCTCGAACAACAGCGGGCCGACGGTGGCGTCCCACTCGCTGTCCCAGGCTTCCGGCAGCGCCCAGCCCGCCCACTCCAGTGAGGCGAGCATCTCGTGCAGTTCTGTGGCGTAGATGCTCCACTGGTCATCGCTGGGCGGGGCCGGTGCGGCCGGGGCGGTGTCCCGTGCCGCAGCCGGTGCTTCCTGGCGGGCGGCGAGCCAGGCGTTGCCCTCCCGCTCCTCGCGGCGGCACCGCGCGCACAGGTAGCGGTATTCATCGCCGTAGAAGCCCGAGTACCGGGTCAGGGCGCGTGGCTGCCGGCAGTCGCGGCAGGGGCCGTGCGCGTACTTGGGCCACCAGAAGTACCACCGGCCCTCGTAGTCCTCCGACGCGGGCACCACGCCCCGCTCCACCAGAGCCTGCGCCAACGCCCTCAGGGTCTCTTCATCCCGGGCGAAGGACTTGGCGGCGTGCAAGGCATCGTGCGCGGCGAGCAGTTCCTCGTCGGTGATCCCCTCACCTGCCTCCTTGGCTCGTCGCAGGGCCTGCAGAGCGGCGGCCAGGGGGACAAGCCCGGGGGGCTCCGGCTGCCGGGTGTGGCCTTCGCGTACGAGGAGGGCTCTGGCCTGCTCGATGTCGTCCGGAGAGGGCGAGGGGGCGGTCATGTGTTCATATTAGGGATGCTCGCTGACACCTGAGGGATATATGGGTATGCCCCATGTTTCTTGCTCCCGCCTGGCTCGGCGGCAAGAGCCGTCGGCAGACGAACAGATCGTGGGCCGGCACGCGCAAAGGGCCGTTCGCGAGAAGGCCATCGGCTGTCATTTGCGGGCGACGGCCGAGCGAGCCACCGACGAGAGCATGCTGGTGGCCACGCGGCCGCGCACTGCGCGCTGGTGATCGGACAGGGCAGACGGAGCCGGCCCGACATCCCTCATGCCGTGGTGCAGGCGCGAGAGGAGAGATGGATGGCTGAGGATCGGCAAGCCCCCTACCGCGGCCCGGATCCCTTTCTGCAAGACGTGCCTCAGGGCTGGGCGGAGCATCTGCTCACCCTGCGGCCGGTGCCGCGCAGCATCTGCGCCGTCCTGGGGTACGTGCCGCCGTGGTTGCGTGCCCAGGCGTGGTTGGAGATCTTCGAGGCGGAGGCGGGCGCGGCGAATCGAAACCTGGAGAAGCTGCTGGCCCAGGAACGCGCCTACCGGAAGACCCTGACAGCAGCGCAGGAGGCGGATCGGCAACGGCGCTCCGGCGACGCCGCTGCACCGGGGCACGATGCACCCTCACCGCCGCATGAACCGCCCCCTTGAGGACGGCGCGGCCGGTGGAGCCCCCGGTACAGGGCTCGCGGGCGAGCATCTGCCTGCTGCAGGCGCAGGTTTACGGAGCCGGCCGTGAGGTCTGGTAGATACGCCCGGCATCGCCTTCAAGCCGCCGTCCCGGCAGCCCGAACGACGCTGCCGCCGGGAGCTGCGGTCAGGTGCAACCCGAGGTGGCTACCTGCCGTGCCGCAGCCGCATATGGCGGGCTTGGGATCTCAAGCGGCTGCAGCGGCGGGTACCGGCTCAGCTCGACGGCCGGCCATCCGCCCGTGGAAGGAGGTGCGCTGGCACCTTCCGTGGTTCTCCACGGCCGGTGGGAGTGCCGCCACACCGTCCGCTGGCGTCATCGACTCCCCGCGGGGGGGGCGGGATCGGGCGGCGGCAAGGAGGAGGAGCGGCACCGTTGCGCGAGTGCTCAGGGCGGCAGCCCGCAGTGCTTCTTGATCATGTGTCGTTGATAGCGGTGATGTGGCTCCCGCAGAGCCCGTCTCGGCTTCAAACCACCGCGCGAGTTGCCTGTCCGAGCCTGCCCCGAAATCGATCACGAGGCGCCTCGATCATCCCGAATGCCAGAGGCAGCGAATGTAACTCTCTGCCTCTCAACGCTTGCTTGCCATCTTTTCTACCGCCGCGCTGGCAGTCTTCATTGCTCTCGTGTCGCTAGAAGCGCAAGCGAGGTGACGCGTGGTGCACAGCTCTGTCTCGTGAGCACCGGACAGAGAGTTGACCGGACAGTTGACTGCGTTGACCGCCCTTGACCGTTCAACCGTGTGTGCTCGTCCCAGGTCCGATCTGGCCGCTCGGCACAGGCGCGAAGCAGAGCGAGCGGCACGGACAGGAGGCACGGGTTGACACACGCGCGGAGTAGAGCGGCACGGGCCGGGGGTACGAGTTGACACAAGCCCGAAGCACGGTGCGACACAGAGTGCGGCCAGCAGGACTGCTCAACGTCTGCCGGAACGGTCAACGGGCTGGTCAACTCGCTGTCGGATGCTCGTCGAACGAGGGCCGCAGTCAGCTCAACACTTACGTAATTCTAGTGACACAAGACTCTTCAACCAAAGACAAACGAATCAAGTAACCAGCAGTTGCCCGGTTACCTTCATAACGCACAACACAACCGCCAACTCAAACAAGACTGAAGAACGCGGTAGATCCTGAATTAGTTAACGCACTCGTTTGGGAAAGAGTTGTTTCACGGAATTACTGGGCTGGTGTAGTCTGACACCGCAACCAACGAGCGGACGAAGCGTTCGCCCCGCATGACGGTCCACACAACGAAGAGGGCCCCGCACCTCTCCCGCCGGTCAGCGAAGAAGGCACGGGGCCCGTGTCGGTGAGTGGACAAGATGGGTCCGGTCCTGCCAGGGACCGGGCCCATCGGCGGTTCCTAGAGCCCGAGCAGCCAGATCCTGATCACGTAGTACGTGATCTGCACGACCCGGACCGCCGGCAGTAACGCGTCCGCGTACCGCCGAGGCTTTGTCCTCACCGGCTCTGCCGCCCGCTGGGCTTCATCGCCGGAGCACACCTGTCCCTCACCCCCCTTCGCAACTAGGCGCCGACTGAACGCCGCCCCAACAACTCCGGGGAGGTGCTGAAAATATACACCAGGAAACCGCGCGCTTTTGGTCCTGCTCCCGCCGAGGTCGGCGAATGGCCCATGTTTTCATGAGAGTTTGGGGGTAACCACCAAAGTTCGTTTTCCAAACCGCCATCGGCCTTTCTCGAATTCGCAGGTCACGGCCCCTGCCGCGCCTCAGCTCCCGCCAGCGGCGAGCGCGGCGGCGTGTCGCTCACCATGTGACTCCTCTCCCAGGGCAGTCCGGCGGCACGCGCGATCCCACGTCCGCCCAGCCGCCCGCACCTGTACGGATCCGATCCGCCAGCGCGGCCTGGAAGAAGGGGACACCTCGGACGCGGCCGGGCGCAACGCCCTCCGCGCAGAAGGCACCTCTGATGACACCCCGAGGTCATGTGAGACGTGGAGATGACCGGCAGATGGCACCCCCGGTGACATGGCGGTGCCACCTGGACCTGGTGTACAGGCACCCGCGAACACGTCGGGTATGGCGATCCGTCCAGCGGGGGGGCGGCGCAGTGGAAGGCAGCCGGGCCACAGCTCCCCGGGCTGCTTCCGGGCTGTCTCGGCGTAGCCGCGGGCGGTACCTTCCTGTGCGCGCCGCTGAGCGGACGGCTGCTCGCCGACCCCCGGGCACCTTCCTCGGCTGCTTCAGCCTGGTCCTGGCCGTGCGCGCCGTCATGGTGCTGCTGCCGGGTTTGGTCCCCATGGTTCTGGTCGCCTTCGTGATCGGCCTGGCGTCGGGGCCGCTCAACCCGCTCATCACCGCCACCGTGCAGGAGGTGGCCCCTGAGCAGTTGCGGGGCCGGGCGTTCGGCACCTTCAGCACCCTGGGGTACGCCGCTGCGCCCTTCGGACCCTGCCCACCGGCTGGCTGATTCCGGCGGCCGGGATGCGTGCCGCCCTCGGGGCCTTCACCGTGCTGTACGTCCTCGTTCTGCTCTACGCGCTGGTGAGCCCCGGCCTATGGGCTCTCAACCAAGGCGTCGCCGTGGGCGGATGCGTGCTCGCTGTCAGCGAGGGCGCCAGGTGCGGATTTCCAGGTGGGTGATGTGCGCGGTGGGGTCGATGCGGCCGGTCTCGGTCAGCCATTGGTGGATGGCGGCGGTGACGTCGCCGCCGGCGGCGTCGACGCGGGCGGCGACGTCGGTGGCGGCGAAGCCGCCGGTGGCGGCGGAGCCGTAGGAGCGTTCTTCGGTGTGGTCGGTGCGCTGGATGACGTCGCGGCGGATGCCTGGTGAGTCGGTGCGGCTGCCGGAGGTGTGCAGGTAGCCGGTCTTGTTCATCCGGACGGTGAAGGCCAGGCGGAGGTTTTGGCGGGCGGCTTCGGCGATCAGGGGGCGCAGGCGGGTGGAGCCGGAGGCGATGGCCTGGGCGCCGACGCGGCCCGTTCCGGTGCCGGTGGGGGTGACCAGCACGGCCTTGGAGCGGACGCGGGCGCGGGTGCCGGCGGCGGTGGTGCGGCGGGTGATGTGCGGTGCGGCCAGGGCTGCGAGTTCGCTGACCTCGATGATGCCGGCGGTTTGGACGGCGGCCAGGACGTGGGTGAGGGCGGGGACGAAGGCGGCGCCTTTGTTGCGTGTGTAGAACTGGCTGACCAGGGAGGGGTCGCGGCCGAGCATGCGGGCGACGTCGCGCTTGGTGAAGCCGGCGGCGGTGAGTTGGTCGGTCAGGCGCGCGGCTTCGTTCAGCTCAGGCTTCTTCCGGCCGCGGGCCGGGCGCCGTCGGGAGCGGGGCGGCATTTAAGCCTCCCCGCGGGCTTGGGCGAGGGAAGTGCGGCCGGCGTCGCGCAGGGAGAGCAGGTCCTCTTCGCTGGCGGGGGCGGGCACGGGGCCGGGGAGGTGGCCCTTGTGCAGGTAGTCACCGGGGTTGCCGTGGTGGGGCCAGTTCTGGGGCTGGGTGAGGTAGAGGGCGTCGGTGCGGAAGGCGACGACGGTGCCGGGCGGGGTGTGCAGGGCCCCGGCGAAGGCGTTGTCTTCGCGGTGGCGTTGGGTGAGGAGGGCGGCGCGAGCGGCGGACCAGATCCCGGCGGACCATTCGGGGTGGGCGTGGGGGTCGCGGCTGAAGCCGGTGGCGCGTTGCCAGGTGATGGTCTCCTCGTCGAAGCCGATGATCTCGGCGTCCGGGGGGACGTCGCGTTCGGCGCTGCGGGGCGTGGTGCCGGTGACGGTGCGGGGGCGCTGGGCGAAGGAGCCGATGCCGTAGAGCAGCAGGGACCGTACCGCGCGGGAGGCGAGGTGGGCGGCGGTGCGCTGGGCGGGTGTGCCGGCGAGGTCGGCCTGGGCGGCCAGGCCTGCCCAGGCTTCCTTGAGTTTCTTGGACCAGTCGTCCAGGGGTTTGCCGTCCTCCCACAGGATGCCGTCGAGGATTTCGATCTTCCAGGGGGCGAGGGGGTTGGTGAGGGCCGTGTGAAGTTCGGCGCCGCCGGCCCAAGTGGTGAAGGTAGTGCCGGGGGCGTGAGGGTAGTGCCAGGCGCGTTCGCCCGGGGCGGGGGCCGGGAGGAGGCCGACGTGGTTCCAGCCGTGGGGGACGGTGACCCGGACGTGCCAGTGTCCGCAGCCGTACAGGGCGCGGGTCTGCTCCTTCTCCGACCAGGAGGCGAAGGTGGTTGCGGTGATGCGGTGGGGGGTGCCGACGGGGGATTTCCAGGTGTGCTTGGCGTAGGCGAAGGTGCGGTCGTACTCGAACAGGGCGGGGAGCTGGTCGGGGACGCGGGGCGGGGTGAGCAGTTCGTTGCGGCCCTGGCCGGCGGTGGCGTGCAGCAGGCCGCGCAGTTCCTCGGAGAGGACCGGGTAGCCGTCGGCCCACTGGCCGCGCTGGGGGATGGTGCGGGTCCACAGATCCCGGCCGGTCTGGGAGGGCGAGCCCATGATCACGGCGTCGTTCCAGTGGTGGCGCAGGGCCTGCCACAGCAGGACGAAGGCGTCGCGGATGGTCTCGGGGTCGGCGCCGCCGGTGTCGAACCACTCCCCCACCGACCGGATCTCCACGTGGCCCTCGCCGTTCTCCCGCTGGTAGCGGCCCACGGGGTTGCGGGGGTGGACGAAGTGCCCGGCCATCCGGTCCTTGCCCCGGCCGGTGTCGGTGCGCCAGCCGGGCGTGGGGGCGTTCAACCAAGCGGCGACCGCATCGCGCAGATAGGGGTAACGGTGCGCGTCACGGTGCCAGGGATCACCGGCAGTGATGTAGATCCGCTCCACGCCATCAGGCAGGGTGTGGAAGACGGCGGTGAGGATCTCGGCCGCGGAGGCGGTGGGCAGGGTCAGCTGGTGGGTCTGATTGCGGTGCACCATCCGTCCGGTGGCGGCGTCCAGGAAGACGGTGGAGCGGGCCTGCTGAGTGAAGTTCGGCCGGGTGGAGGCCAGGTTCGGGGTGTGGGCGAACCACCGCTCCCCCTCCTCGCCTTGGGGAATGGAGGGCAGCGTGCGCGGCCCACCCAGGGCCTGCGGCGCTGTGGCAGGCGGCGGTGACGGCTCGGAGGCAGGGGCCATGGTGGGGGCCTGCGAGGTGGCTGCCGCGGCGGGCGGTGGCACAGGAACAGAAGCCTGCGCGGCCGGGGGCGTCTGCTGGGCCGGGGCGCTCGTCGGCGACGGGAGGGACCCGGGCGTCTGGGGCGGCACGCTCCCGGTTGCTGGGCCGGCGGCAGGAGCGGCGGGATACATTGTCGGGGCCACAGCTCCGGCAACCGGAACCTCCGGCGCGGGCGCCGGGGCGGGGGCGTTCACCACGTCCTCGGTGGGAGTCTGCGGTGCGAGCTCTTGCGACGCCGCGGGGATGGCGGTGAGGTGATCGGGGGCCAGTTCCGGGGCGAGGGCGACGACTTCGGCCAAGCTCAGCCCGGCGGCCGGGGCGATCCGCTCCGCCTTGGCCTTCGCATGGCCCGCCAGCTGGGCGACCCGCTTGTCGCGGTCGGCCTCCAGCTTGGCCAGCGCGGCCCGGGCCTTCTTGATCTCATCCCGCACCGCGCGCAGTTCGCCCAGGGCGTTGGCGTAGGCCTTGGCATCCATGTCGGTTCCTAAAGAAGACGGTGCGGTCAGCGGGTGGTGGAACGGTAGGCGATGGCACCGCCGGAGTCCGAGGGCAGGCGGGTGCCAAGAAGCAGCTCCGCGAGCGCGCGGTCGGCCGCGGGCCCGGGTGCCAGATGGGTGGTGGGGGCAGCGAGGTCGGTGACGTGGCCGGCCAGGCGTGCCCCGAGGAAGGCGTGGCGGCCGCGGTCGTCCTTCTCCCACGTCTCCAGACCGGTCAGGACCGCCACCACATAGCCGGACAGCGTCACCGGCAGCACTCCCCCGGCCGCCACGCTCACCGGATCACACCGCCACCAGCCACGCAACGCCTTCCGCAGGTCTTCGGGCGGCAATGCGGCGGAGAAGCCGATCCAGTCGCGGTCGCTCCCCTGCACCGCCTTTGCCGCATCCACCCGCAGCACCGCGATCTCCCGCACCGGCAGACGGTGCAGCGGAGCCGCCTCGCGGGCGGCGAGCGCCTGGACGCTCTCCAGCGGGATCATGACGCGTACACCGCGGCGGGACAGGCCCGGCACCAGCTCGGCGCGGATGAGGCGGCGGAAGGTGGTGATGGCACAGCCCAGGGCTTCGGCGGCCTGCCCGGTCGTCAGCAGCACACACCCACCCCCCACTCAAGCGCAACCTGATATCTGATCAGGGACCGACACTAACCGGTACTCCCTGCGCCGTCAAAGCATCTGGACCAGGCGCCTTGTCGCACTCTGCAGGTTTATGGGTCTGTCGGGCGCAAGAGGTGCGGTCGCAGTCGCCCGGGGCGTCTCCGCCCGTGCGTACCGGCTTAAGCGCGTTCACCCCCATCGGCATGGCACTTCGCCGATCCAGAGTGCGCGGGGAGCAGGCGGACCTGGCTTGCCGACAGCTTTACCGGTTCGCGTGTCTTGGGATCCCACAAGATGGCAGTGCCGTGGGCGACGCCGAAGGAGAGATAGGGGCGCGACGGGGTGAGGCGCGGCCCCTCCCCTGACAGTCGTCCCGCCGCTACCGTCCTCTCGACGCAGGTCCACGCCGGTTCGACACCGAAGTACGCCGGCGGGTTCTCGCCTCGTTGCGCCGCAGCCACCGTCTTGTCGACGGCCGCCTCCGCGGAATGCGTGGCACGAACCGCAGCCACGAGGACGAAAACCAGCAGCAACAGCACATACAGGGCGCCATTGAAGCGCTCTCCGGGGCTGGCATACGGGTGATGCCAATGCCTGGCGAAGCCCCACCAAGCGGGAAGCAGCATGATCACACTCAGCAGCGACAGCAGTTTCACTGCCGCAGCGACCTGCCAGATGGGCGGCACCTCGAGGTCGTCCGGCGAGAGGCCCAGGGTATCGGCGTAGATGGCGTGCAGGACGGACCCGGCAGCGATGAAGGACGAGGCGACCAGCGAAGCCACGAGCGGCACGGCCCAGGCCACCCACTCGCCCCACGTCCACTGGCGCACGAGCAGCCACAAGCCGACGAGGACCGCCGCGATCAGGCCCGTGAAGAAGACCTGTTGGCGGCTCCACCCCTGCCCGTCCTCGCCCAGGTGTCCCAGGCCGAGTGCCAGGAAGAAGACCAGCGCCGCGACCGAGCCCAGCGCCCCCGCCCACCACCCCTCCCGATGGATCCGGATTCCGGTCCAGAGCCCCGCGGCCATGGCCACCACCGTCACGGTGCCCCAGACCCACCATCCGCTGCCGGTGCTGCTAAAGGCGAACACGGCAGCCGCCATCGACGCGAACAGCCCCACGCAGTGCAGGGCGATACGGCGATTGGTCTCATCCTCGGGCCGAAATTTCTCCGGGCTCCGCCACCGTCCGTCCAAGGGGCGCACGGCGAGGGTGGTATGGGAGGTGCGGTCGGCAGCCGGGGCGCCGCGACGGGCCAGGTGCAGTGCCTCTCTCGGCGTGCCGGAGACTCGGATGCGGGTGTCCCACCATCCGCCACGGGCGGCCCAGCTCTTGATGCGGTAGCGCCACTCGTCCCGCGTCCCGGGGTCCTGCGCCTGATGCCGCCAGCGCGCGTCGTAGGCGCGCCACTGCGTCATCATCTCCCGGTCGCGGACCAGGGGCTGTGCGTAGCGTACGTAGGCCTCCAGCCGTGCAGCCCGCATCGCCTTCCGCACGCGCTGGGCGGCGCCCCGATCACAGCCTCGCGCCGAGCCGAACAAGCGCACCTCGACCTCGTACACACGCGAGGACGGATCAGACTCCAACACCTCCTCCCAGGGGCCTTCTCCACAAAGGTGATGGCCTCGCACGGGCCATCCGTGCGCCTCGAAATGTTCCTCGGCCTCGGCCCAGTCCACCTCACCACCACGAACCTCGACAAGCGTCAGGACCCGCTGGTCATATCCCACCCGCGTCACGCAGCGTCCCCTTGCTCCGACTCCCCGCGGCCTTCTCCGTCCCGGGCCGGATGGCCCCTGGTCCAGTACGACCGGAACCCGGGCGTGCACGTCGGGGCACCCGCACTGCTGCGCACAGTGCGTTCAATGTCGGCGAGAAGCAACGGTGTCATGCCCGTGATCGTGCCAGCTCCCACTGACAACGACCGGACCGGCGGCGGGCTCAGTAGGCGAACTCGATGTAGTCGATGCCCTTGAGCTCCACCATGCGCAGCCCTCCTGTGGGTGAGACGCGGAAGTAGGCCTCACCGACCGCATCCGCGACGATGCCGCGGAGGGTCTCCTCATCCTCCTCACGCTCCCGCGCCCGGAACAGTCGGCCGATGTAGGGGGTGGGCAGTTGTTGGGTGAGGAGGCGGAAGCGGCCGGCGTCGGAGGTGCCGGCGGCTCCGGTGAATCCGAACCATCCTCGGAAGTGCACCGTCATGCCGCCTTGTACGGAGAGCACAGAGTGGGCTTCGCTACGCACTCGCGGCTGCCACAGCCGGGCCACCTCCCGCGTGATGGCGTGGTGCAGTTGCTCGCTGGGGGCTCGCCGCCGTCCGGGAAGTGCTGCCTGTAGTTCGGCGGGTGAGATGTGCAGGCGGGCGGCCAGGGCATTGTGGCCGGTGTGACGGGAGAGGAGGAAGCGCAGGCGGACGCTGTCTGAGCGGGGTGGTTGGCGTGTCCATAGGTCCATGTCAGCGCGGTCGAGGGCGTCGGTGATGGATTCGGGGTCGAAGGCGGGGTGCATGTCGGCTCCTGGTCGGGGTGGATGGGGTGATGGCCGGTCGGGGTGACCGTGGAGGCCTTGTGCGGCCGGTGGTCAGCGCCGTTTGGCTGGTCGTCTGCGCGCGGCAGAGGGGGTGGGGGTCGGTGGCGGCAGGAGGAGGCGGCAGTATTCGAGGGCCTGGCTTACCTCGTGCTCTTCCCATTTAGGGATGAACAGGGGGTTGTTGGCGTGGGCGTAGCCGCGCAGCTCGATGAGGGCGAGTGCGGCCTGGGTCAGGGGCCGTACCCAGGGGGGCAGGTCTGCAGAGGGGGCTTGGTCGTGGTCGGGGCTGGCGGTGGTGAGGTCTGTGTGAGGGAGGTGGTTGAGCTGGTCGGGGGGCGTGCCGGTCAGGAGGTGCAGGGCGACTCGTGCGGCGTGCACGGGGTGGGCGATGCGGTTGTGGATGCGTGCGATGGCTAGCGCGAGGTGGGGGTGGGTGTGGTCCCAGCGGGTCGGTGGCAGGGGGAGAATGTGCGCGTCGGGGGGCGGCTGGGTGGCGATCATGGCGTAGTGCCGGTCTTCCCAGCGGTGGCGGCGGCCGCTGGGCGGGGTCGGCAGGCGGAACCAGGTCTCCTCCGGTCGGGCGGGGAAGGAGGTATGTGCCTGCCACCACGGGTAGGTGCCGGCCGCGGGAGGCGGTGGGGGCTGCTGGAGGTGTTGCAGGGCGGCTTCGGGGGTGTCGAGGTCGTGGTGGCGGACGGCGGAGAGCAGTTGCTGGGCGTTGTGGGTGAAGGTGCCGTGGCAGAGCAGGGTCAGCTTCAGCCGGGCGTGTTCGCGCAGGGCCAGCAGGTGTTGGATGTCGCCGGAGCTGAGGCGGTGGGCGCGGCAGATGATCAGGTGGGTGATGCCGAGTGCGGTGGTCCAGGCAGCGGTGTTGCGCCAGCTGTCATCGTTGTGGTGGGTCCATCCTGGTGCGGGGTGGAGGTCTTCCGGGGCGGGCAGGTGTTTGCCATAGGCGCGCAGCAGGTCGTGGGCCAGGAGGGCTCTGGTCGTGGACAGGGGGGTGGGGTGAAGGGTGATGCGTCCGGCGGAGGGCCGGTGGGCGGCCAGGGCGGTGGCGGTGAGCGCGGCGTGGTCGTGTGGGTCGAAGATGAGGGTGAGGGGCGGCAGGGCGGGGTCGGTCTCGTCGGGTGACCACACCGGCTCCCAGGCCTTGGGGTCGACGAGAGGTGTGGCGGGGGTGGGGTGTGCAGTTGGAGTCATGGCCTTGTCGCGGGTCGGGGCTGGAGTTGCTTCAGCAGCAGGTGTGCGTCGTGCTGGGGGCGGCCGGTGCGGTGGGCGAGGCTGGCCAGGCGGTGGGTCAGGGAGGCCCAGCGGCGGAAGTTGCCGTGCGCCCAGGCGGTGTCGAGTGCGGTGATCAGCTGAGGGTCGGCGTCGTGCCACTGGGGGTGGAAGGCGGGCAGCACGGTGAGGAGTTCGGACTCGGTCAGCGGCTGGAGGTGGTGCCAGGTGCGGACGCGGCTGGTCAGCACGGGCTGAGCGCGCAGGGCTTTGAGGCGGTGGTCGCTGGCCAGCAGGAGCACGGCGAGGCGGGTGTGGGGATCGTCGTGGAGGAAGCGGAGGTATTCCAGACAGGAGGCGGAGAGCTGGTGGGCTTCGTCGATGGCCAGCAGCCGGGCGGGGTGGTGCAGGGCGTGGCGGATCAGGTCGTCGCAGATGCCGGGGTTCTTGGGCGCGTGGCCGGGCAGGCGCAGGGCGCGGTAGAGGCGGGTGCGCAGGTCTTCGGGGCGGGCCTGGGGGCGGACGAGCAGGGGCAGGGTGTGCCAGTGGGGGTGCTGGGCGGTCAGGGTGTGAAGGGTGAAGGTTTTTCCGCTGCCGGGGGCGCCGCTCAGGCACATCATGATCTGCTGTTCGACGGCGGCGGCAAGGGCGTGGGCGACGGCCCGCACCTGTGAGGTGGTCACGGTGCGGGCCTGGGGGAGGTTGAGGTAGTGCCGGGCCGTGGTGTGCCCGGTGGGGTCGGTGGGGGTCATCGGCCTTCGTCCCGGCGATGGCGCTGCCTGGGGGGCCGGACCCGGCGGATGGCCCAGCGGCGATGGTCTCGTCGACTTCGTCCAGGCCGCGGCGCTTCATGCCCTCGAGGATGTGGTAGGTGATCTTGGACCACATGCGGAAGGTGCCGGCGCCGGCTTCCTGGTCGATGTAATTGATCAGTTCGGGTGAGGCGTTGGCCCACAGGGGGTGGAAGTGCGGGATGTTCTTGAGGACTTCCTCCGCTTCCATCGGGGTGAATTCCTGCCAGATGTAGATCCGGGAGGCGAGGGCGGGTTCGTTGTAGAGGGTCTTGTAGCACTCCTCGCCGCCGATGAAGAGGACGGCGGGGCGGTTGGCTCCCTTACCGGTGTCCCACAGGTGGCGGACGAATTCGAAGCACTCGCGGCTGAACTGCTGGGCTTCGTCGAAGGCCAGGACGTAGGGGCGGCGGGCGAGGGAGTTTTTGAGGAGGGTGTCGAACTCGCTGGGGTGAGTGGGTGCCTTGCCGTCGAGGTTGAGGAGGTTGAACAGTTCCAAACGGATGTCACGCGGGGTGGGCCGGGAGCGGAACTGCAAGAACAGCACCAGGTCCGCGGCCACTTCCTTCAAGGCGGCCAGGACGGAGAAGGTCTTGCCCAGGCCGGCGTCGCCGTAGATGCAGGACATGGCGCGGGCGTCGATGGTGTCGGCGATGTTCTCCCCGGCCTCCAGGAGGGCCTCGGTGGCGACGACGCGGGCGTCGGCCAGGTTGAGGTAGAAGTCGGGCTCGGCTCCGCCTGTGTCGGCGGCCACGGGCGCAGTCTCACTGCCGGTGCCGGGGTCGGTCTCAGGGCTGCTGCCGGTGTCGGTCATGGATGCTCCTTCGGTTGAGGCAGGGGGGAGGGGCACGGCGGTGCCCAAGAGGCGGCCGCTGGGGTGATAGACGTCGATGCCGTCTCCCGGGGAGGTGCGGGGGCGCACCAGGACCTGGGCGGTGACTTGGCCGGTGATCCAACTCGCGTGGTGGAGCCGGCCGCGCCAGTGGATGCCCTTCGGGCGCAGGATCCGGGAGTGGGTGCCGGGCGGGAGCTCAGCTCTCATAAGAGTCCTCTTCGGAGGTGGTTTTACAGGGGGTGGTGGGGATGACCCATCCGGCGCCAGGGGCGAGCCGGCGCGGCATGTAGTTCTCGGGCAGCTCATCGGGGTGGGCCGGGGCGCGCAGTGTGCGCAGTTCTTCGGTGGCCGCCTTGCGGGTCATGGCGCCTTCGGCCTGGGCGGGTGCGGGGGCGGTGGCGGCCTTGAAGCGGCGGCGGCGCAGCCGCTCGGCGGCCCGCAGGTCCCGCCGCAGGCGCTGGGCGCGTTCGTTGCGTGCCTGGTAGACGGCGTTGATCTGGTCGGGGTCGGCCTGGTCGGACAGGTGGGCGGTGCCCAGGTGGCGGTGGGTATGCAGGTCGAAGACTTCGATGGTGTCCTCGTGGTGGGGCTGGTAGCGGATGCGGACGTCGGTTCCGGTGCGGCCGGTCATCCAGGGGCCGATGTAGTCGCGACCGCGCCAGCGGATGCCGTGGCCTTGGATCTTGCGGGTGGAGCGGTCGGCCTCGAGCAGGAAGGCGTGCAGGTCCTCGGGGGCGGCCTCCCGCAGGGGGGTGTCGTCCTCGTTCCACAGCTCCAGGGGGGTGAGGTTGCCGCGGGCGGTCATGCGGTGTTCGGCGTTGCGGCGGCGCACCCACTGCCCGAACAGCTCGACGAAGGCTTCGAAGGTGAGTGGCGGGTCGTTCTCGCCCGCGTGGTGACGGGCATCCAGGCGCTGGGCTCCGGTGTAGCGGGGCAGGGTGGAGAAGAACATGCTGGTGGCTGCGCGGTTGAGGTTTTCGATGCTGCCTTTGAGGTGCGGGGTGTAGGGGGGCAGGACGTAGACGTCGACGGCGAAGGCGCCGAGGGCTTCTTGGACGGCGCGGGCGAGGAAGTCGCGGCCGCGGTCGATGCGCAGCCGCTGGGGCAGGCCGCCGGCCGGTCCGTGGGTGTCATCACGCAGGATGGCCGAGCGCAGGGCGGCGAGGATGGACCCGCGGTGGGGGTAGTGCGGGGTGAGGGCCCAGCCCATGGTCATGGCGGTGGAGCAGTCGATGAACCAGGTCACCCAGGGCTTGAGGAGGCGGTCGCCGGCCAGCACCCAGACGGGTACCTGCTTGTGGTCGCCCTCCCACTCCTCGTTGCGGCAGACGGGCGAGCGGCGCAGGTGCGGGTCGTGGCCCCGGGAGGCCGGCAGGCCTTGGCGCAGGCCGGCGAGGTCGCCCGGGGCGAGGTCGCGGCGAATGGCGCGGTAGAGGGTGGCCAGGCTGGGTGCGGTGGTGTTGTTCTCTTCGGCTTCGGCGCGCAGTGCCTCGTGCAGGCGCTTGATGTTGCCTCGATGGTAAGCGAGTTGGACGCGGAGGTCTTCGGTGATCTCGAAGCGGGCGCGGCCGAGGCGTTCGGCGGTGCCGTTGGCTTTGGCGTCGGCCAGGCGCTTCCAAACGGTGCGGATGTGCAGGTCCAGGGTCTGGGCCACCAGCCGGACGTGGGCGGTGGTGAGCTCACCGCGGGCGTCCAGCGTCATCAGGTGGCGGATCGCCGGGGTGGTCAGCATCTGCCGCTCCCGGCGGCGTGTGGCGGCCTGGGGGTGGGCGGCCGACGCGCTGTCGGGTGGTTGCTCATCCATGAGGGGGCTGCTCCTGAGAACAAGAAGGGCTGTGAGCGTGGGCCGGCCGCGTCAGATGGGCATGCCGATGTAGGAGCCGTACTCGTACTTGCGCCAGTCCGAGTCCAGGTCGCAGATGGTGTCCTCCCACGCCGCGGCCAAGCGCATCTGGTCCCCCACCGACCACGCGGCCACGATGGTGTTCCAGCGGTAGATGTTCTTGCGGCGCCACGGCACGACGCGCCGGTGGCACATCTGGACCTCGGTCTCATCGACGGGGTAGATCTCGATGCGGGTGCCGCCGCCTGCGTTCAGCGACCGGGTCAGGGCCGGCGCGACGTTGCGTCGCCGCAGCGTCTGGTAGGCGGTCTCCAGGCGGGCCTGCCGGTCCCGGCTGGGGGCGCGGGTCTGGGACAGCCACGCGAGAAGCGTGCGGGCATCGGCGGTGATGCCTGCGTCCTCCATGGCCCGGTAGCCGGCCGCTGAGCGGGTGAGGTAGATCAGTGCGCGTCGGTGTTTCTCCTCCGGCGTCTTCCAGTGGTCGCCTGCGAAGACCCGTCTGTCCAGTGCGCTGGCCAGTGCCGTGGCGCCGTGTACGCCTTGCGCACCGTATTTGCCGAAGCCCATGGTCCTCCTTGGTTCGTCCGGCAGCCCGTGCGGCGTCATGGCAGGCACAGCGCGTGTGCCGACAGGGCCGGGGCTGACTGGGTTCCGTTCTTGTGGCGCTGCCCGAGAGGGGGAGCGCAGCACGGTCAGGCGGTCCGCCCCCGGGCTGCCCCGGTGAGGGCGGCGGCAAGAGGCGAAATGGCCTGCGCCTGGGCGGTGTTGCAGGCGGTGTCCGGCCAGATGCGCGGGACGCGGGTGGTGCGTCGAGCGATTCGAACGTAGGGCGCGACCGGCCCCTGCATGATCTTTCCGGTCATTCGATCGTCGTGCACCGGCATGGATGCAACGCGTGTAGCGCCCGCCCAGTGACCGGGGCGGGGCCATTCACGAAGTGGTGTTCCAGCGCCGCCTGTTGAAGAGTCTTACCACGTCAGCGTGTGAGTCAGTCGAGGTGTTCTCGTGTCCGCCTGCCCTGCGGCGCGGCAGGGGCGGGGCACTGTAGGGGCAGGGTCTGACAACGGGGGTGGCGCCACCTGAGAAGGGATGACGCAAAGTTTCGGCTACCCTCCAGTACCCTCTGCGACTGTCGGACGCGGTGTCGGCGGTGTGCGGCACGATGCACGCATGAGCCTCACCTCCTGTCTCAAGGACCCCAATTCGGCGATGTCCCGATTCCTGGCCGAGCATCTGCCCTTAGCCGAGGACGTGTTGAGTGACTACCGTGCGCGTCTGGCGCGCTATGCCGCGCCGGTGAAGCCGGTGGCTGGTGCGGGGCAGCGTCCGGAGTACCGGATGCTGGGCCACACCATTGATCACCGGCTGAGGATCAGTCTCGGAGCACCCACCGGCGCACCGATCAGCGAGGGCGTGGTGCGGGCGGTCCTCGATGATGACGGGTGGCCCAGTCGCGAGGTCATCGACACGGTGCAGGCCGCGGGCGCGGTGCTGCTGGAAGAGCTGCGCACGTACGAGAGCGAGGACGGTCAGCCGTTGGCTCTTAAGGACGAGGCCGAGGATCGTCTCATTCGGCTGTGCCACCTCGCCTCCAGCTACGAGGCGATCTTCCGCCACGCGGGCTGGGTACGCGGCAACACCCTGGGCCTGACCCCGCCCGGCGCCTCCCTGGAGGACATGGTCGGTGCCGTGCCGTCCTACATCGTCGACGACATTCGCCGGCAGATGGAACTGGCGGCGCAGCCCGGCCCGTTCGAGCGTCTGCGAAAGCTGGCTGCGCCGGAGCGGGTCTGCGGACCGGTCTTCGAGGGCAGCCTGCACGTGGGCGGAGCTGACGCCGACTTCGTCCTGGCCGGAGCGCTGGTGGACTGCAAGGCCACCATCCGCCCCGAGCGCCTCGGTCGCGCCGAGCTCTACCAGTTGGCCGGCTACCTTCTGCTGGATTACAGCGACAGCTACGGCATCGGCACCGTGGGGCTCTATCTCTCGCGCCAGGGCGCTCTCATCGACTGGAGCGTCGCGGACTTCCTCGGCCTGATGGGTGCGCAGATGCACTTGCCGGACCTGCGGGCCGCCTGCCAGTACGCCTTGACCGACGGCGCCACCGGCACTCCTCCCCCGCCTCCGCACCAGCGCAAGCCCCTCCCCCGCCCACGCAACGCACCTCCTTCCCAGGGCTCCCTCTTCGACGACCTGCACTGACACCGCAGCGGCCTCATGCGCGCCGCCGCTCCTGTCCGGGTTGCGGCAACGTTTTCGCAACCGGCCGCTGCACTCCACTGCCGCAGCCTCACGACACCGTGCGCCACGCCTCCGCGCGTGACGTTGCCATGGCCCAACGCCCGTCCGCGACCCCGCGGCGCCGCACCGGCCCGCGGTCGGACGGGCCGCGGGTTACGGGCAGCGGCCTGGCCTTACGGCCGGCGGGTAGGAGAGGAAGTCCTACCGCGGGCGAGCGGTGAGAACGTCTCCCGCCGGAGACTTCAGCGCGAGGCCAGCCACACGAGCACGCCGGTCGTGACGGCGCTGCCGGCTGCGTAGGCGGCGCCGCGCAGCATTGCGAAGCCTGCGGCACGCAGCATGCGGCGGCCGGTGTGGGACAGAGGTCGTGGCATGGGTCCTCCTGGTGAGGGGCAGTTGACAGCGCGTCGCTCCCGAGCCGTTGGCGGGGCGTCGGTCGCGTGCCCCAGTAGGCCATCCCGGGTCCCGGCAACCAGGCGGTGAAATCGCGGGGTTCTAATTAAGGTGGCCTTGTGGCGTGGAAGGAGCCGAGTGCGGCTGAGGGGGCGCTGTCGGACCTGCTGTCGGCCCGGGGCCTGGACGTGAGCTGGGCCAAGATCCGGCGCTGGCGTGAGTTCGGGGCCCTTCCCTGGCAGCCCGCGCGCGGGCTGGGCAGGGGCGCCGGTTCGGTGTCGGGGCTCACGCCTGATTCGGCTGTGGCGGCCGAGGCTCTGGCCTTGGTCACGACGGGGAAGAAGCGTCTTGAGAAGGCTGTCCTGCAGGTGTTCACCGTGCATCCCCGGTGTGCCGAGGCCTTCGTTGCCACCTGGGTCCCGCTTCCTGAACGCGGAGTCCAGAAGGCATTGCTGTGGTACGTGAGCCAGGACCGCGGCAGTGCCGTAGCCTTCGCTGAGCGGGCGGCCGAAGGCGCGGGGGACGATCCCGACCGACGGGCGGAGGCCGCACTCGCCGCTGCACACGCCTATTTCCTGAGGCGGCATCACCGGGTGAGGCGCCGCACGGATGGTCGCCGTGATCCCTCTGATCCGCACAGTCGTGCCGACGCACGTGGACTGGCAATGTTCGCGGCAGCCGCAGTCTCAAGTGCGGAAGAGCTCGGCGTGGATGTGCTGATGGCGTCCCTCCAAAACTCATACGGGACAGAAGAAGACGCACTTTTCTCCGCACAGGCATTCGCTGAGATGACGGCCGCGGCCGTGCAGGACGAGCGTCTCGGTGACGGGTGGGCCCTGCCGGCCTGGGGGCTCACCGCCGCCAGAGCCAGCCGGCTGAACGAGGTGGATTTCGACACCCTCTGCACAGTGCGCGACGTGCTCGCCGTGTTGGTGGAGTCTGCGCTACCTCTGCGCCTGGCCTCTCGCACCGGGCTGCAGGACCCCGCACTGCAGCATGTCGAACGGGCCCGGGCAAAAAGCCCGCGCTTGCGCGACTACCTGGACTGCGCTGCTTCCATCAGCCGTCGCCCTCCGGCCGAGGCCTGGAAGGTGTTCATTCCCTTGCTGATCGCCGTCTGCACCGAGCCCGGAAGGCTGGAGGCCTTCCAGGGTGAGGTGACCGCCCTGGATCCGGCCCTCGATGATGTCCAAGCCCTGGGACGGCGCGCACTCGCCCGTCTCGCGCCGACGTCGGCGGACGCGGGCCCGGATTGTGCACCCAGCTCTGAGCGGTAATCGTCTGCGCCCGTTGGACGCGAGCTGGGCAGGCAGCAGTCCCGCACATGCGTGGCGGGACACGTACAGGGCCTGCCACGAGGTCGCCCCTATTCCCGCCGCGGCCGGCGGCCCGGTGGGCGCCGGCCGCGGCGGGAGGGGGTGCCTCGGCCGGCGTCGGCGCCTGGGGCGTTCGCGTACCCGGTACCAGTCCAGCGCCGCCCGGCGCGCCGTGTCGACGGGGGCGCCGGGCCCTGGACTCCGCCACGCCGCCCACCGAACACAGCCACGGCCCGGCTGTCGACGCACTCCCCGGCCGCCCGGGCGCGGCCGGCGGCAGGCCAGGCAGCCTGGGGAGGTTTCAGGCATCTGTCATGATTGTCCGATGAGAGCGAAAGGGTGCCGGTGATCGCGCCGCCCGACAGGGGAGGCCATGGCCTGCGGCCCGATGCTCCGGTCTTGCGGCTCGGGGCGTCTGTGCGCTTCCGCCGTGCCCGCGGTGAGTGTCTGTGTCGTTGACCTGAATGTTGAGGATCCCGATGGCCAATGATCGCAACGAGACGGCAGATGCCAGGCACCGCGCTCGTCTCGAGGCGTTTGTCGTGCGCGCCCGCCGTATCGAAGCTCACTCTCTGGTGCAGGACCGCGAGGCGTTGCGGAGTCTGGCGAACAGCGAGTGGAGCATCGTCTCCGACAGTCAGCAGATCACTGTTCGGCAGGAACTGCCTCCCGAAGAAGTCGTGGAGTCCGCGGCGGCACGCGTCCGGCCGCTGCTGCTCAAAGGGGAGCAGTGTCATTACGACAAGGCGCTGACGGCTATCGCGTACTTCGTCCGCGAGGGCACCGTCCCAGCTCAGATGAAGGCGCTGCGGGCCCAGTGGAGGCGACGCGTCGAGGAGACTGATGCCGAGGCAGACGGCGGCTACCAGGTGACGGTGCACGACCCGGCGACAGGCCGGCGGGGGGAGATGAATGACATCTCCCTCGCGCACGCGTGGATCTACGGAGACGTTGTCCACCACGACGCCGGCAGACGCGCAGGGGCGGACCCCTTCGGGCTCCAGGAGCGGTTCCGGGCGGCCGTGCCGCTGATCGCATGGACCACCCTCGCCACGATCGAGCTGCTGGACAGCATCCGCGCGCTGCACGCGGCGCAGAGGTTGGAGCTCAGCCCCGCGGCGCTGGACCAGCCCGTGGTCCTTAAGGAGACCACCTTCGCCCAAGAGGCGAAGGTGTACACGGCTCCGGTGGGAACGCCACCCCCCGCCGACGCCGCGGCGCCCTTCCCCGAAGGCTGGAGCGAACTGGTCGGGCCGGACAGGCCGACGCCGCCCTAGCCGGCGGCACGGCCGGCCGGGCACCGACACCGGCCACGAGCCGCTCCGCCTTCGCCCGCTTGAGGTCGTGGCGGCGTGGAAGCCGCATTTCACTCCTCCAGCAGCGCCCGTTCCAGGTCCCGCCAGGACGGGACGGGCGAGGCGGCAGGGCGGACGACGGTGAGCAGGCGGCCGTCCAGGCAGGCGTCGAAGTGGCCCTCGGCGCGGGCCAGGCGATCGCGCACTGCGGCCTGCCGTGGCGGCTGCTCGGCGAGGACGCCCAGGAGGACCGCGTGCCGGGCCGGGCCCGCAGCGTCCGCCGCCGCCCAGGTTCCTCGGACGAGAATGCCGGCCAGCGCGGCCCCGTCACCCGCGGGAGCCGTCTCGTAGAGCCACTCCATCACGCCCGCGGCCTGCTGTTGCGGCGAGCCTGGAGGAATCGGGGCACCGCCCTCGTGCGTCTGGTAGACCTCGGAGAAGATGTTGAGTGCCGTCCGCAACTCGCGCGGACCATCATCCGATGCTTGTCCGACGTAAGCGATGCGCTCCTCTGCCGCCCCCGGATCCTGTGGTGCGCGCCGTCGTGCCGCCCGTTGCTCACGCGGCTCGTGCAAAGGGAACCGCGTCGCCGGTCCTTCCTGTGCGTGCTCCCTCATCCACTGGGCATCCAGCGCACCGTTCCACGGGCCGCCTTCGGGCAGGAAGATGTCGACCGCGATGCCGGAGGGGCCGATCCACACCCAGCTCATGAAGTAGGTGTGGTCACGGTGCGCGGCGGACCAAGAGGCCAGTTCGCGCAGCCGCTGCTTCTGGCCGGCAAGCAGCCGTTCGGGCAGCAGCTGCGCGGCACGGCGGTGTCTGCCGCGAGCCTCACCGGCCACGGGGCCCGCGGGCAGGTGGAACAGCAGGTCGGGGCGGACTCCGGTCGGCCGGTAGTGGCCGAGCAGGTGTTTGGGCAGCGCGTCGAAGTTGTGGAGGTCGTGCGCTCCGTCCTTCCAGGCGAACAGGGACTCCCCCGCCGCCGTCAGCATTCCCAGCCCCGAGCCCTCGTTGACGAAGCTGCGTATGTGCCGGGAGCTGGCCTCGAACGCTTGGTGGTCAACGAGAAGCGGACTGCCGCCGTCTGGCGCGTGAAGATAGCTGGCCATCAAGCGCACCTCGGACCGTCGGGTCCAGTAGCTGAGCGTGCGGTGCGGGTCGCAGGCCATGGCGTTGATGTGGAGCAGGCGGGCAAGCGAGACCGGCAGGGCGCCCTCCCCGATCGACTGAGCCCTTACCGTCTGCGTCTCCACCGAGAATCGCCATACCCGAGCCCGCACGGTGTTCACTGCTCCAACTCCCTTACCTCACACGAGGCATGCTGCTCATCAGCTGCCTAGCTCATCATGCTCGCAGGTCGCACTGACAACGTGGATGCCCGATGAGGGAGCGCTGCGGGACCTGGACGAGCTCAAGGAAGAGATGCGTCTGCAGGGCACCGAACCCTCTTGACTCTGCCGCGCCAGCATCGGCCCCTTGTCGGCGGACCGGAGGAATCGTGGCCGGATGCCCGGGAACTGGCCTCGAACCCTCGACGGTCAACGGTGGGCAGGCTAAACGCAGTTGCTCGGCACCTCGGCCATCCCTTCCACACACCCACGAAACGAACCACCCCAAAACGGCACATCGAAGCACATAGGAAGTCGCAGAGGTTGTCCTGCCAGGATGCCATTTGACGCCACCGAGAATTCTCACTACCCGCCACCACCAGAACCAGCATCGTGCCAGCTCAGAGGGCGATCACACCGTCGTCACAGGTGACACGTAAATGACGGTTTTCTAGTGGCACTCCAGTGGCACTTCACAGC
>NZ_JOBH01000029.1 GCF_000717745.1 Streptomyces violens
AGAACCAGCATCGTGCCAGCTCAGAGGGCGATCACACCGTCGTCACAGGTGACACGTAAATGACGGTTTTCTAGTGGCACTCCAGTGGCACTTCACAGCGACGCGGACGGGGCGCGGCACCCATCGGTCGATGCCCTCGAAGGCGTCGAGCATGTGGTCGCGCGGGGCTCGGCCGGCGGTGGGGTCGGGGGTGATGGCGGTGAGCCGGGTGCGGGCGGCGGCGAGGGGCTCGCCGCGGGTCCACAGCGGCGTGAGCTCGAAGCCTTCGGCTTCGAGGGTCTTACGTTCTCGGAAATGGATTTGCAGGCCGCGGCTGGTGCCCTTCAGTGCGCGCTTCATCGACGCGGAAGGGTCGCGGCCGTAGGACAGGGCGTTGACAAATTCGCTGGTGAGGCGCTCATCGGTGCGGTGTTCGACGACCACGTCGACGTCGGCGGGGTTCAGGGCGCCACGCGCGTAGGAGCCGAAGACCAGGACCTCGTCGACCAGGTCCAGCGGCCACCCTCCGGCCTCCAGGCGGTCGAGCATGTCACGCGGCTGCAGCGCCGCGACGTCGGCCGACGGCAGGCTCTCGCCGGGCGGGGCTCGCGAGCTGGTGGGCGAGACGGGTCGGATGAGTGAGGCGAGGCAGGTGCAGGACAATGGAGGCATGGTCAGCAAGCAGCGGTGTCGGTGCGGGCGGGCGATCAGGCTGCGCGATCGTTTCTGCTCCGGGTGTGGGTTCTCGGTGCAGCCGTCAAGTCGGACGGCACCATGGCCGGACGGCATGTGCCGCACCCTGAGCCGCTGCGCGGAGCGCACCTTCGAGCGTCTGGCCGACGGCTATCTCAATGGCTGGGCGCCGGGCGAGGAGTCGTTCACCGATTTCAATCTGCAGGACATCCGTCAACAGCACGGCGACCGCATCGCTATCCGGCAGTTCACCCGCGCCCAGGAGGCCAGGAATGGTGCCGACTGGGAGTGGTGGTTTCATGACGGTCATCGCGGGGTGGGGATACGAGTGCAGGCCAAGAAGGCCATGCGCAACGGCAGTTTCCGATTCCGCTATCGCCCGGGCGACGGGCAGGGCCCGGTGCAGAGCCTGCGGCTGATCGCAGATGCCGCCAACGTCGGCTGCCTGCCCTTCTACGTGTTGTACAACCACCGCAACTGGGTCCCTTACGACGACGAATTGGCCATAGCTGACTGCCAACACAGCCAGGCCGACCAACGGCAGTTGGGCTGCTCCCTGGTGTCCGCGCTCGTCGTGCAGCGCGTCGTCGACGACCCTGCCCTGCCCGCCCACCACGCCCGCGACCTGAGCGTTCCGTGGAACCGGCTGGTCTGCGTGGACCCGCTTCGCTCACCGAAGTCCACTGCCCTCGACGAGGTGGGAGCCCAGGCCAGTTCCCTCCATACAGGCGGTACCCATTTCCTCCGATCCATCGCCGAAGCCGTACCGCAACAACGTATGGAGCGTATCGATGCACAGGAAGGGCCGGAGCACACACCCATCACCAGGGAAGACTCCCCGCTGTACCAGCGGGTGGCCCAACTCGCCGAGCAGCCGGTGCAGCCGCTGCCCGAACGAGTCATCAGGATGATGCAGGATGACGTCTGGGAACCGGAGGACGAAAGGCTGGCGGGAGCCGTCTTCGTGGATGTGGGCGGCAAGGTGAACAACGAAGAGGTGCAGTGACGCCCGGGATCAGCCTCAAGCAGTGGGCGTCGCGCGTGCCTCGTACCGCCGTTCGCTCGTATCGGCCGACAGCGCTGACATCATCCACCGGGACGAACTGGCGGTTGGCTGCGCGGTCATCCGCCGCGCGTCAGCCCCGCCTTTGCTGCGCCGTGGAGTTTGCGGTGCTCGCCGCTTTCGCTGTCGGCTCTCGGGCCCATGAGCCGGAACGCCGAACTCGCCGCGGACAAGCTCGCCGAGCGGGAAAATGGACTGGGCGGCATAGGCGTGGCCTAGAGGTTGTCCCGTATGGGGTGTGAGTTATCCAGTGAGGGCCAGGTTGTGGAGCCGGGCGATACCGAGCACATGGCCTGGTGAACGCCGTTGCCCTTGAGCCGGCAGTCCCGCAAGATCTTTCAGTTCTTCAGCCGCGACAGGGCGTGTTTCACGCGGGCTCGTGCCCGGCGGTGGACGGCATTCTCCGCTTCGTGATGAGGACTGAGGTGGGTCTGACCTCGTCGTTTGCGGTGCAGGATGAGCAGACCGGTGCCCTGGTATCCACCATCTGCGAGGGTCGGTGCCCTGCGGCAGGCCCGGTCGACACCGGACTCGGTGAACGCCCGGCAGTCGTTGCGGCTGCCGGGCAACGGCAGGCCGACCGCCACCACCATGCGGCTGTTGGCGTCGATGACGACCTGGAGGTTCGTCGAGTACCGATAGTGCTTACTGGACGCAGCGATGCTGCGGTCACGGGTGGGCACCAAAGTGCCGTCGACGATGTAGACGGTGTCCTTGCGTGGCCGACGGGCCGGCGAGAGGGCCAGCAAGGGCGCCAGGTGATCGAGGATGCGGTCGGCGGCAGCCTTCGAGACCCCGAACAACGGCGCCACCTGCCGCAACGTGAGATTCGTACGCCAGTACGTCGCCACCAGCAACACCCGATCCCTCCAGCGGCAGCCGCCAGGGACGACCGCGTTGCACGTCACCACCGCGACGCCGCACCAACGCCACCAGCCTGGCGAACTGCACCTCGGTCAGCCCGGAGAACGGCTCGATCCACTTCGGATCATCTGCTGAGGTCACCCCACCCATGCCCAGCCAACGCACCAACGACCTCACTAGTTACGGGACAACCTCTAGCTGCCGAAGACCGTGTTGAGGGCCTGCTGGCCGTGCTGGATCGTCAGGTCCAGACCGGCGGATGCTGCACCGATCTGTGTGAGTCCGCTCATCACGGTGTCGAAGGCGGCGCGAATGCGGCCTGGCTGCGCAGTCTCGCTGCCGGCCTCCTCGGCGAGCGCTTCGGCGTCGCGGACGAGTTCGGCTTGCTGCGCAGGTTCCATGCCGTAGGTCGGGGCGAGCTGCTGGACCAGCGCTGCGAACTCGCGTATGGCGCTGGGGTCGAAGGCGTGGTTGTGGTTGTGTTGCTCGACCTTGCCCTGAGAGCCGGCAACGATGTTCGTGCCGGTAATGCTGTAGTAGTCGCCGGGGCGGGTTCGGCTGAGGTAGTCACTCACGGTTGCTCCAGACAGTACGCAGTCGATGCCGTCGATGGTGATGGCGGCGCTCTGAGGCTCGGTGCTGTAGTTCGCCACGAGTCCAGAGTGGACAAGGCGTGCCAGGGCGTAGTGCAGTTCCGTCTCTGACAGTTCGTCTCCGGCGAAGTGGGATTCGGCGATGGTCAGGAAGGCGGTCGGGTCGACGGGGTGCTGGTCGTGGGCGGTGGTGTAGAGCCAGCGCAGGAAGGCATCGGTGGCGTAGCGGTGCCGGGCGGCGGGGTCGCTGCGCAGTTGGGCGAGCCGCCTCAGCTCCACTCGACCGTCATCGGTCACCTTGTAGGCGCCGTCCTCCGAGAGGCTCCTTAGCGAATCGATCAGACCGTCCCGCTCAAGGGCATGCGCCAGGACCTGGACATCGTCCAGGGGAACTCCTGACTCCTCGGCGTAGGCGTCTTGCTCTGCAAAGTTGTGGCGAGGCTGATCACCCAGCCATATCAAGAGCCGGACCAGGTGAGGGTCCTGCTCGATCCCCACCCCGCCGACTCCGGCGGAGACGGTGAGGCCTTTGCCGGTGACCGGCACGGTGACCGGATATTTCTGAGCAGCACGCTGATAGGCCTTGTTGATCTCCTTGACATGCTTTTCGATTGCTCGATGGTCTATGTCTTTGTTAGCCACCTTGTCCCCCTTCGTCGCACCTCCCCCAGAGACTAATCGTGGCCACTGACAACGGAGGCCGGGGCACAGGGGTTACAGGCGGGGCGGGGAAGCTCTGGGGGCCCGGCCTGGAGGACTACCGCCAGTGGGTGCAGGTCGGCGCCTACTCCGCCTACCTCTGGACGGCGCGCTGCGACGGTTGACTCGCGGCGCAGCGGAAGGCAGTCCGGGGCGCTGTACCGGCAGCGGATGGACTTCCTGCTCCTGGCGCCGGACCGCTCCCGCATTGTCATCGAGGTCGACGGTGTGCAGCACTACGGCCGCAAGAACCCGCCCGACGGCCAAGGCGCCGTCTCCTGGACCGCTGTGCCGCGCCTGTACTCGGAGATGGTGGCCGAAGACCGCCGGCTCCGTCTCGCCGGCTACGAGATTTACCGCTTCGGCGGCTGGGAGCTGACCGCATCGGGTGGCGAACCACTCCTCGCCGACTTCTTCACCGAACTCCTCGCGCGGCACAAGAGGGTGACGCTGTGACAGGAGGTCCTTCTCGCGCGCCCCCCGCATGCCGGTCCGCGCGTCGGCATCTCCCGCCCGGCATACCGCACGTGCACGCCCGACCTGCCCGCGGCTGGGGCGGGGTAGACAGGCTGGTACCGGGACGGCATTGGTCGACGATGTGGAGTGCCGGGATGAGAACGCGCTGCCGCTGCCGGGGGAACATCCCGGGGCGGTATGACGCTCATCCAGTGGGTGGTGGCTTGGGGTGTTTGTGGCGTCCCAGGCTCGGGTCCCAGATCATCTGCAGGGCTTGCAGGGCGTGGCGCTGCTCGTCGGTGAGTGCTTCGGGGTGCTTGCGGCATCGGTGGATGAAGGCTCCAAGGGGGTAGACCGGCGCCTTTGCCCCTTCCCAACGGGATGGCTCGTCGTGGTCGCGGGGGACGTCGGCGTGGCCTTCGCGCGCCAGGAACACGGCGAGGTGCATGAGGCCCTCGTAGAAGACGTGGCGTGCGTAGTCGGAGCGTTTGGTATACACGCTGTCGGGCAGGGGTGGTGTCCCGATGCGGAGCAGGAGGTCCTGCTGTTCTTCGTGCAGGCGGAAGAACGTTTTGCGCTGCTTGTAGATCCAGTTCGCGATCTTGAGGTCTTCTCGCCCTGCCCGCTGGTGGTAGTCCGGCTTGTACCACCAGTCGGGGCCGAGGTCGGCGAGGATGAGGTCTTTGGCTTGCGCATACTTGCGCTGCCAGTCCAGGGACCAGGGCGGGTTCCAGTACGGGTCGATGGCGGCGAGGGCCTGCTGGTGCTCCTCGGGAAGCTGGCCCGGTGTTGGCCTTGTGGCGCTGTGTGGCCAGCCATAAGCCGATTCGGTGACCGCCGAAGCTGTCGTGGACGGGAACGCTGAGATGACCGTGATGGGCCGCCCAGGTTCGGGCATGGTGGAGCATGGAGTCGAAGGTCTGCGCCGGTGCGGTCCAAGGCATGCCCAGTGCCTCCAGGGCTTGCCGGTGTTCGGTGGGCAGGCGGCCCAACAGGTGGCGTAGGCGGAGGTTGGCCAGGCACTCCCCCAGGGCGAAGCCAGCAGGGTCGGTGTAGTCGGCGGGAACGTCTAGGTGCCGGAATTTGGTGCGGTAGCGGGTGGCGGAGGTGAGGGCCTGCTCCCAGGTGCCGGTGGCCGGCAGGGTGATCTCCAGGCCCAGGGCGCGGGCCAGTTGGGCGGCGCGCTCGGGTTGGGCGTAGCAGAGGGCCCTGACGTTGACGGTGCGCTTGCGCGAGCGGCTGGGCAGGGCGATGCGCTCCATGAACGACCCGTCGTGAGCGCGCAGTGCCTGCAGGAGGGTGAGCAGGCTCTCGAAGACGGAGTCCTTCAGCAGGGTGTCGGTGTCAGCGCCGTGCTGGAGGTAGACGGGGATGATCAGGGTGGTCTTCTTGCCTGCGCCGGGAGGCTGGCGAAGGCCTCGGCCGATGGCCTGGATGGCGTCGATGACGCTGTATCGCGGGGCGGCGAAAACCACGGCGTCGACATCGGGCATGTCGACGCCTTCGTTGAGGACGCGCACATTGGAGAGCACCGCGCATGCCCGGTCGGGGTCGGCGAAGTCTTCCAGCAACTCGCGGCGCCAGTCCCCCGGCTGCTGACCGTGGATCGCCTGCGACCACAGGTCTTCGATGCGCAGTTCCTCTCCGACCTGCAGGGCGGTGGTGGGCAGGGCGGCGGCGAAGGCTTGCGCGAGGGCGACGCGGTTGTGGAACACCAGGACGCGGCGCAGCTGATGGCTGGCGATCGCGCGCAGGATGGCAACGTGGATGGCGGCGTTACGCAGTCCGTTGTGGTGGGCGCTGAGGACGGGGTGGCGGGCGGTGAGGATGGTGTGCAGGTCGCTGTCGTCGACGATGGGCAGGATGACCTGGTAGTCGGCGAGAATGCCGCGTTCGATGGCCTCGGCCATGCCCAGTTCGAAAACAGTGGGACCGAAGATTTCGCGGTGGTCCATGGTGGCCAGCGGAATGCGGTCCGTGAACGGCGGGAGGTCGCCGGAACCTGCGGGAACTGTGGTGTGCCAGACCCTGGGTGTGGCGGTCATGTAGAGGCGGATCTTGGCGGGGATGGCGTCGTCGTCGTGGATGGTGCCCCAGCCGGATCCGAAAGCGGAGCAGGTGCGGTGGGCCTCATCGATGATCACCAGGTCCCAGGGGGCCAGACCATAGTGCTCGTGGGCGTCTTCAAGGTGATGCAGGGAGCCGTAGGTGGCGAACACGGTGACCGGGCCGCCGGTTTGCATCGCGCGGACGATCGCCTGCGGGCGGCGGACCATCACCGCCTCGCTCCTGGCCAGTCCGCTCTCGGTCTGGCTCAGGGAGCACAGTCCGAATGCGGGCCCCGTACGCCCGGCGTCGCGCCAGCGGCGGATGGTCTGTGCCACCAGGTCCTTCGTCGGCATCAGGACCAGGACGGCGCCGTGTGCGGCCAGGGCTTGCGCGGCCTGCTGGGCGATCAGCGTCTTGCCGCTGCCGCAGGCGGCCACGACCGTCATCCGCTGCTCGCCGGCGGCCGCGGCGTCCTCGATCGCGGCAAGCGCCTCTCTTTGGTGCGCGCGTAACTCCACGCCTCTCCCTCGCCCTTGGTCCAGTGATCGCGCGGAATGTATCCCGCCGGTGAGCCGGTTCTGTCGGGAGATCACATGCTTTTGGCCAAAGGCGGGGCGGGTGCGGGGCGCAGAGGAGCGGGAGCGCTGCGGGGCACGGCATGAGGCGGTAGACAGTGGGACGGCAGGTGTGCAGAGCTGTCGGTTAAGTGGCTGTCCGGGGGCCGAGGAAGTCCCGGAGTCGGCGGGTCGGGAGGGTGTGAGGTGTTGGCGGGGCGTGCTGGTGTGGTCGCGGCGGGGCGGCGGAAGGTCTGGCGCCCGGCGCAGCGCCTGGCGAGGTCGGTGCGGTTCATCGGCGGGGAGTCGACCGGCTCCTACGTGCGGCGTCTAGCGAACGCCAACGGCATCCCCGACGAGGAGTTGTGGGCGATGTTCGGCGCGCCGCTGCGGAGAGGCGGTGGTGTAGGGGATCCGCAGTGCAGTGAGGGGTATCTGAACAGGGCCGCGCTGGAGCAGCTGGCTGTGCTGTCCGGGCGTGAGGTGGCCGCGCTGCAGTGTGCGCTGCCGAATCTGCGGACGCACCGGCTGCTCCCGGCGGACGGCGCGCCGGCGTGGGACTGGCCGTGGGATGCGGACGGCTGCTTCCTGGTGCGGGTGTGCGAGTTGTGTGCCCGAGTGAAGGGCACCAGTCTGGAGGCCTATCTGGCCGCGGAGGCGACCTGGCAGGTGTGTGCCCGACATGGACGCTGGCTGGACAACCGCCGCGGCCCCGGCGACGATGCTGTCGCGCTGTCCGAGCTGCCCGAGGTCGTGGAGGCGCACCGGATGCGGCTACTGCTGGAGCGGCGCCTGGGCGCGGGAGGCCGGGCGATGTTCGCGGACGCCTACGCCATCGCCTCGTGCCGGTGGAACGTCCCCGACCTCAATGCGCCGGTGTGGCGGGCCCGCAGACGCGCAACGGGATGGGCGGGGGACGATGAACTGCGGGTGGCGCCGCTGATGTTCTCCCCCGAGGCGGTGGGGCTGGCTCAGGCGCTGGCGGCGCGGGAGCGGCAGCGTCTGCGCGGCACGCTGACGCAGGCAGGAGACCGCGCCTGGCACGACCGGCTGGCGAAGCTCCTGACCGACTGGGGCATCCCAGCGGTTTCAGGGATGGACGCGGTGGGGATGTGGGCCGGGCGGCATTCGCTCCTGCCTCCGCCCCGGCCCACACGTCGGGGCGGGGCGCAGCGGCCGACCCGCGGCCGCTACCGGCGCCTGCCGCTGGCCGCGCCGCACACCGGCCAGATGCAGGATGCGGTCCTGGGCGACCGCTCCTGTCTGCGGTGGAAGCTGGGTGACCTGATCACTGCCGGGCCGCCTGCGGCCCCCGACGGCTGGTGCCTGGGCGGTCGCGCGTAGCGCCTGCCCTCGGTGCTGCGTCGGAGCTGCCGTCTCTGCGGCCCATCGACGATCGGTGTGTGCAGCGGTCGCCTACCGCTACACCTCGTGGCGGTAGACCTCGTGGACCTGTTCGTCGGAGGAAAGCAGCCATGCGCACGTGAGTGCATCGGGGTGTTGCGCGGCCAGTTCCGACATCAGGTCCTGGGCCAGCGGCACGGGGAGGTCGGCCATGAGTGGGTGCGTCGTGGCGGCCGTCTGCTGGGGCACGAGGCCGGGTGGCTGCCAACCCGTCCGTGCGTCGATCAAAAGGCCGGTAGGCACTCCCAGTCGGTGCGCTCGACGAAGCTGACCTGGCTTGTTGGTCTTGCCCTTGTGCTCGGTCAGCTTCTTGACGAGGGCGTCCGCGATCTCCCGGAGCCTGCCGGTGTCGTGTTTCCCAGCCCTGCGGCGTGTTCTGCGCCCGCCAGGACATGGGGTGCGCGGCGAGGGAAACAATGATCTCCACGGGTTCGGCCGGGTCATGCGGCCGCCAGGGTTCTGCGACCGGGAAGGGGAAGTGGGGATCGTAGTCGGGGCCTCCGGATCATAGACGGGCTGCCCGGTTTCGGCAGCTTGCCGGCCAAAGGCAGCCAGCCGCTCGAAGTAGCGTCGGCGCTCCCGCCGACTGCTCTGCGTCTGAGGCGTGACCGTGATGCGCAAGCCGCCGGTGGGGCTGATCAGCGCGGCCGCTGCGAGTTCTCGCCGCAGTGCTTCGCGGGCGGCGCGGATGGCTGCTGGCACCCTGCGTCCGCCCGGTGCGGGGAGTCTGGTGTGGTCGACGAACCAGGGTTCGCCGGCGAGGGAGACGTGGGCGTCGGCGGTGAGGACGCCGGGCGCCAGGCCGTAGAGCTCCTGGTAGCGCTTCTCCTGCTGCTCTGGGCTGCCGAGAAGGACCACTGGCGTGCCGGCCGCCTCCAGCGCCGTGGCCCAGATACGGAACGCTGAGAACTCCTGGGCGTCGGCAGCGAGGAGCTGCCACGGGTCGAGGTCGTAGGGCATGGGAACCCGTTCGTCTGGGAGGCGCGGACAGCTTCAGCGTGATGCCTTGGGGCTTTTGTCAGTGAGTGGGGTGGTGACGGCATTCGACGGCGGGAGGCGTGTCGGCCTCGCTGGATGCGAGCAGCTCGCCGGGGCCCAGACTTTCCGATTCAGCCGATCAATGAGGGTACGGCATGATAGATCCTCATCGTGGCCTGCGCTGGTGAGTGTGGCGCGGCCGGACATTAGGGGTGGGGATGAAGCAGAGACCGCAGCATGAGGTGCCGTTACCGCGCCGGATGCAGCATCTGGCAGTCGACGGGCGCGGTTATCCCGTCATCGCGACGGTGGCCCGCAGCCCGAAGGAGGTGAACTTCGGGGCCATCAGCGAGCGGCGCAAGCTGGCACTGGCGACGTTCGACTGGTGTGCCGTGTGCGGGATGCCGTTCACCGATGAGCTGCGCTGGCAGATGATCCTTCAGGAGGAGGGCCGGCTGCCCGCTGTCGTGTGCGGCGAGGCGCCGGTGCATGAGATCTGCGCGTTGTACGCGGCGCAGGTGTGCCCGTATCTGTTCTCGCCGCACTCCCGCCTGGGGGACGAGGCCCGTAAAGGGACCGTGCGGGACGCTGTCGTGCGGTTCGTGGGGTTCGAGTCGACCAGCAAGGTGCTGGCCCATGAATCCGGGCTGCAGCCGGGCGTGTACACCTTGCACTTCGAACAGCGGGGGCATGCGGACGAGTTCTCCTATCGCACCCCGGAGGAGATCCGCGAGCGTTTCACTAGGGCTCTGGAGCAGGAGCAGGACCTGCCGATCAGCGATGCGGAGGCAGTTCTGATCCGGCTGTTCAACCGGCTCGACGACGGAGGCGAGGGAGATGTGGTCACCGGGGCGGCGCTGATCGCGGGGGCCGCGTTCGCCAAGGACATCTTCAAGCTGCAGGGCCTCCGGGCTTTCCAGGGCAAGGACTATCCCGCCGTGGCCGGGCTGATGCTGCGCGGTCCCGAGGAGGAGATCCGCGAGTTCTCCTCCGGGGCGGGGGACGAGGCCTTCAGCGCCGTCGGGCCGTGGGTGCTCGAGCGTGCCGGCCGGTTCCCCGAGCCCCTGCAGCGCTGGCGTACCCGCGGCGAGAGCATGGTCAGGCCCAGCGCATCCTCCCGGTCGCAGGTGCAGGGGCCAGGGCGTAGCGTCGCGAAAAACGCTGCCTGCCCCTGCGGTTCGGGCCGCAAGGCCCGCCGCTGCCATCCGGCAGGCATTCCGGCTGCGTGCTGAGGCGCGAGAGGTGCCTGCGGAGCTGCTGTCTCCGCAGGCACCCGGCTTTCCTCGCGCCGTGTCCGTGGGCCCGCCCGCGGCTCTCAACGCGTACGCGGTTCTTACGGGGCGTCGTTGGGCCTGGATTCTGGATGATGCCCTCTTCGTTCACAACCGGTCAGCGGAGGCCCTATGCCCGAGGTCAGGAGCAGCATCGCTGCGTTGCAGGCGTGTGCAGCGGAGCATGTGCGGGCCTACACCGATCCTCGCGGTCGCCGGGCGTTCACCACCTACGACCGGCAGGGCGATCCGGACCGTCTGACGCCTCTGGATTGTCTGGCGCCTGCTCTGCTGAGCGTGCCCATGGGCTATCGCCAGGTGGTTCCGCTTTTTTGGCCGGACGGCCCCGGAGCGGTGCTGTTGCGGGCGATGCAGGCGGTCCTGGAGCACCCGGCAGCCCGGTCCGCGGATTTCCTCGATACGTCACTCGATCCTTCCTGCGCACCGTGGGCACTGGTCGACGCTGCACTGGCCGCATCAGGTGAGGCTGAAGGAGTCGGTGTGAGTGGAGTGAAAGCTGTGGCGGTGACGAAGATCCTGCATCGCAAACGCCCACGCCTTGTGCCGATCTTCGACAGCGCCGTCTACCGCTTCTATACAGGGCAAGCACCCCCTCGCGGTGCTTACGGGGATATCCCGCGACGCCTCTGGCCCCTGCTCCAAGCGGATCTGCGAGCCAACCGTGACTGGCTCACCGAGCTGGCGGCCGGCACATATACGCCCGACGGACGGCCGCTGAGCCTGCTGCGAGCAGCCGACATCGTCCTGTGGGAACACCAGGCCACCCGATGCACCGCCTTCTCCACGCCCTAACGGAGCACGGCCCGAAGGGCACGGCCTTCAACTACTCCGTCAAACGGATGCTGGAGTGTTCGCGCAGGTAGCCGCCCAGGAAAGAGCGCCCCACCCGCCGTGAGCACACCGGCTCGTGCCGGACGCTGGTCAGGTGGCGACGATCAGTGCCGCCCCACAGTTTCCGGAACGCAGCGTTGACGCGCTCCGGCTGCTGGGTGTGCGGGTGGTAGCCGGGGACGACCAGGTGATCGGCTCCGATGGCGCCGGCGATGTGTGCGGCGCACCTTGCCCACAGGCCCTCCTCAGCTCAACCACCCGTGCAGGACAGGCTACCGTCGACCAAGAGCCCTCCCTGCCCAAGCGCCAGCAGTCGACTGGCCGGATAACGCTCCGGCTCCACCAGCCGCTGAACAGCAAGGGTGCGCCCCGACTGCCACTGCAGGCGGGGCTCTTGTCTTGCGCGTCAGTCGTTCCTGAGGACAAGGGATGACCGCCGGCGCTGCGGCCGGCTTTGCGTGCTCCCACACACGTGTTCCATGCCGTGTTTCGCGCCATTCGTGACCGCTTCCTCCGGCAGGGGCACACCGTGTTCGCGCAGGTGGCCGCCTGGGAGAGGACGTGTTCTCGCTTGTGCGGCCTGCTTTCGGGCGGGCTGGGACGGCCAGCCGGACAGAACCTGCGAGGTCACAGCACCCGGGCAGACGGCATCTCGCCGCTCCGCTACAGGCGGAGAGGTGGTGGCCGGTTTGCGCTCACCCCTTGCTGATCTTCGTACGGACTCAGCGGCTTTTGTCAGTGGCCGCTGCTACACCCAATAGCTAGGAGGGCAGCTTCCTCGAGCTGTCCGGCAGAAGGGGGAAGAGTATGCCGCCGGAGGGGTATCACGTCGTCCGTCAGCACATCCGCCGTAATCCGCGGCCGCGGGGCAAGAAGCTGGGGGGCTGGACGATCGCGGGTCTCGTTGCTGTGGTGTGGCTGTGGGGGCAGGTCTTCGGGTTCGAGGCGGAAGCCGACAGGCCGGCCTCTCCCTCCCCCTCGCCGTCGGTGTCCGCCTCGCCGAACCGGTGAGCGGCAAGCGCCGGTTACGGCTGCGTCGTCCCCGCGGCCGCCAGGAACAGCTGGCAGCCGTCCTCGTCGCCGCCGCGGTGGCCACCATGGTGGTCAAGGAAGCTGCCACGGCGTGGGAGGTCGTGCTGCGCGGGTGGCCGCTGGCGGCGGCGCTCGGCGCGGCGGGTGCGACCGCCCTGGGCTGGCGGCAGCTGCGGTCTGTGCGACAGCAACGGGCGCAGGCTCAGTTGCTGGCTCGCCTGCAGATTCCGCTGACGCGGATCGACGCGATGGGTGATGCGGAGTTCGAGTACGCGCTGCGGGATCTACTGATCCGGGAGGGGTGGTCGGCGCGGAAGGTCGGGCAGAAGGGGGACCAGTCCGCCGATGTTCTCGGCCGGCATGTGCAGTGGGGCCGGATCGTGGTGCAGGCCAAGCACACCAGGGTGGGTGGGAAGGTCGGTTCCGCGGTGATGTACCAGGTCAAGGGCACCGCCGGACCGGTCCACCGCGCCGATATCTCCGTCGTGGTCACCAACGGCGGGATCACCCGGGATGCCAAAGCCTGGGGTGATCAGCACCAGGTCCACTGGGTCGACCGCGACCGGCTGCGGCAGTGGGCCGAGGAGGGCGTGCCGCTGCACACCCTGCTACGCCTGCCCGCCCGCGCACCGCGCAGGTCGGCGGGCCGGCGCGCGGCGTAGCAGGCGGGGAGCGACAGTGTCACGGAAGAGGGGGCATGTTCGACGAGGACGGGTCGCTGGACCCGGTGCTGAAGGCCATTCTCGGAATCATCATCGCTCTGGCAGTGGCCAAGATGGCCTGGCGATGGCTGACGGAGGATGTGTGGCACTGGGTCAGCGTGGACGTATGGGGATGGGTCAGCAAAGACGTGTGGGGGTGGCTGATCGAGCATCCCTGGTGGTTCGCGCTGATCATCCTGGGTGTGCTGGTGCTGCTGTGCTTCGCGGTCTTCTCCGGCGATCCCGTCTACGCCGATGACGACGACGCCGTGGTCGAGGACCATGCCGGCGAGCCGTCCTTTCAGGAGCCCGAGGTCCTCACGTTCCGGATGAAGCAGCTCGCCGCGCTCAGTGCGGACGGCTTCGAGCAGGCCTGCGCCGAGCTGCTGGCCCGGGACGGATTCGTGCGTACCCGCCGGGTCGGCGGCTCCGGGGACCTGGGCGCGGACGTGGTGGCCTGGGACCAGGACAGCCGCAAGGTCGTCCTGCAGTGCAAGCAGTACAACCGCCCGGTCGGATCACGGGAGATCCAGACCTTCAACGGCACCGCGCGTCCCGAGCACGGCGCGGACGTGGCCATCGTGGTGGGCCTGAACGGATTCACCAAGCCGGCAGCGGACTTCGCCGGGCGCCACGGCATCACTCTGGTCGGCCGCCAGGAACTCAAGCGCTGGGCCCACGGCTCACACCTGTATGCCGTTCTCAACGAGCAGCGCTTCGCCGCGTAGCGCAGCTCCCGCCGGTCACGGGCCGAGCATCCCAACAGGCACCTTCCCGGCCCCTTGTACTGCGGTAGAAGCGAGGCAAAGGACATGATTCACGGGCGGGGGTATCGGTGTCCCGAAGTTGGTGGCGACATATTGGTGCGTGGGCGACCCTCGCGCTGTGCGGTGCACTGGGGGTAGGCAGCGCATTCATCGCGGCCCTGTGGCTGCCCCAGGTGTGGGCCGTGTCAGTGGGAGGCGCGGTCAGCGCATGCACGGTGATTGTCGGCGGGCGAATGCAGGCGTGGATCGAGCGCTCATCGATGCAGCGTGAGCAGGTGGCGAAGGCGCTTGCTGTCGCCGGGACAGATGGCCTTCTTCCGCGGGTTGCGGAGGTGAGTGATGCCATTCGGCTGGGCGTGCACCCGGCACGCACAGATCAGGGAGGTGAACCGTCGCTGGCGGGTGGGCTCCCTGCCTACATACCCCGGTCGATCGACGACGAGTTACGGACGGCTGTGGCCCGCGAGGCATTCGTGCTGCTCGTGGGAGAGTCCACGGCAGGCAAGTCGCGGTCGGCGTTCGAGGCGATGCGGGCCGCGATTCCGTCGCATCATCTGGCGGTACCCGTGGATCGCACTGCAGTGATTCCCCTTGCGGAATACGTGTCGCGTCGCGCGGAGCCGGCAGTGCTGTGGCTGGATGACCTCGAGTGCTTCCTGGGCAGCGACGCTCTCTCCCCGCAGCTGCTGAGCGAGCTGACATCCCGTCCAGGGGTTGTGGTGGTGGCTACCATCCGCTCGTCACAGCACCAGCGCTTCACAGCTCGCACCGAACCCAGCGGTGACGAGCAGGAGCGGACGGCATGGCGGGCGAACCGTCACGTGCTGAAGCTCGCGCACACCTGCTACCTCGACAGGATCTGGTCGCCGCAGGAGCTGGAGGTCGCCTCCTCGTTCGCTGACGACCCCCGTATCGCTCGGGCGCTACACCGCACTCATGTCTTCGGACTGGCAGAGGCGCTCGCCGCCGGGCCGGAGTTGTTGCGGGACTGGCACGCAGCGTGGGAAGCCGGCGCCCACCCCCGGGCAGCGGCCCTGGTGACGGCGGCAGTGGACTGCCGCCGCATCGGCCTGGACGCGCCGGCTTCGCGAGAGCTGCTGGAGGAGCTCCATCATCACTATCTGGCAGCGCGGGGAGGACACGCGCTGCGACCGGAGTCGTTGGAGGAGGCCTGGCGCTGGGCCCTCCAGCCGGTGCACGGTGCCAGCAGCCTGATTGTCCCGTCGGGCACGAGTGGCAATCCATGTTTCATGGCATTCGACTATCTCGTCGACCAGCCCCACCAAGCTTCTATCCCGGCAGAGACCTGGGACACTGTCATCCGCCATGCCGATACGACCCGGATGCCTTCGATCGCGGGAAAGGCTCTCTGGCATCAGCGAAGAGCCTTTCATCAGGCGCTCGACGCCGGGCTCGTCGAGGGAGTCTTCTTCCGCGCTTCGGCCCTCGCTGACCGGCATCACTACGCTGAGGCGATCGCCGTGCTGTCGCAGGAGCTTGAAAGCCTGGAGAATGAGGACAATGCTGGCGACGATCGTCTGTCGCACCGTACGTCACTGCGGCATCAGATCGCCTTCTACACCATGCTCATGGGGAATCCCGCCGAGGCCGAGGCCGCCTTCCGGGCACTCCTTGCCGAGCACGAGGCAGTGCTTCTCCCGGGGGACGAGACCCTGCACGTCGTCCGGCACAATCTCGCCTCCTGCGCCCGCCGCCGCGGCGATCTGGCCGGTGCCCTGGCTCAGTTCCGCGCCCTGCTTGCCGACCGGGAGGAGTACCTGGGCCCCACCGCGATGAACACACTCGACACCCGTCGAATCATCGCCCGGCTCGTTGCGGACATGGGAGATCCGGCCGAAGCCTTACGACAAGCACGTGAGGTCCTCGCAGCAGAAGAGGAACACCTGGGCGCGGACCACATCAACACCCTCGAAACACGCTGCCGCATCGCTGACTTCCTGGCCCGAACCGGGGACCACACCGCGGCGCTCAAGGTCCTGGACCGGTGCCTGCCGGACCTCGTACGCACCAACGGCCAGGAACACCCCGCTGTCCTCAACGCCAGACAACAGCACGCCACAAGCCTGTGGGAGAACGGCCGACACGCTGAAGCGCTGGAAGAGTTCACACAGGTCTTGGCCATACGAGACCGCCGCTACGGCCCCGACGACCCCACAACTCGGCAAGCCCGCACCGAACTCGCACAGCTACGCTCCCGCTACCAGTCCTAGAAACACAAAAGGACAGTGACGGAAGGTCCTCTTCGCTGCTGTGGTGTCAGGCGCTCGCGACGCCGTGATCGTTGATGGCGGGAGGCAGCGCGCGTACCTGCTCGTGCAGGTCCTCGACACCAGCTGCCGGGGTCGAGGTGAGAGCGGCATCCAGTCGGGCCAGGCGGCTGCGGGCGGTGGAGCGCAGCCGGGCTGCCGGGATCTGCTGCAGAACAGTTAAGGCACGTTGGGCGGCATCGGCCGGCCGCACGGTTGCCTCGGCTTGGGCGAGGACCAGGGTGGCAGCAGCCCCGCCCGGGGTTCCCTCTACGGTCTGGCTGGCGGATGCCTTTGCCCGGGCACTGGCCTGCTCCGGGCGGCCCAGGGTGAAGTGGGCTTCGGCTTCGTGGAGGGCGTATTCGGCGGCGTCGAAGCCGAAGCGGCCCGGTGCCCAGCCCACCGCGTCGGCCTCCAGCTCCCGGCCCGCGGCCGCGAGGGCAGCGTCGGCCTCTTGGGCGCGGTTTTGCGCGGCCAGGGTCGGCAGCTGGGCCCAGGCGTGCAGTTGGGCGCGGGCCAACCCGGCCGGGGCACCGCATGACCAGCCGCACCACACACCGTCACGCGGTCGAGAAGGCGGCAGTCCTGGCCCACCTCCAGCTGGCCGCCTGGACCCAACTTCCGGTCTGCTACGTCTTCGACAACCTCGACGTCCTCACCCCGCACGACGTCCTGATGACCGGCCGCACCGGCCCCCGGACCACCGCCGGCCCGGGATCCGCCTACTACCTCATCCCCACCACCCGCTCCCTGTCCTTCGACGAGGTCTTCGGAGCCAGCCTGCACCCACCCGTGGCAGCTCGGGGGCGGCGCGGCTGGCGGGGTGTTCAGCGTGTCTCGGGGTGCGGGGGGCGGTGTCGATGTTTTTTTTGGGGGGGGGTGCCAAGTCGCGGAGAGTCGTCTCGAAGGGCATTTACCCAGCTGAATTTTCGGCGTCAGCCCGCCACGGGAGCCTCCGGGCGTGGTCGTACGGTCGCCCGGCTGGCTGGGCGGGGCCTCTTATGACGGGCCCCATCCAGTTGGTCGGGCGTTCACTCGATCCGAACGGAAGCCTGTGCGACGAAGGCGTTCAGGTCTGCCCGCGCATCGGCCGACAAGGCCCGCAGTTCCTCACGGTCCGCCGCGCGGTGAAGGGCGCTGATCGTGTCGAGGGTTTGCTCTGCGCGTGAGTGCAGGGCTGCATCGGGCACGAGGAGGTGAAGCTGTTGAATGGCCTGGAATACCAGACCGCGGATTCTGAACGCCTCCGTTCTCGCCGCGATGTGGCCCGGGCCGCCAGGTTCCTCGTGTTGGCGGTGCCACCAGTCGTGTTGACTTCGTAGAAACTCATTGGCAGCACTGGTGTACGCGAGGACGGCGTTGCGGCGTTCGCTGCGGTCGGCCACACGCTTCTGGAACCGGTAGCCCAGAAGAGAGCCGAGAAGTGTTCCCGCCACCGCGATGAATGTCGTGAGTACCTGTCCCATTGCAGTAGTTGACCATGCTCACTACCGCATCGACAGGCCTTCATCGTCCGCGCCGGGCTCCCCTCCGAGGTCTGGCAACGGGACTGCATCGACAGCCGCTCCCTGCCTCGCGGGGGGGGGACGCTGCCCGGAGAATGCTGCGGACCTCATTATTCCTCTTCGTCCTCGCCCTCAGGTGGCCGCAGGTAGCACAGGTCGAGCGTGTAGGCCTCCGTGGTGGGGGTCTGCGCCCAGGCCCGGTCCGCCTCCTCGGTCGATGCGTCCTCTGCAAGAGCGTGGAGGGTGGCGTGACAGTGATCGCGGGTGGCCTGCCGCCCGATCCAGGAGGCGTATCCGCCGTAGACGCCGGGCTGGGGCAGAGCCATTTCGCCGACGGGGCCTGCGGTGAATGCCCGGATGACGAGGATGCCGGTCTCCGACTCCAGCGTGATAGGGACGCTGCCTTCTGCATCGGCCGGTTCGTCGGGTGGTGTGTCCCAGATGCGGATGGCGATGGTGGCCTTGAGGACGTCTTGCAGGCTGTGCAGATACAGGTGGTAGCCGTTGCCGGCTACCACCTGGCTGCGGGCGGCGGCCAGTGCCTGCTCGTCGTCGAGGTAGGCGTCGGCGTCGTAGACCTCCAGGATGCGGCGGTCGGGGCGGGCCTGGGTGCGGTACTCGGCGACGAGCGGCATGGCGTGTTTCCTCCGGGTCAGGTGACCTTGACGTAGAAGGGGTCACCGTCGAGCATGCGGTTGCCAATGTAGAGGGCGTTCAGGGAGCGGCCGCCCGCCTCGTTGTCATCTCCGTCGATCAAGCGGACGGAGTAGCGGTCATCGCCCTTGTTGGAGCCTTCCTTGGTGGAGGCGAAGGGGTACTCATCGCACTGCAGGCCCGTGCCGTCGTACTTGCCCCAGACCTTCTCGCACTCCTTGATCGACTTTTTGCGGTTGGCCTCCTGCTTGTCGGGGTCGACGAGGCGGTGCAGGGGTTCGGTGGCGCCGGGGACGGTCTTGCCGGGCCAGGAGGGGAAGGTGCGCTCGGGCCGGTTCAGCGCGTCGTAGATGTGCAGGGAGCTTTCCTTGGTGGCCGCGTCCTTACGGTTCATGGCGAGTTCGACGCGTGCCTGGGTGAGGACGGTGCCCTTGTACTTGCCAGCGGTCGGCCCGGCGTAGTCGAACCGGACGTTGGAGTAGTAGGCACCGACCAGAGAGTAGGGCAGCTTGGCGTTGGGCGAGTTGGCCGTGACGTCCATGGTGAGGGTGGAGAAGACCCGCTGCAGGTTGCCCTTGCTGTATTGGGCGCCCTTGTCGGGGGAGGTGTAGGTCAGGGTCCAGGAGGGCTTCTTGTCCCACCCGCCGAGCAGTTCATCCCGGCGGGTGGTGGCAGGAGCGCTCACCTTCGGATCGGGGTCGCTGCTGCTGGCGTCGATGCTGTGGGAGAAGTCCTGGCTCACGCGCCACTTGGTGGCGTCCTCCCCCGGGATGGTCTGGACGATGATGTTCTCGATGCTGGAGACGTAGTCGACCTTGCGGGAACCGTCGTGGGTGAAGGCAAGCACCCATTGGTCGAACTTCAGCCGGCCGATGGCCGTGGTGCCTTTGATGTCGCGCAGCACGAGATCGAAGGGACGCTTCTGGCAGCCTTCAAAGCGGCTTTTGAACCAGCCCTTGGCGCTGGGAGCGGCCTTGGTGTGCTTGGCGCACTCGGTGCGCAGGTCCTTCTCCTCCCCCGGGTCGGCCACTGCGGCGCGGGGGGCCAGGGCGGGGCGGGCCGCCCCGCGGGCCTTGGCGTAGTCCGCATAGGGCACCGGCTTGCTCAGGCCGCGCAGCTCGGAGGCCGGGACGGTGGAGGTGGGTACGATCTGGCCGGCCGTGGGTTGCGGGGCCGGGCTGGCGGTAGCGCTGGCGATCGGCGGGATCGTGCAGGCGAGGAGGAGGGCTGCGGCGGCGATCAGGCCGCGCGCAGCGGTAGAGGGGCGAAAGCGTCGTATACGCATCAGGAGCTCCTGTTCGCAGGACGGAGAGGCTGGGGGCGGCCGGCGGGCTCGCGGGCCGCGGCGTGGGCAGGTGGGCGGTCAGCAGGGAGCGCCGGCGTGGCCGGGCTCACTGCTGGCACATCTGGCCCCAGCAGGCCTCAAGGAGTTCTCCGGTGGTGGCGGAGTAGGAGGCACGGAAGCCGTCGTAGTCCTCCCCGCCGGGCTGCAGGCCCGGTGTGTGAGCCTGCGAGGTCACCGTCCACATCCCGGCCCCGGCCTCCTGCGGGCTGTTGACCTCCAGTTGCTGCGGGGCCACGTCGAAGGCGGTGGCGGCCCGCTGCCGCAGCTCCGGCTCGCTGACCGCTGGCGAATCGTTTGTGCGGGCGGCGAGGGCTGGGCGGGTCTCGAGGGCGGCGGCGTTGCACAGGCGGGTGGTGGTGACGCAGTCGGCCAGGCCCGGAACCGTGGCCAGGCAGCTGTCCGGGTCCTCGGCCAGGCACTGCTGCAGGGCCTGCTGGTCCACCCCGTGGAAGACCTGCGGCATGGCGGTGAGCGGCCGATGGCCGTCGGCCGCGGCGGACACGGCGCCAGCTGCCTTCGCGGTCGCGGCGGTGGCGGTGGTCTTGCGGGGCTTGCTGACCGCCCACTGGGTGAATTCGCTGCCGCCGGTGAGCTTGGCGGTGAAGCAGTTGGGCGGCTTGTGGGCGCTGCCGCACGCACCAAGGGAGTTGACCTTGGCGACGTTGGCGCTCTGGACGCGTCGCATCGCCTTGTCCTCCGCCATGAACTGCAGGCGGTTGGCGATGGTGGGGACGTTGACGTATTTCGGTCCCATGACTTCCAGGCCGATGTCCACGCGGTTGGGGTTGCCGCGGGGCACCTTCAACTGGTCGGTGGTGGAGCCGACCTTGTTGAAGTCATACAGGACATCCCACTGGTTGCCGGAGTCCTGCCGCACCGTCATGTAGGTGTGGTTGCGGCCATCGGCCTTGGTCGGGTTGATGCCAGCGGTGATGGCTTTGGTCTTGCCGCCCTTGGAGGTCAGCTCCGTCCACCGGGGGCCGTAGGTATGGGTGTCCTTCCCCGTCTTCTCCGCGTACAGGCCGAGTTCGATGTTGTTGGCGAACGGGCTCTTCTCGGTGTTCGGGGTCAGCCGCATGTAGTTGCCGACCTGCACCGTCTGGCCCGTGGTGGAGACCTTGTCGAAGGTGATCGGCACGTTGCGCCAGGTGGCGAACCCGCCGATCATCGGCTCCCCCGGCTGACTGCACGTCATTGCCCAGAACACGATCTGTGCGCTGTAGGCCATCGAACACGACTTGGTCGGCGCCGCCGCCTGCGCGGCCGGAGCCCCCGCAAGCGGCAGCAGCCCGGCCAGCGCCGCGCCTATCAATCCCACCCGTATCGAGCGTCTCACTAATATCCCCCTACCTCACGCTTCACAGTCGGTGATCACGTTAACAGCGCCTTCACAGCGGCTTCACAGCTTTTCGGCCACGGCCGTCCGCCTCGCCCCCGGCCAGGCAATTGGCATGGGGCGCTGCCCGCCGGCCGGAGAAGCAGCCGGGCAGTCAGGGCACGACTGCCGGTGTTCAGCCCAGGGAGTGATCGGGGCCGGAAGGCCGGTGAGCAGGCTGCCCCCTCCCGCGGGCCGAAGCCCCCCACGAGGCACTTCTCTCTCAGCTACGTGCTCGCATGTTGAGGACGCCGGGACTCTGAGGCATGCCCTCACCTACATACATGCTGAAAGCGTCGTGATTTATGGTGGGGTGGGGCTCTGGGGCAGGCGTTGCTCCAGAGGTATGTGCAGTGCGTGCGTGGAGCGCGGTTTGGTGAATGGGGGCGGGCATATGGGAGTCGACGCGAGCGGCATCGGTTTACTCACGCTGATGCCGGCAGTCCATCTGCCTTGTGCTGAGCTGACCGCCGCCCCGGCGCGGCCAGCAGTGTGCGAGGGGCGCACCGTCCTCGGCTGTTGTGTTCCTTTGTCCGGGCCGCCCGGCGGCCAGGAGGTCGCGTCATGACAAGGGACGTCATTGCCTTGACCAAGCAGCTGCCGGATGCGCGGACCCTGGCGGCCGCCTTGCTGTCGGGTGGGCCGGACCTGCGGTTGCAGACCCTCGGCGAGGGGGCGGTGGTGCAGCTGTGCGATGAGGAGGGGCACCCGCTGGTCTCCGTCGAGACCCCGATGCTGCTTGCCGTGCCGCACGAGGCGCAGCGTCTTCTCGGTGTGCGCGCGGATCGGCTGGGCGAGTCGGTGTGGTGGACCGAGGTCCGCGCGACGGCCGCCACGGAGCAGGCGCAGCGCCTTGCCGCGGTCGCGGCCGGGCGCCTGGTCGCCGTTCTGGGCGGCGTGCTGTGGCCGCCTCAGGTCGTAGACGAGGGCATCGGTGTTGTCGATACCCGCGACGTACAAGCTCCTCCCCCGCCGCATCCTGGGCAGCCGGCTGTGGATGTGCTGACCGATGCGGCAGCCGTTGTTTTCCAGGACCGTCCGGTGCTCGGGCTGTCCTCCTGGCTCGGTAATGCGCTGCTCTCTGCTGCGGCGGAGGGGCGTGAGGTACAGGTCGTCACCCCGCCGCAGACGCTGCTGACGCTCCCCGCTCGCCTCGCGCTGGCGGAGGCTCAGGGGCGTTGGGTGGTGCGGGAGGAGAGCGGGGGTTACTTCGACGGTCTGACCGGAGCGGTGCTGGGCTGGCAGGGTGACCGCTTCGCTCCTGTCCCGGACGACTCCCGCGGAAGCGGTGGCAGTGGCGCCGCGGCGGGCTTCGACCCAGTGCCCAATCCGGATGAGCGGCAGCTGCTGCTGTCCCTGCGTACCTGCCATCGAGCCGATGAACAGCTCGTGCTCGGCGGCGCGCTGGAGGCCGCCTGGCAGCACCTGACCGGTGCCGCCCCGGCCGCCTGGGGCACCGCCGAGCCGGCCGGCCTGCCCTGGTCCCGGCGCAACCTCACCGACCTCGCACGCGAACGCGCCCCCCGGCCGACCAGGCTGGTGGTGGCCGGGGCACCCGAACACCCGGCCATCGCCGCCCTGCAGGTCCTGCGCACCGCGGACGGCGTGGAGGAGGACATCACCCTCGGCATCGGCTACGGCAAGGACGAGGCCCCGCCGTTTGACGCCCTGACTGACCTCGCCGATGAACTGGCCTCGCACCACCATCTGCGTTCGGCCCTGTTCCAGGTGCGGACCGGGCGGCGGGATGTGAACGCTCCGGCGAGCTTCGAAGCGCCGCCCATCCCTCTCGCTCTGGCGCTCGGCGCGGAGGAAGCTCACAAGGCGGCCGGTGCCGGAGCGCAGAAGGTGCCGCTGCCCGAGCCGCCACGGGCCATCGGGGCGCGCCGCCGACCGGGCAGGTACTTCCCTCTGGGCGAGGTCGACTCCCCGTCCAACTGGACCACGTTGCGTGCCCTCCTGGAGCACCTGCGCAGCCAGGACGGATAGCGCACAGGGCCTTGCACCGCAGAGAACAGTGGCAGAAGGCGGAGCACGTCTGACCCGGCGTGCTCCGGCTGGAATCGGGGGATCATGACGAAATGGAATATCGACCCGGCGGGCGTGGGGCGCATCGTCGGGGAGGCCGGGCGCATCGCCGGTCATTTCGAGGGCGAGCTGAAGTCCATCAGCTCGCATCTGGAGAGCGCGATGAAGGCGGCCGGGACGCTGGACTTCGGGGGCGAGAGCGAGACGCCTGAGGTCGGTCTGGTGGGCGTGACGCTCGGGCAGTACTCCGCGGCTCAGCAGTCGGACATCGCTTTCATCGTGGCCCGTGCGGGCAAGTCGCTGCAGGGTGCGGTGGACGCCACGGAGGAGTACGACAAGGGGGATCTGGACATGGCGGCCAACGCCCAGGACAAGGCACTCAAGGCGCCCTATATCAACCTCGACGAGCCGGGGAAGAAGGGCGCCAAATGATCGACCCGCATGCCATCCCCCAGTTCAAGGGCGACCTGGAGCAGCTGGAGAAGGATGCTGCCGCGCTGAAGAAGCAGGCGGGGAAGTTCCGCACCACCGGCGCGGACGTCCACTCCAAGTTCCAGAGCCTGTCCGGGGCCTACCACGCCCCCGAGGCGCAGCAGCTCTTCGACACCACCATCCCGGTTCGCGACATGTCCGATGACTTCGCCGGCGACCTGGAGAAGATCGCCACCGCGCTGACGGACTATGCCGACGAAGTCCGGCCCATCAGGGACAAGCTGAAGCGGCTCAAGCACCAGGCTGCGGCCTTCGTGGAGAAGGTCAAGGGCGATGAGCACTGGAAGGACGACGAGAAGAAGATCGCCGAGCACGCCGACCTGCTGCACGAGGTGAATGCCGCGGTCGCGGCCTTCCAGGCAGCCGAGCGCCGCGCGGCCAACAAAATCGGGACCCGCTTCTTCGGCTCCACCCACTACAGAGCCGATGACGGCTCGGGCAAGAAGGGCATGTACGGCTACCGGGCCGGCGACCTGGACAAGGCCAAGAACCTGCCCTGGGGCAGCCCGGAGGAGGAAACCCACCGCGTCTGGGAGCTCGATCACTGGGGTGCCAAGGCGGTCAAGGGCTTCGTCGTCGACGGCTTCGGCGGTGACATCGACGGCGTCCTCACGCTCTTCGGCAAGCACGGAGGCGACAAGGCGTCCCAGGCGTGGGGGCAGCTGTGGGGCACCTTCGGCGGCATCGGCGAGTACACGATCTGGCCGTATGACTGGGCGATGTCCAAAGCCTTCGGCGGCGGCAACGGCGACACCGCACACAAAAAAGCCCTGCGAGACGCCCTCAAAGGCTTCGTGGCGTGGGATGAGTGGGACAAGGACCCGGTCCGCGCCGGCGGCCAGGTCCTCTACAACGTCACCCCCTTCGGCCTGGCCGGCAAGCTGGGCAAGGCCGCCAAGGGCACCCACCTGGCCGAAGTCACCAAGGCGGCGAAGGTCGCCGACTCTTTCGTCGAAGGCACCCGGGCCGCCCGCGCCGCCCTCCCCAAAGCCTCCGAGGTACTGGCGGCCGTCAAACACCTCCCGCACTGGGGCGACGCACCCCGCCTGGACCACGCTCTGGACGCCGCGGACGATCTGGCCCACACGCCGAGCACGGGCGTACGCCTGCCGGACCAGGCCGGGCGCCCGCCGATGAAGTTCGAGGCGGACGGAAGTCTCCGCCACGCGGAAACAGGCGAACCGATCCAAACCATTGACCAGGTCAGGAAGGAGACCGAGCACCCGCAGCAGTCCTTGCCCGACGACCACTCCGCACACGAAAGAGCACCGGAGCGGGAAAAGGTCGCCGTCGGCGCGGAGCATGAGCCACCTCGCGCTCACGCGCACAGCGGCGACGGTCCCTCCGCCCGACACGAGCCATCCACCGCAGGACACAGCAGCAGTCCAGGTGCGGGCGGGCATAGCACTCCCTCGGCCGGCGGACACGGCGACGGCCCCTCCGCCGGGCACGGCGGCAGTCCCGACGTGGGCGGGCACCACGGCCCCTCGACCGGCGGACGTGGGGAATCCCCCACCGGCGGCCACAGTGACGGGCATACGGGCGGGCACGACGGTCCACCGGCTGGCGGTCATCACGACGGCCCTGACGTGCCCGCACACGACGGGGCAGACGGTGGCCACCACGGCGGCCCTGATGCCGAAGGCAGCTCTGAGGGCGGAGCGGACGGCGGCAGCCACGCACCCTCCGACTTCTCGGACCGAGTCAGCGAGGGGGACCGCACCTCTCAGCAGCCTTCTGCCCCCATGAGCCCTGCTCAGGAAGTTGCGGTCACTGATGCGCTCAAGCGTGCGAAAATGCCACCGCAGGACTTGGAGCGTGCGCTCGTACAGCTGCGCAAGAGTGAGTATGGCGCGAGTGTTGCCGAGTACATCACTCAAGGAAAGTTCGATAATTTGCCCGGCTACTACGGTAAAGACGGGCTCCTCTTCCAGTGCAAGCAAAAGGGCATGATTCCCGCTGTGCACCAGGCCATGGAGTTCGCCGCGGAACTCCAGAAACGCGGAGTGGACGACCTGGGCTTCGAGTACAAGGCGCCAGGCCAAGGACTGGATCTCGATGTCCTGGTCAAGTCAGGGGACGACATCAAGTACGGGGCCCAGCTCAAGGACGTGGATCACGAAGGAGGAATCGGTTCCGCGGCCAAAAAGATCGCGAAGAAGGGGCTGGGCGGCGAGATTTCAGGACCCAAGGTCGCCATCTTGGACGTCCACGACACCAGGGCCGCCCTCACCGAAGCCACCGTCAAGGAAGTGGAGCACTTCGCGAAGAGGACCGGAGCGACCTTCGAGCTACGCTTTGACGACGGCTCCGTCACCATTCCGCCCAACGGCCAAATCTACCCGTAAGGAATCCACATGTCCTTCTTGATGCGCGCACCCGAGGAATGCGCCTCGTGGGAATGGGAATTGGACAATATCGCGCCGCCCGGCCTGGCGTCCGCGCTGAGCACAGCGGCGCGCATGTCGGCACTGCTTCGGGACCACGGTCTCCTGGAGCCGAGCCGCGTGGAATGGCTCTGGTTCGTCTATGGCACTGGGGGCATCGGCATCAAGACAACGCTCCCGGTGACGGGCCGGCTCGACCCCGCTGACCTCGCCCAGCGCATCGAGCGAAGCCGCCCCTCGGGCTACCCCGATGCCCAGGTCGGCAACCTCACCGTGTCCGGACGGGGAACGTGGCTCGACGCAGAGGGCGAGCAGCGGCACGAGCAGGACCTTGTCGTGCTCAGCGTCGATCCGGATGAATACCAGCTCTCGGCCGACGTGGCGGTCTTCCATGACATCTGGGGCTACTTCGACTTCCACGGTGTTCCGCACCCGGAGATCTACAAGCGCAACGCACCCAGACTCGCATCGGCTCTTGCGGAACTCGATACGCTCCTGGGGACGACGGCGGTGGCGGGCGAGGCAACCTACTTCGGCCGCGCTGAAGGCCACGGCATCGAAATGCCCGATGTCATCGACGGACGGGGCCCCGATCTCACCGACCGCCTGTGAACGGCGGCCATCCTGCTTCACCGGCCGGCAAGCCAGTTGAGCGGATGGAGAGGCCCGTGAAGACGGCTCGAGACAGTCGGGCCGTCACAGTCCTCGGCATGGCGTTCTCGGGTGTCCAGCGCGCCGAACACCTTCACACCAGCCCGGGCGGCAGGGAAATAACCATGCAGGCGTGCGGCGGGCGCCGGGGTTCAACTTGCCGTCACTTCCCAGCGCGTTGCGCAGCGTTGGTCGGCCTCGATGGCTGGGTAACTCCTTGAGGTCTGTGTTGCCTTGCCCGAACGGGAGTCCCATGCACCGCGCACCGTCCTCGGCCGTCTTCGCCTGCACTCCGCACTGCTGTCGCTCTCGGCGTGCACACCGGGCACCTCCCACGGGGACGTGAAACGGTCGGCTGCGCCGAGCACCTCCCCGACGGCAAGGGTGGCAAGGGGCTGTCGCTGGCGAAGGCGGTCGGCCGGCTGAAGGTGGCCCGGGAATCTCGGGCGGGGGTATGAGCGGGAGAGGTTCAAGCTGTGGGTCGATGCCGACCACGACGGCTGCGACACCCGCAAGGAAGTCCTCCTCACCGAAGCGGTCAAGAAGCCGCGCCAGGGCGAGGACTGCAAGCTGACAGGTGGCAGCTGGCGCTCCTACTACGACGACAAGACCATCACCGACGCGGCCAAACTCAATATCGACCACGTCGTCCCCCTCGCCGAAGCCTGGGACTCCGGGGCCCGAAAATGGACTGCACAGCGGCGTGAGGCCTACGCCAACGACCTGGCCGCCCCGCGCAGTTCGTCGCCGGCGGCCTCGGCCCCAATCGCACCAAGGGCGATCAAGACCCCGCCAAATGGATGCCTCCGGCCAAGGACGCCACGTGCACCTACGCCACCGACTGGATCGCCGCCAAGCTCCGCTGACAACTCACTGAGCGGTGTGCATCGTGAAGTCGCAGGTCACGGGTCTGGTGTGCGGGGCGGGCGGGGTACTCACGCTGGTCGTTGGCGGGTGTTCATGGTGAAGATCGTCTGACCTGTCGGCCGGGGCCGCTGCCGGGTTCTGCTGCGCCGACCGCCGTGCCGCTCCTACGATCCGCGACCGGGTCGGTGCGCCGGAGAGCGCGGGGAGGGCGTGGAAATGCTGGAGCTGGAGCGGATCACGGCTCGCCAGGATGAACTGGGAACGCTTGCCGAGGAGTTGGCCAAGCAGGCTGGCGAAGGTCCGGGCCGAGCGGGAGGAGTTGGTGATCGCCGAGCGGGTCCTGCACCGGCTGGCCGAACAGGACTGGGCTGTGCAGGAGGCCGCCGCGGCCGCCGCCCCGGCTGTGCACCTGGTCGAGCACGGCCGGTGTGCCGGGAACGCCGACCGCGCGCGCCGAGTAGTCCACGCTGCTGTCGAAGGCATCGATGCCATGGCGGCGTCGCTCGTCCTCCGTCGGCACCGAGAGCCCTGCGGTGACCCTTTGACCTGCTGCGGCGAGGCCGTCGAAGAAATGCGTCTTGCGGCTGCGGGCGTCATAGTAGGTGAGCAGGGAGCCGCCGCCGAGTCCGGAGGACTGCGGTTCCACGACGGTCAGCACCGCCTGCACGGCGACTGCGGCATCGGTGGCCGAGCCGCCCGCCAGCAGCACCTTGCATCCGGCGAGGGCGGCGGCGGGATGGGCGGCGGCGACCATCAACTGGCGGCCGGTGCCCTCCCGGCAGTCATCGCCGGACCGGGACGCGTAGGGGCCGGCACCAAAGGGCGCGCTGCTGCCGGTGGCGGCGGGTTCCCTGGCGGTCGGCTCCGTACCAGATCCGGTGGGGTCGGATGCGAGGCCGGATGCGAGGGCGGAGGGGGAGCCGGCAGCAGCGGTGGGCATCAGCAGGGGGAGAGCGATGGCCGCCGCGGAAGCAGCAGCGACCACGGCACGACGGACAGGCATGACGCCTCCGAAGATCTCGAGGACCTAAGATTGCCATGACCCTGACAGGAGATGATCGGCGCAGCAATGCCTCATGGCGGCAATTGAGCTGATTCTGAAGTTCCGTCTCGGTAGAGGGTGTCTGACCGGGACGGCCCTGTGTCCCGGTGTTGCTATCAGGGGGCTTGGCTCACCACCATCGCCGAACCCCACCACCGCGGCGGCGGGGTTCGGCCACCGCGGTGACCTTCCGGTGGGGCGCGAACTCCAATGCGGCGACCGCGCCGAACTCGGGCGACTAGGGTCCGTCTTCCAACGGATCTTCCCCAGAGCAGGATTGAGGCGAGTGTGACCGCCGCCCGGAGAACGCCCCAGTGGCGAGAGTTACGCCTTCCCATGGCTTCTCGCCGTCGGGTGCCGCCGGGCCGGCTCAGCGCCCGGTCGCCCTCGTTCGGGGGGCCGGGCGTGCTGAGGGACCGTCGTGCGTCCGGGCCGGTCAGGGGTGGAGGGCCTCACGCAGGGCGCGTACCTGGTCGGTGAGGTTGCGTTCGCTGATGCGGGCCTGGGGGAAGAGGAGGTCGAAGCCGTGGACGGCGCCGGGAACTTGCACGAGTTCGGTGGTGACGCCGGCGGCGGACAGGCGTGCGGCGTAGTCGCGACCCTCGTCGCGTAGCGGGTCGATCTCCGCCACGGCGATGTAGGTGGGCGGCAGTCCGCTGAAGTCGGCGGCGCGGATCGGGGAGGCGTAGGGGGCGGCGTGGCTGTCCTTCGCGTAGTACCGCACGGCCAGTTCCAGCGCGGCTCGGTTGAGGACCGGGGTGTCGGTGAACTCCCGTGCCGAGGCGGTGGTCAGGCCGGCGTCCACGCCCGGGTAGGTCAGCGATTGGAAGAGCACGTGCGGGCCTGCCTGGTCGCGGGCACGCAGCACGGTGGAGGCGGCGATGTTCCCGCCGGCGCTGCCGCCGGCCACCGCGATGCGTGCGGGGTCGCCGCCGAGTTCGGCCGGGTTGGCGGCGATCCAGGTCAGGGCGGCGTAGGCGTCGTCGGCTGCGGCCGGGTAGGGGTGTTCGGGGGCGAGGCGGTAGTCGACGGAGACGACGACGGCCCGGGCGTCGCGGGCGTAGCGCAGGGAACGTCCCTCTTCGGCCTCGGGGGATCCGTAGGTGTAGGCGCCGCCGTGCACGTAGAGGATCATCGGCAGGTCTTCGGGGATGTCGGGTCGGTAGACGCGCAGCCTCAGTTGTCCTCCGGGGCCTGGTACGTACAGGTCCCGCACCTTGACCTGGTCGTCGACGGGGGTGTCGGGACGGGCCCGCAGGAGTGCGTAGCGCTGGGGGTCGGCGAGGACCGCGTCCAGGCCGTAGACGGGGAAGACGCCGGTGTCGGCGGTGTCGAGCAGGGTCTGGATCTCGGGATCGACAGCGGGGACGGACATGGCTGATGCCCACCTTCCAGGTGTGGACCGGGTGTTGACCGGTGCTGGTGTGCGGAACTGACCTCAGTCTCTGCCGATCATGAGCGGCACAGAAGTGGCCCGAGGGCCACTATCTGCAACTATTGGGCCATGACAGTCGCGACACCTCACCATGTGGCCGTTCTCGCCCTCGCACCGGTGGTGGCCTTCGACCTCAGCATCCCGGCCCAGATGCTGGCCGCGGTCGAAACCCGCGCGGGACACGCGGCCTACGAGGTGCGCACCCTCACCCCGGACGGCTCCCCGGTGCCAACGGTCAACGGATACGGCGTCACGCCCCAGGGCGACCTGTCCCTGCTGGAGCACGCCGACACGGTGATCGTCGCGGGGACCCGCTGCCCGGACGTGGTCGAGGACGGCGCGGTGGACCCCCGCGTCGCAAAGGCGTTGCGTGCGGCCCGGCAGCGCGCCCGGCTGGTGTCCCTGTGCACCGGCTCGTTCGTCCTCGCGGCCGCCGGCCTGCTGGAGGGCGGCCGCGCCGCGACCCACTGGCGCTACGCGCAGCAGTTCCGGCGGCTCTTCCCCACGGTCGACCTCGACACCAACCCGCTGTACGTCGCCGATCGCGGGATCCTGACCTCGGCCGGCGGCGCGGCGGCCATCGACCTGTGCCTGCACCTGGTCCGGGAGGACCACGGCAGCTCCGTGGCGAACCGCGTGGCCCGCTACAACGTGGTCGCGCCCATGCGGGACGGCGGGCAGGCGCAGTACATCGAGCACCCGGTCCGGGAGGACGCGGGGACCTCGACGGCCGGGGCGCGGACGCTGATGACGGAGCACCTGGACCGGCGGCTGTCCCTCAAGGACCTCGCAGCGCACTGCCACATGAGCGTACGGACGTTCACCCGGCGGTTCCGCCAGGAGACTGGCCTCTCCCCCGCCGCCTGGCTCACCTCAGCGCGTCTGGAGCACGCGCGCCACCTGCTGGAGTCCACCGAGCTGCCGGTGGACGACATCGCGGCCAGGGCCGGTCTGGGCAGCGGGACGAACCTGCGGCAGCACATGCGGGACGCCCTGGACACCACTCCCTCCGCCTACCGCAGGGCATTCCGCTCCTCCCCCGCCGCGCACGCGTCGTAGGCCCATGCCTCGCCGGCCCGATGCCCGCCACCCCGTACGACACACATGCCGACGCGGTGGTCACGGCGGATCGCGGCGTACAGATCGACCTTCGACCGAGACGTCCCCCTCGGGTCCCTGCGGCAGAAGCACACCCCACCGCCCCACCCCAAGCCCCGGAGTGACGTCAAAACAAACCGACATCGCAGAGTGGCTCTGTTCGTGAGTTGCGACAGTACTTGTTCGGGAGTTCAGGAGGCGTCGGTGTGCTCTGGGTGAATCGAAAGGTTCACGGGCCTCGACAGCGCCCTGTGTGCCAGGGGCCCGCTCGCGGGCCGTTCCCCGGGGCGGCCTGACTGCCTGGGAGACGACGGCGCCAAAGGGGCGGTCGGGCGGGTGCGGCGCGGAGCGACGAGGGCTGGCGTTGAAGCCGGTGGCGCAGCGGGCCTGGTAGGCCCTGATCCGGCCGAGACCGGCGGGCAGGCGCTTCGTGCCCCGGCACTTCGGCGGTGGTCAGCGGGCGAGGCGCGGGAAGAGCATCTCGGCGTTCTTGCGGTTGATGGCCTCCGCCTGGCCGGGCGTGAAGTCCGGGTAGGTCTCCAGGAAGTGGTTGTAGTAAGTGCCGGCCTCCTGCGGGGCGAAAGGCCAGTCGCTGCCGTAGAGGACGTGGCCGGGTGCAGCGAAGGCGAGCAGCGCGGGCAGGGCGCTGGGGCTGGCGGACAGGGCGGTGTCGAAGTAGAAGCGCTTCAGGTCGCGCAGGACATCCTCGGTCTTGCGGTCGGGATCGACGACGGTGGAGGGCAGCCCGGAGAAGCGGTAGGCGGCGTAGGGGAGGAAGCCGCCGCCGTGGGAGAGGATCACCCGGACGTTGGTGTAGCGGCTCAGGACGCCGTTCAGCACCAGGTTGAGGGCGCTGCGGGTGGTGGCCGGCGCGACGGGCAACCTCGGTGGGATCGACGCAGGAGGCCAGCCACAGCGAAATCCCGGCGTGCCGGAGCGAGTACGGCATCTCCGCGAGCGGCGTTTTGACCTGTTCCGTCGAGAGCGCCGCTTTGCGGGCTCCCTTCCAGACCTCCGCGTACTCCTTGGTGAGCAGCATGCCACCGCATGCCGCTCGAAACAGTCGTCCGTCCGGGCCGGTGCCGTAGCCCGCCAGGTGATCATGCAGGAGGGCGACCAGTGGCGGAGGGATGGGTATGCCCCGCGTCGCCGAGCGAGCCCGCCGCTTCAAGCCGCGCTCCTCGTAGGACTTCCCGTCGTCCGTCCACGAAGATCCTGCCCGGGGCGAGCTGCCGGCGAGCAGCAGAGTGCCCAGCCGCTCGTGGGCAGCGTGCAGTCGGCCTGCCTCAGGTTCATGGCTTCCGCGGGCCGGGTGGCCGCGTAGTAACCGCACCCGAAGAAGGCCTGCAGATGCTCGCCGCGCGGGCCCAGTTTGGCCGCTGCCGCATGAGGGCCCGGGCCTGTGTTGGGTTGGGGACGTACCGCCAGTCGATCTCATCGTCGGTGTCCGGGGGAGCCCAGTCCACGAATAGCAGGGGATTGTCGGGGAGCAGCTTGCGCTCGACCGCGTAGCGCAGAGCATTGTTGAAGACCATCCGCTTGCGCCTGATGGTGTTGGTCGCGGCAGGCGTGCCATCGAGCTTCAGGCTCAGCGCCTCCAGCGCAAGCCGGACGGTGTCGGAGTCCTCCAGCCGGGGCACGGGGAGAGACTTCCTGGCGATCCATTCCAGGGCCGAGGCGAGGGGCGTCGGGGGCTCTGTCCGCTGGTCGGAGAGGTTGAAGGCCCAGCAGGACAATGCCCGGCGGAGGACGGCGGGCTCCGGTGCCCCCTTGACGTCCACCACCAGGGCAGAGGTGACAGTGGCGAGCGCGTCGGCGCGCGTGGCGCGGCTCTTCGCGGAGGAGCGCTTCCACTTCATTCTGGCGTAATCCCTGGCGTGCTCGACCCAAGTCGCTCGTGGCTGTAGGGCGCGAAGTTCAGGTTGCGGCAGCCCGGACTCGACGTTGGACATCTCGCCCCGGTGAGCTGCGGCCATCAGCTGTGCACGCCTGCCGTCGGCGAGCGCCTTGGTCTGGAAGCTCTTGTGGTGCGGGCGCGGACCAACCTTCCACCGCAGCTGAAACGGCTTGCGGAGGCCCGGCCTCTCACGGATTGAGTAGATGGTGAACTCGAAGGTCAGCACCGAGGGGCTCCTGGGGAAAGGGCCAGGCTGCCTAGTCCTGCGCCGGCCAGCGACGAGTCCTGGCTCCATCTCCGAGCGTCAATCCGCGGCGCGACCCTCGGCAACCAGTGGCCAAAGCCTGTGGGACCAGCGGTCGGTGTGGGGTAGTTCGGACTCGCGGGTGATCTGGTGTCGGCGTACGCGTGAACGTTCTTGGCTACATACGGAGGAAAGCGTGTCTTCTGCCGATTCGGTGCGTCCAACGACACCCATCGTGGGCTGCCCAGGCGAGATCTGGCGGTCTGGCTCAAGTCCGGCGGGTGGCGTCGGTCTGCTCACGCAGGATGTCACTGTGGCCGGCGTGGCGGGCGAATTCCTGGATCATGAGCAGGTAGATCCATCGCAGGCTGACGGTGCCGAAGGCAGGGCGCTGTCGGGTGGCGTCGAGGTCGATGTCCGCGGCGATCGCTCGTGCGCGGTTGCTGGCGCGCTCGAATTCGACGATCACGTCGGCGACCGTTTCGTTGTCACTGACCACGAAACTGGCTTCACCCACCATCGCACCGTCGCATTCGGATTCCGGCAAACCTCCCAAGATGTGCTGGAACCACATCCTTTCTGCGAACGCAGCGTGCTTGACCAGCCCGATCGACGTCGTCATGGACGGGACGAGACGCGTCGGGCCTCTGTTTCAGACAGGCCGCGCACCGTGTCGATCAGTTCGGCCCGAGCATGGTCGAGCATGTATTCGAGAATCTGGCGTTCGGGGCCGCTGGTGATACGAGTCGGGTTGTTCATGGCGTGTGTGTCCCTTTCGTAGACAGCGTGGGAGTTCACGGTTCCGGTCGATTGGGCTGTCGGCGTTTCCGGCCGAACGGCCGCATCGAGGCGATGTGGCACGGCTTCGGTGTGGCGGGCGATGACGTCGGAGCCAGCGAGCCGACCAGTAGGCCGCGATGATTTCGCTTGCTTGCGGGCAAGTGGGCCGAGTCGATCGGTTCGGTGTCGAACACGAATCGGATGCCGACCGGGGTTCCTGATCGAGAGGGGTGTCGTCAACGACAAGCATCTGGGCTACCGAGACGACGAGGCCAGCATCTCCTCGGACTTTGCGTCCGGGTTGCCGCAGAGGTCCCGCGGGACTCAACTCCACCTCGCCAAAGGACGCGAGACCATCCCGGTAGCCCGACCCCCACCCACCATCAACGGCCCCAGCTACCGCCTGAACAACCGTCTTCAGGCTAGCGAGAGCGAAACCGAAGTGGCCTAACAGCTGAGGATGTTCGAGTGTACGCAACTGGGGAGTGAAGTCCGTACGCCGACATCTGGGAAATGAGCCGCGCAAGTTTCCGGACCGGGGTCTCGGGCGCGGGTCTCGAAGCTCGCCGTCCCGACGATGTCCTCATCGGGGAGGCGAACAACGCCTGCCTTCTTCGGAGGCATTTCTCTCTGCACCTGGCTGCTTGCGACCCATCTGGCCCCTCCCTCCAGACGCGAGCGCAGCGTGCAGCGGCCACTAGATGGGTGGCACCCTCTCGTGGCGCTCTGCGACGCCGGTGCCCTCGCAGTTGACATCGGCAACCGCGCCCAGGTGCTTCGCGTGGTGACCGCCGACTGATCCACACGGACTCTCGTTCGCTCTCCCTATTCGGGGAGAACGACCAGATCAGAAGGCGTGGGGGTGCCGCGTAGCGACTCAAGCGACTGGACTGCCCAATTGCGTCAAGCCGTGTCGTGTGTCATCGATGGCGAACCTCAGTCGCTTGAGACGCTGTCTGCCGAGACAGAACCGTGAGTTGCGCTTTTGCCCAGCGACTGAAGCGACTCAACTTCTGAACTGTTGCGCTCACGGGCTAAAGCGCGTTGCAGAACGGCAATCGCGCTCAGATCCAGCCACCTGCAGCAAAGTCCACTGCCCGACTGTGCCCCCGTTTCCACCAGCCTGGGAGTCGCTGCGAAACGGTCGCGGAAGATGGTTTGCCAGTTCTGCAACGCGCTTTAGGGCCCGCTTGCATGCCTGTAGTTCGTTCCTTTCCCACAGCGGCGACGAGGAGCTAGGCGGAGACCGGCGAGGACGCTCGGGAGACGGTCACCACGGCAGGAGAGGAGTGGCCTGTTGCCCGCAAAGCATCGCCGGTTGCTTCGGTCAGCCACGCTGACACTTCCGGTGACCACTCACGAGCGCGGACCACAAACTGCGCCGTCGGCCGTGTCCCCTGCAGCAGCTCGCGGCTCGTCCCGCGGCGTACGAGATGCGCAGCGTCAATCCTCGAAGGCATACGTGCCTCGGCCGCCATGCCAAGGCGCTCCTGCACAGCGGTGAGCACACGCGCAGGCTCCTCCGGGGTGTCCCATGCCGCGTTAGGGGCTGCGGAGACCGTGACATGGACATCGACGGGCGCGGACGGGGAGGCCAGCGAGAACCACTCCCGCATGTCGTCCAAGTCGCTGGACGCGTCCCCGGCGGTGATCTGGAGCGGAAGGTAGGTGCACAGCGCGGTGAAAGCGACTTCCCCCACCCGCTCGAGGGCGTCGAACAGCATCCGGGTCATCGGCAGCACCGGCAGACGCGAGTGGCGGACGTCCTCGGGAATGTCGGCTCGCATCCAGGCGAGTTCGCGGACCTCATCACCACCGGCCCAGTCACCGCCCTTGTCGCACTCCAGCCAGCGCTGCGGGTCGGGGAAGAGCTTCTTCCCCTGCGGCGTGCGCCAGCCGTAGGGCGCGTGCCAGTCATAGGCCTCCGCACGCACCAGGGCAAGATCCATCACCGTCTCGCGGAACTCCTCCGCGTCACCGTTCTCGAGCCAGGGATGCCGGTTGAGGATCCCGTGCGCTCCCACAGTCATTCCACAGTGCATGACAGTCCCCCAACCGGCTTCCCAGTGCTCACATCACACGCCGCAACGCAGCTTCACGGTCTTGGTGTACGCCTTCTCCGGCGAGTCGTTGACACCGATGATGTCGACATCGATCAAGCTACGCCATTACCTCATCCGCGCCTCTTTGGACCCCGCCTCTCGCAGGCCCGGTCCCCGGATGGACTCGCCGGCCTGCCGCGTCGTCATGAAGGCCACACGAACGGATCTGGACGCGGGCGGCCTCGATCACGTGAACATGCTTGCGGGCGGCGCGGCTGTCGCGGCAACCGGCCTCACCGTCTTCCTGGCGGGCCACAAGGGCATAGCCCCGAGGCCCTGCTCGACGACATCGAACGGGCCCAGCAGCAATCGGGAGAGCAGCCCGGGGTGACGCCGCTGATGCGCACCCTGCTGGTCAACGACAACATGTAGGGTGCCGCCCACTGCGACACCGACCCCGACCGCTGGGCCGCCCTCCTCACCGCCCTCGACGTCAGCCACAGCGACGGCGGGGAAATCACCTTCAGGCAGTTCTTGGACCGCCTGGCACCCATCCGCACGACGCCCTGAAGAGAGGCCGGGGAGCTGTAGCCCGTCCGACGCCGGCCCCGGTCTGTACGGACCGGGGCCACCTGGAGCGCTTTGGGTCCTGGGCAGTATGCGGGGGGAGTTGCAGGTCTTAAAGCCGTCTCAGCCCGCGGCCGTGGGGTTCGCTGATTCGGCGGCGCGGCGGTATTCGGCGTTGATGCGCTGGGCCTCTTCGAGCTGGTCTTCGAGGATGATGATGCGGCAGGCGGCCTCGATGGGGGTGCCCTGGTCGACGAGCTCCCGGGCGCGGGCGGCGACCTTCAGCTGGTAGCGGGAGTAGCGGCGGTGGCCGCCCTCGGACCGCAGCGGGGTGATCAGGCGGGCTTCTCCGATGGCGCGGAGGAATCCGGGGGTGGTGCCGAGCATTTCGGCGGCCCGGCCCATCGTGTAGGCGGGGTAGTCCTCGTCATCAAGACGACCGTAGGAGTCATCTGCTGTCATTTGCACCTCTCTGTGGAACGCGTTGAGGGGCCCTGGTGCCGTACGGCACCAGGGCCCCGAAGGAACTGCTACACCATCTGCCGGCCTTGGTGCTGCGCCGGCCTTCTGTGTCCGCAGACCGACCTACATGCTGTCGGGGTGCGGGGATCGCGGTTGCTTGACCGGAGACCACCTCACGATCGATGTCCTGCGGTACCCGGGCCCAAGACTTCCGCCCGGGCGATCCTGATGGCGATCGGCTCCTCCGTTCTTCCCTCGGTGATCAACTGCTTACCAAGCGGTACCGCGTACTACTGGTACTGCGAACTGCACTTGCGGGTACCGCTACTGCGTTAACCGCGGTCCCGCTAACGGCGGCCCCTGATCACTGCGGGCCACCCGGTCCGGCCGTCAGTCCCGTCACCAACCTGCAACCGCTCTGGCTTCGGAACTCCACCGCCGCACCGTCCTGCGAACTGCACTTGCGTGTACTACTGCCCGGCAGTTCGTCTCTGCCGGGCCCTGCTGTCTCTCTGCGTTACGAGAGAAACCATACCCATGCCACCGCACGATGTCTACTCCGGCCGATATAGATTTCCGGGTGTTCGACGGCGAGGTAATCGCTCTCGAACAGCGACGGGTCGGAACAAGGACTGCCACCGCCGGGGCAACGGGCCGCAGGCCGGACGCAAGCGCCGGGCAGGGGTAGGGCCCATCCAGCACGGTTACCAGCCCGGCCCGACCGAGCCGGAGGCCGATGGCAAGGCCAGCGACGGCGCCGCCAACGGCGGCGCCGGAGGTGACGAGCTGACGAGGATTGGGGGACGGATCGGCCATGACGTAGGGTGAAGGCACCGACGCGGGGTGGAGCAGCTCGGTAGCTCGCTGGGCTCATAACCCAGAGGTCGCAGGTTCAAATCCTGTCCCCGCTACTCATTTCCGGCCCCTCGATACTCGTCGAGGGGCCGGAAACGTCAGGCGAGGAATCCCCCAACGGTCCGGATGAGCCGTCCCGCACGCCGTCAGACCGCGTCGCCGGTAGCGGCCGTCCGGCGGAGAAGGCGTCGGCACGCTGAGTCACGCGTCCGACCTGGAGCTGACCCTCACCTTCCGCCACGCAGTCCTCGAGGACGCGGAACAGGTGGCCGCCGCGATCAGCCGACTGGGCGGCGGTCGCTGCGGGTGTCAAGTTTGCCTGACCTGTTGTTCGCTGAGTTCCTCCGGGACCCAGCGCTCTCTCGCCGTCCGACCCCGCGGGCCATGCCGCGCGCGGCACACTGGCAGTGCTGTGAGACGGGTGGGGCGGTGAGTGGGAGGCAGCGCGCCCAAGGACCAGAGGTTGGTGCAAACAGCGGTGCTCGGCAGCGCGGAGTCCGAGACACCGATCATGCTGCCGATGCACGCCATCGACCTCAGCCGGTTCCGCGCCGACCACGCCGATGACACCTTTTGGTGCGGTCGATGGCTCGGCGGATGCGGCGGACAACTCATCACCAAACGGTATGAGACCAGAGCCTGCCACTTTTCACACCTCCTTGGCGCCGACCGCAGGCCCTGCCACCGGGCCGCCGTGGGCATCACCAGCGCCGACCACCTCTACATCCAGCAGCAGATCCTTGCCTGGCTCACCGCGCAAGGCATCGACGCCCGCGCCCGCATACCCGACGGCGACGGACAGCCGCTGGGCGGTGAGGTGCTGTTCGACTACGCCCGAGCCAAAGCCTGGATCTGGGCCGCCCCGCGCCCCCAGGACGGATCCCACCGAACTGTCGGCCCAGTGTGGCGCTGGTGATCGCGTGCCGAAGGGGCCGTCGTCCGATCCGACGCGATCCGGTGTGATCCGCCACGATCCGCCGTGCGGCGCATGCGGGCAGTTGACGTCAACGGTCACGCGGCGTGGCGTTCTGGTGCAGGCTGCCGTCCTCGGTACACGCAGCGGGGCGTACGGCCGGGCCGGGGAGGGCAATCGTGGTGGCGGCGGAGCGGTGGCGTGGAGAGCCGCGTGAAGAGCGGCGGGTGGGGAACCTGGCCGAGCCGCGGACGGGGACGGTCGACCGCCGGGCGGAAGTGGCAGAGATCGGGCGGCTGTTCAAGGGGGCGTCGGGCGAAGGTCCGGTGCGGCTGGTGACGCTGACCGGGGTCGGCGGGGTGGGGAAGACCCGGGTGGCGCTGAATGCCGCCGCCGCACTCGAGCCCCGCTTCCGCGACGGGGCGTGGCTGGTGGAGCTCT
>NZ_JOBH01000030.1 GCF_000717745.1 Streptomyces violens
CCCCCTAGACAGTCAGCGCGGGCCGCCGCCCCGCCCCCCTCAGCTCGGCCCCTCCCCCGGCCCCCCGCCCCGGGACCACAGGCGTTCCATCTCTCGGCGGTCACGCTTTGTCGGGCGGCCCGTGCCGCGGTCGCGGATCGGGACCTGTACGGCGATCTCGCGCGGGGGCGGGGGTGGGCTGTTGTCGATGTAGCACTCGGCCGCGACCGGGGCCCCGACTCGCTTCTTCACAAGTCGCTTCACCACCACGATCCGGTCCCGGCCGGCGTGCCGCAGCCGGACCTCGTCGCCGGTCCGCACGCCGTGCGCCGCCTTCACGCGCTCGCCGTTGACCCGTACGTGCCCGCCGCGGCACGCCGTGGCCGCCATCGACCGTGTCTTCATGAGCCGCACGGACCAGATCCAGCTGTCGATCCGCACGCTCCCCTCGTCCTCACTCATGTCTCCGACTTTACGGCGGGACGGCGCGGGGCGAGCGGAGCTGTGGACAAGTCCGGGGGTGTGGAAAACCCCGTCACCCCGCCAACCCCGTCACCCCAGTCGCTCCAGTCGCCCCCGCCACCCCCATCGCCGCAACGGTCAGCGGTTCACGAAGCTCAGGCTCGTCGCGTCGTACCGCGTACCGGCCACCGCCTCTGCCGGGGCCACCGCGTCGATCGCCGCCAGCTCGTCGGCGGAGAGCCCGATGGCGACCGCGGCGACGTTCTCCAGCAGGTACTTCTCGCGGCGGGTGCCCGGGATCGGCACGACGTCCGCGCCGCGGTGCTGCACCCAGGCCAGCGCCAGCTGCCCGGCCGTGACGCCCTTCTCCGCGGCCAGCTCGTTCAGCCGCTCGACGATGGCGAGGTTCCGCTCCAGGTTGCCGTCGGCGAAGCGCGGCTGCGTACGCCGTACGTCGCCCTCCGCCAGCCCGTCCACGGACCGGTACTGCCCGGTGAGGAACCCGCGGCCGAGCGGCGAGAACGGCACGATCCCGATGCCCAGCTCCCGGCAGACCGGGGCGATCTCCTCCTCCAGGTCCCGCGTCCACAGCGACCACTCGCTCTGCAGCGCGGCGATCGGGTGCACCGCGTGCGCCCGCCGGATCGTCTCCACGCCCGCCTCGGACAGCCCGAGGTGCCGCACCTTCCCGGCCGCGACCAGCTCCGCCATCGCCCCGACGGTCTCCTCGATCGGCACCTCGGGGTCGACGCGGTGCTGGTAGTACAGGTCGATGTGGTCGACACCGAGCCGGCGCAGCGAGGCGTCGCACGCCTGGCGTACGTACGCGGCGTCGCCCCGGATCGCGGTCGGCTCGCCGAGCTTGTTGGCGAAGCCGAACTTCGTGGCGATCACGGCGCGGTCGCGGCGGTCGGCGACGGCCCGCCCGACCAGTTCCTCGTTGTGCCCGGCCCCGTAGAAGTCGGAGGTGTCCAGGAGGTTCACACCGAGGTCGAGCGCGCGGTGGAGGGTCGCGATCGACTGCGCGTCGTCCGAAGCGCCGTATCCGTGACTCATCCCCATGCAGCCCAGCCCTTGCGCGGAGACGGTCAGGGTGCCGAGCTGCCGGGTCGGAATGCTGGTCATGCGATTACCTCCTGAAGTGCCCCGTCCCCCGTGGGCGAGGACTGTGTCGGGCTCACGTCAGGGACGGTAGGAGTTGGAGTGCACTCCAAGTCAAACCCCTTGGCCTGGAGTGCACTGACGTCAAACCCTTTGGCAGCGGCGGCAGTCCGGGCGCGGCGCCCGGCCACCGCTACGGCTTGCGCGCCTCGATCAGGAAACGCGTGGAGTGCGCGACGAACGGCCCCTCCTCCAGGATCTTCTCGTGCAGCTCGCGCAGCCGGTCCCGGTACTGCCCAACGGTGAAGCCGGGCACCATCCAGATCACCTTCCGCAGGAAGTAGACGACGGCGCCGATGTCGAAGAACTCCATCCGCAGCCGCTCGAACCGCAGGTCGGTGACGTCCAGCCCGGCGGCCTCGGCCGCCGCCCGCTCGTCGTCGGGATGCCGGCCCCGCCGGACCTCCGCGGGCTGCGGACCGAGGAAGTACTCCACCAGCTCGAACACGCTCTCATGTCCTACGTGCTGCGCGAAGTACGTGCCGCCGGGCCGCAGTACGCGCGCGATCTCCGCCCACCACACCGTCGCCGGATGCCTGCTGGTCACCAGGTCGAACGCATCGTCGGCGAACGGCAGCGGCGGCTCGTCCGCGTCGGCGACGACCACCGCGCCGAGCGGGTGCAGCAGCCGGGTCGCCTTGGTGACGTTCGGCGGCCAGGACTCGGTGGCGGCCATCACCGGCGGCAGCTTCGGCGCCCCGGCGAGCACCTCGCCCCCGCCGGTCTGGATGTCCAGCGCGGCCGACACCCCCGCCAGCCGCTCGCCCATCAGCCGCTGGTACCCCCACGAGGGCCGCGCCTCGGTGGCCCGCCCGTCCAGCCACGAGAAGTCCCACCCCTCGACGGACACGGAATCGGCCTCGGCCACCAGCTCATCAAAATCGCGCACCATACGGGCATCCTCACTCCGCCCCCGATCATCGGCAAACGATTTCCAGGGCGGTCGGTACCGGATCCTGGGAGGGGCGGTGCCGTGCGTCCGCCAGTCGTACCGTCCCGATCAGTTGCCGACGTACGCCGCCAGGTGCTCGCCGGTCAGGGTGGCGCGGGTGGCGACGAGCTCGGCCGGAGTGCCCTCGAAGACCACCTTGCCGCCGTCGTGGCCCGCGCCCGGCCCGAGGTCGATGATCCAGTCGGCGTGCGCCATGACGGCCTGGTGATGCTCGACCACGATGACCGACTTGCCCGAGTCCACGAGCCGGTCCAGCAGGCCGAGCAGCTGTTGCACGTCGGCGAGGTGCAGGCCCGCGGTCGGCTCGTCGAGGACGTAGACGCCGCCCTTCTCGCCCAGGTGCGTGGCCAGCTTCAGCCGCTGCCGCTCACCGCCGGAGAGCGTGGTGAGCGGCTGGCCGAGGGTGAGATAGCCGAGCCCGACGTCGCCCAGCCGCTCCAGGATCTTGTGCGCGGCCGGCACGCGTGCCTCACCCGCGGCGAAGAACTCCGCGGCCTCGGTCACCGGCATCGCGAGCACCTCGCTGATGTCACGCCCGCCGAGGCGGTACTCCAGTACGGCGGCGTCGAACCGCTTCCCGTCGCACTCCTCGCAGGTCGTGGAGACGCCGGCCATGATCGCCAGGTCCGTGTAGACGACGCCGGCGCCCTTGCAAGTAGGGCAGGCGCCCTCGGAGTTGGCGCTGAACAGCGCCGGTTTCACGCCGTTGGCCTTGGCGAACGCCTTGCGGACCGGGTCGAGCAGTCCGGTGTACGTAGCGGGGTTGCTGCGCCGCGAGCCGCGGATCGCCCCCTGGTCGACGGACACCACGCCCTCCCCGGCCGCCCCCGGCTGCTGACACAGCGACCCGTGCACGAGCGAGCTCTTGCCGGACCCGGCGACGCCCGTGACGACGGTCAGTACTCCGAGCGGGATGTCGACATCGACGTTCCGGAGGTTGTGCGTCGAGGCGCCGCGGATCTCCAGTGCGCCACTGGGCTCGCGCACCGTCTCCTTCACCGCGACCCGGTCGTCGAAGTGCCGGCCGGTGACGGTGCCGCCGGCCCGCAGCCCCTCGACGGTGCCCTCGAAGCAGACGCTGCCGCCGCCCGAACCGGCACCGGGGCCGAGGTCCACGACGTGGTCGGCGATCGCGATCAGCTCCGGCTTGTGCTCCACGACCAGTACCGTGTTGCCCTTGTCCCGCAGCCGCAGCAGCAGGTCGTTCATCCGCTGGATGTCATGGGGGTGCAGGCCCGTGGTCGGCTCGTCGAAGACGTACGTGGTGTCGGTGAGGGACGAGCCGAGGTGCCGGATCATCTTGACGCGCTGTGCCTCGCCGCCGGACAAGGTGCCGGACGGCCGGTCGAGCGAGAGATAGCCGAGGCCGATCTCCACGAACGAGTCGAGGTTCTGCTGCAGCGCGGTGAGCAGCGGCGCCACCGAGGGCTCGGCGAGTCCGCGTACCCATGCGGCCAGGTCCCTGATCTCCATCGCGCAGGCGTCGGCGATGTTGATCCCCTTGATCTTCGAGGACCGGGCGCCCTCGTTGAGCCGGGTGCCCGCGCAGTCGGGGCAGGTGCTGAAGGTGACCGCCCGCTCCACGAACGCCCGGACGTGCGGCTGCAGCGAGTCGACGTCCTTGGACAGCATCGACTTCTGGATCTTCGGGATCAGCCCCTCGTACGTCAGGTTGATGCCCTCGATCTTGATCTTGGTCGGCTCCTTGTACAGCAGGTCGTGCAGCTGCTTCTTCGTGAAGCGGCGGATCGGCTTGTCCGGGTCGAAGAACCCGCAGCCGGTGAAGATGCGGCCGTACCAGCCGTCCATGCTGTAGCCGGGGATCGTGAGCGCGCCCTCGTTCAGCGACTTGCTGTCGTCGTACAGCGCGGTCAGGTCGATGTCGGTGACGGCGCCCCGGCCCTCGCAGCGCGGACACATCCCGCCGGTGATGCGGAAGCTGCGCCGCTCCTTCACGGTCCGCGCGCCGCGCTCCACGGTGACCGCGCCCGCGCCGCTGATCGAGGCGACGTTGAAGGCGAACGCCTTGGGCGAGCCGATGTACGGCTTGCCGAGGCGGCTGAAGAGGATGCGCAGCATGGCGTTGGCGTCGGTGGCGGTGCCGACCGTGGAGCGCGGGTCGGTGCCCAGCCGCTGCTGGTCGACGGTGATCACGGTCGTCAGTCCGTCGAGCACGTCGACCTCGGGCCGCGCGAGCGTCGGCATGAATCCCTGCAGGAAGGCGCTGTACGTCTCGTTGATCAGCCGCTGCGACTCCGCGGCGATCGTGTCGAACACCAGCGAGCTCTTGCCCGAGCCGGAGACGCCGGTGAACACCGTCAGCCGGCGCTTCGGGATCTCGATGCTGACGTCCTTGAGATTGTTCTCGCGGGCGCCGTGCACACGGATCAGATCGTGGCTGTCGGCGACGTGCGGCGCGGGCGACTGCGCGCCGGTTCTCTTGACCATGCTCTTCAAGTCTCCTTCTGCCAGGCCCGGTACTTACTTACCGCGGGGCTGGTTGAAGCGGAGCATGTTTCCCGCGGGGTCGCGGAAGGCGCAGTCGCGGACCCCGTACGGCTGTTCCATCGGCTCCTGGAGCACCTCGGCTCCCGATGCCTGGATGCGCTCGAAGGTGGCGTCGACGTCGTCGGTCGAGAAGATCACGCCGCGCAGCATGCCCTTGGCCAGCAGTTCCGCCATGGCCTGCTTGTCGGCGGGCGAGGCGTTCGGGTCGGCGGCGGGCGGTTCCAGCACGATCTCCACGCCGGGCTGCGACGGCGAGCCGACCGTCACCCAGCGCATCCCCTCGAACCCGACGTCGTTGCGGACCTCTAGCCCGAGTACGTCCCGGTAGAAGGCGAGTGCCTTGTCGTGGTCGTCGACGGCGATGAAGCACTGCGAAAGGTTGATGTCCATGGCGCTCACGCTACGGGCGGGGAGCGCGCCTGGCTTCTCCATTCGTGACCGGTTCTTCGCTCCCGGCGGCTGCGCCGTTCTCGAGCGGTTCCGCGTTTCTGACCGGGCGCGTGAAGATCTTGGCGACGCAGGCCGGGATGGCGGCGCCCTGCTCGTGCGGGCGGGCCCGGTACGCGCTCGGGCTCTCGCCCACCAGCTCGGTGAAGCGCGAGCTGAACGACCCCAGCGACGTACACCCGACCGCGAAGCAGACCTCCGTCACCGACAGGTCGCCGCGCCGCAGCAGGGCCTTGGCGCGCTCGATCCTGCGGGTCATCAGATAGCTGTACGGCGTCTCCCCGAAGGCGGCGCGGAAGCTGCGCGAGAAGTGGCCGGGCGACATGTGCGCCGCGCGCGCCAGCGCGGGGACGTCGAGCGGCTCCGCGTACTCGCGGTCCATCAGGTCACGGGCCCGGCGGAGCTGGACCAGATCCGAGAGCGTCACGCGACCAGCATCCCACGCGGCCCGCCGGGCAGCCGGTCAAGCGGCCGGGGCAGGGCCCGGGGATCCGGTACGGAAGTGCTCCTCGATCTGTTCGAGGGAGCGGTTACGCGTTTCGGGGATCTTCCTGGCGGCTGCCGCTGCGGCGAGGACGTTGAGCGCGGCGAAGACGAGGAACGTGGTGGTGCCCCCGACGCCGGCCAGCAGGATGGGGAAGGTGAAGGTGACCAGCGCGTTGACCAGCCAGAGGAGCAGTACGGCCGCGCCCATGCCCAGTCCGCGGATCTTGATGGGGAAGATCTCGGACAGCATGACCCACGTGACGGGCGAGACGGCCGCCTGCTGGAAGACGAGGAAGGCCAGCATGCAGGCCAGGATCAGGTAGCTGCGCAGGGTCGATGCGCTGGTACCGGGCTCGGCGTGGAAGGAGAACGCCACGCCGATGGCGATGAGCGAGGCGACGATCCCGAGCTGCCCGGTGATCAGCAGCGGGCGGCGTCCGACCCGGCCGATGAGGTACAGGCTGAAGGCGGAGGCGAGGACGGCGACGACGCCGTTGGCGATGGTCGCGGTGAGGGCGGCCTGTGAGCCGAGCCCTGTCTGCTGCAGGATGGTCGGCGCGAAGTACATGATCGTGTTGATGCCGGTGATCTGCTGGATGACGGCGAGCCCGAGTCCGATGAGGAACACCCGGCGTACCCAGGGCACGGCCAGCTCCGACCGGCCCCCGCCGGTACGGGCCGTCCGCTTCTCCTCCTCGACGACCTCGCGCATCCGGTCCAGTTCGGCGTCCACCGCGTCCGTGCCCGCCTCCGTACCCGCGTCGGCGTCGCGGATGCGGAGCAGGGTCCTGCGCGCCTCGGTGAAGCGCTCCTTGGAGGCGTACCAGCGCGGGGTCTCCGGCATCAGCAGCATGCCGAGGTAGAGCAGGGTGGACGGGATGGTCGCCAGGGCCAGCATCCAGCGCCAGGTCTGGTCGCCGCCCCAGGTGGCGGCCAGGGCCGCGTTGGAGCTGTACGCGACCAACTGCCCGGTCACGATCATGAGTTGGTCGACGGCGACCAGCCGTCCGCGTGCGTGGGCGGGGGCGATCTCGGCGAGGTAGACCGGGACGGTGGTGGAGGCCGCGCCGACCGCGATACCGAGTACGGCACGGGCCACCACCATGGCCTCGGTGTTCGGGGCGAGCGCCGTGGCGAGGGCCCCGATGACGAAGAGGAAGGCCAGGGCCAGGATGTTGTGGCGGCGGCCGTAGCGGTCGGACAGCCGGCCGCCGAACGCGGCGCCCGCGGCGGCCCCCAGCAGCAGGGACGCGGTGACCAGCCCCTCGGTCACCGGGGTCAGTCCCAGCCCGCCGGCCTGCGGGGACTTCGTCATGAACGGCAGGGCGCCGGCGATGACGCCGGTGTCGTACCCGAAGGTCAGTCCGCCCAGGGTGGCGACGGCGGCGATGGCCGTCATCGACCGTCTTTTGGGGGCGGGCGGTTCCGGCGGCGTGGCGGGAACGGTGTCGGCGAGCCCTGGGGACGGGGTGCTCGGCATGGAAGCTCCTCTCAGCGAACGTCCGTCATCGGGCGGTCGCTTCATTGCGGCTCGGAGAGATGCCGTTAGGGAACTAGCACGTTCTAGAGCATGTCAAGACATTCGCACGAAGCATTTTCCGACGGGTGTGAGAATTCGACGGGCGTGGGAAGCGGGCCGCGGAGAGCGGTTCCAGGGAGCGGGCAGCGGAGTCGGCTCAGGGACGGACCGGGCCCGTGGTGGCGCGCTCGACCAGGCGAGGGGTGAGGACGACCTCTTCCGGCTGCCGGCCCGCAATGAGGGCGAGCGCGTGGGTCACCGCGGCCTCGGCGAGCTCGGCGGCATTCTGCGAGACGGTGGTCATCTGTACGTGCGGCAGCTTGGCCAGCCGCGAGTCGTCGTAACCGACCACGGAGATCTCGCCGGGCACATCACACCCCTGACGTGCGAGAACGTCCAGTACGCCACTGGCGCAGCGGTCGTTGAACGCGATCACGGCGGTGGGCGGCACCGGGCGGCCCAGCAGGTACCGCATGCCCTCCGCGCCGGCGGTCTCGGTGAGGCCGCCGGCCAGTACATCGGCGGTGTCCTGCAGCCCGTGCCCCGCCATGGCCTGCAGGAACCCGAGGCGGCGGTCGGAGCTGCCGGGGGCGCCCGCGCCGTCGATGTGCGCGATCCGCCGGTGGCCGAGCGCGACGAGGTGGTCGACCGCGAGCCCGATGCCGGCGGTGTCGTCACTGCGGACGACGCCGACGCCGGGGAGGTCGGTGTGGCGGGCGACCAGCAGTGTCGGCAGCCGGCGCGCGAGCCGGGTCAGCTCGTCGGTCTCCAGCTCGCTGCCGAGGAGGATCGCGGCCTCGCAGCGCTCGCGGAGCAGCGCGTTGACCGCGGTGGTCTCGCTGCGGCTGGGCGCCACCGCGCTGATCATGGCTTCATAGCCGTGCTGACCTGCGGCGGCGTAGATCTTCTCCACGAGGTCGCCGTGGAAGGGCTGCTGGAGCTCGAAGGTCACTCCGAGCACCCGCGAGCGGGACTGGCGGAGCTTCTGGGCGCGCTGATCCGGCACGTATCCCAGCTCGTCCGCGATCCGCAGGACGCGCTGCCGGGTGGCCTCGCTGGCGCCCGGCACGCCGCGTATCACGATCGAGACGAGCGCGGTGGAGATCCCGGCGGCACGGGCCACGTCGGCCATCGTCGGCCGGCCACCGCGCGCACGGCTTTCACCTGGGCTTTTGCGGACTGCGCGGCCGTCCCCGGAGCCGCGCGGACGGGCCGTGCGTCGGCGCCGTCCGGCCGCTCCTCCGGCTCCCCCATCCGCCTCTCCTGCCTGGCCGTATGCCTGGTCGCGCCGCCTCCGGCCACTCGCCGGAACGTCTCGGCCGAGCATATCGACCCCTTGACCAATCACCGCGGGCGCTCTACGTTCTCCCGGACTAGAACGTACTAGTTGATCTCGGAGCCCCGCATGCCTGCATCCACCGCACCCGCGGCATCTGCCGAATCCCTCGCCGCATCCGGCACCCTGCGACTGGCCACGATCGGCGCCGGCCGGATCGGCGCGAACCACGCCGAAATCGCCGCCCGCCGCATACCGGGCGCCGCCCTGGCCGCCGTCAGCGACCCGGTGGCCGACGCCGCGGAACGCCTCGCGACCGAACTCGGCGTCCCGCACGCCACCACCGACGCCGCCGAGGTACTCGGCCGGGACGACATCGACGGCGTACTGATCACCGCCCCCGCCCGCGCCCACACCGATCTGGTCGTGGCGGCGGCCGCGGCCGGCAAGCACGTCTTCGTGGAGAAGCCGATGGCCGTGGCGCTCGCGGACGCCGACCGCGCGATCGCCGCCGCGGACGAGGCGGGCATCGTGCTCCAGGTGGGCTTCAACCGCCGCTTCGCGCCCGGCTTCGCCGCCGCCCGCGCCGCGATCGACAACCACAAGGTCGGCACCCCGCAGCTGCTGCGCTCGCTTACCCGTGACCCCGGCCCGTTCGCCGCCGACCCGTCCCGCATCCCGCAGTGGACGATCTTCCTGGAAACCCTCATCCACGACTTCGACACCGTCTGCTGGCTCAATCCCGGCGCCACGCCGGTCAGCGTCCACGCCACCGCCGACGCGCTGATCCGCCCGGACGCCAAGGCCGCCGGCCACCTCGACACCGCCGTCGTCACCATCCGCTTCGACAACGGCGCCATCGCCACCACGGAGGCATCCTTCTCGGCGCTGTACGGCTATGACGTACGCGCGGAGGTCTTCGGCTCGGCCGGCATGGTGACCGCAGGCGACGCCCGCAGCACCGACATGACCTTCTACGGCGCCGACGGCATCCACGCCGACACCGCCCGCCGCGACACCGAACTGCTGCGCGCGGCCTACACCGCCGAGCTGACCGCCTTCGCCGACGCGATCCGCCACAAGAACCCGGCCCCCGTGACCGGCCACGACGCCCGCCGCGCCCTGTCCGTCGCACTGGCCGCCATCCGCAGCGTCGAAACCGCGGCCCCCGTCGCGATCGCCGAGGTGACCGAGTGACGCTCTCCACCGCCCCCTTCGCCCTGGCCGCCAGCGCCGAAATGCTCTACCTGGACCGGCCGTTCACCGAACGGGTCAACCGCATCGCCGAACGCGGCTTCCAGGTCGAGATCTGGGACTGGTCCACCAAGGACATCGCCGCCCTGGCCGCCACCGAGGCGACGTTCTCCTCCATGACCGGCTATCTGACCGGCAACCTCACCGACCCCGACGGCATCGACGCCCTGCTCACCACGGCCCGCAAGTCCCTGGACGTGGCCGCGCAGTTGGACTGCCCGCGGCTGAACCTGCACGGCACCGGCCTGGGCGGCAAGGGACTCCCGGTCCGCCCGGTCGAGACGGTCACGCCCACCATGTGGCTGACCGCCGCCGACACCCTCCGCCGCGTCGCGGCCCTCGGCGAGGAAGCCGGCCGCGTCTTCACCCTGGAGAACCTCAACCTCGCCGTCGACCACCCGGGCACCCCCTTCGCCCGCGCCGCCGACACCCTCGCCCTCGTACGCGCCGTCAACAGCCCGTACCTACGCATGAACCTGGACCTCTACCACGCCCAGATCGGCGAGGGAAACCTCATCGACCTGACCCACCAGGCGCTCCCCTACATCGGCGAGATCCAGGTCGCGGACGTCCCCGGCCGCTGCGAGCCCGGCACCGGCGAAATCCACTACCCGGCCATCGCCCGAGCCCTCCACCAGTCCGGCTACACCGGCGTCGTCGCCCTGGAAGGCTGGGCCCACGACGACCCCGACACAGCCCTGGACGCCTTCCGGACGGCCTTCACCTGCACGCAGGACACCTCGGAGGCGAACTCGGCTCGCTGAACTCAGCTCAGTCGGGCCCGCAGCAGGCAGAATTCGTTGCCCTCGGGGTCGGCCAGGACGTGCCACTGCTCCTCGCCGCTCTGGCCGATCTCGGCCGGACGCGCCCCGAGCTTCAGGAGGCGCTCGAGCTCGGCGTCCTGGTCGCGGTCGGTGGCGTTGACGTCGAAGTGCATCCGCAGCTTGCCCGTCTTGGGCTCGGTGCTGGGGACGAAGACCAGCGTCGGCTGCAACCCGCCGAACCCTTCCCGCGGCCCGATCTCCACCGCGCCGCCGTCATCGTCGTCGAGCACGATGAAGTCCAGCACCTCACACCAGAACGCCGCCAGCCGCTGCACATCCCGGCAAGGAATGATCAGTTCCGAAATCCGACAAGCCATGATCGGCACCTTAAGGCCATCAACGACCCGCGGCCAGTGGTTAAACGGCCCAGGGTCGCGACGAGACCAGAAGGCTTGCCGGGCCCGCCCGGGGCCTCTCACGCTCGCCCCCCCCGACTCCCCCGCGACGCGGAACACTTTTGCTAGCGGGTGCTTGCAATAGTTAGCGATGGGGTGCAGGATCGGGGTATGGCATCACTCAACGTCGGCAATCTCGGGGAGTTCCTGCGGGAGCAGCGGCGCAATGCGCAGCTCAGCCTCCGGCAGCTCGCCGATGCCGCCGGGGTGTCCAATCCGTACCTCAGCCAGATCGAGCGCGGTCTGCGCAAGCCGAGCGCGGAGATCCTGCAGCAGCTGGCGAAGGCCCTGCGGATCTCGGCCGAGACCCTGTATGTACAGGCGGGGATACTCGACGAGCGGCGGGACCCGGACGGGCTGGAAGTGCACAGCGCGATCCTGACCGATCCGGCCCTGAACGAGAAGCAGAAGCAGGTGCTGCTGCAGATCTACGAGTCGTTCCGCAAGGAGAACGGCTACAGCTCGGACATCGCGCGCGCCGAGGGTCTGGACCTCGACCGGACCGCGCCGGAAGGCGAGCCCGGCAGCGGCGACGAGCACGGCAGTACGCGCAAGGGCAGTACGGGCAAGGGCAAGAAGGGCACCCAAGAGGCCGACGGCGACCCGCACGCCACCTGAGCAACCGATTCCAGGAGGAAGAACCGCCATGGCCATCACCGACGACCTCCGCAAGACGCTGACCGACCCCACCCCGCTGTACGCCCTGGCCGGCACGGCCGACCTCGCCGGCGAGAAGCTCAAGGAGGTCCCGGCGCTGGTGGACCGCCTCCGTGCCGAGGCGCCCAAGCGCTTCGAGGAGGTACGCACCACCGACGCCAAGGCCGTGCAGGACCGCGTCTCCAAGCAGGCGAAGGAGGCCCAGGACAAGCTGTACGAGCTGCTGGGCTCCCTGGACACCGACCTCAAGAAGATCCGTGAGCAGGCCCAGGACCTCGCGCTGCAGGGCGTGGGCCGCGTGGCCGAGTACGCCGTCAAGGCCCGCGAGGGCTACGACGAGCTCGCCGAGCGCGGCCGCGGCGCCGTGCAGACCTGGCGCGGCGAGGTCGCGGACGAGGTCGAGGAGCTGGCGGTCGCGATCGAGCCGGAGACCGAGCAGGAGCCGAAGTCCGGCGCGGCCAAGGCCGAGCCGGCCAAGGCCGGGGAGGCCAAGCCGGCCGCCGCCAAGGACGGGGCCGAGGCCAAGTCCGAGCCGGCGAAGAAGCAGGCGCCGGCCGCCCGCAAGACGACGGCCAAGAAGACCACGCCGCCGGCGAAGTAAGCCGCGGGGCAGGAGAGCGGGCCGGGCACGTACGACGTGCCCGGTCCGTTCTACCGGTACGGTGACGAGGACAGTCCGACAGTCAACGGGTGGTGGAACGGCATGCTGATCCAGGGATTCAACAATCTGCTGTGGCTGATTTCGCTCGCCATGCTGGTCTTCAGCGCGTTCGCGTTCGTCGACTCCGCCATCCGCCGCGAGGACGCCTATCGCGCCGCCGACAAGAAGACCAAGCCGTTCTGGCTGATCATTCTGGGCCTGGCGACGCTGGTCAACGTGCTCTTCGGGATCATGGCGTTCCTGCCGATCATCGGTCTGATCGCGACGATCGTGTACATGGTCGACGTCCGGCCCGCGCTCAAGCGGGTCTCCGGCGGCGGCAAGGGCCCGCGCCGCGGCGGCTCCAGCTCCGACGGCCCGTACGGCCCGTGGAACGGCGGCCGCTGACCCCTCCCGGGGGCTTCTGACGGCACCGGCCCCTCAGCCCTACGCGTACCGGCTTCTCAGCCCCACGCGTACCGGCCCCTTCAGCCCCACGCACCCCCGCGGTCCAGCAGCAGGACCGCGAGATCGTCGGTGAGTTCGCCGCCGTTGAGGTCGCGTACTTCGGTGACGGCGGCGTCGAGCAGCGCCTCGCCGCGCAGGCCCGCGGCCATCCGGGCGGCCACGAGATCGACCATCCCGTCCTGGCCCAGGCGCTGATTGCCGTCCCCGACCCGGCCCTCGATCATGCCGTCGGTGTACATCAGCAGGCTCCAGGCGCCGCCCAGCTCCACCTGGTGGCGCGGCCAGCGGGCGCGCGGCAGCAGGCCGAGCGCGGGGCCGCCGCTCTCGTACGGGAGCAGCCGCGGCGGGCGGCCGGCCCGGGCCAGCAGCGGTGCCGGGTGGCCCGCCAGGCAGACCCCGGCGCTCCGCCCGTCCGGCGCGATGTCGACCGTGCACAGCGTCGCGAAGATCTCGTCGTTGTCGCGCTCGTTCTCCAGCACCCGCTGGAGGGTGGAGAGCAGTTCGTCGCCGCACAGGCCGGCGAAGGTCAACGCGCGCCAGGCGATACGGAGTTCCACGCCGAGGGCCGCCTCGTCGGGGCCGTGCCCGCAGACGTCGCCGATCATCGCGTGGACCGTGCCGTCGGGCGTGCGGACCGTGTCGTAGAAGTCGCCGCCGAGCAGCGCACGGCTGCGTCCCGGGCGGTACCGGGCGGCGAACCGCAGGTCGGAGCCCTCCAGGAGGGGCGTGGGCAGCAGGCCGCGCTCCAGGCGGGCGTTCTCCTGGGCGCGCAGCCGGGACTCGGTGAGCTGGCGCTGCGCGAGGTCGGCACGCTTGCGTTCCACGGCGTAGCGCACGACGCGGCTGAGCACCGCGCCGTCCAGCTGCTCGCGGGAGAGGTAGTCCTGGGCCCCGACGCGTACGGCTTCGGCGCCGCGCTCCGCGTCCGCCTCGGCGGTCAGCGCGAGCACGGCGTGGCGCGGGGCGAGCCGCAGGACCGCGCGCAGCGGCTCCAGCTCGTCCGGTGCCTCGGTCTCGTCGGCGTCGGGGCGGCTCTCCCGGTCCCCGGCCTCCCGCGTCTCCTGGCCGGGCATGGCCGCCAGGTCGAGCAGGACGCAGTGCACGTCGTCGGTGAGCAGCCGCTGGGCCTCGGTGAGGTTGCGGGCGGTGCGGACCCTGACCTTGTGACCCTGGCCGTCGGACATCTCCGGTACGGAGCTGGTGGGGTCCTCGCCGATCACCAGAAGGGTCAGCCCGTGGCTGCCGGTGCCCGGCGCGGCCGGAACGGGCGCGTGCGCCGGATCCGGGAGCGTGTCCGCGCCGTCCTGCGGGCGCGCGGGGTCCCCCAGCGCGGGTTCCTGCGCCGGGCGCGCGGACTCGGGCGCGCCGTTCACCGGGCCTGCAGCCGGTGGCAGCACGGCCGTGCGCTGACGCGGTCCGGGTACGGGCATGTCCTCTGGTTCCTTCCCTCCCCCCGAGGGTGCGGCGGCGGTGACCGACCGGCGCACCACCGTGCCCGGTTCCGCGCCGCTCATCGGTCCTACGAGCGGTGCGCCACCGGGCACTGGAAGGCGACCTTAGCGCCAGTACGGGCCCGTACGGAATGGCGGACGGCACGCAAGGCCGGCCATAAACCCGGGTACGGCGGCGATTTGGCCGTCCTGGGGAGAAATGCGGAATGACGAACATCACCCCGGGCACACGCTCGGCAACCGGACGGTGACGGTGTTTTTCCCGTTCCGATGCCGGAATCACAGCACGGACACGGCGCGCACACAGTGCAATACGGTACGTCGGGTCAGCGCTTCGCGTCCGGCCGTACGACACCCAGGATCCGCATCGATCCGGCCCCGGCGAGGGTCACTTGGCGGCCGGGCCGCGGGGCGTGCACGATCGCGCCATCACCCAGGTACATCCCCACATGACTGGCGTCCTCGTGGTAAATGATCAGATCGCCGGGGCGCATGTCCTCGATGTCGATGTGCGGCAGTTGCCGCCATTGTTCCTGTGACGTGCGCGGAATGGGACGGCCCGCCGATTCCCAGGCACGCATCGTGAGTCCGGAACAGTCGAAGGTGTCCGGGCCTTCTGCGCCCCACACGTAATCCTTGCCGATCTGTTCCGTCGCGTAGGAAATCGCCTTCTTGCCCGCTGCGGACGCGGTACCGCCGATGTCGGCCAGAATTCCGGAATCCAGCCATTTCGTCTGCGCCTGCCGGGCACGGTCCTCTTCCAGCTTCTTCAGCCGGGCCTTTTCCTCGGCCTTCAGACGCGACTCGATCCGCTCCGCGGCGTCGATCTTCTGCTCGATGTCCTTCTTCGCCGCGGCCTTCTTCTCGCGCTCTTTCTCCAGCTTCTCCCAGCGCTCGGTGGCGTCCTCGGCATAGTTCTGCAGATCGCTCTCGGCGCGCGCCAGTTGACCCAGTACGCCGCGGACCGCGTGCTGTCCCTTTCGGGCGAGCGTGGCGTGATCGAGGAACCCCTCCGGGTCCTTGTCCAGCATCAGTTTCGCCTCGGCGGGCAGGCCGCCGCCGCGGTACTGCGCGCTGGCCAGCGAGCCGGCCCGGCGCTGCAATTCCTTGCGTTTGTGCTGCGTACTGACGATGTTCTTCGCCAGCTTCACGATGTCCTTCTGCTGGCGCTCGACCTGTTCTTTTGCGGCGTTGTACGCGTCGGTGGCCCGCTCCGCCCGGCGATAGAGGCCGTCGATCTTCTTGCGTACCTCCTCCAGGTCCCGCGTGCTCGCGGGGGCCGGGTCAGCGTGCGCCGCCGGTACCGGGCCCACCAGGGCGCCCGTCGCGCCCAGCACCACGGCCGCGCAGGCCAGCGCCGCGCCGCGTCGCACGTTCACGTGCCGCCGTTCCACCGGGCTCCTCACGGGCCACCTCCGGTCACTCGCCGTACGCGTCGTCCGGGCGCGGACGCCCCCGCCCTGCAGCGGACCTCAGCCGCGGATGCTGCCATACCGACTGGTAATACAGAAGGGCCACGCATCACTTCTTCCGGGAGATCACCGTCCGGTCCGGTACGCACCGGGCGATTTTGGCCGCACCCATCCGACGGCCGAGGTTCACCCCTCGTTCACTCTCCTCCTTCGGCGCCTTCACCTGATCTGCCTAATTTCGGCCTTACCGAGTGCGCGTCATGCCCGGAAGGCGGCGCGGCACCGCATAGCTGGACACCTCAACTGATTCATTTCACGGCCCAGCACGCCACTGACCACGGCGGGCCCCAGGAAGGAACTCTCGACAGTGAAGCTTCAGCGCAAGACCCGGGTTCGCGCCCTCGCCGTTGGCGCTCTCGCCGTCTCCGGAGCCCTGGCCCTCTCGGCGTGCGGCTCGGACGACACCACGGGCGGTCCCGGCGCCTCGTCCGCCAAGGCCGCGAACATCAAGTGCGACGGCAAGGGCAAGCTCCTCGCCTCCGGCTCCTCGGCGCAGAAGAACGCCATGGACGTCTGGGTGCAGAACTACTCCGGCGCCTGCAAGGACACCGAGATCAACTACCAGCCCACGGGCTCCGGTGCCGGTATCACCACCTTCCTGCAGGGCCAGACCGCCTTCGCCGGCTCCGACTCGGCGCTCGAGCCGGCCGAGGTCGAGAAGTCGAAGCAGCTGTGCAAGACCGGTCAGGGCATCAACCTGCCGATGGTCGGCGGCCCGGTCGCCATCGGCTACAACGTCCCGGGTGTCGAGGACCTCGTCCTGGACGCCGAGACCCTCGCCAAGATCTTCGACTCGGAGATCACCAAGTGGAACGACCCGGCGATCAAGAAGCTCAACCCCAGCGCCAAGCTGCCTGACCTGAAGATCCAGGCGTTCCACCGCTCGGACGAGTCGGGCACCACCAAGAACCTCACCGAGTACTTCAAGGCGGCCGCGCCGAAGGCCTGGAAGCACGAGCCCGACAAGGCCTGGGCCGGCAAGGGCGGCCAGGCCGCCTCCGGCTCCTCCGGCGTCTCCTCGCAGGTCAAGCAGACCGCCGGCGCGATCTCCTACTTCGAGCTCTCCTACGCCGAGTCCAGCAAGGTGAACACCGTCAAGCTGGACACCGGCGCCAAGGAGCCGGTCGAGGCCGACGTCGACAACGCTTCCAAGGCCATCGCCGAGGCCAAGCGGGTCGGCAAGGGCAACGACCACGCCCTGGAGCTGGCCTACGACACCAAGGCCGAGGGTGCCTACCCGATCACCCTGGTGACCTACGAGATCGCCTGCGACAAGGGCAACAAGAAGGAGACCCTGCCGGCGACCAAGTCCTTCCTGACCTACATGGCCAGCGAGGACGGCCAGGCCGCACTGAAGGAGCTGGGCTACGCCCCGCTGCCCACCGAGATCGCCAAGCAGGTCCGCAAGACCGTCTCGACGCTCTCCTGACCCACCGGGCGGCGGCCGGCGCGCCACGCGCAGGCCGCCGCCCGTCCGGTGCACCGCCGCCTGGAGCCACCGGCTCCGCAGACCGGAGAACCCATGGATACCTCAGCGATACCCCAGAACCCCCCGCCCGCAGCGCCCGCCGCACCCTCCGAGGTGAGCGGCAAGGCCGTACGCCCCGGTGACCGGATCTTCCTCGGTCTCTCGCGCGGCTCCGGCATCGCGCTCCTGGTGATCATGGCCGCCATCGCGGCCTTCCTCACCTACCGCTCCGTCCTGGCCATCCAGGGCGACAAGGCGAACTTCTTCACCACCTTCGAGTGGGACCCGAGCGGCGCCGAGCCCAAGTTCGGCATCGCCGTCCTCGCCTTCGGCACCGTCGTCAGCTCGATCATCGCGATGATCATCGCGGTCCCCGTCGCGGTCGGCATCGCCCTCTTCATCTCGCACTACGCGCCGCGCAAGCTGGCCGCGCCGCTGGGCTACGTCATCGACCTGCTCGCCGCGGTCCCCAGCATCATCTACGGCCTGTGGGGCGCGCTCTTCCTCGTGCCGCACCTGACCGGCCTGTACAGCTGGCTGGACAGCTACCTCGGCTGGACCGGGATCTTCAGCTACTCCCAGGGCGCCGCGCGCTCGCTGTTCACCGTCGGCATCCTGCTGGCGATCATGATCCTGCCGATCGTCACCAGCGTCAGCCGCGAGGTCTTCCTCCAGGTCCCGAAGATGCACGAGGAGGCCGCGCTCGCCCTCGGCGCCACGCGCTGGGAGGTCATCCGCATGTCGGTGCTGCCCTTCGGCCGCTCCGGCATCATCAGCGCCTCGATGCTGGGCCTGGGCCGCGCGCTCGGCGAGACCATGGCCGTCGCCACGGTCCTCTCCCCCAGCTTCCTCATCGGGCTCAGCCTGCTGGACCCGGGCGGCGGCACGTTCGCGCAGAACATCGCCAGCAAGTTCAGCGAGGCGGACACCTTCGGCCAGGACGCGCTGATCGCCTCCGGCCTCGTCCTCTTCGTCATCACCCTGCTCGTCAACGGAGCGGCCCGCCTGATCATCGCCCGCCGCAAGGAGTACTCGGGGGCCAACGCATGAGTAACGTCGTCACCGAGCCGCGTCCCGTGGCCGACAGCGCACCGCTTCCCGTCTCCCTCAAGCAGGCCCGCCTGCCCCGCTGGTCCCCGCCGGTCTTCGCGCTGGCCGCGCTCGCCGCGGGCGCCGGTATCGGCATCGTCGCCGGCCTGGACAGCAAGATCCAGTGGGGCCTGATCGCCGCGCTGCTCTTCATCATCGGTACGTTCGGCATCTCCGCGAAGGTCGAGGGCGCCCGGCAGGCCAAGGACCGGCTGGCCACCAGCCTGGTCTGGATCGCCTTCCTGCTCGCCGTCCTCCCGCTGGCCTCGCTCCTCTGGGAGACCGTCGACCGCGGCCGGAAGGTCCTGGACGGGTACTTCCTCACCCACTCCATGGGCACCCTGCCCGACGCCATGGTCGGCGGCGGCATCAACCACGCGATCACCGGCACCCTGCAGCAGGTGGGCCTCGCCACCCTGATCGCCGCGCCGATCGGCCTGCTGACCGCGATCTACCTCGTCGAGTACGGGCGCGGCAAGCTCGCCAAGGCCGTCACCTTCTTCGTCGACGTCATGACGGGTATCCCCTCGATCGTCGCCGGCCTCTTCGTCCTCTCCGTATGGATCCTGATCCTCGGCTTCGGCCCCTCCGGCTTCGCCGGCGCGATGGCGCTGGCCATCCTGATGATGCCGGTCGTGGTGCGCTCCACGGAGGAGATGCTGAAACTGGTACCGAACGAGCTGCGCGAGGCGTCCCTCGCCCTCGGTGTACCGAAGTGGCGCACCATCCTCAAGGTCGTCCTGCCCACCTCCATCGGCGGCATCACCACCGGCGTCATGCTGGCGATCGCCCGCATCACCGGCGAGACCGCGCCGGTGCTGCTCCTGGTGTGGGGCGCCAAGACGATCAATAACAACCCCTTCGAAGGCGCCCAGCAGTCCCTCCCGCTGTACGTGTACCAGCAGTGGCAGCAGGGTTCCGACGCGAGCTACGACCGTGCCTGGGCCGCGGCTCTCGTCCTCATCGCCTTCGTCATGATCCTCAACCTGGTGGCCCGCGGCATCGCCCGCTGGAAGGCCCCCAAGACCGGCCGCTGACCGCAGCGGGCACGAAAGAAGCAGTGATTCCCATGGCCAAGCGAATCGACGTCAGCGGCCTCTCCGCCTTCTACGGCAGCCACAAGGCCATCGACGACATCTCCATGACCGTCGAGCCCCGCTCGGTGACGGCCTTCATCGGCCCCTCCGGCTGCGGCAAGTCCACCTTCCTGCGCACCCTGAACCGCATGCACGAGGTCACCCCCGGTGGCCGCGTCGAGGGCAAGGTGCTGCTGGACGACGAGAACCTGTACGCGTCGGGCGTCGACCCGGTCGCCGTCCGCCGCACCGTCGGCATGGTCTTCCAGCGCCCCAACCCCTTCCCCACCATGTCGATCTTCGACAACGTGGCGGCGGGCCTGCGCCTGAACGGCGATGTGAAGAAGAAGTCCGAGCTGAACGACGTCGTCGAGAAGTCCCTCAAGGGCGCCAACCTCTGGAACGAGGTCAAGGACCGGCTGAACAAGCCCGGCTCCGGCCTCTCCGGCGGCCAGCAGCAGCGCCTCTGCATCGCCCGCGCCATCGCGGTCGAGCCGCAGGTCCTGCTGATGGACGAGCCCTGCTCCGCGCTCGACCCGATCTCCACCCTCGCCATCGAGGACCTGATCGGGGAGCTCAAGGAGCGCTTCACGATCGTCATCGTCACGCACAACATGCAGCAGGCCGCGCGCGTCTCGGACCGTACGGCGTTCTTCAACCTGGCCGCCGTCGGCGAGCCCGGCAAGCTCGTCGAGATCGACGAGACCGAGCGCATCTTCTCCAACCCGTCGGTCCAGGACACGGAGGACTACATCTCCGGCCGCTTCGGCTGAGTCGCCCTGCGCGACGGTCGGCCGACCGACGCCACCCACGTCTCGCGGTGCTGCATGGCGGTGCCACCGCAAGACGGAGGGCCCGCCCCCAGTGATGGGGGCGGGCCCATTTTGCACAATCCAGCCCGTCCGGCGTTTGAGGACCGGGGTCCGGGGCGGAGCCCCGTGCAACTAGCCGAACGCCAGGTTCACAACCCAGTACGAGGCAGCGGCCACCGCCGCAGCCGCCGGCATCGTGATGAACCAGCCCAGGATGATGTTCTTCGCGACGCCCCAGCGCACCGCGCTGACCCGCTTGGTGGCGCCGACGCCCATGATCGCCGAAGTGATCACGTGCGTGGTGGAGATCGGCGCATGGAACATGAACGCGGTACTGAACATGATCGACGCACCGGTCGCCTCGGCTGCGAAGCCCTGCGGCGGGTCCAGCTCGATGATCTTCCGGCCGAGGGTGCGCATGATGCGCCAGCCTCCCGCGTACGTACCGAGCGACAGCATCGCCGCGCAGGCGATCTTCACCCAGATCGGGATCGGGTCGCCCGGCCCCTCGACACCGCCGATGACCAGCGCCATCACGACGATGCCCATCGTCTTCTGGGCGTCCTGCAGACCGTGGCCGAGCGCCATGCCCGCCGCCGAGACCGTCTGCGCGATACGGAAGCCGCGCTTGGCCTTGTGCGGGTTGGAGCCCTTGAACATCCACAGGATGGCGACCATGACGAAGTAGCCGACGATCAGACCGACCAGCGGCGACAGGAACATCGGGAGAACGATCTTCTCCCAGACGCCCGACCAGTAGACGGTCGAGGACCCGGCGAGCGCCGCGCCCACCATGCCGCCGAACAGCGCGTGCGAGGAGGAGGACGGCAGACCGAAGTACCAGGTCACCATGTTCCACGCGATGGCGCCGATCAGCGCAGCGAAGAGGATCATCATCCCCTGCTTGCCGCTGGGCGTCTCGATCAGGCCCTCACTGACGGTCTTGGCGACCCCGCTGCCCAGGAAGGCACCGGCGAGGTTCATCACCGCCGCCATCGCGAGCGCGGCCCGTGGCGTCAGCGCGCGCGTCGAGACCGAGGTCGCGATCGCGTTCGCGGAGTCGTGAAAGCCGTTGGTGTACGTGAATCCGAGCGCGACCGCGATGGTCACGATGAGCGCGAAGGTGTCCATGGCCGGGGCTCAGGACTCCTTCACGGCGATCGTCTCGACCGTGTTGGCCACGTGCTCGAACGCGTCGGCCGCCTCTTCGAGGATGTCCACGATCTGCTTGAGCTTCAGCACCTCGATGGCGTCGTACTTGCCGTTGAAGAGGTGGGCGAGCAGCTTGCGGTGGATCTGGTCGGCCTGGTTCTCCAGGCGGTTGACCTCGATCCAGTACTCGGTGAGGTTGGACATCGTCCGCAGGTTCGGCATGGCCTCGGCGGTGAGCTCCGCTGCCCGCGCCAGTACCTCGATCTGCTGGTCGACGCCCTTGGGCAGTTCCTCGACGTTGTAGAGGACGACCAGATCGACGGCCTCCTCCATGAAGTCCATGATGTCGTCGAGCGACGAGGCGAGGTTGTAGATGTCCTCGCGGTCGAACGGCGTGATGAACGAGGAGTTCAACTGGTGGAACACCGCGTGGGTTGCGTCGTCCCCCGCGTGCTCCGCCGCTCGCATCCTCTCGGCGATCTCTGCCCGCGCGGAGGCGTCCGCCCCGAGCAGTTCCATCAGGAGCTTGGAGCCCGTGACGATGTTGTCCGCGGAGGCGGCGAACATGTCGTAGAAGCTCGTCTCCCTGGGGGTCAGACGAAAGCGCACGTGAAATCCTCGGGGTGCATCGGATTCGGTCGAGATGATGCTAGGCGCATCATCCAGCCACTGCTAACCGGCATTACCTCAGTGTCGCCCATCGGGCAGCATGCTCTGCACGGGGTACCTGCCCCGCGCGCTGTGCGAGGTATCTCCCTCGTGCGCGAAATTCTGTACCATATACCCGCCAGGGGTATATGAACCGGCTACGTACCAGGGGAGAAGCCCATGACGACCACGGACGCCGACGCCGACGGCACCACCGCAGCCGCCGGGGCCTGCCACGGCGCGGAGCCGCAGGGCGTGCCCGAGGGCGACCCCCGGGCGGTGACCAATCACGATCTGGGCATCCATGGGTACGCGAAGCAGAAGGACGCCCACATCAAGCGGCTGCGCCGCATCGAGGGTCAGATCCGGGGTCTCCAGCGGATGCTGGAGGAGGACGTCTACTGCATCGACATACTCACCCAGGTCTCGGCCAGCACGAAGGGCCTGCAGTCCTTCGGCCTGCAGCTTCTCGAGGAACACCTGCGGCACTGCGTCGCCGACGCGGCCGTGAAGGGGCCGGAGGCCATCGACGAGAAGGTCAAGGAAGCCACCAAGGCCATCGAGCGCATGCTGCGTACGTGACGTACGCCGCCCGTCGATCGGAGAGCGGGGCAGGGTCCGGGCCCCGATTGCCGATCCTGGCCGTGCGGTGAGTGATCCGGCGTGATGTATCCCACGCCGGGCCGCGGCCGAAAACGACCGCTCCCTACAGACGCTGAGTGGTTGCGGAACGCTGCTCCACCCCCGTTGCGGACTCTCTGGCGTCACGGTCCGCGTCCACGTCCAGCACCTCGTCGATACGGTCCGGGCTGAGGCGGTCCTCCGGGGAGGTCGCCGCCGCGATCATCAACTCACCAGCCAGGTCGATCTCGACGAGGGCCACGTGGTCCTGAGTCATCTGACTGCGGTGCGGCGCCACGTACAACACCTCCTCCTTCGAGGCCCATGCCACTCTTCTGGCGGTTACCGCCCAGGGTAGGGACGCGTGCACGCCCCGCGCATGGCACGGATGGACCATTTACGCCGCCCGGCAAGCCCTAGGGGCACATGCCCGGCCACTGAGCCGCAGGCCCGGGACGCCCGGCCCCGCGGGTCAGCGGCCGCCGGCCGCCGCGATCCGCCCCGTGTAGATGTCCGCCCGCCGCGGCAGCTCGACCGGCGCCTTCGTGCCGAAGCCCGAGTACGAGAGCGTGGACGTCACGTCCGTGCCACGCGGCGAGCCGTTGGCGAAGGAGAACCGGTACTGCAGCTTGCGCAGCCGCCCCGCCTCGTCGAGGTACGCCTCGAACGGCACCGCGTCGGTGGTGAATCCCTTCTCGGCCGCGGTCAGCGAGGGCTTGGTGCGCTTCGAGGCGGCGCCGGCGGCCACCCCGATGTCGGCCGTGCCGCGGTAGTGCCGCACGCGCACCCCGTGCAGCAGCTCCTCGCCCTCGTACGTCGCCCGCCGGGTGCCGCGCAGCAGTTCGGCCGCGGCCAGCGGATCGGTCGCGCCGCCCGTGACGAGATTGCCGTCGGACAGCGCCGTGGTGTCCACCCGCACCCACTTGTCCGCGGGCACCCCTGCGCCGCGGTTCTTCATGTAGAGCGCGCCGGGCGCGAAGATCTCGGTGATCGGCTCGCGCACCCGGCCGTCCGGCCCGGCTGGCTCCGGCAGCACCAGCCGCAGCCGCCCCGTGCCGCGTCGGTAGTCGTAGTGACCGGCGCCGCGGATGGCGACACGGGTGCCGCCGCTGATGGTCTCCAGGGTCGTCCGCACCTGTGAGGTGGCGCCGCGCATGAGCGTGTCGGCGCTCTGCCGGAGCGCCACCGAGGGGGCGGTGCCCGCGGGCGTGTCGTCGGCGACGGCGCCATCCGTCGTACACCCCGATGTCAGCAGGCCGGCTCCCAGCGCCAGCCCCGCCGCCGTGGCGACGGCGACGGCCCCGCCGCTCCGTCTGTCCTGCACCACCATCGCGCACGAGCCCCCTGCCGCTGTCGCGCCGCCGTCCCGCCGCCGCACGGCGCGGCCGGCATCGGGCAACCATTTCGTTCAACGACCGTTCATGTGGCCCGTCACGCCCGCCTGGGCCAACCGGCAGTAGCGTGGTCGTGTGCCGTACGCGATCCAGGACCCGCAGCAGACCACCGCCCCCGACGCCGGGACCGGCGCCTCCGGGGCGCACCGCACCACGACCATGGAGCGCGGGGCGTTCTGTCTCGCCCGGTGCAGCTGCGGCTGGTCGGGCCCGGCCCGCCGCGCCCGCTCCCAGGCCCGCACGGACGCGGAGCGGCACTCGGGCGACGGTCACTGACCTTCAGGGGCCGTCACTGGCCTTCAGGGGCCGGTCGCTGTCCTTCAGGGGCCGCTGCTCGTACGCCCCCGTAGTCCCCCCGTTCACTCCTCGCGCCCCGTCCCCGGTGGAACCCGCTGCCCCACTTCCGCATCTGGCTGGGGGAAGGCAACGGCACAGCGCCTCTGGCGCGATTCGGCAAGGGGGCGGCCGTGAGGCGGCGCACACTTCTGCAGGCGGGCGGCGGGCTCGCGGCGACCACGGCGGCCTGGACGGTGGCAGGCGGTACGGGAGCGGGCCACGCGGCGGGCGCCCGCGCGGCCACGGGGGCCGCGGCCTCGAGGACCTCCTGGGACGCGCTCCGCACGGGCCTGGACGGGCAGCTGATACGGCCGGGCGACGCCGCGTACGCCACCGCGCGCCGCCTCTACAACACCCGTTACGACACGCTGAAGCCGGCGGCCGTGGCGTACGTGAAGCACGCCGCGGACATAGCCGAGTGCCTGGCCTTCGCGCGCCGCCACGGCACGCCCGTCGCCATCCGCAACGGCGGCCATTCCTACGCGGGCTGGTCCAGCGGCGACAACCGCCTGATCGTCGACGTCTCCGCGCTCTCCAAGGTCTCCGCGCCGTCCGGCGGCACCACCCGCATCGGCGCAGGCGCCAAGCTGATCGACGTGTACGAGGGCCTGGGCAAGCACGGCGTGACGGTCCCCGGCGGCTCCTGCCCGACCGTCGGCATCTCCGGCCTGACCCTCGGCGGCGGCCATGGCGTGGTCTCCCGCGCGTACGGCCTGACCTGCGACAGCCTCGTCGGCGCGACGCTCGTCACGGCCGACGGCAAGACCCTGCACTGCGACGCGAAGGAGCACGCCGACCTCTTCTGGGCGCTGCGCGGCGCGGGCAACGGCAACTTCGGCGTGGTCACCGAGCTGCGCTTCCGTACGCACAAGGCCCCCAAGGCGGTCATGGCATACATGACATGGCCCTGGTCCAAGGCGGCCGCGGTGCTGCGCTCCTGGCAGCAGTGGGGCCCGGACCAGGCCGACGAGATCTGGTCGAGCTGCCATCTGGACGCGCGCCCCGGCGCCACCCCCACCGTCTCCGTCGCCGCCTTCTCCCTCGGCTCGTACCGCGACCTCCAGAACGCCGTCGACAAGCTCGCCGACCGCGCGGGCGGCCCCGGCCCCGCCTCCTCGGTCTCGCTCAAGCCCAAGCCGTACCTGGACGCCATGGAGGCGTACGCAGGCTGCTCGACGAAGACCACGGCCCAGTGCCACCAGCCGGGAAAGGTCCCCGGGCGCACCCCCTCGGGGCAGCTGGGCCGGGAGACCTACGCGGCCCGCTCTGACTTCTTCGACCGCTCACTGAGCGCGGCGGGCATCCGTACGGTCATCGACCAGATCGAGCGCGCGGGCCGCAACGGCGTCAACGGCAACGTCGCCTTCACCGCCCTGGGTGGCGCGATCAACCGTGTACAGCCGACCGCCACCGCCTTCGTGCACCGCCGCTCGCGCTTCCTCGCGCAGTACCTCGCCTCCTGGGCGCCGGGCGGCACGGGCAAGGCCCAGAGCGCCTGGCTGGGCGGCATGCACACCGCGATGCGCCGGTACGCCTCCGGCGCCGCCTACCAGAACTACGCCGACCCGGCCCTGAAGGACTGGAGGCAGGCGTACTACGGGGCGGCCGCCGACCGCCTCACGAAGGTGAAGCAGGCGTACGACCCGCAGCACCTGTTCCGGACGTTCCCGCAGGCCCTGTAGGCGGCCGGCTCCTTGAATACACGTCGAATACACGTCGGCCCCGCCCGGAGTCCGGGCGGGGCCGATATGTGTCCGTCCCTCGGATCGTGAGTCCGACCCTCGGATCGGGGAGTCCCTCGGGTCAGGCCGCGAGGTCCTTGTCCCGGTCCTTGCGGCCGGCCGGTACGCCCTCCGTACGGCGCGGCGCGCCGGCCGGGCCGGGCGGCTCCGGAAACCCGTCGGGGCCCCCGGCCCCGACGGCACCGGCCGCCCCCGCGGGCCCGAACGCGTCCGTCACAGCCGCGCCGTCCCCCTCGCCCGCTCCGCCTACGTGCGCCGTGCCCGCGCGGGGCACCTGGACCAGCGCCCCGATACGGGAGGCCGCGATCGCCTTCATGAGCGGCACGAGCAGCGCCTGGGCGAGCGGCGCGAACAGCAGCGCGACCGCCGTGCCCAGCGCGAACCCGCCGATGACGTCCGTCGGGTAGTGCACGCCCATGTAGACCCGGCACAGGCCCTCCAGGAGCGCCAGGCCGATGCCGATGAGCCCGAACTTGCGGTGCGCGATGAAGATGCCGACGCCGACGGCCATGGTCAGCGTGGCGTGGTCGCTCACGAACGAGAAGTCGTTCTTGCCCGCCACCAGGACCTCCAGGCCCTGGTGGTCCTTGAACGGGCGTGGCCGCGCCACGAACTCCCGGATCGGGATGTTGGCCAGCAGCGCGATGCCGGCGGCCAGCGGCGCCCACACCAGGCCCGCCACGGCGGCGGGCGCGTCGGCCTTCTTACGGGCGCCCCACCAGCCGATGAGGCACAGGATCGCCAGCCCGGCGATGATGCCGTACTCGCCGACGTACTCCATCACCTGGTCGAACCAGTGCGGAGCGTCCTTGGCGAGGCCGTTGACCTCGAAGAGCAGGCCAACGTCGGGGTTCGACCCGTCCAGTGCGAGTCCAGCCATGTGCCGGGGCCCCTAACCTTTCGCGCGCGTGAGCGCCGTCCGAGTGCTGCCAACCCCCGTGGTCGTCGAGCAATTGCGGTGTGCGCCGCGCCTTCCGTCGCCGTGCTCCGGCAGCGCCACTCACACCCACTCCAAGGAAACGTCATGCACCCGCATGACGTTCCACATTCCACCGGATGATCACCAGGACGTTATCGAAGCTTGACTCATCTCCGCAGCTCAGGCCCCATGTTCACGCAGCGTTCCGACGAGGGAGCGCTTTTGCGCCATCTTCCGTGACGCGAGTGGCGCCGATGTAGTCAGGGGTGTCGATCTTGTCGAACCGGATCACCGCCCCCGTGTACGGGGCGTTGATCATGTAGCCGCCCCCCACATAGATCCCGACGTGGTGGATCGACCGCGGGTCCTTCAGGTCGTACGCGAAGAACACCAGGTCGCCGGGGAGCAGCTCGTCCCGCTTCGGGTGCGGTCCGGCATTCCACTGGTCGTTGGCGACGCGGGGCAGCTCGACCCCGACCGACTTGAACGCGGCCTTGGTCAGTCCCGAACAGTCGAACCGGCCACCCTGCTCCGCCGTCCCGTTCCCGCCCCACAGGTACGGCGTGCCGAGCTTCTTCTGTGCGTAGTAGATCGCCCCGGCCGCCTGCTGCGAGGGCTGCACCCGCTGCGTGGGGGCTTCGAAGCTCTTCGCGAGGGTGGTGATGACCTTGACGTAATTCTGCGTCTCCCGGTACGGCGGCACACCGTCGTACTGGATGACGCGGTAGGCCCCCGCGTTGTACGCCGCGAGCATGTTGTGGGTGGCGTCCCCGGGGACGTTCTTCACGTACTTGGCCAGTTCGCAGTCGTACGAGGCCGCCGACGCGATCGCGTCCACCGGGTCCCACACGTCCTTGTCGCCGTCGTTGTCACCGTCGACGCCGTGCGTGGCCCACGTACCGGGGATGAACTGCGCGAGTCCCTGCGCCGCCGCCGGGCTCTGCGCCTTGGGGTTCCAGCCGCTCTCCTGGTAGAGCTGCGCGGCCAGTAACGCCGGGTTGATCGCGGGGCACAGCGTGCCCCACTTCTGCACGTGCGGCTGATACGCCGCCGGCACCGCGCCCTTCGCCAGCCCGACGACCCGCCCAGCGGCCCCGCCGAGCCCGGCCGCCGCATACGTACCGATGATCAGCAGCGCGAGAAAACAGGCACCGAGGCCCGCTCCGATGCCCGCACCCATCCAGACCTTGCGCACCGCACCCCTCACCCCCACATCGACCCCGTCAGGCTACCGACGAACCGTGTCCCTGTCCGCCCCGCCTCAAACCGGCGTTCCCCGCACACAGTTCCCCTCGGCCACGCTCTCGCCGCCCGGCCACCGGTCGACCACCCATCGTTCGCCGATCGACCGTCAATTGCTCAGCGTGACCCCGCGTGGTACACACGGTGAAAATGCCGGGCCCTGTGGACGACGCGCGCACCCCTGCCCTCGCCACCCACACGGGATCCGCCAAAGTTTGACGGCAAGTCGACATCCTCACGGGCAATCGTCAGCGAAGATAGAGGCTGGCCGTGCCATGTGGTGCGGGAGACAACAACCCATTAGGGGCGGTGAGTTCACTTATGTTCATTGCGGCCGAAAAGGGCGACATCACCACCATTATCGGCGGAATCGCCCCAGACTGGGGCCCGTTCGGAAGCCTGGGCCAGGAGGCACGGGTCATGGTCGAAGTGGTGATGGCGGTGGCCATCCTCCTCTGCCTCGGCATCGCGATCTGGGGTGCGGCGAAGCAGCGCATCGGCGCCACGGCGCTCCGCGACACCTTCAGCGCCGAGCAGGGCAAGGGCCTGATCGTCGCCGGCCTGACCGGCGTCTTCATCATCGGGTCCCTGGGCACCCTCTTCACCATCGTCTACGGGATGGCGGTCTAGGGCATGCCTTTCGGATCATCCCGGGACCGCGACGCAAAAGGCACGCCCTAACCGGCCGAAACGTCACCGCCCGCCGGGCCGCGCGGCAGCCATCGCGCGCCGGCCTCCGCCTCCCGTCCCGTACACCCGTCGTACGCCTGTCCGTACGCCCCGCCCGTCCGTCCACGCGCCCACCACGCGCTCTCCCGCGCCGCGCCCCGGCTCACGTCCCATGGTCGTCGTCTGTGCGCGGCCGCCCCACCTGGCCCACATTCCCACCCGAGGCCACATGCTGATGCCCATTCCGTCCACCCACCCACAGCGGACTCCGAACCCACCGCGTAGTTATCCACAGGCGCTGCGGGCGGGTTCGCCGTTCCGTCACAGTGGGGTGTACTCGTACCAGGACGCCCTGGCCGCCTCGCACGCGGCTACGGTCGTACCCGGGTTGCGGCAAGGCGACGGCGAAAGCGGCAGCGATGCCGGTTGAGGGGGCACAGGCACCATGAGTCTCGGAGATGACGGAGCGTACGGCGGCGGGGAGTACGGCGGCCAGGGTCCCGCCGGCCAGACGCGTACCAGACTTCCCGGCAGCGAGGGCGACGTGTACGGCACGGGCCGCCGCCCCCGCAGCGGCATGTCCAGCCGCAATCTGGTGACGATCGTCGGCGTGGTCGTCCTGCTCATCGCAGCCATCGCCTTCGCCAACCGCGGCGACGACGACTCCACTTCCGACTCCCCCAACGCCAACTCGGGCGCCCCGGCGGCCCAGCCCACCACCCCAACGGGCCAGCGCCCGGTCTCCGGCAAGAACTCCGAGAACCCCGCCATCCCTTCCGGCTTCCCCAAGTCGGAAGCGGGTGCCCAGTCGGCGGCGGCGAATTATGCGGTTGCCCTCGCCAGTGACGGCATGTACAGGTCCGACGCGCGTGACGCGATCATCGACGCTGTGTACGCGCCGACCGCCGCGGCTGCCCGCAAGCAGAGCCTGCGCAAGGTGTACGACGATCCCAAGTTCCTTGCCGGCGTCGGGCTCGACAAGGACGGCAGGGCTCCGGACGGCATGACCTTCGTGTCCCGGGCGAACCCAGTCGGGACGAAGGTCGAGAAGTTCGGTGGGACGTCCGCCACGGTCGCCGTCTGGAACTCCTCCCTGTTCGGCCTCGCCGGCGAAGGCTCGGAGAACCCGGTCACGGAGAGCTGGTACACGACCACCATGAAGCTGCAGTGGGCCGGTGGTGACTGGAAGGTCACCGACGTCTCGCAGGAGAAGGGGCCGGCGCCGGTCGGCCGCGACCAGGCCGCCGCGACGGCCGAGGAGATGTCCAAGGCCGTCGAAGGGTTCGGAGGGTTCACGTATGCCCGGTAAGTCTCCCCGCATGCATACATCCGGCCGCCGCGCCCTCTCGCTCGCGGCAGCGTTCGCCGGCGTTCAGGCGTGGGCCGTCCTCTTCGCCTCGCGCGCCTTCGCCGAGCCATCGCCGAAGCCGAGCGACAACCCCTGTGACCTGCTCACCGACAAGGCCAAGGAGCTCTGCGAGGAGCGCGGCTCGGGAGGCGGCGGTGGGTCCCCATCCCCTCCTGTCGGCGACAGCAACCCCTTGGACCCCCTCCAGTCCCTCGCCAAGGGCTGTGCCGACGCCGCCGCGTGGATCGTCACCAAGCTGTCCGACGCCGTGAAGGCGACCTCGCAGGTGGACTTCACGAACGCCGCGTTCCTGCGCCAGTACGCCGTCGTCTTCGCCGCCTCCACGATCCTCACGCTCGTGCTCTGGCTGCTCGCCGTGGCCAAGCGTGCCGTCCGCGGCGTGCGCCTCACCGAGGCCATCGGTGAGGCGGTCGGCTTCCTGTGGCTCACCGTCCTCGCCTCCGCCTTCACCCCCCTGATCCTCTACACCGTCGTCTCCGCCACCGACGGCGTCACCGAGATCATCGCCAAGGGGACAGGCGCCCAGACGGACATCTTCTTCGGGTCGTTCTCCGAGGCGCTGAAGAAGGGGACCGACATCGGCGGCGGCCCGATCATGCTGATCGTCGTCGCCCTCGTCTCCGTGCTCGCCGCCGGCATCCTCTGGCTGGAGCTGGTGATCCGCGCCGCCCTGCTGTACGTCGGCGCCCTGCTCGGCACGGTCGTCTACGCCGGCCTGGTCGACAAGAACATGTGGGGCCACGTCCGCCGCTGGGCCGGCATCATGATCGCCGTGATCATGGTGAAGCCGGTCATCGTGATCGTGCTGGGCATCGCCGGCGCCCTCTCCTCCGAGAGGGGCCCCGACTCCTTCTCCGCCATCGTCTCCGGCCTCGCGATCATCCTGCTCGCCATCTTCGCGAGCGCCATGATCTACCGCTTCGTCCCCGGCTTCGGCGACGAGATCATGGCGGCGCGTACGAGCAAGAAGGCCGCGACGGACGGCAGTCAGGCCGCCGCGCTCATCTCCTCCCCCGCCGCCCTCGTCTCCCAGGGAATCAAGACCCACAGCTCACGCAACGGCGGCGGCAACACCGGCGACAACGGCAGCGGCGGCCAGTCCCGCCCGGCCGACGCCGTGGCCGGCGGCGTCGCCGCGCACAGCTCCCGCAGCGGATCCGGCGGCTCCGGCGGCTCCGGCGCGACCGCCCCACCCGCACCCCGTACGAGCCCGGGCCCCCGCGCGGCCTCGGGCGGTTCCGCCCGCACCGGCAACACAGCAGGAGGTGATGGGCGTTGAGCACCCAGTCCCACCCGATCACGCCCCGACGCACGTATCTGATCGGCCGCGCCCGCCCCAACGCCGTCATCGGCAAGAACCGCGAGACCGGCGAGATCGCCCTGATCATCGCCGGCGCGTTCCTCGGCATGATGTGCGGCCTCCTCGTGCCCGTACTGCCGCTGCGCATCGTGACGCTCACCGGCTTCCCGATGCTGGCCCTGGCCGCGGTGTACGTCCCGTACCGCGGCCGGACGTTCTACAAGTGGTTCGAGATCAACCGCAGTTACAAGCGGACCCTGCGCAAGGGCACGACGTACCGCTCCGGCGCGCCCGAGGCGGGCATCAGCCTGGACGGCCGCGAGGTGGAGATCGGCCCGCCGCCCGGCATCGGCCGCATCAACTGGCTCTCCGCGCCCTTCGGCCCGGACGAGATCGCCGTGCTGCTGCACGCCGACCGCCGCACGGTCACCGCGGCGATAGAGATCGAGGGCCCGGGCGTCGGCCTGCGCGACAGCGAGGACCAGGAGGCACTGGTCGACCGCTTCGGCACGCTGCTGAAGCACGTCGCGAACGGCGACGGCTTCGTGACCCGTCTGCAGATGCTCGCCCGCACCCTCCCCGCCGACCCGGACGCACACGCCAAGGACGTCGCCCAGCGCGGCGACCGGAACTCCCCGGCGTGGCTGCAGGAGTCCTACGACCAACTGCAGTCGATGGTCTCCACCTCCTCCGAGCAGCACCGCGCGTACCTCGTCGCCTGTATGCACTACACCCGCGAGCTGGCCGCCGAGGCGGAGACCATGGCCCGCGCGGCCCGCGCGCACAACGGCGGGCTGCTGCGGAAGCGCCTGGACAAGGACGCGGGCCTCGCCGTCGTCATGGCCCGCGAGCTGACCGACATCTGCGCCCGCCTCGCCGAGGCCGACATCCGCGTACGCCAGCCTCTCGGCCAGGCCCGGCTCGCCTCCCTCGTGCACTCCATGTACGACCCGGACCACCCCATCGACCACATCCAGGCGATGAGCAAGCGCAACGCCTGGCCGGCCGAGCTGGACGCGATGGAGCCCACGTACCTCCAGGCCAAGACGCGCGAGTCGACGACCCGCGCGCCCTGGTGCCACGCCACCGCGTGGGTCAAGGAGTGGCCGCTGACCCCGGTCGGCGTCAACTTCCTCGCACCATTGCTCGTGCACACCCCTGATGTGATCCGTACGGTCGCGGTCTGCATGGACCTGGAGCCGACCGAGGTCGCGATCGAACGCATGCTGACCGAGAAGACGAACGACGACGCGGAGGCCAGCCGCGCGGCCAAGATGAACCGCGTCGTGGACCCGCGCGACGTGGCCCACCACGGCCGCGTCGACCAGCGCGGCGAGGACCTGGCGTCCGGCGCGGCCGGCGTGAACCTCGTCGGTTACCTCACCGTCTCGTCCCGCTCCCCCGAAGCGCTGGCCCGCGACAAGCGGACCATCCGCGCCTCGGCCGGCAAGTCCTATCTCAAGCTGGAGTGGTGCGACCGCGAGCACCACAGGGCCTTCGTCAACACGCTTCCGTTCGCGACCGGGATCCGCCGCTAAGCCGCTGGGAGGCGCGTACGTCATGGCCATGCTCGATCCGCTCGCCGCGCTCACCGAGGCGTTCACCAGCTTCCTGTTCGGGAAGGTGGAGACGACCAGGCTGCCCGTACGGACCTCCACCGGGCAGGCCCAGGCCGTCTATCTGCCCACCGCGGCGCCAGGCCTCGGCGACTCCGGCGTGATCATCGGCCGCGAGGTGTACAGCGGCAAGGGGTACATCTACGACCCCTTCCAGCTGTACGGCCAGCAGCTGCCGGCCCCGCACTGGCTCGTCCTCGGCGAGTCCGGCAACGGCAAGTCCGCGCTGGAGAAGACGTACGTGCTGCGCCAGCTCCGGTTCCGCGACCGCCAGGTCGTGGTGCTCGACGCACAGGGCGAGGACGGCGTCGGCGAGTGGAACCTCATCGCCGAACAGCTCGGCATAACCCCGATCCGGCTGGACCCCACGGCGGCGCTGAACGGCGGCATCCGCCTGAACCCGCTGGACCCGTCGATCACCACCACCGGCCAGCTGGCGCTGCTCCGCACGATCATCGAGGTGGCCATGGGCCACGGCCTCGACGAGCGCGCCGGCTTCGCCCTCAAGGTCGCGCACGCATACGTCAACGAGACCATCACCGACCGCCAGCCGGTCCTCACGGACATCGTCGAGCAGCTCCGCCACCCGAAGCCGGAGTCGGCCGAGGCGATGAACGTCGACCTGGACGACGTACGGGCCTGGGGCCTGGACGTGGCCCTCGTACTGGACCGCCTCGTCGACGGTGACCTCCGCGGCATGTTCGACGGCCCGACGACCGCGGGCATCGACCTCGACGCGCCGCTGATCGTCTTCGACCTCTCCCACATCGACCGCAACTCGATCGCGATGCCGATCCTGATGGCGATCGTCGGTGTCTGGCTGGAGCACACCTGGATCCGCCCCGACCGGAAGAAACGGATCTTCCTGGTCGAGGAGGCCTGGCACATCATCAACTCCCCGTTCGTCGCCCAGCTCTTCCAGCGTCTGCTGAAGTTCGGCCGACGCCTGGGCCTCTCCTTCGTCGCCGTCGTCCACCACCTCAGTGACGTCGTGGACGGCGCGGCGGCACGGGAAGCGGCGGCCATCCTCAAGATGGCGTCGACCCGGACGATCTACGCCCAGAAGGCGGACGAGGCACGGGCCACGGGACGGGTACTGGGCCTGCCACGGTGGGCGGTGGAGATCATCCCCACCCTGACTCCCGGTATCGCGGTCTGGGACGTCAACGGCAACGTCCAGGTCGTCAAGCACCTGATCACCGAGGCCGAACGCCCGCTGGTCTACACCGACCGCGCCATGACCGAGTCCTCCGTGGCCGAAGCGTCCGGTCAACCCACGGAGGAGGCCCGGGCCCTGGAGCGCGCGGCGGACGCCGAGGCCGAAGCACGCGCCGAAGCGATGGCCCTGGCCCGCCAGCTCAGCAACGAATCGAGCGAGACGGTGGCGTAGGACACGGGGCCGGGGGCCCGCGGACGGTACGAAGAACGAGCGCACGGTAAGTCGGTGGCGTAAGAGAGACGGACCGACGGGCGGTACGAAGGACGGGTCGGTGGCGTGAGCGACGGGTACGACCGATACGACCGGCAGGGGCAGGCGTACGGCGGGAACGGAGCCGGCGGCGGAGCCGGGCCCCGGCGCCGGGAGCGCGGCATCCCCGACTCGCTGCTCGTCGGCGTGCTCGCCTTCCTCCTGGGCCTGACGGTCCTCGTATGGCTCGCCACGGGCCTCTCCGGCCTCTTCGCCCACGGCAACTGGCCCGATGGGCTGTCCTTCGCCCGCACCCCCCTCGCCATGCGCGAACTGGCCACCCAGCCGCACGACCTGCCCGCGGCCTGGCCCGCCACCCCCGACGGCCAGCTCTCGGGCTACGGCCTCTTCTGGGGCGTCTTCATCAGCGAACTGATGGTCCTGGTCGTCCTCACGATCTTCGCCCTCGGCACGATCACCCGCTTCCGCGCGGTACGCGCGGAACGCCGCGCGAATCGACGGGCGGAGAGGGCGGCCCCACCTGTAACTCCGGCGGCACCAGCCGCAGTCCCGGCCGCTCCGGCGGCGGATGCGGCCCCGGTCCCGCCGGGATCCGGCACCCCAGTCGGCGCCCCAGCCTCAGCCGCAGCCGTGGACGGCCGTATGACGGGTACGGAGGCAGCGCCCGTACCGACTGCCGTACCGGCCCCACAGCCGCCCCCGGACGCCCGTACGAACGCCCCCACCAGCGCCCCCACCGGCGTTCCCACCGGCGTCCCGGCCAACGTCCCCACCAACGCCGTTACCGACGACGCCCCCGCGCTCCCCCGCGTCCACTATCACCACCGCTCCGAGCGACACGCTGCCCGCGCTGCCGCGCTCGCCGCGATCACGGCCGCCGAGGGACCGCTCCTCGTGGCCACGACCGACCCGACGCTCTGGGCCGAGAGCAAGGACGCCCGCGCGAAGCTCGGACCGCTGCACGCGTACGACCCGCTGCACCTCCTCGACACCCCCGCCCGCCTGCGCTGGTCCCCCACCGCGGGCTGCGAGGACATCGCCGTCGCCGGTACCCGCGCGGCCGCTCTCCTCGCCCCCGTACGCCCGATGAGCACGCTCGATTCGGCCCTGGCGGACGCCGCTGAGACGTTGTTGCGCTGCTGGCTGCACGCGGCCGCCGTGGACGGCAGGCCGTTCCGGCAGATCCACCGCTGGGCCCAGGGCAGCGGCGCCGCCCATGAGCCCGTACGCATACTCCGTACGAACTCCAAGGCCGCGGCCGGCCGCGCCGGCGAGCTGGAGTCCGTACTGACGGCCCACCCCGAACGCCGCGACATGGCCCAGCAATTGGTCGCCCGCGCGCTCGCCGCGCTCTCCTCCGTCCACATCCGGGACGCTTGCAATCCAGGGCGAGCCGATGCGCTCGCGCTTGATTCCTTCGTGGCCGAGGGGGGAACGCTTTACGTAGTGGGCGAGTCGACCGAGGACCCGCGTACGACACCGGGTGCGATGCCCTTGCTTACCGCACTCGTCTCGAGCGTGGTCGAGCGCGGCCGCCGCATGGCCGAACGGTCATCTGACGGTCGCCTCGACCCACCACTCACCCTGGTCCTCGACGACATCGCAGCCCTGGCCCCGATCCCCGCGCTCCCCGAGCTCCTCGAATCGGGCGCCCCCCAGGGCCTCCTGACCCTGGCCACCGTCCGCTCCCCCGAACAAGCCCGCACCCGCTGGCCCCAGGCCTCCCTCCCGGCCTGACGCCTGACTCGCCCTACGGGGCCGCCTGACTCGCCCTATGGGTGGGCCGGAACTTGGTGCTGCGCCTGCCAAGGAGCCCAAACGCAGAAAAGCCCCGCACCATACGGTGCGGGGCTTTCCCACAATGATTGTTCGGCGGCGTCCTACTCTCCCACAGGGTCCCCCCTGCAGTACCATC
>NZ_JOBH01000031.1 GCF_000717745.1 Streptomyces violens
CGGCAGAGGAGGGGGGTGGGGTGGGGGGGAGGGGAGGGCCCCCGGTAGGGCGTCGGTTCCGTTCGGTTCGGTGAGGAGTGGAATTCAAGTGAGTGGTGAGCAGCAGTTTCCGCATCTGTTCCGGGCGTTGCGGATCGGGGCCACGACATTGAAGAACCGCATCGTGTCCTCGGGGCACGACACGGTGCTCGTGCGGGACGGGCAGGTGACCGACGAGCTCGTGGCGTACCACGAGGCGCGGGCCGCGGGCGGGGTCGGCCTGATCGTCGTGCAGGTCGCCGGGGTGCACGAGTCCGCGCGGTACACCACTCACGTCCTCATGGCGACCGACGACACCTGCATCGAGGGGTACCGCCGCCTCGCCGACGCCGTACACCGGCACGGCGCGCGGGCCGTCGGCCAGATCTTCCACCCCGGCCGGGAGATCCTGGAGTCGCGGGACGGCTCCGCGCCGGTCGCCTGGGCGCCGTCGGCGACCCCGAGCGAGCGGTTCCACGTCATGCCGCGCGCCATGACGGTGGCGGAGATCCAGGAAGTGATACAGGGGTACGGCGCGGCGGCCCGGCGGCTGCGTGCCGCGGGCATGGACGGCGTGGAGATCGTGGCCAGCCACGGCTATCTCCCGGCCCAGTTCCTGAACCCCCAGGTCAATCGCCGCACCGACGACTATGGCGGCAGCGACGAGAAGCGGCTGCGCTTCCTGCGGGAGATCATCGCGTCCGTACGGGAGGCCGCGGGGCGGGGGTTCACGGTCGGGCTGCGCATCTCCGGTGACGAGCTGAGCCATGACGGGCTGTCGTCCGCGCTGGTTGTGGACGTGGCGACGAGGCTGGACGAGGACGGGCTGCTGGACTACCTCAGCGTGTGCGCGGGCAGCTCGGCCACGCTGTCCGGCGCGCTGCACATCGCGCCCCCGATGTCCGAGCCCGCCGGGTACACCGCGCCGCTGGCGGCCAAGGTGCGTGCCGCGGTGCGTGTACCGGTCATGGTCGCGGGGCGGATCAACGAGCCGCAGGAGGCCGACCGGATCATCGAGCGGGGGCAGGCCGACGCCTGCGCCATGACCCGGGCGCTGATCTGCGATCCCGAGATGCCGGCGAAGGCCGGCGCCGGGCGTGCGGACGACATCCGGGCCTGCATCGGCTGCAACCAGGCGTGCATCGGCCACTTCCAGCAGGGTTTCCCCATCTCCTGTATCCAGCATCCGGAGACGGGCCGGGAGCGGCGCTTCGGGGTGCTGCCGACGATCACGCGCCGGAAGCGGGTACTGATCGCGGGCGGCGGGCCCGCCGGGTTGAAGGCGGCGGCGGTCGCGGCGGCCCGCGGGCACGACGTCACGCTGCACGAGGCCGCGCGCCGGACCGGCGGCCAGGTGCTGCTGGCCGAACGGCTGCCGGGGCGCGCGGAGTTCGGCGGTGCGGTGACGAACCTGGAGCGGGAGGCGCGGCAGGCGGGGGCTCGTATCGTCACCGGTTCGCGGGTCGACGGGGAGCTGTTGCGCGTCGAGCGGCCGGATGCCGTGATCGTCGCTACGGGCGCCCGGCCCCGCCGACCGGAGCTGGAGCTCGTGGACGAGCCGGTCGTGCTGGACGCCTGGGACGTCATACGGGGCGCCGAAGTGCCGCGGGGGCGGGTGGTCGTGGCGGACTGGCGTGGCGACTGGATCGGGCTCGGGGTGGCCGTTCAGCTCGCCGGGCTGGGCCGGAAGGTCACGCTGTGCGTCACGGGGTTCGGCGCGGGCGAGCATCTGCAGCAGTACGTACGCGCGGCGATGGTCGGCGAGGCGGTGCGGGCGAAGGTGGCCGTGGTGCCGAACGTCCGGCTGTACGGCGCGGACAGCGACACGGTGTACCTCCAGCACACCCTCACCGAGGAGCCGGTGCTGCTCGAAGGGGTCAGGTCGGTCGTCCTCGCTCAGGGACACGAGCCCGTGGCCGCGCCCGCGGCGGAGACCGAACTGCCGGAGCTGCCGCGCGGGTCCCTCATATCCATCGGCGACTGCGTGTCACCCCGGACGGTGGAGGAGGCGGTGCTGGAGGGCCTGACGGCGGCGGCCGAGCTCTGAAGGGACGCCGCGGCGACCCGTCGGATGCGCCCTACTCCTCCTCCAGAGCGGCCGTCAGCAAGGGGCGGGCCGTGGGCTCGACGTGGTCGGCGTAGTAGGCGTGCAGTGCGCGGCGGGCCAGTTGGGCCGCGTGCGGGGCGTCGCCGGCGCGGATGGCGGCGAGTACCTGCTCGTGGTGGTCGATGGAGCGGGCCATCCAGGCGGTGGCGTCCGCGACGTTCGCGATCTTGTGCTCGATGATCTCCACGACGGCGTCGTGGACGGCGCGGGCGCAGAGGCCGAGCAGGGCGTTGCGGCTGGCTTCCGCCACGGCCTGGTGGAACAGCGCGTCGGTCTCGCTGAACGCCCGTAGCCCGGTGCCGGCCCCCGCCAGGGACCGCATCCGCTCGATGAGTTCGGCCATCCGGGTCAGGTCGTCCTCGGTGCGCAGCCGGGCGGCGAGCCGGTTGCTCTCGGCCTCCAGGACCATCCGGAACTGGATCAGTTCGCCGAGGCTGCAGAGGTGGGAGCGGGTGAGCCGGCCGAGCGCCTGGCTGAGGTTGTCGGCGGATACGCCGAGCACCTCAGCGCCCAGCGGGTCGCCGGGGCGGGAACGGATCAGGCCCGCCGACTGCAGTACCCGCAGGGCCTCGCGGACGGTCGAGCGGCCGACGCCGAACTGGCTGACGAGCTCCCGCTCACCGGGCAGCCGGGAGCCGGGCGGCAGTTCGCCGCTGAGGATGCGGTCCTCTATCTGCTCGGCCACGCGCTGGTAGGCCCGTACCGGCTCGACGGGCGTGAAGGGAGCGTCGAAGGCGGCCATCGGGGACCCCGTTCCGTGTTCCGTACCGATTGTTGCTGGTTTCCGTGCCGATTGCTGCTGGTGGCCTCTTGACCCACGCAGGAACGTGCGAGCAGAGTACGGGAAATCAACTGGTCTGACCAGTGGACTGGCCTCCCGGCCAGGCGTTTTGGAGGTTCTATGCACGCCGCCCAGACCCACCCGCCGACCGGCATCGCGATCGACGAAGCCGCGGCCGTCGCCTTCACCCAGGACCTGATCCGGCTGCGTACGGTCAACGCCACCGGCGCCACCGACGTCGAACGGCCGGCCGCCGACCTGGTCGCCGCGCTGTTCACCGAGTTCGGCTGGCAGCACGAGGTGGTGGAGGTCGCGCCGGGCCGGCCGAACGTCATCGCCGTCGTCGACGGCAAGGGCGGCGAGGGCCCGACCCTGATGTTCGAGGGCCACACGGACGTGGTCACCGAGGGCGATCCGGCGGCGTGGAGCGTCGACCCGTACGGCGCGGAGATCCGCGACGGCAAGCTGTGGGGCCGGGGCGCCGCGGACATGAAGTCCGGGGTGGCCGCCATGATTTACGGCGTACGGGCGCTCCAGCAGGCCGGCCCGTTCCCCGGCCGGATCGTCCTCGGCGTGCTGTGCGACGAGGAAGGCATGATGCTCGGCGCCAAGGCGTTCGCCGCCTCGCCGCTCGCCGCGGAGATCGACGGCGTGATCGTCTGCGAGCCGGAGGGGTACGAGGTGTGCACCTCGGCCCGCGGCGGCATCCGGCTCCGGCTGGAGCTGACCGGCGTGATGGCACACGGCGCGATGCCGCAGGAGGGCAAGAATCCGATCGTCGCGGGGGCCCGCATCGTCGAGGCGCTCGGCCGCGCCCAGACCTGGGCCGAAGTGCGCTTCGGTACGCATCCGCACGCCGGCAGCGTCACCGTCACCCCGACCGTGCTGCACGGCGGCGACCCCGACCAGCTCAATGTCATCCCGGCGCACGGCCTGGTCGGCGTCGATGTCCGGACGATCCCCGGCACGGACCACGCCGAGCTGATCGCGCGCATCCGCCGCGAGGCCGAGGAGGCCGCGGCGACGGCCGGCGTCACGGTCGGGCTGACCGTCGTCGACGACCGCCCGGCGATCGAGATCCCCGAGGACCACCCGGTGGTGGCCGGGCTGGTGGCGGCCCACGCACGGGTGCACGGCAGCCCGCCGCCCTTCGGGGCCGTGCCCGGCACCACCGACGGCACGGTCCTCACCCGCGACGCCGGCCTGCCCACCGTCGTCTACGGGCCGGGCGGCAAGTGGATCGCGCACCAGAAGGACGAGTACGTGGAGGTGCGGGAGATCGGCGAGTACACCCGGGTGTACGCGGAGGCGGCGCGGCACTTCCTCACCCAGGGGGTGCGCCGCGATGACGCCTGAGGAGATCACCGGGTGCTTCCCGACCGGGCTGCCCGTCGGCGACGGCTGGGTGCCCGCGCCCCGTACGGAGGCCGTCACCTTCCCGTACGACGGCAGTGAGGTCGCGCAGGCGCCCGTCGGCGACGAGGCACTGGCGCGGCGGGCGGTGGAGCACGCCGCGGCGCTCCGTAAGGACGTGGCACGGCTGCCCACCCGGGTCCGGCGCCGGGTGCTCGGAGGCGTGGCGGCGGCGCTCGCAGAAGTCGCGCGCCCCATGGAGGACCTGCTCGTCCTGGAGACGGGTAAGCCGCGCGTGGACTGCCGTACAGAGGTGCAGCGCGCGGTCGCCACATGGGAGGCGGCGGCCGACGAGGTGGCGCACATCCACGGCGAGACCGTGCCGCTGGACCTGCTGCCCTCCGGGGACGGCATGACCGGCTTCTGGACCCGCCGCCCCATCGGCGTCGTGGTGGGCATCGCGGGCTTCAACTACCCGATGCTGCTCGCCTCCCACAAGATCGCGCCGGCGCTCGCGGCCGGCTGCCCCGTGGTCGTCAAGCCCGCGCCCGCCACCCCGCTCGCCACGCTCTGGCTGGTCCATCTGGTCCGCGAGCAACTGGCCGCGGCCGGGGCGCCCGTCGGCGCGGTGCAACTGGTCACGGGTGACGCGGCGGTGGGCCGCACGCTCACCACGCACGACGCGGTCGCCGCCGTCTCCTTCACCGGCTCCGCCGCGATCGGCCACCGCATCGCCCGGGACGCCGCGCCCCGCAAGGTCGTCCTCGAACTGGGCTCCAACGCCGCGCTGGTGGTGGCCGCCGACGCCGACCTGGACGCGGCGGCCGACGCCGTGCTCCGCGGCGGCTACTACGCCTCGGGCCAGGCGTGCATCGCCGTCCAGCGGGTGATCGCGGTCGAGGAGGTCGCCGAAGAGCTGGAGAAGCGGATCGCCGACCGGCTCGCCGAGGTCGTGGTCGGCGACCCGCGCGAGGAGGTGACGCGGGTGTCCGCGCTCATCGACGAGGCGGCCACCGACCGGGTGCTGGCATGGGTCGACGAGGCCCGCGCGGCCGGCGCACGGGTGGTCGCGGGAGGTGTACGGGAGGGGCGCTGCATCGCGCCCGCGCTCCTCGCCGACGTCCCAGGCGGGCTGCCCGCCTGGGACGAGGAGATCTTCGGGCCGGTCGTCGCGCTGCGTACGGTGTCGGACCTGGACGCCGCGTACGCGCTGGTCAACGACTCGCGGTACGGGCTGCACGCCGCGGTCTTCACCCGCGACCTGGGAGCCGCCTTCACGGCGATCGACGCGCTCGACGTGGGCGGCGTCGTCATCAACGAAGTGCCGGGTTACCGGAGCGATGTCGCCCCGTACGGCGGCGTGAAGGACTCCGGCATCGGCCGCGAGGGCCCGCGCTTCGCCATCGAGGAGCTGACGGTGACGCGGATGGCGGTGCTCAGGACATGATCAGCAAGGGAAGGAGCGAGCCGGGCATGACGTACGCGAACCTCTTCCGTCTCGACGGGCGGCACATCGTGGTCGTCGGTGGAGGCAGCGGCATCGGGCGCGAGGCCGTGCGGGCGCTGGTCGCGCACGGTGCGGACGTGACCGTCGCCGACCGCGACCTCAAGGGGGCCGACGAGACCGCCCGGCTCGCGCGCGAGGAGCCGCCGGCGCCCGGCAGCCGCACCGGCACGGCGACCCCGTACGAGCTCGACGTCCTGGACGAGGCCGCGGTGCGGGCCGCGGCCGCCGACTGGGGCGCCCCGGACGGCCTGGTCGTCACCGTCGGCGCCAACGTCCGCAAGCGGATCGCCGATTACACCCTGGAGGAGTTCGACCGGGTGGTCGCACTGAACCTCCGCGCGCACTTCGCACTCGTGCAGGCCGTCGCCCCGGCCATGGCAGAGCGCGGCAGCGGCAGCGTCGTCGGGCTCGCCTCGATGCGCGCGGTACAGGTCGAGCCGGGCCAGAGCGTGTACGCGGCGTCCAAGGCGGGCCTGGTGCAGTTCCTGCGGACCGCGGCGGCGGAGTGGGGACCGCGCGGGGTGCGGTTCAACGCCATCGCGCCGGGCGTCGTGCGGACGCCGCTGACCGATCAGATCGCCGCCGACCCCGAGTGGTACGACGCGTACGCGCAGGCGTCCGCGCTGCGCCGGTGGGCGGGCGCCGAGGAGTTGGCGGGCGCCGTGCAGTACCTGGTCTCGGACGCCTCCACCTTCGTCACCGGCAGTGTGCTGACCGTGGACGGCGGCTGGACCGCGGTCGACGGCCGGTACGAGCCCACTGTCTGACCTGCGATAACGTCCAAATCCAGGATACTCTCCGCACTCTCCCCTCGAAGGAGCCCCATGTCGCACGCCCCCGAGGACCGCGGGCGGGAGGGCCCGGCGGAGGCCGGCGCGCACCCGCTCGACGGCCTGCCCGAAGTGAGCGCCCGGCGCCCCGCGCTGTGGCTGCTGCTCGTCCCGGCCGTCCTGTACTGCCTGGCGCCGCTCGTGGCGAACCGCATCGAGCCGCGCGTCCTCGGCGTGCCGTTCCTGCTGTTCTGGATCCTCGCCGCCACGGTCATCAGCCCCCTGGTCATCTGGGCCGTCACCCGCCTGGACCCCGCGTACCGCACGGGCGCGGCCGAACCGCTGCCGGCGGAGCGGGAGACCGCCGGGCCGACGCCCGGAGGAGCCGAAGGCCCCGAACGGCCCGAAGGAGGCGCCGCATGAGCAGTTCGGCAGCGATCGCGACGACCATCTTCGGCCTTGCCATGGTCGTGACCATCCTCATCGGCGTGCTCAGCGCGCGCGGCCGGGACAAGGGCCTGTCCGAGTGGTCGGTGTCCAGCCGGGGCCTGGGCGTGCTCTTCATCTGGCTGCTGATGGCCGGCGAGACCTACACCAGCTTCTCCTTCCTCGGCACGGCCGGCTGGTCGTACTCCTTCGGCGTGCCGATCCTCTACCTCGTCGCGTACCTCACCGTCGGCTTCGCGGTGGCGTACGTCGTCGGCCCGGCCATCTGGACGTACGCGAGCCGGCACGGCCTGATCTCCATCGCGGACATGGCCGAACACCGCTTCCGGTCCCGGCCGGTGGGCATCCTGGTCGCGGTGATCGCCACGGTCTTCCTCGTGCCGTACATCCAGGTGCAGATCCAGGGCATGGGCGTGGTGGTCAACGCGATGACGTACGGGAGCGTGGACCTGCGCGTCGCCGCGGTCATCTCGTTCGTCGTCGCCGAGGTCTTCATCCTTGTGTCCGGGCTGCGCGGCTCGGCGTGGGTCAGCGCGCTCAAGGACGTCCTGGTCATCGCCGCGGTGGTCTTCCTCGCGGTGTACGTCCCGATGCACTACCTCGACGGCTTCGGCGACTTCATGCACCGCATGGTCGCGGAGAAGCCCGAGTGGCTGACCTTCCCCGGGCATGAATCCGGCGGCCGGGACGCGATGTGGTTCATCAGCACGCTGCTGCTCAACGCCGTGACGATCACGATCTTCCCGACCACCGTCGCCGGTTACCTCAGCGCGCGGAATCCCAACGCGCTGCGCCGCAACGCCGTACTGCTGCCCTGGTACCAACTGCTGCTCTTCGTCCCGATGATGATCGGCGCCACCGCGCTGTTCGTCATGCCGGCCCTCGGCAATCCGGACCTGGCGCTGTTCAGCCTGGTCACCGACTCGCTCCCGGCCCCCGCCGTGGCCATCATCGGCGTCGCGGGCGCGCTCTCCGCCATCGTCCCGATGAGCGTCTTCATGCTCGCCATCGGCACGCTGTGGGGCCGCACCCTGCTCGGCGGTGGCAACGGCGCCGACCCGCGCAGCCGCCGTACGGGCCGCATGCCCGCCGACGACGTACGCACCAAGCGGCTCTCGCAGCTGGTCTGTCTGATCGCAGGGCTGATCGCGCTGGCGGGTGCGCTCTTCTACCCGAACACGTTGGTCCAGCTGTCGGTCCTCTCGTACGAGGGCGTGGCCCAGCTCGTGCCGACCGTGCTGCTGGCGCTGTTCTGGCGGCGGATGTCCAAGGCCGGCGCGGTGTCGGGCCTGCTCGCCGGGCTCGCGGTGGTGGTGGCCCTGTGGGCCACCGGCAACGACCCCTGGCACGGCGTCAACGGCGGCATCATCGGGCTGGCCGTGAACCTCGCCGTGACCGCGGCCGTCACCTTCGCCCGGCCCGCGGCGGCCGGGCCCCCGGGAGCACGCCCCGCACCTCGTACGGAAGGCAACGACCCGGCCCCGGCGGCCACCGAGGAGGCGAAGTGATCGACGACAGCACCCCCGTGCTCCACCGCGCCGCCCACATCGTCAGCCAGCGCGGGAGCGGCCCGGAGCCCGAGGCGTTCGCGGTCGCCGAGGGCCGCATCCGGGCCACCGGACCCACCGCCGAGCTGCGGGATCGCTTCCCGGGCGCGCCCGAGGTCGACCACGGTGACGCGACCGTCGTCCCCGGCCTCAACGACGCCCACATCCACCTCGCGATGGCCGCCACCGACCTGCTCCACCTCGACCTCTCCGCCGCCGCCGTCGGCAGCGCCGACGCACTGCTGGCGGCCATCGCGGGCGAGGCGGCCCGCACGGCACCGGGGGAGTGGCTCCGCGGCAGCCGGTACGACGACGCCAAGACCGGCCGGATCACCCGCTGGGACCTGGACCGCGCGGCGCCCGATCACCCCGCCCTCGTCGTCCATGTCGCGGGCCACTGGGGCGTCGTCAACTCCACCGCGCTGCGCGCCCTCGGCATCGACGAGGACACCCCGGCCCCGGACGGCGGCGACTTCGGCCGCGCCGCAGACGGCCGCCTCGACGGACGCCTCATCGAACGCGCCCTGATGAACGTCGTCTACCCGGCCACCGCCCGCGGCGATTCCCCGCTCACCCCGAGCTCCCCGCAGGACCGGCTGCGCGGCCTGCTGCGCGCCCAGGAGCTGTGGCACGCCGCCGGGCTCACCTCGATCTGCGACGCGCTGATCGCCCCGGACGACATCGCCCTGCTGCGCACCGCGCGCGACCAGGGCCGGCTGACGATGCGTACGGGCATGCTGCTCTCCATCGACCACTACGCCAAGGCCCGGGCGCTCGGCGTCGGCAGCGGCTTCGGCGACGACCTGCTGCGCTTCGTCGGCGTCAAGGCGTTCCTGGACGGCGCGATCGGCGGCCGCACCTGTCTGCTGGCCGAGCCGTACGCGGACCCGGAGTGCGGCGGGCACGGCATCCAGACCACCTCGACCGAGGAACTGTTCGCGCAGGTACGGGAGGTGCATGCGGACGGCAACCGCATCGGCGTGCACGCCAACGGCGATGCCGCGATCCGCCTCGTCCTGGACGCCTTCGAGGCGGCACAGCGCGAGCTGCCGCGCCCCGGGCTGCGGCACCGCATCGAACACTGCACGCTCATCGACGACGCGACCCTCGCCCGGATGAAGGCACTGGACGCGATCGCCGTGCCGTTCGCCGGGTACGCCGGCTACCACGGTGGGGCGCTGAACACCTGGTACGGCCCGGAGCGCACGGAGCGGATGTTCGCGCACCGCTCGTTCCTGGACGCGGGCGTCACCGTCGCCGGGTCCTCGGACTACCCCTGCGGCCCGTACGAACCACTCCTCGGCCTGCAGTCGATGGTCACCCGCGAAGGCATCGAGGACGGCGCGAAGGTCGGCCCCTCGCAACGGGTCACTGCCGCCGAGGCGCTGCGGATCTTCACCCTCGGCTCGGCGGAGGCGGAGGGCACGGCGCACTACAAGGGCCGGATCGCCCCCGGCCACCTCGCCGACTTCACCGTACTGGGGGAGAACCCACTGACCGCCGATCCGCACGGCATCGCCGCCATCCCGGTACGGGCGACGTACGTGGGCGGCGAGTGCGTACACGAGGAGGCCACCCGATGACCGAGTCCGGCACCGCGGCCACCTTCGAGGTCCCCGGCCTGTCCGAACCGGTGGAGATCCTCATTGACCGCTGGGGCGTGCCGCATCTCTACGCCGCCTCGCGCGCGGACCTCTTCCTCGCGCAGGGGTTCAACGCGGCCCGCGACCGGCTCTTCCAGATCGACCTGTGGCGGCGGCGCGGCCTCGGCCTGCTGGCGGAGGTCCTCGGCCCCGAGTACGCCGAACACGACTGCGCTGCCCGGCTGTTCCTCTACCGCGGCGACATGGCGACGGAGTGGCAGGCGTACGGTCCGGACACCGAGCAGGTCACCACCGCCTTCGTGCACGGCATCAACGCCTTCGTCACCCTCTGCAGAACCCAACGCGCTTACCTGCCACCGGAGTTCCGGCTGCTGGACTACGAACCGGCGTACTGGCAGCCCGCCGACGTCGCCCGCATCCGCAGCCACGGCCTCTATTACAACCTTCACGACGAGGTCCAACGCGCCCTGACCCTGCGGGACTTCGGGCCCGAGGTGGAGGGGCTGCGCAAGGTCCGCGAGCCCGCGCACGAGCTGCGCGTACCGGAGGGCCTGGACCTCTCCGTCATCCCGGACGACGTGCTGCGCGTGTACCGGATGGCGACCACCCCGCCGTGGGCCGCGAACGCCCCGCGCCAGGGCATCGACGGCAGCAACAACTGGGTGCTCGCCCCGTCCCGCACCGCCACCGGCCGCCCGCTGCTGGCCAACGACCCGCACCGCGCCGTCACCCTCCCCGCGCTGCGCTACCTCGCCCACCTCTCGGCCCCCGGCCTCGACGTCATCGGCGCGGGCGAGCCGGCCCTGCCCGGCGTCTCCATCGGCCACAACGGCCGTCTCGCCTTCGGCCTCACGATCTTCCCGATCGACCAGGAGGACCTGTACGTCTACCGCACCGATCCCGCCGACCCCAAGCGGTACGCCTACGGGGACGGCTGGGAGGCGATGACGAAGGTCACCGAGACCATCCCGGTGCGCGGCGGCGAGCCCGTCACCACCGACCTGTGGTTCACCCGGCACGGCCCGGTCATCGACGAACGCCCCGACCGCGCCGCCGCGTTCGCCGTCCGCGCCGCCTGGCTGGAGCCGGGCATGGCCCCGTACCTCGGCAGCATGGACTACATGGGCGCGGCCGGGCCCGACGCCTTCGTCGCCGCCATGGAGCGGTGGGGCGCGCCCGGCGAGAACCAGGTCTACGCGGCCCCGGACGGCACGACCGGCTGGCGCCCGGCCGGGCGCGTCCCCGTGCGCCGCGGCTGGGACGGCACGCTCCCGGTGCCGGGCGACGGCCGGTACGAATGGGACGGGCACCACCCGGTCGGCGCGCTGCCCTCCGTACGGGACCCGGAGGACGGCTGGTTCGCCACGGCCAACCAGCTCAACCTCCCCGCGGAGTACCCGAATGCCGAGCGGACCGTCACCTACGACTGGTACGCGCCGTACCGCCACCACCGGCTCGCCGAGACGCTGGCCGCGCGGTCGGACTGGACCGCGGCGGACTGCGTGGCTCTGCAGAACGACTATGTGAGCCTGCCCGCGCGCGAGATCCAGCCCTTGCTGGCGGATCTGACAGCGGACGACCCGCGAGTGCGCGACGGGCTGAAGCTGCTGCGGGACTGGGACGCGTCGCTCGACGCGGACTCGCCGGCTGCCGCGCTCTTCGAGATCTGGTACCGCCGCCATCTCCGCCCGGAGCTGCTGCGCCGGGCCCTCGCCCGGCTGCTCCCGGAGGAGCGCGTCGCCCAGGCGCTCGCCCGTGTGCTGCCCGCCGAGGACGCCAGCGCCGATCCCCGGGTCGACCTCTCGCTGCTCCTCGCGCCGGGGGACCGGCTCGGGCCCGACCCGGACGCCGCGATCCGCGCGGCGATCCTCACCAGTCTCGGCCCCGCGATGGCGGAGACCGCGGAGCTGCTCGGGCCCGATCCCGACGCGTGGCGATGGGGCGCGCTCCATCAGGCGCATCCGCACCACCCCCTCGCCGCGCTCCTCGGCGCCGAGGCCGCCGGCTGGTCCTCGGTGGGGCCCGCGCCGCGCGGCGGCAGCGGCGACACGGTCTCGGCGACGGCGTACGGCCCCGGCTTCCGGCAGTGCGGCGGCGCGACCTTCCGGCTGGTCGTGGACGTCGGCTCGTGGGACGACTCGGTGGCGATGAACGCACCCGGCCAGTCCGGCGACCCGGGCAGCCCGCACTACCGGGACCTGTTCGAGCCGTGGGCGGCGGACGAGGCGTTCCCGCTGTTGTACTCGCGCGAGCGGATCGAGGAGCACACGACGGCGCGGATCACGCTCGTACCGGGTTCCGTCCCGGGGGAGTGACCGGGGCGCCGCACGGCTTGGTCCTCACTCCGCGAAGAGCGCGTCCAGGTAGACCCACGCGCCGTCGTGCCGGACGAAGCGGCTGTGCTCGTGCAGTGCGTCCTCCGCGCCGCCGTACCGGAACCGCGCCCGGAATTCGACGGTGCCGGTGGTGTGGAACGCGCTGCCCTCGGACGTCCGCAGGATCTCCAGGCCCAGCCAGCGCTGCCCCGCGTCGAACTCGATGCGGGGCGGCCGGGTGTCCGGATGCCAGGTCCGCAGCAGGTACGCCTCGTCCTGGACCACGAAGGCGCTGTACCGCGAACGCATCAGCCGCTCGGCCGTGGGTGCCGCGGCCGTCCCGGCATGGAACTGCCCGCAGCACTCCCCGTACGGGGCGGACAGACCGCAGGGACAGGGCGAGGACGCGGTGATCGCAGGGGCTGCGGCCTGCTTCGGGCGCTTGGTACGACGGGACATGCGCCCATTGTGCCCGGTCCATCGGGCGGACTCATCGTCTCGCCATCCGAGACGGTGTTACGTGTGGCTTACACCCGGTATTACCGTGGAGCGCATGTTCGGACCCGCCAGTGTGCTCACGCTCGCGCTCTTCGCGGCGACGCCGTGGGACGTCGACGACGCGCTCTGTATCCGCTGACGCCTCCCGTCCGGCCCTTTCCGGTACGTCCGTACGTACCGCATCCCTCCCACGGAGACCCACGTGACGACCGCTCCCCCCGCCGGGGCGGCCGGGGCGCCGCCCCGTACCGGCGCCCTGCTCACCCCGGCACCCACCCGCACGCCCGCGCCCGAGGCCGACCCCGCGCCGCCCGTCCGCCGGACGCCCCTGGTGGTCGCGGGGCTGATCGGCGCAGGGCTCACCGCCTACGTGTGGACCGCCAACGGCGCCAAGCCCGGCGTCCTGCTGCTCCTCGGCATCGCCCTGGGCTTCGCCCTCTTCCACTCCCGCTTCGGCTTCACCTCCGCCTGGCGGCAGCTGATCGCGGTCGGCAACGGCACCGGGCTGCGCGCCCACGCCCTGCTGCTCGGCACCACGGCGACGCTCTTCGCGCTGCTCATCGGCACCGGCACCGGCCTGTTCGGCTCGGCACCGGCGCCCAGCGCGGGACCGCTGGGCGTCGCCCTGCTGGTCGGCGCCTTCCTCTTCGCCGTCGGCATGCAGCTCGGCGGCGCCTGCGCCTCGGGCACGCTCTTCGCCGTCGGCTCGGGCCAGAGCACCATCGTGCTCACCCTCGGCGGCTTCATCGCCGGCTCGACGCTGGCCGCCTGGCAGTGGGACCTCTGGCGCGACCTGCCCGCCTTTGACCCGGTGCTCTTCTCCGACCACCTGGGCTGGGGCGGCTCCTGGGCCGTGACCATGGTGCTGCTCGCCGTGGTCGTGCTGGTCACCCGCCGCGTACAGGCCCGCCGCAACCCGCCGCCCATCGGCACCCCGCCGTCCGCGCGCACCACCCTGGCCCGCGTCTTCCGCGGCTCCTGGACCCTGTGGGCCGGCGCGCTGGCGCTCGCCGTGTTCGGTGCCGGCGTGCTGCTGGTCTCGGGCGGCGCCTGGGGCGTCACCAGCGCCTTCGCGCTGTGGGGCTCGAAGCTGGTGGGGCTGCTCGGCGGCTCCCCCGAGACCTGGGCGTTCTGGCAGGACCCGAAGAACGCCGCCTCGTACGCGGGCCCGGTCCTCGCCGACAAGACCAGCCTGACGGACATCGGCATCATGATCGGCGCCGCGGTCGCGGCCGCCGCGGGTGGCGTCTGGAAGCTGCACCGCGGCATCCCCGCCCGCACCGCCCTCGCCGCCGTGCTCGGCGGCATCCTGATGGGCATCGGCGCGCGCATGGCCGGCGGCTGCAACATCGGCGCGTACCTCGCCGGCATCGCCTCCGGCAGCCTGCACGGCTGGATCTGGGGCGCGGCAGCCCTCGTCGGCACCTGGGCGGGCCTCCGGCTGCGCCCGGCCTTCGGCCTCGGCAACCCGAAGCCGGGGGACGGCGTCTGCTGAGCCGTCTTTTGAGCAACGGGAACGGCCCGCGTACGTCTCGGACGTACGCGGGCCGTTCCCTCATGTGAGCTGCCGGCTCACCGCTCCTGGATGCGGATATTGCGATACGAGATCACATCGCTCGTACCGTGGACCTGGAGCCCGATGTAGCCGGAGGCGTAGCGCCGGCCGTCGGTGCCCGGGTCGTCGGACCGCGGCGGGTAGAAGCTCTGCCCACCGGTGTTGTCGAACTCGTTGATCAGCTTGCCGTTGCGGAAGATCTCGTAGTGCTGGTCGGTCACCCGGATCTCGTAGTCGTTCCAGGTGCCCTTGGGCGTGACGCCTGCGCCGCCGAGGCCGACCCGGTCGAAGCCGTAGATCGAACCCGTCTTGTACATGTCGCCGTCCGGGCGGTCCAGGATCTGGACCTCATGTCCGTACTTGATGGCGACCCACTCGGGACGGGACTCCTCGGGGTGGTCGTGGACGTCGGGGAAGCGGACGAAGACCCCGCCGTTGGCGTTGCCGGTGCCCGGCGCGTCGTCCCGGAACTGCAGCTTCAGCGAGAAGTCGTCGAAGCGGCGCTCGGGGAACCACAGCATGCCCATGCCGTCGACCTTCGTGCTGCTGGTCATGGCGCCGTCACCGGTGAGCGAGAAGGCACCGCCGCCGACGTGCTGCCACTTCTCGAAGGACGCCTGCGTCCCATCGAAAAGGGTGCGGTAGCCGGTGTCGTTGCCGGGCTTGCCGATGCCGGACTGGCGGGCCGCCTTGTTGATCGCCCGGTACTCCCGCTTGTCGATCACCCCTTCCTTCAGCAGCCTGTCGGTCACCTCCGTGACGTGCTTGAGGAAGAGCGCCTGCGAGGACCAGTCCTTCTCGTCCTCGATCAGCTCGTTGATCGTGCAGCGGTTGCCGGTGACCCGGTTCGGCACACCGGTGTCGACCGTGCCGACGATGACGGTCAGCCGCTCGTCGTACTCGGGACAGGGCGGCGCGGGCACTCCGCCGCCCGTGGCGACGGTGAAGGAGGCCGTCCGGGCGGGCGAGGTGTTGCCCGCCTTGTCGGTCGCCCGGTGCGCGAGCGAGTGGTACCCCACCCGGTCTACGATCACCGGCGACTCGTACGCGAGGTACGGCCCGCCGTCCAGCGAGTACTCGGTCCTCGCCACGCCGGAGCCCTCGTCGGTGGCCGTGAGGGTCACCGTCGCCTTCCCGATGTAGGCGCCGTCCGCGTTCTTGTCCCCCTCGACCTTCGCCGCGGTGTCCGGCGGCGTGGTGTCCTCGGGCGGCGGCGCGACGACGGTGAAGTCGACCGACTTCTCCGCGGCCGCGTTGCCGGCCTTGTCGGCGGCCCGGTAGCGGACCTTGTGGCTGCCCGCCTCGTGCACCATGACGGGCGCGGTGTACGGCTGCCAGGCGCCGTCCCCGAGCGCGTACTCGATGGTGTTGACGCCCGACCCGGTGTCGGAGGCGGTGACGGTTACCGTCGCCATGCCGACGTAGGCACCGTGCGCGTTCTTCTCACCGGACACGGTTGCGCTGGTCTCCGGCGGGGTCGTGTCGTCCGTGTCCGGCGCGACCACCGTGAAGTCCACGGACTTCTCCGCCGCGACATTGCCCGCCTTGTCGGCCGCCCGGTATCGGATCTTGTGCGTACCGACCTGATCGACCACGAGGGGTGCGGTGTACGGCTGGAAGCCGGCGTCACCCACCGCGTACTCGATCCGGTCCACGCCCGAGCCGTCATCCGTCGCCGACACGCTCACGGTCGCGCTGCCCACGTACGCGCCGTCGGCGTTCTGCTGCCCCTCGACCTTCGCCGAGGTCTCCGGCGCCGTGGTGTCCTCGCTGCCGCCGTCGGTGACGACGAGGATGCCCTGCATCTGCTCATGGCCGGGGATGGTGCAGTGGTAGCGGTACTTGCCGGGCGTGAGCGTGACCTCGGCGGTGTGCTTGCCGCCCGAGGAGTCACCGGGGTTGGCCAGGATGTTGAGGCTGACGTCCTGGTTGTACTCCGGGTCGGAGACGTCGAAGGTCAAGGTGTGCGGCATGCCCATCGTGTTGCCGGTGGCCTCGCTGTTCTCGAAGACGATGGTCGTCTTCCCGGCCACCGCGGTGGTGGGCGCCGAGGTGTACTTGGTGATGTCGTCGCCCGCCGTCCAGGTCAGCACCTGCTGCGCCTCGACGGGCGGTGACTGCCCGTACGCCGTGGTGGCGCCCACGCCCAGCAGCAGGAAGAGGACGGACAGCAGAGCGGTCAGCCGCCGGTTCATCGGACCGCCTTCCGGGCCAGCTCAGTGGGGAGCGGAGTCGCCGGGCCGCCGTGGTAAGTGATGTGCCACAGCGCGGACTTGGCGTCGTGGGTGAAGAAGCCGCGCCCGTAGTCCAGGACATAGAGCGAGCCGTCGGGCGCGAACGTCCAGCCCATCAGGTTGCGGATGCCGTCGGCGCCCACCGGCACGATCTTGTCGAGGGTCTCGGCGTGCACGGGCAGCCCGCCCGAGCCCGCGGTCTTCGGGTCCATGACGACCGCGTTCCGCGGCTGCTCACCGTCGTAGAAGTCACCCACGAACCACTTGCCGTCCCAGTACGCGGGCCAGGCGTCCTTGCCCGCGCTCTGCGCGTCGTAGCGGTAGACCGGGCCGTCCATCGCGGCCTGCCCGCCGCCCTTGAGCCAGGGCAGCAGGAACTTCTGCTCGGACTTCTTGTAGCTCGGCACGCCGTTGGCATCGCGCGGGAAGTCCGGGCCGCCGCCGGCGGGGGAGTACCAGATGTTGTTGGGCTCGGCGGGCGGGATGTTGACCAGCCCGTCGTTGTTCGGCGACTCGTTCTTGAGGTTGTCGCAGTCGTACCAGCCCAGCGGCTTGCTCGGGTCCGGCAGATTGCGGTCGCGGTAGGGCTGGTTGTTGCCCATGCAGAACGGCCAGCCGCGGTTGGAGGCATGGGTGATCGCGGCGAACGTGTCGTACTTCGCCGGGCCCCAGGTCTCGCTCGGGTCGGTCGCGTCCGGGCCGACCCAGCCCGCGTAGAGCGTGTCGGTCTTCTTGTCGACGGAGATGCGGGAGGGGTTGCGGACGCCCATGACGTAGATCTCGCCGCGGGTCTTGCCGCCGCCCTCGTCGGTCTCCTTGCCGGTGAAGAGGTTGCCCTCGGGCAGGGTGTACGTGCCGTCGTTCTCGGGGTGGATCCGCAGGATCTTCCCGTTGAGGTTGTTGGTGTTGCCCGCGGTGCGGCGGGCGTCGGCGAACGACACGCCCTTGAAGTTCGGCTCCGGGTTGTTACCGGAGTAACCGTCGCTGAACTGGCTGGAGTTGTTGTCGCCGGTGGCGATGTACAGGTTGTCCTTGGAGTCCCACGCCATGCCGCCGCCCGAGTGGCAGCAGCTGTGGATCTGCACCGGCCACTTCAGCAGCACCTTCTCCGAGGAGAGGTCCAGCTTGTCGGTCTTGAGGTCCATGGTGAAGCGGGAGACGCGGCGCTCGGCCATGTGCGTCTCGCGATCGATCTCCGAGTGCGGCGTGTAGTGCAGGTAGACCCAGCCGTTGTCGAGGAAGTCCGGGTCCAGCTCGATGCCGAGCAGCCCCTCCTCGTTCTTGACGAGCTCACCGCCGCTGCCCTTGTTGCCGAAGACGGTGACCTCGCCCGCGAGCGTGGTCTTCTTCGTCGCCGGGTCGTAGACGTGGACGGTGCCCTTGCCCTTGCCGATGTCGGGGTTGTTCCAGTCGGTGATCACGGGCGCGTCCGAGCCCTCGCCGCCGCGGCCGATGTAGAACACCCGGCCGTCCTTCGCGGTCACCACGCCGTGCGGCTCGCCGATCTGGTCGTGCTGCCCCGGCTGGTTGGGCTGGGTGACCCGCTCGGCCTTGTAGTTCGAGGCGATGGTCGCCTGGCAGTCGGCGCGGGCGAGCCGGATGGTCCACAGCAGCGCGCCGCGCAGATGGGCGCGGAAGTCGGTCTCCTGGAAGGCGGCCGCGGTGCCGCCCATGCCGGTGTAGAAGGACCGCCCGCCGTCGTAGTCACGGCACCAGGAGATGGGATGGTCGGAGCCGTTGGCACCGGTGCCGGGACGGAAGGTTGTCTCCCGTACACGGGCCACTGTATGCACCGAACCGCTCGGATTTTCCGCCCAGTTGAGCCACCGGTCGGGGCGCTTCCACTCCAGCGGCAGGCTCTTGGTGGCGGGGTTGTCCCGGTCGCCGACCTCGACGGTGGCGCGCTGCACGTTGTCCGTGCCGCCCGTGGGGCGGGCGCCGATCAGGCCGGTGAACCAGTCGGAGTACGGCTCGGCGCGGGCCGCGTTGTGAATGCCGACGAACCCGCCGCCGGCCTCCATGTAACTCTCCAGCCCCGCTTCCTGCTCGGGATCGAGCACATCGCCGCCGCCGGTCAGGAAGACCACCGCGTTGTACCGGCCGAGGCGGGGCTTGGTGAAGACCGACGGGTCGGCCGTGGCGTCGATGGTGAAGTGCTCGGCGGCCGGCCCCTGCCGGCCGATCTTCTCGATCGCCTCGATACCGGCGTTCACCGTCGGCGGTTCCTCGCCCGCCGAGGCGTGGAAGACCAGGACGCGGACGTTCTCGCCACCGGGCGGCGAGGGCAGCGCGAGTTTCGGTACGGACGGCTCCGGCGGGGCCCCGGCCAGTGCGGGGGTCCCGCCCAGCAGGGCCGCCGTGACGGCCAGCGCGGACAGCCCGGCCGTCCGTCTCAGCCGTCCGGTGGTGGTGCGTTTCTGACGTGGTGCGCGACGCATGGTTCACCCACCCCTCTGAGGACACAGCTGTGAGCACACAGCGACAGCCGACGAAGCTAGACCTCTTTCGGCGGTCCGCCAATAGCTATGACCGCAAGTCAACAAACTTTGTCCTTGCCGTGGATAAACGAAGATCACGGCGCTACCGTCCCAAGCGGCGTACTGCCGAGAGCGCTTTCTGCGAGGGGAGCAAGATGACCGAGACAGCCGAAAAATCCACCGTGCGGGGTACGTTCAGCCGCCGGCTGTTCGCGGGCGGGGCCGCCGCCGCGGCACTCGGCACGATCGGCCTGGCCCCCGCGGCCTCGGCCGCCGCGCCCCAGGGCTCCGTACGCAGGGCGGGCGCGGGCGGCGAGGTGAAGCACCTCAAGCTGTACATGGAGAAGCTCGCGGACGGGCAGCTCGGCTACGGTCTGGAGAAGGGCAAGGCCACCATCCCCGGCCCGCTCATCGAGCTCATCGAGGGCGACACCCTGCACATCGAGGTCACCAACACCCTCGACGTCGCGGCCAGCCTGCACGTCCACGGCGTGGACTACGACACCGCCAGCGACGGCACGAAGACGAACCGCAGCCACATCGAGCCGGGCGGCACCCGCACCTACACCTGGCGCACCCACAGACCCGGCAGACGCAAGGACGGCACCTGGCGCCCCGGAAGCGCCGGTTACTGGCACTACCACGATCACGTCGTCGGCACCGAGCACGGCACCGGCGGCATCCGCAAGGGCCTCTACGGGCCGGTCGTGGTCCGCAGGGAGGGCGACATCCTGCCCGACCCGGACCGCCAGTTCACCATCGTCTTCAACGACATGACGATCAACAACCTGCCGAAGGGGCCCGACTTCAAGGCCACCATCGGCGACCGCGTCGAGATCATCATGATCACGCACGGCGAGTACTACCACACGTTCCATGTGCACGGTCACCGCTGGGCCGACAACCGCACCGGCCTGCTGGAAGGCCCGGAAGACCCCAGCCGGATCGTCGACAACAAGATCACCGGCCCGGCCGACTCCTTCGGCTTCCAGTTCCTGGCGGGCGAGGGCGTGGGCGCCGGCGCCTGGATGTACCACTGCCACGTCCAGAGCCACTCCGACATGGGCATGGCCGGCATGCTGCTGATCGCCAAGCCGGACGGCACGATTCCCGGACACGACGGGCATCACTGACCGGACCGGGCGCCCCGGCGCGGCATGATCGGGGCATGAGCCGTCCCGTCGGCCGGGTGTCCCGGCGCACCGCCGTCCTGGCGGCGCTGCTCGTCGCGACCGTCGTGACCGCCGTACTCGGCACCGTCCCGACCGACGGGAACGCCGCCCCCTGCGCCGCCAGGAAGATCGCCTCCTGGGCCCCCGAACCCCGCCTCACGAACGCCTTCGCCCGGTACGGCGACGACAACTCCCGGCTGGACGACTGGACCGGCGGCGACGGCACCCACTCCGTACGCCTCCCCGACGGCCGCACCCTCTGGCTGTTCTCCGACACCTTCCTCGACCGGGTCCAGGGCCCGCCCAACCCCAAAGGGCAGCCGCACTCCTGGCGGCGGAAGGCCGATGGCGGCGGCCCGCCCGGGCTGCTCCGCAACTCCCTCGTCGTCGCGGATCCGTCGGGACGCCCGTACCGGACCCTGATCCGCCGCACCCCGGCCGGGCCCGCCGGCTACTTCCCCGACCCGCCGCGTGCACACGGGCCGGCAGGGGCGTGGCGCTGGCCCGTGGCCGCGCGCGTGGAACCCTGTACACCCGGATCATCCGAACGGGTGCTCCGCGTCCTGTTGTGGAACCGATCCCCGGGAACGGGTCCCTGGCTCTTCGGCGAGCCCCGCAGCACCGAGGTCGCCACGCTCTCCCTGCCCCGGCTGCGCCTGGAACGCGTCACCACGGTCGCCGACCGCACGGCCGTGCCCGACCCCGGAGCCCGCGTGCTCTACGGGACGGCGGCCGTACAGGAGGGGCGATACACCTATGTGTACGGCGGCGACGCCCCCACCGGCCGCCCGGCGGCCCAGGCGTACCTCGCCCGGGTCCCCGCCGGCCGGCTCGCCGAAGCCCGCGCCTGGCGCTACTGGGACGGCCACGGCTGGCGCGCCGACGCCGGGCGGGCAGTGCCCGTGCTGCGAAGCACCGGTCGGCGCGGCGTCGGCAGCGCTTACACCGTTGTCCGGGACGGCGGTACCTGGGTGCTGTTCACCATGGACGCGGCGGGTGCCGGCGGCCGCGGCCTGGCCACTCTCACCAGCTACTGGTCCTGTACCGCACACGGCCCCTGGCACGGCCCGAACGGCGCGATCACCCCGCCCCGGCCACCCGACCCGGCGGACTCCGAGGAGCGCACCGCGGTCTACAACCCGCAGGCGCACCCGGAGTTCACCGGCCGGCCCGGCCTGTTGCTCAGTTACGACGTCAATACGCTGGGCCCGCCCGGCAGCCCGGCCACCGGCGCGGTCAACGACGATGTGACGCTGTACCGGCCGCGCTTCCTGCGGGTACGCATGACGACCTGAGCTTCACCCGGCCTCCCCGTACCGGATCAGATCGGCGGCCCGCTCGGCAATCATGATCGTCGGGGCGTTGGTGTGACCCCGTGTGATGTTCGGCATGACCGAAGCGTCCACCACCCGCAGGCCCTCGACGCCGCGGACCCGCAGCGCCGGGTCGGTCACCGCGTCGTCGCCCGTACCCATCCGGCAGGTGCCCACCGGGTGGTACAGCGTCTCCGCCAGCGCCCGCACCATGGCCTCGGTACCGGCGTCGTCCGTGCGCTTCGGGCACGGCGGCAGCGCACCGCCGACGTGCGGGCGCAGCGCCGTGGTGTCGTACAGCTCGTCGGCGAGGCGCACCCCCGCGACCATCCGCCGCAGGTCGGCCGGCGCGCTCAGGTAAGCGGGCTCGATGCACGGCGGCGCGGCCGGATCGGCGTCGGTCAGTGTGATCCGGCCGTGGCTCTCCGGCTGGAGCAGGATGACGCCGATGGTCACGCCGTGCTCGGCCGGCGGCGTGAGGCCGTGGCCCACGAACGGCACCGGCGCGAAGATCAGCTCCAGGTCCGGCGCCGCGACGTCGGGCGCACTGCGCACGAACGCCACGGCCTCGCCGACGTTCGAGGTCAGCGGGCCGCGCCGGGCCAGCAGATAGCGCGCGATGTTGGCGGGTGTGTCGGCGCCGGTGAGCGTGACCGGGTGCTGCGCGTACCGCAGTACGGGCACGGAGAGGTGGTCCTGCAAGTGCCGCCCGACGCCCGGCAGATCGGCCACCGGCGCGATGCCCAGCGCCTTGAGGTCCTCGGCGTCCCCGATGCCCGAGCGCAGCAGCAGCTGCGGGGAGCCGATCGCGCCGGCGCTCAGCAGCACCTCGCGCCGGGCCCGCAGCACGCCGTCCGCCAGCTCTACGCCGCACGCACGGTCCCCGTCGAAGAGGATCCGGCGCGCCTCGCTGTCCGTCAGCACCGTGAGGTTGGCGCGCCGTAGCGCGGGCCGCAGATAGCCGTCCGCCGTGCTCCAGCGCCGCCCGCGCCGCTGCGAGAGCGGGGTCGCCGCACAGCCGCTGTGATCGGGGGTGTTGAGCTCCGGCAGCAGTGGGAGGCCGGATTCCGTACAGGCGTCGAGGAAGGCGGTGGAGAGCGGGTGCAGATCGCGCGCCGGGGAGATCCACAGGGGGCCGGCCGAGCCGTGCACCGGTGCCTTGCGCGCCTCGCCCCCCGATGGCGGGCCCGCCCATCGCTCGGCCCGCCGGAAGTAGCGTACGACCTGGTCGTACGACCACTCCTCGCCGGCCGTGGCCGCCCAGGCGTCGTAGTCGTCGCGGTGACCGCGCACCCACATCATCGCGTTCAGCGAGGACGAGCCGCCGAGCGTACGGCCGCGTGGCCAGTACAGCGCCCGGCCGTCGAGCGCCTCCTGCGCGGTGGTGGTGAAGTCCCAGTCGTACGCCGTCTTGAACAGCTTCGGGAAGGCCGCGGGGATGCGCACTTCCTGCCTGCGGTCGGGGCCGCCCGCCTCGACCAGCGCGACCCGCACCGTCGGGTCCTCGGAGAGCCGGGCGGCGAGCACGCAGCCCGCGGAGCCTGCCCCGACGACGATGTAGTCGTACGTGGAGCCGTACGTTCCCGAAGCCGCGTTCCTGCGCGGTCCTGACCGCCGTACCATCCGCAACTCCCTTGCCCCGTCGGCATGGTGACCGGAGTGATCGCCGAGTGCAGCGTAGAGGACGGGGCGCCGCACGGTCAGGGGTGCGGAGTACGGGGTGCGGGATGCTGGCTGGGGTCAGGAGTGCGGCGCCGCCGTGGGGGCGGCACTCGGCGACGCGGTCCGCGGTGTGATGTACGGGTACGCGTTGTTGCCGCCGCAGACCAGCGGGCCGACCTCCACGTCCTTGCCGCGCACGGTCACCGGTACCTCCTCGGGCGGCCGGTCGCCGGGCACCTGCCCGTTGGCCGCGGTGCACACCAACTGGCTGAGCGCGGGCTGGTCGAGCTTCTCCGGATCGTCCGGCATGGTCACCGTGAGGCGCCCCTCGCGCGAGGTGACCGTGACCCGGCCGCGCAGATCCGGCAGCGCGGTCGTCAGCCCCCGCTGCCGCTCGGCCGCGTTCGGGCCGGTCAGCAGCAGGTCCACGGCGCCCTGCGGGGTGGCCGGGCGGTCCGCGGAGCGGGCGGCCGACCGCAGCCCGGTCGAGGCGAGGAAGAACAGCTGCACGTCGGCGGGGGCCTGCCCGTCCGACTTCAGCCCCGTCGCCGGCTCCCCGGCGTCGATCACATCGCTCGGCTCGATGCCACAGCCGGCGAGGGTTCCTACGAGCAGCGCGGCCGCGACGGCACCCGTCCGCACCCTTGCGCGCGCCCCGCTCCTCACGCCTCCTCCTCGCCCGACCGCAGCGGCAGCCCGATCGTGAAGACGGCGCCGCCCTCCGGGGAGTTGGCCGCACGCAGGGTGCCACCGTGCAGTCGTACGTTCTCCATGGCGATCGCCAGCCCCAGGCCGCTGCCCTCGGAGCGGGCGCGGGCCGAGTCCGCCTTGTAGAAGCGGTCGAAGACGTGCGGCAGCACCTCCGGGTCGATGCCCGGCCCGTTGTCCGCCACCTCGATCTCCAGCCGGCCGTCCTCCGGGGCGCGCAGCCGTACCGCGACGGGCTCGCCCCCGTGGTGCAGCGCGTTGCCGACCAGATTGGCGACCACCACGTCCAGCCGGCGCGGGTCCAGCCGGGCCCGCACGTCCGCCGCCAGATCGGTCGTCACCCGGTCCTGCCACGCCCTGGCCTGCAGCGTCTTGCGGATCGCCTCGGCGACGTCCACGTCGTACACATGGAGCGCCGCGGCACCCGCGTCGAACCGCGACACCTCCATCAGGTCCTCCACCATGCGGGCCAGTTTGCCGGTCTCCTGGCTGATCAGCCGCACCGCCGACGCGGTGTCCGGGTCCAGCTCCCCGGCCTCCGCGTCCTCGTCCAGTACGTCCGTGACCGCGCTCATCGCGGCGAGCGGCGTGCGCAGCTCGTGCGAGACGTCCGCCGCGAACCGCCGCGAGTTGGACTCCAGCCGGCGCAGCTCCGCGACGTTCTCCTCCAGGTGCGCCGCCATGTCGTTGAACGTACGGGACAGCTCGGCCAGTTCGTCCCCGCCCTTGACCTCCAGCCGGGTGTCCAGCTTGCCCTCGGCGAGCCGCCCGGCCGCCTGCCGCAGCTTGCGGACCGGCCGCAGCACGCCGCGGGCCGCGAACAGCGCCGGTACGAGGGCCAGCGCCAGCACCGGCAACGCGCCCCGCTGCGCGGCGCTCACCAGCTCCTCGACGTTCGCCTCCTCGGCGCGCAGCGGCACCCGGGCGTACACGGACAGCTTGGACGGGGCGTGATCGTGTGCCCGGGTGACCGGCATGCCGATCAGCAGCCACGGCTCGCCGTCGCGCTCGACCCGCTGGAACGCCGGTACATGGCGCTGCTCCACGGACTCCCGCAGCGCGTCCGGCACCGCCACGTTCGCGTCCGAGCCCTCGCCCGGTACGCCCTCGTAGTCCGCCTCGACGTCCCAGTCCCGGGCCTTGCCGGACCGGTCGAGCTGCCGGGTGAACTCGTCGAGGTCGGCCCTGCTGGGCGGCACGGGCAGGTCGGGTGCGAGCGAATTGATCTGAGCCCGCAGATCGTTGATGGCCGTGTCCTGCGAGCGCTCCAGGATCGCGTTCCGCGCCTCCCGGTACGTGAGCGCGGCAGTCGTCAGCGCGCTCACGGCCGCGACCAGCAGAAACGCTACGACGAGCCGGGCCCGCAGGCCACGCAGCAACTGCCGCAGCCGGGTCCGGCGGCTCTCCGCGGAGGGTGCGACAGGCGCGTCCGTTCCTGTATTCGTTCCGGTCTCCCTGCCCGTCTCCGCTCCCGTTTTCGTTCCCGTCACAGCGGGCCGAAGCGGTAGCCGAAGCCGCGGACCGTCTGGACGTACCGCGGGCTGCGCGGGGTGTCCTCGATCTTCGTCCGCAGCCGCATCACACACGCGTCCACCAGCCGCGCGTCCCCGTGGTAGCTGTGCTCCCACACATGCTCCAGCAGCTGCTGACGGCTGAACACCTGCCCCGGCGCCGCCGACAGGAACAGCAGCAGCTTCATCTCCGACGGTGCCAGCGCCAGGTCCTGGCCGTTCTTGGCCACCACCAGCCCGGCCCGGTCCACGACCAGTTCGCCGTGCGCCTCCACCGGTACCGGACCCGGCTCGGGCGGCCCGGCGTCTCCCAGCGCGGGCGGCGCCGTACGCCGCAGCACCGCCCGTATACGGGCCTCCAGCACCTCGCCCCGGGCGGGCTTCACGATGTAGTCGTCCGCACCCGCCTCCAGGCCGAGCACCACATCGAGGTCGTCGCCGCGCGCCGTGAGCATGATGATCGGCAGCTGCCGGTCGGCCCGGATACGGCGGCACACCTCGAAGCCGTCCTTGCCCGGCAGCATCAGGTCCAGCAGCACGATGTCGGGCCGGAAGGCCGGCAGCGTGGTCAGCCCCTCCTCGCCGCTGGCCGCGGCCGCCACCTCGTGGCCGCGCCGCCGCAGCGCGAGCGAGACTCCGTGCCGAACGGCGGCGTCGTCCTCGATGAGCAGTACTCGTGGCATGTGACCAGTATCGGTACGTTTCTTGACGGGTCGGTAACAGGGGCGGTTCGGCGGCTCTTGGGGCTCGCTCGGTTCGCTCAGCCCTCGCCGCCGAGGAGCTCCGCGAGGCCGCCGTCCACGTCGAGCCGCTCCTCCCCGGCGGGCACCGCCTCGTAGGCGCGTGCCAGGAAGAGCCGGATGTCGGCAGAGCTCATCTGGACCATCGCGACGCCGTCCGCCACGTGCAGCTCCAGTACGGTCCGGTCGTCGCCGAGCGGCCGCACCCGTACGTCGCCGGTGCCGGCCGCCCCGCGCAGCCCCTGGGAGAGCAGCTCCCGCGCGAACGTCCATTCCACCGCGGCGCCGTCCAGCGAGATCTCCGGCGGAAAGGTCATCCGCACGGCCAGCGGGTCGGCCGGGTGGTAGTGCAGGGTGGCGGGCACCGGGCGCGACCCCGGCGCGGTCGCGATCAGACGGACCTGTACGGCTTGGTCGATGGCGCTCTGCATCGCGGCTGCTCCCTTACGGCTGTCGGGTCGTGATGGTGGCCGGGCGTGCACACGGCTCACTCTGCTAGACGCAGTGCCCGGGTGAGCCGTGCATGTGACAGGGGTGTGATCTATGTCATGTCAGGTGTGAACCGTGTCATCTGGGGGAGGCGCCCACATTCGGCCACCTCCCGGTCTGCTGTGTCAGATACGGGATATCAGGTGTTCCTACTGGTCACGCACCCGGGTCCCGCCTTTCCCGCCCGGACCCTGCCCTGCACGTCCGGGTTCCGCCGTTCCTGCCCGGGTTCCGCCTCTGCGCACTTGCCCATCCGGGGGAGGCCGTCTTCACGCCTCGCGCAGCAGTGCCGCGAGGTCGGCGTCCACGTCCAGGAAGCGGGGCTCGGCGCCGCGCGGCACCACGAGGTACGCACTCGCCAGGAAGCGCCGGAGATCGGCGGAGGCGAACCGCACCATCGCCATGCCGTCGGCGGCGTGGAACTCCAGCATCGTGTGGCGCGGCCCGCACGGCCAGGCGTGCACGTCGCCCTCCCCGGCCGGCCCCAGCAGCCCCGCCGCCAGCAGATCGCGGCCGAACGTCCAGCGGACCTCCGCGCCGTCCAGCGAGGCCGCGGCCGGGAAAATCGCCTGGACGGCGAACGGATCGGTGCTCTTGTAGCGCAGACGGGCGAGGACGGCGCGCGACTGCGGTGCCGTCGCGATGAGGCCGGCCTGAACAGCGTGGTCGATGATGTCCGGCATCGTCGGCTCCCTGGTGTCTGTCCGGTGCGGTTCCTTGCCTGTACGACATCTATGACGGCCGCATCGTTACGGCAGTGCACCGGATTTCCGCGTGAGCTGCGTCACGGCCCCCGAGGGAAGCGGACAACCGCTCCTCACACCGACCGCGCGCCGCCTCCCGGGGACAGCGGCCGGGGGCAGGACGCTTGCGCTCTCCGCCGGCTTCCGTACGCATTCCGGCGCCCGGGACGACCACCGGATACGCCGAACGTACCGGCCACCGCGGCCGGACATGCGTACGCCACTCCGGAGCGGCGCGGAGCGGTGCGGTGTCGGCGGCCGGTCGTACGACCGGTAGCCGTTCCTACGACCGGTACTGCTCCACCTGGGACGACGGGCGGACGGCCGCCTCGTCCGGGTTCTGCCCGAACTCGCTCTTGGCGCGCCGCTGCCGCAGCAGGTCCCAGCACTGGTTGAGCTCCCGTTCCAGCGCCGCCAGCTGCGTACGCTCCTCGTCACCGCCGGTCTCCTCGGTGGCGATGCGCTCACGCAGCGCCTTCTCGGTCTCCACCATCGCCGCGATACGGGAGAGGATCTCCTGCTGGTCCATGGGTCACTCCTCACTACCGGACAAGCCCCTGGGCCCTACGGCTCACTGTAGGAAGCGGCGCACCCGGCCGCGATTCGGCGTGACGAGGCTTTGCCGTGCCGACCGGGGGCCGGGTGCCTCGGCGGCCCGGGGCCGCTCTCAGGTGCGTGGGGCGCCCAGCCGTCCTTCGAGGTGCAACAACAGGTCGGAGAGGGTCGTGGACAGGTTCCCCAGTTCCTCGCCGGACAGCCCGGACAGCAGGCTGGACTCGAACGAGAGCTGATCGGGCAGCAGCCGGTCGATCAGCTCGCGGCCCTGGTCGGTGAGGCTGAGATGGGCGACCCTGCGGTCGCGAGAGTCGGCGCGCCGGGCGACCAGCCCGCGCTCCTCCAGCAGCCGCAGCCGCTTGGTGACGGCGGCGCCCGACGCGAACGTCTCCCGCGCGAGCTGCCCCGGCGTCAGCTCGCGTCCGGTCCGCCGCAACGTGCCGAGCAGATCGAATTCCGCGCGGGTCAGCCCCTCCTGCACGAGCGGAGCGTCCACCGCCTGCTGGAGCAGCGCGGAGCAGCGGTTGAGCCGTCCGATCACGGCCATCGGCCCGGTGTCGAGACCGGGATGCACCTGCTGCCACTGCCGCAGCACCCCTGCGACGATGTCCTCGGCCACGCTCAGCTCTCCTTCGTCCGCCGTTCTTCCGCGCCCATTCTGCCCACGGGGCGCGTACCCGTGTCTCACGCCGTGGTCCGGTTCGTACGCCTGTTACTGCTGCTGGCCCTTTGGACCACTGGACCGCTACGCCGCCAGCGTCGGTGCGGTGAGGCGCCGTACGAGGCGGGCGAGGGTGCGGTGGCCGTCGCGCTCCGTGAGGGCGACGCGCTCGGCGGGCAGGGCGCGCTGCCACCACTCGCCGGAGGCGACCTCGACGGCCTCGCGCAGCTCGACCAGCGCCGCGGCGAGCCGGTCACGGGCCCACCCCATCTCGTGTCCCACCTCGTGCCCCGCCGCGTGGTCGTCCGGCAGATCCGCGTCGAGCACCGCGGCCGCCGCTTCCCGGGCCGCGACGACACGGGCCACCGCGGCCTCGATGCGGTCGGTGGCGCGCCGGTTGGTCACCAGTACGCAGCAGATCAGGCCGATGACCGCGCCGACCACCGTGTCCACCCACCGGTCGCGCACGAGGACGCCCGCGGGCATCGCGTTGCCGAAGGAGGTGAGCAGCAGCGCCATCGGGGTGACGCAGACCGAGCCGAGCCAGTAGTTGCGGGGAATCCACGCCTCCGCGCCGATCTGGAAGAGGAGCACCAGCAGCACCATCGCCAGGTGACCGGTGTGGATCACCGGCAGCAGCGCGGTGAAGAGCAGCAGCCCGAGGAGGTTGCCCAGGGCGCGCTGAACGGCGCGCTGCCAGGAGAGCGTGGTGTTGGCCTGGAAGACCGAGGCCGCGGTGACCACCGCCCAGTACGGGTGCTCGGAGCCGATGGCCATGGAGGCCCAGCCCGCGAGCGTACAGCCGATCATGACGCGCACCCCGATCGGCAACAGCGGCGAACCGGGCCGCAGCTGCTCCAGCACGGGCCGGAAGCCGCGCAGGTGGCGCAGATGATCGGGGGAGGGGCGACGCAGCTGAGCGGGGGAGGGCCGACGCAGACCGGCCGCGCCGCCGTCCCGCCCGGAGCCGGCGCCGGTCCGGGCCAGCGCTTCCTGGTCCGCACCGGCCATTGCCGCCTGGTCGGCGGCGATGCCCGCCAGTTCCGCGGTCTGCCCGGCGTCCAGTGCGACCTCGGGGAGCGGCCGGCCGCGGCGCAGGTCCTGCGCCCAGGCATCGAAGCGCGCGGCGTCCGCGGCGCGGGTCCCGGCGGCCGGCTCGGCCAGGGCGGATTCGGCCTGAATGAGCAGGCGCTCCAGACGGGCCCTGGCGTCGTACTTGGCCGCACTGCGGGCCGGTACGAGGAACAGTGTCTGCCACGCGGCGTTGACCGCGGCCGCGGTGGCGTGGCGGGGGCCGGCGGCCTCGGGCGCGGCACGCAGCAGCCCGGCCGCGGCCTCCAGCGCCCGCGCCGTGGCGATCCGCTGCGGCCCCTCCGGCCGTACGAGCGCGGGCGCCATGCACACCAGCCATGCGACGGCGCCGCCCGCGACGGCGAGCAGCAGGTGGAAGGGGATCAGGCCCGGCCGCTGCGGCACGAAGAAGGCCGAGGCCGAGATGAAGGTGATGATGAGGTTGCCGGGCGGTCCGATACGGGTCGCGTCGCACATCATCTTGTGCACCGCCGCCAGCGCCGAGGCGATCAGTACGAGCAGCATGGTGTTGCCGATGAAGGCGGAGCTGACCAGGCCGACGGCAAGGCTGGCGATCATGGAAAGGACCACCCAGGCGACGGTCCGGGCCCGCGCGGCATACGGCTTGCTGTGCCCGTAGAGCGCACACATCGCACCGGCCGAGGTGTAAAGGACCAGGTCCATCCGGTCCAGGGCGAGCAGCGTCAGATCGGGTACGGCGACGGCGACGGCCGCACTGAACGCGGGCTTGTGCCAGTGCCGCGCCTCCATCGGCCGCCGCAGCCGCACGGTGCTCTTGACCGGCAGCGGCCGCGCCCGAATAACGCTCTTCGTCTCGTTCTTGGTGTCGCTCTTCGTGCCCTTTTGTCTCAGTCGCGTCGGTCCAGCATGCTTGCCCATGCAAAAAGGTTAGCAGGTATTTTACTAGTGAAGAATTGGATCAAGGAGGGTCAAGGAGGGCGCTCACGGTGAGGGTCGGGAGAGGCGGGCAGCCCGAAGGGCGGTCACCGCGGGCTGCCCGCCGGCCCCCGCCAGCCAGCCGTTACGTACCGTGCGTCCTCATCATCAACAGGGACGGTTCTTGACGTACAGCGCCCGTGGATCGCGGTCCGTCCCGTAGCGCACGTTCTTCGTCGCGCCCTTCTTCAGCCGGCCGCGCGTATCGGGGCGCGTCGGTACGACGACGGTGTAGCAGGCGGTCCGCTTTCCGCACAGGTTCGTCAGCCGGACATACCGCTTGTGCTTCTTCGTGAAGTACTTGACGACCTTGACGCACTGTGGCGTCCGATGGTGCCCGGACGCGGCGGCGGCCGGCTCCGCCGACGCTATCCCCAGCGCCCCGCTCAGTGCGGCGGCAGCGATGACTGCAGCCAGAAATCTACGCATGGGTCCCCCCGTGATCGGTCCACTTGACTATCGCATTTTCCGCGAGCCGGACAAGGGGCACCCCACCCACACAACGGAGCACGCTGCGCTACAGGGGGCACGCGGGGCGCCCGACACGGGAGCACGCCCCCGAGAACGCTCCACCCGTGCTGCGCACCCGCCCCGCGAACGATGGACCTCGCACCCACCTCGCTGTCACGGCCGTCGATCGGCAACCGGTCGCGTCGATCGTTACAAGTGGTTGACCGGGTGGTTGATCAGGCGGTCGATCAGGCGGTCGATCGGTTACAGATGGTCGATCCGCAGGTATCGCAACGCCCGAGCGGCCAGCGCCATGACGTCCTCCGCCCCATCTCCCCGTGCCCAGTACTCCATCGCCACCGTGATCGCATCGATCAGTGCCGCGGCCAGCAGTCGGGTCTCCATGCTGTCGGGGTCGCCGCCGGTACGCGGCGCGAGCACCGGTGCCAGCCGGTCCTGCAGCTCCCGCCCGGCCGCCAGCCAGCGCGTACGGAGTGCCGGTACCGAGCCCATCACCCGGAGCAGCCGCCGCGCCCGGTCCGCGTCCGCCAGGCGACGCAAGGACACCGAGTCGGCGAACGCCGCCTCGACGGCCTTGCTCAGCGGCTCATCGGCAGGCCGCGCCGCCAGCTCGTCGGCGAGGCCGCTGACGCTCGACGTGAAGACCGGCGTGAGCGCGTCCTCCTTCGCCGGGCAGTACCGGTAAAAGGTACGCAGCGAGATACCGGCCGCCCCCGCGATGTGCTCGACCGTCGTCGCCTCGTACCCACGCTCGGAGAACAACTCCGCCGCCGCCTCGGCAATCGCCATCCGGGTCGCCTGACGCCGCCCTTCATCGATCGACGGCCGCCCCCGCTCCACTCCCATACGCGTCGCCCCTCTCCGGCCCGCTCCCCGCGCCCCGTACTCCGGCACCACCTTCCGGACCCGATCGCGTCACTCTGCCACAGCCCCCCACAACACCCCCGTCCTCTGCGGCGCCGCGGCACTCACAGCGCTTGCACCCCCATGTGGTCCGCACCGCACCGCGGCCCCCGTCCCACGCCCCCCGCCC
>NZ_JOBH01000032.1 GCF_000717745.1 Streptomyces violens
GTAGCTGTCCGGGATGGAGTAGTGCTGCTGGTAGGTGGGGACGACGGCCACGATGTGGTCGCCCGGTTCGACGAGGGTGGTGTGCACGAGTGCGTTGGCGCCGATCGCGCCGTGGGTGATCAGTACGTTGTCCGGGCCCTGGTCCTCGTAGAGACCGGCGACGAGGCCGCGCAGGCGGGGGCTGCCGGGGATGGGGCCGTAGGTGAGCGGGGTGGCGTCGAGTTCGGCGAGGATCTCCTCCCGCCGTCCGGACATCTGCAGCAGTTCGCCGGTGGTCAGGGAGCGGACGCAGGTCTCGGCGAGGTTGTAGCGGCAGGTCTCCTCGTAGTCGTTCATCCACTGCTCGACGGCGAACGGGCGGATCTTCACCGGGACTGTCCCTTCGTCGTGGCGTTGTCGTTGTGCAGGGCGGCCCAGGCGACGGCCGCGTCCTCGATGCCCAGTCCCACGGACCGGAAGTACACCGGCCGCTCGCCGCTCGGGCCCTGGGCGCGGCCGGCCACGAGGCCGGCCAGGTCGCCGCGCACGGCGGCGGGGTCCCAGCCGTCAGCGGCGGCGCGGGTCAGGTCGGCGGCGACCTGCAGGGTGGTGAGCGCGTCGACGTAGACGTCGAGGGCCTCGACGGCGGCGGGCGGGATCTCGCGGGCGCCGGGGGCGTTGGTCGAGATCGAGGTGACGACCGTGCCTGCGGGCAGGGTGCGGGGGTCGATCACATTGTCGGCGGCCGAGGTGCACAGCATCACCAGGTCCGCCCCCGTCACCGCGTCCTCAAGGTTCGCCGCGGCCTGGACGCCGCCGTCGGCCTCGTCGACGCCCTCCGGTGAGAACGCGCGGACGGTCATGCCGGGGCGCAGGTGGCGCAGGTAGCGGGCGTGCGCACGGCCGACGCGCCCGTAACCGATGACGGCCGCGGTGCGGGCGCCGGGCGGCAGGAGCAGGTCGGCGGCGAGCACGGTGGTGGCCGCGGTGCGCTCGACAGTCAGCTCGGAGGCGTCCAGAAGCGCGAGCGGCTGCCCGGTGGACAGGCTCACGAGCATCGTCCACGCCGTGACCACGGCCGGACCGGCAGGGTCGGGCAGGTACGGGGAGACCTTGACCGAGTAGACGTCGGCATGGGGCAGGACAGCCGGGTAGTGGATGACGTCACCGCCACCGGGCAGGTCGACGACGAACTGGCCCGGAGCCGGTGCCGTAAGGGAAGGGGTCCCGAAGGCGTCGCGGAGAGCGGCGAGGACGGCCTGCTCGGAGACGCGGGGAGAGCTGATCACACGCATGGTGAGCAATATATTGCCCACTCGATCGGGTGGCAACTTTTTGCGCACTATAGTGCTCGCCATGAGCAGTGAGAGCGCCCCCGACAGTCAGGCAACGCAGGAGTTCGTCACCCGCATCGGCAGGCGCATCCGCACGCTGCGCAAACAGCGGGGCTGGAGCGTCCAGCAGCTCGCCGACGCCGCCAGGCTCAGCCGGCGCATGCTCACCGACATCGAACTCGGCCAAGCCAACCCCAGCCTCGCCACCGTCGACCGCGTCGCCCTCGCCCTCGGCACCGACTTCGCCGCCCTCGCCCTGCCTGAGGACGACGCTCCCGGCGCGGAAGCCGAAGGCACGCTCGTATGGGAGGCCCCGGACGGCAGTACCGCCCTCCTGCTGGGCGCCACCGAGAACCCGCGCGCCGAACTATGGCGCTGGACCCTCGCCCCAGGCGGCCGTTACGACGCCGAACCCGACCGGCCCGGAGCCCAGGAGATCCACCACGTCCTCGCCGGCCGTCTCACCCTCGCCCTGGAAACCGGACCGCAGGTGGTGGGGCCGGGGCAGAGCGCCACCATCGCCAGCGACCAGCAGTACGCCTACCTCAACGAGCACACCGAACCGACGGTCTTCATGCGGGTTGTCAGCGGCGCCTGACGCCGCCAGCAGGCCCCGACCCGCCCGGTCCCCGGCGCGACGGATCCAGGACGGGCCGGGCAGCACTCGGAAGTCACCTGGCCGTCGGTCCAGACAGAGTGTTGCCGCACCGGGAAGGCACCTGCCGTCGGCCGGGACCGAAGCGCGGATGCTGTAGCGGCCCAGCACGTTGAGGTTGGCGTGCTTGAGTGGGGAGAGCCGGGCCACGTCCTCGTCCAGAACGCCGTGCTCACGCTCCTCGGGCGGCAGCGACCACAGCTGGGCGACGGGGCGTCCAGATAGCGGGTCGTCCACTGTTCCCCGAGGTCGGATGAGACGCCGACAGGCTGAGACAGAGTGGCAGGTCACATAACACCGCCCAGGACGACGTTTGGCAGCGCGGCCGCCGCGGCGACCAGCTCGGGGAAGCCGGGCGTGAAGTCGGTGCCGTGCCGGGAGCGCAGCAGCGTCTGGTCCTGGTCGTGGGCGAGCAGGGCCCGGTAGCCGTCCCATTTCGGCTCCGCGGCCCAGCCGGCCGGCAGGTGGAAGGTGTCGACCGGCTGGGCCGGCATCGGCTCGCGCGGCATTTCCATGATCGAGATTTACCACGGGTCCCGGCCTGCACCGGGTACGGCGGGCCGGGAGCGGTACGGCGGTGGTGTCAGTCCTGGGGGTGTTCGTATTGGACGTACTGCTGCCCGCAGCCGGCGGCCAGGTCGTGGAGGGTCTTCACCTCCGTACGGTCGGCGCTGAGCTCCCAGCGGAGTTTGGTGCCCACCCAGGCGGCGAGGTAGATGCAGCGGGCGTCGGCCGAGGGCGGCATCCACTGGGCCGGGTCCTGGTCGGCCTTGCTCCGGTTGGTCTTCGCGGTGCTCGCTGTGCCATAGGCATCCGCCCGGCGCCCACGCGACCGCCACCGCCCCAAGCACCAGGACCGCGCGCTCGATCTACATTCAGGCGCAGCCCACCTGGGTGCCCTTAGATGTCACGATCCGGTACTCGAACATCCCGGGAAGCACCCGCTGCCTCGGAACGTCCTTAACTACGGATTAGCTGTGCTAAATCCCTGGATCTGTGACGTTCGGTGACAGGTGGCAGAGTCATTCAGGGGTGTGCCGGGCTGGACGGGCGTTCGGGCGGGACTGGGATGGTTCGGTTGCGAAGTGGCGGTCTTCCGGTCGTACCTGGTGACCTTGGGTTGGGTGGCGGACTCTGCGAGTAGGTGCGGGCCGGACTTCCCTCGGCCGGTGAAGCATCGGCCTCTCCGGCCCGACAGGGGGAGGGCGCCGCTGCGCAGTGGCAGCCGGTCTTGCAGACCTGCCCGGTTGATGGCGGCGCGGGCGATGGACCCGGCCTCGATGCCGACGGTGATGCCGACCGCGTCCAGCGCCTGGCAGATGCCCAGCAGGGTGCCCCTGTCACCGGCGACGATCACACCTTCGACATCCGTCAGCAACCTACAGCGAGAGGCGGTCCGCCATCCGGCAGACCGCCTCTCGCAACGCGGTGCGACTATGCCCCTCTCAATTTCAGTCCGCCCAGCCACACGAGCGGGTCCACGCTGCGCCTTGTCCGCCGGTCAGAGCACGGCGACGGTGAAAGGTGCGTCGGAGAGGTTGGCGCTGATGTAGAAGGTGTAGACGGTGATGGTGCTGGGGTCGTTGCCGCACTCGCCGGTGGGGTCTCCGGTCGCGCTGATGGTGCGGGCGTAGGCGCCTCCGTTGATGCTTGCAGTGATCGCGGCGTTGGCGAGGTCGATTGCGGGGTCGGAGACCTTCACACAGTAAGCGCCGGCGCGGGGGCGGGTGACGGAGGCGACGTTCTTCGACGCCAGGACGGCGCCGTTGGCGGCAACCTTGGCGGCCGCGCGAGCGTAGGGGGCGTTCATGTCGCCCGGTGCGGCGGCCGCGGTTCCGGTCAGGACAGGGACCGATGCCACGGCGGCGGCGGTCAGGACGAGGGCGCCTCGCCAGCGTTTGGCCAGGGTGGACGTCATGAGAGGTGATCCTTTCGGTGATACTCACCGTGCCCGTAGTGGAGCAGGGTGCATACAGCGGATCCGAAAATGTCCTGTCGCGGAGCCTGGCCGGCCACCACATGTCTTCCGACTCTGGGGTTGGCCAGCCTGCCATCCAGGACCTGTGACGCTTCGTATGTAAACACGCACTGAATGTGCTCGACAGGGGTCGGGCGGGATCTCCACTCCTGGGTGGTAGGGCCACTTTTCAAACCAAGGATCAGGCGCATTGACCAGCAGATTGGCGCTCCGGCGTGCGCTGGCCAGCGTGTTGGGTCTGCAGCGGGGCAGCGGCCGCGTGCCCACCCTGCGTGGCTGACGGCGATGCCTCAGCCACGGGAGCACTCCCTCTCGGCAGCCGGGGGCATGGGATTCCCGGCTTCGGATTGCCCCGAGGGGCGCTACCGGGCCGTCGGATCTTCCGCGGGAGTGGAAGCGGGCCCGGCGCTCTCGACGCGCCGCAGGCTCGCTCTGCTGCGGGATCGGCCTCTACCGAGCGCCCAACTGGCGCACACAGGGCTGCATTTCGAGCCCAGCGCGCCAACTGCCCGGCTCCAATGCGGGCATGGGAATACCGGAAACTTGCATCGTTCTTGACCTGCAGGGAAGCGGGGGGGGCAGGAGCACCACCGCAGGAGCAGGGTTCGTGACGGACGGGCAAGTCGCAGCGTGGACGCTCCTCACCAACCACACCCACGTGCTCTGCTCCGTCAACCGCCCCCCAGCCCGCATGCGTGACCTCGCCGCGGCCTGCCAAATCTCCGAACGCGATGCCCAGGCCATCGTCGCGGACCTCGAACAAGCCGGATACCTCAGCCGGGAACGGGTCGGGCGGCGCACCCACTACACCCTCGACCTGGACGGCACCCTCCGCCGCCCGGCAGAGGCCAACACGCCCATCCGGACACTGCTGGAAGTCCTCGCCCATCACCACGGCGGACAGACGAGCCACGACCGGGCACCCAACCGCCTCGGGAAGTGACTTCCGAACCCCTCTCGAAACGACGCCTCGGGGGAGGCCATCAAGCCTCCGCTCACTGAGCGTCACAGGATCGGGGGATTGAGCACAGCTACTGAGGTCGGGGACGCGGTAGGAAATACGGTCGGCGGCCGCTCGCTCACCGAGAGCGGGGAGGCCGTTGCCGCCGAGCGGGCCGGGCGTGGACCAGGTACCGGAGGCGTCGATCACGGCCCGGGCCGTCACGCGTTCCTCAGTGTCGTCGGCGTGCTCGATGTGGACCGTGAAGGGCTGGTCCTCCCGGCCGGAGTCCACGACGCGGTCGCGGCCGACGCGGGATACACCCGTGACGCGAGTGCCGAAGCGGACCTTGTCGCCGAGGACAGCCGCCAACGGCTGGAGGTACTGCTCGGCCCAGTCCGCGCCGGAGGGGTAAGCCGCACCGTCCGGACGAACCCAGCCGGTGGGCGCGAGCAGCTTCTCGGCGGCGAGGTCGACGACCTCGGCCCAGGGCGAGAAGAGCCGGACGTGGCCCCACTCCCACACCGCCGCGCCGGCACTGGTACGGCCTCCAGGACGAGCGGCTCCAGGCCACGCTCAAGGCGTTTTGCGCACCCCGCCGCCCGCGCCTCAAGAGGCAAGTCAGCCACCCCCCGCCCTTGCCATGGCTGATTCCAATCGGAAAGATTTGGACGACGGGGCCCTTACCAGACGGTCCGACCCCTCACAAACACGCAGGTCAACGGCTTGGGGTTCTCCGGCGACGGAGAACCCCAGGCCGCCCTGTGCTGAGTTGGTGCTGACTTCCGCTGCCGCCCGTTCCGGTCCGTTCGTGGCCGTCGCGCTGGATCGGTGCTGACATCGGCGGTTCCGGAGGGCCGCCGCAGCGTTCAACAGCGCACCGTTGTGGTCGGAGTGAAGACCGCCACCTCTGCCCCGCCTGTCCGTCACAGTACGTACACAGTAACGCTGAGCCGAGAGCGGCTCCTTCACCTTCACTCCGCCCGTTTGGTGCGGCCGTAATCGGTCCCTAAATTACGACCAGCCATCACCGAGCCCACTCAAGCGAGACACCATGAATGAACCGCTCTGGGACGTCCCGACCCTGGCCGCCTTCCTCGGGAAGCCGGCTTCCTGGGTATACGACAACCACCTCAAGGAGCGCATCCCTAGCTTCCGCATAGGGCAACAGCTGCGATTTTCCCCTGCGGAGGTCCGCGCTTGGATCACAAGCAATTGCCGAGAAGCCGCTTGAGTCACCGCTTGCGAGACGTCCAGTCGGCGACGACTTAATTGTGGACGAGGATACGGTTGACGCGGACCGCAATATGCTGGACGGCGCCTGCTGAGGCACCCATGGGCAGCCATGAAGGCACCCGAGAAATCATGGGGCACCAAGCCGCTTTCGCCAGAGCCCACCGCGCGGCTTGGACGACTTCCGTCGACAGCGCTGCACTGTACGGCCAGCCCTCTGAAGGTTATCCCGTAGCCGTGTTCCTGGTGGGCACTGTTTAGGCATGGGCGAGTCGCTGCGGAGACCGCCGGCACCAAAGGTTGCACTCAATCGCCCAATCCCACGATGTCTACTGCTCGCCTCCGCTCGCACTCAGGGACGATGGTGACGCAGGCGCCATTGTGCGAGTCACCGGCTAACCTCCGCCCGCGCAGAGAGGACCGCAGCCGGTTCAGGGGCAGGTACGTCTGGGAAAGTTCACCTCCGCTCGCACGGAGAGGGCTCGGGGACGCCGGTCAGCTCGTGCATGGACCGCGGCGCATCTCCGCTCGCACGGAGAAGATCGTCGCTCGCCTTCCAGCCTGGCGGCCTCCGCCGACTCACCTCCGCTCTCGCGGAGAAGACTCCAACCGTCCGAGACAGGCGCGCTCGTACAGCGGCTCACCTCCGCTCGCGCGAAGAAGACGGCGTGCAACCGGCCGTCGAACTCGAACGGGTCGGCTCACCTCCGCTTGCGCGGAGAAGACGCCTCGGCGTCGAAGGTGCCGATGCCGTGCTGCGGCTCACCTCCGCTCGCGCGAAGAAGACAAGTACACACCGCGGAATCCGCGGTCCCCGTACGGCTCACCTCCGCTCGCGCGGAGAGGACTCGGGCACCCGTTGTGCAGGTGGTCCAGGCACGGCTCACCTCCGCTCGCACGGAGAGACCTCCCCGTTGCCCGGAGCCTGCCGTTACTGGTCCGGCTCGCCTCCGCTCGCGCAGAGAGGACCCCTGGCCGCTCACCACGTTCGTCGTGCTGATCGGCTTACCTCCGCTCGCGCGGAGAGGACAGGTCGAGCGGGGCAGAGATGCAGTACACGCCCGGCTCACCTCCGCTCACGCGGAGAGGACACCGACAATCACGAGCCCTGGCTCCCGGACCACGGCTCACCTCCGCTCGCGCGGAGAGGACAGCGCATGCAGGACGAGCTGGAGCGCCAGCAGCGGCTCACCTCCGCTCGCGCGGAGAGGACGGCTTCACCGGCATCCTCAACGCCTTCATGCCCGGCTCACCTCCGCTCGCGCGGAGAGGACCAATTGGGGTAGATGCGGGGATCGTTGTACTGCGGCTCACCTCCGCTCGCGCGGAGAGGACTTCCGCACCGACACCGACGGCGTGCGCTGGGCCGGCTCACCTCCGCTCGCGCGGAGAGGACCGGACCCCTGATTCACGAGCCCGCGCACGGGCCGGCTCACCTCCGCTCGCGCGGAGAGGACGGGTAGTTCGCCTTCGCCTTGGCCACCTCCGCCGGCTCACCTCCGCTCGCGCGGAGAGGACGGCTGCATCGGCCCGTACACCAGCTCCGGCGTCGGCTCACCTCCGCTCGCGCGGAGAGGACGTCTTCGCCGGCCTGCTGTTCACCGAGACCGCCGGCTCACCTCCGCTCGCGCGGAGAGGACGCCTGGCCGCGCGCCACCACGCCCAGCCCCGTCGGCTCACCTCCGCTCGCGCGGAGAGGACGCCGTCCAGGCGGGCCTGTGGATGGTCCACGTCGGCTCACCTCCGCTCGCGCGGAGAGGACGTCGGCCTTGGCCTGCTCGAGCCCGGTCTTGGCGGCTCACCTCCGCTCGCGCGGAGAGGACCTGCCGCTCCCCTGGCCACCACCGCCGGACGTCGGCTCACCTCCGCTCGCGCGGAGAGGACGGGTACGTCCAGATCGGCCGGCACGTCTCCGGCGGCTCACCTCCGCTCGCGCGGAGAGGACGGCCCGCCGCCGACGCGGCCGGCCTCCAAGTCCGGCTCACCTCCGCTCGCGCGGAGAGGACACACGACGGCCTTCTTCGACACCTACGGCTCCCGGCTCACCTCCGCTCGCGCGGAGAGGACCCCGTCTTCGGGTGGACCCGCTCACCGAGTAGCGGCTCACCTCCGCTCGCGCGGAGAGGACAGCCGCTGGTTGGTGGGGCGGGGCGCCGGCTGCGGCTCACCTCCGCTCGCGCGGAGAGGACGCAGACCCGGCCGGTGGGGGTGACGTCCTGGGACGGCTCACCTCCGCTCGCGCGGAGAGGACCGCGACAGCACGAACGCTACTGCCTCGACGTACGGCTCACCTCCGCTCGCGCGGAGAGGACGCTCACGGACCGGCTCGCACTCGCAGTACCGGCGGCTCACCTCCGCTCGCGCGGAGAGGACTCCAGCAGGCCGGGGTGGGCGGTGTCGCCGGGCGGCTCACCTCCGCTCGCGCGGAGAGGACCCATCAAGGAGCGAGACAGCGCTCAGCAGCAACGGCTCACCTCCGCTCGCGCGGAGAGGACTTGCTGGAGCTTGTCGAGGGGAACGTCCAGGGCGGCTCACCTCCGCTCGCGCGGAGAGGACTCCCGGGACATGAACCAGCGAAGGTCCATGATCGGCTCACCTCCGCTCGCGCGGAGAGGACCACCACGACCACCAGGCCGTCGTCATCGACAGCGGCTCACCTCCGCTCGCGCGGAGAGGACCTCGGCCAGCTCGTCGTCATCCACGAGCTCGGCGGCTCACCTCCGCTCGCGCGGAGAGGACGCCTTCTCCTGGGCCTCCTCGGCCGCCTGCTGCGGCTCACCTCCGCTCGCGCGGAGAGGACCCCGCGTCACCATGTTCGAGCCCATCCGGTACGGGCTCACCTCCGCTCGCGCGGAGAGGACGTGGTGACCCCCTCCCTGGTCGTCTCGGAGATCGGCTCACCTCCGCTCGCGCGGAGAGGACCCTTCCTGGCCTGCTCTTCTAGAAGCGATTTGCGAGTTCTTTGCCTTCCTGTCGGAAGGCGATCAGGGTCAGACCGTCGAAGTCCACTGGGAGACGCCGAGCTGTGCCCGCGGTGCGCAATTCGAAACCCTGCTCGTTGTCGCTGGGGTAGGCCAGAACGGCTGTGCCGTCTCCCGCGCAGGCCGCAACCGCGGACCAGAGCTCGTCGCGTACGCGGGCGGAGACGGTTCCCACATACAGCTCGGGAGTGATTTCCAGAAGCCACCGTGACAGGGCACCGCGGAGATGGGGAGGGACGGCGCTGGCGGAGAGCACGATCATCGAGGCCATGTGGCGTGCTCCTTCATCCTGAGGGTCATCTGTCGGCCCCGTGGTTGGTGCCGCCGGGTACGACTCCGGTGATCGGGTCCCAGAGGTCGACGAGTTGTTCTTCGGGGTCGGGGATGTCGCGTTCGGTGCCGGGGTCGAGGAGGTCTTGGATGTCGGTGACGATGCGTGGCAGCAGTTTGAACAGGCGTAGGCCGTCGCGGAAGGAGCGCCGGGCCTGGGCTTCGGGGTTGGTGGAGGCGTGGAGGGAGAAGGCGAGGGGGATGGTGAGGTCGGCCTTGTAGAGGTCGGCGATGTCGTAGACGAATGCCTGTTGGTTGCCGTGGTGAACAAAGCCGAGGGCGGGGGAACAGCCCAGGGCGAGGATGGCGGCGTGGACGATGCCGTACAGGCAGGTGTTGGCGGAAGAAAGGGCGAGGTTGACGGGGTCTTGGGTGTCCCAGGAGGCGGGGTCGTAGGCGCGGCGGAAGCGGCCGATCTTGTATTGCTGGGCCAGCAATCGGTAGTGGGCTTTGACGCGCTGGCCTTCCAGGCCGCGGAGCTGGGCGAGGGTGGTGCCCGGTGGAACGGTGCCGTGGCCGAAGCGTTTTTCGTACATGGCGGTGGCGACGGCCAGGCGCTTGGTGTCGTCGGCCCAGGTGCGGGACTGGCGTTCGAGCCAGGTAGTGGTCAGGGAATCGGGGAGGGCGGCGGCGTAGCAGCGCACACCGCCGGCGCCGGTGACCAGGACGGTGGTGCCGTGCCGGGCCAGGGTAGTCAGGGCGCGGGCGGTGATAGAGGTGCCGGGGCCAAGCAGCACGCAGCTGAGGGCCGCGGTAGGCAGGTAGAGGGTTTCGGTGCCGCGGCGTTCGCTGGTGACCTCGGCGCAGACGCCGGTGTCGTCCTGGTGGATGCGGACGATGTCCAGGTACAGGAAGGACAGGGAGTCGGCGATGCGAGGCAGCATGGCGACGGTGGGGGCGGCCAGCCTGCGGCGGGCGTCAGTACGGGATCGCTGGGTGTCCGGCTCGGCGGATGTGCTCATGCGGCGCCTCGGGCAGGGGCGATGCTCAGGAGGCCGCAGCCATATGCCTTGCCGCGTCCGATGCCTTCGATGATCTTCGTGCGGAGCAGGTCGGGATCGAGGATGGCGGCGGAGCCGTCGAAGCGGGTGCGGGCGTGGCGGATGTGCTGCTGCTTGCCGGTCCGGCCTTCGCGTGTGCCGCGGGCCGCATCCAGCGGTTGGGAGTGGAGGGTGAGGGGTTTCAGGCCGGCGGTGTCGGCCTGGCGGATCCACCACTCCTCCGCGTGTGGGCCGCTGAGGGGGACGACGGCGGGCAGGTTGTAGAGCTGGCGGGTGGTGGCGCCGGGTTTGCGAACGGCGCTGGCCACGCAGCGGTACCGGATGGTCAGGCCGGGGCGGAGAGCCTCCAGGAGGGGATCGAGGGGGCGGGTGAGGGAGGTGCCGTAGCCGTCGGGGAGGCGGGTGAGGTCGGGTTCGTGGGTGCTCTGGAGCAGGATGTGCGGTCCGGTGGGCGTGTCCTCGATGCGGAAAAGGATGCCGAAGCGAGCGCGCGGGTCCGGGCCGGCCTGGTCGGGGTAAAGGGACATCAGGCGGCGGTGCAGTCCGACGGCGGCCTGGGCCCCGCCGAGGTCGCGCAGGGCGTCACGGGAAGTGGGGTGGGGGACGATACGGGTCAGCCAGACACTCACTGCAGGCTCCCTTCGGGCTGGTTCAGGTGCTCGCGCAGGTAGGTGCCGAGCGCGGTGAGCTGGGCGGTGCCCAGGCCCGCGAACTGGGCGGCGGGCAGGCGGAGGGTGCGCCGGTACAGGGGCCGGGCGCGGTAGGCCCGGTGGCGGGGGTGGAAGGAGAGCGGTTGGTCGTTGACCTCGCCGGAGGGGTGCGCTCCGTCCTCGCCCTCACGGTTGTCCAGCTCTTCTGGGACGGGGAGGCGGTGCAGCGGCCGGTCGGAGAGGAACTCGATGCCTTCGCCGTCGTTTTTCGGCGGGGAGGCGGCCAACGGCAGGCGGATCAGGTGGTGCAGGGCGTCCTGGGCGGTGCCAAGCAGCAGGGGGCCTTCAGGTGGGCAGGATCGGCGGCCCAGGAACGGTGGCCACTGCGGGCAGCGCAGGGCCTGTGCGATGTGGGTGAGAAGGGCGTGGTCGTCGGGGCCGCCGGTGAGGGCGATGGTGAAGGCCGCATCGGCAAGGTAGGTGCGGTGGGTGAGAAGGGTGGCGGTGTCACCGGTGCGTTTCTTGCCTTCAGCCGTGGTGACGGTGGCTTTGGTGGGCAGGCCGCCGCCGACGGTGTGCAGGTCCCGCAGGAGCACGCCGGGGCGGTCAGTGCGCACGGTCAGCGACAGGCGGGCAAGGTCCTCCAGCGGCTCGCCGCGGCGCCGTCCCAGGGCGGCGGCGAGCAGGCCGATGACGCCGGAGCGGGTGGGAAAGCGGGCAGTGTCGCGGTCGTTGAAGTGGCTGCGTTCGCCCCAGGACTGCAGCGGGCCGGACAGCCGCAGCAGCAGACCGGGTTCGGGGGCGGGGTTCACGCCGTCGCTCCGGTGGTGGGCTGGCCCAGGGCGGCGTCGAGGGCGGTGGTGATCAGTTCGGAGAAGGAGTCGTGGCGCCGGCCCAGCCCGGTGAGGTCCTTGGTCTCCAGGCTGGCCCAGCCCGAGGCGAGGATGTCGTCCGTGCCCAGCAGGGTGTTCGCGGCCTCTGCGTACTTCGCCAGGCGGGTGCGGGAGCTTTCTGCGAAGCCGCCCCGGGCGCTGCTAGCCACGGGCTCTTCGAAGGCCGCGGCGTAGGAGAGCGGGCGGTTGGCACGCACGGTGAGGTGGACCAGGTCGGGGATGGTGTGCGGGGCGGTGGAGTTCTTCTTGGCCTGCGGCAGGGATTCGATGAAGGACGTCAAAAACGCGGCGGTCAGCTCGCGGGCGGCCTCCGGCTCGTCGCCGATGTTCGCGGCGAGGTCGCGCAGGTCGATGGTGGCGTAGCGATAGAAGGTGCCGGTGCTGAATTCGGCGTGGCCCATGTGACCGCTGCCGGTGGAGTCCTTCCAGGCGGCGGTGATGTCGTCCACCGCCGAGAAGTAATCCAGTTCCACGTCCGTCTCGTGCGTGGTCAGAGCGTGGGCGACCTGCACGGCCCCGTCCACGCCGGCATCGTCGACCTCAGCGAGCATCCGGCCGAAGAGGTTGATGACGCCGTTGCGGGATCGCAGCACCTCGTCGACCTTGTCCTTGGGCAAGACGCTCTTGTCGGTGGCCTTCTTCAGATCCTTGGCCTGCTCCAGCGTCTGGCGATGCTCGGTGGCCAGGTCGGCCAGTTCGGCGACCGCGGCCTCCGGCACGTAGACCATGGCGTTGGTCAGCACCTTGTTGGGCACGAGCTGCTTGGGGTCATCGGGGTTCTTGGCCAGCTCGAACTTGATGCTGCTGGCCGCCGCGACGTGCGCGCCGGCCCGCTCGGCCAGCTCTTGGGGCCAGTCGCGGCTCTCCAATTCACGAGTGACGCGTTCGCCGATGCGGCGGGTGCGCAGCGCCGCCTGGCCGATCCGCTCCTGGAACACCTCCCGGATGGCGCGCTTCCAGGACTGGCTGCTCACCCGGGTGCGCAGCGCGCCCCCGTACAACACGGTCTTCACCGCGTTCGCGTCGTCGCGGTTGAGGTTGGCGAACGGGACGGACTGCAGGATGTGGGCGCACAGGAACCGGGGGGATGCGGTCATTTCTGTTCTCCTCGAACGATGGTCAGTTACACAGGCGGGGATGCCGGGTGACGCGTCGGATCACGCTTCGGCGTCGGGTTTGTCGGTCTCCTGCTGGTCGGCCTCGTCGGCCTGTTCACGCAGGGCCCGGGTGCGCAGGCGGTAGTAGTCCTGGAGCCAGCGGCGTGAGATCCGTTTGGAATGAGCAGGCCAGGCGATCAGGTCGTCCAGGAGCTGCGCCCAGTCCACGGGCACGTCCAGCTCCCGCAGGTAGCGGACCGAACCGGGCAGATGGCGGTGCAGGCCGTTGATGCTCTGCCGGGTCAGTAGGTTCAGGCGGGCCTCGGCCGCGGACTCCCGCATCTCCCGCTCACGCCCCGGGCTCTCGGTGACCGCGGCGGCGAAGGAGGCCCCCAAGCTGGGGCCGTACCGGTCCGGACGCTGCTTCTGCTCCATCTCGCCGGTCTGCTCTTCGGCGTCCAGGACGGAGCTGGCCACAGGTGCTTCGGCAGTGGTGTCGGTGTAGCGGCTGCGCGGCTGCGCGGCGATCATAGCGGCGACCGCGTAGAAGGCACGCTGTTCCGCCTCCGCCGTCTGAGAGCCCTGGGACAGCCACGGGGCGATGAAGCGGTGCATGCGGCGCACATCATCCATGCCTCGTCGCCAGCCGCTGCGCAGGGCGCTGCGCGCGCCGGGATCGTTCTTACAGGTCTGTTCAATCCACGTGGCGTAGGTCTGCAGGCGCCTGCGCCGGGCCGCGGCCCGGTCCCCGGTGTCGGTCGGTGTCGTCATCAAGGTCCTTCGTCGATGTGGTTCTGGTCGTCGGTGCGGTCCTTTACTTCTTCTTGCGCACGCCGCCGTAGAGCTCGATGCGAGCGTCGGAGACCGCCTTGGCGCCGCGCTGCGTGTGGGCAATGGAGGCGGTCACGTCCTCATACGCCTCAGTGGCCAGCCGCAGAAACGCCGTGCGGGCCGCCGCACGGTCGAAGCCCGCATCCCGGCTGGCACCGGTGCGGTCCAGGCGGTGGAAGTGCTCCCAAAAGGCGGTCTCAGCCCGGGGCCAGTAGCGGGCGGCGGCCTCGGCCGCCCAGGTGCCCGGGTCCGCCTTCGCGTCGCGGACGTATCCCGCCCAAGCGCGCTTGACCGCGCGGTCCAGGCGGCGCCCGTACATCTCGCCCAGCTGCCGCAGCCGCGCCACCGGCTCCGCGGTCCGCGGCGCCTTGTCCTCAACGAAGCCCAGTATCGGGGGCGTTTGGGCGTCGACGAACTGGGTGTCCTTGGCCTGCCCCTCTTGTTCAAAACCCAGCGCCCGCACCCGCAGGTCCTCCGAGACCTCGGCCGCGTACTGGAAGACCTTCGGGGGTTCGGGCCGGGATGTGCCGCCGGGCTCCTTCAGCAACAGCGCGTCCAGATCCCGCCACAGGGCGCGCCGGGAGTCGGCCGGGCGCGGATAGCGGTTGCCCTGCTGGCTGATCTGCCAGATCAAAAAGTCGTCGTCCCTGGGGATGCGGCCCTTGCGGTAGGCCCAGGTGATGTAGGCATCCCGCACCAGCCGTTCGTTGCCGTCGTCGGGGACGAGGAGGAGGGCGTGCTGGGAGCAGGCAGTCAGCCGCGACAGGGGCCCGGTAGGCACGGGAGGTGCCGCGTCCGGATCCGGCAGGTCCTCCCATTCCCAGGGGCACAAATCGTGCGAGCGTCGGACGGTGCTCGCCGGCGGGACCAGGCCCGCCAACAGCGTCTCGAAAAGCGTCTCCCCCTCGGGGTGGTAGGACAAAGCCGTACGTAGCGGCCCGGCAGTCGTGCTGGCGTTCTTCACGCCATTCACCTCGCGGGCCGAGCAGCGGCCGGAGGGGCCGTAGTAGTGCCACACCAGCAGATTCAGGACCGCCTCCGCCGCGCTCGGCAGATCCGGGGAGGCGTCGCTGCCGTGCCGGAACCAGGAGTGATTGTTGCCCGAGGGCCGGGTGACGATCAGCTTGTTGACCCCGGCGGTATTGCCGGCGTCGCACTGCTCAGCCAGGCGCGCATCCTGCATCCAGGGGCGGCCCCCCACAGGATCGAACAAATGGAACCGACCATGGTGCTTGTCGATGTAGCTCTGGATTCCCTCCTCCGGGAGTTCGCCAGCCTCCCAGATCACCAGTCGCCGGTCTCCCCAGTCGCCGGGGCCCGCCTCATCCAGATCGGTGACGCGCGCCGTGAGTGCATACAAGATCCTCAACAGCGCGGCGTGAGCGGGAGGTTCGGCAATGGCCAAGGCGGCGATGTCGGAGCTGCGCAGCAGCAACTCCCGCAGCCCGACACGGTCGGGAAGGTCCGCCGAAACGCGGAGGGTTGCGTCGGTGGCCCAGCGGACTGGAATCCATCGTTCGTCGAACAGGTTATAGGCGTTGGCCATCATGGGTCTCCTGTTGGTGGGCCACAATGGGGCGGGATCTCCACGCGCGTGGAGGTGAGCCGTCTCCCCGCTGGATGCGCAGCGCGCAACGGTCCCCCGTGCCCGCTTGCGCGGGCGAACGCCCTTCCGGTAGCGCCGACTTGAGAACTTGTGCGCCTCCGGGAGGGCCTAGTCAACGTAGCGCAGAAGTCTCCACGCTGTAGGCGATGCAGAAGAAATTGAGTCAGGGCAGCAGCTCGATGCCCACGCTTGAGTTCTTGATCGTTTTCTCTCCGAAAGGACACACCCAAGATCCGTCCGTCTCACCGCTACCGGCAGGGAGCATCTTCAGCACTACGAGATCGCGGAGGGCAGGCTGTCTATCCCAGGCAGCCGGAGTGGGGTGTCCCTCCCCTCCGCCGCGCAGCCACTTGCCGGGGACCGGGGCGACATGCGCCATAACTTGGGCCACCTCTTGCCGTGATAGACCACTCCGGCCCCCGGTGGGGAGGGCCAGCAGTCCAGACTCATCCAGGGTCAAAGCGCCACTGGGCTGCTGATACAGGCACAACACGCGTCCGGTGTCGGCACCCAGGCGGGTGGTCAGCAACTCCTCGGTGACGCCGGCTTCCCGGCGGCTGAGCCGGTGAAGATCCCCGGCCACATCTGCCGGAGCGCAGATGCTCACCACCTCGGCCATGTGCGTCTGCGCTTCTTCCTCAGCCTGGCGTTCGGCGTCCATGCGCTGCAGTTCGCTCTTTGCGGCGCTCTCCAGGCGGTCGACGAAGTCCTCGGCGTACACCTCGTCAATGAGGCGCTGGACATCACCGGGCACCGCAATGCCGGATGCCTGGCACGTATCCAGAAGCTGCGCGGTGCGATGGAGGAGTCCCTCGTCGTATACCGCCCCCCAGGTACGCGGCACCGCAGTGGTGCCCGATTCGCCGACCGGTTCCAGGATCACCAGGCGCGGCACCTCTTCGGGCTGGGCCCAAGCGGGGCGGCCGGTCTTGCCGCGCTGGTGGCGGCGGCCACGCCCGGCGCGCTGGAGGAGCTGGGCCAGCGGCGCGAGATCGCTGACGATCAGGTCGAAGTCCAGGTCGAGGGACTGCTCTACGACCTGGGTGGCCACCAGGATGGATGCCGGGCGGGGCAGGGCGACCTCGTCCGCGCTGCGCGGCTTGCCGTACGCCGCCTCGCACTCGGCGGTGATGCTCTGACGAGTAATGGCGGGATAGCGGGAGTGCAACAGGCGCAGTCCGCCCGGGCGGGCAGCCAGGTCGGGGAAGGCCCGGCGCAGGTCGCGGAAGGTTTGCTGGGCTTCGGCGACGGTGGTGCAGCACACCAGGGCGGTACCACCTTGCTCGGTGACGGGCCGGAGCGCTTCCCGCACGGCTTCCCGCCGTCCCCCGGCGCGCGGGGGCGTGTGAGCACCGGCGGCGGTGTCCCACAGGACGCGGCGCACTTCCACATCAAGGGTGCGGGCCCGCTGGCTGGGAGTCGTCCGGGGCGCGGCGACCACACCGGTTCGGGCGTCGGTGAAGAGCCAGCCCGGATAGGTGGGGGCAAGCGCCGAGGGCTCGGGGAAGCCGGCGCCGCGGCGGTAGGCGTCCACCAGCGAGCCGGCCGTGCGGCCGGTCAGGGTCGCCGACAGCAAAACCACCGGGGCGCCAAACGCGCCGAGCCACTCCAGAAGGCGGCACAGCAGTTGGTGCATCCACGGTCCGTAGGCGTGAGCTTCATCGACCACGAAGACCTTGTCGGACAGGCCGAACAGACGCAGCGCGTTGTAGGTGAGCGGCAGGATGGCACCGAGCGCTTGGTCGATCGTGCCGGTCGCGAGCGGGGCGAGCAGCCCTCGCTTGGCGGTCCGCAACCAGGCGTCCGCCTCAACTGCGGTGGCCGAGTCGGTACTTACCTCGCCAGCCTGTGGCGGTGCATCGGTCTCGGCTTCATCTCCGTTGTAAGCCGGGCTGAGCCAGGCCATGGAGTGCAGCAGGGTCAGTGCCCGCTCCCCGCCCATCGCCCCCTCCGCGAACTTCCGCACCCGGGGGTACATCGCGTCCGCGGTGGCCATGGTCGGCAATGCGAAGTACAGCCCGCGCGCCCCGGACGCCCGCCCCAGCACCGAGGCCGCATACAGGGCCGCCTCGGTCTTGCCGTCCCCTGTCGGCGCAGTGACCAGCAGCAACCCAGATCCGTTCTCTCCCACCAGCGACGGGAGACGGGCAGTGAGGTCGGCCTGGAGAGGATTAGGCGAGAAGGGGAACATCCCCTCGAACCGCCCCGTATCGAACCGGGCCCGGCCCAGACGTGCTTCCGACACCAGCCCCGGGGCCGCGGTCCGCGCACGATCCCAGTGGGCATCCAGCTCCTCGGGGCTGCCCTGCCATCCGGGCGGGGGCAGCAGTGGCGTGATCGCGCGGGTCTGGCTGGCCAGCCAGTCCGCGACGACCACCATCCCGGTGACGATGACGGCCAGTTCCGCCGGCAGCCCCCGCCGGGGCACCGCATCGGCGCCAGTGATTCGCCGCAATTCCGCGAAGTGAATTCGCCGCTGGGCAGCCCAGCCCTCCTCCCCCAGGCCAGACCGGTATTCGCTGGCGCGGGCCAGCTCCTTGGCCTTCAAGACCGATCCGTAACAGCCGTGATGCCCGCTGAGCAGCTGGGCAACCTGATGGCTCACCGCTTGCCGCATCGAGCTGCCCCCGGGGTATTCAGCCTCCCCAAGCAGGTGCGCCAGCGCCCAATGCGTGGCCATCTCATGCCGGAACGCCCGCTCGCGTTCCGCGCCGCGAGCGAACTCGTAGGCCGGGTCGCTCTTTACGGCGGCGAACGCCTCTGGCACCTGAGCCTGGAACGGCGGCGTGATCTTCCCCAGATCGTGGAGCCCGGCCCAGAACGACAGCACGGCCCGCGCCTCGCCCACTGTTAACCCGAGAGCCTGAGCCAGGCGGTCCCGCACCCGGTCACCGATCAACGCGTCCCACAGGGCGCCGAACACCGCTGCGGTGTCCAGCAGATGACAGATCACCGGATACGGCCGGGGGAGCCCCCGCTCCTTACCCCAGAAACGAGCATCGAGAGGGACTTCTCCCGGCAGCACGTCTTCGCGTCGCATCATGCGCCATGGATAACAGTCCCCACTGACAACGCCGTCCCACCTGCGCAAACGAAGCCCCTCCCCGATGAGCCCCGGGACGTAGACTGCGCTCCATACCTGTGCTGATGCTGGAGAACGACCACGGCCTCTCGCACCCCGATGCACGCATTAAAGAAACGGCAAAGCCCAGTTAGAACCGCAGGTCGGGAAGGTCCTCTCCGCGCGAGCGAAGGTGAGCCGGGCCTGGTCGCCGCACCCGAGCGTCTTCTGGAGTCCTCTCCGCTCGCGCGGAGGTGAGCCGGTGTAGCGGCCGACCCACTCCCCCGGCAGACGGCCCTCTCGGCGCGAGCGGAGGTGAGCCGAAGATCACCATCTTCGAGTCGGACGGGGACGTGCCCTCTCCGCGCGAGCGGAGGTGAGCCGATCGCGCAGTTCCTCATCGGTGGGCACCGTGGGTCCTGTCCGCGCGAGCGGAGGTAAGCCGTGGTTCCGGCACAGGAGGTTGTTGCACGGCGTGTCCTCTCCGCGCAAGCGGAGGTGAGCCGGTCCCTGGCTGGGGCGACGCGATCAAGGTCGCGTGCTCTCCGCGCGAGCGGAGGTGAGCCGTCGCCGCGGTCGTCCCAGGCGTGCGTGCCCTCGTGCTCTCCGCGCGAGCGGAGGTGAGCCGCGGTGCGTGTGAGACGTGCCGGCCGTCGCGTTGTGCTCTCCGCGCGAGCGGAGGTGAGCCGCAGATCGAGGCCGAGGCGTACGCACTCTGACCGTGCTCTCCGCGCGAGCGGGGGTGAGCCGTCCCCTGGTGGGGTCGCTGCGCCAGAGGGCGCGTGCTCTCCGCGCGAGCGGAGGTGAGCCGGCGAACCGGTCGGGGGCAGAGGCGCCCACGCTGTGCTCTCCGCGCGAGCGGAGATGAGCCGCGGGAGTCGAGCAGGGCGCCGGTGTCGCCCATGTGCTCTCCGCGCGAGCGGGGGTGGGCCGACGGCGGTAGCGTCGGTGGCCGTCTGGTGGCCGTGCTCTCCGCGCGAGCGAAGGTGAGCCGACCGGCGACCTGGACGGAGCGGCCGAGGCGACGTGCTCTCCGCGCGAGCGGAGGTGAGCCGTCCAGCGGCACGTCCCGCGGGCCGTGCAGGCGGTGCTCTCCGCGCGAGCGTAGGTGAGCCGTCGAGACGTGCGCGAGCGGCCGTACGTGCCGCGTCCTCTCCGCGCGAGCGGAGGTGAGCCGTTCGCTGCCGGGCACGGATTCGCGGCATGGTTGTCCTCTCCGCGCGAGCGGAGGTGAGCCGGCCGTGTCCGGCAGCCCGGAGTCCGCGGACGTGTCCTCTCCGCGCGAGCGGAGGGGAGCCGCTGCACCTGCCGGGGCCGGTCACCAAACTGCAGTCCTCTCCGCGCGAGCGGAGGTGAGCCGCGCCCGGGGCCGGAGAGCCATTGGGCTGAGGGGTCCTCTCCGCGCGAGCGGAGGTGAGCCAGTACGCCGTCCGCCTCCTCGATGCCCGCGAGTGTCCTCTCCGCGCGAGCGGAGATGAGCCAGCGGTGGGGGCATGAGGCACTTCACGCGCAGGGTCCTCTCCGCGCGAGCGGAGGTGAGCCGTGGTACGTGTGGGACACCACCGTGGACCGGGAGTCCTCTCCGCGCGAGCGGAGGTGAGCCGCCCGCCCCGACGGTGGGTCAGGACGGGCTTTGGTCCTCTCCGCGCGAGCGGAGGTGAGCCGTCGTCGTCCTTGCCGGTGCCCTCCACGACTGTGTCCTCTCCGCGCGAGCGTTGGTGAGCCGTTGGGCCGCGCATGGCCCCGATATGCCACCGCGTCCTCTCCACGCGAGCGGAGAGGAGCCGGGTTCCGGGACGTCCTGGACGATCGCCTTGATGTCCTCTCCGCGCGAGCGGAGGTGAGCCGGCCGTACGCGACGGCCGCCAGGTCCTCCTCCTGTCCTCTCCGCGCGAGCGGAGGTGAGCCGACCAGCGTGTGCCGCCCCGGCATGGCGCAGATGTCCTCCGCGCGCGAGCGGAGGTGAGCCGTCGTCGCCGGGCCGGTAGTCGTAGACGTATCGGTCTTCTCCACGCGAGTGGAGGTGAGCCGGCCGGCCATCGCGAGTCGCCGCGCTCGCCCCGGCCTTGTCCGCGTGAGCGGAGGTGAGCCGACCAGTCCCAGTTGGACTCTTTCGGTGGTGCTGTCCTCTCCGTACGAGCGGAGGTGAGCCGAAGCGTTCCGCCTGGTCGGGGCCCGACTCCAGTTCCTCTCCACGCGAGCGGAGCGAACCGGCGATGACGGTGTCGCCAGGGGCTGACCAGCTGCCCTCCGCATGAGCGGAGTTGAGCCGTTCGCCGCCCGTCTTCGTGGCCTGCACGTCTACTCCTCTCTGCGCAGGCGGAGGCAAGCCCGCGGAGATGGACGAGCTGATACCCAGCCAGAAGCTCCACTTCGCGAGGCAGAGCTGAGTCGAGGTCGCACGATGACCGGCCCGCACCACAGTTCCGCTCGACGACGAAGATCAGCCGTAGTCGAAGGTGTTCCAACCGATCGTCTGGTCTCTCCGCGTGAAGCCGACTGCGTCCTGACGGCTTACGGGCCTTCTCCGCGCGAGCGAAGGTGAGCCGACGGACGGCGCTGTCCGTACATTGGCGGTACGGTCCTCTCCACGCGAGCGGAGGTGAGCTGCAGCTCGTACAGGCGGTCTTCACCGTGGACGTGCTGCGCAAGCGGAGGTGAGCGGTATCGACGACCCGAGTCGACCACGTAGTTACGTAGTCTCCGCCTGAGCGGAGGTGAGTCGTGCCCAACCATGCCCCTTTCAACCTCTTCACGCGGGCAGGGATGAGCTGCGGGGCCCGCTGTTGGTCCTGTGGAGCGCGCGACCCTCTTCTCGCGAGCAGACGATCCGGAAGCACGGAAGTCAGCGGTGGCAGCGAAGCGGTTCTCTCCGCGCGAGTGGCGGCGAATCGGGGCTCTCCTTGGCAGACTGAAGGGGAAGTGTTCTCTCTACGCGAGCGCATGTGAGCCGCACTCTTAGGCCACTGAGCGTCCCGGAGTGAACCTCTCGCTCCGTTACGGAATAACTGAACGGTGACCTGCATTACTGCCGCTCAGTGATGGTGCAGGAGTGGGGAGGAGCATGAAGGACCTGAAGGCCTTCCGAGTCAGAGGCGGCCGGGCCACGGAGATACCGGGTGCGTCGGTTGCGGTGGAGCGGGAGCTGCAGTCGCTGGTCGAGGCGAATATGAAGGCGCTGCTGGGCATCCGCTTCCTGGCGACCGAGTACCCGACCGGTCAACACCGAGGCCGGATCGACTCGCTTGGGCTGGATGAGAACTGCAATCCGGTGATCGTGGAGTACAAGCGCTCGCGGGACCAGAATGTGATCAACCAGGCGCTGTCGTATCTGTACTGGCTGCAGGGCCATACGCACGAGTTCGAGAACCTGGTCAAGGAGAAGCTGGGCGCCGAGACGGCGGGGTCAGTGGACTGGAGCAACCCGCGCCTGATGTGCATAGCGGGAGCGTTCTCGCACCACGACAAGGTCGCCGTGCAGATGATCGGTCACCGGATCGACCTGCTGACCTACCGGGTCTTCGACGACCTGCTCACGCTGCAGATGGTCGCCTCCGTTGCCGGCCGTGCCGCCGCCCAGCGCAGCAGGATGCCGTCGCCAGCGCACACATCGGGGAACGGGCGGGCCGTGGGAGTGAAGTCGGTGCAGCAGTACCTCGACGAGGCGCCGCAGTCGCTCCGGGATCTGTATGAGCGGCTGGACGCGGCCCTTCTGGACTGCGAGGGCGTGCGCAAGGAGACGCAGTTGCACTACGTCGCCTGTCGGCGGATCAAGAACCTGGCTACGGTGCGCGTCCAGCCGCGTAAGCATCAGCTGGTGGTGAACCTGCTGCTGGACCCGGACACGGTCGAGCTGGAGGACGGTTTCACCCGCGATCTTCGCGGGACGGGCTGCGTGGGCGTCCGGGACGGGGTCGAGCTGCGCCTGGGCTCCTTTGACGACCTGCACCGGGCCGCCAATCTGCTGCAGCGCAGCGTCGCGGCGGCCTGAGCTGCGCAACGTTCAAGGGCGGTGCCTCCCTTTGGGAGGGCACCGCCCTTTTTCTGCGTACGTGGCTCTGTGCCGGGTCTCGCGTTCATGCTTCGGGGCCGGCGAGGTCGTAGTCGTCCTGGGCGAGGGCACGCTCCAGGCGCTGTTCGGCGATGTTGGCGTAGTGGTCGGAGAGTTCGATGCCGATGAACTGTCGCCCTTCACGCAGGGCGGCGACGCCGGTGGAACCGGAGCCGGCGAAGGGGTCGAGGACGGTGCCGCCCTGGGGGCAGATCTTCACCAGTTCCTGCATCACCTCGGTGGGCTTCTGGGTGATGTGCACGCGGTCCTTGCGGGGCTGACTGGCGGTGTAGAGGCCGGGGAGGTAGACGGGGTTGCGGTGGGGGTCGACCGGGCCCTTGGTGCCCCAGACGATGTACTCGCAGGACTGCTTCAGGCGGCCCTTCTGGGGGCGGGAGACCGGCTTGTGCCAAGAGGCGATCCCGCGCCAGGTCCATCCTGCGGCCTGGAGTGCGTCAGTGGTGGTGGGCAGCTGGCGCCAGTCGGTGAAGACCAGGGCGGTGCCGGACTCGACGGTGGCACGGTAGGACTCGGTCAGCAGCAGGGTGAGCCAGTACCCGTAGCTGCGCTGGTCGCGATTCTCTCCGGGGAAGTTGGCGAGGTTGTGCTCGGCGTCCGCAGCGGTGTACTTCGCCCGCGCGGTGCGCCCGGTGCGCTCGCTGCTGGTACGGCCGCCGGAGTTGTAGGGCGGGTCGGTAATCAGCGCGTCGACGCTGTTGTCGGGGAGTTCCGACAGCTTGGTCAGCGCGTCGCCGCAGTGCAGGGTGTAGGGCATTCCAGCTAGCTCTCTCTCAGGACACGGCGCACACGTTCCCCTTTCCACGAAGGGGTACGCGCGCCGGGAAGGCGCCCATCCCAGCGAGTTCGACGGGATAGGGCGAACGATCGCTGGAGAGTAGTCCAGCAATTACGGCCGCACCAAGCCAGGAAGACGCAGCTGGGAGAACTTCGGTTGGGTCGTTTGGTACGGCCGGAATCCACCTCTACAGTCTCGGCGTGTTCATCGGACGGAGCACCTATCCGTCTGCTTGAACTGTGCTGGTGCGTGTTGCCTCGCCCAATCCGGCCGCAGTCGGCACTTCGTAGATGTCCCCGGGCGGAATGAATGGAATTGCCGTATGTGGCGTCTGAGATTACCAGCGCGGCTTGCTGCCGCACCTTGCCGAGCGGCCCGGTGGCCGGGTGAGAACAGGACCCGGCCACGGTTCGGCCACGCCTTTTCTGGTTCTCATTCTCGACCGGTGTGGTGCGGGTGACCTCTTCGACGAGAGCGCCCGCGCTCACCACTTACACATACATAAGGAGTTGCCGATGCGGCCTCCCCTGAAATGCCCGGCGTCAACGCCCGGCATACGAACCGCCGCTCATCCTGGTCCATGCTCGTGAACAAGACCGTGCTGGTCATCGGCGCGGTGGTGGCCGCGCCGATGCTGCTGATCGCCCCGCTGGTGATGGCCGTGGCCGGTGCGCACAGCGCCGAGGCTGCCTGTAAAAGACGGCGTGGGCGACGGCGTTGATGCGGCGACGGTCGCGAAACAGGTCCGTTCGCTCCTGAAGAGCAGCAAGGCCGGTTCGGTCCACGTCACCGGGCTCGGGGCGCCCAAGGAGCAGATTCCGAATGCGCAGAAGATCCAGGCCACCGGCGTCGCGCTGAAGGTGCCGGCCCGGGGGCAGGTGGTCGCACTGGCCACGGCCCTGCAGGAGTCGGGCCTGCGGAACCTTAATTACGGTGACCGGGACTCGCTCGGCATGTTCCAGCAGCGCCCGAGCCAGGGCTGGGGGACGCCGGCGCAGGTGCGGGATCCGGTGCACGCGTCGAGGACGTTTTACGAGCACCTGAAGAAGGTCTCGGGCTGGCAATCGATGACCATTGCGCAAGCCGCGCAGTCCGTGCAGGCCAGCGCCCAGCCCGACGCGTACGCGAAGTGGGAGCCACTGGCCACCGCACTGCAGAAGGCACTGGCCCACTCCCTCCACCACGACGCCCCTGGCACAGAAACCGCGAAGGGCAACAACTCCCTCGCCCCCGGCATCGGGCAATGCGGGAGCGAGGACGGTTCGTCGTTCGGCCCTATCCCAAAGGGGGCCATGCCGAAGGGCTACACGATCCCGGCCGACGCCTCGAAGCCGATTCGCCGTGCGATCCGGTGGGGCCTGGGGCAGCTGGGGACGCCGTACCAGTGGGGCGGGTCGTGCGCGCACGCGCACGGCAAGGACCTGATGGGCCGGTGCGACTGCTCCAGCCTCATGCAGGCGTCTTACAAGGCCGGCGGCATCACGCTCTCCCGGACAACGTATACACAGGTCAAGGAGGGTAAGGCGGTCAGCCAGGACCGGTTGAAGACCGGGGACCTGCTCTTCACAGAGGGCTCGGCCGCCCGGCCGGAGCACGTCGGGATGTACATCGGGCACGGCCTGATCCTGCAGGCCCCGCACACCGGCGATGTCGTGAAGATCTCCCGGCTCGCGGAATGGCGTCCCTCCCTCCTCGCAGCCCGCCGCGTCGCCTGAACCACATCTCTCTTCCTCTTTCCCTTTCCACCGCTTCCGGGCTGTTCGCATGCCCGGGTTCACAGGAGTTCTCTTGAAGCTCACCCAGCACTTTCAGTACCTGGCCTACGACCCAGGTGTGCACCCGAAGGAGGGTGGCCTGCCGGGCCTCGGCGTGTTGAAGAACGTCATGGGCTCGATCAACCTTTTCGGCATCATCGCTGTCGTCGGCGCTCTGGCGATCTCGGCGCTGATCTGGGCCTGGGGCCACCACTCCGGTGGCCATCAGGCCGAGCAGAACGGCAAGAAGGGCGTCACGGTGGCGGCCGGATGCGCTCTGTTGCTCGGTGCGGCCAACGGCATTGTTGCCTTTTTCTCGGCGATGGGGACGCAGGTCCACTGATGCCGAAGCAGCAATTCCCCACCGACTGCGAGCGGCCAGCGAACTCCTCCGCGGTGGCGCGGCGTGCGGTGATGGTCGGCGTCATCCTGGCGGTACTGGCGGGCGTCGCCGGCCTGGTCGGCTACCTCACCCGCACCGAGGCCCCGAAACCACCACCCACCTCCGACTCACACTCCACTCCCCCGGCACCGCATGAGACGCCGGATCCCGGTGCCCGGGGCACTGTGGCGAAGCCGCCGCACACCGACGACCCCATCGTCTTCGCGAAGGCGGCGACGAAGGCGCTGTGGTCGTACGACACCCGGCACGTCTCCCGCGCCGAGCATCTGTCCGGGCTCAAGGAATGGATGACGGATGAGAAGCGGTACCGCGACTGGAAGTCGGTGAGCGGGCAAGTGCCAGGAAAGGCGCTGTGGACGCGGATGCATGACAACGCCCAGCACGCCTCTGCCTCGATCGAGGAGGGCCATCTGCCGGAGGCGTTCAAGACCGCCATGGCCCAGGACCCGGGCGCGATCACGCAGGCGTACGTCTACGCCGTCACCGTCACCGGCAAGCAGTCCATCGCCTGGAAGCACGGCGGCTCCGGTGCGGAACCCCGCCAGGTCACACTCGCGGTCCAGTGTCGGCCCCACCACGACTGCGCCCTGTCCGGCGTACTGCCGGAGGTCGCCCCATGACCACCGCTGATCTGCTGAAGGAGGTGGCCGGTGGGTGCCTGTGACCTTCCCCTGATGAATCACGTGTGTGGGGCTGTCGGCGGTGTGGTCGGTAAGACCGGTGAGGCCGTCACCAGCGGTATCGGGGCCTGGATCGCCAAGTCGATGGGGGAGGTCGCCCAGTCCGCCACCGACCTGGCCTCCCGGGCCGTGGACAAGACCACCGCCGTCGATCTGAACGCCGAGTGGTTCCGCCACAACTACGAGCTGATCCTGCCGATCGGCTTGGTGCTCACCGTCGGCACTTTCTGCCTCCAGCTCACCCGTGCCGCCTGGCGCCGGGACGAACGCGCCCTCGCCCAGGCGGCGTTCGGGACGATGACCGGTATCTTCTTCGCCTTCGCCTCGATCGCCTGCACCACCGTCGCCCTCACCGTCACCGACGCCCTGAGCGCGGGCCTCTTCAAGGCCGCCAACAGCTCCATCGACGATGCGATCCGCCGCGTGGTCAAGGTGAACGAGCTGGGGGCGATGTACGGCCTGGGCTGGGGCGTGCCCGCCATCGTCGCGCTGGGCTGCGCGGTGGGGGCGTTCCTCTACTGGGCGGTGATGGTTGCGCGCAAGGTCGGCATCCTGGTCCTGGTCACCCTGGCGGTGTTCGCGGGTGCCGGCGGGGGCTGGGAGGTGGCCAAGCGCTGGCGCCGGGGCTGGATCGAGGCCACCGCCACGCTGGTCGTCTCCAAACTGCTGATGACGATCGTGTTCCTGCTCGGCGTCTCTGCCATGGGCAAGTCCGACGCCCATGGCGGGCTCGGTGCGCTCTCGGATGCGATGGCCGGCATCGTGGTGATGGTCCTGGTGCTGCTGTGCCCGTACGCGACGTACAAGTTCGTGCACTGGGCCTCCGACGGCGGCGGCCACGATGACCTGCACCGCACCGGCGTCGCCGGCATGGGCACGGCTGCCGGTGCAGCGAGGACCGCGGGGCAGCTGGCGCTGCAGGCCAAGACCGCTGGCATCGCACCGCAGGGCCCGGCGAAGGCGCCTGGGCAGGGCGCGGGCGGCGTGGTCTCGGGCATCGACCCCACCGGTGGCTCCAGCGGTGGGAAACCGAAGCAGACTCGCTTCCGGTACGGCGAGAACCCCCACGCGGCCGGTGACAAGGGCCGCGCCCTCGTCCGTCGTCCCCCGACCGGCGGCGACCGCGGCCAGCCCCTCATCCGCCGCCCGGGCCAGGAGTCCGCAGGGGGCACGAATGCGGCGCCCGTCTCCTCCGCTCCGACACCCGAAGGCGCCGCGGGCGGTGGGTCCGGCGCCGCTGCGCAGGGTTACTCCCGTCGGCCCAGCAGCTCGCCTCCGGCGGCCGGGCCCGCTCCCCAGGGCGGCGCGACACCGCAGCGGTGGGTCGGCCCCAGCCCACCACACAAGCCGGGCACCTGACCCGGCTTCCCCGGGGCGGGCGCCGACCCGCATCGTGCCCGCCCCGGGCCCTCCCCTCTTTCCTTCGTTCATGTTCTAGGACTGCTCGCCATGACCTCCGACTTTTCCACCCCAGGTGGCCCGGCCACAGTGAAGTTCCCCCACCGCACCCGTCGCGGCGTCCTGATGGGGCTGACGGCCCCGCAGCTGACCGGCGTCGCGGCGACCGGCCTGCTGCTCCTCGCCGTGCTGCTGGCCTCCGGTCTCGTCGGCGCCTTGAAACTCATACCGGCTTGGGCCGTGCTGCTGGCGGCGGTCTTCGTCCGACACCGGGGCCGGTCGCTGGCCGACTGGACCCCCATCGCCCTGCGGTACATCCTGCGCCGTATGCGCGGGCAGCTGCTGTGGCTGGCCCGGCCCGCCACCCGGCCGCGCCGCGAAGGGCTGCTGCATCTGCCGGGCACGGCCGCCTCGCTACGGGTGGTCTCCTCCGCCAACAGGCGTCTGGGTGCCGTGCACGACCCGCACCAGGCCACGCTCACCGCAGTGGTACGGGTGTCGGCTCGCGCCTTCGCGTTGCTGGATCCGGCAGCGCAGTCGGCGAACGTGGCCGGCTGGGGCCGCACCCTGGCCGCGCTCGCCCGCACCGGTCACATCGCCCGCATCCAGGTCCTGGAGCGCACCGTCCCCGACTCCGGCGACGCGCTCCACCGCTACTGGACCGAACACGGCGACGCCGACGCCCCGCTGGCCGCCGACGGCGTATACCGGGACCTGATCGAGGCCGCCGGACCGGCCGCCGCCCCGCACGAGGCGTACGTCGCGCTCGCGCTCGATATGAAGGCGGCCCGCCGCCTGATCAACCAGGCCGGCGGTGGTTTGGCCGGCGCCTTCGCCGTCCTGACACAGCTGACCTCCACCTTCGACCAGGCCGCGCGAACCGCAGGACTCACCCCGGAGCCGTGGCTGGCAGCCGAGGAGGTCGCGGCGGTGACCCGCACCGCATACGACCCGGCCGCCTCAGCCGCGCTGGATCACTGGTCGGACACCGGCTCCCCGCAGGCGGATCCCGCGGCTGCCGGACCGGTGGTGATGGTGGAAAAGAGCGACCGCATCACCACCGACTCCGCGCACCACGCCACGTACTGGATCGAGAACTGGCCCCGCATCGAAACCAGCCCCGGCTTCCTGCACCAGCTGCTGTTCACCTCCGGCGTACGCCGCACCCTCTCCCTCAGCTACGAGCCCAAGGGCCTGGACGCGGCCCTCAAGGACGTGCAGCGCAAGAAGGCATCCGTCATCGCCGATGCCGCCGAGCGCGCCCGCAAGGGCCAAGTCGAATCTGAAGAGAACAGCGTCGAGTACGCCGACATCAAGGACCGCGAACGCCAGCTCATCGCCGGCCACGCCGATGTCGCCCTCACCGGACTGCTCACCGTCTCCGCTCAGACGGACGAGGAGCTGAACTCCGCCTGCACGGCCATCGAGACCGCCGCCGTCTCTGCCATGACCGACCTGCGACGGCTGACTTGGCAGCAGGCCGAAGCCTTCACCACCGCCGCCCTCCCCCTCGCCCATCGTCCCTGAACCACCCGATCAAAGGCCCCTAATGCCGTTCGACCCGCTGCCCGAACCGGCCGATGACTTCGTGCCGTTCGCCACTGCGGCCCTGGATTTCCACCGCTCCCTCAACCTCCCAGACGCCCAGGTACCCGCCAGCCGCACCGAGCTGGACGCCCTGCACGCCCACCTCACCGCCCTCTATGGACTGCTGGACTCCCACACCGTCCGCACCCGGCCGGTCGCGCCAGTCGAGGGTGACCACCTGCGGGCGGTCCGGATCCGGCTGTGGCAGGCCGCCGATCACCTCCACAACGCCTTCCACGCCGCGCCCCGCCCAGACGGCCTGGCCACGAGCCGGGAGGCGCGCCGGGCTCGGCTCCCCGAAGGCGCGCCCGACCTCACCATCTGTCGGCGCCATCTCGCCACAGCCACGCGAGTGCGCCGCGACCACACACCGGCCGATCTCCACGCCCCCGTCACCGGCCTCACCCGCCACTGATCTGCCGCTCACCGACAGGAAGTACCGCTGAGCATGCCCGTTCCCCGGCCCCGCGCCACTGCCAGTCCGCTCTACACGCCCCGCAAGGCCGACCGCCGCACACGCCGTACGGCGCGGGAGCAGTTCACATCCGCCCGCGAACAGGCATGGCATGCCTCCCGGCCGCCGGCCCGAACCACCGGCCCCGGCGTCGATCCACAGCTACGGGCCACCTACGCGCCGGCCGGGCGGCCCGGCCCAGCTTCCGCCCGCGGCGGCCACCTCAAGCTGCCCCCTCACCGGATGACCACCGCCACTGCCTCCGGGGCCTACCCCTTCCTCGCCGAGGGCGGGCTCGGCTCCCAGGGCATCTATGTCGGCTACGACGTGCACGCCGAGGGCGCCTTCGTCTATGACCCCTTCGCCCTCTACGGCAAGCTCGATGGGTTCACCAACCCCAACATCCTGCTGGCCGGGATCATCGGCATGGGCAAGTCGGCCCTGGCCAAGTCCCTCGCGGTCCGTGCCGTCGCCTTCGGTTACAAGATCTACGTTCCGTGCGACCCCAAGGGCGAGTGGTCCGTCGTCGCCCGCGAACTGGGCGGGCAGACCATCGCCCTCGGCCCCGGTCTCCCAGGACGCCTCAACCCCCTGGACGCGCCGTCCCGGCCCCGCGGGGCCAGCGCGGAGGACTGGCGCACCGAGGTCCGCAAGCGTCGCCTGCTCCTCCTCGGTTCTCTCGCGAAAACCGTGCTGCGACGCGAGCTGCATCCCATGGAGCACACCGCACTCGACGTCGCCCTCGACCAGACAGTGGCCCACGCCGAAGCAAATGGCACCACGCCGCTGCTGGGCCAGGTCGCCCATGTCCTCGGCTACCCCCAGCAGCTCGACGCTGCAGCTGGCGAGACGCCTGGACGTCTCGGACACGCGGCCGAGGACCTCGCCCACGCCCTGCGTCGCATGGTCCACGGCGACCTGGAGGGCCTCTTCGATGCCCCGTCGACGGTCGCCTTCGACGCGGCCGCGCCGATGCTGTCCATCGACCTCTCCCGCCTCGGTGGCACGGGTGATGACACCGCCCTCGTCCTGGCCATGACCTGCGCCTCCGCCTGGATGGAATCCGCCCTGGCTGACCCGGATGCCGGGCGGCGGTGGGTGATCTACGACGAAGCCTGGCGCGTCATGCGGCACGCCGCCCTGCTGGAGCGCATGCAGTCCCAGTGGAAGCTCAGCCGCGGCCTCGGCATCGCCAACATGATGGTCATCCACCGCCTCTCCGACCTCCTAGCCGCAGGCGACGCCGGCTCACGCGGCCGAGCCCTGGCAGAAGGACTGCTCACCGACTGCTCCACCCGCATCATCTACCGCCAGGAAGCCGACCAACTCCACTCCGCCGCCACCCTCCTCGGGCTCACCGGTGTCGAGACGCAGGCGGTGTCCGCTCTGACGAAGGGCCGCGGCTTGTGGAAGGTCGCAGGCCGCTCCTTCATCACCCAACACCTGCTCCATCCGCGGGAACGCGAGCTGTTCGATACGGATGCTCGAATGTACGCCTGACCAGCGGTCAAGCCGACTTGGGTGGAGGCAACGCTCAGGCTCAGACCTGGCAGTTACCCATGGGGGCACGGCTTCTACCGGTGCCGGTCGGCCGTAGCAGGTGTGTGCTTTTGTCGATCATCTCCGGCCCGGTGGCACTCAGTTGGTAAGGGAAGGTGTGCCGATGGCGCTGTCTTTCGTCAGTGAAGGTAGTCGCTCGGCTTGCGCAGACCTGTGTGGACTAAGGGGTCCTTTCAGAAAGCTGGGAGCTTGCGGGCGAGGATCATGCAGTGAGCAAGTTGGAGGAAGGCGTTGTGCATGTCATCGCGTGCCTCCCAGCGGACTCGCAGCCGGCGTGGCCCGTGGAGGTGGGCGATGGCGGCTTCGGCAACCCACCGGACACGACCCATCCCCGAGCCGTGCGGCCGCCCGCGATGAGCGACCTGGGGAATGATGTTCCGCTGCCGCAGGCGTCGGCGGTAGGCCTCGTGGTCATAGCCCCGGTCGGCATACAACGTCCGGGGTTTGCGCCGCGGTCGTCCGCGCCGGCCCCGGACGGGCGGCACGGTGTCGATCAGCGGCAACAGCTGGGTTATGTCGTTGCGGTGGCCGCCGGTCAGCGACACCCGCGGCGGAATGCCGCCGCCGTCGGTCAGCACCTGGTGCTTGGAGCCCGGCCGTCCCCGGTCAACCGGGCTCGGGCCGACTTTTGGGCGGCTTCGCCCCCGCTTGGCCTGCACGTGCGAGGCATCGACGGTG
>NZ_JOBH01000033.1 GCF_000717745.1 Streptomyces violens
GTAGTGCCGCAGTGTCCGGGACGTCACCCCGGACATCCGGGCCACGTCCGCGATCGACCAGGCCATTGCCCTGCCTCCCATCGCCGGGCCGGTCTCTCCAGCCCCACAGAAGACCGTAGAAGTTGACGCAGCGGAAAGCGCAAGCCGGAAACTGGCGACAGGCACCCTATGGCGGCGCTGGGCGGGTGTGAGCCGAGGGCTCTCGGCGGAGTGTCAGCGGAGCCATAGCCGGATCGCAGCGAGGGTGACGGTGCCGTGAAAGACGTACGCTCTCTTGTCGTACCTGGTGGCCGCGGCCCGGAAGCTCTTGATCGCGTTGATAGTCCGCTCGACCTCGTTCCGGCGGGCGGTAGCGTGCCCGGGCGGCACCGGTAGGGCGTCCGCCCTTGCTGCCGCATCGCTGACGGTTGGCACGCTGGTCCCGGCGCTCGGGGATGGTGTGCCGGATCTGCCGTCGCCGCAGGTAGCGGCGATTCCTGCGTGAGTTGTACGCCTTGTCACCGCACAGGTGGTCCGGACGTGTGCGCGGGCGCCCGCCAGCGGGACGTGGGACGCGAATGCCGTCCAGGACGGGGACCATCTGCGGGGCATCGCCCCACTGTCCGGGTGCCAGAAGAATGGCCGGCGGGCGGCACCCGCCGTCACTGGCCTGGTGAACCTTCGTCGTGAGCCCGCCGCATGAACGGCCGATCGCCTCGTCGGCACGATCCCGGGTCGGGCGATGTACGGCGCTCCGCCACCCGTGCCTGCCGGGTGGTGGGCCCAGGCGGCGTGCTGGTGCGCACGGCACACAGTGGAGCCCACGCTCACCACGCTCCAAGCGATCCGGCCCTCTGCGCTTGCGTCGGCCTGGACGGCTCGCAGGATCTTCTCCCAGGTGCCGTCCGCCGACCACCGCCGGTGCCGGTCATGCGCGGTCTTCCACGCACCGAACCGCGTTGGCAGATCCCGCCACGGAATACCGGCCGGCTGCCGGAAGAAGATGCCGTTGACGACCACGCGGTGGTCCTTCCAATGCCCGCCCCGGCCCACGTTCTTCGGCAAGTGAGGCTCCACTCGAGCCCACTCCGCGTCCGACAGATCACCTCGCCCCACACCAAGCGGAACGACCTGTTGTGGCTGCGGCCCGCACCGTGGTCGGGGGCGTGAGAGGCGAGCGCTCACTGTGGAGGTGAGCGGGTCGTGCGGGAGTTGAGGGGCTTCCTGAAGGGGGTTGCTGGGTACGCGGGGGGCATGGAGCAGGGAACGGGGCCGGGCCGGGTGCTTGGCGGGCGGTATCGGCTCGAGATCCAGCAGGGCTACGGGGGGTACGGGCAGGTCTGGGTGGCGTACGACGAGTCTCTGCACGTCCGAGTCGCCGCCGAGGCGCTGGGAGCGGTGGATTCGACACGAGTGCGGCGGTTTGCGCTCGCGGTCGCGCGTCTGCGGGGCCATCCAAACCTCGTCCCTGTGTACGACGTCGTGGAGGCGCGCGGTGTGGTGTGGCGCATCAGGGCGCTCGTACCCGGCCCGTCTCTCGCCGACCCCGCCGCGCACGGCCCGATGCCTGCCGAGATGGTCTGGGAAGTCGCGCAGGCACTGTTGAATGCGCTTGCGGCGATGCATGAGGCCGGGATCGTTCATGGGGACGTTCGGCCTGCCAATGTAGTCCAGACAGAGGGACGTTGGGCTCTGCTGCCCGGCACCGGCGCCGTGGAGCGGATCGACGGGACATGGCCGACAGGCTCGGCGAACTACGTCGCCCCTGAAGTGCTGCTCGGTGCCCGCCCGGCGCCGAGCAGCGACCTGTTCTCGCTGGGGTCGACGCTCTACCACCTCCTCGCGGGGCATCCGCCGTTCCAACGGCACAGCATCGCGGAGACCTTATTGGCCGTAGCACAGGCGGACCCGCCGCCCCTGAGTCTGCACGCCGGTGAGCTCGCACCGCTCGTCGAGGGGCTGCTGGCAAAAGAACCCGATAGGCGCCTGACTACGACCCAAGCGCTGGGCGTGCTGGACAGGGCCGGGAGAAAGCTGTCCGGCAGAAAGCGATACCGGGAAGAAGCCGCACAGGCGCGCGCGGGGGCAGCACTCAGGGGGAGGCGCAGCCACACGGCCGGCGCAGCGAGTTTGTTTGGCATCCCTGTGTTGCTCGCTGCGGCGCTGATGTGGGCGGCCGCACAGGCCGAGGTGAGGCCGGGTGATATATCGGATTTCTTCGTCGTCCTGTTGCCCTGGGCGGTCTTCGCCGTCGGGCTCTGCGTGCTCGTCGTACAGGCGCGGGCGGCGCTCACGCGGCGTCGCGCCCGGGAGCGGGTGTCGGTGTGGCGATGTTACGTGCGGTCGCTCGCGCCGCCGGCGCGGTGGACCGACGAGGAGCGGGCCCGGCGTCGTGCCGCCGCTGAACGAGCTGTGGACGAGGCCTTGTTGACGGTCGACCGGCGGGTGGCATCCGCGTCGCCACGTGCGGGCAGGGGGGCGACCGATGCCTGACCAGGAGACACCGCCTGCCGATGAGGCCACCGGGATCGTGCCAGCCTTCCCTGCGGCAGACGAGGCGCAGAAGTGGCAACAGATCGACCCGAATCACCTCGCCTGGCGGCGGGACCTCGTCGAGCGCCAGCTGCGTCGGGAGCGCCTCGACCAGTGGGTGGGGTACGGATTTCGACTGCTTGAGCACGTGATCGTGGTGGGGTTCGGCGTGGCGTTCGTGTGGCTGGGGTTCTATGCCGTGGACCACAAGGTGTCGGGGCAGATCGTACCCATGATCGGCGGTGGCGTGGCCGGGCTCGCGGGGGCGGTGTTGGCGGTGCGGAACCGGAGGGAGTAAAGCTGCGGCCCAGTTCCGTCAGCAGGCCCCCGCCTTCTCTTCCGCGTGTGCGCCGGCTATTCAGACCCAGCGTCTTGAACTCGATGAGGTGCTGGCGGGGGCACACGAGCGGGCCATCATCGGCGCCCTCGCCCTGGCCAGCCTCAAGTGCTGGGCCGATAGGCCGTATCAAGGCGTGACCGGGAACGTCCGAGCTCTAGTTGAGCGGCGCTGCCCCAAGCGGTGGCAACGAAGCTACAACACCACCCACGCCAAGATCTGCTGCTGCGGCGGCGAGCGGGCAGTGGCACGCACAAGAACCGGCGGCTGCTCAGGAAGCTGCGCTGCAGCATCAACCGCATCGCTGCGGTGGTGAGGGCTGTCCTCGCCCTTCACCTCGCAGCCGTGTCAGTACGAAGCCCGTTCACGCGAACAAAGTAAGTAGCGGTGTCGGTGGGCCTACTCGTCCTCGACGATGCTCTTCATCGCCTTCCAGCCGTGCGTGATGCCGCCGCCGGCACGCAAGGCGGCTGCGACCATGACCGCTTCGGCCACGTCGGCCTTGGACGCGCCGGCCTCCACGGCACGCTTGGCGTGGTCCTCGATGCAGAAGGAGCACTGCGTGGTCACCGCGACGCCGACCGCGATCAGTTCACGGGTGACCAGGTCCAGGTTGCCGGCCTGCTTGTTGAACACAGCCTTGTCGAAGCCGAAGAACGCCGACACCATCTCCGGCGCGGCCTCCTTGATGTCGGCCATGAACTTTGCTTCCTCATTGTGCGAATGCATCCGCTCACCCTTCTTGTTGTTGTCGTGCTCTCCATCGGAACGGCCTGCCGCCCGTATCTCATCGACGAGCGGTATCGAGCGTGCTTTGAAGGCCGCCGTAGCTGAGCCAGCCCTGCTCGCAGAGCACTCGACCTACGGCTCAGCCCCGTTCCGCCCGCAGCGGGGCGAACGTCGTCAGGGGAGGGTCCGTGAGGGCCATTTTGCAATACGGTACGGTGCGTATGTATTGCGGGTGACGCGGTACCTCGCGCGAGGGGTCCGCCCCCGCCTCGCTGGTGTGGGCCTTCGGTGCTAGTGGGCCCGGCGTCTGAAGGCGTCACCCTGAGGTGAGCTGTACCGCTCCCACTGAACCCCTTGGCCTGCCTCAATCTGGCCACTGCCTGCAGGCTGCCAGATCTCTACTGTCGCAGTCCGCTGCCCTTGCGTCACTGCCAGTCACTTCCGCGTCGATGGAAGTGTCGACGCGCCTAACGCTAGAAAGCAGCGTTGACGCATTAGTTCTCGACCGGTATAGCTAATGCCACCACCAGATACAGAGGAGTTAGGCATGCTCTCTTCGGTCCCCCGGGCTCGCCATCGGTACCTGGACGTCGACGGCGTCCGCGTCTTCTACCGCGAGTCCGTCCCCGCCCGTGAGGACGCACCTGTACTGCTGCTCCTGCACGGGTTCCCCTCCGCGTCACACCAGTTCCGCCGCCTCATCGACGCACTCGGCACGCAGTACCGACTGATCGCCCCGGACTACCCCGGCTTCGGGTACACCGAAGCGCCCGCCGGCTTCCGCTACTCCTTCGACCGACTGGCCGACATCACCGAGGGCTTCGTACAGCAACTCGGCCTCGACCGCTTCGTGATGTACGTCTTCGACTTCGGAGCCCCCGTTGGTTTCCGGCTCGCCGAGCGCCACCCTGAATGGATCGCGGGCCTGATCACGCAGAACGGCAACGCCTACGAGGACGGCCTGTCGGACGCGGCCCGCGGCTTGCTCACCCTGACCCCGGAGGCACCCGGAGCCGAGGAGTCGGTCCGGGGTTTCCTGACGCTCGACGGCACACGCATGCAGTACGAGACCGGTGTCGCCGACACCGAACTGATCTCCCCGGACGGCTGGACCCTCGACCAGCACTTCCTGGACCTGCCGGGCCGCAAGGAAGCCCAGTTGGCCCTGTTCTTCGACTACCACACCAATATCGAGAGCTACCCCCGCTGGCAGGCATGGCTGCGCGACCACACCCCGCCCACGCTCATCACCTGGGGGCGCAACGACCCCTTTTTCACCGAACCCGGAGCCCGCGCGTACCTTCGCGACCTGCCCGACGCCGAACTTCACCTTCCGGACACGGGCCACTTCGCCCTCGATACCCACCTGCCGGAAATTGCCCCGCTGATCGCCGGCTTCCTGGACCGCGCCTGGAAGTGACCGTGCAGCACCGCCCGTGACCTGCCCTGGGCGCCCCCCGGGGTCGTCAAGAATCGTCTCGCCATCTGTGGCGAGGCAATCGCGCTGTCGGCTCACGACGCCAAAGGAGCCACATACCCGCCGGGGGTATACACTGGCGTGAAATGGATACCCCCACCCGGTATATATCCGCGGCAGTCCTGCCGCCCCGGTGGGGAGCCGGCAGGGGTTCGGCCCACGCGGTGGGCGCGATAGGGAGACAGCGTGACGACAATGAGACGGCGGCCAGGAATGATCCCCCTCCTGGTCATCGCGACGGCGCAGCTGATGCTGGTGCTCGACGACTCGATCGTGAACATCGCGTTGCCGAGCATCCAGCAGGATCTCGGCGTTACCGCTGCACACCTTCCCTGGGTGGTCAACGCCTACATCCTCGCGTTCGGCGCGCTCCTGTTGCTCGGCGGACGGATCGGCGACCTGTGGGGACGCCGTCGAACCCTGCAGCTCGGCATCGCGATCTTCGTGATCGCCTCCCTTGCCGGTGGCCTCGGGCAGAACGTCGCGATGCTGATCGTCGCCCGCGCCGTACAGGGCCTTGGAGCGGCACTGACAGCACCCAACGCTCTGGCTCTGATCACCACCACGTTTTCGGTCCGCAAGATGCGTGACCTTGCGTTGTCCCTGTACGGCGCGATGTCGGCCCTCGGGATCGTGGTCGGCCTGCTCCTCGGCGGCATCCTCACCGACACTCTCGACTGGCGGTGGGTGTTCTTCATCAACATCCCGATCGGCCTGCTCACCCTTCTCGGCAGCCGCACCCTGGCAGCTGCCGACCGCCATCAGGGCCGCGTCGGCGCCCTGGGCGCCGTGCTCGGCACCGGCGGGATGGTCGCACTCGTGTACGCGATCACTCGGTTCGGTGAGGACGGATTCACCGACTCCGTCGCACTGCTCCTCCTGGGCGCAGCCGTCGCACTGCTCGTCGTGTTCACCTTCACCCAGGCCCGCAGCTCCAGCCCCTTGCTGCCACTGAGCCTGTTCAAGGACCGCAACCGCTCCGGCTCCTACCTGACGATGCTGCTGGTCGCCATCGGCCCGATGGGCACCTTCTACGTCATCACGCTCTACCTCCAGCAGGTGCTGCATTACAGCCCCCTCAGGACGGGTATTGCCTGGCTGCCGTTCGCCGCCGGACTCGTCGTCGGAGCGGGTACGGCCCCCAAGCTCCTGCTGAGGTTCGCGCCTCGTTTCGTCGCTTCCGTGGGCGCACTGCTCAGCGCGGCGGCGGCGTTCGGGTTCTCGGCGATCACCGTCGACACGAACTACTGGCTGCACCTGGCGCCCGCGATGTTCGTCCTTGCACTCGGATTCGGTCTCTCCGTGCTCGCGCTCACCCAGGCCGCGGTCTACCGCGTCGACCCGGACAAGGCCGGGATCGCCTCGGCCCTGCTCAACTCCGCCCAGCAGATCGGCGTGGCCCTCGGCTTGGCGGTACTGGCCGGGGTCGCCGCCGCCGTCACCGCTCGTCCACAAGACGTCGACCTGGGCACCCGCGACGCCTTGGTGGCCGGGTACAGCACGGCCTTGACGGTCGCCGCGGGCATCCTCATCGCAGCAGCAGTACTCGCCCTCACCACCCTCAGTGCCCGCCCGGCATCTGGTGAGAGCGCGTCGGAACCCTCTGCAGCGAAGCGCACGGCACGGAACTGACCGACCCCGTGCCCTACGAATCAGGGCACGGGACCCGACGAATGAGCGCCGTCCTTGGCAGCATGGGACAGGCGCCAGGGATTGCTCTCCCGGCCCCGTGTTTGCCGCGCATCGCGACCAGCCGTGTGGCCCTCCGACGGGCCACACGGCTGGACAAGAATCCTCACCCAGCCTTGTGGCGCTGGTAATGACGCGCAACGCGGGCGCGATTGCCGCACCGAGCCGCCGAACACCACCGGCGACGTGGATGCTGCGGCAGAAAGAGGAGCACGCAGTCGTCCGCCTCGCACACGCGGATCTTCTGAGCCGTGGGGTCCGCGAGCAGCTCCACGGCGGCCTCGGCCAGCCACGCCGCGAGGCGGACGCCGGGCCGCCCATCTCGGCGGCGCTGGGCCACCAACTTCCCGTCCCGCCACGACAATTCACACGTCACAGGAGCGGCGCGCTGCGCGTCATTGAGCCCGGTGATGTCTGTGGCTGCGGGAGCCTGCCCCGTCCGGACGCGCTCGAGAACGCGGGCGACGTGTTCCCGCACCGTCAGAACCGCAGCAAGGTCGGCAGGCTTCAGATTCGCCGGCACGCCTTCCGGCAGCCGGTCGGCCTGCAGTGCCCACCAGGTGCGCAGATCTTCCGGGGTCCGGAGCAGCTCTCCTGTGGCCGGCTGCGTGTTGATCAGATCGAGCGCCAGCGGCTCTCCGGTCAGCGGGAACAGATCACTCACGAAACTAATGCTATCGCGACGGATCGAGAGGTTAGCTATGCCGGCACCCGGCCGGTCAGGAGTTGGCGAGCGGTGCCGCCGCCAGGGCTGCGGCCAACGGCTTGACCCGCACAAAGGCGGCGCCCCCTTCATCCACCGAGGCGACCTTGGCGCCATCGAAGAGGGCCAGGATCACGCGGGCCACCTCGGCCCGTTCGGCCGGGGTCGCGCGGACCACGCTGGCTTCGATGTGGGCCAACAAGCGCCCCTTCTGCTCGGCGACGACGTCCGCCGCACGGCTTTTGGCGTCCAATCGCTCGGCGGCCACGTTGAGGAAGCAGCACCCCTGATAGTCCGCGGCATCGGCACTGGCGGCCGCGCTGTCGAAGAGGGCCTCGATCCGCCCTGGACCGGCCTCCGCCATCGCCTCGACCCTGCCCATGTCCGCATATGAACGCTCCGCCTCGCGCCGCAGGTAGGCCTCGACGAGTTCGTTCTTGGAGCGGAAGTGCGCGTACAGGCTGGCCTTGGCGACCTCGGCCTCCCTCACTACTCGATCGACGCCGATCGCGCGCACCCCGTGGGCGTAGAACAGGCGGGCCGCCGTGTCCAGGATGCGCTCTCGTACTGCTGAATCAGCGGCTGTCCTCTGCATGAACTTGACCGTACCAGACAGATCCGTCTACGTTGACCAGACAGACCTGTCTGTCCACTGGTTCGATTCCACTCGCAAAGAAGGCCTCGCCATGCCCAAGGCGCAGAATGCACGCCCCACCGCCACCACCCGGACCTACGACCTCGCGATCATCGGCGCCGGCTCCGCCGCGAAGAGCGCGGCCGGGGAGGCGCGGCGACGCGGCAAGTCGGTTGTCATGGTGGAGCGCGCAACCCCCGGTGGCACCTGCCTGAACGTTGGCTGCGTTCCCTCCAAGCACCTGCTGGCCGCCGCCGCCGTGCGCGCCACCGCCGCAGGCGAGAAGTTCCCCGGTATCGAGACCGCCGCGCGTCCGGTCGATCTGGCCGCGCTCGTCGAGGACAAGGACCGCTTCCTGGCTCAGCTGCGGGACCGCGACCACATCAAGGGCACAGCAGCGGCCGGCATCGACCTGCTGCAGGGCGACGCGTCCTTCGCCCCCGCCACCCAGCAGGAACGACCTACGCTGATCGTCGCCGACGAACACGGCGAAGAGACCCGGATCACGGCGGAGCGGGTCCTGGTCGCCAGCGGCGCCCAGCCGTTCATCCCGCCTGTGCCGGGGCTGCGAGATGTCGAGTACCTCACCTCGTCCACGGCGATGTCGCTGAAGGAGATCCCGGGCTCGCTCCTCGTCGTTGGCGGCAACGCAATCGGCCTGGAGCAGGCGCAGCTCTTCGCCCGGCTCGGATCGGACGTCACCGTGGTCGAAATGGCCCCGCGCATCGCCCCGTTCGAGGACCCGGACATCTCCGAGGCGCTGGAGAAGGCACTGTCCGGCGAGGGGATCACCTTCCGCACCGGAGCGAACCTGACCGGCGTACGACCGGGGGCGAACGGCATCGTCGCCTCGGTCGCGGTCGAAGGCGGCGCCCTCGACCTTGCCGCTGAGAAGATCCTCATCGCCACCGGGCGCCGCCCGGTGACCCGCGGTCTGAACCTCGAGGCCGTCGCCGTCCCCACCGGCCCCCGCGGCGAGATCATGGTGGACGAGCACCTGCGCACCGCGCACCCGCGCATCTGGGCGGCGGGCGATGTCACCGGGCAGCACCAGTTCGTCTATGTGGCAGGCGCACAGGGCGTCGCCGCCGTGAGCAACATGTACGACGGCGAGCCGCAGCCCCTGGACTACACCGCCCTGCCTCGAGTCACCTTCACCTCACCCGCGCTCGCCTCGGTCGGCATGACGGCCACGGATGCGGCTGCGGCCGGGATGCCGTACGAGACGCGCGAGCTGCCGCTCGCCTTCGTTCCGCGCGCGATGATCGCCCGGAATCCCGACGGCATCGTCAAACTGGTCTCCGACCCGAGGACGGGCAAGCTCCTGGGCGTTCATATGGTCGGCGCCGAGGCCGGCGAGGTCATCACCGCTGCCACCTACGCGCTCTCGGCGGGACTCACTGTCCAGCAGTTGGCGGGCACGTGGTCCCCGTTCCTGACCATGGCCGAGTCGCTGAGGATCGCGGCCACGATGCCGCCCGTGGTCACCATCTGAGGGCCGCCACGGCGAGAGACTCCCCACCGGTCCTCCCGAAGGGCACGTACGCGTTACTTTCAATACACTTCGTACCGAATTGAAAACAGAGACATGCGTCTACGCCTCACTTCGTCCCGGAGTCGACCCCACGCGCTCCAGCGCGTCGACACCCTCAGCGGTAAGAAGGTCCGTGATCGCCGTACGCACATGGGGGGCCATGGCGACAGTGGGTTCGAAGCCCCACTGCGTCTGCAGGCCGTCCATTACGGCGGTGAGCCGGACGGCCGCCTCGTCGGGATCGACGTCGGGGCGCAGGTAGCCGGCGCGGGCGGCCGCCCGCAGGGCACTGGCCGTGCCGCGGCGGATGCCCGCGTAACGGCCCCGGAAGTAGGCGTGGGCCGGATGGGCGGGGTCGGAGGCCTCGACCGACAGGCGGGTGAAGAGGTCGATCATGCCCGGCGAGCGCTCGTTGTTCTCGGCGAGGTCGATCATGCCGCGCAGAATGCCGACCCCTCCGCGGACACGTGCGTAGGGAGTGAAGAACTCCCGGTCGCGGGCGTCCCGGTCCTCCAGGACGGCCTGCAGCAGCGCTTCTTTGCTCTCGAAGTGCCGCATCAGCCCTGCCCGGGAGATCCCCACCGCCTGGGCGATGTCTCGGACGGTCGCCCCGGCAAACCCGCTCACCGCGAAGTGCTCAGCGGCAATACGGACGATCGCGCGGCGGCGGGCACGGCCATTGGCATAGCCGCCGGACCGCACTCCGGGACGCTCGCCGGACTCGGAACCAAGGGGGGACTGGGAAGGGGCGGAAGTTTGCACGGGCCCAGAATAGAACCCTGGCCCGAAAGGTGACACGCGTGCAACAATTCGAATCGAGCCACTGCCACCGGTGGCTCAGAACGAGGGTTTCCTGTGCCGTGGGGTGCATCCCCGCGCAGCAGGCCCGTCCCCGGACTACAGGCATCGTCTGGTTCGGGCTCGGCAGCGGTCGCCCTCGGTGCAATGAGATTGATGGAGAGGGCGCCCACTCATGCGCGACACCACGCAGCACCCCTACCAGGACCCCACCCTGGCCCCGGCCCAGCGCGCCGAGGACCTGCTCGCCCGGCTACCGCTCGAGGACAAGGCCGGCCTGATGTTCCAGCCGCTGACCGTCATCGGTGACTTCGACGCGCCGGGCCCGATCGGCTACCCCTCGACCCGCACCCTTCTCGAGCGCCGGATCAACCACTTCAACACCCTCCAGGCGCTCAGCGTCCGAGAGATGGCCGAGTGGGCCAACGCCGTACAGCGCGAGATCCGCGAGCGCCAGCCCTTTGCGGTACCAGCCACCATTTCCAGTGACCCTCGGCACGCCTTCGGCAACAACCCGGGCACCGGCATGGCCGCGGGCCCCTTCTCCCAGTGGCCCGAGCAGCTCGGCTTCGGTGCCCTGGACGACCCGGAGCTGACCGAGCGTTTCGCGGACACCGTGCGCCGCGAGTACCGCGCCGTCGGTATTGCGCTCGGCCTGCATCCGCAGATCGATCTGGCCACCGACCCGCGCTGGTCGCGTGCCGGCGGCACGTACGGCCAGAGCGTGGAGGTCACCAAGCGCCTGGCCCTGGCCTATGTCCGCGGCCTGCAGGGCGTGCAGCTCGGGCCGCAGTCGGTCGCGGCGATGGGCAAGCACTTCCCCGGCGGTGGCCCGCAAAAGGACGGCGAGGACCCGCACTTCGACTATGGACGCGAGCAGGTGTATCCGGGCGGCACGTGGGGCATGCACCTGGAGCCGTTCGAGGAGGTCCTGGACGCGGGGATCTCACAGATCATGCCGTACTACGGCGTCCCTGTCGGCACCGAGTACGACGAGGTCGGCTTCAGCTTCAACGCGCAGATCGTCAACGGGCTGCTGCGCGACAAGCTGGGCTTCGACGGCATCGTCTGCAGCGACTGGGGCATCCTCAGCGCCACCCCATGGGGCGTGGAACACCTGAGCTTCGAACAACGCATGGTCAAGGCGCTGGAGGCCGGGATCGACCAGTTCGGCGGCGAGGCCCGCCCCGACATCCTGCTCCGCCTCGTCGCCAAGGGGCAGGTGAGCGAGGAACGCATCAACACTTCCGCACGCCGCCTGCTGCGCGAGAAGTTCACCCTGGGCCTGTTCGACGAGCCGCTCGTGGACGTCGAGCGCGCCGAGCTGACGGTCGGCACCCCCGAAGCCAAAGCAGCGGGCATGGCGGCACAGGCCGCCGCACACGCCTTGCTCACCAACCATGAGGGACCGGCCCATCTCCCCCTGAAGAAGAACATCAACGTCTACGTGGAGGGCATGGATCCGGTCGCCCTGGCCGGCCGCGCGAACGTGGTCGCCACCCCGGCGGAAGCCGATGTCGCCGTCCTGCGGCTGGCCGCCCCGTTCGAGCAGCGCGGTGTCCCCGGCGACCTGGAGTCCTTCTTCCACGCCGGCTCGCTCGACTTCCCCGCCGACGACATCGCCCATGTGGCCGCAATCAGCGCGCAGGTCCCCACCGTCATTGATGTCTACCTGGATCGCGCTGCCGTTCTTTCGCCGCTCGTACCGCTCGCCTCAGCACTTGTCGCCGACTTCGGCGCCAGCGACGAGGCGTTCGCACGCGTGCTGTTCGGCGAGGCCGCCCCGCAGGGCAAGCTGCCTTTCGAGCTGCCGTCGTCGATGGCCGAGGTCGAGGCCAGCCGCCCGGACGTACCCTCCGACACCCCCCATCCCGCCTTCCCGTTCGGCCACGGCCTGCGCTACCCGGACGACTGGACTCCGCGCCCGCAGCCGACCGAGACCGAACGGGCCGCCACCACGCTGGCCCGCCCACGAGGCGGCCGCTACCGGCTGCACCGCACAAGCGTCGGCCTGCTTCTGAAGGACCCCGAGGCGAAGGTCCTGCTCACCGAGGGCCTCCCGCAGTTGTTCGACCACCCCATGCTGAACGTCTCGCTCGGCATGGACATCGAGACGGTCACCACGATGGTCGCAGCCGACCTCCCCGCCGAGACCAGGGCCGCATTCCTCGCACGCCTCGCCGCCCTGTAACAGCCCCCGCTCCTCTCAACACCGCTCGCCCCGGTCCTGCGGCCGTCTGTTGGCCGCCGGGCCGGGGCGAGCACCACAGCCTCCCGACACGGAAAGCCCAGGACAATGACGTCTCTCTCTTCCCGTCCCGAAGAGGACATCTCGCCGCCCGCCGCACCGGAACCAGTCGCCGGCAAGGGCTTCATCGCGCTCTACACCCTCGCGTACCTGGGTATCTGGCTCGCCATCACGGCGCCGATCGTGGTGACGCTGCCTCTGAAGATCAACTCTTTGGTCGGGGCCGACAACGGCCCGAAGGCCCTCAGCCTCGTCGCCGGAGTCGGCGCTGTCCTCGCAATGATCGGCAACCCCGTCTTCGATCGGCTCAGTGACCGGACCGTCTCCGGGATGGGTATGCGTCGCCCCTGGATGCTGGCCGGACTGGTCGGCGGCGCGGCCGGCCTGCTCCTCGTCTCCGCCGCCCCTGGCATACCGCTGGTCATCGTCGGCTGGGCGATCGCCCAGCTCTCGCTCAACGCGCTGCTGGCCGCCAACGTGGCCGTCCTCGCCGATCAGATCCCCACCCACCAGCGCGGGACCGTCTCCGGCATCCTCGGCATCTGCCTCCCGATCGCCATGGTCATCGGCGCGTACGTCGTCCAGGCCGTGTCCGGTCTCGGCCAAACCGCGATGTTCCTCTTCCCGGTCGCCATCGCCGCGGTACCCGTGATCTTGTTCGTCCTCGTCCTCAAGGACCGCAGGCTCGCTCCCGCCGACCGACCGCAGTGGTCCAGCCGCGATCTGGTCTCCAGCCTGTACGTCAATCCCCGCAAGGCACCCGACTTCAGCTGGGCGTGGCTGAGCAGGTTCCTGTTCGTCATGGGTCAGTCGTTCCTCCTGACCTACCAGGCCTTCTACCTGCTCAACAAGATCGGCATCAGTGAGGACGACCTGCCCCATCAGGTCTTCGTCGCCACCCTGGTCTCCTCGGCGGTGTGGGTGCTCGCGAGCCTGGTCGGCGGGCGGCTCTCGGACGTCATGCGCCGCCGCAAGCCCTTCGTCCTGGTCTCCGCCGCCATCTACGCCATCGGTCTGTTCCTGGTGGCGCTCTCCACCGGCATGCCGATGTTCCTGGTCGCCATGGCCGTTTCCGGCGTCGGCATCGGCATCTACTTCGCCATCGACCTCGCCCTGGTCACCGATGTCCTGCCCGACCCGGACAACGCCGCGAAGGACCTGGGTGTCTTCAACATCGCCAGCGCCCTGCCCCAGTCCATCGCCCCGGCCATCGCACCCGCGATCCTCACCCTGGGCGGTGGCGACTACACGATTCTCTTCTACGTCGCGGCCGCGTTCTCGGTCCTCGGAGCCCTCGCCATCCTGAAGGTACGCAAGGTGCGCTGACCGTTCACACCTGAGGGTCCGGTGCCACCCGCAGATACCGGCGGCATCGAACCCTCAGGTGCACATCGGTCAAGCGGGCCGGGCCGCCGCAACCACAGCATCGGTAAGCGATGCCGCATAGCTCTCGGTGAGCCGGTCGAAATCGAAGAGCAGGGCGTACCACATCGGCCCATAGATCAGGTCGATCAGTACGTCATCGTCAGCGAAGGTGACTTCTCCGCGTTCCCGGGCGCGGACGATGACCTCGCGAAAGAGCTCCCGGCGCGGATTGATGACGGACTCGACCGCCTTCCGGGCGAAGTCCGAGCCCTGTGCGGCCTCGGCGGCGACGGCCTGGCTGAAGGCGCTGTTGCTGTCACGGTGGAGGGCGAAGGCCGCCCTCACCATGTGCAGCAGGTCCTCTCGGAAGCTGCCGGTGTCCGGAACGGGGAAGTTCTCGCGCCCCACGGAATCGAGAGCGGCGAGCAGCAGGTCGCCCTTTGAGGAGTAGCGGCGGTAGAGAGCCTGCTTGGAGACTCCGCTGCGGGCCGCTACCCCTTCCATCGTCATTCGCCCGTAGCCCCGTTCGGTGACGAGGTCGAGGGCCGCCTGGTGAATCGCCGCGTCGAGGGCAGGGTCGCGAGGTCTTCCTTGCACGAGGTTCACCTTACTTCAGGGCCGCATCGCTCCCTGATTCAACGGGTCCGCGGGTGCCTCACGGAGCGGGGCACCCGCGGACGGTGCGTACGGATTCAGCTCACTGCTCGGAGCAACAGGCGCAGGCGGACTCGGCCGCGGTGCCGGGCTGTGGTTCAGCGCAACAGCTGGACGCCTCGCCGTCGCGCTCGAAGGCGCTCAGCCGGCAGAAGCAGGAGGCCGCGATGGGGATGTCGGCAGTGGCGACGGCGATATCGCGGGCGAGCGCGATCCGTCCGGCCTCTTCGTGCCGCCCCAGGAGGGTGAGGCACTCGTGGAGTCCGTGCAGACTCCAGACGTTGTTGGGGTGAGTGCGGCGGCGGGCGAGACTGCGGTCGAGGTAGAGGTCGGCCCGGTACACCGCGGCGGCCTCCTCGATTCGGCCCTGCTCCATCGAGAGGGCGGCGTAGGCGTGGCGCACCGGCTGGAGCCAGGCCGGCGGGTCGGTGTACGGAAGCGCGTCCTCCATTTCGATGGCGTGCTCCAGGGCCGCGAAGGCCTTCTCGAAGTTTCCCTTGCGGTACTCGAGTTCGCCCTCCAACATGCCGGCGGCGACCTTGAGGACGTCCACCTCCTTTGCCGGCACGGCGTTCCACCGGGACTCCGGCACGGTGGCGCGGGCCGCGGCGAACGCATCGCGGGCCGCCTCGGCCTCGGCGATCCGACCGAGCGCGGAGAAGGCGATGCCACGCGCGTAGTGGATCATCGCGGTGGTCGAGCAGAACAGCTCCTGGTCTTCCGGGAGCTCGAGTTCGAGGATCTCTTCCCAGCGGCCGAAGCGGATCAGTACATGCGGCAGGGTGGTGCGGTAGCTCTCGACGAGGTCGGCCATCGGCGGGCTAGTGACCTGCAGCAGCTCGGGCGTGATGAACGCGTCGATGTCACGGGCGGCGGCAAGCGCCTTGCGGGACTGGCCGGACATCATGGCGCCGTACGCCAGGACACAGAGATTGTGGGCGCGGTACAGGGAATACCAGTGCTGCTGCCCCTCCCGCGCGAAGTAGCGGTTGTCCGCGGCGACCGCGACGGTGTTGGACTCCACCACGTGACGCCAGTCACCGCACGCGGCATCGATGTGCGTGGACATGTGCGCCATGTGTCCGCCGTCGGGGGCGAGCCCGCGCAGCCGGTCGGCCGCCGGCAGAGCCACCTCGGGGAAGGGGGACATCTCCATCAGATGGATGTAGAGGTGGTTGAGGACCGGGTGCCGGTCACCGCCGGGCAGCAGGAAGGCGGACTCGATGACCTCGCGGGCCTCCACGGTGCCGTAGCCGACCGGCTCACCGCTGTCCAGATCCCACAGCGCCCGCGGGCTCACACACAGCAGTGCGTCGGCGAAGATGGCGGCCGCGTCCAGGTCATCGGGGTGCGCTCGGTAGACCTCACGCATGGCTTCCGCGTACGCACGGTTGAAGGCGTCGAACTCCTCCGGCCCCTCCGGGACGCCCTGGTCGGGGAAGCGGGCGGCCAGGGCCGTGATGAGCCCCCGCTCGAAGGGCGTGCACGAGGCGGAGGCGGCGCGCGCCCGTGCGAGCGAGACACGGGCGTACTCGACCGACGCCTTCAGGTCCTCGGCGTCGAAGAAGCGCCACGCCTTGTTGTAGTTGGGGCCCTTGGCGAAGGCGATCCCCCAGTGGGCCATCGCACATTCGGGATCCTCGGCGACGGCCCTCTCGAAGCAGCGGACGGCCTCGTCGAAGTTGAAGCAGTACGCCCACAGCAGACCGCGGTCGAACCACAGCTGGGCCCGCGGAGAAGAAGTGGTGACGGTACGACGGTACGCACCGAGGTCGTAATACGTGTCGGACATGGTGCCGGCTGACTCCAATCACTGAACGGCACGGCGTACGGGGCGGCGGCAGGGCCCTCCACTTCCCGTACGGACCGGCGAGTACTCTCGTTAGAATACGAATCGTACCGTATTGAAAGTGAGAGTTCATGCCCCCTCGACGTTCACCCATGCCGGCGCTGCTCGCCCTCGCCATCGCCTACTTCGCCATGGTGGCCGCGGCGCTCGCGATCGTCGGACTTGGTCCACTGGTCACCGACGGCCTCGGCGTCGGCTCCGGAGCGGCCGGAACGCTGAGCACTGTCTACACCCTTGTCTTCGCCCTGGGAGCTCCGGTCGCCGCCGTGGTGCTGCAACGCGTGGATCGAAAGAAGGTCCTGCTCATCGGCCTGGCACTGATGGTGCTCGGTGGCCTGGGCAGCGCGATGGCACCGCAGCTGTCGCTGATGGTCGCCGCCCGCACAATCCAGGGTGTCGGCGCCGCAGTATTCGCCCCCACCGCGTCGGTCGCCGCCGCCATGATCACCCCGCCGGAACGACGCGCCCGGATGTTGTCGCTCGTGGGCAGTGGCGCGATCACCGCCATGGTTCTCGGCGCACCACTCGCCTCCGCGGCCGGCGCGCTCATCGGATGGCGCTGGACCCTCGCCGCACTCGCGGCACTGATCCTCATCGGTTTGGTCGCGACCGTGACCCTGCTCCCGCCGCTGCCGCCCAAAACCGTCCTGCGCGTGCGCGACTTCGGCGCCGTCGTGCGCGCCCCCGGCGCACAGCCGATCCTCTGGACCACATTCCTGGCCATGCTCGCCCAGTACGTCGTCTATGGCACTGTGACCGTCTACCTCCCCCAACGCTTTGGGGCCTCGGACACCACGGCCTTGGTCATCCTGATGGCCTTCGGTGCCGTGGCGCTGTGCGGCAATACACTCGGCGCCCGCGCGTACACCCGGTTCGGCGGGGAGTGGGCCCTCGCAGGAGGAATCGCCGGAGTGGCGCTCGCCTTCACCGGCGCCGCCCTGCTGCCCGCTCAACCGGCCTTCGGCATCGCACTGTTCGCCCTCTGGGGGCTGTTCAACCCGGTCTTCATCGCCCCGCAGCAAGTACGCATCATCGACCTGTTCGCCGAACGGAGCAGCCTGCTGATTCCGCTCAACACCACCTCCGTCTACCTGGGCATGAGCCTGGGCGGCCTCATCGGCAGCACCCTGCTCCCCGCCATGGGCCCATACCCCCTCTCCGCCGTCGCCCTGGTGCCGCTCGCCGCAGCCGCGACCGTGCACATCGCCTCGATGCGGCGCCGTGACAAGCAAGTCGGCAATACGCCGAGCGCCGCCGCGGTCCCGGCCGCGGAGCGCTCATCCGCTCCGTAGCGGCCGAAGACGACACCCACCCCCACAGGCAGGGATCGCCCCACCGTTGGCGATCGTGGTCACGCCGGCGGCCCGAGTGATTCCCGACCGTGATCGTACGACTACAGCTCGAAGCGGAACGTCGAGCCCTGGAGTCGCGTGTGACGGGGATCTCGATGTGCCGGACGAGGAATGCTCCCCGACCTGCCCTCGTTGTACGAGAGGCGTCGTAGTACGGCATCGAGTCGTCGGGCTGTCTGTTAGTTCGATGGTTTCCGTACTACGATGTTCTTCGTACAAGGCTTCGGGCTGTGTCCGGAGTCCCGTCCTCGTTCACGCACAGGGAGCCCGTTGTGAGCGCACTGTTCGAGCCGATTACTCTCCGGCAGCTGACCATTCCGAACCGTCTGTGGATGGCCGCGATGTGCCAGTACTCGGCGGCTCCGGAGGGGGCCGAGCAGGGTGTGCCCAACGACTGGCACTTCCA
>NZ_JOBH01000034.1 GCF_000717745.1 Streptomyces violens
ATTCCGCGGTGCAGGCCGCGGTGGACGCCCAGTACCAGTTCGTGTGCCGGTACTGGACCCCGAACGCGGCCGCTTACAAGGGGATGGGCCAGCACTTCGTCGATGACCCGCAGTCTCGCGCGAACTTCGACAAGATCGCCGACGGGCTGGCCGACTACCAGCGCGACGCGATGGTCTTCTACGCCGATGCCCGGCTGAGCTGACCGGCAGATCCACCCGCCGGGGGCTGCAGACCCCGGCGGCAACGGCAGGCCCCCGCCAATCCTCTGCCGGATCAGCGCATTCGACCCATCGGACAGGCCCTAGGCGGCCACCAAGCGTGCACGCCTCATCGACGCGGCCTCCTTGCTGTCCCCCGAGGCATCTGCTCAACTCACAGCAGGCTGTGGGCTCAACCGGGGGAGACGATATGGGGCGACGTGGACGTTCGAGGAATGGGGCGCGAGACCTCCTCTACCTGTCCGAGAGCAAGATGCGGGTCCTTGCCGAAGAGCTGGGCCGGTACGCGACGGAGGTGAGGAGGTTGGCGTCGGTCCGCTGACCGCTGTAGGCCACGCCCTGCCCGGTCGTGAACAGCCACGGGAACCATGTCGTCCGAGCGAAGCCCGGGTCGGCGTACCAGCTGCCGTTCCGGCGCCACGCCGGCAGCGGGACCGACGCGAAGCTCACGCTGGCCACGCAGTACATGAAGGCGAAGAAGTCGTTCTCGATGAAGTCGTGGCCGTTGGTGATCCCCAGGTAGGCGACCCCGGGTAGGAAGAGAGCGTCCGCCAGGTCGAAGCCGAATACATCTCCGCGCCGTCGAACCGGCTCTGCCGTCACGCTCCGCTCCATTTCTGCCGCTGTCGTGTTCTCCGGCACCGTATCGGGCGCGCGCACGGCAGTTGGCCGGTCGTCAGGAAGTCCAGGGTGGCGCAGCGCCGGCTACTTGCGCCGGGCGAGGCCCACTGGTGTGGGCTGGGAATGGGTGATGTACGGCTGGCCGCTGTAGTCGACGGTGATTGTGTGCCGCAGGACGTTGTCGGCGTCGTAAAAGATCTGCTCCACCTCCAGGCAGACCCGGTCAGTGGAGACGCCGAAGTCCTGCGCCTCCTGGTCGTTCACCTTCCGGGCCCGGCTGCCGGTGACCATCCGCACCGTCCCGGGCAGTGCGATGGTGGCGCTCCATGGGCAGAGGCCCGGTGACCGGTCCGACGGTCTCGTACCCGGTCCGATTCGACCGTTGATGAACACGACAGCGCCCGGGGCGGGGCAGGCCCTCTTGCCGGGGCCAGGCAGGACTTTCACACTGCGGATCACAGGCGTGGGGAGTGGGGGAGTGATGGCAGCACGAAGACGGCGTCGACGGATGAGGAAGCGTACGCGCAGGCAGTTACAGGGGTGGGGCGCGGTGGCGGCGGTGATCGCTGCGGTGTTGGTGGCCGGGAATTGGGCGAGAGTGTGGCCCGTCCTGGTGGCGGTGCTCGCCATAGCCGTGGTGGGCGGGGCTGGGTGGGGACTGTGGCGGGCGCACCGGCTCGCGGTCGGGCAGGACCGGCAGTGGCGGGCACAGGAAGAGGCGAAGGCCCGGGAGCTGTCGATGACCGAGGTCGACGCACTGTCCTGGCAGGACTTCGAGCGATACGTCGCTGATCTGTGTCGACGGGACGGCTGTACGAAGGTCGTCGTCAGCGGCAAGAGCGGCGACCTGGGCGCTGATGTCATCGGTTATCTCCCCGACGGCCGCAAACTTGTTGTCCAGTGCAAGAAGTACGCGCCGGGCCGCAGCGTGTCCTCGCAGGACATGCAGAAGTTCGTCGGCACCGCCCGCCCGGAGCACGGTGCGGACATCGCCCTGTTCGTCACCACGTGCCGCACGTTCACGAAGGCCGCCCTCGGGCTGGCGGTGCGGCAAGACGTCGTGGCCCTGCACCGTGACCTGCTGGGCTCCTGGGTCAAGGGCGCCCACCTGGAGACGCTGATCCCGCTGAATGGAAGCGGCGGCGGCACTACGCGGCGCCCGCCTGCCTGATGGCAAGCCGCCTGCGGCACGGCTTTGGTGTGGGCAGCGCCAGTGCGGGAGCACGCAACAGCGCCTGGGACGTGAGGAGCTGGCCGGGCGGGCGAGTGGAGGGCGACGTCAAGGATGAGCAGGAAGGTCGCGAGCAGATGAGATTCTGCGGCTGGCGCGGCTGAAGGGAGGGGAGCCTGGTGGCGAAGGAGAAGTCCGTACCGACGTTCGTGCCGTTCAGGGCTGATGCGATCGCGGTGTCCATGCCGGACTCGTCGTCGACGATCGGACGGATCATGCACTACGTGCCGGGTATGAAGGTGACCCAGTCCTACCGGCAGCAGTTCTGGGCGGCGGTCCATGCCGGCACGATCGATCCGGAGAAGGAGGCGTGGTGCCTGGTGTGGATGCACCACCTTCCCGTGTCCGCTCATCCCGACGCGATGGCGGCCACCACCGTGGCCTGCGCCCCGTACCCGGAGTGGGAGAAGGCCGTGTACGGCCAGAGCCCGAGGCCGAAGTAGCCAGCGGCCGGACTGTCCTCGCCCGGACCACGGCGACCGATCAGCACCCCCACTGGCGGCCAGAAGGGCTGGATGATCCGACGCCCACGCTGACGTCGCCACCGGGCTGCTTCGACCAGTCCACTTCGCCAGCTCAGCTAAAGGACCGCGCTTCAGGGAGGATACGCCGATGTGTTGTCCGTCGTGGTCGATGCGGACGTGGAAGTCGGCCAGTCGGGGCCGGCCCAGCTCCTTCCACGGCTGACGCTGGCGCTGGCTGCGCAGCAGCATGAAGTTGACGGCGGTAAGCAGCCGGCCGGTGGCGCCGCCGGTGTCGTCGACGGTGAGGGTGAGGAGTGCGTCGGTGCCCAGGGGCGTGGTGAGCGGTGGAGAGGAGCCAGTCATACGGTGTCAGGCACCCACAAGTCTGCCGACCTTGGCTGGTGGGGCATGGTGAAGGCAAGGCGACTCTGGGGCGGCTGCACCATCTTGCCTTCGTTGTGCGGACTGGGCGGGACAGGTGTAAAGAGGAGATGTGTCGCAGCGCCTCCTAGGATTTCGCCGGTCGGCGCGAGCGGGTCATGCGATGGCAGCTATCCCGATCGCACTGATCGTGGCGATTGCCGTGATCGACGTTCTTGCTCCGCCCGATATTCACCTCGGTCCGTTGCTGGTCGCAGCCCCGGCGATTACCGCGTCGTTCGCCGGGCCCCGGATGACGGGATTGATCGCCGCACTCGCGGTGGTGGCCCAGGCGATCATCGCTGTCATGCGCGATCGGGATCAGTTGTTCTCGGCGAACCACCAGGCACAGATCGCCGCCCTGGTCCTCGTCGGATCGAGCCTCGTGATCTTCTGCGTACTGCGGGAGCGCCGCGCCAAAGAGCTGACGCAAGTGAAGTACGTATCCGAGACCGCCCAGCGCGTCGTCCTGCGGCCGCTGCCCAAGCAGATCGGGCCCCTGCGAGTCGCCTCCCTGTATCTCGCTGCCGAAGCCGAGGCCCAGATCGGCGGCGACCTGTATGCGGCTGTACGCACTGGCTCCGGCACCCGACTGATCATCGGCGACGTGCGAGGCAAAGGCATGACCGCCGTCGGTGACGTTGCTCTGCTGCTCGGCGCGTTCCGGGCCGCCGCCCATCGCCAGGCGAGCCTGCCCGAACTGGTGACCTACCTCGATGGCAGCGTGTGCTGGGACCTGGCCGAACCCGGTGAGACGGACCAGACGGGAGAGAACTTCACCACCGCCACCATTCTGGATATCCCCGACCACGGCAGCACGATCGACATGGTCGACTGTGGGCACCCACCGCCGGTTCTCCTGCAAGGCGGCCGCGCCACGACGATGGAGGCCAGCCAGCCAGCGCCTCCGCTGGGCCTGGGTGAACTGGCGCACCGCCGCTACCGCGTCGACACCTTCACGTTCGAGGCAGGAGACCTCCTGCTGCTGTATACCGACGGCGTCAGCGAGGCCCGCGACTGCACCGGCGCCTTCTACCCCCTCACCGAGCGCATCACCGGCTGGACCGAGAGCGATCCCGACGCCTTCCTGCGTCGCCTCCGGCGTGACCTGCTACACCACGTCGGAGGGAGACTGGGTGACGACGCTGCCATCGTTGCGATCGAGCGCTCGCCCGCCACTCACCCATGATCCCCCCGACCCGACGCCCAGCGATCCCTCCCCAGGTCACACCGCTCGACCCATCTGCTCCCCCGCTCACCGCTTGGTCCCCCAGCAGGTTCAAATCCTGTCCCCGCTACTCATCTCCGGCCCCTCGCCACTCGTCGAGGGGCCGGAAGCGTTAGGGCGTGACTCTTTGATGGGTTGGTCAGTCGATCGGATGTGTCTGTCCGATTAGTGATCACTGATGTGATGTGGGACCAGATCGAGCCGCTGATGCCGGCCGATCCGGTCCGTGGACGACGGTGGGCCGACCACCGCCGCACCCTTGAGGCCATCGCCTGGAAGTACCGCACCAACTCGCCCTGGCGTGACCTGCCAGGCGAGCTCGGTCCGTTCCAGACCGCTCACAAACGGCTGGTTAGGTGGGCTGTCGACGGCACCTGGGAACGGATCCTGGCTTCTGTCCTGGCCACAGCGGGCGCTGCCGACGACATCGACTGGACTGTGTCGGTCGACTCGACTGTCGTCCGGGCCCACCAGCACGCGGCCGGAGCACTCAAAAAGGGGCGGCGGGACACCGGGAGCCAGTCGATCACGCACTGGGACGCTCCCGCGGAGGCCTGAGCACCAAGGTCCACTTAGCATCCGACGGCCGGGCCCGACCCCTGGCCTTCACCGTCACCGCAGGCCAGGCTGGTGGTGACGCACCTGCCTTCGAGACGGTGATGGCCCTCATCCGCGTGCCCCGCACCGGTCCGGGCAGACCTCGGACCAGGCCCGACGCTGTTCTGGCCGACCGCGCGTACTCCTCACGCGCCATCCGGGTCCATCTGCGACGCCGGGGAATCCGCGCGGTCTTCCCGCAGCCATCCGACCAGATCGGCCACCGTCAACGGCGAGGCCGTTACGGCGGGCGCCCGCCCGGGTTCGACCGCGAGGCCTACAAGCAACGGAACACCGTCGAACGCTGCATCAGTCGAACGCTGCATCAACCGCCTCAAGCAGTGGCGCGGCCTGGCCACACGAACCGACAAGCTCGCCATCGCCTACCAGGCCGCACTCCACCTCGCTGCCATCCTCATCTGGACCCGACACTGACCAAAGAGACAGAACCTAGTAGTGCTTCTTCTGGGGCGCTGCCCGGAGGTGAGGCCGACGCCTGCGGCCAGAGGGCCCGCTCTGGCGATGACACGGCGTAACCGCACTAGATCGAACGATCGCAAAGCGTGACCGGTGGGGGCCGGTGGCCGCCAGGATGCGGCGGAAGGTGTCGGAGACAGTCGGCTTGCCCATGCGAGCCTCGATGTGTCTCCTCGGCGCGTTCTGGATGGCCGGGGGTGGTTGCTGGGTCAAGGGGGCGGCGCGGAGGCGGGGGTGATGGCGTGGGTGATGCCGGTGGACAGGTCGGTGTCGTGGCCGGCGCGGTACGCGGTCTCGTAGGCGCGGTCGCCGAGGGCGGTACGGGTCTGCTCTTCGCAGGCTCGGCGGGCGGCGGTGAACGAGGGGACGCCCGCCTGTGCCCGGCCGAGCGTCTCCCACAGCTGCGTGGCCAGGCCGAGCAGCCACGCGGCGTCCTGGTACCGGCCCGTGGCGGTGGCGGCCCGGGCCAGTGATTCGAGGGCCATGCCGGTGCCCACGTCGTCGCGCAGCCGGTGGTTGACGAGCAGGGCGGCCCGGGCGTGGTCCTGCGCCGCCTGGAACCGGCCACGGGCCAGCTCGGCCTGGGCGCGGATGGTGTCGCCCCGGGCGCGCATGCTGCGCTCGCCGTTGTGGTCGCAGGCGGCGCTCAGCTCGTCCAGCCAGGCGATGGCCTCCTCGATGCGGCCCGCGGAGACGTGGGCGAGGGCGCCAATGATCAACGCTGCCAGGGGGAGGTAGGTGAGCGGTTTCTCGCCCCAGTCCGTGGCGAGCAGATCCTCGGCCAGGGCGACCGCCCGGGCCTGGTCACCGTGGATCGCCGCCAGCCGGAGGTTGTTGATTGCCGCGTACCTGCGTTCGGTGTCGCCGAAGTGTGCGGCCAGGGCGTTGCCCTCGGCGGCGCATTTTTCGAGGGCGGGCAGATCACCCAGAAGGAGCAGGGACTGGCCGCAGGCGTACAGGGCCTTTGCCCGGGCCGGGGAGGGGGTGGTGTCGGCAGCCAGGGCGCGGTCCAGGTAGTGCCGGCCCTCCTTGAGGAGCCCGCAGGCGTACCAGAAGAACCACAGCGCTCCGGCCAGCTCCAGTGCGGTGTGGCTCTGGCCCTCGGGTTCGGCCAGGCTGTAGTCCAGTGCGGCGCGGAGGTTGTCGTGCTCGGCGGTCATCCGGTCGTACCAGGCGAACTGGTCGGGCCCGACCCAGGCGGCGTCGCCCCGGCGGGCCAGGCGGTAGCGCTCCCCGCCCCCGGTCGGTTCCCAGGTCAGGATGGATTTCTCCGTCAGCGTGCCCAGCACGGCAGGGATCTGGCGGGCGGGGAGGTGGTCGTCGGCGCAGACCTGCCGGACGGTGTCGGCGTCGAAGCTGCCGGCGAAGACCGACAGCCGCGCCCACAGCAGCCGTTCGGCGGGGCTGCACAGCTGGTGGCTCCAGCCGATGGCGGTGCGCAGG
>NZ_JOBH01000035.1 GCF_000717745.1 Streptomyces violens
GTGCGAGGCATCGACGGTGGCGCGGGAGAAGTCCAGTCGGTCCGCCGCCCCTAACCGGTCCAGCAGCACCTGTTGCAGCTCCTCCCAGACGCCGGCCTGTTGCCATTCGGCCAGGCGCCGCCAGCAGGTGGGGCCGGATCCGAAGCCCAACTCCTGAACGCAACAACTCCCATTGAATGCCGGTGTAGAGCACGAACAGGCTGCCCTGCAGCGTCTTGCGGTCATCGATCCGCCTCCGGCCCGGGTACCGGTAGCGACGCTCATGCCGGGGCAGCAGCGGCTCGATCACCGCCCACAGTTCATCACTGACTTCCCACGGCTTCCGCCGAGCCGAAGATCATTCTGCAAGGACTCGTAAGTCCTGCTGATGCGGCAGATCATCAGCGGTGCACGACTGATCCACGGGCGAACGTCGAGAGACAGACTCTGCACATATTCCGTCAGAGATATGCCTTCAACTGGCAATGCCCTCCTACAGATGCTCCGCCCGCGTCTTGGCCATAGAGTTTTTGACGTCAGTACACCACGGAGCCACGGCAGACACCGGGCGTACCACTTTTGAAGCGGGACCAATTGTGCAGGTAGCCGTGACAGGGGACGAGACCGGCCGACCCGTCAAGACGTCGAGCTTCGTCGGCCGACGCCAGGAGACCGCCGAAACCAAGCGCCTGTTGGCCGCCCACCGGCTGGTGAGCCTGACCGGGACGGGCGGCGTCGGCAAAACCAGGTTGGCTCTGCACGCCGTGCGCCGGCTGGCTCGGGGGTTCGCCGACGGAGTGCACATCGTCCAGCTGGCCGGTGTGCGGGACGCGTCGCTGGTGCCGCTCGCCCTGATCGATGGGCTGAGCATCCGTAACGGATCGGGGGGTTCGCCCGTCCGGTGCCTGGTCGATCATCTCCAGGACCGGGAACTCCTCCTGGTCCTGGACAACTGCGAACACCTGGCGGACGCCTGCGCTCGAATTGTCAAGACGTTGCTGGAGGAGAGCGCGGGGGTGCGCATCCTCGCCACCAGCAGGCACCCGCTGGACGTGCCCACCCAGCATGTCTTGGAGTTGCAGCCGCTGCCCACTCCTTCGCCGGGCGAGCCGCTACCTCCGAAGCCCGCCCTGGAGTACCCGGCACTGGCACTGTTCGCCGACCGGGCCGCGGCCGTGCTGCCCGGTTTCACGCTCACGGCGGACAACCAGGAACCGGTGATCGATCTGTGCCGCCGACTGGACGGGTTGCCGCTCGCGATCGAGCTGGCGGCGGTACGGATGCGTGCCCTGGGCGTGCAGCAGCTGCTCGAACGGCTCGACCGACGCTATCGGCTGCTGGCCGACGGCGAGGACGCCCTGCCCCGGCACCGCACCCTGCGGGCGGCCGTCGACTGGAGCCATGATCTGTGCACTCCCAAGGAGCAGACGGTGTGGGCGCACCTCTCGGTCTTCGCAGGGAGCTTCGACCTGGGCACAGTGGAGAAGGTCTGTGCCGGGCCCGGCCTCGACCGTGACGAGATGGTGGACGCCGTCACCGGTCTGGTGGACAAGTCGCTACTGGTCCGGGACGGCGACGCCCTCCACGCCCGGTACCGGATGCTGGAGTCGATCCGGCAGTACGGCCTCGACAGGCTTCGTGAGGGCGGCGCCGACGCAGAGAAGGCTGTCCGGCGCCGGGTGCGGGACTGGTGCCTGGACTTCGTCGAGGAGTGCGAGCAGCAATGGTTCGGCCCCAACCAGCCGAAGCTGGTCCGGCGGCTCCACACCGAGTCGGACACCATCCGCTCGGTGTTGGAGTTCTGCCTGAGCACCCCGGGCGAGTTGCAGGCCGGGCTGAAGCTGGCCGGGCATCTGTGGTTCTTCTGGTTCGCGTGCGGCGCCCTGGTGGAGGGCAGGTACTGGCTGGAGCGGTTGCTCGCCGCCGCTCCCGAGCCGACCAGTGCGCGGGTGCGGGCACTGTGGGCCCTGGCCCTGATGCTGTTGAGCCAGGGCAATGCTGTTAGGGCCGCTCCCCTCGTCGAGGAGGCACGCGAGCTGGCCCTGCAACTGGGTGACGAGGCCGAGGCGGCGCACACCTACTTTGGCCGCGGCGGTGCTCGCCTGATCACCGGCGACTACGAGAAGGCCCGGGACGTGTACGAGGAGGCACTCTCCCGTCCGCCGCGCAAGGGCGAGTCAATGAGCCTGGTCGGCTTCAAGTACGTCGAGCTGGCCCACGTCCTCGCCATCCAGGGTGAGCACGACCGCGCAATGGGCCTGTGCAAGGAGTTCCGGCAGATCTGCCTGGACCACGGCGAGCAGTGGGTCCACTCCTACCTCCTGCGCATCCTTGCCTTCGCCGAGTGGGCGAAGGGAGACGTGGCGGCGGCCAGGACCCACGCCCGGGAGTGCCTGCGGCTAAAGCGGGCGGTCGGCGATGTTTTCGGGATCGGCATGACGCTGGAACTGCTCGCCGCGGTCCATGCGCGCGACGGCGAGGGCCGGCCCGCCGCCGTCCTGCTGGGCGCGGCCAAGCGGATCTGGCAGGACGCCCACGTCGCACTGGACCGCACCCCTTCCCACGGTCCTGTGCGCACCGAAGCCGAAGAACGCGCTCGCGAGCTGCTGGGCGACACGTTCAAGGGCTTTTGCCGCGAGGGCCTGGAGCTCGCCCCGGACGCCGCAGTGGGCTACGCGGTGGGCGAGACGAAGTCTCCCGCCCGGTCGGTGCGCGACAGTCCGCTCACCCGCCGTGAGACGGAGGTCGCCGAGCTCATCGCGGAGGGGCTGACCAACCAGCAGATCGCCGACCGGCTGGTCGTCGCACTGCGGACGGCGGAGGGCCATGTGGAGCGGATCCTCAGCAAGCTGGACTTCACCTCCCGCAGTCAGGTCGCCGTCTGGACCGAGACACGTCGGGCCAGGCACCGCTGACGACGTGCATGCGTGAACCGGACGCCGACACCGTGCACGAGAGCAGTCACCGCCCAGACACCGAGCGAAAGGGAAGGCGGACCGATGAATCACGGAGAACCCCACACACCCATCAACCATCACGCCGGCATCCACTCGTCCGACGAGGAGTTCCTGGCGACGGTGGTGCCGTTCCTCAAGGAGGGCATCGCCGCCGAGGATGAACCGGACCCGGTGGCCATCACCACCTCGCGCAAGCTGGACCTGCTGCGGGACGCGCTCGGCCCGGACGCCTGCCACGTGGACTTCCACGACTCCGCGCAGTGGTATCGCGGGACACCCGCGAACAGCATGGCCACCGCTCTCGACTACTACGTCGCACACGCGAGCCCGCAGGGCCGTATCCACATGACGGGCGAGCCGGTCTGGGACGGTCGCTCTCCGCGCCAGATCACCGAGTGGAAGCGGTACGAGGCGCTGGCCACCGAGCTCTTCACCGGGGCCCCGCCCGACCTGATGTGCCTGTACGACACGCGCACCGCACCGCCCGACGTCATCGACGCCGCCCGGCACACCCATCCGACGGAACTGGATCGGCACGGCATCCGGCCCAGTCCGCTGTTCACGGAGCCCGCCGTCTACGTGACGCGGGACCTTGGCCCGCTGCCCCCGCCACCGCAGGACGCGATCGGGATGAGCCTTGACGAGGACCTGACCGCCGGTCACCGGTTCGCGGCAGACCAGGCACAGGCCCGCGGCATGGCGCCGGACGCGGCAGCCCGCTTCGGGCAGGCCGTGTCCGGCGCCACGGGCTACGCGGTGGCCCAGGGCTGCGACCGCGCGGACCTACAGTTGTGGTCGACCCGGCAGCGGATCATCTGCGAGCTGCGCACCTCGGTCGGACGCATCACCGATCCGTTCCTCGGCTTTCGGCCACCGGGCCCCCAGGCGCAGCCGGAGGACGGGCTCTGGAAGACCCGCCAGGTATGCGAGTTCGTGGACATGAGATCGGACAACGAGGAGAAGGAGGGATGGACCATCCGCATGGAAACAGCCCTCACACCAGCCGGTTGACGAACCGGCGCGCGGATTCGGGTAGTTCCCCCCGCGACCCGAACGCACGGCAGACGCATGGTGGATACGAGGCCGAGCCCTACGACGGGCCCGGCCTCGCCCCACAGGAGCCGAACGCCCCAAGTGCCGAAGGGAAACAACCATGCCGAACGCCCATCCGCGCGGCCTGCCAACCGTGGGCGGTGACTGCACCACGATTCTGGGCCCAGGGACGTCCTCGGTCCGCCAGGCCAGGTACGTCGTCCGCAAGTTTCTGGCCGAGCACGGCCTCCAGGAACTGGTGGACAGCGCCGAACTGCTGGTCAGCGAGCTCGCCACCAACGCGGTGGTGCACGCAAGCGGCCGCTACCGACTCACGCTGTCCCTGGACATCGGCACGCTGCGCTGCGAGGTGGCGGACGAGCAGCGGCAACTTCCCCGACCGCCGAACCGGCAGGCCGAGAGCAAAGAGGACAATGGGCACCACGAGAACCATGCCGGTGCAGCCGAGAGCGGGCGCGGTCTCCTCCTGGTCGACGCGCTGTCTCACCGGTGGGGTAGCCGTCTCATCGAGGGAGGCAAGGAAGTCTGGTTCGAGCTGGAGATCGGAGCACCGGACAGGAGGGACGGCGCGGAAGAAGCGGACGCGCGTCACATGGCGACGGGTCGCCTATGACCGGAGGCGGTGGCCGGTCGCACCGAGCCGTTCCTCTGGCTAATGGAGATGCCGTGGAAGGATGCATCACACTTCCTCCGTGTCCGATGGTGACCGATTCGGGAATGCGGCTTCGGGTGAGGGGGCCAGCTCGCAGACTGTTGCTGGGGAGGCAGGTGAGCCTCGAAGAAGTCGCTTGGAGAGATATGGCCGGCATTTCCAGATCTGTAGGTGGCGTACGCCGCCACGGCTGAGCAGAGTGCCCGACGCACCGCTGCAAATAACGAGTCCTTGCAGAATGATCTTCGTCTGGCACGGTGGAGGGGACGGTGATGTCGTTCCTCGGGGGTGAGGATGGCTCGGCGGAAGCCGTGGGAAGTCACGATGACCGCAAGACGCTGCAGGGCATCTTGTTCGTGCTCTACACCGGCATTCAATGGGAGTTGTTGCGTTCAGGAGTTGGGCTTCGGATCCGGCCCCACCTGCTGGCGGCGCCTGGCCGAATGGCAGCAGGCCGGCGTCTGGGAGGAGCTGCAACAGGTGCTGCTGGACCGGTTAGGGGCGGCGGACCGACTGGACTTCTCCCGCGCCACCGTCGATGCCTCGCAC
>NZ_JOBH01000036.1 GCF_000717745.1 Streptomyces violens
CTTCCGACCGCCCTCCCCCGCCCCACCTGCCTTATATTCCAGGGATGTTCGTACTCGAATTGACCTACACCGCCCCCTTCGACCGCGTGGAAGCCGTGCTCGAACAGCACGTCACCTGGGTGGAGCAGCACTTCGCCGCCGGGCATTTCCTCGTGGCGGGCGTCAAGCAGCCCCGCGACGGCGGCATCGTCATCGCCTCGGTCGACGACCGTGCCACCGCGGAGAAGATCACGCAGGAGGACCCGTTCGTCGTGGCCGGCGTGTGCGAGTACCGGATCACGGAGTTCATCGCCACCAAGACCACCGCGGACCTGGCGAGCTATCGAGAGCAGCCGCCCACCTGACGATGACCGCCTGGACAGAACAGAGGGGTGCGCGGCCGGAACCGGGCCGCGCACCCCTCTCTTTCTTTTCTCTTTCCTCCACGCGCTCCCCGCCCCGCTAACCCGAACGAGGGATGGCGCACCCTCCTCCGCATGCGTACAGTTGATTGCAACAACGCCAAATCTTGCACTTTCACTCACTGACCGAGCACCACCACGCAAGACGAACCCGACCAACTGGCCGACTAACCGACTAGCCGACCAACCAACGGGCCAGCTGACCGACTGACGGAGGGGCGGGACCACCATGACCGGCACGTCGTACATGGAGCAGGAGCTGAGCAGCCAGCCACAGACGTGGCGCGAGGCCGCGCGCCTCGGCACTGAGGACGGCCCGCTGCCGAAGCACGGCCTGCGCGTCGCCGTCATCGGCTGCGGCACGTCATGGTTCATGGCGCAGTCGTACGCCGCACTGCGCGAATCCGCAGGCGCCGGCGTCACCGATGCCTTCCCCGCTTCCGAGAGCTTCTTGGGCACCGACCGCGGCTACGACGCGCTGGTGGCCATCACCCGCTCCGGGACCACGACAGAGGTCCTGCGCATACTCGAGGCCGTCCGGGGTCGGATTCCCACGGTGACCCTGCTCGGAGACCAGGACACCCCGGCGAGGGAGCTCTCCGACGAGACCGTCGCACTCCCCTTCGCCGACGAACGCTCCGTCGTACAGACCCGTTTCGCCACCACAGCCCTGGCCCTCCTCCGCGCCCACCTGGGCGAAGACCTCTCCACTGCGATACGCGACGCCGAGGAAGCACTGGCCGCTCCCCTCGCTCAGGAGTGGGTGGACGCCGAGCAGTTCTCCTTCCTCGGCACCGGATGGACCGTCGGCCTGGCCAACGAGGCAGCACTCAAGATGCGCGAGGCAGCCCAGAGTTGGACCGAGTCCTATCCGGCCATGGAGTACCGGCACGGCCCGATATCCATAGCCGCCCCGGGCCGCGTCACCTGGCTCTTCGGTGACGCGCCGGACGGACTGGCGGAGGAAGTCACCCGGACCGGCGCCCGGTTCGTGACCCACGACCGTGACCCGCTCGCAGACCTCGTACTGATCCACCGAGTCGCCCTGGCCCGCGCCCGCGCCCGCGGCCTGGACCCCGACACCCCCCGCAACCTCACCCGCTCGGTCATGCTCAACACCACCCCACCAACCCCACCCACCCAACTGTCCTGACTGTCTTTCCTCACCCGTCCCTACGCCAGGGAGGCCGGCACCATGCCACTCGTCCCCACGTCAGAGATAGTCCAGGCCGCCGATGAGGCACGGGTCGGCGCGGTGTCGTTCAACGTCATCCACCTGGAGACCGCCGAGGCGCTGGTCACCGCCGCCGAGCGCACGGGCGTCCCGGTCATCCTCCAGATCAGCGAGAATTGCATCCGCTATCACGGCAGCCTGCTGCCGATCACCCGGGCCACTCTCGCGCTCGCGGAAGCCTCCCCCGCACGCACAGCGGTGCATCTGGACCACATCACGCAGCCGCAGTTGGTGCACGAGGGTGTCGCGGCGGGGGTGAGTTCGGTGATGGTCGACGCCTCGGCCCTCCCCTACGAGGAGAACGTCGCGACCACCGCCGAGCTGACCGCCTGGTGCCACGAACGGGGGGTGTACGTCGAAGCGGAGCTGGGCGAGGTCGGCGGCAAGGACGGTGTTCACGCACCGGGCGTGCGCACCGACCCGAAGGAAGCGCTGGCATACGTCACGGCCACGGGGGTGGACGCGCTCGCCGTGGCGGTCGGATCGTCGCACGCCATGCGGGAGCGCACGGCCGTCCTGGACAAGGAGCTCATTGCCGAACTGCACGAGAAACTGCCGGTTCCCCTGGTACTGCACGGCTCCTCGGGCGTACCGGACGAAGAGCTGCGCCGGGCGATAGCCGCCGGCATGACAAAGATCAATATCTCGACCCACCTGGTCTCGGTCTTCACCCGCTCCCTCCGGGGCACGCTGGCCGGCGACCCGGACCTGGTGGACTCGCGGAAGTACATCAAACCGGCCCGGGCGGCGGTCGCCGACGAGGCGGCCCGAATACTGAGCACCCTCGGCGCGACGACGGCGCTCCCGGGCCAGTACGCCCCCGCGACCTCGGCCCACGGCTGATACCCAGGCCGACACCAAAGCCGACGTCCACGCGCACGCCCACGCCAACGTCAACGCCGATGCCGACGCTGCCCCTTCCCCTTCCCCTTCCCCTTCCCCTTCCCCTGCCCCTGCCCCTGCCCCTGCCCCTGCCCCTGCCCCACCAACGCTACGAACGGCGTACAAGCGACGGTTAGGGTCTTCGCATGAAGCGCCATGAACGGATGAATGCCCTGCTGGAGCTGCTCGGGGAACGCGGCAGGGTGGATGTCGACGAGGCGGCGACCGCGCTGGAGGTCTCGGCCGCGACGATGCGCCGCGACATGGACACGCTGGCCGAGCAGCAGCTGCTCACCCGGACGCGTGGCGGTGCGGTGCTGAGTTCCGTGGCGTACGACCTGCCCATCCGTTACAAGCACACCCATCGCGCGGCGGACAAGGAGGCGGTTGCCCAGGCGGCGGCCAAACTGGTCGAGCGCGGCGATGTCGTCGGGCTCAGCGGCGGCACGACCACCACGGAGATCGCCCGGGTCCTCGCGACCCGGCCGGAGTTCGCGGAGGCCGGCCCGCAGCCGCACCTGACGATCGTCACGAACTCGCTGAACATCGCGAACGAGCTCGCCGTACGGCCACAGATCAAGATCGTGCTGACGGGTGGCGTCGCACAGTCTCGGTCGTTCGAGCTGGTCGGCCCGTTCAGTGAGCTGGTGCTGCAGCAGATCTCCGTGGACATCGCGTTCATCGGCGCGAACGGCATGGACCCGCAGATGGGGGCCACCGTGCACGACGAGTCGGAGGCCCGCGTCAACCGCCTCATGGCCGAACGCTCCCGACGAGCCGTCATCGTCGCGGACTCCTCCAAGATCGGCACCCGCTGCTTCGCCCGCGTCGGCGACGCCGATGTCTTCGACACCTTCATCACCGACAACAGGGTGGAGGAATCCGCCAGAAAGGAATTCACCGACCGCGGCCTACGCGTCATCACTGCCTCAACCCAGCAGCAGTACGAGACAGTCACGACTGCGGACGACTGACGGGGCGGGACGCCGGACCGGCGCGGCCAGAGCGGCGTGGCGGGGGCCGGTGCGGGGCCGCCAAGTCGGAGCGTCAGGTGGGGCGGAGGAGGGCTTCGGCGCCGCCGTCGATGAAGAGGAGTTGGCCGGTCATGTGGGTGTTGTCGGGGGAGGTGAGCCAGGTCAGGAGCGGGGCGACCTGTTCGGGGCGGGCGTGGCCGTTGAGCGGCATCGGGACCGCGGTGTCGACGACCCGGCGCGTGGCGGGGTCGGCGAGCATCCCTTCGGTCATCGGGGTCAGGACGGTGCCGGGACCGATGGCGTTCAAGGGGATGCCGGCGCCCGCCCAGCCGGGGGTGACCGCGGTGCGCCGTACCCAGCGGGCGATGGCTGCCTTGGACGAGCCGTAGAGGAGGTGCCCCTCGCCCCGGTCGATGGCGTTCTGCGCCGCCGCGGTGGTCGCTGCCTCGTCGCCGGCCAGGGCGGCGTCAACGATGGCCGGGTCGGAGGGGTGTACGGCGGCGACGGAGGCGACGACGGCGGCGCGCGGGTCGGTGCCGGCGGCGAGCAGCGGGCGGAGGCGTTCCAGGGTGGCGACCGCGCCGAAGTAGTTGACCTTGAGGGTGGCGGGCGTGAAGTGCGCGAGGCCGGCGCAGGCGATGACGGCGTCGAGTCGGCCGTCGGTCAACTCCCGGGCCCGGGAGGCCAGTTCGGTGCGGCCCTGTTCCGTGGCGAGATCGGCCGCTATCGCGATGCCGGCCGCCTCGGTGGTCCGGTCGGCGCCGATGACGGTGTGGCCTGCTGCCCGGAGGCGGGCCGCGGTGGCCTCGCCGATGCCTGAGGCCGCGCCGGTGACGAGGTAGGTGCGCGAGGAAGGGGGCATGGTCGGTGGCTCCTTCGCTGCCGGCACCGCCGGCTCGGGCGAGTGGAGTGACCAACTTAAATTAAATGGCATGACGTGCCAATAAGGGCGATGAGGGGGCCACGGTCCGATGAGGGGGAGGGGGCGGGGGG
>NZ_JOBH01000037.1 GCF_000717745.1 Streptomyces violens
TGCATGTGTTAAGCACGCCGCCAGCGTTCGTCCTGAGCCAGGATCAAACTCTCCGTGAATGTTTACCGGTAATCCGGTTGAACACCACGAGAGCGGAACGTCCGGACGGAATAGGTCCCGACGTTCACAGCGTCCTCGCTGTGTTTTTCAAAGGAACCTCGTCCCAGCTGATGCTGGAGACGGGGTATCAACATATCTGGCGTTGACTTTTGGCACGCTGTCTCGAATTTTGTTTCTGGTGGCCTTTGGATTGGCCTTTCGCCTTTCGGCGGCTCCGACTTTATCAGAAGCGCTTTCGCCGATTTGATCGACCTGACGTTCCCGATAAGAGATCGGAAGGGCTCCGCCGAATCGAATTCCGGCCGGAGCGCAGTAGATGTTAGCTGCTGTGGGGTAGCTTGTCCAGCTCCCGCAACCGTTAAAATCTACCTCCCCGAGTCGCCCGTGTCAACGGGGTTCCTCGGATGAACAGGAGATTAGCAGCTCAGGGGTGTCCGGTGCACATCCGGCGTTCCCCGGCTCCGGAGGCTGCCGTTCAGGCGGCGGTGGGCAGTGTGGCGTCGCGGTCGGAGCGCTCGACGTCGCCGGTCTCCCCCGCTCGGGCAGCGCGGCGGCCGGCCCCGTAGACGTACGCGAAGAACGCCAGCTCAGCGACGATGCCGATGCCGATGCGGAGCCAGGTCGGCAGGCCGGACGGGGTGACGAAGCCTTCGATGGCTCCGGAGACGAGGAGTACGGCGGCCAGTCCCAGGGCCACGCCCAGTGCTGCGCGCCCTTCCTCGGCCAGGGCGTTCCGTCGGGTGCGCGGGCCCGGGTCGATCACCGTCCAGCCGAGCTTGAGGCCCACTCCCCCGGCGGCGAACACGGCCGTCAGCTCCAGCAGGCCGTGCGGGAGGATCAGGCCGAGGAACGTGTCGAGGCGGCCGGCGGATGCCATGAGGCCGATGCCGATCCCCACATTGAGCATGTTCTGGAAGAGGATCCAGAGCACCGGCACGCACAAGAAGGCGCCGAGGACCAGGCAGAGCGCGGCCGCCTGGGCGTTGTTCGTCCAGACCTGGGCCGCGAAGGAGGCGGCGGGGTGGCTGGAGTAGTACGTCTCGTACTTGCCGCCCGGTCTGGTCATCTCCCGCAGGGCGTCGGGGGCCCCGATGGATGCCTGGACCTCCGGATGCGCGGCGATCCACCAGCCGATGAGGGCCGCGACGACGGTGGAGAGGACCGCGGTGGGTATCCACCAGTGCCGTAGCCGGTAGAGAGCGGCGGGGAACGAGGTCGTGAAGAAGCGGGCTGCGTCGCGCCAGGACGCCTTGCGCGCGCCCGTCACGGCGCTGCGTGCGCGGGCGACCAGGGAGGTCAGCCTGTCGGTCACGGTGGGGTCCGGAGCGGTGGACTGGAGCAGCGAGAGGTGGGTGGTGGCGCGCTGGTACAGGGTGATCAGTTCGTCGGCCTCGGCGCCCGAGAGACGGCGCTTGCGGCGTACCAGGGTGTCGAGGCGGTCCCACTCGGCGCGGTGCGCCGTGACGAAGACATCGAGGTCCATTCAGTAGCGCTCCTCGTCCCCATGTGACGGTTTCGGTGCTCATGATGAACGTACTGGGCCCATTGTCGTATCGGCTTGGCAGACTGGCGGTGCCGTCAGCGGGCGGGCGGGGACGCAGGCGAGAGGACGGCGGGGATGAACGAACTGGTGACGGGTGAGGCGGTCGTACTCGGGCTGCGGCCTGCCAGGCTGCCGAGCCGGGCGCTGGCGGTGCTCATCGATCTCGCCGTGACCTGGGCCGGCTACATCCTGATCTCCATGGCGCTGTTCGCGGCAACGGGCTCGCTGGACTCGGCCGCGCTGGCGGCCCTCTCGGTGGCGGCGTTCGTCCTCGTACTGGTCGGGGTGCCGATCGTTGTCGAGACGCTGAGCCACGGGCGCTCCCTGGGGAAGCTCGCGTGCGGGCTCCGGGTGGTGCGCGAGGACGGTGGTCCGATCCGGTTCCGGCACGCGCTGGTGCGCGGGGCGATGGGGGCCATCGAGATCGTGCTGACGATGGGTGTCGTGGCGTGCATCGCCTCTTTGGTGTCGGCACGCGGGCGGCGACTGGGGGATGTGTTCGCGGGCACGGTCGTCGTACGGGAGCGGACACCGGTGCCGCAGGGCGGGTCGGCGCTGCCGCCTCCGCCGCCGTGGCTCATGGGGCAGCTCGGGGCGCTGGACCTGTCGCGCGTACCGGACAGCTGGTGGCTGACCGTACGGCAGTACCTGGCGCGGGCGGGGCAGCTCGATCCGCAGGTCGGGTGGCGGATCGCCGGGCAGCTCGCCGAGGACTTCGTGGGGTGGACGGGGGCGGTGCCGCCACAGGGCGTGCATCCGGCCGCCTATCTGTCGGCGGTGGTGGCCGAACGGCAGGGGCGGGAAGCGCGGCGGACCTTCGGAACGGAACGGTCGGCGGGAGCAGACCGGTCGGAGGGAGCGGAGAGGTCGGCGGGAGCGCACCGGTCGGCGGGAGCGACCGCGCCGGATGCGAGGGCGACCGCGCCGGATGCGGGGGCGGTCGAGGCCGCAGCCCCCGCAAGCCCCGCAGTACCGGCAGTACCGGCAGTACCGGAAAGCAACGCCGGCCGTGCGACGGGGTTCGCGCCGCCCGCCTGAGCTGACAGCGGGCCGCGGCTCGGCTCAGTAAGCGGCTCGGCTCAGAAACCCGGCTCGTCGGTGGTGAAGGTCGACGGCGGGGATTCGAGGTCTTCGAGCTCGATGCCGGGGGCCGAGAGGACGACATCGCCGGCGATGTGGACGGCGTGCTGTTCGCCGGTCTCCAGGTCGTTGACCTGGTACTCGTCCACAGTCAGCGGGCCGTTGTCAGTGGCGTGTGCTGTCCTGTTCACCAGGGCCCAGGACTGGTCGAGCGTGCGGGGCGCGAGGACGGGGGGTGTGAAGGCCACGAGCCGGGTGCGGACGGCTCCGGAGCCGGGGGCGGGGCGCAGCAGCCGGGCGGTGGCGACGAGGAATGCGGGGGACGCGCCGGTGAAGGAGTGGGCGGGGACGTTGCCTTCGGTGGCGTGCTCGCCGGAGGGGTCGGTACGGACCCAGGTGACGCCGTCGAGCGCGGCGCCGCGCACCTGCCAGGACGCGGCGTGGAGTTGCAGGCGGATGGGGCGGCCGAGGTCGTCGAGGGTGAGGTCGACGGAGCCGGCGTGGTCGCCGGAGGGGGTGGTGATCTGCGAGACGTAACGCCAGCCGGAGGGGCCGGTGGCGCAGTGGAAGTGCTCTTCACCGAGGGGGGTGTGATCGTGCGGGTCGTGCAGCGAGTAGCGGCCGCGGGGCATGGGGGTCCTTCAGTGGTTCCGTCAGGCACAGGCTCTCAGGGCGTCCCGCGAAGGGGGCTGCAGACGAGGCTACGCAGGGGCCGGGACGGGCCAGGCCCCCGCCCTGGGGACGGGGGCCTGGATCAAGCGGTGGCGCAGCCGGTGGCCGTCAGTAGCGGTAGTGGTCCGGCTTGTACGGGCCCTCGACCTCGACGCCGATGTAGGCGGCCTGCTCCGGGCGGAGCTCGGTGAGCTTGACGCCCAGCGAGTCCAGGTGGAGGCGGGCGACCTTCTCGTCCAGGTGCTTGGGCAGCACGTACACATCGGTCGGGTACTGCTCGGGCTTGGTGAACAGCTCGATCTGGGCCAGCGTCTGGTCCGCGAAGGAGTTGGACATCACGAACGACGGGTGGCCGGTCGCGTTGCCGAGGTTCAGCAGACGGCCCTCGGACAGCACGATCAGGACCTTGCCGTCGGGGAAGGTCCAGGTGTGCACCTGCGGCTTGACCTCGTCCTTGACGATGCCCTCGATGCTCGCCAGGCCGGCCATGTCGATCTCGTTGTCGAAGTGGCCGATGTTGCCCACGATCGCCTGGTGCTTCATCTTGGCCATGTCCGAGGCCATGATGATGTCCTTGGGGTCGATCTCGGTGACGATCACCCGGGCGCCCTGGCCGCGCAGCGACTCCGCGCAGCCCTTGCCCACATCGCCGTAGCCGCACACGACGGCGGTCTTGCCGCCGATCAGGACGTCGGTGGCGCGGTTGATGCCGTCGATCAGCGAGTGCCGGCAGCCGTACTTGTTGTCGAACTTCGACTTCGTCACGGCGTCGTTCACGTTGATCGCCGGGAAGAGCAGGGTGCCGTCGCGGTGCATCTCGTACAGACGGTGCACACCGGT
>NZ_JOBH01000038.1 GCF_000717745.1 Streptomyces violens
GGGTGGCTGGTCGTTGCTTGAGAACTGCACAGTGGACGCGAGCATCTGTGGCCAAGTTTTTAAGGGCGCACGGTGGATGCCTTGGCACCAGGAACCGATGAAGGACGTGGGAGGCCACGATAGTCCCCGGGGAGTCGTCAACCAGGCTTTGATCCGGGGGTTTCCGAATGGGGAAACCCGGCAGTCGTCATGGGCTGTCACCCGCTGCTGAACACATAGGCAGTGTGGAGGGAACGCGGGGAAGTGAAACATCTCAGTACCCGCAGGAAGAGAAAACAACCGTGATTCCGGGAGTAGTGGCGAGCGAAACCGGATGAGGCCAAACCGTATTGGTGTGATACCCGGCAGGGGTTGCCAGTGCGGGGTTGTGGGATCTCTTTTCTACAGTCTGCCGGCTGTGGGACGAGTCAGAAACCGTTGATGTAGTCGAAGGACATGCGAAAGGTCCGGCGTAGAGGGTAAGACCCCCGTAGACGAAACGTCAGCGGCTCGTTTAAGAGACACCCAAGTAGCACGGGGCCCGAGAAATCCCGTGTGAATCTGGCGGGACCACCCGTTAAGCCTAAATATTCCCTGGTGACCGATAGCGGATAGTACCGTGAGGGAATGGTGAAAAGTACCGCGGGAGCGGAGTGAAATAGTACCTGAAACCGTGTGCCTACAAGCCGTGGGAGCGTCGCGCAAGGACTTGTCCTTGCGTCGTGACTGCGTGCCTTTTGAAGAATGAGCCTGCGAGTTTGCGGTATGTTGCGAGGTTAACCCGTGTGGGGAAGCCGTAGCGAAAGCGAGTCCGAAGAGGGCGTTTTAGTAGCATGCTCAAGACCCGAAGCGGAGTGATCTAGCCATGGGCAGGTTGAAGCGGAGGTAAGACTTCGTGGAGGACCGAACCCACCAGGGTTGAAAACCTGGGGGATGACCTGTGGTTAGGGGTGAAAGGCCAATCAAACTCCGTGATAGCTGGTTCTCCCCGAAATGCATTTAGGTGCAGCGTCGTGTGTTTCTTGCCGGAGGTAGAGCACTGGATAGGCGATGGGCCCTACCGGGTTACTGACCTTAGCCAAACTCCGAATGCCGGTAAGTGAGAGCGCGGCAGTGAGACTGTGGGGGATAAGCTCCATGGTCGAGAGGGAAACAGCCCAGAGCATCGACTAAGGCCCCTAAGCGTGTGCTAAGTGGGAAAGGATGTGGAGTCGCAGAGACAACCAGGAGGTTGGCTTAGAAGCAGCCACCCTTGAAAGAGTGCGTAATAGCTCACTGGTCAAGTGATTCCGCGCCGACAATGTAGCGGGGCTCAAGCACACCGCCGAAGTCGTGTCATTGCAGCATTACTCCCAACGGAGGCTGTGATGGGTAGGGGAGCGTCGTGTGCCGGGTGAAGCAGCCGTGGAAACGAGTTGTGGACGGTTCACGAGTGAGAATGCAGGCATGAGTAGCGATACACACGTGAGAAACGTGTGCGCCGATTGACTAAGGGTTCCTGGGTCAAGCTGATCTGCCCAGGGTAAGTCGGGACCTAAGGCGAGGCCGACAGGCGTAGTCGATGGACAACCGGTTGATATTCCGGTACCCGCTTTGAAACGCCCAATATCGAATCAGAGGATGCTAAGCCCGTGAAGCCGGCCTGGAGTCTTCGGACAAAGGGACGTGGTGGAGCCGGTGACCCGAGTCTGTAGTAGGTAAGCGATGGGGTGACGCAGGAAGGTAGTCCAGCCCGGGCGGTGGTTGTCCCGGGGTAAGGGTGTAGGACGCACGGTAGGCAAATCCGTCGTGCATGAAGTCTGAGACCTGATGCCGAGCCGATTGTGGTGAAGTGGATGATCCTATGCTGTCGAGAAAAGCCTCTAGCGAGTTTCATGGCGGCCCGTACCCTAAACCGACTCAGGTGGTCAGGTAGAGAATACCGAGGCGTTCGGGTGAACTATGGTTAAGGAACTCGGCAAAATGCCCCCGTAACTTCGGGAGAAGGGGGGCCATTGCTGGTGATGGACTTTTCGTCCTGAGCTGGTGGTGGCCGCAGAGACCAGCGAGAAGCGACTGTTTACTAAAAACACAGGTCCGTGCGAAGCCGTAAGGCGATGTATACGGACTGACGCCTGCCCGGTGCTGGAACGTTAAGGGGACCGGTTAGCTCATCTTCGGATGGGCGAAGCTGAGAACTTAAGCGCCAGTAAACGGCGGTGGTAACTATAACCATCCTAAGGTAGCGAAATTCCTTGTCGGGTAAGTTCCGACCTGCACGAATGGCGTAACGACTTCTCGACTGTCTCAACCATAGGCCCGGTGAAATTGCACTACGAGTAAAGATGCTCGTTTCGCGCAGCAGGACGGAAAGACCCCGGGACCTTTACTATAGCTTGATATTGGTGTTCGGTTCGGCTTGTGTAGGATAGGTGGGAGACTGTGAACCGATCACGCCAGTGGTCGGGGAGTCATTGTTGAAATACCACTCTGGTCGTGCTGGATGTCTAACCTGGGTCCGTGATCCGGATCAGGGACAGTGTCTGGTGGGTAGTTTAACTGGGGCGGTTGCCTCCCAAAGGGTAACGGAGGCGCCCAAAGGTTCCCTCAGCCTGGTTGGCAATCAGGTGTTGAGTGTAAGTGCACAAGGGAGCTTGACTGTGAGACTGACGGGTCGAGCAGGGACGAAAGTCGGGACTAGTGATCCGGCGGTGGCTTGTGGAAGCGCCGTCGCTCAACGGATAAAAGGTACCCCGGGGATAACAGGCTGATCTTCCCCAAGAGTCCATATCGACGGGATGGTTTGGCACCTCGATGTCGGCTCGTCGCATCCTGGGGCTGGAGTCGGTCCCAAGGGTTGGGCTGTTCGCCCATTAAAGCGGTACGCGAGCTGGGTTTAGAACGTCGTGAGACAGTTCGGTCCCTATCCGCTGTGCGCGTAGGAGTATTGAGAAGGGCTGTCCCTAGTACGAGAGGACCGGGACGGACGAACCTCTGGTGTGCCAGTTGTCCTGCCAAGGGCATGGCTGGTTGGCTACGTTCGGGAGGGATAACCGCTGAAAGCATCTAAGCGGGAAGCCTGCTTCAAGATGAGTACTCCCACCTCCTTGAGAGGGTAAGGCTCCCAGTAGACGACTGGGTTGATAGGCCAGATATGGAAGCCCGGTAACGGGTGGAGTTGACTGGTACTAATAGGCCGAGGGCTTGTCCTCAGTTGCTCGCGTCCACTGTGT
>NZ_JOBH01000040.1 GCF_000717745.1 Streptomyces violens
GGACCTGATCCTCGCCATCATCGCGAAGATCGGCACCGGCGGCGGCCAGGGCTATGTCATCGAATACCGCGGCCCGGCCATCGAGAAGCTCTCGATGGAGGCCCGGATGACGATCTGCAACATGTCGATTGAGGCGGGCGCCCGCGCCGGCATGATCGCCCCGGACCAGACCACCTTCGACTACCTCCAGGGCCGCGACCACGCCCCCAAGGGCGCAGACTGGGACGCGGCGATCGAGTACTGGAAGACGCTGCGCACCGACGAGGACGCGGTCTTCGACCACGAGGTGGTCATCGACGCCACCGCACTGGCGCCCTTCGTCACCTGGGGCACCAACCCCGGCCAGGGCGCACCGCTGTCCGAGAACGTCCCCGATCCTGCGTCGTTCCAGGACCCCACGGAGCGCTTCGCGGCGGAGAAGGCCCTGGAGTACATGGACCTCACGGCCGGGCAGCGACTGCGTGATGTAAAGATCGACACCGTCTTCGTGGGCTCGTGCACCAACGGCCGGATCGAGGATCTGCGCTCGGCCGCCGCGCTGCTGGAGGGCCGCAAGGTCGCCGACGGCGTACGCATGCTGATCGTTCCCGGTTCGGTGCGGGTGGCGCTGCAGGCCGTCGAGGAGGGCCTGGACAAGGTCTTCACCGCCGCCGGCGCCGAATGGCGGCACGCGGGCTGCTCGATG
>NZ_JOBH01000041.1 GCF_000717745.1 Streptomyces violens
CGTCCGGCGCGCGGAAGGCGAGCCCGACCTTCTCTTCATCGATCTGCATCTGCTGCACGAGGTGACCAGCCCGCAGGCGTTCGACGGTCTGCGCAAGGCCGGTCGCCGGGTGCGCCGCACGGATCTGACCATCGCCACCGAGGACCACAACACCCCCACCCTGGACATCGACAAGCCGATCGCCGATCCGGTCTCGCGCACCCAGCTGGAGACGCTGCGCAAGAACGCCGCGGAGTTCGGGGTGCGGCTGCACCCCCTCGGCGACGTCGAACAGGGCGTGGTGCACGTGGTGGGCCCGCAGTTGGGCCTGACCCAGCCGGGCACCACGGTGGTCTGCGGTGACAGCCACACCTCCACCCACGGCGCGTTCGGCGCACTGGCCTTCGGCATCGGCACCAGCCAGGTCGAGCACGTGCTGGCCACCCAGACGCTGCCGCTCTCGCCGTTCAAGACGATGGCGGTCACCGTCGAGGGCGAGCTGCCCGACACCGTCACCGCCAAGGACCTGATCCTCGCCATCATCGCGAAGATCGGCACCGGCGGCGGCCAGGGCTATGTCATCGAATACCGCGGCCCGGCCATCGAGAAGGTCCCCGACCCGGCCTCCTACGAGGACGCATCGGAGCGCTACGCCGCCGAAAAGGCCCTGGAATACATGGGGTTGACGGCCGGTCAGCCGCTGCGCGACATCAAGGTGGACACCGTCTTCGTAGGTTCGTGCACCAACGGCCGGATCGAGGATCTGCGCTCGGCCGCCGCGCTGCTGGAGGGCCGCAAGGTCGCCGACGGGGTGCGGATGCTGATCGTGCCCGGTTCGGTGCGGGTGGCGCTGCAGGCCGTCGAGGAGGGCCTGGACAAGGTCTTCACCGCCGCCGGCGCCGAATGGCGGCACGCGGGCTGCTCGATG
>NZ_JOBH01000042.1 GCF_000717745.1 Streptomyces violens
CCGGCGTCCAGGCGCACGCCGGGGCCGGCGGGGGCCTCGAACTTGGTGACGGTGCCGGGCGCGGGCAGGAAGTTGCGGCCGGGGTCCTCGCCGTTGATGCGGAACTCGAAGGAGTGCCCGCGCACGACCGGGTCGTCGTAGCCGAGCTCCTCGCCGTCGGCGATGCGGAACATCTCGCGGACCAGGTCCAGGCCGGTGACCTCCTCGGTGACCGGGTGCTCCACCTGCAGGCGGGTGTTGACCTCCAGGAAGGAGATGGTGCCGTCCTGGCCGACCAGGAACTCACACGTTGCCGGCGCCCTCGTAGCCGGCTTCCTTCAGGATGGCCTTGGAGGCGCGGTAGAGCTCGGCGTTCTGCTCCTCGGAAAGGAACGGCGCCGGCGCCTCTTCCACCAGCTTCTGGTGGCGGCGCTGCAGCGAGCAGTCCCGGGTGGAGACCACGACGACGTTGCCGTGCTTGTCGGCCAGGCACTGGGTTTCCACGTGCCGGGGGCGGTCCAGGTAGCGCTCCACGAAGCACTCGCCGCGGCCGAAGGCGGCGACGGCCTCGCGGACGGCGGAGTCGTACAGCTCGGGGACCTCTGGCGCCGGCGCGCTGGGCGATGTGCCTCGCTGCGACCTTGTCGCCCAGGTCGCGGATGGCCTGCGGGGGCGGGCCGATCCAGATCAGTCCGGCGTCCAGCACCGCCTGGGCGAATTCGGCGTTCTCGGAGAGGAAGCCGTAGCCGGGGTGGATGGCGTCCGCGCCCGAATCGGCCGCGGCCTGGAGGACTTTGGCGATGTCCAGGTAGCTGGTGGCAGGAGTGTCACCGCCCAGGGCGTATGCCTCGTCCGCCGCACGGACGTGCAGAGCGTCCCGGTCCGGGTCGGCGTAGACCGCTACGCTCCCGATCCCGGCGTCCCGGCATGCCCGGGCCACGCGGACAGCGATTTCGCCACGGTTGGCGATGAGCACCTTGCGCACGATGGCTCCC
>NZ_JOBH01000043.1 GCF_000717745.1 Streptomyces violens
CCCGGTTCGGTGCGGGTGGCGCTGCAGGCCGTCGAGGAGGGCCTGGACAAGGTCTTCACCGCCGCCGGCGCCGAATGGCGGCACGCGGGCTGCTCGATGTGCCTGGGCATGAACCCCGACCAGCTGGCCCCCGGCGAGCGCTCCGCCTCCACCTCCAACCGCAACTTCGAGGGCCGGCAGGGCAAGGGCGGCCGCACCCACCTGGTCTCCCCCCAGGTCGCCGCCGCCACCGCGGTGCTCGGCCACCTGGCCTCCCCCGCCGACCTGTCCGACGCCGCCCCCGCGCCCGCCCCCGCCCACTGGCTGAAGAAGGTCACCCGGGACGGGTTTGAGGACGGTCTCTTCGAGGCCTGGCGCAAACAGCCCGACTTCGTGCTGAACCAGGAGGCCTACCAGGGCGCCACCGTCCTGGTCGCCGGCCCCGACTTCGGCACCGGCTCCTCCCGCGAGCACGCCGTCTGGGCCCTGCAGAACTACGGCTTCAAGGCCGTCATCTCCTCCCGCTTCGCCGACATCTTCCGCGGCAACTCCCTCAAGAACGGACTGCTGACGGTCGTGCTGCCGCAGGAGACCGTCGAGGCGCTGCAGCAGCTGGCCGAGGCCGACCCCACCGCCGAGGTCACCGTCGACCTGGTGCACCGCGAGGTACGCGCCCAGGGCATCAAGGCCGCATTCGAGCTGGACGAGAACGCCCGTTGGCGACTGCTGGA
>NZ_JOBH01000044.1 GCF_000717745.1 Streptomyces violens
CGTCGAAGGTGGGACTGGCGATTGGGACGAAGTCGTAACAAGGTAGCCGTACCGGAAGGTGCGGCTGGATCACCTCCTTTCTAAGGAGCACTTCTTACCCGGTCCTCGGACCTGGTCAGAGGCCAGAACATCAGCGAACGTCTGATGCTGGTTGCTCATGGGTGGAACGTTGACTACTCGGCACACTCGGTTGGACCTCACTAGTACTGCTTCGGCGTGGAACGTGATGGACCATCTGGATGTGTCGGGCACGCTGTTGGGTGTCTGAGGGCACGGCCGTAAGGCTGTTCCTTCAAACGCCGGCCCCAGTGAACTCCGGATCTTTCCGGGGGTGGTGGGTGGCTGGTCGTTGCTTGAGAACTGCACAGTGGACGCGAGCATCTGTGGCCAAGTTTTTAAGGGCGCACGGTGGATGCCTTGGCACCAGGAACCGAT
>NZ_JOBH01000045.1 GCF_000717745.1 Streptomyces violens
TGCCAAGGCATCCACCGTGCGCCCTTAAAAACTTGGCCACAGATGCTCGCGTCCACTGTGCAGTTCTCAAGCAACGACCAGCCACCCGTCACACACCACTACTGTGGCGCTTCACCGGGGCCGGCGTTTGAAGGAACAGCCTTACGGCCGTGCCCTCAGACACCCAACAGCGTGCCCGACACATCCCACCGGCGACTGCGTTCCACGCTCCGAAGAGCAGTACTAGCGGCCACAGGCCGAAGGTGCCGAGTAGTCAACGTTCCACCCATGAGCTAACCACCGTCGAACATTCGCCGACGTAGTGGCTCTGGATCTCTTGCGAGATCTAGATGCTCCTTAGAAAGGAGGTGATCCAGCCGCACCTTCCGGTACGGCTACCTTGTTACGACTTCGTCCCAATCGCCAGTCCCACCTTCGACGATTCCCTCC
>NZ_JOBH01000046.1 GCF_000717745.1 Streptomyces violens
CGTCGAAGGTGGGACTGGCGATTGGGACGAAGTCGTAACAAGGTAGCCGTACCGGAAGGTGCGGCTGGATCACCTCCTTTCTAAGGAGCACTTCTTACCAGCCTTCGGGTTGGTCAGAGGCCAGAACATCAGCGAATGTCTGATGCTGGTTGCTCATGGGTGGAACGTTGACTACTCGGCACACTTGGTTGGACCTCACTAGTACTGCTTCGGCGTGGAACGTGATGGACCTTCTGGATGTGTCGGGCACGCTGTTGGGTGTCTGAGGGCACGGCCGTAAGGCTGTTCCTTCAAACGCCGGCCCCGGTGAAGCGCCATGAAGGTGGTGTGTGACGGGTGGCTGGTCGTTGCTTGAGAACTGCACAGTGGACGCGAGCATCTGTGGCCAAGTTTTTAAGGGCGCACGGTGGATGCCTTGGCA
>NZ_JOBH01000047.1 GCF_000717745.1 Streptomyces violens
TCGGCGTCGAAGCTGCCGGCGAAGACCGACAGCCGCGCCCACAGCAGCCGTTCGGCGGGGCTGCACAGCTGGTGGCTCCAGCCGATGGCGGTGCGCAGGGCCTGATGCCAGGGAGGTTCGGCGTCGGTGGCGACGCCGTCGGTGTCGCCCAGGACGGCGAAACGGTCGTCCAGCCGGGCGGTCAGTTCCCGTACCGGCAGATCGCGCAGACGGGCCGCGGCCAGCTCGATCGCCAGCGGCAGCCCGTCCAGCCGCCGGCACAGCCGTACCAGCTCCGCGCGGTCGGCATCGGTGACCGTGAAACCGGGCACCGCCTCC
>NZ_JOBH01000048.1 GCF_000717745.1 Streptomyces violens
GCCAGCTCGATCGCCAGCGGCAGCCCGTCCAGCCGCCGGCACAGCCGTACCAGCTCCGCGCGGTCGGCATCGGTGACCGTGAAACCGGGCACCGCCTCCTTGGCCCGCATGGTGAGCAGGAGCACCGCATCCGCCGCGCCCGCCCGCGCATCGTCGACCTCGGGCACCGGCAACGGCTCGATGGTCAGGATCCGCTCGCCCACCACGTCCAGGGCACGACGGCTGGTCGCCAGGATCCGCAGGCCGGGCGCCGCCCTCAGCAGTGCCTCGGCGGCGAACGCGCAGGCATCGGTCAGGTGCTCGCAGGTGTCCAGC
>NZ_JOBH01000049.1 GCF_000717745.1 Streptomyces violens
GCCAGCTCGATCGCCAGCGGCAGCCCGTCCAGCCGCCGGCACAGCCGTACCAGCTCCGCGCGGTCGGCATCGGTGACCGTGAAACCGGGCACCGCCTCCCTGGCACGCAGGGTGAGCAGGAGCACCGCATCCGCCGCGCCCGCCCGCGCATCCTCGACCTCGGGCACCGGCAACGGCTCGATGGTCAGGATCCGCTCGCCCACCACGTCCAGGGCCCGACGGCTGGTCGCCAGGATCCGCAGGCCGGGCGCCGCCCTCAGCAGTGCCTCGGCGGCGAACGCGCAGGCATCGGTCAGGTGCTCGCAGGTGTCCAGC
>NZ_JOBH01000050.1 GCF_000717745.1 Streptomyces violens
AGAGGTCCCCGAGCTGTACGACTCCGCCGTCCGCGAGGCCGTCGCCGCCTTCGGCCGCGGCGAGTGCTTCGTGGAGCGCTACCTGGACCGCCCCCGGCATGTGGAGACCCAGTGCCTGGCCGACAAGCACGGCAACGTGGTCGTGGTCTCCACCCGGGACTGCTCGCTGCAGCGCCGCCACCAGAAGCTGGTCGAAGAGGCGCCCGCGCCGTTCCTTTCCGAGGAGCAGAACGCCGAGCTCTACCGCGCCTCCAAGGCCATCCTGAAGGAGGCCGGCTACGAGGGCGCCGG
>NZ_JOBH01000051.1 GCF_000717745.1 Streptomyces violens
CGGCCGCGGCCCCACGGACAAGGACGTCGACCGCGTCTCGCAGACCATCTCCGCCATCAAGGAACAGAACCAGGGCGTGGAGGTGTGCGCCTGCCTGGGGCTGCTCTCCGACGGCCAGGCCTCGCGGCTGAAGGACGCCGGCGCCGACGCCTACAACCACAACCTCAACACCTCCGAGGCCACCTACGGGAAGATCACCACGACGCACACCTACGAGGACCGCGTCTCCACCGTCCAGCAGGCCCAGGCC
>NZ_JOBH01000052.1 GCF_000717745.1 Streptomyces violens
CGGCCGCGGCCCCACGGACAAGGACGTCGACCGCGTCTCGCAGACCATCTCCGCCATCAAGGAACAGAACCAGGGCGTGGAGGTGTGCGCCTGCCTGGGACTGCTCTCCGACGGCCAGGCCTCGCGGCTGAAGGACGCCGGCGCCGACGCGTACAACCACAACCTCAACACCTCCGAGGCCACCTACGGGAAGATCACCACGACGCACACCTACGAGGACCGCGTCTCCACCGTCCAGCAGGCCCAGGCC
>NZ_JOBH01000053.1 GCF_000717745.1 Streptomyces violens
CGCACGGTCGGCCGCACCATCGCCGAACTGGAGGAAGGCAAGGACAACAACGACATGGTGAAGATCAACAGGCCGGAGAACCTGTTCGAGGGCTTCGAGTCCTCCAGCCCTCAGCTCGATACCGAGGTCCGGGAGCGGTGGCCGCAGGCGTGGGAGCAGTCCCGGCCGGCCGTCGAGGCGATGACCGCCGAGGACACGGAGCAGTACCAGCGCGAGGTGACCGCGCACCTGATCCGCATGGCG
>NZ_JOBH01000054.1 GCF_000717745.1 Streptomyces violens
CGCCAGGATCCGCAGGCCGGGCGCCGCCCTCAGCAGTGCCTCGGCGGCGAACGCGCAGGCATCGGTCAGGTGCTCGCAGGTGTCCAGCACCAGCAGCAGTTCCCGCTCGGCCAGGTACTCCGCCAGCACGTCGATCATCGGGCGGGTGGTCTGATCGGCCAGCGGCAGCGCCTCGGCGATGGTGTGCGCCAGCAGATCACCCTGGCGCAGCGGCGAGAGCTCCACCAGC
>NZ_JOBH01000055.1 GCF_000717745.1 Streptomyces violens
GAAGTCGGTGATGCGGCGGAAGGCGGCGGTCTGGGTGTCGTTCCACAGGCCCAGGTCGTACGGGCTGATCCGGCCCTCGGGGCTGACGGCGGTGGCCTCGGTGATGATCAGGCCCGTGCCGCCGACGGCGCGGGCCGCCAGGTGCTGGAAGTGCCAGTCGTTGGGCACACCCTGCTCGGCCCCCTCCGGAGCCGCCGAGTACTGGCACATCGCGGCCATCCACAGAC
>NZ_JOBH01000056.1 GCF_000717745.1 Streptomyces violens
GACATCACCGCCACGGTGGCCGCGTTCTGGGCGGCGGAGCGCACCTGCCACAACAAGATCACGGCGCTGTGGAACGGCACCCAGATGGTGGCCGGGGACGGCTCGGACAAGGCCAACCAGTACGGCTTCAACGCCGAGGACATGAAGAACGCCAAGCTCCCCTGGGGCGACCCGGTGGAGGAGCAGCACCACTGGTACGAGGTCGGCCACTGGGTGAAGTCCTTCGT
>NZ_JOBH01000057.1 GCF_000717745.1 Streptomyces violens
CGCCAGCGTTCGTCCTGAGCCAGGATCAAACTCTCCGTGAATGTTTTCCCGACTGCGTTTAATTAAAAACTGCGGGAGACACATCACGAGAGCGGAACCATCGGACGGAATAGGTCCGAGGTTCACAGCGTCCTCGCTGTGTTTTTCAAAGGAACCTCGTCCCAGCTGATGCTGGAGACGGGGTATCAACATATCTGGCGTTGACTTTTGGCACGCTGT
>NZ_JOBH01000058.1 GCF_000717745.1 Streptomyces violens
CTAATCCCCTCCCGAAGGAGGTTCATCGTTCGACTTGCATGTGTTAAGCACGCCGCCAGCGTTCGTCCTGAGCCAGGATCAAACTCTCCGTGAATGTTTCCCCGTAATCGGGAGACACATCACGAGAGCGGAACCATCGGACGGAATAGGTCCGAGGTTCACAGCGTCCTCGCTGTGTTTTTTCAAAGGAACCTCGTCCCAGCTGATGCTGGAGACGGG
>NZ_JOBH01000059.1 GCF_000717745.1 Streptomyces violens
CGAGATCGACCCGATCTGCGCGCTGCAGGCGGCGATGGACGGTTACCAGGTCACCACCCTGGACGAGGTCGTGGAGACGGCGGACATCTTCGTCACCACGACCGGTAACAAGGACATCATCATGGCCTCGGACATGGCCAAGATGAAGCACCAGGCGATCGTGGGCAACATCGGCCACTTCGACAACGAGATCGACATGGCCGGC
>NZ_JOBH01000060.1 GCF_000717745.1 Streptomyces violens
CGAGATCGACCCGATCTGCGCGCTGCAGGCGGCGATGGACGGTTACCAGGTCACCACCCTGGACGAGGTCGTGGAGACGGCGGACATCTTCGTCACCACCACCGGCAACAAGGACATCATCATGGCCTCGGACATGGCCAAGATGAAGCACCAGGCGATCGTGGGCAACATCGGCCACTTCGACAACGAGATCGACATGGCCGGC
>NZ_JOBH01000061.1 GCF_000717745.1 Streptomyces violens
GGAGCTGAAGACCAAGGCGCAGAACTTCATCCGGGACCACAAGGACGATGAGGACGGCGACTACGACGAGGATCTGATCGCCGAGCACAACCAGATCCGCGACGACATCACCGCCACGGTGGCCGCGTTCTGGGCGGCGGAGCGCACCTGCCACAACAAGATCACGGCGCTGTGGAACGGCACCCAGATGGTGGCCGGGGAC
>NZ_JOBH01000062.1 GCF_000717745.1 Streptomyces violens
GTCCCCGGCCACCATCTGGGTGCCGTTCCACAGCGCCGTGATCTTGTTGTGGCAGGTGCGCTCCGCCGCCCAGAACGCGGCCACCGTGGCGGTGATGTCATCCCGGATCTGGTTGTGCTCGGCGATCAGATCCTCGTCGTAGTCGCCGTCCTCATCGTCCTTGTGGTCCCGGATGAAGTTCTGCGCCTTGGTCTTCAGCTCC
>NZ_JOBH01000063.1 GCF_000717745.1 Streptomyces violens
CAGTCCCGGCCGGCCGTCGAGGCGATGACCGCCGAGGACACGGAGCAGTACCAGCGCGAGGTGACCGCGCACCTGATCCGCATGGCGGAGTTCATGGCGACCGGCACACCGGTTGCCGATTCCGCGGTGCAGGCCGCGGTGGACGCCCAGTACCAGTTCGTGTGCCGGTACTGGACCCCGAACGCGGCCGCTTACAAGGG
>NZ_JOBH01000064.1 GCF_000717745.1 Streptomyces violens
CCCTTGTAAGCGGCCGCGTTCGGGGTCCAGTACCGGCACACGAACTGGTACTGGGCGTCCACCGCGGCCTGCACCGCGGAATCGGCAACCGGTGTGCCGACCGCCATGAACTCCGCCATGCGGATCAGGTGCGCGGTCACCTCGCGCTGGTACTGCTCCGTGTCCTCGGCGGTCATCGCCTCGACGGCCGGCCGGGACTG